>NZ_CP152484.1:0-1547500 GCF_019249765.2 Segatella copri
ATGTTAGCAAGTCCAAAAGCCCTCTGGGACAACAGTCTTTTGCTCATAAAGGACAGTGTAACAGAGCAGCAATATAACACATGGTTCAAGCCAATCGTCTTTGAATCGTACAAGCCGTCGACAAAGACTTTGTTGGTGCAGGTTCCGAGTCCGTTCGTATACGAGTACTTGGAACAGAACTTCGTTGACTTGTTAAGTAAGGTGCTGCATCGTAATTTTGGTGAAGGAATCCGTCTCACTTATCGTGTTGTAACCGATAAGGAGCATAAGCTTTCTCAAGATATAGAGGCAGATCCAGACGATGCTGATATGGCAAAGCAAACTCGTGAGCGTGCCCAGCAGACGGCTGCCCAGCCTGCCGCTCCCCAGCAGCAGGAAGACATTGATACACAGTTAGACCCGAAGCTTACTTTCAACAATTATATGGAGGGTGACAGCAATAAGCTGCCTCGTTCCGTAGGATTGTCTATTGCCGAGCATCCCAACACCACCCAGTTTAACCCAATGTTCATTTACGGACCTTCGGGTAGCGGTAAGACGCATCTGGTGAATGCCATCGGCCTGAAAGCGAAGCAGATGTATCCTCAGAAGCGTGTGCTCTATGTGAGTGCCCGTCTTTTCCAGACCCAGTATACCGATGCCGTGCTCCATAATGCGAGCAATGATTTCATCAATTTCTATCAGTCTATCGATATGCTGATTGTGGATGATATCCAGGAGTGGGCTGGTAAGGCGAAGACGCTGAATACCTTCTTCCATATCTTCAACCACCTTTTCCGCAACGGAAAGCGTATTATCCTGGCGTGCGACCGCCCTCCGGTAGAGTTGAAGGATATGCCAGACCGTCTGCTTACCCGTTTCTCTTGCGGTCTGGTCTGCGAGTTGGAGAAGCCGAATATCCAGTTGTGTGTGGATATCCTGAGCAATAAGATCCGTCGTGACGGTTTGAAGATTCCGGTAGATGTCATCTCTTTCATCGCCCAGACCTGTAACGGAAGTGTGCGCGATTTGCAGGGAGCCATCAATGGTCTTCTGGCTTACAGCATCGTTTATAACAGCAGCATTGATATCCGTCTTGCCGAGCGCGTCATCAAGCGTGCGGTGAAGGTGGATGATAAGCCGCTCACCATCGATGACATCGTAGAAACGGTTTGCCATCATTATAATGTAACGGTTACTGCCGTGAACAGCAAGAGCCGTAAGCGTGATTATGTCGTGGCAAGACAGGTAACGATGTATCTGGCACAGAAATATACCAAAATGCCTGCTTCGAGAATCGGCAAACTCGTTGGTAATCGTGATCATAGCACAGTTATCCACAGTTGTACAAAAGTGGAAGAAAGGCTGAAGATTGATGCTGGATTCAACGATGAACTGGTTAGTATCGAAAACGGATTAAAGGTGAAAAGGGCATAAAGGATGTGCTTTTCGCTGATAGGATAAGTTTAAGCGCGGAACCTTGGTATAGTGGTTCTTGTTTATATAAATGAAATAAAGGAAGCCTGGCAAGTTTGTTTTTGCCTTGGCTTCCTTTTTCCGTCTATAAACTGTTAACTGTAAACTATCAACTCTTTTTCATCATCTTCTTCCATTTAAAGTATCCGGCTACGGCGATGATGACGTAGAGACCGTAAAGTCCTGCCTTGAATGGGATGCCTTTGACGATATAGAGATAGAAGCAAACGGCATCTACGATAATCCAGAAAAACCACTGCTCGATATATTTGCGTGCCAGCGCCCAGAGACCCACAAAGCTCAGGGCATTGGTGAAACTGTCTTGCAGAGGAACTGTAGAGTTGGTGAAAGTTATCAGTATATAATAGGTGATGCCCCAGGCTGCCAGGAAGAACAGAAGAGTAGGGAGATAGAGCGACTTCTTCATATAGGTAATCGGAAGTTCTTCTTTCTCCTTCTGGTTGTGCTTCTTGCCATATTTCCATACGGCATAACCATATATACCGGCTATCGTATAATAGACCGCCATACCCGCATCGCCGTAAAGACCATGACTCCAATAGAGCCATACGTCCAGGGCGGGCATGATGATGCCTACCAGCCAGAGCCAGATACTGGCACGGTACTCCAACAGGATATAAACCAGTCCGAGTACCGTGGTAAAGATGTCTAAACCATGTGATGCAATATAATCCATCATGATGATTTCTGATTAGAACTTCAATGTAAGATGCGTCATCCAGGTGGTATCTGCCATCGGGATGTAGGCTATCTGCTTGAATCGTTTGTCCAATGTATATCCGTAACCGGTAGCATTGCCCCAGGTGAATGCGCTGGCAGCATAGTGGCGGTTGAAGATATTGTTGATGTCCACACCGAAGCTTACCTCCTTGATGCCGAGTGCCTTGGTTACCTTAGCGCTGTAGTTCAGGCTCAGGTCGCTCTGTGAATAGCATGGTAGTGAGAAGTCGCGGTCTTCTGTGTTGGTAATATACTGGCGACTTACAAAGTTGGTGTGCCAGGTAGCTGAGAAACCGGCATAGTGGATGTCGATGAATCCGTTCAGGATAGCTGATGGAGAATAAGACAGGGTTGAGTTGTCGTAATGTACTACGCCTGGCTTCGTATCGTCTTCCCAGTTGCTTACATACTCATCAAAGTCCTTGATCTTGTTCTTGCTCAAAGCGGCATTTCCTTCTACAGACAACCATGACAATGGTGCCCAGCCGGCTGTCAGCTCTACGCCCATACGGTAAGAATCCTTGATGTTGGTGGTCAGCGCCTCGCCGATGTCACTCAACTGTCCGGTCTGAGCCAGCTGGTTGTCATAATCCATATAGTAGAAGTTGGCGCCTGCATGCCAGTTGTCGCCCTGATACTGATAGCCGAACTCTACATCGAGCAGCTTCTCCTCTTTAGGGAATGGATAGTTGAAGTTGTCGGTAAAGTTGTTGCGCTCTGGCTCACGGTTGCTGTAGGCTACAGATGCGTATGCCTTATGGCCATCCTTGTTGAAGCTGATACCTGCCTTAGGATTGAAGAAGTTGTACTTCTCGTTGATGTTCAGCTCCTGGTTCTTGTAGCTGCCATCTGCCTGGGCGATAAATTTATCGTTGATACCGTCGGTCTTGTATTCTACACGGCGATACTGCAGGTCAGCGAAGGCATTCCAGTAGTCTGCAAAGCGATAGCTTGCCTTGATGAAGGCGCTGTAGTCATACTTGTGGGCATCAGAATCATAGTACTTATACTGGCCGTTGCTGCCGAAGAACTTCTTCTCGGCATCCTGGTTGGCGATATAAGTAAGGTATCCCCAGTGGTTGCCGCGGAACTGCTGCAGGTTCAATCCGCCGATAACATCCCAGTGCTCATCCTTGTAGTTGGTATTGTATACCATGCCGTAGGTATGCTGGGTGAGTCCCTTCTTGCGGATGAAGTCAGACTTCTTAACCTTGTTGCCTTCTGCATCCTTGTAAACGAGTCCGAACTTGGCAAACTTGGCGTTGTTCTTAAACTCCTTGTAGTAGCCGTAGCCATAGGTATAATGCAGTGAGAGGCTGTGGCTCCAGTGGCTGCTTGGTGTCCAGGTAGCCGAAAGAATGTTGTGGTTCTGATAGAAGTTATCAGTAGTCTTGTCCCATTTGCTTCCGTCGCGCAGGGTATAAGGAGTGATGGTATAATCGCCCTTGCCGTTGCGAACCAAATCACCTGTCAGCACGTTAAACTTATCCAGACCTGCCTTATACATATCTTTATAAGTGCGGATGCCATCCTCAAGGAGGGTGAAGCTAGAGTTGTAATCTCCGCCCAGCACACCGCTCCAAGCCTGACCGGTCTTCTCGAAGTTGCCGATGTTCTTGTAGCTTATCTTGAAGTTATCGCCCAGCCAGGTCAGTCCGCCATAGTAAGAACCTGAGCGGCCTGCTGTGCCGTCTACATAACCGTCGGTAGCTGTCTCGTGATAAGCACCGTCAAAAATCAGATGCTTGCCGAGCAGACCTGTAGAGAAGCTGGCGCCTGTATGATAGGTATTGTAAGAACCGAAAGAACCGGTAACTTCTGCAGTAGGGGTGAGCGAAGGAGCAGCTGTAGCCATAGAGATGCTTCCACCGAAGGCACCGTCGCCATTGGTAGAAGAGCCTACGCCGCGCTGTACCTGGATGCTGCCCAGGAGCGAAGAATAACTGTTCATGTTAGCCCAGAAAACGGTCTGGTCTTCCGGTGAGTTGAGAGCCACTCCGTCGAGTGTTACATTGATGCGGCTTCCGGCAGCGCCACGAATGCGCATATAGGTAGTACCGGTGCCGATACCGTTCTCACTCCAGGCGAGAATGCCCGGTGTACGAGAAAGGAGAAATGGCAATTCCTGACCTGAGCAAGAGAATTGTTTGAGTTCTGATTTCCTGATGTTAGCCACGGCGTATGGAGCTTCCTTTGCGGCACGTACGCCTTTTACAATCACTTCATTCAAATTCTGCACCTTCAAGGTGTCGATTTTTGTCTGTGCCAGTGCAGCCTGGCTTGCCAAAGAGCAAAACGCTACACTGAGTGCGATCCCGTTGAATCTTTTCATTTATTTAAATTAAAAACATCTATATAAGGGGGGAATGTGCCTTATTTTCCTACGCCAGCATTACCTGGTTCAGGTCGATGGGTATATTCTCAGCATCCGCTTTTTTCTCTTTTCCGGCGGTAGCACCCCTTAGTTAGCTCTCTGCTAACCGGGTGCAAAGGTACAAATAAATTTGATAACCGCAAAATTTACGTAGATTTTTACTATATTTGTGTCCTTTTATCATTCTTTTTTCTTATATTTGCAGTCGGATTGCTGTTATTCGCAGTCTTGACAGTTTGAAACCTAAACTTCATGTGATAGGATTATGAGACGGTATATTTCACATTTGTTCACTTGGGTCATCTCTTTCCTGACCCTGTTGGCATTCTCATCGTGCTTGAATGAGCATCCTAAGGATCAGCTCGATGGGGGTGGCAGCAATGGTTCTGCGTCTGAAATATTCGATACGACCATAGCTCCTTTATATGATTTTATGGGTGGAACGATAGATGGGGAAGGCATCCGCGATATTCAGCGTCTGGACAGTCTGCTTTCTCTTTCTCCTGATGATGAGCAGCTTTATTCTTCCTGGCAATATCTTTATCGGGCTATCGGTATGTGCAACAAGTCGCTGGATATGATAGATTTACAGTCAGTACGGCTTACCGATAACAAAAAGGCGCAGTTCAAGGCTGAGGTGCGTGCCATCAGAGCCATGATGTATTATGAGGCGATGGATTTGTATGGCAGGATTCCGGTACTCCTGTCTGCGGCAGAATCACTCATCTATGAACCGGCTTCGGGCTCTTCGGTTACCGATGAAAAGCTGTCGGCTCAGAGCGAACGGAGCGAAATCTTCCATTTCATCTTCAGCGAATTGCAGCAGGTGTTGCCTTATCTTCCTCAGACGTCCAGTTTGGAGGAAGGCTCTCATTATGGGCGCATCACGCAGCCTGTGGTCAACTTCCTGCTGGCTAAGCTGGCGCTGAATGCTGAAATCTATATGTACAACGATTGGGAGCAGGGTTACAGGAAGCGTCCGAAGGGTAGGGACCTGGAATTTATGGTGCGTACTGCCGATGGCGCCTCGCTCATTACGGGCGGCAAGGCGAGTGAGAACCGCAGCAAGATATTGAATGCTTGGGAAACCTGCATCTTCTATTGCAACAGATTGGCTGATGAGGGCTGCAGTTTAGAGAAGGATGAAATCTTCAACAGTTCTGCGCGTTATCTGATGCCGAAGGATGCGCTGGTGATGGATGAGGCTGATTCTGTTCAGCATTCCCGACCAGCCAAACCTCTGTTCCGTTTCCGTTATGCTGATGTTTTGCTGATGAAGGCTGAGGCGATGGAGCGCAACGATGGGGATGGCAGGGCAGAGTATAATATGGTTCGTGCGCATGCCGGTTTGCCTGCGCGCAAGTCTTCGCTTGCCAATATTCTGGAAGACCGTCAGGTTGTGCTGGCGGGCGAGACCTGTCACCGTCAGGATCTTATCCGTTTCGGCAAGTTCCTCAAGTCCTCGCATCTTCGCCGTTCTGTTCAGTCCGCTCTCTCGTCCTGTTCCATCGTCTTCCCGATACCTCAGCGAAGTCTTGCCTTCAATGGCAAGTTGGTTCAGAATAAAGGATATGAGGCAATGGAATAGCCAAAAACTCTTCACTCTTCACCCGATAGCTCGAATCCCCTTTATATAAAGGCGTTGCGGAGGGTGAAGAGTTTTTTGTAACTCTTCACCTCTCTTCACCCACTCTTCACCTCTCGAATCCCCTTTATATAAAGGCATTCCCAGCGATTGGGTGAAGAGTGAAGAGTAAAATCAATTTTTCTTCTTCTTTTCTGATATCAGCCGTAACCATTGTGATATTTCGGTTATTTAAAAACCTGGCAAACCGGTTTTCATTCGCTGTTTGGCTCAGACAGCCCACTGTTCTTCCTATCGCTAGTCTGCTGTTCTAGTTTCGCCAGTCTGCTGTTCCCGATAAATAAAACCATTTTTTTTCGTCCTTTTATTCACTTTTTCCCCATTTCTCCCCTCCATTTAAAAATAAAATTTGTACTTTTGCATACGTTTTAACGTGTTAACAGTAATCTTGGCAGATGCCAAATACAAAAATAAGAACGAAATGGATACATTATATTTATTGCAGTTCGCCTGTTTCCTATTTATGCTCGTCAATATCCTCATCCTGGGTATTACCCGACTGCACATGAAGTGGATGAACCGGCGATATGAAGTGTCACGGTGGCTGATTATCGGAGCCATGGTAGGATTGGCCATACAATTTCTCATGCAGATGCTTCTGGGCTTCCGGGCTCAAGACGCTGCTGTGGGGGCCGTTTTCAACATTCTGGTCTATCCCCCTTGCTTCTCGCTCATCTCTATTGGCATTTACAATATCGAGGCAACGCATGCCAACCGCCGGAAGATGAGCATCGTTTGCGCCAGCATTTATGCCGCCATATTGGCTGCCTTCTGCATCGGCTTTATCCAGAGCGGAAACTTCCATATCGGCAGCTGGATTTATGTGATGATAGTCCTGTTCGCCTTCAGCGTGGCCTATTGCATCTATATGATAATAGTGGAAATCAGAAAGCGCAGAAGAATGCTGGAGGTGATGGCTGGTTACGATATTCTGCCTTACGTGAGATATGCGCGAGCCAGTGTATTCATCGTCTTTTTCCCTGCAGTAGCCCTGCCTTTTGCAGTCCTTTCCACCAAATCTCTATATGTAATCGGACCTCTGGGACTGCTTGCTGTCTTTTTCTTCACGCTCAGTTTCATGGCTTTGGGCTATAATTACATGCCTACCGAAGAACTTCTGGATAAGGAGGAAGAAGAGGAGGCTGCCATGGAAAGTGTGGAAGACAATGCCTGTTTAGAACTGCAGGATGAAGAACTTGATGATAAGAAAGAAACTTTACAATCACTGCGTTCAGAAAGACGGCAGAAGATCGTCCGTGAGAAGTTGGATGAATGGTGTGCTACCAAGGGTTATAGGGATACGTCGCTGAATATGATTACCCTGTCACGTTCGTTGAATATCAGCAGATACGAGTTGTCGCGCTACCTCTCATCCTGTCTCAATACCACCTTCCGCCCCTGGCTTGCCGAGGTGCGTTTTGAGGCTGCCAAGAAGATGATGTTGGATAACCCCGACTTCGGTAATGACATCATTTCTGCTGAGTGCGGCTTCTCTTCCCGTACCCATCTCTACCGTATGTTTAAAGAGAAAGAAGGCTGCTCTCCTACGGCTTGGAGAGAGAAAAACTGTTAAAAAGTATGTATTAGGTGTCGCATTCCCCACGAATGAGACACCTTTTTTGTAGGAATGCGACACCTATGTGGGGGAATGCGACACCTTGTTTCAAAGAAAAACACTATCTTTGCACCATGAAAAGTATAATAGAATCATTAGCCAAAGAAGAACAGGCTATCCTGATAGTAGCTTTGTTTCTCCTCATTTATGTTGGCATCATGATTAATGTCATGGTGAGGGAATATAGGACCTATCTTGATGATTACCCGATGTATCATTTCAGCTTGGGTGATTTCATCAGGAGAGGGCGTTTCTATATCTGCCTCATTCTCGGCGTAGTGTTTATCACGTTCGTGTGTCTGGTAGTCAGTCTGATGGCAATCAGTATTCAGTAATTTCTTGATAAAAAATAATAACAAAACATATTTATTAATGATGAAAAGATTTACCAATCAATCCAATGGGTCGCAAGCCGGCCGTATTAACAATGGGGGGGGCGATAATCCGTAGATTCGCTCTGTTCCCATTGATGTTGCTCATGTTGTTGCTTCTGCCAGCCCGCATGGTGGCGCAGAAGGCAGCTTCCAGTTCTAAGTATATAGCAACGTATGAATCCTCTACCCAAACTTTGACTTTCAAGAAAAATGTGGGTGAAACCCTTCCTAAAAATAGTGCTTGGGTGGAAGATAAGATGACGGTGGCTACTATCATTAATAATTTAGGGAATGGCACAATTGTGCACATTGTTTTCGATAAGAGCTTTAGCACATACACTCCTACATCGTTGTACAAATTCTTTGCGAATCTCACAAAACTGAAAACAATTACAGGTCTGGAATATCTGAATACAGAGAAGGTGACGAATATGAGCTACATGTTCTTTAACTGCTCATCTCTCACCTCGCTAGATGTTACTCATTTCAATACCGCGAAGGTGACGAATATGAACCGCTTGTTTGCTTACTGCTCATCTCTCACCTCGCTAGATGTTACTCATTTCAATACCGCGAAGGTGACGAATATGAACAGTATGTTCGAATGCTGCTCATCTCTCACCTCGCTAGATGTTACTTATTTCAATACCGCGAATGTGACGGGTATGAACAATATGTTCTATAGCTGCTCCGCTCTCACAACCATCTACGCCAGCGATAATTTTGTTACGGACAAGGTTGAATATAGTTATAATATGTTCTATGATTGCACCTCGCTCAAAGGCACAACATTAGAGTATGTTGCCAGCAAGACCGACCACAACT
Organism: Segatella copri; assembly: GCF_019249765.2. Taxonomy (GTDB): domain Bacteria; phylum Bacteroidota; class Bacteroidia; order Bacteroidales; family Bacteroidaceae; genus Prevotella; species Prevotella copri_K. The sequence continues at coordinate 9,030 of NZ_CP152484.1, forward strand.
ATGCCAACTGCGGCACGGATGGTTACTTTACTCCTGGATGTGGGTATGCCGAGTTTGACAATGCTACTGGAACTCTTACATTCCGTTACAAGGGAGTCAAGCCCGAAGGAGCTTATGACCTAAATGTGGGGATTACTGATCCAGGGTGGCGTACGCATAAAAATGAAATCAAGAAGGTGGTCTTCGATGCTTCGTTTGCCAATGCAAGACCAACAAGCTGTTATTACTGGTTCTATGAATGCAAAAATCTGGTCAATATAGAAGGCATCGAGAATCTTAATACCGAGAAGGTGACGAATATGGCCCTCATGTTTGCGAGCTGCTCAGATCTCACCTCGCTCGACGTCACTAAGTTCAATACAGCGAATGTGACGACTCTTATGTCTATGTTCTCAAACTGCTCTAGTCTCAAATCTCTAGATGTTACTAATTTCGACACCAGAAATGTGACGAATATGTTCTATATGTTCAATAACTGCTCAGGTCTCACCTCGCTCGACGTCACTAAGTTCAATACAGCGAAAGTAAGGAATATGTACTCTATGTTCATGAAATGCTCTGGTCTCAAATCTCTTGATGTTACTAATTTCGACACCGGAAATGTGATTTCTATGGCCTATATGTTCTATGGATGCTCCGCTCTCACCTCGCTCGACCTCACTAACTTTAACACAGCGAAAGTGATGGATATGTGCTTTATGTTCAAAAAATGCTCAGGTCTCACCTCGCTCAACCTCACAAAGTTCAACACAGCGGAAGTGACGGATATGAGTCAGATGTTCAATGAGTGCTCCGCTCTCACAACCATCTACGCCAGCGATGAGTTTGTAACGACCAACGTAGAAACAGGTTCTAATATGTTCTTTAATTGTATAAAACTCAAAGGTTTTATAGAGTATAACAAGAACACAGACAAAGAGAATTACAAATACGCAAACTACAAGACTGGCTACTTCACCAAGCTGGTAGGCAAGAATGGCGATGAGAAGATAGGAGCAACGGGAGAAACTCTTGCTACGGATAATCTCGTACTTGATGACGATAAGGATTTCGTGGCTTACGAGCCATTCGCAGCTAAGGCTGCATCTTATAGCCGCACAATGAAGGAAGGCACTACTTGGGCTACGCTCTGCCTGCCATTCGAGGTATCACTGCAGAATCAGAACTTCCGTGCCTTCAAGCTCCTTTCGGCTGATGATGTTACAGAAACCGTAGAACTCGAAGAGATAAAGACAAGGATCGAGGCTGGTACTCCTGTTATCATCAAGATGAAGGATGGAGCAACAAAGCTCAACTTCACTGTATCCGACAAGGAGATTGAAAAAGATGTTCAGACTGCAGAAACCGCTAATGGCAACTATCAGCTCCAGGGACTCTATACCCAGAAGGAGTTCAGCAAGGATACTGATAACAACTGCTACATCGTGAAGGGCTCCAAGCTGATGAACCCAGCCAAGCTGTTGGATAAAACAACAACAGAGTCTGTGGGCAGCAAGCCTTTCCGTGCTTACATGGCAGATAACTCTTCTGCTCCTGCAGCAGGTGCCAGAATGTTCAGCATCAGCGTCGGCGGCAGCACCACAGCCATCGAGCAGTTGGAGACTACAGCAGATAGCAAGGCTGAATACTACGATCTCCAGGGTCGTCGCCTCCAGAATTTGCAGAAGGGCATAAACATCGTGAAGCGTGGCGGCAAGACCATGAAGGTTATCATCAAGTAATAAAAAATAGTAATAAAAATAGATATGAAAAAGAAAAGATATATCAAGCCAGTGGTTAGCGTCATGGAAATGGAAACCACAGCCATCCTCGCCGGCTCTGTTATCCCGAAGGCGTCAGAAGAGGATTACAGCAATGAAAATGTGAAGGATTTCTGGGATACAAATAAGGGTATTTGGGCAGACTAGCCCCTGATTCTCTATCGTAGTCCCAGGCAGCACATCTGATGCCTGGGGCAAAATAAAAAGCCCCCGGAGCTATTACGCTTCGGGGGCTGTTTCATAATTTTTATCAGAAATCTCTTGCTGATATGAAAATAAAATCGTAACTTTGCGGTATCATTTTAAAACAGAAAGGTTATGAAGTACTTAGACCCTAAGGCAGACCTCACGTTCAAGAAGATATTCGGCAATCATCCCGATCGATTGAAAAACCTTCTGAATACCCTTCAGTCACTCAATGAAGATGAACTGATACAACAGCAACAATATCTGCCGACAACAGAGGAGCTGGAGATTTCTGGCTTTACAGATGCCGAGCTCCGTGCCTATGACAAATTCTGGGATTCGGTAAGTGTTGAAAGAACCCTCCTGGATGACAGGTACCAGAAAGGAATGGAAGAAGGCATGGCAAAAGGCGAAGAAGTAGGCAAAAGCCAAAGAAGTATTGAGATTGCTAAGAATATGCTGGCAAAAGGTATGGATGAGGCGACAATCCAGGAAATAACTGGTTTGACGGAAGACCAGATACTGCAGATTCAGTAGATACAATGCCTGGTGATAAATACGGAAAGCCCCCGGAGCTATTACGCTTCGGGGGCTTTTTCCGCTTTTTTTTAATGAGCTAGAAAGAATCTTACGGATGGTCTTATGCTCCTCTTGAAATTAATGATGTAATAAAGTTGGTTAAAAATGTAGTAAATGCTTGTTTGCTTGTCGTTTTTTTAGTATCTTTGCGATGAAAAATAAAACTCAAGTGTGGAAAATGTGGAAAATTTCACAAAAGAAGTATCAAAAATGTGCAAACTTACACATTTTCCGCACTTTAACGATGGAGGTGCTAAAAAATGTTTAATAGAATAATTATTCAAGAATTAAAACAATGGAGAGCTAAAAAAGACCGTAAGCCATTGATTATGCTGGGCGCTCGACAAGTAGGAAAGACTTCTGTACTTCAGAAGTTCGGAGAAGAATATTTTGAGCATTGCGCATATTTTAGTCTCAATGAAGAAGAGGGAGTCTGCGATATCTTTCGCAAGACCAAGAACCCGCTGCAAATCATCGAGCAATTGTCATATCTTACTTCAGAACCTATTTTGCCTCAGAAGACTTTGCTTATTCTTGATGAGATACAAGACTGTCCGGAAGCCATTAGCGCCATGAAATATTTCTGCGAAAAGACGCCGGAATATGTTGTGGCTTGTGCTGGTTCTCTTTTGGGGTTGGCTTTTGGTCATCAAGGCTTTTCGTTTCCTGTGGGTAAGGTTGACCATATAAATATGTATCCTGTCACTTTTTCTGAGTTTTTGGAGCAGCGAGATGAAAGGCTTTACCAATATTATATGTCAATAGATAGCTTGGAACCTCTTCCTGACGTTTTTTTTGATAGACTTTCTCAGGCATTTACTGCCTATCGTATATCTGGTGGAATGCCAGCTGCGGCAATGAAGATGATAGAAAAGGATCTGAGTGGCGTGGAAACAACTCTACGTAATATCTTGCAAGATTATTCCTTGGACTTTGTGAAGCATGCTACGCCTTTACTGGCTAATAGGATTTCGCATGTTTGGAAGTCTTTGCCGTCACAGTTGGCTAAGGAAAATAGAAAGTTTGTTTATCAGCTGGTTCGTCCTGGTGCAAGAGCGAGGGAATATGAGGATGCTCTTACATGGCTTAAAAATGCGGGATTGATATATAAGGTAAGCTTGTGCTCTACTCCGCAAGTTCCTTTGAAATCGTATGAAGATTTGAGCATCTTCAAGATTTATAGTCTTGATGTGGGATTATTGAGAGTGCTTGCTGATTTGAGTCCTGAGGCTTATCTGGTTGATAATCCTATATTTAAAGAATATAAGGGCGCTTTGGCAGAGAATTATATTCTTCAGAGTCTAGTGGCTAATGGCGTTAATTGTTCCCATTATTGGGCTTCGGGTAATAAAGCAGAAGTGGAATTTATTGTTCAGCGTGGTTTGGAAGTTATTCCGGTGGAAGTGAAGTCGGGTACCAGTGTCACGGGGCGTAGTTTGATAGAGTATAACAAAAGGTACTCACCTGGTTTGCGCATCAGATATTCGATGCTTAATCTCAAGAGGGATGATTCCTTTATCAACATCCCTCTTTTCCTGGCTGATAGAACGGAGAAACTGATTTTTAAATAATTTTTAATGAGAAAAAAGATATATGGGTGAAGAGGGGTGAAGAGTGGGTGAAGAGATAAAGAAAACTCTTCACCTCCCGAAACCCCGATAAACAGAGGGGTTACGGGCGAGAAGGTGAAGAGTGAAGAGATAAATCGGGATTGCTTATATTACAACTCATTTGTTGAATTGTCTGCATAAATCTTCTGGCTGAATCATCAGAAAACAGTTTTTTTCTTCTATAATTGTATCTTTTACCATTATAAATCTACCACTTATTTTTAGAACTATGAAAAATGTAAAGTCCTGATAATCAAATGCAGTTGTAAAAACAGGTGGCCATTTTTACCACTTAATTATTTAATCGACCAACAAATATCAGACATTTTATATACTTTTGCAACCGGAAACCAATCATGGATGGATTCCCGACTATCAGACAACAATTTTAAACATAAATGAGAATAACTAAAGTTTAAATTATGAGAAAATCAAAAAGTAATGCGATGTTGCGAGGACTAGCAGCCTCAGCACTCGTCCTAATGGTCTCAGCGACAGCTTGGGGACAGAAGGTGAAGATTACGGGTACTGTAATCGACAATACCAATGAACCCGTTATCGGAGCTTCGGTTCTGGAGAATGGTACCAAAAATGGTGTTGCTACAGACCTGGATGGTCACTTCACCATCGAAGTACAGCCAGGTGCCAGACTCAAAATTTCTTATATAGGTTATAAGAATAAGGAAGTGAAAGCTTCTAACGGTGTACAGATTATGCTCGAAGAGGAGTCTAATATGCTCAACGAAGTGGTGGCTATCGGTTATGGCTCTGTCAAGCGTAAGGATGTGACTACTGCCGTATCCAGTGTGTCAGCCAAAGACCTTGATACCCGTCCTATCGTATCTGCCGCAGCAGGTATGCAGGGAAAGGCAGCCGGTTTGCAGATTTCGCAAGCCAACGGTCAGCCAGGTGCTTCACCAACCATCCGTGTGCGTGGTACCACCTCTTTAAATGGTAGCAATGATCCGCTCTATGTAGTAGATGGTGTGCCAATGACCAATATCGACTTCCTGGCAGCAGATGATATTGATAATATCCAGGTGTTGAAGGATGCCTCTTCTGCTGCAATCTATGGATCACGTGCAGCCAATGGTGTCATCATTATCGGTACAAAGCAGGGTAAGGCTGGTGTAGCCAAGGTATCTCTGAATGCACATTATGCATTTAATACTGTACGTGACAACCAGGAATCTCTTAATGCGGCTCAGTATAAGGAGCTGATGGATGAAATCGGTCTGGTGAAACTGCCGGAAGGCTTGAAAGACCAGACCGACTGGAAAGACGAGGTGTTCCGTACGGGTAATGTACAGGACTACCAGCTCTCTATCACCAATGGTACCGATAAACTGAGATACTTTATCTCGGGTGGCTATACAGGCGAAAATGGTGTTATCAAGAAGTCAAGCTATCAGCGTTACAACTTCCGAGCATCTGTAGAAAACGATATACGTAAGTGGTTGCGACTCAATGCCAGTGTAACTTATTCTGATTATACCAACAAGGGTACAGGTATCATTTCGGGTGCCGGTTCTAACCGAGGCGGCGTAGTAACCGCTATCGTCAATACGCCAACCTATGCACCGGTATGGAACCCGGAGAATCCTAGCCAGTTCTACAACAACTTCTATGGCGTGAACATTACCTCGCCAGCAGAGAATATCGCCCGTACTCAGAATAATAAGTCGGCTTACAACCGATTGCTTGCAACCGGAAAGGCTACTGTCACCTTTATGCCTGAACTGACTTATAACACATCTCTCTCGTTCGACCGTACACAAGGAACAACCACCAACTTCCTTGACCCGATATCTACCACCATCGGCCGTCAGGAATTCGGTACAGGATATGATGGTAGAAACATCAGCAGCGTTATCGTATGGGACAATGTATTAAACTATAAGAAGGCATTCGGAAAGCACAGTCTGGATGCGATGGCTGGTAGTTCCTGGACACAGAGCAAGTGGAGCCAGAACTATATCAATGGTAGCAACTATGCCAACGATCTGTTCCCAACCTTGAATGCAGCCAACAAGATTTCCTGGACAGGAACCGGTTCGTCAGCTTCTGATTGGGCTATTCTCTCTACTTTCGCCCGTTTGCAGTACAACTGGAATGATACCTATATGGTAACCGCTAATATGCGTGCCGATGGTTCTTCCAAGTTGGCACCGCATCACCGTTGGGGCTACTTCCCATCATTCTCTGGTGCCTGGCGCGTAAGCAATGAGAAATTCATGAAGGATATCAAGTGGATTGACGACTTGAAGATTCGTGGAGGCTGGGGACAGACCGGTAACCAGAGCGGATTGGGCGATTACAGCTATCTGGCAAGATACAATATCAATCGTGTGCAGTGGTTTGGCGAAGGAAATGATGCCAATTCTACTCCTACTTTCTCACAGGGCAATCTGAGCAACCCTGAACTGACTTGGGAAACAACAACCCAGACCAATATAGGTCTCGACTTGACCGTACTGGGCAACCGCCTCACCTTCTATGCTGATTACTATTATAAGAAGACCAAGGATATGTTGATGAACATCACCTTGCCGGCAGGTAGTGCTGCTGCAAGCAACCTGACCTATAATGGCGGTTCGATGATCAACAAAGGCTGGGAGTTTGCTATCTCTTCACAGAATCTGACAGGTGCCTTGAAGTGGAATACAGATTTCAACATCTCATTCAACAAGAATAAGTTGGAGAGCCTGTCTCTGACTCAGGTATATTATGAAGCCACGACTACCGATTTCGTCAACGAACAGGTGGTTCGCAATACGCCTGGTAAGCCATTGGGCAGTTTCTGGGGATATGTAGCAGAAGGTGTGGATCCCGAGACCGGTGATATGAAGTATAAGGACGTGACCGGTGATGGTCTGGTATCAGCCAGTGACCGTACTTATATCGGTGATCCGAACCCAGACTTCACCTTCGGTTTGACCAATACCTTCTCTTATAAAGGTTTGAATCTCAGTATTCTTATCCAGGGAAGCTATGGCAACGATATCTACAACGTTTCACGTATGGAAACCGAAGGAATGTATGATGGTAAGAACCAAAGCACCAAGGTGCTTGCTCGCTGGAGAGTTCCTGGTCAGATTACCGATGTGCCAAAGGCTAAGTGGGATATCCGCAACTCAACCTACTTCGTAGAAGATGGCAGTTATCTCCGTGTAAAGGATATTTCTCTCTCTTACGATGTGCCTCGCAAACTGATTTCTCGCTTCGGTCTGACCCGTCTGCAGCCATACGTATCAGCAACCAACCTGCTTACCCTGACCGACTATTCAGGTATGGATCCGGAGGTTAACCAGTATGGCAACAGTGGTAGTGTGCAGGGCATCGACTGGGGTACATATCCACTCAATAAGAGTGTAGTATTAGGTGTAAAAGTAGAATTCTAAACATCGACAACAATGAAAACATATCATACAATCAAGACATTGGCGCTCGGTGGCATCGCAATGTTCTCTTTGGCAAGTTGCTCTCTCGACTACGAGCCATTATCAGAGCCATCAGAAATAACACAGGGCGGTCAGACAGAGACCTCAACAGCCGTATTGAAGGACAAGGCTGCTGCTGATGCACAGCTCAAATCGCTCTATGAGTTGTTCCGCAACCGTCAGGAGCATACCCATCTCGACTATCTTCTGATAGGCGATTCACATAGCGACAATGCTTATGCCGGAACTACCGGTGCAGAGGTGGTACCTTATGAAACCAACTCTATCGATGCCAGCAACTCGGTATTGAGCCGTGACTGGAACCGCTATCTGGAGGATATCGCCCAGGCAAATGTGCTGATCAATGGTGTTGAGCAATTGAAGGAGAATGGTCAGATATCAGAAGCAGAATATCATTCCTATAAGGCACAGGGCGAAATCTTCCGTGCCCTGATGATGTTCCGAATGGCTCGTCTGTGGGGTTCTTTCCCTGTCATCACGACCATCGCCAAGACCATTACATCCGAGAATATCAATGAGGTATATCCTACCTATTATCCTCCTCGCAAGACGCCGAAGGAATGTTATGAGCAGATTATTGCCGACTTGACGGATGCTGAGCAGTATGCACCGGATAATGACAATTCCGACCGCACCAAGATGACCAAGACCGTAGCTCAGGCTATGCTTGCCAAGGTTTATGCCGAAAAGGAAGTGCAGGATTATGACAAGGTAATCGCTTATGCCGACAAGGTGATGAAAACAACCGGTGTAGAGCTGGAAGACAGTTATGAAACCCTCTGGGGCTATGATGAGACTGCAAAAGACTGCATGAAACGCAATACCAAAGAAGGTATTCTGGAGGTGCATTGGACAACCGGTAGCGGAAACTGGGAAACCTGGATGTACGGCCGTCAGTTAGACAACTGGGATTATTACTTTACCTGGGCAAAGTGGATTACTCCTTCACGAGACATCATCAATGACTTTGACAAGGAAGGTGATGAGGTTCGTAAGAATCAGGCTATCGTATATTATGCCTGTACCTGGAGCAACTATTATCCGGCTTCCAACTATCCGTTCATGTATAAGTTACGCTCTTCATACAATAATATTTACTGGCTTCGCCTAGCTGATATTATCCTGATGAAGGCTGAGGCAGAAGCCTATAAGGGCAATCTTGCCGAGAGTGCGAAACTCGTGAACCAGATTCGCAAGCGTGCCAAACTGAAGGAACTGACATCCGACAAGACTGGCAGCAAGGAATCTATGATAGAGGCTGTTCTCCATGAGCGCCGTCTGGAACTTGCCTTTGAGGGAGAACGCTGGTTCGACCTCTGCCGCAACAACAAGGTGGAGCAATATCTCAACGGAATAGACAACCGTGACAGCGGACGCATCAGACAGGTAAGACAGTTTGACGGCAACTCATACCTGTTGCCAATTCCACAGACCGCTCTTGACCAGAATACCAATCTAGAGCAGAATCCAGGTTACTAAGCTAACCTGGATAGCTTTCAACTCAAACCGTTATTAACAAATAATAGAAGAAACGAATATGAAATACTATAGCAATAAACTGATGATGCTGGTCTGCGCAACAGCTTTCTCTGTGACAGCTTGCAGCAGCAGTAACTCATTCTCAGATCCTGTAGACTTTGATACTCCTAGTGAGGCACCAAATCCAGTACCGGCACAAGGAACAGCCAAAACTTTCATTACCACAGCCGATGGAGTCTATTCATTGGCACAGGGTGAGGTAAAGTTGTATAATGGAGTATCTATGGCACCAACCACCATCGAACTCGATTTAAATAAGAAGTATCAGACGATTGATGGATTCGGTTATGCCATCACTTATTCATCCTGCTATAATCTGATGCAGATGACTCCAGAGGCGCGTCTGGCTCTTTTGAAGCGTATTTACTCTACAACAGAGGGTTATGGCGTAAGTTATGCCCGTATCTCTTTGGGATGCAACGACTTTTCAAGTACTGAGTATACCTATTGCGACACGAAGGGCAGCGAATCTGACCCTATCAGCAACTTCGCGCTCTATAGCGATGAGAACGATTATGTGATTCCGGTATTGAAGGAGATTCTTGCCATCAATCCTAATCTGAAGATTATCGCAGCTCCCTGGACTTGTCCGAAATGGATGAAGGTGACAGATATAAACACCAAGAATCCTAAGGATTCATGGACAGATGGTCATCTCAATCCTGATTATCGCGAGGTTTATGCCAAGTACTTTGTGAAGTTTATTAATGTGATGAAGGAGAAAGGTATCAATATCTATGCTGTTAGTCCTCAGAATGAGCCATTGAACAAAGCAAACTGTGCATCTCTCTATATGCCTTGGCAGGAAGAGGCTCCTTTCGTAAAGGAATTGGCAGCGCAGTTTAAGAAGAATAACCTGCAGACCAAGATTTATGTCTTCGATCACAATTACAACTATGACAAGATTGCCGATCAGGAAGATTATCCTGTGAAACTCTACAATGCTATCGGTGATAACTTTGAGGGTTCAGAGCTGGTTGTAGGTGCTGCTTATCATGATTATGGCGGCAACAACAGCGAGTTGACTGATATCCACAACCAGCGTCCTGACAAGGAACTGATATTCTCGGAAACCAGTATCGGAACCTGGAATAACGGACGTGACTTGAGTAAACGACTGATGGCGGATATGAAGAATGTGGCGCTCGCTACGGTAAACCAGTATTGCAAGGCAGTGCTTGTATGGAATCTGATGCTTGACAATAAGATGGGACCTAACCTGGATGGTGGATGCCAGACCTGCTATGGTGCTATTGATATCAATCAGAATGGCTACAACCAGTTGAGCTACAATTCTCATTATTACATCATCAACCACATGTCTAGTGTCGTTGCTCCTGGTGCGGTTCGCATTGGTAATACGTCCCGCACCGTTAATGACAGCAAGATTACACATGCTGAGTTTGTTAATCCTGATGGTAGTTATGCTGCTGTCATTATCAACGAGGGAGATGAGGCTAAGTCAATCAACCTCAGTGATGGAACTCATAATTTTACCTGCAATGTTCCTGCTAATGGTGTGATTTCTTGCAAGTGGAATAAGTAATCCATAAACTATAGTAAATGATTCATTAAAGATACGATCATTATGAAACATATCAGATATTATATCATGGCGTTGCTCGCCCTGCCACTGATGGCATCTTGCGGCGATGATGATTACAGTGCGCCTACTCCTGCCGGTAATCCTGTGATGAGCTATACGGCTCCTGCTTCAGCTGTATGGATGGGCGATGAAGTGGAGGTGAAAGTAAACTGCAAGGATGATGGAGGAGTGGCTCTCTCTACCTTGAAAGCAAACCTCCTGTTTAGTGGGCAGAGTGTAGATGAAACTACCATCCGTACCAAGGAGGCTGGTGAATATACAGTCAAACTGAAAGTGCCTTATGCACAGAATGTTCCTGATGGAAAGGTGGATATTCAACTTACTCTGCAGAATGTATCAACCAAATCGAATACAGAGACCTTGTCGTTTGATATCAAGCGCCCTCATTTCAACAATCTGCAGTTTGTGAGTGCTGATGGTGTTAAATATGACATGACAGAGAAAAGCGACTTTGTTTATCAGGCTGTTCTTCCTAGCAGTAAGAAGACCTTCAAGGGATATTTTGCAACGAAGGATGGAAAGTTTGTCTTCGGTTCCAGCACAGGTAAGGATATCAGTTTGGGAGAAACAGGCAACTTCAACTTCACTTCTGAGAATATGAGCGATGTAGTTGTCACTTTCGATGCCAAGAACTATACGGCTGGTCCTACCGACGTATTGCCGGTTACTATCCTCGATTTTGCCGATACTGATGCAGGCAAGACTTGGATTGGTGAGATCAAGCAGGGGGCTACCTGCAACCTTACCATCAACGGCAATAATCTGCCAGATGACTGGTATTATGACAGCGACTGGTTCCAGAAAGAAGAGGATGGAAGCTATACCTTCAAGGCTATTACCGGCAGATATACCGTTCTGGCAGACTTCACCCATAAGTCATTCCGCATCTGGACAATGAATGGAAGTGAGCCTATGTCACTGAATGGCGATGGTACTGGTGCACTCTGGATCATCGGTAATGAAGGTGTCAACAAGCCAACTTGGGACGCTGTAAATCATGGCTGGTGGACAGGTGTTGACTCTGACGTCTGCCTCACTCCAATCAAGGTTAAGGTATATCAGGTTACACTCACCGTTGGTAAGCAGCTCAGAGCTACTGGCGTAGACTTCAAGTTCTTCGGTCAGGCAGACTGGGGTATTGAGTTCAAGGGTAAGGATAACAGCCATCTCATCTCAACTGAGAGCGAGGTATTCGGCATCGGTGACGGTAACGGTCACGACAACGGCAATGTTTATCTGAAAGATGGAGTAGAACTGAAGGATGGCGAGACATACGTTCTTACAGTTGACTTGACTGCCGGTGTAGACAAGGCTGTTCTCAAAGTAGAAAAGAAATAATATGTAGGTTTATAATTATTCATAAGCTTTTTAGGTTTTAGTTTAAATAATTTAGGGTATAAAGCTTTGTTTAAGGCTGCTCCAGACTTTTTGGGGCAGCCTTTTTTGGGGAGGTGCAAGGATGTAAGAACAACAAAAGTAAAAAAGAATATCAAAAAAATGCTAGAAAATTTGGAAATATACCCAAAAAACTATACCTTTGTCTCTTGAATGTCCTATACAGCAGTAAGGGCTGGTTCTAATGATACCTATACAACAAAATATTATCAACCTATGATAGAAAGATTATTATCTCTATTGTATATCTGGTGTTTCGCTACACTTACATCATGCTTTGCTCAAAAGGAAAGCATCAATGAACTGTATGCCCAACTTGATCGGTCTATAGAGCAATCCCAGCACTATACCAAACTGAAAGAAAGTAGCATCGCTCAGTTGAAGGAATTGATTCATCAGGAGAACAATCCGAAGTTGCTCATCAATACTTATCGCAAGATTTATTCTGAATATAAGCCCTACCAGAGCGATTCTGCTGTGGCTTATATTCAGAAAGCCATTGTATTGGCTCAGAAGGAAGGACTGCCGGCTGAAGTTGCTGGATTGAAAAGTCAGTTAGCTTTACAGTATTCTACAGCCGGAGCTTTTGCTGAGGCTTTGGAGGTACTCAATCATATAGATAAAAAGACATTGGATGAATCGAACCGGAAAGATTATTTCATCGCCTATTACCATGTCTATGGTGAGTTGGGCTTTTCTAATATACATGTAGATACTGATTTAAGTCAGAATTTTTTTAGTCGTCAGAATGCATATCGGGATACTTTGTTTGCTATCCTTCCACATCATAGCGAAGATTATCTCATGCGTAAAGAGGTGATGCTTACCAGTCAGAATAAATGGGATGAAGCATTGAAGGTGAATGATGAACGGTTGAATTTATGTAAGGAGGGGAGTCATGAATACGGCATCGTAGCCTACTATCGCTATCTGATTTACCGTTCTCTGAAAAAAGAAGAAATGAAGAAATATTGGTTGCTAAAATCTGCCATTTGTGATGTGAAGTGTGCTATCAATGATCAGGCTTCGCTCTGGATGCTCGCCGATATTCTGAGTCAGGAGGGAGATGTTGAGCGTTCCTATAAATACATCAACTTCTCCTGGAATGCCAATAAGAGTTTTAGTACGCGTATTCGCAGTTGGCAGATTTCGCCAGTTCTTGGTACCATCGATCATAATTATCAGGCACAGCTCAAGAAGGCAAACCAGCGTCTTGTCTTTGCCATCATCTGTGTCAGTCTTCTGGTTCTTTCTTTAGGTGTTCTGGCTTTCTATGTCAATAAACAGAAGAAATATGTTACCATAGCGAGAAATGAACTGAAGAAAACGAATGAACAATTGGAGGAACTGAATAAGAAACTTTCTGCTACCAACGAAATGTTGAAGACTTCGAATGATAAACTGAATGAGTCAAATGGTGTGAAGGAAGAATATATAGGCCAGTTCCTGGGAGCATGTTCTCATTATATAGACAAACTGGATAAGTTGCGTCTCCATGTCAATAAAATGGTAAAGAACCGTGAATATCAGGAACTTTATTCAATGACGAGAAGCAGTGAACTGAAGGAACACGAGTTGGGAGAACTCTATGCAAATTTCGATAAGGTCTTCCTGCATCTGTTCCCTGATTTCGTGGAAGACCTCAATAGCCTTCTGAAGCCGGAGGCACAAATCCATCTTACTGATGCTGCGAAACTTCCGGCAATGGTGAGAGTATTCGCCTTGATAAGACTGGGTATTGATGACAGTACGAAGATAGCAGAATTCCTTCATTATGCAGTTAATACGATATACAATTATCGGGCAAAACTGCGTAATGGAGCTATTGGTGAAAGAAATGAATTTGAGAAGAATGTGAAAGAATTAGGAACGATAAAAGGAAAAGGTTAATATATAAAATCAAAGAGGGTGTGTCATAAATACAGACACACCCTCTTTGTTTTTTATTACAACTGATAGAACTTGGTGAAAGCCTTCACGCAATATTCGTGGTCGATAACGCTACCGGTTTCGCGGCAACTGTGCATAGCGAGGATGGCATTGCCCATATCCACACCCTTCAATGGGATGGAAGAGGCGAGGATATTGCCCAATGTGCTGCCACCTGCTACATCGCTGTGGTTTACGAAACGCTGGCATGGTACACCGGCTGCATCGCAGATGTTGGCGAAGATGGCTGCTGATACAGCATCGCTCGCATACTTCTGGGCTGCATTGAACTTGATGACCGGACCACCGCCCAACTTAGGATGATTCGTAGGGTCGAATTTTTCGCTATAGTTAGGATGCCAGGCATGCGCATTATCGGCTGAAATCATGAAGGCACGCTCTACTGCCTGATAATAAGCCTCTTCTGTATGGCTCTGTGCCAGGGCGATGCGCTGAAGCATATATGAAAGGAATGGACTTCCGGCTCCCTGTTTGGTCTGAGACCCCGTTTCTTCATTATCGAAGATGGCGAGAACCTGGGTGGTATCATTGGCATCAGATGCAATCATCGCCTCTACACCAGCCCAGCACATAGACAGGTCATCGAGTCTGCCTGAAGAGATAAACTCATCGTGAACACCGAAGGTGCAGGCTGGAGTGGCATCAGCCAGATAAAGATCGAAATCAAGAACATCCTCTTTCTGGATATTCAGTTCGTCGGTTATCACATTCATCAGGAGATTACCCTTCTCCAGTTCATCATTGATGATGCCGAGGATAGGAAGTACATCCTTCTGCTTGCTCAACTTCACACCATCATTCACCTGACGGTTGAAGTGGATGGCGAGATTGCTGATCTGCAGCAATGGGCGCTTCACATGAAGAAGGAGCGTATGGGGATTCATCGCATTCTCGCCCTTCACGATAACTCTACCTGCCAAAGTGAGCGGACGGTCGAACCAGGTTGACATGATAGGACCACCATAAACCTCGGTATTCAGTTTTACGATACCGCCCTCGCAAAGCATCTCAGCATTTGGCTTGATGCGGAAGGTAGGCGAGTCGCAGTGGGCGCAGATCATGTGGAAACCGGCATCAGCCAAAGGCTTCTTTCCGATTTGGAAGGCGTAGATGGAAGAGTCGTTCTTGGTAACGAAGAACTTTTCACCCGCTTCAATCTTGCCCAAAGGCTCCTGTGGGTTCATACGGCGGAACCCGTTCTTCTCCAATTCCTCGGAGATATTCTTTACTGCCAGAAAATTCACTGGCGATGCGTCTAGAAAGGATAATAATCTTTTGATCATAGTCTATATCTTTATATTAATATCTTGCAAAGATAATAGATTTTTTTCATTTTATCTCATTATTCTATTTGTTTTTCATTTTTTTGTATTATCTTTGTCCCCAAATAAGATCAATGAATGAATTATGAAACGATATAAATCCTATACTCTCATTATATTACTGTTGTTGGCATCGGCTCTTCAGGCATATGCGCATATTTCCAGAAATATGTTCATGCTTTCCAATCTCAATGCTGACAATGGTCTTTCCAGCCCTCGAGTTTATTCTATTGTCGAGGCTGAGGATGGTGCCATGTGGATAAGTACTAAGCGTGGAGTTGACCGATATAATGGGCAACAGGTAACCAATTATACTTTATACACAGAGATGCCGTATAGTGATGCTAGTGGTAGATGTATAAAACTGACTAAGGATGCGCAACATCTGATTTACGCCTACGACAACAAGGGAAAGGTGTATATATATGATAAGAGGAAAGATACATTTGTCTTGAAATGTAATCTTCAGAAAATTTTAGGTGGAAGTATCGTGTTGAACGAACTGTTGGTAGATGAAAAGGGCAATTTCTGGTTAGCTATGGATAGAGGCATTTATTGCTTATCAGCAGCTACTGATGGAAAGGAGATAGTTCGGGAGACAGCTAAGGGTAGGTTTGTATTGAAAAATACCTATATTAATCATATCCAATTTATAGGTCAGAAACTTTTGATAGGAACATTTAAAGATGTTTATTGCTATTCGATGTCTGCCCGGAAGTTAGAAAAGAAGATTAGTGGCAGTTCTGTAGTATCCTCTTATCATGATATTGTGGGACATCGTATCTGGCTGGGTACTTTTCACGAAGGAGTAAAAGTGGTGGATGATCGTACTTGGAAGCTGATAAAATCTGCTGATTTCCAATCTTTGCAAAACATTCCTAAAATTCCCGTACGTTCAATCATTTTATATGATAAGCAGACTCTTCTGATGGCTGTAGATGGAGCAGGAATATATGCTTATGACAGTTCGGATAAACAAACCAAGCTCTTGCTTGATACAGATGGACGTCCGGGTAACGTTCTGAATGGTAATGGATTATATACCTTGTGCTGCGATCGTTTTGGCGATTTGTGGACAGGCTCTTACTCGGGAGGAGTAGATTTGGCAATACCGATGAAACATACATTGGAATATATCACACATGAATATCTCAACAATCAATCACTGATAGATAATTGTGTGAACGATGTTTTCCAAAGCCGTGATGGGAAAATATGGTATGCCACAGATAAAGGAGTAAGTGTTTATGATGCGCAGACTCGTCTTTGGCATCATGGATTATATAATAAAGTGGCGCTTACGATTTGTCAGACTGTAGACGGCAGAATTCTGGTTGGTACCTATGGTAATGGCGTATATCAGGTTCATGCTGATGGCACTAGTATGCCTGCTTATTCTGTGGAAACAGGAATGTTGAAGAGTGATTACGTATTCAGTCTTTTTACTGATAGCGATGGTAATGTTTGGGTGGGATGTTTGGATGGAGATATGGCTTGTTTCCCTTCAGATAAATATAATTTGAATGGAACGGGAAAGTCGGTATTCTATCTGCCTGTCAACGAAGTGCAATGCATCACGGAATCACTGGATAAGCGTTTTATTGCTGTAGGAACTTCGCATGGAGGCTATTTGATTGATAAGCGCGAACCTTTGCATCCTCGTCGTTTCTTTTATCCTGAACAGTATCCCGGTAAAGACATTAATTTGTTTGTCAACAGTATGTCTTTTCAGGATTCCCGTCATATCTGGATTGGAACGGATGGAGGAGGACTCTATGATTATGATTTACTGACAAAGAAGTTTAAGCGTTATACTAATCAGAACGCTTTGCCTTCTAATACAGTTTATGGACTTATAAGAGGTATTAATGGCAATTTGTGGATCAGTACGGATAAAGGATTGGCGTTCATGAAACAGGGTAAGATAGTAAACCTCAACATCTTTAAGGGAATGGAACGTGAGTATAACCGAATGTCTGTTGCGTGTACTTCAGATGGCAGGGTGCTTTTTGGCAGCAACGATGGAGTTGTCGCTTTGACTCCTATGTTTGCCAAAGGTTTGAATTATGCCGCTCCACTTCGTATTCATAGTGTTGAGGTTGAAGGTGTCAAACGTTCCGATTACTGGAATGAATGTCTCTTTGAAATGTTGAAGGAAGGCAAATTGAAACTTAGCCATAATGAGAATACGCTGGTTGTTTCTTTCGAGAGCATCAATTATCAATACCAGTATGATATTCAATATCAATATTATTTGGAAGGATACGACCGTAATTGGAGTAAACCATCTTCTAATCAGTTGGCACGATTTGTAAATTTGCCTTCGGGCAGCTATGTGCTTCATGTAAAGGCTATCTGCAGAAGTAATGGTAGAGAATTGGGAGAAACAACTTTGGAAATTCATATAGCCCAACCTTGGTGGAATACCTGGTGGGCATGGATTATCTATCTCTGTATTTTTGCTGTCATCTTATATTTTGTCTGGCAGTATTACAAAGAGCGCTTACAGCGAAAGTATTATGATGAGAAAATTAATTTCTTCGTTAATACTGCCCATAACATACGTACTCCTTTGAGTCTCGTGTTGGCTCCTCTTGATAATCTGGCTAATGATTCCAGCTTGAGTGAGAAAAGCCGTGGATTCTTGGATATGGCGCATCGCAACGGCAACAAACTTTTGAAGATGGTTACAGAATTGCTTGACTTCCAAAAGGTAGAGCAGTCTGCCGAACAGGTTCGCCTGCAAGATATAGAATTGCCGATGCTTTTACGTGTGCAGTTGGAAAAGTTTGTATTGGCAGCTCAAGAGAAGCATATTCAACTGTGTATTGAAACGTGTCCGCAGCAACAGATTCATTCTGATGTCAAAATGATGGATCTGATATTGGAAAATCTTCTCTCGAATGCTATCAAATATACACCTCAAGGTGGAAAGGTTACGTTGTCGGCTTCTGTTGAAGGTAAGATGGCTATGATTCATGTATGTGATACAGGTATAGGTATTCCAAAGGCCGAAATTAAGAGTATCTTCAAGACCTTCTTCAGGGCTTCTAATGCGATAAATTCTCAGGAAATGGGAAGTGGATTAGGACTGATGCTTACACGAAAGCTTGTAGAGAAATTAGGAGGAAAGCTTAGTTTCGTAAGTGAGGAAGGAAAGGGTACTACTTTCTGTGTGAAGATGCCATTAGGTCATGTAACAGATTCTTCAGTCCGGCTTGTTGGAGAAAAGAAAAATGTTGTAACTGAATCTTCTTTAGCTGAAGATAAGCATGATGAAACTTGCCAGACTGTGTCTTCTGCGGTTCTGCAGGATGCTGATGTTTCAACGGATACACTTCTTTTTGTCGATGACAATGAAGATCTTCGCAAATATATCAGAATGACTTTTGGTGATTCTTATCAAGTAGTTGATGTGGAGAGTGCAGAGGCTGCCTTGAAATATTTGAAAGAGGGCGGGATATGTGATATCGTTGTTTCAGATGTCATGATGCCGGGAATGCACGGAGATGAGTTCTGTCGCAGCATCAAGGAAAATAAGGAAACATCATGGCTGCCTGTTATCCTGCTGACTGCTAAGGCTGGTCGTGACTTTATGATAGAGGGACTCGGACTGGGTGCTGATGACTATATAGCCAAACCATTCGATACTGCTATTCTTGCGAGCAAGGTTGCCAGTATTTTGAAGAATCGTCGCCGGTTGAGTCAGTATTATATGGACAGAAGCCTTGCTCTTGTTAAAGGAGAGGTTGCTTCTGAGTCTGCTTCTTCCGAGCAGATTGTGGGTTCTGATTCTTCCGATGAACACTTGGAACCTACTGGAGCTTCTGAAGAAAAAAAGGATGATACTGTCTTGAATAAGCAAGGCCAGACATTCGAAAATGTGGCAGACACTGTTCTGAATCCGCAAGACCAGGCTTTTGTAGATAAAGCTACCCGTTTGGTGTTGACTCATCTGAGCGACACAGACTTTAATATCGACCGACTCTGTAGAGAGATGGCGATGAGCAGAACGCTTTTCTATGGTAGGCTGAAGACTCTTACGGGCCAAAGTCCGCAGGATTTTATGCGTTTGATACGTCTGGAGCAGGCTGCAATCTTCCTGAAACAGGGGGATAGTGTGCTGGATGTATCTGTGAAAGCCGGTTTTGTAAATGTGAAGTACTTTAGTACTGTATTTAAAAAACACTTTGGGGTTTCTCCAAGTAAGTATCTGTAAATTAGAGTTTTAAATTCAAAGAAAAGGTTTCTGTTTAGACGATATGTCTGAATTGAAACCTTTTTTTGTTTGTTATCTAACCCTCTGGAAGTTCCTTTTCTTTATCTTTGCAACCAGATTCTGTTAAGTAAGTCAAACAGTTATTTAAAAAACGAAACAATAACAATATAAACATAAAAATGAAAAGGAACTTTTTGAAAATTAGCCTCTTTTTAATAGGCGTCTTCACATGTCTCTCATGCGAAGCAAGTACGTTGCACTCATCCAGCAGTTCTGAAGGTGTAGGCGAATCCATACCTACTGCCCAGCAATGGAATAAAGATGTTGTGGGGTGGAATCTTGGCAACGCATTCGAGTGCTCAGCTCCTGGACAGGATGGTGAGTCGATGCAGATTGGCAACCCTGATGGTTCTATCCATGCAGAGACAGCCTGGGGCAATCCCGTTGTTACCAAGAAGATGATACAAGCTGTGAAGAAGGCAGGTTTCAATGCCATCCGTATTCCAATCCGTTGGCAGTGCCACATTACCAACGCTCAGGCGATGAGCATCGACAAGGCTTGGATTGCTCGCATCAAGGAGGTGGTGGGCTGGTGCCTTGACAACGGTTTGAAGGTTATCATCAATGTGCATCATGAAAAATGGCTCGAAGGTCGTCCTACCTATCAATATAAGGAAGAAAACTGCCAGAAGCTTGCGCTCCTCTGGATGAATATCGCCTCTGAGTTTGCCAATTATGACAGTCGCTTGGCTTTCGCCGGTACCAATGAGGTTCACATCAGGGACAACTGGGGCAAACCTACTGCCGAGAACCTCGAAGTGCAGAATGCTTACAATCAGATATTCGTGGATATGGTTCGTGCCACAGGCGGCAACAATGCCAAGCGCCACCTCATCTTACAGACTTACGTTTGTAACCCATGGTTTGGCATAGAGAATGGAGATTTCATCATTCCGAAGGATGCCGAAGGCAATGGCAACAACTATATGAGTGTGGAATTTCACTACTATCAGCCATGGAGCTACGCCGGCGATTGCACCTACGATTACTGGGGTGATGCCTACAAGGATGCTGGCAAGATACCTGCAGAAAACGAGAAGACGATGACGGATTTCTTCGACAAGGCGGTGAATACCTGGAGCAACAAAGGACTGGGTATCGTAATAGGAGAGTGGGGAGTAACCGATCACTATAAGTCTAACTCAGAGAAAGTGCATGAAAACATGACCTACTACTGTAAGTTCTTGACTACGGAGGCTCGCAAACGAGGCTTCTCTACTTTCGTTTGGGACAACAACCACTTCGGCAACGGCTCTGAGAAGTATGGCATCTTCGACCGTTTCAAGAGTATGAAGGTGAATGCTCCTTGGATTCTCGAAGGAATCTTTGGGAAAGAATAATGTTAAACTAAAAACAAAAATATCAATTATGAGAAAGAAAACTATGTTTCTCGGCCTGCTCGGTGCAGGTTTGATGTGGATGCCTGCTTCTGCCATTCTCGCTGCCCAGATGAACAATGCAGCGATGAGCGTTCAGCAGAACCAAGGCATCAAGGGTACAGTGGTGGATGCCACTGGCGAAACCTTGATTGGCGCTAGCGTGAAGGTGGCTGGTACAACCAACGGTTCCGTTACCGATATAGATGGTAACTTTACGTTGAACTGCAAGCCTGGAGCAACGCTCGAAGTGAGCTACATCGGTTACAAGACAATGACTGTGAAAGCTGCTAATGGCATGAAAATCACGATGCAAGAGGATGGTAAGGCCTTGAATGAGGTCGTTGTTACCGCCCTTGGTATCAAGCGCGACCGCAAGGCTCTCGGCTATGGCTTGGAGGAGGTTAAAGGTGAGGAACTTACCAAGGCGAAGGAAACCAACGTCATCAACTCTCTTTCTGGTAAGGTGGCTGGTCTCGTTGTCCAGAACACCGCTGGCGGTGCTTCAGGTTCTACCCGCGTGCTTCTTCGTGGTAATACAGAAATGGCAGGCAATAACCAGCCTCTTTACGTGGTGGATGGTGTGCCTTTGGATAATACCAACTTTGGCAGTGCTGGTGAAAGTGGTGGTTATGACCTCGGTGATGGTATCTCTGCCATCAATCCTGACGACATCGAGACGATGACCGTATTGAAAGGTCCTGCTGCCTCTGCCCTCTATGGTAGCCGTGCTTCTCATGGTGTTATCTTGATTACGACCAAGAAGGCGGAGAAGGATAGAATTTCCGTGGAGTACAATGGTTCTTATACTATCGATACCCAGTTGGCTAAATGGGACGACATCCAGGAGATATATGGTGCTGGCTACAATGGCGAGCTTCCTACATCCAGCACTTCTGGTACGAACTCAAGTTGGGGACCTAAGGCCGATGACTTCATGTTCAAATATTTCGATGGCGAAGAACGTCCATTCATGATGCATCCTAACAATGCTTCTGATTTCTTCCGCACAGGTTTCACCACCCAGAACTCTGCCATCCTCTCAGTTAATTCCGGTAAGACGGGTATGCGTTTCTCTGTTACGGATATGCGCAACAAGGATATCTTGCCAAATACCAATATGAGTCGTGACAACTTCAACCTCCGTGTGAATACCTCTGCAGGTCCTGTTGACTTCGACTTCACCGCCAACTATACTCGTGAGAACGTGAAGAACCGTCCAGCCTTGGGTGATTCTAAGAGCAACGTGGGTAAGAACCTCATGACCCTGGCTGGTACCTACAACCAGGCTTGGTTGAAGCACTATGAGGATGCCGACGGCAACTACTCCAACTGGAATGCTAACGACCAGTATAACAAGAACCCATACTGGGATCTCTATAAGAATGGCAATACTTCTAAGAAAGATGTGTTCCGCTTGACAGGTAAGGCCATCTGGAACATCAACAAGCACTTGAAGTTGCAGGGTACCATCGGTACCGACATCAACAGCATGAACTTCGAGGACTTCATCGCCAAGACAACTCCAGGTACACCAGCAGGAAAGCTTACCGACCAAATCTTCAATAACAGAACACTGAACGCAGAGCTCCTTGCCCTCTACAACAACTCATGGGGCGATTTCGATGTCAATGCCACAGCGGGTGGCAACATCTTCAAGGTGAACAACAAGACCATCACCAATACCGGTCTTAACCAGCAGATGAATGGCATCCAGAACATCATGAACTATCAGGAGCAGAACACTCGTGAGAGTATGTACAAGAAGCAGATCAGCTCTCTCTATGCCAGCGCGAGCCTCGGCTACAAGCATACTTACTATTTGGAGGGAACCCTCCGTGGCGATAAGTCGTCTACGCTCCCTACAAATAACAATACATACGTATATCCATCTGTATCGGGTAGTTTGGTTTTCTCCGAGTTCATCAAGAACAAGAAGTTTATCAATTATGGTAAGATTCGCGCATCTTGGGCAAAGGTAGGTAGCGATACCGACCCTTACCAGCTTGCACTCAACTACTCCACAGGCAAGTATAGCTACTCGGGTTATACCATCGGTATGATAGCCAACTCAACACAGCCAAACAAGGATTTGAAGCCTACAATGACAGGTTCTTACGAGGTAGGTTTGGAGATGAAGTTCCTCAACGGACGCTTGGGCTTGGATGCCACCTATTACAACCAGAACTCCAAGAACCAGATTTTGAGTTTGGCTTCAACCACCACCTCTGGCTATGCTTACCGCCTCATCAATGCCGGTGAGATTCAGAACCAGGGTATCGAGATTGCCCTCAATGCCCGTGCCTTGCAGATTAAGGACTTCGCTTGGGACTTGGGTGTCAACTTCTCCAAGAATACCAACAAGGTGAAGTCGCTCGTAGATGGTATGGACTATTTTGAACTTGCCAAGGCCACATGGTGCGGTGTATCAGTAGGTGCTCAGGTTGGCGAGAATTATGGTGCTATCCGTGGACACGATGTTGTTCGCAATGAGCAGGGACAAGTTGTCATCGATGCAGCCACAGGACTTCCAAAGGTTGACCAGAACGTGAAGACCATCGGCAACTCTTCTTGGGATTGGACTGGTGGTTTCTATACCACATTCTCTTACAAGAACTTCCGCCTCTCTGCATCTTTCGATGTGAAGGTGGGTGCTGATATCTACTCTATGTCTATGCGCTCTGCATACCAGACTGGTAAGGCAAAGGGAACATTGGCAGGCCGTGAGGAGTGGTACGCTTCTGAGGAGGCTCGTCAGGCAGCAGGTAAGGACATCTCGGCATGGCGTGAGTCTGGCAACTGCAAGGGACTCGTAGTGGATGGTGTTATCGACAATGGTGATGGTACTTATCGTAAGAACGACATCGCTGTGAGCCCAGAGGATTACTGGAAGCACATGGCTCAGAACGTACAGAGCGAGTTTGTATATGACAACTCTTACGTGAAGTGTCGTGAGATTACTTTCGGCTATACCTTCCCAGAGAGCATCCTGGGCAAGTATGTCAAGGGCTTGACCGTATCCTTCGTGGCTCGTAACCCATTCATTGTTTGGAAGAACATTCCTAACATCGACCCAGACTCCAGCTACAACACCTCAGGTCTCGGTCTGGAATATGGTTCCCTGCCATCTCGCAAGAGTTATGGTTTGAACGTGAATGTGAAGTTCTAGTCTCGAAAAAATGAATCAATTTCTTTAGAAGAGTTCTAATATATAATAAGGTAAGAAAATGAACAATATAATCAAGAAATATATAGGTAAGAGCAGCCTGATGATGGCTTTCGCCCTGATGGCAACCGGCACTGCGATGACTTCTTGCTCTGATGATACCTTGAGCAACATCAATACCGACAAGACCAAAGTGAACGAGCTCGACCCTAACGCACAGTTGACAACAGCTTTGTTGCAGACTTACGGTGACTTCAGTCTGATGGATACCTACCGTAACTATATAACTGGTTTTCCACAGTATTTCGCTGGTGGTTGGAATGTAACCAATTACGCTGGTTCTAATTCCAGAGAAGATGATATGACCCGTCGAGTTTGGGACCGCTATTATGAAATCGGTATCAAGAACCTTGTGGATGCCATCCACAATTCTGCAGACAAGGCAAACTTGAATGCGGTACTTCGTATCCATCGTGTCTATCTCACGGCAGTTTTGGCAGATATCTACGGTGACGTGCCTTGTTCGGAGGCAGGTCTGGGTTATATCTCAGGTATCTCCAACCCTAAGTATGATACCGTAGAGGAACTCTATAGCTGGTTCTTCGATGAACTTGACGCTTGCGAGAAGCAGCTTGGCACAGGTACCGACCACATTTCTGGTGATGTCACCAGCATGGGTGGTGATGTAGCTAAGTGGAAGAAGTATGCCAATGCACTCCGTATGCGCTATGCCATGCGCATTTCCGATGTTAATCCACAGAAGGCAAAGGAAGAGTTTGAGAAGGCTGTGGCTGCCGGTGCTATCGCCAGTGCAGCCGATGATGCTTATATCAAGTATGCTGATGCACCATTTACCTATTATGATGGAGCCAACGACTACGATTTCCGTGCCAATGCCTTGGGAGAGATACTCTATGGTCAGGATGCCACATCGCCTACCATGGTATGCTCTACCTTGTTCTATCAGTTGCAGAATACCAACGACCCTCGTCTCTATCGCATCTGTCGCCACTATTACAACATCAAGCGTAGTCAGGTGAAGCCAGACAAGGAGCAGAACATCGATTTGACCGATGAGGTGTTGGCTTACTTCCAGCGTCAAGGTATTGGTGAGGAGCCTTGTAATCCTGGTGCTGCTTGGTATAGCGACTGGATGAACGTGCCTGAGGTATCAGAATTTCCTACTCTCGCTAAGTTGGCTAAGCAGGATGCTAACAATTATGACAACTCAGATTTTCGTGCACGTATGATGCGTCCATGCTTGAACATCGACTTTGAGATGCCTTCTTGCCCTGGTATTCTGATTACCTCTGCCGAGGTGAAATTCCTCATGGCCGAGGCTAAGACCAAGGGTTGGAATGTAAGTGGTGACGCTGAGACTCTCTATGAGGAAGGTGTTCGTGCTTCTATGGAGATGCTCAACAACTATTATCTCACGTCCAACAAGATTTCTGAGGATGAGATCAATGAGTTCATTGCCAACAACAAGTTGGGTGACAATCCTGAGGCGACCATCAACACCCAGGCATGGATTCTCCACATGATGAACCCATCAGAGGGTTGGGCTAACTTGCGTCGCTCCGACTATCCTGCTATCCTGGACAGAAGCCGACTAGGCATCTTTACCAATGGTTTCACTTATACCGATTCTAACATGGCTATGCCTACTCGCTTGCGTTATCCAGAGTTGGAAGGTCAGTATAACAGCGTCAACTATAAGGCTGCCATCGAGCGTATGGGTGGTACTGATGATTGGCACAAGCAGCTTTGGTGGGATAAGGCTAACATCAACCTTCAGCCAGAATTCGCTCCAGCTAATGGTAAAGGATACATTAAGTAATTAAGAATTTAGAATGAACAATTAAGAATTGGCTAACGCCATAACTATTAATAATTATCAAGATGAAAAAGATAATGAATCAATATAAAGGTAATGTCTTGAAGGCAATGATGATGCTTTTCGCCATGAGCTTTGCGCTCGCAGGCACTGCTACACTGTCTTCTTGTTCCTCTGACGATGATCCTTTCTTCACCGTATCAGAAGATGACAATCCTCGTATCTTGAACACCGACTTGGCTGACCAGAAGTTGGATCGCAAGACCAAATTGAACTTGGAAATTAAAGTCACTCCTGTTCACTACACCACTGTGACATGGTTGCTCGACGGCAATCAGATTGCCGAAGGTAATACTATCGACCAGACTTTGCCTTTAGGTGATCATGAACTGAAAATTGTGGCAACCACCACCAAGAATAAGACCACATCCCGCACCTTGAAAGTTACCGTGATTCCTGCTGCCGATGACCCAGCTTTGGGTACCAATGCCAGCGAGCTTTGGGTAGCTCCGGGAAAAACTACAACCATCCGCAACTGCAAGAACCTGGTGGATCACGTTCAGAAAGTACTCATCGCTGGTAAGGAGGCTGCCTTCGAAGTTCTCGATGAGGGTAAGGCATTGAAAGTTACAGCTCCTTCTGACCTCGCCAATGGCGATTACGACATTACATTGGTAGATGGCAGTGGTGTAGAGTTCCCTTGCGGTAAAATCAAGGTAACTACAGAGCCACGTCCATCTATGGAGACTACCCTCTGGGAAGGTCATCACTATGTATCTTGGGACTTGGGAGATGGTGACCCTAACAAGAGCTTCAACCTCATCACTAAGGACCAGGTAGCTAAGTGGAAGGAGGGGCAGACCCTCCGAGTTTACTGCTCGATGAAGGATGACGATAAATACCATCAGATCAAGCTTGCCACCAACTGGTGGAAAGACTTGACTTCTCCATACGAGTTTGGTGAGGGCAATGTCGTGAAGTTTGTGTTGACCCAGGATGCACTCGACAAGATAGCTGCCCAGGATGGGTTCATCTGTGTGGGACATGGCTATTATGTAGATAAAGTAACTATTGAATAAAATATTAGAAAGATTTCCGTTTTTATCATAAAGCGTCAAACCTTTACTGTTTATGAAGAAAATTTTATTATCTATTTCATTATTGGCATTGGCTTATACAGCCAGTGCCAATGTTCCAGTTATCAAGAGCGACCCTAAGATTGAGGCTCAGGTAGAACAAACCCTGAAGAAACTCACCTTGGAGGAAAAGATAGGTCAGATGATGGAATTGGTGACCGACCTCTTCGGTGCCAACGACAAGAACGGTGTGTTCTATATCGACGAGCACAAGACCGATTCTATCCTTTCCCGCTATAAGATTGGCTCTATCCTCAACGCTCCAAATACCTGCGCACCAACCGCCAAGCAGTGGGAGAAGTACATCGCACAAATCCAGAAGATCTCGATGAAGCGCATCGGCATCCCTTGTGTCTTCGGTCTCGACCAGAACCACGGTTCTACTTATACACAGGGTGGAACGCTCTTCCCTCAGAACATCAATGTGGCTGCCACCTTCAATCGTGAGATTGCTCGCCGTTCGGCTGAGGCTACCGCTTATGAGACTCGTGCCGTGAGCATCCCTTGGACTTACAGTCCTACCGTTGATCTCGGTCGTGATGCCCGTTGGCCTCGCATCTGGGAGAACTTTGGCGAGGATTGCTACCTCAGTTCTGAGATGGGCAAGGCGATGGTCTATGGTTTCCAGGGCGAGGACCCAAACAACATCGACCAGTATCACATTGCCACTTCAATGAAGCACTTCATGGGCTATGGTGTGCCTTGGACCGGTAAAGACCGTACGCCAGCCTATATCTCTCCAGCCGACTTGCGAGAGAAGCACTTCGCTCCTTTCCTGGCGGGTCTGCAGGCTGGAGCCTTGACCGTGATGGTGAATTCCGCTTCCGTTAACGGTATGCCGATGCATGCCAACAAGGACATTCTGACAGGATGGCTGAAGGAAGAGACTGGATGGGATGGTGTGCTCATTACCGACTGGGCAGACATCAACAATCTCTATACTCGTGAGATGGTGGCAAAGGACAAGAAGGATGCGCTCCGCATCGCCATCAATGCCGGTATCGACATGATTATGGAACCTTATTCTTGCGATGCTTGTGGCTATCTTGTAGAACTGGTGAAGGAAGGTAAGATTCCGATGAGTCGCATCGACGATGCCTGTCGCCGTGTGCTTCGCATGAAGTACCGTCTCGATCTCTTCAAGAACCCAACCCAGAAACTGAAGAATTATCCTAAGTTTGGTGGTGAGGAGTTTGCCAAGCTCGCCTTGGAGGGAGCTACCGAGAGTATGGTGCTCCTGAAGAACGAGGGTAATATCCTTCCTTTGCAGCATGGCAAGAAGATTCTCCTTACAGGTCCTAATGCCAATCAGATGCGCTGCCTGGATGGTGGATGGAGCTATACCTGGCAGGGACATCGTGCCGATGAGTTTGCCGGTAAGTACAATACCATCTATGAGGCATTCTGTAATGAGTATGGCAAGGAGAATGTTATCTTGAACCAGGGTGTTACCTATAATGAGAAGGGAAAATACTGGGAGGAGAACGAACCTCAGATTCAGGGCGCAGTTGATGCAGCAAAGGATGCTGACATCATCGTGGCTTGCATTGGCGAGAACTCCTATACAGAGACTCCGGGCAACCTGACCGACCTTTGGCTCTCAGAGAACCAGCGCAATCTGGTCAAGGCTTTGGCTCAGACAGGCAAGCCTGTCGTTCTGGTGCTGAATGAAGGTCGTCCTCGTCTCATCGCTGACATCGAACCATTGGCACAGGGCATCATCGACATCCTTATCCCTGGCAACATGGGCGGCGATGCCTTGGCAAACCTGGTATCGGGCAAGTCAAACTTCAGTGGCAAGATGCCTTACACCTATCCTAAGGAAATCAATTCGCTCGCCAACTATGACTTCAAGAAGAGTGAGGAGGTGGGTACGATGGAAGGTGCTTACGACTACAATGCGAAGATTACCCAGCAGTGGGGCTTCGGATATGGTTTGAGTTATACCTCTTATAAATATAGCAACCTGAAGGTTTCTCAGTCTGATTTCCGCCACGGCGACATCATCAAGGTGAGCGTGGATGTGAAGAATACGGGAAAGGTGGCAGGCAAGGAGAGTGTCCTCCTGTTCAGTAGCGATCTCATCGCTAGTATGGTGCCTGATGGCCGTCGTCTTCGTGCCTTCGACAAGGTGGAACTTCAGCCTGGTGAGACCAAGACCATGACATTTGAATTAAAGGCAGACGATTTGGCCTTCGTAGGTTGGAATGGCAAATGGAGATTGGAGGAAGGCGATTTCAAGTTGATGATTGCCGACCAGAGTGCTGATATCCATTGCACTGATACTTATCAGTGGCCTACTGCCAACCGATAATGTATATTTAAAAGATGATTTAAAGAAAAGAGCGTGCCAAGAGTGGTGCGCTCTTTTTGTTTGCATAGTAAAATGCAGAAGAGTTAAATATCTACAAGAATCCCCCATGATGTTTGGTGTTATGTCTTGAAATGATTACTTTTGCAAATCATAATTTTTGCAGATTTACAGAATCATTCAAAACAAGGATAAATGGAAATAGTAATTGGAATCATCATAGGACTTGCCATCGGATTCTTCGTAGGGAAACTGATGGAAGCAAAAAGTGCGGGAGAGGAGAAAACCCAGCTCGTAGCGAAGGCTCAGGTGCTGGCGGCTAACATCGAACAGATAAAACTGCATCATGCTTCTGAGGTTCAATCAATGAAATCTCAAATGGAGAATGAGCGGCTGTATGCGGCAAAACTCAGGGCGGAAAGCGACCAGCAGTGGGCACAGAAACTCGAGAGCCTGAAGCAGGAAATGCAGCGAATGACGATAGAACAGCAGAAGGTGGCGGCTGAGCAGTTGGCTGCCAAGCAGTCGGCTCTGCAGGAAAACAACCGACTGCAGATGGATGAACTTCTGAAACCTATCAAGGAACAGTTTGCTGATTTCAAGAAATCGGTAGAGGAGAGCAAAACCCAGAACGAGGTGAACAAGAAGGAACTGCAGAACACCTTCGAGGCAACGATGAAACTCTTCCAGCAGGAACAGCAGCAGGCTGTACTGAACCTGAAGGAGCAGACCGAGAAGATTGGCTCCGATGCTGCCAACCTGACCAAGGCATTGAAGGGCGACAGCAAGATGCAGGGCGACTGGGGCGAGATGGTGCTGGAAACCATCCTGGAGAACAGCGGACTTCGTAAAGATGAGGAATTCTTCATTCAGGAGAATACGAAAGATGAAGAGGGAAAGAACTATCGTCCGGATGTCATCGTCAGATTCCCGGAAGGCAGAAGTGTGGTCATCGATTCCAAGGTTTCGCTTACCGCCTATTCCGATGCTCTGGCAGCTGAAGATGAGGCTGAACAGGAACGCCTGATGAAGGCACATGCGCTGAGCGTACGAAAGCACATCGATGAACTGGCAGCCAAAGACTATTCCAAACTGGTGGATGATGCCATCGGTTTCGTACTGATGTTCATCCCTAACGAGACCAGCTATATCGCAGCCATGAAGCAGCAGCCTGATCTCAGCCGCTATGCTTATCAGAAGAAGATTATCATCATCTCACCAAGCAATCTGCTCATGGCACTCCAGCTGGCGTATAATCTCTGGCAGTATGACCGGCAGAACAAGAATGTGGAGAAAATCGTGAAGACGGCTGCTGACCTGTATGATAAGGTGGCTGGCTTCGAAGATACCTTTATGAGTGTGGGTGATCTGATAACCCGCCTTTCGGGTACCTTCGACAAGGCTAAGAAGCAACTCTATGACGGCACCGGCAATGTGATGAGAAGGGTAGAGAGCCTGAAGGGACTTGGAGTGACACCGAAAAAGCAGATCAAGGAACTGGATAATCTGTAAAGTGTATACTGATAGTCTACTACCGGTTAAAAGGGAAACAGGGCGAAAAGTATTTTTTGTTACCGAAACATTTCTAATTGTTCAATTTAAGTTTCTTATTGTTCAATATTTTGAAATAATCTCTAAAAAGGAGCGGTATTTCAGATTAAATTCGTAATTTTGCCCTGACTCAACAGAAAAGAAATCATTGTATTGCTTATAAAAAGGTAAAAATTTACATAAAACAACATCAATAATTATTAATCATGAAACTGAACGAAATTCTTTCTGACAGCTTTAATGCTGCAGAATGGGAAGCTAAGGGTTATGAGCTTCCTAAGTATGACATCGCAGCCGTAGCTAAGAAGACTCACGACGAGCCTACTTGGGTTCACTTTGGTGCAGGTAACATCTTCCGTGCGTTCCCTGCTGCTATTCTTAACGATGCACTTAACACCGGCAAGTACGATCGGGGTGTTATTGTTGCAGAAAGCTTCGACTACGAAATTATCGACAAGGCTTATCGCCCTTACAATAATCTCTCTCTTCTCGTCAGCCTCCAGAGCAACGGAACCATCGAGAAGAAGGTCATCGCTTCTATCACCGAAAGCCTCAAGGCGGATAAGCAGTTTGGTGAGGACTGGGCACGATTGGTCCAGATTTTCCAGGCTCCAAGTCTGCAGATGGTAACTTTCACCATCACAGAGAAGGGATATTCTTTCAATGATGCCGATTTGGCACGTGGTCTTGATGCAGTCTTTGCTATGGGTAAGCTTACCGCTCTTCTCTATGAGCGTTATAAGGCAGGCAAGTTGCCGCTTACTCTTCAGTCTACCGACAACTGTTCTCACAATGGCGACCATGTTAAGGCTGGCGTAAAGGCTTATGCTGAGCGTTGGGCACAGGATGGTATCGTAGAGGCTGGTTTCGTAGATTATATCAATGACAGCAGCAAGATTACCTATCCTTGGTCTATGATTGATAAGATTACTCCTCGTCCTCACGAGAAGGTACAGGCGATGCTCGCTGAGGATGGTTTCGAGGATAACAATACGATTATCACCGAGAAGCATACTTTCACCGCTCCTTTCGTAAATGCCGAGGAAGTGCAGTATCTCGTTTGCGAGGATACTTATACCAACGGTCGTCCGCCATTGGAGTTGGGTGGTGCGCTCTATACATCCCGCAAGACTGTAGATGAGGTTGAGACCATGAAGGTAACCACCTGTCTGAACCCTCTCCATACAGCAATGTCTATCTATGGTTGCATGCTCGACTATACCTTGATTTCTGCCGAGATGGCTGATGAGGACCTTCGTGCCTTCATCCAGAAGATAGGTTATATCGAGGCGATGCCAGTGGTTACAGACCCAGGCGTATTGAACCCATACGAGTTTATCGGCACTGTTATCAACAAGCGTCTGCCAAACCCATTCATGCCAGATGCTCCTCAGCGTATCGCTACTGATACCAGTCAGAAACTCTCTATCCGTTTCGGTGAGACTATCAAGAAGTATATCAACCGCGGTCTCGACAAGAGCAATCTCGTGTTGATTCCATTGGTATTGGCAGGTTACGCCCGTTATCTCAAGGCATTGGATGATAACCTGAAGCCATTCGAGCCATCTTCCGACCCATTGTTGGCAGAACTGCAGGCCATCGTGGCTCCTCTGGAGGTAGGCAAGACAGATCAGGACTACTCTTGCCTGAAGAATCTCTATTCTCGCAAGGATGTGTTCGGTCTCGATCTCTACGAGGCTGGCTTCGGCGAGCAGATTGAGGGTATGGTGAAGGAACTCTTCGTCGGCAAGGGTGCCGTAAGACAGACATTGCATAAATATGTTTCTGCAAGATAATTCATTTTTAAACTTATACATTTTATAATATATATGGAAAGAACATGGCGCTGGTTTGGCAAGAAAGATAAGATTACACTTGCACAGTTGAAGCAGATTGGTGTTGAGGGCATTGTTACCGCATTGCACGATGTTCCTCTGGGCGAAGTTTGGACACGCGAGAAGATTCATGAACTCAAGGAGTACATCGAGTCTTACGGTATAAAATGGAGCGTGGTAGAGTCTTTGCCTGTTGTTGAAACCCTGAAATATGGCGGTCCTGACCGTGATCATCAGATTGAGGTTTACAAGGAAAGTCTCCGCAACCTGGGCGAGGAAGGCATCAAATGCATCTGCTACAACTTCATGCCTGTTTTGGACTGGGCTCGTACCGATTTGGCACACGAGAATCCTAACGGAGCCAACAACCTCTATATGAACTGGGGCGAGTTTGCCTACTTTGATATCTATATCCTGCAGCGTGAAGGCGCTCGTGAGGATTGGGCTGAGTTCTCTAAGGAGCACAAGTGGGGCAGAGACCTGGTGGCTGAGGCTGATGAAATCAAGAAGACTTCTACACCAGAGCAGGATCATGCCCTGGTAGAGAATATCATCATCAAGACCCAGGGTTTCGTATCCGGTAACTTCAGCGAGGGCGATTCTGCTCCTGTCCAGAAGTTCCGCGACCTCTTGAAGCTTTATGATGGCATCGACAAAAAGAAGTTGCAGGAGAACATGAAGTACTGGCTGGAGGCTATCATGCCTATCTGCGATGAGTACGATATCAATATGTGTGTTCACCCAGACGATCCTCCTTATCCTGTATTCGGTTTGCCAAGAATCATCGGTCGTGCCGAGGATATCCAGTGGATGCTCGATGCTGTGCCAAACAAGCACAACGGTTTGACTTTCTGTGCAGGTTCATTCTCTGCCGGCGAGCACAACGACTGTGTGGCGATGGCGAAGCAGTTTGCCGACCGCACTCATTTTGTTCATCTGCGCTCCTGCTACATCTTCCCTAACGGCAACTTTACAGAGGCTTCTCACTTGGGTGGTCGCGGCCATCTCATTGAACTTTGCCGCATCTTCGAGAAGGCTGAGCAGGAAGGTAAGTGCAATTCGGGCCGCAGATTGCCTATGCGAGTAGACCACGGTATGACCTTCACTGATGAGCCAGGCGGCGTATTCGATGAGAGCAATCATGGTCACAATGCCGGTTACACTCTCCTCGGCCGTATGTTTGCCATGGGTCAGATTCAGGGTGTCATCGCAACAGTAGATGATGAACTGGGCATTGAGTATAAGCAGCCGGGATTCTATGATTAGTTGATAGTTTATAGGCTATTAAGTGATTTGAAATTCACTTCCTCAACATACTTCACCAGCGAATCCTTGCCGTTATGCAGATAGAAGTCTACACGAACCACGTGGTTGATGTCGGCATTGCCCTTCACCTTTATGTGTCGGGTCTTGCTGTACATCATCGTGTCGCGGCGTGAAGGATAGGATACGAGCTCGATGAGGTCTTTGGTAGAATTGCTGCCCACATAATAGATGCCTACACTGTCTTTTCCGTTCTTGATGGCAGCAATCTTCGCCATCTTCTTGGCATGAGCCGCAGAGGTATCTATCGGGTAAAACTCGCTGGCAGCTACCGTGTCGCCGTCATGCTGGTCGGGTGCAAACTTGCAGCTGGTACTGGTTGTTGTGATAGTGGCAGTGGCGGCGAGGGCTGCCGCAAAATATAATATCTTTTTCATTGTCTGTTATTTCCTTTCTTTTTGAGTTTTTGTTTGCTTTATGCCTTTTCGGCTGCAAAAGTACAAAAAATAGTTTGAACGAGGGTATGGATGGGGAAACATTTTTTGCCAAAAATGTAGAAAAGGGGGTGGAATGGGCGCGGAGGATAGAATTCGGTGCAAAGATACAACTTTTCTCTGATACTGCCAAATTTGGGGGTGTGATAAGGAAATGTTTGAACTGTGCTTTCAGATTGAAAGTAGTTAAACTTCCTTACTCATAGTTTTGTGGGTGACAACTCATAGTTTTACGGGTAACAACTCATAGCTTTGTTCTCGTAAAGTATAGAGTTAACCAGTAAATCAGGTGTTTACGAGGATTATGATGTTTTTACTGCAATGACTCAGTTCCTCAGTTCCTCAGTTCCTCAGTTTTTCTCTGACCCTTCACTTTTTCCTTTATTTAGAAGTTTATTATATATATAATATATATATATAATAATATATAATATATAACAATTTAAAACAACTTTGAACTATAAGGGCTATATACCCCTTAGGAAAAAACTGAGGAACTGAGGAACTGAGGAACTGAGTCAATGATAGAGACTTAGAATCTTACTCTTGATACTGTTGAATAGGTGCTTACGTTAAAAGTTAAGTATCAGATTATCAGATAAATAAAACACTTGACCCCCTGAAATGAGGGGTCAAGTGTTTATTGTGATACCCATACGTCGTGAAACACAACGTATGGGTATGAAAAGAGTTTCGTTACATTGAACTTTCAAATCGTAACTTGATGAGATCTGGCTGATTTACATCTCAACCACTACTTCATGCTTGCCTTCAGAGCAAGGAACGATGGTGCCTGGGATAGGAGTGCCATCCACTGTAATCTGCTTCACGCCCTTCTGGTTTCCGCTAGGATTCTTTACTGTGATATGGTATTCGCCACCACGGAACTTGCGGGTTACCTCATACTCCTTAGCGGTGCTTGGGAGACAAGGATCGATGAGCAAACCTTCATAATCTGGCTTGATGCCGAGGATGAATTCTGATACTGTATACCACATCCATGCCGCTGTACCGGTGAGCCAGGAGTTCTTTCCTTCGCCCGGTTTGGCTGCATCCTTACCGGCTACCATCTGGCAGTTTACGTAAGGCTCTACCTTGTGAAGTGTCTGATATTTTTCCTCTACATAGCTAGGCAGAATCTTGGTATAATGGCTCCAGGCATCGTTGCCTCGACCGGCTACAGTCTCTCCGATGATGACCCAAGGATTGTTGTGGCAGAAGATACCGGCGTTCTCCTTGTAGCCTTCAGGATAAGAAGAAATCTCACCCATTTCTACATGATAGGTGGTGTAGGCTGGGTTGTTTAGCACCATTCCGTGCTCGCATTCCAGTCGTTTCTTGCTGCTGTCCAGTGCTTTATCGCAAAGTCCTTCTTCCAGACCGATACCAGCCATCGTACACCAGCCCTGACTCTCGATGAAGATTTTGCCTTCCTCGTTCTCATCACTACCAATCTTGTTGCCGAAGAAATCGTAAGCGCGGAGGAACCATTCACCGTCCCATCCATGCTGCTTCACAGCCTCGTTCATCTCATCTACAGCCTGCTGCATGCGCTCGGCTTCTGTCAAATAATCTTCCTCTGCAAGACCGGCTATTTCGCCCTCCTTGCTTTCCATAGCTTCCTTGGCAAGCTGCTTGCACAGAGCCACATAATCCTTGCCGGTAACCACGAACAGACCGGCTATCATCAGACTCTCTGCCTTGCTTCCTTCGCCCTTGTTTTCGGTGGTCTGGAAACTCTCGTTAGGGTCCCAGGAGAAGCAGTTCAGGTTCAGACAGTCGTTCCAGTCGGCTCTTCCGATGAGTGGCAACTTGTGTGGACCCAGGTTGTTGATAACATGGTTCATCGAAATCTTGAGGTGCTCGAAGAGGCTTACTTCTGTGCCTGGCTGGTTGTCGAAAGGCACCTGCTCAGCGAGGATAGAGAAGTCGCCCGTCTCCTTGATATAGGCTACGGTACCGAAGATGAGCCAGCAAGGGTCGTCGTTGAAACCGCCACCGATATCGTTGTTGCCGCGTTTGGTGAGCGGCTGATACTGGTGGTAGCAGCCACCGTCAGGGAACTGGGTGCTGGCGATATCGATGATGCGCTGGCGGGCACGGGTAGGTATCTGATGAACGAAACCTACGAGGTCCTGGTTGGAATCGCGGAAGCCCATGCCTCGACCGATGCCGCTCTCGAAGAAACTTGCCGAACGCGACATACAGAAGGTGATCATGCACTGATACTGGTTCCAGATGTTCACCATGCGGTCTAACTTGTCGTTGCCACTCTTCACGGTGAAGATGTTCAGCAGGTTATCCCAGTACTGGTTGAGTTCTGCGAAGGCAGCATCCACCTTTTCGGTGGTATCAAACTGGGCGATAAGCTGATGAGCTTTCTCCTTGTTGATTACCTTCTTGGCGCTGAACTTCTTGTCCTGTTCGTTCTCCACATAGCCCAGCAGGAAGATGAGGTCGCGGCTCTCGCCTGGCTGCAAGGTAACCTCGATATAATGAGATGCGATAGGGCTCCAGCCGTGGGCAAAGCTGTTGCGTGGCTTGCCTTCCATCACAGCCTCAGGCTCGGCAAACTCGTTGTAGAGTCCGATGAAGCTCTCGCGGTCGGTATCGTAGCCCTGAATCTCGGTATTCACTGTGTAGAAAGCATAGTGGTTGCGGCGCTCACGATATTCGGTCTTGTGATAGATGGTAGAGCCTTCTACCTCTACTTCGCCCGTAGAGAAGTTGCGTTGGAAGTTCTCCATATCGGTAGCAGCATTCCAGAGGCACCACTCTGCAAAGGAGAACACCTTGAGGGTCTTCACCTCCTTAGTCTGGTTCTTCAGCGTCATCTTCTGCACCTCAGCCCATGTATGGAGCGGTACGAAGAAGAGCACACTCGCCTCTACGCCGTTCTTGCTGCCCGTGATGCGGGTATAGTTCATGCCGTGGCGGCACTCGTAGCTGTCGAGCGGTGTCTTGCAAGGTTTCCATCCCGGGTTCCATACGGTATCGCCATCTTTGATATAGAAATAGCGACCGCCGTTATCCATCGGCACACCATTGTAGCGATAACGGGTGATGCGACGGAACTTGGCATCCTTGTAGAAAGAATAACCACCTGCTGTGTTTGAGATGAGCGAGAAGAAATCCTCGTTACCCAAATAATTGATCCAAGGCCATGGGGTCTTTGGGTCAGTAATCACGTATTCGCGATTGGCGTCATCAAAATGACCATACTTTTTTTCTGCCATTGTTTTTTTAATGTTATTTCTTGGTAAAATATACTATTTTGGTGCAAAGATAGTAAAAAGTTTAAGTTTCGGGGTTAGAAAACAGTTTTTTTTTGTATTTTTGCAATGAAAAGTTTGATGATTATCATCATTCCATTAACATTTTATACAGTTGGCTTATGAAAAGAAACATTTTATCACTTATCATAGCTGTGTTTGCCATGTTGCAAGCTACGGCTCAAACTTATGACAACTTGTGGAAGCAAGCTGACATCATCGCTCAGAAGGACCAGCCGAAGAGCGAAATTGGGGTGATGCAGAAAATCATCTCCAAGGCTTCTGCGGCTAAAGACTACGGTCAGCTGCTGGCGGCTGAGATGAGGCAGGTGATGCTCTGGAAAGAGATTTCTGCAGACTCACTGACGCCGAATGTGAAGCGGATGGAGGCTGAAGCTTTGAAGACAAATGACCCGATGCTGAAAGCGGTGAGATATGCTGTGCTCGGCAAGGTATATCATGATAATCCGTATGGAATAGAAGTGGATGAGGCTTCTTTGGAACAAAGGGAGGATGCTTCTTATTATCAAAGTCAGCGAAAGGTAAACCTGAAGAAGAGCCAGGAGTTCTTCAAAAAAGCGATGGCGCACCCAGAGCTTCTTGCCAAGCATGCTTCTACTGAGTATGTGCCGCTGACTCTAAAAGGGGTGGACGGAAGTTCCTTCAAGAATGATTTGCTGCATCTCATCGGATTCGAGGCAGACAGCAAGGAGGCGTATCTGCAGCTGTACACCTATTATAATAAGGTGGGCAATCGGGGTGCGGCTTGTCTCTGTGCCTATAAGCTCATCGAGAAATACCGCCAGGACGACGTGAGAGAGGTGAAGAAATCGAAGTATCTGCAGACCATCGACTCGCTCATCCAGGTTTATCAGGATATTCCGGAGGCAGGCGAACTTGCCGTGGAGCATTTCCGCTTCATGGAAGGTGCTACCGATGCCAAACCGCAGGATAAGCTCAACTATATCAACTATGCGCTGAGCCGCTGGGGGGGATGGTCGAGAATGAACGAACTGAGAAATGCGCAGAAGCGACTCACCGAACCGATGTTCCGGGTGAAGGATATGCCGCAGGTATTGCGACCTGGAGAGAAGGCGTGGGTGCATCTGAATGTGCGCAATCTTCAGAACCTGAAAATCAGTATCTCCCGCCTCAATATTACGGCAGATAACGATTATAATGCCCAGGATGAGGCTACCTATAAGATGCTCCTGAAGAAGACTACGAAGCTGCATCAGAAGGATTTCAGCCGCAACTACTATGGTCGTCCGGATTACGAAGAGGTGAAGGATTCCATCGAAATCGGTGGCAATCTGCCGCTGGGTGCCTATCTGATGGAGGTGACTTCGGATAATACCGGCATCGCTCCGCAGCGAGAACTCTTCTATGTCAGCAATCTGGCGGTGATGATCCAGCAGTTGCCGGATGATAAACATCGCTATGTAGTGGTGAATGCTACAGACGGACAGCCTATCGCTGGGGCTAAGATAGAACTCTACGACCAGCGGTATGATTTCAAGACGAAGAAGGACAAGCGAATAGTTCATGCCCGCTTGACAACAGATGAGAACGGAGAGGCTTACTTCAAAAATGTGGATGGAATGGTGTTGATTTCTACCAACAATGACAAGTTTACGCCAGCCAGGGACATCTATCTTAGCCGTACCCGCTATTATGAGAAGAAGGATAATGAGACTAAATATCAGGTTTATACCGATCGTGCCATCTATCGCCCGGGGCAGAAGGTACATGCCTCAGCCATTTCCTATACTGTCAAGAAGGGGTTGGATGCCAGCGTGCCAGGAAAGAGTATGGAACTGAAGTTTGTCCTGAGTGATGCCAACTGGAAGCAGGTGGCAGAACAGAAGGTTACGACCGATGAATATGGTACGGCTTCGGTAGATTTCGAACTCCCGAAGGAGGGAAAGACAGGACAGTATTCCATCTCCGTGAATGGTACAGCAAGCGAATATTTCAGAGTTGAGGAGTACAAGCGTCCAACCTTCGAGATTACCTTCCCGAAGGTGAACGAGAAATATACCTGGGGCGACACCGTGGTGGTGAAAGCTTCAGCCAAGACCTATGCCGGAGTGCCGGTGCAGGGTGCCAAGGTGGAGTATCAGGTGACCCGCAGAAACCAACTCTGGTGGTGGGGCGCAGGATCTGCCGGACAGTTGGTGAAAACTGACAGTTGCGTGACTCGTGAGGACGGAACCTTCGACGTCGAGATTCCGCTGGAGGCTTCCTTGTCAGGAAAAGACGAGGCTGATATGAGCGATTTCATGCGCATCGCCCGTTTCTTCAACTTCGAGGTCTCAGCCATCGTTACCGACATCAGTGGTGAGAGCCATGAGGGCGTGATGAGTCTGCCTCTGGGCACCAAGCCAACCATCCTCACGGTGAATCTTCCTAAGCGTATCGAAACAGACAGTCTGAAGACGGTGACCTTCGCTTACCGCAATGCCAGTGGAATGCCGATTTCTAGTAGGTTGAAATATCGAATTGATAAGGGCGAATGGAAGGATGCCGAGGCGAATGCACCGGTTTCTATCAAGGAATATGCTTCTTCTGCTTCTTCTGCATCTTCTTCCCTCGTTTGGAAATCTGGCGTTCATCAGTTGGAGGCAATCTGCGGACAGGATACCCTGCAGCAGAAATTCACCCTTTTCAGCATGAAGGATACCCATCCGGTGGAGCCAACTACCGAATGGTATTATCAGACGGCGAAGACCTTCCCTCGTGATGGCAAGCCGGTCTATATCCAGGTGGGCTCTTCGGAGAACGGAGCGCACATCGTATATTCCATCATCGCCGGCAACAAACTGCTGGAGAAGGGCGCCTGGGAGTTGGGCGACAGTATCGTGACCTTGCCTTTCACCTACAAGGAGGAATATGCATCGGGCATCGTACTGAACTATAGTTTCGTGAAGCAAGGTAAGTGCTATACCCGAATGATGAGCATCGCCCGTCCTTTGCCTGAGAAGAAACTGAACATCGCCTGGAAGACCTTCCGCAACCGTCTGACCCCTGGACAGAAGGAGGAGTGGACGCTGAAGATTACCACCCCTGACGGCAAGCCAGCCAAGGCGCAGCTGATGAGCGTACTCTATGACAAGTCGCTCGACCAGATAGCCCCGCATTCCTGGAATTTCTCCCTGGGTTTCTATCAGAGTTTGCCAAACTGCTACTGGAAGCACAACCTCACTTTCCGTTCATTTTACTTGAATGGCGTTTATCCTACCAAGTATTATGACGAGAAGCAACTGGATGTAGATAAGTTTGATGGCAAATACTTTAGCTATTATGCTTATATGCAAGCGGTGGAACTGAGCAAGTTGGAACGTTCTTCTGGCGGAACCGTTGAGGCTGTTCGTGTACAGAAAGACGAGCTGGTTCGAGAAGAAGCGAAAGTCATCAGGATTCGCGGCTCTAAAATGACCCGTGTCGGAGCGGCTGCTCCATCTGCCAACAAGGTTTTTGATGTAGTAGAGGAGATGCCGCAGTTTGCCGGTGGTTCTGGGTCAGATGCAGGACAATTCCTCGACAAGGTACAGGTGCGTGAGAATATGAACGAGACCGCCTTCTTCTATCCAGCTTTGGAGAGCGATAATCAGGGCAATGTGGCTATCAACTTCACCCTGCCAGAAAGCGTGACAACCTGGAAGTTCATGGGCTTGGCTCATGATAAGGAGATGCGCAATGGTTTGCTGGTAGATGAGGCTGTGGCGCAGAAGACCGTGATGGTGCAGCCTAACATGCCTCGTTTCCTTCGTGAGGGCGACAAGGCTATCATCGTGGTGAAACTCTTCAATACTTCCGACAAGAAAGTGAGCGGCAACACCCGTATGCAGATTCTTGACCCGGAGACCAACAAGGTGGTTTGGCAGAAGACGCAGAACTACAGCATTGATGCCGAGGGCTCTGCTACCATCTCCTTTGATGTCCAGGGACTGAAAGAAGGCGTATATATTAATAAGGTGGTGGCTGCCGGTAATGGCTACAGCGATGGTGAACAGCACTATCTGCCGGTTTTGAGCAACCGTGAACTCGTGGTGAACACCCTGCCTATCACCCTGCATCAGAAGGGCGAGCAGAACTTCGACCTGAGCAAACTCTTCCTGAACAAGGAGGGCAAGCAGGCGAAGGGCACTGAAGAGGCAAAGGTAACCATCGAGTACACCAACAATCCAAGTTGGCTGATGGTGAAGGCGCTGCCAGCTATCAGTAATCCGGATGAGGAGAACGCCATCTCGCTGATGTCTGCCATCTACGCCAATACCATCACCTCCCATATCCAGAAGACTCTCTCTTTGGATAATCATTCTCAGAAGAATCTCTCTCAGGAGAGCATCCGTCTGCAGAATCAGGTGGAGAAACTGAAGAAGTTGCAGAACCCTAATGGTTCCTTC
This sequence comes from Segatella copri, assembly GCF_019249765.2. GTDB lineage: Bacteria > Bacteroidota > Bacteroidia > Bacteroidales > Bacteroidaceae > Prevotella > Prevotella copri_K. The sequence goes on from NZ_CP152484.1 coordinate 51,367, forward strand.
TCCTGGTGGAATGGAATGAAGGGCAGCAGATATATGACAACGTCGGTAGCCGAAATGATGGTTCGATTGAATGCCATCGCAGGTGTGCAGAAATCAACCGCCCGGATGCTGACTTCCGCCATCGATTATCTCTCTCTGCAGACCGCACAGGAAGTAAGAGAGATGAAGAAGCAGGAGGAGAAAAAGCAGAAGGTGAGTCCTAGCGAACAGGCGCTGCATTATCTCTACATCCTTTCGATGGATGGCAGAAAAATGAAGCAGAATCTGGAGCAGGATAAGGCTTATCTCCTGGAAAAGATGTCGAAGATGACCGGTGATTTCTCCATCTATGGCAAGGCGCGTGCTGCCGTGGTACTCGCCAGAAACAGCCAGCAGAATGCTGCTTACCGCGAGAAGGCAGGCGAATATCTGCAGAGCGTGAACGAATATGCCGTTTACCGTGAGGAGATGGGCCGCTACTACGATACCCGCAAGGCACTCTACAGCTGGAGAAACTATAAGATTCCTACCCAGGTATCCGTGATAGAGGCGATGCAGATGCTGAAGCCGAACGACAAGCAGACCATCGAGGAACTGCAGCGCTGGCTACTGATGTCGAAACGTACCCAGGTTTGGGATACGCCGGTGAACACCGTGGATGCTGTCTACGCCTTTATGAAGGGCAATGAGAGCAACTGGAACAGGAAGGCTGAGAATGCCGTTCTGAAACTGGACGGCAAGCTGCTGCCGATGCCGCAGGATTCCACTACTTTGGGCTATGTGAAGACCGAAAGACCGGGCAAGGCATCTAAGCTGAGCATCGACAAAAAGAGCGATTATACCAGCTGGGGAGCCGTCTATGCAGAGTTTAAGCAGCCTATCAGCGAAATCGGTTCCATGGAGTCGGGCATCAAGGTGCGCCGTGTCATCGTTCCTGCCGAATCTCAGGGTAAGGGCAAGGCGCAGGCGAAGGTAGGTGAGATGGTGAAGGTAACACTCCTCATCACCGCCGACCGCGACTACGACTTTGTGCAGATTACGGATAAGCGTGCGGCATGTCTGGAACCGGTTAACCAGAAGAGTGGTTATCAGTGGGGCATAGGCTGCTATGTTTCTCCAAGAGATTATGCAACAAATTTTTATTTCGATCGTTTATCTAAAGGTATGCACATCGTAGAAATGGAGTATTACGTGGATAGAAAGGGCGACTATCAGAGCGGAACTTGCACCGCTGAGTGTACCTACAGTCCGGAATTTGGTGGCCGCACAGAGACTTATGAATTGAAAGTTAATAATTAAAGTTTATAGATTGATAATTTAAAATAGAATAGTATGAAACGGATGAATATATGGATGCTCTCAGCGCTGTTGGCGCTGCCTGCATCAGCACAGAAGATTACAACCCAGCACGAGGTGGTAGACTGCGGACAGGTGGTGTTCAACAAGCCTGTAACTGCCGAATTCGTGCTGAAGAATGACGGGCTCAAGCCGTTGGTTATCAACAATGTATTGAAAAGCTGCGGCTGTACGGAGGTAGATTATCCGAAGACGAGCATTGCTGCCGGCGAAAGTTTCGTCATCAAGGCGGTATACGATGCCAAGCAGATGGGTACTTTCACCAAGCAGGTTTGCCTCTATACCAATGCGGGTGAAGACCCGTTCATCCTCTCTATGAGGGGAAAGGTAGTGGGCAGCGTAGTAGATTTCGCTGGTTCTTACGATGAGATGTTGGGTGTCATCAAGAGTGATGCCCAGGAGGTGGAGTTTGATGACGTGAACCGTGGCGACCGTCCGGTTCAGCGCATCCATATCTTCAATCCTACCGACGAATTACTGGAGCCGGTAGTGATGCATCTGCCACCCTATCTTCATGCTTTCGTATCGCCTTCCAAGGTAGCTCCGCGTCATTCTGCCGAAATCAGTTTCGTGCTGGATTCCAAGAAACTGCGCGACCTGGGCTTGAACCAGACATCGGTTTATCTCGGTGAGCGTCCTGGCGATAGGATTGCGCCTGAGAAGGAAATCGTGGTATCAGCCGTTCTTCTTCCTGGTTTCGAGAACATGACTCCAGCCAAGAAGGCACTGGCTCCGAAGATAGAGATGTCTGCCACCGATCTCAATCTGGGTAGTTTCAATGGAAAGAAGAAACTGAAGGGTGAGATTCTGATTACCAATAAGGGTAAGTCGGAACTGGATATCCGCAGCATGCAGATGTTTACGATGGGCTTGCAGGTGAACCTGAAGAAGAGTAAGATTCAGCCAGGAGAGACCGTTAAGATGAAGGTGACGGCTGTGGCTGCCGACTTGAAGAAATCGCGTGTCAGACACCCTCGTATCCTCATGATTACGAATGATCCTGAACATGCTAAGGTGGTGGTGAAGATTAATGTACAATGAATTAAAAACGAATATCGTGCAGATAGAAATAGATAACGGCAGTGGGTTCTGCTTTGGCGTAACCACTGCCATCAAGAAAGCTGAAGAGGAGTTGGCTAAGGGCGGTAAACTTTACTGCCTAGGCGATATTGTGCATAACGGTATGGAGGTGGAGCGCCTGCATGAAGCGGGACTCATCACGATAGACCATGAGCAGATGGAGGAACTGCAGGGCGTAAAGGTCTTGCTCCGTGCTCATGGTGAACCGCCTGAAACTTATGCCCTTGCCGAACGGAACAACATTGAAATCATCGATGCTACCTGTCCTGTGGTGCTCCAGTTGCAGCGCCGCATCAAGAAGCAGTATGTCAACAATCCGGAGGCACAGATCGTGATTTTCGGCAAGAACGGGCATGCTGAGGTGCTCGGACTGGTGGGGCAGACGGAGAGTCATGCCATCGTGGTAGAGAAGTTTGAGGATGTGAAGCAGCTGAAGGAAAGCGGTCAGTTGGATTTCTCTAAAGATATCTATCTCTACTCCCAGACTACCAAGAGTCTCGATGAGTTCCACCGCATCATCGAATACTGCCAGGAGCATATTGTTGAGGGCGCTGTCTTCAAGAGTTTCGATACCATCTGCCGTCAGGTGGCTAACCGCATGCCTAACATCGCTGCCTTTGCCAGCAAGCATGATGTCATCCTCTTTGTGAGTGGCAGAAAGAGTTCGAACGGTAAGGTGCTTTTCAAGGAATGCAAGAGCGTGAATGCCAACAGCTACCAGATAGAAAGTGCCGACGAAATAGATATGAACTGGTTCAAGGATGTGGAAACGGTTGGTATCTGTGGCGCTACCAGTACGCCGAAGTGGCTGATGGAAGAGTGCAGGGAGAAGATTATCAAGGAAAGTTCTGCTCTGTTGTAGTAAAAGTTAAAGAGTTGATTATCAGTAACTTGATATACTTGATACGGTGTTTCACCGTATATGGGTAGAGGATAGTTTTATCGTTGATTGAAAAACTTAATATATTGGTTATTAATTAGTTAACCCCCCTTGCTACCGCGTTTTGCGGTAGCAAGGGGGGCTTTATCTTTTATAAACTGTCTGAAAATAAAACAGGTGATAAATCTTCTCCCGAAGACCTATCACCTTCAAAAAACAGTAATTAACTCAAAATTTATAATCTATATCATTACTACCTTGTTAATATGATTGCAAAGATACTAAATTGAAGTTTTTTTTCCAAATCTTTTTCATCAAATAAAATAAATTTATCGGTAAAAGTAGCATATTTAACGTATTTTTGCATAAATAACCCGGCAGTCTCTTTTCTGTAGCTTATTCTGCTATTGCTTTTTGATATTGTTCCATCAGCCATGCCTTCTGTTCAGGAATGGTCATGTTGCTGTTGTCGAGCGTGATGGCATCATCAGCCTTTCTGAGTGGGGAAGTCTCGCGGTGGGTATCGATATAGTCGCGCTCCTCTACATTCTTCAGAATCGCATCGAAGTCGGCTGGCATTCCTTTCTCCTTCAGTTCATCGAAACGGCGTTGTGCTCTCACCTGTGAGCTGGCTGTAACGAAAATCTTCAGTTCGGCATTAGGGAACACGGTGGTACCTATATCGCGACCATCCATCACGATACCCTTGTCTTCGCCCATCTTCTGCTGCTGCTCTACCAGCGCCTCTCTGACGAAAGGAACGGCGGCAATCGGACTAACGTGGTTGGAAACCTCTAACGAACGGATTTCCTTTTCTACCAGTTCGCCGTTCAGATAGCAGTCTGGGCGACCGGTTGTTTCATTAAACTTGAATGAGATGCTGATGTTCTTCATCTCCTTCTGCAGTTCTTCTGTCTTTACGGCTCCATCTGCTTCGAAGAGCTGATGACGCAGCGCATAGAGAGTTACCGAGCGGTACATGGCGCCCGTATCTACATAAACATAACCTATTTCCTTGGCAAGATCCTTTGCCATCGTACTCTTACCGCAAGAAGAGTATCCGTCTATTGCTATTGTTATTTTCTTCATAATTTCGAACTAACTTTAATGTATAATAATGTAGAATTTATAATCTGTAACTTACGTTCAGCATGAGGCTGCTGCTACTGACGTGATATTTGCCGTAGGCAACGTTCAGATGGAAGCGCTCCAGGTTGATACCGCCACCCACAGAGAAACCGGCTCCATGACTGCTTTCCTCATCTTCTGAGGTGCTGATTTTCATCTCGTTGGCTCTCCGGAAGTTGTAGCCGGCACCTATCCACAGGCTCTCCGAAAGCAGAATGTCGGCACCTACTACGGCATGATCACGAAGACTGCTGTCCCAATGGTTCAGGTTGACCAGTGTGGCTGATACCCTGAACGGTGCGTTAGCAAAGCGTTTCGTCACACCCAACTGCAGGTCGATCGGCATCTTCTCATATTCATTGTCGTAAGCTTTCAGCTGTCCACCCAGGTTCTTTGCCACGCAAGAAACCGACCATTCCGTTTCAGGGTCGTAATAGTTGATGCCCAGATCCACTCCCACAGCGATAGAATTGTAATCGCCAATATACGAAGTGATGAATTTGGCGGCAATACCACCCGCAAACTTTTCACCGAGCATATAAGAGAAGTAACCCGCAATGGCAATATCCTTTGCAGAGAACTCACCCATCTGGATGTTGTTCTCATCCGTCTCTTTCATCTTGCCGTAGTCAACAAGCTGAGCCGAAACAGCCCACGAAGCCTTGTCGTTGACAATACGGTTGAAACTAGCCGAGGCAGTGTTCACCCCCGACATATAGTTCATATAATTGAGATTGACCGTCTTGTCGTTTACTGATGACAGAAGAGCCGGATTATGGAATATGAGTGCCTCATCATCTTCTATCAAGGTGATGTTGTCGCCACCCAGAGCAGCTGCGTGAGCACTCACCGGCAAGCGAAGGAAATTATACCCCGTTTGGCTCTCTTGAGCATCAATAATTGTCGCAAAAAGCGTCAATATTGCGGAAATTACATATTTTTTCATTTAAATTTTCTAATTCTTTGGCAAAGATACTGCTTTTTTCAATAATAAGAAGTAATTTTGCAATGTTTTCGTAGGAAATAACGATTTTAAACGGTTTTTATTGTGGAAATTAAGAAATCAAATAGCGCACAACTGGAAGATAAGCGGGTTACATTTTTCCTGCTAGGTTTGCTGCTGGCTTTTACTTTCATCTTCGTAGGACTCCAATATCAGAAAGGTCCGCAGGGAGATGATGACTTGTCGGAATCGATGGAAGATCTTTCACAGGATCTGGAAATGTCGGCTCGTCCCGACCTGAAAGATATGGTGAGTGCAGAGGCTGTTTCGGCTCCTGCTTCTAAGTCAATTACTCAGGAAGTGAAGGCTGCCGAGCAACAGACTCAGAAGGCACCGCAGAAAATCAGTTCTACAACCAGCGAACTGGTTATCGGCGACGGCTCGGGTGTAGTGGATGGAGCTGAGGTGAAGGAAGCGGTTCCTGAAACTCCCATTGAGAATCCGGGAGCTGAGGCTCCTATCAAACTGACCGTCGTGCAGAAGATACCGCAGTTTCCTGGTGGCTGGTCTGCCTTCATGCAGTGGCTTACCAAGAACCTGAAGTACCCTGTAGCTGCCCAGAAGAATAGGATTCAGGGAACCGTAGTGGTATCCTTTATCGTAAACAAGGATGGAAGTGTTGCCAATATCAAGGTAAGCACTTCGGTAGATCCATTGCTCGACAACGAGGCTTTGAGGGTGATGAAGATGATGCCGAAGTGGAAACCGGGCATCGATAAAGGCAAGGTCTGTCGCACGATGATTGCCATCCCGGTAGTGTTCCAGCTATAAATTATTCATTGTAAATTATACATTATAAATTATACATTATTATGAAGACAGCAGATGAAATTTTAAGCATGGTAAATGAGTTTCTGGCTAATTTGCCTTACGAAAGAAAGCCAAAGTCTCTTTATGAGCCTATCAGATACGTACTTTCTATGGGTGGCAAGCGTATTCGTCCTACGCTCATGCTTTTGGGCTACAATCTTTTCAAGGACAATCCTGAGAAGATTCTGATGAATGCCGTTGCCCTGGAAACTTATCATAACTATACTTTGCTGCATGATGACCTGATGGACAATGCTGATTTGCGTCGCGGTCATGAAACGGTTCATAAGAAATGGGATGCCAATACGGCAATCCTTTCAGGCGACAGCATGCTCGTTCTGGCTTATGAACGTATGGCTCAATGTGATGAAAAGCATCTTGCCAAGGTGTTGAAACTCTTTACGACCACTGCCCTGGAAATTGGTGAAGGTCAGCAGTTTGATATGGAGTTTGAAAACCGTAACGATGTGAAGGAGGAGGAATATATCGAGATGATCCGCCTCAAAACCAGCGTTCTTCTGGCTTGCGCCCTGAAGATGGGTGCTATCCTTGCCGATGCTTCTGATGAGGATGCAGAGAACCTGTATAAGTTTGGCGAGCAGATAGGATTGGCGTTCCAGTTGCAGGATGATTATCTCGATGTTTACGGCGATACCAAGGTGTTCGGTAAGGAGATTGGTGGCGATATCACATCTAACAAGAAGACTTACATGCTCATCAATGCCTTCAACCATGCCAACGACGCTCAGCGTGCAGAACTGCAGAAGTGGGTGGATGCCGAGGATTTCGACCGCAAGGAGAAGGTGGCTGCCGTTACCCGTCTATACAACGAGATAGGTATCGACAAAATGGCGCAGGATAAGATTGCTTATTATTTCGAGCAGAGCAAGAAGTATCTGGATGCCGTGAATGTGCCTGCTGAGCGTAAGGAGGAATTGGCAAAGTATGCTCAGAAAATGATGAAGCGACAGTACTAGTTGATAGTTAATAGTTTATAGTTGACAGTTGATAGGGCAATGTTCAAAGTAATAGATACACATACGCATTTTGATGCGGAAGAGTTTGATGAGGATAGGGCGGAGGCTTTCGCCCGTGCCAAGGAAGCGGGGGTAGGCAAGGTGTTCTTGCCTGCCATCGATGTGAAAACCACACAAGCGGTACTGGCATTGGCTAAGGAATATCCAGGCTATGCTTATCCGATGATTGGTCTGCATCCTGAAGAGGTGAAGGAAGACTGGAAGGAACAGCTGGCTGAACTCCGGAAGATACTGGAGGAGCATCGCATGACCGGTAATGCCAGTCAGGCGGGTTCTCCTCAGTTTTCTGACTTGATCGCCATCGGAGAGGTAGGACTTGATTATTACTGGAGCCGTGAGTTCGAAAACGAGCAGCTCGAGGCTTTCGAGGAACAGGTAAAATGGTCGGTAGAAACCCAGCTCCCGCTGATGATTCATTGCCGCAAGGCACAGAACGAGATGGTGCATCTGCTCAGAAAGTATGAGAAAGAACTGCCGGGTGGCGTCTTCCATTGCTTTACGGGCAATCAGAAGGAGGCAGAAGAACTCCTCTCCTTCGATAAGTTTGTATTGGGCGTCGGTGGCGTATCTACTTTCAAGAGCAGCCATCTCAGAGAAGACCTCCCTGCAGTAGTTCCTCTGGATCGCATCGTTCTGGAGACCGACAGTCCGTATATGGCGCCTGTTCCTTATCGCGGCAAGCGTAACGAGAGTGCTTTCGTGGTAGAAGTGATGAAGACGCTCGCCAAGGCTTATGGCATAAGCGAAGAGGAGTTTGCCCGACAGACCAACCTCAATGCAGAGCGGGTTTTTCCGCTTTCCGTATCGCAAGTATAGGACGCAAGCGTTCAAAACTCCTTAAATAAACATAAAAAAACAATGAAAGTTATGGTATTTCGGAGGAAAAGCAATAATTTTGCACTTCGAAATTGTTGCAGCAGCATGTTGCGGCGATTAAGAAGAGTTCTTCGGAATATGGAAAGGTGCTCGAGTGGCTGAAGAGGCACGCCTGGAAAGCGTGTAACCGGCAAAACCGGTTCGGGGGTTCGAATCCCCCTCTTTCCGCTTTTATATATATAATAAGGTATATGAAGAAAAATACAGCTATTGCACGTTTTGCAATATTGGTTTTCACATGGATGTGTTCTCTGCCTATGATGGCTCAAGAAGAGAACATGGGATTTCATCAAGCTCTTAAGACAAAGTTTATAGAGGGTAATGCGGGATTTATGTCTCTCGTTGCCATCGCCCTCATCGTGGGTATGGCTTTCTGTATCGAGCGCATCATCTATCTGAGTCTCTCTGAAATCAACGCCAAGAAGTTGATGCAGGATATTGACCAGAAGGTGTCGGCGGGAGATGTGGAAGGGGCTAAGACGCTCTGCCGGAATACCCGCGGACCGGTGGCTTCTATCTGCTACCAGGGTTTGATGCATATCAGCGAGAGTCTTGATGACATCGAGCGCTCGGTAAGCGGATATGGTACCGTTCAGGCGGCTAACCTGGAGAAGGGCTGCTCCTGGATCAAACTCTTTATCGCTATGGCGCCATCGCTCGGATTCCTCGGAACCGTGATCGGTATGGTCATGTCGTTCGACCAGATTCAGCAGGCGGGCGATATCAGTCCTACTATCGTTGCTTCGGGTATGAAAGTGGCGCTCATCACTACCATCTTCGGTATCATCGTAGCCCTCATCCTTCAGGTTTTCTATAACTACATCCTTTCTAAGGTGGAGCACCTGACAAGCCAGATGGAGGAGTCGGCGGTTACTTTAATGGATATTATTGCCAAGAATAAATAAACGAAGAGAGAAATGGTTAAATTTCAATTTTCAAAGCAGAAGACGAAGTCGGCCGAAAAGATATCGCAGCAGGTGTTCTATATCATGATAGGACTGGCGGTGCTGATTTTCGGTCTGTTCTTTTTGGTAGGCTACGATTTGCCTTTCGAAGAGAACCCCGACTTTAATGCGCCTCTCTTTACCGATGTGCTCATCCTGCTGATGTGGCTCTTCCTGATAGGAGGTACAGGTCTGGCAGTCTTTTCGATGATCAGAGATTATCGCAGCAGCAAGTCGGAGGCTGTAGTGAATGGCATTCCCGTGCGTCGCATCTTCCGCATCACATGGATCGGAACTTTGGCAGTTTTGCTGCTTACCTTCTTTTTGGGCGGTTCTGCTCCGATGCTCATCAATGGCGAGAATTATGCCGACTGGCTCTGGCTCAAGCTTTCTGATATGTTTGTCATCACATCGCTCCTGATGCTGGTGGCAGGAATCGGTGCCGTCTGTTTCGGTGCCACACGTTATATTCGGAAGAAAAACTAAAGAGAGTGCTTTAGGCTCTCTATTCTATAAATAAGGATTAAATATGCTGATTAGAAGGAAGCAACACGAAACCCCGGGACTGAATACCACATCTACAGCCGACATCTCGTTCATGCTGTTGATATTCTTCCTTGTCACCACATCAATGGATGTGGATAAGGGACTGTTGCGCCAACTCCCTTCACCTGAACCGCAGAAGAAGGAACAGCAGCAGTCGGTGGTAGACAAGGCTAACCTCATGGCGCTGCGCCTGACGGCTGGCGATACGCTTTTGGTCAACGGTAAGCCGATGCAGGTGAGCCTGCTCAAGGAAGAAACCATCCGCTTTGTACACCGCCTGGGCAAGAAACATCTCATCTCTATCGAGAGTGACCGCGATGCCGACTATAATCTCTATTTCCAGATGCAGAATCAGCTGATGGAAGCATATAGCCAGCTACGCAACGAAACGGCCCAGAAGAAATATCACAGGGATTATGCCCTCTTGAACAATGACCAGAAAGAACAGGTGCGCAACATCTGTCCGCAGCGCATCACAGAGTCGTATGCCAACGCAATGACTCATGCCGACCAGCGTGTTGATGCCAATGCTGAAGAAAAGCAAGGGGAAGAAAATTCGGCAGAAACAGCTACTGAACAGCAGAAAGGAGGTAAACAATGATGAATTTTCATAAGAAATCGCATGAAGTGCCAGGGTTGAATACATCTTCTCTGCCAGACCTCATTTTCTCCGTACTGTTCTTCTTTATGATTGTTACCCACATGCGCCAGGTTACCTTGAAGGTAGACTGCCGTTTGCCACAAGGCAAGGAACTCACCCGCCTGACCAAGAAATCGGCGGTGAGCCATATTTATATAGGTAAGCCAACCAAAGAGATGCAGGCAAAGTATGGTACCGGTACCCAGATTCAGTTGAATGATAAGTTTGCTTCGGCTCCCGAAGTGATGGATTACATTTCGGCAGAAAAGAAGCGTATGTCGCCGGAAGACCAGAAGCTGATGACCGTATCAATTAAAGCAGACCAGGAAACCAAGATGGGTGTGATAACCGACGTAAAGCAGGCTTTGCGCCAGGCAAAAGCACTAAAAATCAGTTATTCTGCCACAGAAAATGGAAAATAATATTAATTTATCATGTTTTTCTCTTAAAAAATTGCTTTTATTAATTTTTTGTATTATCTTTGCAACCAAATTATTAGTATTATGTCAAAACAAATTTTAGATTCATTAGATAGGCAGATTCTGAAGCTGATTTCTCAGGATGCCCGTATTCCATTTTTGGAAGTGGCACGCGCTTGCAATGTGAGCGGTGCTGCCATTCATCAGCGTGTTGCTAAACTTACAAATCTTGGTATCATCAAGGGTTCACAATTCATCATTGACCCAGAAAAGATAGGTTACGAAACTTGTGCTTATATGGGACTCTATCTGAAGGAGCCTGAGAAGTTTGACCAGGTCGTAGAGGAGTTGAAGAAGATTCCTGAGGTTGTAGAGTGTCACTATACTACAGGCGGCTTTGATATGTTTATCAAGATTTACGCGCTGAACAACCACCATCTCCTGGAAATCATCCATGATAAGTTGCAGCCATTGGGATTGTCTCGCAGCGAGACCATCATCTCTTTCAATGCATCTATCAATCGTCAGCTTTCTATGCAGGACCTCAAGAGTTTCAACGATGATGAAGAGGAAACTGATGAGGAGGCTGCAGCAGAGAAATAAGATATAAAAAGAAAAAAAGCAGTAGCTCCCTGCGGGATTACTGCTTTCTATAAAGGGTGAGGAATGTGAACGGTAAGCCGTTTTCATTCCTCATTTCTTTTTCTGTCACTTCCCATTCTGCCGGATTGATTTCCGGAAAGAAGGTATCGGCATGTTCAGGCTCCTTTTCAACGATTGTGAGATAAAGCTTGTCTGCAAAAGGCAAAGCCTGTTCATATATGCTGGCTCCTCCGATGATGAAACATTCATCTGAAGTTTCTTTGCTTCCTACCTCTTCTTTGTTTCCAACCTCTTCTTTCCTTGCTGCCTCTTCTTTCCTTGCTGTCAGCGCTTCTTCCAGAGAGGTGTATACTTCGCACCCTGTTATCTGCTCTCTTGTCTTCGAGATAACAATATTATGGCGGTTGGGCAAGGCTCCGTTCGGCAGCGACTCAAATGTCTTTCTGCCCATGATGATCGTATGTCCGGTTGTGAGCATACGAAAGCGGGTCATGTCCGATGGGATGGCGTAGAGCAACCGGTTCTTGTACCCGATAGCTCTATGCACTTTTGATATACAGGCGATGATGCTGAGCATTTTTTATTTTAATGTTGAATGTTGAGTGTTGAATGTTGAATTATTCATTCTTGCTATAAACTGTTAACTATAAACTATTAACTATAAACAGCTCTCCCGTCCCATGGCTACTCTTGATCTTCCACTCCTGCGGATAGAGGTTGTTGGCACGGTTGCCAATGTTCTTTTCCCAGCCTATCGGAACCTGTCTGTAGGTTACCAGTACATAACCCTTAGGCGTATCGGCAGGCAGATTCACAGCCTCCTTGCGAAGGTAGCGGATGGCATCATCGTAGGATAACTCCACCTGTGGGAAGTGATCTTTGTTGAGCATCGTTGAGAGAGCGAGAGCCTGGTCGGGAATGAGACCCTTTCCCTTGTCTGTTCCCAGTTTCACACCTGCATGCAGCACCTTCAGGTTCTTTTCAGCCTGGTCGTAGATGTCTTTCCATCTGCCCGGAATGGCGTAAACCGTCTCGTTGCTCTCTGCAGGCATCCATTCCGTATCAGCCTTCAGCCAGCCGTCCGGAATCTCCGGTCCCTTTCCTTTAGCCACCTTCTTGTCTTTCTTTTTCTTATCCTTCCTGTTCTCCTTGGCTGAAGAACCTGCTTCCCATTCGCCCTCTTTCTTCAGAATCGCCATAAACAGACCTTCGCCTCGCGAAACGCCAGGAATGAACCGGTAAACAGGGAAGTCGGTGCCCGTGAGGTTGCGGGTGATGTTCCATGCATCTTCTACACCCTCCAGTGCCATCACTTCTGTGCCAAGTTCTTCGCATATCCACTCCACATTCTCCTCATCTTCGTGCGCATTGAAGGTGCAGGTAGAGTAAATCAGGATACCGCCTGGCTTCAGACAGTTCCAGATATCCGATACGATTTCGCGCTGCAGCTGCCAGCAGTTGTTCACATTCTGGGTACTCCATTCGTCGATAGCCCCTTCATCTTTGCGGAACATTCCTTCGCCGGAGCAGGGAACATCGGTAAGGATCACATCAAACTGCAATTTCGATTTCTTGTAATCGCGGGGATAGTTGTTGGTAACAATCATATCCGGATGACCGAACTTCTGTACGTTCTCGGCAAGAATCTGCGAGCGGGTGCGCATCGGTTCGTTGCTGAAGAGCAGACTCCCTTCCGGCAAGGCAGCTCTTACGGCAGTCGACTTTCCGCCAGGGGCAGCACAGAGATCCAGCATCATCACCGGTTCTTTTACGTACTGTCGGATAGCCATATCAACAAACATAGATGAGGCTTCCTGTACATAATATAAGCCGGCATGCAGCAGCGGATCGAAGGTGAATCCGGGACGCGTAGAGAGATAACGTCCGGTTTCCGGACACCAGGGAATCGGTTCGCCATCAGCATCCTTGCATTTAAAAGGATTGATGCGGATACTGGTTGGTGCCTCCTCTTCAAGGATAGCATGCTCCAGACGCTGATACAGCTTTTCGCCCATCAGTGCCTGAGTATATGTTCTGAAATCTTCAGGTAATGTCTTCATTCTGTCTCTTTTTCTTTAATTTGTTTGCAAAAATAAGAAATTTTTCGTTTCTTTGCAACTAAATCGCGAAGAGATGCGTCTAAGAAGCAGAAATTTTTCAAATAACAAGGTAAAAACAATAAAAAAATAATGATATGAAGAAAGCAATATTGGCATTAGCGCTCGTTATGAGCATCGGAGCCACCCAAGTGTCTTTGGCGTCTTCAGCTCCAAAACATCGTTATCATCCAACTACCCAACAGGTAGATTCAAAGGCTGCTCCTGCATCTGCCGCACAGCCATCTGCTTCGAAGGATAAAGACGACGAGGCGTTGGAGGCATATTCTGATACCACCAGCACAGATTCGGCCAACTATGATGATTATGATGAGAATGATAATAAGTCTGTTCATTCTAGATACAGTTTAGACAACTATGATGATCCGTTCGATTTCATCGGTTCGGTATTTGGTGGCGGAGCGCTGGCTGTTATGATCATTTTCTGTATCATCTTCGGTCTGCTGTTTGTCTTTGCTCCGCTGATCATCGTATTTCTGGTTATCAGATATCTGATTCGCCGCCACAACGACCGGATGAAACTGGCGGAGATGGCGATGGAGAAGGGCATCAATGTTCCGGAAAGCGACCGGCCGATAGACAAGCAGAGCGATGAGTATCTGGTAAAGCGTGGATTGAGAAATGCCTTCCTGGGAGCCGGCTTGTGCGCCATGTTTGCCTGGTGGGATGCTGATTTCCTGGCTGGCATCGGAGCCCTGGTCTTCTTCTATGGCATCGGTCAGACCGTTATCGGCTCGCTTCCTGCCATCAAGGACTGGTGGAAGAACCGTCACGGCGACCAGGGCACGGGATATAATGGAACTCCGGTCTAGCAGCCGACATTCAATATATCATGGCTTCTCAATAGGAGGGGAAGTCACAAGGAAAAGAACAACAATTATTAGTTAATATATATAAGGTGGAAAAGTTATCCGATATCTCTCTCGTCACGAAGGTGGTGATGCTTCATGACCGCAAGTCGTTCGACCTGCTGGTCAGGAAGTATCAGTCACCCATTCGTGGGTTCTTCCTGCGGCAGACGCTGGGGGATGCGCAGCTGAGTGACGACTTGGCTCAGGATACCTTTGTCAAGGCATATACCCATCTGTCCGGTTTCAGGGGTACAGCCTCTTTCTCCACCTGGCTCTACCGCATCGCCTATAATGTATGGTATGATTATACCCGCAGTCATAAGGAAACGCAGGACATCGATACGCCTGCCGTTTCCCGTAAGAATGCACAGGGCGCCCATGCCGGATTGAAGATGGATTTGCTCAAGGCACTACAGATATTGAGTGAAAATGAACGTACATGCATCACGCTGCAGCTGATGGATGGACTCTCTATAGATAAGATTGCAGAGGTGACGGGAATGGCGCAAGGCACCATCAAGTCGCATCTCTCTCGTGGAAAACAGAAACTTGCAAGTTACTTAAAAAAGAATGGTTATGACCGATAAGATAAATGATAAGAAGTTGGAGAGCATGAAAGGGGAACCATTGAACCCTCAGGATGAAGAACTCTTGCAGATGTTCTTTTCCGATTGCCAGATGTCAGAGATTCCTGATGACGGATTCTCCGACAGAGTGATGCAGGCATTGCCGGCTTTACCCGAAACTGATACTGCGATGTCGCTGGTTAAGCGCCAGCGTCTGGAACATTTATGGACGGCAGTCTGTGTGGCAGCAGGCATCATCATAGCAGTGGTCTGTCAGGGATGGGAACAGATTCAGGGGTGGCTTTTCTCTATGAAGATAGATTTCCTCCTTTCCGGTTCGCGTGCCCTTACGCATGTGGCAGATTCCATCGCCCACTCTCAGAATCTCCTGATGGTGCTGGCTGGCATCGTTGTCCTCATCATGGTTTGGGGATATAATGAACTGGCTGATGCGCGTCAGTAGGCTTCTTCCCTGATATCAATTGTATGAATGATCAACTCTTTCTATTAGCAGAATAGTTTTTAGTGCTAATAGAAAGAGTTTTTTATTACTATAAATATCATCTTTATGCCTTTGAAATCTCCGTTCAAAGCTTTTGAATGTCCGTTCAGTGTCTTTGAACGGACATTCAATGACTTTGAACGGACATTCAATGTCTTTGAACGAAGATTTAATATTGCTGAATATAGAAAAACAAATAGGTGCTGCTACTTTTTCAGTAGAGCACCTATGCTTATGATATCGGTTTCTAAAACAATTTATAGGTAGTGCGGAGCACTTTGAACTCGGTTCGGCGGTTCAGCTGGTTGCAGATTTCCTGATGCTCCTTGCTCTGCTTCAGGATAAACTCTTCGCTGAGCACATCGCCTTCCTTGAGCCAAGGATACTTCTCGGTAAGTTTCTTGCGCACATTCTTCGGCTTCTCCTTACCGTAGCCCACAGGGGTGAGGCGCTCTTTCTCTATGCCGTGTTTTATCAGATAGTCTACTACCGATTGGGCGCGGCGCTGAGACAGATGCTTGTTATATTCGCTGTTTCCCTTGTAGTCGCAATGGGCGCTGAGTTCGATGGTAACGTGCGGGTTCTCTTTCAGCAGCGTTACCAGCTGGTCGAGGGCTGTTGTACTGGCTTCGGTAAGGGTTGCCTTGTCGAAATCGTAGAAGATGTTGTCGATGAGTACAGGGGCTGTGATGGAAGCCAGCGGGAACTGGAGCACGTATTCCTTACTCTCTTTAGCCGAATCAACCCGAAGTTCTTCCTTGTGGTTGAGGTAGCCTTTGCAGGATGCCATCACCAGGTAGTCGACATGCGGATTGATAGGGAGGACAAACGAACCGTCGCCCTTGACGGATAGTTTCCTGTTCGTTCCGTCGTTGCCTACGATTCTCACCTCGGCGGCAGGCAGTTCATAACCGTCTTTCTCGTAAACCCATCCCTTCATTGTGGTAACAATCTCCGGATTCTCGAAGGAGTAGATATGATCGTAGCCTCTTCCGTCTTTTCTGTTAGAGCAGAAGAAACCCTGGTTGTGGAGACCCTCGAAAGTCATTCCGAAGTCATCGGCTTCTGTATTCAGCGGATAGCCGGGGTGGGTGAGTTCATATTTCCGGGTGATGGAATTTACTTTGGCGATATAGATGTCGAGTCCGCCCATTCCTACATGACCATTGCTGCTGAAGTAGAAGTCGCCGTTAGGACGGAAGGTAGGGAACATCTCATCGCCTGGGGTGTTGATAGGTTCGCCCAGGTTCTCTACGCCGCCCAGTCCGGCAGGAGTGATGCGCACTCGCCAGATGTCGAGACCGCCCTTTCCGCCCGGCATGTCTGATACGAAATAGAGCCATTCGCCATCAGGAGAGATGGCTGGATGGGCAAAACAGCTGAGCGTATCTTTGCTGATTTCCAGATTCGTAGGCTTGCTCCAGGCTGCATCCGAGCGGTTGGAGGTTACTATCTGGGCTAAGCGGGGCGAAGTGGGATCGGTGGCACACTGGGTGAGGTACATCTGCTTGCCGTCTGGGGTAAAGCAGCATGCGCCCTCTTCGTAGTCGGTATTGAGACCGGTTCCGATGGCTTCCGGCTTGCTCCATTTGCCTTTGTCGTTCTTTTCAGAGAAGAAGATGTCGGCAGATTTCGTTCCCGTCACTCCGTTCAGGTCGCTGCCCTGGGCTTCGTTGCGGGTTGAGGTAAAATAGAGCTGGCTGTAGTCATCGCTGAGGAACATCGGCGAATAGTCGTCTCTTCGGGAGTTGAAAACATTCATCCGCTTTACCTTGTACCGGCTTCCTTCCTTCTTCCAGACTGGGGCTTTTCGTGCCGATTCGAGTCCGTTCTTTACCAGCATGTTGTCGGGCATGGAATCGAGCAGGAATTCGAATTCCTTGGCAGCCTGTCTGTAACTTCCGTTCTTCAGGAGAAGCCGGGCGTAAGCCAGGCGGTCGTTGAGGTCTGCCTGCTTGTATCGGATGGCATTGCTGTAGGCAGCCAGTGCCTTCGGCGTACTGTTGATTTTATCATAACAGCGTGCCATCTTTAGAGCCACCTTGCCTCGGGCAGCCCGCTCTTTGGTAGGTGTCTTGGTGTACACCTTTTTATATTGGGTTGCCGCATCGTAGTATTCGCCTAAAGAAAGATGCTTGTCTGCTTTCTTCAGGTTCTGTTCAATGCCGCAACTTATCAGAAAGAGGCAGCTGATTGCTGTTATGATTTGATAAAATCTTATTTGTTTCATATTGATTTACATCTGCGAGAATGGCTGGCGATATTGGCAGCCTGCCTTCCAGTTGCTGCAGCCATAGGCGGTCTTGCCCTTGATGATGACGCCCTTGCCGCAGAGCGGACAGGGTTTGCCAACCATTGGGTCGGCAGCTGGAGCCGGCTGAGCAGGGGCATTCTGAGAATCTGTATTCTGTGCTGCTGCCTTATCGGCTTTCTTGGCTGGAGCCTTTCGGGCAGCCGGTTTCTTGGCAGCCGGTTTCTTCTTGAGGTCTTCCTCTGTCATGATGGTCACTCTCCGGTTGCTGTTGTCTGACAATACATCGATGACTATCTTGTTGATCTGTTCTTTCAGTCCGTTGATGAAGTCGGCAGGATCGTAGGTCTTGTGCTCGATGTCGCGGAGCTTCTTCTCCCAGATACCGGTCAGTTCGCAACTCTTCAGCAGTTCCTCATGGATGGTGTCAATGAGTTCGATGCCTGTCGGGGTTGCCATCAGATTCTTGCGCTGGCGACGGATGTAGTGGCGCTTGAAGAGGGTCTCGATGATGCCGGCACGGGAGGATGGTCGGCCGATTCCGTTCTCCTTCAATGCAGCACGAAGTTCTTCGTCTTCTACGAATTTACCGGCTGTCTCCATCGCACGGAGCAGGGTTGCCTCGGTATAATACTTAGGTGGCGTGGTCCATTTCTCCGTCAGGGTAGGCTGATGTTCTCCCGATTCGCCTTTTGTGAAGGATGGGAGGGTTCTTTCTTCTACCACTTCCTTCTTGGCACCATTTCCTGAGTCTGCATTTCCGTTGGCGTTATCTGAAGTATCATCGTCATCTGCATTCTTTACATCCTTGGCATAGACTACTCGCCAGCCTGGTTCGAGAATCTCCTTACCGCTCACCTTGAACTCTATCTTCTCCGGTTTCGGTCCGTCTTCGTTGATGACTTCGCCCAAAACGGTGGTGGTGGAGAATTTACAGTCCGGATAGAACACGCTGATAAAGCGCTTGGCGATGAGATCATACACGTTTGCCTCCATATCGGTGAGTCCGGTTGGCGGAACACCGGTTGGGATAATGGCGTGGTGGTCGGTTACCTTGCTATTATCGAAAACCTTCTTGCTCTTCGGTAATTTCTTGCTGATTGTTGCGAGCTGCTGGATGAGCGGGAGGTATTTCTGCTGACTCATGATCTTTGCCTGACTCACTCCGTTCAGAATCTGCGGACATTTCGGATAGATATCGTCGGTCAGGAACTGGGTATCTACACGAGGATAAGTGGTGTACTTCTTTTCGTAGAGACTCTGGATGAGTTTCAGCGTAATATCGGCAGAGTAAGCAAACTTCTTGTTGCAATCCACCTGTAGCGAGGTGAGGTCGTAGAGATGAGGGGGTGCCTCGTTTCCCTTCTTCTTGCTTACATCCGTAACGGTGAAGGGTTTGCCGGCGATGGTACTAAATGCTTTCTCGCCTTCCTCCTTGCTGGTAAACTTGCCGCTGGTTGCCGTAAACTGGGTGTCGCGATAGATGGTGGCGAGTACCCAGTAAGGTTCGGAAACGAAGTTGTCGATTTCCTTCTGGCGGTTTACGATGAGGGCAAGGGTAGGGGTCTGCACCCGGCCGATGCTGAGCACCTGTCGGTTCTGACCGTATTTCAATGTGTAAAGTCGGGTGGCGTTCATACCGAGAATCCAGTCACCGATGGCACGGGAAAGTCCGGCAAGATAGAGTGACTGATATTCCCCCTGGTCTTTCAGTTCCTGGAAGCCCTGCTTGATGGCTTCATCGGTCATGGACGAAATCCACAGTCTTTTGACGGGGCATTTCGCCTGTGCCTTCTGCATCACCCATCTCTGGATAAGCTCTCCTTCCTGTCCGGCGTCACCGCAGTTGATGATGCTGTCGGCAGCCTGCATCAGTTTCTCGATGGTAGCAAACTGCTTCTTGATGCCTTCATCGTTGATGAGCTTGATACCGAAACGTTGTGGAATCATCGGCAACGCCGAAAGGCTCCAATGTTTCCACATCGGAGTATAATCATCCGGTTCCTTCAGCTCACAAAGGTGGCCGAAGGTCCATGTTACTTGGTAACCATTACCTTCCATATAACCGTCGCGTGCCGTGGTAGCCCCGATGATTCGGGCGATATCCTTAGCCACACTCGGTTTCTCTGCTATACAAACTATCATTCTTTATTCTTATTTCTGTTTGCAAAGGTACAATAAAATAATGAGATAGCCATCATTTCAGCTCCTTTTTCTCATGGCGGGGAATAAAATATTCCACAAAAAAGGTCGCCCTGAAAGGGCAAAAGCTTCTTGTATTCAAAGCTTTTGCCCTTTCAGGGCGACCTTGCTGATTGTTATCTAACCCAGGGCGCTGCCCTGGGCTAGGAACTTCTGCCCTTTCAGGGCGTGTGGGTAAATCCTTGCGTGCGATTACTCGTACTCCTGCCAGCTCTTAATCTGAAGCTGATCCTGGCTCAATGTGCAGAATGCCTCGATGAAGGCGGAAGCCAGACGGGCATTGGTGATCAGAGGAATGTTGTGGTCGATGGCGCCACGACGGATTCTGTAACCATTGGTCAACTCACGCTTGGTGTGATTCTTAGGGATGTTGACGATGAGGTCGAACTTGTGGTCAGCAATCATCTGCATCACGTTAGGAAGATCCTTGTGGTCCTCATCAGGCCATCCTACGGCTGTAGCCTTCACGTTGTTCTCGTTCAGGAACTTCGCTGTGCCGGCTGTAGCATAGATGGTGTAACCATTCTTCACCAGCGCTTGGGCAGCGTCGAGCAGAGAAGCCTTCTCCTTCGCACCACCGCTTGAAAGCATGATGCCCTTGTCCTTAGAAGGAATCTTGTAGCCGGTGGCAATCAATGAGTTGAGCAATGCCTCCTCGAAAGTATCACCCATACACCCTACCTCACCGGTAGAACTCATATCTACACCCAAAACTGGGTCGGCGTTCTGCAAGCGGGCGAATGAGAACTGGGATGCCTTCACACCCATACGGTCGATATCGAAAGCAGACTTATCCGGTTTCTGATATGGAGCATCGAGCATGATGCGGGTAGCCGTTTCGATGAAGTTGCGCTTCAATACCTTGCTCACGAATGGGAACGAACGGGATGCACGGAGGTTACACTCGATTACCTTCACATCGCGACCCTTAGCCAAGTACTGGATATTGAAAGGACCAGAGATGTTGAGCTCCTTGGCAATGGCACGTGAAATCTTCTTGATCTGACGGGCTGTAGCGAAGGAAATCTGCTGGGCAGGGAAGGTCATGGTAGCGTCGCCGGAGTGAACACCAGCATACTCAACGTGCTCTGAAATACCATACTCTACAATCTCACCGTTCTGAGCCACACCGTCGAACTCAATCTCGTTGGTCTCTGTCATAAACTGAGAGATAACTACTGGGTATTCCTTAGAAACCTCAGAAGCTGCCTCCAGGAAGCGACGCAACTCATCATCATTGTGGCAAACGTTCATGGCTGCACCGGAAAGAACGTAAGATGGACGAACGAGAACAGGATAGCCTACCTCGTCGATGAACTTCTGAACATCCTCCATAGAGGTGAGGGCGCTCCACTTAGGCTGGTCGATACCCAACTTATCGAGCATGGCAGAGAACTTACCGCGGTTCTCGGCACGGTCGATGTTGACAGGAGATGTACCCAGAATTGGCACAGACTGGCGATGGAGCTTCATAGCCAGGTTGTTTGGAATCTGACCACCTACAGAAACAATCACACCACGTGGTGACTCCAGGTCGATGACATCGAGTACACGCTCGAATGAAAGCTCATCGAAGTAGAGACGGTCGCACATATCGTAGTCGGTAGATACGGTCTCCGGGTTGTAGTTGATCATGATTGACTTGTAACCCAACTTGCGTGCTGTATTGATGGCGTTTACTGAACACCAGTCGAACTCTACAGAAGAACCGATGCGGTAAGCACCCGAACCGAGAACGATGACAGACTTCTCGTTCTTGTAGTAGTTGATGTCGTAACCCTCTACAGCGTATGTCATGTAGAGATAGTTGGTGAGGTCAGGATGCTCGCTAGCCACAGTAGGGATGCGCTTTACGGCAGGCAGAATGTTCAGCTTCTTACGCTGGGCACGAACTGCGAGCACCTCCTTCTCCATGTTGGTGTTCTGAGTCTTCAATACGAAGCGGCCAATCTGGAAGTCAGAGAACCCCAATACTTTAGCCTCGCGCAATACCTCGGCAGGAATCTCCTCCAGAGTATTATATTCAGAAAGCTTGTGCTTGTAATCTACGATATTCTTCATGCGCTCGATGAACCAAGGATCAATCTTGGTCAACTCCTCGATGCGCTCGATGGTGTAACCTTCCTCCAAAGCCTGGGCGATGGCGAAGATACGGAGGTCGGTAGGGTTGGAAAGTTCCTCATCCAAATTATCGAACTTGGTGTGGTCGTTGCCTACGAAACCGTGCATTCCCTGACCAATCATACGGAGACCCTTCTGGAGCATCTCCTCGAAAGAACGGCCGATAGACATGATTTCGCCTACAGACTTCATGGAAGAACCAATCTTGCGGCTTACACCGGCAAACTTGGTAAGGTCCCAACGAGGAATCTTACAGATCATATAGTCGAGTGATGGAGCTACATAAGCTGAGTTAGGAGTACCCATCTCGCCAATCTGGTCGAGCGTATAACCGAGGGCAATCTTGGCTGCAACGAAGGCGAGCGGATAACCGGTAGCCTTAGATGCAAGGGCAGAAGAACGGCTCAAGCGAGCGTTGATCTCGATGATACGGTAGTCGTTGGTCTCAGCGTTGAAAGCATACTGGATGTTGCACTCACCCACGATGTTGAGGTGACGGACGCACTTCACGGCGATGTCCTGCAACATCTTCACCTGCTCGTCGGTAAGAGAACAGGTAGGAGCCACAACGATAGATTCACCTGTATGGATTCCGAGTGGGTCGAAGTTTTCCATAGAGGCAACGGTGAAGCAACGGTCGTTAGCATCACGGATGCACTCGAACTCAATCTCCTTCCATCCCTTCAGACTTTCCTCAACGAGTACCTGAGGTGCGAAAGTGAAGGCAGATTCAGCAATCTCCTTAAACTCCTCTTCGGTCTTGCAGACACCAGAACCGAGACCACCCAGCGCGTAGGCAGAACGAATCATGATAGGGTAGCCGATGTTGCGTGCCGCAGCCACAGCCTCCTCCATGTTTTCGCAAGCGTGGCTTACAGGCACCTTGAGGTCAACCTTGTTAAGCTCCTTTACGAAGAGGTCGCGGTCTTCTGTGTTCATGATAGCCTCTACCGAAGTACCCAACACATCCACACCATACTCCTTAAGCACACCGTTGAGGTAAAGTTCTGTACCAACGTTCAAACCCGTCTGTCCACCCCAAGCCAGCATGATGCCGTCTGGGCGCTCCTTCTTGATAATTTCAGTTACAAAAAAAGGTGTCACCGGCAAGAAATAAACCTTGTCAGCAATACCTTCACTTGTCTGAATTGTAGCAACGTTTGGATTAATGAGGACGGAACTAATACCCTCCTCGCGCAAAGCCTTGAGAGCCTGCGAACCGGAATAGTCAAACTCACCTGCCTGGCCGATCTTCAAAGCACCGGAACCCAGAACGAGGACTTTCTTAAGCTGTTTCTTCATCATTAAATATAACTATAAGTTTGTTCTTTATATGTCTTGTTATTTATGTTTTTAGCAACTAAACTGCATTTGGCTTAGTTCACAAATGGTAGACACTCTATTTCTAGATGCAAAGTTACGCTATTTATTTGATTATCCCAAATTTTCTGCAAATCTTTACAGTTAAATAACATCAATTATTATTATTTCTTCTCTAGAATGTCGTATTTTTGCAATTATTTTGTTACTTTTGCAGCGGCTTTTAGTCATGTAGAAAAAGAATAAAAAATAGCAAACAAGATAAATATAACAACAATGAAAGTCGGATTATTCGTCCCTTGTTATGTGGATGCCCTTTACCCTGAAGCGGGTGTGGCTACATACAAGTTGCTTAAGCATTATGGACTAGACGTGGGTTATCCCGAAAAACAGACTTGCTGCGGCCAGCCAATGGCTAATGCCGGTTTTCAGTACAAGTCGGAGAAGGTCATAGAGACATTTGATGAGCTGTTCAAGGATTACGATTATATCGTAGCTCCTTCAGCCTCATGTGCTGCTTACGTAAAGGTGTATTATCCTAAAATCCTTGAGGGTAAGCACGAGTGTATTTCCTCAAAGAAAATCATGGATGTTGTGGAGTTCCTTCACGATGTGCTGAAGGTGGATCATGTTCCGGGAAAGTTCCCGCATGTAGTGAGTGTACACAACAGTTGCCACGGTGTGCGCGAACTGGGATTGTCATCTCCTTCTGAGCGCCACATCAAGCCGTTCAACAAGATTATCGACCTTTTAAATATGGTGGAAGGCATTACCATCCACGAACCGGAGCGCAAGGATGAGTGCTGCGGATTCGGCGGTATGTTCTCTATTGAGGAACCTGCCGTTTCTACCCGTATGGGCGAGGACAAGATCAAGCGCCACATGGCTACAGGTGCCGAGTATGTAACGGGTCCGGATTCTTCCTGCCTGATGCACATGGCGGGAATCGCCAAGAAAGAGAAGATGCCGATCAAGTTTATTCATGTTGTTCAAATATTAGCTGCAGGACTATGAGTACAGAACATTCCAAGAGAGCTGCGAAGTTTACGCAGAACGTAGAGAAGACCACCTGGCACGATGCTACCTTCTGGTCTGTTCGTCAGAAGAGAGATAAGATGGCGCAGGAACTTCCTGAGTGGGAAGACCTACGTGAGCATGCGTCTGAAATCAAGATGCATACGATTACCCATCTTGCCGATTACCTCGATATGTTTTCCAAGAATCTGGAGAGCCGTGGGGTGAAGGTTCACTGGGCAAAGGATGCACAGGAATTTAATGAGATTGTGCTCGGTATTCTGAAAGACCATAACGTGAAGAAGATGGTGAAGTCGAAGTCGATGCTCACCGAGGAGTGCGAGATGAATCCTTATCTGGAGCAGCACGGCATTGACGTGGTGGAGACCGACCTGGGTGAGCGCATCATCCAGCTCTTGCATCAGAAGCCTAGCCATATCGTGATGCCTGCCATCCACCTGAAGCGTGAGGAGGTAGGTAAGATGTTCGAGGAGAAGGGTATCTCCAAGGAAATCGGCAACTACGATCCTACTTATCTGACCCGCTGTGCCCGTCATCATCTCCGCGACCAGTTTATGGAAGCCGGAGCAGGTATGACCGGATGTAACTTCGGTGTGGCTGCTACCGGCGATTGCGTGGTTTGCACCAACGAGGGTAATGCGGATATGACCACTTCCATGCCTAAGCTCCATATCGTAGCGATGGGTATCGAGAAACTGGTTCCTGATTATAAGTCATTGGCTGTGTTCCAGCGCCTGCTTTGCCGCTGCGGAACCGGTCAGCCTACCACCGCCTTCACTTCTCATTTCCGCCAGGCTCGTCCGGGTGCTGAGATGCATGTAGTATTGGTGGATAACGGCAGAAGCGATATTCTCGCCGATAAGGACCACTGGCAGACGTTGAAATGCATGCGCTGCGGTGCCTGCATGAATACCTGTCCGGTTTATCGTCGTTCAGGTGGTTACAGTTACACCTATTTTATACCGGGTCCTATTGGTGTGAACCTGGGTATGCTGAAGAATCCTCAGAAGTACAGCGACAATGTTTCAGCCTGCACCTTGTGCCTGTCTTGCGACAATGTCTGTCCTTCTAAGGTAGGACCAGGTTCGCAGATTTACGTATGGCGCCAGAGTCTGGAGAAGTTGGGCAAGGCAGATCCTGTGAAGAAGGCGATGTCGAATGGTATGAAGTATCTCTTCGACCGTCCTGCGCTCTACACCACAGCCTTGAAGTTTGCGCCACTCGCCAACCTGATTCCTGAATGCTGTACGCACTTCAGCAATTGGAATGCCTGGGGCATCGGTCACGCCATGCCTGAGTTTGCCAAGAAGAGTTTTCATCAATTATGGAAGGAGGGAAAAGTAAAATGAAGAAAGAAGATTTCCTGAACAAGTTGCGTAAGAATACGCACGTTCAATTCGATATGCCTGCCGTAGATGTGAAGGGTATCCAGTATGAGGATACACTGAAACAGTTTATTGAGATGACGGAATCGGTAGGTGGCCATGTGATAGAGGCGAAGGAGGGTGAGAGTCTGGATGAGCTGGTGAAGAAAGCTTATCCGGAAGCCAAGGTCTTTGCCTCTCATCTGCCAGAAATCACGATTGCCCAGAAGAATCCTGATACGGTGGCTGAGGCTAATGACCTGAATGGTACTGATGTGGGTATTGTTCGTGGTGAAGTGGGTGTTGCCGAGAATGGTTGCGTCTGGATTCCTCAGACCATGAAGGAGAAAGCGGTGCTTTTCATCTCGGAATACCTTGTGATATTCCTCGAAAAAGAGAAGATTGTGAACAATATGCATGAGGCTTATGCCCGTATTGAGATGGATCCGAAGTACAATTTCGGTACTTTCATCAGTGGTCCTTCCAAAACTGCCGATATTGAGCAGGCACTGGTTATGGGTGCGCAGGCAGCCAGAGGCGTAACCGTAGTGCTTTTGTAAAAGAAGTATTGAATCTTAATCTATACGAATAAAGCCCACCAAATCGGTGGGCTTTATTCTTATCTCTGCTCAGTTAGATTTCCCATTGGTATGTGTCGTAGATGACCCCTCTTCCTCCGAATCCTTCCTTTTGGTGGATGAGATTCTTGTTGAGATACTTGCCCGCATCTTCTGTGGATTTGCCGAAGTCGAAGTATGGGACATTCCATGGGCATTTGTGGAGGATAAAGTCGAAGAGGGCATCCAAAGCTCCCAGTTCCTTGCCCAATTCGTTGGCAGCGATATACTGGGTATGAATTACTTGGGGGGTAGTATATACGATGCTTCCACCAATAATCGTTTCATCTTTCTTTACCACAAAGCAGAGAATGTGGTCTGGAAAACGATGCATAAGTAATTGCAGTTCCTCTTTCGAGTGTACAGGATGAGTATTATGCCTCTGCCAAAGATTCTTGTCCAATAAATCCCAAAAGTCTGTGATGTCCTTTGGAAATTTTGTAAATCCAACACTTAGTCCATGGCTCACAGCTTTCTTGATGCCTCTTCTTCTCTGCTCGCTGAATCGTAAGGGGGCATTGAGAAAAATGGTAGTGGAAATCTCTCTAGCTATCAACTTTGCCTTCCCAATATAGGAGAGAGCATAGAGGTCCTCTTCCGAAGGGATGCTCTGGTATATCCATGGCATTGCCTTGTAGATACATAACTGGAAATCATTTTGCAGGAGATAGTCCTTGAGAGCCTGAAAGATGTCGATGCAAACTTCTGCTGTTACCTTGGAACAAGTCAGTAAGCCTCCATACGTCAGTCCTTGGTGAGAATAGAGAATCTTCTTGTCCTCATCCGCAGTTTCATTGGCAGGAAGAATGGCATACAAGCGTCCTTTATAATAGAACATCAAGGAATGGTCATGAAATCTGTCTTGATGATAGTCCATATAGTTTCTGTCGAAGAGGAAGGTGCCTTGTCTGGATTTCCAAACAAAGTTGTTCCATTCGGCAGCGTCTTTTGGGGTATATCTTTTGATTTCTATCATGGCTCTGATGTTGTGCTATGTGTGGTATGGATGTATTTCAGAAATTCATCGTATTCATACAGATAGTCTTCTGGCTCATAAAGTTCAGAGGCAAGCACCAGGCATACGGCTCCCTCGGAGAAATCATCCAGTGTGCGCCATATCTCTGTGCCGAGATAGAGCCCCATGCCAGGATTGCTGAGCTGGTATTTCTTGGTCTCCTTGCCGTTGTCTAGGGATACGGTAAATGATCCATGCACGGCGATGATGACTTGCTGGAGCTTTTTGTGGGCATGACCGCCTCGGTTGCCACCCTGTGGCACATCGTATATCCAGTAGGCACGTTTCAAGTCGAAGGGAAGCTCGATGTTCTCCTCTGATACGGTCAGGTTGCCTCTAGGGTCGGATATGGTATGTAATTTGATGATTCTACCTAATTCTTTCATAAAGTTGTATTCTTTTATTTGATAACGCTCTTTTTCTTATTTTATTGCTTATTGCTTATCCTTCTTGGGCAACTTGATACTGGCATTGAACTTACGATGGCTTATTTCCTTCTTAATTTCCTTGGAGTAGAGGCTTGCACCTTCACGGTTCAGATGGTTGGCATTGTGGAATAATGCCCTGTGATGGGTGTAGGCAGTGTCGCAATAATGGTTAAGGAATGGGATGCCTTCCTGTTGGCAGATAAGCTTGAACCTGCGAAATACTGAGTCGCTTTGGTAGGATAGCTGTGGCGATGCTGTGAATATGAGGCAGGTATGGCTCCTTTTGCATTCGGCTATCAACTTGTGCAGATATTCATATTTCTTTCTGTCGTGTTTGTTTTGGGGTAAGGTCTCCTTCTCGATGGCTTGGCATCCCTCGTAGGGAGAGTAACCCTTGGTATAGCTCATGGCTGGATGACGCCAGTCGGCAAGCAGCTTGAGTAACCTCGAATTATACTGATAGAAAGGAAAGAGCATCTTGATGCGCTCGGTGGAGTCCACGTCCCAGAAAATCTCTCGTATGCCTGGTCGGTGGTAATAGGGGCGCAGGTTGGTGAGATAGGTACTGTTGTCATCTTGCAGCAGGTCATAGTCTGGTTCTACATCGTAGATGAGCATGTGGGGCATGCGTCTTTGCTTGAGTAGTTGCAGTCTGCCCATGCTGAAGATGATGCCCATGCGGTCTTCTCCCACATTATAATAGTTGCCCAAGATGTCTGGGTCGTAGTGATGCAAGGCTCTCGACGACCCCATGATGATGGAGTCGGCTATCAGCTCATTGTGGATATAGCGCATCCTGCCGCTCTCGCCTTTTACCTGAAGGTCGAGATAACGAAAGGTTTGTGCCGTGATGATATATATGATGGTCAGCAAGATAAGAAAGACCATGATTTTACTTAAGAACTTTTTCATATTTCAGCTTACGATTTGTTTCAACTTACGTTTATTTCAGCTTACGATTTAGAAACCTGCGTAGATGAATTGCCCCGAATCGAATACACCGAAGAGGAAGATGCTGGTAGTTACCACGACGTATGTACACCATCTCACCCAGAGCTTTGGATGATGGAATGGATTTTGACCTGGGGTTACTTCAACGATGAGATCTTTGGCGAATACCATCAAGATGAATAAGAGGATGAATTTTTCAAATACCCAGAAGTTCATGTCTTGCTCAGTGAATATCTTGCCGATTACATGGAAGGCATCGCCCACGCTTGGCATTCGGAAGAATATCCATAGAAAATTGATGAGCAGGAAATTGATGAGGATGCTTATTCCTCTCCTCATTCTCTGCCTAACTTTGTGCTCGGTATTTCTACTCTCTTTGGTGAAGCTTAACATCTTCTCCATCACTTGGAAGAATCCGTGAAGAACTCCCCAAAGTATGAAGGTCCAGTTAGCCCCATGCCAAATGCCACTGATGAGGAAGGTGATAATGATGTTGAGATAGGTTCTCCCCTTGCTGCATCTGTTTCCGCCTATGGGGATGTAGATGTAATCGCGCAGCCATTGGGAGAGACTGATGTGCCAACGATGCCAAAAGTCGGTGACGCTATGGGCAAAGTAGGGATTGTGGAAATTCTGTTGCAAGCGGATGCCGAGCATGGAAGCCGAACCGATGGCTATGAGAGAGTAGCCGGCAAAGTCGGTGTATAGTTGGATGGAATAGAGGACGGAGGCTGCCAGCAGTTCTGATCCACTGTGTTGCATATAGCCATCCAGCACGGGATTCACGTAGAGCAAGAGACGGTCGGCAATAACCGTCTTCAAGAACATACCCCACACTATCATCTTGGCACCATTTGCCAACTGCTGATAGTTAGGACGCACCAGCTGGCTCAGTTGGCATCTCAGGGCATCGTATCGGTTGATAGGACCTGCCGTGATGGATGGGAAGAAGGATATATAGAGCATGTAGGTGGGCAGATGATGCTCTGCTTGATACTTATCTCTGTAAACATCGAAGAGATAACTCAATGCCTGAAAGGTGAAGAAAGAGATACCCAGTGGTACTATGAGGGTATGGTGAGATGAGAGGCTATCCATGTAGAGCACCTCTGTGAGGATAAAGTCTGTATATTTGTAGAAGAGCAGGGGGAGGGTGGTGAGAAGGGCTCCTAAATAAACAATGAGTTTGCTTCTGTTGTTTGAGGTGCTGTTTGTTCTCTCCTTTCCCTTATTTCTTTCTATCAATAGAGCGGAAGTATATGAGATGAGTGTTACCACCAAAAGTATAGCTGCCAATGACT
The DNA here is from genome assembly GCF_019249765.2 of Segatella copri. Taxonomy (GTDB): domain Bacteria; phylum Bacteroidota; class Bacteroidia; order Bacteroidales; family Bacteroidaceae; genus Prevotella; species Prevotella copri_K. The sequence continues at coordinate 81,309 of NZ_CP152484.1, forward strand.
GGTTGTAATAGTAGTATAGGGCATAGGAAATCGCCAACAAAAAATACTTTTTGATGGCTTCCTTCTTGATGGCATGGAGCAGCAAGAAGAGGAAGGGAAATAAGGTGATGTATAGAAATGAATTGTAAATCATTGGAATAGTGTGGGCGAGTTTTCAATAAAAGAAGTACAGAAAACGAACTGTTAACTGTTACAGTTAACTTTTCGCTTTCTGTATTCTTTGTTGCTGGGCAGGTAACAAATCTGCCCTCTCGGTATTTTTTAATGGGGGATGATGTTATTTCTTCATGTATGGGTCGGTTCCCAATACAGTCTTTGCCAGGCGCTTTGCCTTGTCGCGGAGCTGGTTGAGGTCATCGCCCTTCTCGCCGTAGCAGAGAACAACGCCCATGCGGCGGCCTACGTGAGCCTCTGGCTTGCCGAAGATACGGATGCGGGTGTGGTCTTCCTTCAGGGCATCGAGCATATTGTAGTTTAATGGCTCGGTGCTTTCCTCTGGCGAGAGGATGACGGCAGAACAGCCGATGTGCTCCAGATGGATTCCGGCGATAGGCAAGCCCATCACCGCACGGAAATGGAGTTCAAACTCGCTCAGGTTGGTGGTGTGACCGAGGGTTACCATACCTGTATCGTGTGGACGAGGACTCAACTCTGAGAAGATAACTTCGCCCTGCTTGCTCAGGAAGAACTCTACGCCCCAGAGACCGGCACCTGTCAATGCCTTGGTTACTTCGCCGGCAATGTGCTCAGCCTTCTTCAAAGCCTCCTCTGGAATCTGGAATGGCTGCCAACTCTCGCGGTAGTCGCCACCCTTCTGTACGTGGCCGATAGGTGGACAGAAGAGGGTAGGACCGTCTTTCTGGGTGACGGTGAGCAGGGTGAACTCAGAATCGAAGTCGATAAATTCCTCGATGATTACTTCCTTCACGTCGCCACGACCTTCTTCCATTGCCTCCTTGTAAGCCTCCTTCAGTTCATCATCGTTGTGAACATAGCTCTGACCATGGCCGCTTGAACTCATCAGAGGTTTCACTACGCATGGGAAACCGATTTCATCGGCAGCGTTCTTAAACTCCTCGAAGGTCTTGGCATAGAAATACTTGGCGGTGCGCAGACCCAGTTCCTTGGCGGCAAGGTCGCGGATGGCACGGCGGTTCATGGTGTAGTTTACGGCACGGGCAGAAGGCACAACCTGAATGCCCTCCTTCTCGAAGTCGAAGAGTCGCTCGGTGCGGATAGCTTCAATCTCAGGCACGATGATGTCTGGGTGATGTTTCTCTACCACTGCGGTCAATGCGTCGCCATCGAGCATCGAGAACACTTCTCGCTCGTCGGCTACCTGCATGGCTGGTGCATTGTCATACTTGTCGCAAGCGATGACGTACTGTCCTGCTCGCTTTGCGGCGATGGTAAATTCTTTGCCCAGTTCGCCTGAGCCCAAAAGCATAATCTTCTTCATTTATATGATGTTTAATATTTTATGTCCCTAAAATTAATCACTAATAATTAATCACTAAGTCCGAACTTCTTTCTGATAAATTCTGCGATAAACTTCTCTGTTTCTTCGATTCCCAGATGGCTGCTGTTGATGCAGAGGTCGTAGCTCTCGCTGTGTCCCCACTTCTTGCCTGTATAGTAATCGTAGTAAGAGGCGCGCTGCTCCTCGTGGCTTTCGATAAACTTGCGGGCGGAGGCTCTGTCGATGTCCTTTCGCTTGCATACAGCCTTGATGCGGTCGTCGATGTTGGCGGTGATGAAGATATTGATCACATTCTTGTAATCACGCAGCACATAGTCGGCGGTTCTGCCCACAAACACGCAGTTGCCCTCATCGGCAGCCTTTCTGATGGCGTCGCTCTGGAACTTGTACAGACCTTCCTGCGAGAAGTCGTTGTGATAGAAATTGTTATCGCTCAGGAAGGGCAGATGGGTATGGAAGAGAGACTTGAAGAATCCCTTCTGCTCATCGTTCTGCTCGAAGAATTTCTCAGAGAATCCACTCTCCTTGGCGGCAAGATTCAGCAGCTCACGGTCGTAACATTTGCAACCGAAATCCTCCGCCAGCTTCTCGGCGATGATATGGCCGCCGCTTCCTATCTGGCGACCCACGTTTATGATAATCTTATTCATAATTTATAGTTTATATTTTATAGTTTATAGGGTAATCTTGCTAAACGGCGAAGCTGCTATTAACTATTAACTTTTAGCTGTTCTTGGTGTTGTCTTTTCAACTTGTTCATGTACCATGACATTACGATGGCAGCGATGACTGCGGCTGAGAAGTCGGAGATAGGCATACTGTACCATACACCATCAATGTCCCATATCATCGGCAGGAAAGCCAGGAGCGGCAGGAGGATGAGCAACTGTCTCGACAAGGAGAGGAAGATACTGATCTTCACCTTTCCGATGCACTGGAAGAAGTTGGTGATAACCATCTGGAACCCGATGACCGGGAAGCAGAACATCACTACTCTGATTGCCTTAATGCCTAAGTCTATCAGATGCTTATCGGTTGTAAACAGTCGTGCGCAGTAGTAAGGCAGAAGCATCGCTATCAGCCAGCCCGTTACCATAATGGCGGTGGCGGCAATGATGCTCAGGTTCAATACGCGCATCAGTCGGTCCAGTTTCTGTGCTCCGTAATTGTAGCCGGCGATAGGCTGCATTCCCTGGTTTACGCCGAATACGAACATCACGAACACCATCGCAATACCATTGGCTATTCCGTAGGCACCCACGGAGAGGTCGCCTCCGAACCGTACCAGCTGGTTGTTGATGAAGATGACGATGATGCAGGCGCACACGTTCATCAGAAAAGGCGAAATGCCGATGGCAAGGATGTTATCCACGAGTTTCCTCTTCAGTTTGTAGATGCCTTTCTTGAAGTGGAGCAGCTCATTCTTATTACTGAAGAGCTTGATTTGCCACATCAGCGCCATCAGCTGCGAAAGGATGGTGGCGATGGCGGCACCCTGTATTCCCCATTTGAAGACGAGGATGAAGAGGGCATCCAGTATCACGTTCATCACCACCGTGAAGATGGTGGCGTACATTGCCTGCTTAGGCTTGCTCGCGGCTCGGAGCAGGGCATTCATACCGAAATACATGTGGCTCACCACATTACCCAGCAGGATGATGACCATATACTCATGTGCATAGATGAGCGTCTGGTCGCTGGCTCCGAAGAATCTCAGGATAGGGTCGAGGAAGAGCAGACAGATGATGCTCAGTCCGATACCGATGATGAGATTCAGAGAAATTGTGTTACCCAGAATGTTTTGCGCTGTGGCATAGTCTTTTTGTCCCAGCTTCACGCTGATGGCAGTAGATGCTCCTACGCCCACACCGGCTCCGAAAGCGGCGGTGAGGTTCATGAAGGGGAAGGTGATGGCGAGACCTGAGATGGCCATGGCTCCCACACCCTGACCGATGAATACTCGGTCAACGATGTTGTAGAGTGAGGCGGCGGTCATCGCAATCATAGCTGGCAGGGCATACTGAACGAGCAGCTTACCCACCGGCTTCGTACCTAATTCTAATGTCGCTTGTTTATTTTCCATTTATATCTGTTTTTTCCTCATAGCCGCTCGCCCAGCTTCTTTCAGAATGCAATTGCGGCGGCTACTTGTCTGCAAAAGTACAAAAAATATCTGATACCTTATTATATATATGAGAAAAACTTGCATTTCATGATAAAAACTTCCCTTTTCCTTTGGTGTTTTCGTACAATTTCTGTACTTTTGCACTTCAGAATAAACAATTCAACTGATTAATAAATGCAATACAGAAATATTGCAGCAACAACAATAACAAACCGGACTACCGATATAATGATGAAAAAATATTTGATGCTTTATGCATTTTTAATGACCGCTCTTTCTTTGTTTGCTCGCGAAGACAGGGTTAGCAATTTTGAGCAACTGATGCGGTTGCCCCGCATCGCCGAAACCGATATGGTGTCGTATCCGGGAGGCAAGTGTATGATGTATCGTCTTTATCTCAGAGACAAAGACCTCAGTCACACTCCCTTCTCGGTAAGTCGCCCTGCAGATTTTCTCTCTCCCCGTTCCATAGAGCGCAGAAAGAGACAGAATCTGCCCATCGATGTTACCGATTTGCCTGTGGCTCCTGCTTATGAGCAGGCTGTAAGCGAGGCAGGCATCGAGATTGTGGGCAAAAGCAAGTGGAACAATACCCTGCTGGTCCGCATTCATAAGGAGAAGGAACTACGGAAACTGGATGAACTCGATTTCATCACCCGGAAGATGAAGGTCTTCTCTGCTCCCGATTCTGTCAGTCAGCGCATCAGAAGTAGCGTTCGCAGGGGATTGAACGATTGGACTGGTGGAGTAGGCGAATATGGTGCTGCCGATGCGCAGATCCAGTCGCTCAACGGCAAGCGGCTGCATGGAACCGGACATTTGGGCAAAGGAATGATGATCGCTGTCTTCGACGGCGGATTCATGAATGTGGATAAGATTCCGGCGCTGCATAATATCAGATTGGCGGGCATTAAGGACTTTGTGGTTCCTCAATCCAAGAATGTTTTTGCCGAGATGGAGCATGGAACGATGGTGCTTTCTACGATGGCTGCCAACGAACCCGAAAGATTCGTGGGAGTGGCGCCTGAGGCTCAATATCTGTTGGTGCGCTGTGAAGATGAGCGCACTGAGAGTCTGGCAGAAGAAGATTACTGGGCTTTTGCGGCTGAATATGCTGACAGTTGCGGCGTGGATGTCATCAACTCTTCGTTAGGCTATCATGGCTTCGATGATGCGTCTACCAACCATCATTATTATGAGCAGGACGGCAATTCTACCCTCATCTCCCGCACCGCTTCGATGTGTGCTGACAAGGGAATCATCTGTGTCAATTCTGCAGGAAACGACGGAATGGGAAGTTGGAAGAAAATCAATTTTCCTGCCGATGCACGCAATATCCTTACCGTGGGCAGCGTAAACGAAATGGGCGAGAATGCGGCTTTCAGTGCCGTGGGACCTACTGCTGACGGCAGAATCAAGCCTGATGTGATGGCTTACGGAAGTCCTACCTGTGTGATTACGGGCCGTGGAAATATCATCAATGATAACGGAACGTCTTTCTCATCTCCGCTCATCGCCGGAATGGTAGCGTGTCTCTGGCAGGCTTTGCCTCAGAAGACGGCTAAGCAGATTATGAAACTCGTGAGATTGGCTGGTAATAATCAGCATCATCCCGATAATGTATTCGGATATGGTGTGCCTGATTTCTGGAAGGCTTATCAGACGGGGAAAGCGATCAAGTAGTTAATAGTTGATAGTTTATAGTTAATAGGGCAAACTTGCTCTGCTAGCTATAAACTTTCAACTATAAACTGTAAACTTTAAACAGTAAACAGCATGGAACGACTTCGATTATCACTTTTTGAATTAAACTCCATGGTCCGCGACGTCATTTCGATGTCCTTGCCCGACAGTTATTGGGTGGAAGCGGAACTCTCCGAGGCTCGCGAGGGCTACGGCGGGCACTGCTATCTGGAACTCATCGAGAAGGATGAGCGGTCTAATACGCCCATTGCCAAGGCACATGCCTCCTGCTGGCGAAACCGATGGATGTCCATCAAACCGAATTTCGAGCGCATCACCGGACAGCGCATTCATGCCGGTATGAAAGTGCTGCTCAAGGTACACGCGCAGTTTCATGAGAACTATGGCTTTTCCTGGATAGTAGATGATATTGATCCTAACTATACGATGGGCGATATGGCGCGCAAGAGGTTGGAAATCATCAATACGCTGAAAGCAGAGGGCGTATTCGAACTGCAGAAGGAGTTGGTGCTCCCGATGTTCTGCCAGCGCATCGCCGTCATTTCCAGTGCTACGGCAGCAGGTTATGGTGATTTCTGCAACCAGCTTGCCGATAACGATTATGGTCTGCAGTTTCAAACCCGCCTCTTTCCTGCTACGATGCAGGGCGAGGGGGTAGAGCAGAGTGTGATAGCTGCCCTCGACAGTATCAATGCCGAATGGGAACAGTTTGACTGCGTAGTCATCATCCGAGGCGGTGGCGCTACGAGCGATCTCTCGGGTTTCGACACCCTGGCGCTTGCCGAGAATGTGGCAAACTTCCCGCTGCCTATCATCACGGGAATAGGACATGAAAGGGACGAGAGTGTGCTGGATATGATTTCTTTCCAGCGTGTAAAGACACCGACAGCCGCTGCCGCCTTCCTCGTTAATCATCTTACTGAGGTTTATGCCCGTGTGATGAATGCGCAAGAGGCTATCGTGCAGAATGTAAAGCACCGTCTGCAGGTGGAGAAGATGAGGCTCGACAGATTGAGCAACACGATTCCTGTCCAGTTTTCGCTGGTGAAGACGAAGCAGGGAGCTTATCTCGACCGTCTGATGAGCCGTTTAAGCACAAATGTCCAGTCGAAACTATCAGAAGCCCAGCGCCATTTCGAGATTCTTTCTCAGAATATTCAGCCGATATTGGAAAGGAAGATGCTCAACGAGAGTCATCGTCTGCAGCTTCTTTCCCAGCGCATTCATGCACAAGACCCCGAATTGTTGCTGAAACGTGGCTACAGCATCACGCTGAAAGATGGCAAAAGCATCTGCTCTGCCTCGCAACTGAAGTCTGGCGACATCATCGAAACGAAGTTTGCCGAGGGCAGCGTGAAGGCGCAAGTTGAATAATAGTTTATAATTTATAGTTACGGGATAGTTTATAATTTATAGTTAATAGTTTATAGCAATCTGGCCCCACACGCCCTGAAAGGCAATAGGAATGGATTTCCCCATACGCCCTGAAAGGGCAGAAGCTCCTAGCCCAGGGCATCGCCCTGGGTATAATAGCAATCAGCAAGGCGCCCTGTAAGGGCAAAAGCTTTAAAATATCCACTGTTACTCCAAAACAAAAATAAAAAATATGGAAAAAGAAGAAATGAAATACGAACAAGCCGTAAGAGAGCTTGAAGAAATCGTAGACAGAATGGAGAATGATGAACTCGATATTGATCAGCTCTCCGAGCAGTTGAAACGTGCCAAAACCTTGGTGAAACTCTGTAAAGACAAACTCACCAAGACCGATGAGGAAATCAAGAAACTCCTCAGCGAGGATTGATTTTCTGAGTGGCGGGCCGATTTTTCTTTGATTCTTCATTGGATTCTATGGATTTTAAAGGGTTAATGTTTAGTTTTGCACACGGATCTCACGGATTTTGGCTCCTTCGGAGTTTTGGCTGTGAGTCTTAGTGAGTACCGTTGCTTGCAACGAAGAAGATCCGTGAGATCTGTGAGGTCCGTGTGAGACTTCTCTTTCTGAATCACATTGCAAAGATACAACATTTCATTTTCCCAACTCACTGATGCTCACTGTTGCTCACCGATACTCACCGATTTCGACTCCTTTGGAGTTTTTCCATTAAGACCAAATGAGAATACCCGTTGCTTGCAACGAAAAAAATAAATCCGTGAGATCCGTGTGCGACTTAAATACTATCCGTAACTATGATACTTAGGCATCGTAACCATGATACTTAGCGGTCGAAAACGAGTTATAAAAAGTGATTGAAAGAAGAATGAGGAAAGTTTACTGATTATCAGTTACTTTCCTCATTTTTATTAAAAGAGATGACGACAAACGAAGACGGAAATATGACAAGATGAGACAGAGGAACGTTACCAACTCGTAACCTATACTTTTGAATGGTACGATTCGAGTTTTGAAGAATGATGTAGGTTATATATAGTAAGGGAATGTACTGATATATAGTGAGTTGCTAATGAAAAACGTAAGTTTTTTGTTGATAAACGAAAATTGTGGTGTTCTGCTGTGAAATGCGTAGCAAGAAAAGACTCTTCAGATATTAATTTTGTACGCAAAAAAATAATGAAGTTATGAAGAGTACATTTTCAATTATCTTCTACCTCAAAAGACAGGTAGTTAAGAAAGACGGTACAGTCCCAGTCATGGGACGTATCACAGTGGACGGAACACAGGCACAGTTCAGTTGTAAGGTGACGGCAAATCCAAAATTGTGGGACACCAAGGGCGGACGCATGACAGGAAAAAGTATGCTGGCATTGGAGGTGAACCGCAAGCTGGACAAGATGCGTGTGAGTATCAACAAGCATTATCAAGAGATTCTTGACAGAGACAATTATGTGACAGCCGAGAAGGTGAAGAATGCTTTTCTTGGATTGGAATATCGCTGTCAGACTTTGCTGAAGGTTTATGCTCAGTACAATGAGGATTATGAGAAACTCTATAAAGCGGGTATGCGCTCTTGGGGTTCCCTTAGAAGATATAGATGCGTGTACCGTCATCTACAGGAGTTCTTGCAGAGTCGTTATCATGTCAATGATATATCTCTTAAAGAACTGACTCCTGCTTTTATTACGGATTTTGAAGCTTTTCTGCGCACAGATAAACATTTGTGCGAAAATTCACTGTCAGTGTATATGCTGCCATTGCGAACAATGGTGTTCAGAGCGATAGATAATGGATGGTTAACGAGAGATCCTTTCCATGACTATAAGGTGCCGAAAGTAGAGACAACTCGTGGATTTCTGACGAAAGAGGAGATTCATCTGCTGATGAATGCTGAGTTGAAAAGAAAGACCATGCAATTGATAAGAGACCTGTATCTGTTCTGTTGCTTTACGGGATTGTCGTTTGCAGATTTGAAAAATCTGAAAGAGGAACATATACAGACATTCTTTGATGACAGTGAATGGATAATGATCGATAGACAAAAGACGGGTGTGAGATCGACCATCAAATTGTTGGATTATCCAAAATCCATCATGGAGAAATACAGAGGACTATGTGCGGATGGACGAATCTTTCCTGTGCCATGCTATTCTGATTGTCGTGGCATTCTGCTTCGCGTTGCGAAAAGATGTGGCATTACGAAGCACCTGACCTGGCACATGAGGAGTCACAGTAAATTCTTTTATTTATTGAATATCAGCGAGTTGAGTATTTTAAAGAATATGACTGCTAACGATTTAGAAACGAGCTATATTCTTTTTCTTTCACAACTTTGCAATATACAAAGAACGCTTTGATTTCGAGTGCAAAGTTAAATCTAATTTCTGAAAAACAACATTTTATGCTGTGATTTTACAAAATATTAAGATTAGTCTTTGCAAAGGTAAAAGAGTAGTTACCAACAGTAATTTTCATGTAACGTCATTTTAAGAATATGGCAAAAGAGCGATATTCATGAACGCATACATGTATCTTTCCATGTTGGGGAATCAATTGCTTAGTTCCATTTTTGCAGATTATATTTCTATTTTGTCTAAATTACGACAGAACACAGCAGATATTCAAGGGATTTGGATGGATTATCAAAATAAAACGTTATTTTTGTAACATAAAAACGATAAAAAGATGAAGTTAAATCGCATAAGAGCAGTCTTAGAGGACAAAGGGATAAGCCAAACATGGCTTGCAAAGAAGTTGGGAAGAAGTTTCAGTACGGTCAATGCTTACGTATGCAACCGCTCTCAACCTAACCTTACCACACTTCTTGAAATTGCACAATTACTGTCTGTGGATATGAAAGAACTTATTACGAATGAAAAAGAACGTAATGTTTAAAGTGATTATGGGAAGAAGAAAAGCTATCATTTTGACAAGCATCACCATACTGTTTCTATGCAGTATGGGATGTCAATCAGCTACTTTTGGAAAAGGTATATGTTGTTATGTCGGAGATGTGAAACTTTCTGACACAACAATATCTGTAAAACTTACATTTGATAATGACACCACTGGCACATTGGAAATCTCCAAAAGTAACAAAGCACTTGGCAAAAATAAAATCGAAGAATTTTACTTTGCTTCATTAGAGGCTGATACGCTAACTTTGACTGGTGAAATCTTCTATGATATAAAATACTTGTTTAAAAGAGGGCGAGAAAAATGTTATATCTATCCACTAAACGCTTCTACTGATGGAGTCCTTTTCTGTGACAAAAGCATAAGAAGGATAGAATTGAAAGGCAAGAAAGAAACGAATACCGACAGCCTATTTCTCAGCCGAATCATAGATGGTGATTTTTTTGCCCAAGAACATTCCGAAGAGCAGGACTACATATTGGTGATAAGGCATTGCTTGTCGCATACCGATGAGACGTATGACGAGACCCTTTCTGAAGGATTAAGCCGAATGTTGCGGAAATATCCCCAAAAGATAGAAGGGCTTCGGAAAGCATTGAAACGATTGTCTCCACGGCAGAAAGAAAAGGCGAACTACGAAATGATGGTCTTAATCGTTTCGGCATGGATGATGGAGCAAGATTCTGACTCCATTGACCCGAAGGACTTTTATCATACCACAGGCTAAAATTAATACTACTATGGATAAAAAAGTAAAGCTAAAAAATATACTTGTAGATGTTGCTTTGCAATGGCAAGCAAGTTTTGGTATAGCTCCGTCTATTACGAGTTCAATTTCTGAATATGATGCAGCAATGTTAGTTGGTATGTCAGAGAAAGAATACTCTGATTACATGAGAGACAAAACTGCTGTTGCCAAAGGGACGGATTTCGTTTATAGAAATATAAGGTATCAAGTAAAAGCCAATCGTCCAAGCGGTAAAAAAGGAAGTAAAGTAACGATGGTTCCCAAAGCCTTGAACTACGAATGGGACAGGTTGATTTGGATATTATATGACAAGGACTATGTAATGCAAGAAGCATGGGAATGGTATATGAAAGACCATAAAATGGCGTTTGAAAACAAAAAAAAATTATCTCCCGAAGATTACAGAAAAGGGCACTGCCTGTATCATAGATAACAGAAAATCGTGGATTCAAAAAACCACAAAAACGAATAGCTTTATGATAGAAAAAATAATGTCTAAACTTGGAATGGTCGTTTTATGGTGCATTGTCATCATATATGGCATAGGTGTCATCACTCATATCTGCTCGGATATTATCGGTGTTGTCGTACTTGTCATTTTGGCTGTTATATCGATTATTTTTGTACTCTATGCCAAAAGATACAAAATATGGTTCAAGAGGCAAGTCAAGATGCTTAGTACGGTTTGCGAGAAGTCGCCCAATGATTCTCACATCATGCCCGAAGAACAATTTACCGAATCTTTTGATTCAGCCAACTTCTTCATACAGTACAAGCCTGAGACGAAGGAGTTCTTTTTCAGCAGCTACTATTACCTTATTTTTCCTGATTACGTCGAGATTTGGAGCAAGGCGGTGAAGGAAGTCAAGATACTTGTCTCCAAAGAAGCCCCAGAAACAGAAGTTGAAGTGCATTCCGTAGGTCAGCTTGGCAAGGACTTCACGCTGATAATGTCTCCAAAGGATGCCAAGAAAAGTTTTTTGTTGTCCTTGGCTCATTTGTGCATCCGTCTGAGAAAACAACTTCCATGCAACAACAGAATATTGATATACAAGTTCTATTTCAAGATAAAGGTGTTCGACACGGTTTGCTATGGCGAGTTTGATTGCGTGAGAGTATCAAGGGCTATTACAATTTCTGCAGATGGCAACTATTGCGTAGCTAATGTCGACGTAGATAGTTGCTTTCCAGAAGATTTCATCAAACACAATCCTCCGATGTCCATCATCCTGCAATATGACTTGTATTCTATAGAAACCAATATGTTGGTTAGCAAAGAGGAATTCGATGCGCATTGGGAGAAATGCAAAGATCTGTGTGAATCATAATCATTGGAGAACGGTGAGGAGCTATTTTATTTGAAAGATTCCGTGGCAACTGTTTATTCTCTACGAGTAAAAAAAATTCTTATAAGTAACAATATCTCAAATGTCTCTTTTGAAGATTTTGATATAGAGTGTAGGCTATACAAGAGTAAAACCACCTCATATAAAGCATCATGCAAATATCTTGTTTGAGATTATTGGATGAGATAAAAAGACTTCTATATCCATAAATTACAGATATTAATTTCAATTTGTCTAAATAGCAACTAAAAACAACAGATACTTAATAGTTCCTGCATGATTATCAGTATAAAAGACTATCTTTGTAGCGCAAAATTGAATGAAAAGAAATATGGAGCAACCGCTTTTTACAATTAACAGCACATTCTCGGAAGAAGAAGTAGTGCGTTTCAATAAATATGTAACTTTACATATGTCTCATTATGTAAGGAATGTTGTTATTTGCAATATAATACTGCTGCTATTCACAGTTGGTACGATAGTGAATGACATTACTTCGGAAGACTTTCCTATAAGCTCAATAATGATGTTTTTAGTCATTATTATTGTCAATTGGTCTCTTTACAAATCGCCAATACAAAAAGCCAGAAAAGTTTATCGCCAAAATAAAACAATAAGAGATGCAATTTATATAGTTAAGTTCTATGATGCCCACTATGTAGTGACATGCAATGAAATAGAGTCAAGTATTCCTTTCGATAAATTGTACAAAATAATAGAGACTGATACAAATTACTATTTGATGGCATCAAAGGTTAGTGGGACAATAATTTGTAAAGCAGATTGCCCTAATGATTTTGATGCTTATATTCATAAATTTACAAACAGATAGTTGTGTGTTATATTTTTTAAAACAAAATCATTAGGTCAAATGGAATTAAGGATTTCTATTGAAGAAAAGAATGCTTTAATACAGTGCCAAGCAGAAGTTCGGTATAAGTACACTCTTAAAAGAATCGCTGATACGGAAACTATGTGGTCTATTGTAGGAAACGACAACTCGTTTTCGATTCAATCCAATGGAAAGATAAAATTATTCCCTATATGGTCTGCAAAAGAATATGCACAAGCATTTTGTGTTAATGAAAGAATAAATTGCCGAAGTGTCACAATAACTCTGGATTGTTTCGAAAATTCAGTGATTGATTTCATTTGCGAAAAGGGTCTTTATATCAATGTTTTTCCTACCGAAAAAGAACCGCTTGGTAAAATTGTAAGCTTGAATAGGTTTGCCGAAGATTTAAGCGTATTTTTAGAAGACTACTAATAAAACGATAGATTACGAATGAGAAATATTCAAGTATAATAAGAAAGACGGCTATGACTAATGAAATATTTTCAATCATACGTAATGGCTTGACAGAGCATTACCATCTGTTAATCTCAAGCACTCCCATAAACTGCGACAATGAGTTGGGGCAAAATCTTCTGCAAGAAGCCATTGCTTATTATAGAAATAGTATTGCTGTAGATTTGGTGAACAGAGGTATCAACATCAATCATCAAGACAATAGAGGCCTAACTCCCTTACACTATTGTGTGCAGCACAACAATCTTACTATAGCTGAATTATTGTTAGCAAAAGGAGGAAAGGTAAATATTCTGGACTCCTCCGGCAACAACCCGTTATGGTATGCTGTTTTCTATGCGGATGGCGATTACCAATTTGTCAAGTTGCTCATTAAATATGGAGCTGATGCACTAAGCAAAAATAAAGCCATGCGATCCCCATTAGATTTCGCAAAAGAAATAGGTGACGAAGTGATGACGAAAATACTTTTAAAAAGAAGATAAAAACATAGGTATGACAACAGATTTTAATTACTTGATTTTTTCTGTATTCAACATTTGCAATTTTAATCTATTTGTTGATACTGTGAAAGTTATATTCAAAAAACAACTGATAACAGGAAAGGCTGAAATCTATTCGGAAATACCAAATCCAAATGGGTGGGTTAATCCACAAAGTGGAGGCTCCCATTTTCCCAAATTTAGTTGCTGGCAAAATAAGATATATCCAGACAAAGTGTTTTTTATATCAAATTATGAAGATGGACTGTCTAATGTTTGCAGAATCATACAAAAACATTTGAGATGTAACATTATTACATGTGCATTATCCAATGAAACTGAAACAGATAATCCATTTTTCAAATTCTATTTTTCCAATTCCAATTTAGAAGAACGATTAATTCAAGCATACAAAGAAGATCGGTGGATATTTTATGAAGAGGGAAAGCCGCTCTCTTTTGAAAATTTGGATTATTACAAAAGAAGACGAATTACAGACAGACTAAATAATAATATAATTAGAGAGTATATGATTCGATTAGGGATTGACATAAATACAATTGATGCCCAAATAAAGGCAGGTATTGTATATGTCCGTAAAAAATGGTAATTCTTAGTGATACAACAAATAAAAATCCGAAGCCTAAGGTGACAAGAGCCGAAGGTCTTTCGACTTTTATCACCTATTATAGCATTGTGCAATCATCATCCCTATACATCCTGCAATCACAAAAAATCCAATGGTAAAGAAGAACCAGAAGAACCACTGGGCATAGTGCCCGAGATAACAACCATCATATTCCTTGTAGCGTTCACGGACTTTTTTCCGTTCATCAGCGAACATGGAATTGACCTCACGGATATGCTCCTGCATCTGTGAGACCATCCATTGGCGTTCTTTGGTGAACAGTTCTTGGATTTTCTGCCAGTCAGCATCATTGACATTTACAGACACCTTTAATTTTGTGGGAGCATTTTCCAAGACTTTGTCTTGAAATCTTACTGACTGCTCGTAATATACTGATAATCAATACTAATTGGAATGACAAAATGACGAAAGAAACAAATTAGGAACAACAAAATCAAGAAACCCCAAAATGAAAGCATGAGAAAACAAAAATTAACACGGAAAACAATAGTAATTTTCCGATTTTGACATTTTAAGAATATGGCAAAAGAGCGATATTCAAGAACGCATATATGTAGGGATGCTCGTAAATCAGTCAAAAACAACCTAACGATCTAATTGTCAGTGTTATAAGAATTTTGTATCTTTGCATAAAATAATAAAAAATCCCCCAAACTGCTTTGACCGGCCTGTTTTGGGGGAAACGAAAAATAATCGTCATGGCAAAGGTACTACAATTTTCTGAAATAACACCAGGTCTTGCGTTCACAGAGTTTGATTTTTACAAAGATTATGAAGAGTCGTTCAAAAAGAGTGAACTCGGACGCTTTCATGCCCTCCTTCCGTTGCGTGAGATGGCCATTAGATTCGGTTTGATTGACTCTGTTCCACGCAGAAAAGTCGGTCGCAAATCTTACTTCAGCCCTGAAGGCAAGGTGGCACTCATGTTCCTCAAGTCGTATACCGGATTGTCTGCCCCAAAACTTATGGAGCAGCTCAACGCCAACATACACTATCAGATATTCTGTGGCATCCGAATAAGTTCAGCCAATCCCCTGACCAACTACAAGCTCATAGATGATATTATCCTTGAACTGTCCAAGCGCCTGAAGATCCAGACTCAGCAGGAGTCATTGGCAGAAACATGGAAACCATACATGAGGAATCTTGATACAATCTATACCGATGCAACGTGCTACGAAAGCAGCATGCGTTACCCCACTGACACAAAGTTGCTATGGGAATGCGTAGAGAAGGTATATACAATGATGTGTGAGGCAAGTAAGGAACTCGGCATTCACCGCATGAGAACGAAGTACCTTGATGTTGCCCACGACAACATGGCCTATGTGAAGCAACGCCATCACACCAACAAGCGTACTCGCAGGATGATCCGTCGACAGTTGGATCTGTTAGGGAAGATTCTCAAAGAGTTAAGAAGACTCGACAGAGAAAATCCCTGCGCAGGAATCTTCTCCGATAAGCAACTCGCAGAAATAGAGACGATAACGAAGATATACCGTCAGCAGCATAAGCATCACGAGAGTGGCAATGCCAAGGAGAGCATTCCTAATCGTATCGTAAGCGTCAACAAACCATACATACGTCCAATCGTCCGTGGCAAGGAAGTAAAGAAGGTCGAGTTTGGAGCCAAGTGTAACAACATACAGGTTGATGGCCTGTCGTTCATCGAGAAGCTTTCGTTCAACGCATTCAATGAGGGTACTCGTCTTGTGCATTGTGTAAAGCTTGCAGAGAAACTCTTTGGAGAGAAGATCACCAAACTGGCTGGCGACTGCAGTTATTCTGGTAATGCCAACCGTTCTTTCTGCAGTGAACAAAACATAGTGACTTCATTCTCGCAGAAAGGCAGGAAGCGAGAAACCACGTCCACTGTCAGCATGGTCAAGAAAGAACTTGCCCGTGTACGAGCCACAGCAATGGAAGGATCCTTTGGAACGCAGAAGGAACATTACGGACTCAAGCGGATAAGCGGCCGAATCAAGAAGACAGAAATCCTAATCATCTTCTTCGGCATCCACACGGCTAATGCAGTACAACTGGCAAGAAGAATTGCAAAAGCGGAACTCCATCAGGCTGCTTAACCTCATATAGCATTATCCTCCATGCAAGGGATAACTATGCCCTGACAAGACAAGAATCGACTAAAATTACGATAAAACTCCGGAAATAAGCAGACGATGGCAACCTCGGAAGGCATACCCTCGTCTATAGATATTGAATTCTTAGAATTAAACGACAACCCCTATGTATCTTATCGTATTTGAAAATCAATTGTTTAGTTCCATTTTTACAGATTATATTTCTATTTTGTCTAAATTACGATAAAATATCGTAGATTTTCAAGGGATTATAACCGATTATCACTACAAAATGTTATTTTTGTAGCAAGAAATGAGTATAAAACAGCATTTCATTGTAATGTATAAAACAAAGTAAAATATAATAAACGTAATATGAAACTAAGAGATAAAGATACAAAGAAATATTTGCTCACAGTATTTGTGGCTACATTTGTTGCCTATATTATTCCTGCAGTGGTCTTGTACTTGGGACATTTTATGGGCATTATGCTTACGATTTGTATTTCCTTGTTTAACTTGAGTATGGCTTTGCTTGCTTGGCTTTGGGCAAAATCTGTTAGAAAGGAATTTTTGCTGAAAAGACAAATAATATTGAATAGTCTTGTGACGTTGCTTTTGATAGGCATTATTTCCTTAGTTGTAACCAATGGGGCAGCCTTATCTTTGAGCCTCATAGTGTTTGTTTGGTTGGGGATAGTCAATCTCCTGCCAATTTGTATCCAGTATGCCATTTATTCTTTTATTTCAAAAAGAACCAATTCAAAGAAAGAGAGGCCTATATGAAGTATATAGAATTGTTTTGGAATAGGCTATATTATTGCATTTTTAACTGCGATAAGAAAACGCAAACTCTCTGAAATGAACCTCGAAAAGCTCAATGTTATCACTTTGACAGAAAGTGGAGGACTCACAGGGGAAATTGTTGTTATCAAAAAGAGACATAATCATAAAAGAAAATAAACTATGGCAAGAGGAAGAGACATTTGCAACACTCTCAAAGCCATTCGCAAACAAATAGCAGATGCTAATGGGATTGCCTATTCACCAGAAGAATGTCACTTCACTGGTGAGTGCAAGGGAACTTGCCCCAAATGCGAGCAAGATGTGAGAGATTTGGAGTATGAATTGCGACATAGGCAGATTGCAGGAAAGGCCATCAAGGTCGTTGGCATTGCAGCAGGACTTGTTGCTTTAACGGCTTGTTCTGATGGAAAACCACAGCGAAATGCTTCAGACATGGTTACAGGTGATACAATCATTGTTAAAAAAGAAGAACCGAACCCAAGAAACAGACAATTAGAAGGAGCCATTTCTCTTGGCAACAAGGAGAAACTTCTGGAAGAAGAAAACAGAAAGGACGGGGAGGCTTCATACAATCCATCCTTAGAAACAAAAGAGATAAAAAAGAATATCAAAGGCAATTCCTCAAAAAATCAAGGCAGGAATGCTGTCACCAGGTCTGCCATTGGTATAGATTCCATTGAAAGCAGCAAAATATTTGATAATGCTGATGAGGAAGCGTCATTCCCTGGTGGCATAGCGGCGTGTATGAAATATATTGCAGACAATTTTCGCTATCCAAACATACAGGGCGATTGCAGCATACAAGGAAAAATTGTCGTTACTTTCACGGTCAATGAGGATGGAAATCTAAATGACATCAAAGTGAAGAAAAGCGTCTATTCTGACCTTGACAAAGAAGCCGTCCGGGTGGTGAAAAGTATGCCAAAGTGGATTCCTGCCAAGCAAAACGGCAAGGCGGTGAAATCAAAATACACGCTTCCTGTCTACATCCACGTGCAGTAACTATAAAAAAGGAAAAATCATGGCAACAAGAGGACGCAACATTTGCAACACGCTCAAGGCCATCCGCAAGCAGATCGCGGATGCCAACGGAATCAGTTATTCACCCGAAGAATGCCACTTTAAGGGCGAATGCAAGGGCACTTGCCCGAAATGCGAGCAAGACGTGAGGGACTTAGAACACGAACTGCACCTCCGACAGATGGCAGGGAAAGCCATCAAGGTCGCAGGAGTGGCTTTGGGCATCACCGCCCTCACCGCATCCGCCACATCGTGCGCCACGCAGAAGGGATATTACAAATCAACACCGCCTAAGTCTGAAAAGGTTATCCCTATCCAGTTCCAAAAATACACCACCAACGACATCGCCCTACTCCAAGCGAAAGATTCTCTCAGCAAGAAAGGAATGCTCTTCGTTCAAGGGCATCTCATTAGCGACGAGGACAATGAGCCGCTTATTGGAGCCTCCGTCATCGCTAAACTTTCGGGAAAGTATGCAATAACTGATGTCAATGGAAACTTCACTCTCGAAGTTGAGCAAGGCGACACGATAATCGTGCAATACATCGGCTTCATAGACCGAAGCATCAAACTATCTGAAATGAGCCGAGACAAGCTCAATATCATCACTCTAATATTCAACGAAAGTGCCTTAGGGGAAGTCGTGGCTGGAATCGTTCCCGAAGTCAGAATTAGAGGAACGGCTCCCGTTATCAAAAGAGAAGATACTTTCGAAGAGGCTTCATTCCCAGGCGGTTCGACTGCATTGACGCAATACATCAAGACCAACCTTCAATATCCAAAAGAATGTCGGGAAGGCGCGCCAATAGGCAGAGTCATCCTTGGTTTCACCGTCAACAAGGACGGAAGTTTGAGCAACATCAAGGTGGAGAAAAGTCTTGTCCCTATCCTCGACGAGGAAGCCATCCGAGTACTGAAAAGCATGCCGAAATGGACTCCTGCCAAGAAAAACGGAAAGGTGGTGAAATCACATGCCACCGTTCCTTTCACATTTAAAGTAGAATAACATGAAGACCGCCCCACTCATTTGCATCGACCGCCACCGCCTCACGATAGACGGCGAGGGCGTCACCACGCTTGTGGCATTCCACGGTTGTCCGCTTCGTTGCAAATACTGTCTCAATCCCCAATGCCTTGATGCTGACGGCGTGTGGCAGGAGGTGGATACAGAACTGCTGATGGCGAACGTGGAGATGGACAACCTCTACTTCTTAGCTACAGGAGGCGGCATCTGTTTTGGTGGAGGTGAACCGCTTCTGTGGAGTTCATTCATAAAGGAGTTTTGTGAACTATGCCCAGAGGGATGGCACTTTACGATGGAGACGAGTCTAAACGTACCTCGCCATCACTTGGAGAAAGTCACCCCATACATTGACTCCTTTATCATCGACATCAAGGACATGAATCCTGCCATCTATCAAGCCTACACAGGTAAGCCCAACCGGCAAGTTATCGACAACCTTGTCTGGCTCAACACTCATGCCAAACATAAAGACAAGATCATCCTTCGTCTCCCCATAATCCCCAAGTTCAACACCGAAGATGACAGGAAACACAGTCGCCAAGTCTTAATAGAATTAGGATATGAGAATTTTGATGAATTTGAATATGTTATTAGAAACAAATAAACAGTTTTAATTATATGTCCCAATGAAATGGATTTGAATGTAAATTCCATCTCATTGGGGTATTGGATAAAAATTATTGGTAATTTTTAATAGTACGTTTTATGCTATTAGACTCTCTGCGAAGTTCATTAGCTACACTGTCTTTGTATGCAGCCATCCGTACCATTTCATTGTATTTGAGAACAGAATCTTCGTAAGCTGCAACACGATTTTTGACATAGTCTATGACATTTTCGTCTCTGTTTACAGAGAAGTGCTTCTCTATATATAAGATGTTTGGGTCATCAGCAGACAGAACCATCTTCAAAGCTCTATACTTCAAGTCTGCCTCCTCCCAATCTTGGTGCTCTCGCCATTGGGTGAGGTTGCCCCAAATGGAGAGAACGAGAGATAGAGCCAAGCCGCCAATGAAAAGAAGAACATACTTTGATGTAGGCTCGAAGCGATGGGTGACAAGTTTCTTCTGAGGTGAATTGTTCATCACTTCAAGTTTGTCTTGCAATGCCTTCGAGGAAACATTGTTCTCTTGTCTCATCTGCTTGATAACATCAACCAAGAACTTGCTTCGCTGTTCATTTTTACCAAGTTCCGCTTTGATTAGGTCGGCAAAAATGCCTATGGCATCTCTTAATTTGGATATTTTACCAATGGCTTCCTCTTCTTTGCCAAACATGGCAATGATTGATTTCTCTAACTTGGTTGTGTCATTACTTGCAGGAACGGTTTCCGCTCCAGCGTTCTTTGTGGAGGCAGAAAGTTCATCGACTTTCTGCTCCAATCTCTCAACTGTGCCGTAGATGGCTTCCAACATTTCTTCTTTCATCTTTCTTATGTTGTTTAAATGGTTTGTAACTTGCATCAAAGGCTAAAGCCTCTTCTGCGTTTCTTCTTTTTCTTCTTGACTGATTCATCCTCTGGGAATGGCTCAAAGGTCTGAGCATTGGCTGAAGCAAAAAGTCCAATGGAAGAAATACCGTCCCAAGGGTCCTGGCTGCTCTCCGATATGCATGGCACCTGCTCATTCTTGCTACAGCACTGCTCATATTGCTGAGCAGAGCTGGCTCTTGCTGATAAAAGGTTCTCCGTTCCCTCAAATCTCGCATTCAGCTTGTCAAAGCTATAGCCTCGGCTAATCTGCGTACCTTTGAAGCTATATCCATCCTTGCTGAAACGGATGCCTTGTACCTTGCTCCGCTCCTTGTCCTTATAGACAAGCTCCAGGTGAACACCTCGTTTTTCAAGCCCACTCTTGAACTTTTGCCAACTATCAGCGCCTTTCAAGGCATCCTTGACAGCATTGTGAATCTCGTATTTGGCACGCTCAGCATTGCGTAACTTGCGAGTATTAGTATTGCTCTTGTCCGTTCCGTAGGTCAGTCCATACTTGGATTTTAGAGCCTTGGTCACCTGCTCATTACGCCTGTAATTATTCCTGTCTGATATGAGTTTGCCCTCATTATTGATGCGGTTATATACGATATGACAATGTGGATTGTCCGTGTTGTGATGCCTTACGATGATGAATTGGGTATCGGTGATGCCCATCATCTGCATGTATTCAAGGACAATCTTAGTCATAAACTCATCCGTCAAGCGTGGCTTGTCCTCGGGTTTGAAGCTCAATGCAATGTGTCCCACAGGCTTCTTAATCCTTGGATTTAGCTGCCTCTGTAGCTCGAAACTTTGCGTTATCTCGGCATTCGTGCCGAGTAACACACCATCCGAGGCGATGATTTTCGCCTCGTCCTTGCCTGTAACATAGCGGATGCAACCACCAAATGAGCTGCCCTTCTTTAGCTTGCCTATCATGGTGTATCCTCCTTTCTGCCCATACTGCTTGGCTTCGGTTTATAACTTGCTTGGCGAAACTCGCCAAGGATTTCTTTCAATCTTCTCAACAAGTCCACCACATATACATGGGTTTCATGGAAACCTTTCTGATGCGACAGCTTGGTAAGTTGGTTGAGGTTGTTCGCCATACCAATGAGATTCTTGGCGATGGCTACCGTCTCTGCATTGTGTCCGCTGACCACCTCGCCGTTCAAGGCGGACTCACGAATGTACTCCGCCAATTTGCGGTTGGCTTTTCTCGCCCTCAGTCTCAAAGCCTCGTAACTTGGCTTCGAGAACTTCACCGTGACAGACTTCGACAGCTTGCGAACCCTGCCCGTAGGCGGTCTTCCGCCCTTTCTCTTGTCTTGTTCATGTATGCTTGTCATTCGATATACTGTTTACAGTTGTTACACTCACTTTCTGCGACCGTCGGGAGCAAAGTTCCTCCGCCCTCATGGTGGAGCGAGGCGTTTTGGGGTTCCCAAAACATAACCTCGCTCCCTCTCATAACACGTTAGTTGGAACTACTGCCTTTCAGCTATCCACGTCCAAGGTCGCAGACCTTAATCCTCACAATTTGCGCCAAGCCTCGAAGTCCTCTTCATAAAGGCTTAGGTGGTGGCGCACGATGTTCTCGATGATGCCCGATACGCTCATGCGCCTTCCTCCGAGGATGCGGACGACACGATCAAGACGGTCTCGTACATCGGAACTGACGAAGACTGGCTTGCGGTCGTCAATCCTTGGAACTTGGAGGAAGGTCTGCTGATACTCCTCCAGTGTCGCCTTGCGCTGCTTGCCACTGATGCGCTTCTGCGGATTCGGTGGCGATTGAGCCTCGTTCGTTGATGTTTCCTCTCTATAGGGAGTTGTTGCAGCAACTTTCTCTACAATTGCTCTCAACTCTGGGTTCTCTACATCATCATAGAGAGAATTACAACTACTTGGATTGGCTTTGTTGCCATACGTAGATGGTTTAACAAAATCCAAATACTCTTTTTCCATCAGCTCCTTTTGCTCAGGAGCCAAGACTACATCTTTTGTTCTTGCCATAGCTTATGCTGTTTTATTTGTTAGTATAGTGGTCACGGTTTGCACCATTGACCGATTGTCGGGTGCAAAGTAAGTGTACTGAGTGCAGCTATGCAACTGATTGGGTGTAACGTGGCAATTTAGTTGTGGCTTGCTTATTTGCATACCGAGATAGTTGTGAGAACTTCAACGTATTTCTCAACTCATCATTGTTCATGTATTCGTTGCAGTCGTGCAAGTTTTTCCTGTTGTTTTTGGCGTTGAAGTCGGCAAACCCCGGCAACATACTGCCACAGAAATTGAAAACGCTTGTTTTTAGATTGCCGTGCCTTATCTTTGCACTCACAAACGTGGAGCACAGCATATGCGTGGAGCTTTGCGACATATAACATAGTATAAACTTAGAAAAAAGAAAAGTATGGGATTCATCGTATTCGAGGAAGAGGCATTCAACTATCTTGATGCCCAGTTGGAGAACTTCGTGAAGCGCATGGACAGAATCCGTGAGCGCAGTGAGGACAAGACCATGAACAAGTGGCTCGACACGCAGGACGTGTGTCAGACGCTCAACATCTGCCCACGGACAGTGCAGACGCTTCGGGACAACGGAACTTTGGCTTATACGCAAATCAGCCACAAGACCTACTACAAGCCGGAGGACGTGATGGCTATCGTAGCAGTAGTGGAGGACAAGAAAAAGGACATGCGCTTTCGCAAGCGCACAGGTTAGGCTGTCAATATACAACAGCCACTTTATCCAATGCAGCAAGTAAAACGAGTAACGTAAGTATCAACAATAAAACGAGACAACTATGAGCAATGAAGTAATGACAAGAAACAGCGAGTGGATGAACCACATCGTGAACCACCTCAACCGAATGGTTGACAATTTTGAACGTGCCGTGATGAACTACCGCCCCATGCTTGACGGTGAGCGCTTCATGACGGACAAGGAGCTTTGTGCCAGACTGCAACTGAGCCGAAGAACCCTGCAGGACTACCGAAACAACGGTGTCATCCCGTATATTCAGCTTGGCGGAAAGATACTCTACCGCGAGTCCGACATTCAGAAGATTCTGATGGCTAACTATCGTGAAGCGTACAGAATGAAAAGTGTGTAGGAGAATGTCCTTGATGAGTGTGTGAAATGAACAAGGCGACAACGTATAACTTACCGAGTGTGGCTGTTATAGGTTGTCGCCTCGTTTTATTGGCTATACCGAGTTGGTCGTGTTTGCCGGGTATCATTTGTGTTACCTGTATAAATCTAATACCATGCTAAAACACACTGCGGTGGTTCGCCCAAGTGGCTGGAGGCGCAAAGCCTCCAAGGAACGTTGCTTTATGGCAGGTCTATGCCATTGCATTCTCTGTAAAGATACAGACCAGTTTAGTGCGGCTTGTCTGTCTGCCGATGACGGACTGCATGATGAACTCCCGAAAGGCTCTGCTCTCAATGCTGTCAATACGGAAGGCTACCGCAATGACGAGTTCAAGGCTATACACATCATAGCTGATGCGGTCGTTCTTCCTGACATGACGGCGTACACCCTGCTCTTTCAGAATGCCATCCTTGAATACAGCCTTGACTGCCTTTCGCACATAGCAGCCGAACACATTATACATGTCGGCAATCTCCTGCATGGTCATCCATACAGTATCGGTCGGCATGGATACCGTTCCGCTCTCGCTGATAGTTATAACTCCTCTGTTCATTTCCCGTCCTCCTTATTTTTATTCTGGTCAGTTTTTTTTGTTTCTCTGCGCTGTATCAGCTTGTCCATGTCCTTGGATATCTTGTCATCGGTGATGACGGCATAGACCTGGGTGCTTCGCAGGTTGGAATGCCCCATCATCTTGGCGATGCTTTCCATTGATATGCCCGAAGTAACCATGTTTACTCCGAATGTATGTCTTGCAACGTGTGCGGTAAGGTTCTCATTTATACCCAAAGCCACACCGAGTGAATGAAATTCAAACCACATGGAATCACGTGAAGAAAGAGGGAAAACAGGTTTGCTATCATCCGCTGTATTGTATAGCGACATTATTTGTTCAGCTATCGGATGCAAGGGAATGAACGCTTCGTTGTTGGTCTTTGCTCTTTTCTCACGGATGTATTTTCCTGACTTTGACAAAATGTGTACCTATAAAATAACATATCCTAATTTTCAGGCATTTAGCAAAAATAATCTCTGTAAATGGGTGACGCAACGACTATTTTTTGTATCTTTGCACCATGTTTGTACGTAAGAAGAAGCACCGCAGTGGGCATATCGGAGTGCTTGTGGTGGACAAGAGCAATGGCAAGTTCCGTGAAATCAAGAGTTTCGGTGTTGCGAAGACAGATGCCGAAGCGGATGCTCTGTGCCTAGAAGCGAACAAATGGATAAGAACTTATGGTGGACAGCAAGAGATTAACTTCACAGAACCAGACATCAAGCAAAACGAAGAGGAAGAGACAGAACGAGTACTGTCTAACATAGACTCCCTGCTTCTAAATGGACACCAAATTATCCTAAACCAAGTATATGACAGCATAGGTTTCAACCAAATTCAAGATTCCATACTTCGCCATTTGGTTATCGCTCGCATCTCTCAACCCATGAGCAAACACGCAACAGTAGATTACCTGAAGTCATACTTTGATGAAGATGTCGAGTTGTATAAGCTTTATCGCTACATGGACAAGTTGTACTATACCCAAAAAGAAGAGGTACAACGCATCAGTGTAGAGCACACCAAGCGCATACTCGGTGGACATGTAGGTCTGATGTTCTATGATGTGACCACACTGTATTTTGAGACCAGTAGAACAGATGTGCTGCGAGAGTCTGGTTTTTCAAAGGATGGCAAGACATCAGAGTCGCAGATAGTGCTAGGCCTCTTGGTCAGCCGTGATGGCTATCCTCTGTCGTATTGTATTTTCAATGGAAGCCAATACGAGGGATACACCATGCTACCTATCATAGATGATTTCATACAACGCTTCTTTCTGGACGATTTTGTAGTGGTGGCTGATGCAGGGCTCATGAGTAAGCGCAATGTAAAGTTACTGGAGGATGCAGGATACAAATATATAATAGGTGCTCGTATTCATACAGAGTCTGAGCAGATAAAAGAATGGATCTTGCAGCAAGACAAGATGCCTGGAAAATTTCACGAATACAGATATGGTGACAATGCAAGATTGATCCTCGGCTATTCCGAAGAACGAGCAAAGAAGGATGCACATAATCGTGATAAGGGAGTGGCAAGGCTCAAGAAGGCATATGCAAATGGAAAAATCACAAAAGCCTCCGTAAATAAGCGTGGCTATAATAAATTCTTGGAAATCAGCAAAGACATAGATGTAGTTATCAGCGAAGACAAAATCAAGGAAGATTCACAGTGGGATGGCTTGAAAGGTTATATAACCAATACTTCCATCACACCAAAGGAAGTTGTCGAACAATACCACGGTCTATGGGTCGTGGAACGAGCCTTTCGTGTAACCAAAGGGAACTTGGAGGCACGCCCCATCTTTCATTTCACAGAGAAAAGAATAGAGGCACATATCTGCATATGCTTCATTGCATACAAGGTGTATAAAGAACTGGAGCGTATCTTAAAAATTGCCAAGATAAACAAAAGTGTAGATTCAGTTTTGAAAATTGCTAAGACCATAGCTACTATCAGAATCAACATGCCGAATAATGGGAAGGTCAGGCAAGAAACATTGCTGCTGACTCCTGCCCAACACTCTATCAAGCCCTTGTTTGATGTTCAAAAGATACTAGACGGGGGCAAAAGTGACGATTCTGCCCCCGAAAAATAGAAAAATCCAAGATGGGTGACGCATAGTCAAAGTCAGGGGATGCAAGGGAATGAACGCTTCGTTGTTGGTCTTTGCTCTTTTCTCACGGATGTATTTTCTACCGTCTGCCGTCATCCCGATATGGTGTGGATACAGGTTACGTAAATCGACATAAGCCAAACCTGTAAGGCTGGAGAAAACAAACATTCTTCGTGCCAACTCCAATGCCTTATCCTCCATAGGAGTCTCCATAATGAGCAGCAAGTCATTTCTGGATATATGTCTACGCTTTGGTGAGCTTTTCTTTTCATATCCGACATCTTCCAGTGGATTGAATTTCAGCAGACCTCTGTCAACAGCGATATAAACCAAGCGTTGCAACCAACAAAGATTATGGTTCGTATTGGATGCACTATACCCTTTGCCAATCAAGAACAACTTATAAGATTTGCCAAATTCCTCAGTCAAATCTTCAAATGCAATGTCATTCATTCCTCGTAACCCGATGAACTCTCGCAAGTTGAGCTGCGATGTCTTAGATTGGCGATAAGAAGATGTTGAGTTAATACGGATGGAGCGCAGCCTAAGGCGTTCACGCTCCTCCTCGCCAGTGGCAAGCAATGTCATCGGGATAGTATTTGCATCAACAATAACATTCTTCAGAATCTCGGCGGTAACGATGCCCTTTTCCTTTGTTGCCTGCTCGTAGGCTTCGTCAATTCTTAGTCTGAACGCTTGCAGTTGTCCGTTCACTCTTGCATTCTTGGCTTCACCTTTTTTCGTGTCCCATTCTTCGGGAGCACAGTAAAGACCTGTTGCTATGGCTGACACTTTGCCGTCAATCGTGATACGGCAAAATATAGATGTGGTTCCGTCTGCCTTTACTCTGCCACGGTTGATATAATAAAACTGCTTGTATGTACTTCTCATTTTTATGTTCCTTTCTTATTTTGTGATAATATTACAGGACAAACTTGAAGTCCTTGTTGGCTTCGATGAACTTGTCCATATCCTCAAATAGCTTTTTCGGGGTGACACGTGCATAGATTTGCGTGGTCTGAATGTTGTTGTGACCAAGCATTCTGCTGATAGTCTCTATCGGAACACCTTCTTCGAGCGTAACGAGCGATGCGAAACTGTGCCGTCCAACATGATAGACCAAATCCATACTTATGCCAGATAGTACTCGGAGACTTTTCATGTTACCTCTCAGCACTCGAAATTCCTGTGGCGGTAAAAGAGTAGGTCTTGTCGGGTCTTTGTATTTCTCCAACATGGCAAGCGCCTCTGGCAGTAACTTCACACGTGCAAGCATCTTGTTCTTCTTTCTGTGGTATTTCAGCCAAAGGCTGCCCTCCTCATCACGAAAGAGGTTTTCTTCCGTGATAGAAACAGTATCGGCATAAGCCGTGCCTGTATAGCAAGCGAAAAGGAAAAGGTCACGGGTCAAAGCCAACGATTTTCTTCGCTCTGGTATTTCGAGGTCACGAATTTTCAGGAAGTCCTCACGTGTCAATGCCTTTGGTGGATTCTCTTTCTTTTGAGGTAGCTTGAAGTGCATGAAATGATAACGCTCGGAGTGTCCTGCCTTGAAAGCTATTCGGCAGGTCTTCTTCAAGATGGCGAGATAGTGGCGGACTGTATCAAGTGCAAGACCTCTCTCGTCCAAGCAAAAGTCCATGTACTCACGGATAAACTGCTCGTCAAGCTCACCGAATGCCACATCGTCAGTTCCATAACGCTTCTTGACGAACAATACCAATGTCAGGCGAGTGTACTGGTAGTTTGGCAGCGTGCCTTTCTTGTAGTCGATGCCGATTCTTGACTCAATGTCCGCAATGATGGCGTCAAGCTGCTTCAACAAGGTCATCTGAGTGTCTGCACTGCATTGAAACAGATCCTTTATCGCCTTTGCGTCAAAATCCGTCTTGCGCTCCACAAGTGACTCGTAGGCTGAGTTTATTGCCAGCAACAGCTTGTCAATTTTGGCGTTCACTTCCACAGCCTCCTTGCTCTTGCCGTCAAGTCTGCTCTCACGTGGATTCCATAACTTTGGCGTACATGACAACTTGCAACCGAACTGCGCCATTGTTCGGTTGAGGGTGATGCGTCCCATGATGGGAGCCTTACCGTTCTTGTCCAATCCGCTCTTTTTGAGGTAGAGCAGCACCTTGAATTTTTCAACTTTCATCTGCTTACTTTTTTAGTTTGCAAAAATAATCAATCAGTAAGCATTCTCTGTCATTGAAAGTTGTGCAGAACAGTGCAACAAACACTGGTGACAAACTATTTGTTTTTCACCTCGTTAGCAGTGTTGGTTTCGGTAACTGACCGCTAACGGTTTGGTAACTGAAATAACTCAATATCCTGCTCGGCTTTGCTTTGCAGCCAATTGGCAGAATTATGAAATATTGCTCATTCTCAACCACTTGCAGTTCATTTCTCTCATCTTCACTTTCCGTTGCTTTTGCTTAAATTGTGCACATGAGTCGCCATACGATGGCTACGGAGATTTGTCTCACCAATGGTGTGCCAATAGAAACGGTGAGTTCGATATTGGGGCATAAGGATATTAAAACAACACAAATTTACGCAAAAATAACTAAGGAAAAGTTGAATAAGGACATGGATAAGTTATCTTTGCAACTGAATCATATCGAGGAGTATATGGGACATGTAGAACAGAGTGTTGAAAATGACAAGAGTAATCAAATTTCTAAACAAGACGAAGTATGAAAAGACAGGTGATAACGATACAGGAGGACATGGTCATCTACGCACCTCATCATGGTGAGGTGTGGATGACTGCGTGGGAAATAGCGGAGCTGTTCTATGTTTCGGGTGTAACAGTGAGAAATACGATTAAACGTATTTTTAAACAGGGAGTCTTGAAAGAATTTGAAGCAGCAAAATATATCACACTGGATAATGGGAACAAAGCTGATGTATATAGCATGGAAATGGTGATGGCTATTGCTTTTCTGCTGGACACTTCTTGGGCTCAAATCTTTAGAAAATGGATGGTGAAAAGAGTTGTCAACAAAGAAAAGGTAGAGCGTGAATGGCAAAAGACAGAACAGCCTATGATTGTTATGATGAACAATAGCAAAGACTTCAACTGAAGTCCAGAATATAGCACAGGTAGAAGCGAATAATCATTATTTGCTTCTACCTGTTTTTGTTTGCGGGACTCTAGTATGAGTTCACCTGAAAAGTTGCTTTGTGGTAATGACCTTCTGAATGTCGGTAAGTTATAAAGAAGAAATTCGAATTAGGACTATTGCGAGTAGACTCATTATATAAAGTTTGTTATATAATTCATCGGTTGTATTTGCTTTTCAAGGAAAAAGTGTATTTTTGTAATACAAACCAAAGATAGATTTATATGAATGAGAATATAGTAAACTTTTTAAATGGATACATGATGAATCCCGATCCTCAATATGCAGTTCTACTGAAGGGCAAATGGGGATGTGGGAAAACTCATTTTATCAATCATTGGATAGATGCATACAAAGGAAATCCTACTACAGAACAGGTACTAGAACCCATCTATGTTTCTCTATATGGCTTAAGTGATACAAAACAAATTACAACAGCATTAAATAGAGTTATATGCCCTATCTTATATGGGAAAGCAGCAAAAGCAGGAAAAGTCTTGGCTAAAATTGCTTCAGCAATGGTTTTAAAGCATGAAGTTGATTTGAATTATGATGGTATTTCAGACCTTTCTATTAATATAGGTATTGACTCTTTATCAAAGTTCAAATCAAATGACAGTTTGGCAAATTCTAAAAAACTGCTCATTTTTGATGATTTGGAACGTTGTGATATTCCCATGAAGAAGTTGTTGGGATATTTGAACTTCTTTGTGGAGCAATGTAATTGTCACCTCATTGTCATAGGTGATGAGGATAAGATTGCCGAAGGCGAGAATAAGAAAATATTTGGTGAGTTCAAGGAGAAAACGATAGGTCGTGAGTTTGAGATAGCGACGGATCTACATAGTGCTCTTGACACTTTTGTCAATCAGACACCCAAGAATGATTTTGTTGTAGGTCATCAAGAGCAGATTGAGAAATTCTTTGCCATGACGGAATGTGATAATCTTCGTATTCTGCGTCAAGCATTATGGGATTTTAGCCGATTCGAGGAATCTATGACTGATTTCTTGGGAGATAGTCGTTATGAGGACATCATGATTCATGTGTTGGGGACTTATATAATATCCTATTGTGAGTATCGCGGAAAAAATCATCAGTTATTTGATGCCTGGATTCAATATGCCATAAAAGGTCAACAGTTTGATAAAGAAAAAATAGAGAACTTGAAGTTGCAATTAGGAGATCTTCATCAGAGATATAATAATATTTATCAGCGTTTGAGTAACTACCAGACGTTCAAGATAGAGTTTGTAGAAAGAGTTCTCTTAGAACTAAATACGGGCAACTCTATTAAGGATTATGTTGGGAAAGAATATTTTGCACCTATAGCAGAAGTCCGTTCATGGGCTAGGATCAATGAGGTATATGCAATGAGTAATAAGGATTTTATTTCATTCTATCGTACCTTGATTGATGATATTTGTGGTATCCAAGTGACGAGCATGAAAAATTTGGGACATGCCATCGCTTATTTGGTATACCTGGACTCTCGTGCAATAAAAGAGTTTGATGAAAAGGACTTCAATAACATATGCGAGGCTCTGCCTAAATATTGGGAGGCTTTTCAAGACGAAGAGTCTGTTTATGACGCTCGTATGGCATTTAGTAGAGGTGTCAATTCTTATATGACTACAGAGAAGTTGAAGCGGTTGCCAGAGATTTGTGCTAAATTTAATGAGGAATATGAGAATAGATTGAAGATGAGTAAAAATCTCATGACTCGCACTCTGGAAGAATTGTCGGATTCGAATGTAGATGAATTGTGTACTTTAAATAAACAGGCATTGCCGGACCACAGCTGTACATACGATATGGTATCCATCTTCAATCATGTAGACATGGATAAACTAATGGATAACCTGTTGAATTTGAGTAACGAATCCTTAAATTCTTTTACTCATTTTATTCGAGACAGATATAAATTATCTTATAATATGAGCGATTGGATACATGAAACGAATGATGATATCAAGCCATTGGAAAAGTTGAAAGAGAAAGTAGATGAGATCATCAAAACTGAAGAATATATCAGGAAAGCAGCATTTATGAATCTTTCAAAATCTTTAGATGGTGCTATAAAGCGTTGTAAAGGAGATATGCATGCAACGACATTTTGACAATCATGTGATGTAATCAGAATGAATACAACTAACAAAGGGGAACGACCAAAGACTGGTTATTTCCCTTTGTTCGTTTAGAGGCAATTGTATCAGGTGTATCTGTCATCTCTGATTTCCCCATCAATTATCGGCTTGCGGTAATTGGTGGTGAGGAGGGACTGGATCTCGGATTCGGGATAGAGGGTCTTGCCACATAATATAATGTATGGCAAGATGCGCTGCTTGCGGTATTCCTGCAAGGTACGGCGACTGAGCTTCAAGTGTTCAGAGAGTTCTTTGTCGGTGAGGTATCGCTCACCGTCCAGAGGTGGACTGTAGGACTCCAGGAACGAGGAAAGCCAATTGTTAGCTTTCTTCAAGGACTGCATGGCGGTGGCTATGGACTCGCTGTCATGCGATAAAATCTGATTCATCGTGTTCATTGCTTGAACTGTGGATTAAATGGTGGATAAATTTTATTTGGGTCGCCCAAGGTGAAGTGCTTGCTTTGCCTTGGGCGAAATTCATTTTTATGCTATACCGAATTGATTCTCAATATCACTTGGCTGGCTCATAACATATAGCGTTGCTATGGGGTATGCTATACCGATTTAATGCGGGCGATAAGGGGGATAAGGGCCTTGACTTCGTCGGGCTTGTAATAGAACTGGCGACCGAATTGGGTATGTCCCAGGAAACGGCGGTCGCGTAATTTCTGTAATGTGCGGGGGCTGATGCGCAGCTGCTGACAGACCTCAGGTCCTGTGAGCCACTGGTTGAGACGCTTGCCGTTTGCCTTGTGCTTCAACAACTCTACCTTTTGTACCAAGGCATCGTATCTTGCTATCATCAAGTCGAATGCCTTCTTTTCCATTGTTACTACTTCCATGTTCTTGATTTTTATGGGTTTGACATTTTCGGCTGCGAAGATACGACACGAATTAGGAAAAACAATGAAAATGGAGATTTGTGGCAGTGCTTTTCCGTCGTTTGCTGACCGACAGGCAAGTAATTCAAGAAAATTATACGTGGGTCATTAATGAGTTGTTAAACGGGTATTTCGCAAATGATTAATTTTGCCGCCGAGAAATCAAAACAGCAAAGTTTGTAACATTTAAAACGGAATCAAAATGGAAGTAATAACAATGGAAAGTTCAGCCTTTAAGATGCTGACAGAACAGATTGCCGACGTGGCAAAGTTGGTAGCTCTCATATATTCCAATGCGAGAGAAAATACCAAAAGAAGAAGCATGGAACTTGTGCTGACAAGCAGTGATGCTGCAAGAATACTTGGGATAAGCAAGCGAACCCTGCAGCGCTTGCGCTCTACCAACAGTATCGAGTACTTCATGGTGCGCGGACAATGCAGATACAGCATCAACGCTGTACAGAAATTGATTGAGGAACGAACCATAACCAAGGAGACATGAGTATGGAAGATGGAACATTGAGACGATTGGAATTATATCTGCATGACTTGCACAAGAAAATTGACGGCATCTATGACATGCTGATGTTGAGACATGAGCGAAGTGGAGAGGACAAGGGATGCTCTGGCATCAACGAGAAGTTGCTCGACAACCAGGATCTCTGTCTTTTGTTTCAAATTTCTCCCCGTTCCCTGCAACGTTACCGCAGCCTGGGAGTGCTTCCTTACAAGCGGCTGGGACAGAAGACCTATTACACGGAGGAAGACGTGAAGCAATTTATCCAGAACAATGTGAAGAATTTCAATCAGGAGAATGTGGAGCATTATATGACCCGCATTCACCAAAAATTCAAATAACAACAGTATTCACCATTAAACATTTACAATTATGGTACAAAAGAAAAAGAGTGATGAACAGGACGTGCTGGTAGTCCGTGACGAGAAGACGGGCGAGATCAGCGTCGTCGCCGGACTCAGCAGAGACGGCACACCGAAGCGAGCACCCGCCAAGGCGGAGAACACGTCCGACTTCCTGCGTTTTGACCGCAACAGTGACTTGATGGACAGTTTCTTCCGAAACTTCTTCCGCCAGTGCAAGGAGCCAAGCCGATTCGGATTCTACCGCATAGCGGCAGACCAGGTGGAAAATCTGCTTGGCGTGATGAAGGAGTTACTGAAAGATCCGGAGGCTAACAAGGAGATTCTTTCCGCCCACAAGGTTGACACCTCCAATTATGAGAAAGAGGCAAAGCAATCGGAAGGTCAGGCGAAAGAAACCGCATCATCGGACGATGCGTCCAAGACGCAAGCTAACACAGAAAAAGAGAATGTATCATCTGAACAAACCAACGAAAAAGAGAACGACATGGAACAGAAACCAGAACAGACCGCAGCCGAACAGCAGGCACAGACCGCTCCGGGTGTAAAGCAGAACCTCATTAGTGGTAACGATGTGAACCTGCAGGAATTGGGTGCCAAATATGGCATAGACTTCAACAGTATGAATGAGAAGGATATGAAAGCCCTGCTCAACTACGGCAAGACGGGGCTTGTGATAGTGAAGCCGACCTTCGGCGGTGAACAGATAGAAATACAGGCCCGTCTGTCATTCCGCAAGGACGATAACGACCAGTTGCAACTTGTGCCGCATTTCGTGCGCAACGAGCCAAAACTCGATGTCGCTTACAAAGGCTATACCTTCACTCCAGAGGACAAGAAGAACCTGTTGCAGAACGGTAACCTCGGAAAGGTAGTGGATTTCCCCGACAAGAATACAGGTGAGCTGCGTCCTCATTTCATCAGTATCGACCGTCTCACCAATGAGATTGTTGACATCCCGACCAACAAGGTGCGCATACCCGATACCATCGGCAAGACACCTATTACCAAGGACGACAAGAGAGTGC
This sequence comes from Segatella copri, assembly GCF_019249765.2. Taxonomy (GTDB): domain Bacteria; phylum Bacteroidota; class Bacteroidia; order Bacteroidales; family Bacteroidaceae; genus Prevotella; species Prevotella copri_K. The sequence goes on from NZ_CP152484.1 coordinate 115,756, forward strand.
TCTACTCAGGTATTCCGCTTCGCAAGGAGATTGAGCTTGCCAACGGGCGCAAGTTCACACCGCTGCTGCAGGTGAATGTGGAACAGCGTGGCGTGGAGTTCGTGCCTGGCAGCACAAGACAGGCGCAAGGTCAGAAACAGAATGGAGACAAGAAGCAAACCGCTGACAAGCAAGAGCAGAAGGCAGAAGGTGATGCGGGCGGTCAGAAGAAGCAGCAAGATTCCAACCACTGGCTCAATGAGGACGGGACCATCCGCCGACTCAACACCTATTTCAAGAAGGAACTGACCGAGCAGCAGAAGGACGACTATGTGGCAGGCAAGACCATCGAGATCAAGGAAGTGCCCAACAAAAACGGCAGCGGTACCTATACCGCCTACGTGAAGTTCGATTTCGACAAGATGCAGCCACGTTCCTACCGCAACAATCCAGACCTCAAACAGGCGAAGGAACAGATTCCGACCAACGAGAACAAGGTACAAGTCGCCGTCAACGAGCAGGGCAAGACCCATGAGGCGACCAAGCACACCAAGGAGCCGCTGAGTCCGGGACAGTCTGCGCCAAAGAACGAAAAGCAGCAGAAGGAACAGAACGCCGAGGAACAGAAGCCAAAGAGAAAGGCAAGAAGCGTGAAGATGTAGTTGCCGCCACTTGATCCACAGAGTTAATCATCCATTATAACAACCGACATCTGCGACCGTCTATCCCACGGTTGCGGATGTCACAAAAACAACAGACAATGAAGACAATCATCGCAGAGAAACCAAGCGTAGCCAAGGAAATCGCCCACATTGTGGGAGCTGACAAGCGTGAGGAAGGCTATATGCAGGGCAATGGCTATTATGTGACATGGGCATTCGGACATTTAGTGCAGCCAGCCATGCCGGAAACTTACGGCATGAAGGGATTCCATGCGGAGAATCTGCCTGTGATTCCCGACCCGTTCGTTCTTGTTCCCCGACAAGTCAAGACTGAGAACGGCTACAAACCAGATGCAGGTGTGCTTGCCCAGATTAAAATTATCGGCAAGCTGTTTGACAGCAGTGAGCGCATTATCGTAGCAACCGATGCCGGACGTGAGGGAGAGTTGATTTTCCGATACCTCTATGCGTATCTCGGTTGCAGGAAACCTTTCGACCGTCTCTGGATCAGTTCGCTTACGGACACCGCCATCCGTGAGGGACTTCAGAACCTCACGGACGGCAAGGAGTATGACAATCTCTATCATGCAGCCAAGGCACGAAGTGAGGCAGACTGGCTCGTCGGCATCAACGGCACACAAGCCCTGACGATAGCCGCAGGACGTGGCACCTATTCCGTAGGTCGTGTGCAGACCCCGACACTTGGCATGGTGTGCGAACGCTATTGGGAACACAAGCGTTTCGAGTCGAAACCGTTCTGGCAGGTACACTTCGGTGTGGTTGATGCAGACAGTGGCAATATACTGAAGTTCACATCTGCCAACCGCTGGACAGACAAAGCCACCGCAACCGACATATATAATAAGGTGAAAGATACCGGTTCTGCCATCATCACAAAGGTCGCAACCAAGCGAAAGGTGGAGAAGGCACCACTCCTTTACGACCTTACCACCTTGCAGAAAGAAGCCAACACCCAGCATGGCTTCACGGCAGAGCATACACTCTCCATCGCCCAGAAACTCTACGAGGCAAAGTTCATCACCTATCCAAGAACATCAAGCCGCTATATCTCGGATGATGTATTTGCCACCCTTCCCAAACTCTTCAAGAATCTGGAGAATCATTCGGAATATGGAGAGAAAGTGAAACTCTTGCCTGGCAGTGAGGACTATAGCAAGAACAGCGTGAATGCAGCCAAGGTGACCGACCACCATGCCCTGCTCATCACAGAAAATGCAGCCATCGGTCTTTTCAAGGACGAGAAGATCGTTTATGACATGATATTGTGCCGGATGATTGAAGCGTTCTCAGCAGACTGCATCAAGGACATCACATCAGTATCGGCGCAAGTGGATCATGAAGTTGAGTTTGGCATCAGTGGCTCCATCATCCGACAGACTGGCTGGCGAGCGTTGTCGCTCAAGGAAAAGAACAAAAGGCAGGATAAGGATGCAGACGCAACCGACAATGAGGTCAAGGATCAAGTCATTCCCAACTGGCAAGAAGGACAGCATATCACTCTTTCTGGCTGCACCATCACGGAGGGCAAGACCAAACCGAAGCCTTTGCATACGGAATCCACATTGCTTGCAGCAATGGAGACCGCAGGCAAAGAGATAGAAGATGATACGATGCGCCAGGCAATGAAGGACAGCGGTATTGGCACACCTGCCACACGTGCCGCCATCATCGAAACCCTGCTCAAACGAGAGTATATGGTGCGCCAGCAGAAGAAACTTGTGCCGACGGAAAAAGGACTCGCCCTGCATTCCGTGGTGAAGAACATGGCGATTGCCAATGTGGAGATGACGGGCAAATGGGAGGCGGAACTTGCCAAGATAGAACGAGGTGAAGCAAGTGCAGACGGGTTCACACATAGTATCGAAGGCTATACCCGTGAAATCACTGCGGAATTGTTAGGTTGTGACAGACTTTTCAGCCACAAGGATTCCGGCTGCCAGTGTCCGAAGTGCAAGCAAGGTACCATGCAGTTCTTCGGAAAGGTAGTAAGATGCAGCAACAAGGAGTGCGGTATGCCAGTGTTCAAGCAGGTAGCAGGAAAGTTGCTCACTGATGCCGACATCACCGACTTGCTTACCAAGGGCAAGACCAGAACGCTCAATGGTTTCACCAGCAAGCAAGGCAAACCTTTCTCCGCAGCCATAGCCTTTGACGAGAATTTCAACACGAAATTCGTCTTTGCAGAGCGCAAAACAGCAGAAAAGCGAGGAAATGTGAAGAGATACAAGAAATAGTTTGTACCTTTGCCACCGAAACATGGTTCATAAATGGTGTCTTCATTTAGGATGCTTTTATTTACTGTGGATTAAGTGGCGGCACTCGGAGGGATACCGAGTGCCTTTTTCTTGCTTTCAACAAACATCAACCGCCATCCACGGTTTATTATTCACCACTCAATCCATTCAACTGACAAATGAACAGAAAGAAACAGGCACAGACAGAGCTGTCCTATTACGGACTGTACCTCTTGAACCACCTCAGGGAGAACCGTTTTCCACAAGCCAACGATGCGGACTTTATCCGCGAACGTGCAGACCATGCCGCAGAAGTATATGAGCAGGCACGGCGTGATGCCCTCTTTGCCGATGCAGCACAAGAGCTTGCCATGTCAGCATTGCTGAAAGGTCTCCGCTTTTCCAAGTACAGCATCCTGTATGATGTTGTTGACCGTGAGTTCCCCCTGGAGGTAGCAGTAGAAGACCAGGAAGCGTTTGTCAAGCACCTCCTGCCTTTGGTTGACAACGTGTATTCCATTTACGACCTCACCGATGATGATTTTGCCCAGTCACCGGACTACGACCAGCTCTATACCGAGTTGACGGGAGCCGTAGCCCTTTTCATAGAGTCAAATGGCGTACAATAGAAAACAACGTCTGAACGACAACATCAAGGCGATAGAGACAGCATTCATCCTTGACAGGGAACAGCGCACGCCGACCGCCCGTGAGCGTCTCCTTCTGGAGCGTTATTGCGGATTCGGAGGATTGAAGTGCATCCTGAACCCTGCCAGGGAACTGGCGGATGCCGTCCATTGGGCAAAATCAGACCTTGAATTGTTTGCTCCAACCGTGGAGCTGCATAGACTTATCCGTGAAAACAGCAAGAATGAAAGCGAGTACAAACAGTTGATGGACAGTCTGAAACAGTCTGTCCTCACGGCATTCTACACGCCGTCAGCCGTTACAGAGGCTCTGACGGATGTATTGAAAGAGCATCAGATTATCCCCGAAAAGGTTCTTGAACCCTCGGCAGGCATCGGTGCCTTTGTCGATTCGGTCTTGGATAACAATCCCAAGGCAGACATTATGGCATTTGAAAAAGACCTGCTTACGGGAAAGATACTTCGCCATCTGCACCCGGAGCAGAAAGTGCGCATAGAGGGATTCGAGAAGATAGAAAAGCCTTTCAATGACTACTTCGACCTCGCCATCTCAAATATTCCCTTTGGCGATGTTGCCGTATTTGATCCGTCTTATACAGCCATGAAAGGCATGAGGGCACTTGTCACCAGACGCATACACAACTACTTCTTTGTCAAGGCTCTTGATACGGTAAGGGACGGCGGGTTGGTTGCCTTCATCACCTCACAAGGCGTATTGAATGCCAAAAACAACAGTGCCGCGCGTTTTATGATGCTCTATCATGCTGATCTCGTGTCAGCGATTCGTCTTCCCAACAACCTGTTCACGGAAAATGCCAATACGGAAGTGGGCAGTGACCTCATCATCCTCCAGAAAAACAGCCAAAAGGAGTCGCTGCGAGGAGACGACAACCTGCTTGACACTGTCTATAATGACGAGAACCGCATTCCGACAAACAACTACTTTCTGGAGCATCCGGAACGCATTATCCATACAACTGCAAAGTTGGATACTGACCCGTTCGGCAAACCTGCAATGATATACACGCATGAGGATGGCGTGGAAGGCATTGCAGAGGATTTGCGAAAGATGCTCCATGAAGACTTTAAGAAGAACCTCAATTTGAACCGATACTTGGGGATAGATGAAACAATGTCTGAGGAAGTTAAGGAGGTTGAAGAAACAGAAAAGATAGAAAAAACAGAGAAGATGAAGCCTTCCATTGAGGAAAAGCAGAACAATACGGTAGTATCCTTGCAAAAGCAGGAAAAGCCTACTGATGATGCAGAGCTGTCCCAAAAGTCCAATCATCAGCAGCCACCAGTCCAAATGACTCTGTTTGACCTTTGGGGAATGGAAGAAGAAAACCGTCAGGCTGTCCATTCAACGAAGAAGAAAGCAGAGGTAACAGTGGGTGCTGCCGCCAAGAAAGTGTCAAGGAAGAAAGCAAGTCCGTTGGTAAAAAGCGTCAATCCGACTTTTGAAGTTGTGACAAAGCCTGTGGAAAAAGAAGAAAAGCCTTCGTTGACAGATGCAAAAGAGCAGGAAACAACACTGGAGACAAAACCAATCCTGTCTGGGGATGAGCCATACGCAAGCATCTCTTGGGAAGAGAATCCGCCAATCAATGGCTTTTACGAGATGATGATGACCATGGCTCCCGAAGACAGGGTGCTGCTGCGCCAAAAGGCGGAACTGCACCGTCAGGAACAACTCAAGGCTCTGGGCGTTGAAGATACGCTTGATCCGAAGTTCAAGCCGCCGATGGAACCGATAGAAGTTCTCAAAGTTCAAATCGGGCATGGACAGTCGAAAGGGAATGAGGCAAAAGAAGATTCCAAAACTCAGAACACCTTGAAAGAAACAAATCATGAGCGGGAACAACAAAAAGAGCAAGAAAGAAAGCGGGAAGAGCTGGCAAGGAAGAAAGAGAATGTTATGAAGCCCCGTCCATTTGATGAGAAACTGGAAAGTTTTCATCGTGAGGGTTCTATGGTGCTCGACTCTGCCAGAAACATCGGTGTATTGAAAGACCTTACCAAGTATGGTGCTACCTTCATACCGTTGGATCTGAATATGGAGCAGAAAGAAAAGGCAGTCTTGTATATCGCCCTCCGTGATGCCTATCAGAAACTTTACACCTATGAAGCGGAAGAACAGACGGAAAACAAGCAGATGCGTGAGAGTCTGAATGTCTATTATGATGCTTTCTTCATCCGCTTCGGCAACCTCAATGCCAAGCAGACCGTGAAGTTCATCCTTATGGATGCCTCAGGGCGCGACATGCTGTCGTTGGAACGGGTAGAAAACGGACAGTTCACAAAGTCAGACATCTTCGACCACCCGGTCTCTTTTTCGCTTGACGAGGTCAGTCATGTCGATTTTCCAGAGGAAGCGCTCACCGCCTCGCTCAACAAGTTCGGCCGTATCGACTTGCCGTATATGACTGAATTATCGGATATGCCGGAACAGGAACTGACGGAAGCGCTTAAAGGGCGCATCTATTACAATCCGCTCATAGATGGCTACGAGATAGCCGACCGCTTCATTGCCGGCAATGTCATAGAGAAAGCGGAGCGTATAGAAGAATGGCTGAAGGAAAATCCCGACCATGCAATCGTGAGGGAGTCGTTGGAAGCCTTGAAGGCAAGCTTTCCCGAACCGATAGCCTTTGAGGACCTGGACTTCAACTTCGGTGAACGTTGGATACCTACAGGTGTGTATTCCGCTTACATGAGCCACCTCTTCAATACACAGGTCAGCATCGTCTATTCCGACAGCATGGACGAATATTCGGCAAAATGCAGTATGAAGACCATGGCCATCACGGATGAGTATATGGTGAAGGGATATTACCGCCACTATGACGGCATGAGTCTTCTGAAACATGCCCTGCACAACACTTGTCCCGACATGATGAAGAGCATCGGTGAGGACGAGAACGGCAACGACATCAAGGTGCGTGACAGCGAGGGCATACAGCTTGCCAATGCCAAGATTGACGAAATCCGCAACGGGTTCACTGAATGGCTGGAGGAGCAGTCTGACTCCTTTAAGGAACGCTTGACCACAATGTACAACCGGAAGTTCAACTGCTTCGTGCGTCCGAAGTATGACGGTTCTCACCAAAGATTCCCCGGCTTGGATCTGAAAGCCCTTGGCGGAAAGTATGGTGTCAAGAGTGTGTACCCAAGTCAGAAGGACTGTGTATGGATGCTTTTGCAGAACGGCGGCGGGATATGTGACCATGAGGTCGGCACTGGAAAAACCCTTATCATGTGCATGGCTGCGCATGAGATGAAACGTCTCGGTATGGCTCACAAGCCGATGATTATCGGACTGAAAGCCAATGTCGCGGAGATAGCTGCCACCTATCAGACAGCTTATCCCCATGCGAGGATACTCTATGCCTCGGAGAAGGACTTTTCCACCAAGAACCGTGTCAGTTTCTTCAACAACATCAAGAACAACGACTATGACTGTGTAATCATGTCGCATGACCAGTTCGGGAAGATACCGCAATCGCCAGAACTCCAGCGGCAGATATTGCAGGCGGAGCTTGATACCGTGGAGGAAAACTTGGAGGTGATACGTACGCAGGGCAAGGACGTGTCACGGGGAATGCTCAAAGGACTGGAAAAGCGGAAGTTCAACTTGGAGGCAAAGTTGCAGAAGATAGCCTACAGCATCGAGCAGCGCACCGATGATGTGGTGGATTTCCGCATGATGGGCATCGACCACTTGTTTGTGGACGAGAGCCACCAGTTCAAGAACCTTATGTTCAACACCCGTCACGACCGTGTGGCAGGACTCGGCAACAGCGAGGGAAGTCAGAAGGCACTCAATATGCTCTTTGCCATCCGAACCATACAGGAGCGGACAGGCAGAGATCTGGGAGCTACATTCCTGTCGGGAACAACCATCAGTAACTCACTGACAGAGTTGTATCTGCTCTTCAAGTACCTGCGCCCCAAGGAACTGGAGCGTCAGGACATCCGCTGTTTCGATGCGTGGGCGGCAATCTTCGCCAAGAAAACTACCGACTTCGAGTTTAACGTCACCAACAACATCGTACAGAAGGAACGTTTCAGATACTTCATCAAGGTACCGGAGCTTGCTGCTTTCTACAACGAGATAACCGACTATCGTACGGCGGAGGCGGTTGGCGTGGACAGACCGGAGAAGAACGAGATCCTTCATAATATACCGCCGACACCCGAGCAGGAGGACTTCATCCAAAAGCTGATGGAGTTTGCCAAGACAGGTGATGCCACCATCCTCGGCAGACTGCCACTGTCGGAAACGGAAGAGAAGGCAAAGATGCTCATAGCCACGGACTATGCCCGAAAGATGGCTCTCGATATGCGCATGATAGACCCGACTTGTGAGGACCATCCCGACAACAAGGCGAGCCATTGTGCGAAGATGATAGCGGACTATTACAAACGCTATGACAACCACAAGGGTACGCAGTTCGTATTCTCAGATCTGGGAACATACAGACCGGGCGAATGGAACGTGTATTCTGAAATCAAGCGCAAGCTGATAGAGGATTATGGAATACCCTCGTCAGAGATTCGCTTCATTCAGGAGTGCAAGAACGAGAGGGCAAGAAAGGCGGTGATAGCAGCTATGAACGAGGGATCGGTACGAGTATTGTTCGGCTCCACATCCATGTTGGGTACAGGTGTAAACGCACAAAAACGGTGTGTGGCTATTCATCATTTGGACACACCGTGGGTGCGACATGAAGTCGCATAGATAATTGTTGGAATGATACTTTAAGTATCAGCTTTAACCCGCTGTTCCGTCAGCGGTAGCCTACCGACCGATGCACCTTAATGTTGTATTAAGCGGTCGGGACAAAGTACACTTTCGCAAGACAAGACAGAACCGTGAGGGGAAGTCAAGTATGGTTAGTATCATACCGTAGAGTGGCGAGGCTGGATAGTATGGTTAGCGTAAGCGAACTGTTAGTAAACTTCGTAATGTCGTAAAAGAGTGCAAGATACTGATACACTCTACCCAAAATGGGATGCGGTCAGATAATCCTCTCCATGGTAGGATTACACGGATGTAAAGACCGTCGGAGGATGAGACAGAACCTAACCTATCCGTTAGTTATCTATGTGGAACATGGTAAGCCTGTACATCTCCTGTCAGACAAAAGACAGGTAAGCTGAAAGTAATGGATGCTGAATGATGTGCAGGTATAAGATAACAGAGAAAGCGAATGCCGTTCTGTAATGGGACGGATAGGGTTTGAGCCACTTATCACGAGTTGACAAGGGACAACATCAACCTACCACGAAAGTGGGCAGACTTCTGTGGTAATGTTTGGGAGGCAAATACCCAACATTAGCCAAATGGTAATTCTTTACAATAAACTTTTAGAACTTTTTAAAGTAGGAATGCAAATGAACGATAAAATCAAAGAAAATCTCCTCGACCAATCGTGTGCGCCGACTGACAACCTGCAATCAAATTGGGACAGAATAGACTGGACTAAGGCGGAGCAAGCTGTTAAGAAGCTTCAAGCTCGTATTGTAAAGGCTCAGAAGGAAGGCAGACATAACAAGGTGAAAGCCTTGCAATGGACGCTTACCCACTCTTTTTACACAAAAGCCTTAGCCGTAAAGAGGGTTACTTCTAACGGGGGTGGTTATACTCCTGGGGTTGACAAAGAAATATGGGATACCCCTAAAGCTAAAACGCAAGCAATAACCCAACTCAAACGCAGAGGCTACCAGCCAATGCCGCTGAGAAGAGTTCATATCAAGAAGAGCAACGGCAAACTGCGACCGTTGGGAATACCGACAATGAAAGACAGAGCCATGCAAGCACTCTATCTTATGGCATTGGAGCCTGTATCAGAAACTACAGCTGATACTCGTTCATACGGTTTCCGCAAGGAACGCTGCTGTATGGATGCAATACAGCAATGTCATAACATTCTCCGAAAGGGATATTCTCCCGAATGGATTTTGGAGGGTGACATAAAAGGGTGTTTTGACCATATCAGCCATGAGTGGTTACTTGCCAATATCCCAATGGATAAGGCAATACTCCGAAAATGGTTGAAATGTGGCTATGTTTTCAACAAGCAAATGTTCCCGACCGAGGAAGGAACACCGCAAGGTGGTATAATTTCTCCGACACTTGCCAATATGACTTTGGACGGATTGCAGAAAGCTCTTGCAGATAGATATAAGCGCCATCATGTTAATGGTAAGTTGTATTCACCAATGGTGAACCTTGTACGTTATGCGGATGATTTTATCATCACTTGCGAGAACAAGGAAACTCTTGAAAATGAAATCAAGCCATTGGTTGCTGAATTTATGTCTGAAAGAGGTCTGACCTTATCAGAGGAAAAGACGGTGATAACCAACGTGCATGACGGTTTTGATTTTCTTGGCTTTAATATCCGCAAATACGGCAAGGACATATTGACCAAGCCGACAAAGAAATCCGAGAAACGCTTTATGGAGAATATCCGTAAGGTAATTAAGGAGAACAAGGGTTGCAGACAGGAGTTGTTAATCAGAATGTTGAACTCTAAAATCCGAGGATGGGGAGGTTATTATCAGCATGGAGCGACACGTGATTCATTTCACAGAATCGACCATCAGATATTCCTCTCACTATGGCAATGGGCAAAACGCCGTCATTCCAAGAAAGGGAAACGGTGGATAAAAGACCGATATTGGCATGACATTCGAGGGAACAAATGGACTTTCGCTTCAAAATTCAAGAAACCAAACGGAAAGGAAGACCAATTGACATTATTGTCTCTGACTTCATCGTTTCCATTCCTGCAATACACGCAGATTAAAGGAGACATGAACCCGTTTGATGCAGACTGTCGTCTGTACTTCTATAAAAGAAAGAAGTCGAAAATGCTTGTTACGCTAAAAGGACGCAAGTCACTGCTGTACCTATGGGAAAAGCAAGGACGCAAATGTCCTATATGCGGTGAGCCTATTGATACGCACAAGGCATGGAATGTCATGCCAACCGTTCAAAACGGAAAGAAATGCAATCTGTTGGTTCATGATGAATGTTTTAAATTATCCCGCAAATCAAATGGAAACAAGAAGTAGTTTGAGCCGGTCTCTGCATACAAACAGAGGCTTAGAAAAGCTTGAGCCGTATGAGGGGAAACTCTCATGTACGGTTCTTAGGGGGGAAGAGGGCAGCAATGCCCTTGACCTACCCGATCGACCGTCAGACTTGGCACAGCGTGATGGTCGAGGTGTGCGTGCCGGCAACGAGATTGCCAAGCTGTATGCCGACAACAAGGTGGATGTCATCATCTATGCGGTGGAAAAGTCGCTTGACTCGTACAAGTTCAACCTCCTGCACTGCAAGCAGACTTTTATCTCGCAGTTGAAAAGCGGAGCCTTGGGAGCGAGAACCATTGACGAGGGAGCGATGGACGAGAAATCGGGCATGAATTTTTCAGAGTATATGGCTATTCTCTCCGGAAATACCGACTTGCTTGACAAGGCGAAGTTGGAGAAGAAGGTTGCTTCTCTGGAGGGTGAGCGCAAATCGTTTAACAAGGGTAAGCGTGACTCAGAAACAAAATTGCAGTCAAAGACGGCAGAGCTGGGCAACAACAAAGCCTCTCTCAAGGGAATGACCGAGGACTACGGCAAGTTTATGGGCAAAGCCAAGAAAGACAAGGACGGCAACATCCTCAACCTCATCACTCTCGATGGTGTGGAGTCCACGAACTTAGAGGTTATAGGAAAGCATCTGCAAATGTTGGCGGAGAAAGAGACAACTGGCGGACAATACAAGCGGATTGGAGAAATCTACGGATTCCCTGTCAAGATTGTCAGCGAGACAAGTTTCGAGAATGGTCTTCCATTTGTTGACAACCGCTTTTTTGTCGAGGGCAATTACAAGTACCAGTACAACTACGGTCACATTGCCAAGTCGGACCCGATAGCAGCGGCAAACAACTTTCTGAATGCCTTACAGAAGATACCAAGCTACATTGAGCAGTATGATTCAAGATGCAAGGCTTTGGGAAAGGAAATACCGCAACTGGAAGAGATAGCTGGCAAGACTTGGAAGAAAGAGGAAGAACTGAAAGGTCTTAAAGCGGAACTGGCTGCATTGGATAGAAAAATACAGCTTGAACTTGCACCGCCACAGGAGCAAGATACTGCTGAAAAACACGAAACAAAGAATATAGAAACAGAACAAAGCATAGTTGGAAAACAAGCACGCTCCTTCTGTCGGTTATGACACCTTATTATATATAGGGGTATCTTAATGTTTTTATCATAATAAGATACCCCTGTTCTTATCTAAAAAATGGCGAAATATTCAATAAATAGCCTTTAAAACAAACTTTTTGGAAATATCACAGCAATATTTAGAATAATTATTGTATTTTTGCATACGAATTATATATCTATAAAAGTATGGCAAAGAAAGATGTAAACAGATTGAAGATTATGTTGGCAGTAACCAAGCACCCAAACAAGTGGTTGGCAGAAATGTTGGGTAAAGACCAAGCAACCATTTCTAAATGGTGCACCAACACTTGCCAACCAGACTTGGAAACCTTAATACGGATTTCTGATTTGCTGAAAGTGGATGTAAACGATTTGTTGAACAAAGAATGTATCAAAGAATGATGAACGATATATTGAAACAGATAAAGGCTGGCGAGGTGTCGGGGGTGCAGTTCAAGGAACGCATTCTCGACAAATATGATATTGCCTGTGAGTTAGTGGCGTTCAGTAATTCACATGGTGGCAAATTGGTAGTTGGTATAAAGGATAAGACCGGAGAAACTAATGCCTTGTCGTATTCTGAAGTACAAGAAACAACCAATTTGTTGAGTGACATTGCTTCAGAAAACGTAGTGCCATCCATTCTGATAAAGATAGATACTGTTGAGGTTGAGGATGGCAACTTGGTTGTTGTTACTGTGAAGGAAGGACTCAACAAGCCTTATCATGACAACAAGGGAATCGTATGGGTGAAGAATGGTGCCGACAAGCGTAAAGTGTTCGATAATGCCGAACTTGCAGAAATGATGACCGACTGCGGTAGTTTTGCTCCAGACGAGGCTGGTGTTAGGGATGCAACTGTCAACGACCTTGATGCAACGACCATCAAGCAGTTTCTTGGCAACCGTTTTGAAAGAGTGTTGGAAAAGAAAGGCTTGACAGGTGACGCTTTTAATGAAGCATCACTTGATATGATTTGTTCTGCCATAGCTAAGGGACATGACTGTGAGAAGATACTTCGCAACCTGCGATTTATCCGTCCTGATGGTACACTGACTGTTGCAGCCATGCTTCTGTTTGGCAAATACACCCAACGCTGGATGCCAATGATGACAGCCAAGTGCATCTGTTTTGCTGGCAACAGCATCGGCGGCAAGGTGTTCCGTGACAAGGTGAATGATGCAGATATGGAGGGGAATCTGCTTCACCAATATGACACTATCATGGATTTCTTCACTCGTAATCTGCATAATGTGCAGGTGGGAGAAGAATTCAACAGTATCGGAAAGTTGGAAATACCTTACACCAGTTTGGTTGAGTTCACGGTAAACAGCCTTGTACACCGTTCGTTGAACATGAAAGCCCCTGTTCGCATTTTCATTTTCGACAATCGTGTGGAGATTCACAGTCCTGGTGCATTGCCTAACGGACTCACTATTGATGACATCAAGGCTGGAACTTCCATGCCTCGCAATACGTTCCTTTTTAACAATGCCATATACTTGCTGCCATACACTGGTGTAGGTAGCGGCATCACTCGTGCACTGGACGAAGATATCAATGTAACGTTTATGAATAATGACAAGGCACAGGAATTTGTCATCACGGTTTGGAGAGGAGAAAGTAACCAAGTTGAGGAAAAAAGTAACCAAGTTGAGGAAAAAAGTAACCAAGTCGAACAAATAAGTAACGAAGTCGAGGGCAAAAGTAACGAAGTCGAAGGGAAAAGTAACCAAGTCCAAGACTCTGACACTAAAAAAGTGTCATTGTCTAATAAGCAAAGGGATATAGTCAATTTCTGTTCTGTTCCTCGAACCACCGCAGAGATTATGGAACGCCTTGGCTTATCCAATCAAACCAAGAACCGAGAGCGTTACATCACCTCCCTTGTTGCAGCAGGATATTTGCAGATGACTAATCCAGATAATCCTACAGCAAGTAATCAAAAATACAAGAAAGTAAACAAAAGATAAGAAGCGTATGGATTCATTATTTCTACTTCAGTTTGCATGTTTTATATTCATGCTCATCAATGCCTTCATCGTAGCACTCTCTCATCTGCATGTAAGATGGGAGAACAAGCGGTATGAGCGTTCTCGATGGATGATCGTTGCTGCCCTGATAGGACTGGCGATACAATATGTGCTGCAGATGACTTTCGGGTTCCGTGCTATGCACGATAATCTGGGGGCGGTCATCAACATCCTCCTCTATACCCCCTGCTTCTCGCTTATCTCCATAGGAATCTACAACATAGAAACCACCCGTGCTAACCTCAGAAAGATGATACTGATGTGCAGTGGTATTTATGCTGCCATCATTGTGGTCTTTTGCGTGGGTATCAATCTCCATCATAGCCTGTATATCAGAGGAGGGCTTTATCTGATGCTGACTCTGTTTTGCGTAAGTGTTTTCTATTGCATATACATGATTATTCAGGAGATGATTAGGCGTAAAAATATGTTGGAGACAATGGCGGCAACTGATTTGTTGCCTTACGTGAAATATTCGCGTGCAAGTGTAATCATTCTATGGCTCGCAGTTCTCGCTATGCCAGTTGCCATCTTTTCTACTACCTTATTATATATAGTAGGTCCAGCCGTATTGCTTGCCTTGCTGTTCTTCAACCTTACGTTTATCGCTCTCGGCAGCAGTTATATTCCAACAGAAGAGCTATTGGATAAAGAAGAGGAAAATCAACGAAGCAGAGAGAAAAAACTTTACATCAATTGTCTGAGGAGCGCAGAAACTTTATCCAAAACAGTCTTGACCAATGGTGTATGGATTTGGGCTATAAGGATTGTAATGTAAACATGTTGACGCTTTCTCGCACACTTTGTATCTCCAAGGATGAGTTATCTGTATTCTTCGACCAGTATCTGAAAACTACATTCAGAATATGGCTTGGTGATATACGTTTCAATGCGGCAAAGAAGATGATGTTTGAATTTCCAGACTATAGTAATGACATTATTTCTGCCGAGTGTGGCTTCTCTGCCCGTACCTATCTGTACAGGATATTCAAGTCAAAGGAAGGTTGTACGCCTACCGAATGGCGAGAAGAACAAGTTGCAAATGCAGCCCCAGATGATGAAAAACAGGATTAACCATTTTTCAATAAATACCAGAAAAACGCATTGCGAAATGAAAAAATACGTTAAAAAGGGTGTCTACTTCCTACGAAGTAGACACCTAAAACATAGGAAGTAGACACATTGACAGGGGAATGCGCCTCCTTTTTTACATGAAAAACACTATCTTTGTGCCATGAAAGAAATGTTAGAATCTATACCAAGGATAGAATTAGCCCTGATCATCATCGGGGTGTTTGTACTCATATTAGGTATTATCTTGGGATATGCCATGATACATGAGTACAGGATATATCTTGATGATCACTATAAGGCTCGCTATAGCTTTCGTGACTTCATCAAGAGGGAACGCTTTTATATATATTTGTTCTTTGCATCCATATTTATCTTCCTAACAAACCTCTTGTATTTTCTGGAGTGAGTTTCGGATAGAATGGATGAATTAGCTTTATGGTGGATACTTGTCCTGTAATTGGAGATAGATCTTTATTTTTTACGGTAAAAAAATGAATGATATGATAAATTATTTGACAACAAAAAATCGGTTGCTGGTCGCAATGCTTGCATTTATTCTTCCATTTTCTTTTGCGAAAGCAGAAGTAAAAGAAGATGGAAAGACTATTTCGCAAGGCTGGTACGTCGGTATTGAGGGTGGAATGCCTTTCGGTTTCTCTACTTTCTCAAGTTTCGGACATGACAAGACGCACCTCGGTTGGGCTGCTGGCTTATATGGGGGCTATCGTTTCAACTCTATCTTCTCGGCAGAATTATCTGCCAAGTATGGAGAGATGAACTTGTCGGCACAAGACTGTTGTGTAGAACGTAACTATTGGTTGGGTAGCGACGGTGTGCTTTACAACGCAGGTGTCTTAGGCATGGACAGTTGGGAATATACCAATCTGAAAAGCCATGTCAGAATGGGCAGATATGGGGCAAGAGTGAACGTTAACCTCCTTGGGTTGTTCCATCAAACAGCTGACAGCCGATGGGATTTGGCTGTTTCACCTCATATATATGCAGTAACGACCAAGGCTGATATCCGTACTATAGCCGATGATGCCAAGGTAATGAAAGGTTCTACCAACTGGCATTTGGGTTATGGCGCAGACTTGCAGGTGGGTTACCAACTGACTTCATGTCTGAAATTGGGCATCTATTCCGGTTTGACTCGTCTTACTGGCGAACGTATGGACGGAATGCCAGAACATCTGCATAAGAACAACTTTGTTTGGGAAAGTGGAGTAAGATTAGGGATTAACCTCTCTAAAAAGAAGAACAAGATAGCAGAAACTCCATCAGTTCCACAAAAGGAGGTTCTACAAAAGGAAGTTCTACAACAAGAACCAACTTCTTCGGAGAATGTCAATCAGAAAGAAACAGTGGATAAGGCAGAAACAAAAGTTGCAGAACAAGACATAAAAGAATCTGCAAAGGTGACTTTCCCTGTCATATATTTCACCTTCAATAGTATCGACATCCAGCAAAATGAAGAGACTAAATTGAATGCTATTCTCAAAACATTGAAAGAGAATCCGAACATGAAGGTGACGGTAACAGGTTGGTGTGACACAAAAGGCAGCGTGGCTGTCAATAAACGTATATCTCGCCAGCGTGCAGAAGCCGTAAAAACCTGGCTTGCGAAGAATGGCATAGAGGCTAATCGCATTACTGCAATAGGAAATGGTAGCGATGACACCCAAGATGCGGATAAGGCTCGCCGAGTAGAGACTAAAGACAATAATAAGTAACCCATAAAACAAGATAGAGAATGAAAGCAAAAAGAAGATTTAATATTTGGTTATGGGTGCTGGTATGCGTCCCATGCCTGTTGGCAAGTTGCGACCATGATGTTCATTCTGACGAGGAAGAAAGTGGCTTGTCTGTATCGCTCACTTGGGCGGATGAAGCCGACCAAGGCACGGATGTGAAGGACGTGAAGCTCTGGATATTCAATGCCGATGACGGTTCGCTTGTAGAGGAAAAACATGGTGGCAGTGCACAGGAGGTAGCAAGCCAACGCTTCGCTCTTCCTGAAGGGCATTATCAGATATTGGCTATTACCAATCTCATAGAGCCATTCTTCACCACTGACCAGACCAGGGCTTTGACTAACTGGAACAATATTCAGATAGGTTTGACCAATCCTAAGGATGTAAGGAACAATGCCTATTTCGGAGTTGCCGATGTGAAGATAGATAACAAGGAAGGCAGCTATGTGGTGCAAAACCCGATGAAGAGCGTGCTTGCCGAACTGACCATCATCATAGAGAATGTACCTAAAGGTACAGAGATGAGTGGCAAGGCATTAGATGCAGCCTGGTGTCTGTTCCCTACACAGAAGAACAGTGATGGAGAATATGGATTGCCGAGCATAGAGCCAACGGAAGTGGAAATACCTACTATCCTGGCTACAGAATCAACCCTGAAATCAGAAGTCATCCGACTGATGCCGACCATACAGGGAAGCCCCGCCTCTCATGTTTATCTCCGCCTCTTGCTGCCTAACGGGACCTTGCAAGAGTATGACATCACCGCTCCTGCGATGAAGGTTGGAGGAAAGTATGAGTTGCGACTCAACTACAACCAAATGCAGCCAAAGATGAATCTGGAAGCTACCATCAACGGTTGGACGAACCTCAACAATGAAGTAGAAATAAAATAATAATAACTTTTAAAATATTGATAAGATGAAAAAAATGACGAAGTTTTTCGCCCTTGCACTCTTGGCTGGTGCAATGGTTTCATGCAGTACAGAAGACACCGCACCTTCTGTCCAGAACGATAAGGTAGCCGTGCAGTTTACTGGTGGTATTAGCGTAAACACCCGTGCTGCCGGTTTAGCTTGGGCTGAAGGTGACATGATCGGTATCTTCATGACAGGTACCAAACAGCCTCTCTCGGCAGATGCTATCCAAGAGGGTGTTGACAATATTTGCTATCAGACAAGTGGAAGTATAGGCTTTTCACCTGTTTCTGGAGGTAAGACTGTTTTCTTCCCGATAGATGGAGATGTGGACTTCTATTCTTACTATCCACAGACCACTGTCAATGATTACAAGGTAGCACTTGATGTAACAGACCAAGGGAAACAAGAAGCTATCGACTTCATGTATGCCAAGACAGAAGGCTGCAACAAAGCTACGCCACAGGTATTCTTGAAGTTCTACCATAAGTTAAGCAATCTTGTTTTGGATGTTCAACCAGGTAACGGTCTCACGCAAGAAGACCTTAAGAAAATGACTGTGACAGTGAAAGGTCAGAATACCAAAGCCACTTTCAATCTTGCGGATGGGACCATCTCTGGTGAAGGAAATCCTACGGACATCAAGATGAAAACTACCCAAGCTGGCAAGCTGTATGAGGCAATCCTGCTCCCTACAGAAGAAGCAAGCCGAGTGATAGAGTTTGACCTCAACAATGGTTACGACGCTCCTTTCGTATGGACAATGCCTGCAAAACTTGAGGGTGGCAACAGATACCACTATACAGTAGTAAAATTGAGTCGTTCTGCCGTAGATATTTCTGGAAACATTGAGCCTTGGATAAAGGCTGGAGACGATAATGAACATATAGCACAATAACAACACTTAAAATATAACGTTTATGAAGAAATTTAGATTCTTATACATCGCTGCCGCAGCATTGCTGTTTGCAGCTTGCGCTAACGAAGAAGACGGTATCGGCAACAATGGTCCTGTTGCTGCTACCGTACAGGCGGACATTGTTAAAAACATCACACGTGCCACCACTGACGATACATGGTCTAAGAATGATGCCATTGGCGTATATGCCACATCTTCTGGCAATACAACAGGAGACAACAAAAAGTATGTAACAACAAATGGGGATGGTACTTTTGAAGCTGCTGACAATAACAACATCATCTATTTCAAGGACAACAAAGAGACAACATTTAGTGCATACTATCCTTATAGCAAATTCTTAACTGATGGTAAAATGAATTGGAATATAGCTGAGGTAGAAGCAAACCAACCTTGTAAGGCTGATGTACTTTTTGCCTCAGGAGCTACTGCAAGTAAAGCATCTCCAACTGTGAATTTTACAGATGCAGAACATCGCTTTAAGCATTGTATGAGTTTGGTTGAATTCAAAATTAAGCCAGGGCAGGGTGTCAAATATAACAATTATAAATTCAATAGCTTGAATATGAAAGGAATATTTACAAGCGGTAAATTTGACACAAGAACAGGTTCGGTTGAAACTGCTGGTGACAGAGCTACTCTTACTCGTGTTTTTAATGATGTACCTTTTGAAAGCGAAGAAAGTTTTGCTTATATCATGTTGCCGCAAAGCCTTGAAAGCAATAAAATGGATATAGAGATTTACTTGTTGTTGAATGATAGCGAAGTAAAATACACAACCCCTATAACACCATCCACCAATGGAAAATTTGAAGGTGGCAAAAAATATATATACAACATAACTGTTAAAAATACGGGGATTACTATAGAAAAAGCTAATATAGTTCCTTGGGAAAATGATGATTCAAGTGATTTAGACGCAGATATAGATTTGTAATGATAAAGAAAATACTGACATATTGCGCAGAGCAACTCAATAGCTATCTTGGTCGATACTACCATCGACCACAAGGGCTTGCAGAAGTTGGACATATAGGTCAAAGAACAGGAGAAATTCCTAATAAGGTAATCGTTTCATTGGTGAATGTGGAACGAGAAACTGCAGGAGGTATCTCAAACAATGTTCAGACTTATGGTGGCAGCTTCACATCCTCTTCTGCCCCATTCTTGCTGAATCTGAAAGTAATGTTTGCGGCTGTTTTTGAGGAAAAGCAATATGCGGAATCATTGTCAGTATTTTCCAAGGCATTGGCTTTCATACAGTCACAGCAGAAGTTTATGGTTGACAATGTGAAATATACTCTAACTTTGGAAACAGTATCCACATTTGACTTCCATAACATTTGGACAACAATGGGAGGGCAATATTATCCTTCTGTTGTGTGTAAACTCACTGGAGTTGTAATTGATTCCAATGAAATTAAATCAAGCGGTTCAACTGCTCAGAACACAGAAGTACAAACATAAAATTGACAGCATGAGTACATATCGTTCATTATATAGCTTTCGTATAGAGCATGAATACTTTGAGGATAGTAACGGTAATGCCTTGATGTGTTCTGTCCTACCTTCAGCCCAAAAGCTGATGGCGCAACGGGGTTTGCTGTTTCGACAGACTGACGAAAACGAATGGACGATATTGTATGATACGGAAAATGCAGGTTTAGATACCGAATCTGACATCATTGAGTTTGGAGTCTTGATGTCTGAACCTGCATTTGTTTTTTACACCGAATGGCAAAACTTCAATCCAATGGTTGCCTATCAGATAGACTTACCGATTGGAAAGTCCGAAGTTAATGCTACAGACGTGATAACTGAAATAGGAGTGAAAAGGAGTTTTGGAATACCATTTTGCACAATAATGATTCATTTGACAGAAGAGTTATGGCAAGCAGCAAAGAAGGATGTTCCACTGAAGAACACTCTAATATTCAAAACTCCTGAGCGTTTTTGGGAATATGTCTTCATTTGTCAAAATACGAATAGAGAAATATCCTCAGAATGCTTGAAATTGGAAACAGACAAGGAAATACTAACGTTTGAATCATTTGAAAGGACAAATGAATTTGGAAGAAACGCATTCCGCACCGTGTCGGAGAAAGCAGTGCCGATGCGGGAACGCTATGACATAAAATTGAATCTGATTGTTACCCACGACAAAGAGCAAAAACAATATTTGCTGAGAAATATAGAGCATCCTATACCAGGTCAATTCAAAAGCAAAGCGGATAAATTGAGACAAGTCTGCTATTTTTAGTAACCAAATGCAAAATGCAATCTGACTACAGATGCTTTTGTTTATCAAAAATCATCAATGCGTATGGCACAAATGAAGACCCCAGGCGTTTACATTCAAGAGAAGAACGCTTTTTCGACAAGTGTTGTCGAGGCCGCAACCGCCATCCCCGCTTTCATCGGAATCACAGAGAAGGCTGTTAATGGTTCGGAATCCTTGGCTAACAAACCTTGGAAAATCACCTCAATGACTGAGTTTGTTCAGTACTTTGGAGGTGCACCAAAACCAGTGTTCAATCTGAGCATAGCCACAGATTCCAACAATGCTTTATATTGCAAAGAAATTGTCGAGGGGCAATACTTTAAGGTGTCAAATCCTTCTGCCCTTTATACCTTATACTATAACATGGTCATGTTCTTTGCGAATGGAGGTGGAACTTGCTATATTGTATCTGTCGGAACTTATAAAAAGGGAAAAATCGACAATGACAATATAAAATTAGCCTTAGACTCGTTAAAGAAGATTCGTGAGGTAACTTTGATTGTCGTACCAGAGGCTGTTAATACCGCAAAAGAAACCTGCAAGAATATTCAAACGGATGTGATTATGCACTGTGGTGAAATGCAGAATCGTTTTGCAATCTTTGATGTGCATCCAAAGGAAAAAGATGAAGACCCAATGTCGCAACAAATAGAAGACTTCCAAACAGGCATAGGTTCAAATTATCTTTCTTACGGTGCAGCATACTATCCTTATTTGAACACTTCTGTTATAAGTGATAAGGATATTGACGGAACGGTACTCAGATGGGAAACCGCTCCTAAATTGGAATCTGTATTTGGAGAAAACTCTAAACTTCAAAAGTATTTGGATGATTGTTTCAAGATTGAAGAAGGAAAAGAAATCACCGATACAGCGCGCAACAATGCACATAGTGCACTTTTGATAAATTGGGATGAATATAAAAATGCCGCCAACAAGGTTAAGGAATATCTCAATCTACTTCCTCCTTCTGCAGCAATGGCTGGTATATATGCAATGGTGGACAACACCCGTGGTGTATGGAAAGCTCCAGCAAACGTTTCTCTCAATTATGTAAATAGTCCTACAGAGACTATAAGCGACCTTGAACAGGAAGATCTGAATATGCCAATGAACGGAAAAGCGATTAATGCCATTCGTACATTCCCTGGTGAAGGTATTAAGGTTTGGGGTGCTCGCACACTTGATGGAAATTCACAAGACTGGCGTTACATTAATGTACGTCGCACTATGCTTTTCATCGAGGAATCCGTAAAGAATGCAGCCAAGGCTTATGTGTTTGAGCCAAACGTTTCTAATACATGGCTCAATATGAAGTCTATGATTGGTAGCTTCTTAAATGGTGTATGGAAACAAGGTGGCCTTGCAGGTTCTGTTCCTGAAGATGCATATTCTGTTCAAGTTGGACTTGGAGAAACCATGACGCAAGACGATGTTCTCAACGGAATCATGCGTATTACCGTGTTGGTAGCCATTACTCGTCCAGCAGAATTCATCGAGATTACCTTCCAACAGCAGGTGCAAAAGAGTTAAGGAATGATTTAGTAATTGATTAAAAACAAGATATTATGGCAGAGACTGGTGCAACACAAAGCCAAAACACTTGGCCGGTACCTGAATTTCACTTTAGTGTGGAAATTACCAATGTAGGAGTTATTTCATGCAAAGAGGTTTCAGGGCTTGAGACTGAATTTGACGTAATCGAATATCGTGCAGGCGACTCTCCTGAGTTTACAAAGACGAAGCAGCCTGGTCTGCGCAAGACAAGCGACATTACCCTCAAGAAGGGAATCTTCATGAGTGACACCAAGATGTGGGACTACATTGGACAAGTGAAGATGAATACTATTCAGCGTGAGACCATCACCATCAAGCTACTTGATGAGTCTGGAAATCCTGTCCAAAGCTGGCAAGTTGTAAATGCTTGGCCGAAGAAAATGCAAGTAGAAGGCTTCAAGGCAGAAGGTAACAGCGTGGCAATGGAAACTATGACGCTCGCTCACGAAGGAGTCAAACCTATTTAAATTTAGAAGAAAATGTCAGCAAATACCAACAACTGGGCACTTCCAGTGCTATTCCACTTCAGCGTAGTGTTCAAACTGCCAAGTGGTGATGTCATAGCCTCCTTTAGGACGGTAAGTGGCATAGAACAGGTGTTGGAATTGCAACAACAGGCTCAGCAAGGAGACAATGACCTATGGTTGCCAACAGGCGTAAGCCATAGTGACATTGTCCTTGCTCGGGCACTCGAACCTCTCTCTGACAATATCAACACGTGGGTGACTGACTGCATAACCTTCAAGGAAACAAACAAGAAGATAGAGCCATGTACATTGATTATTTCATTGCTTGACGAGCAGAATAATCCGATAAGTTCCTGGGAATGTCTAAGAGCTATCCCATATAAATGGAAACTTGACGATTTGAATGCAGAGAACAGCAGTTTGGCGATAGAAACATTAACACTTAAACACAGTAAATTGAGGAGGATTAAGTAATGCCAATTGTCATCAAGGAAATCAGGGTGAATACAGTGGTGGAGAAAAAAATCATCACTCACCAAGAAATATCAGAGGAGATTTATCACAAGATAAAGAATGAGATATTAGAAGAACTCGAATGCCATGTAGATGTAAATCCACAGGATAAGAGGAAAAACAATCGCTAACATTTGTAGCTTATGGAACATCTTATCATACAAGCATATTCTGATGACAAGTTCAGAAGCAAGCAACGTGGACAGATAACGATTTTACTGAATCCTGAAAATATCAAGACAGGAAAGAGAATACGTTACAATAAAGACAAGCAACTGGGAGCGATCGGCAAGAACAACATCTTTGATAGATATGACTCAGAAAACCTCTCATTCGATTTTACCATTGACTGTACAGGTGCTGTTGAAGGAACACTACAAAGTGATACTGCTACCGCCAAGGTCAAAGAGATAGAGGACAGCGTATATTGCTACAATAGCGAACTGCACAGACCGTCCTATGTAGAAATAGTTTATGGCTCGGTTATGTTCAAGGGACAGGTCACCAAGATGAACGTAGATTATTCTTTGTTCAATGGCGCAGGCGATGCACTTAGGGCAAAAGTTGGAATGGAGTTCGTTGGCTATATGGCAAGCGATGAGGAACGCAAGAAATATCCCAAGAACTCTCCTGATATGTCTCGTCTCATAACAGTCAAGGATGGTGATACGCTTGCCAAACTTTGCTACGAGACATACGGTGATTCAACTTTGGTTGCACAAGTGGCAAGATTTAATAATCTCAACGGATTCAGAAACATTCTAGCAGGAACAGAACTTCTGTTTCCACCATTGAGAAAAAGTCAATAATATAAACATATAAGGAATATGGCAGACTCTCCATCAAAATACAAGGACAGAATCGTTGCATGGACTATCAATTGCGACGGCAAGGCACTGGACGACTCCTACAAGTTGGTTTATGCCCAAGTACATCTTGCCATCAATCGAATAGGAAAGGCTACATTGAAGTTCTATGCTGGCGATATGGACAAGCAGACTTTTGATGAGACTGATGCCAATTCTTTCAAACCAGGAACTACCATACGCATTGATGTTGGCAACATTGACAAGCAAAATACAATCTTTGAAGGTGTTATACTTGAAATAGGTATAAAAATGGGGCGGAACTCACGCTCCATGATGATAGTGGAATGTAGGGATTATGCTTATCATGCTACACAAGGACGTAAAAATCGGATATTCGAGAAAAAGAAGGATTCGGAAATAATAAAGGACGTTTTGAAAGCATACGGTACGGTAAATGTCGATGCAACTTCCTATCAACATCCCGAAATGGTACAATATTACTGTTCCGATTGGGACTTCGCCTTGTCGAGGGCTGATGCCAATGGATTATTTATATATACAAGAGGAAAAGAAATAAACGTCTTTAAGCCTAAGGTAAGTGGGAAGCCAGTACTGACCGTTACTAATGGCGTTGATTTGATAGACTTCGATGGCGGACTTTCTGGCAGTGAGCAATATGGCAAGTATGAGGCAGTTTCTTGGGATCCTGCCACGCAGAACCAAGTGAGGCAAACTGCATCTGCGCCAACTTTGAACGAACAAGGCGACATCACCATCAAAAAGTTGGCAGGAGATGATAGTCAAATATTGCAAACTGATGCCCCTCTCGACAAGAACGCCCTAAAGCAATGGGTTGACAGCCAAGCGTTGAAAGCAGGATTGGCAAGATACCACGGTTCGTTCAGCTTTTATGGAGCTGCCGAAGTCGTTCCTGGATGTATCATAGAGCTAAAGGGATTGGGGAAGCGGTTTAATGGAAAAGTCTATGTGGGGTCTGTGACGCATACGATAGAACGAAATGAATGGATTACAAAGGTAGGCATGGGAGTTCCTGCCAACAACATAACAGACGAAGCAGATGTGATTGCTCCTACTGCCGCAGGATTTTTACCGGGAATGGAAGGGCTTCACATTGCTGTGGTCAAGAAACTTGATGGTGACACATCCAAGCAATGCCGCATACAGGTAGAGCTGCCATGGATGGACGGCGAAAAGAAATTGATTTGGGCTCGCCTTTCGTCAGTATATGCCACCAATCAGTCGGGAATCTTCTTTCTTCCCGAAATAGGTGACGAGGTGGTCGTGGGATTCATCAATAACAGCCCAAACTACCCGATAGTCCTTGGAGGGATGTATGGAAGCAAACACACTCCTCCATTTGGATATGAAGCAAAAAACAACATAAAGGCGATTGTGACTCGTTCAAAGATGTCTGTTGAGTTTGACGAGGAAAAGAAAATCATAACAATTCAAACGCCTGCAAAGAATACGATAGTGATGAGTGACGAGGGAAAATCCATCTCTGTTACAGACCAAAACAAAAACAAGATTGTCATGGACAGTAATGGTATAGAACTTAGCTCTTCAAAAAATATAAAACTGACAGCGAAAGGTAACATTGCACAGAATGCAGCCGGAAAAGTCAGTATAGATGCAAAATCGGATGTCGATATAAATGGAACAAACGTAAAGGTTACAGCCAAAGTCGGTGCGAAGGTCAAAGGCAATGCTACGGCGGAACTTTCAGCTTCTGGTCAGACCACTGTCAAAGGCGCAATGGTAATGATAAACTGATAAAGATATGCCAAATGCTGCAAGATTAACAGATATGCACACCTGTCCGATGCAGACACCAGGACTTCCTCCTGTTCCGCATGTAGGCGGTCCGATTATTGGGCCAGGAGTGCCAACGGTACTGATAGGAAAACTTCCTGCAGCCGTTATGGGCGACATGGCTACTTGCGTTGGGCCGCCCGACACTATCATTAAAGGTTCAACAACAGTGATGATAGGTGGTAAACCAGCTGCAAGGATGGGAGATACAACAGCGCATGGGGGTAGCATCATCATGGGTTGTCCTACAGTTATCATAGGTGGTTAGAAATGATTAAATGGATACGAGATATGACAGATACAAAAACGTTCTTAGGAATAGCATGGAACTATCCTCCACGCTTTAAAGGTGGCGGAAGTTCGCAACCCACTGAGATGGTTGCAAACGAGGCTAATATTCAGCAAAGCATTATGACCTTGTTGAGTACAATGCCTGGAGAAAGAGTACATCGTTATGAGTATGGTTGTCCCATTAGGGAATACGCCTTTGAAATGATGACGGCATCCACAAGAACGATGTTACGAGACCGAATAGAACAGTCGATAATTCTGTTTGAGCCAAGAGTGATAGTCAATCGGATTGATTTCGAGGAGAAACAAGACGAGGGGAAAATGAATATCCTCATAGACTATACGATAAGGCAGACGAATCGACGAACCAATATGGTTTATCCATTCTATTTTGTAGAGGGAACAGATTTAGTAAACTTATAAAAACAAGATATTATGAGCATAAGAAAAATTATCTATGCGGTAATGGGCCTTATGGCTATGGGCTTTACAGCATGTACGCAAAATGAAGATATGGCTCCTACGCTGAAAGGGCAGGAAATCAATGCCACTTTCTCTGTTGGAGGTATGCAGACTCGTGTCAATACTTTAGGACATGGTGACAGTTGGGAGGACAAAGATAAACTGAAAGTAGGGACATTTACTGATTACGTTGCTGGTAGTACGGCTATTCTTTCTTTTAATAGTGCAACAAACGAATGGTCTCGCAGTGGAAGTTTTCGTTGGTTAGATGAAGTCGACAAACATTTTATATTAGCTGTATATCCATCATCGGATGATTATGATCCATTTCATTTGGTATATGAATTGCCAACAAATCAAAGCTCACCAAAAGATTTGAAGTCTGCCGATTTAATAAATGGTCATGGGTACGGTTCTCCTTATGGTTATGTAACGATTCCAATGAAGCATCGTATGTCTTTGGTTACAATCATGTATCATGTTGGTACTGCAGATTATCCTAATTTGGACATAAGTAGCCCAAAAATTTGCTCACCTTGCAGTGGAGCGTATTTTAAATTGCCAGACGATAAAAATGGATGGAAAATGGACACTTCCAATTATCAAGAGGCTAAGTTGGTGGATGCCTGTAAGACAGAAGATGGTGAAGTGAAAACTTTCTCTGCCATCATAGTGCCTGGAACGGTGGGAACAGACAAGGAATTCTTAAAATTCTCAATAGGTGAGAAAAACTTTGTGTCAAAGCTAAAATCACAAACGGACTTTGAAGAGGGTAAACGCTACATCTACAAACTCGATGTAGGAAAAGACAAAGTGGAACTGACCCGAATCAGCGTAAATAATATGACTGGTTGGACAAATGAAGAAGAACTCAAATAAACAATGGAGGATATAACTATGCGCAAGATATTTCAATACATCATGCTGGCAGTCGTTACTATAGTAATGGCGTCATGCACAAGTGATATAGAAGAAACAACTGCAACAACGGGCAAGAGCAACGTACAGTTGGTTGTTGGTGAATTTCCGGCATTCGGAGATTCGCAGACTCGTACTATAGGTACACCTGATCCGGGCAAGACTTCATGGGCTGTAGGAGATGAGTTGCTTCTGGAGATGACTAGTGAGACTTTTGGAACTAAGTATGCTGCTTTTAAATATAATGGCAGTAGCTGGGAATTGGCAAGTGGAGAGCTGTCTTATAAAGAAGGCGAAGTGCCAACCTTTCCTCATGTATATTATGCCCCTAATTACAAATGGGAATCAGGCAAATTAACTTTGAAAGAAGGTAAGGTTGCGGGAACGGATGAATACATAGAGGGAACTGCACAAATCACTCCTAATGGTGAGGCTATAACTGTATCTTTTTCTAATGCAACACGTAACTATTCACGCTTGCGCATTGCGACAAATTATAGTGAGGACATTACTGTTACAGTTAGTAATTTTAGTCCAGGCAATACTGTTGCCCTAACAGACAACACCTATACCTTGACTCCAGACAATAACGGTAATGTCTATTTGTATGGTCATTTTACTGTTCAAACCTCTATTGGTATAAAATTGAAAGAGTATTCTTTACTTAATTATACATTTAGAGAAAGTACGATTGATGGCAAAAGTTATGCTTTGGATGCAAATGTTGTCTTTGCAGACAACATGGAGGCTGAAGATCTTGGGAAAACTATTAAGGAGCAATTGGATGCAGGAAAAACGAATATTAAACTCATACTTGCTTCTGATGCAGGAGAGAATGTATTTGCCATAATTAAAGATGCTTTATATGGTGGAACAGCAGGTAGCATAAACCTTTCTTTAATAGGATGCAAGGAGATTCCGACAAAAGGATTGAGTAATTGGGACGGCAAGTTAGATGCTTTAAAATCCATTTATTTACCAGATATTACAAGAATTGGAGTAGAAGGTTTAGCCTATTGTGTATATTTGGAAGAAATAAATACTCCAAATGTAACTTCAATACACGAGAATGCTTTTGGGGGATGTACAAACTTACAAAAAATTACTTTTGGAGAGCTAACTGAAGTGAAAGGGCTATCTCATGACTATGACGGAATCCTTGACCCTGGGGTAGACACTGAACGTATAAATTTAGTTTTGTCAGAGAACCAAAAAGTTATGACAAAAAACAGGCAAGGAAATGAATATTTTTGGACTCCGACAAAAGAATATTATAAAGGGAGCGTTGAGTATTACAGCCCATCGTTTCTCGAATATAAATTCAATTCCGTGAGCTTTAAAAAATAAGTTCGTAGTTTTTAGTACTAGTCCGCATTCTATTATGTAGAATTTGGTTGCTTTTATTAGAAATTACCTATACTGGTTTGCATTGTGTGCTCTTTTCTTAATCATTTATTAAAAAGTAGAATTATATGAATATAAATGCATCTAAAGAACATAAGAAAGATACTTCGCGCATAATTCGTTCCAATAACAAGTTATTGGATTCATCAAGAGAAGCAAATAGAAATAAATATGCTCATACTATCCAATGTAGAGTGCCATATAGCGAGTTTGAGGAACCTCATCCTATAGCAGAAACTGGGAGTTATAGTCCACATGCTGACGATAGTATATTTCGTAAAAATCGTAATAGAAGATCACAGTTTAAATTTGGATCAAAAACTCGGGATGAGGTTTTGGGGAAGCCTGAATACCATCCTCGATATATAGGCACACGTGTTGTATCTATAATTGATAGTTCAGGACAATATAATAATGTTGAAGGAATTCAACTAGATCATGCTCAAAGTTGGGAGAATATAGCTAATATTATGGATAGCCATAATATTAGGGTTGATGATGGTTTATCAGCAACTTACTATACTGTATATGATGCTAAAAAATATTATAATGACCAATCTAATCTTCATCCTGTCTTAGGTTCTCTAAATGCCTCTGCTGGAGCTGTAGGTGTGGCTTTGTATCGGTATCCAAATCCTAATTTAGCTCACTACATTGGAGATTTACAAACTAGTTGGATGAATTTCCAAAATTATATATCCTCTGGAATTGTGGAGTCACAAGGTAGAGGAGAACATTTTATCATAAACAAACTTGTTCGTATTAAGGAAACATTGGATATGATAGTTGATGAAAATATTGTATGATGATATATTGAAAATTCAATTTTGAAAAAATGCTCTTTACATAACATTGCTATATGGAAAAACAAACATCACATAATCAAAAAAAAAATCAACACCATAAAATTGATGTTGATAAATTTCATGGTGTTCATGCACTTGAAAGCGATTGGCGTGATATTTTCCATTGGGTAATGTCAAAAAACAGAAACTTACTATTTGTTGATAGTAGTAAGGAGACCAATGAAGACATCGCTGCCTTATGGCACAATCATGTCCTTACAGTTCTGTTGGATATTCGCCATAAAAATCTGGAAAAGTATGCAGCCTCATTTGCCAATGGTTGCGGTACGACTTTGCAGAATGAATATACAGAAGACCTTCGAAGCAAAATAGAGGGATGGATTGGTAGATTATCTATCTATTTGAACACCGCCTATACAGAAGGTATGCCAACACCTGCTGTTCATATTGCCGAAAGTATAAAAGAGCAACTTGAAAAGTCTCTCCCGATAGCAAATTCATCTCCTCGTAGGCGTAACTTCATACAAAGAATGTTAGACGAGAATAATCGTCCCTATTTCTCGATGCTCGGTGTTGTTGCGGATATTCAGTCGAAGTTCGACTTTTATATGGACCAGATAGAGAATAGCGGTGATATGGATGCTGCCCAAGCACTGCTTCTTACTTTTGTACGAAACTACTGCCGCATTGTGAAACGGTTTAATCATAAGTTTGCGGAATTACCAAGTTTCTATCTTCATGAGATATTAAAGGCGACACCGAAAAATGCTATTCAAGATAGTACATACGTTATCTTGCATCCAAATACGGAGATGGTAAACAAGACGTTTTCACTTCCAATGGGTACACGTTTTGTTGCAGGCGAAAGTACGGAAGGAAATACGCTGTATTATTCTCTTGCAGAAAAAGCATATGTTGTTCCAACCATACTCGAATCTGCACGTACTCTGTTTCAACAAGGAACAAGAGTAATCACTGCTCCTATAACCATTGAAGGTAAGGATAATGGCGTGCTCTTCAAAAATAACAATCCTGCCAACGAGCAGCAAGAGTTAGGTTGGGCTATAGCCTCTCCTATGCTATTACTTGCAGAGGGGACACGAAATGCGTCTCTTCGCTTTATGATGGCAGGAAGAATGGATTTGGCGCAATCGATTGCAAGCAACACCACATTTCGTTTGTTTACAAGCAATGAGGATGGTTGGACAGAGAGAGAACTTTCTGTTGTTTACAATAAGCAAGAAGAATGTCTGTTGTTTACATTTACAATTGCAGATGGAGATAATCCTCTTTCTGTTTGTAGCAAAGACATTCATGGTATAGATACGGCATATCCTACAGTACGCATACTCATCAATGATTTGCCTATCAACGTTACAGAAATGGCAAGTGTCCTGTTTAGGGATATTCAAATAAAGGTAGAGGTTTCAGACATCCGTACTTTTAGCCTGTATAGTGAAGTTGGCGAAATGGACTCCACACAACCATTCTATCCGTTTGGTACAACAGGCGAAAAAGGTTCGTGGTTCATTTTCGGTAATGAAGAACTGGCAGCGAAGAAAATTCAGAGCGTGGTTCTGAAAGGAACATGGAACAAAATACCTGATGGTGGCTACACCTTATTATATAAAGACTATGACTTAGAGCAGCCTATAAAAAATGGCAGTTTTAAGGCTATCTGCGAATGGCAGGAAAATAGTCAATGGAATGTTTGCGGCAACTCCCCTATTCAACTGTTTGAAACTGACAAGAACAGAAATGTTAAGGAAGATGTGGCGTTGACTTTAAATATTGCCGACAATTCACTACTGGGAACAAACAACTCGTATGCTTATACCAAGAAGGCAAACGGATTCTATCGCATACGGTTGAGTGAGCCAAGCATTGGCTTTGGCATGGATGTATATCGCAAGCAATTTGCAGAGGTCATGGTATATAACAGCAAGGCTAAGGAAAGAAATCAGAAACCTGTACCGAACATGCCTGTAATGCCGATGCTTGCAGATACAACATTGTCTTATACAGCAGCAGATTGTTTAGGTGAAAAAGGTATATTATATAGAATCAATGATACCAATGGATATGAGAAAGTTGAGTTGGAAAATGGCAATATACCACTACTTCCAGACCTTGGCAAACATTATGTATATCTCAATCTTACAGAAATAGACCATGTTAAGCAAATTAGGTTCTATTTCAATCTGCGGTATGCGAAATATGGTAGTCGTATAGGTTCTGTCAAAGATAGTGGCGCATCCGTTATAGAGTATAGTAATTGTGGTGAAAGCCAATGGAAACGTTTCCCATCGGAGTGCATCTTGCAAGAAAACACAAACGGATTGACACGTAGTGGATTCATGGTGCTAAACACTTATGACAACACTAACAAATGCCTGTTTACAAGTAACGAGGTTTGGATTAGAATTGGTTTTGAAAATGATGTAGCTCCAAACAATATCATTGTTGATGGCATCTATCTGAACTGTTTCAAGGTGCAATGTGAAAATGGTGATGGTAGACAGCTACCAGCGGATTCAATATCTGCCTTGGCTATTGAAGATCCAAGGGTGTTGGAAGTAAGTCAACCTATGGATGGCTTTGGTGGAAAACTTGCCGAAAATGAAAAAGCGATGTCGATAAGAACTACTACTCGCATATCAACCCGCAATCGTGCCTTGAATGGCTGTGATTATGAGAAAATGATATTAGAGCGGTTTGATGACATCGAAAAAGTTTGTTGCATACCTGTGGCTAAAGATAGCAGTGATGTCCGTATAGTTGTGTTCCCTCATCCCGAGAAGCGTGTGTTGCCACAGTTACCAAATTGGAAATTGGCAGAGATAGAACAATATATAAAGAGTTTTGTTTCACCTTTTGCTAAGATCCGAGTGGTTAACCCTACATACGAGACGATAACAATCAACATGACGGCTATATTAAAGAAAGATGGTGATGCAGATGAAGCGCGGAGGAGACTATACAGACGTATCTACAATTTCTTTGTGCCGTGGTTCGTCAAGGCGCAACTACCAGAACTCGGCAAACGCTACTCGTATGAGGAACTGAAAGCATGGTTGGTGAATGACGAAGGTATAGAGCGTTGTGTCTCTTTAACTATCGAAGGAGGACACAATAAGTCATCTTATGATGCCAAGGGTAAACTCGAAGATGTGTATTACCTCAGTAGTACTGAAAGCGGTATCCTTTATCCCAAGGATATAAATATCACAATCACCGATGCTGGTGAAGGAATTGAAGATTCAAGTATTGGTACAAACTTTATAATTGGTTAGAGTATGAGCGACAACAAGAAAAATAGAGAAGAACTAAAGAACTATTTCCGCAAAGGAAATGTTCCGACAGAAGAGCATTTTGCGCTTCTGATAGATTCTGTGGTCAACATCGTAGATGACAAACCGTTGTTTGCTACTGATATGCCGGAGAATGAATCTCTAAAAGAAGAGAATACAGAAGAGAGGATAAAGCCTGAGCAAGCAAGTGAAACTTCGGTTGATGCGTACTTGACTATACCGGCAGATGGCGATTGGTATCAATTACCTGTAGAGTCCGCTGTAGATAAAGAAATTGATGGTTGCAGAATCTATCGAGTTTATGCTTCATGTTACAATAAACGAGAAGATTCCTATTACCTGTGCGTGGCGACAGCCTCACACTGTAGTGGTAAAGATAGAAAAATCCTATCACCACAGAAACATTGGTGGGGATGGTCGGGAAACATCAAGATACGTTGGTATTATAAAGATGACCAACTATTTCTGCAAATGCGAAGTAAAGGAGATAAAAAAGGAGTGAAGGACATAGCGTATCGAATAGAGAAAATTTGGAACTTCACAAATAGTGTATAACCCATAAACTATATGACAATGAGCGACAATGGTATATATATTAGCAGGCAGTCAGAAGATGAACTCTATGCCGAATTGCAAAAGAGAACCATTCAAGAAATACAAGGACTATCTGGGGATGTGTGGACTGACTTCAATCCACATGACCCAGGTGTGACCATTGCAGATGTGGCCAATTATGCCTTGACCGAATTGTCGTATAAGCTTAGTTTTAAACTGGAAGACTATCTTTCAGACACTAATGGCAAATATTCCATTCAAAAGTATGGCTTGTTTCCAGACAATGAAGTATATCCTACCTCACCTGTAACTACGGATGATTATCGTAAGTTGATTCTTGCGCATTTCCCTGCTGTAGAAAATGTTGGTATTGAAACAGACTGTGAGCATGGAATATATCATGTCCGTTTACGTTTGTCTCCGTTTTTCAAAGGTACTGACATTACTAAACGAGTAAGATGTTTTTTCCACAAACATCGTAACTTATGTGAAAACATAGGTGAAGTGAGTATCGTTGAGCCTCAAAACTTATTATTTAGTGCTGATATAGAACTTGAAACAGACGTGGATGCCATCGACGTATTGGTGCAGGTTTTCCATACTGCCATGTCCTATATTGCTGGGACAGTGAAAATAGAGGCAAAACCACAAGATGATTTCGCTGTACTAAGTCCTGATGAGTGGTATGACGGAGCCGTTGAGGATGTCCGTGTCAGTATTCCAACGCAAAAGAAAACTGAAACGGAACTGTATCACATATTGATGGACATTAAGGGAGTTAAAAACTTCAAGACCTGTTATTTCTATGAAGATACTCCAGACGGAATCTGTGAATACCGTAGGAAAAATGATTTTAAGGGAATTTATAAGTTGGAAATTCCCAACGACCTTAGTCTCATAAAGGTTAGAGTGGGTAATGAAACGGTTGCAATAGATTTCAACCGTTTCAAGGAGAAGTTACGTGCTTTCTATTTTACGAAGAGTACATCAAGAATGCGTTTCTACTTACAGGAACACAAAACTAAAGATGGAAGTTGGGAGAACTGCCCAACAGAAAGCTTGCGTGAAGCTACATACAGAGACGTGTATGAGCATTATCCTCTGGAAAATGACCTTCCACGTTGTTACAAG
Source organism: Segatella copri (assembly GCF_019249765.2). Classification (GTDB taxonomy): domain Bacteria; phylum Bacteroidota; class Bacteroidia; order Bacteroidales; family Bacteroidaceae; genus Prevotella; species Prevotella copri_K. The sequence continues at coordinate 150,563 of NZ_CP152484.1, forward strand.
ACAAGCGAAAAGGACTTCACTAAAAATATGACCAATGAAGAAAAAGAGGATGTAAAGAACTTTGGTAGTTATCTTGCTTTGTTCGATAAAGTCATTGAAAGAGGTTTAGGAGAATTAGATAGCGTGAAGACTTTGTTGTCCTTGCGTGAGGATGGTGTAAACACAAAAATGAAACTACGCTATCTTGATTTTCTTGACAACCTGTATGGTGTAGATAGCGAACAAAAGTGGCAATACGAGTTTGGCAGTTATGGTGAGATGGAGCCAGAGATGACACGTCGCAGAATGAAATTCTTGCAAGCATTGCCAATTCTGACTCGTGACCGTTTCAAGGCTATGGATATAATGGATGAACGGTCAGTAAAAAATGTTGCTGTCATAAAGCAATATGTATCACTTCTTCTTGGATTTCGGAATAACGAGCAAGTGTCCGTTGGTAATGTGTTGCCAAGCCATAATCTAATCATTATGGGGGAAAGTAGTAAAGGTAAGCATTTTAGAGACAAGCTCAACTCTATGCTGATAGATGAGAAGATGCTTGATGAAGAGTCGGTTATGCCTATCATTCCAAACAAGGCTCCATCTACAGAAAAAGAAAAGCAGTTGAGATATAAATATATACGTAAAAATCTACCGATATTCAACACGAATTTCATCAGTGGTGGATTATTCCGTAATGGAATCAATCTCAACAATTACAAGATAGTGGAACTTGAGCGTGAGTATTTATTGGTGTTCCGCAATGAGGAAGATGGTGAATGGATGAATCTTGGACGTTCAGAAGACAAGGAAAAACTGAATGGCTGGGCGAATACACTATGTCGCTATTTACAAGAATTGAATAATCTTTGCGAGGCAATGTATGTGATAGAAAAAAATCTTTTCATTCCCTCAGAACCATTTACGGTGACTATAGTCTTTACAGGTTGGACAGCAAGGACTCATTCTCCTCAATTCCGAAACAAATGCTTGCAATTGGTTCGTTCCTTACTTCCTGCACACCTAAAGATGGAGGCTTATTGGTTAGGAGCGCAACAAATGCAGTATTTTGAAGAGTGTTACCATTTGTGGCGTGACGGACTTGATGGAAGCAACACCTCTGAAGTTCAGAAAGGCTATCAAAGTTACATGATGAAAATACTGGCTACAGACTTTACTGTAGGGGGCAATATCGAAGAAGATACAGATAAAAATAAAGGAGATACATAATGATTCATGTAGGCAAAATATCATTCCATTTCAAGATGGCGGATGAGCAATTCGCCAAAGGACTTTATGCGAATTGGAATGAGTTTTGCCAATCTTGTTTTACAAAAATATTAGAGGAATGTCTTGGTAAATATGATAACAAAGATTCGTATATAGAGGTTGATACTCTTAACTTAAACATTGGCTCTATTGAGCAAAAGGACTTCTATTCTGAGTTTCCTAAGCGTTTGCGTACAGAACTGGAAAGGATAATACTGTCAATTTCTTTAAATGATAATCCTTCTTCTGTCCAAAGGAAACGTTTGGACAATCTGATTCATTACTTAAAATATGGATTCTGTCTTCCAGAATGGAGTATGCATGATTTTGACCTTTTTGAAGATCTTATGTTTTTCAAAAATGAAGAATCAGTATTTGGATTATGCTTTAGCGCATCCTATTGTTTTGAGCGGTTAACAAGACAGCTTGACAAGTGGCAGTTAAATATATTACTTACTCATTGGTTTGTCGGAAAAGATAGTGAACACAATCAAAATATAGTAGTTTGGACTATTCAGAATTTTGATTGTATGCGTTTTCTGCAGGGATATGTTACGGACAATCCATTATTGGCAAGGCATATACCACGTCAGTTTGTTGATGAGAATGAAAAAACTGGATGGAATCTGATTTTGTCATGGTTGAAATCTACAGCATTTGGATATTACGAGAAACAAAGATGTCTTGCTGTGGTTTTAGATACAAGCCCCCAGCTTGTTCTTCGCTTCATTCGTGAAACGACAGAAGACAATATAAAGGATTTGGCATTATTGCTTGATTCAGAGAGTGTTCATAGTATTATTGTTACAGAAACGGAAAGTCATGCTGATGTTGATATTCCTGAATATTGGCATCATCTATATCTGTGGTTAATAGAATACTATCCATTCAATGGCGTGGCAATGTTTGGTGACAAGCAACATTTTATCATACACTTACATGAACGATTCTTGTTTTTTATCCGCAAGCGTTCTGTATATGCATACCTTTCAAAAGGAGAACTTACCATGCGCTTTTTATTGGAAGTGTTTGGTACTGATTATTGTTATGACGTATTGAACTTGCTATATCATAATCAAGCGTTGAACGAGGATGGCTCACCAATTAACTCTGATTATTTCAGTCGTGAGATTTACGAGATTCTACTAAAGTTGTCGCTTTTAAAAAGTGAGGAGAACTACAATAAAGACATTATAGATAATTATAATGAATTAGATAAAAACGATGTTTTTGTTGATGTAGGTGACTTCTTGAAAAAGATAAAGCCATTTGAGACCTGGTTAATGGATAACATGATTAGCATAGTCCAGAAAAGAGAATTCTTGACATTGTTAATTATGACGCAACCGCAGCAGGTGCTTTGTTGGCTAAAAGAAGTCAAAAACATAAACGTCTTAGAATTTTTGCTACAGGTTGTGAGCACAGAAAATGTGTTCACATTGGTTTCTGTTGTATCATATAATGAATATTCATTGCTTTCGTCCATATATTCATCCCTTAATGAAGTAGCAAAAGAAATACCATGGATGTGCAAGATCGGTATTGTAGATTTGAAGAATATTTACAAGAATTTGGTTGCACATTGGCTTGTTTCAGACAATTCTATTCGTGGAATGGAATTGGTAACGGAAATCGTATGCAATATCTATACAGTTATCTATAAAGGTGTAAGCTTTGATGGATGGAATAAAACAAGAAAAGACAAAGACACTTCTTATGCAATATCTAAAGTGCTTACTGTATTGGCGAGAAAAAATATAATAGATGTAGCTTATACTGAATATATTCCTGCATTTTTCACATACGACACATCTAATGATGTCAAGGTTATCGTTGCCAATATACATGCTATCATAGAGAACTCCTCCTTGTCTATATTAGCAAAACGCAATCTTTTATTATTGTGCTTAGATGCATATACTGGCAAAGCGGAGATTATATTCAGAACGTTAAATGAAAAAGGAATATTGACGCAGGTCATTGAGTTGCTTGACACAACAGTGTTGAGAACGATAATTGTGGAAATGGCAGAAGAAGTAATAAAGATTGGTTCCTCATCATCATTCGTACTCTTTGTTGATTGGCTTGTTTTGCATGTTTCTGATGTGGCATCAATTTGTTCTATTTCAAAAACTGTTCTCATTCAAAGAATTATAGAGCAATTAATCAAAAGTGAATGGTACATTGAAACAGTAGAAGAACTTGTGCCGTTTACTAAGGATAAGCTTATTCCTAATAGTCAAAATAAAGATATTACTTTTTCTTTGACATTTATAGCAAATATTGCTTGTGTTGAAAATGCTCACAATGTGATGGAAAAGATAATACGTTTGTATAATGCGACCAATGTGTATTCTCTTTTATCATTGGGGAATAATAATACAATTGCAGTATTGTTTGCTCGTATGCAGGAGTATTTAAGAGGGCTGAATATTTGTATTGATACATCATATAATGCCGCTCGAATAGCATTTGAAAAAAGTTTGAACGATAAGTATTTACTGACTGAGTGGCTACAAAGTTCAGATTACAATGTTTCTATAAAACGGCAGGTGTTGGCTTGGTTAGCAGAGAATGCACCACAAACCTTTATGAGTTTGTGGCAAATGTCTCTGACTGAGAATACCTTTTCTATTTGGAACGACATTGTTGATTTCCAAATGCTAAAGGAAGTGTTCGTATCGGTAGATATAAAAATAGCTATGGCATTTGTTCATATCGGAAATGTGATCTACCAATGGGTAAATAATAACGCATTATTAGCAGGTTCTTTGTCAGCAGAGAGTCTGTTAACATTGCTGATGCTTCAATATGTGAATGAATGCTTACTTGTTGGTAAATTCTTGACAAACTTTAAAGATATTGTAGGATTCGTCATACCTTGTTTGGAAAAGAATATCATTATGCAAAGTGGTCTTGCAGGTATAGAAGCAAGGGTTCTAAAAGATTTAGAGAAACATCTTGTTGATACTAAGAGTTACGAAAAGCAGGTGACATTAAGAGCAAATTCAGATTGCTTAAATGAAAATATAGTATTATCGAGAAACGTCTCTTATGAGGGAAAGGCTAATATTGAATTGGGCAATACAAATCATTTTGCGACTAAGTGCCTTATTCTTTGCAATAGAGATTTTGAAATGTTGGCAAAATGGTTGTCATCTTCAGAAGTGAGTGACACAGAAAAGAGACACCTATTGCGTCATTATACTCATTGGCAACAATTTGTCTTTTGGGATTTTATTGAATATATGTATGCTTCCGATACTTTTGAGGTGCAGAAGCTTAGTGAATGGATAGATATTGAAGATTGGCTAATACTTATAGCCCGAATATCCTATTCTTGGGCTGAAAGTTTGAAACAGTTGACTGAGAAATTGCAAATATCTGATATGGTATCAGAAAAACTAATCTCTCATGCTTTTGTCTTATTTGTAGCAAGACATAGCAAGGATGATTGGTATAATTACAAGATTATGGATATTGCGAAAGATTATATCGTTGGATTGAAGGATGTTGCTGAACGCAACGGACTTAAAGAAGAGTCAGTCGCCTTGGAACAAGTTGTAACAAACATCCTTTCAGAATTAAAGATTAGCGATATTGAAGAAGTCGATTTAGAATCAATGCCAAAACCAAATTATTTACCAATAGGTAATGCTGGCTTGTGTTTATTCGCTCCATGGCTACTGCGTTTGTTCGGCATGCTTGACTTATTAAATGAGAAAAAAAATGAGTTTAAGAATATAGATGCTAAAGTTCGAGCAATATTTATACTGCAACGACTTGTTACTGCGGAAGAGCGACTCTATAAAGAAACAGAGTTAGCTTTCAATCGGCTTTTAGTTGCTTGTCCTTTCAATGTTCCTTTGCCAAAGAATATTGAATTGACACAAAAAGAAGTTGAGACGATAGAATCAATGTTATCTGGGGTAAAAGCCAATTGGATAAAGTTAAAGAATACTTCTGTCGGTGGATTCCAGAGGAGTTTTATTGAAAGAGACGGATTTTTGGAACAACAAGATAAGAAGTGGGTGTTAACTGTTGATAACAAAGCTTATGACATATTGCTGGACTCACTACCGTGGTCGTATAAGACAATACGCCTACCATGGTTGAAAAAGCCAATCTATGTTAAGTGGCGGAATAAAGAAGAATTTGATAATGAATAATAAGTATTAATCTGTAAAATAAGAAGTTATGAAAGCAGAAAGAACATATAAGAAACAAGCGTCTCGTACTCTTGTGCAGAAAAAGAACAGAACAGGTCTGCCTGATAATTTGAAAGCAGGAATAGAGAACTTGTCTGGCTATTCTATGGATGATGTTCGCGTGCATTATGGTTCAAGCAAGCCTGCTGCTGTTCAAGCTTATGCTTATACGCAAGGAACGGACATTTATGTAGCACCAGGTCAAGAACGTCATCTTCCACATGAGGCATGGCATGTGGCGCAACAGATGGCAGGGCGTGTTGCACCTACGACAGAGATAAACGGAATGCCTGTAAATGATAATGCTGCTCTTGAACATGAAGCTGATGTTATGGGAGAAAAATCAAATAATTATAAAATCATATAAGAAGATATGTGTGTTATTAGAACGTATAATTTACGAAATAGAAATACGAGTAGAACTCTAAGTGATAAAGGAGCTGGTAAAAAGCCAAAAAGTTTAGATACACGCAACTTGGAAGCCAGTCATGGACACATAAGTATGCCCGGGAAAAAATATACAAATTTTGCCCTATTTTCAGAGGCTTATGCGCAGCATTTCAAAATAGAAAGTTGGAAAATACCAGAAAATATTGGAATATATTTAGAAGCTGCTTTCAGCAAGGGGTCTTCTTTTTCTTCGTATAAAGATATTACAAATCAAGTTATTCCACAAAACGAGTTCTTACCCAGAAATCCTCATTTTATGGATTTATCCAGAGAGTGTCTAATAGAAATGACTGGTAGTCGAAAGAAAGATAAGGAAAAGGCTGAAGCTTTACATGACAATCCCAATAATTGGGTTTGGCATCATGTGGAAGGAATAAATTGGGTCGGGAATAATGCTCGTTGCAACATGGTTCCTGCAGAGCCAATATTTCATTCACAACGCCACATTGGTGCCGTAAAAGAATATGAAACTATAAAAAGTAAAAAATATAAGACATGAATGAACATATAGAATGGTTTGAAGCCGTATTAAACGTTGCTATTGGGGTATATTTTCAACATCAAGGTTTTGAAAATCTGTCAATGGACTGCGTAAAACAACCTACAGGGAAGTGGTTGGAGAAAATGACAAATCATCCAAATATAACATTTGAGGAAAGAGTAATCATTATGCTTGCCTTGATGCCACATATCAAACCACAAGCACTTGATTGCTTTTTTCTCCAAAATGGAGCATTGGATAGACCATTTACCCAATTCGGTGGTTGGAAGGGATTGTCACATGGTGGATTCCTTCCAACTGGGGAAACTGCGGTTTTTATAATTGCAGGTGATGATCCTGTTAAACGTTGTAATGTCATTCGTATGTTTCAACGTGATTATTGGTTCTACACATCTAATATATTACGATTAGAAGGAGCAAATGACGGAGAACCATTCCTTAGTGGACAACTACGAGTTTCGGACGAATTTCTAAGTTTGGTACTTCTCGGTAGAGAGTATAAGCCAGACTATAGTATCGGATTTCCTGCAAAACGTATAACCACTTCTTTAGATTGGGATGATATGTTTTTGGATTATGATACGTTAGAATCTTTGAACGGGATAAACTCATGGATAGAGCATCAACACACGATAATGGAAATATGGGGTATGAAGCGTATCCTCAAAGCAGGTTATCGTGCTTTGTTTTATGGACCACCAGGAACAGGCAAGACTCTTGCGGCAACACTACTTGGAAAAAAGAACAACATGGATGTTTATCGGGTAGATTTGTCGATGATAGTGTCAAAATACATTGGCGAGACAGAAAAGAATCTTGCTGGGCTTTTTGACCTTGCAGAAAATAGAAACTGGATTTTGTTTTTCGATGAAGCAGATGCCCTCTTTGGGAAACGTTCATCTTCTAATTCTTCCAACGACCGACATGCCAATCAAGAGGTTGCGTATCTTTTACAGCGCATAGAAGATTTTCCTGGTACTATTATCTTGGCAACAAATTTAAAGTCAAACATAGATGAAGCTTTCTTGCGTCGATTTCAATCTGTAGTATATTTCCCAATTCCTACGGAAGAATTACGCTCCGCTCTATGGCAATCTGTGTTGCCGAAAGAATGGCTTGGTGAAGATGCAGAAAGAACTATTGCAACTGCAGCTCAAATCGAACTTTCAGGTGGTATGATAGTTAATATAGTAAGACAAGCAGCAATACTTTTAGCAGGAAGAAAAATAGGACATGTAAATAGTAAAGTTTTAGCTTCTTTGATTGAGAAAATCCAAAGTTAAAAACAAAAATAAAAATGTAAATAATAGTAGTAAACAATATGGAACGCAAAGAACAGACCGGGCATATCTGTAGATGGATGGCTTTAGGCATCATGACTGCCATCGTCATCGTAGGATGTACCATTGTTATCGGCCTATTTGAATGGCGCGACAGAAAGGAGATTGAGTGTAGAAATGCAGAACTGCATCAGTGGCGAAAGAATGTGCATGACTTAAACTTGCACATAACGAAATTGTCACTGCTTGGTGAAATGGTTGCGGATTGGGACTCAACAGATGTAAATGAGTATCATTCGCTTCGATTGGAAGTGGACAGTATGCTTGAAGGCATCGCAGGTATTTGTCCGAAAGAAGATTCTGATACGATCTGCCGTCTTCTTGCAGAAAAGGAACAGCTCCTTCTGGATATAAAGGATGCCATGCAGGATCTGAATGCCACTCAAGAAAAGCTGACCGCAGAAGTTCCAAGAATTGTAGAGCAGAATAAGACTGAAAGCAAAAGATTTTCATCTATGCCACAGCAGGCAAAGCCAAAGAAGCGAGGTTTCTTCAGCAGATTGTTCGGCAAGAAAGAAAATGCAGTAACAACAGGCAACCGTTTAACCCAAACAGAAAAGATGCTCACCAACCTAAACCAAACGGTTGTTGCTAAACATCACCAGCAAAGCCGTAAGGTAGTGGAGATATTGGATAGTCTGGGAAACAGAAATGAAGGTATCAATAAGCAGTTGCAAAGAGTAATCAGCATAGCTGATGAGAATGTGGATAAAGGCATAAAAGTTCGTGAGCGACAAATCGCAGACTTGGAAGGCAATTATACCGATTATTATATAGGGATGATAGGATTGTTGATATTGGTATTTTTCGTATTATTCCTATTGGTGTGGCGATTCGCATTCAAGACACGTAAGAGCAAGGAAGAAACAAGAAAGGTGATGCTGACAGTAACGCATGAGATGCGCAGTCCCTTGTCTGCCATCAAGGATTATGCCCGCAAGATTAGTGGACTTGAAGAAAGTTCGGATGAAAGCAAACGATATGCCGACTTGATTGTTGACACATCGAAAGGCTTGACTTCTATGATAGACAGTTTCCTGGTTTACTCCAAATTAGCGAATGGAAAGGCGACCGTCAAGGAACGCCCTTTCCGTATAATGGACATTGCCGAGCAATTAAAGATGGAGTATGAACCCTTTGCTGCAAAGAAGCAACTGGAATTGAGCGTCAGCAATAAGGCAGATGGTGTTGTCAATGGAGACAAGGAAAAGGTGCTTACAATAGGACGCAATCTGCTTTCCAATGCCATCAAATATACGGGAAAGGGTGAGATCGTATTATCCACAACCTATAAAGATGGTGTGTTCATGCTAAAGGTTAAGGATACGGGAACAGGATTGGGCGACAAGCAACAAAAACAAATCTTCAAGGAATTTGCAAGATTGGGAAATGCGGTTACCCAACCGGGATTTGGCTTGGGACTTTCCATTGTCAAGAACCTCGTTTCACTGATGAAAGGAAAAATCGATGTGTCCAGTCACCAAGGGCTGGGAAGTATTTTTACCATTAGTCTTCCTATGGCTGCAGCCGAAAAGCGGAATGTGGAACCAATCCAGTATAGAACGAAACGACAAGATTCGTTTACTGTCATTGCCATTGATGATAGCCATGTGCAACTGAGTGCCATTCGTGAGGCGTTTGCATCAAACGGCATCGTATGTGACACTTGTAATAATGCCACGGATTTATTGGATATGATGCGCAAAAAATCTTATGATCTGCTGATAACGGATTTGAAGATGGCTGAAGTGAACGGTATCGAGATTCTGGAAATGATGCGTATGGTGAACGTGCGTAACTCCAAGACCATTCCTGTTGTCGTTATGACTGCAGCACCAAATGTGAGTGAGCAAGAACTGCTTGATGCGGGATTTGTCGCTTGCCTATTCAAGCCGATGTCTGACAAGGATTTAATAAACACTGCAAGAAAGTGTGTGAACGGTAAGATAGCAGAAAAACAAATAGACTTCTCAATGTTGCTGACCTACGGCAATGAAAAAGAGACTTTGGAGAATTTCGTAAAGGAAATGACTGACACATTGGGTAGTATCCGTAATGCAGCCAAAGAGGAGAACCGCAAGAAAATGTCCGATGCCATTCACCACGCAAGAAGCTCGTGGATGATGGTACAATCTGACGAGTCTTTGAACCATCTCTTTGACCTGATTGAAGATTCTACATCATCAGACGACGTTATCAACCAAGCGGTTGAGGATGTTTTCGCACATGGTGAGGCAATCATCAAAGCCGCACAAAAGAAAATTGAGGAGGTAACAGCATGAAGAAAGTAATAATCATTGAAGACAGCCCGACATTTTGTAATATGTTGGGCAAGAAGTTGGAAGCGAAGGGATGGAAAACAATCTTATGCTACAATTACAGAGATGGTCTGAAAGCTGTGAAGGAATCCTCTGAATGGGATGTTGTCATTTCGGATATGCGCTTGGGGAATGATAACGGTATCGACCTGTTGGAATGGATGCGTAGTAACGGCTATCATAATCCATTTATCATCATGACATCTTACGATGAAAGCATGAGTGCCGTGAGGACTATGAAGTTGGGAGCAGAAGACTATATACCGAAGAAATTATTGCTTGATGTAGTTTATGAACGTTTGGAAGAAATCATAGACAAGCAGAAACGACTCGTAGAGTTGAATAACAAGATTGTTTACCGCAAAAGTGAGAAGTTTCGCCGTATATACAAAATGGCAGAATTGTTTGCCAAAAGCGACATGGCTGTTATGATATTGGGAGACAACGGAACAGGCAAAGAACATATAGCGGAAAAGATACATCTGCAAAGCAAAAGAGCCGACAAGCCTTTTGAGGTAGTAGATTGCGGTACGCTTTCTGCGGAACTTGCCGTTTCCGCTCTCTTCGGACATGAGAAAGGAGCATTCACAAGTGCAGACGCAGCAAGAAAAGGTTACTTTGAATTGGCTGCTGGAGGTACGCTGTTCTTGGACGAGATAGGGAACCTGCCGAAAGACGTACAGGCGATGCTGCTACGTGTGTTGCAATCCAAGAGCTACCGACCATTGGGAGCTACAAAAGATAAAGTGGCTGATGTGCGCATTATTGCCGCCACCAACGAAAACCTGCAAGAGGCAGTTCGGGAAGGACGATTCAGAAGCGATCTGTATTATCGACTTCACGAAGCGGTTATTGAGATTCCACGGTTGCGGGATTGCAAGGAAGATATTATGCCATTAGCTAACTTCTTCTTGAAACTATATGATAGGCATACGGACAAAGAGATAAAATGTATCAGTAAGGAAGCGCAAAGGGCACTTGTAAGCCATACATGGCCAGGCAATGTGCGTGAGTTGAAATCCTGTATAATGCGAGCCATGCTGCTATGCGAGAATGAGATAATAGATGTTGAGGACTTGCAGCTGTCACAATCGGCATTGACAGAAGAGGCTTTGGACTTTGATGAACAAGAACGTAAGATCAATCGAGAACGTATCTTGTGGGCTTTGAAGCAATGCAATGGCATCAAGCGTGATGCGGCAAAAATGTTGGAAATGAGCCATACTACATTCTATGCCCGTATGAAAGAGTATGGTATTTCTACGAACAAGTTGTAACGGTATAAGAACCGTGTAAGGAAGATTGGACGAGTGTCCGGTTTTCCTTACACTATTTCTTATTACAATTCCCTTGTGAAAATCTTATCCTATTGATAAAGTTGCTGATTATCAGACAATATCGTCATTCTGTTGTTTAGATTGTCTTGGAATGGCATAGGTATTGGACTAATAAATGATGTGCACACAGAAACATCAAATTAGTACAAACCCATAAAAGAGACAGCAACATGGAATACAACATATTGATAGAGACAGATTTTTTCAACTTGCTGAATACAGATCATAAGAACAAAGGTGGTAACGCTTTGGAGAACTCATATCGTGAGTTTATCAAGGTTGTGGTTGATTTATGCAGCACCAACGTGAAGCAAGCGGTCTTTGCACTGTCATACGCAGAAACCGAGCTTGACTTTCATCTGTCAATGCCCCATATAAAGGATTGTTTGGGAACCGTAGGCTTGTATGTGCGCAAGGCTATTGCATTTGTCCGAAGGATGCAAGAGCATGTGGCCGCAACATATCATCTTCATGTGACCACATCCACTTCAGAAGCCTCTCCGCCAGTATCATCAGAATCAAAGCCATTAGTGAAATGGACTGGCAATGCCGTTGACCTTGTAGAAATGGTATATGGCATCTGCGTAATGGGAAGCGTGAACGATGGCGATGTGAAATTCAAGGACTTGGCGCAAGCCATGTACCAGTTCTTCGGCATCAATGCCAAGGACTGCTATCGTTTCTACACCGACATCAGAAGACGCAAGAACCATAGCCGTACTTACTTCCTTGACAGAATGCAGGAGAAGTTGAACGACAAAATGCGAAAGGATGATGAATTGGAAAGAATGAGACGATAATCGAAGTGTTTCTTATGTTATTTCTGAAAAAGATTAAAAACTTTTGGTATTGCCACAAAAATGTTGTAGTTTTGTGGCAAAATAAAGAGGAATGGCAACGAATAGCGCTTATAACGAGATAAAAAGGAAAATAACGTCTTCCAAACGGGGAACATTGTTCTTTCCCGATTCGTTCGCTCAAATGGCATCATCCGATGCAATAAGGTCAGCCTTGGTGCGTTTGTGCAAAGATGGAGACATAATAAGAGTGGCACAAGGCATCTATTGCTATCCAAAGATTGACACAAAATGGGGAAGCGGAGTTGTACCGCCATCCATTGAAGACATTGCCAATGGCATTGCTAAACGTGATAAAGTTAGAATTGTTCCGACAGGTGCGTATGTGTTGAATGTATTAGGACTGTCAAAACAAGTACCGGCTAATGTGGTGTTCTTTACAGATGGGTCTTCTCGCAAGGTTTCTGTAGGCAAAGGTAACGGAATCCTTTTCAAGCATACATCTGAGATGAGAACATTTGCTTATCAATCAAAGCTTATGCTGTTGATAGTAATGGCTCTCCGTGAAATCGGTGATGAAAATATAACAGAACTACAGATGAACATCATCAAAGGTCATTTGAAAAATGTCCCAACGGGAGATTTTCAAAAAGACATTTTGCTGGCTCCAGCATGGGTTCGTAAAAAATTGCAACAAGTATGAATTATCAAGATATAGAAAAACTTGCTTCCTTAAAGGAAAGCAACAATTTGGAGTTTAAGGAATCGACAGGTCAATTAGACCGTTCGATGGAGACTCTATGTGCGTTTCTCAACTGTGAAGGTGGTACTATTCTTTATGGTGTAAAGGATAATGGTAAGATTATAGGTCAAGAGGTATCTGACAATACTAAACGCTCTATTGCTGAGGCGGTCAATAGAATTGAGCCTTTTGTAGAGTTGGAAATCTCGTATGTTCCTATTCTTGAGACTGACAAATATGTGATAGCCATTCATGCGGAATGTCAACGATTCATGCGTCCTTTCACTTATAAGGGAAGGGCTTATATGCGCATTGAAAGTACCACGACCTTTATGCCACAGGAACGGTATAACCATCTCTTAATGGAAAGAGGCGGCAAATATGGGTGGGAGGCAATGATTAACTCTGATTTGGAGATAAGTGACTTGGATGAGAATGCCATTCTCGGTGCTGTCCGTGAGGGAATACGAAACGGACGACTTCCAGAAACAACTATTCGCGAGGAGATACCTGTAATCTTGAAAAAGTTCGGCTTGTTCCATGATGGTAAACTGAACAATGCAGCCGCCGTGTTGTTTGGCAAGGATTTGTATGGATACCCACAATGTCTTGTGCGTATGGCTCGTTTCAAAGGAACAACAAAAGAAGAATTTATAGACAACCAACGTGCGGAAGGTAACATTTACGAATTGCTTGATGCCTCAATGGCATTTTTCTTTAAGCATCTCTCACTGTCTGGTAAGATAAACGGTCTTTATCGTGAGGAAGAGTTGAGCATTCCGTACAAGGCTTTAAGAGAGAGTTGCATCAACTCACTTTGCCATCGCTCGTATCATCAACCAGGTAGTTCTGTAAGCATCGCTATCTACGATGACCGTGTTGAAATACGAAATACGGGAACTTTTCCTGCCGACTTGCCTATAGAACGTCTTATGCAGGAACATGACTCCAAACCACAGAATCCAATTATCGCCAACGTACTCTATAAGAGCAAGATATTGGAGAGTTGGGGACGTGGAATAGGCACAATGGTCGATGAATGCAAACGTGTAGGCTTGCCTGCTCCAGAATTCAATACTGATGGTAATTTTGTGTGGGTCGTATTCAAATACAACAGGAACAGTGTGGTAGTTACCCCACAGTTACCCCACAGTTACCCCACAGTTACCCCACAGTTAATGAAAGTAATTACTGTAATAAGAGATAACATGATGGCCGCCAAGGAGATAATGGAATGTATAAAGTTGAAAGATAAGACTTATTTCCTTGATAAATATCTATATCCTGCAATGGAAGAAGGCTATGTTGAACCACTATATCCTGAAAATCCGAAACATCCAAAACAGAAATATATGCTTACAGAAAAAGGCAAGACATTATTGAAATAGAAAAGAAAAGGCAGTGGAATAAATCGCCACTGCCTTTTCTTTTCCTATTTCTGTATCAAATGCTTCAAGTTTTCGTCACCTGCGATGCGCTCCAGTTCATCCTTGACAATTTGTTTGACATCCTCCTTGATTTGGTTGTAATTGTCCAGAATAGCTTGCTTCATGCAGTCGTTGCCATCGGCATCTTTGAAGTCGTTGATGATGGGGATAGGCTGATAATGGCTTTCCTCTCGCTTTACTTTGTCGGTGTCAACGACAATCTCGGCATGGAAGATCTTCTGCTCTATGCGCTCGGTGAAGTTGTCGGAAACAGATCCAACAAACATACCTTGGGTGAGTCCGCTAATCTTGCTTGGCGGAATGAGACTGTCCATCTGGGTATTGATGGATGTAGAGACATCCTGACGGTTGATGGAAATGGACTGGCGCTTTTGGAGCACCTTGCCGAAACGCTCGGATAAAGTCTTGGCGGTCTCGCCAACGACCTGACCGCTGAAGATGTTACCTACCGTATTGATAACCACCTTTGCCTCCTTGTCTCCATAATCGCGAACCAACTGCGAGAAGTCTTGGAAGCCTAAACACACCGCCACCTTGTTGCTTCGTGCCGTAGCAATCAGGTTATCCAATCCCTTGAAATAGATGGTCGGCAACTCGTCAATGATAACGGATGATTTGAGTTGTCCCTTCTTGTTGATGAGTTTCACGATGCGGCTATTGTACAAGCCGAGTGCAGCACCATAAATGTTCTGACGGTCGGGATTGTTGCCGACACATAGAATCTTCGGTTCTTCGGGATTGTTGATGTCAAGTGTAAACTCGCTTGCGGACATCACCCAGTAGAGTTGTGGTGAGATCATTCGTGACAACGGAATCTTTGCGCTTGCAATCTGACCCGCCAACTGCTCCATCGCCCCACCTTGCCAGGCATCCATGAACGGAGATAAATAATTTTCCAGTTCGGGATAGCTCGTCAGTATCGGAAAGACATCCTCGTATCTGCGATTGAGCAGTTCGATGGCATGGGGAAAGGTACAATACTTCCCGTTCTTGTAGATTCTTAGGTACCAAATGATGGCTGCAAAGAGGATAATCGGACTCTCCACGAAGAAGTCGCCCTGCTTCTGAACCCACGTCTTGTTGAGGTTGAGCATGATGGTGTATGCACTCTCATAAGCATCGGAAATGTCACTCATGAAATCCGGGTGAATCGGATTGCAGCGATGACTTCTGCGAGGATCATCAAAGTTGATGACATAGAACTGGGGCTTGACCTTATATCCATTCTGATGGTTCATCATGTGGTTGTAGGCAATCGTCGAAAGGTCGGAAAACTTGAAATCATAGATATACATTGAATACCCCTTCTCTATCTGCTGTTTGATGTAGTTGTTCACTACAGCAAAGGACTTACCACTACCTGGTGTACCTAACACGATGGTCGCTCGGAACGGATTGACCACGTTGATCCATCCTCTCTGCCATTTCTTCTTGTAGTAGAAGCGAGTGGGCAGATTGACAGAATACTCGTTCTCCATGAGTTTGGTCTCCTGCATGAAGCTCTCGTTCTCATTATTGAAGACATCCTCCATGAGGTTGTGCTTCAAGAGTCGGCTCATCCACAGTCCACCCATCAATAGGCAGATATAACCTGCTGTCATTGTAAAGATGTACAGCGTGGCATTACCCAAATAAGATATAGGCAACAATAATATCCACCAGTTGAGGAAGAACAGACAGAAGCCTACGGCAAGAACCGTAAAAATCCTGTTCCAACTCATCTTTTCTGCTTTCACGCCCTTGGTTCCCAAACATGAGAGCGCCAGGAGAAGAAGCGAAAACAGCTTGGTGTAGAGAATGGAATGGAATAAACCGCCTGTACGGTTGAAGTTGATTAGGATTCTGTCAACAACCCCGATTGTCACTCCCCACATGCGCATTGCCTCATAGCAATACCAATATACATTCATAATTGCGAGTATTATACTCACGGCACGGAGAAAATCCATGATTTTTCCCAATGCTCTCAAATCGTCTTCTTGTGCCATTGTTTTTCTGTTTTGAAGTTATACCTTGATAATACGATTAAAGGTTTCTCCCTTTTCGTTTCTTTTTCTTTCTGCGTAGCTCTCTGTCAAACGCAGCCTCCTGTGCCTCATTTGATGAACCTCCTCCAGACATAAGTCCAAGACCGCTGCCGTACTCGTCGAACAATCCTGAGCTTTGAAGTTCCTTCTCCAAGACAACGCCATCTTCCGTTGGAATGGTAAGCGGTATCGGTTGCTCATTCTCGTAAGGCAAGGAGAAGTGCTCCTGAATGGCATTGGCAGAAAGATTCTTTCCAAGCCTTGAACCATTGAACACGCTTTGGGTGCGGTGGTCAATGAATGTTGCTCCGTAGATACGGCCGTCAGCTGTATGGCGGAAAACAACATCAATGCCCTTTGCTTTCAGCAGTTCAACGAACTTATCCTTATGGTAAGTCTGCTTCAACACTGCCTCCACACTATGTTTGGTCATCTCGGAGAGTTTCTTGTCCTCCTTGAACTTCTTGGCTGAATAAGCGAACCGCTTTTCCATCGCCTCCACACCGATAGACTTATCTATCTTGGAAGCCTTGAAAGGATTTCCAACTTTGTTGCCCTGTCCGTCCGTGGCAGAATAGACGAAACCATGATACTCACGACCGCCAACTTCGCCTCTGACCTCCTCCAAGGATATATTATATAAGGAAAGAAGTGCACGGTATTCGCCCAATGACTGGAACCTGTAGGTAGTGCAGAGTGATTTTACAGTATTGGCAACCTGCTTCTTCACATTGCCTTGGCTTACATCCACCTTGCGGAGTGGATTGTCTGCCTGGCGTTGCTTGCGGTCTGCCTTGTGGAGATTGTACTTCTCCTCCAAGTCACGGGTGATAGCCTTGCTCCTATGGTAGTTGTATCGGCTATTCAAACACTTGCCGTTCTCATCCACCCGGATGGTCACGATGTGCATGTGATGACGGTCGATGTCCTCATGCTTGTAAACCATGTATGGCTGGTTGCCATATCCCATGCGCTCCAAGTATTCACGGGCGATGTTCTCCATGTCCATATCCGTCAGCACATCATCGGGATGCGGATTCAAGGATATATGTACGACAGGCTTCTCTGTTCTGATGTGTGGAGAAAGGTATCGCTGGAAATCACGCAAGGCGTTGGCGATGCTCGTCTTTCCCGAACAATCATCGAAGATCTTGTTCGTTGCCAAGAGCTTTCCCTCTTCCTTGTTAATCTTCTCACCATTGTATGCCAGTGCGCCATACAATGAACTTCCGAAACTTATCTTTGCGACCATCTTTCCTCAAACTTACGGGTTAGTTCAACAATCTCACGGGTAAGAGAGACCAGTTCCCTGGTGCAGCTCTCCAGCTTATAGAGCAAAGCCATCGCCTTTTTCTCTGAGAAATGACAACGGAGTTCCTTGACAACCTGGTTGTAGTTGTTGCCAATCATTCGGTACTGCGAGTGAAAAGAAGAAAGCTTGGTGTAGTATTCCACCAGCGTCTTGTCCTCGCGCAGCACCTTGAACGGCTCGCCGAAAATACGTGCCTTGGCAAAAACAGCCTTCGCCTTCACATCAGTCTGCTCATACATGACGAGGAATTTCATCCACTCGTCATCGTCGAACCGAAGCATCACATGGTGCGACTTCGGGTTCAGCTTGGGGATTCGTCCCCCTCGTTTTCTTTCTGTGTTCATATAAAATGGATTAAGTGGTATATGCGGCAATGATGGAATTGCACAAACTATCGTCAGATTGGAACATGGGGAGCCTGACTTCGGAGAGGCTACCAACCCGGCAGGGCAAGGTCTTTGGAGAGTAACTCCAAAGGTTTTGAGTAACTCAAAACATACCTTGCTATGTCTTTGAGGACATAAAAATCCGCTTAGGGTGGATTGGAGTTAGCCTTGGTAAGAAGCCGTCCCCATCCCGAATGGAAGCTGTTCGGGAAATCCAGTCCTTTGCGGAGCATCAAGCCTTAGTTCTTCTCGGAACGATATGGATGCGCCATCCATCGCTTTGCCTTTCGGGTGCAAAATTACGGCTAAAAAAGCGCCCTTGGAACAGATGCACCCCAGACAACCACTGCAACTATCGGCAACATGCTGCCACAGGATTTGAAAACCATTGTTTTTCGGATTTTTCGTTGTTACTTTGCAGCGTGAATGACAGATATACATGTCTTGAATGATGCAAAACAAGTGGCATATTTGTATGCTCCAATGCAATCATATAAAACGTATTACATGTAATATGATAAAACGTTTGACATGCAAAATGCTTGATATGTAAAATGTAATATAAGTATGCACAAATGTGGCATGACACACAGACTGGCTATAGAACAGTTATGAAGCATGACATATATAAAAGCCATATAGCAAGCATAAAAACAGTATAACAGATACGAAAGTTGCATAACATATAATATCACTTGCAAGCCTCATGGCTCATAGATTTGCACCATAGCATGTAGGATGTATCACAAATAAAAATGCAATACCGCATTATAACAAACAAGATGTATAACTCATAAAAGACAAACATGAAGAAAGAACCAACATTCATCGCCTTCTCCACCCAAAAGGGAGGGGCTGGCAAGACAACACTAACGGTGTTGATGGCAAGTTACCTTTATTATGTCAGAGGCTACGATGTCGTGGTGGTTGACTGCGACTTTCCACAGTTCAGCATCAAAGACATGAGAGAACGTGACATGCAGAGTATCGAGAGCAACGAGTATCTGTTGAGACAGACACATGAGATGATGAAACGAACTGGCAAACCTGCCTATCCAATCGTGGAGAGTCGTCCAGAAGAGGCAGTGGAAACTGTTAAGCCTTTCTTGGATATGGATACTCCGCCAGACTTCATCTTCTTCGACCTCGCAGGAACGATTGACAATCTCGGCGTGATAGATACCGTTGCTACAATGGACTACATCTTTTGCCCAATTACGGCAGACAACGTGGTATTGAGAAGTTCCATCATGTTCGCCAGCCAGTTGAATGATATGTTCGTCAGTGTCGGAAAGACCAATATCAAAGAGTTGAATATGCTTTGGAATATGGTTGATGCAAGAGAGAAGACAGACCTCTATGAGAAAGCTGGTCGTGTGATGGACGGATTGGGCTTGTCGGTTTTGGATACATTCATTCCCGACAGCAAGCGATTCAGAAAGGAATGTGCAGAGGATGGCAACAAAGCGGTATTCCGCTCCACAATCCTTCCTCCCGACAAGCAGTTGATAAAGGGCAGCAACATAGAGAAACTTGCTGACGAAATTCTATCAATCATCAAGAAGTAAAGTGTATGGCAAAGAATCTGAAAGTAAACATCGACTCGGAAGAGTTCAGAAACTCATTCCGACCACACATGCCACCAAGCAGGGCGTCAACGGAAGAACCTATACAAAAGGAGGCTCCAAAGAACGAAGTCAGCAAACCGAAAGAAGCGATACCTTCCAAGGGTACTTCATATCTCATGGATGAATACCAAGAAAGGTACATCCGCAGGTCTGAGAATCCTGCTCGTTCTGGCAAGATGACATACATCCGAAAGGAGTATCATGAAACCATCATGCGCCTCGTGTCTGTCATTAACCGTGAGGATATGTCTTTGTCGGGTTATATAGACCATGTGCTGACAGAACATTTCCAAAAGTATGGGGAAGTTATCAAAGAAGTGTATAAGAAGAATAACAAGGACATAATCATGTGGTAATATGGGAATAATGTTAGTGATAATTGTGCTCCTGTATTTTGTATGGAGCATAGCAGTTTTGGTGTTTGATGCCGACATCTGGCTTAGAAACAAGTTGGGAATAGAAAAGGTCAAGGTTGAACCTAAGGAGAACCCACCTATTCCTGCGGATGACTTCATCGTCAGACACATTTATACCGTCTCACCGAAAAAAGTCCCAACGGAAACTGTGCAAACTAAGCAGGAGGACGAGGGTGAAGTGATAAAGGAAAGTGAGGTTACATTCGAGGAAGACAGTTCTCCGAGGAAGTCCGCTCGCATCCCTGATGATAAGTTGGATGAAGTTTTCACAAATACACGCATTGAGGATGTTGGCGTGAAGTATGATGAATCGGAAGAAGAAGCAGTTGTTGAACAAGCAAGTGGCAATAGCTTCGAGGAGATAGACAAGGCTGTTGAAACGGCAAGCAAGCAGAATGCCACAAACGAAGAATGTGCTCATGCTGGCAAGGTGTTTTCTGAAATGGAAGGCAACGAGCTTTTCAACATGATAGCGGAGCGTTCCCAGATTATCAAACGCAGAATGAATGCGTTGATGGAATTGCACATGTCGAACATTTCCACCGTTAAGCCTATGTCGGAAAAAGCAACAAAGGTTATCGAAAAAAAGAAACTTGTTGTTCCTGAAAACTTCAAGGATTTCAATATTAGAGATTTTGTATAACAATTAAAACGTAAGAATTACGATGAAAAAAAGAAACAGTGTTAAAAGACAAATTCCTTCGATAGATGACAAGGAGTTGTATGAGATTTACATGAGAAATCATGATGAGTGCAAGAAGAAAATTCATAAGCAGATTGACGCTTGTCTTGATGAGGCTTTTCCAAACAGTTCTTCATACAAAGAGAATGATTTGGAGGGGGATGTAACATTTGGGAATTTCGAGATGGGACAGTTTGAACCAATTGATAGAACGGAGAAAAACCGTAGCGAGCAGTATGTAGATAAGTTCATGGTAGATGCAGACTTTACTGTAAGACCAAGAAAACAAATCTATATCAGAGAAGAGACTCATGAGCGCATTATGAAGCTTGTGAATGTCGTTGGCAAGGGACAGGTTTCCATGTCAAGTTACATTGATAACATCATCAACGAGCACTTCAACGTATATGATGCAGAAATTAAAACTGCATTTGAGGAAGGTATAAAGACATATGGCCTCTAACTATAATTTTAATGTACGACTGTAATGAAAAAGAAAGACTACGGCTAAAATCTCAGCTCGCCACTGAATCCACAAGTCGGCATTATGCCGCATTAGTAAACAAAAGTATCAATCGCCAAACGGGATCATCCAATCCCCAAGGCACAGAAAAAAAAACGATTTATGAACAAGAAAAACAGAATCATTCTTCTTGCTGCGATGATTGTCGCAGCCGTATCACAGACATTCGCGCAAGGCAACGGACTTGCAGGTATCAACGAGGCAACAAGTATGGTGACCTCCTATTTCGATCCAGGAACGAAACTCATCTACGTCATCGGTGCCGTGGTAGGTCTCATCGGAGGCATCAAGGTGTATGGCAAGTTCTCATCTGGCGACCCCGACACGAGCAAGACTGCCGCAAGCTGGTTCGGAGCCTGCATCTTCCTCATCGTGAGCGCAACCATCCTCCGCTCATTCTTCCTATAATATAATAAGGTATAAGACTTATGGCTGGCTACCCAATCAACAAGGGCATCGGTCATTCGGTTGAGTTCAAGGGACTGAAGGCACAGTACCTCTTCATCTTCGCAGGTGGACTGCTTGCCGTCTTCTTCCTTGTGGTCGTCCTCTATATGGCAGGTGCGGACCAACTGGTCTGCATCGGCTTGGGTCTCACGCTCGGATCATTGCTTGTATGGGGAACATTCCACCTGAACAACAAGTACGGAGAGCATGGACTGATGAAGCTCCTTGCCGCCAAGAGCCATCCACGCTATATCCTCAACCGAAGGAAAACAAACCGAATGTTCAAACATAAAAAGAAAGAAGAATGAGAAATATCAGAAAATCAAGCACCCTTGAAAGCAAGTTCCCGTTGCTTGCCGTGGAGCAAGGCTGCATTATCTCCAAGGAGGGCGACATCACGGTCGCCTACGAGGTGACGCTCCCCGGAATCTTCACGGTAACATCGCAGGAGTATGAGTCGGTACATGCCGCATGGTGCAAGGCTATCAAGGTGCTGCCCGACTACAGCATTGTCCACAAGCAGGACTGGTTCGTGAAAGAGAGCTATGCTCCAGACATGCAGAATAGCGACATGAGCTTTCTGTCAAAGAGCTACGAGAGACACTTCAATGAGCGTCCTTACCTGCATCACCAGTGTTACCTGTTCCTTACCAAGACCTCCAAGGAGCGCATGGCACACCAGAGCAATTTTTCCACCTTGTGCCGTGGGCATATCATCCCCAAGGAAATCAAGGACAAGGAAATGGTAGCAAGATTCCTTGATGCCGTGGAGCAGTTCGCAAGAATCATCAACGACTCCGGCTATATCTCCTTACGCAGACTGACGGACGAGGAAATCACAGGTACGGAACGAACGACTGGACTTGTAGGCAAGTACCTCTCGCTCTCCACTGAGAACGTGCAATGTCTGGAGGACATGGAAGTGTCTGCAAGTGGTATGCGTATCGGAAACAAGCACCTCTGCCTTCA
Source organism: Segatella copri (assembly GCF_019249765.2). GTDB lineage: Bacteria > Bacteroidota > Bacteroidia > Bacteroidales > Bacteroidaceae > Prevotella > Prevotella copri_K. The sequence goes on from NZ_CP152484.1 coordinate 173,343, forward strand.
TACCTTGTCGCAAACGGAAGACCTTCCTACGGAAGTATCTACGGACAACCGCTTTGAGCGATTGTCCACTGACCGAAGTGACTGCCGACTATCTTTTGCCGCTCCAGTTGGCTTGCTGTTGTCCTGCAACCATATCTATAACCAGTATGTCTTCATAGACAACAGTGACGAGACCTTGCAGAAGTTCGAGAAGACCGCACGTAACATGCACTCGCTGTCAAGGTACAGCCGACAGAACGCCATCAACAAGGAATGGATTGACGAGTATCTGAACGAGGCTCACTCACAAGGCTTGCAGTCTGTCCGTGCCCATTTCAATGTTATGGCATGGGGCGAGGATATGGAAGAGTTGAAGCATCTTCGCAATGATGTGGGCAGTCAGTTGGCAAGCATGGAATGTGTGCCACGCCACAATACGGTGGATTGTCCGACACTTTTCTGGGCAGCGATACCCGGCAACGAGGGCGATTTCCCCTCAGAGGAGAGTTTCCATACCTTCATTGAACAGGCAACCTGCCTCTTCACGGAGGAAACCAACTATATGGATTCTCCCTCGCCGTTCGGAATCAAGATGGCAGACCGCATCAGTGGCAAGCCGCTGCACATTGACATCTCTGACCTGCCGATGAGAAAAGGCGTGACAACCAACCGCAACAAGTTCGTGCTCGGACCCTCGGGAAGCGGGAAGTCCTTCTTCATGAACCACCTCGTCAGACAGTATTACGAGCAAGGCACGCATGTGGTCTTGGTCGATACGGGAAACTCCTACCAGGGACTCTGCGAGATGATCAACAGAAAGACAGGCGGAAAGGACGGTATCTACTATACCTATACGGATGAGAGTCCCATCTCATTCAATCCCTTTTTCACCGAGGATAAGGTCTTTGACATCGAGAAGCGAGAGAGCGTCAAGACTTTGCTCCTGACACTTTGGAAGAAGGACAACGAGCCTGCCACACGAGCGGAAGAGGTTGCCTTGTCAAATGCCGTGTCGCTCTACATCGGTAAACAGAAAGAGGAAAGCGACATCGTGCCGTGCTTCAATACCTTCTATGAGTTTGTGGGAACGGAATACCGCAAGGTACTGGAAGAAAAGAAAGTCCGTGAGAAAGATTTTGATATAGACGGATTTCTCAACGTGCTGGAACCTTACTACAAAGGTGGCGAATATGACTATCTGCTGAACTCAGACAAGGAGCTTGACCTGCTGCACAAGCGGTTCATCGTTTTCGAGATTGATTCCATCAAGGACCATCCAATTTTGTTCCCAGTCACGACCATCATCATCATGGAGCTGTTCATCAACAAGATGCGCCGCCTGAAAGGCATCCGCAAGATGATAGTGATAGAAGAAGCATGGAAAGCGATAGCTTCGGCAAACATGGCATCCTATATCAAGTATCTCTATAAGACTGTGAGAAAATTCTTCGGTGAGGCGGTTGTGGTGACTCAGGAAGTCGAGGACATCATTTCATCAGCCATCGTGAAGGACAGTATCATCAACAACTCAGACTGCAAGATACTCCTTGACCAGAGGAAGTTCATGAACAAGTTCGAGCAGATACAGTCATTGCTCGGATTGACGGAAAAGGAGAAGTCGCAGATTCTCTCCATCAACCAGTCCAACGACCCGTCACGTCTCTACAAGGAAGTATGGATAGGACTCGGAGGAACGCAGTCGGCAGTATATGCCACAGAGGTGTCCACGCAGGAATATCTCGCCTATACGACTGAGGAAAGTGAGAAACTGGAGGTGAGGGCATTGGCGGAGAAACTCGGTGGTGACATGGAAGCCGCCATCCGGCAGCTTGCAGAGGACAAACAAGAGAATAAGTAAATTCATTATCCACTTAATCCAAAAGTAAAATGAGAACAAAAGTAATCATGACAATCTGCCTGTTCCTGCTGATGGTGGGAAAGGCAAGCGCACAGTGGTCTGTCATAGATCCTACCAACATTGCGCAGAGTATCATCAACTCGTCCAACAACATCGTCCACACGTCTTCGACGGCTCAGAACATGATCAACAACTTCAAGGAGACCGTGAAGATTTACGAGCAGGGCAAGAAGTACTACGATGCACTGAAGTCGGTGAACAATCTCGTCAAGGACGCACGCAAGGTGCAGCAGACCATCCTCATGGTGGGTGACATCACGGACATCTACATCAACAACTATCAGAAGATGATGCACGATGACAATTTTTCCGTGGAGGAACTCTCCGCCATCGGCTTCGGCTACACCAAACTGCTGGAGGAAAGCAACGATGTGCTGACAGAACTGAAGAACGTGGTGAACATCACGACCCTTTCCATGACGGACAAGGAGCGAATGGACGTGGTGGAACGCTGCTACTCGAAGATGAAGCGTTACCGCAATCTCGTGAGCTATTATACCAACAAGAACATTTCCGTGAGTTATCTGCGTGCCAAGAAGAAAAACGACCTCGACCGCATCATGGGACTCTACGGCAAGTCAAACGAGAAATACTGGTAGCCTATGGATTTCGAGAACCTTCACCAGATACTGCGTTCCCTGTATGACGAGATGATGCCGCTGTGTTCCGACATGACGGACATTGCCAAGGGACTTGCAGGACTTGGGGCGCTGTTCTATGTCGCCCTGAGGGTTTGGCAGTCACTGTCAAGGGCAGAGCCGATAGACGTATTTCCGCTGCTCCGTCCGTTTGCTATCGGACTTGCCATCATGTTCTTCCCGACCATCGTGCTCGGTACGCTCAACAGCGTGATGAGTCCCATTGTGCAAGGTACACATTCCATGCTGGAGACACAGACCTTCGACATGAATGAATACCGGGCGCAGAAAGACAAGTTGGAGTATGAGGCGATGAAACGCAATCCGGAAACCGCATACCTTGTGAGCAACGAGGAGTTTGACAAGCAGCTTGACGAACTCGGCTGGTCACCCGGCGACGTGGTGACAATGGCAGGAATGTATGTGGAGCGTGGCATGTACAGCATGAAGAAGAGCATCCGTGATTTCTTCCGTGAACTGCTGGAGCTGCTGTTCCAAGCCGCTGCACTGGTCATAGACGTGCTGAGGACATTCTTCCTCATCGTCCTGTCCATCCTCGGACCGCTTTGTTTCGCCATATCGGTATGGGACGGATTCCAGTCCACGCTGACGCAATGGTTCTGCAGGTACATACAGATTTATCTCTGGCTACCCGTTTCGGACTTGTTCAGTACAATCCTTGCCAAGATACAGGTGCTGATGCTGCAAAACGACATCGAGGCATTGCAGAACGACCCGAACTTTTCCATTGAGGCAAGCAACGGTGTTTACATCGTTTTCCTCATTATCGGAATCATCGGTTACTTCACCATACCGACCGTGGCGGGATGGATCATACAGGCAGGTGGTGGCATCGGCAACTACAACCGGAATGTGAACACGGCAGGCTCACTGGGCGGAAGCATCGCAGGAGCAACGGCTGGAAATGTGGCAGGACGTGCCGGAAGGCTCATCAAGAGCGGATTTAAGAAAATATAGTCATTCATGAACAATACAACGAAAAGAAAAATGGAATTCAAGTCATTGAAGAATATCGAGACCTCGTTCAGACAGATACGCCTGTTCTGCATCGTCCTCGTCATCGGTTGCGCTGTTGTTGCAATATGTTCGGTGGTGTTCGCATTCCGATTTGCGGAGAAGCAACGCGAGAAGATATACGTCCTTGACGGAGGCAAGTCGCTGATGCTCGCCCTCTCGCAAGACCTCTCACAGAACAGACCCGCCGAGGCAAGGGAACACGTGAGACGCTTTCATGAGCTGTTCTTTACGCTATCTCCCGAAAAGAGCGCCATCGAGCACAACGTGAAACGAGCCTTGCTGCTGGCAGACAAGAGCGCATACAACTATTACCAGGACTTTGCGGAGAAAGGTTTTTATAACCGACTCATTGCAGGAAACATCAACCAGTCGCTGCAAGTTGACAGCGTGGTCTGTAACTTTGATAACTACCCTTATCAAGCCAAGACCTACGCACGGCAGGTGATACTCCGAGAGAGCAACGTGACGGAGAGAAGTCTTGTCACCGTATGCAGGTTGGTGAATGCCACACGCTCCGATGATAACCCGAATGGTTTTACCATTGAAGGTTTCACCATTGTGGAGAACAGGGACATCAGTACAGTAGAACGATAAAAATAGCAAGAATGGAAAATCCGATTAAGACAATCCAAGAAAAGGTGAATGGTATGAAGGGAAGACTGCGTGACAGGCTGGATTCCCTTCCGCCAAGGGTGAGACTGAAAGTCGTGCTCGTCATGTTCGGCTTGTTAGCCCTCTGTAGCCTTTACATGATAGGTTCAGCCATCATCAACTTCGGAAACGGCAAGACCTCTAATATAGAGGTTGAGCACATAGAGAGTGTAAAGTTGCCCACCGACAAGGGGCAGCAAGTGACCAACCTGAATGAATTGATACATGGAGAAAGAGAAGAATGACAAGGTGGAGCCGGATAAGGCTCCAAAGGAAAAGAAGCCTTTGACCGAAGAGCAGCGTATCAAGCGTAACAAGATGATTGCCATACCGTGCATGTGCCTCGTCTGCGGTCTGGTGCTATGGCTCATCTTCAAGCCGTCTGCATCAGAGGGTGAGAAAGGCAGCAAGGGATTCAACATGGAAATGCCCGATGCGGAGAAGACTGATGTGGAGGCGGACAAGCGCAAGGCATACTCCAAGGAGGATCTTGCCAACAAGCAAAAGGAAAAAAGCAGAGCAATGAACTCTCTTGGTGAGTACATGCCAGGCATTGATTCGACTGCTACACGGCAAGAAAAGGACTTTGACCTGATGCAGTCTGGGCAGCAGCCAACAAAAGCGGAAAGACAGGAGGCGGATGCCATCCGCTCGTCTGCCGAGGCATACCAAATCTTGAACACGACCTTGGGCGGTTTCTATGAACAGCCACAGCAAGGGGGAAGCTGCGAAGATGCTGAGTTGAGGAAACGTCTTGACGAGCTGGAGGCAAGCATGATGCAGCAGGAAAACAAGCGTTCCAATATGGACGAGCAAGTTGCCCTTATGGAGAAGTCCTATCAACTTGCGGCAAAGTACATGCCTGGTGGAAATGCCAATGCGGCAAGTCCTTCATCTGCAGAAACTGCAACAGAGGAAAACAAGGAAGCTGTCACCAAGGGCAAGAAAGCCAAGGTTTCCCCTGTAAGGCAAGTTCAAAGGCGTGTAGTCTCGTCCTTGAACCGCCCCATGAGTAACGGGGAGTTTGTAGCCTCTTACTCGGAAAAAGCTTCGGCAAGATTCAATACCGCCATCGGAAGAGGTGGTGTTTCCGACAAAAACACGATTTCTGCCTGCATCCACGGCAACCAGACCATAACGGACGGACAGGCAGTAAGGTTGAGATTGTTGGAATCTATGCGTGTCGGCAATAGGAAGATACCACGAAATTCTGTCATTGTCGGATTGGCACGATTGCAAGGCGAAAGGCTTTCCATAGCCTTGAAGTCCATTGAGCACAACGGCATGATTATCCCGATTGAGCTTGCCGTCTATGACAATGACGGTCAGGAGGGCATCTTCATCCCGAAGTCGATGGAGGTTGACGCAGCCAAGGAAGTCGGTGCCAACATGGGAAGCTCGCTGAACAGCAGCATCAACATTTCCTCCAATGCCGGTGCACAGCTTGCCTCCGACTTGGGAAAAGGTGTCATACAAGGCGTGTCGCAGTATATCTCCAAGAAGATGCGTACCGTCAAGATACACCTGAAGGCTGGCTACAGGGTCATGCTCTACCAAGAGGAAGATTAGCCGAAAGGCAACAACATTTATACCACTTAATCCAAAAGTTTAATTAAAAGCAAACTAAAATGAAGAAGACAACAATCATGTTCGCCCTTATGCTGGGCGTAGCCTGCACTGCATCAGCGCAGAAGACAGGTAAGAAAAAAGCGCAGAAGTCTGTAAAGACTGAGCAAGTAAGCAATGTTTCTTCCGACCAGGAAGAGAGACTGACCTTGACCAAGGAGGTGTATCCGCAGAAGGAAGAGAACAGCAACCTCTATCACGGCTTGACCAAGAAGCTGACCTTCGACCGCATGATTCCACCTCATGGTTTGGAAGTGACTTATGACAAGACGGTTCATATTCTCTTTCCTGCCTCTGTCAAGTACGTTGACTTGGGTTCAGAGGATTTGATAGCTGGCAAGGCGGACGGTGCGGAGAATGTTATCCGTGTAAAAGCAGCCGTGAAGAACTTCAAGAAAGAGACCAATATGAGCGTCATCACGGAGGATGGCTCATTCTACACCTTCAATGTGAAGTATGCCAAGGAACCGCTCATGCTCAATATCGAGATGGCGGACTTCATCCATGACGGTGAGGCGGTGAACCGTCCGAACAATGCGCAGGAGATTTACCTCAAGGAGTTGGGCAAGGAAAGTCCCATGCTGGTACACCTCATCATGAAGTCCATCCACAAGGAGAACAAACGCAAGGTGAAGCACATCGGCAGCAAGCGTTTTGGAATCCAGTACCTTTTGAAGGGCATCTATGTACACAGTGACTTGCTGTATTTCCACACAGAAATCAAGAACCAGAGCAACGTGCCGTTTAACGTGGACTATATCACATTCAAGGTTGTTGACAAGAAGGTGGCAAAAAGAACCGCCATTCAGGAGCAGGTGCTTCTTCCTGTCCGTGCCTACAACTATGTGGTGCGTGTGGCTGGCAAGAAAACGGAGCAGACGGTGTTCTGCTTGCCGAAATTTACCATTCCCGACGACAAGGAGCTTGTCGTGGAGATGAACGAGAAGGAAGGCGGTCGCCATCAGTCGTTTGTCGTGGAGAACAGCGACTTGGTGCGAGCTTTGACAATCAACGAACTTAGCGTGAAGTAACGGATGAAAAGAAGAAACATTGCAATCATGGCGATGCTTGTCCTCACCGCAGGACAGGCATTCGCCCAAAGATGTCTTCCTCAGATGAAAGGCATTGAGGTGAAGGTCGGCATGGCTGACGGAGTGTATAACGGCAAGAAGTCCTGCAAGGCTGGCTATTACGCAGGACTTGGATTTTCGAATTATACCGAAGGTGGGGACAAGTGGACGTATGGGGCGGAATACCTGCAAGTGAATCAGCCTTACCGCGACACCTCCGTTCCTATAGCGCAAATGACAGGCGAGTTCGGTTATTCCTACAACTTCCTTTCCGACAACAGCAAGACAGTGCTGTTCTATATCGGAGGTACGGCACTGGCTGGCTATGAGTCCGTAAACTGGGGCAAGAGGACCATGTCGGACGGAGCGACCTTGCATAACAAGGGAGCGTTTATCTATGGCGGTGCCGTGGCATTGGAAACGGAAATATACCTGTCGGATGCTATAGCTTTGACCGCTTCCGTTAAGGAAAGGCTTGTTTGGGGCAACAGTACGGGACATTTCCACACGCAGTTTGGCATCGGCATGAAGTTCATCATCAACTAAAACAGTGAGCCTATGGACATCAATGAAATCAAACAAGTGCCTATCGTGGACTTTCTCTATATTCTCGGCATTGAGCCTGTCAAGCACAAGGCTTCGGGACTTTGGTATCATGCGCCATACCGCAACGACCGCAATCCTTCGCTTCGGGTATCAACGGACAAGAATGTCTGGTATGATTATGGCATCGCCAGAGGTGGTGACATCTTCAACCTCGCAGGGGAGTTCATCAACAGCAATGAGTTTGTGGCACAAGCCAAGTTCATATCTGAAACGCTTGGTGGCAGTTTCCCGACATCGTTTCCGCATCATCAAAGGATAGCGGAAAAGGCTGTGAAGGTAAAAGGCAATCCTTTTAGTGATATTGTGGAAAAGCCTTTGAGTCATCCTGCACTTCGGCAGTACTTGCGTGAGCGTGGCATATCGGCTGACGTGGCGAGCCGTTTCTGCTGTCAGGTGGAATACCGATATAATGGCAAACAGTTCTTTGCTGTCGGTTTCAAGAACAACAGCGGTGGCTACGAGATACGCAACCGCTTCTTCAAAGGTTGCGTGTCGCCAAAGGACATCACTCTCATTGGCAGGAACAGCAACGTCTGCCATCTGTACGAGGGTTTTATGGATTTCCTCTCTGCCGTAATTCTCGGCATAGGTCGTGGTGAGGATCATATTGTCCTCAACTCTGTGGCTAATATGCAAAAGGTGCATCATCTTTTGGATGGCTATGCACAAGTGTATTGTCACTTGGACAATGACGAAGCAGGCGAGAATGCCTGTGCCGAACTGCAAAAGCGATATGGAGATAAGGTCATGGACCATTCGCATCTATACACTGGCTACAAGGACTTGAACGAGTACCTGATGAGCCATAAGACAAGAAAGTAACAATCATTCAAAAAGCAACAAGACAATGAAGAAGAACAATAAAATCAAGAAATCAGTGAGCGTGTTGGCATTCCTTTTCGTGTGTGCCGTGTCGGTAATCCTTTCATCGTGCAGCGATGAGCTGGACATTCAGCAGTCGTATCCGTTCAAGGTGGAGACGATGCCTGTGCCAAAGGACATTGTGCGTGGACAGACCGTTGAAATCCGCTGCGAGTTGAAGGCGGAGGGCAAGTTTGACGGCACCATCTATACCATCCGCTATTTTCAGCATGACGGAAAAGGTTCGCTGAGAATGGAGAATGGAACGATGTTCCAGCCTAACGACCGCTATCTGTTGGAGAACGAGAAGTTCCGTCTTTACTATACCTCGGCAAGCACGGAGACACAGACGCTGACAGTGGTGGTAGAGGACAACTTCGGCAAGTCATACGAAATGGAGTTCAGTTTCAACGATACTGATGAGGAGGAAGAGTTTGCGAGAAGTGCCAACAAACTCGGTAGCGTATGAGGTTGATGATATTGTTAGCCTTGCTTCTTGTGTCGGGCAGCTTGTCTGCCCAGACGCAAGGGGCGATAAAGCGAGTTCGTCATGTGTCACGTTTTGAGTTGGCTGTCGCCTGCATCAAGAAGTACGAGGGTCTGCACGGACCGAAGCACTATCCTTATGTCGGATATGGACACAAGCTGTTGCCTGGAGAGCGGTTCTCTCCAAAAATGACGGAGCGGCAAGCCGATGCCTTGCTGCGCTCTGACCTCAGAAAGCTCTGCGCCATGTTTCGTGGTTTCGGTCGTGACTCGCTGCTCTTGGCTGCACTTGCCTACAATGTGGGATGTGGAAAGGTGATGAAAAGCCGGATGTATGCCAAGATGCGAAGTGGCAACAGAAACATCTATCGTGACTATGTGGACTTCAAAAGGTGGAATGGAAAGATAGTGTCCTCCATCGAGCGAAGAAGAAAAATGGAGTATCTGCTCTTGTTTACTCCATAGTATAAGGTTTTATAAAATAGGACAGTCCTTTTGATTGGGGGCTGTCCTTTGTTATTCTGCAAGCATCGCAGATAAGGAAAAGACGGTTTCTTTGCCACTTTCTTTTCCGCTCCTCGGCTCATGAAAGAAAGTGGCGGAACGAATTTTCATCGCTCCGCCGATATGGATTTTATGTTGTTGCAACCATTCGTTGCTCTATAAGTCTTGCATTGCTGTTCACCAAGTTGATGATGTCGGCATGGTGCTCGGTGTCCTTGTTCTGTAGTCCGTGGCATTGTACGACTTTCATCTGTTCGAGTGAAAACTCCACGGTCTCAACCCTGTGTTCGGCTATTCTTGCAGAGAAGATGATGCAGTCGGGATTGAGTGAGTAGTTTGTACCGCTGCCTACACAATGATGCATCGCCTTGCCCTCAAGAACGTGCTCCCTGACGCTTTCAAGCATTCTCACCACGATATTGCCGTCCGTGAACATCAAACCGAAGAAACGGCTCTTCATTTCCTTGAACTTGTCCTCGTTCTTCAATGCCTTGCGTATCTCCTCCTCGGTGCGCTCCTTTTCTTTCTTGGCTCTGATTTTCTCGGATATTCTGTCGTGCTCGGCTTCAAGATTGTCGGGGCAAATGTAATGTGGACTTCTGATGTCCTTGCCCATTTCCACCAACATACAGATGTAGTCCGCCCATTTGCCGATGTCTGTAATAAGGTAATGGTTGCGGTTGGCTATCTTGTAGGCATTCCAACAAGTTTCCAAGTGCCGTGGGTGGTCTATGAAGTGGCGGACGTGTCCGTAACGACATTGTTTCATCATCGTTTCGATGCGGTGGTCTGTCAGCATCGCCTTGAACAATGTAAGCGGTTCGATGCCGTGAAACGCTCCGTCAAAGCCGTTGCGCCATATCTGAGGAATGACTTTCATATCGGGGCAGACCGGAAATGAAGCAATATGCTGATAGGTGGTGTTGTCCCTGCGCAGTTCAATGTCGGAGTCGTAGCAGAACGTGTCCATATAGATACCCATTGTGCGCTTGCGTGCCATAACCTCCACCTTGCCTTTTTCGTTCATCCAATAGCGTGCCACCTCCCAACAATAAATGTCTGCCTTTTGTCCCTTGCGGTAGTATGCTTTCATCTGAAATGCTCGCATAAGTTGCAGTCCCTTGCGCTCAGTGAGTACACTGAAATAGGTAGAAGACATTGCCTTCTGTCGCTTGGTGCGCTGCACTTCCAACTTTGCCTTACACTTCGGGCAGACACATTTGTCCGCATCCTCGTCCGTAGTCCAAGTGTGTCCGCAGTCCATGCAAGTGGTCTGTCCGTGCTTCAACTGAAAGGCATAGTGGTCAAGACATTCACGGAATGCCCATTGCATTTGCGCTCCCTTGATAGGTCGTAACCCCTTGTTTGAGGTTACGACTTGCTTCTGATATTTCGTTCTTGGTTTCATAACGTGTCGAATAATGATGGTTGGTGTACTTCTGTTTCCGTTCTCTGTGAGGTGCGCTTGGCGGTATCTCGGTTACGCATCTTGTTCATCTGCTCTTGCTGATATTGGCGGATGGCTTCCTGTCTTGCCTGTGCCTTCTCCTCCTCTGTGAGTTCGATGTGGTGGTTAACAGACACTTGGCAGTTCAATGGTTTTCCTACCTCAATGTCCTCCTCCTCGTAGTAGTGGATGGCTTGCCCATATATCTCGTCATCGCAAAAGCCGTTGCAACCGCTCTTCTGTACCCAATTAAGGATATAGGTGACGCAATCGTCTATGTTCTTGTCGGGGTTGTCATACTTGGCTGCAAAGAGTTCGTCCTCCATTGCACGCTCCTCCAAATAGGCTTGTATGGTTCTCTTGAAATATTCTGTAGTGTTCATATCTGATGTTGTTAAAGGGGTTGTTACTCGTGATAGATGATGTCGCAGTCCTCAACTTCTGTAGGCAGTCCGAAGAACGGATAATGGCTGAAGTAAGGTTCTGTACACATGTCCTCGTTGTATCTTGGACTTACTATCTCTATATTGTTCTTGCGTATGGCTTCGTCCACCATACGGATTTCCTCGTCTGTCAGTCCGCTTGCATCGCCATTGATGATGTAGCAGAGTGCCCATGTAGGTATCGCTTCAATGCTTCCTTTCATACCGCTTGTACTTTAAAGTGTTAATAACCAAATGAATGTTCCAATCAGTACCACCATAGAAAGAATGGAAATGATGATGCCGAAGATGAACTTCACAATTCCCAATATGACTTCACCGACCATGCAGAGAGCCATATATCCCAACCAAGCCACCAAAGTGATGAGGGTTGAGCCAACTGCGGAGAGTAATCTCCACCAAGTCTGTGTTATATTGATGTTTGTTGTCATATAGCCTTGAATTAAATTTATTTGCGGTTCCAGGAGCTGAAGGGAAGTTCTCGTTTCTTCACCTTTTTGTCGCTCCCTTTTCCGACATTTTTTTTGCGTCTTCCTGTCGCATCGGTCGTTTCGTTTCAGGTGCCTTTCAAGGGCGGCGAGGCTGGAAATACAAGGTTTTTCGGAAAAATACTACCCAACGGTGTGGAGATTTTTTCGAAAACCGAAGGCTCGACCTTTTATTTCCAAAGCCCGCTGCCATACCTTTGCACCTGCACGATAACGGTTGATGCCAAAAGGAAAGACCATGTGGAGGAAAGAAAATCAGAGCGGCAAATGAAAATAGAAACTTCACGGAAGTTTTTGGACTGCACGATTATCGCATACTCATTTCTGAGAAATGGATACAATTACTGTCTTGCAAATGTTTTTAGGAAAATGGAAATCGCATACAAGAATGGCACAGCCTTCAGAGAAATTCCGGTGAAAGAAGAGTATGGCTTATCCATGCTTCTTGCATCGGGTTTTCTCCAAGGCTGTGCAGCCAAGCATGAAAGTGGTCGTTGAGGTTTACATCAATGACTTCTTTTTTGCGGTGGAGTATGCAAACAAAATGGTACGGCAAATCAAGGAATGGTGTTTCTTTTGATCGGTTAGCCTGCAACCGACAAAAAGAAGCACTTTTCCTCATGCCGTACTACTGAGACATGAAAGGGTGGCGTACCACTGTTTCATGTCGTTTGGATTGTGCGATAAAAAATGGAACTGCGAGTTGTGGCTATAAAAATCAGCCGTTGTCAGCACGGCAAACAAAGAAAAGTCCTTGGCAGTATAGTCTTGAAGCATTTCAAGGCATACTGCCAAGGATTTTTCTTGCCGTGCCATAGTCGGAGGAAGTTAGTCTGAGGTACGAGGACTGTCTTTCTTCGACGACGGCTGACTTTTATATAGTACTTTGACAGTGTGAATAGGCTATCATGTGAACCTCAAGAAACTAGAAACGGCAAACAAAAATGCTAATGAAAAATAAAAGAGCATAAAGATTGTATCAGAATGTAATATCCCAAGATAAAATGCGTATTTTTGAATTCTAAATAGTTATAGCTTATGGGGCAACAATATGCAGGCATAAACAATAAATATGGAAAGAAAGGTCATCTGTATGATCTTTCTGCGAAACTCTTGTCACAAACAAAAGGTAGTTTTATGGTCATTTGTCTGGAAAATTCAGACAAGTTTTATTTCCTTCATTGCATAAAGTGTAATTTACAGACTGTATGCAAAGATATGGGATGGGTAATAGTACACCAGCAACTCTTTAATCGTGATTTAGTCATAGGAATGGGCCTTGCAGAGAAGGGTATGTCGGACATGACCATTTTTCGCACAAAAAACGAGGACACATATAAGATTTGGAAAGATGTCTTGCATTTTGTGTTTCTAGGTAATGGTCTCCCGAATATAGATTATTTCTCTTATGACACCTCTTTTATAGGACAGGATTATGCACATGATATAGAATATTACTATATTCATGACTATTATCCGCTTACATGTAAGCAAGTATCCCATAAAGCAAGACAAGTTCGAAATACCGTCTATGCATTCAAAGATGGAGAAAAATCTTTGCTTTGGGCTAAGGTGTTTTCTGTATGCATCTCTAAGCTATCGTGTTTTGACGCAATAAAAGAGAATGCTGTGCTTGTGCCGATACCCGCTTCAACGAAGAAAGCACATGGTAAACGCTTTACTCGATTTTGCAGGGAGTTGGCAAAACGATTGGATATTGCCGATGGATTCCGAACTCTGTGGATTGAATTTGATAGAGAAAAGATGAAAGGTACAATTGGGAAGAACAAAATTGAAAATCTGACATTCAATCGGATACATATAAAAGGCAAGCATGTGTTGCTTGTTGATGACGTAATCACTACAGGTACAAGTTTAGTTCAAATTGGGAAGAAACTATTAGAACTTGGAGCGTTGTCTGTCAGAGGTGTCTTTATGGCTAAAACTGTTCAAGAAACAGAAATGTCGGTATGATGATTTTTGTCTAAATAATAAATAGAAGATAAAAATGTGCTGGAAACATTCTTTATCTTCGATTTATTTTTGTACTTTTGCAACCGAAAGAGTTCTTTAATTGGTTATGCAAATTACAGCAGGATACTACATCCTGTATATTTCTAATTCGTAACCTCTTCTTCTATTGAAACAAAAAGATGTTTCATTTTCAATTACTTACATAAAATAGCGTGTTTTGCTATCGTAACTATCTTGTTTACGGCCGGGGGTAACTAGGGTGAGTAGGAAATCGCTTTTTCTGGGAGTCTATATATATACTATATCTTTCCTATAGTAAACGAACCTTTACATAAGGAAACTCTTAGAAAGTACCCTCCCCTTACTTACCCTACCCACCCCTAGAAGGGCAGGTCGGGGGCGGTATCCTGCTGCGAATAGTCGTCCTCTGCCCTTGGCGATGAAATCGGTGAAGGGTGAACCCCGATGCCAACCTTTAGCGTTAATAATGTGTTAAAAACACTATATAACCCATTATAATAGAGACTCTTATATTTCTAGCATGCGCTGTATATACAAAGTTCTTTTTACTTGGGTTCACCCCAGAGCCGAAAAGGTGAATGCTTGGGGCAAGTGTTCACCCCGCTGTTCACCAATCGGTAAGTGTCGGCAAAGTTACGACAAAACGGCGATATAGGAAATCGGAATTTACCACATTGTAGTAAAAATTAAAAAAAATAAATAATAAATCTTTTAAAAAAGGGGACGATGAAAAAAAACTTCTTTCTGTCGATGAGAAGTGTTGCTCTCCGAGTTTGTTCGTTTTACCAATTGGATTTTCACCCATTATGCTAGCGAGGAGGTTCGCCTGAAGGTATGGATGGGTATTGGCACGGTGTTGTTCTGTCACACGATGGAGAACGCCGATTACGGTTGGCATCCTTTTGGGGTACTCCCAAAAGAACTTGCCTGTCGGTGATTTGTTCCTCCGTAGTCGGATAATTAAGATGGAAAGAACATATAAAAAAGCATAAAAAGTTTCTGATTTTTCTCATAGACAATTTAAATTTTATATTTTTGTGCAAAATTAGAAACAATGACAGAACTATTTCCATGACAGTCCTTTGTTGTCTAAATTTCAGTGACAAAGAGTTATTTGCTTTTAAAAGATTGGTATATTTCTCATCGATCATTTTTCCATAGATGGTTCCCCCAACAGTACGATGCTCATTGTCTATTTCATAATCTGGCTGTATAGTTGATTTTTGGGTAATTGGCTGATAATTTGCAGATTTATTCTGATTTTCTTGGTGGTTTCGAAGAATATGTGTAATTTTGCGACATTATTAAACGTTTAAAATGAAAGGTTATGGCTTTAGAGATAAGAAGTATTCCTGTTTTGACAGGTGAGACTGCTGAACGATTTGTTCGTGAGGCAGAGGAGAATGAACGCAATCCACAAAGAAAGGCATTGCGAATGTCATTTGCTGATGTGGAGAAAATATTGGTTCGTTCAACCGCTAATTTGAAAGCACATGGAGGAAAGAGTCCTTTTGCAAAGTAATTGCTCTCTTTATCGGGTTACGACAAAAGAAGAGCTTGACTCTTTTAGCTGTGGTGATGAAGATCTTGATGATTTCTTTCACCAGGAGGCTTGTCTTTATGATGGGCAATTATTGGGAAAAACATATTTCTTTGCCACGGAAAAAAGTGGTAAGGATGAAATCGTTTGTGCCTTTACATTGGCAAATGATAGTATCAAGGCTGCTTTGATTCCGAATGCTTCAAGAAACAAAATACAGAGAAAAATTCCTAATTCCAAAAGAACAAGAAGTTATCCTGCAGTATTGATAGGAAGACTTGGAGTTGCGAAGAATTTTCAAGGTACTAATGATGGTATTGGCTCACAAGCAATTGACTATATCATATCTTGGTTTTTGTTACCTGATAATAAGACTGGTTGCCGTTTTATTGTGGTTGATGCCTATAACAAGGAAAATGTATTACGTTTTTATGGAAAGAATGGCTTCAAATTCTTGTACTCAACAGAAGAATTAGAGAAAGAAGCAAATCATATTCCTGATGATGAACACTTAGAGTCAAGGATGATGTATCTTGACTTGTTGGGCTATATAAGATAAAAAACAAGAGGTAATCTTTAGAATTCTTCTTAACTCTTTTCTGGCCCACAGATCTCTCAGATTAACACAGATGGGGCAGACGTAAAGTCTGCTTATATCCAAAGATAAAATATACTTATTGGCATAGCCCAATCAATGGGCTATGCTGATGAGTTTTCTATCTGAATATATTGGTATCACTGATTACTATTTCCATTAGGCAAGAACGAAATTATGTAATACTTCCTCTGTCGTTTTGTTGAGTAAGACGGCAACTTTGGATTCTGTAATCAAACCACTTGGCAGGGCACGATAGATAAGGTTCTCGAATCTGGTGCTGTGCTCGTCATCAATGATGCTTTTCTCTTATTCTTCTGCCAGTTCTTTCATCGCATCGTTTAATGTGTTGAAAAGAACGTTGATGTTTTCTTCTTCATTCTTGCATGCCTCCTTGAAGAGGGCAACAGGATCTTCGGTGCTGCTCTTGAGCGGAGTCTCGTTGAGCAGGATGTTGACATTGTTCAGCAACATGCCGTGAAGGGTAGGCATGTGGAGCTGGTGCTGCTCGCCCTCCTTGCTGCCACACTTCAGTCCGGCTGCGTATGCCTTTACGATGATGCGGACCAGGAGATGGATAGCCATCGGCTCGTCGGCGAGACTGATGAGAATGCCATGGGTATAATCGCGTACATGCTCTTCAAGAGTGGTAAACTTGCCCTGAAGAAGCCAGGTGAAGTTACGCTTGTATTCTGACTCCATCGCCTTGTAAAGCTGGTTCGATTTGCAGGCTATGCGCAAGTAGTCGAGCATGGTTGGCTCAAAGGTCGGGTCAGCCTGTTTCATGCTGTCGAAGTTCTTCTTCATGCGCTCGTTGGCTTCCTCGGCAGTCTTGTAGTTGAGGCGTACGAGGGTAGAGAACATGATGTCAAAGAAGTATTGGTTTACCTCGCCATAGTGCTCCAGCATCATCTGCTTGATCTGTTTCGGGTCGTTCTTCTTGCTGAAGTCATTGCCTTCGATGGTAGCATCGATGATGCCACGTGCGTAGGCTTCGAAGAAACCTCTTACAAATGCAGCTACTGCCTGATAACTGTTGATTCTTTTGCTCATTTCTTGTCTGTGTTTATTGGGCTGTTCCTGTTTGGGAATAACAGCTTCTTATTCAAAAGTCTTAAATTCATACCCCTGTTCCATGAGCCATTCTATGGCCTGAGGGAGCGCTGTCTTCAGCTTTTCAATGCTCTTCAGCGAGTCGTGGAAGGTGATGATGCTGCCATTGCGGGCATACCGTTTCACATTGTTCACTACATCTTCTGCCGTCATCCATTTGGAATAGTCGCGCGTCACCACATCCCACATGATGACCTTGTAAGTGCGGTGCAGCCACCAATACTCACTAGGTCGCATCCAGCCGTGAGGTGGACGGAAGAGATGGGCATGGATGATATCGTTCGCCTTATTGGTGTTGAGCACGTAGGAGATGACGCGGTGCTTGAAGGCACCGATATGATTGAATGTATGGTTGCCTACCTGATGACCCTCTGCCACAATCTGATTGTAGAGGTCATGGTGGCGCAATACATTCTCGCCTACCATAAAGAAAGTAGCCTTGATATTGTACTTTCTCAGGGTCTCTAAGATGAATGGAGTTGACTCTGGAATCGGACCGTCATCAAATGTAAGATAGACAGAATGGTCTTTCTTGTTCATTCTCCAGATGGCCTTTGGATATAACCATCTGAGCCATTTGGCTGGTTGCTCTATGAACATGGATAAAACAGGTTTATATGAATAATGAAAAGTTTGGTGTCGTGTTTCGCGACACCAAACTTTTTTCTATTTTTTACTGATTGCCTTCCGGCATTCTGCCACCTCTGCCATGATAGAGACGGTAGAGGTTGTTGAGCTGCTTCTCATACTTCTGCTCCAACTGTGGACTTACCATTCCGGCAGCCTCGCAGATGCTCTGCATGATCATAATCTGACGGATGCAGTCGTGTTCTGCCTGGAGGAAACGGTCGTTTGGCAGCGAGAGATAGTAGTTGAGGTATTGTGAAGCATTCTTCCATACCGCTTCTATATATTCCTTGCCCTTGGCTTTCTGACCGGTCATCAGCCAGCCGCGAGCCATATCCAAGCCACCGCTCATGTAGTCGAGCGTAACATTGTAGGCAGGAATCTCGGTATCAGCCTTCTTCAGGATGTTGATAGCCTTCTGCTTCTTGCCTTCGGCGATGAGCTGGAGGGCTGTCTGGGCGAGCAGGCGACGGTGGGTATAGCACATGCGCATGGTTGTCTCGTCGATGTAGAGTCCCTTCTGCTTCAGGTTGCCGAACTTGAATCGGGTCATGATGTTGTGATAAGCCTTCTCTGTATCAAAGTTCTTGGCACCTGGCTTGTTGGTGGTGAACGGAGTGATACGGTTCACAAGTCCCTCCTGTACGAAGTTGTCACCGAGGTTCATATAGTTCTCTTCGCCTACGGTGAGTGCTACGTAGAGCGGACGGGTCCAGTTGCACTGTGCCAACATTTCGAGCATCATGAGGTCGCCCTTGTAGAGTGCGCTCTTGCCGGCAAGCGAGATGACCATCTTGTCTGGAATAGAATCTGATGCCATCATCATGCCGCTCTTCTTTACAGCCTCCTTGTCGATGGTGACATAGAGGGTATCTGTAGGGATGAAGTGCATGTCAGGGTTCTTGCTGCGTACCCAGTTCTTCAGGATGTTCTTGAGTTCGAACGGTTCGTCACCAAACTGCTTCTTGGCATTCTCTGGATCCTGCTTGTAGAAGTCGAGAATCTGCTTCTTTGCTTCAGGCTCAACAGATACATATTCGTTGGTACCTGAACAGAAGTCGAGACGTGGCCAGGTGATTGGCACAGATGGTGAGTTGTATGCAGGACGCTTCATCTGGTCGATATACCAGTCGGTCTGCAGGTAGCTCAGGTTACATACGCGGGCATCTGTTCCAACGCCTTCTACCTCCTGGTTGTACCAGAGTGGGAAGGTATCGTTATCACCATTGGTAAAGATGATAGGGTTGCCCTTCTCCTGGAGTGACATCAGGTAGTTCTGACCGAAGTCACGGCAGGTGTAACGGTTTGAACGGTCGTGATCATCCCAGGTCTGTGATGCCATCTGGATAGGTACGAGAAGTGTGATGACTGCTACGATAGCTGTTACGGCAGTACCGCTGAGCTTCATCTTGCGCTTTAGGATGTCGATGATGGCGAGTACGCCGAGACCGCACCAGATAGCGTATGCATAGAATGAGCCGGCATAAGCATAGTCACGCTCACGTGGCTGCATAGGTGTCTGATTCAGGTAGATGACGATGGCAAGACCTGTCATGAAGAACAGGAAGAATACAATCCAAAACTGCTGGATTCCGATAGGGAGGAGTACTTCCTCTTCCTTGCCGTTCTTCATTACCTTCTTCTTGCGGGTATACCAAGCCTGCCAGAAAAGTCCGATGAGACCGAGAATCAGCGGCATGCAGTAGAATACATTGTGTCCCTTGTTCTCCTTCAGGTCGTCTGGCAATTTGCTCTGGTCGCCATAGAGTGAATTATCGATGAATGAGAAACCGGTAATCCAGTTTCCGTGCTCTGGCTCACCATTGCCCTGGATGTCGTTCTGACGGCCGGCAAAGTTCCACATGAAGTAGCGCCAGTACATGAAGTTGCACTGGTAAGAGAGGAAGAAGCGGATGTTGTCAAACTGTGACGGCATCTTTACCATCATACTCTCTCCGCAGCGGTCGTAAGGAATCTCTGTGCCTTCTACACCGCCCATCCAGTCTTCGTATGCCTGGGCATGAGCCGAACTGTACATACGAGGGAAGAGCATGTTCTGGGCATAGATATACTTATTCTTGTGACTTACTACGAAGTAAGAGTCCTTCTCATCAGCCGAAGCTTTCTCCTTGCGCTGGTAAACCGGTGCACCTTCCTTCATAACAGGCTTGCACATGTTGCCGTCTACTTCGAGGGCTACCTGTGATGTATAAGCCTGGCCATAGAACAGAGGGCGGTCGCCATACTGGTCGCGGCTCAGATAACTTCCCAGGGTAAAGATGTCCTCAGGAGAGTTCTGGTCCATAGGAGGGTTGGCAGAAGAACGGATCACGATGAGTGCGTAGCTGGAATAACCAATCATCAGCATCAGCATGCAGAGCAAAGCTGTATTCTTGACGCGTGCTGAGATGAGCGGCAGGAGCTGCATCTTCTTCTTGGCGATGCCTGTAGATTCGTCAACGCCTGTTACTACTTCCTGCTTGCGCTTGTAGCCGAGTACGAACCAGAGGATAACCAGCACGATGATGCCGGTAATGGCAGCTGTCCAGCCATATCCGTAGAATGGGATGCCGAGCATGCCGAAGCCGAGAACGAAGGCGATATTCTGCTTCTTCTCGTTCTTCTCTGATGCATTACAGGTCTCGTAGATGCCCCAGATGACAGAGGCTACAAGACAGATGATGTATACGATTTCACCGGTATTGAACGGACAGCCGAGGGTGTTGACAAAGAACAGCTCGAACCAGCCGCCTACGGTGATGATACCTGGAACCACACCATACAGTACGGCTACCACTACGAGGAATGAAAGGAACAGCGCCAGGAGCGAGCCCTTGAGGTTGGCATGTGGCACCTTCTTGTAGTAATAAACCAATACGATGGCTGGGATACAGAGCAGGTTGAGCAGGTGGACACCGATACTCAAACCGGTCATATAGGCGATGAGCACAAGCCAACGGTCGCTATGAGGCTCGTCAGCATGGTCTTCCCACTTCAATATCAGCCAGAATACCACAGCGGTAAAGGCAGAAGAGAACGCATAAACCTCACCCTCGACAGCAGAGAACCAGAAGGTATCGCTGAAGGTGTAGATGAGTGCGCCCACCATACCGGATGCCTCGATGGCAATCAGCTTACTGGTAGTCAGTTCTTTCCAGTCGCTGATGACGAGTCGGCGAGCCAGGTGGGTGATGGTCCAGAAGAGGAACATGATACAGACGGCGCTCAGCAGGGCGCTCATCGTATTTACCATCTTGGCTACCTGGGTAGTGTCGCTGGCGAAATGTGTGAAGAAATTGCCTAAAAGCATGAAGAATGGTGCCCCAGGTGGGTGACCGATCTCCTGCTTGTAAGCAGTCGTAATAAACTCAGGACAGTCCCAGAAACTGGCTGTCGGTTCAATTGTGGAACAATAAGTGAACGCCGCAATGATGAATGCGACCCATCCGAAGATATTGTCCACTAATCTGTACTGTTTCATTATTGTTTAAACTTTAATGTATTATATTTCTTTCTGAATGCTTTCTCTGTTTCTGAATGCTTTCTCTGTGCCTTTCAAAAAGGCACATTCCAGTTGCAAAGATAATAAAAAGATGAGATAATATGGATTTTTGCACCTGTTTTTTAGGCATTATTATATAATAAGCCTATACATTTAAGAAATGCTCTTCCAGTTTCTCTCTCGGCATATCAGCCGTATCGTGGTAGTGGAGATGATGATTTACGCAGGCGATGTGCTTTACGTTATTGAGCACTTCGGCTACATCATGGCTGACGATGATGATGGCGCACTCCCGGTTGATCTGTTCCAGCATCTCGTACATCTGCTTCTGGAAACGGCGGTCGATGTAGGTGTTGGGCTCATCCAGTATCACTACATCGGGTTTCGAAACAATGGCGCGGGCGAGGAGTACTCGCTGCAGTTGTCCGCCGCTCAAGGCTGCGATATGGCGGTCTTTCAACTCCGTGAGCTGCATCTGTTCCAGACAGTCGAGTACCTGCTGGTGCTGTGCCTGGGTGTATCTCGAAAAGAGACTTTTGGTCTTGCTGAGTCCTGAGAGTACCACTTCATAGACGGAGATAGGAAACTGTTTGTCGAGATGATTGTATTGGGGCAGATATCCCATGCTGATTTCCCTTACTTCCTCCCCGTCTTTATAAAAGCGGATGCTGCCGTCTGTGGGTTTCATCAGCCCCAGGATGAGGCGCATGAGAGTTGTCTTGCCACCACCGTTGGGACCGATGATGCCAAGATAATCGTCTTTACAGACGGTGAGGTTGATGTCGTGGAGCACCTCCTTGCCTTCATAGCCAGCAGAAAGATGCTCGATTTTTATGATTGGAGTCATATTATTGTAGTTTTTACTTCCCAACAACGATTTTCTTGCCCTGTACCGCTGCAGCCGCTTCCTGCATCGCCCAGTTCCAATCGCCTTGCAATGGATTGATATTCATTGGCTTGGTGTGGCTCTCCTTGATGAAGGTTGTGGTGTTGCGGTTGGCAAATTCTGCCTGTATCAGGCAGAACTTGATATTCTCTTTTCTGGCTCTCTCTATGAGGCTCTTCAGCTGGGCAGCACTCGGCTCCCTGCCTTCTTCCTCTATGGCAAGCTGCTCCAACTGGTAGTCGCGGGCAAAATAAGTGAGGATAGGATGATAAATCACAAACTTGCGTACCATCTCGGGATGATTCTTGAAACCCTCTCTGATGGTGCTGTCTCGCTTGTCGATGATCTTCAGCAGCGACAGATAGTTCTTCTCAAAGAATACCTTGTTCTTCGGCTCCAGTTCGCAGAGTGCCTTGAAGATGTTGCTGGAGATGATGCGGGCGTTGCTGCAACTCATCCATACGTGTGGGTCGATGTTGCCACCTGGAGTCTTGGCAGGCTTGATGCCCACGGAAGTATCTATCACTTTCATATCTGGAGCGTTGTCCTGCAGCTTCTTCATCCAGGTCTGTTCGAAACCGATGCTTCCCACTTTCAGATAGAGGGCACTCCTGGAGAGTTCCATCATCTGCTGGGCATAAGGCTCGTAAGTTTCTGGATTGTTGCCGTTGGATACCATCACGTTGACATCCACCTTATCTCCGGCAATCTTATCAACGAAAAACTTGTAGGGAGGGATGGTTACGGTAACAGCAGGTTTGCCATCGCTGTTGGCGACAGATTCCTTTCCGTTACTTTCTGCGGTGTTGCCTTTCTGCTGGCTGCCTTTACAGCCTGCGAAAACCACACATAATATAATAAGGTATAAATACTTTCTCATAAGCAGTCAATCTATATAAATCAATTCTTTGTTTTCTTTGCAGCTTGTTTAAAAGATGAAACTGAGTCCGTAAACCAGCAGTACATATCTCAACACCTTTCCGATGGTGATGCTGATGACAGAAATCACGATGTTGGCTCTCGTCAGTCCCAAAACGATGGTGATGGCACTTCCCAACAGGGGCAGGAAGGCGAAGAATCCCATCCAGGCACCTCTGTCGGCCATGAAGTTCTGAGCCTTGTCAAGACTCTCTTTCTTTACATGCAGATATTTCTCTATCCATTCCAGCTTGCCCATCCGTCCTACGCCATAGTTGAACATAGAACCGAGCACATTGCCGATGCTTCCATACAGTACGAGCTGGATAGGTTCCAGTCCGGCAGCCTGTAAGCCCGACATGACCACCTCGCTGCTGAAGGGAAAGAAACTGCCGGCAAGGAAGGCTGATACCAGCATGCCCCAGTAGCCCCAGCTCATCAAGAAATCTATCATCCAACTCATAGTAATATGCTCTCTGGTACGAGTATGTTGTAAGCCATGATAAGTACCAGCATGATGAGCAGCAGGATGAAGGAGATGTTGGTAAACTTACCTCTGGTGAATGTGATGAAATGGGCGATAAGCGGTGCTGTATTCACAATCAGGATGCCGCCCAGTTCCTGTATATGTTGAGGCTGGAGGACGATGAAGATGATGCAGGCAACCGATATCATGATAAACGTTTCGTAGATCATGCGGGTGCGTATCTTATCGCCGTAGCTGGTGCGTATGAAGTGGATGGAACCGATGATGGTGAGCAGGGTAACGAAACTCAGGTTCAGAATCTGATGGTCGGTAACCTGCGAATAATCAAAGAGTTCGCTGTAGTTGATGAATTCGCAGAAGTGGTCAGCCAGCCCCTGTATGTTGTCGGTATAGAAGAAATAACCGGCTGCAAACCAGTAGGGCACGATGAGACCTACCAGGGATGCAAAGAATGTCTTTACGCTAAACGAGAGGGTAAACACCATCATCATAATCCACAGTATAGGCATGAAATAGCCTATCTGCACGAAAATCATCGATGCCAGACCGATGCAGGCAAAGGCGTAGAAAGTCCAGCCTGTTGAGCGTTTATCCTGATAGCAATTCCAGATAATGAGATAAAAGGCGATGAAACACATCGTCACAATACTGCTTTTTAAAGAGAGTTGGGGGAGTCCTGTCATCGTCAGTAATGCCAGAAAACTGCAGGATACCATTCGGCTGTAGGTACGCATGAGGGCATTACGGTTGTTCAGTTCCACCATCAGCAGGGTAGACATGGCTGTGAAAGCAAATTCTACCCAGATATTGGATACCAATAAACCTACTGCAACCCAAACCAGTGTGGCAAGGGTTGCAGTAATTGGTAAAGAGTAGCGGCTAGCCGCTACTTTATTTTGAAAAGTTTTCTTTCTTAACATCTAATTCAATGTTGAATGCTTAAAACAATGTTGAATGTTGAATGTTGAATGTTGAATTGCCTAACGGACTCAAGGGCGCTAGCCTAATTCAACATTCAACATTCAACATTCAACATTAAAATCTAAAGGTCCTGTCCGATATCAGAACGGAAGTACTTGTCGGTGAACTGGATCTTCTGTGCCTCAGCAAAGCTCTTCTTCAAGGCTTCTTCCTTGTCCTTGCCGTAGCTGCTTACGCAGATGACACGACCACCGTTGGTTACTACCTGACCATCCTTCATGGCTGTACCGGAGTGGAAGACTACCGAACCTTCTACATCGTCGATGCCATGGATAGGATAACCCTTCTTGTAAGCCTCAGGATAACCGCCGCTTACGAGCATCACGCAGACTGCTGCACGCTCATCAAACTCGATGCTGCGCTTGTCCAAATCGCCTGCTGCTACACCTTCGAAGAGATCCACGATGTCGCTCTTCAGGCGGAGCATCACGCTCTCTGTCTCAGGGTCACCCATACGGCAGTTGTACTCGATGACCATAGGCTCGCCTTCAACGTTGATCAGACCGAAGAAGATGAATCCCTTATAGTCGATGTTCTCCTCAGCAAGTCCCTCTACGGTAGGACGGATGATGCGCTCGTCAACCTTCTGCATCCACTCCTTGGTAGCGAATGGTACAGGGGTAACGCTACCCATACCGCCGGTGTTCAGACCAGTATCGTGCTCGCCGATGCGCTTGTAATCCTTAGCCTCAGGCAGAATCTTGTAGTTCTTGCCGTCGGTCAATACGAATACAGAGCACTCGATGCCGCTCAGGAATTCCTCGATGACTACGCGTGCAGAAGCGTTGCCGAACATACCGTCGAGCATCTCCTTGAACTCTTTCTTAGCCTCTTCCAGGGTAGGGAGGATGAGAACGCCCTTACCGGCGCACAAACCGTCAGCCTTCAATACATAAGGAGCCTTCAGTGTCTCCAGGAATTTCAAGCCTTCCTCTACGTGCTCGCCGTCGAAAGTCTCATACTGGGCAGTAGGGATGTTGTGGCGCTTCATGAACTTCTTGGCGAAGTCCTTGCTGCCTTCCAATACGGCGCCAGCCTTTGATGGACCGATGACAGGGATGTTCTTGGTGCGAGGATCGTTCTTGAAGTCATCGTAAACACCCTTTACCAATGGGTCTTCCGGACCAACTACCACCATATCAACGCCATTTTCTACTGTGAAGTTCTTGAGCGCCTCAAAGTCGTCTGCCTTGATATCTACGTTCTCGCCGACATTCTGAGTACCGGCATTACCAGGAGCGATGAAGAGTTTCTCACACTTTTCGCTCTGAGCGATTTTCCATGCTAAGGCGTGCTCGCGGCCACCGCCTCCTAACAATAAAATTTTCATTTGCTGTAAGTTATTGTTTGTTATTTGATGTAGAAGTAAACTCCCCTTTTCCGGGGGATGTTTACTTCTAGATATTTACTTGAGATAATCGAAAAAATAATTGCTGATGCGCTCATGCAGATGAGTGCTCTGATGACCTCTCATGTTGTGAGGCTCGCCAGGATAGACGAAGAAGTCTGGCTGGGTGCCTGCTGCGATGCAAGCCTTGAGGAAGGTAAGGCAGTGCTGTGGCACTACAGTCACATCGTTCAAGCCCTGGATAATCTGCAGCTTGCCCTTCAGATTCTTTGCCTGATAGAGCAGAGAGGTCTTCCTGTAACCCTCTGGGTTGGTCTGTGGGGTGTCCATATAGCGCTCGCCATACATTACCTCGTACCAGTGCCAGTCGATTACCGGACCGCCTGCTACGCCTACCTTGAACACATCCGGGTGGTTGGTCATCAGTGAGATGGTCATGAATCCGCCGAAGCTCCAGCCGTGAACGCCAATCTTGTCAGCATCTACGTAAGGAAGCGTCTTCAGATATTCCACGCCCTTCATCTGGTCTTGCATCTCAATCTGTCCGAGCTGGCGGAAGGTAGCCTGCTCGAAAGCCTTGCCACGGTTCTCGCTTCCACGGTTGTCGAGGATGAAGAGCAGATAGCCCTTTTCTGCCATGTAGGTTTCCCAACCACGGCTAGAGTAGTTCCAGCGGGCATCTACGTTGTGGGCATGAGGTCCACCATATACATATATAATGGTAGGATACTTCTTGTTTGGATCGAAGTTTACCGGTTTCACCATTCTCCAGTAGAGGTCTGTTTCGCCATCGGCAGCCTTGATGGTACCGCAGCTGTACTCAGGTACATTGTAGCCCTTCCAAGGGTTCTCGGCAGTAAAGTAAGCGGTGCGCTTGCCGTTCTCGGTATTCACGAGGGCAATCTTGCGAGGCACGGTAGGAGTAGAGTAGTTGTCGAAGACATACTGTCCGTTCTCGCTCAAAGTGGCGCTGTGCCATCCCTTGCCGCAATCATCTACCAGCGTACGCTTGCCGGTTTTTGTATCTACGGCAAAGATGTTTCTCTGGATAGGCGATTTCTCGTTGGATGCGATGATGATACTCTTGCGCTTGCTGTTGAAGCCGAGTACTTCCATCACCTCCCATTTACCGGAAGTCAACTGCTTGATTTCGAGTGATTCTGTATTGTTTGCCATGCGGCTTCCGTGCTTGCCCAGGGTGCAGAGGTAGAGGTGGTTGTAGCCATCCTTGCGGCTCTGCATGATAAAGCTGTTGCTGTCCCAAGGCAGGAACTGGATAGGATGACATGGTTCTACATATTTCTCATCGGTCTCGCGATAGAGCTCGCCAGTCTTCTCGCCGGTTTCTGCATTGTAGGCAGTCAGACGGCAGTCGTTCTGGTCGCGGTTCAGTTCGAACATATAGATGGTCTTGCTGTCCGGACTCCATGCGATGTTGGTGAAGTAGCGGTCGGTTGGATCGCCAGCTTTCAGATAGATGGTCTTGCCGGTCATGCAGTCGAACACGCCTACGGTTACCTTGTGTGATGTCTCGCCTGTCATCGGATACTTGTCTGGTGCAGGAGTAGCGATGCAACTCTGTGTTTCAGGATGATTGAAACCGATTTCCGGGATGTCGACCTGCGGATAGTCGGTTACCATACTCTGGTCCATGCGATAGAAGGCGAGCAGTTCGCCGTTCGGACTCCAGAAGGTTCCCTTGCTGATGCCGAACTCATCGCGGTGAACACTCTGTCCATAAACAATTTCGCGGCTTCCGTCCTTTGAGAGCTGGAAATCGTGAGATTTCTTCTCTTTTGTCAGGGCGTTGCTGGTTACATCGAAGGTACGCACATAGAGGTTGCTGCCCTTCAGATAGGCGAAGGCGTTCTGCTGGGCGTTGGCCTCCAGGAGGTTCTCGCCGTCAGCAAAATCCATCTCGCTCAGCAGCTTATGCTTCTTGAAGTCTACGGTATAAGTCTTGCTGCCGTTGCTTACCATCACGATGCTCTTGCCTGCAAAAGGGAAGAGAGCATTGTAGAGGGCTCTTACCTTGATGTCTTTGGTAGGAGCAATCCACTGGTTGATGTCATTGATGCCGAAGAGTCTGGTCTCCTTGCCTGTCGTCTTGTTGACGAGATAGCAGGCATCCACATCCTGGCGAACGAGTTCATTGCCCCACCAGGTGCACCAGCGGTTCTTGGCTACCATGTTACGATAGTTGTTGCCGCCGAAGTTCAGGTCTTCCAATGTAAAGGCTTTCTCGCCTTTCTGAGCAGGAACCACGCCCTGAGCCTGTAAGTCGGTTGCATTCATAGCCATCATAATCATAGCAGCAAAAGATAATTTATAAATTGAATTCTTCAGATTCATTATATTCTTTACTTTACTTTATCGGGTTTAACACCCATGCGTCGTGAAACACGACGTATGGGTCGATATGTCTTTAATCCTCGTCGTCGAAGTCAACGCTGAAGTTCTTCTTGCCTCCGCGCTTGCCTCCGAAATCACGGCCACCACGTTTGTCGCCCTTGAAGCCACCACGCTTGTCGCCTTTCTCGAAACGCTTTCCGTCGCGCTTGCCACCGAAGTCACGGCCACCCTTGCGGTCGCCCTTGAAGCTACGGCTGCCACGCTTGTCATCGTCGTCATCATTGCGTCGACCGCCACCGATACGTGAACGGCCGCCCTTATGGAACTCAGCACGCTTCTTCTCGAAGTCTTCCAGACGGTGAGTATGGAACTTGAAAGAACGGATATCGTCCTCCTCGTTTTCAGTCTCCTCGCTAACACGCTTCTTGAATTCACGCTCCTTCTTGAAACGGTGCTTCTGAGCCATCTCGCTCTTCTCGCGCTCAGTCTTCACAATACCGCCTTCTGAACGGAAGTCCTTCATCTTGCCGTCGAACATCACATACTTGCGGAATTCGCACTCCAAGCTTCCGTTGAATACAGGAATCTTGATAGATGGTTTCAGACCAATCTGCTCGAAGCACTCCTCGCGGTAGCTCAATACCCAAGCCTCGTTGCCGGCAAAAGCCTTCTTGAAGCGCTCACCTATCATCTTGTAGGTGTTCAGGAGGTTAGGGGTAGAGATGCGCTCACCGTATGGAGGGTTCATCACGATGATGCTCTTCTCTGCTGGCTGGGTGAAGTCCTTGAAATCAGCCTGTGAGATGGTGATGTCCTTGCTAAGACCGGCAGCACGAACGTTGAGATTAGCTGTGTTTACAGCCTTCATGTCAACATCGTAACCATAGATATGGTGCTCGAACTCGCGCTCCTGAGAGTCGTCGTTATAGATCATGTCGAAGAGATCCTGGTCGAAATCGTTCCACTTCTCGAAGGCAAACTCCTTGCGGAATACACCTGGAGAGATGTTGCGGGCGATGAGGGCAGCTTCGATGGCGATGGTACCTGAACCACACATCGGGTCGATGAAATCGCATTCGCCCTTCCAGCCGGTCATCAGAATCATACCTGCAGCGAGAACCTCGTTCAGAGGAGCCTCTACCTGCTCCTGGCGGTAGCCACGGCGGTGCAGACTCTCACCACTCGAATCAAGACTCAAGGTGGCATTGTCTTCTGCAATGTGGATGTTGAGGCGGATATCCGGGTTAGATACGCTGATATTTGGACGTGTACCCTGCTTCTCGCGGAACCAGTCAACAATCGCATCCTTTACCTTGTAGGTTACGAAGCGTGAGTTGCGGAACTCCTCTGAGTAGACTACTGAGTCAACAGAGAAAGTCTTCTTCACGTCTAAGATGTCATCCCACTTGATCTTCTGGATCTGATCATACACCTCTTCAGCGCTTCTAGCCTTGAAGTGCTTGATAGGCTTTAAGATACGGATGGCTGTGTGCAACTGGAAGTTAGCACGATACATCATTTCCTTGTCGCCAGTGAAAGACACCATGCGGCGACCGATCTGTACATTATTGGCACCCAACTGGGTGAGCTCTTCAGCCAAGACAGGCTCGAGGCCCATGAAGGTCTTGGCAATGAGTTCAAATTCCTGTTCCATTATTGAATTCTATATCTAATAAACTTTGTTTTTCTTTTTTATATTTCTTTGTTTTTGGTTTCATATCCTTGGTAACCCATACGTTGGCTCCCACTACGCAGCCTTCTCCGATGGTGATGCGACCGAGGATGGTGGCATTGGCGTAGACGATGACATCATTTTCGAGGATAGGGTGGCGAGGGATTCCCTTGATAGGGTTGCCGTCCTTATCGAGAGGGAAACTCTTGGCTCCGAGGGTTACACCCTGGTAGAGTTTCACATTGTCACCGATGATGCAGGTAGCTCCAATCACCACACCCGTACCGTGGTCGATGGTGAAGTGCTTGCCGATGGTAGCCTCCGGGTTAATATCAATACCGGTTTCCGAATGTGCCAGCTCAGTCATCATTCTCGGAATGAGCGGCACTCCCAGTTCGTGCAGCACGTGAGCGATGCGGTAGTTGGTAATCGCCTTGATGACCGGGTAGCAGGAGATGATTTCTCCGTGACTCATGGCAGCCGGGTCGCCCTCGTAGGCAGCCTCTACATCGGTAGCCAGAATCTTGCGCAGTCTCGGGAATTCCATGATTGCCTTGGCTGCAATCACGCCTGCCTTGGCACGCTGGTGCTGCAGTTCAGCCTGGGTTTCCGTTTCGCAGTCGTTGGCGAAGCAGAGACCGGCGAGAATCTGCTCCGACAGCATCTCATAGAGTTTCTCTACTCTTACTCCAATATGATATTTGATGGTTGAGATATTTACCGAAGAATTACCGAAATATCCCGGAAAGAGGATAGAACGGGACAAACTGATGATTTCTTCGAGCGCCTTGCCCGAAGGAAGTGGATTCCCGTCTCGATGCTGATGGAAGAGACCCTTCAAAGATTCGGCGCTCGAAAGCTCCTCGATGGTCTCTGTCAGCTGATGAGTTAATGTATCTTTACTCATTTTCTTAATGTCTCAATAAAATTTGAGTGCAAAGATACGATTATTTTCTTGAATGACAAAGAAATAGCTATGGTTTTTTGTATTTTTTAGAGTGATTTTTTGAGGGATGAAAGACGGAAAGACCCATATACGGTGTTTTGCCGTACATGGGTCTGGCTTGTCTTATTTTGCGATGCTGTCCAGGAAGAGGAGCAGTCGGTTGGTAACGTTTACCTCTGAAACACCGGAATCGAAGTCGAGCGATACGAGGTTGAGTGTAGGGAAACGGTCGTGGAGACGTTTCTCGATGCCCTTGGAAATCACGTGGTTAGCGATGCAGCCGAAAGGCTGGAGCGAGATGATGTTGTTCACGCCATCACGGATGTAACCTACGATGTCGGCAGGCAGAAGCCAGCCTTCGCCAAACTGGGCTGCGAGCGAAACCAGTCCCTGTACGTCCTTCGCATCATCATAGATATTGGTGAACGGACGGAAGTAGCGGAACTTGCCGGCTGCCTTGTTTACCTGGCGCAATCTTCTGCCTATCAGCGCCTGATAAGCGCCCTTGATAATGAAATCGGGCACTTTGGTGCAACTCAGCCGCATGTGTTTCTGTATCTCCACGTTCACAAATTCCTGCAGGAAGAAAGGGGCAAGCAGAGGCGGAACCACCTCTATGCCGCGCGAAATGATGTTCTGCTCCAGGAACTGATGGGCGAAAGGATTGAACTTCAGGAAGATTTCGCCTACGATTCCTACCTTCGGCAGTTCTCTGTCGAGGGTCATCTGGTTGAATTCTTCGGCTGCCTGTTCCAGGAGTCGGATGAGTCCTTTGGCTGAATTCTGGGCGATAGGTCCGTCTATCAGCTGCATGTATTTATCGCGCAACTCTCTGGCAATGCCCGGTTTACGCTCTCTTACGATGCAGGCGTTGTACATTTCGTTGATTGCATCGCCATAGAAAATGGCGGTAACGATAATCTGACTGTATTTCAGCCAAGGCACATTGAAGCCGTCCTGCTCGTTATAGTCTTGCTTGTCGTCTGTTGAGCCTGATGCTTCGCCTGTTGAGGCTGTTACACCGAGCGTGAGCAGCGGAATGTCCTGGAATCCATTGGAAATCATCGCACGTTTGATGAGACCGGCGTAGTTGGTTGCGCGACACTGGCCGCCCGTCTGACTCATCACTACTGCCGTATTATTCAGGTCGTATCTGCCTGATTTCAAGGCTTTGATGATGTCGCCGACGATGAGGGTTGCCGGATAACAGACTTCGTTGTTGGCAAACTTCAAGCCGAGTTCGGCGCTTACCTCATCGCTCATCGGAAGTACCTCTACATCATAGCCTATCAGTTTCAGGATAGGCGGAATGATAGGG
The DNA here is from genome assembly GCF_019249765.2 of Segatella copri. Classification (GTDB taxonomy): domain Bacteria; phylum Bacteroidota; class Bacteroidia; order Bacteroidales; family Bacteroidaceae; genus Prevotella; species Prevotella copri_K. The sequence continues at coordinate 205,378 of NZ_CP152484.1, forward strand.
GTGAGGTATTCGGTCATGAAAGGAGCGAGAATCTTGCGATGAATATCCTGCCTGGTGAATACCTTGGTCTGCTGTAAATGTTGAATGTTGAGTGTTGAATGTTGAATTTCTTCTGCTGTTGAATTTTTCACTCTTCGTTCTTCACTCTTCACTCCCTTCAGGCTTTCTATCAGCGAGCGGACACGGAGTTTCAGGGAGCCGATATTGCTCACATCATCTATCTTCAACAGCGTGAACGGCTTGTTGTGGCGCTTCATGATGTCGCGAATCTCGTCCTGGATAAAACTGTCAGGACCGCAGCCGAAGCTGGTCATCTGGACGAAATGAACCTCATCGCCCTGTTCGGCAGCCCATTGCGCTGCTTTCAGAATACGGTTCATATACGCCCATTGCTTCACGAGATAAGTCTCTGGCTGACAGTTGTATGCTTCGTTGTTGTCTTGGCTGGCTAATGCTGCCTCATTTCTTTCTGCCGCCAGGTCCTCCAGATTGAAGTCTTTGAAATCTGCAAAGAGATTACCCCGGGCGATGTCTTCGCTGATGACGTTGACTCCCAGATTGGCAATCATCTCGCTCAGCTTGTGCTGAATCAGCGGGTCTGTATGATAAGGACGGCCCGCCAGCAGAATCGTAAGTCCCTTGTTTGGCTTCAGAATCTTGTCTTTGTTCGTTTTCTGAGCCTCTGTTTCTTCATTTTTCAGAATCTCCCAGCCCTGTTTCTTAATCTCAGCTGTATATACTGCCTGAGCATAGAGGGCCTCTCTCAGCGCTTTATGGGCAGTCTTCTTGCTTACTCCCAGTTGCTTGAGATAATCGGTAATCTGCTTTTCCAGCGCCTTAGGCTGGGCAAAGTTGATGACGGGCGTATCGATCGGTTTCTTCAGATTGATGACCGACTTGATGACATCGCTGTAGCCCGAAACGACCGGACAGTTGAAGCTGTTCAGCGTATTCTTCGGGTCGTCATTATGTTCATAAACCACGTATGGCATGAGGATGCGGTCTACCTTCGGGTTCTCGTTGAGTTCCTTCAGATGACTGTGAGCCAGTTTAGCCGGGAAGCAGATATTGTCGCTCATCACCGTATTCAAGGCTCCTTCATACTGGCTGAAAGTGGAATCGGAAGAGAGAATCACGCCCAATCCTGCTGCCCGAAGCAGCGCATTCCAGAACGGATATTCCTCGTACATGTTGAGGATGCGAGGAATGCCTACTTTGACGCTGTGTTTTACAGCGTCAAGTGGGTTAACTGCCTCTCTATCAAATAGTAAACTATATTTGTATTCGTAAATATTTTTGCCTTTTTCCCCGTTTGCTCCCTTGTTGTTGAACACACGCTCGCACTTGTTTCCGGAGTAGAATCGGTTGCCGCCGGCAAAGGTGTAGCGGGAAACATAACAATGGTTTTCGCAGCCTTTGCATTGCAGCTGTTTGGTTTCATAATGAGCCAGATTCTGGAGATCATCGATGGATCTTGATGAGGCAGGGTGCTCGTTTTCTGCAGATATGCGATGCTTGTAATCTGCCGCCGCATGAAGGGCACAGCCATAGGCGCCCATCAGTTCAGGCATGTTGCTTCGTGCCACTTCGGTATGGGTGAGTAACTCAAATGCTCTTACCACCGCATCGTTTCTCATCGTACCACCCTGTACAACGATTTTGCCTCCAAGGTTCTCATTACCATGGAGTTTCAATACCTTATAAAGACAGTTCTTGATGACCGAATAAGAGATTCCGGCAGAAATATCAGCAACAGATGCGCCCTCTCTGAGCACCTGTTTTACCTTCGAGTTCATGAAGACGGTGCAGCGGGTTCCCAGGTCGCAGGGAGCCTTCGACTGGCAGGCGAGTTGGGCAAAATCGCCTACAGAATAGCCCATGTTGTTGGCAAAGGTCTGGATAAATGTTCCGCAGCCCGAACTGCACGCCTCGTTGAGTTCCATGCGCACCACAGCCCCTTTCTCCACGAAGATAGCCTTCATGTCCTGTCCGCCGATGTCCAGGATAAAACTCACGTCGGGCATGAGTGAGGCAGCAGCTCTTTCGTGCGCCATTGTTTCGATAATGCCGCTGTCGAGGCCGAAAGCCGCCTTGATGAGTTCTTCGCCGTAACCTGTTGAGCAGGAGCCTACGATTTCCAGTTCTGCGCCTCGCAATGCAGCTTCTTGCTTCAGGGCGTTCAGTCCATCCGCTACCGCCTTGATCGGATTTCCCAGATTCAGGCGGTAATTGGTAAAGACAATATCTCCCGTAGGCGTCTCCGCATTCACCCTTACCGCAACAATCTTCGTCGTAGTAGAGCCCGAGTCAATACCAATCACAACCTGCTGTTTTCCTTTATTCAGCGGTTGGGTTTCGGTAGCGAATTTCGCCTTTGATTTGAGCCATTCCTGATGCTCTTTCTCATTCTTGAACAGAGGCAGCAGACTGCTGGTCCATTCCGTTTGTATTTCTTTTTTCATCCGACTTCTGAGAACAGATACTGAGGCTGCAGAATCTGCCGATTTAGCCCGGTAAGCACAGCCCAGAGCCGGAATGAGATTGCTGTTTTCGGATACGATGAAATCGTTTGGAGAGAGATGGAGATAATCGCAGAAAGCCTTGCGGAGAGCCGGAAGAAAGGTCAGCGGACCGCCGCAGAGCAGGATAGGAGCCTCGAAACTGATGCCGTGAGAAAGCGTTACCACCGTCTGTACGGCGATGGAATGGAAGATGCTGGCTGCAATATCGGCTTCGGGCAGATTGCGTGCCATCAGGTTCTGGATGTCGGTCTTGGCGAATACGCCGCAGCGGGCAGCCATCGGATAAACGTGCTCTGCCTTCATTGCCAACTCGCTCATCTTCTGGTTCTCTACGCCCATCAGCACACTCATCTGGTCGATGAAAGCGCCCGTTCCGCCGGCACAGTTGCCGTTCATGCGCAGTTCCATATTTCCGTTTTCCTTGAAGAAGATAACCTTCGCGTCCTCGCCGCCGATATCGATGAGCGCCTTCGCCTCAGGATGAGCCGTACGGGCATAGACCGATGCAGCCACCACCTCCTGTACAAACTCCGCCTGGAGCTGTTCGGCAGTAGCCATTCCTACGCTTCCCGTTACGCAGATTCTTGCCTCTGCATTGCCCGTGAGGGCTAAAATTTCATCGAAATATTGCGACACAAGTTCGTTGACACGAGCGTTGTGGCGTTCGTATTTTGAGTAAATTACCCGGTTATCGCTGTCGATAACGGCTATTTTGGCTGTCGTAGAGCCAACGTCCAATCCTATGTAATAAGTTTTCTCCATTTCTCTTATCTCAAGTATTTTCTCTTATCTTCCAGTATCTTCTTATCTTCTAGTGGCTTTTCCCAAGTTCCATCTGCTCTCTTCTCATATCCCTGAAAGCGCTCCAGGCTATCGGAACCGCAACGGCAAACGAGCAGCAATCTGCCCACATCTGACACATCTCCACGCCCAGCAGTCCGAAGAAATAGGGGAGGATGAAGATGAGCGGAATGAAGAAAAGTCCGCTGCGTGCCGCCGCTACGATGTTGGCTCTCACCGGTTTACGGATGGTCTGCATCAGCATGTTGGTGAGCACGATGCTGGCTACGAGCGGAAAACTGAGCACCTGCCATCGCAAAGTCACCGAACCTACGGCTACAACCGCTGCATCATCGCGGAAGATGCTGATGATGGAAGTTGAGAAGATGAAGCCGAGAAGGGCACAGACGCTGAGGAAAACCGTGCCGCATTTGATGCAGAAAAAGAAGGCTTCCTTTACGCGCCCATAGAGTTTGGCGCCGTAGCAGAATCCGCAGAGCGGCTGGAATCCCTGTCCCAGACCGATGACCATCGCATAGGTGAAGAAGGAGATGCGGGTAACGATGCTCATGCCCGCAATGGCTGCATCGCCAAACGCACCTGCTGCCACATTGAGCATCAGCGTAGCGATACTTCCCAGTCCCTGTCTTGACAGCGAAGGGGTTCCGCCGAAGATAATCTCCTTGGCAAAGGCGCGGGTAGGGGTGAAATTGCTGAGACGGATGCGGATGTTCTCGCCTTTATGCGTCATCCAGAAGAGCATGGCGCAGCCGAAGCACTGGCTGGTGAGGGTGGCTACGGCGGCTCCGGTAATGCCCAGCTGGAAGTAGAGAATGAGCAGAGGAGCCAGAATCAGATTGAGCAGCACACCCGACATGATGCCCTTCATCGCATACATCGTATTGCCCTGAAATCGCATCAGATTATTCAGCGTAAGCGAGGTGGTCATAAAGGGAGCACCCAGCAGGATAATGCCCAGATAGCGTTCTGTATAAGGAAGAATGGTGGGCGTAGAACCCATCAGAAGACAGAGCGGTGTGAGGAAAAGATGACCCAGGATGGCGATGAGGAGACCGGTAAGAAAACTCAGTACAAAGCCCGTGGTTGCCATCTTCTGTGCCTCTTCCGTATGCTTGGCGCCCAACTGTCGCGAAACATAATTGCCTGCTCCGTGGCCGAAGAAGAAACCTATCGCCTGGATAACAGCCATTGCTGCAAAGGAAACGCCTACCGCTGCCACACTCTGCGTGTTGATGCTGCCCACGAAATAGGTGTCGGCGAGGTTGTACATGCTCGTCGACAGCATACTGATAATCGTTGGTATGGCCATCGTAAAAATCACATGATGCACAGGGGCATGTGTGAGGAACGTATAGTTGTCTCTTTTCTCTTTCTTCATAACTTTATGATGCTCTTTTGGGGCATTTCAACCTGCAAAGGTACATAAATATCCACAAAGTTGGACAATTATGAACCAACTTTTATAAATTTATAAGAAAAGAGTTGCATTATTCATAAATTTATTGTATTTTTGCACCGCAATTGAATATATATACATAAAACAATATACTAATGAATGATGAGATAAGAATCATACCGATAACGACTAAAAAAGGGCTGAAAACCTTCATTCAGTTTCATTATGATCTCTACAGAGGCCATAAGTTTGCCATTCCCTTTTTGCGTTTTGACGAGATGAATACGCTGGACCCAAAGAAGAATCCTGCCTTCGAATTCTGCGAGGCTCAATACTTCCTGGCGGTTGACAGCGAGGCTCGTATCGTAGGTAGAATTGCTGGCATTATCAACCATCGTGCCAACGAAGAGTGGAACAAGAAGCAGGTTCGCTTCGGCTGGTTCGATTTCGTGGATAATGTAGCGGTTTCCTGTGCCTTGTTGCGCGCGGTAGAAAACTGGGGCAAGAGCAAGGGAATGAACGAATGCGTAGGTCCGCTCGGATTTACGGATATGGACCGTGAAGGCTTGCTCATCGAGGGCTTCGACCGGAAGTCTACGATGTATATCAATTACAATTATCCTTATTATAAGACGCATCTGGAGAGTTATCCGCTCTATGAGAAGGATAACGACTGGCTGGAGTACCGCATCAGGATTCCGGAAGTGACGCCGGCTAAGTTTGCCAAGACTGCCCAGATGATAGAGAGCCGATATAATCTGCATGTTCATAAGTTTACCCGCCGCGAACTGACCTCGGGAGAAATGGGCAGGAAGGTGTTCGAAATCGTGAACGAGACTTACAAGAATCTCTATGATTTCCAGCAGCTTACGGAGAAGCAGATAGATGAATATGTAAATACTTATATCAAGAAGGCTGACTTGAACCTGGTAACGGGTGTGGTAGATGGCAACGCTGGCAACAAACTGGTAGCCTTTGGTGTTTCCTTCCCTTCGTTTACCGATGCGCTGCGCGAGATAGGCGATGGCAAGCTTTTCCCTACGGGTTGGCTGAAGGTGCTGAAGGTTCTGAAGTGGCACAAGACGGATACGGTAGATTTGCTCTTGATAGGTGTTCTTCCGGAATATCGCAAGAAGGGAGCCAACGCGCTTATTTTTGCCGATCTGATAGAGCAGTACCATCGTTATGGCTTTAAATGGGCTGAGGCAATGCCGCAGATGGAGACCAATACCGGTGTTCAGAGCCAGTGGCAGTATCTGGAGAGTGAACAGCATCGCCGTCATCGCTGCTATAAGAAGAAGATTTAAAAGTCTCTGTTTTGGGCCGTTTAGTGGTAAAAAAGATAGAAAATGGGCTAAAAAGTTAATAAAACTAACTCATAGTTTTGTGGTTCTCAACTCATAGCTTTCCGGTTAGCAACTCATAGCTTTCCGGTTGAGAAAATGAAGAATGCATCGCGATAGGATGAAAAATGGCTGTAAAATGGCTGTTTTTTCCATCGCGATGCATTATTTTTTGCGTCGCGACGCAATATTTTTTCCTGACTTTGACTATGCGTCACCCATCTTGGATTTTTCTATTTTTCGGGGGCAGAATCGTCACTTTTGCCCCCGTCTAGTATCTTTTGAACATCAAACAAGGGCTTGATAGAGTGTTGGGCAGGAGTCAGCAGCAATGTTTCTTGCCTGACCTTCCCATTATTCGGCATGTTGATTCTGATAGTAGCTATGGTCTTAGCAATTTTCAAAACTGAATCTACACTTTTGTTTATCTTGGCAATTTTTAAGATACGCTCCAGTTCTTTATACACCTTGTATGCAATGAAGCATATGCAGATATGTGCCTCTATTCTTTTCTCTGTGAAATGAAAGATGGGGCGTGCCTCCAAGTTCCCTTTGGTTACACGAAAGGCTCGTTCCACGACCCATAGACCGTGGTATTGTTCGACAACTTCCTTTGGTGTGATGGAAGTATTGGTTATATAACCTTTCAAGCCATCCCACTGTGAATCTTCCTTGATTTTGTCTTCGCTGATAACTACATCTATGTCTTTGCTGATTTCCAAGAATTTATTATAGCCACGCTTATTTACGGAGGCTTTTGTGATTTTTCCATTTGCATATGCCTTCTTGAGCCTTGCCACTCCCTTATCACGATTATGTGCATCCTTCTTTGCTCGTTCTTCGGAATAGCCGAGGATCAATCTTGCATTGTCACCATATCTGTATTCGTGAAATTTTCCAGGCATCTTGTCTTGCTGCAAGATCCATTCTTTTATCTGCTCAGACTCTGTATGAATACGAGCACCTATTATATATTTGTATCCTGCATCCTCCAGTAACTTTACATTGCGCTTACTCATGAGCCCTGCATCAGCCACCACTACAAAATCGTCCAGAAAGAAGCGTTGTATGAAATCATCTATGATAGGTAGCATGGTGTATCCCTCGTATTGGCTTCCATTGAAAATACAATACGACAGAGGATAGCCATCACGGCTGACCAAGAGGCCTAGCACTATCTGCGACTCTGATGTCTTGCCATCCTTTGAAAAACCAGACTCTCGCAGCACATCTGTTCTACTGGTCTCAAAATACAGTGTGGTCACATCATAGAACATCAGACCTACATGTCCACCGAGTATGCGCTTGGTGTGCTCTACACTGATGCGTTGTACCTCTTCTTTTTGGGTATAGTACAACTTGTCCATGTAGCGATAAAGCTTATACAACTCGACATCTTCATCAAAGTATGACTTCAGGTAATCTACTGTTGCGTGTTTGCTCATGGGTTGAGAGATGCGAGCGATAACCAAATGGCGAAGTATGGAATCTTGAATTTGGTTGAAACCTATGCTGTCATATACTTGGTTTAGGATAATTTGGTGTCCATTTAGAAGCAGGGAGTCTATGTTAGACAGTACTCGTTCTGTCTCTTCCTCTTCGTTTTGCTTGATGTCTGGTTCTGTGAAGTTAATCTCTTGCTGTCCACCATAAGTTCTTATCCATTTGTTCGCTTCTAGGCACAGAGCATCCGCTTCGGCATCTGTCTTCGCAACACCGAAACTCTTGATTTCACGGAACTTGCCATTGCTCTTGTCCACCACAAGCACTCCGATATGCCCACTGCGGTGCTTCTTCTTACGTACAAACATGGTGCAAAGATACAAAAAATAGTCGTTGCGTCACCCATTTACAGAGATTATTTTTGCTAAATGCCTGAAAATTAGGATATGTTATTTTATAGGTACACATTTTGTCAAAGTCAGGAGATGGCAACGCTGGCAACAAACTGGTAGCCTTTGGTGTTTCCTTCCCTTCGTTTACCGATGCGCTGCGCGAGATAGGCGATGGCAAGCTTTTCCCTACGGGTTGGCTGAAGGTGCTGAAGGTTCTGAAGTGGCACAAGACGGATACGGTAGATTTGCTCTTGATAGGTGTTCTTCCGGAATATCGCAAGAAGGGAGCCAACGCGCTTATTTTTGCCGATCTGATAGAGCAGTACCATCGTTATGGCTTTAAATGGGCTGAGGCAATGCCGCAGATGGAGACCAATACCGGTGTTCAGAGCCAGTGGCAGTATCTGGAGAGTGAACAGCATCGCCGTCATCGCTGCTATAAGAAGAAGATTTAAAAGTCTCTGTTTTGGGCCGTTTAGTGGTAAAAAAGATAGAAAATGGGCTAAAAAGTTAATAAAACTAACTCATAGTTTTGTGGTTCTCAACTCATAGCTTTCCGGTTAGCAACTCATAGCTTTCCGGTTGAGAAAATGAAGAATGCATCGCGATAGGATGAAAAATGGCTGTAAAATGGCTGTTTTTTCCATCGCGATGCATTATTTTTTGCGTCGCGACGCAATATTTTTTTCATCGCGACGCACCAATTCTTCCGTCGCGACGCATTAATTGCCCCCTCGTAAAGCATCATTGAAGCCTCCCGCTGGTCATCATTTAAGCCTCTTATCTGTCTTAATATAAGGCACTTCTCCGTCTTAATATAAGACGCTTGCCAAGAAAAAAAAGATGCGCTCTGGAAAGAGAAAAATAAGATGGGGGTTAACAGGTTAACAGTTAACACCCCAAAAATGCATACTTCCATCCACACACTTATATAAAAATAAGTATATATATATTATTATATAATAAGGTACGCGAGGGGGACCATGCAAAAAACAGCTGTTAACTGTTAACCCTGTTAACCCCCCAATGAAAAGTTGATAGTTAAATATAGTATTCTGCCGAATCAACCAAACCGGCTCTCAGCGCATATTTCGTAGCCTCGTGAACGTTGTTTACGCCCAACTTGCGGAAGATGTTCTTGCGGTGGGTATTGACCGTATGGAAGCTGGAAAAGCGCTTCTCGGCTATTTCTTTCGTCGTCATTCCCAGCGCAATGTCCTTCAGAATCTCTGTCTCGGTCTTGGTGAGGTTGATTTTCTCCTGCTCCTCCTGTTTCGGAGCCAGAAGTACCTCCATCATGCGCTGGCAGACAAAACGGTTGCTTGCCACACAGAAACGTATCGCCTCCTTGATTTCCATTAGCGAACACTCCTTCAGCAATACGCTGAACTGCGTACTGCTGGCGATGAGAATCTTCACGAAATCGGCACTCAGATCCTCACTGAACAGTAGCCAGCGCGTGTATGGGAAACGCTGGTTTAAAATAAGTAATTCGGCAGCATCATTGATGTCGAAAAGGGTGTAGTCGAGTATTACAACCGTATCCTCATTTTCCTTTAAGGCAAGCATCAGGTCTGCCTTGTCTTCGATGGTCCGGGTTTCCAAACCCTCTATCTTACTGATCACATAGCTCAATCCAGCTCTTGTGATGTCCTGTTTGTCTGCTAATAGAATCTTCATTGTGTTTACTCTCTTATATGTTGTTTATATATGTACGCAAATGCCTTGATGCAGTAAAATACTGCATCAAGGCATCTTTTTTTCTTATTAGAATGACATGAGGAAGCCCATACGGATGCCCCATTTTGAGATGTTTGCATGGTCATAATAGTTGAGGCGGCGAACATAATCGATTCCGAAGAACTTGAAGATGTTGTGCACGCCGGCTACAAACTCCCAGTATGGCGTCTTGCCAAAGGTATAGGAGTTGGTAGGGAACTTGAAGAGCTTCTCATCATTGAGGTTCTTGCTCGGGTCGTTCTTGCTGGTCAAATCGCCCCAAACACCCTTGATGGCTACATATTCACGCCACTTCAGTTTCTTGATGAGCGGAATGCGGTTGAGCAGCTTGCCGTTCATATCCCAGGCTACTGACCAGAACAGCTGGCGGTCGCTCAGGAACTCCCAGTCCTTCATCATGCTGATGGTTGCCTCCTGCTCAAAGATAGAGAGGTTGACCGGTGGCTGGATGAGCATGGTGAAAGGCACTTTGCTCCACTGCGCCTTGCCCACGATATTGAAATCCATATAGCCGAAACTTCCCAGCCACTGGCGCTTGTAAATGCCCAGCGTGGTGAGGTTGCTCTGATACTGGCCGCCCATGAATCCGTCTAAGCCCATGGTGTGGCGGAGCGAGATTTCAGGACTGTCGAGGTTGATAGGCAAGCGCTGCTGCTTGGTGTTGACATAGGTAACCCCCGGGTTGTAATCTAAGCCTACACTCGCCTCAGTGGTGCGTATCTTGCGTATTTCCTCGCCGTCGCTCACTCTGTAGTAGTGGAGATTGCCCACGGTGCGATTGCTCTGCCAGCGGAGGCTGGTGTCGAAGCGGAAGCCCCAGTCGGTTTCGTAGGTGAAGGTCACCTTCTGACGGTGATACTGATACATCTGGTCCTGCGTGGTGGCACGGAGGGTCATGAAGAAGTTGTCCTTGTTGTGCAGCAGGTTATCATCGGATGGAGATGTAATATCATGCCCCAACTCGAAGGTAAGCTTACGCATAGGGAACTCGAACGGACTGTTCTTCTTCTTGTTGAACGAATAGGTGAGCACATGGCCGTAATACCACTTGTTGCTCTTCAGACCATAAGCACCGTAACCATCCCAGAAGAAGTGAGGGTTGAGGGCCGCCATCGTTCTGCCCGCCAGACGCAGGCGCACACCGTCTACATAGTTGTTGGAGAGGAACGTGTTGATAGGTCCCAGGTCGAAGAGGCTGCGGCGGTCGTTGATGATGCTGTCTCTTTCAACACCCAGACTGTCTTTCACCGTTACCTTTTTGCCCTTGGTATGAGCCACTTCCACATAGTTCTCCATCAGGGCTCTCACACCGAAGATAATGTATTTGAATCCCTTGGAGTTCTCCATGCGGTGGATAAAGCTGTCCATCGACGATTCGCTCTTCGTGAGGCCCACCTGCCGGTATTTGTTCCAGTAAGCCTCATCGCGGTTCATCGCATCCATATCGTGCCTGATCTTCGCCTTGCCCTTGAAGAGCTGCTTCGGCAAGGCATCGAAGGCATAATCGGTGATTCGCGTGTTTCGCACCACCAGCAGGTCCTGAAGGAGCTTGTTGACGTGCAGTTCGGCTATCATATCGTCTTTAGAGAGCACCCACTCGCCGTTGTCGAGCTTGGTGTACTCCTGTTCAATCTTCATGTCAGTAACCCAGTTTACATCGCTGTTGTGAGGCATGTAGAGGTTACATTTCTTCACGTGCAGGCTGCTGTCGGCAAGCACATAGAGCTCGCCTCGGAATCCGAAATCCTGGCTGTTGGCTGGGATAAACTGCAGATGGTAGCAGAGATCTCTTTCCACATACACCGTATCTTCGATGTAGTAATGGTAGAAGCTGATGGCAGTTCTGCCGATAGGAGATGGGAAGGGATACTGCAGCAGGCGCACGTAATCATCGTAGATGTCTACATCGGTGAACACCTCTTTCAGGGCGGTGTTGAGAATCTCTCCGGTCTGGATTACCTGTCCGATTCCATTGCTCTGCTGACCCTTGATGATGTCCTTTTCGGTCTTCGGATCTTTGCGGTAAATATGCTGTGAAACCGTCTCGTCGATGCTGACAGGCAGGGTGAGCTTTCCGTTGTACGGAGAGGTTTCTACCTGGTCGAGGAGATACTGGCGGCGCTGGAAGAACTTGCTCTCGAGCTGCTCTTTCTTCAGGTCGTTGAGCGCGAGTGTAATCTTCTGATACTTATCATATTGCACATAGTCGTGGTTGCTCAAATCGCTCTTCTTCTTGGCAGCAATCACGCGCCGCATCAGTTCTACGGCAGGATTATCCTTACGCTTGTAGCGGCCTTTTTTCGATTTCACCACCACTTCGGTAAGTTTGTGCGTATCGTCTTTCAGTTTGATTTCCAGAAAGTTGGTCTTTTCGTCAACCTTCACCGATGTACTCTTGTAGCTCAGTGCGCTTACGGTGAGCATGAGTCCCGGCTTCTTGTCAATGGTAAACTTACCTTCTCCGTTGCTGGAAACCGCAATTTTATGTCCTTTGTATTGCACGCTTGCATACGGTACGGCAAAACCGTCGTCATCGATGACACGGCCTGTTATCTTCTGCTGAGCCATCATCTGAAGTGTAGAAATCATCAGAAGGATGACTGTAAAATACAACTTTTTAATACCTTTCATTTTTTATACCTTATTATATATAGGGGCTCTCCGCCCATGATTTAATCTTTTCAGGATGCAAAGTTATAACATTATTCGTAAATAGACGCAAAAACCTATTCATTATTTCAGTTTTTTATGAGATTTTCAGAAAAAGGCTTCCATGCAGTTCCTTTTGCTGCCTGTTCTTGCTCTTCGCCGTGCGAGCCTAAGTGGTATAAAACCCCTTGATATTGCTCTATTTCACCTGTTTATCTGTCAATATCTGATGAAATTCAGAAAAATAACAGAAAACTATTTGGTTAATTTAATTTTTTAGCGTAATTTTGCACACTGAAATTTAAAGAAGAAACGCCCTTCTGCGGGCTTATTAAACATTAAGAGAATGAATAACAAGGGAAATCTTACCGACGAGCGGCCTCCTTTGCTGCCCGTCATCATAGGCACCGGTTTCGGCAGTGGCTTCTGGCCTTGGGGACCGGGAACGGCTGGCTCTGTATTGGCAACCCTCATCTGGGCAGCCCTGGCTTACGGACTCGGTATTACGGGCGAGAGTCTGCAGAGCATCACCTTCTTTCTCGTCATTGTTTCCACTATTCTGGGCACTTGGGCAACAGCGCAGTTGCAGCCTTACTGGGGCGAGGATCCCAGCCGTGTGGTCATCGATGAGATGGCTGGCGTGTGGATTCCCCTGTCGTTGCTGACTCCGCTTACCGCTCAGGGCGAAGTGAAAGATGCATGGTGGTGGGCATTGGTGGCACTTGTTCTCTTCCGCTTCTTTGATATGGTGAAACCGCTGGGCATCAAGAAACTGGATAACAGGCAGGGCGCCTTCTATGTGATGGCTGATGATCTGCTGGGCGGCTTCTATGCAGCCGTTTCTTTAATCATCATCAAAATCATACTGGTTTCGGCTGGAATCATCTAGTCTGGCATTTCTTAAAGAAACAAATTCTTAAGCAGACATTTCTTAAACAGACAATAAAAAATAGATAAAAATATGAATTATAGAGATTTCTTACAAAAAGTTATCTATGCCATCATCAATCCACTTATCAAGGGGATGATAGCAGTAGGTATTACTCCTAACATTGTTACCTTCGTAGGATTCCTGGGCAATATCGTGGCAGCCGGTTTCTTCCTCGATGCTGCATGGATGCTCGGAACTGAGCAGGCTGATTATGCATCTTGCATGGTTACTGTAGGATGGGGTGGATTCATCATCCTGGCAGCCGGTCTCTTCGATATGATGGATGGCCGTCTGGCACGTATGAGCGGCAAGAGCAGTCTCTTCGGTGCACTCTGGGATTCTACACTCGACCGCTACAGCGAGCTGGTAAGTCTCTTTGGCATCTGCCTCATCTTCGTACGTATGCAAGGCGATATGCTCTGGTTCTGGATGGGCGTAGTCACCTTTGCAGCGATGATCGGTTCTGTGATGGTAAGTTATGTCCGTGCCCGTGCTGAGGGCTTGGATATTGAGTGCAAGGTAGGTTTCATGCAGCGTCCTGAGCGCGTTGTGGTTACCGCTGTTACTGCGATGATTACCGGCTTTACAGGCAATATCTGGTGGCTGGCTGGCGGCATGATTCTGATTGCCGTTCTGGCAAACATCACCGCTTTCTGGCGCATCTGGCATTGTTATGTTGTGATGAACGCTCATAAATAATAAACTCAAGTTCTATCAATAAAAAGTAGAAAAAAGTGTTTAGTATCTATCTGATTATCCTTCTGGCGGTACTCGCAGCCTGGAAGAAGACACGCCGTTTTGCCTTCTATTTCCTGCCTTGGTTCCTCTTCGGAATCATCTATGATTCGATGCGCCTTTATCCTAACTATATGGTGAACGATATTGACGTGGCGAATCTCTATCATGCAGAAAAGTCGCTCTTCGGCATTGCTGCTTCATCCAGCGCAGAACTGCAGGCTGTAGCCGACCATAGCCAGCTGATGATTCCGGGCGAATACTTCAAGGTTCACCATTGCGGTTTTGCCGATTTCTGGGCAGGCATCTTCTATCTCTGCTGGGTTCCGGTGCCTATCGCCTTTGCCCTTTATCTGTATCTAACGAAACAGCTTAAATGGTTCAAGCGCTTCTCCTGGGCTTTCCTGCTGGTGAATCTCATCGGCTTCATCGGCTACTACATCTATCCGGCTGCTCCGCCCTGGTATGCGATGAACTATGGCTTCAAGGCTGTGCTCAATACACCGGGCAATGTGGCTGGTCTGGGCAGATGGGACGCAATGACCGGACTGCACGTGTTCCATGGACTCTATGGCAAGAATGCCAATGTCTTTGCTGCCGTGCCTAGTCTGCATGCTGCCTATATGTTCCTCACTACGATTTATGCTGTGATGAGCCGTAAACGCTGGTATACGGTGTTGCTCTTCGCCTGCATCTGTCTGGGCATCTGGTGGACGGCAGTCTATTCCGGTCATCATTATATCATCGATGTCATGTTGGGTATTCTTACTACGATAGTAGGCGTACTGCTAATGGAATCCAAGAGATTATGGGCAAGATTAAAGAAGAACTCGTAACCTTCGGCAAGGCGGAACTGACTGCCTCCTGCGCCTCTGTGATAGACTTCGGACTGGCATTCTTCCTCTCAGATATCATCGGCATTTATTACGGACTTGCCAATGCGCTGGGAGTGATAAGTGGCGGCATTACCAACTGCATACTGAATTACCGTTATGTGTTCGGCGATTCCAAGAGCAAGAAAAAGAGTGTAGCCTGGCGCTATTTTATCATCTGGGGCATCAGCTGGATGCTCAATTCGGGCGGCACTATCGCCCTGACCGAATTTCTGAATGCGCACGAACATATTCAGTTGCATTATATGATTCCGAAGAGTATTGTATCTCTGCTGGTAGCGATATTCGTTAACTATCCCGGACAGAAGAAATTTGTTTTTAAGCAGAAATAACCATATCAGATGGGGGCAGTATTCAGTATGTGCCCTCATCTTTTTTTTGTATCCTATCAGGTAATCTGTTGGCATCGGGACATAAAAAAAGAGTTTGGATTGTCTCCCGACATTCCAAACCCACGCTTGTTTCTAACTAACTTATTATCAACTATTCATTACTTTTCAGTTTGCAAAAATACGAGTTTTTTTCTTATAAAATAAATTTTTTCAAAAAAATAATAACGTAAACGTTTGCGTTTTCGGAAGAAATTGTTATCTTTGCAGAGAATTCACTAACTTTGCTGTCGGAAAGACAAAATATGCAGAATTTGTGGATACAAAAATGTATGTCAATAAAGCGTAAACTAACAAATGAAACAACGAAGAACATCTTTGAAAGACCTCGCCGATCAACTTGGCGTCAGCATAGCAACTGTATCTAGAGCCCTGCGAAACAGCCATGAAGTGGGTGAGGAGATGACTCAAAAGGTGAAAAGCCTTGCCAAGGAGCTCAATTATCGACCAAACCCCTTTGCACAGAGCCTCAGAAAAGAAGCACCTAGGGTAATTGGTGTAATTGTGCCAAACCTGGTGACTCATTATTATGCTGCCGTGCTGGATGGTATAGAAGATTATGCCGTAAGAAATGGCTACTCGGTGATCAGCGCCAATAGCCACGAGAATACAGAACACGAGAAGAGAGCGGTAGAAAACTTCCTGAATATGCATGTAGAAGGCATCATCGCCTGTCTGGCACAGGATACGGTCGACTATTCTCATTTCGAGCAGTTGCATAAGATGGGAGTTCCACTGGTGTTCTTTGCCCGTTGTTGCTTAGAAGATAAGTTCTCCCAGGTAGTAGGCAATGGTGATGTTGCCGCCCAGGAGGCTACCCAGCATATGATAGATACCGGTTCGCGCCGCATCGCCTTCATCGGCGGTCCAAACCATCTTGATATGGTGCGCCGCAGAAAACACGGTTATCTGGAGGCGCTCAGAGAGAACCGCATTCCTATCGACCGCGACCTCGTGGTTTGCGACAGAATCGATTTCGATGTGGCTCGAAACGCTACCCTCCGTCTCCTCGAAAAGGAGGACAGACCTGATGCCATCCTCGCCTTTAACGACATAATCACCTATGCCGCCTTCGATGCTATCAAGGAAAAAGGGCTCCGAATACCAGAGGATGTTGCTATCATCGGTTTTACCGATGGTGATACTGCTGCCTTCGTTACGCCGAAACTCTCGGCTATCATGGACAAGGCACACGAACAGGGAACCACAGCCTGCGATCTTCTCATGAGAAGTATCAATGGTGATGAAAAAATCTACAAGAAAGTGGTACCGATGATACTGAAAATACGCGAAAGTTCTGAAAAAAACGACGTGAAATAAAACCTATTATAGAAATAAAATATCTTTTCAGAAAATATATAATAAACCTACGATTATGATGATAAAAAAACAAAACTACTTGAAACATGCCATCGTGCTGTTTCTGCTCTTGCTGCTCATGCAGCCGGAGAGGGCATGGGCTGCCTATGAAAACGTAGAATTCAGCAGCCTCACCAATCATGATGGACTTACGAACAGTCAGGTGGGTGCCATCCTCAAGGACACCAGAGGCTACATCTGGTTCGGTACCCAGTCGGGACTGTGCCGCTTTGACGGCTTCCGTATGAAAACTTTCTATTATAGCAACACTGATGATAAGTCGCTGCCTAACAATTCGGTAGATGAACTTCAGCAAGACTATGATGGAAATATCTGGGTGCATACCTCTGTGGGTTACAGCATCTACAAATATGATGAAGAGCAGTTTGAGCGCAAACCGGAAGAATGGCTCAAAAACATCCATGTGCAGGGACCTCCTTATAAACTCCTGATAGATAAGGATAAGAACATGTGGATAGCTGTCTACGGACAGGGACTCTTCTTTCATAATGCCAAGACCAAAAATACTTATCTTTTTAAATTTACCAAAAAGGCTCAGCCGGGCTGTCTGAAAGAGGGAAATATCAGTAAAATAACCGAGGTTGACGGCGATGCGCTCATTACCTATAATGATGGTACAATCTGCCGTGTCAACGGACAGAAACAGAAGGTTCTCTGGTACAATTCCTTCCTTGCCACCCATAAAGCTGCCGGTGATAATGGCGCCTATACTTTCTATGATGGTATAGGAGGTTTTTGGGTTTCTGTAAGTAATGCCAATTATGTGTATCAGTCAAAGACCGGAAAATGGACCGATGCCCGTTCTTATCTTGAGAACATGGGCATTCATATTCCTTGCCCAACCCGTATTCTGATGCGCGATATTGCCCGCGATAAGGCTGGCAATCTCTGGGTGGCTTCCGACCATAACGGTCTCTTCTTTGTTGATTTCAAACGCAAAATCTGCCGTCAGTATGTTCATTCCGAAGCAAAGGGAAGTATCGTTGACAATTCCCTACAGAAGGTTTATGTGGATGATGAGGGAGCTATCTGGGTAGGTAGTTACAAGAACGGTGTGGCTTATTATTCGCCTGCTGCCCAGAAGTTCACAACTATTCCGCTTGGTGATGTGTGTACTATCACGCAGGATCTGAATGGTAATCTCTGGTGTGGAACCAATGATAGCGGAATTGTTTGCTACAGTCCGCTTACCGGACAGAGCTGGCGATTCTCACAGGCTGAAACCGGTCTGGCTTCGGATATTATCGTCAGCAGCGTAACTATGAGTGATGGTACGATGTATTTCGGAACCTTCAATGGTGGACTTGCCCAATATAAAAATGGCAGATGGAAGAGTTTTCAGGCAGCTCCTGGCGGTCTTGCCAATAACAGCGTCTGGTGTCTTGCCGAAGATCCGTATCATCGCCTGATTATCGGAACCTTGGGCTCAGGCTTCCAGATTTATAATCCTGAAAGTGGTAAGTTTACAACCTACAATGTTCAGAATTCTGGTATTACCAGCGATTTTATCAACTCGCTCTTCCTGCCGGATAAAGATGAAATTCTGATAGGTCATTCGCAGAACTATTCTATCTTTAATTTCGGAACCCGAAAGGTAACCAATGTGAATACAACCAAGGACGGACAGCCTTTCCCTAGTCCTTCCCTGAATTACATGATGAAGGATAGCCGAGGCATCTTGTGGATGGCTTCGCCTGCGGGCGTCACCATGTATGATGAGGCTTCAGGACAGTTGGAGTCAATCAATGACCTCAATGGTACGCAGGGCACGGTAGGCTGTATGGTGCTCGAAGATAAGCAGCATAACATCTGGCTGGTTTCTGAATTTATCGTTACCCGTGTTACGCTGACCAAGAACAATCAGGGTAAATGGGACATCACGATGATCAGTTTCAATTCGCTCGATGGCTTGCAGAGCCGCCAGTTTAACCAGCGTTCTGCCTGTCTGATGAGAAATGGAGCCATCGCCATCGGTGGACAGGATGGTATTAATATCATCAATCCTGCCAAGATTCTTCCTGCCCAGAAACATGCACATGTCTTGTTCAGCGGTTTCGTACTCTTCGATCATCCGCTGAAGGCAGGTGAGGAGTTTGAGGGAAGAGTGCCTCTGGAAAAATCGCTCGATACTCATCCTGAACTGGATCTCAGTTATAAGGACAAGGCGTTTACCATACAGTTTGCTTCCGACCAGGTAAGTATTCCGGCCCGTTGCCGTTTCCTCTATCGCATGAAGGGACTTGATGACAAATGGATGCTTACACCTGAGGGACGTCCGGAGGCTACCTTTACCAATCTCTCTTCAGGCAGCTATGTCCTGGAGGCAAAGGTGGTGAATGCTGATGGTAGTGTGAGCGAAGAGGTGAGCACGCTGAAGATTTATATTCATCCGCCTTTCTATCTCTCTATATGGGCGATTATCGTATATATTATATTAATAGGTGTAGCTTTCTATCTCTACCGTAAACGCATGCTCGAAAAGCAGCGTGTTAAATTCGAACTCCAGAGCAAGGAAGACAGTATCAAGAAGACCAAGGAGTTGAATGAACTCAAACTCAACTTCTTTACCAATGTGAGCCACGAACTCCGTACTCCGCTCACCCTGATTATCTCGCCGCTGGTCAATATGATTAGAGAAGAAAGAGATGAAAGTAAACGCAGAAAGCTGGAGATGATTCATCGCAATGCTACCCGTTTGCTCAATCTGGTAAACCAGATTCTCGACTTCCGCAAGATTGACCAGAACAAGGAAAAACTTACCCTGTCGCATATCGACATCGTGAGCTTCGTTGACAATATCTGTACTTCGTTCCGTACTTTGGCAAACAGCAAAGTAACGCTTGCCTTCGATTCTACGGTGCCTAGTCTGCAGATGTCGTTTGATGCTGATAAGGTAGGAAAAATCGTGAATAACCTCTTGAGCAATGCCTATAAGTTTACGCCAGATGGAGGATTTATCACCGTTTCTCTGAGTGTTGTACTCCGTCAGCGTGTAGGAGACAAGGATTCGGATATGCTCCGCATCTCAGTATCTGATACTGGCAAGGGCATCAGCGATAAGGAGAAGGAACATGTGTTTGAGCGTTTCTATCAGGTCAATGGTACTGAAATGCAACCACAGGGTGGTAGCGGAATAGGTTTGAACCTGGTAAAGAAGTTTGCCGAACTGCATGGCGGTAAAGTAGATGTTACAGATAATCCAAGCGGAGGAGCCATCTTTATGGTAGACCTTCCGATAGAGAGCAGTACCACCTCTAATTCTACGGCACATCTCGGTTCCTTGCGAGCAGCACCTATCATAACCACGGTGCATCAGGCTACTGATGAGGATCCGGATGCAGGTAAGAACGTTCTCTACGGAATGAGTAAACATGCGCATCAGCCTGGAGAATCGATGATCAAGAAGCCGGTAGTGCTCCTCGTTGACGACAGTGAGGACTTCCGTGAGTTTATGAACGAAGTATTGACAGACTATACGGTTGTTGAGGCTGTCAATGGTCAGGATGCCTGGAACAAGATTATCGACCGTCGTCCTGATATCATCCTGAGCGATGTGATGATGCCTGTGATGGATGGTAACGAACTCTGCCGGATGTGTAAGGACAATGACGAAACAACAGCCATACCTTTCATCATGCTCTCGGCCCGTATGGGAGATGAGCAACGCAAGGAAAGTCTGAAGTGTGGTGCTGACGAGTATATTGCCAAACCATTCGATATTGATATGTTGAATCTCTGTATTCTGAACCTCTTGAAGAAACGCAAGAATGTGAGTACAGAATATGTAATAACAGAGGCCGACCGCAAATTTATAGATGAGGTGAATGCTTATATCCGCGATCATATGAGCAATCCTGAAACATCGGTAGAATCGCTCAGTACTCATCTTTGCATTTCACGCGTACAATTATATAAGCGCATGATTTCGCTGACGGGTATTACACCTTCTGAGTATCTCAGAACCAAGCGTATCAAATTTGCAGAGCATCTGCTGCGCTCGGGCGACTTAAACATCAGTGAAATAGCCTATAAGGTGGGATTCAATAATCCACGTTATTTCACTAAATACTTCCAAGACGCGTATGGCGTTACGCCGTCTCAATATCGTAAGAATCTGTCAGAAACAGAGTAGTTTACGCTTCTAGTTAACATTTTATACACATACAGATAACATTTGCGCACAAAGATACGGGAATTTTCTCGTATCTTTGCCGCAGATTTTTAAACTTTCCTTTAAACATATAAAATGAGACTAACTAAAACATTATTGATTTCAGCAGTGCTGCTGATGAGTGCCACAGGTATGCAGGCAGCTGGTTTCAACCAGAATGGTAATTATCTCACTGTTCAGTTGAAGCAACACCAGAATTTTGGTCCTAGTCAGATTCGCCTCCAGGTGGTGAGCGATAAGATTATCCGTGTTCAGGCTACAGCCGAACAGAGTTTCCGTAATAAACAGAGTCTGATAATAGTGCCTCAAAACAGCAAGGCAAATTATAAGGTGGAAGAGCAGGGAGACAATCTCATCATTACCACTGCAGCCATGCGTGCTGTCATGAACGAGGCTACGGGTCAGATTACCTTCTATGACCTGAAAGACAATGTCCTTCTCAATGAGGTTGCTCAGGGTGGAAAGACTTTCAAGCCGTTCACTGTGCCTGACCGTGAAATCGGTGTAGACATTGCCAAGGTTCCTGAAGCACAGAAGCACGGATGGTCATGGCGTGCGCTCTTCAATTCTCCTGATAACGAGGCGTTCTATGGTCTCGGTCAGCATCAGAGTGAGGAACTCAATATGAAGGGTAAGAACGAAGACCTCTTCCAGTATAATACCAAGGTGAGTGTGCCTTTCGTCATCTCTAATAAAAACTACGGCATCCTCTGGGATTCTTATTCTTATTGCCGTTGGGGTAATCCGGAAGATTATCTCCAGCTCAACCGTGCCTTCAAACTCTATGATAAGGATGGTAAGGAAGGTCAGCTGACAGGTACTTATGTGGATAAGAATGGTCAGAAGATTGTTCGAGGCGAAGATAGCATTTACTTTGAGTATGCAATGCCTGAGGCTTCTGAGATTTGCAACAAGACAGATAAGGGCGGTATTCAGAACCTGCCAAAGGGCTTCGCGCTGAATGGTTCCAAGGTGGTTTACGAGGGTTATGTAGAGGCTCCAACCAACAGCTTCTATCAGTTTATCCTCTACTATGCCGGTTACATGAAGATTTATATCGATGGCAAACTGGTTGTGCCTGAGCGCTGGCGTACAGCCTGGAATCCGAACTCTTATAAGTTTGAAACTCCTATCAAGAAGGGCGTAAAGACTCCTATCCGTATCGAGTGGCAGCCAGATGGTGATGTTTCTTACTGCGGTCTTCGCGTAGCAGCTCCTCGTTCTGAGGCAGAGAAGAACCAGTTGAGCATCTGGAGTGAAATGTCGCCGGATATGGACTATTATTTCATCGCCGGTCAGAATCTCGATGAGGTGATTTCCGGTTACCGTACGCTTACCGGTAAGGCTTCGCTTTATCCTAAGTGGACCCTCGGTTTCTGGCAGAGCCGTGAGCGCTATCAGAGCAGCAAGGATATCGAGGACAACATGAAGAAGTTCCGCGACCTGCATATTCCTGTAGACAATATCGTTCAGGACTGGAACTACTGGAAGCTGGATTCATGGGGAAGTCATGAGTTTGAGGCTGCCCGCTATCCAAACCCACAGGCTATGCTCGACAGCGTACATGCGATGAATGGAAGATTCATGATTTCCGTATGGCCTAAGTTCTACGATACAGTCAAAAATTATAAGGAACTCGACAGCAAGGGCTGGATGTATCATCAGGCTATCAAGGATGATATTCACGACTGGCTCGGCTTCCGCGGTTCATTCTATGATGCCTATTCTGATGGTGCCCGCAAGATGTTCTGGCGCCAGATGGACGAGAATCTTTATACCAAGTATAAGTTCGGAATCGATGCATGGTGGATGGATGCATCAGAACCAAACGTTCGCGACTGTACCCCGATGTGGTACCGCAAGGCCCTTTCCGGTCCTACAGCCCTCGGTACATCTACCGAATATTTCAATGCTTACAGCATCGTGAATGCTGATGCTATCTATAACGGACAGCGCAGCGTGAACCCTAACCAGCGTGTTTTCCTCCTGACCCGTTCGGGCTTTGCCGGTGAGCAGCGCTACAGTACGGCTACCTGGTCTGGCGACATCGCTACCCGTTGGGAAGATATGCGTGCCCAGATGACAGCCGGTTTGAACTATTCTATGGCAGGTCTTCCTTTCTGGGGAATGGACCAGGGCGGTTTCTGTGTAGAGAACCGCTATGTGGCTGCCCAGCAGGAGTTCGATAAGACCGGTAAGGAGAATGCCGACTTGAAGGAATGGCGCGAGTTGCAGGCGCGTTGGAACCAGTTCGGTTGCTTCGTACCTCTTTATCGTACTCATGGCCAGTGGCCTACCCGTGAGGTCTGGAACATTGCTCCGGCAGATCATCCGGCTTACAAGACCATCGTGGCTTACGATAAACTCCGTTACCGCCTGATGCCTTACCTCTACAGTATGGCGGGTATGGTTCATTTCAAGGACTATACGATGATGCGTGGATTGGTAATGGACTTCAACGGCGATGACAATGTTTACGACATCAAGGATCAGTGGATGTTCGGTCCTGCTCTCATGGCTTGTCCTGTAGGCGAGTATCAGAAGTACAGCCGCAATGTTTATCTTCCTAAGCAGAAGGGCTGGTATGATTTCTATACCGGTAAGCACTATGCCGGTGGACAGACAATCGTAGCCGATGCACCTTTCGATAAGATTCCGGTCTTTGTTCCAGAGGGTTCTATTCTTCCTGTGGGTCCAGAGATGGAGTGGAGCGATCAGAAGAAGGCTGAACTCATCGACCTCTATGTCTATGCAGGCAAGGACGGTTCTTATACACTCTATGAGGATGAGGGAACCAACTACAACTACGAGAAGGGTAAGTATGCTATGATAGACTTCAAGTATAATGATGCTCAGAAGACCATTACTATTGCTGCCCGTAAGGGTGCTTTTGATGGTATGCTACAGAAGCGTCGTTTCAATATCGTACTTGTTAGTGATAACAACCAGCAGGGTATCAGCCTCGTCAAGGCGCCTAAGGGCAAGATGGTGAAGTATGCTGGTAAGGCAGTTACTGTAAAACTGAAGTAGTCTAATCTCCCACAGATGACACAGATTTCACAGATTTTTTTTATATTCTCAGAAAAGATTAATCTGTGTAACTCTGTGCTATCTGTGGGATTTCTTATATGATAGGAATGAACAAGAAAACATTATTGGGCGTAGTTTTGATGAGTGGGCTTTTAGCTCATCAGTTGAACGCCCGCGAACATCAGTCTTTTGATAAAGACTGGCTTTTCGTTTTAGCCGATAGTGCCGGTATGCAGAAATCGGAGTATGCTGACGGACATTGGCGAAGTTTGAATCTTCCTCACGATTGGGCGATAGAGGGCGATTTCTCTCCTTCGAATCCTTCGGGAGCCGGTGGTGGTGCATTGCCGGGCGGCATCGGATGGTACCGTAAGCACTTCTCGGTGAATCCGAAGGAAAAGTATGACCGGTTTACCATCACCTTTGATGGAGTATATATGAATTCTACCGTGTATATCAATGGTCATAAACTCGGAACCCGTCCTTACGGATACAGTACATTCGAGTATGATCTTACACCTTATATTAATAAGAAGGGTGATAATGTCATTGCTGTGAAGGTAGACAACAGCGACCAGCCTAATAGCCGCTGGTATTCCGGTTGCGGTATTTACCGCCATGTCTGGCTCACCAAAACCATGAAAACTGCTTATATTCCCCAATGGGGACAGTATGTGGCAACTTCTCCACAGGGTGATGTCAGGGTGAAGGTGGACTTCGCTGCTTCCGGTAATAAGATGAAACTCTCTGTCCGTAATACAATCTATGATGCTGCAGGAAAGATCGTAGCAAAGAGTCAGGGTGTTCAGGAACAGAAACTCAAGGTGAAGAATCCGCATCTCTGGGACATCGGAAAGGGATATCTCTATACTGTCAAGAGCGAGCTGTTAGTAAATGGGAAGGTAGTGGATGTTGCTACGTCAACTGCCGGCTTCCGTGATGTGAAGTTTGATGCAAAGAAGGGTTTCTTCCTCAATGGCAAGAATCTCAAGATAAATGGTGTCTGTGAGCATCATGATTTCGGTTGCCTGGGTGCTGCTGTCAATGAAGATGCGATGCACCGTAAGCTTACCATCCTTCGCGATATGGGCGTGAACGCTATCCGAAGCAGTCATAATCCTCCGGCACCAGAACTCCTGAACATGTGCGATTCGATGGGTTTCCTCGTGATGGACGAGAGTTTCGACATGTGGCGCCGCAAGAAATCGAATGGCGATTATGCCCGTTTCTTCGATGAATGGCATAAGAAAGACCTGTCTGATCTCATCAAGCGCGACCGTAATCATCCAAGTATTATCATGTGGAGTATCGGTAATGAAGTTCTCGAACAATGGTCGGATGTGGCTGCTGATACGCTCAGTCTGGAGCAGGCTAACCTGATTCTGAATGCCGGTCATGATGCTTCAACCTTGTCACATAGCGATGAACTGAGTGTCAATTCGCTTCTTACCCAGCATCTGGCAAAAATCGTGAAGGAGTATGATCCTTGGGGCACACGCCCTGTTACTGCTGGCTGTAATGAGCCTGATCAGAAGAATCACCTCTTTAAGAGTGGGGCTATTGATGTTATAGGTTTCAATTATCACCATCAGTGGGTGAAGGATGTGCCGAAGAATTTCCCTGGCAAGCCTTTCATTCTGTCGGAGAGTGTTTCTGCCTTGCAGACTCGTGGCTACTATATGATGCCTAGCGACAGCATTTATACTGCGCCAAAGGAATGGTGGTTGCCTTATACCGATCCATCGTTTATGTGTTCGGCTTATGATAATTTCCACGCATCATGGAGTAGTACCCACGAAGAAACCTGGGATGTGGTGAAGCACAACGACTTTGTGGGCGGACAGTTTATCTGGACCGGTTTCGATTATATCGGTGAACCTACTCCTTATGCTTATCCTGCCCGTAGCAGTTATTTTGGCATTATCGATTTGGCGGGTCTTCCAAAAGACAGCTATTATATGTATCAGAGTGAGTGGAGCCAGAAAGATGTGCTTCATCTCTTCCCTCATTGGAACTGGCTGCCGGGACAGACCATCGACATGTGGTGTTATTATAATCATGCCGATGAGGTAGAACTCTTTATCAATGGCAAGAGTCAGGGCATCCGTAAGAAGACAGTCTACGGTGCAAAGAACGAAGGCGATGCTTTCAGAAAAAGTACTGAATATCATGTGATGTGGCGCGTAAACTTTGAACCGGGAGAAGTGAAGGTTGTAGCCAGAAAGAATGGTAAAGTTCTTAGAGAGCAGGTCATAAAGACAGCAGGAGCTCCTCATCATCTTGTGTTGAAGAAGACCTATCAGGGCTGTCAGGCCTATGGCTCTTCTGATCCGACTACCTTTGTAGAGGTGAATGTGGTAGATAAAGACGGCAATCTCTGTCCGAACGCAGATAACCAGATTTTCTTCTCTGTTTCAGGAGAACAGGATGCAAGTGGTCATGGTTTCCTGAAAACGCCAAGGATTCTGGGAACAGATAATGGATGTCAGACTTCTTTGGAGCGTTTCACCGATTCACATCGCAAGGCATTCTTCGGAAAATGTGTCGTTGTGATAAAAGGAAAGGGAACCCTCAAGGCACAGGCAGTAGACTTAAAGGATGCTTCTGTAGCTTTGTGATTACAGTAATATTCTGAAAAACAAGACATTAAGGATCTATATTGCGAAGAAGAGGATGTGTCATAAGTTTATGATTCACCCTCTTCTTGTCGTTGGTAAATATGGGTTATGTTGCTGGAAGAGATAGGATATGTTGCTGAAAGAGATAGGATATGTTGTTGAAAGAGATAGAATAAGTTGTTGAAAGAGATAGGATATGTTGTTGAGACAGTCAGTATCTTCGGTCGCACAACAGCTGTTGTGCGCTTGCATAACAGCTGATATGCGCATGCACAACACCTGTTGTGCATGCGGTAGTCAACTGTTATACACCAACTATTATCCTGATATGACACACCCTCTTTTTTCGCTCTTAAAAACGAAAAAGGTTTTGAAGCATTGGGACCCAAGGGATTTGGGTATCTCTATTATACTAGTAATAGAAATTTAGCTTCAAAACCTGCGGCAAAGATACATCTTTTTTTCGAATAAAAAAACTTTTTCGAATAAAAAATATAAAAAACTTGCTCTTATCAAAAAATATACGTAACTTTGTAAACGATAAGGCATCAAAGCCAATCAGCAATCATGAAAAAAGTAATCTTTGCAGAATTTCCTCACGATGCTGGAACATGAAAGAAATAACAATAATAAAACAATAAAATAAAAACAATATAATGAAAATTCAAATAGAACAGGCTACGCCTGACAAGGCTTCGCATATCGCATCGCTTATCATGGAGGCGATGAATGCGCAGTGTTGCCAAAATTTTGCTGGTCCTCAGCATACATTGGTTGATTTTCACCGTATGATGACTAAACTTGTAGAGATGGAGGACAGTCAGTATAGTTATAAGAATACATTGGTTGCTATGTCTACTGATGGCATTCTTGTTGGCATCTTGGTTGCATACGATGGTGCTGACGTCAAAAGATTACGTAAGCGCTTTATTGAGGCTGCAATCGTGGCTTTTGGAATAGACTATTCGGCTATGGAGCTTGAAACAGAGGAAGGTGAGTTCTATTTGGATAGTTTGGCAGTTTCTAATCAATACCGTGGAAAAGGTATTGCATCTAAATTGTTGGATGCTGCTATCTCTCGCGCAAGAGAGCTGGGACTTCCTGCTGTAGGCTTGCTTTGTGATAAAGGCAATCCGAAAGCGGAGCGTCTCTATACGAAGGTTGGTTTCCAGTATGTTAATGATACCACTTGGGGTGGTCATGCAATGAAACATCTTCAGTATAAATTGTAATCTGATAGGGCAAACTGTGCAAACGTTTGCCCAATAAAAAGTATAGAAATCAACAGAAAATGTGCTGTTTATTGCGCAAACTGTAGTATCTTTGCACCATAAGTTCATAGCGAATAGGTTTTTTGGTTTTTAGAAAAGATATTTTATTAGTTTTTGTTGATTTAATAATAAAAGCTCGGTCTGCAGTGATGCAATACCGAGCTTTTGTATTTTTACTCCCTTTCAGGGTATTTCCTTTCTGTGTCTTTATTCTAATTCCTCTATTTCTTTTTCGTCCATGTCTTTATCTAACTGGTCTCTCCACAGATACTTTCTGGTTTCATGCACTATGATACCACTCAGGCAGAGCAGGGAGATAAGGTTTGGTATGGCCATTAAAGCATTCATGCAGTCGGCAATGTTCCAAACCAGTCCCAGACTGATGACACTACCCAGGAAGATAGTAGCAATATAGACTATGCGGAAACAGAGCATCCACTTTTTGCCTTTCAGATATTCTACACACCGTTCTCCATAATAACTCCATCCCAATGTCGTACTGAATGCAAATGTTGCCAGTCCGATGGTCAATATCGGAGCTCCGATATATGGAATCTTACTGAAGGCAGCCTTGGTGAGTGCTGCTCCGTTATGGTAGTCAATGTCTGGGTATGCTATGATACTTGAGGTGATGACAAGACCTGTAAGGGCACAGATGATGACAGTATCCCAAAAGGTACCGGTAGATGAAACCAATGCCTGACGCACAGGGTTACGGGTTTGGGCTGCTGCAGCAACGATAGGTGCCGAACCCAGACCACTTTCGTTAGAGAACAATCCGCGGGCTATACCATAGCGGGCTGCAATCATCACGGTACTTCCAGCGAAGCCGCCACCTGCAGCCTTTGTTGTGAATGCAGAGTCAAAGATTACGTGGATGGCAGGCAATAAATAAGCATGATTTACACAGAGAATGTAGATGCAGCCTAATACATAAAAGAGTGCCATGAAAGGTACCAGCATGCCACAAACCTTGGAGATACTTTTCACGCCTCCAAGAATCACAGCTGCTCCTAAAGCCGTAACGATAGTTCCAGTAATGTATGGAGAAATGCCGTATTGGTTTTCTACCAGGGTAGAGATGGCATTTGCCTGTACCGTGCTACCGATTCCGAATGATGCCAATGCGGCAAAGAGGGCGAACAGGACTGCAAGCCATTTCCAGCCCAATCCTTTTTCCAGGGCATACATAGGACCACCCAGCATCGTGCCTCGCTTGGTCTTTACGCGATATTTTACGGCGAGTAATCCTTCGGCATATTTGGTAGAAATACCAAAGACACCGGTTAACCAGCACCAGAGTACGGCTCCTGGTCCGCCAAGAGCGATAGCTGTAGCCACACCGATGATGTTACCGGTACCAATTGTAGCTGCCAGTGCTGTTGCCAGTGCTCTGAACTGTGAAACATCTCCTGTGGCATTCTTGTCTTTCTTTACAGACAGTTTGATTGCCTTGAAAATCTTGCGTTGTGGAAAGCGCAAGCGGATGGTCAGAAAGATGTGGGTTCCCAACAGCAGGATAATCATAGGCCATCCCCACAGGAATGAACTAAATGCGGTGAAAAAATCGTTTATTGCATCCATCTCTTAAAAATTTTATGTTTATCTTATATCTATATTTTTATACCTGATAACGCAGTTACTTGTGTATTATAACCTTGTTATTTCTCAAATTCTATCTTTACGTTTTTGAATCCCATTGCTTTCAGCATCTCTCTAAACTGAGTCTTGGCATTCGCCTGTGCAGTATAGATATTGGTGCGGTTTAAGCAACGTTTCTTCATGGCTTGATAAGCACGCTCATACATAGCCTGTCTGTCGCTGCCTGTCCATTTGCCTTCTTCAAAGAAACTCTTGGTCTTCGCTTCGTCAATGAAGTTATGGTCCAGCAGTTTGATAGGAGGTAAAGTGCATACGATGCTGTCCTGGCTGGCTTGTAGCCATCCTTTTTTTACATCCTTCATATCGATACCCAAGCGCAACGTTCCGTAATAGATACGTACCAGTTGGTCGTCGCCCCAAAAGCCACGGCGTATAGTATCTATCAGTTCTTCATCACTTACAGATAGAAATTCCCATTGACCGATATTCTCGATGCTTTCTACCTGAGTGGGTGAGAGGGTTGTCTTATCTTCCTGTACCACGCTGACCTCGTTGTCTTTGGTGAGCCAATAGAAGGCTCCACCCAGAATAAGGATCAGTGCTAATAGTACGATGATTTGTATTCTTTTCATATCATTGTTCTCCTCGCTTAGTGATTCTTTTCGATAGTTGTCTTATCCAGAAGAGTCTTCAGATCGTTGAAAGTGAATTTCTTCCTGAAACTGATTTTGATATTCTCTTCAGCGAATCCCATGTCCTGTAGCATCGGAATCAGGGTGTTTGCTGCACTTTGGCGTGCCTGTTCAAGAATATCTAGGTTCGGTATATCGCGAATGATACTTTCCCTGCCTTGTTGTTCGAATTGTGACAGTTCTGCATCACTGTAGTTTCTTCTGGTGAGTGAAACGAATTGTCTTACTCCTTCATGATTGATTTTACTGCTGGTGAGCATCACTTTTGGGTCTGGTAAGATGATTTCTATCTTGTCACCTTGTCGGTAAACGTTCTTAGCAGAGAATCCTGAAAAGTCTACATAAGCTTTTAATGTCGCATCCATCGGAATGGCCACCTTGCGGTTTGAGCCGGGAACATGAATATTGAAGTCTTTCTTGAACAGTGAGCCCTTCAGATTAAGCTGGTCATCATGTGTTATAATCTTATGAACATGAGCTTCTGCTGTATATAAGCGATTGCATTTCTGTATCTGCATCACCATCACAGGTATTGTGTCGATGACTTGCTCCTTCTTTTCTGTTTGCTGATGCGAACATGAAATGAAGGCAAAAAATACAGAAATGATAAATATTAACCTCTTTTTCATACTTAATGTCTTTATTATGCTGCAAAGGTACGGCAAATTGTTCGAAAAACAAAACAAAATCGTTTTTTTTGATGTTCTTTTGCTAAGAAATGAAAAAAAAAGCAGAAAAAGCACTTTTTTTTATATCTTGATTAAACCTTTTCATTTTCTTTTCGTCAAAGTTACGATTAGAATTCATAAACTGAACTTTTATTATATCGTGTAAGATTCAATAGGAAATTTATTAGTTAGTATTTAGGTATGTTAAGGCGTCTGCTTGTGAAAGTAGGCGCCTTTTTGCATCTGATTTTGTGTAAGAATGTAGATTTCGGTTCTTTTCTTTGGCTATTTCAAAAGAAAAATGTACTTTTGCAGTAAGAAAAAATAACGGAATGAAACGAATTGATTATATATTAATAGGTCTTTTGGCTATTTCTAGCTTGACGGCTTGTACAGAAAAGAAGAAGAGTAATATCATTATTGCTCCTAAACCGGTGGCTAAGGTTGTGAACAAAGCTACTCAGAAAATGAGTGATTATGAGCAGACCAGGGAGGCTGACTGGGTTGGTTCTCATTATAAAGTGGTGGTGAAGCGTAGTTCTGACAAGGAACTTCCGGTTCTCCAGTTGGACGAAAACACCAAGTATTATGATAACAGAATATCGGTTAAGGTATTGAGAAGCGATGGTTCTGAATTCTTTAGCCGTACTTTCACAAAGAAAGATTTCACATCCTATATTGACAAACATACACAGGACATGGGTGCTTTGCTCGGTATTGTGTATGTGAAAGCAGAAGGTGATTATCTTTACTTCGCAGCAAGTGTTGGGTCGCCTGATGTTACCAGTGATGAATATGTACCTCTGGTACTTAAGATTTCCCGAATGGGTAGTATCTCTATTTCAAAGGATGAGAAGTTGGATACCAACGCTTCTGCTGAAGAGGAGGAAGAGGAAGAAGATGGGGTATAAAGCGGTTCTTCAATCTTACATTTATCGCTCTCGGTAGTAGTACAGAATCTTTACATCAACTTTCTGATGAACGCAGTTTGTGAAGAAGTACTATAAGAATATAGTTGATAAATGGGTAAACTTCTTCGACCTGTACGGTTGAAATTACCCACACGCCCTGAAAGGGCAGAAGCTCCTAGCCCAGGGAGGGCACTGAAAAAGGTACCCAATTTTAAGTTGCATAGCTTGTTTTTGAACTTTAATTCTTGTCCAAGAAGCATTTCATCTTTTAAAAGTGGAATACTTTTTTGGACAGGAATATAGCCCCAAATAGCTTTCTATAGCGTTTCTGGCGTTTAATTCGGCAATATATAGAGAAATCTACTTCCCCCCTTATGCATTTTGCATCAATTTGATGATTCTCTTCACATTTGCAGCGAAAATAGTCAAAGCTCCCTGCATTTCCATGCACGACAAACCGTATGACAGGGCTCTGTCATATCCTAAGACATTCTTAAGTTCGGAGTTTTTGGCTTCTATCTTGTATCGTTTCCTCTGAAGATTTATAAACTCTTCTGTTTTTTGATATTCGATTTGCTCCAACTGTTCATCCGATTTGATGGTAATCGCATATGTTTTTGTCTTGG
This sequence comes from Segatella copri, assembly GCF_019249765.2. Lineage (GTDB taxonomy): Bacteria > Bacteroidota > Bacteroidia > Bacteroidales > Bacteroidaceae > Prevotella > Prevotella copri_K. The sequence goes on from NZ_CP152484.1 coordinate 237,581, forward strand.
CTCCTTCCTTGTAGCAACCTTCACGTAATGGACAGACCTTGCATTTGTCCACATCAAAATAATAGGTAATGCTGGAGTTTCTGTGACGCTTGTCATTTTTGCGATAATTCATCTCTTTCCATTTCGCCAGATGCCCTGCTGGGCAGACGTACAGATCTGCATCCTTGTTGTATTCAAAAGGGAGTTTGTTTGTTCGATTACCGTCAATTACAGAGCTTAAACGAGCAGAGAGGCGCATATTGTTTTCCTTTGCCATTTTGAGATTCTCCTTGCTGGAATATGCCTTATCTGCTACTATGGAATCAACTTCCATTCCTGCTTCCTCTGTCTTTTTTATCAATTCTGGCAATTGCTGTCCATCACCCTTCTCGCCGGAGGTGACGGTAGCTGCGGTGATAATTCTCTCATCGCTCATAGCTATATGCGTCTTATAGCCAAAGAATGAAGAATGCGCTGTTTTATGTCCTGTACGGGCATCCTCATCCTTTGATATTACGCCTCGGGTCTCTGCGTCTGAAATGGTTTCTTTCAGCATATTGAGACGCTCCTTGACTGCAGGCATATTGGCAGTTGCAGCATCAGCTTCCACCGTAGCAACTATCGTTTTGGCTGCAGTCATGATAGAAGAATACTTCTTTTCTTTTGGAAGCTCAGGCAATTCCATGCTGTCATCTACAGAATTAACGACCTTGATTACGGCCTTGCAATAATACTCCAAACTCTTTGCTGCACTGATAGGGTTGGAACGAGAATGCGTATGGGTTGCATCAACAATGATGGTTCTAGACTTGAGGACACCTGCTTCTATAGCAATAGAAACAGTCTTCTTGATAAGAAGATCCAACAGGTCCATATTCTTCAGGCGAAGTCGACGGAATTTGGTCAAGGAACTAGGATTAATCAGATTAGTCTCCTCAGGAGTTAATCCCAAGAAGTACTTAAACGACATATCATAGCGAGTACGTTCAACAACATCAACATCCGATATGTCATAGATTACCTTTAAAAGAAGATACTTAAACATACGGATAGGACTCTCTGCTGTACGACCATTGTCATGACAATACTTGTCCTGCAATTCCTGGTATACGAAACTAAAGTCCACCAGGTCAGTAATCTGGCGGAGCAGGTTGTCTTTTGGGATAATCAAGTCATACAAACTTGAATAATCACTGAATGATATGGTCTGTTGTTGCTCTAGCATAATCCTTGTATTTTTCTACAAAGATACAAAAAATATTGCACATATGCAACTTTTGGGTACACTATTTCAAAGATCGAATGTTAAACTAACATAACCCATGAAGGGACTTTTTCAGTGCCCTCCCAGGGCATCGCCCTGGGTTATTACGGATGCAAACCTGTCGCCCTGTAAGGTAGGGTGTTCAAAATCCGTTTAAAATCCGACGCATTTATTCCCTAAGGTATTGATGCGTTTCACGGTCAAATTAGGAGAGAGGTTTGTACTAGTCCATTCTTTGATGTGACGATGTCTTCCTTTCTCCAAACGTTCTTTAAATTCGAAACCAACTCGCCTATTTTTGTCAGCCAAGGCTATGCGCAGAGGTATTATAAGAATCATTGGGGTAACACCAGTAAGTTTGTCGTTAGACATTCTAGCCTTAGTCACTCCAAATGTTGATTCTATTGGGTCAGAACTTGCATTGTGTACATCTCCTTCATTTAAGAGAGAGAGCTCACGTTCTAAATATCCCAAGATATAAGAGCCAACTTTTCGCTGTCGCTCATGCTTCAACATCAAGCTTTCTGTCACGAGTTTTTTGCAACGGGCAATAGAGACTTGAGACCACCCGTTGTTTTTTATGTCTTTTTCAATCTTCGTTATACAGTCCATCGTTTCGGCCAATTCATCAACCAGAGAAGCATTCTGCGGAATAAAGGCATATATGCTCTTTATATCCTCTTGCAATGTATGATATACATACTGCATCCTGCTTATCCAGTCAATCCATTTTGACATGTTCATAAAACGTGCAATACTTCGTTGCGATGGAGGTTGTATATAAGCAACATCTTGCATGTTATATTTAAGACGTGCCATCTGAACATTACTTGAAAGCTCCTGAAAATCAAGATCATTCTTGTAAACTCTTTCAAGAAACATGCCAAGAGTATGACTAATATCATGGTGATGTTTATAGCCAGCATCTCTAATGGCCTTACATATACTGGAGCCGTTGTCGCTGATAACATATTCTGGCTCATGCCCAATTTTAGCTGCGACTTTCTCCAATACTTCCTGAATAGTTTTTCCATTCCAACTCTTAGCGATAGATATGTCTACAATGGATATGTCTTTTTCAGTAATAGCCATTCCTATATTATCTGCCGCAACAGCAAGTGTAAGCAGCATCTTCTCACTGCCAATCATCATGCTTTCATCGACAATCAAGGCATAACGCTTACCCTTGAAAAGGGTACACGATTCCTTATAGACACTAAGCCCTAACTCTTGTGCCCAATAGCCAATTGTCGTATAAGCTGGTACTTTACCGAAAATATTGTCCATAAACTCATTCAGGATATTGAATATTTCAACAATCTGACGTGAACCTATAGACAGACGAGCATAAAAAGCCGTACTCAAAGCAACCATTAAGGATGAATAATGATGTCGTCTAATAGACTCATCATTTGTTCGTAAGTCTCCTTGTCCAATCCTACGTTCGGCTTTTCTTTTTTTTTAAGTTCAGAACGATACTTATTGGACTTATTCTGAGAGGTAGACAATCTTCTCTCAAGATTACGTTTGTCCCTTTTTAGAGACTTATTTTCCTTCTTTAGTTTTTCGGCATACTTTTGAAGCTCTTTTGGCTCCATATCTTTGACTGATTTTTTCATATCTTATGTATTTGTTTTTATTTGCAAAGATACTAAAAATCAGCGAGTTATACAAATTTTTAAAGAACTATTTTGTATATTAAAGTGTTAAATATCAGTAACTTAAATACACCTATATAACACCATTTTTTTATACCAGATTTTGATTCGGATTTTGAACAGCCTACCTGTAAGGGCAAAAGCTTTAAAAAACTCACAGATAATACATAAAGCTTTTGCCCTTACAGGGCGTCTTGCTGATTGCTATTATACCCAGGGCGATGCCCTGGGCTAGGAGCTTCTGCCCTTTCGGGGCGTGTGGGATGTGGCTTATGACACACCCTCTTTTTTCTTTTGTACAGAACTTTCGCATGCAGGCTCCACACACCTTGAACCAACGGACACCGGCTAAAGATTTACACAGATTCTGGGCTTGAATAGAGTCTGGAAACGTTAAAGAATACTAACAAGGTGTCGCATTGCTCACGAATGAGACACCTAAAACCAAAAAATCATACCTGAAAAAACAAATATTACCCCCCCACTTTCATATAAAACCCTTAACTTTGCACCAGGTTTTTTACAATCTGTATCATGAAGGATTTAAAATATTGTAAATTATAATCCAAACATAATAGATATGAAGAAAGTTTTAACTAAGAAAAAAGTATGTTGCTCTTTGGAAAAAGACAGTATATTTTCTATAAAAAAAAGATTAATATGAGAAATTACTTAACTGGAAAAAATCGATTACTGGTTGCAGCACTTGCTTTTATTCTTCCATTTTCTTTTGCGAGAGCAGAAGTAAAAGAAGATGGAAAGACGGGGCAGCAAGGCTGGTACGTCGGAGTAGAGGGTGGAATGCCTTTCGGCTTCTCTACCTTCTCAAGCTTCGGACATGACAAGACTCGTCTTGGTTGGGCTGCTGGCATATATGGTGGCTATCGTTTCAACTCCATCTTCTCGGCAGAGTTATCTGCCAAGTATGGAGAAATGAACTTGTCGGCACAAGACTGTTGCGTAGAACGTAACTATTGGTTGGGTAGCGACGGTATGCTTTACAACGCAGGTGTCCTGGGCATGGACAGTTGGGAATATGCCAATCTGAAAAGCCATGTCAGAATGGGTTGGTATGGGGCAAGAGTGAACGTTCATCTCCTTGGACTGTTCCATCAAACAGCTGACAGCCGATGGGATTTGGCTGTTTCACCTCATATATATGCAGTAACGACCAAGGCTGATATCCAGACTATAGCCGATGATGCTAAGGTAATGAAAGGTTCTACCAACTGGCATTTGGGTTATGGTGCAGATTTGCAGGTTGGCTACCAACTGACCTCATGCCTGAAATTGGGCATCTATTCCGGTTTGACTCGTCTTACTGGCGAACGTATGGATGGAATGCCGGAGCATCTGCATAAGAACAACTTTGTTTGGGAAAGTGGAGTAAGATTGGGGATAAACCTCTCTAAAAAGAAGAACAAGATAGCAGAAACTCCATCAGTTCCACAAAAGGAGGTTCTACAAAAGGAAGTTCTACAACAGGAACCAACTTCTTCGGAGAATGTCAATCAGAAAGAAACAGTAGATAAGGCTGAAACAAGAGTTGCAGAACAAGACATAAAAGAATCTGCAAAGGTGACTTTCCCTGTTATATATTTCACCTTCAATAGTATCGACATCCAGCAAAATGAAGAGACTAAATTGAATGCTATTCTCAAAACATTGAAAGAGAATCCGAACATGAAGGTGACAGTAACAGGTTGGTGTGACACAAAAGGCAGCGTGGCTGTCAATAAACGTATATCTCGCCAGCGTGCAGAAGCCGTAAGAACCTGGCTTGCGAAGAATGGCATAGAGGCTAATCGCATTACTGCAATAGGAAATGGTAGCGATGACACCCAAGATGCGGATAAGGCTCGCCGAGTAGAGACTAAAGACAATTATAAGTAACCCATAAAACAAGATAGAGAATGAAAGCAAAAAGAAGATTTAATATTTGGTTATGGGTGCTGTTATGTGTCCCATGCCTCTTGGCAAGCTGCGACCATGATGTTCATGATGGTGAAGAGGAAGGTGGCTTGTCAGTATCGCTCACTTGGGCAGATGAAGCCGACCAAGGTACGGAAGTGAAGGATGTGAAACTCTGGATATTCAATGCCGATGATGGTTCGCTTGTAGAGGAAAAACATTATGGCAGTGCGCAGGAGGTGGCAAGCCAACGCTTTGCTCTTCCTGTAGGGCATTATCAGATTCTGGCTGCCACTAACCTTATAGAACCGTTTTTTATCGGTGAGGTTACAAGGGCAACCCTCAATATGAACCAACTCATGTTTGGATTGTCCAATCCAAGTGCCTCTCCCGACCATGCCTATTATGGTGTCACGGACATCGGTATTGACAAATCAAATGTCAACTACATAACAAAAAATGAAATGCGCCATATACTTGCAGAATTGACCATCTTCATTGAAGGAGTTCCTGACAATTTTGCAATGATAGGTAAGGTTCTGAATGTGGCAACCGGACTCCTTCCCCTGCAAAAGAATGAGGATGGAACATTCGGGACGGCAAGCTATACCAAGGAAGAGTGTGATATACCTTTGAGAATCGCAGTGCCTGGCGAAACTTTAAAAACGGAAACATTACGCTTGATGCCGACAGCCAATGGTTTTCATAACACCAAGTTGTTTATCCAACTGATTTCTCCTGGGGGAGTAGTTAGCAACTACGACATCGAAGCACCCGTCATGAAATCTGGCGGCAAGTACAAGATAAACTTGGAATTTGAGGAGATGAAACCTTACATGTATCTTACAAGCACGAAGATAGATGATTGGACAGAGGAATGGATTTATCGTGGTGAAATCCTGAATCCCGAAGATTAAGCGCCCCTCTCATTTAAGCAAGAATCAAAACAAGAATATAAACATAAAATAGTAAAAAGACAATGAAAAAGAAGACTTATCTCTTTGCTCTGATGGCAATGGCTTTGACATTAGGCAGTTGTTCTGACAACGAGAACGGTATCGGAGGCGAGACCTCCAAGTATATCACCGTTTCTACCAGTATCGGCAATATGACACGTGTTGCCACAGATGCGAAAGGCGGTCAAACCTTTGAGGAGGGTGATGAAATCAGCGTGTATGCCTGGACTGGTGATGCAACCATTGCTCCGGATGCAAGCGAGCGTGTGGTGAACAACGCTATCAACAAGTTGACTAACGGTTCGTGGGTATCCACTCCACAGATGCTTTGGAAGAACAACCGTGACAAGCATTATTTCATCGGTGTCTATCCTACAGCAGCAATATCCGACCTTTCTGCCGGAGAATATACATTCGATGCAAATAAGCAAACAGAAAGCGACCTCTTAGTGGCAGTCAATAAAGATGGCCTGTCCTATAATGCCGATGCCCAACAGACAGTACCTCTTACCTTTACCCATGTAATGGCTAAACTTGTGGTGAACCTCACCTACAAGAACCAATGGGGCGGCATTCCGACTGTAGAGAAAGTGGCAGTGGGTAATGCGGCAAAAGAGGCAACCATCAATTATCTGACAAAGGTTGTTACTCCTTCCACTACAGCAAAGGAAGATTTCTCGCTTCCTGAGATTACTGAAAACACCAAGTATGTTTCTGTCATTATTCCACAGGAAGATGTCAAGCAACTCACCATTGTCATCGATGGTAAGAATTTCGTTTATGATAACGGCACACCTTTCAAGTTAGAGAGTGGCAAGATTACTACAGTCAATCTGGAGGTAGGACGTGACGAGATAAAACTTGGAGATGTTAAAATTACTGATTGGGAGGATGGCAGCACATTCGGTGGCGAGGCTCTCAACTAACATAGTACAGCATTTAAACACATAAAGAATATGAAAGCAATAAAATTATTCACAATGGCAGCTTTGGCAACGGCAGTTTTTGCCAGCTGCTCCAACGATGAGGATTTGACACAGAGCAGTTATCCTGCGGATAATGTGGTACGAGTTACAACAAACGTAGAGAATATGACTACACGTGCATTTCACACCACAAATACTCTTGATGAATTCGCTTTTTGCATTCGCAATGCTAATAATATCAAGTATTCCTATAACAACATCATGATGACAAAAGAGGGAACTAAATGGAATCCTTCTGTTCAGATGCTTTGGCAGAACTCAACTCAACCTGTCGATATAATGGCTTATGCCCCATTCGACTCAAATGGAAATACGGAAACAATGACTAAAGTAAAAAAATATCCAGTTTCTGTTGGTACGCAACAGATGGCGGGTACTTACGAGTCTGACTTCCTTGTATATAAGAAAACGGGGTTTGTGCCAGAAAAGGATTTGACAAATGGTGCAGTTGACATCACTTTTACTCATGCCCTCAGTTTGCTGAACATAAAAATTGAGTTCGGCACAGATTTCAATACTACGACTCCTTTGGCAGCTAATCCGATAAATAATATAATTATCGGAGGAAGCATCAACCGGGCTTATGCTGATTTGACGGCAGATCCTATTACTGTGGCAGTAGATGCAACCTGTGCTCCTGTCTTGATAGGACCTGAACGTGGGGAATTCACAGCAGCTGCCAACAAAGACGCCCATGCAATTGCAAATTATTCGGCTATCCTTATACCTCAAACTATTGAAGACGGATTTAGAGTAGAGTTTGAAATAAATGGAAAGATTTATGTGTGGAGAGCTCCTGAAAGTGTGATTGCGAGATTGGAAGCAGGTAAAAAACATCTCCTGACCCTTACTGTAGGTAAGGATTTCGTAAAAGCTGGCAGCATTAAGGCAAGCCCTTGGGTAGAAGAGACTGGTGCAACTTTAGAAACAGAATAAGTAACAGAATAAAAAGCGAAGAATATGAAAATTTCAAAATATTTAGGAACCTTTGCATTTCTCGCAATGCTTGCTGCTTGCTCTACAGAAGATGAGCAGGTTCGCTTTGCTGGAGATGAGGTAAAAGTAAATGCAACCATTGGTGGCGAGAGCGTTTTTACCAGAAGTAATCCCATTGGCAGTACAGAAGAACAGAGTGAATTTCAAGATTTTGACCAAATTGGAATTAGCTTGAATGGTGGTGCCGCTCATAAGTATGAAATGAAAAATGGAGTTTGGGGAGTAGCCGAATCCGAAGTTCCAATAAAATGGGAATCCGAAGCTACAGATTTCAAGGCGTTTTATCCGTATTCTTATAATAATGTCAACAATAGTTTTGACAACGGACAAATCGGTACAGAACAGAACACAAAGGAAGGATTAGCTCTTTCTGACTACATGAAAGCTAGGACGACATATGAAAACATACCAGAAAACCGTCAGCTCGATTTGACTTTCGAGCGCCAGACGGCACGTGTTGTTATCGATATAGAAAATTCGACTTTCATGAATGAGTTTGACCAACCATATGTAGCTGAGATAAATATATATTCTCAATTACAGCTACCGGCAACTCAAGGCGCAGATGTTTCTGCTATAAAAGCATATAAGGTGGATGACTCTAACCCAAAGAGTTCTTGGGTGGCTCTGGTTGCTCCAAATGCAGAAGACGCGAACAAAGATTTTATATGCATAAGTGTACAGGAAAACGGTACTGGAACGCCTAAAGCATACTCTATTAAAGGCATTCCAAATCTTGAAAGCGGTATGAGCTATACCTATAAATTAAAGATTGGTAAGGATAAAGCCATAATAGATAATGTTACAGTGACAGATTGGAAAGAAGGAACGGCAATACCTGGTGGCGAGGCTTCTTTGGTAACGGAAGAGAGTGTAAGAGAATCGGTCGCTAAGCAATTGGAAAACGGCAATGATGTGGAGTTAACTTTACCTTCCAATGCGTCGTTAGGTCTTTTTGAGGCCATAAAGACTGCCTTAAAAGATAAAGGTGTTCCAAAAAGTTCTGTCGATATTACCTTAAAAGGTGTTATGAGAATTCCTCAAAAAGCTTTTGGTAATTTACCAGAAGGCGTTGCTCCATGGTTTAACGTAGTTCGCTTGCCAGACGCTACCATTATTGAAGATGAAGCTTTTCAAGGCAGTACATTGACGGAAATATATGCTCCAAAAGTCGAAGAGATTAAATATTGGGCTTTCTACCTATGCACTAATCTTAGACATGTAGATATGCAAAAGGCATCAAGGATAGGAAGCAGGGCATTTGAAGGATGTTACGACTTAAATAGGGTCCGTTTCGGTGCACTTAGTTCAGTTGGAGTAGCATATGATGACGGTACAGGATGTATATTTGATAATTGTATCACCGAAGTTGTTGACCTGACATTGTCTTCACGACAATCTATGATGGAGCTTCGTTATACAGAGGAAGCAACGTATGAATGGGTTCCAGCTGGAGGAAGCTATTGGGGCACAGAAGACTACGATAACAAACAGTTTCTTGGCTATACATTTAATAAAATCATTTGTGCAGACGATTAATAAACTCCTAAGCTGGGCAGGAGTATAAGGTGTCCAGTAAACATATATTCACCCGCACTTCACTTTTACCTTTGCACCTGGAAACAAGTTTAAACGAATTGGTTAACGGGTGTTAAGGTGAACTGTATGTCACTCGGGAAACGACAAGGGTCTATATGCCACGATGAAAAGGTGGCGTATAGACCCTTGATTATAGGATGATATTCGTAATCTACATCTCCGCTTTCAGCAGCTTTATCTCCTCTGACGTCAGCCCCGTCATATCCATGATAGACGCTTCATCCATACCCTTTGCCAGCATCTTCCTGGCAATTTCAAGGCTTCGCAGGTTCATGCCTTCAGCTCTGCCTTCAGCTCTGCCTTCAGCTCTGCCTTCAGCTCTGCCTTCTTCTCTACCTTTCTCCATACCTTCCTTCATACCAATTTCCTTACCCTCAGCTATACCTTCACGCTTGGCAGTGTCTACGGAATTCTTGATGTCGCGATATGCCATCTTGCTGGTCTCGTACTCCCTCATTTCCTGCGGAGTAAACTTGGCTATCTCGGCTTCCTCAAAGAGACGGTCGAAGACTTTATCGCACAGTTCTTTAGGACGCTGGGTAAGCTTATAGAGGTTCTTCAGTGCATAGAGCCACTTCTCGTAGAGCGTATCCAGTTCTTCCAGGGATTTGTTGAACTTGGAAATCTCTACATAAATATATTCGAGCTTGTCGTAAAATACTTTGTGGGTAGCTGTGTCGCACAACTGTACATGATGGCGGATTTTCTCCTTGTCGAATGCGTCCTCGTTCATGCTGAAGTTGAGCAGGGCTACGGTATAGACATGATTGAGCTTGAAATCCCATTCATTCCCCTTTGGTGCCTGTTCTCGGATAGGGAAGGTGGAGTAGAAGAGGGCGCGATCCTTGAAATACGTCTGGTACGCATTCTGCATTTCTACAATGAACTTCTCACCGTTTTCGCCCTCGCAATATACATCGAAGATGGCTCTGCGGTCGGTATATACATCTCCCACATGCTCCGGGTTCAGATACGACACGTCCTTCACAACCTGTTTGCCATTAAACAAGCTGTTGAGAAAGCAAATGAGCAAATCCTTGTTCATCGCTGTTCCAAAAATTCGCTTGAAACCGAAGTCGGTCAGCAAGCTGATATATCTTTCTTCTACCTGCTTCATAATCTTCTGTTTTAAAAATCCATGCCGCAAAGTTACGACTTTATTTCCAAACCCGCAAGAGATTTCTAGGAAAAGTTTCTGAAAAAGTTAGAGAATGGTGAGTGTTGAATGTTGAATGGTGAGTGTTGAATGTTGAGTGTTGAATGTTGAGTGTTGAATGTTGAGTGATGACTGAAAGAAATATGACGACAAAGAAAAAGGGCGCATCCGGATTGGATGCGCCCTAACTTGTTAAATAAAATCGGAGGGATTCTGCTCTTGAAAAACCCTCTTAATGGAAGAGAATCAGGAAGCATCCAGGAGGTACTGGAGCTTCGTGGCATCAAAACACGGACAGGCTTTCTGAACGCCAGGCAAATCGCGATGCCCCAGGATGGTACGGATGCCCGGAAAACGGTGGTGAAGATCCTGAATCAGATGCTTCATCGACTCCTTCTGCTTAGGAGTGCGGGTGTCGCTGATGCAGCCCGATGGCGAAAGACCACCCTCATAACAGATGCCTATGCTGTGCGCATTGTAACCGAGGGCATGAGAACCCATACGCTCTACCGGGCGACAGGCATGAACCACTCCATCCAGCGTGATGTAGAAATGGTAGCCGATGTCAGTCCAGCCGTTGTTATGAACATGGTCGTAGCGCAGCATCTTCATCGTATAACGGTGATCGCAGCGGCTGCCGCTGCAATGCACCACTATCATATCGATGTCTCTCATAGGCATCCTTCTAAAGTCCACCTGCTGAAACGCCTAACGCCCCGAGAAGAGCTGTCAGTACGGTTACTGCAAACTTGAGAATCTCATTCCATTTCTGCTTGTTCTTTTCTGTCATAATCTATTCTGTTTTAAAAGGTTAATTATTCTAATCCGTCTCCAGTGTCACCATTGCCAGTACTGCCTGTGCCGCCGGTCTGCTCGCCTGAGGTGTTGCCACCCGTGGTATCGCCGCCAGAAGGAGCATTGTCCTTGGCAGGCTTTTTCTTAGCCTCCTCGATGTCGAGAGTCTTGGCACCCTCCTTCTCAGCCTTGAGGGCAGCCTTCTGTACGGCACGTGATGCAACCTGCTCAAACTCCATACCTACGAAGATGTTGGCAAGATCGCTGCCCGGGATAAACTGGATGTTCACACCCTTGATGTTGATGTCGCTCTTAAATTCGGCAGCGGTTGCAGCACCCTCACTGGTAAGCTGGAGGCGGAACTTGCCCAACTCGCCGAAATCAATCTGGTTGCCTCGCTGCAACTCGATGATCATGTTCTCCTGCATACTGACCAGAACGGCTGTTACATCCGCATAGGATACAGTGGTCTGCATAGAGATCAACTTCGCGAACTTCTTGAGCGAAATGGAGTCTTTCATCTGAGCACGGGCGTAGAAAAGAGGAACTCCTGCTTTGTCACCAAATTTTGACGCAAGCTTTACTAAACTGTAATTAATTGCCATAATACATAAAATTTTAAAATTGTGAATAATCATGTTGTGCACCGGTCTCTTCCCGAATGCTGATACAAAGATACAACATCGGCGGTGCCCCACTTGTCCACTTTGGTACGATAAGTACCAGTTGTGCTCTATTTGGCTCAATTATGTATACTTTTGCACGCAAGCGTATGCTGCAGAATATTCAAGTGGCTCAGTTAACTTACTCAAGTGGCTCAGTTAACTTACTCAAGTGGCTCAATCAGCTTACTCAAGTGGCTCAATCAGCTTACTCAAGTGGCTTTGTCAGATTACTCAAGTGGCTCAATCAGCGAGTCCAGCCGTCTGAGTAAGCGAATCCAGCCGTCTGCGTAACCCAGTTCAGCCATATCCTTAACCCGACGCAGCCACATCAGTTGGTAAACGGAAGAACATCATTTTTTTACCTCATTTGGGTGGGCAATGACTATCAGGGCAATTTAGTCTTTCAGAGGGTACCATCAGGGCCAATAATAGGTACCATCAGGGCCAATCATGTATTTTCTGATATGCCCGAATGACTATCTTGGCAAATCTTAAAAATGCAAGACTTTGAATATCAGACAGTTAAATGCTAATTTTTCTTTCCTATACTATACCAAGTATATTATATATATACATTTACATCAATTACACTATACGTAATACGGGAAGAAAAAGATTTTTTTTTTTCGACAAATCAGCTATTAAAATGCATTTTTCTCTTCAAAAAATTTGCATAAGTCTGAAATAAATATTACTTTTGCATCATGAAAGCGCGGAGAATGTGATTCTCCTCCCGATGAAGGACACCGGGAATAGCTTTCGGTTAAGGATTAGAACATAGCTCATTGAGTAGGACTTCCCATCCCGAAAGGTGAGTGACCAAAAGGTAATCCTTACAGGGCATTCTATGCCTGATAAATTTGATAAAAATTTATCGGCATGGATGCGAAGTAAGGACTTTTGGAAGCAAGAGCGATGATGGGAAAACTTTCCTTTGTGATTGTTCATTTATCTTGTTTGTTTCCTTACTCCAATTCCATGCCGGTTTTCAATAAACTATAACCAAGACTTGCCCCAATCGGTAGGCCTCTAACGATTTTAACAGAAAACGGAAATGGAACAATTTAATCAACAGCCTCCGGGCGGGCAGCAGTCCTTCCCTCAGGCAAATCAACAAGAGAAACAACTGATAGCCATCCTTGGCGTTCAGGGATTGTCTTACCAGAACTATTCGGTGGTAGAACTCAAAATCGTTCTACAGATTATCAGGCATGCCCAGAAAGTTATTCAAGACTATGTAGTGCCTTATCAGGTGACTTCACAGACTTTTAATGGCTTCACCGCAGAACAGAGAGCTGCAGACCACACCGATGTCATCATGAAGCTGTCGGAGTTTCCTTATGGTGCTCATCATTATCCGCAATTGCGCGATGCCATCAAGCGTATAGATTCACAGCCCATCCTGCTGCCGTTCAAGCTGAAAAAACAGACATTATACCGGAAATTTGCATGCCTGTTTAAGAGTGAGATATACCAAGACCGGCATAAGAACTGGATGGTAAAATTCCGCTTCGACAACAACGTGATACGGTTTTTCTACAGTTATGAAAAGGGAGTCAGCCATATCGACCTCAATGCCATCAAGCAATGCCGCAGTGCATCGAGCATCAAGTTGTATCTCATCATGAACTGCTGGGGTGCAAAGGGATTCACCATCTGCAAAACGGCGCACTTCCAGCAACTGATGCATGGCAGGGCTGATTATTACAAGACCTGGTCGGAACTGGACAGAAAATGTCTGGTAACTGCCTGCAAAGACCTCAAGCGCCTTTACCGTAACCGCATCATCGACCAGTATATTACCTATAAGCCTTTCTTTCTGGAGGAGGGTAAAAAAGAGAAGCATCACCTGCCAGAGCACATCACCTTTACTCTGCACGACCGTCGCACTTCAGGTGAAACTGCAGAGGGTGGAGAAGTGAGCAGCGAACTGAGAGGGCAGCGGAGCAAACTGAAACTCCGGCTGCAATGCAATTATGATGTGAGCGAGAAGAAGGCTGAGCAGTTGAGCGGCTATCTCAGGTTAGATATGATTGGCGACCTGGAGGACTTCTTCCTGCGAAAGGATTATTACATAGCCAACTGCAGGCGTTCGAACAAGAAGATGAACACGGGTGGCTATATGACCACCAGGGTAAACGCATCAAACTTTTTACCTTTTAACATATAGATATTAATGTTGTATCTTATTGAATATTAACTATTTATATTTGCTTGTACCAAAAATATTTTGTATCTTTGTAAAGAATAATTAAACACTTAAAAGTTACAAAATGAGCATAATTAAGTTATCTAAACAAATTCCAGACCCAAGAGTCACAGGACGAACTGTTCATAAAATGGAACATATTATCTATATTACCATAGCAGCAGTACTGGCTGGATGTCAAACATGGGATGATATTGCTGAGTTTGGAAGAACTAAGAAGGAGTTCTTCAAATCTCGTTTGGTAGGTTTGGAGCACATTCCAAGCCATGACACCTTCAATCGTTTCTTCTCTATATTTGACCCAAAGGGCTTTGAACAAATTTTTCGCGATTGGGTCAAGGAAATTGTTGGTGAGGTCAAAGGCATAGTAGCCATTGACGGCAAGTTAATGCGTGGCTCCAGCAAATGCGATTCAGAGCACACATTGGGCAAAGATGATTTTCGCATGTGGATTGTGTCGGCATGGTCTTCTGATAACAATATCTCTCTGGCTCAAGAGAAGGTGGGCGACAAGACTAACGAAATCACCGTTGTACCAAAGTTGCTTAGCGCAATAGACTTAAAAGACACCATTGTAACGATTGATGCCATGGGATGCCAAACCTCTATAACCAAGAAAATAAGAGAGGGAAACGGAGATTATATTATTGCATTGAAGAAAAATCAAAAGACAAGCTATGATTTTGCAAAGGATATCATAGCCGAATACACTGATCGTGACTATCAGGGTATAGTTTCAAAGCATACTTCCTTTGACAGAGGGCATGGCAGATTAGAAGAAAGGAAATGTATAGTGGTGAGTTATGGCAGCACTACTCAAAAAATGTTCAAGAACAAATTTGAAGGGCTAAAATCTATTGTTGGCATTCTGTCACGAAGAACTATCGTTTCAACAGGTGAAACTTCCGAGGAAAACAGGTACTACGTAACTTCCCTAGGAAATGAAAGGCCTGAGGGAATCGCCAATGCAATAAGAAAGCACTGGGGAATAGAGAATAATTTGCACTGGCAATTAGACTTTACCTTTAGAGAAGACGAAAGTAGAAAGGTGAAAAATGCAGCAAGGAACTTCTCTACTATTACTAAGATTGCTTTGTCCATCCTTAAAAAGGATAAAACGATCAAGGGAAGTCTCAACTTAAAAAGAATGAAAGCTGGCTGGGACGAAAATTACCTGTCAAAACTTTTGGAGGCGAACGCATTTTGATGCGTCCGCCCTGATATGACCACAGCCATGGTAGGTTTCTTTAAGGATCATGGTGTAGAAGGACTGTAAAAAATATAAAGCTTATGAATTATCCCCAACGTATGTACAGCAAGACCGAACTCGGTCTGCTCTACTTTCCCGACACAACCGACGGGGCGACAGCGCGCCGTCATATCATGGACTGGATCAAGCGTTGCGAGCCTCTTTGGAACGAGCTGCAACGCCTAGGCTACCAGAATCGTAGCCAGTATTTCCCTCCCCGCCAGGTATTCACCATCTTCGAATATCTGGGCGAGCCGGGGGCGGAATAAGGAATGTTGAATGTTGAATGTTGAATGTTGAATGTTAAAAGGTAAAAAGGT
This sequence comes from Segatella copri, assembly GCF_019249765.2. Classification (GTDB taxonomy): domain Bacteria; phylum Bacteroidota; class Bacteroidia; order Bacteroidales; family Bacteroidaceae; genus Prevotella; species Prevotella copri_K. The sequence continues at coordinate 253,324 of NZ_CP152484.1, forward strand.
AAAAAGAGCCTAGCGGAATGTTAAGCTAGGGTGCTCTTTTTACCTTTTTTTTAGGGGACCAGCGATGGAATCGCTGGGGACGGGGGCACGAAGGGGGGTAGGCTTTTTTACCTTTTTACTTTTTTACCTTTTTACCTTTTTACCCTTTATTTCAATAACTTTTTATAGTCCTTGTCAAATCCTTGAGGATGACGTCCGATGAAAAGAACATTGAGTAAGCAGTTGGCTGCCAGTTCTACATCATTGAGATCAGCGCCTTTGCCTTTTTTGACTTCCTTTCCCAGGCATACATCCCATGTGGACTGGAAACAGCTATCATTTGCTCCAACAAACATATCATTTGAGTCAGGATCTTCCATCAGTTCAAACTTGATAACCTTTTTAGATGTGATAGGTTGGATATTGCAAAGCATATCGAATGCTTTTTCAAAAATATCGCGATGCAACTGTGCATTTGGAAACATCACATTGACTGTTGGAAATATCTCTTCAAATTCAAACGACTGCAATAGCTGGTAGAGTTTCATATGCTTATACCTTATTATATATATAACATTCAGTTTATCAACTCTCGTTGTGAAGACTAGAACTTAGCCATCTTGATAGCATCTATAGCACACTCATCACCCTTGTTACCCAACTTGCCGCCGCTACGATCCTTAGCCTGCTGCAGATCGTTGGTAGTCAAGAGACCATAGATAACAGGAATTTCCTGAGTAGCATTCAGACGGGCAATTCCGTAGGTAACACCCTCGCAGATGTAATCGAAGTGAGGAGTTTCACCACGTATCACACTACCTAAAATGATGACTGCATCATAGCCGCCATTCAAAACCATTTGATGGGCTCCGTAGATAAGCTCAAAGCTGCCTGGAACAGTTTTCACATGGATATTCTCAGTGAGAGCTCCATGTTTTTCGAGTGTTTTTACTGCTCCGTCGAGCAAAGCGCCCGTTATCTCAGGATTCCATTCTGCTACAACGATACCAAAGCACATGTTACTGGCGTCTGGTATTTTAGTAAAGTCGTATTCAGATAAATTATGAAGTGCTGTTGCCATATTGATTTCGAATTGTTATCAGTACAGATTAGTTAGAAGCGCGCTCGATGTACTTGTCGATTTCGCCACCCTGTACGAGCATAGCGTTAACATACTTCTTCTTAGCATCCTGATAAAGCTTCAAAGCTTCGTCTTTCTTACCCTGGCTTTCGAGAATCTCGCCTGCCTTGATAATGAATGTAGGAGAAAGACTATTGTTTGTACCATCTTCTGCCTTGCTGTCAGCCATAGAAGCAGCCTTCTTGAAAGCATCTACAGCCTTGTCGAGCTGGTTGAGATGCGCATAAGCATCACCTAAGGCAGCTTCAGCAGCAGGACTGATCATCTGGTCGTCTTCTGAAGAGAAAGATTCCAGACTCTTCTGAGCTTCTGCCCATTTGCCGAGGTTTGCATAGCAAAGACCAGCATAGAGGTTTGCCAGGTTACCTGCATCTGTGCTGCTGTATTCGTCAGCAATCTTAGTAAAACCTACATAGCCTGCGCCATCACCCTTCAATGCCTGCTCATACATCTGGTTAGCAAAGTAGGTCTGACCCTTAGCAAGCATAGTGCTAGCCTTGTCCTCACGCGGACCTGAGATCTGAGATACATAACCGAATACACCTGCAATGATAACAATGATAGCTACTACTGCAATGATAATTGCCTTCTTGTACTTCAAGAAGAAGGCCTCACGAATGTTTAGGCTCTCTGTTTCCTGAGCCTGTACGTTGTTGTTTGCCATTTTTATTTTGCTTTTTTTATTATTCTATACTTTTTAGTTTCTGGCTTTGGGGCAATCTGTTCAATAGAAAGTTAGCTTTCAAATTGTGGAATGCCGCTAAACTTCTGCAAATTTACTCAATTTTATTCAATTATTGAAATTTCTAGCCTATTTTTTTTGTTTTTTCCTCTTTTTCTGCTAACTTTGCACTATAAAAGCAGAAAAGAGACTATGATTTTAAAGAATATTTCCATTATTAACTTTAAAAATATAAAGAGCGCCAATCTGGAATTGTCGCCCAAAATCAATTGTCTGATAGGACATAATGGCATGGGAAAGACTAATTTCCTTGATGCCATCTACTATCTCTCTTTCTGTAGGAGTGCCTATAATTCTATCGATTCCCAGATTATTACTCATGATGAGCCTTTCTTTATGCTGGAGGGAAATTATGATAATGATAAGGGGGAGATAGAGAATGTTTACTGTGGTATGAAACGGGGTACCAAGAAGCATTTCAAGCGAAACAAGAAGGAGTATAAGCGTCTTTCGCAACATATTGGGCTTATCCCTCTGATTCTGGTTTCTCCATCTGATGTTTCTCTGATAGAAGGAGGAAGTGAAGAGCGCAGAAAACTGATGGATGTGGTCATCTCTCAGTATGATTACTCTTATATAGAGGCTTTGTCCAACTATAATAAGGCTTTGCAACAGAGAAATGCTTTGCTGAAAATGGAGGAGGAGCCTGATATTACGCTGCTGGAACTTTGGGAGCAGCAGATGGCGAGTAATGGTGAATTGCTGTACCGGAAACGGCAGGCTTTCGTTGACGAACTGGTTCCGCTGTTTCAGCAGATTTATCAGCAGATTTCGGGTGATAAGGAGCAGGTCCGTCTTCACTATGTTTCTCATTGCCAGAGAGGTCCTTTGCTGGATGTTATCCAGCGCGACCGGTTTAAGGACCGTGCTGTAGGGTATTCTCTGCATGGTGTTCACCGTGATGATCTGGAGTTTTTGCTGGGTGATTATCCGATGAAGAGAGAGGGAAGTCAGGGGCAGAACAAAACTTTCGTGATTGCCCTGAAGCTGGCTCAATTTACTTTCCTGCAGCGCACGAGTTCCAATACGCTTCCTTTGCTCCTCTTAGATGATATTTTCGATAAGTTGGATGCTCAGCGGGTTGAGGCTATTGTGAAACTGGTTGCCGGTGACCATTTCGGACAGATTTTTATTACGGATACGAACCGTGATCATTTGGATAAGATTCTCCAGAACATGCAGGGAGACCATACGATATTCTATGTAGAGAATGGGGAAATAATAAAGTAAGAATATGTTTAAAAGAAAAGTTAAGTCAATAGCAGAACTCTTGCCCGAATTTCTGAGAAAGGAAGGGTTGGAGACACCTTTACAGCAGAAACGCCTGATCATGAGTTGGGATTCTGTAGTAGGGGAAAATATTGCTGCATATTGTGGTGATAAGTTTATCAAGAACCAGACTCTCTATGTAAAGATAGAGAATGCTGCATTGAGGGCTGACCTCACGATGAGCCGTGCTAACCTTGTTCACCGTTTGAATGAACAGGTTGGTGCTCAGGTTATTGCAGATATACGCTTTTATTAATGTTCTGTTCTGATATACTATACTGAACTTTCGCATGTGGTTCAAGAACGGGCTGAAGGCCCAAAAGCTCCAGAAGCAGCACGCCCTGAAAGGGCAGAAGCTCCTAGCCCAGGGCATCGCCCTGGGTATAGTAGCAGTCAGCAAGGCGCCCTGTAAGGGCAAAAGCTTTATAAATTGCCTGATATTTGAAAGCTTTTGCCCTTACAGGGCGACAGGTTTGCGCCCGTAATAACCCAGGGCGATGCCCTGGGCTAGGAGCTTCTGCCCTTTCAGGGCGTGTGGGGCAAAACTTGCGAAACAGGGCGTGTGGGGCAAAACTTGCGAAACAGGGCGTGTGGGGCAAAACTTGCGAAACTTCAGTACTATATGATTTCGTCCATGCATATATCTGTAGGGGTAACAGGAAGGAGTCCTTCCTCTTTGATTTTCTGGAAGTCGAAACAGATTCCTATTTTGTATGCATGTGGAATCTGGGCAAGAAATCTGTCGTAATAGCCTTTTCCTCTTCCTAACCGGTTGCCTTTCATATCGAAACTCATACCTGGGATTACGGCAAGTTCTATCTCAGGATATTTCTCTTCCGGATAAATCTTGCCTTTCGGTTCAAGTATATGATAGGCTCCTTCCTTCAGGTCTTGAACTCCGGAATATTCTCTCAGTTCCATATTCGTATCGTCCAGCACAACGGGCAGTATCACCCGTTTTCCCCTGGAAACAAGTTGGTCTATATAATGATGGGTGTCCACTTCATCAGGAAGCGAATAGTACATCAGTATGGTTTGGGCATTCTGAAGATGCGGGTTGGAATCTAAACGTGATAATACAGAAAGCGACAGTTCCTCAAGTTGTCTTGAGGAATACTGTCGCTTTCTGTATTTTATGATTTTTCTTAATTCTTTCTTGTCCATGCCTTAAGCATTTGCTATCATACAATTATTATGGTGTAAGGAAGAATAGTTGTAGGGCGTATTCGCCATAGCTATCTTTTCTTTCTTCGCAGCGCGTTTTTTGGCTGGCTCCGGTTTCTTTGGAAATGCTGCATGGTTCTCAAATACATCCAGCGTCTTTTTGATGACTGGATCATCAAGATTGATGTATTGGGTCCATGCCTGCTCGTCCAACATATTGTAGATGATACGGCTGTCGATGACACGGTCTAATAGTTTGTGTGATTTCTTGATTAAAAGATTTCTACGTTTCAAACCACATTTATCAGCATAGCTGGCAAACTTTTCAACCATGTCCTGACTGTCAAGATAATCGGCAAGTTCCATCATCTCCTTGAAGTTGTTCAACTTCGGACGGTTATCGTCTGTATAAGTGAACGCAAACTGCAAGATGAGACCACTCAGACTAGCCTCCTTGAAATAGGATGTCATGCCGAGTGTATCTTCAGGAACAAAGATGTCTGGGGTGATGCCACCTCCGCCATAGACAGTACGGCCGTTACCTGTATGATAAGCCGGTCCTGTATGCTTGATGCTATCCTGTGAGAAGAACTCTCCGTGCTGGTATCTGTCAAGCAAGTCTTGCTCATAATCCTTGTCATCGCCCAGCGTATATGGCTTCTGGATGCATCTTCCTGAAGGAGTATAGTAGCGCGCAATGGTCAGACGGATGAGGCTGTGGTCTGGGAATTCTATCTGTTGCTGAACCAGTCCCTTACCAAACGAGCGTCGTCCGATGATGGTAGCACGGTCATTATCCTGCATGGCACCCGCAAAGATTTCTGCAGATGATGCAGAACCTTCATTGATGAGAACTACCATCGGAATCTTCTGGTAGGCACCCTTGCCGTCACTCGTATAGTTATGTCTAGGCGATTTGCGTCCCTGTGTGTAAACGATGAGCTTCTTGTCTGGCAAGAATTCGTTTGCCATGTTTACTGCAGCCGTCAGGTAACCACCTGAGTTATCCCGAAGGTCAATACAGAGGTTGGTGAATCCCTGCTGTGAGAGCTTGGCAAGAGCAATCAGCATTTCCGGATAGGTGTTCTCGCCAAAGTTCTTGATACGGATATAGCCGGTTTTATCGTTAAGCATGTAAGCTGCTGTAACACTCTTTGTCGGTATTTCACCTCGTGTTACGTTAAAGGTCTGAACCTTCTTGCTTCCATATCGTATAACTCCGATTTTCACCTTGGTATCCTTTGGACCCTTCAGGCGATGCATAGCCTCCTGATTGGTTACAATCTTGCCAACAAAAGGTTTGCCGTCTACGGCTACAATCTTATCTCCTGCCAAAAGTCCGGCTTTCTCGGCAGGACCATTCTGTATCACATTCTGTATATGTATCGTATCTTGGCGGATGACAAACTCTACGCCTACACCCGAGAACGAACCTTTCAGATCGTCGGTGGCCTGAGCAGCATCTTTAGCACTGATATATACGGAATGTGGATCCAGTTCTGCCAAAATCTGTGGAATTGCCTTATCTACCAGCGAGTCGATGTTCACGGGATCTACATATTGGTCATCAATAAGATGGAGCAGGTTGTTCAGACGGTTGCTTCCACTATTGATAACGTTGAGGCGATTTCCAGAGAAATGGTTGGAAAAGAATGTTCCGATGATAATGCCTATCACAACACAGAATGCCATGATGAATGGCATAAAGCGGTTGGTCTTATTCTTACTCATGTTCATAACAATTCTCTTTTTACTAACGTTTTATCTATCTTATCTCTAATCTTCTACAGAAGATGTCTTTTCATCAGGATTGAGGTATTCTACCTTGATTCCTGCCCGTTGCATCAGTTTGATACCATCGTCCAGACGGTATTTCTCTGCATATACAACACGCTTGATGCCCGACTGTATAATCAGTTTGGCACATTCTATACATGGAGAGGCGGTGACGTAAAGCGTACTTCCCTCACTGTTATTGCTGCTGCGAGCCAGTTTCGTAATAGCATTAGCCTCCGCATGGAGAACGTATGGCTTGGTTACGTTGTTATCCTCACAGACATTTTCAAATCCGCTCGGTGTACCGTTGTAGCCATCACTGATAATCATTTTATCTTTTACAACCAGTGCACCTACCTGCCGGCGTTTGCAATAGCTGTTTTCAGCCCATATACGTGCCATTCGCAAATAGCGAAGGTCGAGCTTGGTTTGTTTGGAAAGTTCGTTTGCCATCCTCTTATCCTTTATGTTGTACCTTGATTTCGTTACGTTCCAGCAGTGCATCGATGGTTGGCTCTTGTCCACGGAACCGTTTGTAGAGAGTCATAGGATGCTCTGTTCCACCCTTAGAGAGTACGTTGTCACGGAAACTTTGAGCAGTCTTCTGGTCGAAGATTCCATTCTTCTTGAATACACTGAAAGCATCAGCATCCAATACTTCTGCCCATTTGTAGCTATAATATCCTGCGGCATAACCTCCTGCCATGATGTGGGAGAACTGTACGGTCATACAGGTTTCCTGCAACTGTGGCAATATCATCGCCTTTTTCCAGGCTTCCTTTTCATAAGGCATGATGTCGGCAGTAAATTCTTTCTCTTGGGTGTAGTATGCCATGTCAAGCAATCCGAAACTTACCTGGCGCAGGCAACCGTAGGCTGCCATGAAGTTGCGACTCTTCACGATGCGCTCTATGAGCTCATCTGGCAATGGTTCACCTGTCTGATAGTGGAAGGCAAATGTACGGAGAAAATCTTTCTCTATTGCATAATTCTCCATAAACTGTGATGGCAACTCTACGAAGTCCCACCATACGTTGGTTCCCGAAAGACTCTCGAAGCGGGTATTGGCAAACATGCCGTGAAGACTGTGGCCAAACTCATGGAGGAAGGTTTCTACTTCTCCTAATGTCAAGAGAGCAGGCTTTTCTTCTGTTGGCTTGGTAAAGTTCATTACCACACTTACGTGAGGACGTATGTTTTTGCCCTTATGGTCTATCCACTGTCCCTGGAACTCTGTCATCCAGGCACCTCCTTGCTTGCCCTTGCGAGGGAAGAAGTCGGCATAGAATACTGCCAGATAGCTTCCGTCTTTATCAAATACCTCGTATGCCTTGACGTCTGGGTGGTATACCGGTATCTCTTTGTTCTCCTTAAAGGTGATGCCATACAGTTTGTTGGCGAGGCCAAACACACCGTCTATCACTTTGTCCAGCTGGAAATAAGGGCGAAGCATTTCTGCATCGAGATTATATTTCTCCATCTGGAGTTTATGAGAATAGAAGCCGAAATCCCATGGTTTCATTTCGAAATCTTTACCCTCCAGCTTCTTGGCAAGGGCTTCCACTTCTTTCACTTCCTTTTCTGCCGTTGGCTTATAAGCCTCTATCAGGTCGTTGAGAAGTTTATATACATGTTCTGTATTGCTTGCCATACGATGGCGAAGAACATAGTCGGCATAGGTTTCGAAACCGAGCAACTGGGCGAGTTCTCTGCGCAGGTTTACCAATCGTTTGCAGATTTCCAGGTTGTTCTGCTCGTTATCATGGGTACATACCGTATTGCGTGCCATATACATCTGTTTGCGGAGCTCACGCTGGGTAGAGTAGGTCATGAATGGAGAATAACTTGGATAATCGAGTGTGAAGATCCAACCTTCTTTTTCCTGCTCTTTGGCGGTATGCGCAGCGGCAGCTTTTGCTGTTTCTGGAAGTCCGTCGAGCTGAGCTTCGTCTGTGATATGGAGCGTAAATGCCTTGTTTTCTTTCAAGAGATTTTGTGAGAACTGCAGAGTGAGCATACTGGCTTCTTCTGTAAGTTCGCGAAGTTTCTCTTTGCCTTCTTCATCTAAAAGTGCACCGCTGCGTACGAATCCGTCATAGCTGGTGTCCAGAAGCATCTTCTCTTCAGGAGTCAGTTCTCTGTTTGGATGATCGTGAACGAACTTGATGCGCTCGAAGAGTTTCTTGTTCAGCGTGATGTCATTTGCGTGCTTGGTGAGAATCGGACTCATCTTCTGCGCAATCTCTTCCATCTCTTCGCAGGTTTCAGCACTCATCATGCAAGAGAAAACGTTAGATACACGGCTCAAGAGGTCGTAATAGTGTTCGCCCTTTTCGGTATCAACTCTTGCAATGGTATTCTCAAAGGTTGGTTCTGCCGGATCGTTTACAATCTTGTCTGTAGCCTCGTCATCACGGCGGATTCCCTCCATGAATGCTGGTTCATAATCTTCGAGACGGATTCGTTCGAATGGTACTGTATCGTGCGGTGTATTGTAAGGCACGAAGAATGGGTTGGTTCTATTCTGTATTGTATTGTCTTGCATATTGTTACTTTTTAGCTGCAAAGTTAGCAAAAAAATGCTTTATTGCCTTGATAATAAACGTTTTTAACTTATATTTATCGGTCGTTATACTTTCTTTATCGTTTGATGAGATTTTCCAGTGCAGGGATATAGATTCTGCCTCGTTCTAGCTGGATAAGTCCTTCTGACTGTAGTTCGTTGAGGGCTTTGGATACATAGATGCGTTTTACATTCATCTCTTCTGCTAAACGGGTCATCTTGATATGAAAGATTTTCTCGCCTGCCGGGCGGACGCTGTGGCTCTCGAAGAAACGGATCAGACGCTCACTCAGTGTCTTGGCAGGAACTCTGAACAGTCTGCGGTTGTTCTTTTGGGATTGGGTGCAGACCAAGTTCAGAAGATTGATGCGGAATATTTCATATTCATCGGATAACTTCATGATCTCTTGCTTGCTGACTGACATGATGCTGCAGCTGTTCTTTGCCACATAAGTGTGGGTGAAACGCTGGGTAAGACCGAAAAGTCGTTCCAGCTGGAATGATTCCGGTGCCGAAATGTCTTCTTCTACCTGATAGCCGTAGTCATCTGCCTGGGTTATCACCTTAATGTCTCCACTGATTAAATAATATAGACGTGTACAACTGGTGCCTTCTTCAACTATAGTTTCACCCGCTTCCAGTTTTTGAAAGTCAAAACGGGTTTTACCAGCTACATTTTGGAAGTCATAGCAAGTCATTCCCAGGAATAATGGGAGTGATAATAAACTGTCGTATAGTCTATTGGTTGACATGTAAGTTTATTTATTTAATATCTTGTTTTTGAGAGACGGTGAATACCATATCTTGTTTTGTCCTTTTTCGTCAGCATAGATGAGATATGCACAGAGGTCCGGATGCTTTTTCAGAATCTGTTTTGCACCCTCCATTCCCATTACCATAAACGAGGTAGCATAGGCATCGGCTGTAGCACAGTTCTTGGCTAAAACCGTTGCTGATAAGATGTTATGCTGTACAGGATAGCCTGTTTTTGGGTCTATGGTATGTGCATACTTCTTGCCGTTTTTGTAATAGAAGTTTCTGTAGTTACCACTCGTAGCCATGGCTATGTCGGTAATATCAAGTACATCCTGAATCTCCTGACTCGTATTGGTAGAATCGTCAGTTGGCTTGTTGATACCAATATGCCAAGGCACCTGTTTCTCGCTAACACCGTTTACTACAATTTCTCCACCAATCTCAACCATAAAGTTGCTGATACCTTTCTTTTTCAGGAATCTGGCAACAATGTCGCTGCCATATCCTTTGGCGATAGCAGAACAGTCAAGCATGATTTTAGGATTTTGCTTGATGATGCGTCCCTTTTCCAAGGCTACTTTCTCATAACCAACCAGCGTTTTGATACTGTCTATCTTGGCTTTCGTAGGAGGTACCCCCTGCTTGAATCCAAAGCCCCAGAGGTTTACCATTGGGGCAACCGTGATATCAAAGGCTCCATTTGTTTCTTTTGAGATGCTTTCTGCCATGCGGAATACTTCGGTAAACATTTCGTCTACCTCAATATCTTTACCTTGGTTTACCTGTGTGATGACAGAGGTCTTGTTGAAGGGAGACAAGGATTGGTCTACCTTCTTGAGTTCTGTTTCTATCTCTTGCTGGTAGTTGGTATCACTCTGATAGGTGATGTGATAGATGGTGCCAAAGATAAAGCCGGTATCTTTCTGATAGGGCGTATTATGCTGCTGACGTATGATAACGATGGTACCAACGATAAGTATCAACAGAAATGGAATTTGCCAGATAAGTTTCTTTTTATTCATTCTTTACACATTATGAAGTCTTTAAATCTCTAGGGTTACATTGAATGTTCCGCCAAGGCGTGAACCTCCCTGTTTACCGTAGCCTGGCACATACCAGGTGTTGCCTAATTCTCCATCGTTCTTGAAGAGGCGGCGTTTGTATCTGAAACTCCAACCCATACGGACGGGACCCCAGATTTTGGCATCAATACCTATTACGCCTTCCAGCCAATGATAGTTGCAGGAAATGCCATTACCGCCATAGGGCGTTTCGCCGCCCCATACCGGGTCTGAAACGGGTGGGGCGCTCAGGTCATATTCATAATAGGTGCAGGCATAACGGAAACCGCCAAACAGACGGTAGTCGTCGTGTTTGTTCTTCAGAAGATTCCAGTCTACACCTAATCTGAAATAGGGAGCGCTGGTCTTGTAGGTAATTCGGGTTGCCTCATCGCTGGCATCTGCCTTTCCATAACCCAATTCGAAAACAGGATAATACTTGTCTTTCAGATTGATACGGAGAGATGCTTCGTACTGCCCATAGTCGCTAACCATCAACTGTACGGGACCTATCAGGTCAACTCCCACAGCCATACCTCTAAAAAAAGGTATGGTATCAGGCTGCTGCTCTATGATCTTCTTCTTGCTTTGGGCCTGACTGGGGAGAACAGCAAATAGGGATAGCATACTAGTTGCGGCTGCCAAAATATATGTAGAAATGTGCTTTGGATGCATCATAATTTACCTCTTTTTGATTGATGACTATTGAGTCAATATAATTGTGAGTAGTCTTAACATCGGTTATCGTATGGAAGAACGATGGACTGCAGTCTACCGACTCAAAATGAGAGCGGTTTTCCTTTGATACAGTCACGGTGTCCTTGAATACTTGCTTCGATAGGGTATGTATCTCGAAAAACAATACGTCTTCATCCAGGCTGTAACTCATAGGCAGACTGAAACTGTCTACGTTTACATCCTTATTGATCAGCACACTATCTGTTCCTTCTATCTTTTTCGTAGAAATCGTTAGCGTGTCTTTTAGCGTCTTGTTGTCGCCCATCAACTTGTATTTGGTATATACGGTATTGTTGAGTGGGCAGTCGAGAGATGTACATCCCATCATGGCTAGAACCATGAAAACGACGAAAGGTATTATTTTCCGCATCTTATTTCTTTTTCTATTTGATAATCGTTACGGTTTGGGTTCTGGCGGCTGATAAGGTCGCCCAGGAATCCGGCAAGGAACAGCTGGCTACCCAAAACCATCGCTACTAGAGCAATGAAGAAGTAAGGTGAATCGGTAATGAGATGTCCGTAGATGCCGTTGTGCAGGTCGATGGCCTTGTCTATGCCTAAGCCGATGAGCGATAGGAAGGCTATGAAGAATACGACGCTGCCCAGAAAGCCGAATACGTGCATTGGCTTTTTGCCAAAATTGCTCAGGAACCAGAGAGTCATCAGGTCAAGATAACCATTTACAAAGCGGTTCCATCCCATAAACTTTGATTTGCCGAACTTTCTTGCCTGATGATGAACAGGCTTTTCGCCTATCTTGGCAAAACCTGCATTCTTGGCTAGATATGGGATGTAACGATGCATCTCACCATATACCTCGATATTCTTAACTACGTCGAGGCGATAAGCCTTCAGACCGCAGTTGAAGTCGTGCAGATTGTGTATGCCGCTTACTTTGCGTGCAGTAGCATTGAAGAGTTTGGTAGGGATGGTCTTGCTCAGAGGGTCTCCTTCTTTACGGTTCTGCTTGTAACCTGACACGAGGTCGTATCCCTCTTTCTTAATCATCTGGTAGAGTCCCGGAATCTCGTCTGGAGAATCCTGCAGATCGGCATCCATGGTGATGACAACATCGCCCTGCGCTTCTTTGAAACCACAGAAGAGTGCTGGGCTCTTTCCATAGTTTCTGCGGAATTTGATACCCTTTACTTGCTCGTTCTTCTCGGCAAGTTCTTCTATGACGTTCCATGAACGGTCGGTAGAACCGTCGTTCACAAAGATGACTTCATAAGTAAAATCGTTTGAGTCCATTACTCGCTTTATCCAGGCGAAGAGCTCTGGTAACGACTCTTCCTCATTGAAAAGAGGAATTATTACTGAAATATCCATTATCTTGTATTTATCTGTTTGTTTCTTATTTATTGTTATTTTGTATGCTGTTGTTTATCCTTCTTTGCCATTACAGCAGCAATAATCGGGCTGAGTACAGCACCTGCTACCAGGTCGGTAATCATAAACATGGAAGCCCAGGCTATCGGTTTCATCATACTGACAGCATCAAGAAGGGCTTTGGATTCCCCTGCAGTTAACTGATACGCTTGTGCTACAATCTGATAGTTGGTTTGCAGTTGGTTCATGAATAGACCCGTATCCATAAAACGGAACCAAAGATATTGCACAAGGGTAAGCAGAAGGGTTGCATTGAAGAATGTCTGGATGCAATAGTAGAATGCATGACGGAAAGAGATATGTCCGTCTCTTGCATAGTCACGGAATGCCTTCAGTCGCTTGGCCACAACAAATGGGGTTGCTATGATGAGAATGTTGGAAATGAATCCCAGCATCTGGTATTGCGGGTCTACTGCCAGCATGGTACATACGAAACTGACAATCCAGACAGCTCCGAGGATGGCACCATCTTGCCGGGCGAATGCTTTGGTTTGTCTTATCTTGCCTGTGTCGATGATAATCGTTTTAACCTTATGCATTTGCTGGCTTGTTTTCTTTTCTTCCTGATTCTCGTTATTTTCTGTATTCATTTTTTAATTGTATTTCTACGGATGTGACATATCAATTTGCAAAAATACAACTTTTTTATTATATAAGGTGTAAAGGGTGGAAATATTTATATATAATTAAAGATAAATCCTCTTGAAATAGAGGTTTCAACTGTCATGTTATGAAATATAGAAGTAAAATGTATGTAAATAAAAAAGGAACCTTCCAAAAGAAGATTCCTTTTTGAGCCTCTTGTCGGATTCGAACCAACGACCCCGAGATTACAAATCACGTGCTCTGGCCAACTGAGCTAAAGAGGCGGGTGGACAAGCGATTCATATCGCACCGCTACAACCAAGTACCCTTGCTATGTTCCCATCCTGGGGGATTCCGAGGGAGCTGGTCGTATGAGACTTGTCCGTCTCAATTTTTAAGCGGGTGCAAAGGTACGGTTTTTCTTTGAACCCGCCAAATGTTTTGCCAAAAAACTTCAGTTGTTTAACGTTTGTTTGCTAAAAATCAACTACCGTAATGCCTGATCCGCCAAATTGTACGTGTTCATCTGCATAATGGGTCACATTAGGCACACTACTCAGATATTGACGAATGAGCTGTCTTAGGATGCCATTTCCCTTTCCGTGAAGGATTCTGACTCTTGGCATTCCTACCAGGATAGCATCATCGATGAAGTATTGTACCGCATTAAGTGCTTCATCGCCTCGCATTCCGCGAACGTCCAGATCCTGGTGAAAGTTGGATTTATGAGAGTCAATGGTCTTTCTGGTTTCCTTACTGATACCGTATGAAGCCAGATTTTCCTTGCGCTCTTCTGTCTTGTCTGCATTTTCAACAGGAGTTGTGGCATGCTCCAGACGGTTCAGGCGCATCTTGGTTCTCATTCCTCCAAATACGGCAGTTGCTGTATCTCCAGTAATGTTTTCTATCTTTCCGACAGTAGTCAGTCCCTTGATGCGCACCGTATCGCCAATCTGAATATCACGTTTACTATCTGCTTGAGCCTTGTTCTGTGCATTCCTCAGTGCTGCAGCAGCCTTTTCCTGATTCTCTTTCTTTTCAGCCTGGCGCTTGGCATGGCGCTCTTTGCGTTGTTGAATCTGGGCTATCTTGCGGGCAATTTTGTCATCGGTCTCCTTGGTATCAATTTCTTGAACCTCTTGCTTGAAGGTATCAAGTTCCTGACGGATACGGCGGGTTTCTTCTTTTTCAGCCTGGCTTTCTTTGATTTCCCGGATGGCGTTTTCGATTCTCTTGTTACTTTCTTTCAGAAGTTCTGCGGCTTCTTCTTTTGCCTTTTTGAGAATTGCCTTTCTGCTTCGCTCAATATCCTCTATGTCGTTTTCGTACTTGGAGATTGTTTTCTCCATGTCTTTTTCACGCTGATGGATATTCTGGCGTTTGTTTTCCCAATATCGCTTGTCACGAACAATATCCTGAAGATACTTGTCGCTTTGAATGTATTCAGAACCAACGATATCTGATGCTTCCTTGATTACTTCTTCGGGTAATCCTATCTTTCTTGCAATTTCGATAGCGAAAGAAGAACCTGGTCTGCCGATAGCTAATTGGAAGAGGGCTTTCATCTCATGGCGGTCGTAGAGCATGGCGCCGTTAACCACTCCTTCATGGCTGTCGGCAAAATGCTTCAGGTTCTGATAGTGGGTGGTAATCACACCATAAGCTTGCTGCTTGCAGAACTTGTCGAGTACAGCTTCGGCGATAGCACCTCCGATTCCTGGCTCTGTACCTGTACCAAACTCATCTATCAGAATGATGGTCTCGCCATTGGCTGCCTTCATCATATTCTTCATGTTCAGAAGATGAGATGAGTAGGTACTCAAGTCGTTCTCCAGACTCTGTTCGTCACCGATATCAATCATGATGTTTTGGAAGACGCCTGTCTTTGAACGCTCACTTACAGGGATACTCAAACCGCATTGCAGCATATACTGTAATAATCCGACGGTTTTCAGACAGACAGATTTGCCGCCTGCATTTGGACCGGAGATGATAAGAATGCGTTTGTCCTGTGTAAGCATGATATCCAACGGAACTACTTTCTCGTTTTTTTTCTGTAGAGATAGCTGCAATAATGGGTGTATCGCACGGGTCCAGTCTATGTGTGGATGGTCTTCTACCTCGGGTTCTATGGCTTTGAAGATATCAGCCAGTTTTTGCTTGGCTTGTATCAGGTCAATGATGGCAAGAAAACGGTAACTGTCCAGAATTTCCTTGGAGTATGGGCGTACCTTGTTGGTAAAGTCGGTGAGGATGCGAATGATTTCTTTTCTCTCTTCACCCTCCAGTTCACGTACACGGTTGTTTGCCTCTACCACCTCGGTAGGTTCTATAAAGACTGTTTTACCTGTGGCACTCTCATCGTGTACGATACCTTTGATTTTACGCTTCAGAGTAGGGATGACGGGAATAACCAGTCTGCCGTCACGCAGGGTAGGGGTTACGTCTTTTTCTACGATGCCTTCACTTTGTGCCGAGCGCAATATACTATATAAGGTACGTGAGATGCTGCCCTCTGTCTTTGCCAGTTCTCTGCGAATCTGAAGAAGTTCAGGGGTTGCATTATCTCTTATCTTTCCGAATTTGTCAAGTATCTGGTCGATGCGCTGAATCAGTTGTGGAAAAGTAACTACATCCTGCGAAAGGCGATGTAGGGCTGGGTAGGGATACTTTTTCTCTCTTTTCCATCCGTCTTCCGGCTCGTCATCGTCATCGCTGTGATTCAATATTTTCACCATATCGGCTATGGTAGATAGTGAACGTCGCAAGTCAAACAGCTCGTCCTCCTCCAGGTGACTGTTTTCTACACGGATACGGAGGATGCTCTCCCTTACATCATAGAAATATTGTAGGGGAAAGTCTTCTACTTCCTCCATCAGTCTGCGGAACTCACGCACCTGCATGAGCCATTCGTTAACTTGTTCTGCATCGCTGCTGAATGCCATCTTGTCTACCTGTTCCTTTCCGAGTGGAGAGAGGCATCTTTCGCGCAGCATCTTGCGGATTTCATTGAATCCTATCTTGTTTTCAAAATTATCTGGATATATCATGGGTGCAAAGGTAGTGCAAATCGAAGACAATACAAAATAAAAAAGCATTTTTTTATTTTTATTGTTGAGATTCGGCCTGTCTTATTAGAAAGTAGTGTATTTCCCTCTACCAAATGTTTGAACTGTTAAGCGTATTCTGGGCATTCCCAGGGGCAAGTTTCTTCTTAATTCCGGTAAGGTATTTTGCCCAGTTCGCATCAGTTCTTCTGTTCCAGATGTCACCTAAGAATGCAGCTCCGCCAAAGTTCCATGCTCTCAATTGTGGAATATATTCAGGAGTGACACCTCCTAATGCAACTACTCGCTCATTGATGATTCCATTGATGCCTGCTTCCTCTAAGTCTTTGTTGGAGAAGGAATGTTTGTAGCCTTTCTTTGAAATGCTGTCAAAGATTGGACTGAGGAAAACATAATGGCAGGCAGGTTTGAGAATCGCGCTCTTTTCGTCTTTGTTCTTGGGTGATATAGTCTGGAGAGCTTGTTCTACTTCCTTAAAACTATGGCAGGATTGTGAGATGCTTCCTTGAAAGCCTT
Source organism: Segatella copri (assembly GCF_019249765.2). Taxonomy (GTDB): domain Bacteria; phylum Bacteroidota; class Bacteroidia; order Bacteroidales; family Bacteroidaceae; genus Prevotella; species Prevotella copri_K. The sequence continues at coordinate 270,071 of NZ_CP152484.1, forward strand.
CTGGAATCTCGTGGTTTCTTCTGTTAAGATGAATACCATGAAGATGAAATTCCTGACAAAGTTCGAAGTGATCGTGTACTACGATCTTTTTATGCCATTTCTTGTCGATTTCCTGTATCAGTCGCTTACACTCCTCTATATTTGATTCTGGTTTGCGCAGGTGTAGCAGGTCTATACCTGCTTTAAAGAGTTGGTTGATATAGGTTGATTCATTCTCTATAAAATCGGGCAGAGTGATTACTATCCATTTCATATTCGTTGTGATTTTATTTCTTTATATAAAGGTGTTGGCTGTTATTTGATAAACAGTGCGTTGGGTTCATAGAAATGATTCACCGGACCATGACCTTTTCCTATCTGTACATCTTTTCCTGCCAGAATTGCGCCTGAAAGATAGGTTTTTGCCATGGCGATAGCTGTATTCATATCCATTTCTCTTGCCAGATAAGAAGTGATGGCTGAGGATAGGGTACAACCTGTACCGTGGGTATTGCGTGTGTTTACGCTAATGCCTCGATAACTGGTAATAGGCTTTCCGTCTTCGAAAAGGTAATCAATCTTTTCTTCTCCCTGGAAATGGCCGCCTTTGATGAGTACATATTTACAGCCTAACTTACTGATGGCTAAAGCTGCGTTCTGGATGTCTTCCTTATTCTGTATCTTCATTCCTGCCAGTATCTCTGCTTCCGGGATGTTAGGTGTTAGCAGGGTAGCTAGTGGTAATAACTCCTGTATGAAAATGCTGAGAGCATCCTCCTGCATGAGTCTGCAACCACTGGTGGTAACCATCACTGGGTCTATGATAAGATGCTGATATTCTCCTTGGTATCTCTTCAGGGTTTCTGCGATTGCTTGGATGGTGGCACGGTCGTTCACCATACCTACTTTGATGGCATCTGGGTGGATGTCGTCCATCACAGCTTCTATCTGGCCCTTTACGATTTCGGGGGTGATGTCTTGGATGGCATAAACTCCCAGGGTGTTCTGTACGGTAATGGCTGTAATGGCCGATGCTGCATATACGCCTAGTGCCGACATTGTCTTGATGTCAGCTTGCACGCCGGCTCCTCCACAACTGTCTGAGCCGGCTATTGTCATTGCTGTATAATATCTCATAATTCTTATTAACTTCTTGCTTTTCCTCTAAAACTGTTTCTTACCAGGGCTGATTCGCAGGTCTCACAGAGATGTTCTGTGGCTTGATGGTGCTTGAAACCTTCTATCATGGCTTGGGCGCGGGGGGAAGCCAGAATTTCTTCTAGCGATTGTTTGAGCAGGTTCCCCAGTGCCACATCTCCGTTGTGGTCCAGGCAGCAGGGTACCAATGTGCCATCAGCCAATATGCCTATCTGTTTGAGTAGGGCTTTACAGAAAACTTCTCTTTTTCCTTCTCTGATACCTGATTCCGGGTTTCCTCTTACCATTTCGTTTTCTTCGATATGGTTATCGAAATTGGGCCATTCGAATTTCCTATCAAACTCCAGATAGAGATTGTTGGCAAGTCTGTAACCGTCAGGTCGTTCTTTCCAGGGCTTGGGAACAAATTTTTCGATGTGCTCCATCACTTCTTCATTTTCCCGGTCTTTTCCTCCTTGGTTCCAGAGTCTGAGAACTATGCAGGTTCCTTTTTCTGCGGCTTGGGTTGAAAAAGTCATCACCTCGTTCATGTAACTGGCGAGTTCTCCCTTGGCATTACTCTCGTGCGAGTGGAGTGAGAGCTGTATCTTGTGGGGAAGTGTATCAAGGAGGTCCATGGCTTTATGTAGCAGAGTGCCATTGGATGTAAGTACGGTTTTGAAACCTTTCTCTCTTGATATGCTGATAAACTCGGGTAGAAGGGGGTGTAGTAGGGGTTCGCCCATAATGTGGAAATATAGGAAACAGACCTTCCCACGTATCTTGTCGGTGAGCAGGTCGAATTCCTCAGCAGTCAACTGTCTTTTCTTTCTTGTATGTTTTGGACAGAAGTGGCAGTTGAGATTGCATGTATTGGTGATTTCTATGTAACAGCGATCTATCATTGTCTTGTCTTTTCTTGCATGTAGCTTACTTTTGAGCAAAGTTACATGTTTTCTTTGATATGACCAAATAATATAGCATAATTTTGCATTTGAAGTCTTCTTGTCATGGATAGTGAATGAATATGAAGGAAATATACAAATACGGAAATAAAAAAGCCTTCTGAAATTTCTTTCAGAAGGCTCTTGCGGAGAGAGAGGGATTCGAACCCCCGGTACCTCTCGGTACGACGGTTTTCAAGACCGTTGTAATCGACCACTCTACCATCTCTCCATTGTTTTAGTCTGGATGACTATAGCTTGGTTTTCTTAAGCGGTTGCAAAGGTACTACTAATTTCTGGTTCCACCAAATTTTTCGCCAACTTTTTTTCATTTTTCTTCAAAAAAATGCATTTTTAGGGGTAATAAGTGGCAAAATCGGCAAAAAATAGAGAGGTAAGGCTGAAAAAGACAATAAAAAAGGGCTACCGCCGTAGCCCCAATCTTGATAACCTTAAATCTAATACTATGAAAAACACACCGCAAAAATACGAAATAAATCTATTCGTTATGTCAAAAGAATAGAAAATCTTTATTTTTAAAGGGTGCTTTAATATTTTTTAAACCTTAGAGGTAACCTTTCTGCTTAAACTCTTCCATCAGTGGCAAGGCTAAAATCTTGGCATCAGGATGTGGTGCACCGGTAGTACCTAATGCGCGGAGGTCGAAGAAATGTTTCCAGTCACTCACGAAAGCGGTATGAACCAGTTCTGTGTTGCAGTCCAATGGTAGGATGGCTCGTGCTTCCTGTGGTTTGCAACCTGCCTCTATCAGTTTCATGTAGGCATATTCGGCAGCCTGATTGGCGAATATCCAAGTTGTGAGTTTACTCCATTCAGCAGTTCTTCCTTCTGCAATGTCAGCACACATATCTTCTATTCGGTAGTCGCTGGGATCTTGTGAACCATCGAAACCTTCTGCTTCTACCCATGTAGGCAGGTTGATGGTAATCTCGTTATCAAACTTATTCTTCGAATAGTTGCAGTATCGGGTACTCTGCTCTGCCATAGAGTTGGCACGATGACGGTTATATTCTCGGGTAATGGAAATCTGAGTAGTAAAATGAACGGTAATACGGAGTTCGTGCTTACCTTCTTCATAGTTGCTGAGGTATTTCAAATCATCCATCGCCTTGTTTTCTGCCAATACTCGGAGATTGGTTGTAATATAGTCTTTGCCGTCTAACGTTTTCAGACGTGAGAACTTGTTGTGGGTATAAAGCGGCAACTCTCCATGTTTGCATACCAGATACACGGTTCCATGTTCCAGCATGGCAAAGTGTTCACTCTGCACCATCCGATCCACGAAAGGTTTGGCAGAATTCACTGTGGTATTATTCTCACTTTTATAGCATACTCTTCCTGCTCGTTCTATCTGCTGGTAGATGCCGAGCTCACCTGGTTTCTGTAACCAGATTTCATACGATGGTCTTTGTATTTTCATTTCTTTTTGTTTTTTGTTCTGTCTGCAAAGGTACATTATTTTGTGCATACGGCAAAATAATTCATGCCTTTTTTCGTCTTATATATAATTAAGGTGTAATAATTAGTAAATATGGAGATAAAACCAATAGCATATTTTCGTTCTCCCTTCAGTAGCAAGTTTGGCATACCCAAACAGGCTGGATTGGTAGCAGAACTGGAAGGACAGATTGTTTTTGAACCCGAATTTCGTAACCCTGATGCGCTGCGTGGCATGGAAGGCTTTGATTATCTTTGGCTGATTTGGGAATTTTCTGCCAATAGGCACAAAGCGCACAGTCCGGTTGTTCGTCCTCCTGTGTTGGGAGGCAATGAGAAAGTGGGTGTCTTTGCCACTCGAAGTCCTTTCCGTCCCAATAATATAGGTCTTTCATCGGTAAAAATTTCTCATATCGAATGGGAGACTCCTCATGGTCCTGTCATTCATGTTAAGGGAGCTGATCTTATGGACAAGACACCGATATTTGACATCAAGCCGTATGTGGTGTATGCCGATTCTCATCCTGGGGCCAGGAGCGGTTTTGTTGATGACCGCAAATGGCAGAAACTTGATGTAGAGATTTCTGAAGATGTAGACAGGCATCTGCGTCTGCAGGGATTGAATGCAGAAAAGATTGAAATATTGAAAGAGGTACTTGCCCAAGATCCCCGTCCGCATTACCAGAAAGACCCTCATAAGGTCTATGGAATGCCTTATGAGGGTCTTGATATTCATTTCACGGTTTGCGATCATACGCTTACTGTTGTCAAGTAGACTTCTTGAATGTTGAGTAGAAAATTTACTTTGCGAAACTTTCAAAACGTACGTTTTCCAACAGAATTTTGCAGGCAGCATCGATATTCTTGGCTTCCTTGGTGTAGAAGATATTGGAGTTCTTGATGGTGATATCGTGTACCATACCTTCTGCACCATGTGCTTCAATACCTGTTTCGCAACCTCGTACGTAGATGTTGCTCATGTGGATATCCTGAAAGTTTGGCAGGAATTCCTGCTTTACGGGAGTTGTCTGCTTCTGGGCACCCACATGGTTGTCAAAATAAGTGGTCTCAAAGGTGATGGCTGCATCCTTGATATCGGTCATGTAGATATGGTCGATATAGATGTTCTCTGATGTTCCACCTCTCTTCACAGCACTTTTAAAGCGTAAACCGGTATCTGTTCCCTGGAAAGTATTGTTGCGAACAACAATATTCTTCATGCCGCCAGAGAACTCGCTGCCGATAACAAAACCTCCATGGGCATGGTATACGGTGTTGTCCTGGATATTGATGTTTTCACAAGGACCTGCTGCCACACCTGCTGCGCCTGCGCCACCCTTCATGCAGATACCATCATCACCGGCATCTATCACATTGTTTACGATGAGTACATCCTTACAGCTGGAGATATCAATCGCATCACCGTTCTGGGCATTCCATGGACATTTTACGGTGATTCCGTCGATTGTCACATTCTTGCATCGGGTAGGGATGATATGGAATTTAGGACTATTCAGAAGTGTAACTCCCTGTACGAGCACATTCTCGCAACTGGTGAATCTGATCATGTGTGTTCGGGTTTTCTCCTGTTCGTCCATATTCTCAGCCACATTAGGTTCGTGCTTCAGGTTGAAAGGATACCAGATGTCACCCTTCTCATTCAGTGTTCCGCCCATAGCCTGGAATTCTTTCCATTCTACGTCACTAACCTTACTGCGCTTTACCGGTCTCCACCATTCTCCGTTTCCGTCAATGGTGCCCTCGCCTGTGATAGAAATATTTTTTCTCTTGCTGGCATTGATGGCTGGAGTAGCACGGCTTTCTTTCTTTCCTGTGGTCTCGTCTATCTTGAAGTGATCATTCTTGTCTTCAGAAAGAACGATGATGGCATTCTTTTCCAGATGCAGGTCAATATTGTCCTTCAGTGAGATGAGACCGGTGAGGTAGATACCTGCAGGCACATTAAGATGACCGCCGCCCATCTTGTTCAGTTTGCTGATGGCTTTGGCGAATGCCTGGGTATTTATGGTGAGTCCGTCACCATTACCGCCACATTCCAAGATACTGACATGATTGTCTGGGATGCTAGGCAATGTTGGTTGCTGCATCTGAACTGGTAAGTTCTGATAATACTTACTGTAATCTTTGGCATTGGCTGTCACAAATGAGAAACAGACCAATAAAACTATTAAAATCTTCTTCATAAGCTTTTTAAGTTTAGTTTGTTTAATAAATTCTATACTTTGTCTTGTTTGTAATATCTGTTACCTTAAGGTGTGGATATAAAAAAAAGACGGCCCTAACCACAGTTAGTAACCGCCTTTTATGAAAGGAGGAGTGGTACCACCAGGAATCGAACCGGGGACACAAGGATTTTCAGTCCTTTGCTCTACCAACTGAGCTATGGCACCATCTTGCTTTTTGCGGTTGCAAAGGTACAATAAATATTTTAATTGAGCAAGAGAAAACGAAATATTTTCTCTTGCTTAATGTTTATTAACTAAATATCCCTTTGCTTGAAATTAATCTTTCAGCGGATTCCAACCTTGTGCTTTCAGTTCAAATTCCTGTCCGTCTCTGGTAATGAGGAACTTGCCCAGATTTTCTTTGGTGATGTAGCCAATCTGCCTTACACCCTCCATAGTCTCAATCTTCTCGTGGTCACCGATAGGTACGGTAAAGAGAAGTTCATAATCTTCGCCACCATTCATAGCACAGGTGGTAAGGTTCATATTGAATTCTTCTGCCTGCACGGCTGTCTGGTAGTCGATAGGTATGTTCTTCTCATATACTCTGCATCCGCAATGACTCTGTTCGCAGATATGCATCAATTCACTGCTCAGACCATCGCTCACATCCATCATGGCTGTAGGACGGATACCTGCCTCACGCAGTTGTGCTATCACATCTCCGCGTGCCTCAGGCTGCAGTTGTCTTTCCAAGAGATATTCCTTGCCGGCGAAATCTGGCTGGAAGTTGCGCATATTCTCTAAGTCTCTGTTCAGAAGAGCCAGTTTCTCGTTATCACCATTTGCTTTAGCCTCAGCCATCTTCTTTCGGATATCTTCTATCTGTCCGTAGTATACAGCCTTTTCGCGTTCCAGCAGTTGAAGTCCCATATAGGCACCGCCCAAGTCGCCTGACACACAGATCAGGTCTGTTTCCTTGGCTCCGTTGCGGTATACGATTTCTTCTTTTGCTGCTTCTCCGATACAAGTAATACTGATGGCTAAACCGGTGAGAGAAGAAGTCGTATCACCTCCCACGATATCTACTCCCCATTTGTCACATGCCATTCGAAGACCCTTATAGAATTCATCAATGTCTTCTACTTTGAATCGTTTACTCAATGCTATGCTTACTACCATCTGACGTGGGGTTCCGTTCATAGCAAAGATATCACTGATGTTTACCATTGCACTCTTGTAACCCAAGTGAACCATGTCAATATAGGTAAGGTCGAAATGTACGCCCTCCATCAGCATATCTGTAGTCATGAGCACTTCCTTGTCTGGATAATGCATCACGGCACAATCGTCGCCTACACCATAAACTGTAGACTCGTTTTTCTTTTCATAACCTTTGGTGAGATGGTTTATAAGACCGAATTCACCTAACTTTGAGATATCCAAAATAAATAATAGTTTATAATTTATACTTAAGATCTGCGGATGATTTCTCGCATAATCTCTGTCATCTTAGGCTGTGCGGCATTGGCTGCAATCTGCACTTCCTCATGACTGACTTCTACAGGTACATCGAAACCGCCAAGATCGGTGATAATGCTGATGCCGAAAACCTTGATTCCGCAATGGCGGGCAACAATCACTTCTGGTACAGTACTCATACCTACAGCGTCACCACCCAATACACGATACATGCGATACTCTGCCGGTGTCTCGAAGGTAGGTCCCTGAACGCCAACATATACACCATGCTTTGCATCAATTCCCTTCTCCTTAGCGATATCGTCGGCAAGGTCGCGGAGTTTCTTGTCGTATGCTTCGTGCATATCCGGGAAACGTGGACCGGTAGGGAAGTTCTTTCCGCGCAATGGATGTTCTGGGAAGAAGTTGATGTGATCATCGATAATCATCAGGTCTCCAATCTGGAATTCCGGATTCATACCGCCCGAAGCGTTGCTTACAAAGAGGGTTTCAATGCCCAACTCGTACATCACACGTTCTGGGAAGGTTACAGCCTTCATGTCATATCCTTCATAGTAATGGAATCTTCCTTCCATAGCCATGATGTCTTTACCTCCTAACTTACCGAAAATCAGTTTGCCTGCATGACCTTGAACGGTAGATACTGGGAAGTTTGGTATTTCACTATATGGAAATTCATAACTGTCAGTTATTTCTGAAGCTAATTGTCCGAGACCGGTTCCCAGTATGATTGCTGTCTTCGGACTTGTTGTCATCCTTTCTTTTAGCCAGGATGCTGTTTCTTGAATTTTTTCGTACATAGCTAATGATTTTGTCGTTAAAATTATCTTCTTGTTCCAGCATGAAACTTACCTTGATAGGCAGTTCGTATATGCTTTTCTTAACTATTTCATAGAGTCCCTCTGTCTCTTTTAGTCTCACGGCATCTTTCTCTGTCGTGATAATCAGACGGGGTTCTGGCATCTGTTCAAACGCCTCGTTGATGCGTGTGATGTCTTTATTCTTGAAGCGATGGTGATCACCGAAACTCAGCGACTGCATACTCTTGACCATTGGCTTCAGGTCGTGTTCCATCTGCTTAGGCGATGCGATACCAGTAACCAGCAGAGCATGGTAGTTTTTCAACTCCTCCTTGGCTATCTGCTGGTCTTCGAAAACTCCCTTTGGCGTATCATAGTTGATGCAGGTGAAGTAGAGCTTCTGGAAAGGGTAAAGGTCCATAGCCTTGGTGAGTACACGGAATTCCATTGGCTTCAGATCCTTTGGACATTTAGTGATAATCACAATGTCTGCACGGTTCTTACCGCTTAGAGGTTCTCTCAGTCTTCCTGCCGGCAACATCTTGTCATAGATAATCAGACGGTGGTAATCTACCAGCAGAATGTTGATACCTGGCTTCACATAGCGATGCTGAAAGGCATCATCCAGTAATACAACATCTACATCCTTGGTCGGTTCTTCATTCTGCAACTTTTCGATTCCTCTCACCCGCTTAGCGTCTACGGCTACATAGATATCGTCAAACTTGCTGTGCATCTGGAAGGGTTCATCGCCAATCTCTGACATTGTTGTATCTTTATCTGCCAGCACATAGCCACTGGTCTTTCTTTTGTAACCACGTGATAGCACGGCTATCTTTACCTTGTCGTGCAACAAGCGTATCAGATACTCCACATGGGGAGTCTTGCCCGATCCGCCCACCGTGATGTTACCCACAGAAATAATCGGGATTGAGAATGACTGACTCTTTTTCAGTCCGATATCGAAGAGCCAATTGCGAAATCTGACCATGCCGCCATAAATCCAACTCAGTGGTAGCAGCCAGTCGTTGATCTTGATAAGATCGCCTTCTGTTCTCATGTCTGTTTCCTTTCTCTTAATTCGGTATGTCTATATATTAATGTACGCATACCTTATTATAAATGTTATTGTATGTTCAGTACGTAAGGAAGTGCAGCCTGTATAGGCTCTTTCTCCTTCATATTGCGTATCATGATGAATGGCTGGTAGAGATCACCCAATGCCAGACGCAACTGTTCGTCGAGGTAGGTTCCCTTGTTTCCGCCCGCCATATCCAGCAACTGTTCCATCCATCCAGCCAATGCCGGATATTCTACCGCCTGATAACTGCTGAGATGAGCCAATTCTGCAGCCTTGTCGATGGCGTCGCTCAAGCCGCCGAATCCATCAATTAACTTGATCTTCTTGGCGTCTGTACCCAGCCATACTCTTCCTTGAGCAATCTTCTCAACCTGTTCGGTACTCATTTTTCTGCCCTCAGCCACACGATTGCGGAAGAGACTATATCCACGGTTCACATAGTTTTGCATGGTGGCAATCTCTTCTGCACTCCATGGGCGTGACATGCCTGCAGAGGCATAGGTACTGTTGCGGTTGGTCTTCACTTCATCATACTTGAAGCCTAACTTCTTTGTCATCAGGTCACTGAAATCTGGCAGGGCTCCAAAGATACCGATGCTGCCGGTCAATGTTGTAGGTTGTGCCATGATATATTGGGCACCCATACTCATATAATAAGCACCCGATGCTGCCATACCACCCATCGAAACCACTACCGGCTTCTTTTTATTTAATTCTTTAACTGCTCTCCAGATCTGTTCCGAAGCATAGGCATCGCCACCGCCCGAATTGATACGCAGAACTACGGCCTTTATCTGACTGTTATCTGCAAGTTCCTGAAGGTCCTTGATGACCTTTGTACTTACTATCTGTTGCTCTGAATCATAGATGCTAGGAGTCTCCATCCTGACAATGGACCCCTGACAGTAGTATACGGCAATCTCTTCGCCCATCAGATTCGAGTCGTCTATAGTCATATCTACGTCGTTATAGTCAACCTGATTGATGGTCTCGTCTGCCTTCAGTCCTAACTGTTTCTTTACCACGTCTCTGATTTCATCATAATAGCAGAATCCATCTACCATCTTTCGAGATTTCAGTAGTTTGGTATCATCAAACACCATCAGCCCGTCAGCATAGCGGTTCAGTGAATCCTTGTTGATGTTTCTGCTTTTGCTCACATCTCCCAACATCTGTTGCCAGAGTCCACCAATATAGCGTGAAACCTGCTCTCTGTTGGCATCCGACATTTTGTCTTCGGTGTATGTTTCAGTATAGCTTTTGTATTTGCCTACCTTCACTACCGTAAAGTGAACGCCAAACTTGGCTGCTACGTCTTTGATATATTGTGGCTGCGATGCAATACCATGCCAGTCCACATTGCCTTCTGGGTTTACATATACCTTGTTGGCAACCGAAGCCAGATAATATCCACCCTGTGAGAGAGCATCACCATATGCGATAATCCATTTGCCGCTCTTCTTGAAATCGGCAAGTGCATTTCTGATTTCCTGCAAAGTGGCATAATCTGTCTCCAAGATACCTGTTTCCAGATAGATGCCCTTCACTTTATCCTCATTCTTTGCCTTGCGGATAGAAGAGAGAATCCTGTTCATGCCTATGTTGTTAAACTGCTCGCCTGTCAGTTCGCCGAGCCAGTTGTCTTCAGTACGGTCTTCAATCTGTCCTTGTAGTTTCATCACCATCACCGCATTGTCTTTCAGTGCCGGTTTACTGTTGCTCGATGCCACCATTCCGATGATACAGATGAATCCCAGGATGGTCATGATCAGCCCGAAGGCAAACAGTCCTACGATAGTGGCTGCCACGTTCTTGAAAAAATCCTTCATTATTCTATGTCAATATTTTATAAGTGAGACTCCTAAATAAATGCCAGCGGCAGAAGAGAGATGTTTTCTCCGATTGCCGTTTACAGCAATTTTTCTGCAAATATAGCAAAAAAGAACCAATAATCAAAGCGATTGGAACAAAAACACCAAAAAAAGAAGAAAAAATAACATAGGGTTAACGAAAAAATGCCTATCTTTGCATTATCTTAGCAAAACAGAATAAAGATATAAACAACATAACAAAAAAGAAAAATGAAAAAGACAATGATTTTTTTTCTACTGATGCTGACAGCTATTACAGCATCAGCTCAATCTACCGCTCGCAAGTTCGTATTGAAGAACAGTAGCGACGGACAGAGTGAACTTACCTGTTATCTTCCTAAGAATCCTTCAGGAAGAGCTGTAGTAGATTGTCCTGGAGGTGGGTATTCTCATCTTGCAATGGATCATGAGGGACATCAGTGGGCTGAGTATTTTAACAAACAGGGTATCGCTTTCTTTGTCTTGAAATACCGTATGCCTAACGGAAACCGCAATATTCCATTGAGTGATGCCTATCAGGCGATGCGAACCGTTCGTGACAGTTCTGCAGTATGGAAAATAAACAAGGAAGATGTCGGAATTATGGGATTTTCTGCCGGCGGTCATTTGGCTTCTTCCGTCAGTACTCATGCTGAGACGGCTGTGCGACCTGATTTCTCAATTCTTTTCTATCCGGTGATTTCAATGGATGAGCGTATCTCTCATAAGGGATCATGTGTGAATTTCTTGGGTGAAGAGCGTAATACCAATAAGAAACTGGTAGAAGAGTGGTCTAACGACAAGGCTGTTCGTCCTAATCTTACCCCTCGTGCCATCATACTAATGTCTTTTGATGATAAGGTTGTTCCTCCTGTAACCAATGGCGTAGCCTATTATTCTGCCATGAGCAAGGCGGGCAACGAGTGTACCATGCACATCTATCCGACTGCCGGACATGGATGGGGATTCCGAGATGCTGCCCATGGTTTCCCATATCACGACCAAATGTTGAATGACCTTACCTGTTGGCTCAACAGGCTTCCGTCTAAGTAAGTAAAGAGAATATCTAAAAAGAGGATGTATCATAAGTTGATGATACATCCTCTTCTTTTTGTTGAAAGAGCTAGGATATGTTGTTGGAAGAGCTAGGATATGTTGTTGGAAGAGATAGGATATGTTGTTGGAAGAGATAGAATATGTTGTTGAGACAGTAAGTATCTCCGGTCGCACAACAGCTGTTGTGCGCTTGCATAACAGCTGATATGCGCATGCACAACAGCTGATGTGCATGCGGTGGCCAACTGTTATGCGCCAACTGGTTTCCAAACTTATGGCACATCCTCTTTTTCTTTTTATAGACTCCTAATAAGCATTCTTGTCAGGGCAGATAATGCTCTTGGCTGTCATGAAGATAATCTTGATATCAAGCCAGAACGACCAGTTCTCTATATACCAGATATCACGGCGGATACGTTCCTCCATCTGCCAGAGCTCCTTGGTCTCACCACGGAACCCGGTAACCTGAGCCCAACCGGTGATACCAGGCTTGGAGAAGTGGCGAACCATATACTTATCTATCAGGCTTCCATACACCTCTGTATGATGCAGCATGTGAGGGCGCGGACCCACAATACTCATGTCTCCCTTAAGAACATTGAAGAATTGAGGAAACTCATCTATGTTCGTCTTTCTCATAAAGTTGCCGAAAGCAAATTTACGTGGGTCGTTCTTTGTTGCCTGTGCCTTGTCTGCATCCTTGTTCACATGCATGGAACGGAATTTAAGACAGTAGAAGGTATCACCATTCAGACCCGTTCTTGCCTGTTTGAAGAAAATTGGACCAGGACTCTGAATCTTGATGATGAGAGCTATGAATGGAATGAATGGTAGAACGCACAAACATGCAAGCCCGCTCACCACGATGTCGAAGCTACGCTTGATAATGCGGTTTGACATGCTTGTTAGGGGTTCTATGCGGTTTGAATATACCGTCCTTCCCATAAAATTCTGGGCATCAAGATGCAATTTGTACTCACCAAACACACGTGGCAGGTAGTAGAAGTGTATCACATTCTTATCACAGAAGTGCATGATATTGATGATTTCAGGATCTTTATGCGACAGGCAGCAGAAAACCTCGTCAATATTGGAAGGTTCACCATTGATGGTATCATTCATGGTAGAAGAGATAATCTCTTTGAGCTGTTTCATGTTTCCTATTCTTTTCAACCCTTCCGGATTATCAGTGATGTCTTCGTCTGCATAATATCCTTTTACGATATAACCTGCCGAGGGATCTTCTGTCATCGTTTTGTACATCTCGCTCACGGCAGGATCGTTACCTACAAAGACGACGGTGCGTGAGTTGCGGCCTTTAGAGCGGAAATACTTTAGTAATTTGAGCTCGCAGAGTCGGCTTATGATGAGAGACAGATAGAATGTTATGCCGAAGATAATGCTGAAGGAGAACATCTTTCCCCCGTGACCGAGTAGTCTTGAGAAGGTAAAGAAACAGAATGTTGTTGCTGCAGCCAGATATAAAGTACGCTTTGTAACCTGTAGGAACCCGATCTTTCTGACATGAATGATGGTGGAATAGAAGTATTCGCCTAGGAACAAGGCAGCATTGGCAACAAAAAAGGTAATCTTTGTTGCTTTGTCGAAATACGCAGGTATGAGTTCTTGACCATATTGGGTATAGAACAACAGTACGATGTTGAGAATAACGAAATCGGCACCTATCACCAGTCTCCTTATCATTTCATTTCCTTTATAATGCTTGTTCGTCATTTGCTTATTTTTTTATACTCCTAGTTATTAATATATCTTTTTAAGTTATTGAGGTATGCTTAAATTGATATTTGGTCGCAAAGGTAATAATAATAGTTGAAAATCGGAAATAAATCAGCAAAAAAATATCGAAATAGACCAACTTGAACCAACTTGAACCAGCTTTTCTTATTTTTAATCTGTTTAAATGATGTTTTTTCTTCCTTTTTACTTTCTTGCGCATATCTAGGTATTTTTATATGAATAGGTAGTTTTTTTAGAAATTGCTTGGTGGTCTCAAAAGAAAAACGTACTTTTGCAGCCGGATTATCACGGATGATTCTTCTTTGAGACCTGTTGGTACTGGGAGTAAACTCCTGATGTGATGCAGTCTCTCATTGTTAATTTGTGAAATCTTAAGTATGAACAATAAACGATTTAGATAGTAATAATATGCAATTAATTTTGTTATCGGGTGGCTCGGGTAAAAGGCTCTGGCCACTTAGCAATAATGCTAGAAGCAAACAGTTCTTGCCATTGCTCGAAAAGGAGAATGGGGAGATGGAAAGTATGGTTCAGCGCGTGGTACGTCAGGCTCAGGAAGCAAATCTGACCAGCGATATTACGCTTGCTACAAACGCCAGTCAGCTGGATATCATCCAGAACCAGCTGGGAGAGCGGGTTTCTGTGGTTACCGAACCGGAGAGGCGTGATACTTTCCCTGCTATCGCTTTAGCTGCAAGTTATCTGAAACTGAAGAAGAAATGTGAGGATGACGAGGTTGTGGTTATTATGCCTTGTGATCCTTATACCGAGTTGGAATATTTCCATACCATAGCCCGTATGGTGGAATGTGTGGAGAAAAACGTCGCCGACCTCGTGCTGATGGGTATCAAACCTACTTATCCAAGTGCAAAATATGGTTATGTGGTTCCTTTTGCTGAAGGAGAGAAGTATCAGATAGTGAAGAGATTTACCGAGAAACCGGATGTGCCTACAGCAGAGAAACTCCTGGAGGAGGGTGCTTACTGGAATGGTGGTGTCTTCGCTTTCCGTTTGGGCTATATGATGCAGATTGTACGTAAGTATATGCAGAGTGAGAACTTTGAAGATACTCGTGCAAGATATAGCGAATTTCCAAAAATCTCTTTCGACTACGAGGTGGCGGAGAAGGCTGAATCGGTAGCGGTAGTACCGTTTAATGGTGAATGGAAGGACCTGGGTACCTGGAACACACTCACTGATGAGCTGCATCATGCCAGCATCGGTAATGCGGTGATGGGAAGTCATTGCGAGAATACGCATGTCATCAACGAACTCCAGTTGCCTCTGTATGTGGATGGCTTGAAGGATGCTGTTGTTGCAGCGAGTCCTGATGGCATCTTCGTCTGTGCAAAGAAATATTCCGAGGACATCAAGAAGGCGGTAGAACATCTTACTCCGCGTCCGATGTATGAGGAAAGAAGGTGGGGTACTTATCGGGTGATTGACGATTCTGAGTATGCTGACGGTAATCATTCGCTCACCAAGAGTATTACCTTGAAGCCAGGTAAGAATATCAGTTATCAGCTTCATCACCATCGTTCAGAGGTGTGGACATTCGTAGAAGGTGAGGGCATCTTTGTACTTGATGGTGAGGAGAAACATGTGAAGGCTGGTGATACCGTGGTGATTCCTCTGGAGCATTATCATGCCATCAAGGCGATTACACAGCTGACTTTCATCGAAGTTCAGAATGGTAATCCACTGGTTGAGGAGGATATTGAAAGATTCGATTATCAATGGAAAATGAAATAAAACACAAGTTTTTGTGATATAATGTCAGTATTTAAACGTGTCAAAGTGTCAGTATGGATGCTTTGGCACGTTTTTCGTATACTGGCGGGGTGACGGGTAGCAATACCTGTTGGCAAAATAAACGTATAACAATTAAAATATTATAGAATCATGAACATTAAACCATTAGCAGACAGAGTGCTGGTACTTCCTGCACCAGCTGAAGAAAAAGTAGGTGGAATTATTATCCCTGATACAGCAAAAGAGAAACCACAGCGTGGTAAGGTCGTTGCTACAGGTAAGGGTACGAAAGACGAAGAGATGATTCTCAAAGAAGGTGATACCGTACTCTATGGTAAGTACGCTGGCACAGAACTCGAATTCGGTGGTACTAAATATATCATGATGCGTCAGAGCGATGTACTCGCTGTAGTAGAAGAGTAAGAATAAGTGAAGAGTGAAGAACGAAGAGTGAAGGATTCAATTGCTTTGTTTTAACTCAACATTCAACATTTAACATTCAACATTAAAAAAATAAAAGAAAATGGCTAAAGATATTAAATATAATATGGATGCCCGCGACCTCTTGAAGAAGGGTGTTGATCAGTTGGCAAATGCAGTAAAGGTAACTCTCGGTCCTAAGGGCCGCAACGTGGTAATCGAAAAGAAGTTTGGTGCTCCTCAGATTACTAAGGATGGTGTTACCGTGGCTAAGGAAGTAGAGTTGGAGAATAAATTCGAAAATACTGGTGCTCAGCTTGTTAAGAGCGTTGCCAGCAAGACTGGTGATGATGCCGGTGACGGTACAACAACTGCTACTATCCTGACTCAGGCTATCGTAACAGAGGGCTTGAAGAACGTTACTGCAGGTGCAAACCCAATGGACTTGAAGCGTGGTATCGACAAGGCTGTGGCTGCTGTTGTTGCCTTCATCAAGGAACATGCTGAACAGGTAGACGACAACTACGATAAGATTGAGCAGGTGGCTACTGTTTCTGCCAACAATGATGCTGAGATTGGTAAGCTCTTGGCTGACGCAATGCGCAAGGTTTCTAAGGATGGTGTCATCACTATCGAGGAGAGCAAGAGCCGTGATACCAACATCGGTGTTGTTGAGGGTATGCAGTTTGACCGTGGTTATTTGAGCGGTTACTTCATGACAGATGCAGACAAGATGGAGTGTGTAATGGATAACCCATACATCCTTCTTTATGATAAGAAGATTTCTAACTTGAAGGAGTTCTTGCCAATTCTCCAGCCTGCTGCTGAGAGTGGTCGTCCTTTGTTGGTTATCGCTGAGGATGTTGATTCAGAGGCTTTGACTACTTTGGTAGTTAACCGTTTGCGTGGCGGTTTGAAGATTTGTGCTGTGAAGGCTCCAGGCTTCGGTGACCGTCGCAAGGCCATGTTGGAGGATATCGCAGTATTGACAGGCGGTGTTGTTATCTCTGAGGAGAAGGGCTTGAAGTTGGAGCAGGCAACTTTGGATATGCTGGGTTCAGCAGACAAGGTTACCGTCAACAAGGACAATACAACTATAGTTAATGGTCATGGCGAGAAGGCTAATATCCAGGATCGCGTAGCTCAGATCAAGAACGAAATTGAGAATACCAAGTCTTCATATGATAAGGAGAAACTTCAGGAGCGTCTGGCTAAGCTCGCCGGTGGTGTAGCTGTCCTTTATGTAGGTGCCAACTCTGAAGTTGAGATGAAGGAGAAGAAGGATCGTGTTGACGATGCACTCTGCGCTACCCGTGCCGCTATCGAGGAAGGTATCGTTGCTGGTGGTGGAACTACTTATATCCGTGCTCTCGAGGCGTTGAAGGATATGAAGGGTGATAACGCTGACGAGACAACAGGTATCCGTATCGTAGAGCGTGCTATTGAGGAGCCTCTCCGTCAGATTGTTGCCAATGCCGGTGGCGAGGGTTCTGTAGTAGTAAATAAGGTACGCGAGGGCGAGGGTGACTTCGGTTACAATGCCCGCAAGGACGTTTACGAAGATATGCGTCAGGCTGGTATCGTAGATCCTGCCAAGGTAGAGCGTGTAGCTTTGGAGAATGCTGCTTCTATCGCAGGCTTGTTCCTGACAACAGAGTGTGTGTTGGTTGACAAACCAGAGCCTGCACCAGCTGCACCAGCTGCAGCACCTGGTATGGGTGGCATGATGTAATTAGATGAATAATTTGAGCAAACAAAGCATATCGTAAGACTGCGAGTTTGCAAAGCGAAAATATCAAATAGGGGTGATTCTCAGCGAATTATCCCTATTTTTTTGTTTTTTTAGTCATAAAGATGCAAAAAATAGCAAAATTATTTGGTTCGAATAATCTTTTTTTGTAACTTTGCATCGTAAATAAAAGAAAGTATCATCCTAAGGGATGGCAAAGATATTTTTTTGATTTGTTTTAGTAGATTAGTTTTTAAGTAGTTTGTTTTTGGAAATCGGTTGTCGTGAGACATCCGATTTTTTTTTGTTTTTATTTTGTTTTCTCAATTTAATTGTGTAATTTTGCAGCATAATAGAAAATTCATAGCATGAACAATATTGATTGGAAAAAAGCAGTGGTCTTTCTGATTGTTATCGGAGGACTCATTTATATTACAAAGGCAGAGTTGGGAATGACTACTACAAACTCGTTCCTTACTACGCTGGGTATCTTATTGCTTCTCTTTATCGGAGATAACTTCGCACAGAAGATTGATGATGATCGGAAACGACGTAAACTGAATAATGATGGAAAAGCTGATTGATTTATATAAAAAATGGGCGGGTGAAGAACCGGCTGATGTCATAAAATTGGCAGGGCAGGGGAGTAACCGGCAGTATTTCCGTATCATTGGGCATGATGGTGATACGGTAATTGGTGTGATAGGAACCAGTCGTGATGAGGATCATGCCTTTGTATATCTGGCTCAGCATTTCCAGCTCAGACAGTTGCCTGTTCCCCAGATTCTGGCGGTGAGCGATGATGAACTCTGCTATCTTCAGACAGACCTTGGTGGTACTTCGCTTTTCGATGCCATCAAGGGCGGACGAGATGCGGGCGGACGTTACAATCAGAAAGAGAAGGAACTCCTTAAGAAAACCATTCGTGAACTTCCGAATATCCAGATTCGCGGTGCAAGAGGATTGGATTGGCAGAACTGCTATCCGCAGCCAGAATTCGATGTAGACAGTGTACTCTTCGACCTCAACTACTTCAAGTATTGTTTCCTGAAGCCTACCGATTTGGATTTTCACGAACTGAAGCTCGAAGCCAACTTCCGGCTTTTTGCCAAGGATCTGACATCAGAACCGATGGATTGTTTCCTTTATCGCGATTTTCAGGCACGCAACATCATGCTGGATGATAAGGGAAATCCATACTTTATTGATTTTCAGGGTGGTAGAAAAGGACCGTTCTATTATGATCTCGCCTCATTCCTCTGGCAGGCATCTGCTAAGTATCCGTTCAAACTGCGCAGAGAACTGGTTTGGGAATACTACCAGTCATTGAAGCATTATACCGAGGTACCATCGGTGCGCCATTTTGTAAACCGGTTGAGTCTTTTTGTGCTCTTCCGTACCTTGCAGGTTTTGGGCGCCTACGGATTCCGCGGCTATTTCGAACGCAAGAAGCATTTCATCGACAGTATTCCGCCAGCTATCCAGAATCTGCGAGATCTTCTGAAGATGGGTGACAAGGTATTCCCTTATCCTTATATGATGGATATGTTGAGAAGACTGACCGAATTGCCACAGTTCAAGGTGATAGAGAGTGTGGCGCTGAGTCGTGCAGACGGCTATAAGACTACCGACAACAATATCTATCGTGCGCATCCGCAGGACGGACCTGCCACATATTCTAAATATGATGGTAAGGGACCGCTGGTGGTAAGAGTGTATAGTTTTTCTTTCCGTAAGGGCATTCCAGAGGATCCGTCGGGCAATGGTGGAGGTTATGTCTTCGACTGCAGAAGTACCCATAACCCTGGCAGATACGAGCCTTATAAGAAGTTGACGGGTCTGGATGAGCCTGTTATCCGATTCCTGGAGGATGATGGTGAGATATTGAAGTTCCTGGATCATGTCTATGCACTTGCCGACCATCATGTAAACCGCTACATTCAGCGTGGTTTCACCTCTCTGATGTTCTGTTTCGGATGTACAGGCGGTCAGCATCGCAGTGTATATTCTGCGCAGCATCTTGCCGAACATATTCACCGGAAGTTTGGTGTAGAAGTGCAGATTTGTCATCGTGAACAGCATATTGAACAGGTTTTGCCGGCAAAACAATAGAAAATAGCGTGCAAATTTGGCTATCTCGCAAAAAGTTAGTAAATTTGCACGCACATTTAAAAATAGCTATTTAGCAATGATGCAAGCAATGATATTCGCAGCAGGTTTGGGCACTCGCCTTAAGCCACTTACCGACCGCATTCCGAAGGCTCTGGTAAGTGTCGGGGGAGAACCTTTGCTCAAACGTGTCATCTTTCAGTTGAAGGATGCCGGTTTCACTCGCATTGTAGTGAACGTGCATCATTTCTCCCAACAAATTATCGATTATCTCAGAGCACATGACAACTTCGGTATGGACATCCGTATCAGTGATGAGAGTGAAAAGCTGCTCGAAACGGGTGGAGGTATCCGGAAGGCATGGCCGCTCTTCAACCAGTCAGAGCCTATTCTTATCCACAACGTGGATATTCTGAGTAATGTAGATCTGAAGAAATTCTACCAGATGGAGAGCAGGGATATGATTGCTGCCCGCCTGATGGTGAGCGAACGCAAGACCAAGCGCTATCTGCTCTTGGATGACAGCATGCGACTGGTGGGATGGACGAATATAGAAACGGGCGAGGTGAAGAGTCCTTATCCTGATCTCAATCCCAAAGATTATAAGATGTATGCTTTCTCGGGCATCCACATGGTTGCTCCATCGCTCTTTCCGTTGATGGAGGAGGAACCGGACAAGTTCCCTATCATGGACTTCTATCTGAAGCATTGCGACAAGGTGCGCATAGAGGGATATGTAAAGAACGACCTCAAGCTGATGGATGTGGGAAAGCAGGAGACGCTGAAAGAGGCGGAAGCATTCCTGAAATCGTTAGTTAATAGTTTATAGTTAATAGCGGCTATGCCGTATAGCAAGATTACTGTAAACTATAAATTGTAAACTGTAAATTAAAATTAGATATTATGCAACAGAAGATTATTATTTTGGATTTCGGTTCACAGACCACACAGCTCATCGGCCGTCGTGTCCGTGAACTCGATACCTTCTGCGAGATCATGCCTTACAACAAGTTTCCAAAGGATGACCCATCTGTCATTGGTGTCATCTTGAGCGGTAGCCCTTATTCCGTTCATGATCCGGAAGCTTTCAAGGTTGATCTGAGCCAGTTTATCGGCCGCATTCCGGTACTCGGCATCTGCTATGGTGCTCAGTTCCTCTCTTACGCCCAGGGCGGTAAGGTGGAGGCTGCTGACAGCCGTGAGTATGGTCGTGCCAACTTGGAGCATTTCGATAAGGAGAATCCTTTGTTCAAGGGATTCATCGAGAATTCTCAGGTTTGGATGAGCCATGGTGATACCATCACTGCTATCCCTGATGATTACAAGTGCATCGCTTCTACTGCTAATGTGAAGTATGCTGCTTATGCTTCTACCAAACAGCCTGTATGGGCAGTACAGTTCCACCCGGAGGTGTTCCACTCTTTGCAGGGTACACAGCTCTTGAAAAACTTCGTGGTTGATATCTGCGGAAGTAAGCAGGACTGGAGTGCTGACTCTTTCGTTGAGACAACAGTTGCTGAGTTGAAGGAACAGTTGGGCGACGATAAGGTTATCCTCGGTCTTTCTGGCGGTGTTGACTCCAGTGTGGCTGCCGTTCTCCTGAACAAGGCTATCGGTAAGAACCTTACCTGTATCTTCGTAGATCATGGTATGTTGCGCAAGAATGAGTTCCGTGACGTGATGGAAGACTACAAGTGTTTGGGCTTGAATGTAATCGGCGTGGATGCATCAGAGAAGTTCTTTGCTGACCTGGCTGGTGTTACTGACCCTGAGAAGAAGCGTAAGATTATCGGCCGCGACTTCGTGGAGGTTTTCAATGCTGAGGCTAAAAAGCAGACTGGTGCCAAGTGGTTGGCTCAGGGTACCATCTATCCTGACCGTATCGAGAGCTTGAATATCACCGGTAAGGTAATCAAGAGTCATCACAACGTAGGTGGTCTTCCTAAGGAAATGAACCTTCAGTTGTGTGAGCCTTTGAAGTGGCTGTTCAAGGATGAGGTTCGCCGTGTAGGTCGCTCTATGGGTATGCCAGAGCACCTGATTACTCGTCACCCATTCCCAGGTCCTGGTTTGGCTGTCCGTATCTTGGGCGATATCACTCCTGAGAAGGTACGTATCCTTCAGGATGCTGACGATATCTATATCCGTGGCTTGCGTGAATATAAGGTGAAGTTGAGTGGTGAGGAAGCTCGTCGCGTTCTGGCTGCCGGTGTTCCTGCTGACATGCAGAATGGCGAGATCGAGGTTTCTCTCTACGATCAGATCTGGCAGGCTGGTACCGTATTGCTTTCTACTGTCCGTTCAGTAGGTGTGATGGGTGATGAGCGTACATACGAGCACCCGGTTGCCTTGCGTGCTGTAACCAGTACTGATGCGATGACTGCTGACTGGGCACATCTTCCTTATGATTTCATGGCTAAGGTAAGTAATGAGATTATTAATAAGGTGAAGGGTGTAAACCGTGTATGTTATGACATCTCTTCAAAACCACCTTCGACAATTGAGTGGGAATAAACAGAATAAAAAAGTCGCCTTCAAAGAGGGCGACTTTTTTTATTCTTATTTCTGGTTCTTCAGGAGATCACGTATTTCCATGAGGAGTTTTTCTTCATTGCTTGGCTCCGGAGCCTTAGGAGCTTCTGCCGGTTTTTCCTCTTCCTTCTTCTTGGAAATCTTGTTCACCACCTTGATGAGCATGAAGATACAGAAGGCAACGATGAGGAAGTCGAAACAGGTCTGGAGGAAGTTACCATAGTTGATGGTAGCCGCCTTCAGTTCCTCACCCGCTACATTGACGGTAGGTAGGGTGAATTTGAGGTCGGCGAAATTCACGCCGCCAATCAGCCATCCTATAGGAGGCATGATGACATCATCTACAACGGAGCTCACGATTTTGCCAAAGGCACCACCGATGATAACACCGACAGCCATGTCGAGCACATTGCCACGCATGGCGAATTCCTTGAATTCATTCAAAAATTTACTCATACTTTTATCTTTTTAATTATAACTATAGTTTGATTGTTTTTCTTTTTCTCTTTTCTTATATATATAATAAGGTATAGAATGCTGAGTTTTTCCTTTGCTTTTTGCAATATGGAGTTGTCAGTATGGCATGTAATGAGTGAAAATAATGCCAATATTAAAGCTCTACTATTCTTTTTTAACTTATTTAATACACATTCTGGTTGCAAAGTTAGAAAAAAATTAGTAACTTTGCGCTCGAAAAGAAGAAAAAATGCTCTAAGGCGTAAAATTTTGAATGTTTCAGCATCGGATGAACGCTCGAAAGCAGTTAAAAAAGTAATTTTTATTAAACTTTTAATTTAAATATTAAGAACAATGATTAAGATTGGTATTAACGGATTTGGCCGTATCGGTCGTTTCGTATTCCGTTCTACAGTTGAGGCTGAGAACGCAAAGGAAGTACAGGTAGTAGCTATCAATGACTTGTGCCCAGTTGATTACATGGCTTACATGTTGAAGTATGATACAATGCACGGTCATTTCGACGGTACTATCGAGGCTGACGTTGAGAAGAGCGAGTTGATCGTTAACGGTAACCACATCCGTGTTACTGCTGAGCGTGATCCTGAGAACTTGAAGTGGGATGAGGTTGGTGCTGAGTACGTAGTTGAGTCTACAGGTCTCTTCCTCGCTTATGACAAGGCTGAGAAGCACTTGAAGGCTGGTGCTAAGTACGTAGTACTTTCTGCTCCTTCTAAGGCTGACGCTAACGGTAACCAGGCTGATATGTTCGTTTGCGGTGTTAACACTGACAAGTACAATGGTCAGAAGATCGTTTCTAACGCTTCTTGTACAACAAACTGCTTGGCTCCTATCGCTAAGGTATTGAACGATAACTTCGGTATCGAGACAGGTTTGATGACAACTGTTCACTCTACAACTGCTACACAGAAGACTGTTGATGGTCCATCTATGAAGGACTGGCGTGGTGGCCGTGCAGCTGCTGGCAACATCATCCCTTCTTCTACAGGTGCTGCTAAGGCTGTAGGTAAGGTTATCCCTGAGTTGAACGGTAAGTTGACAGGTATCTCTATGCGTGTTCCTACTTTGGACGTATCTGTTGTTGACTTGACAGTTAACTTGAAGAAGGCTGCTTCTAAGGAGGCTATCTGCGCTGCTATGAAGGCTGCTTCTGAGGGTGAGTTGAAGGGTGTACTCGGTTACACAGAGGATGCTGTTGTTTCTTCTGACTTCTTGGGTTGCGCTTTGACATCTATCTTCGACGCTAACGCAGGTGTTTATTTGACAGACAACTTCGTTAAGGTTGTTTCTTGGTATGACAACGAGATTGGTTACTCACACAAGGTTGTTGAGTTGATCAAGATCATGAAGAAGCACAACGGT
This sequence comes from Segatella copri, assembly GCF_019249765.2. Taxonomy (GTDB): domain Bacteria; phylum Bacteroidota; class Bacteroidia; order Bacteroidales; family Bacteroidaceae; genus Prevotella; species Prevotella copri_K. The sequence goes on from NZ_CP152484.1 coordinate 294,183, forward strand.
TAATTCGTTGTCTCTTAACGATTAAGTATATGGCCGTTCAGCATTTTTTCAATGCTGGACGGCTTTTTGTTTTTATAAGTGAGAATTTCTTTTCATTTTATTTTGTTTTCTCAATAATTTCATTTAACTTTGCGGCATGAAATATTCGATGATAACCATATTGGGACCTACGGCGAGTGGTAAGACGAGTCTTGCTGCCGCTCTTGCAGCCAGGATCAATAGCCTGGGTGCCCATTTGTCGGGTACCCCTGCCAAGGGCGCTGAAATCATTAGTGCTGACAGTCGGCAGGTGTATCGCGGCATGGATATAGGTACGGGTAAGGATCTGGCTGACTATACTATTCATGGCAAGCAGATACCTTATCACCTCATTGACATCTGTGAGCCTGGTACGAAATATAATCTCTTTGAATATCAGCAGGATTTTTATGATGCCTATCAGGATATTCAGAAGAGAGGGGCATTTCCGATATTATGTGGAGGTACAGGACTCTATATTGAGTCGGTGCTGAAAGGTTATCATCTCTCACCTGTTCCGCAGAACCCGGAACTCCGTGAGTCATTGGCTCATAAGAGTTTAGAGGAACTTACGCTGATACTGAAAGAGCTGAAGACGAAAACGGGTTCTAATATGCACAATCGCACAGACGTGGATACAGCACAGCGAGCTATCCGGGCGATAGAGATTGAAAGCTATAATCTGGAGCATCCGATGCCCGAACGTGAACTCCCTGCGGTTGATTCGCTGATTATCGGTGTCAGCATAGACCGGGACGCAAGAAGGGAGAAAATTTCAAAGAGACTGAAACAGCGATTGGATGAGGGAATGGTAGATGAAATCAAGGGACTGCTAGATCGTGGTATTCCTGCCGAAAATCTCATCTATTATGGTTTGGAATATAAGTTTATTACAGAATATGTGATTGGTAAGACTTCATACGATGAGATGTATCGCGGTCTGGAAATAGCAATCCATCAGTTTGCCAAAAGGCAGATGACGTGGTTCAGAGGTATGGAGCGCAGAGGCTTTACTATCCATTGGGTAGATGCATTGCAGCCAATGGAGAAAAAGGTGGAGACGGTTTTGGAGCTGATGAGGAGCTAGGCTGCGGCCTGGAATCTGGCTAGGGCTGGCATCCGATGGAATCGGATGCAACGGTGGCTAGGCGGAAGTAATATTTCTACAACTTTCAAATTACAAAGAAGAGACAATGGTAAACGAGAATAAATGGGGGCTGCTTTATTGCCCTAGAGGAGGCTGGCGAAGTAACAAGCGCTGGGAAAAAATAGAGAAGGTGCTCAAGCAGCAGGGCGTGGATTACGACTTTGTGCAGAGCGAGAATCAGAAGAGCGTAGAACGGCTCATCAGAATGTTTATCAACAATGGTTATAAGACCATTGTCATCGTTGGTGGAGATTCTGCGCTCAATGATGCCGTAAACTGTCTGATGCAGATAGATCCGAAAGAAAGAGAAGAGGTGGCACTGGGTGTTATTCCTAACGGACTGATGAACGACTTTGCCCACTTCTGGGGATTCAGCGACAGCGATATTGAGAAGACGGTGGCGTCGCTGAAAAAACGTCGTATCAGAAAGATTGACCTCGGTTGTATCCGCTATGTGAACAAGAAGGGGGAGAAATGCCGTCGCTATTTCCTCAACTGTATCAATATCGGACTCATCGCCGCCATCATGAACCTGAGACGAAAAACCCATCATATCTTCGGTTCACGTACCCTGTCGTTTCTCTGTTCCTTCATCCTGATGATATTCCAGCGTCTGGACTATAAGATGCATGTGAAAATCAATTCGGATGTTATCAAGCGTAGAGTGATGACGATGTGTATAGGCAATGGAACAGGATATGGACAGACTCCGAATGCTGTGCCATATAACGGACTGCTCGATGTGTCGGTGGTATCTCATCCTAAGACAACCCAGCTCTTCGAGGGAATCTATCTTTTTGTGAAAGGTAAGTTCCTCAACCATAAGAGTGTGCATCCTTACCGTACCCGAGAGGTAGAGGTGCTCGATGCCCAGCATGCCCTGATAGGTATTGATGGCAGATTGATGAATACACCGGTAGGCCCATTCCAGATTACTGTTATTCAGGAGGTTATCAACTTCCTGATACCCGTATAACCAGTATGCCCGTAATAAGGGAAATGTATCAAGAAAAACGTATAATGTAAAACATATAAATAAAAAATAGCAGAACTTTATCCGAGTTCTGCTATTTTTATGATTTCTTCTTCCTGTAAGATTTTGATTTTCCTTCCTTCAGTATTGATGAGTCCTTCTGCCGTAAAGGCTGAGAGCGTACGGATGGCATTGCTCGTTGTCATATTACAGAGATTTGCCAGATCTTCACGACTCAATCGGATGTCAAGAGTTTTACCATCTTTATCTAACCCATAAGAGTCTTTCAGAAATATCAGTCCCTCGGCAAGTCGGGCACGGATATGTTTCTGGGTGAGGTTCACGGTACGGTCGTCCGATTTACCTATTTCCACACTGAGATATTTGATAAAGAAGAAGCCGATGTTGAAACTCTTGGAGATCAGTTTCATGAGAACTGCCAGCGGGAACTGGGCAACGACGCAGTTTTCCAGCGACATGGCTGCCGTCTTGTATATCTCATCCGCAAAATAGGCTCTGAAACCAAAAAATTCAATCGGTTTGATAACACGGATAATCTGGCTCTTGCCACCGATACCTTCTTTGTATATCTTCACTTTTCCCGCTATGAGACATAGTGCATATTCGGGAGTACCCTCGTTCTTGTAGATGATTTCGTTCTTCTTATACTTCTTGATTTCCAGATGTTCTTTCAGTAAATCGAACTGGTCATCAGTGATGCCTCCCCATAGCTTAGCAATCAGCATTGCTATATTTTCTTTATCGTATTTTCCTCTAGCTGCCATGTGTACAAATCTTTTAAACTGAAAACTGAGTGCAAAAGTAATGCTTTTTCTCGAAATAATCAAGCATTTTTGTCTAAAAATATGTTTTAGAACATAAAAAGGCAATTTTTTCTAAAAATGGCATACAAAAAGCTTTGTTATACCACAAAAAAGTGTTACCTTTGAAAGCAATTAATTTAGTCAACAAAAATATAGAACCTTAATATAGATCTATGAGTTATCTAAAATTCGAAAAGGCCCTTATGACGAATCTTCAAGAATCGTTGCCTAAGGAGTTGTTGAGGACTAATCGCTCGGGTGCATATTCGTGCTCAACGATTGTAGACTGTAATACCCGCAAGTATCACGGATTACTTGTCGTGCCGGTTCCAGAACTGGACGATGACAATCACGTGCTCTTGAGTTCGCTGGATGTTACGGTGATTCAGCATGGAGCTGAGTTTAACCTCGGCTTGCACAAGTACCAGGGCAACAACTACAGTCCGATGGGCCACAAGTACATTCGTGAGTTTGATTGTGATAAAGTGCCAACTACCCTTTATCGCGTAGGTGGTGTTATCCTGAAAAAGGAAGTTGTATTCCAGCATTATGAGAATCGCATTCTGATTCGCTATACCCTGGTAGACGGCCATTCGGCTACAACCCTTCGTTTCCGTCCTTTTCTGGCTTTCCGCAGTGTCCGTCAGTTTACTCATGAGAATGCTACCGCATCTCGTGATTATGCTGAGGTAGATCATGGCATCAAGACCTGTATGTATGCAGGTTATCCTGATCTCTATATGCAGTTCTCCAAGAAGAACGAGTTTAAATTCTGTCCAGATTGGTATCGTGGCGTGGAATATCCAAAGGAGCAGGAGAGAGGTTATGCTTCTAACGAAGACCTCTATGTTCCTGGCTATTTTGAAATGGATATCAAGAAAGGCGAAACCATCGTCTTTGCTGCTTCTACATCAGAAATCAAGGCGGTTAGCCTGAAGAAGCTCTTCGACAAGGAAGTGGATGAGCGTTCGCCTCGTGACAATTTCTTCCACTGTCTGGTCAATGCGGCTCATCAGTTCCATCGTCGTGAAAAGAACGATGACCGTTATATCCTGGCAGGTTACCCTTGGTTCAAGTGCAGAGCCCGCGATACATTCATCGCTCTTCCGGGTCTCACCCTCTCTATCGAGGAAGATGACTACTTCGAACTGGTGATGAAGACTGCCATGAAGGGATACTACGAGTTTATGGAAGGCAAGCCGGTCAGCGTTCATATTGCTGAGATAGAGCAGCCTGACGTACCATTGTGGGCTATCTGGGCTTTGCAGCAGTATGCCAAGGAAACCAGCAAGGAAGAATGCTTCAAGAAGTATGGACAGTTTATCAAGGATGTTATCAGCTTTATCCAGGATAACAAGCATCCGAACCTGAAGCTCGAAGAGAACGGATTACTCTATACCGATGGTAAGGACAAGGCTGTTACCTGGATGAACTCTACTGCCAACGGCAGACCAGTGGTTCCACGTACCGGATATATCGTAGAGTTTAATGCTTTGTGGTATAACGCTTTGTGCTTCTGTGCTTCTCTCGCTGCAACAGTAGGTGAAGAAGACAGCCAGCAGAAACTCCTGGCTCAGGCTGAGCAGACCAAGCAGGCGTTCCTCGATACCTTCCTCAATGAATATGGCTATCTCTACGATTATGTTGATGGAAATATGATGGACTGGAGCGTTCGCCCGAACATGATATTTGCAGTGGCTTTCGACTATTCTCCATTGTCGCAAGACCAGAAGAAGCAGGTTCTTGATATCTGTACACGCGAACTCCTTACTCCTAAGGGATTGCGTTCACTCTCGCCAAAGAGCGGTGGATATAATCCTGTTTATGTAGGTCCGCAGACCCAGCGCGACTATGCTTACCATCAGGGTACGGCATGGCCATGGCTCGGTGGCTTCTATATGGAGGCAAGTCTGAAACTCTATAAGCGTACCCGTTTGAGCTTTATCGAACGCCAGATGGTAGGTTATGAGGACGAAATGTCTTCCCACTGTCTCGGTACCATCAGCGAACTCTTCGATGGAAACCCTCCATTCGCAGGTCGTGGTGCCATCTCTTTCGCCATGAATGTGGCTGAGATTCTGCGTGCGCTCGAGTTACTTGAAAAATATCAATATTAATAATAGGAGGACTGCTATATGAAAGTTTTAATGTTTGGATGGGAGTATCCTCCTCACGTATTTGGTGGTTTGGCAACTGCCAACTTTGGTATCTCCCAGGGACTTCATGCCCAGGGCGATGTTGATATCACATTGTGTCTGCCTCATCCTTTCGGTGATGAGGACCGCAGTGCCTGCAAGATTGTGGCAATGAACAGTGTGCCTATCGCCTGGCGAGATGTAAATCACGACTATGTGCAGCAGCGCGTAGGCAATATCATGAATCCGGACGATTATTTCCGCTACCGTGACCACATCTATGCCGATTTTAACTATATGCATGTAAATGACCTCGGCTGTATGGACTTTGCCGGTGGTTATCCGTCAAATCTTCATGACGAGATCAACAACTACAGCATCATTGCCGGAGTTGTAGCCCGTTCAGAAGAATTTGATATTATCCATGCTCACGACTGGCTTACATTCCCTGCCGGAATTCATGCCAAGCGCGTGAGTGGCAAACCATTGTGCATCCACGTTCATGCTACTGATTTCGACCGTAGCCGTGGAAAGGTGAACCCTACCGTTTACGCTATTGAGAAAGACGGTATGGATAATGCCGACTGCATCATGTGTGTATCCGAGCTGACCCGTCAGACGGTGATTCACCAGTATCACCAGGATCCACGCAAGTGTTTCGCCATGCACAATGCCGTATACCCATTGAAGCAGGAGTGGCAGGATATTCCACGCCCAAATCATAAGGGCAAGGAGAAGGTAGTAACCTTCCTGGGACGTCTTACCATGCAGAAGGGACCTGAATATTTCGTTGAGGCTGCCAACATGGTATTGCACCGTACCCGCAATGTGCGTTTCTGTATGGCAGGTTCGGGCGATATGATGGATCAGATGATTTATCTCGCTGCCGAAAGAGGCATTGCCGACCGGTTCCACTTCCCTGGCTTTATGCGCGGCAAACAGGTTTATGAATGTCTGAAAGACAGTGATGTCTACGTGATGCCATCTGTGAGCGAGCCGTTCGGTATCTCACCTTTGGAAGCTATGCAGTGCGGCACACCAACCATTATCTCCAAGCAGAGTGGATGTGGAGAAATCCTGTCCAACTGTATCAAGGTAGACTACTGGGATATCCATGCCCTTGCCGATGCAATCTACAGCATCTGTCACAACGAGAGTCTCTTCGATTATCTCTCAGAGGAAGGCAAGAAAGAGGTTGACCAGATTACCTGGGAGAAAGTGGGAGCCCGCATCAAAGACCTGTACCTCAAGACCTTAGGGTGGAAGTAATGTTTAATGTTAAATGTTTAATGTTAAATGTTAAAGGGCTAATCATAAAGTTCAAAGTTCAAAAATTAAAGTTCAAAGTATGAAAACAATTTGTTTATATTTCGAGATACATCAGATTACCCATCTGAAACGCTACCGCTTCTTTGATATCGGTACCGACCATTACTATTATGATGACTACGAGAACGACCGTAGCATCAACGAGATTGCTGAGCGCTCTTATATGCCTGCCTTGAATGCCCTTCAGGAGATGATTGAAAAGAACGGCAAGTATTTCAAGGTAGCTTTCTCGCTTTCGGGTGTGGGTATGGAGCAGTTGGAACTTCATGCTCCTCAGGTACTGGAGAAGCTTCAGCAGCTCAACAATACGGGTTGTGTAGAGTTCCTGGCTGAGCCTTACTCTCACGGACTTGCTTCTCTGGTTAATGAGGCAAGTTTCAAGGATGAGGTGATGCGCCAGTGTACTAAGATTGAGGAATATTTCGGAAAGAAACCTACCGTATTGCGCAACTCTTCGCTCATCTACAGCGATGATATCGGTAACGATGTTGCCAACATGGGATTCATTGGTATGCTCACCGAGGGTGCCAAGCACGTGCTCGGCTGGAAGTCTCCTCACTATGTTTACCATTGCGCCCTGAACCCTAAGTTGAAGCTCCTGTTGCGCGATGTGAACCTGAGCGATGATATCTCTCTGCGCTTCAGCAACAGCGATTGGGACGGTTATCCACTCTTTGCCGACAACTATATGAACCAGATTGCTGCCTTCCCAGAGGAGGAGCAGGTTATCAATATCTTCATGGAGCTTTCTGCTCTTGGTATTGCCCAGCCTCTGTCAAGCAACATCCTCGAGTTTATGAAGGCTTTGCCTCAGTGTGCCAAGGACCGTGGCATCACCTTCTCAACACCTTCAGAAATCTGCAAGAAGATCAAGTCGGTAGGCGAGGTGAATGTGCCTGATACCTTGAGTTGGGTAGATGAGGAGCGTGATGTAAGTTCATGGTTGGGTAACCCGATGCAGCGTGAGGCTTTCAACAAGCTTTACAGTGTGGCAGACCGTGTACGTATCGCCAACGATCCACGTATCAATCAGGACTGGGATTACCTGCAGGCAAGTAACAACTTCCGTTTCATGACTACCAAGCCAAGCAATGTGGGTCTTGACAGAGGTATCTATTCAAGTCCTTTCGATGCTTTCACTAACTATATGAACATTCTTGGCGACTTCATCACCCGAGTAAACGACCTCTATCCTACTGATGTTGATAACGATCAGCTTGAGAGCCTGCTTACTACCATCAAGAATCAGGATGAAGAGATTGAGATGAAGGACAAGGAGATTGTCCGTCTTCAGGCTAAGATTGAAAAGATAGAGAAGGAGGCAGAGAAGCAACATGGCGAGAAGCCTGCTAAGGCTGCTCCTGCCAAGAAGACCGCAGCTAAGCCTGCAGCCAAGAAGGCTCCTGCCAAGAAAGCTCCTGCCAAGAAAACAACAAAGGCAGAGCCTACAGAAGAAAAGAAAGATTAGAATTTTTAGATTACTCATAATGATTAATCCCCCTCGCTGCATTGATTTGCAATGAGGGGGATTTTTTTGTTTCCCAAAATATTCTCTGAAATAACGCGTTAGCTGGAAAGCGTTATTTTTCGAAATGAATCCAGTCTACGTCGAAGAAGGCAGCATCGTTCTTCTTGGCTGTACGGGTGTTGAAGAAACCGAGCTTGGCACCAATCCACTTGCCTTCACGCACAGTGAAAGGATTGCCTATCTTGGTGAAGTTCTTACCATCCAGACTGTAGCTCCATTCAGCGATAGCCTGTATCTGGTTGGCGATGCCTTCGCTATGAACCTTCACGCGGAGCCATACATCCTGGGTAGCGATGCGGGAAGAAGGAATATCATCTACGGCATACTTCACGGTGTAAGGTTGAGGCTGCTTGCTGGTCTTGATGGCCACTTGCTTTACCACCTTCTCAGCCTTTCCCTTCTCAGTCTTCTCGCAGGTTACATATTGCAATACAACACCCTCTTCCTTGGTATCAACAAACTTGAGTGCCGCATAGTCCATGCCTTGCATAATCATGCCGGCGCTTTCGCCCAATACCTTATCTTTCTCCTTGTAAGCCTCGGTGCGGTTAGGTATGAACTTCACCTTGGCAGTAGCAGTAAAGTTCTCGGTAGGGAGTTTCTGGAGCAGGAGGTTTGGCAAATCATACAGGTTCTTTACATCTTCAGCCTGCTGCACACCATAGAGACGCAACTTGGAGTTCTTGGCATCACAGAAGTACCAGTACTGACTGTAAGGACCGTTCCACTGCCATTGCAGACCTAAATCTACGCTGTTGAAATCATCCGATTCCTTAGGCTGGAAGTTACCGCTTGATGGCAGGTTTGGCTTCTTCCATTGCTGAACAGGGTCACCGCAGCCATCGCCATCCTTGTCGTCACCGATGACGAGCCAGTCGTTTACCCATTTGGCTGGTTGCAGATGAACCACACGACCATAGGCGTGCTTATCCTGGAAGTGGAGGAACCAGTCTTCACCGTTCTGGGTATCTACCCATGCACCCTGGTGAGGGCCGTTTACCTTCTTGTTCTTTCCCTGTGCCATACCCACATACTCCTCGTAAGGACCGTATGGATTCTTAGAACGCAGTTCTACCTGCCAGCCATACTTTACTCCGCCCGCAGGACTCATGATATAATAATATCCGTTGCGCTTGTAGAATTTGGTTCCCTCGATGGTTGGCTGGTCTTCATGACCGTCATATACGATGCGTGAAGGACCGATAACCTTGGTGCCGTCAGGTGACAACGGAGCTACGAAGAGCACTGACTTGATACCGGCTCTTGAACCGGCGCATCCATGCGAAAGATAAGCCTTGCCGTCTTCATCCCAGAGAGGGCAGCAGTCGATAAGACCTTTTCCCTTCATCACCCAGGTGATAGGTTCCCAAGGGCCGCGTGGATCTTGTGTCTTGGTCATGAAGAGACCCTGGTCAGGATCGCCACAGTAGATATAGAACCATCCGTCATGATAGCGGATAGAGGGTGCCCACACGTAGTTACCATGCTGAACCTTCTTGCGCCAATCCAGTTCGGTGCCCTGGTATTCAGGCAAAACAGGATAGTCATCGAGTAGGGCAGCACCTATAATCTCCCAGTTTACCAGGTCGGTGCTGTGCAGAATCTGCAAGCCTGGGAAACACTGGAAGGAAGAGGAGGTCATATAGTAGTCATTGCCCACACGGCATACGTCTGGGTCTGAGTAGTCGGCGTCAATAACCGGGTTGCGGTACATTCCGTTCTTCAGGTTCGGATTCCATGTCTTGGATACCGCCTTCTGGGCATTCACGCTCAGTGCAGAGAGCGGAGAACTCAATGCGATGGTGGCGAGAATGCACAGGAGTGAATGCGATTTTATTTTCATTGTTACCGAAGTTTAAATGAATTATTTAGCTACGTATTTCTTGTTGTTGTAGATATAGATACCTTTTTTGAGACCTTGCAGGTCTTCTGCCTTGGCATTGAGCTTTACCATGCGACCGCTGAGGTCGTAAATGTTGTTATTGTCTACCTTGGCGATGCCAGCAATTGGCTGAATGCCTGTAGAAGTCTCTGTATAGAGAGTGAACTGCAAGATGCACTGCTTTACCTTTGGAGTGAAAGTAAGCGTGTGCTCTACAGGTGAATCAAACTCCACTGTATATTTTTTCAGACTTTTGTCTTTTGGAAAAACATAGGTAGAAGCATCATAGCTTGTGCCGTTTATCTCGCCGAGATAGGCATCTGCATCTGTGTAATTGTCTTTTCCCTCGATATCCATTTTGACAATCTTTATGCCGTCAGGAATGATGATGGTGTATTGATTTGCGCTATACTTGATATAGTTGGTACCAGAACCAGCATCGTATGTCTTTCCCTTCTCATTGCTGATAGCGAAGCCGTTGCTGAAAGAACCGGCTGTCTTATCCGTCAAAGTTTTTGAGTTTAATGTGAAAGGACCCTTTGTATCTATTACTCCTGAACCGGTAGATGTAGCATCACACTCGTCTGTCCAAGTAGAATCAAACTTCTTGAGCCAGATAGAACCGCTGCTTACGGTAATCTTAGAGTTGTTCTTGAATACGAGATTATCTACGAAGCGGATATCGATACCCTTCTTGGCTGAAATCTGTACGTTGTCGAGAGTCACGTTCTTGATGTGGCTCTCAGGGCGGCCAATCAGGAAGATAGCGTTACCTTCGCATACATCTGTTGTCTTCACGTTCTGAAGCAGAATGTCGGTGTAGGTTGGGGTAGTGCTATCCAAGGCTCTTGCATTTGCCTTATCTACGGCAGGATCGCTGTTGTAGTTCTTATCGTAGAAGCAGTCGATAGAGAATGGGTTCTTCACCTTGGTCATGGTGAAGTTGGTGAACTTCCAGTCCTCCTCGCCACCGCCACGCAGCGTACCGTTACTGTTGATACCCGTCTTCATGCGGATACCGGCAGTTGTGCCATTCATGTTGATGTTGTCGAACCATATATGCTTGATGTTCTTGGTGAAACTACCGATAGAAGCACCATGTCCTGTACCGAAGTCGCAGTTCCAGACATGGATATACTGTGCATTGTCATCGCAAACTACGTTATCATCACCTGTACTGATGTTGCAGTTATAGATGTTCATGTGGTGTCCCCAGATCGAGATACCGTCTGTGTTATGAGAAGGTTGCTCTGTCTTGGTTTCTGAAGAAGGGTTATAGATGGTTACATCATGAACTGTACCATTGCTGGCACCATTGCTGTTACTCAAGGTGATGTTGACACCCGGAGTATTCTGAACCTTGAGATTGCGAATCAGGAATCGGCTGCCTTTCTCGAAGCGGATCATGGCTCCTGGATTGAAAGTCTCCTTGTTGTCGCGAGCCTTCCACCAGCGGGTTCCCTGACCATCGATAATAGAAGTTTCACCTTCGCCCTCTATAACAATGTCGCTCTGGTTCTTGTTCTTGCAACCGATAAAGAGCGTTTTGTTGTTAGGTGCCTTACCATATTCCACGAGTTTCAATGTAGCACCTTTGCAAAGGTGGAGAACAGTCTTAGACTTGATGCTGAGTACCTCGGTCTTGCTTGTCATCTGGTCTGTACTACCAAACATCCATGTACCGGCAGGGATCACGACCATACCACCGGTAGAAGGCACAGCATCAAGAGCTCTCTGGATAGCCTTGGTGTTGTCTTCTGCCGTAGTAGAAGCACCATAATCCTTGATATTAAATGTGTTTGCCGAAGTGATGGCTGGCAACTGTGGCAGTTCTACGGCAGTCCATCCTTCAGGAGTGTTCTGTGCGTTCTGCTCGGCTGTGATACCAGCGAAAGTTTGTGCTTTAGCGAACATTGGCAGAGCCATAAGCGCAGTCAGCACGACTGTCTTAATGATTGATTTCTTCATTTCTTCTTAGGTTTATTTATTTTATTATTTTCTTTTCTATAAGATTTTCTGCAAAGTTACGACATTTTTGCTTATCGCATGCAGATAGTGGGCGAAAAACTACGAAAACGATTACGTATACCTTGCCGATAGAACCAAAAGAAAGACCGTATCCATCAGGAATTATCTCCCTAGAATACGGTCTTAAACCTAATGATTAACGTATGTCTTGATAGGTTTTCTTATCAACATAATGACTTTGATTAGTAACCAGGATTCTGGTCGGCTAATGTCAGTTGGTCATTGGCATCAATTGCAGCCTGTGGGATAGGGCGAAGAAGCTTCTTGCCGATATACTGGGCAGCCTTGTCTCCCATCTCGTGGTTATACTTGGTGCAACGCTCTACCAGAGTCTGGGTTCTGCGAAGATCCATCCAGCGTGCCTCATTACCGAAGTTCTCGCAGGCATTCTCATCAAGGATGTCATCGATAGTGATAGTTCCTGTAAGTGCAGAAAGACCAGCGCGCTGGTGAACCTCATTGAGTCGTGCCAATGCCTTAGGATTATCACCAGCCTTCAGATAAGCCTCGGCTGCTACGAGATACATCTCTGGCAAAGTGATGATATGGATGTCGCGATAGCAGGTGTTCTTCTCTGTAGAAGCTGTTTTACTGTCGTCAAACTTCTTGCAAGGGTTAGAACCATATACCAGCTGCTGGTTGTCGTAATATTCCATATCTCTGCCGTCCATATTCTGTGCTTCCTTGCTCTGTGAATCCATAGGAATGCGATAGGTGTTTGCTCTGTTAGCAGGATCTATTGCCTTCCATGCTTCAAAGTCGGCATCTGTTTCATACCATGCAGAATAGTAGCGGGTTACTGGCTTACCTACCAGACTCTCACCATTCTTATACCAGGTCCAGTAGCCTGTGCCGGCAGCATTGCCCTTGTTAACATCTGGCAATTCCTTCATGAAGGTAGCGTCGTAACGCTGGTCGCCCTTCTTAAAGCAATGCAAGGCATAGAGGGTTGGTACATAGCTGGAGGTTGTTGCCTTGATGTTATCCTCGTTTCCACCCAGATAGTTGCAGTAGTAACCGCTCCATTCTGTACCGCCTGATGTGGTATTATTGGCTGTAGCCAGATCATACTCCACATCCCAAAGGAACTCTTCGTTGTCATCGCCCGATCCGTCTGCCTTCCAGAGTTTGGCATATGGGGTAGTCAACTTTCTGCCCGCAATCACCTCATCGGCAAGAGTTGCAGCCTTAGAGAAGTATTCCTGCTTGTTGAGGTCCCATGCAGCAGAAAGGTAGGTCTTGGCAAGGATAGCCTTGGCTGTTTCCTGGCTGATTCTGCCGCCACCCTTGGTAGCTGTAGAAGCCTGGAGCACATTCTTGCCGATAACATCTTCAAGCTCGCTGATGATATAGGCGTATACATCTTCAGCAGAAGACTTCGGATATCCTGTGCCTGCTGTGGTAAGGAAGTCCTTCATGATAGGCACACCACCGAAGTTGTTTACCAGGAGATAATACTCGTAGGCTGCCAATACACGGGCTTCGCCTACAAGCTGACTCTTCGTCTTGTCATCAACTTGTGCTGTCTGTGCATAATATGATACAGAGTTGGCTGCACGGATACCTGCATAGAGGTAAGTATAGAGATTCTTGATGTCCGTATTTTCTGGAGTCAGAGTCTCATATGTGTTCAGAGGCTCGTTCATCTTGTTACGGGCATCGGCATACATATCTGTACCTGCTGAAAAACAGCTTGTGAACAGAGGTGCTGCATAAACGTTTTGCAGATGCTGATAGGCATCATTGACGAGGCTATTGAAGCCCTCTTTTGTTGCAAATGTCTGTTTATCAGTTACATTCGACTTGTTGCTCGCATCCAGGAAGTCGCTGCAACTTGTCATGGTTCCCATGCAGCAGGCCGCCAATGCTACGCTATATAATATCTTTTTCATAATTGTTTACTTCATTTAATGAGATTAGAACTTAAGATTTACACCAAACTGATAGGTTACAGATGATGGACCGCCATTCTGCAGATTCTCTGATGCCCACTCAGGGTCGAAGCCCTTATAGTTGGTGAAACAGAATGGGTTCAGAATGTTTACATAAACACGGAGGTTTCTGATACCTGCCTTGTTTACTACGCTCTTAGGCAATGTGTAACCCAGGGTAATGTTCTTAACCTTGGTGAAAGAGGTCTTCTGATACTGGAAACCTTCTCCCTTGGCTGAACCCTTGTCACCGAAGTAACCACCCATCGAAGTATCGCTGTTGTTTGGATAAGGATACTTTCCGTAGTGGGTCTCTGTGGCGGTTGTAATGTCACCTGTTGCATGGTCGATGATTGGTGCTCCCTTTGGTATGTAGTAATCTAACTTCATGTGGGCATTACCACGGTCGCTATACTTCATGTACTTCTCGTGGAAGTAGCTGCGTGACCAGAATCCGCTCTTGGTATAGAACATGATAGAGAAGTCGAAGCCCTTGAAGTAAACATTGGTAGAGAAACTACCAGTCCAGCGTGGATCGGTGCAACCATAAATCTGCTTATCGTTGTCGTCAATCTTACCGTCATCGTTCCAGTCGTTAACGGCTACCTGACCTTCATACCACTTATACTTAGTGCCATACTTCTCGTAGAATTCCTTCAGGGTATAGTGCTTGTCACCATTCATGGTGTGCATGGTTACACCCTTGTCGGTGATGACATCGGTATGGGTATAGTCACGGAGTACGTTCAGTGGCTCGCCGATAAACCAGTTGTTGGCAACCTCATCAACCTTACCATTACTCAACTCCTTAATTTTGTTCCAGTTGCGAGCGAAGTTTACGTTCGCACTCCAAGAGAAGTCTTTCTTGTTGATGATGTTAAAGTTCAAACCGAGTTCAATACCTCTGTTCTGGACAGAACCAACATTGAAGGTTGAAGTTTTCTCACCGGTTTCGATAGGCACTGAACGAGACATAATCTGACCATCAGAAAGACGGTTGTAGAAGTCGGCTGTTACATTGATGCGGTTCTTCAGGAAACTCAAGTCGAGACCGAGGTCAAACTCCTTTACTTTCTCCCAGATGAGTTCTGTATTTATCAATCCGTTAGGATGATAACCCTGTACCTCTTTGCCGTCAATAGTTACATATGTTGGACCTGTAGCAGAAGCGATGGTTACATAGTCACCCACATTGTTGTTACCGGTAACACCATATGAAAGACGGAGCTTAGCATTATCAAGCCAGTTGTTGAACTGCTTCATCCATGCTTCATCAGAGATACGCCATGCAGCAGCTACAGAAGGGAACCAGCCCCAACGGTTGCCGTCTGCGAAACGGGAACTACCATCGGTACGGAGTGTAGCTGTAGCCATGTAACGGCCCTTGTAAGAATAGTTGGCACGGAAAGCGAATGACTCCAGTGATGACTCTGTATAGTCGCTTGAGAGTACCTTGTCGCCGCTGGCTGTTCCCAGGTTGTGGAATGTAGTAAGGTCGCTGGCGATACCCTTACCTTCTTCATACTGGTATTCTGTATTGCTCTTGTAGAGTGAGAACAGTGCCATGGCACCCACGGTATGGTCGCCAAATGTGCGGTTGTAGTCAAACTGGTTGTCCCAAGTCCAGTCTACACGGGTTGTATTGGCAACGGATCCGAAGTTGGTCTTGTTCTTCTGGTAGTAAGTAGAACCTACATCATTACCCTCGTTCAGACCTGTTGCATAGAAGATGCCCTGGCGCTTGTGAGAGTAGTTAGGAGAGAAGGTTGTTGTAAACTTCAATCCCTTGATGATGTTGGCACGCAGATAGAAGTTACCCATCAGTCGGTACTTCTTGGTCTCATTGGTATAGTTTCCGTCATTCAAATCGATGAGCGGGTTGTATGTAGATGTAAACTGTGCGTCAGATTCAAAGGCAGCCTTTGCTCCCGGGTTAGGAATCAGGTTGCCATCTGCATCTGTAGGAGATACGAATGGGTTGAAATAGAATGCATTCACGTATGGAGAAAAAGTACCATCAGTACATACATCTTCGGTGCGACTCATTGACATGTTGGCAGAGAAACCAGCCTCGAAAATCTTGGAGAGCTTGGCATCCATGGATCCCTTGAAGTTGAAACGCTCATAGTCGTTGCCCTTGAATACGTTCTCTTCTCCCTGATAACCCATACCTACACGGTAGTTTACCTTGTCTGTTGCACCGGCAGCACTGATAAAGTGGTTCTGCTGGGCAGCAGTGCGGGTCACCAGCTTCTTCCAGTCGTAACTGTCGAAGCTTGGATCCATCATCAGCTCATAAAGCTTGGAATCTTTATAGCTGGTTGCTCCCTTGCGGGCAAGGAAGGCTGAATTCAAGTCGGTATTCTTGATGATGTAATGTGGATGTCCTTCTGCATCAACACCCTTGCGGCTAGAACCATCGTAGCTCTTTCCATCGAGCAAGGTATATCTCTGGAAACGATAATCCATGAATTCGTTGGCATCCATAAATTCTGGCATGCGCGCTACCTTTTTGATGCCATAATATCCATCATAAGAGATGGTAGCCTTCTGTGCTTTGTCTGCACCCTTACTGCCCTTGGTGGTAATCATGATGACACCGGCAGAGGCACGGGAACCATAGATGGCGGTAGAAGATGCATCTTTCAATACGTCGATGCGGTCGATATCATCAGGATTCAGGAAGTCCATGTTGTCGCAAACTACACCATCAATAACATACAATGGCTGTGCCTGCTTGTTGATAGAAGCCTGTCCACGAACCTGAATGTTGAAGCCTGCACCTGCGCGGCTACCAGACTGGGTGATGTTGACACCAGGAACAGAACCCTGCAGAGACTCTGCAAGATTGGTAGTACCACGAGCGGCTATCTTTTCTGAGTTGATAGATGCGATAGAACCAGTTACGTCGCGTTTACGCATAGTACCATAACCAACGACAACGACTTCGTCAAGGGCTGCATTGTCATCTTCAAGTACGATGTTCCATGTTTTCTGACTTCCTACTTTTACTTTCTTAGGCTTGCAGCCGATGTAGCTGAAAGTCAAGACCGTATTAGGGTCTGCGTTCTGAATGGTAAACTTACCGTCAAGGTCGGTGATGCCACCTGCTTTACCATTCTGGTCAGTAATGGTTACACCAATCATTGGGTCGCCATTAGCATCCTTAACGGTACCTTGGATTGTTTTCTGCGCAAAAGCGAGGAAACAAACCGAACTCAAGGTCAGTGCCATGCTGGCACGTTTCAGTTGTTGATACATAACGATGTTTGTTTTGTAGGTTATTATTAATCTTGTTAAGTTTCTCTGGTCTAATTGAACTTACTAGCGATTAGTTGTTGTCGTGTTTGATTCTCAATAGATCATAAGGAATCTTCGATTTTTGGTTATAATCTTAGATTTCTGCTACAAAGGTAATTAAAATTTTTAAATGTTGAATAAAATAAACGAAAAATCTAACGTAAACGTTTTCGGAAGTGTCGGTTTTACAATATAGCCTTTAATGGTGTTGATTCTGGCTTGCAAGTGAGGCTTATTTGATGGGGCAGGAGGTAGCCGGAATTACGTCACGACGTGTCTGTTGCTGCGTCGCGACGCACTGGTTATTACGTCGGGACGCAGCAACAGACACGTCGTGACGTAATTTCAGCAGCCCATGGTAAGCGGAGCCGCTTACCATGGGGCGTGGCAATAGGTGACAATAGGTGATAATAAAAATACCGCTTATTTCCACCCGTTATTCATTTATAATCAGAGTGTTATAGTACGAGTGGCAGATGTGACAACAGAATCGAAGAAAAAACGGTTCAATAAATTCGGGCTTTGAAGTAAGCTGATGAAACCATGCACTTCATAGCATGAGTTCTTACGTTTCATAGAGTCGCTACATCACTGCTGTCCCGTTTAGAAATCATCGGGCCTGAAAAGGCTAGGATATAGCCAATCCTCCGTCTCTTCTGTTGGAACAGCTTTGTTAAACAATTCATTTAAAGGAGTCTTGTCCGTAAGGAATAGACCCACGTTCTTTGAAATAGTGTGTAGCGATTGATCTATGTGCATCACTTTCTTTGCATAAGCTAAAAGCAAGTATGTGCATATGGCAATCCAGATTTGCAGATATATGGCATTCTCGGAAGTTCCATAAAAGGATTTGATGTGAAGGTGTTGCTTAATCCATTTAAAGTAAAGTTCCACGTTCCATCTTTCCCTATATAATTCAGATATGGTAAGCGCTTCATATTCCATGTTGTTTGTGAGAAACCTATACACCTTACTTGTTGCATAGTCCTCATAGGTTACCATTCTAAGTTCTTCAGGATACCATTTGGCAGTATGTAGTCCTGTTAATTTGATACGTTCATCAGAAATGATACCAGTACTCTTGTCAACTTCGGCTTCTGATACAACTTCAAAAAGCATGTTATCTTTTGCCCTAGTAACAAAGAATGCATTCTTCTTAGTTATCAACTTGAAGAGTCTGTTGAAATCTACATATCCTCTGTCCATCAAATAGATAGCAGAAGGTTCTATGTAGAGATCATCAAGAGCTTTTACATCATTAACCGATGCAGAAGTCAAATAAACTGAGACTGGAAGATTTCCTCGCAAATCGACTAATGTGTGCATTTTGATGCCACCTTTGTTTTTGCGATACTTTGCCCAAGGACATAATTTGAGACACAGACTTATAGTACTGCTATCAAAAGCATATACCATGTTGTCTAGGTCTAATCTGAACTTGTCTTTGACATAAAGAGGACGTACTTTTTTCAAAAGAACGTCTGCAAAATCTTTATAGATATGCCAATCTCGCTTCTCGTTAGCTTTTGCTAGAGTATTACGTGGTACAGCATAACTAATACCACAATGGTAAAGTTTGCTGGAGAGTGCCGTAAGGCAGTTTTCTATATCTCGAAGACTATCACGACCTGTTAATTGAGCATAGCTCATTACTAGGAATTGGTCTTTGCAAGAGAAGTTTCTTGCTCTGTAGTTTCCCTTATAACGGTCTACACAAGTTTTGAAATCACGTTCTGGTATAAGTGACATAATCTGAGAGAATATAGTTTTGCCTTTGTTCATCGCACACGTATTTTAAATATGCGTGCAAAGATACAAAATCAAATCGAATACACTATAAAAAGTCCGTAAACTTTTGAGTATTAATAACTTATTTAATAATCGTCTCGTTTTAACGGGACACTAGTGTCGCTACATACCGCTGTGCTGGCACCCAAATATGGCTGCGCTGGCTTGTAGATTCGACTGCGTTGGCTTGAAGATATGACTTCGTTGGCTCGAAGATTCGAATTCGTAAGCAGAATGAGACGGATTTGTTAGCTGAATGAAGTGGCTGAGTTAGCTGACAGAAGTGGCTGAAATAGCGAAAAAAAAGAGGGCATGTCATCCCACTTATGACACACCCTCTCAATTATTCGTATAGTATTATTGTTCCAATTTCTTGATTTCTTCGATAGATAAGCCTGTGGATTTTGCGATGACGTCTATTGGAGTATTGTAGGTTAATAGGTTCAAAGCAATCTCTTTGCTTACCTTTTTGGCTTCTTTCTCCATAGCATGCTTATATACCGCATAATTGTCCCACATGACCATCATGCTGTTGTCATATTTCTCCTGTTCCTCTTTGGCAGGCTCTTGGAGTCGGCGATTTCTGCCAGCCTCTTGAATATCTTATGCTGAGCCTCGAAAGGCATTTTTTCTAAAGTCTCCATATGCTTCAAATTATAAATCCAACAATCTAAAAACGTAGTACACTCTTCCTTATGTACTTACGCTGCAAAGATACGCTTTTCTTTCGTAACTTCCAAGAAATTAACTAAAAAAGTTTTTGTGGGTGATAGGGGAGAAGGAGATAAATAAAAAAGTGCAACGCCCGATAGGGGCATTGCACTTTAATATGATAGTTTGATTGAATTTATCTAATCCAACGTGGGTCACCTACCTTTTCCTTCTCCAAGATAGAGTTCTTAAGATAGAATTCGCCATTGGCTGCATTTTTGAACGCTGAGCCAGATGCTACTTCAAGTTTGTTAACTTCAAAAGAGTTTTTGTAGAAACTGAAGTCTGTGGTCTGGTATGTAGCTGTTGCATCAGGTTTTACTACACCATTCTTGTTAGCGTCCAAATCCCAAGCTTGGATACTTCTAGCATTTGATTGATTAGTCTTTGCAATAAATCTTGCAATGCAAGTCTGCTTCCTTGCAACTGCTTATGAAAGCATTTAGTAACCAGACCATTTGAATGATAGTATTCTTTTGCCTGAATGGTTGACCTTCTTTCATCTTCTTAAAAGCTTCTTTTAGTTCAGATTGGGAGATAAAGTTAACAGCTAAACATATTTCTTTCACTCGGTTTGGTTTCACTCGCAATTCTTTGAAAGCATTGACAAATGCTTCTGCCGTTCCTTTTCGCATGATCGGAATACTTGTCTTCCCCCATGATTTACCATCCCAAGATTTTTTCTTGTTATCTAGCTCTTTGTCGCTTGGGTCTAGATTTCCGATATTCTTAGTTGCTTGTCCTACTATCTCTTGAAAGGCTGATGCTGAAAGTCCTGCTTTATCTTTGCATTTGGAATGTATGAATGAAATGGTATCATCTTTAATTGCTATGTGGTCTGCCCATTCATTTCCCAAGTCATCGCAAACAAGATAATCAGCATCTTGGTAAATTTCATTTTCTACAACATGAAACATACAGTTTTGACTGAAATTCGTTATAGTTATAGGTTCTTTTTTATCATATGTTCCTTTTTCGCTGCTTACAGAGTCAATTCCTTTTATTGGTGACATGATTGACAAAATAGCATCGAAGTCTTCTTTGATATTTGCGTTCATATAGAGTCTACCTCCTGTATAAATGTACTCACAACTATCGAA
Organism: Segatella copri; assembly: GCF_019249765.2. Taxonomy (GTDB): domain Bacteria; phylum Bacteroidota; class Bacteroidia; order Bacteroidales; family Bacteroidaceae; genus Prevotella; species Prevotella copri_K. The sequence continues at coordinate 314,877 of NZ_CP152484.1, forward strand.
ACTAACCGTGAAGAAAGCTTTGGCGTTTAAAATTTTTAAAAGTTGGCTATAGCCTTTCTTGTCTTTGTTTTTTACATAAAGATTATTCCAATAGTCATCACCAACGATGGACAGCCTGGTGCGTGTCTTGGATAGACCAATACCTATTTGATGCATCCAACGTTTATTGCCCCCTTCTTCAACATAATTTAGCGGTAAGGTACGTACCTTTTCAAACCACTCTTTTATGGTGTCCTCCGGGAGTACTTCATATTCTGGATTTTTGCTGCTATCCTTTTTATAGATACTATTCTCATCAAGTGTATTAATATAATTCTGCAATGAGAAGACATCTATGAGTAAAGAATTCGGTGTCAGCTTTTCTCCTTGTAGTTTCCATGAGATAGGCTTAGCGAATTTAGATAAAAATGTGGTGTGCTCCTGATATGTGTCAATGGAATAAGTTATTTCATCAATCCACTCCAATAACTCACCAATATTTTTTTTGTCCTTGCCAAACTTAGCCATCCTTGAAGTGCTGATATTTAAGGTGCATATATCATTATCGGTAGAGAATCTTGTGGTTGTGACGATGTTGTGGTTGGAGGCAAATGTCGGCATGGCATTCTTTAGATTGTTTGCTTCATAGGATTTGTTTCTCATACCATTTTCATTAACACTCATATTTGTCATCTTTATTTGCTGAAAAACAGTAGAGTCTGTCACTAACGATCCTGCGAGAGCTTTGGCATCTATAGTTTCTAACTTGTTAATAAAGGAACTGACATGGACTACGTTCTTCTTGATGATGACAACATACTTATCAATTTCTACTATTAACAGATAGCCGAGTTTAGTTTCTGTTAGCTGCCTCTTTATATTTTCTGATTCGTTTTCTGTGCCGAGGAATGATGGGAGAGAGGTTGATTTTACTATTAGCAAAGAGCAGAGTGCTTCTTTGTAATGAGGCATATTTGTATTTTCTTTCTTTCGTATTACTTTAGCTAAGGTCTTGCACTCATCAGAGACATTCGCAAAGAGTTCGCAGATAGTATTTCTTTTGATTTTGGTTGTACCCTGCTTGAAGAAGTATGCTCCTTCGTTCAACCGAATCTTGGAATATAAGTATGATTTGTCCATTTGCAAAGTTATAGATTATTTGTTGGTAAGAAAGAAGACCTCAGAAGGTACAATGCTCTGTGTTGAGCATTGTACCCCGCATAGTATTATTGTTCCAATTTCTTAATCTCTTCGATAGATAAGTCGGTGAGATTGGCAATTTCGTCTAATGGAAAGTTGTGCGCCAACAACTTCAAAGCAAACTCTTTTCTACCTTCTTCTTTGCCCTCTTCTTTGCCTTCTTTTCTACCTTTTTCTATTCCTTTTTCTATTCCTTTCTCTTCAGCATGCTTATATACCGCATAATTGTCCCACATGACCATCATGCTGTTGTCGTATTTCTCCTGTTCCTCTTTGGTCAGGCTCTTGGAGTCGGCGATTTCTGCCAGCCTCTTGAATATCTTATGCTGAGCCTCGAAAGGCATTTTTTCCAAAGTCTCCATATGCTTCAAATTATAAATCCAACAATCTAAAAACGTAGTACACTCTTCCTCTTTCTTCTTGAAAAGAGGCATTACCAAATAGATGAAGCGGATTTTGTTAGAATAAACCTCTCCGCTATCCTTGTCTGCCAGCACAACGTCTGTTCTGAACTTCTTAGGTGTATTTTCATCTACATCAAAGTTCATGAAACAGATAACATAAACAGGTGTGAGATGATAATCCCATTGTCCTTTTACGCCTTGGTCTACTATCGTTTTCGATGCATAGTAGAGAGATCGGTCGATGAAATAGGACTGGCTCCTGTTTTGCATTTCAACGATAATGTGCTCACCTGTGTCAGTTTCGCAAAAGACGTCGTAGATGATACCTCGTTGGTCTTTTGTTTCTGGCAACATCTCCTTGTCCTTAAACTTCACATCAGTGATATGCTGCTCTCCCAGGAGCAGCTGGTTCAAAAACTCAATCAGCAAGTCTTTGCTGTATTCCTGGCCGAAGATTCTTTTGAACGACCAGTCAGAGAATGGGTTGATGTATCTTGCCATATCTTTGCGATTTTGTGTTCACGCTGCAAAGATACGCTTTTTATTCGTAACTTCCAAGAAATTAACAAAAAAAGTTTTTGTGGGTGGTAGGGGAGAAGGAGAGAGAAACAAAAAAGTGCAACACCCGGTGTGGGCATTGCACTTTATTTAAATATAGTTTGATTGAATTTATCTAATCCAACGTGGGTCACCTACCTTTTCCTTCTCCAAGATTGAGTTTTTGAGATAGAATTCGCCATTGGTTGCATTTTTGAACGCTGAGCCAGATGCTACTTCAAGTTTGTTAACTTCAAAAGAATTTTTGTAGAAACTGAAGTCTGTGGTCTGGTATGTAGCTGTTGCATCAGGTTTTACTACACCATTCTTGTTAGCGTCCAAATCCCAAGCTTGGATACCTCTAGCATTTGGATTGGCTGTCTTTGCAAGGATTGTCTTATTCATCTTAATTTTAATTCCTTGTTTTGCATCTTTTGCATTGATGAAATAGCCATCTGCGCCAACTACATTGTAGAAAGTACATGCATTTATGTCTATGGTTGTAGAAGATTTCGCCTTTGATAAATCGAAGACACTACTCTTTCCAAGACTGATGTTTGAGAATGTAGAGTTAACAAACTTGATGTTGTTAATCTTGTCCATACCCTTGTTCATGCAAATGAATGCATAACCACCTGTACCATGATTATTTGAAATACAATTGTCAATGATAAGCAGGTTTACTGATTGACCAGAAGAAGCCTTGAAGTTAACAAGTGCTCTTTCCATGTTGCTGATGTTGCATTCTGTGAATCCCAAAGAATCGATATCGCAAGCTTTATCTTCATTGATGAAATATTGGCAGCCTGAAATGCCTTCATCTGTGTTCTGAAGTCCATCAATATTTACGTGTTCAAAGCTGATGTAACCATGATTTCCTGCTACAGATACAGCCTTCTTTACATTCAGTGTTGCCTTTTCACCAGCTCTACCGAAGAATGAAATAGAAACACCCTCTGGGATGCTTATTGCTTTTTCTTCTGTACCCAAGTCGATGGTCTTACCAGCAGGGATACCTAATGTGATAGATACATTAGAAGCACCTTCCATCTTCTCGAATGCCTTATTAGCCCACTCTTCGATGTCTTCATTTGTGATGACTGTACGGTCTTCGTTCAATCTTACAGTGTAATCTGCAGAAGGTAATCCCTTGGCTGTCTTCACAGTCTTGGAACCACGAACTTTCTCACCATTGAGTAAGCTAAATGTATATGAACGATTTGAGTTCAAACCTGTAATCTTATACTCACCAGCTTCGCGGTCAGCATCTGTCAGAGCGATGTCCTCAGTCTGGATTTCTCCCTCGCTATCCTTATAAGTATAGCGAAGAGTGGTTACGTTAGAACCTGGAATCCATGTCAAGCGGATGTTATCGTCCAAGCGGTCTTTCTCCAAAACATCGTGAAGGATACCTGGAGTACGGAAAGAGTCGCCATCCTTATAATAAACCCATTTTGATTCAGCCTTGGTTGATGACATAGCTTTTACACGCATGTAGTACTTGGTGTATTCTTCCAAGTTGTTGATGTCAACAGGAGCAGATGTGATGCTTTTGTCTTCACCGAAGATTCTTGCGTTCTCACCTCCCATAGGTACGTCATCATAAAGAGAGTCTGTGCTCAACTCTACGATGTAGTATTCTGTGTTCTTGTCATAAGCAGAGAAGTTGACTGCAATCTTGGTTGGTTGGTCGTCATCTGTGTCAACAGACAAAGCAGAACTCTTGACACCAAACAAGCGGTCGTGAGCACTGTCAACATCCCAGTCGTTCTTATCTGTACAAGAAACCATTGGAGTCATGGCCAAGAAGGCCAATGACATTCCAAATATATTCTTTATTTTCATCTTGTTTCTATTATTAACAGTTCGTACTAATCGTTATAGCCATAAGAATTGTACAAATGACCATTTGATGCAGAGATTGTGGTAGATGCAATAGGCATGAGGTATCTATTCTTAACAGGTACATTGTCACCTACAAGACCACTGCTGATAGAAGGCAGGTTAGTGTTTACCTGAGTATCCTTGCCGCTTGTCAAGCTAGACTTGCCAAAGCTATCTGTACTACCAGTGAAGTCTGATTCAGACTGGTCTGCAGCGAGACCATACCAAGTTACACTGCTCATGTCAATCTTGGTCTTTGTGTCATCAGTATAGTTGAAGTAAATCTTCTCCTGATATTTCTTGTCAGTCAAGTCCTGGATATAAGTATCCTTGAACTCCTGAATCTTCTGAGCCAAGAGATTCCAACGGATCAAATCCCATTTGCGGTAACCTTCTCCAGCAAACTCCCAAGCGTTCTCCTGTACGATTGCTTCGAACAGACCTTCCTTGGTTTTAGGAATGTTGTTGATGTAGTGGTTTGCCAAAGCCTTGTCGCTGAAAGCACGGTCGTGTACTTCTGCGAGAGCCTGAAGTGCAGTCATACCTGCGTCACCATCATAATGACCTGTAGGACCAGCCAATTCGTTCATAACCTCAGCGTACCAAAGCAGAATCTGAGAGTAGCGCATCACGACAGGGTTAATACCCGTTGTGTGCTTAGCTGTTGCCTTCAAGTTGTCTGACAACCACTTGTCGTTCATCTTGCGAGCATCCCACTTACCGCAGTAAAGACCAAATGGAGCGTTGCCAAGCATGCTCTCTACTGTCTTCTTACCATCCTGCTTAATCTCGAATGCTGCTACTGTAACGTCACGACGCTGGTCTGCCTTGTCGTAAGAGTAGAGGAGAGGTGCTGTCAACTTCAATTTACCAGTAGAGTTACCATATCCATATTCTGTAGTAACGCCATTCAAGCGTACACCAACTGTATAACCCAACTCACCAGTAACATTGCTACCCATAGGTATCTCGAAGAGATTTTCCTGATAGGTCTTGTCAAGAGTCAGCTGGTTCAAGAGATACCATTCATTTTCGAATGATGGATTCAATTTGTGTGAACCACTCTTGATGATAGCACTGAGATGCTTGAGTGCAATCTCATACAGTTCCTTACACTTAGCGGCACCTGGACGCTGTGTAGGGTAGGTTGCGTCTGTGTAAGTTGCAGTCTCGTAGCCTTCCTTCGCTTTTTCGCGGATAGCATATCCTGCACGTGTCAAGGCAATCTGTGCCAAGAGACCATGTGCATAACCCTTGGTTGCATGCTCTGTAGTGTATCCTTCTTGACCTGCCCAAGGAAGAAGTTCGATGGCTTCATCAAGATTTACCATTAAGCTGTCAAGGATGCTGTCGCGATCCATTTTATAAAGGTATGCATTGGAAAGGTCTGATTTTGATGACTCTGCCTTGAAAGGTACGTCACCGAAGAAACGTACCAGGTCGAGATAGCACTGTGCACGGAGTGTTAAAGCCTCACCGAGATAGCGTCCCATTGTTGCTTTGTCTGACTTGCTACCATTCTGGTACAGGTCGCTGTTATTTACGCCATCAACAACGTCGTTTGCGTCTTCAATAACACCATAGAGTGCATCCCACACGCCAGAAATCTTAGACCATCCTGGATCGGCATTGTAGTTCATGTTACCACGCTCACTTGTAGCGTTAGTAGCGTCACTTCCAAGACCATCCACCAATTCGATGTCGCTGTTCAGGTTCCATACGATGGCGAGGTCCTGAGAGTATGTACGGTCTTGAGTCAAACCGCCATATATCTTGTTTACTCGTAAGCCTGTGTAGTAGGTAGAACCATATACATTAGAGTTCTCCAACTCAGAAGGTGACTTCTGATCAAGGAAGTCTGAGCAAGAAACTAATGTTGCAGCTCCCAAAGCTACCAAGACTTTTGAAAATATCTTGTTCATGTTCTTTGTTACTTTTTTAGAATGTTACATTAATACCACCTACAAATGTACGGCTCTTAGGGTATGCTGCGTAGTCGATACCTGGAGTCATAGGATTCTTTTTGCTGCTTGTGTCAACTTCAGGGTCGTAACCCTTATAGCTTGTCATGCAAAGCAAGTTGTAGCCGGTGAAGTAGATACGTACGTTGCTGATGAAGATGTTCTTCAACCAGGTCTTTGGCAATGTGTAGCCAATAGTTACGTTCTGCAAACGCAGGAATGAAGCGTCTTCTACAGCATAATCAGTCAACTGCATGGCTGTAACGGCAGCTGGATTGTAGATGCTCTTGCCTTGGTTCAACTCGTTCAAGCGAGCCATAACTTCTTCTGTGCCACCATATGTTGTGATGGTTGATGTAGAAATCTTACCAAGGTTCAAACCATTGTTAGGGTCAATCCATGTGTAACGTTTGTCGAGGGTAAAGTCATCTACAAGGTTGTACTTCTTGTTAGAACCTGAATAGAAGGCGTTAGCCAGCTTGGTTCCGTTTACAATCTTGTTGCCAAGAGAGTAGTTGAAGAACACATTGAAGTCGAAGTTGCCAACGTGACCGTCGAAACCGAAACCACCAGTTGTTGTAGGAACGGTATTTCCAAGACGCTGCTTGATAGGATTACCATTTTCGTCGCACTGTACCTTAGGACCACCAGGGTAGTAGGTTCCACCGAAGATGTCCTTGCTCTTGTCTTTTACGCCATCAGCCAATTCCCACTTACCCTTGGCATTGAGAACCAAGTCGCCGGTGCCTGTAGCTGGGTCGTATACTGTATAGTAACCATTCATCTTGTAACCCCAGAGCTCACCAAGTCGGCCGCCCTGTTCTACACGGAAGTCTTCATACTTAGAGATGGTTGAACCACTCCAGTTACTGCTCTGCCATGGATTCTCAAGATTCAACTCGTCAATCTTGTTCTTGTTGTAAGAAACATTGAAGTTGAAGTTCAAACCAAACTTCTTCTTGTCTACGATGACAGCATTGAGTGCTAACTCGACACCTTTATTAGAAGTTTTACCAAAGTTCTGGAACTGGTAGCTATAACCAGTGTTTGATGGAATCAGAGTCTGCATCAAGAGGTCCTTAGTGGTATTCCAATAGAAATCCAAAGTACCGCTGATACGTCCGTTAAAGAAACCATAGTCGATACCGAAGTTACGGGTAACAGTTGTTTCCCACTTCAGGTTAGGGTTATAGAGATAAGTTCCATGCTCCAACATTGAACCACGATTCTCATCAAAGAATGGAGCCTTTGATGTGTTGCTAGCCATAGAGTATACGGTAGAAATCAAACCGGAATTGATACGGTTGTTACCGGCAGTACCGAAACTCAAGCGAGCCTTCAAGTTAGAGAGCCACTTAGAAGCACCTTTCAGGAATGATTCGTCAGACATACGCCATGCCAAAGCTAAAGATGGGAATACGCCCCACTGGTTGCCGCTGCCAAACTTACTAGAGCCATCAGCACGCATAGTGAATGTTGCCAGATACTTATCATTCAATGTATAATTGATACGACCGAAGTATGAGAGGATGTTCTCATCGGCAGCGATAGTTCCTTCGTTTGGAAGGGCAGTACCTGCACCAGTATTTGACAAAACGTCATCAATACCAAAAGATGCTGGGTAAGCAACAGATATGGCATTTCTTGTAGTCTGCTCGCTGCTGCTCCATTCCTGACCCAACAATACGTTAATATGGTCACGGCCTCCGAAAAGCTTGCTGTTATCGTAAGTGATAGTGTTGGCATTGCGCCAGTTCTTCTTGCTTACCTTCGTAAACACAGCTTGTGGCTGACCATTGTAGCCGTACTTTGAATTGGTTGTGGCATTAGAACCCCAAACCTGATCGGTATTGTTGTAATCCCAGCGATAACCAAATTCTGAGCGTAAGGTGATATTCTTGAAAGGCTTCCAGTTCAAACCTACGTTGTAGTTCTGCTGGAAACGCTCCTGATACTTATAAGAATCATAAATACGCTCGATAGGATTGCGTTCTACTGATGTTGAGTTCTCCTCGTCCTCATCGCTATCTGTAAGAGGATATACTGGCCAGAACTTTACGGTATTGGCAACGATAGAGTTGGCTGCGTTGCTTTCATTTGTGTCAGCACCACCATTCAGACCATCAAGTTTGGTGAATGCCATACGAGCATTGAAGTCGAGTGACAACCACTTGTTTAAGTTAGCGTTGAGTTTTGCGTTAACGTTGTTCTTTGCATAACCAGAACCAAGCATGATACTCTTCTCGTCGTTATGAGAGAAGCCAATGTTATACTTGATATCCTTAGTACCACCGCTAACGCTTACATTATACTGCTTTTGGTTACCTGTACGACCGAATACTTCGTCCTGATAGTCTGTACCTTCTACAGACTTCCAGATATCGAGGTCGCTGTAGTTACCATAGTTTGTTGCACCAACTTCATAAAGAGAGTATGCAAAGTTATAAGGATCAAGAGTCTTGATCAACTTTGTAACCTTCTTGTAGCCGAGAGAAGCATTAAAGTTTACCTGAGTCTTACCCTCTGTTCCGCTCTTGGTTGTTACGATGATAACACCGTTAGCACCACGGGCACCATAGATGGCTGTAGAAGAAGCATCCTTCAATACGTCGATGCTCTGAATTTCGCTAGGAGCGATGTCGCTGATAGAGCTTACTGGGAAACCATCTACGATGTAGAGAGGGGAGTTGTCCTGTGAAAGAGAACCACCACCACGCACACGAATCTTCACGTCAGCATCAGGTGAACCTTCGGTGGTGGTGATGTTCACACCTGCCATCTTACCGGTCATCGCCTCGCTTACGTTAGAAACTGGAATGTTGGCAATCTGCTTGTCGCTGATAGAAGATACAGAACCTGTGAGGTCTTTCTTTCTAACAGTACCGTAACCGATTACTACGACATCGTTGAGGGTGGTGTTGTCATCCTCAAGCTTTACATCAATCGTTTCTTTACCTGCAACGCTTACTTCCTTAGCTTTCATACCAATGTATGAAATCTTCAGTTTCTTGCTTTTGCCTTTTAAGTTTACTGTGAAGTTACCGTCAATGTCGGTCACGCCACCATTGCCAGCTACACCTACCTCCATGACAGATGCGCCGATGATTGGCTCGCCCGTATTGTCAGTAACAACGCCTTTTACTGTTTGTGCAGATACACTTGTTACTACGAACATCAGTGCGCCTGCCAAAGCAATTTTCTTTTTTCTAAAATTACCAGACATACACTTTAGGTTTAGATAAAACTTATTCTAAATTACTAATATTCTAATGTTTTTATTTAATGTTTTTAAGTAGAATTCCAATTCTGAGCAGATGCTTGCTGAAGGGATGTTCCTCTTGGAACCCGAAGGCTCCGATGGGGCAACCTGGATGAGTAGCAATAGCTAAGTCTTGGTTTTCTTGTTGCAAAAGTATATAAAAAATATGAGAATATAGGTATATTGGGGGTAAAAAATTACGTAAACGTTTACAGGTTTTTGCGTAAATACTCTGTTTTTTACATTTCGACGGTCTGTTTTCTCAGTTCCCGTTTCTGCTGTTTCAGAAGTTGAGGGAACAAAAAAAGTGCAATATCCGGCACCCTTCTGAATGAGGATGGGGATATTGCACTCCGAATGTTATCTGTCAATCAATTTACTTAATGTCTCTGTTTCTTTACTTTACGATGACCTTGCTTGTCTTCTTGCTGCCATCTGCCAGAGTCTTCACAATGATGTTGATACCTTTCTGAAGATTTGAGAGCTGGGTGCCGTCGGCTGCATAGATGGCGGTCTTGATGACTGCTGCTGTAGCTGAGGTGATGTTGCGGATGCCGGTGCCCTGACCAACAACTGTAGCTTCGCTCAAACCGCCCATCTCGTTGGCTGCACGTACGCTCCATGTTGCAGAGGCGTCATCAACGATATAGCTAGGAGTGATGGTGAAGTCTACTACCTTGCCGTTCTTGCATACTGCCCAGAGAAGAGCGTAGTCGTTGTTGTCCCAAGCGAGGGTTGTACTATTCAGCTTAACGTTGCTAGGTGCTGAAGCCTGCTCGGTGGCTGCTGTAGGATCCCAGTCATCATCCTGACCCATTATGTTTTCAACAGTGTAGATCGCAGCTTCCTCTGCTGCGAGGATAGGACTTTCTGCTGTTTCATTACGACGGTTTACATAATTGTCGCCATCCTTTGAATCATAGGCATCGTAAACTTTCTTTCTGTCCTTGAGGTCAACTGTACTACCTGTTGATGTGGTAGAGTTGTACTCAGCGAAACGTTTAGGATAACCGCCACTCATCTCGTCCCATCCTGCTGCTGAAGGGATGGCTTCCATCTTGGTGTTAATGTAGAGCGCGATAGGTGTTCCCTTGCCCCATGGACGACCTAAGGTGTAGTTACCATTCAGGTCTTTTGCCTCAGTAGCATCCTTGATGGTACAGTCTTTGAAGATGTAGCCATACTTCTTTGGTTGAGAAGGAACGGCGAGGTATCCTCCCTTTTCGCAAATCCAGAGTTCTACATTATTATAATATACGTCACCCTTACCGCAAAGGTAGTCGGTACGACCACGAAGGATTCCGTCTTCGAAGTAGAATTTACCATTCTGGTTGTTTGATACGTAGGTGTCCTGGTAAGCCCAGAGGTTTACGTTCTTGCAGATGGTCTTGTTGCTTTGGTCGTTGAGCACGATGTCGCGACCCTTGGCATCCCCCATACTGCTGTACATCTTCAGATCCTGGAAGTAGGTACCCGTAGCTTCCTTCTGCAGGCAGAGTACGTCGCCCTTGCCGATACCTTCCAATACGTTGGCTGGGTTTTTCTGATTCGCGTTCTTATATTCTGCATCAGGAATGGTGTTGGTCAGAGAGGTGTTGTCCATGCCCTCACCGATAATAGATACGTTTGGCGTATTCATATAGGTGGTTGGGTTGGCATAACTCTTACCGTCACCGCCAGTTACCTTGCTGTTTTCGTCAGCAGGAATCTTGTAGTCGCCCTGCTTGATGAAGATGCGGAATCGCTTGCTGGTATCTGTGCGCTTGGCTGCTGCTGCAAGTGCTGCCTTGAAGTCGCCGTCGGTTGGGACGATGAAGTCGTAGAGTGCCTTGGTTACAGCTGGCTTGGTCTTGGTAGTGAAGTTCAGAACAATTGCCTGGTCTGTAGCATTGTCTGTCAGGTCGGCTACCGAGCCTGCAGCGAGTTTGAAGGTATAAGCCGTAGCGTAGTTCAAACCTTTGTATGCAAAGGTGATGGTCTTGCCGGATACGGCTCCTTCAATCTTTTGTGTGCCGAGTGTAGCGGCTGCGTTGCCGGTGAGTTTTACCTTCTCATCAAAAGTCAGTACAATCTTGCCGTTGGCAGATGCGTTGGTTGCGCCTTCTGCTGGTACGGTGTTTACGAGTACAGGTGCCTTGCCGTCGTTTACGAGCTGGGCAGTACCTGTAATGTAGATACCTGCTATTGCAATTCCGTCGTTGGTGCCTGTTGCTCCCTTGATAGAAGAAGTCTTGTCGGCAATCCAGCGGATGTATACTTCTGCCTTGTTGTTGGCATCGGATGGGAGAGTGAACTCTCCGTCTGTCCAGGCTTTGGCTCCTGGCATATTGATGGCACCTACTTTGGTCCAGTCGGTTCCGTTGAGTGAGTATTCTACATTATATGTTTCGTATGCGTTATAATTGTAGAGCATGCTGCTCTTTACCTTGATGTCGGTAAAGGCTGTTGCGTTGACCTTGGTCTGCCAGTAGGTCTCACCCAGTGGCTTGGTGCTGACTGTGGTCCAGTTTACTGCAGCATTCTTTCCTTCGTAGCCGCCTGCGCTGTTGCTCTTGTCGAGCCAACTGTATGCGTTTCCGTCAGCATCACGCAAGATGAGCTGGTCTGCATCGTTGTCTTCTGCAGCGAAGTCTGCTGCTCGACCTGATTTGGCTTCCTTATAGAAGTCCCAGCCTGCGATGAAGTCTTTTGCAGAATATGCTGCTGTGAATGACTGGTCGGCGTTCATGTTTATTTTGCGTTCTGCTCCTGTTTCACCATCATTCCAGTTGGTGAAGGTGAGGATGTCGTTGCTGCTGGCTGTGAGAGTTACCTCTGTTCCCTCTTCATACATGTTCTTTCCTTCAACAACGGTTGGGACAGGAGAGGCACTTATCATATAGTCTTTTGCTCCACCTTCAACCTTGTAATTCAAAGCGTAGGTGTTTATCTTCTCAAAGTTTGCCTTCAATGCTGTGTTGGTTGAGATAGAGAAGGTGTATGCTTCATCTGTAGATACTACCTGGTTGTTGGCATCTGTCCAGTTGACAAACTTGTAGCCGAAATTCTTTGTTGCTGTTACGGTGATTGATGTCTCTGCATCAAATACGGTTCCTGCAGGAGATACTTTGACTGTTCCTGCTCCTACGGTTGAAACGGCAGCCGACAGGGTGTACTGTTCAACCTGCTGAACGGTTCCGTTCAAGAGACCATTGATGTGTACATCGGCAAAGCCTTGCTGCTTAGTAGAGCCAACGCCGACAGTGCAACTTAGCGTGAAGCCTTCAGCTGATGTCAGTTGGGCTTGCTGCTCGGCAGTGAGCTGGATGACGATGTGGTTGGTCAGGTTTTCATTTTTCGAAAACTTGTCAGTCTCTGTTGTCTTGTTCTCTCTTAATGCAGTGAAATTGCCCAAATCTACCGAAGTTCCGTCGCTGAGTTTGGCGGTTACGGTTACTCCATTTTCTGCATCTGTACCGAATCGGTTTACGTAGGTACTGATAGAGGTTGGGGTGAATGTTAGCCCCTTGCTAGGTTTAATGGTCCATTCTACGGCTTTTGTTGTGCCAACAGGACCGAAACCAGCCATGACCATCGGGCTGCCGTTTTTATCCAGTGTTTTCGTTGATGTCTTGGCAACATACTTCAAGTCACCGGTGTTTACGGAAACCAGACTAAAACCTTTTTCTGGTGATTTTGTGTACTGCGTAGCGTAGTTGGCGTCATTAAACGGCCATGAAACACTAGCTTCTTCGTTCTGGTAGGTTTGCGCATTTGCTACTACCATAACAAACAGGGCTATGAGTGAGAGCCCAAATCTTAGTAGATTTCTTTTCATTTGTTTGCCTTTTAGGTTGTTATACTTATTATAATTTTTATTTTCAGTTTATATTTTAAGTTTGTTGGTGCAAAATTACACTTATTATTTCTATTTTAAGAGCTTTTTGTTTCAATTTTGTTGTAAAAGCTACGCAATCGTTTTCGTAGTTTTAGCTCATTTTGGTTCGTATTTTTCTGAGATTCTCAAAATGATTTATTATTTTTGCCACCGAAATAAACTAGCAAATGAATCAAACTAAAATAAAGTTATTCAACAACTATAATATATAAACTTAAAATAAAACGATTATGAAGAAATTCTTTACTCTTATCGCAGCCGTAGCTTTGGCTGCTAGTGTTAATGCTCAGACTTTTAAGTCTTTTGAAAAGACTACCGTGTTTATTACAAATCAGGAGAATGTTACTGCTGGTATTGCTGAGGGCTGGATTGCTGAAGGTAGTGGAAAGACCGCAACAACTAAGACTGGTAGTATTAATCCGGAGACTGGTGAAGAAGAGATATATAAGCAGCCTGGTCTTGATCTAAAGAAGAACAACGATGCTAAGGCTTTCAGTATTTATGTAACTGGTTTGACAAGTCTTACTGCTTATGGTGCAACGACAAGTTCATCTGACACTCGCGATTTATATGTTGTTGCTACTCCAAATGATGGTAGCGCTGCTGTTGAGATTAGTGCTTCTTCTGAGCCTAATGTTACTGCAGTTGCATCTCTTGAATTGGATGCTGCTAAGAAATATACAGTAGTATTCACTGGTGTTAAAGCGGGTGATAAAGAATCTGGTGCAGATATTGCTTTGCATGGTGTTAAGTTTGTTCCTGGTACATCTACCGGCATTTCTTCAGTAAATGCTGCTGCAGCCAAGAAGAATGGTAAAACCTATAATATGGCTGGTCAGGAGGTTTCTTCTTCTGTCAAGGGCTTGATTATCAAGAACGGTAAGAAGTATGTAAAGTAACAGATTATATATACATATAAAACAAAAGGAGGGTGTGTCATGGACTTATGACACACCCTCCTTTGTCGTGAATATTTTCTTTTTCATCGGTGAAAATTCAATTAATAGTTTTGAATTCAGTTTACAGTTTAGAGTTAATAGTTTATAGGGCAATCTTGCTATACGGCGAAGCCGCTGTAAACTATTAACTGTAAACTATAAACAAAGTTTTACTTATTCAGTCCCTGCATTTCCATTTCCAGACTAGCCCAGATGAAAGGACCTACGCCCTTGGCATCATTGTCGCGGATAGGTTCGCTCATGTAATAGTCGAAGCTGCCGTCGCGCTTGAAGTTTGGCTTCTTGACGTATGGACCAGGGCCAGGACCGAGTCCGCTGACAGCACAGCAGCGTGTAAGGCTGATGGTCTTATCAGGATTTACCTGGATGAAGTTGTTCAGGATTCCCTCATAAGCCTTGATACCTGCTTCCTGATATTCCTTGCCGAGGTATCCCTTGCGGTAACCCTTGAGGAGAACATAGGCAAACATGCTTGAAGCGGTGCTCTCGAGGTAGTTGCGAGGATCCTTTACGTCCATCACATCGTACCATACACCCGTCTTCTTATCCTGATATTTCACCACGCTCTTCATTGCCTTATTTAATAAGGTGATGATTTCGCCGCGGCGAGCATAATCTTCAGGCATGGCATCAAGGCATTCGGTCATCGCCATGACGTACCATCCGAGGGCTCTTGCCCAGGTATGCTGGCTCTTTCCGTCTTCCTTGTTTGCCCAGAACTGGCTGTGGGTCTCGTCCCATGCATGCTTCCAGAGCTGGGTCTTCTCATCGTAGGTACGAAGGTCGGTCTTCACAATCTGGTCTACCGCATCGTCGAGAATCTTCTTCGCCTTCTTAGGCTTGAGGTTCTGTACGGCGTAGTTGCAGTAGAAAGGCAGACCCATGAAGATGCCGTCGAGCCATACCTGGTTGGCGTAGATTGCCTTGTGCCAGTAAACGCCTTCCTTGGTACGAGGCTGGTTCTGAAGCTGTTTGAAGAGCGTCTTCAGCGCCAGTTCGCTGCTCTTGCTAGGGAAGAGGTTGTGCATGCGGAGGATGAACTTCGCTGTGCGCACATTGTCGAGGTTGAAATCCTCATATTGGTAGCCTGTGATGTTTCCTTTTTCGTCAATCATCTTGGCTGGATATTCTTTCAGGTAGTTGATGATAGCCTCGTTGTTGGCTTCGGCATCAGCTCCCTTGAAGGTGCTCTTCCCGTCTTTGTAGTGGAGGTAGGTGTCGAGCATGCCTTCCATCTCAATGCCCATCACGTAGCTCCAGCGAGGTTTCTTCGGGCTGAAGTCGAGGTTGTATGGGTGGGGAGTGCGCTGCATCTCGCTGTGGGTGAGCCACTCTGAATAGGTCTGGTAAGGACGGTCTTCCTTGTTGAGAACCAGGGAACCGTTAATGGTGAGGTTGTCGAACTTCACATCGCGGGTCTTGCCGGTCATCTTGACAGGCTGCTTGATGACACCATCGAACTTACAGTTCTTTACATGGATATCGTATACGTTTTCTATTTTGTTTCCACCGATGATGAGCACACCGTAGTTGCTCTTCTGGCAGGTAACATCTTCCATGCTCACGTTGCGCACAGTAGGTTCAAATCCGCGGTAGCAAGCCTCTTTTGGCTCATAGTCGAGGTTGATCTTGAGCACGGCTTCCTTGCACTGGCCTACGGTAACCTTACGCATGTGGATGTTCTGGATGAGTCCGCCGCGGCAGTTGTTGGTCTTGATGCGGAGGATGCGCTCCAGATGAGGAGAGTCCATCTCGCAGTTTTCGGCGTATACATTCTCGCATCCGCCTGAAATCTCGGAACCGATGACTACGCCACCATGTCCGTCTTCCATCCGGCAGTTGCGGATGATGATGTTTCTGGATGGTTGGTTCCAGAGACGACCGTCATTGTTTCTTCCGCTCTTGATGGCGATGCAGTCGTCGCCGGTATGGAAGATACAGTTCTGGATGAGTACATTCTCGCATGCTTCAGGGTCGCATCCGTCTCCGTTAGGTCCTTCGTTCCATACGGTTACGCCGTCTACTGTGATGTTCTTGCAGAGCAGAGGGTGCATCACCCAGAAAGGTGAATTGATCATCTTGACATCCTTGATGAGGATGCGCTCAGAGCGTACGAAGTTGACGAGCTGAGGGCGGAGACCCTGTCCCATGCCGAACTTGCGTTCGTCAAAAGGCACACCGTCTTCAGCCATCTTCAGCAGTCTGGCACGTGATCCCATCTTCTGGTGTTCCTTGGTTACGCCCTCCTTATATCCGAATCTGGCATTACCGTTCATTGGCCACCATGTATCGTTGTTACCACCTCCATCGATGGTACCTTTACCAGTGATGGCGATGTCTGTAACCTTGTAGGCATAGATGCATGGAGAATAGTTCCAGCATGCGATGCCCTCCCATGAGGTGCGTACCAGCGGATAGAGTTTCGGCTCGAAGGCAAACTGCAGTACGGCACCCTCTTCGAGATTCAGTTCTACGAAGCTCTTCATCTCAATGGCTCCTGTGCGCCAGGTACCCTTCGGGATGACTACAGTACCGCCACCTTTCTTAGAAACGAGGGCGATGAGTTTGTTGATAGCTTTCTGGTTCTGTGCAGCCGAAGCGTTCTGCTTGGCTCCATAGGCAGAAATAGCATACTTCTTAGCTGCCTGCTTGATGCCTGGCAACTGTATGCTCTGTTCAATGCGCTGATATCCAGCATCGTTCCATCCGTTGGCCCAAGCGCAAGCTGGGATGAGGAGCAGAGCAACGAGTAAGGTCTTAAAGAATTTCTTCATTGTCTTTGTTCTAGTTTTATGATTATTTGTATTTATGAATTCGTTTGTATTGATCTGTTTATTCGTTAGTCGGGTCTGACGTTTAACACATCGCTGCAAAGATACGAATTTTATTTGTAAAACAGGTGCTGGTAATGTTAAAATTAAATGTTTTTGGAAAAAAGTTTGGTGTTTTGAAAATAAAATGTTACCTTTGCAACGATAATTAACATTATTAACGCAATAAATACTGGGTAGCCTATTGGATAGACATTTACTTAATGAATAAAATAAGATTAAGAAAATGAGTAAACTCAATGAAATGACAGACGAAGAGTTGGCCCTGGCTTATGTCGGGGGTGACAACAGAGCCTTTGACCTGTTGCTTTCCCGCAACGAGGTGAAACTTTTCTCTTATATCCTTTTCGTGGTTCACGATGAGGATCTGGCGAATGATATCTTCCAGGAGACATTCGTGAAGGCAATCAGTCGTTTACATGCTGGCCAGTATTCCAGTTCGGGCAAATTTATTTCGTGGTTAATGCGCATAGCGCATAATGTCATCATCGATGGTTATCGCAGTCAGTGTGTGTTCCGCATGGTAGAACAGGGGAACGGTAATGATCTTTCCTGTCTGCGAGGCGAAGATTTTCAGGCAGACTGTGCTGAGCAGGAGATGGTACGCAAACAGGTGCTCCGTGATGTGAAGAAACTGGTAGACTTTCTGCCGGCTCCACAACGCGAAGTGGTTTATATGCGTTTTTATCAGCAGATGTCTTTCAAGGATATAGCCGAGTGTACCAATGTGAGTATCAATACGAGTCTGGGAAGAATGCGTTATGCGCTCCTTAACCTCCGCAAGATGGCTAAGGAGCACAATATCTATCTGAATCTTGATTAGTGGAGTTCTTTCAGAGCATGGATGGTAGCATAAGGGTCTGTGCTCTTGAATACATAACTTCCGCTTACCAGCACGTCTACTCCGGCTTTCACCAGTCTTGGAGCAGTTTCTGCCTGTACGCCACCATCTACCTCGATGAGTGCCTGGCTTCCGCTCTCTTTGATGAGCTGGCGCAGACGGCCTATCTTCTTGATGGTGTTCTCGATGAATTTCTGTCCGCCGAAGCCTGGGTTAACGCTCATCAAAAGTACCATGTCTACATCGCAGATGATGTCTTCCAGCACACATACCGGGGTAGAAGGGTTGAGGGTAACTCCTGCCTTCATGCCTGCTGCATGAATCTGCTGGATGGTGCGGTGCAGATGGGTGCAGGCCTCGTAGTGCACGCTCATCATCATGGCACCGAGCTTGGCAGTCTGCTCAATGTAATTTTCCGGGTGCTGAATCATGAAGTGAACATCGAGGGGCTTGGTGCACACCTTGCTCACGGCTTCTATCACAGGGAAGCCGAACGAGATGTTGGGCACGAAGACACCATCCATCACATCGAGGTGGAGCCAGTCGGCCTCACTCTTGTTAATCATCTCTATATCACTCTTCAGGTCAATGAAGTTGGCTGAGAGCAATGAAGGGGATACCATTGTTTTCATCTTTCTTCTTCTTTTAGTTAGGATAGCACACCTTTAGCTTCCCATTTTGCACCATGGTATGATAGGAGTAGGCTATCTGCTTGATGAAGTAGATGGTCTGAGCCGAAGGTCTCATTTTCTTTGGTGTAAATACTTGCTTCATAGGCGTGAATCTTTTTATTTGAATAATACTTCTTGTTATTTGTTTTTAGAACGGGCATGTCTTGAGGATGAGTTTTCCTCTTTCCGTAACCTGTTCTCTAAATAAATAACGACGTATTGGGAAATTTATTACATTCCGGCGAAATATTTTTTCTTTTTCTTTCTCCCTATATATAATAAGGTATAGTGGAGAAAACGTGAGACGATAGTGGAGGAAAATGGGCGTCAGACGATAAAATAGTGTTAAATCTTAAAATTTCTCGACAAAAAGTTTGTAGTTTAAAAGAAAAACTGTACTTTTGCAGTAGAAATGAAGAATGAAGGAGAATCTTTTCGTTAAAAAGAAAGAAACGCCTCGTTTTTGGTAGTAACAAACAATTAAAAGAAAAAGCAATATGAATACATTCGTATCTACATCATGGTGGTGGCGTAACTCAAGATTCCAGAAGTCGTGAGTCGAGACGCCGTATGTGGATGTGAACAACATAATATACTAGGGGCCTGCCGTAACTTACGACAGGCCCCTTTTCTTTTACAACGAAAAATAAAAACAAAAAATATAGGAGATATTAACTATGGAAATGAAGGACATTTTGAACAGAATGTTGAACCACGAGGAACTTTCTCGTGAGGAAACCCGAGACATCATTGTAGGAATCACCAAGAGTGAATTTCCTGAGGAACAGATTACAGCCCTGCTCACTGGTTTGCAGATGAGAGGCGTAACGGTAGATGAACTGCTCGGTTTCCGTGACGGAATTCTTGCCACAGGCGTGCCAGCCATCCTGGATTGCGACCGCTACATTGACGTGGTGGGAACCGGTGGCGACCGCAAGAACACCTTTAACATTTCTACTACTTCCTGCTTCGTCATTGCGGGTGCGGGTTACAAGGTGGCAAAGCACGGCAACTATGCGGCTACTTCGGTGAGCGGTGCCAGCAACGTCATCAAGAACCACGGTGTTCAGTTTACCGATGATATAGACAAGCTGAACCGCAGCATCAACGAGGCAGGTATCGTTTATCTTCATGCTCAGCTCTTCGCCAAGGCCATGAAGTTTGTGGGTCCTATCCGCAAGGCTTTGCAGTTTCCTACCGTGTTCAACCTGTTAGGTCCTCTTGTTAATCCTAGTCAGCCTAAGTGCCAGTTGCTGGGTGTAGCCAATCTCGACCAGATGCGCCTTTACAATCAGGTTTACCAGAAACTAGGCATTGATTTCAGCATTGTTAACAGCATCGACGGATATGATGAAATTTCACTCACCGGCGACTTCAAGGTAACCACCAACAACTATGAGAAGATCTTCAAACCTCAGGATCTCGGTTTCGAGATAGCCAAACCGGAAGAGGTGCGAGGCGGAGCAACCGAGGAAGAGGCCAAGGACATCTTTGATGCAGTGCTTGAAAACCGTGCCCTCCCAGCCCAGAAGAACATCGTTCTCGCCAATGCAGCCTTCGGCATCCAGGTAATGGAGAAAGGACAGAAGAGCATAGAGGAATGTGTGGAGATAGCAAGAGAGAGCATTGACTCGGGTAAGGCACTCGCTACCTTTAAGAAATTCGTAGAGATTAATAAAAGGTAAAAGGGTAAAAAAGTAAAAAGAGCCTTAACCCCTTTGTCCCCCTTTGTACCCCCGTTCCCAGCGATTCCATCGCTGGTCTCCCAAGTCTTTATCTTAAATAAAAAAACGAAAAAAATGGCTGATATTTTAGAGGAAATTGTGGCTCATAAAAGAATCGAGATTGAGCAGCGCAAGCGCTTTATCCAGCCACGGCAGATGATAACCCTCACCGAGCAGAAAATGCAGGAAGATGGGGGAAAGGTGCCGGGCGGAAGCATGAAGGAGTCGCTGATGAACTCGGAGACGGGAATCATCGCTGAATTCAAGCGCAAATCGCCTTCCAAGGGCTGGATCAAACAGGAAGGTAAGCCGAGCATCATCCCGCTCGCCTACCAGCAGAACGGAGCCTCGGCGCTCAGCATCCTCACCGACATTGATTACTTCGGAGGATATGATGAGTATATTCAGGAGGCGCGCCATGTGGGCGTTACCCTACCTATCTTATATAAGAACTTCGTGGTAGAGGTATACCAGCTGCTGCAGGCGAGATACTGCGGAGCTTCTGCCGTGCTGCTCATTGCGGCCTGCCTGACCAAGGAGGAGTGTAAGCAACTCATGAACATGGCACACCAGCTGGGCATGGAGGTACTGCTCGAGATGCATAATGAGCGCGACTTCGAGTATGCTGAACTGGAACCGGATATGTACGGCATCAACAACCGAAATCTCGGAACCTTCTTTACGGATGTGGAGAACAGCTTCAGATTGGCAGAGAAACTTCCGAAGGATGTGTGCAGGGTGAGCGAGAGTGGTATCTCCAACCCGCAGACGGTTCTCCGGTTGAGAGAAGAAGGCGGCTTCAAAGGTTTCCTGATGGGCGAACAGTTCATGAAACAGGCAGACCCGGGCGTGGCGCTTCAAGAGTTTATTAAGCAGTTGAAACAATAAAGAAAATGTTAGTAAAGGTTTGTGGAATGTGTGAACCTGATAATGTAAAGCAGGTTGCGCAACTCGGCGTTGATATGATGGGATTTATCTTCTATCCTAAGTCTCCACGGTATGCCAGTCATGTGCTGGCTCGCTCTGATGCTGACCGCAATGTGTGCCGAGTGGGAGTCTTCGTGAATGATTCCATTTCCAATATGTTGGATAAGATTCATTCATTCTCTCTGAATGCGGTGCAGATGCATGGAAGCGAGAGCAGGGAACTGTGTGAGCAGTTGCGTGCAGCAAAGGGGAAAATGAAGATAATCAAAGCCATTAGTGTTTCCAATGCCGGGGACATTCAGAAATATAAGGAGTATGTAGGCGCTGTTGACTACTTCCTTTTCGACACCAAATGTAAGACGGTGGGCGGAAGTGGTCAGCAGTTTGACTGGCAGGTTCTGAATGAATATGATGGCGATGTTCCATTCCTGTTGAGTGGCGGCATCGGTCCGGAAGATGCTTCCCGCATCCTGTCTTTCCACCATCCCCGATGCGTAGGAATCGACCTCAACTCCAGGTTTGAGATAGAACCGGGACTGAAGGATGTAGAGAAACTCAAGGAATTCCTTTTAAAGGTAAAAAAGTAAAAAGGTAAAAAAATAAAAAAGTAAAAACATGAATAAGATAAATGCATTATTTGCAAACAATAAAGACCGCAAGCTTTTGAGCTTGTATTTCTGCGCCGGATGCCCAACTTTAGAAGGTACCGTTGATGTAATTAAGGCGATGGAGCGCAAGGGGATAGATATGATTGAGGTAGGAATCCCTTTCAGTGATCCGTTGGCTGATGGTCCTGTTATCCAGAGTGCCGGAACCATGGCTCTGAAGAACGGAATGACGGTGAAGAAACTCTTCGCCCAGCTGAAGGAAATCAAGGATGAAGTGCAGCTTCCACTCGTGCTGATGGGTTATCTGAACCCAATCATGCACTACGGCATTGAGGCTTTCTTCAAGAGCTGCGTAGAGAGTGGAGTGAGCGGCACCATCATCCCAGACCTTCCTTTTGATGATTATCTGAAGGTGGTGAAACCCATTGCCGACAAGTATGACATCCGTGTCATCATGATGATTACGCCAGAAACCAGCGAGGAGCGCATCCGTTTCATCGATGAGCATACCGATGGATTCATCTACATGGTCAGTTCGGCAAGTATCACGGGCGCCCAGAGCAGTTTCGGCGATGCCAAGTTGGCTTATTTCAACCACATCAACAGCATGAATCTGCGCAACCCACGCATGATAGGTTTCGGCATCAGCAACAAGCAGACGCTTACCAGTGCGCAGGATAATGCGGCGGGAGCCATCATCGGCAGCAAGTTTGTAACCCTGCTCAATGAAACCGGTGATCCGGATAAGGCTTTAGATGGGCTTTTTGAGTGCCTCGAAAAGTAGTTGATACTTAACAGCGGCTTCGTCGTATAGCAGGCTTGCTCTATAAACTATAAATAATAAATTATAAACTAAGTATTATGTATCAAGTTGACGAAAAAGGATTTTTTGGAAAATTCGGAGGAGCTTATGTTCCTGAGATATTATATAAATGTGTAACCGAGTTGCAGCAGGCTTACAAGCCAATCATTGAGAGCGAGGAGTTCAAGAAGGAATACCGTGCGCTGCTGAAAGATTATGTGGGCCGTCCTTCACCTCTTTATTATGCCAAGCGCATGAGCGAGAAGTACGGATGCCAGCTCTATTTGAAGCGCGAGGATCTGAACCATACCGGTGCACACAAAATTAACAACACCATCGGTCAGATTCTCATGGCCAAAAAGATGGGCAAGACCCGCATCATTGCCGAAACCGGAGCCGGACAGCACGGTGTGGCTACAGCTACGGTATGCGCCCTGATGAACATGAAGTGCGAAATTTTCATGGGTGCCACCGATGTGGAACGCCAGCATACCAACGTAGAGCGTATGAAGATGCTGGGAGCCAAGGTGAACCCTGTGCGCACCGGCAATATGACCTTGAGCGATGCCTGCTCTGAGGCCATACGCGACTGGTGCTGCCACCCACAGGATACCTTCTATATCGTAGGTTCTACCATGGGTCCGCACCCTTATCCAGACATTGTTGCCAAGATGCAGAGCGTAATCTCTGAAGAACTGAAATGGCAGTTGGAGGAGAAGATAGGCCGCGACTATCCTGATTACCTCATCGCCTGTGTGGGTGGCGGAAGCAATGCTGCCGGAACCATCTACCACTACATTGATGATGACCGCGTGAAGATATATCTGGCTGAGGCTGCCGGACACGGAATAGATACCGATTATACCGCTGCCACCATGCACTGCGGCACAGAAGGCATCATCCACGGAGCACGCACCCTCGTGATGCAGACCGAGGACGGACAGATTGAGGAAGCCTTCACCATCAGTGCCGGTCTCGACTATCCGGGCATCGGCCCTATGCACGCCGACCTTGCCACATCGGGCAGGAGCCATGTGCTCGCCATTAAGGATGATGAGGCCATCTACGCCGGTTACGAGCTCACCCGCATGGAGGGCATCATTCCGGCTATTGAGAGTGCACACGCCGTGGCAGCCCTGAAGAAGATGAAGTTCAAGAAGGATGATGTGGTGGTGCTCACCGTGTCAGGCCGTGGCGACAAGGATGTAGAAACGTATTTGAGCCATAAGGAAATGGCAGGAGAGTACGGAAACTTCTAATAGCAAAGATTTAATTTTTAAAATGGCAAAGTTTAGTTACAAGACAGTTACCCGCAAGATTCTCGCCGACCTCTATACGCCGGTGGGAGTCTACATGCGACTGAGAGATATTTATCCGCAGTCGGCTCTGATGGAGAGTTCCGACTATCATGGCTCCGAGAATTCGCGCTCCTTCATCGGTGTGCATCCGCTGGCAAGCATCGCCGTGAGTCATGGTGAGGTCATCAAGACCTATCCCGACGGAAGAGTAGAGAAAGAGCAGCTTCCGGCCTTCGGTGCCGGTCAGGGTGAGGAGTGCAAACTCGCC
Organism: Segatella copri; assembly: GCF_019249765.2. Taxonomy (GTDB): domain Bacteria; phylum Bacteroidota; class Bacteroidia; order Bacteroidales; family Bacteroidaceae; genus Prevotella; species Prevotella copri_K. The sequence continues at coordinate 338,907 of NZ_CP152484.1, forward strand.
ATCTCAAAGAGTATCAACGACTTCATCTCTTCCTTCCATGTAGAGGGCGAGAGCAAGGAGTTCTGCGGACTCTATGGATTCACCACCTTCAATGCGGTGAGATATTTTGAGAACATCCCTGTTAAGGATACCACCATGGAGAAGAATGATGCGCCCGACATCTATTACATCATGTATAAGGACATCATCGTCTTCGACCATTTCAATAACACCATGGAACTCATTGCGCTGAGCGAGGACTTCGGCTCAGAGGAGGGAAGAGATGCTTCACTTACCGAGCTCGACGAACTGCTTAAGGCGGTGAACAAGGCAAATGTGAAGCCTTATGATTTCCACCCTGTGGGCGAAACCTTTTCTACTCTCACCGATGAGGAGCACAAGGCAAACATACGCCGATGCATACAGCACTGCCTGCGCGGAGATGTATTCCAGATTGTGGTGAGTCGCCGCTTCGTACAGAAATATGAGGGCGATGATTTCAAACTCTACCGTGCGCTGCGCAGCATCAACCCTTCGCCTTACCTCTTCTATTTCGACTTCGGCGGTTTCCGCATCTTCGGTTCTTCGCCTGAAACCCATAACCGCATCGTGGGCAACAAGGCGTTCATCGACCCGATTGCCGGAACCACCCGACGCACAGGAGATATGGAGCAGGACCGCAAGGCTGCCGAATTCTTGCGCAACGACCCGAAGGAGAATGCCGAGCACGTGATGCTGGTAGACCTGGCGCGCAATGATCTGAGCCGCAACTGTCATGGGGTGAAAGTAGATTTCTACAAGGACATGCAGTTCTACAGTCATGTTATCCATCTCGTGAGCCGTGTGAGCGGAGAGCTGGATGAGCATGCCGACCACATCAAGGAGTTTATTGATACCTTCCCTGCCGGCACGCTGAGCGGTGCGCCTAAGGTGAGAGCGATGCAGATTATATCAGAGCTGGAGCCTCACAACCGCGGTGCCTACGGAGGCTGTATCGGTTTTATCGGTCTGAACGGCGACCTGAATCAGGCCATCGTGATACGTACCTTCATTAGCCGAAACGGCGAACTCTGGTTCCAGGCGGGTAGTGGAGTAGTGGCAAAGAGCAATGATGAGTATGAGCTAGAAGAGTGTAACAACAAGCTCGGTGCGCTGACCAAGGCGATTCACATTGCAGAGAAGCTCTAATTTAACATTTAACATTGACAAAAGATGAAAGTAGTAATCATAGATAATTACGATTCCTTTACCTATAATCTGGCCCATCTGGTAAAGGAGTTGGGAGCTGACGTTACGGTGTTCCGCAACGACCAGTTCCAGTTGCCGGAGCTGGAACGCTTCGACAAGATCATTTTGAGTCCGGGTCCGGGCATTCCGTCGGAGGCGGGACTGCTGATGGATGTTATCCGCAAGTATGCAGGCCGCAAGCCGATGCTGGGCGTATGTCTGGGTCATCAGGCCATAGGCGAGGCGTTTGGAGCCAAGCTTACCAATCTTTCTGAGGTGTATCATGGAGTGGCAACCCCTTGCACCCAGTTTGGCAACGATGTTATTTTCGACGGGTTGGACAAGCGCATAGAGATTGGCAGATACCACTCTTGGGTGGTAGACCGCTCGGGATTCCCCGACTGCCTGGATGTTACGGCAGTAAGCGATGATGGTTGCATCATGGGTCTGAAGCATAAGAACTATGATATTCATGGTATCCAGTTTCATCCAGAAAGCGTGCTGACGCCAGACGGCAAGAAGATGGTGAGAAACTGGTTGGAAAAAGCTTAATGACCTTAATGACCACCATGACCGCGTGGTGGTTGTTGAGGTTTTTGTTTATGATAAGAAAAAGCAAAGCCTGACGCTCTCTCGAGTGCCAGGCTTTTTACTAACATCTAACCCTCGCTACAATCCTCTCACGAGTTTCGCGAGTTTGTATTAACTTAAATCACACCTTCCCAATGAAGGAAAGGTCTACTAATAACCTTCTTAATCTTTTAAAAATTTTACATATCCCAAGCCACAGCACTCGCACCGAGTACGGCAGCAGAACTGCCATCAAGGGTAGAAACAAGGAACTTAGCCTTGCCCTTGAAGATGCGGAACACGTGCTCATCATAAGCCTTCTGAATAGGCTTCATGATGAGGTCGCCAGCCTTGGTCAGACCACCGAAGAAGACGAAAGCCTCTGGTGAAGAGAAGACTGCGAAATCAGCGCAAGCCTCACCGAGCATCTTGCCGGTAAACTCGTATACGCGCTGAGCCAGCTTATCGCCCTTGCCTGCAGCAACGCTCACATCATAAGATGTAATATCCTCAGGGTTCATCTCGCGGAGCAATGAAGGCTCATCGCTCTTCTCAAGAAACTCGCGAGCTGTGCGAGCCACACCTGTGGCAGAGCAGTAAGCTTCGAGACATCCTGTACGGCCGCATCCGCATGTACGGCCCTCTTTGCCACGTACCATGGTAACGTGACCCAATTCGCCTGCGAATCCGTCGCAGCCGTAAACCATCTGTCCGTTGATAACGATACCAGAACCTACGCCTGTACCGAGTGTAATGTCGATGAAGTTTTTCATACCTCTTGCCACACCGTAAGTCATCTCACCGAGCGCTGCGGCGTTGGCATCATTGGTCATACCTACAGGCAAGCCGCCGAGGGCTTTGCTGAACAAGTCGGCCAATGGTACCACTCCGTCGTGTGCCCAAGGAAGATTTGGAGCGAATTCAATGGTTCCATTATAATAGTTTGCGTTTGGCGCACCGATACCCATTGCCTTAATCTTGTCAATGCCGCCTACCGTATCAATGATAGGCTGGAGAGCTTCTACGGCTGCCTTCACATAGTCTTCAACCTTTTCGTAACCGCCTGTCTTGATGGCAGTTGTTGCTTTGATCTCTCCGCGAGCATCTACGATGCCGAAAACTGAATTTGTACCGCCGAGGTCAAGGCCTATTACGTACGGTTTAAGTGTATTATCTGTCATGTTAATTATTTAAAATTAGTTAGAATTATTTTATTTCTCGGCAAAGATACTGAAAACTTTTGAATCTCGTTTATTTTTAAATATAAAAAATTTTAATTTTCTTTTTTTTCTGCCAGATGATTTGCTGTCCGAAATTTCTCTGTTGCCCTAAATCCTATTTATATTCATGCAGAACATCCGCGTAATCCGTGTAATCCGTGCCCGAAAATATAAAAAACGGATATAAAATGAACTTTTAGGCGAAAAAATTGTGCTTTGTGCCCAAAATTTTGTAACTTTGCCGACTGTTAGAAATTGTAACGATACTAAGATGAATTTAGCATTTCCAATAGAGATAAACATCCTTGACTTCATATTCAAAGGAATTGTCATCGGTGTTCTTGCCTCAGCCCCTATGGGGCCGGTAGGCATCCTTTGCATCCAGCGTACACTCAACAAAGGTCGCTGGTATGGGTTTGTAACAGGTGTGGGTGCCGCATGCAGCGACATTGTATATGCTCTGTTTACAGGCTTGGGCATGAGTTTTGTGATGGATTTTGTGAGCAACTCCGAGAACAAGTTCTATCTTCAGATTTTCGGCAGTCTGATGCTCCTCGTGTTCGGAATCTACTGCTTCAAGAGTGACCCGATGAAGAACATGCACAAGTCGAGCAACAAGCAGGGTACCCTGATGCATAATGGCATCACGGCGTTCCTCGTAACACTCTCCAATCCGCTCATCGTGTTCCTCTTCATGGCCACCTTCGCGCAGTTTGCTTTCGTCGTACCAGATATGCCGGTAGAAATGGGAGTAGGGTATCTCAGCATCGTCTTCGGAGCCCTGCTGTGGTGGTTCGGACTCACCTGGCTCGTCGACAAGATTAGGAACAAGTTTGATACCAACGGCATCGTCATTATCAATAAGGTAATAGGCAGCGTGGTCATCATCTTCTCCATCATCGCTCTCTTCGGCACGATTTTCAATCTGTATCATCTGCCGGAATTTTAAAAGTCCTTAAACAGGTCTTTAAACATCCCTTCAATCAGAAGAAGGCAAAGCATAAAGTTCAAAAGTTAACAGTTCAAAGTTTATGTTTGTAGCACAAGAATTAAGAAAGAAAAGTATCGCAGAATACTTATTATATATGTGGCAGATTGAGGACATCATCCGAGCTTACGGATGCTCGCTGCCTGTCATCAAGAAAAATTATGTAGACCGGTTCGACTTTACACCCGAGCAGCGCGAGGAAGAACTCGACTGGTTTGGCAACCTGATTCGCATGATGAACGAGGAGGGAAAGCGCGAGGGAGGACACCTTAATATTAATAAGGTGATACTAAAGGACGTCATTGATCTGCACGGCATGCTGCTGCAGAGCACCAAGTTTCCTATCTACAATGCCGAATATTACAAGGTGCTGCCTTTCATCGTAGAGCTTCGCCAGCGGGGCGACAAGGATCTCAACGAGATTGAAACCTGCCTCGATGCCCTCTATGGTGTGATGATGCTGCGCCTGCAGAAGAAGGAAATTACGCCCGAAACCGAAAGGGCCATCAAGGAGATTACCGTCTTCATAGGTCTGCTCAGCGATTATTACATCAAAGACCGAACCGAGGGACTCAAGTTTGATGATGACGACATGTAGGGATTAGTTATTAGTGATTTCTTTTTAAGAATATACATTATTATATATTTACAACAGGATGAACGAAATAGAAAGAAGAAGAACATTTGCCATTATCTCTCACCCGGATGCTGGTAAGACAACATTGACCGAGAAGTTTCTGCTTTTCGGTGGACAGATTCAGGTGGCAGGTGCCGTAAAAAATAACAAGATTCGCAAAACTGCGACTTCTGACTGGATGGATATTGAGAAACAGCGTGGTATCTCGGTATCTACATCTGTAATGGAATTTGATTATCTCCCTGCCGGACAGGAGGGAGAACCTTATAAGGTGAATATCCTGGATACTCCAGGTCACCAGGACTTCTGCGAGGATACCTACCGCACACTTACAGCCGTAGATTCAGCCATTATCGTGGTTGACTCTGCCAAGGGTGTGGAGGCACAGACCCGCAAACTCATGGAGGTGTGCCGCATGAGAAATACCCCGGTAATCATCTTCATCAACAAGATGGACCGTGAGGGACGCGACCCATTTGATGTGCTCGACGAGTTGGAAGAAGAGCTCAAAATCAAGGTTCGCCCGCTGAGCTGGCCTATCGGTCAGGGCGCCCGTTTCAAGGGCGTTTACAATATCTACGAGCATCAGCTGAACCTCTTTACCCCTAACAAACAGCGAGTTACCGAGAAGGTAGAGGTAGATATCCAAAGTTCAGAACTCGACGAGCGGGTTGGTGAACGTGAGGCTGCACAGCTGCGTGAGGAACTGGAACTGGTAGATGGTGTTTACCCTAAGTTTGAGGAAGAAACCTACCGTTCGGCCGAGGTAGCACCTGTGTTCTTCGGTTCGGCACTGAACAATTTTGGTGTTCAGGAACTCCTCGACTGTTTTGTTCATATTGCTCCATCTCCTAGACCCACCCAGGCAGAGGAGCGACTGGTGAAGCCTGAAGAACCTAAGTTCAGTGGTTTCATCTTCAAGATTACAGCCAATATTGATCCAAACCACCGCTCCTGCATCGCTTTCTGTAAGATATGCTCGGGTAAGTTTGTGAGAAATCAGCCATATTACCACGTGCGCTTGGATAAAAACGTGCGTTTCTCTTCGCCTACCCAGTTCATGGCACAGCGCAAGAGTACCATTGACGAGGCTTATCCGGGTGACATTGTAGGTTTGCCAGACAACGGTATTTTCAAGATAGGAGATACGTTGACGGAGGGAGAGAAGATGCATTTTCGCGGTTTGCCAAGCTTCTCTCCACTCCTTTTCAAGTACATCGAGAATGATGACCCGATGAAGAGCAAGCAGTTCCAGAAGGGATTGGAGCAGCTCATGAACGAGGGTGTGGCGCAGCTCTTCGTCAACCAGTTCAACGGCCGCCGCATCGTGGGCACGGTTGGTCAGCTGCAGTTCGAGGTTATCCAGTACCGCCTGGAGAACGAGTACAACGCCAAGTGCCGCTGGGAGCCCGTGCATCTTCACAAGGCTTGCTGGATAGAGGCAGATGACGAGAAGGAACTCGAGAGCTTCAAGAAGCGCAAGTACCAGTACATGGCCAAGGATATTGAGGGGCGCGATGTCTTTCTTGCCGATTCGGGCTACGTGTTGAGCATGGCGCAGCAGGATTTTGAACACATCAAGTTCCATTTCACATCGGAATTCTAAATCAATGTAAAAAAGATGGATGAAGAAATTCTAGATTACAACGAGCAGAAAGAGGGATGGGTCAGTAAGATGGTGGATTGGCAGAAAAAACATATTTCTGACCGCCAGATGACCCTTATCCTGGCTTTTATCATCGGCCTTCTGGCGTCGGTGGCAGGATATTTCCTGCACGGCATCGTGCACGAAATACAGCTGCTGCTCACTTCGGGATTCAACCAGAGCACCTACAACCTGCTCTTCCTGCTCTTCCCGATTGTGGGCATTTACCTCACCATGCTCTTTATTAAATATGTGGTCAGAGATAATATTTCCCACGGTATCACCCGTGTGCTTTACGCCATCTCTACCAAAAATTCCAAGCTCAAGGCCCACAACTGCTGGTCATCGGTGGTGGCATCAGGTATCACCATCGGTTTCGGTGGTTCCGTGGGAGCCGAGGCTCCTATTGTGCTCACGGGTTCGGCCATCGGCTCAAACCTGGGACAAATCTTCCGCATGGACAAGAAAACCATGATTCTGCTGGTGGGTTGTGGCGCTTCTGCAGCCATTGCTGGAATCTTTAAGGCGCCTATTGCCGGACTCGTGTTTACGCTTGAGGTGCTGATGGTAGACTTGAGCATGGCTTCCTTGCTGCCTATCCTTATCAGTTGTGTAACAGCTACTTGCTTTACCTACATTCTGATGGGCTCCAAGAGCCTTTTCGATTTTACGCTTACCAATCCGTGGGCGCTCGACCGCGTGCCTGCCTGCCTTTTGCTGGGCATTTTCTGCGGCTTGGTGAGCCTTTATTTCATGCGCACCATGTCGGCATGCGAGGGCTTCTTTGCCAAGCTTTCGCCTTATCCATACGTAAAGCTGCTCTTTGGTGGACTGATTCTGAGTTCGCTCATCTTCCTCTTCCCTTCGCTCTATGGCGAGGGATATTCGGCTGTCAACGTGCTGCTGAAGGGACAGAATGTGGAAGACTGGGGGCAGGTGATGAGCCGTTCGCTCTTCTACGGGCACAACCAGCTGCTCATCCTCTACATCGCCTTGGTAACCTTTACCAAGGTTTTTGCCACCTCGGCCACCAATGGTAGTGGCGGATGCGGTGGTACCTTTGCTCCTTCGCTCATTATCGGAGGTTTTGCCGGTTTCCTCTTTGCGCGCCTTTGGAATGTGAATCAGGTAGGTGTCTATGTTCCTGAGCAGAACTTTACACTGATGGGTATGGCGGGCCTCATTACGGGCGTGATGCATGCACCGCTTACGGGCATCTTCCTCATCGCCGAACTCACGGGCGGCTACCAGCTCTTCATGCCGCTGATGATAGTGTGCATCTCTTCGCTGCTCACCATCAGCATCTTTGAGAGTCACAGCATCTACGCCCTGCGTCTGGCTAGAGAGGGCAAGCTGCTCACCCACCATATTGACAAGGCTGCGCTCACCCTGCTGGGCATGCAGGATGTCATTGAGAAAGATTATCATCCGGTAGGTCCGGATCTGCCGATGAGCAAGCTGGTGAGTGAGATAAGTCGCAGTAACAACAACTTTCTGCCTGTTTTGGATCAGGCGGGTGTGCTGTTGGGAGTAATAGATATTACGAAGATTCGCCACATCATCTTCCGCACCGAACTGTATCAGCATTTCACCGTGCGTCAGCTGATGATGCAGCCTTCTGCCGTTCTTACCGAACATGACAGTATGGACGAGGTGATGCAGAAATTTGATAAAACCGATGCCGCCCAGCTGCCAGTGATTGATGTGGCAGGCGTACTGAAGGGTTACATCAGCCGTACTAGAATCTATTCCATGTACAGGCAGATTGTAGCGGATATGTCGGCAGAGTAGGAGTTTTAAGTGAAGAGTGAAGAACGAAGAGTGAAGAATTCAACGGCTTTGCTGGTTTTATTTTAAAATATTAGTGTTTTATGGAGAAGAAGGATTTGAGAATTGTTTTCATGGGAACACCGGAGTTTGCGGTAGAATCCCTCAAGTGCCTGGTAGAGGGCGGTTACAACGTGGTGGCTGTGGTTACGCAGCCTGATAAACCGGTGGGCAGACATCAGGATACGCTGCAACCTTCGCAGGTTAAGCAGTATGCCGTAGAGCATGGTTTACCGGTGCTGCAGCCTGTAAAGATGAAGGACCCTGAGTTTGTGGAGCAGTTGCGTTCTTATCAGGCTGACTTGCAGGTGGTAGTTGCTTTCCGCATGCTGCCAGAGGTGGTTTGGGCGATGCCGAAATATGGTACTTTTAATGTACATGCAGCCCTCCTTCCGCAGTATCGCGGTGCGGCGCCTATCAACTGGGCAGTGATTAATGGCGAGAAGGAGACGGGTGTTACCACCTTCTTCCTCGACCACGATATTGATACCGGTCGCATCATCCTGCAGAAACGTTTTCCTATTCCTGAGACGGCAAATGTGGAGTATGTTTACGATGGGTTGATGCATCTTGGTGCTGAATTGGCGCTGGAAACCATTGATGCGCTCATCGCTGCCGATGGTAATATCGGTTCCATTCCTCAGAGCGAAATGATAGGACAGGGTGCCGAACTCAAGCCGGCTCCGAAAATCTTCAAGGATACCTGTCGCATCGACTTCCACAAGCCTGCCAAACAGGTGTATGATTTCATCCGCGGTCTTTCTCCATACCCTGGTGCATGGACTGAAATTAAGAAGAAGGAGACAGTAGTATTCTTTGACGATCCTAAGGGAGATGATGATCATGTGAGGTTCCCTGAGCCTACTGCTCATCCATCCCATAAGCAGAGTACACAGAAAATTCAGGTACTTAAGATATTTTCTACCCGTCTTTCATGTATGAAGCGTGGTGATGCGCCTGTGGGATCGCTCCGCGTTGAGGGGAAGTCGTTACAAGTAGCCTGCCTTGACGAATGGCTCATTATTCAGGAGTTGCAGCTCAGTGGCAAGAAACGTATGGATGCTTCTGCTTTTCTCAATGGTATGAAGGACATAGCTTATTATGAGTGTTTGAAGAAAGATGTTAGTGACGATTTTTAAGATTCAAAAGATTTTTGATTTTTAGTTTTATAGTATTATGACTGTAGAAGAAGACATCAAGCGTGCTATAGAGTGCATGCGAAAGGGTGGAGTGATACTCTATCCTACAGATACCGTATGGGGCATAGGATGCGACGCCACCAACCCTGAAGCGGTAAAGAAAGTTTATGAAATAAAGAAACGTGACGATTCTAAGGCGCTTATCTGCCTGATAGATTCTGCTGACCGCATGGCGCGTTATTTCCGCAATGTGCCACAGGTGGCATGGGATTTCATCGATGCTGCCATGCCTGTAAAGCCTACTACGGTTATTCTTGATGATGCCAGTGGAGTGGCTAATAATCTGGTAGCAGAGGATGGAAGTCTGGCGATGCGTATAACCTATGAGCCTTTCTCCAAACAACTCTGTTACCGTTTTCAGAAGCCTATTGTAAGTACAAGTGCTAATGTGAGTGGTGAGCCTGCTGCACAGAATTATCGCGACATCTCCGAGGAAATCCTCAATGCTGTAGATTATGTTTGCTGGAGCCGCCGTCAGGAGCATAAACCTCATCAGCCTTCCAGCATCGTTAAGATTGCTAAGGATGGTGAAGTGAAAGTAATCAGATAAGTTTTCAATTCATCCTATATGAAATGCCTGCTAGAGGGATATTTTCTTCCCTTAGCAGGCTTTTTTGTATGTTTTCAGTCTATAATATACTTAAAGAAGTATTATTGCAATTCGTTTATATGACAAAAAAGAATTTCCGCTCAATACGGATATATAACAAGAAACCCTGCAAGAAATGAATCTTGCAGGGTTTATCTTGGGTGGAAGGTGGGACTCGAACCCACGACATTCAGAACCACAATCTGACGCTCTAACCAACTGAACTACGTCCACCATATTGGTTATGTTTTGCTTTTTCAAAAATAGTAGGGTGGAAGGTGGGACTCGAACCCACGACATTCAGAACCACAATCTGACGCTCTAACCAACTGAACTACGTCCACCATATTCTTGTTAAGCGGGTGCAAAGGTACGAAAAAAAAATGGTTCTACCAAATTTTTTCGTACCTTTTTTCTTATTTTTTATTTTGCAGGGCTTGTTGGAACAACTGGAGCTGCCTTCTGGGCATCTGCACCAGCTGCAGGAACAGCCTTCTGAGCACCTGCTGCTGCATCCTTGCTAGCACCTGGCATAGCAGGAAGAGCGGTCTGCTCCTGAGTGGCTCCCTCCAAAACACTGCTTTCGCCAGCTGCCTGAGGGGCTACATAAGCACATGCCACGCTGATGACAACCAAGGCTGCAGCGAGGCCCCATGTTAATTTCTCAACAATGTCAGTGGTCTTGCGAACACCCATGATTGAGTTGGTTGAAGAGAAGTTACTTGCAAGTCCACCTCCCTTTGATTCCTGGATGAGCACGATGAAAATCATCAGGATAGCTACCAGGACGATTAATACTACTAATAATGTGTAAGCCATTTTTTAAAACTAGTTTTATTTATTTATTATTCTTCTTTATTTCTTCTTGCTGTTCAGCATCAGTTTCTCAAGGAATCTGAGCTGGTCAACATAATATCCGTTCTTGTCAGGATGCTGCTGATGCAGGCGGCTGATGATTTCGTAAGCCCTCTGATACTTGCCCTGCTTGATGTAGATGCGGGCGAGGGTTTCGGTGAATACACCGCTGTTTTCCTCTTCGCCATCCTTGCCGGAATCGGTCTGAAGTTCGGGAGTAAATTCTGGTTTGTAATCTTCGTCCTGCTGGATTTTAGGCAGTTTGAAACCGCCATCCTCCATAAAGTCGTCGATGAGACTCATGGTGCGCGAAGTATCTTCTGGCTCCTGCTGGTCTTCGGTCTCCATGAGATAAGCCACATAGTCTACAGCCGCGTCAGCAGGTGTAGGCTTACGTTTCTCCTTCTTCTCTTCTTCGTCTTCTTCCATAGGAATGGATCCCAGGAAGTGGTCGATGAGGTCGCTAGTACGGTCTCCGTGTTTTTCTGCTCCTATTCCTCTTACGCCTTGCTGCTTGTCGGATTCAGTCTCTTCAGGGGCGTTTTTTATCTGATAGTGGGCTGCCTCTACCATCTCGAAGATAATCTTACGGTCGGTGATGTAGATGGCTGCACGGCGCAGTTCTTCGTCGAAACTCGGGTCGTGGAGCAGGTACAGATTCTTCAACATCAGCAGGCGTGCCGTCTGATAATACGGATATAAGGCCAAGAGGGCGCGCAAGTCGTAGAGCGTCTCTCGGTTCATTTCCTCTGGGTGTTGTATCAATCTGCTTAATTCCACGATATTTTTACTTTACTTTATTTTACTTTGAACTTTGAACATTGAACATTGAGTTTTGAACTTTATGATTAGTAAAGCCGTTGAATTCTTCACTCTTCACTTTTCGTTCTTCACTTACTTTACCAGTTAGCTACCGTAGCGTTGAATATCTGGTCTACCAGGTCTTTGATAATCTGGGTTACCAGTTCTTCCTGCACCGAGGCAAGGCTCTGAGTGGTGTCGTAGGTCTTGGCAGATGTAAACTGCTTTTCAAAGTCCTCGGCATGGTTCTTGGTGTTGGTGAAACGTACGTTTACGGTGATACTGAGCTCGGTCTGTGCTGAGTATCCCTCAGAACTAACCGACTTGTTGCGCTGAGAATATTGGGTGATTTCGCCCTCTATCTTCAGGTCTCCGTTGCGTGACACCTGTATGAGCTGGGTGTTGCTGGCAAACTTATCCTTGAGTTCGTTGTTGAACATCGGACCCATCGGACCCCACACATACGAACTTCTGATAGGGAAGTCGGCTATCTGTATGGTCTTGGTTTTGGTGTAGTCGATGCTGGCACCGTTGAACTTGTAGCTCACGGAGCATGCTGCCATGACCGCCACCATCAGTGTGACTCCTATTATATATAGGTACGCGCGTATATGCTTCATAACTTATATTTGTTAATCTTTCTGTACAGAGTTCTGTCGGAGATTCCCAGTTCTTCTGCCGCTTTCTTGCGGTTTCCGTTGTTTCTCTCCAATGCCTTTTCTATCATCTGCTTGCTAAGGTCGCTGAGGTTCAGATTCTCGTTTTCTTCCTTGATCTCCTCAATTTCAGCATCCTCGGCTTCGGGTTTGTAAGTGCCCCTCATGCCTCCTGTAGCTATTTCCTGACGGATGTGTTGTAGCTCGTCGAGATCGGTAATCGGAGGTACGGAAGTAACCGGAGAAACCGATGGAACGGATGATACGGACGGAACCGGAGATACCGATGAAACCGGAGATACGGATGATACTGGAGCTACCTGGGTATTCGGCTGAACCGGAGAAACATATCCGCCTGTACCGCCCAACTGGCGGGCCTCATCGAGTTGCTTGCGCAGGCTGTTCATCTCTCGTCTCAGGTCGCTCACGTTGCCCCTCAGTTCGTAGAGAATCTTGTATAGCAGTTCGCGCTCGCTGGCGTAGCTATGGTCGTCCTTGCCATCCTTCTGTATGGTGGCGAGCTGTGTAGACTCCTCATCTCTCGGAATAAACTGGGTGAGGGTCTGTGCATCGATTTCTCTTTCTCGGCTCAGCACTGACATCTGTTCGGTAATGTTCTTGAGCTGTCTCACATTTCCCGGCCACTTGTATTTCAGCATGATCTGCTTGGCCTCATCTGAGAGTGAAATCTTAGGCAGACGGTATTTTTCGGCCATCTGCATGGCGAAGAGGCGGAAGAGCAGGAGGATGTCATCGCCACGCTCTCTCAATGCAGGCATCTGTATCGGGATGGTGTTGAGGCGGTAGTAGAGGTCCTCGCGAAAGCGGCCTTCACTCACAGCCTTGCGCATGTTTACGTTGGTGGCTGCCACGATGCGAACATCCGTTTTCCTTATCTCAGTTCCACCCACGCGGATGTATTCTCCCGTTTCGAGCACTCGCAGCAGTCTTGCCTGCGTCTGTATCGGGAGTTCGCCCACCTCGTCGAGGAAGATGGTACCCTTGTTGGCAATACCGAAGTATCCTTCGCTTTCGCCTATGGCTCCAGTGAAGGAACCCTTCTCATGTCCGAAGAGTTCGCTGTCAATGGTTCCCTCCGGAATGCTTCCACAGTTGATGGCGAAATATTTCTCTCTGCGGCGTGGCGAATTGTCGTGAATCACCCTTGGAATGATTTCCTTACCCACACCGCTCTCGCCGATGATGAGCACGGAGAGATCGGTCGGCGCTACCTGTAGGGCTACGTCGAGCGCATGGTTCAATCCGTCGCTGTTACCGACGATATTGTAGCGTTGTTTTATCTTTTGTAGTTCGGAAGTATCCATTTAGCTGCCAAAATTACTCATTTTTTCTGAATTATCAGCATTTTTTTTTAATTTTAACGTTCGGGAGGCCTGATTACAGGGCAGATTTGCCTTTTTTGCGTCATCTGCCCTCCCGAATCTTTCTTTATTCCGCTTTTTCTCGGGAATAGGGAATCTTTCTCTTATCCCTTTTTCTTAGGGATGGAGAATCTTACCTTCTCGCTCTCGTCACGCTTCTCGTGGTAGAGTTTAGGCAGTGGATTCTCGTAGGCCTCATCATAGTCTTCGCGGTTGCAGAAGGCATCCAGCGCCAAGTAGATGGCGTGGCGGAAGGAGGTTGCATCGGCTTCGTTGCAGCCCGTGATGCTGTAGCTAGGAGTGGTGTTGGCGGCGGTGTGAACGAGTGGCAGACCGGCAGTAAAGAGTACGCCATCCTCGGTGTAGAGAGAATGGAACGGGGTAGTAGCCTGATCATGATACATGGCCATGATGCCGTCGAACTCTACGAAATGGCCGTTGCCGAAGAACTCGTCAGCAGGGTAAGGACCAAAAGCTTGTATTTTCTGCTCGGCAAGCTGGTCAATGGCTGGGATGATGATACTGGCTTCCTCTGGTCCGCAGCTCTCCTCACCGTTGTTGCTAGGATTCAGGGCGAGCACGGCGATGCGCGGGTTGGTAATCATGAAGTCTCGCTTCAGTGATGTGTGCATCTGCTTCACCTTCTCGATGATGAGCTCCTGGGTGATAGCTGCCGGCACGTCCTTGAGCGGAGTTTTTCCGGTTACGGATGCGATGCGAAGGTCGCCGCCGCAGAGGATGGAAAGGCCCTTGGCACCTTCGCCCAGGCAAGTTTCTATGTATTCCTTGTGGCCCTTGAACTGGAAACCCTCAAATTGTGCGTTCTGGTTGTTTACCGGTGCGGTAACGAGCACGTCGAAGAGCTCGTCGCGGTAGTCGGTCATGGCTCGGTCAAGTGCCTTGATGGCTGCCGTACCCGATTCCTGAGTAGGCATGCCCATGTCAACCTTTACCTCCTCGTCTACGGCTGGCAGGAGGTTGATTCTTCCGTCTTCAGCATCTTCTGCTTTCTGGATGATGGAGAACTGGGCAGGCAGATTCATCGCCTTGCGGTAATAAGCTGCCACTTTAGGCGAACCGTAGATGATAGGGGTACAATACTCCAACATCTCTGGCTCACTGAATGCCTTAAAAATGAGTTCGTATCCGATACCGTTGGTATCTCCGTGAGTGATGGCCACTCTAATCTTTTTGCTGTCCATTTATCGTTTTATTTTATAGTAGAAATCGCAGCTTCTAGCTGCTTGATTAATATTTTCTTTTTCATTTCGGGCGCATAGACGAAGCCGATGATGATGATTTCATCTCCCGTTTTTCTCAGGCGGATGCGCCTCATCACGTAGGGGCCTCCCATGGCGTCGCCCTTCATCTCCCAGAGTCCTTTTTCTGAAAGGACCGGGATTATCATGTACATGCTGTCGGTTTCGCCGGGCATGTTTGTGCGGAGTATGCTGTCAATCTGCTGCTTCTCTTGAGCAGGAAAAGCATCAGAATTGGCTTTCCCTCTTCGTTCTTCCCTCTTCACTTTCATGAGGATGAGGTTCTTCATGCCCGAACTGGCGTTGTTTGAAATCCAAATGAAGTTCCCGGCCTTCTTGCTTGCCTGCATTTCGGCAGGGATGATCATGCTGATGCCGAAGTTCTTTTTTATCAGCTGCTGCATCTCGCGGTTCTGCCTGCTCGGGTTGGTGGAGATGATGGAGGCGAGGTGCTCCAGTTCAGTCTCATCTACGAGCTGGCGCAGTTTCTCGGGGTTGAGTTTCTCTCTGAGTTGCTGCAGCGAGCGGGCAGAGAGGCGGATGACGGTCTGCGGTGAAGCATTCTCGTTGCGGCTCAGCCTGACTGAGAATTCCGCTGCCGGGATGTTCACTACGATGCGAGTTCTTACGAGCAGGTAGCTGCCGTGGATCTTTCCCTTCTTGACCTGGATGAGCCGGCAGAGCGGTTCGGGTTGGGGCAGGGCAGGCACCTCTTCCGTCAGTATCTTCGTAACGATGCTGTCGGTATCTCCCTCGAGCACCACCTCGTAAGGCTGTCCTGTGCTCTTGGGCTGTTTTCTGTTTCTTCCTCCTCCCAGGCTGCAACCTGCCAGAAAAAGGAACAAAAGACAGCCGGCAAGTAGGATCTTTAAAGATTCTCTAACCATTTTTCCCCCACCTTTCCTTACTTATTCATCTTCTCTTCATCCTCGTGCTCACGGATTTCTCCGATTTTCTTCGAGGTGCTGAGCAGACCGCAGGCGGCGTAGATGTCCTGGCCGCGGCTGGCACGGATGGTGGTGAAGACACCATGCTGGGTGAGGTAATCACGGAACTGCTCCATCTTCTCATCATCCACACCTTGCAGAGGAATGTCTGGAATCTGATGGAAACGAATCAGGTTGAAACGGCAGTCAAGTCCCTTCACCAGCTTGATGATGGCCTTGGCATGCTGCATACTGTCGTTAACGCCCTTAAAGACGATGTATTCGAAACTCAGGCGGCGTTGATGAGAGAAATCATAGTTCCTCAGCAGTTCTACTACCTGCTCAATGCCCATGCCCCTTTCGGCAGGCATCAGTTCAGCGCGCTCAGAAGGGATAGGGTCGTGCATGCTGATGGCCACATGGCAGTCGCTCTCTTCCAGGAACCGCTTCAGTTTGTTCTTCACGCCCACCGAACTTACCGTGATGCGCTTCGGGCTCCATGCCCAGCCGTAGTCGGCGGTGAGAATCTCTGTGGCGCGCAGCACATTGTCGAGATTATCCATCGGCTCGCCCTGACCCATGAACACGATGTTGGTAAGCTTATCCACCTTCGGCAGCGAGTAAATCTGGTTCAGAATGTCGCCTGCAGGCAAGCTGCCCTCAAACCCCTGCTTGCCGGTCTGGCAGAACAGGCAGTTCATCTTGCATCCCACCTGCGAAGAAACGCACAGCGTGGCGCGGTCTTTGTCTGGGATGTAAACCGTCTCGACAAATTTGCCGCTTCGGGTAGGGAAGAGGTACTTGATGGTACCATCCACCGAATGTTGCGCATCGGAATATCCGAAGCATCCTATTTCGTATTCGGCAGCGAGTTTGGCACGGTTCGCCTTCGAGATGTTGGTCATCTCATCAATGCTCTTCACATGCTGCTCATAGAGCCACTTCGCCATCTGCCCACCGGTGAAGGCGGGCATGCCTAAGTCCTTTGCTACCTGCTTCAATTCGGCAAGTGTAAGGCCCAAAAGATATTTTTTTTCATTATTCATACTGCAAAGATAGTGTTTTTTGCCGAAAAATTAGTATCTTTGCCACATATTTTAATATAATAAGATAAAATAAAGATAAAAAACACAGATTTAGCCCCCCGAAAAGGGCTGAAGTGAACAAAAATAACGTAAGAAAATGAGAGAAAAAATAGACCTTTTCTTGCCTTGCGAATACATCGACGATGCGCAGAATGCCTTGTCGGTGCTTCATGAGTACAAGACTGTACAGCATATCCACTTCCTGGTGAGTGCTGATTTTGCCGCTCATCATCAGGTGCCCGAAGGATGTACGTTTGTCATCACCGACCGCCTGGAAAGCAGTAACACCATTGTCAGCATCGCTGAAAATACAGATGCCGACTACGTGATGATCTGTACCCGCCACACCACCATAGGATGGGGAAACAACACGCTGGAGCGATTCCTCAGAGTGGCAGATGATACGGATGCCGTCATGGTTTACGCCGACCACTACAAGATGGTGGAAGGCAAAATGGAGAAACATCCGGTAATTGACTACCAGTCAGGTTCTTTGCGAGATGACTTCGACTTTGGAAGCCTCTGGTGCATCAAGGCACAGACGCTGGCCGACTACATCGCTCAATCCGACCGCGAAGAGTATCAGTTTGCCGCCCTCTACGACCTCCGTCTCTATCTGAGCCGCGTGGGCGAAATCTTCCATCTCAACGAATTCCTCTATTCAGAAGCCGAACTCGACACCCGTAAGAGCGGCGAGAAGCAGTTTGACTATGTAAACCCGCGCAATCGCGAGGTGCAGATTGAGATGGAAAAGGCATGCACCCAGCATCTGGGCAAGGTGGGCGCCCTGATAGACACCACCTTCTACCGCCAGCCCGACTTCGGTGAACAGGATTTTGAATACGAGGCATCTGTCATCATCCCCGTCTTCAACCGCGAAAAGACGGTGGCTGATGCCGTGAAGAGTGCGCTGGGACAGAAGGCCAACTTCAAATTTAACGTCATCGTGGTGAACAACCATTCTACCGACCGCACCGGCGAAATACTGGATGAACTTAAAGCCGACAACATGATACAGATTGTGCCGGAGAGAACCGACCTGGGAATAGGCGGATGCTGGAACGAAGCCATCAACAGCAGTTTCTGCGGAAAATTTGCTGTACAGCTTGACAGCGATGACCTCTATTCTTCACCAAAGACACTTCAGAAGATAGTAGATGCCTTCTACAAGCAGAAGGCAGCCATGATTATCGGCTCGTACCGCATGTGCGACTTCGGCCTCAACACCCTGCCACCGGGACTGATAGACCACAAGGAGTGGACCGATGAAAACGGATGCAACAATGCGCTGCGTATCAACGGATTGGGTGCTCCGCGCGCCTTCTTCACTCCGCTGGTCAGACAGATCCAGTTTCCTAACACCTCGTATGGTGAGGATTATGCGCTCGGCTTGGCATTTTCGCGCCGTTACCGCATCGGCAGAATCTACGACGAACTCTACCTCTGCCGCCGCTGGGGAGGTAACAGCGATGCTGCCCTCAGCGTAGAGAAGGTGAACGCCAACAACCTGTATAAGGACCGCCTGCGCACCATGGAACTGAAGGCACGCCAGCACCTGCTGCAGGGCAAGGCCGACATTATGGAAGACAGTAGCATCTCGCGTTTCTTCAACCGTCAGCTGGAGGTTTGGACCGATGCGCGCCATCGCTTCCGCGACCTCAAGCATGTAGAAACCCGCCAGTTCTCCGACCAGCTGAAACTGCAGTGGAACCCAGCCCGCATCGTAAGTACGGGCGCCAAGATAGATAAGAAAACCCTGGGCGAGCGCCCTTGTTTCCTTTGTGATAAGAACCGTCCTAAGGAACAGATGTCGAAGCAGATAGACGAGAAATTCCATCTTCTGGTGAATCCGTTCCCGATTCTGCCAGTCCACTTCACCATTCCGGCACGCAAGCATCAGCCTCAGCTCATCTACAAGAATTACGGAGAGATGCACCGCTTCATCAGTCTGCACAGCGACCTGATGGTGTTCTACAACGGTCCGAAGTGTGGTGCATCGGCTCCAGACCATCTTCATTTCCAGGCAGGAACCAACGGCATCCTTCCTCTTCAGACCAACTGGCAGCGTCTTTCCCGCAACCTGACCGACATCATCTCTCTCAATGATGAGGAGAAAATCTCTGTGGTTCGCGACTTCATCGTTCCCGCCTTCGTCATCATCTCGAAGAGTGCTGAGAGCGATGAGGCCCTCTTCCGCCGTCTCTACAAGGCAATGCCTCAGCGTGGCGACGAAACCGAACCGATGATGAACATCATCTCCTGGCGCAAGGGCGAGGAATTCATCAGCGTGGTCATTCCGAGAGAAAAGCACCGTCCGGAAGCCTATTTTGCCGAAGGCGACGCCCAGTTTGTGGTTTCGCCGGGAGCACTGGATATGAGCGGACTCATCATCACCCCTCGTGAGGAAGATTTCCGAAAACTGACCGAGGAGAAAGCCCTCTCGCTGCTGCAGGAATGTGGCGTTTCGGAAGAAAAAATGAACGCCATCATCGCCAAACTGAAGGCATCTAAGGATGCCGAGGATGCAGCCGAAGCCTCTTCCACCTTATATAATAAAGGTAAGCAGCCCGACGTAACGGTGGGCATCGTGAGTGCGCAGAAGATTCATTTCTCGCTCAACAAACCTTATCTTGCCAAGGGCGAAAAGGTGCTGGGCGAACAGGTGGTAGAATTCTCAGAGGGCGGTGTGCTCTGGAACGGCAACCAGTACAGCCAGCTCACCTTCCATCCGCAGAGTGCCGACGCCTCGTTTTCGCTGAGCGACGTAACCATCGGTGTCAACTTCCACTGGGAGCGCAAGGAAAACCAAACCTTCCTGGGCACGCTCCGCTTTGTGGTAGAATCGGATAAGATTGTGGCAATCAATGAGTTGCCTGTAGAGAAGTATCTGGAGAGCGTCATCAGCAGTGAGATGAGTGCCACTTCGAGTCTCGAACTCCTGAAGGCGCACGCCGTCATCTCCCGTTCATGGCTTCTGGCGCAGATGAAGAAGCGCCGAGAGGTGGCTGAGAGCGGCAACAACTTCTTCTCCTTCACCAAGAAGGAAGATACGCTCATTCGCTGGTACGACCGCGAAGACCACACCCTCTTTGATGTATGTGCCGACGACCACTGCCAGCGCTACCAGGGTATCACCAAGGAAACATCGCCCCATGTAGCTGAAGCCATCCGCCAGACTAAGGGACAGATTCTGATGGACGGCGAAGAAATCTGCGATGCAAGATTCTCGAAATGCTGCGGCGGAATAACCGAGGAATTCCAGTATTGCTGGGAGGACACGCCGAAGACTTATCTCACGGCGGTTCGCGACATCGCCCTGGGCGTGGAACATACACTGCCTAATCTGACCAATGAGGAGGAGGCAGAGAAATGGATCCGCTTCAATCCGCCAGCTTTCTGCAACACGCAGGACAAGAAAATCCTGTCAGAAGTGCTCAACGACTATGATCAGGAAACCGTCAATTTCTACCGCTGGAAGGAAACGCTCAGTCAGGAGAAGTTGCAGCAGCTCATCGCTGACAAACTGAAGATGGACCTGGGTGCCATCCTAGACATGAAGGCCGTGGAGCGCGGCAAGAGTGGAAGAATCAGCAAACTCCAGATCATCGGAACAGAGAAGACCTTTACCATCGGTAAGGAACTCGAAATCCGCCGTACGCTGAGCGACAGTCATCTGCTGAGTTCAGCCTTCGTGGTGGATAAGTATGATAAGGATGAACAGGGAGTGCCTCAGCGTTTCGAACTCATCGGAGCCGGTTGGGGGCATGGAGTAGGCCTCTGCCAGATTGGTGCTGCCGTGATGGGAGAGCAGGGTTATCATTATGATGCCATCCTGCTGCACTACTATCAGGGTGCTGAAATCAAGAAACTTTATAAATAGTGATGTAAAATGGTAACAAAGAAAAACAGTCGGAGTCCATGGGCATGGATTCCGACCCTCTATTTTGCCGAAGGACTCCCCAACGTCATCGTAACCGCCCTCTCTGTGGTGATGTACATGCAGTTGGGGCTGACCGATGCTGAGGTGGGTCTCTATACCGGATGGCTCGCCCTTCCCTGGGTCATCAAGCCCTTGTGGAGTCCGTTCATAGATTTGCTGAAGACTAAGCGCTGGTGGGTGCTCACCATGCAGGCTCTCATCGGAGCTGCCCTTGCCGGCATCGCCTTCTCGCTGCCTACCGCCTTCTGGTTTCAGGCAACGATGTGCTTCTTCTTCCTCATCGCCTTCTGTAGTGCTACCCACGACATTTCGGCAGATGGTTTCTACATGATTGAGCTGGATGAACATACGCAGACTAAGTTTGTAGGCTTGCGAAATACCTTCTACCGCCTCGCCATCATCTTTGTGAATGGTTTTCTGGTGATGCTGGCAGGTGTGCTTCAGGTTCTCTTCCGCAACCAGATTCGCTTCTCATGGGCGCTTATCTTTTACGGACTGGCAGGTATCTTCATCGGTTTGTGGCTCTACCACAGCCGCTTCATGCCTCGCCCGAAGGAGGATGTGCAGACCGACAGAACGGTGGGTGAAGTGGCTCATGAACTGAAGAACATGTTCCGCACCTTCTTCGTGAAGTTCGGATTGGGTGAAACCGTCTGCGTGATGCTCTTTCTCTTGCTCTACCGATTCCCTGAAGCGCTTCTGAACACCATGACCAAGACCTTCATCCTCCGTCCTAATTCGCAGGGCGGACTGGGACTGTCACCTCAGGAATATGGTTTTGCCAACGGAACGGTGGGATTGATAGGTTTGCTGCTGGGTGGAATTCTTGGTGGTATTCTGGTGAGCAGGGACGGAATGAAGAAATGGCTCTGGCCTCTGGTTTGCGCCATCACCTTGCCCGATGTGGTTTACATCTATCTGAGCTACTCGCTCAACAGCAACCTCATTGTGGTTTCCAGCTGTCTTTTCATCGAGCAGTTGGGTTACGGTCTGGGCTTCACGGTTCTTACCCTCTACATGCTGTTCTACAGTCAGGGCAAGTTCAAGACCTCCCATTATTCCATCTGTACGGGCATCTCCTATCTCGGATTGATGCTGCCGGGCATGGTTTCTGGATATCTGAAGGATATGGTAGGTTACCGCATGTTTTTCATCATCGTGATGGCATGTTGCGCCATCACCTTCCTGGTTACCGCCTTCCTGAAGATAGATCCTAACTTCGGAAAGAAAGAGGAGAAGGAAGAGGATGAAGCGGAATTGGACGCGATAGAATAAATGATTATGTTAACGTAAAAACGAGGATGTGCGAACATCCTCGTTTTTATCTTTATTCCCCGATAATCGTTGCGATGAGGTGTCGGCTTCCGCCTCCCTCTCTGAATTCACAGAGGTAGATCCCCTGCCATGTTCCGAGGTTTAATCTGCCGTTGGTAATGGGAATGGTGAGCGATACACCCACCATGCTCGATTTGGCATGAGCCGACATATCCGTCGGTCCTTCATCCTGGTGCAGGTATCTTGGGTCGCCATCCGGAACCAGTCTTTCGAAGATACCCTTCAAGTCATGTCTCACATCCGGGTCGAAGTTCTCGTTCAGCGACAGTCCGCAGCTGGTATGTCTTACGAAGAGATTCAGAATCCCCGTCTTAGGCAGCGCTGGCAGGTTTCTCATCACCTCGTTGGTTACGAGGTGAAAGCCGCGAGGAAGCGGACGCAATGAAAATTCTACTTGTTGTATCATATCATTCTTTGTTTTTTTATTTCAATTGTTTGTATCTTTCTGATTGTCAATTTACAAAGGTAATTATAATTTTATTATTATAATGCTATTATAATGCAAATATAGGAAAGTTTAACCATTAAAGGATTTCTCTTCCTTACTATCTGCTACCCCGAAAAATCTTCTTCTTTAGAAGAAGGAAAAAAACAGGAAAAATAATCCCGAAAAAATTTGGTGGTTTCAGAATAATGATGTACTTTTGTACCCGAAATCAAGCATTAAGAGTTGCCCAGTTGTGGCACACCAACCGAGTTTCGCATAGAGATAACCACGGTGGTAAAAGAATGTGTAAGTGTTTAACAACTTAAAATAATTATCTTTATGAATCCAAATTCAGATTTAAAGAACAATGAGAATGTAATGGCAGTTAATGCCGAGTCTTCAACAATTAAGGCAGTTAATGCCGAGTCATCAACTGTTGATGCAGGTTATGCCGAGTCAAGAATTTCAGAGTATGCAGCCCGCTTTGCTGCATACAGCGATGAGCGTTTTAAGCAGATCATAGATCATGAGCGCAAGGTTCGTGGTTGGGGCAGCGAGCGCAGTTACTTCCTTGCCGCCTTGCGAGGAGAGTGCGAGAAGCGAGGCATTGATTACTTCTGGAAGTAGGGGAATGCTTTTCTGATGCATTGCACCAACCAGCCACAAGGATGCTGTCTTTTTACGCAGCCAAAAATAAAAATCATTTTTCCATCGAAAAAAATACGTTATTTCGAAATTTTTTCGTAATATTGCACCCAAAATAACATTAAAGACTATTGATATGAAACGAATCTTTATTTCAATGACAGGTATCATCACTTGTATGAACCTGATGGCACAAACTCCAGTCAGTTTTTATCCTCAGAAGAATGCCCAAGACATCAACATCGATACACATCTGGTCATCGTGTTTGACAAGACTGTAAAGACTGGCAGCAAGGGCATAATCACTGTTACGGACAAGACAACTCGAAAGGTGGTTGATAGAATCGACATGAGCATTCCGGCGGGACCAACCGAAGGACAGCCCAAGAATCCAAATGCTGTCTATACTCCCGTTCCCTATATATATAAGGTGGAGAATGTAACCAATCGCAATACCCGTCCTGGAACTCCATCAGGTGCTGCCAAGGAAGACAAGCGCAAGTATCAGAAGACCATCATTGGTGGATTCTCTGATGCCTTCCACTTCTATCCTGTCATCTGTCATGGGAACAAAGCAACCATTTATCTGCATAACAATATGCTGGAATATGGACATGAATATGAAATCAAGATTAGCAAGGGTACGATTGAGGGATGGAATGGCAAGAAGTCATGGACGTTTAGGACTAAGAAAAACGCCCCTTCTGCAGATTTGAGCCATATCGTTGTGGCAGCTGATGGTAGCGGAGACTTCTCCACTCTGCAAGGTGCCATGGATTGGATACCAGACTCATTGCCCTCTGAAGCCAGCAGGAAAAAGGTCTTCGTGAAGAATGGAGATTATGAAGAGTTGGTTTATTTCCGCAATAAGCGATTTGTAACTATCCAGGGAGAATCCATGGATGGGGTAGTGGTACATTACCCAAATAACGAGGTGTTCAATCCTCACCCGGTTGATATCAAGACCAATGAGCAGAAAGGAACATTCCCTTCTCGCCGTGCAGCAGTGGCAGCAGACAACTGTGCCGACATGATTTTCAAGGATATCACCTTCAAGACGGATTGCAAGGGACAGGCTGAGGGATTCCTGCTCAATGGTGAAAGAAACTTTGCTGAGAATGTGCATGTAATCGGTGATGGTGATGCTCTTCAGGTGAATGGTTCAGCCTACTGGCTCAACTGCGTGATTGATGGAGGAGGTGACACGGTGCTGGGTAGAGGTCCATCCTATTTCAATCACTGTACCCTTTCCAGCTATGGTGCTTTCATGTGGATTAGAAATACCAGGGAGAACCATGGTAACATCTTCAATGACTGTACCTTCAAGGGATTGGGCAAGGATGCCGTGATAGCCCGCCTTCCTGACAACAAGGGCAGAAATTATCCTGATGCGGAATGCGTGCTGCTGAACTGTACGCTTGATGGTGTGCCTTCGGAAGGCTTTGGTCCCATAGATGAGTCGGCATCTACGGTAAATCTCCTGGAATTCAACAGCCATGACAGGAATGGGAAAACCATAGATATCAGCAAGAGAAACAAGCATGTCCGTCAGCTTGACGCTCTCAAGGATGCTGAGACTATCGGAAAATACTCCAATGCAAGTTGGGTACTGAATTGGTAAGAAAGGAGATTAATATAAATATCGGATGCCTACATACCTAGCATGGTTTGCCCTTGAATTTTTATTTTTCATACAATTCAATCGGCAAACCATCTGGGTCACTGAAGAATACAAATCGCTTGCCTGTATATTCATCCGTGCGTATAGGCTCATGCGCGATGCCTTTACTGTCAAGTTCATCAATTGCATCCGAAAGATCATCTACCTCAAAAGCAAGATGGCGCAGACCGGCTGCTTCCGGATAGAAAGGACGTGCTGGTGGGTTAGGGAAGGAGAATAACTCGATGATATAGTTGTCATCAAGCCAGCAGTCAGCTTTCCAGGAGTCACGTTCCTTACGGTAGTTTTCACTCATGATCTTCATTCCGAGCACATCTGTATAAAAATGCTTGGATTTCTCATAATCGGAACAAATCACGGCTATATGATGGATTTTGTTAAGTTTCATATTTTTATTTCTTATTTCTTATTGTTATATTCAGTAATCAATGACAAGTTTTCAGAATCTGCTTCATTCATTTCATTGATTATTTGATGATTGTAATTCTGTCTATATACGGACACCACCGCCAGGGTTGCGACGGCTGGCAAGGTTGAGCACCACAGGGTTATATCCTTCTTGCTGCAATTGATGACCGCAATGTATGCTGTCATCATTCTTCACAATAATCTTTGTTTCTCTCTCAATGGTAGGTATGCTTGTAGCGTCTAAAGCCTTGGTATAGAATCTACTACCCTTCAGCATCTTTGCTTTCTTTTGTGGCAAAAATACGATTATTTTATCAATATACCAAATATTTATCCAAAAAAATGTGTATATTTCGATATTTCTTTGTATTTTTGCCATCGCTTAATATAAAAAATATAAGATGGGCAAACTGGCATTGATATTGTGTTTCATTCTTTCTGTTTTCCCTGCTGATGCAAATGAGAACAGAAAGCATATCCATGTGGTAAAACGTGGAAGCAAGAAGTCTCATCGAGGACATACTGTAGCTAAGATATGGATAGAAGAGAATGGACAAAAGAAAATAGAGATAGCTTGGTCTGAACTGTCGGCATCAGAAGAAGCTGTGATTATTGAAGCTATAGATAAACATTGGGATGAATTCAATAGAATGATTGACGATGTCTTTGCTGGCAAGAAAATTAGAATAAAAACAATAAAATAAAGGGAGGTCTATTATGTGCAAATATAAAGATACAACTTTAGGAATCAAAAAGTTAGATTTCAATGTGAAACGTGGAGCAATGGCAGTTTTCTTGACCGATGGTCGAGAGGTGATAGTTCCTGTAAAGATGTTTCCCGAGATAAAGAATATGAGCAAAAAGCAGAGGGAGGATTATATGATAATGGATGATCAATACTTCTCCTTTGATGCAATCAGCAAAATCTTCTCCGTTAAGGATATTTTGCGCCTTTGAGTTGCAAGTTTCAAATATTCTTTGTATCTTTGCAACCAAATCGGGACGATGAGCCTTGCGCCCATACCGACCGATAAACTGAATGTATAACAATTAAATAATAAAATAAGAAACAGAAAGAACAATTTTATAGACATATAACATATTAATATACAAAGCGTTTACGATATTCGGAATACTCTCGAAATTTGGCGATTAAAAGATGTAAAACCGAGATTAAGTGAACGCCTGCGCTATAGCGTGGGCGGAACTTATCGGTTTTACGGGCCACGCCAAATGCCTGAGAGTATGATAAGTGAAGCTCACGCTTCTTTTGTATCATGCTCTCAGGTATTTTTTGCTTGTGGCTCGTACTTCCAGAATAAAGTTCAACGCTCATAGTTTTCTATAGCGGCAGCGTATGGTTCTATTGTCTGTGTTTGACTTTTCCATTCTCTGTCACTATTCCTATATGTGTACTTGCAACTGAATGTTGTAAGTATGGCTAGTATTGGATTTTTTATTCAGTGCAGAATGGAAGATTTACAAGAGATAAAAGGTTTCTTGGGAATTGATGGAAAGATACTTTTGAAGCAAGGTGATGCTATCGAGTGTTTATGTCAGTTGCCAACAGATTCTGTGGATTTAATAATAACGGATCCACCCTATAATTTGGGCTTATTCATGAAAAAGCGTGGTACAAATATGAATAAGCTTCGAGATGGTCATTTTGCTGCATCAGGTTGGGATGACCTAGACTTTGTGGAATGGACTCAGCAAATGGACATGCTTTTTCATGAATGCAATCGTGTCTTGAAAAAGCGTGGCTCGTTGATTGTTTTTATGTCTATCATTAAAGTCGAGACTATCATAAACTTAGCTCAGAAACATGGCTTTTATTATAAAACAGTAGGTGTTTGGCATAAGACGAATCCTTTGCCAAGAAATATGAACTTGCAGTTTATAAATTCAACTGAACCTTGGGTTTATATGGTCAATGATGCAACAACAGGTACATTTAATAACGAAGGTAAAGCTATTCATGATTTCGTAGAAACAAGTACGATAAGTACGAAAGAAAGAAAAATGGGTAAGCATCCTACTCAAAAACCATTGGCGTTAATAGAACATTTCGTGAATATACTTTCTAATAGAGGTGACGTTGTTCTTGATCCTTTTATGGGTAGTGGTACAACAGGTGTTGCGTCTGCCAAACTTAATAGGAATTTTATAGGAATAGAGTTGAATGAAGAATACTTTAATTTATCTTTAAAACGAATAAAGGAAGTCTTATGATAATAGGTGATCTGTTTGCTGGCGTTGGTGGTATGTCAGAAGGTTTTAGAATGGCAGGGTTTGATGTTGCTTTTGCTATTGAGTATGATAAAGATATAGCTGCTTCTTATAAGAAAAATAATACCGATACGGATGTGATAGCAGATGATATATGTAATGTTGATGTTGTTCTGTTACATCAAAAGCATCCTCATATAGATGTGATTATTGGTGGTCCACCATGTCAGGGCTTCTCTCAAAAGGGTAAGCGGTTAAGTTTAGATGATCCACGAAATTTCTTATTTAAACAATTCGTGAAATTTGTGGCTGAGTTCAAACCGAAGTACTTTGTTTTAGAGAATGTGCCTAATATTATTACGACATCAAATGGGTATTTTAAAGACCAAATAATAAAGTCTTTTGAGGAACTTGGTTATGTTGTAACTTGTGGTGTACTGTGTGCAAAAGATTATGGGGTTCCACAAGATAGAAGGCGAGCAATCTTCTTGGGCGAGTTGAATAAGCTAGAGGTGAAATTACCTGAACCTCTTGATATTCAGACTACGGTTAAGGATGCCATTTACGATTTACCTTTCATTGCATCGGGAGAAGGTGTTGATGAGCGTGATTATGATAAACCTGCAATATCTTCTTATCAAAAGAAACTTCGTGCGGGTGCGCAAGTCCTTTATAATCATATAGCAACCAAGCATTCAAAGTCTGCTTTAGACAGATTGAAAATGATTCCTAAGGGAAAAGGAAAGGAAGTTTTGCCAAAGGAATTGCTGACTAAGTCTATTTATAGTGGTACTTGGTGCAGATTATTGGAAGATGGGATTGCTCCAACAATAACCACGAGGTTTGATACGCCTTCCTCTGGCAGGTTTACTCATCCTGTATTAGATAGGTGTCTTACTATTAGAGAAGCAGCGAGAATACAATCTTTTCCTGATACTTTCCGATTCTATGGTAATAGAACCTGTCAAATGAAGCAAGTAGGAAATGCTGTGCCTCCTTTATTGGCAAAAGCTATAGCTGAAGTTATTATAAACAACGAAAAATAGAACAATTATGGCAGATGTTTTTCCTTCATCATTGATTTATAGAGAAAATCCTAATCTCAGATTGGGAATCAAATCTTCCTTGAATTCTTTCAAGCAACTTTTGGCTTCTTTGTATATCATTTATAAGTCATGTGCAAATCCTTCTAAAGTCCTTTTTTCTGAAGAAGTGAATGTTGGGGATAATATTGCAATTTGTTTGAGTAAGAAATTGTTGGTGCGCATTAATGAGCTGTTTCCACAATTGCCTAATTTGCAAGATAGAATAAATCAATCTCCATTATTTAAGTCTCAGTGTGAGTCATTACAAGTGGGATTGGAATTGTTTTTGCATTTGGGTAAGATAGATTTTGTAGAAAATGGAAAACAGAAGCGAAAAGGTGAGAATCGTTATAATAAGATGCTTGCTTTTTCTGACAAAATGCTAGTCCTTGATGCTTATTTGTCAATGCAGGCTGAATATACTGACTTATTGCTGAATAATTGGTTGAATGGTGATGAATGTGGTGATAAGTTCGAAGATGGATTGAAGTCAATTCTTTCTACGTTTATTATAGATTGCTGCTATAAGATAAAGAAGACTGATGGCTCAGAAGTTGTCTTTAACCTGGAGAATATTTGCAAGGTTTTAGAAAAAGGAGATAGTGCATTGTTTAAAAGTGCTGAGATAGTTGGACCTTTGCGGGTGTTGAATTCTTATATTGGCGAGAATATGTTGCCTGATATTGTGAAAGGTAAAGGTGT
The DNA here is from genome assembly GCF_019249765.2 of Segatella copri. Classification (GTDB taxonomy): domain Bacteria; phylum Bacteroidota; class Bacteroidia; order Bacteroidales; family Bacteroidaceae; genus Prevotella; species Prevotella copri_K. The sequence goes on from NZ_CP152484.1 coordinate 368,204, forward strand.
TTATTGTGTTGATAATTTGGAAAACTTGAAACGGAAGGCTCCTATGGTTTCTACATCTTTGGATTTGGTAGTAAGAAAATTGCCAGGACAAGTTGATAATCAGGAGAATAATCAAAAGCCACCGGTCACTCAAAGTGAAATCAACCAAACTTATCGTCCTTATATCACGGCCATTAAGTCGAAGCCTTTCCTTCTTTTGGCAGGTATTTCTGGTACTGGAAAAAGTAGAATCGTTCGTGAATTGGCTCGTGCTTGTTGGTGCGTAGATTCTCCTGAATATAAGGATCATAAGCCGAAGAACTTTGAAATGGTACAGGTGAAGCCTAATTGGCACGACTCTTCTGAACTTATTGGGTATGTAAGCAGACTTGGAGATGAACCAACGTTTATTGCTGGTGACTTTTTGAAGTTTGTAGTGCGAGCATGGGAGAATGAAAGTACTCCATATTTCTTGTGCTTAGATGAAATGAACCTGGCTCCTGTTGAACAGTATTTTGCAGAATATCTGAGTGTTGTGGAATCTCGAAAGTGCAATGAAACAGGTAAGGTTGTGACAGACCCAATTCTCAAGCCTGAATTTGAAAAAGAAGGGAGTGGTGAACATGCTGAATTCGTTCCTAAGGCTTGGTATAAAAAACTGATAGATGAACTTTTGGTAGATTGTTCTGATAGTCAAAAGGATGTTTTAAAACAGCAGTTCATAGATGAAGGTATTACAATCCCCCAGAACCTCATTATCGTGGGAACCGTCAATATGGACGAAACAACCTTTTCCTTCTCCCGAAAAGTTCTCGACAGAGCCATGTCCATCGAAATGAATGAGGTGGATTTATATGGTGGATTAACTTCCCGACACGAACAGATAGGAAAACTCAACTTTGAAGACTTGGTAGGAGATAAGGTGGAGGGTGTTGACGTGTACCAGGAAAATCAGGAGGTTTGCAACCAGGCGATACTGTATTTGCAGGAAATCAATGCAGTATTGGAAGGTACACCTTTTAAGATAGCTTATCGAACCCGTAACGAGTTCCTGCTCTATGTGGTCAATAATTTGCCTTATCGTAAAAATAGTCAAGGTTTGGAAATGACGCAAAATGAAGTTGTGGCTCGTGCTTTGGATGAAATTACTTCTATGAAAATCCTATCTAGAATAGAAGGGGATGAGGAGAAGGTAAAGGCGGAGTTGCTCGCTTCTTTAAAGGAAGTTGTTTCGAAGATGTTGCCGGAAAACATGAGAGATAGTTCTGTTTCTCTGGCTAAATTGGATGAAATGGAAAAGAAACTTAGTTCTGGTTACACTAGTTTTTGGAGTTAACGGTAATGGAACTTTTAAGAATCAAGCATCACGACTTTGTGATGACCATAGAATGCACCAAGTTTGATGCTATTTGGGATAAAGCGAAGAGGAATGTGGGGGAAGACAAACTTTCCTCCACATATTCCTGGTCGGATGGTGTTGAACTGGTGGAGCGGTATTTGAATGACCAATCCACTTCTAAGGTGATATTAAAAGATTCTTCTGCTCCTGCCATATTCTTTGATAATGCAGACTATCCGATATGGGTGGAGTTTGAGGAAAAGAATGATGCCAAGATTGTAGAGGCACATTTTGGTTCCATCTTGCAGAATGATAACGACAGGTTCAGTTTCCGTCATGGTATGTTGGCTGGCTTTCTGAATTTCGGCAATGAGATAGGACGTTCTGAAATCTGTTTTGATTATATTGTTAAGAGGAAGAAATCAGATGGTGTATCTTCTGAGCTCATCAAAAGAAAATTTTCATTCTCCTTCGAGGTGTTGAGTACCAAACTGGATTATCATTCTCATTGGAAGAAAATTGTAGAGGATATTGAGCAAGAGTATCGGATGCTCTCGCTTGATTTTCTAAAACGGACCTATCATAGCTTTGCTCCTGATAAACAGGGAGAAACACCAGAGATTATATGGTGGAGTATCTTTGCTGGTGAACAAAAGAAGTTCTTGGAGGCTTGTCGGCACATTATCGACCGACCACGTCATCGCTTGCATGGCAGGGAAACTTATCTGCGGGCAGATAAGGTGCGCCGAGTTCCTATGTCTCTTGAAAATGAAATAGCTGAGCATCGCAAAGAACCCGCTCATCTTTATCGTATCACCGAAAAAATAGAGTCGAATGATACCCAGGAAAATCGATTTCTGAAATTTGCTTTATCGCAGATTACGAGTAAGTATGAACTCTTAAAGACTCGTATAGAGCAGGTTAAGGAGGTTTCTGATGCTACTAAGCAAGAACTTCAGGCAACTTATGTTTCCCTGAATCGATTAAGGAAAAATCCTTTCTTCCGAACTGTTGGGCGTTTCAAGGGGTTGAATCAGGAAAGTATGGTTCTTCAGAAAGCTACGGGATATAGTCAGGTTTATCGGACTTGGAATTTGCTCCGTAAGGCTTACTCTCTAAATGAAGGCATCTATCGGTTGCAATCCAAGGACATCGCCACGCTTTATGAAATATGGTGTTTCATAGAGGTGAGCCACATAGTAAAGAAGGAGTTGAATCTGGATATGGATGATGTGGAACATCGCAACCGAATGGAACTGAATGGTCTGTTTACCTGGGAGTTGGGTAAGGGAGAGCATTCTCGTATTCTCTTTAGAAAAGATGGGGTAGAACTTGCCGAATTGGTATATAATCCGAAAAGTACGGAGCAGACCAATGATTGTATTGGAATGCAGAATCTGATAGTGCCAACGGTTCCTCAGAAGCCAGATATAGTGTTGCAACTTACCAAGAATGATTTGCAGAAAGATATGAAGATGACTTATCTCTTCGATGCGAAATATCGGATAGCCAGCAAGAATGCGAGTGGAGTAGATGTGCCACCGGATGATGCCATCAATCAGATGCATCGTTATCGTGATGCCATTTATTATCGTGATTATGTTGAGGCTCCGTTAAAGAAGGAGGTGATAGGCGGATACATTCTTTTTCCTGGTGATGGTGAACCGGCTGATGTGGAGGTTTCAAAGTTCTATCAGACTATTAAGGAGGTGAACATTGGTGCTTTTCCGCTTCGGCCGAACGATAGCGAAAACAGAAAGTTGCTTGAAGGTTTTATCCGGGAACTGATAGAAACGAAGGCTAAGGATACTGTGCAACATGTGATTCCGCAGAAGGGAACTGTAATGGAAGTGGATAATCGGGTGTTGGTTGGTGTGGTTCGTCCGAGTCATCGGCGTGGGTATGAAAAGAGTTTTTTGAATCAATCTGCCACCTTATATTATACGGGTGCCAAGTTCCCGTCAACCATAGCATTGCAGGATCTTCATTATTTCGTGCCATATATTAAGGGTAAGGGGATTCGTGATGTGTATGAGATTGTAAGAATGAGAACCATTACGGGTAAAGAGGCAAAGCAGGATGAAGGGGCTGATGCAACAGATGATTTGCGTTTGGCCTTTGAACTTCGTATTTCTCGCCAGTTGTATAAGGAATATCGCATGATTGATGTCTTGCAAATGAAAGACCTGACGTTTCTGGATACGACATTTAGCGATATTGATGGTTATGTTTCATCGCGTATATAGAAAAAGTTTTTCTATTTTATTGTCACATCTGCCACGCAGATTGTAAGTGATTGATACACAGAAAGAAATGGGTGACAATAAGACGTATTCTTATTGTCACCTATTGCCACGGATTTCTAGAAGACGCAAGGCAATGCAGAGAGCTGCTGCATGATGGTCTTAGCCATGCGGGAGTGGCCGGCATCATTAGGATGAAGACGGTCGGTATCCGGTTTGTTAAACATCTGCGCACCAGCATCGTAAAGAGGGAAGAGACCGGAAAGGGAGTTGAGGTCGATGACCGGAACTGCCCAGACATTGCCTGTTTCCTTGATAGCTTTCACGTATTCATCGAAGAAGATGCCACGCGCATTCTCGTACATCTCATCTGGCTGGATGTTCTTGTCACCACTGGCAAAGAGAGCACGATGCACAGGAGTCATCACCACGATTTGCTTGGTAGGATACATCTGCTTCAACTTCGACATGGCGATGTTGATGCGGCCTTTCAATGTATTCTTGTCCATGCAGAAGTGGCGGTGGCGGCGCTGTACTATTTCGCTTGGCTTGTGGCGGGCTACTCTCACGCTGTCGAAAGTCTCCGTATACCATTCGCCTACAGGCACACCGTTGTTGTAATCGTTGGTACCCATAAAGATGAGGATGGCATCGAAATCATCACCATGTTCCTTCTGCAGTTGGTCTGCCTGACGGGGAATATCGTTCCACTGTCTGCCGCTCACACCATAAACGTAAGGGGTGATGCCGAGCCAATCCTGCAGGAATCCCCAGTATTTTACTTTTGATGCCTTGATGTTAGGGTCGGTGATGGAGTCGCCGAAGTAAGCCACCTTCTTTCCCTTCCAGGGATGCTGAAGGTTCTTGAATGCCTTTTCTTTTTCGGCAATTTCTTTCTTGCTCATCGCCTTCTGGGCGAAGGCGGGTAGGGTTGGCATCGCCAGAGTGAGGGCGAGTGCCAGGGTAATCATTGTTTGTTTCTTCATTGCTAGTTTGTTTTTAATTTTTTTTCTGAGTGCAAAGGTACGGCAAAAATCTCAAACGGCGCAACATTTATTGTTCAAATATCAGTCTTTTTCTGTTTTTTTTTGTAATTTTGCAGCCGCTAATAGAAATGAGTATTTATAATAGGTATATTATTAAGGATGACAGTCAGTTTGAGTAATTTGAGTAATTTAAGTGATTTGGCGCGCAAGCGAGTGGCGGTTGCGGCTTATTATTTTGTGCCGGGAGTAGTGTTTGCCAGTTGGGCAAGCCGTATTCCGGATGTAAAACAGATGTTGCATCTGAGCAACGGCCAGTTGGGAACGGTGCTTTTCGCCATTCCTATCGGCCAACTTCTGATGATGGCTTTCTCGGGTATCCTGGTGAGTAGATTTGGCAGCAAGAAGATGCTGGTTCTCTCTGAGGTGCTCTATGCCCTGGTTCTTTTCTGCATCGGTAGCAGTACTACGGTTTTTCATCTGATTTTGAGTCTTATTGCTTTCGGAATGATGGCGAATCTGATGAACATTGCCACTAATACGCAGGCATGTCTGGTAGAGAAGATGTATGGGCGCAACATCATGTCGTCGTTTCATGGTCTGTGGAGTCTGGGCGGATTCTCCGGTGGTATCATCGGTGCCATCTTTGCCAATACTTTACTCCCGATAGATGTCCACTTTGGAACTATCCTGGCTCTGAGTATTCTCATCATTGCTGTCGGTTTCCGCTTTCTGATTAATGATGTCATGGCGAAAGCAGAAGAGGAGGATGTTCCAAAGTTCTCTTTCAAGACCATCGACCCGATTCTGTTCCTTTTGGGACTGATGGGATTTGCAGGCATGTTCTGTGAAGGTACCGTTTACGATTGGAGTAGCGTATATTTTTCATCAGTAGTAAAACCCGATGAGGCTTTTATCCGTGCGGGCTATGTGGCTGGTATGGGTGCGATGACGTTGGGTAGATTCATGGCTGATGGGTTTGTTACGAAATACGGCCCAGCCAGAGTATTGAAGGTTTGTGGTGGTTTGATATTGGGCGGTTTGTGGCTGGCTGCTGCCTTGCCTTATCTCATTCCTGCCACCTTGGGTTTCCTGCTGGTAGGTTTCGGCATCTCTTCGTCGGTTCCTATCTGTTACAGTATCGCCGGAAAATTGGGAACCATCAAGGCGAGTATCGCCATTACCATCGTTTCGAGCATCAGTTTCTTCGGTTTCCTGGTAGGACCTCCGGTTATCGGATGGCTTGCTGAGGCTACCGGTCTCCGCATTGCCATCAGCATTGCCGCCTGCCTGGGTCTGATGATAGCGTTTGTTGCCGCAAAGGTAGGAAAGAGATTATCCTGAATAAGGAAACGGTTGATGTCTTCTAATGATATGATTGATGTCGTTCAGGTATATGACTGATAACGTTCTAGTATATGACTAAAATCTTCCGAACAGTTACTTGAAGTTTTTCAGATATATAGAATAAGTCTTCTGGATATATTATATAGTAAGCCGCACAACAGCTGATGTGCGCTTGCACAACAGGTGTTGTGCGAGCGTCGTTCAGCTGTTGTGCGGCTGTCGTTCAGGTGTTGTGCGCTCTCTTTGTTTGTTTTCTTAAAGCAGACACCTTGATTAGATAAACAAACTTCCTATCTGGAAGACCAGGGCTGATACTACCCATGCCAATAGCGTGGTGTAGCCGGCGGCGAATCCTGCCCATTTCCAACTGCCCGTCTCGCCCTTGATGGCTGCTATCGTGGCGATGCAAGGGAAGTAGAGCAATACAAAGAGGAGGAAACAGTAGGCGGTGAGCGTTGCCTTCGCTGCTGCCTCGGCATCGCTGTAACCGTAGGTCTTCTTCAGGTCGGAAGTCATCTGCTTCTTCAAGACTTCGTATTTTCCGTCTTCATCGTTGTAATCCTGATCATCAGAGAAACTGTCGTTGTTGCTGTAGAGCACGCCCATCGTTGAGGCAACAATCTCCTTGGCACCTACACCGGAAACCAAGCCCACATCCAGTTTCCAGTCGAAACCCTGTGGGGTGAAGATAGGCTCGATGGTCTTACCGATTCTGCCGATATAGCTCTGTTCCTGCTGAGCCTGGTTATCAAGTTCTTCATTATGAGGAAAGTAACCCAAAGCCCATACGATGATACTTGCCACAAGGATGATACCACCCATCTTCTTCAAGTACTGCTTGCCCTTTTCCCAGGTATGGCGGCCTATCGCCTTCCAGGTAGGGAAGCGGTAAGGAGGCAACTCCATTACGAACGGGGTATCTTCGCCCTTCACCACGAAACTGGCAAAGATGCGGCTCAATATCACGGCTAGGAAGATGCCGATGAGATAGAGCGATACCATGATGAGTGAACGGTATTGGATGGCAAAGAACGTTCCGATGACCATGATGTAGATTGGCAGACGAGCAGAACAGCTCATCAATGGCAGAATCAGCATCGTAACCAGACGCGAACGGTGACTCTCGATGGTTCTCGTTGCCATCACGGCAGGTACGTTACAGCCGAATCCCATAATCAGCGGAATGAATGATTTGCCATGCAGGCCCATCTTGTGCATCAGCTTATCCATGATGAAGGCGGCACGAGCCATATATCCCGAATCCTCCATAAAAGAGATGAAGAAATACAGAATCAGTATCTGTGGCAGGAATACGATGACCGCACCAACACCACCAATCACACCATCTACCAGCATATCCTTTACAGGTCCGTCCGGCATCGTATTGCTGATGAAATCGCCCAGCCAGACCACGCCGTCCTCAATCCATCCCTTAGGAATCTCGCCCAGTACGAAGGTGGCTGAGAACATGATGAACAGCAGGAGAACGAAGATTGGGAAGCCTACATATTTATTGGTCAGGATGCTGTCGATGAGGTGGGTTACCTGATAGGTATCCTTCGCCTTGCCCGGTTCATAGCCTGCTTCCTGCAATGCGCCATGGATAAAACCGTATTTGGCATCCATGATGGCGGTTTCGCTATCCTCCAGGGTCTCTTCCTTCACACGCTTGGCTGCCTCATCACGGGCTGTGAAGATTTCCTTTGCTGAATTCAGATGGCTTACGTATTCCTCAGCGTGCTTATCATTCTCCAACAACTTGATAGAGAGGTATCGGGTAGAGTAGCGCTGGCGGATGGAATCATCTGCCTTCAGATATTTCTGGATATGCTCGATACCATGTTCTATCTCATGTCCGTGGTTGATGTGGATATGGCGATAGTGAGCGCTGGAGTCTTCCTTGCCTTCGTAGAGTTCGATGATGGTTTCGAAGAGCTTGTCCACGCCTCGGCCATTGGTGAAGACGGTAGGAATCATCGAGATACCGAAGAGTTCGCCCAGTTTGTCGTAATCGATGTTATCGCCACGCTTCTCGGTTTCATCAAACATATTGAGGGCGCAGACCATGCGGATGTGCATATCTATCAACTGTGTGGTGAGATAGAGATTGCGCTCCAGGTTGCTGGTGTCGATGACGTTGATGACGATATCCGGCGTATGCTCGATGAGCTGCTTGCGCACATAGAGTTCTTCTGGAGAATAGGCTGAAAGCGAATAGGTGCCCGGCAAATCTACCAGATTGAAGTGGTAGCCGTTGAAATCGGCTTCACCTACTTTCGCATCCACGGTTACACCGCTATAGTTGCCTACGCGTTCGTGAGCACCCGAAGCAAAGTTGAAGAGGGAAGTCTTACCGCAGTTTGGATTTCCCACCAGTGCCACGTTGATGACGCGGTGGAGTCGTTCAGCTTCCTGTTCAGCCAGGGCTTCGTTGCTGGCATTGTCTTTTCTTTCAGCTACGAGCATCTTGTCGCCGAGCGCCTGCTCGTCGCTATCGTTGGAATCTACTACTTTTGAGTCAATTACCTGTTGGCGGTCTTCTTCTTCCGCCTTGTTGAGCTTTGCATCGTTCTTGGCTTCATCAATGGAAACCACCTCGATATGGTCGGCTTCGCTGTGGCGGAGTGACACCTCGTAACCCATAATCTTGTATTTCACTGGGTCCTGGAGTGGGGCGTTAAGGAGTACATCTACCTTCTTGCCCTTGATGAATCCCATCTCGATGACTCTCTTTCTGAAGCCACCGTGTCCTGAAACCTTGACGATGACGGCGCTTTCACCTGTTTTAAGTTCTGATAATTTCATATATCTTTCCTTGTTTTAATCTTGTTCTTTTCTTTGGGGCATGACCTCATGGTCAGCTCTTTTTTTCTTTTCGACTGCAAAAATACTAATAATTTTTTGCAACTTGGTAGCAATAATGTAGTTTTAAAACAAAAATACCTAGAAATGATGAGAGTATCATCAAATCTACGTATTCTTATCATTATTTCTGATGATGAATGTTTAAAGGTGACTCTTTACCAGAATAATATTATGAGTCCACTTGAAAAAGTCAGAGCACTATCAACTAAAAGTTAAACAGCAAAAAAAAGCCCCAAATAGGTTCTTTTGTGCTATAAAGTTCATACAGAATAGTTCTTCTTATGCTTTTAAGTTTTAAACTGTAAGCATTTCGAGGTGCCCCTCTGTTTTGATGGCACTTTTCAAGGTGTCTCATACTATAAAATGCAGAAACTACATGATTAGCTATTGCGTAGTCTTAATCCAAGGCTTTTTGTTTAGCGATTAAAAAAGTAAGATATGTTTAATAAAAAACTCTTTTCCTTTGGGTTTTCTAAATTCCATATATCTTTAGTTGGCTTTATTATACTTTGGACTGCACCTATTCCGATTTGAAAATTAGTAATATTGATGCCTATGTTTCCTTGAAATCCAAAATCAAATCTTTTGTATGCTCCACAAGTAAATAAATCATTTTTGTCGTTTTCTAATTCAGCGTAGTCGATATTGTAATTGCCAAATAAGCCATAAGCTAAGTATGGTCCAAAGTCAAAAAATATATTACTTTTTGTATTTATTATTAATTTATATCCGATTGATATTGGAATTTCTAAGTAATAGGTATGTGTAGTTCTTGTATGTTTTTCTTCTTCTATGTCGTAAATGTCGTCTTTCCAACCTTTTTCTGATATTTTTAGCTTGGAAGTAAAATAAAAGTTTCCAATTCTATTTTGGTTGAAATTATATTCTCCAATAAAACCAATCGCCCATCCTATATGGGTTCTGTATTTTTGGGGTTGATTTATAGCAATATGGCTAGTTATTCCATATTGAAATTTTTGTGCATAGCATGCTATGCACAAAAATAATCCGCTTATGAGAATCAATTGTCTTTTCATATCTATAAATTTATAAGATTATAGCACCATACAACTTCTTCTGGTTTACAAGGATACCAAAGGTCATATTTTATGCCAGATAGGTCTGAAATGATATGATAAATTTTTGTAACAAATGTGATGGTGTTTCCACTTTGATTGCTTGAGTATCCTCTTTCAGATGAATTCGTAGGGTTGAGACCACAATTTGGGGATTCTGCTGGTGAAAAGAAAAATTTGGTTCCTAAACCATCAATAGTCTTGCTATAATTTACTGTATAGAAATCCATTAAATAAATCTGTTGGTAAATACCCAATTTTTTAGCAAGTTCTTTGGTTATTGCAACTTTTTTAGCTTTAGAAGTCGTATATGAAGTGTATCCTGTTAGAGTGTAAGGTGTAACGGATGCACGTGTTTGTGGAAGCTTTGAGTTAGAATTATTCCATGTTTTGTAAATGTTGTAGTCGTTAGCACTTTGGATTTCTAATTGAATTATGTCATTAGATTTAGATGTGCTGTTCGACATCAAGTCTTCTGCAGTGTTATTTTCACAGCCAGTGAATAATACTGCAATAGTGCCAATTAATGTAAAAATGTTTTTTTTCATTGTATATTATTTTTTTTATTATTAAAGGACATTGAGTGTATGCGGGCATACGCTCAATGTCTATTAGATATTACAGATTTCTGCCGTGGCAGTTCTTAAACTTCTTGCCGCTTCCGCATGGACATGGGTCGTTAGGACGTGGCATGTGCTCTGCACGGTAAGGAGTACGGTTTACCTGTGCGCCCTCTCGGGTATCCTGGTTAGCAGCTGCCTCCTGTGCCTCACGCTCTGCATCCAAATCTACCTTGCTCTCTACATAGTTCTGCTGAGTGTGCTGCTCAGGAGCTGCCTCCTGAACTGGTTGCTCTTGCTCCATTACTGGAATCTGGCCACGCATCAGGATACTTGCAATACGGTCGTACATGTCATTGATCATGGCATCCCAAACCTTGGCACTCTCCAACTTAAAGATGAGGAGAGGATCCTTCTGCTCGTAGCTTGCATTCTGTACAGAGTGCTTCAGTTCGTCGAGCTTGCGGAGGTTCTCCTTCCAGTCGTCATCGATAATCTGGAGAACAACGCTCTTCTCAAACTCCTTCACTACGTTCTTAGCCTCGCTCTCGTATGCCTCCTTGAGGTTGCAAGGAATATTGTACATGCGCTTGCCGTCTGTGATAGGCACCATGATGCGCTCGTATATAGCACCCTGGTTTTCGTATACCTGCTTGATGATAGGCATAGCTGTAGCCTGGATGCGGTCTGTCTTACGCTTGAATGTGGCCATAGCCTCCTGGAAAGCACGCTCTGCCAAATCCTCACGTCTGCCGTTCTCATACTCATCCTCGTTGAATGGAATCTCCATAGCGAGAACTTTCAGAAACTCTTCCTTGGCACCGAAGAAGTCGTTGTTGTTGACGATGTTCAATACGCGGTCCCAGATGATGTTGGCTATATCCATACCGATACGCTCACCCATGAGGGCGTGGCGACGCTTCTCGTAGATCACGGTACGCTGACGATTCATCACGTCATCATACTCCAAGAGGTGTTTACGGATACCGAAGTTGTTTTCCTCAACCTTGCGCTGAGCACGCTCGATACTCTTGCTGATCATTGGGCTCTCGATACGCTCGCCATCCTCGAAACCGAGACGGTCCATTACCTTGGCGATACGCTCTGAAGCGAACAGACGCATCAGCTTATCCTCCAATGATACATAGAATACAGAAGAACCTGGGTCACCCTGACGACCGGCACGACCACGGAGCTGACGGTCTACACGGCGGCTCTCATGACGTTCTGTACCGATGATGGCAAGACCACCTGCAGCCTTTACCTCTGGAGTCAGCTTGATATCGGTACCACGACCTGCCATGTTGGTAGCAATGGTTACGGCACCCTTACCGTTTACTGAGCGACCTGCCTCGGCTACAATCTGAGCCTCCTGCTGGTGCAGCTTAGCGTTCAATACATTATGAGGAATGTTGCGCATCTTCAACATCTTGCTCAACAACTCAGAAATCTCGACAGATGTTGTACCTACCAAGACTGGGCGGCCAGCATTACGTGTTTCCTCGATTTCGTCGATAACTGCACGATATTTCTCGCGGGCAGTCTTGTATACACGGTCATCCAAGTCCTTACGCTGGATAGGGCGGTTGGTTGGAATCTCAACAACATCGAGTTTGTAGATATCCCAGAACTCACCTGACTCTGTACTTGCTGTACCGGTCATACCTGCGAGTTTGTGGTACATACGGAAGTAGTTCTGAAGTGTGATGGTAGCAAAGGTCTGTGTAGCAGCCTCTACCTTTACGTGCTCCTTAGCTTCAATAGCCTGGTGCAAACCATCGCTCCAGCGACGACCTTCCATGATACGTCCTGTCTGCTCATCCACAATCTTCACCTGTCCGTCCATGACAACATATTCGTCGTCCTTATTGAACATGGTGTAACCCTTCAGGAGCTGCTGCAAGGTGTGAACACGTTCGCTCTGTACACCATAGTGAGCCAGCATCTCGTCTTTCTTGTCAAGACGCTCCTGGTCGGTAAGGTCTGTACGTGCCTCGAGTTCACTCATTTCTGTTGTGATATCAGGCAATACGAAGAGCTCCTTGTCGTTTACCTGTTTAGCCAACCAGTCGGTTCCCTTATCGGTAAGGTCGGCAGAATTCATTTTCTCGTCTACTACGAAGTACAATGGCTCAGTAGCCTTAGGCATCTCACGGTTGTTGTTTGCCATGTAGTACTCCTCGGTCTTCAGCAGACCAGCCTTGATACCTTCCTCAGAAAGATACTTGATCAATGGCTTGTTCTTAGGCAATGCCTTGTAAGAACGGAAGAGTGCGAGGAAGCCTTCATCAAGGAGTTCCTGATTCTTAGCTTTTGTACCTTCGTTAATCTTCTGCTTAGCCTCGGCGAGCAATTCTGTAGCCTGCTTGCGCTGTACCTCATAAAGTTTCTCAACCAATGGCTGATACTGCTCAAACATCTGGTCGTCGCCCTTTGGAATAGGACCAGAGATAATCAATGGAGTACGGGCATCATCAATCAATACTGAGTCGACCTCATCGACGATGGCGTAGTTGTGCTGGCGCTGTACCAGATCGGCTGGGTTGGTAGCCATGTTATCACGAAGATAATCGAAACCGAACTCGTTGTTGGTACCGAAGGTGATATCTGCCAGGTATGCCTTGCGGCGCTCGTCGGAATTAGGACGGTGCTTGTCGATACAATCTACAGAGAGACCGTGGAACATATAGAGAGGTCCCATCCACTCAGAGTCACGCTTAGCCAGATAGTCGTTCACGGTAACGACGTGAACACCATTGCCAGTCAAGGCATTCAGAAAGATAGGTGTTGTACCTACAAGGGTCTTACCCTCACCGGTAGCCATCTCGGCAATCTTACCCTGATGGAGAACAACACCACCGAAGAGCTGTACATCGTAGTGAATCATTTCCCACTTCATATCATTACCGCCGGCTGTCCAGTGGTTGTGATAGATAGCCTTGTCGCCATCGATGGTAACGAAGTCGTTAGCTGGATTAGAAGCTAGCTCGCGGTCGAAGTCGGTAGCAGTAACTATTGTTTCCTCGTTCTCAGCGAAACGGCGAGCAGTATCCTTAACGATAGCGAAAACCTGAGGCAAAACCTCGTTGAGGGCTTCCTCATACTTGTCGAGTGCTTCCTGCTCTAACTTGTCGATCTGGTTGAAGATACCTTCACGCTCATCGATAGGAGTGTCTTCAATTTTAGCCTTGAGTTCAGCAATCTTAGCCTTCTCTTCCTTGGCGTACTCCTGTACGTACTTCTGAAGTTCTTTTGTTTTTGCACGAAGTTCGTCATTGCTTAAGGCCTGCATCTTAGGATACTCTGCCTTGATCTTTTCTACGATTGGCTGGATCAACTTCATATCGCGAGTTGACTTGTTGCCAAACAATGACTGGAGAATTTTGTTAAAGTTCATTGTATATTTATTTTTTATTATTATTCGAAATATAGGAGTTAAAGAAGTTAAGGAGTTAAGACAAATGCTGCTCTGTTAGTCCTTTTTTCCTCTTCTGCTTTTTCCTGTTGTTTATTACTAGCTTGCAAATTTACTAAAAATATCTGTAAATCTGCAAGGAATTGCCAATTATTACCTGTTTTTATGGCAAATCTTCTGAGTTTTGCTTACGGAAAGCATAAAATCAGCAGTCTGGACCTCGAATAACAATACTCCCATACGGAACTTTGTATCTATGCTCCGTAGGGGAATCATAATAAATATGTGAATGAATGTCTGTCAGAATGTCAGAAGAATTGGCGGCAAGTGTTGCCGACAGAATAGGATGATGCGTAGCGATGCTCTCATCTTCTGATGCCGCTTTGATGGCTTTGAGCACGCAGAGAATGTCCTCCTCCAATGCCTTCGCCTCCGGTTGCTGGATGAATTCATCGTAGGATATATCCGTAAGCGCAAACTTCAGCGCCTGCTGATAAGTCTGCGCCTCCATGCCGGTTGCCGCCAGGACAACCAAAAGGGCTGTGATATATCTGTTTACCATCATTGTTGTTTATCTTCTTCTGCTCGGAAACGATGTTGTGCCAATCGTTTCCTTACGTATATTTTAATGTCTATTTATTCTTTCTGAATTTCTTTACGATATGCTTCTGCAAGCCATAATTGTTTGGACTTAAATCCATCATGGTCGACTTGACGCAGTATCTCGCTAGCAAAGAAAGTGCCAAAATACTCATACCCTCAGCATAGTTCTGCCATATCTGCATGAACAGGGCAATGAGCAGAAGCCATCCCAGGAGTTCGAAATACCAATACTGACGACCTGCTTTCATCCTCTTGACAGTCTTCCAGACAAAGATGAGGTTGAGCGGATTCAGTATCAGAATCTGGAAATTTATCTGTACAGTAGGATGCTGCGAGAAGATCATGGTAAAGAGAATCAGTCCCGGTAATCCTGTCAGAACAAGCAGGATGGCATCAAACCACCAGTAGTTTTTCTTTTTTACACATTCTCTTACCGTTGTTCCTATGATGATGATTGCCAGAGCTATGGCTATCATTTGTGGTGTAACAGGAGCATCGTCTGTTATTTGTGCCTGGGCTGGGATAATATCGGATGTTTCATCTACCAGAGTGATATAGCCGCTGGCACTTGTTGCATTGGTCTTGCCGTCTGCAGTCTGAGATGCATCAATAAAGTCGGTTCTTCCTTCTGTGGCAAAGTCTTTGCTCAGATTGTCTGGCAAGAATTCCCATTCTCTTTGTGTTATAGGGCGGTCTGCCTGACAACCCAAAAGGAGGTCATTGCCGAATTTTGCCCAGCGGTGCTGTCCGTTGAGCTTGTGAATCTCTTCCCTGTAGGTAGAAGGGGTAGGGATATCTTTAAAGTTGGTACTCTGGTTTCCAATGTTGGAGAGAATCATCTCGCGTGCCCGGGTCGTACAGTTGTCATAGAAGAAATTGTAGCGGTATACGCGGTTCTCCGGCTGTGCATTCTTGTCGATGCTTCTCAGAATTCCCAGTTTCTCTGTACGGGAGAGGCGGAGACGTTGCTGTCTTACCCATCTGCCTTCATGTGCATATTCGGCAATGAAGTCGCTCATCGGGTAGATGCCAATCTGATAATCGGTGAGCCCGAAAACAAAACGGAGTACGAAGCAACTTTGGTTAAAACTGAACATACCCCAGTTGACGGCAACATCCGTTCCCATAGCTTTGTTCTGGATGCGTAGAGCGGTATGTCCATAATACGACCACACCTCCTGACCTGGTCCGCAAGTCAGGAGAGAAATGTCAACAGAATCGAGCCACGCAGTAGCTTCTTCATTGACACGACTGTTCTGCACAGAAATATCAGAGTCCTTGTCTCTTGAAAAATCCTGTGCAGCCACTTCAGTAGTTAAATTGATTAAAATTACTGCTAAAATGGCACTAAAAATATGCTTAAAACGTTTCACGATGCAAAAATACCTTATTATTTTCAATTATCCTTCTTTTTTCTAGATTTTTTTTAATACTTTTGCACTCTGAATATAATTTTGAATGATTATTAAAGAATGAGAAAGCTTTTTTTAGCAACCCTATTGTTGGGTTCAGCCCTTATGGTTAATGCCCAAAGTGGTACTAATTCGCCATACAGCCAGTATGGTCTTGGCATCTTGTCGGACCAGACTTCTGGTTTTAATCGCGGTATGAATGGAGTCGGTCTTGGCTTTCATGAGCATAATCAGGTGAACTATCTCAACCCTGCATCTTATGCTTCGATTGATTCTATGACTTTCATCCTTGATGCCGGCATCTCTGGTCAGGTGACAAATTTTGAAGAGAATGGTGTGAAGAAGAATGCCAACAACTCAAATTTTGAGTATGTTGTTGCAGGCTTCCGCTTGCTGCCACATGTAGGTATGAGCTTCGGTATCATTCCTTTTACCAATGTTGGCTATAATTATTCTGCATCAGAATGGGTGAATGCTGACAAGGAAGCTTACTATACTAATACTTATTCCGGCGATGGTGGTTTGCATCAGGCATACATCGGTGCGGGTTGGGAACCGGTCAAGGGCTTGGCTGTAGGTGCCAACTTCTCATATCTCTGGGGTAGTATAGACAGAAGTGTAGCAAACAGCTACAGCAATTCTTATTACAAGACCCTCACCCGCTACTATTCTATGCAGGTGAACAGCTATAAGGTTGATTTCGGTGTACAGTATACCCATCAGTTCTCAAAGAAAGATTGGGCTACCGTAGGTGTCACCTTCTCACCAGGACATGGTCTGGGAGCTTCTGCTGATATGAAAATCATTTCTAATGATACCCAGAATGGTGTTACCGATACCACTGCTTACTCTATTGACAAGGCTTATAAGTTGCCTACCATGATTGGTGCGGGTGTGATGTGGAATCATAACAACCAGTGGAAGGTTGGCTTTGATTACAGTCTGCAGAAGTGGGGTAGCTTGGGGTATCCTAGTTTCGATGGAACCAACTACGCCTTGAAAAATGGTATCTACAAGGATAGAAGCAAGTTCAATCTTGGTGCCCAGTATTGCTATGGAGAGCGCAGCCGTGCTTTCTTCAAGCGTGTTCAGTATCGTGTAGGTGCCAGCTACGCCACACCTTATTATAAGATGAATGGTGTTGATGGTCCGAAGGAAATCTCTGTAAGTGCCGGTTTCGGTATTCCTATCATGAACTCTTACAACAACCGCTCTATGCTGAATATCAGCGGTCAGTGGGTGAAGAGTTCGGCTAAGGATCTGATTAAGGAAAATTCTTTCCGTATCAATATCGGATTCACATTCAACGAGGATTGGTTTAAGAAGTGGAAGATGGATTAATCTTCCGCTTATATATAATAATGTATAGATCTATATATAATAATGTATAGAATAAAAGGCTCTTATGTTGTCGGTATCCTGATGTTCCTGATTTTGGCTGGTTGCCAGAACCAGGTAGAACATACTGCGCCCGCCATCCGTCCGCAAGACTCGGTGGCGATGATGACGTCGTATGGTGTAAATACATTGGTAAGCGACTCGGGAGTTATGAAATATCGCATCGTAACAGAACGGTGGGAGGTGAATACCAGCAAGAATCCATCTTTGTGGATCTTTGATAAGGGACTTTTGCTGGAGCAGTTTGATGAGAAATTCCATATTAATAGTTATATCCAGTGTGATACAGCTTATTATTATGATCAGCAGAAGATATGGAAACTTTATGGTAGGGTGAGCATCCTGACCAAAGATGGTTTGCGCTTCAATAGTGAGCAACTTACCTGGGACCAGAACAAGCACGAATTGTCAAGTAACGTATTCAGTAAACTTGTTACTCCTGAAAGAACGCTACAGGGTTCTCATTTCTGGAGTGATGAAAAGATGACGCGCTATTATGTGAGCAATTCGAAGGGTAGCTTTGAAAAGGGAGACCTGACAGGAGGTGGTGGTGCTGCCGATACTTTGAGCAGCCAGCCTGATTCTGTCAAGAATAACTTCCGTCAGCCGGCTACACCAGTCAGAGCCACTACGATTCCTATCATGCACTAATTAAAAAGAAAAAGATATAATGAATGAACAGGTGGATATGAGTTTAGTCGTAGGCATTCTCATTACGATGGTCTTCTCAGCATTCTTCAGCGGAATGGAGATAGCCTTCGTCTCTTCCAACCGTATGTTGGCGGAGATGGATAAGGAGAAAAACGGCCTTACGCAACGACTGTTATCTTTGTTTTATAATCATCCGAATGGCTTTGTCAGTACCATGCTCGTGGGCAACAATATAGCCCTTGTAGTTTATGGTATCCTGATAGCCCGTCTTTTCGACAATACGATTTTCGCAGGTTTTGATGCAGCCTTTACGGTGCCTGCAGATACCATTCTGTCTACGCTGATAGTACTCTTTACAGGTGAGTTTCTGCCAAAGACGCTTTTCAAGTCTAACCCGAACCGCTTGCTTTCTATCTTCAGTCCGGTAGCTTATCTGTGCTATGTGGTATTGTGGCCTATCAGTAAGTTCAGTACTTTCTTGAGTAAGTGCCTGCTGCGTCTGATAGGTATGAAGATGGATACTGAGGGGGCGGATGAAGGCTTTTCTAAGGTAGATCTTGATTATCTTGTGCAGTCAAGTATCGATAATGCTACCAATGAAGATGAAATTAATGATGAGGTGAAGATATTCCAGAATGCCCTTGATTTCTCCGATACTAAAGTACGCGACTGTATGGTGCCCCGTACTGAGATTCAGGCTGTTGAAATGAATACTTCTCTCGAAGAACTGCAGCAGAAATTCATAGAGAGCGGTAATTCGAAAATCATTGTATATGAAGAGGATATAGACCATATAGCGGGATATATTCACAGTTCCGAACTCTTCCACCATCCTTCACGTTGGCAGGATCATATCCGTACACTTCCTTTTGTGCCTGAAACGATGCAGGCACAGAAACTGATGCAGACTTTTTTGCAGCAGAAGAAGTCTTTAGGTATCGTTGTAGATGAGTTTGGCGGTACCAGCGGTTTGGTGAGTCTGGAAGATATCGTTGAGGAAATCTTCGGTGATATAGAAGATGAGCACGATTCAGCCAAATATGTAGCTAAGAAAACCGATGATGGTGACTATCTCCTTTCTGCACGACTGGAGATTGACAAGGTGAACGATATGTTTGGTCTTGAACTGCCGGAAAGTGATGAATATATGACTGTAGGCGGTTTGATATTGCATGAATATCAGAGTTTTCCTAAACTCAACGAGGTGATTAAGTTTGATAACTTTGAGTTCAAGATTATCAAGTCAACATCACGTAAAATAGAGCTTGTTAAACTCCACATCATCAAATAGCTGAGCAGGAAAAGGGAATTTTTTGCTTTTTTTGAGGTAATAGTCAAAAAAGATAGCAAAAAATTCCCTTTTCTCGTATTATTTTTGTATTTTTGCAGACAATTGGCTACTAGCATCAAAAGTGGTTCAATCTAAACTTAGGAAAAAATAAAAATAATAATAATAATTAAAACGTAATGGCAGCATTAGGAACAATTAGAAAAAGAGGCGTGATACTGGTTTGTATCATCAGTTTCGGCCTTTTCGCCTTTATTGCCGAGGAAGCTTTCCGCTCTTGCGATTCAGCAAAGAATAATGAGCGCCAGCAGATTGGTGAGGTTTTGGGCGAAAAAATCAGCGTGCAGGATTTCCAGAAGCTCGTTGATGAGTATTCAGAAGTTATTAAAATGCAACAGGGTCAGGAAAATCTTCCTGAAGAGCAGATGAATCAGGTGAAGGATATGGTATGGAATACCTACATCCAGAACCAGATTATCGCTAAGGAAGCTAGCAAGTTGGGTCTCACTGTGACCGACGCAGAGCTTCAGGACATCTTGAAGACAGGTACTAACCCTATGCTTCAGCAGACTCCTTTCGTTAATCAGCAGACTGGTCGTTTCGACGCATCTTCTCTCCAGAAGTTCTTGGCAGACTACAAGGCACAGAAGGCTAACCCATCTGCTAACGCACAGATGATGGATCAGTATACCAAGATTTACAACTACTGGTCATTCATCGAGAAGACTCTCCGCCAGCAGACTTTGGCTCAGAAGTATCAGGCTCTTCTCGCCGGTTGCTTCCTGTCAAACCCTGTAGAGGCTAAGATGGCTTTCAAGGAGGAGAATGAAGAGAGCCAGATTCAGTTGGCTGCTTTCCCATACTCTGATATTCAGGATGATAAGGTAAAGATTTCTGAAAGCGATCTGAAGGCTAAGTATGATGAAATCAAGGCACGCTTCAAGCAGCCTGTTGAGAGCCGTGACATCAAGTTCGTTGATATCGAGGTTCAGGCTTCAAATGCAGACCGTGCTGCTCTTAACAAGGAATTTGCAGGTTATCACTCACAGTTGGCTGCTGCTGCAGATCCTACAGAGGTTGTACGTAAGTCTGCTTCTACAGTAGCTTACCTTGGTATTCCTGTTTCAAAGGATGCTTTCCCACGTGATATCGCTGCTCAGCTCGATTCTATGGCTGTAGGTTCTACTTCTGCTGTTAAGGCTAATGCCGGTGACAATACATTGAACATCGTTAAGTTGGTAGCTAAGCAGGAATTGCCTGATTCAGTACAGTATCGTGTTATCCAGGTTGCTGCTAACTCAGTAGCTGAGGCTAAGACTAAGGCAGATTCTATTCAGGGCGCTATTGCCGGTGGTGCTGATTTCGAGGCTATCGCTAAGAAGTATGGCCAGACTGGTGACAAGGCTTGGATGACTACCAAGCAGTATGAGTATGCCCAGTCTATGGATAAGGACAACAAGACATTCATCAATACTTTGAACACTGCAGCTGTCAATTCTTTGAACCAGCTTCAGCTGGGTCAGGGATATGTAGTTCTTCAGGTTCTTGACCGCAAGGCAATGGTCAGCAAGTATACTGCTGCCGTTATCAAGAAGCCTATCGACTTCTCGCAGGGTACTTACCGTACAGCTTACAACAAGTTCTCTAGTTTCGTAAGTGCTAATCCTAAGTCAGAGGATCTCTTGAAGAATGCAGCTAAGGAAGGTTACAAGGTTCAGGACTTAAAGGATATTACAACTTCTGTTCACTATGTAGCAAACATCCATTCTACACGCGAGGCTTTGAAGTGGATCTTCGATAGCAAGGAGGGTGAGATTTCACCTCTCTATGAGTGTGGTGACAACAACCACCTGTTGGTTGTGGTTCTTGATAAGATTCATCATATCGGTTATCGTGATTTGAATGATGCAGTTGTCAAGGAGACTGTTAAGGCAGAGGTGCTCAAGGATAAGAAGGCTGAGATGATAGAGGCTAAGTTGAACGGTGTTAAGAACATCGCAGCTGCTAAGGCTAAGGGTGGTAAGGTTTCTTCTGTAAACCAGATTACTTTCGCTGCTCCTGTATTCATCGCAGCTACTGGCGCTAGCGAGCCAGCTCTCTCTGGTGCTGTTGCAGGTACTAAGAAGGGTGCTTTCTCTGCTCATGCTGTGAAGGGTAACGCTGGTGTTTATCTCTTCCAGGTTGTAAACAAGACTAACCGTCCTGTTAAGTTCGATGACAAGACATACGAGCAGAAGTGCCGTCAGAAGGCTATGCAGTATGCAGGTAACTTCATGAATGAGCTTTATCTGAACGCTCATGTAGTTGATAACCGCTACTTGTTCTTCTAATTCAGACTCTTAGATTTATCCCAATAAAAAAGGTGTATTGCCAATGAGCAATACACCTTTCTTATTTATTGGGATATCTTTTATTGTATCTATCAGGATATCTTTTATCGTATTTACTAGGATATCCTTTTGGAGAAATACTTTATCCGCGGCTCCACCAATGCTTCTTCTTAGGGGCTTCCTGCTGCTCGCCGAACTTCTGCTTCAGTACTCTGCGATAGCTTGTATGGTTGGTGATAATCTGATAAATCTCACCCCAGTCTGGCAAACCGCCAATACCTCGGTCATCGATAAACCAGTCGGCTTTGAGCTTGCGTGAGAAGTGGTTATTGTTCTCCAGACTCTCTTCAGGATAATCCTTGTTTACAGCCCAGAATTCAACTCCTCTTTCTCTACACCATTCTACTGCCTCGTCCAGGAGTTTTCCTTCGCGTACGCTCCATAGAATAAGCTTGTGGTGGTCTCTAATCAACATCTTTAATGTTTCTGTGGCGAAAGGTAGCTCTGTACCAATCTTCGGGTACTCGTGGGTTACGATTGTACCATCAAAATCTACTGCAATTGTTGCCATATAGTCTTAATGTTTTTAAAATCTAAAAGAGTCTTCCTATCTGGATAGAAAGACTCTTTTCTTTGTTGTATGTATGTTCTTGATTACTTCTTGATACTGTTGTCGTTGGCATTGCCATAGTGGCTGTTGCTATAGTTACCATAGCTGCCATACTGGCCGTAAGTTCCATATTTGCCATATTTGCCATATGATCCATAAGAACCATAGTTGCCATATTTACCATATTTGCCGTACTTACCAACACCATAATAGAAGCTGTGCTTCTTCTTAGAGAGGTCGACGCCATTGAGTACTAAGCACATGTTAGGCAATTTATTCTCGGCTTTCAAACCATTGATCATGCCGAAACTAGCCTTTGGAGTATAATCTGCGCGGCAGACGTATACACAGAGATTAGCCAGACGTCCAAGCTGCAAACTGTCGTTTACAAGACCTACAGGAGCCGTATCGAGGATAACATAGTCGTAATGTTCCTTCAACTGACTGATAATGTCGTCAAGGCTTGCTCTGGTTACCAACTCTCCTGGGTTAGGAGGAACAGGACCAGCCATCAGGAGGTCGAGTTTACTGTTGACGCCCGAAGAGAGAATCTGTTTCTGAATGTCATCCCATGTGTTATGGTCGTGTATAATCAGATTGGTGATACCATTATGGTGGTTGTCAATCTCGAAGAGCTCTGCCAGACGAGGCTTGCGGATATCCAGACCTACCATGATAACCTTCTTGCCCAGTAAGGCAAGCGAGATACCGATATTGGAAGCCACGAAGGTTTTACCTTCACCTGATGTAGAAGAGGTAAACATCATGACCTTTTCACCTTCCTTCAGCATAAACTGAATGTTGGTACGCAAGCCACGGAAAATCTCCTCCATCAGGTAGTTTTCATTCTGGTGAACCACAATATCAGCCTTTCCTTCCTTCTTGGCAGCGTCGCTTGCCACAGGAATATCGGCAATGACAGGTATCTGAGTGAGTTTCATCACGTCTTCATGTCCCTCAATCTTGTACTTGAAGAATTCTCTCAGGAAGAGGATGCCGGCAGGGATTGCGATACCCAGTACCAGTGCTATCAGCATAATGATAGGATTCTTAGGACTAACCTTTCCTTCCAATGAAGGAGCATCGATAACCTTACCCTTGTCTGCCGTTGCTGCTAGCGAAATGGAGTTTTCCTCACGTTTCTGAAGAAGCATCAGGTAAAGACCAGATTTTACTTCCTGCTGGCGACCAATCTGTGTAAGAACTCGCTCTTGCTCTGGCGAGTTACCTATTTGGTTGGCATACATGGCAGCTTGTTTGGCTATGCTGTTACGCTGGATTTCCATACCTAGCTTAGCTTGTCTCATGGCACGTTTGATAGATGTTGTGAGTGCATCCAACTGTGCGGTCAGAGGAGTTATTGTAGGAGAAGTCTCGCTGGCTGCATGCAAGGCGTTGTTGCGATCCAGGGCTATTTTGTTGTACTGGTTGATGAGTTCTGTTGAACTTTCATCAGTCAAACCTACGTTTGATGGGATAGGCTGATATCTGTTGCCAGGTTCGTTCATGTATTTGCCAAGCTCATTCAGAAGTTCAACCTGTGTGTTAGCCTCCTGGAGTTTCTGGGCGTATGTGTCTGAGTTAGCGATGGCAGCTGTTGCGTTGAGCTTCATCTCTACAACATTGTTACGCTTCTTGTAGCTTTCGAGCTGGCCTTCTGTATTGCCCAGTTCGTTGTTGATCTTCTCCAGACGCTGGTTGATGAACTGTTCTGTGCGGAAAGAAATTTCATTCTTGTCCTCGTTGGCCTGGCGGTTATAAACATTTACCAGAGTTCTCAGATAGTCGATGCTGCGCTGAGGATCTTCATCTTTCATTACCAGTTCGGCTATGGTTGTAGTCTTTGAAGTCTGGCTGACAGTCAGTGCTTTTGTATAGCCCTTAGCCGCCATTTCTGGTGACACGATAATCGCCTTCAGGCTCTCACCGTCTTTTAATGCGTATTTGCCGTTCTGAGTGAAGTAGAGGGTTCCTACACGTGTATTGATGCTTGCTGGCAGACCAGCTAAAGTCTTTTCAATCTTTACAGGATCCTTCTGATAGGAAAAGGCATCTACAGGTATGTAGTATGAACCTGTTACCTGATACTGGCTGCCAGTTTTCTCTATAAGAAGCTTGATAGGAGCATTCAGTTTCTTGAGATGAGCCAGGTCTAAGTCAACGCTGACTTCCTGCTCTTTATAGACTAACTGATCCCTGAAGGTTCCTTTATGGTAATAGTTCACGTAGCATTTCATGTCTACTACAGCCTGGTTAGCCAAGTCTTGAGCCGAAAGAATTTCAATCTCATTGTCTATACCATTTGAGTTTGAAATAAAACCGAGGTTTGCAGCATTCTGAATCATGCTGTTACCCATTCCTCTGTTCTTTCTCTGGTCGTCATCCTTTATCAGTACCTTGGCGGTTGCCTGGTATTGCGGTCTTGCATGGCGTATGTAGAGATATCCCAATCCCAAACATACAATGAGTGATAGAACGAACCATTTCCAGTTGAGGATAAGAGTAGAATAAATCAGCTGGAAGTCAATAGATGACTTCTCTTCCTGCTCTTGATCACGTCCCAAATCAAAGTTCTTTGTTTCTTCCATTATTTTATATTCTATTGTGTTTACACCTTTTTATATTCGTATAAGATAAATGATAGAATCTGTGCTATCTGCTTGCCGCTAGTTCTTTCAGATACTGTCCATAACCGTTTTTGAGCATCGGTTGGGCAAGTTTCAGCAACTGTTCTTTGTCAATCCATCCTTGTTTGAATGCGATTTCTTCCAGACATGCCACTTTCAGCCCCTGTCTCTTTTCGATGACTTCTATAAAGGTACTGGCTTCCGAAAGGCTATCGTGGGTACCGGTGTCTAGCCAGGCGAAACCGCGCTGTAAGGTTCTTACCTTCAGAGTCTTTTCTGTCAGATAGTGCTGGTTTACTGTTGTTATTTCCAACTCACCTCTTGCGCTAGGCTTGATGTTCTTAGCCACCTGCACCACGCTGTTTGGGTAGAAATAGAGTCCTACAACCGCATAGTTGCTCTTAGGCATTTCCGGTTTTTCTTCTATGCTCAGGCAGTTGCCGTTTTCATCAAACTCTGCTACACCATATCTTTCCGGATCGTTGACATAATAGCCAAATACGCTTGCCAGTCCTTCTTCTGCAGCTTTTACGCTTTCCTTGAGTAAACCCGTAAAACCGGCTCCATAGAAAATGTTGTCACCCAAAACCAGACAGACTGTATCATTACCGATAAACTTCTCGCCAATGATGAAGGCTTGAGCCAGACCATCGGGTGATGGCTGTTCTGCATATTCGAAGTGTACACCCAATTCGCTGCCGTCGCCTAACAGACGTTTGAAACCAGGCAAGTCGAATGGGGTAGATATAATCAAAATCTCCTTGATTCCTGCCAACATTAGCACGGAAACAGGGTAGTATATCATTGGCTTATCAAAAATGGGTATCAATTGCTTACTGATACCTTTGGTAATAGGGTAAAGTCTTGTACCCGAACCTCCCGCTAATACGATTCCTTTCATATCTTCTCTATTTCTAATATAATAAAGTTGAATAGTCTTATCTTAAAACGCGGCAAAGTTACTAAAAAAAGTTGAATGAGTGAAATCATAAGCCATAAAAATGCATTTTTTGATAAAAAAAGCACCTTTTTATATAAAAAACGTCGCTTTGATTTGGGTATTTACTGATTTTATTGTATTTTTGCAGAACAATTTAAATAGATATAGAAAATAAAATAATAAAGGAATGGGAATTTTTGCTAAACTATTCGGTCGTAAAGACGACGATAAAAAGGTAGGTGGAATGGAAGATTACATGACTTTGGTCCGTGTATACTTTCAGGCTGCACTTGCTTCTCAGTTAGGTATCACCAATTTGGCCATGTTGCCAGACTTGCGTGTCTTCAAGACAAGTCTGCATGTTCCGACGGTCAACAACCGTCTGGGTATTGGCGAAAAGGCACAGGTGAAGAAAATGATGAAGAATATCTATGATACGGATGATGCCTTCTTTAAGGAAATAGATTCCAGTATCCGTAAGAACTGCCACAAACTGCAGGATGTAAACATATATCTCATCCAGTTCCAGAACTTCACTCAGGATCTGATGATGCTGATGGGCAACTTGATGAAGTTTAAGCTCCGTTTGCCTAGCTTCATGAAGAATTCACTTTACAAGCTGACTGCTAAAACTGTAGAAGATATCTTCACTAAGAATGATTTCTCTGATGCCAGTGTGCTGAAAACCGTGCTTCAGTTGCGCCAGTTCAACAAGCGCTTGGCGTTCAGCCAGCAATGGGTAACCGACTTTACCTTCCAGGTATTGATGCTTGCCAAAAAAGAGCCACGTCCATCAGATGAAGACGTAGAAAAGGCAAAGCAGAAGATGGGAAAGTAACAAATGTTGCGCCCAAAATGAAAAAAAATAGCAGAATATTTGTTTTATTCAAATAATTCTCTTAAATTTGTAGCCAAAAATAATAGTCATGAGTGCAAATGAGAAAACAATTAATACGTTTGCCACAAGAGTAAGGCAGATGATTCTCAAGTTTGACGAGGTCAAGCAGGAGAATGCTGAACTCTATGCGATGGTGGATGAGCGCGATGCCAAAATCAAGGCATTGGAGGAAAAGTTGGCTCAAGCGCAGAGTGATTACGACAGCTTGAAGATGGCGAAGATGATGACGATTTCTGACAATGATATGGAAGCTACTCAGAAGCGCATCGCCAAGCTCATAAGAGATGTCAATAAGTGTATCACACTATTGGGTGAAAAGTAAAAATCGGAACGATGGCAGAACAAGAACAAGATAAATTACTCATACGATTACACGTCTATGATACAGATCTTTCTGTAAGAATACCTAGGGAAGACGAGGAGTATTATCGTAAATCAGCTAAGCTGATAGATGATATTGTAAACTCATATACCAAGATTTTCAAAGGCAGAAAGAGCGATAAGGAAATCCTGTATATGGCGCTCATTGATGTGGCATTGAGATATGAGAAGGAATCGGATCGGAATGATACGAAACCTTATGATGATATTCTTGAGAAGCTTACCTCCGAGATTGAAGACGCTTTGAAATAAGAATATTAATAAACATATATATAATATAATGATAGTAACTATTATAGCAGCCTTGGTGGCGCTTGTTATCGGCGGTGCTGCTGGGTATTTCATTTTCCGTTATGTCATTAAGGGAAAA
Organism: Segatella copri; assembly: GCF_019249765.2. Lineage (GTDB taxonomy): Bacteria > Bacteroidota > Bacteroidia > Bacteroidales > Bacteroidaceae > Prevotella > Prevotella copri_K. The sequence goes on from NZ_CP152484.1 coordinate 395,519, forward strand.
TATAATGAAATGATAGAAGCTGCCAACAAAGAGGCAGAAGTAGTAAAAGAGAAGAAGCTTTTGGAAGTGAAGGAGAAATTCCTCAACAAGAAGGCGGAACTCGAAAAAGAAGTGCAGCAGCGTAATTCTCGCATCCAGCAGAATGAGAATAAGCTGAAACAGCGCGAGATTTCTCTCAATCAGCGTCAGGAAGACCTCGGTCGACGCAAGATGGAGATTGATCAGTATCAGCAGCGTGTTGACAACGAGAAGAAACTCTTGTCTGTCAAGCAGCAGGAACTTGATAAGATGCAGAAACAGGAGCAGGCTAAACTGGAAGAACTTTCTGGTCTGAGTGCTGAAGAGGCTAAGCAGAGATTGATTGAGAGTCTGAAAGATCAGGCTAAACTCGATGCTGCAAGCTATGTGAACGAAATTATGGATGATGCCAAACTCAATGCTAACCAGCAGGCTAAGAAGATTGTGATTCAGACAATCCAGCGTGTTGCTACTGAAACAGCTATTGAGAACTCTGTTAGCGTTTTCCATATTGATAATGATGAGGTGAAGGGACGTATTATCGGTCGTGAAGGCCGCAACATCCGTGCTCTGGAAGCAGCAACTGGTGTAGAAATCGTTGTGGATGATACTCCTGAGGCAATCGTTATCTCAGCCTTCGACCCTGTTCGTCGTGAGGTTTGCCGTCTGGCTCTCCATCAGTTGGTTGCTGACGGCCGTATCCACCCAGCCCGTATTGAGGAGGTGGTAGCCAAGGTGAAGAAGCAGTTGGATAATGAAATTATCGAGACTGGTAAGCGTACAGCTATCGACCTCGGTATTCATGGTCTGCACCCAGAGTTGATTCGTATCATCGGTAAGATGAAGTACCGTTCTTCTTATGGTCAGAACCTCTTGCAGCATGCCCGTGAAACCGCTAACCTCTGTGCGGTTATGGCTTCTGAATTGGGATTGAATCCTAAGAAGGCTAAGCGTGCCGGTCTTTTGCACGATATTGGTAAGGTGCCTGATGAGGAGAGTGAATTGCCACACGCATTGTATGGTGCCAAGATTGCAGAGAAGTATAAGGAAAAACCTGATATCTGCAATGCCATCGGTGCTCACCATGATGAGATGGAGATGAATACATTATTGGCTCCTATCGTACAGGTTTGTGATGCTATCTCTGGTGCTCGTCCTGGTGCCCGTCGTGAGATTGTAGAGGCTTATATCAAGCGTTTGAACGATCTTGAAGCTATCGCCATGAGTTATCCTGGCGTAACCAAGACTTACGCTATCCAGGCAGGTCGTGAACTCCGTGTCATCGTGGGTGCGGATAAGATGAACGATGAAGAGAGCATCAAGCTTTCTGATGAAATTGCAACCAAGATTCAGAATGAGATGACTTATCCTGGTCAGGTTAAGATTACTGTGATTCGTGAGACTCGTAGTGTAGCTTACGCTAAGTAAGATAGAATTATATTTGAAGTTTAAATTGTCGTTTCTCTTCTGCAAAGTAGAGAGATGTATCTTGATAAAGCCGTACTCTGAAAAAGGGTGCGGCTTTTCTTTTCCCTTTTCAGAATATGATGAAAGCAGAACAGAAAGTATTAAAGCGATTCAATAAAGGATGTGTTGACTATCATCTTTTGGAGGATGGGGACCGTATTCTTATTGCCTTGAGTGGAGGCAAGGATTCATTGGAACTTGTCCGTTTGCTGGCTCAGCGTGCCCGTATCTATAAACCTCATATCGAAGTGGAGGCGGCTCATATCATCATGGATAACATTCCTTACGAGACCGATCGTTCTTATCTGCAGAATTTCTGTGCAGAGAATGGCATCAAGCTCCATATCCTTCATAGTTCGTTCGATGAATCCACTGATCCACGAAAGACCCGTTGCTTCCTCTGTGCCTGGAACCGACGTAAGACGCTCTTCGAGTTTGCTGTAAGCCACGGGTTCAATAAGATAGCTCTGGGACATCACATGGATGATATCCTCGTTACCCTGCTGATGAACATCACCTTCGAGGGTTCGCATTCCACCATGCAGCCCAGTCTTCCTCTGAAACATTATCCGCTTACTATTATCCGTCCGCTCTGTCTCGTACATGAGGCGGATATCCGGCAGGTAGCAGAAGAGTTGCATTTCACTAAGCAGAAGGCGTTGTGTCCTTACGAAGAGACTACCCGCCGTTCGGATATGCAAGCCGTCTTCCTTCATTTGGAGCAGCTGAACCCTGAAGCCCGCTATAGTCTTTGGCGCTCTGTCTTTATGGAATAAAATATAGTAGAAAAAGCAATAAAAAACGAAAGTAGTTGCATGAGCACATGCAACTACTTTCGTTGTACAATGCAATAGGCTTCATTTGCCATCGAAGCCTATTGTGTTTGTTCCTGGGTTAGACCGGAATACTTCTTGATTAGATTCATGTCAACACCATTGGCAAGCATGTTCTTAGCAATTTCCAAGGCTTTCTCATTCTTACTTCTTATTTCATGTCATCCGAGTTGAGTATGGTGATGGTCTTGCCATCAATCCTGATGGCGCCCTTCTCCTCGAATTCGGACAGGCAGCGGAGGAGCGAGAACTTCTGGATACCGAAGATATCCGCCATTTCCTGGCGGCTGACATCCAGTCGGATGGTTCTGTTCTGCTGTTCGGTAGCCATCTTGATGAGGTATTGCGCCACCTTCTCCTTGACGGAGAAAAGGGAGAGCATGCGCATTTTCTGCGAAAGGAAGATATCTATCCTTGACAGGTGCTGGATGAAGTTCCAGCGTATGCGCTCGTCGGTATCTATCAGCAGTTTCAGTTCCGAAGGCCTCATGCGCAGGAGGGTAGTCTTCTTGCTTGTCTCCACGCTTACGGGCATCTCGTTATTATGTGCGAAGATATAGGCAGGGGCTATCAGCATCGATTCTCCCAGCCGCTCTATTTGGGCCTGCTTGCCCGACAATCCCGACATGCGGGCTATCATCTCCCCCTCGACGATGATGTCGGCATATCTGCAGGGCATTCCTGCCAGCACATAGGTTTCCCTGGCAGCAAGCTCCACCATCCGGTAGCTTACCATCGATAGCGCCTCTCTGATTTCCTCAGGAGTAAATCCCTCAAATACCGTGCATTTCTGCAAGGTAATGAATATTGATTCTTTCATACATTTAAGTTTTATATTCAATAACGCATTTTCCTCCGATTTATTGTTTGCTCAAAAAATAAGGCACTTTGCAACACTATCGAGAGTGTTATTGCAAAGTGCCTTTTAAACAGGAAAACTTATCTTTTGATTTTTTCCCCGAGTTTTACAGATTCTCCCTTAACTCAGTAGCTGCTGTTCTTATCCTATATATTTTTTGATGTCCTCTTCTACCGTTCCGTTTCCGGCAATGCCAAAGGTATCTACCAGAACCTTCAGTACGGCTGGTGAACAGAAGGCTGGGAGCGTAGGACCCAGATGGATGTTCTTTACGCCCAGATGCAGCAGGGCAAGAAGTACGATGACAGCCTTCTGCTCGTACCAGGCAATATTGAAGAAGATAGGAAGTTCGTTGATGTCGCTGGCTCCAAAGATCTCCTTCAGCTTCAATGCCACAACCGCCCAGGAATAGGAGTCGTTGCACTGACCGGCATCCAGCACACGAGGAATGCCGTTGATGTCGCCCAGATTGAGCTTGTTGTACTTGAACTTGGCACAGCCGCTGGTGAGTATCACTACATCCTGAGGCAGCGCCTTGGCAAACTCCTCGTAGTAGTTGCGGCTCTTCATTCTGCCATCGCAGCCACTCATCACCACAAACTTGCGGATGGCTCCGCTCTTCACAGCCTCTACTATCTTGTCTGCCAGGGCAAAGACCTGGGCATGCGCAAAACCGCCAATGATCTCGCCTGTCTCTATCTCCCTAGGTGGCTGGCAGGTCTTGGCAAGCGCAATCACCTCGGAGAAGTCCTTGTGGCCGTCGGCACCCGCCTGGATATGCTTCCAGCCAGGGAAACCAGTAGAGTTGGTGGTGAAGACGCGGTTCCTGTAGCCTGCCGATGGCGATGGCGGAACGATGCAGTTGGTGGTGAAGACTACAGGACCGTTGAAGCTCTCGAATTCCTCCTTCTGTTTCCACCACGCATTGCCGTAGTTGCCCACCAGATGCTTGTACTTCTTGAGCTGCGGATAGTAGTGGGCAGGAAGCATCTCGCCATGGGTATAGACATCGATGCCCGTGCCTTCGGTCTGGATGAGGAGATCTTCGATATCCTTCAGGTCGTGGCCTGAGATGAGGATGCCCGGATTGTTGCCTGTACCGATGTTCACCCGGGTGAGTTCTGGATTACCGTATGCCTGGGTGTTGGCCTTGTCGAGGAGTGCCATCACATCCACGCCGTACTTTCCTGTTTCGAGCACTACGCCCAGCAGCGTGTTCATATCAGCATCAGGGTTACTGATGGTGGCGAGTGCACGGCACATGAAGCTGATAATCTCGCTGTTCTCTTCTCCCAGATGGGCTGCATGCTCGTAGTATGCTGCCATACCCTTCAGACCGAGCATGGTGAGTTCCTTGAGCGAGCGGATATCTGCATTCTCGTGGCGGAGCACGGATTCACGGGTGCCCTCTGCCTCATAGTCTGTCTTCTCGCCACCCCAGGTTACCTCCTGATAGGCAGGGAGGTGGATATTCATGCTTGCTGCCTTTTGCAGCAGCTGTTTCTTCAGTACGATGCCCTTATCTACCTTTTGCAGGATATCCTGGTCGTTGAAGTTGGCGTTGGTAATGGTGGTGAAGAGTGCATCCGTGAGGAAACGGGTTACCTCTGGTGTCGGCTCTTTGCCTATGCTATGCTGTATGGTTCCTATGCCACGAACCACGCTGAGCAGCAGATCCTGCCACTTGGAAGTTGTAGCCTCCTTACCGCAAACACCCTTGATGGTACAGCCTGTACCCTTAGCTGTTTCCTGACACTGGAAACAGAACATCTTGTTTTCTGCCATATTGCTATAAATTAAAGAGTTATTTTAATGTTTTCTTCCAGGCGGCAATCTGCCATTCCTGGTTTCCGGCTGCAAAATTACGGCTTTAAAAATAATCCTACGGTAACAATTGTGACCGTAGGATATTAAAAAAACATAAAAAGAGTGTGGGGGAACGGATTTTTTCTATCTGTTCCTGGGTTCGTCCGGAATACTTCTTGATTAGATTGATGTCAACACCATCATATATTTATCCTTAAGGGAAAATAAAATTAGCCTTAAGGGAAAATAAATTTTGCCTTAAGACTAAATATATTCTGTCTTCTGATGGGTTATGCATACGAGTGCATGCCCGTGAGGAAATAGTTCACACCGAAGTAGGTCATGGCAATGCTCATGAATGCCAGGGTGATGTAAATGTGATATACCAGCGGCTTGCGGAAGACCGGCAGACTCTGCGTATGCACTACTACGGCATAAATCATAAAGGTGATGAGCGCCCATGTTTCCTTGCTGTCCCAACTCCAGTAATTACCCCAGCTCACGTTAGCCCAGATGGCTCCGATGAAGATGCCGAACCCCATCGTGGTGAGGGCAGGGTAGAGGAAGAGACGGCTTAAATCCCGCAGTTCGTCGCCATGAGAGCGCATGCAGATGCCCATGATGCCGCAGATGAAAGTCAAGGACAATAGGGCATAGCTCATCATGATGATGCTGACATGGATGCTGAGTAACGGACTGTTCAATACCGGCATCATCTGTCCGATAGCAGGATCCATCTGGTTGATATGGCTTACCAGAAGGAAGAATCCTGAAATCAGGAAGCCGAATACCATCACGATGCGGATGCGCAACTGCATCAGAATACTGATAAGCATCACGAACCAGGCTACAGTTAGCATACTTTCATATCCGTTAGACATAGGTATGTTGCCGCTGATAATCCATCTCAATGCCAATCCGAAGGTTAAGGCAAGGAAGGATACGCCAAGCAGGATAGGCAAAGCGATGTTCAATACCTTGATTTCTTTCTTCTTCGTCATGCGATAGATGGTGTAGAAGAGGGCAATGAAGCCCAGTGTGAGGTTTGCCATGAAGAGAATGGTTGCAAAAGGAAAGGCATTATTGATGCGTTCAGCCTTATATTGTGTAGCTGTTGGCAGCGAATTACCGCTACTAACCTCCTGATATTTCTTCATCTTGACGAAGAACTCGTTTACACGGCTCGTATTGCCTGCCTTTACATCGCCATTCAGCAGGGAGAATACATTCCTAATATAGAGTGCATGCTGGTGCTCCACGGCCTGTGGCAACTTATCTACAGGTGAAAACCACGTGGTAGTGCCAGCCTTGATGAAAGGATGATCCTTGGTAGCCTTCACATTCTTGGTGAAGGTGTAAGGAAGAACTTTCAATGAGATACCTTCTCGCAACTCCATGATGATTTGTATCTTGCCATCGATATCGGCGGCTTGCTGATGGAACTTGTCCTGCTGACCATTGTAGTATTCCTGAACATACTGTCCGATGGTATAGCCACCCATCTCACGATTGAAGAAAGTATTGAGCGAAGCATAGTCAGGCAGATTCATCGCTGTTTTCATTTCTCCGCTCTTGATCTTGATGAAAGGCTCGTTTGCCCAAGTATTTCCATAGAATACCCAACCAGAGAGTACCTGCTCTGCTGTCAAACCCTGATAGCTTCTGGCTCCATATATCTTTTTGCAGAAATCCAGGGCAAAGGTCTGTACCGGACAGATGCGGTCGTTGTAGAGAATATGAAGCTCGCCAAACTTCTCTGCAGTTTCCTTTGGCAATACAGCATTTTGGAGATTGCCTGTTGCAGATTCTGCATGCAGTGTCTGTATATTGCCCATGCTGAGGATGAGTGCTGTCATCAAGGCTCCCTTCTTGAGCAAAGGACTCTTCAGTAGTTTGCGATAACCGCCCTTAGGGTCGAAGAGCATCCATACGAGGGAGATGAAGAGCAGCGCATAGCCAGTATAGGTGACTGGTATGCCGTATGGATCGGCATTGATAGCGAGCACGCTTCCCTTGCCGTCTTCATCATAAGATGACTGATAAAGACGGTAAGACCGGTGGGAATAGATGTTGTTCATCGAAACTTCGCCTTCGCTCTTATCATCTCCGTCTATTACGGTGAATTTTGAAGAATAGTCAGCCACGGCGTTGGTACCATCGTGCATCTTCGCTTCAAACTTCTTCAGGCAGAGCGAGAAAGGCAGTTTCTCTTCCTTCATGCCCTGCTCTTCATCCTGAGCCATATAGGTATCTGTAGGCTGACCGATGCGCAGATGAATCATGCCTCTTTTAGCTGATACATGCGTGAGTAGGGCACCCAAGAGGATGATGATGAAGGAGAGATGGAGTGCCAGCGTAGAAGCGCACTTCACTTTTCTTTTGATGATATAGAACGCACCGAGGGCAGCAAGTACTGCCCAGATTAGAATGAACCACCATGCTCCATAGTAGTGGGCATGGGCATAATCCGTGCCCTGGCTTTTTTCCACGATGGTGGCGGCAGCCATGCATACGAGCACAAGGATGTAAAGAATGAATATAATCTTTTTAACCATACTTAGTTGGAATCTTGATAGAATTTCCGCTGCAAAATTACGATATTATTCGGAGAAAAGCAAGATTTTATACGTATATTTAGAGGTTCTGATAAAAAAAGCTGCCAAATGCTTTTGATAGCCTGGCAGCTTTTCTTATTTTTGTTTCTTCTTGTAATATCTTATGATTAGATAGAACGCAGGAACTTAACCACTGCATCACGATCGCTCTTCGATGCTTTGTAGAAGTTCATGGCTGCATGATAGGCATGACTCTTCTTGCTGTAGCAGTGCCACATGATTGCCTCTACCTCGTTACGGGCACGGCAGTCGTGCAGGCGATCTTCAGCACCAGTATTCACGTAGCTCAAGCCACGACCCCAAAGTGGAGTGGTGCGGCACCATGATCCGTGGATGTCGTTCATCATATAGAGCTTGTGCTGAACGAAATCTGAATATGGATAGATGGTCTGATTCTGATAGCGAGGCAACTTCTTGTCGGCGATGTACTTGGATGTTACGTAGTTATCGTCACCGGTCTTCCATGATGGCTTGTGACAGTTGGCGCAGCCCCATTCCATGAAGAGTTTTTTACCCTGCTGTACCTGTGGATCATTCAAGTTGCGGGCACGAGGTACTGCAAGTCCACGATGCCATACCATGAAAGCATAGTAATCATCCATGCTCTGCTCTGACTTGAAGTTATGGATGCTGTTGTCGAATTGGTTGGTATATGGATCCAAAAGAACTCTTACTGCGTTAGCAATACCTTCATCTGTACCATCAGCATAGTAAGGAGAAGTAGGATCTTTCTTAATAGCTGCAATAACATCCTTATTCTGAGACATGGCTGTTGCCCATGGTGTCGTAGTATAAAGCAATGGACGGTCTTCGCGAGTTACATTGGTGATATTCCAAATAGCATTAGCACCAGGACCATCTTGCAAAGAACCACGAGTCAAAGCGTAGGTGTAACGCTTTACTATCTTCTTGTTAAGATCACTAGTGTTAGGGTCAAAAGTGCTACCATCGGCATGGACACCGCCTGTAGCATATTGGGTATGACTGTCAAGTTTGCCATCAGCACTCTTCTTTGCTGCATCACGACCGAATGTGGTATAAAAAGCACCTGCTGCGAAGTCGTTTGCATCTGCATCCCACATGCTTGGGTTGATGTAATCAGATACCTTAAGACCAGCTTTCTTGAAGTAGGCAGCTTCCTCTGCATACTGTGCCTTGATGGCCTCGTTAGGGATGGCATCAATCAAACCTGTACCACCGATACCGATGGTAGATTCCAATCTTACAGCTACTGCACCATTGCCGGTTTCGTATGGAGTAGGACTGGTGTTGAAGGCACTTTTAGGGATAGAAATCTCAGGATAAATCAAATCAAACTTCTCGCCATCAGGGAACTGCATGGCAGGAATCTCTTCTGTTTCCATCTTGTGGACGTGCTCCCAACTCATATTGATTTGGCTCTCATCGATAGGTGGCAAGAATGGAGACTGTGCTTGTGTCTGAGGCATACCTGTAACCTCAGCTACATAGCCACCATCATTGCTGTTGGCACCATCTACAGGATGATATACTACGAGCAGATAGCCGTTACCGTTACCATAGCGGGTTTCATACTGTGCCTTGCGCTTGCCATGGCCATACTCTGGATGGCAATCAAAGCAAGATGAGCGGACTGAAGCAGGACCTAAGCCCTTGAATACACCTGTATTCCATGAATACTGGCGCTCGAACATCTGCTCGCCGATAAAGAACTGCTTGAAGAGTTCTTGGTCGTTATCTACTGCAGGTGTCTGGTCTGAGTAGCTGCTGGAACCTGTGTTCTCTGTTGTACCCAGTTTACCACCTGGATACCACTCATCTGCAGTAAAGTTACCCACTTCCTTACCTACGTATGCGGCATCTGTTTCCTGAATTTCAACTTTGTTGTCATCGTCAGAACAGCTAGCCATTGTCGTAGCCAAAGCCAGGGCGAACGACATGTAGGCGTAATTCTTAAAATTCTTATTCATAATGTATTTTCTTTGTGATATATTATATTTAACCCAAATGACGTAGCTTCGCTTCTATTGAAGAAAGCAAAGCTACGTAATTCTTTATTTCTGTTGTTTCTGCTGTAATGGATAAATTACTTGGAAACCTTCAATGCACGGAACCATGAACCAGCTTTATTCAATTCATCATCCAAAGTGTTGATCTTGTCGATGCAAGTCTTTACTTGAGCATGTGCAGGATTATCAACGAAGGCAATACCGCTCTTCTTGGCAGACTCCAATGCTGCGATTGCCTCGTCAAGAGCTGTGCTCAATGCGCTGTAGCCACTGTAGTTATACTTCTTCATGATAGTCATCAATGAATTAGCAACAGGAGTGGTAGCAGTTACATCACGTGTACCATAGAGAGAGTTCTTGATAGAGTAGATGTTGTCCTGATAGTCGATGAATGAACGCTTGCTGTATGGTGACTCGATGTAGTCTTTAGACTCTTTTTCGCCTTCCTCTGTAATACCACCATGACCGGTAGCAACACGATAAGCCTGGCCGAGTTTCTGGGTGTAAACCTCCTGGCAGATGCTAGAGCAACCACCTACGAATACATTCTCCAAGGTCTCCTGCCATGTTGGGAACCAAGCCTTCTCGCCTGTGGCATTGAGGAGAAACTGACCGTAGCCGATACCTGCAGAAGAAAGGGCACCTGCGCTATCTTCCAGATCTTTAAGACCATCAATCACCCAATTGCAATTGGATGTCAACCAAGAACCGAGGGTTGCATCACCATTCCAACCATACTGGAGGAGTGAAGTCATGTTGTAGATGTCGCCAGCTACAGCGGCAGCAAATGCCAACTCATCAATACCCTTCACAGATGTCATGCCTGCTTCTGTCTCGTTGGCATTCAGCATGGCTGCAGTACGTTCAGCACCATTGCGGAAGAGTACGAACTCCAATCCGTGGAAACCGATTACTGATTCGAAGTGCTGGTGTTCTGTATAGATAAACTGAGCAGGGTTTGAACCCTTGATACCGGAGATGATGCTCTGATTGTTGAGTGCTTCTACCATCTGGTCGTGGTCGAGTGGCCATGAGTCGATGTGTGGGTCAATCTCGTTGTTGGCTGCTGCACCATAGAGGAATGCCTCACTGCGCTCCCATTCACGACGAGCGTTCTTGAAAGCCTCGCAGGCATCGGTGATATCTGCATCGCTCAAGTTGCCAGCCTTGGCGTTGGTGTATGCCTTGTCGCATGCATCCTTCAAAATCTTGGCATTGTCTCTCAAATCCTTGTAGGTAGGATTGATAATGTCGTTAACATAAGTGTTAGCTACTGCAGACAATTCTGTTGCTGGAACTACGTTACCCTCTGTTACTGGGTCATCATCATCGCTACAAGAAGCGAAACCCAAAGATAAGGTCATTGTTGCTACGAACAAGAATGCCTTCTGGAAAATCTTTTTCATGTTTCTTTGTTTTTTATGATTGAATATGATAATTATTATTCTATGAAACGGCTCTTTTCCCCTGGATTAGAGGAAGAAGCCCTGATAAGCGATACCGATGTTTACGGCTGGCTCATTGTTGTACTTAGAGTGGAAGATGCGCTGATTGTACTCTGCCTTTACACAGACTTGTGGGAGAGGGAAGTAGTTGATACCTGCTGCCACAATCTTACGGTTGGTCCACTTGGCGGTGGTATTGTGAACGGATGAATCGTAATACTCGAAATGACCGAACACATACAGTTTCTGGTTGTCTTCACGCAACTTGGAAATCTGAGAGAAGACATCATAGCCTGCTTCTACCATGGTAGCGATGGCATGACTGCCGAAGTATTTGCCGCTGCCTGATTCATTAGGCTTAACATTCGCCGTACCTGGATATACAATGCTGGTGATGGCTGTAGCATCACTTACATAGCCATAATCCACGTTGCCTCTAATCTTCCAGTTGTACTTGTTGTAGGTGAAGTCGAAGGCACCTACATATACGTTTCCCTTGATGTTCTTGTGCTGGGTATCCTGTGGGGTGGTGTTGCCCATCGCCTTGCCGTAGTAACCGCTCAGTCCGATGCGCAGACCTGGAATACTGTAGTTATCTACACGGGCAGCCACAGCATATTTGTTGGCTACCTCAAACTCGTATGGACTCTTGGCACCGCCCTGAATCCAGTTGCTGCGACTGAAACGATAGGCGTTCAAGCCAGCCAGAAACTGTGCCTCATAGCGGAACTTACCGCTCTTTCCCCAGAAACTGATACCAGTCTGGTGCCAGGTGCAGGGCAGAATGGTATTTTCGCCTTCCGGACGATAAACAGTAAAGAAATTCAATGGCTCATGATAGGCATTGGTAAGACCTACAGGTACCACGATGTGACCCATCTTGATGTTGGCAGCTCTGCCGAATGACTTCTGAATCCAGAACTGTTCCAGTTCCACCTCGCCACCTTTCTCCACTTCCTGTTCGTACTCGATGGCTTCCTCTGCCTCGTATTCGATAGACTGTCCGGTACCTCCGTGTTCAAACTCAATCTCAGTACCCATGGTCCATCCCTTTCCGAAGTCGTAACCCAGGTAGATTACTGCATGAGGAATGTCGAAGCGTCCGTGGTCGGGTGCGTTTTTATAAGCGGTGGCGTTAGAGTAGCGTTTTCCAGCGTCGCTATAGAAGTTGCGGCTCATGGCAACCTCGCCATAACCACCCACGCTGAGGCGCTTGCCGTTTACATGCTGCATTACACTATCGGCAGCCACAGTTTGTGCACTTGCCGTTGCCAAGCCGGCAACGAGGGCAGCGGACATCAATCCAATTCTTAAACTGTTCATCTTTAATATTTTGAAATTATTGTTATCGTATAATTTTATATAAAAGAAAAGAGCGCGGATGTCTGTTTGCGGTCTCGACACTTTAGAGGCCTAGTATCTCCTTAAAGCCAATCTGACTTGATAAGGAATTACGCAGCTCTGCCGCTCGGGAATGGCAATCATCACCGCGCTCTTTCTCGATTTCGGGTGCAAAGGTACGAGGTTTTAAAAAATCTTGCAATACCTAAAAATCGGTAAACTGTCGCATCCCCATTTTTAGGTATTGCGAGTTTCGAAACTTTTTTGTATATTTGCAGCCGAAATAGAAACATTATGAATGTTCTTGATACAAGGATGTTTTCATTTAAGGATAAAGAAAGATGAAAAATCAGAAGATGTATGAAGCTGATGACAAGATGATCAGCATCATTAGAGACAATTATAACATTTTACAGAGCCTCGGCAGCTTCGGCATCAACCTGGGCTTTGGAGATAAGACTGTGCGCGAAGTTTGCGAAGAACAGCAGGTGGATACCTATACTTTCTTGGCTGTGGTCAACTATACCATCAATGGGTACAAGGAATACGACAATGCCGACCGCTTGTCGTTGCCGACCTTATTGCATTATCTCAAGGCGTCTCATGTCTATTATATTGATTTCCAGTTGCCTTTCATCCGTAAGGAACTCGTTGAGGCTTTGGATGAAACGGATAATCTGGCACGTCTTATCCTCAAACTTTATGATGATTATGCTCATAGCATAACCAATCACATGCGGTATGAGGAAAAGATGGTATTCCCTTATGTTCAGGCACTTATTGATGGTAATGCCAATGCAAACTTTGATATAGAAACCTTCTCGAAGCATCATGCTCAGGTAGATATGAAACTGAAGGAGTTGAAGAGCATCATCATCAAGTATTTGCCTTCTGATGGCTTGCATAACAATCAGCTGAGCGCTACTCTTTATGATATATATAATAATGAGGAATGGCTGAAACATCATTCTGAGGTTGAGGAAGAAATCTTTATTCCTGCAGTAAGAAATGCAGAGCGTAAACTGAAGCAGAACGATGTGAGTGCCAAGATTTCGAGCATGATTAATCAGACTCCGATGAGCGATGAACAGTTGAGCGACCGTGAGAAAGATGTCATTGTTGCTTTGGTTCAGGGAATGACCAACAAGGAGATTGCTGACCACTTGTTTATCTCTATCAATACGGTCATTACGCATCGCAGAAATATCGCCCGAAAGCTTCAGATTCACTCCCCTGCGGGTCTTACAATTTATGCCATCGTGAACAATCTGGTTGATATTTCTTCTGTAAAACTGTAGCTTTTCTATGGATTGATAGCTTAAATAATGTTATTTTTATATAATGATAGCGCCTTCCTCTCACATGAGGGGAAGGCGCTATCATTATATTTAGGTATGTGATAATTCTGTATCACTATTTATGGTGAAGGCTAGATCATATTGATGTCAACAAAACCATGCATCACAGCATAAATGGTGAGTGAAGACACACTTTTTAATCTCAGTTTTTCCTGTATTTTCTTGCGATGGGTAATCACAGTAGTCAGTCCGATACAGAGTTGGTCGGCTATCTCTTTGTTGATTTTCCCTTGTGCTACCAGAGATAATACCTCTATTTCTCTATCCGACAGAACTTTTTCCTGAGTGACGGGGGGCATGGCAGGGATATGTTCGCCATGAGGATGACCGGAATGCTGCAGGTTGAGAAGCTCTTTTATCAGGTATCCTTCTGGTACATTGACGCAGAGACAATGAAATTCTGCAAGTTGCGAATTGGGATCGTTGCTGGGTGTTAGAACGATCACGTGGCGGTTCCTGTTGCCCTGTGTGAAGAAGTAACGGTGTTCCAGTACAATGTGCATAGATACAAAGCTATGAACAAAGTGGTCTGGATTGTTTGCCTCGTACTGACGGAACGAACCGAAGGTCGAGATTTTCATCATGGGCATCACCGACTCAAGCAGTTGTCTGAGTCCCATTGCGGCGAGTGTATTGCTCTCTACTATTGCCATTTCCGGCATCTGTTTGCCAGCCATGGCTTTCATCATTTCTTCATTCATCTCTGTTTGTTTTACTTCTGCTAGTGAAAGTTGGGTTATACTTATATCTTGTTTTTACAAGAATGGAGTGAGTACCTTTGCTGCAAACCATCCTTTGAATCTTTGCCAGCCCGTACGCCACTCTCTCCAGTTCTTCTCATTGAGTAAGAAACTGTCTTTCTTTTCCCCATCAAAAAGCTGTACCAGTTGTTGGGTAGTGCAAGAATCCACAATCACTGCATTCTCTTCATAGTCCCAGCGCAGGCTTCGGGCATTGAGATTGGCACTGCCAACGGTACAGAACTTGCCGTCTACCATGATAATCTTGGTATGGTGGAAGCCCCGTGTGTACATCCAAACATTGCATCCTGCCTTCATCAGTTTGTGCGCATTATAGAAACCACAGTCAGGAGTCAGCGGAATGTCGCTCTTGGTAGAGAGCATGATTTCTACCTTTACTCCTCTTTTCACAGCATTCTTCAATGCCTTTTTGAGTTTATGACTCAAGGTGAAGTAGGGGCTGATAATCTTGATGCTGTCCTGTGCATCATTGATGGCATTCACATAGAAATATCGGATGATATCCTTTGTAATATGCGGTTCTCGGTTGATGATGCCGACCATCTTTCTGTAGGCTGTTGCTGTCGTATCTGGCTTGAGATTCTCTACCAGATAATCCTTCTTCTTATATCTCCAGAACTCAGTGCTGTGCACATTCTGTCCGCTCACCTTATTCCACATTTTGAGGAATATCTTCTGCAGGGTATTCACCTCGCTTCCGTCGATGCGGCAGTGCATATCGTGCCATTCTCCTACAACCTTCGTACCTTTTATATAATAGTCGGCAACGTTCATACCTCCTGTGTAGGCAATCTGTCCGTCGATGACAACGATTTTACGGTGATCACGGTTGAATATTGCATGTACCCATGGAAACTTCAGGGGCTTATATTCATAAATCTCTATGCCGTTGGCACGGATTTTCTTGAGATGTCTCTTTCGCAGAGGCTTGTTGTTGGAAGAGTTTCCGAAACCATCATATAAGGCTCTCACCTTCACACCCTCCTTGACTTTCTGTGCAAGAATATCAAAGAGAAGGGAGGCGATGCTGTCGTTGCGAAAGTTGAAGTATTCCAGGTGTACACTATGTTTAGCCTGTCGGATTGCCTGGAACATATCATCAAACTTTTCCTGACCGTTCATCAGTAGGGTTACTGAATTATCGTGAGAAAAGCTGACACCTTTCCCACGAAGCTGATTTACGATCAGTGAATCGCTAGTCTGTGCGCTGCACAGCGAACAAGACAGCCATAATGTTGCTATTAATAAAAAATATCTCATCTTATCTATAACCGTGTTATCTATAAATCCGTGTAATCTGTGTTATCCGTGCCTAAAAAATTATACCATGCAGGCATAGTGATCTACAATGCCCTTTAAATGATTATCTTTGTCTACAACCAGTACCGTATGCACCTTATACTTGTGCATGATGCGCTGGATCTCCGAAATCTTCGTCTTCGGAGTCACCATTTTCGGAGTGGTGGTCATGATGTCGCTTACAGTCTTGTTGAAGAATTCTGCCTGCCATTTCTCCATGGCGCGTCGGATATCACCATCGGTAATAAGTCCGATAACGTGGTTGTCTTCATCCAATGAGATACCCAATCCCAGTTTGCCCTTGCTTACGTGGATGATAGCCTCGCCCAGGTGCATTTCCTTAGGAATGATAGGCATATCATCGCTGCGCATCACATCTTCTGCTGTGGTCAGCAGTCGTTTGCCTAATTCTCCACCAGGATGGAACTGTGCAAAGTCACGAGGCTTGAAGTGGCGTACCTGCATCAGGGCGATAGCCAGTGCATCACCCATAGCCAATGCTGCAGTAGTACTGCTGGTAGGGGCGAGGTTCAGCGGACAAGCCTCCTTCTTTACCTTTACGGTAATATGATGGTTGGAGTATTTTGCCAGCAGGGAATCTGGATTTCCTGTGATGGAGATGATAGGTACATTCATGTGAAGTACCATCGGGATGAAACGGAGCAGTTCATCGGTCTGACCGCTGTTGCTCAGTGCCAGAACCACATCCTTGTCGGTCATCACACCTAAGTCGCCGTGATAGACATCCAGTGGATTGATGTAGAAGGCTGGTGTGCCTGTAGAGGCAAGTGTAGCGGCAATCTTGGCACCTACGTGTCCACTCTTGCCCACACCTGTAACGATAATCTTGCCTTGGCAATGATACATCATGTCTACAGCTTTCTCAAAGTTGTCGTCCAGATAAGGTATCTGGTCGAGGATGGCCTGCGCCTCGTCTCTAAGAGCCTGTTCGCCATAACCGCGAACAATCTTATCATCTATATTGTTATTTTTATCCGTCATTTCTAAATCATTTGAATTGGCTTTCCCTTCGGACGCCGAACGTTGTTTCTTCGTTCTTCACTTACAGGAGTTCTTCTATAAGTGATTCCAACTTGTTTAATTCCAGCATATTGGCTGCATCGCTCTTGCCCTGGTCTGGGTCTGGATGTACTTCAAAGAAGTAGCCGGTAGCTCCGAAAGCTTTAGCCGCCTTTGCCATTGCTGGAACGAATTTACGGTCGCCTACGGTCTTGCCGTCACCTGCACTCGGGCGCTGAACGCTATGGGTACAGTCCATGATGACATTTGGCACAATCTCCTTCATGTCAGGGATGTTTCTGAAATCTACCACGAGATTGTTATAGCCGAAACAGTTGCCGCGTTCTGTGAGCCAAACTTCCTTGGCACCGCTCTCCAAAGCCTTTTCTACAGGATATTTCATATCTCTACCGCTCAGGAACTGTGCCTTCTTGATGTTGACGGTTTTGCCTGTCTTGGCTGCAGAAACCAGAAGGTCGGTCTGTCGGCAGAGGAAGGCTGGAATCTGGAGAATATCACATACTTCGCCTGCTGCTGAAGCCTGATAACTTTCATGAATATCTGTTGTAACCTGAAGGTTGTACTTCTCCCTGATATCTCCCAGCATCTGGAGTCCTTTCTCCAGTCCTGGACCACGGAAAGAGTGGATGCTGGTACGGTTGGCTTTGTCGAATGAAGCCTTGAATATGATTTGGGTTCCTAACTTTTCGTTGATGCGGACGAGTTCCTGAGCTACTGTTTCCAATAGTTCCATAGACTCGATGACGCAAGGACCTGCTATGAATGTTGCCATATCTTTTTATAGTTTATAGTTGATAGTTTATAGTTAATAGGGAGTAAACCTGCTATTAACTGTAAACTACAAACTGTTAATTATTAACTTGTTTAATTGTAATCTCACGCTGTGGGAACGGAATCTCGATGTTGTGATCGTTGAGCGTATCGTAGATGCACTCCATGATGGTGGCATCATCGATGGCTTGGGTAAGCACGTTCACCCATACCACAATTCTGAGGGTGATGCAACTGTCATCGAAACTCTTCAGTAATACCTTCACCCCTTTGTCCTGATAGATACAGTCCAGTTTTATCAGGGCATCGATGAGAATCTGTTTCACTTCCTTCACATTGCTGCCATAAGCAATACCTACCTCCAGAATATCCAGCTCATAACCATGATTCTTGGTCATGTTCTTGTAGTTCTTCGAGAAGAGCTGCGAGTTCTGGAAAGCTATGACCGAACCGTCGGTAGCCTCCAGCATCGTAGAGGTATAACTGATACTGCTCACCTTACCACGGGTGCCGTCGCAGATGATATAGTCACCTACCTTCACACGACCCATCATCAGAGAGACGCCGTAGTAGATGTTTTCGAGAATATCCTTTGATGCAAAACCCAGACCGGTTGATAAGCCGGCAAAGATAGCAAGCAGCCATGATTTTCCTACCTGGAACACGTTCAGGGCTATCATCAGCCAGATACCCCAGATAATCACCTGCATCACGTTCTTGAACATCACAATCTTTGAGGCAGCAGAAGTCGGGTCTGCCTTCTCGAAGTGATGGCGCATGAAGTCTACAGAAGTAATGTTGATGTAGTTGAACAGGAAGTACAGACAAGCTACCTCTGAAATACTGAAAAGCGATGCAGTGAAGTTGCTGGTCTTGATGTAATCCTTGTTGAATATCTCCCATGTCGTATCACTCATGTTGAATACATCTGCAGCCCAATAGATAGAGATGATGAACGAGAGTACGCCTGAAATAGGGAGCAATACCTTATAGATAAAGCGATACAGCCATTTGTTGGTAATCGCCTTGTCAGCCAACTTCTTACGCTTGGCATATACGCTGAGCCATCCTTCGCAACAGGTGATGGTAAGCACGCAGGTAAGCTGCATGGTCCACCAGATGATAAGCTGGACGGCAAGCAGTGTGAAACCTGTCCAGGCAAAAATGGTACTTACTCCGAATACGGCAAGCGATATGAATGCGTATGTCTTGTCGGTGCGCAATACCTGGTTGTGCTTTCTGCCAATCACATTCCACTGCCAGAGAGCGCAGAGCAGAAGAACTGGTGGAAAGATAAGGTTTACCAGGTCGTTTGGTATCAGGATGATACGGAACACGATAACGATGAAACCTACCAGCATCAATGGTGAATAGATACGGAAGGTATTCTTGATCTTATCGTTGTCTACACGTAGCAGGATAGATACCAGGATGACGCCAACCAGCCAGGAATATTCTACCAGCAGCTGGCTTGCCATAATCACGAAGTTCTGGGTAACCGCCATTCTTACGATACCGAGAATAACTGCGAAGGTTACTACCGTCATCGCCATGATAAGGCATGGTCGTTTTGCCATAAAACTTTCCTTTTTGTTCTCGAACATACCATGCTTCATGAGTTGGGTAATCACGATGCGGATGGTAAAGAGATTGAGGAAGATGGAGATGAGCCCCCAGAAGATGATGATACCGAAGAGGATGAAGATGATACGAACATCCCATTGCGACATCATGCCCGGTACGGGCTTGTATTTCTCGGTTACAGATGTCTTCGCCTCCTTATAGTTCATGCTGAAGTTACGGAGTATGCGCAGATAGTTGTCGCCTCCATTATTGAAGATGCTGTTCTGGATATCTTCGTATCTGCGGTTGGCATAGTCGTTGAGTGCCTGTAACTTACGGTCGGTTCTGTCGTAAGCCTGTACATAGGCTTGCAGCTGTTTCTGTTTCTCTACCAGCTGGCGGCGGATATTGACAGCCAGAGTCAGGTCTACGTTTCGGTTCACCTGTGCTTCTTCGCTGAGAAACATGGTGTTCATGCCGTAGAGATAGTTGATGAGTGAATCGAAACGAGCCACCTCAACATTGTTCTTCTTGATCATCTGGCGGAAAGGAACAGCCTTCGACTTAAACTTCTTAAACTGCTCTGTAGCCTCATGACAGGCATACGTCATGTCGAAAATATACCCATTGCGCTGCGAATAGAGCATGATGGAGTTCTGGTCAGCCTGTTTCACAATACTGATGAGTTCCTGAATCACAGCCAACTGTTGAGCCTTGGCAGCTTGGTTCTGTTTCTCCAAGTCTATGTGATAGTTGGTCAATTCTGTACGCAGCATATAGAGCGTTGTGTCCAGGTTGGCTTCCTTGAGCACTGCGTTGCTTGGCAGCACGAATGCCACCATCAGCAGAATTATGATGTATAGTCTCTTCTTCATATTTAGTAAATTTGACTGCAAAGTTATTAATAATTCGTGAAAAAGCAAAGAGAAAACCGCCTTTTTTGATATATTAGCACCTTTACGTTCGATTTTTAGGGTTATCTTTTGCATTTTTCATATAAATTGATTACATTTGCAACGTCAAAGGATACGTTAATTAATCAGATAAGAATATGAAGATACTCATAGCAGATAGTGGCAGTACCAAGACCGATTGGGCTCTGGTTGATGAACAGGGTAACGTGATGGTTACCTGTAAAACGCAGGGCATCAGTCCGATTCATCAGAGTGATGCCGAGATTTTGGATGTATTGTGTAAGGAACTTGTTCTGTCAGAGCAGCCTCAGGAGGTTTTCTTTTATGGCAGTGGAGTAACCGAGGCGATGAAGTCTCGCATGAAATCACTCTTGCAGCAGTCTTTTCCCGAAGCCAAGGTTGAGGCAGAAGGTGATATGCTGGGAGCAGCCCGTGCCCTGTTTGGCAAGAAACCGGGTATCGCCTGTATTTTGGGAACCGGTGCCAACAGTTGTCTTTACGATGGAGAGAAGATTGTGATGAACACGCCTCCGTTGGGATATATCCTGGGCGATGAGGGTAGTGGGGCAGTAATCGGCAAACTTTTCCTCAATGGTATCTTCAAGGGCACATTGCCTGTATCGCTAAAGAATAAATATCTTGCCTGGTCGGGCTTGGATTATCCTACTATTATTAATAAGGTGTACAGACAGCCGCTTGCCAATCGCTTCCTGGCTTCCATCTGTCCTTTTATCTCAGAACAGATAGCAGAAGGTGAGAAACACGAGAACGGGACTGACGAACTGAACGAAGCGATGGCTCTCTATCGCATGATACTGGAGAGTTTCAATCAGTTCTACGCAAAGAATCTCACACCTTATATTAAATATGTCAAGGCGAGCACCGAGGATATAAGCCAGTTGGAGCCAGGCATGAAGGCATGGCATTCATCCTTGGAAGAAGAAATCCCGATGCTTGGTTTTGTTGGAAGCATAGCTCATTACTTTGAATCACCTTTGAGAAATGTGATGGAGGATGAGTTTCATCTCAAGATTTCCCAGATATTGAAAGCTCCGATGCTGGGGTTGATAAAATATCATATTAATTAAACTATTTTTGCACCAAAATGTATTTTATGCTACATTTTGGTGCTTTTTCGTTAAAAAATGTAGGTTGCGCAACATTTTATACGTAATTGATTAACCAAAACATACCCCATTGTGTCTGTTTTTTATCTATCTTTGCCCCCGAAAAGTAAATGTAAACAACGATAAATCGAGGCAATCCTCATAACCGAGGCTTATACCTTATTTATATAAAGGCAATATTCGACCTATGTTACATAGGCCCTATATTACACCTAGAAGCAACAATTATTAATTTAAACCTAAAGTAATTATGAGAAAAACATCTCAGAAATTCTCGCAGAGCCACATGCTCTGCAAAGTTGCTCTGGTAGCCATCATGTTGGTGTTCCAGGCAATGTTAGGAATCGGAGCGGGTGTCCTCAATGCTCAGACGGTTAAGGGTACTGTCATCTCTGGCAGTGACAATGAACCATTGATTGGTGCAAGTGTCATGGTGCAGGGTACAAAGACTGGTGCCGTTACTGACCTGGATGGTAACTTTACCATTGAAGCAAAGAAAGGACAAACACTCGAAGTTTCGTATCTGGGCTTTATCACCCAAAAGATTAAAGTTACAGGTTCGACAATCAACGTAACCTTAAATGAAGACAAGCAGTCACTTGATGAAGTTGTCGTAGTAGGTTACGGTGTTCAGAAGAAAAAGCTGGTGACGGGTGCTAACATCAACGTGAAGGGTGATGACATCGCCAAGTTGAACACTTCCAATCCGCTTCAGGCGCTCCAGGGACAGACTCCTGGTATGAGCATCATCTCAACATCCGGTCAGCCGGGTTCCGGTTTGAAGGTAAATATCCGTGGTATGGGTACCGTGAGTGGTTCTGATCCGCTTTACATCATTGATGGTGTACGTGGTGACATCGCTTCTCTGAATCCTGCCGATATCGAAAGCATTGATGTGCTGAAGGATGCGGCATCGGCTGCCATCTATGGTTCGCAGTCGGCCAATGGTGTGGTTCTGATTACTACCAAGAGTGGTAAGGAAGGCCGTGCCGTGGTTAGCTTCGACGGCTATGTGGGTTGGCAGAACAAGCCACGCAGCATTGATATGCTCAATGCCAGTGAGTATATGACTATTCTGGATGAGGCTGCCATCAACTCGGGTAAGAACGCCTACGACTGGAGCAAATACAAGAGTATCTATGATGCCAATGGTGATTTGATTGATACCGACTGGGTAGATCAGATGTTTGTGAAGAATGCCAAGACTTCTTCTTATAATATAGGTGTAAATGGCGGTAGCAAGACTGCTAATTATGCCATGACTCTGGGTTATATGAACCAGGAAGGTATTGTTGGCGGCAAGGACGTCAGCAATTATGAACGTTACAACTTCCGTGTCAATTCCGACTGGAAGGTGAAGGACTGGTTGAAGGTGGGTGAGCAGATCAGTTTCATCTATACCCAGAATACGGGTATCGCTGTGGGCAATGCTTATAACA
This sequence comes from Segatella copri, assembly GCF_019249765.2. Classification (GTDB taxonomy): domain Bacteria; phylum Bacteroidota; class Bacteroidia; order Bacteroidales; family Bacteroidaceae; genus Prevotella; species Prevotella copri_K. Next base: position 418,164 of record NZ_CP152484.1, read on the forward strand.
ACACTCTGCGCAGTGCCTTCAATACCTCTCCATTGTCGCCAGTCTATAGCGACAACAACAAGTATGATTCTCCTTTTAATGATACCAGCAACAGCGACTGGTATAATGCCGATGGCAACCCATACGGCTTGATGATGACGAACAATAACAATCAGACGAATGCAGCCCGTTTCACCGGTAATGTGTATGCGGAGATTGAGCCTATCAAGAACTTGAAGTATCGCACCGTAGTAGGTTACGAATATTATGCAAGCGATTACCGTTCGTTTACTCCTCTCTATCAGTTCTCTATCTATAGCTACAACACAGCCAACCGTACCAGTGTGAACCAGAATATGGGACATAACTGGCAGTTGACCTGGACCAACACCCTGTCTTACGACTTCAAGGTAAAGGATCATAGCTTCACAGCCTTGGCAGGTATGGAGTCCTGGCGCTTTGATGGCGTAGGCGTAAGTGCATCCAATGCCACCCTGAAGAGTGGCTTTGCCGACTGGAACCATGCTTATGTAAGCAATGGTACCGCTGCCACCGCTACCGATGGTCTGGGTGCCAGCGGTGCTCCTTCTCTGTCACAGCGCATGGTGAGCTACTTTGGTCGTGTAAGCTGGAACTGGAAGGAAACCTATATGGCAACAGCTACCCTGCGTGCCGATGCTTCTTCTAAGTTTGCCCGTGGCAACCGCTGGGGCTACTTCCCTTCTGTTTCTGCCGGTTGGATTGTAACCAATGAAAAATGGGTGAAGCCTCTGCTCAAGGTGCTTGATTATGCCAAGGTGCGTGCAAGCTGGGGACAGGTTGGTAACCAGAATATTGGCGACCTGATGTTTATTTCTCCTATCTCAACATCGGGCGCTTACTATAACTTCGGTACGGCTTTGGGTGCTGACGGACAGTCAAATTACTATGGTGCTTACGAAAGCCGTCTGTCTAACGAGAATGTGAAGTGGGAAACTTCAGAGCAGTTGGACTTCGGTTTGGATTTGCGTCTCCTGGGCAAGCTGAATGTCAACATCGACTGGTATAAGAAGACCACCAAAGACTGGTTGCTGGTTAAGCCTATCCCAGGCACAGCCGGTACGGGAGCCCCTTATTTCAATGGAGGTGACGTAGAGAATACCGGTATAGAAATCGGTTTGGGCTGGAACGACAACATTGGTAGAGATTTCAACTACTATGTGAATGTCAACGGTGCCTATAATAAGAATAAGGTGGGAAGCATCCCTACATCCGATGGTATCATTCATGGTACCGATGGTAATGGTCAGCTCTATGATAACTCTACCGAGTTCTACCGTTGCAGCAATGGCGAACCAATCGGTTACTTCTGGGGTTACAAGACCGCTGGTATCTTCCAGAACCAGAAAGAAATCAACGAGTGGGTAGCGGCAGGCAATGGCGTACTTCAGGGGTCTTCTGTAAAACCTGGCGATGTAAAGTATTACGATGTCAACCACGATGGTACCATCAATGATGCCGACAAGGTAAACCTGGGCAATGGTATGCCAGACTTTACCTATGGTTTCTCACTCGGCTTCGGCTACAAGGGACTCGACTTCTCTGTAACCGCCAACGGTTCTGTAGGCAACGACATCGTTCAGAGCTACCGCAATGTAGGTGCCAAGACTGCCAACTACACTTCAGCTATTCTGCAGCGCTGGACAGGTGAGGGAACATCCAACAAATATCCACGTGTAACAGAGACCAATGTGAACTATCAGTTCTCCGACCTCTTTATCCAGGATGGTGACTTCCTGAGAATCAGCAACATCACCTTAGGTTATGATTTTGCCAAGCTGCTTCATCAGAAGTTCGTATCTCAGGCCCGTTTGTACTTCCAGGTTCAGAATGCGTTTACCTTTACCAAGTATGACGGCATGGACCCAGAAATCGGTTATGGTGTCAATAGTTGGGCATCAGGCGTAGATTTGGGTTACTATCCACGTCCACGTACCTTCATGGTAGGTTTGAATCTTAAGTTCTAATTTAAAGGAGATATCATTATGAAGACAAATAAAATAAAGATAGCCGCTTTGGGTATTTTGGCTATGGGAGGTCTGGCATCTTGCAGCGACAGTTGGCTGGATGTGGCTTCCAAGACAGAATCAAATTCCGGCAATTTCTATAAGAGTCAGGAAGATGGACTTCGCTCGCTCTATGCCTGCTACGATGGTTGGCAGCGTACCGTTTCAGATGGTCCTTCGTTCACCGTCTATCAGTTGACCGAGACGATGAGTGATGAGTGCTTTGGCGGTACGGGTAACACCGATGGCCGCAACACGCAGATTCTCGACCGTTTCGACATGAATCAGGCACCGTCTTATACCGATATGCACGAAACCTTGTGGAAGAGCTATTATGCAGCCATCTTCCGCTGCAATGAGTTTATCGATAAGGGTGAAGGCATTACCTGGGATGATGAGAATGCAAAGAACACCTATCTGGGTGAGGCTCATGCTCTTCGTGCCTTGTGCTATTTCGATATGCTTCGCCTTTGGGAGAATATTCCGTTGCTGGAACATGCCACCAGCGAAGTGGTTCCTCAGGCTGCTCCTGACTCTGTATATAGTCTGGTATTCAGAGATTTGAAGTATGCCATCGAGCATATTCCTGCCAATGCCTATCCTAAGAAGGATGCGGCTACCAACGATGGACATATCACCAAGTATGGTGCCGAGGCAATTCTGGCTCGCGCATACCTCTTCTATAGTGGCTATTATGGCAAGGAGCCTGATCAGCTGGGCTTGACCAAGGCGGATGCCCTGGCAGCCTGCGAGGATATCATCTCCAGTGGCGAGTTCAGTCTGGTACCTCGATTCAGAGATTTGTGGCCAGCTTCTGCTGATGACAAGAGCGGTGACCACGTAGGACTTTGGGCACATGAGAACTCTTCCTGGGCTGGTCCTGGAAACCCAGAGACCATACTCTCGATGAAGTTCAACTACACAGCCGATTATAATGGCAACAATGATGGTAACCGTTTCCAGGTAATGATAGGAATGCGTACCGGTAGTCTGGTTTACGAAGGCTATGGCCAGGGTTGGGGTGCATGCACTGTTACACCATCCATTGCTTCAGCCTATGCTACGGGTGATACCCGCCGTTCAGCCTCTATCATCGATGCTTCACAGTTGAAGGATTACGAGAACACCTATCTTGCCGACCAGCGTGAATACACCGGATATTTCGTTAAGAAATATACCCCTTTGTCTAAGCACGAAACTGCTGGTGATGGCAAGTTGCAGCATTACACGGAAACAGTGGGTGCAGGCGATTTCCAAATCAGTCAGTTCCAGGATTGGGTCCTCGTCCGTTACGCCGATGTCCTGTTGATGGCAGCAGAGTTGGGCAGTCCTAATGCCCAGTCTTACTTCGACCAGGTTCGCAAGCGTGCTTATACCGAGGATGATGGCACCACCCTGAGTGGCAACTATTCTCAGCAGACAGCCACCAAGGAGAACATCCTGAAAGAGCGCAAGCTTGAGTTTGCCTTCGAGGGAATCCGCTATTGGGATCAGCTCCGTCAGGGCGTGGAGCAGGCAGCCAGGGAGATTGCCGGTTCCTGGGAAGTGAAGGATGGCGGCGAGAAAACCACCGTATCCATCAGTGCCGAGAATATCATCAAGAAACGTGGTTTGATTCAGATTCCTATCACCGAGATCGGACTTTCTCATGGTCTCCTGAAGCAGAATCCTGGTTGGTAATTCTAACTTTTTAAAGTATTGGTTTTATGAAGATTATAAATAAAATATATTCGCTTTTGGCAGCTGTCATGATTCTCGTCATGGCGAGCTGCTCTCCAGACGGGTTTGGTCTGGGCGATAAGAACTTGTCTTCTGAGGATTTGGCTGAGAACATCGCCTTCACGATTACTCACGACGAAAGCAATCCTAATATTGTCAAGTTCAAGAGTCTGTTGCCATCGAGCTATTCGGTGGTCTTTGATACGCCTCAGGGACGTTTCCAGCAGGATGAGGTGAGCCTGAAGATTCCTTTCAATGGTACCTATCAGGCACGTATCGGTGTTGAAACCCGCGGCGGTTTCCTCTGGGGACCCTACGCCGAGTTCAAGGTAGATGATTTCTGTGCCGAATTCGTTACCGATCCTCTGTGGACCTATCTGAGTGGCGGCGTAGGCAAATCGAAGCGATGGAAGTTGGATATCGATGCCAATGTCATCACCAAGCATTCAGACCTCTGGGCAGGTCCGCTCGGATTCTGGGGTATGGATGATGACTGGAGTACCTGCATGATGGGACAGACCGCTGCAGCCGGCGACCATTGGAACTGGACTCCTGGTATCGCAGACAACTCCTGGGTGATGTCGGCTATGGACTATGGTTATATGGAGTTCGACCTGATTGGCGGTGCCCATGTCACCGTATATAATGCTGAGACAGGTGAGACCCTTAAGGGTACTTACATGCTGGATACAGACAATCATACCATCACCTTCTCGGATGCGGAACTGCTCCACAATTCGGGACATGACCAGGTTGCTACCAACTGGCGTAGCGGACTGAAGCTGATGGGACTTGCCGACGACCGTTTGCAGATAGCAACAGTTCGAGACAATTCTGATGAGGGCAAGTGCTTGCTTTGCTACAACTTCGTTTCAGAGGAATACTGGGACAATTGGACTCCTTCCGCGCCAGAGAACACCCAGGTGAAGCCAACGCTGATGACTGACTGGCGCGACTGGGTAGAGCAGAAGACCAATAAGGAAATCACCTACAAGTTGGCTAACCCTGATAATGAAGAGGGACGGCAGTTTGACTATTGCAACCTCGACGGTAGTGCCAAGGGCATTCAGCTTACAGCAGCTAGTGGTATCGAGGATGCAACCCTCGTGATGAACAGCGAGTCAAAGAGTTATATCTATACCGCTCCTGATGGAAGTCAGGTTTCCGGTAAATATACCTTGAACGATGAAGGCGTATTCACTTTCGACAAGGGCTTCGGAAATACCCAGCTTTCTGCAACGGGCAATTACAACATGCATGCCAATGCCGACAACACCCTGCGTATTCTGAAAGTCAGCAAGGATGACTATACCGGACATCTGAAGGATTTGTGGCTCGGTAGCCAGTGTCTTGATGACCAGGGCAATCTCTATCAGTATCAGGCATACCACTGGGTAGCCCAGAGCGCAAGTTCTGCATCAGGTCCTAAGTATAAGGCAAACCTCTTCTTCAACAACTCCGGTTGGGGCTGGAAGCACGATGGCGATATCGCCAACTATATGAGCACCAATGTGTTCATCACAGGCGATGGCGACTATTCCTTGAAGTTTGAGGGTGCAGAGAGCAATCCATATCTTCTCTACATCGACGTCAACAAGATTCTGAAGGACAATCCAAACTGCGATATCACCATCAAGAGCATCAAGGTAGATGGCAAGAGTGTTGATTTTGATGATACACTCATCCCAAGAGGATATACAGATGACGACCCAAGTACCAACTCCTTCCGTCGTTATGTATTGAACCCATGGGGACCTGCCGCATGCTTCAAGTTTGATTCCGGCAAAAATGAGTTTACCGACTTCAAGTGTTCTTCAAGCATCGAAGTGGTTATCACCGTGAAGATGGATACAGGTGCTCCTGTAGTGACACCTTCAGAGGGTAAATAAGATTAGAAACTTTAATGTGGATTAGATTATGAAAATGAAATATTTAGCAGGTGTGATGCTGCTGATGGTCGGTCTTTGCTCGCTCTCTTCCTGTAGCGATGATGACTACTCTGCAGCCACAGGAAATGTAATTAGCACCATTGAGACGGGTGATGCTTCTGTTACTGCTATTTCGGCAGTAGTCAGCGGCAAGGTCTTGGACTTGAGTAAGCAGGATGCCGGTGCCTATGCGGTGGGTGTTGTTTACGGTACCAACCCCGATCCTACCACAGCCGGCTCCAAGCAGCCTGGCGTGATTGATGCCGAAGGTAATGTAACCGCCACTCTCTCGGGATTGACCAAGGGCAATACCTATTATTATGCCACTTACGTACAGTTACAGGGCATAGTAACCAAGTTTGGTGAGGTAAAGAGCTTCGTGGCTACTGATGCCCAGATTGCTACAGCCGGAGCCACGGATGTTACGGCTACCAAGGCTACCCTGAGTGCTACAGCCAATGGCTTGGAAGGCATCCTGATAGAGGGAGAGACCCAGATGAACTATGGTTTCAAGATTTCAACCTCTGAGGCAGATGTAGAGAATGGTATCAATTATCCAATCTCTGCCAGTGCCAAGACCATCAGTCAACGTGTGGAAGGTTTGCTTCCTGGAACTACTTACTATTATACATCATATTTCGAGTTGGGCGATGGTTTTGTCTATGGTGAGACCAAGAGCTTTACCACTCCTGCTCAGACAATGGAATATGTTGACTTGGGTTTGAGCATCCTTTGGGCTAAATGCAACCTGGGTGCAGAATCAGAGGAAGAGACAGGTACCCTTCTGGGCTATGGTGATTTGACTGGTGTGAATCAGAGTACTTATCTCATCGATTACAATACAGTGGAGGATATCGCCGGTACGGATAAGGATATCTTGAAGAAGGTGAACGTGGATGCGGGTGCCTTGATGCGCAGTTCTACTCCTACAGCTGATCAGATGAGTGAGTTGATTGCCAATACCACTCAGACAGAAGTTGAGGTGAAGGGCGTGAAGGGTATCAGATTTACTGCAGCCAATGGCAACAGCATCTTTATGCCTTACACCGGTTACCGCAATGGAACTGCCAAGGTAGGTGAGGGCAACCAGGGCTTGTATTGGAGCGGCAATAACTATAGCATCGCTACGGATTATAGCCAGACGCTCAATCTGAGCAATGGTACTGCTTCATCTGGTGTTTCGGCCCGCAACCTGGGCTTGGCGATTCGTCCTGTTCGTATGTCACCTGAGTTGAAGGTTGATAATTCCAAATTGGTTGTCGGTGACCTTGAGAATAATGGTAGAATCCGTATCGAGATTTTCAACCAGTATGGTTCTACGGGTAGCAATCCTGGCATCAACCAGGCTCAGATTAAGTTTACCAAGAACATGGTGGTTACTTTCCGTCTTTCTGGTTTGACAGATAACATGAAGGAAGGTGCGGGCAGTCATGTGGCTGGTTTGGAGTATGGTGATGCTTCTTGGGATCCAAGTCGCTGGTCAGCCTTTGATAATTCCAAGTATGATGCCAACGTTACTGGCGATGGTCTCTATACGGTTTGGATGGAGACAGGTGGTGCCGAGGCAGAAGGTGCAGCGGTATTCTGTGTGGATATCAACAATCTGGCAGCTGATGCCATCGATGCATCCAAGATTACTGCAGAGATTGTGAGCATCAAGTTTGATGTGGATCCTGAATTCTCTATGGATTTCTCCAAGACAGAGTTCGTCAACAAGGATGGCAAGGGCACAGACGGTCGCATTGAAATCTACAATGAGTATGGTAATACCAAGGCAAATGGAGTGGATGCTTCAGCCTTGTCATTCACTGGTAATCTGATTGTCAACTTCACCATCACAGGTATCGACGGCAACCTGAAGGATTCTGCTTCCAAGAACTACAAGACAGAACTTTCTTATGCCACACCTAGCTGGTATCCTAGCTACTGGGGCGGTTCTGAATTCGGTCGCACTTATGTGAAGGGCGATGGCACCTACGAAGTTTCCGCTTCTTTGGCAGATAAGTGCTCGGGTGCAGTGGTTTGGTCCATCGAACTCTACGATTTGTGGAAAGACCTGGTTGATCCTACTCAGGTTAAGGTTAAGATTAATCATGTCTTGACTCCAAGTAAGTAATCATACGTATTATTTTGATATTCTATGAATATGAAGAAAATAACAATTTTATCGTTTCTGATCATGGCTTTTGCCATGGTCAGTTTCTCAGCTTGTTCTGATGAGGATACCATCGGAGGCGGTGAAGGACTCTCTAAGGACTTCGTGGTTTCCCGTTCTGATATGGCATTTACGAAGAATGGTGGTGAGACTGATTTATATGTCAAGGCGGCTCAGGTACCAACGGTTTCTACCGAAGCGGCTTGGTTGGCTGTAACTCCAGTGGCTGGCTCTTCTAGTATTACCCATCATTTCCTCATCAAGGCAGAGGAAAATACAGCCAATGATGATCGTTCGGCAACTATCACCGTAGCGGCTGGTTCTGATACCAAGACTATCACCGTGAGCCAGAACTCTACCGAGGGACTGCTCATATCATCAGGTAAAACCATGAATGTGGGGGCTGCCGGTGGTCAGGTTACAGTAACCCTGAAGGCAAATGCAAGTTATTCTCAGGTAATCAGCAATGACTGGGTGAGTGAGATTACTTCTCGTGCCAACATGGTGGAATACACCCGCAACTATTCGGTGGCTGCCAACATCAGCAATGCCCGTTCGGCAACCATCAGCTATACCATGGTGGTAAACGACAGTACTTCCATCACCGAAGCTGTTACCATTAACCAGGAGCAGGGTACTACTACTGGTGATATGAGCAAGACAGCTATGGATATTGCTGCCTTGATGTATCCGGGTTGGAATCTGGGTAATACGATGGAGGCAGGAAATGCTGCCAATAACTGGAAGAATGCCGGTATCGGTTCTGAAACTTTTTGGCAGTCGGCAAAGACTACTCAGCAGCTCATCGACCTGGTGAAGGCTTCCGGTTTCAAGAGCGTCCGTATTCCTTGTTCTTGGGTGATGGGGCACATCACAGATGCTGAGGCTTGCACCATCGATGCCGATTGGCTGACCCGTGTTCACGAGGTGGTAGATTACTGCATCAAGAACAATCTCTATGTCATCATCAACCAGCATTGGGATGGTGGATGGATTGAGCATGATGGCTTCACTGCTGCTACTGATGTGGATGCTACCAAGGCAAAACTCACCAAGATTTGGACTCAGATAGCCAATAGTTTCAAGAATTATGACGAGCGTCTTATCTTTGCCGGTATGAATGAGCCTGGTGTGGGTGGCGGTGATGCCAATGCATTGCTGGGCACTGCGGATTTGGCCAATAGAATTGCTGAATATGAGCAGACTTTCATTGAGGCGGTTCGTGCCACAGGTGGCAACAATGCCAAGCGAGTTCTGATAGTTCAGGGGCCTAATACCGATATCGATAAATTCGTAGCCAACAACTACATGTCTAAGATTAAGGATTCTGCTACCGACCGATTGATGGTAGAGGTTCACTTCTATGATCCATATAATTTTACCGATCTGAGTGAAGACAAGGATTGGGGCAAGTATTGCCTCTATTGGGGCAAGAATAACACCAATGGTTCTGAGGCTGGTCGTACAGCTGATGCTAAATACAACGAGGATTATGTTGAGGCTCAGATGAAGAAGATGAAGACCAACTTCTTCGACAAGGGTTATCCTGTAGTGATTGGTGAGTTTGGTGCCAACCAGCGTCTGGCCATCGGTAAGGATGCTGTTCATGATGCATCAGTTAAGGACTATTACAAGGCTGTTGTAACTAGTGCTATCAATAATGGTTGTGTTCCAATGGCTTGGGATACAAATAGTAATTATCCTAGCATGACTATCTTCAACCGTGCTGGTGCAAGTGTTAGCAATACTAATATGCTTGAGAGTATCCAGGCTGCTGTTGCTGCAGCAAAGTGGCCTGCTAAATAAAAAACGAGATATTAAGTCTTTAGGTTTGATATAAAGTAGGTGTGGGCGCATATCAGGGGAATTTTTCTCTGATGTGCGTCCTTTTTTTGTGCAAATATCGTACATCCTAACATAATATACCTATCCTTTTATCAAAAGTATACATTCACGCTACAGTTTTTTCGATATCTTTGCAACATGATAACTTCAAAACCCGATAATACGTTAGATTGATATATGAAGAAGATAGTTATGATTATATTGGCTGCCGCTCATTTCGCTTGGGCTGGCGCACAGGTTAAACCAGTGGATGGCCGTATCTCGAAAATGAAACTCACGGCTACCGAACTGGCTCATTATATGGCTCCAGGAGTCAACCTGGGTAATACGATGGAGGCGTGCGACTGGAATGATGTCTTTACCAATCAGGCTGGACTGAAGTCGGAAACTTCATGGCAGAATGATAAGACTACTGAGAGCTATATCCGGAGCTTGAAACAGCAGGGATTCAACAGTCTTCGCATCCCTATATCCTGGGTGGCTGGACATCTTACGGATAAGGAGAATATGACCATAGATCCTGTCTGGATGAAACGAATCAAGGAAATCGTAAACTATGGTCTCAATGCCGGTCTCTGTGTCATCATCAACGAACACTGGGATGGCGGATGGATGGAGCATGATGCTTTTACCAGTGGGGCGAATGTGGCAGAGCATAAGGAGATGTTCCGCAAGCTGTGGACGAATATAGCAAAGGATTTCAAGACGTATGACCAGCGGGTTCTCTTTGCTGCCCTCAACGAACCGGGAGTGGGAGGCGCCAGTCCGCAGGTTCAAGGCGACATGCTGGCTCCTGATAGTAAGGAGTTTGCCGACCGTCTCCTGGCATACGAACAGGTGTTTATCGATGCCGTCCGTGCTACCGGTGGTAATAATGCCAGCCGTGTGCTCATCGTACAGACTCCAAAGACCGAGATTGATTTGGCTGCAAAGGATTCTTACGACATCACCCGTCTGAAGGATAAGGTGAAGAACCGTCTGATGTCAGAGGTTCATTTCTACGATCCTTATATATTTACCCTGATGGACAAAGATGCCGATTGGGGCAAGGTGGCTCTTTATTGGAAAGGACATGCGCCTGCCGATGACCAGGGACGAACCGTAAACACCATCTGGTATAATAACAAGAACGTGGATGCCTACCAGCATATCACCAATCAGGTGATGAAGATGAAACAGAAGTTTGTAGATCAGGGCTATCCGGTAGTCATCGGTGAATATGGTGCCAACCGTAAGGATGCCTCTCTCTTCGGTGGTAATCAGGAGAAGCATAATGAGAGTATGATGGCATGGTATGGTGCTGTGACTGCCGAAATGATGAAGGCAGGACTTATCCCATACGTCTGGGATATCAATGTGCAGCCTCTTCCTCACATGACCATCTTCGACAGAAAGAAGCAGGTGGTTTCCGACTCCTATATATTTAAAGGTGTGATGCAGGGAGCAGCCAAAGGGATGGAAGATTACCTGAAAATCTATCCGAAACCTTAGAAAAATAGAGAAAAAGCAATAATAAATAAGCATAGTTTAGATTTATATGTAGAAAGGGCAAAAAAGTATCATGCTTTTTTGCCCTTATTTAGTATCTTTGCAACCGAAAATGAATCTTTAAACTGTAAACTTAAATAATAAATGAAGAAGATATTTGTTTTATTGATGATGGCATTGGCTACATGCAATATCTCTGCGAAGTCAAACTTTGTGCAGGTAAAGGACGGACATTTCGTTCGCGACGGTAAACCTTATTATTATGTAGGTACCAATTTCTGGTATGGTGCCATCCTCGGTTCAGAAGGACAGGGCGGCAACCGTGAGCGTCTCTGCAAGGAACTCGATAAAATGAAGGAGATGGGCATTGACAACCTCCGCATCCTGGTGGGCTCTGATGGAAAGCGAGGAGTGAAGACCAAGGTTGAGCCGACGCTGCAGGAAGCTCCGGGCGTTTATAATGATACGATTCTTGCCGGTCTCGACTATCTGCTGATGGAGATGGGCAAACGCAAGATGCTGGCCGTGCTCTATCTGAACAATTCCTGGGAATGGAGTGGCGGTTATGGCTATTACCTGGAGCAGGCTGGTTTGGGTCAGGCTCCCCGTCCTAACGAAGATGGATATCCTGCCTTCATGAACTTCGTCGCCAAATATGCATCCTGCGAAAAGGCGCATCAGCTATTCTATGATTATGTGAAATTCATACTTACGAGAACCAACAGATATACAAAGAAGAAGTATAAGGACGACCCGGCTATCATGTCATGGCAGATAGGTAACGAGCCTCGTGCTTTCAGCAAAGAGCAGTTGCCTGCTTTCGAAAAGTGGCTGGGTGAAGCGAGCAAGCTGATCCGTTCGCTCGATAAGAATCATCTGATTTCTATCGGTAGCGAAGGTAAATGGGGATGTGAAGGTGAACTGAACTGTTGGGAACGGATCTGTGCCGACAAGAATGTAGATTATTGCAACATTCATCTTTGGCCATACAACTGGAGTTGGGCGAGAAAAGACCATTTGCAGGAAGATTTGGGAATCTCCTGCCAGAACACCAAGGAGTATATTGATGAACATCTTGAGGTATGCGGACGTATCAGGAAGCCATTGGTGATGGAGGAGTTCGGCTATCCTCGTGATGGTTTCTCTTTCTCAACTTCTTCTACAACAGAAGCACGTGATGGATATTATAAGTATGTGTTCAGTCTTGTTGGCGACAATGCTGCATCAGGCGGTTACTTTGCCGGTTGTAACTTCTGGGGATGGGGCGGCTTTGCCAATCCTAAGCATGAGCAGTGGCAGGTAGGTGATGACTACACCGGTGATCCTGCTCAGGAAGCGCAAGGTCTGAACTCCGTTTTTTCTACTGATAAATCAACATTGGATGTAGTAAAGACGCAGGTAGACAGAATGAAGAAGATTGGTAAGTTATAAGTTTAGTGAAATTGTTAGTTGTTTTAGGAGGGTGTGCCATCAGTTCATGGTGCACCCTTCTTTTTTTTGTTTATTGTATTTTTTTTTGTCGATTTTGTTGCCATATCTGCCACTCATATTGTAACACTCTGATTATGAGTGAATAATGGGTGGCAATAAGCGATATTTTTATTGTCACCTATTGCCACCTGTTGTCACTCCTATTGGTAAGCGATTCCGCTTACCGATGCTCCCGAAATTACGTCCCGACGTAGCATTTGCTGCGTCCCGACGTAATAACAGACGCGTCCCGACGCAGCAACAGATACGTCGCGATGTTATTCATTATAAGCCTTTTTCATGGCTTCCACTACTGTAGGGAGTGTCCACTGAGGAACCGTTCTGTCTTTTTCGCTGAAGATGCTCATCCAGTAGAAGGTCGCTACGCCGTATGCCTTTGCCTGCTTCACGATGTCGGCAGCCTGGTCGGCAGCAGCCTGAATCTCGCTGGCAGAACTGGTTTTGCTGACACTCTTGCTTCCGTGAGTACCATATTCACCGATGATGCAAGGAATGCCCTTGCTGATGAACTTCTTGTTCAGGCGGGTGAACATATTCTTGATTTCATTGCTGCAGGAAGCATCCCACTTGCCTTTCTGGGCAAACCAGTCCCATGGAGCATAGGTGTGAACTTCTACTGCGATATGACCATCCACCTTGTCGGTAGGGATGGCGAGGTTGTTCAATACGTCGTCACCATTAGCTGCAGCATAGGTATTGATGATGAGGTTGCGGGTCTCGTTGTTGCCACCGGTAGCACGTACTGCATTCACAAAGCTCTGGGCATATCCGTTCAAACCCTTATAGCTGCTAGCATTCTTTGGCGCATTCCAGGTGTTGTCAGCATCTAGCATCTCGTTGTAGCCTTCGAAGAGCAGGTGCTGGTCGTAGTTCTTGAAACGGGTGGCAATCTGAGTCCAGAGATATTCAAACTTCTCCTTGTTCTCCTTATAGTTGGCTTCATCAGCTTTGATCCAGTGCTTTACTTTCTCATCGTCTGCACCTGTATCATGGTGAACATTCAGGATGCAGTACATTCCGTTATCAATGACGTAATCAACGATTTCCTGTATTCTGTTCATCCAGGCTTCATCCACGGTTCCGTCTGCCTTCATGTGCTGGAACCAGGTAACGGGGATGCGGACGGAATTAAAACCGTTCTTCTTCAGGAAATCTACCATCGGTTTGGTCGTTGGCTCCTGTCCCCAAGCTTTCTCGAAATCAGTAACAGAATTGCTGTTCATGTTCATCCACATGGCTACTACATCTGTGCAGTTGCCGAAATTGGTACCGATGCCCATGTTCTTCACAGCATCTACTGCGCTTTCCTCTACGTAGTTGGCATTCAGGTTCACCTGGTCACGGGTAATCACGTTCTTGCTGCTCAATGCTGCCTTCCACCAGTCGTTGGATGGCATGTTGCTTCCATACCAAGGCATGAAGAAGCTCCATTTTGCACCGGCGTTCCATGCTTCGTCAATACCTGCGGTAGCTGTCTTGTTGTTGGCATCAGTTCCGCACTCAGCCAGAGCGATGAGTTTACCAGGATAGCGTGCCTGAATCTCCTTGAACTCCTGAGCCTGCTTGGCAGCATCATAACCGTAGAGGTCGCGACCGATGATATCTACATACTTGTCGCCAGGATACCAGTCGGCATCATTGTTATAGGTATTGGCATCGCCATTGTAATTCTGTGTGGTCCAAGCCCAAATCAAGTTGTGGATTCCCTTGTTCTGGAAGTAATCAAACATGGTCTGCCAAAGCTTCTTGTAAGTTTCAGCACCATTATATCCCCACCAGAACCAGGACTTACCCCAGCTGGCACCTGATTTCAGACAGGCATTACCGGCAGCCTCATGGAAAGGACGCCAAACGGCAACAACGCCTGCATCCTGCAACTTCTGCAGAACTTCCACCACCTTGTCCATCTCCTGATAGAACCATTTGTTCTCCCAAGAGCCAGCAGTAAATACGTTGGCTGCCTTGAAGGATGTTTCGGATGGGGTGCAGGTCACACCGCTTCCATCTGTTCCCAGAGTGGTGCTTTCTGTCTTAGGCACGTTGAAGTGCCACATCAGCGATACCAGTCCGCCCTGGTCTGCCCAGTTGGTGACAGGAGTGATGTCGTTGTAGTTGATCCAGCCGTTGGAACCCTGCTTAGGAACATAGATATGGATGAAGTCATAGCAGTTCATGGCAGGATATTTGCCTGTTGCCTTATAGATTTTGTCTGCTTCCTGGGTGTTCCAGTTAACGTTGGCGATGACCGAAGAGAGGGTCTTGCTGCCATAGTTCAGCTGCAGATATTTGTAGAGACGTTTGGTCTTTTCTCTAGCAGAAGGGTCTGCGAGATTTACATCGTCCACTTCGCTTTCGTGATAGATAGAGAAGGTGATATTGTTGATCTTGTTGATGTCATAAGTTTCTTTTGCTCCGGTATCTTGCCCATTCAGATAGATTTCCAGTTGGTTGTTGACATTATGCTTCATGCTGCTGACCGTTTTTCCTTTGCCGGTCAGATTCCATTCTGCTTGCTTTCCTTCTGAATTGTTGATGGTAATTTTGAAACGTTCAGTCTGTGCCAAGGCAGTGAATGAAATCATTACTGCCAGGAGTGAGAGTAATATCTTTTTCATTGTCTTGCTACTTTTATGGATTTGTTGTTTATTTTAATAAGGTATACGCCATGAGTCAACTCATCCAGCGGAATGATAGTTTTGCCATCAGCTGTGATAGGGGAGAGTTTGATGTTCTTTCCGTCCAGTGCGAAGGCGCTCACTTTGTTATTGGTACCGTCTACGATGATGCGGTCACCTTCGAAGGCAAACTTGTTGTTGTTTTCTACCTGCTTGATGCCTGTTGTTGTACCATAAGTGAAGGTGGAAACCTTCCATAGTTCGTAACTGGCAGTAGTAGCTGTAGATTTTACAGTCATCTTATCATCTCCGAAGGTTACTTCCGGTAGAGTGCTCAGTGCAAACTCTATCTTGCTACCATCGTTGAATGATACGAACAGCGACTTGCCGTCGGCAGCTTTGGCTGAGATGCAGCTCAGAGCTACCAGTAAGGATAATGCTATTTTCTTCATATTGGGTTTTGTTATGGTTAAAATCAAAAATAGGGTGCCGTTGATGTAACTGCGCTGCAAAAATACGAATTATATTTAGATAAATTGCATCAAATTCTAAAAAAAATGGCATGTAGAAAGAATAGTATTGATAATGAGCAAGATAATATTACTTCTTTTCGGCATTTTCTTGTAACTTTGCAACCGTGAATGGTAAATTAGTTCATGTAATAGAATAAACAATTAGATTTTTAAATTTTTAAACCTATAAAATATATAAAGCTTATGAAAAAGTTATTTACTTTAGTGTGTGGATTGGCAATGGCGCTTTGCGCTAACGCTGCTGAGCAGATTTCAACAGCCTTCGGTTCTTGGGGTGATGGATGTACTGTAGAGGGTAATACGCTGACCTTTACCGAAGCATGGAAGGGTGCTGGAGTCGGTTTTGTTACTGGTGATGGTGAGACAGAACCAAAGAAGTGTACAGACTTCTCTGACTATGATTATCTTTGGGTAACATTCAGTGAGTCTACCTGTGATTTTAAGTTGTGTACTCAATATACTACAGGTTATAATAATGATGTTACAGTAGAGGCTATTGCAGGTACCTTAGTTTTGGGCGTTAAGTTGAATGAGGAGTATAGTGATCAGTTTGCACAATATTATCTTCAGGCTAAGAATACTGGTAAACTTGTTGTTACTGGAGCGTATGTAGGTACTGAAGAGGAGTACAAGGCTGTATTGGCAGGTAACAAACCTCAGAAGTCAGATTTGAATCTCGGTGATTTGGGAAGTGGTTGGGGTAACTCTACTTATGATGCTGCCTCAAAGACAGTAACTATTGTTGATGACTGGTCTGGTAAGGGTTGGTATTTTGGAACGGCTGATTACAGTAACTTTGATAAAGTAGTTGTCAGCTTCGCTGCTCCTACTGCTACTAATGGTAAGTTGGTTGTTGAGTATAATGGTGGTGCTGCTGCTAGCGAGGCTGAATTCGCAGAAGGTGCTACATCTGTAGAGTTACCTCTTGATGCTGCTGCCAAGAGCTCTGTAAAGCAGGTCTATCTTCAGGGTCCTGCTGGTGCTCAGTTTGTTTTGGCAAGTGCTTACGTTTGTGTAAAGGATTATGTAGCAACAGGTATCTCTCAAGCTGTTGCTGTTCCTGCAGCTAAGTCTTCAAAGGTGTTCAATCTCGCAGGTCAGCAGGTTGGCAAGTCTTACAAGGGAGTTGTTATCAAGAATGGTAAGAAGTACGTTCAGTAATCTCTGCGGTAAAGACGTGATTGTTATGTTTTGCGTTTAAACGCAATAATAGAATACAAATAAGTATTAGGGGTGATAAGTTCATTTAGGGTGGATTTATCACCTTTTTTTTATCAAAAGCAAATAAATGTTAGTAATCGGCAAAATAATATCATATAGTATTGAATAATAGTATTAACTTTGCAACCGAAATGAAATACAAAAACAATCAGCTAAATGATAATACATTTTGATTTCGACGAATAAACAATATGATAATGACAACGATTTCAATTAACAACAATAATAATAATTTATGAAAAGAATAGTTTTTGCTTTCTTGGCGCTTGTTATGAGCTGCCAGCTTTTCGCCCAGAATAAGTTGACGGGTACCATCCTGGATGGTAGCATGAACAATGAACCTCTGATTGGTGCAAGCATTATCGTGGAAGGCACTGGTACTGGAGGTGTTTCCGACATGGATGGTAATTTCAGTATTACTCTGCCTAAGGGTAAGACACGTATCAAGGTGTCTAGTGTGGGTATGAAGACCCAGGTCATCAATGTGGCTGGTAAGTCGCATATAACCATTACGATGCAGGAAGATTTCAAGGTGATGGATGAAGTCGTAGTCGTAGGTTATGGTACGATGAAGAAGAGCGACTTGAGCGGTGCCTTGAGTTCCCTGAAGGGTGAAGACCTGATGAAGGGTGGTGCGCTCGATCTGGCTCATGGTATGCAGGGTAAGGTGGCCGGTGTGCAGATTAACCAGAGCGATGGTGCTCCTGGTGGTGGTATGAGTATCGTGGTACGTGGTGCCAATTCATTCTCCACCTCTTCTCAACCTCTTTATATTGTAGATGGTATCCCATTCGATACCGGTTCAACTCCAAGCAATGGTGCTACTCAGAATGAGCAGGGCAGTAACCCTTTGAGCATGATCAACCCTCATGATATCGAGAATATCGAAATCCTGAAAGATGCCTCAGCTACAGCTATTTATGGTTCTCGTGGTGCTAACGGTGTCGTTATCATCACTACCAAACGTGGTAAGGCCGGTAAGCCAAAGGTGGAGTTCTCTGGCAACTGGGGCTTCTCTCATATCTCTAAGAAGATTGATATGCTGGATCCTGTTACTTATGCCCGTTATCAGAACGAGCAGGTTATCAGCGACCAGTATTATCTGGGTTCTAATAAAACAAACTTGGCATATCCTGGTACATGGGGCTATCAGTATTATAATGATGGTCACATTAATTATAATACAGGTAAGTATACCGGTAAGCCTGAGGATTATGCTCATCCAGGCTGGTACTATGATGAGTATGGCAACTCTACCCAGATTGATGTAGCTGATTGGCAGGATGAGATTTTTCAGACTGCTTTCCAGCATGATTACAACCTCAGCGTGAGCGGTGGTGATGACAAGGGTTACTATTCATTCTCTGGCAACTATGCCAAGCAGGACGGTACCATCAAGAATTCAGGCTACGAGCGTTATGCACTTCGTGCCAACATCGCACGCCATATCTACAGTTGGTTGAAAATCGGTACTAACCAGAGCTTCACCAACAGTACTACTAATTTTGCCAACACATTGAGTTACAATACCGGTGTTGTACGTTCTGCGTTGCTGTTCCCTCCAACCTACGGTCCTAACACGGATACAACCCAGATGGATGATCTCAACTGGTTGGCTGCGAATCCTACAGCTTATGTAAACGGCGCCAAGGATGAGTTGCATAGCATCAACTATTTCAGCAGTTCCTTCGTTGAAATCAAGCTGTTCCCATTTCTGAAGTTCCGCCAGAACCTGGGTCTCTCTTATAATGATTCTCATCGTGGAAGCTATTACGACCGTCATACCCAGGAGGGTAAGGCTCCTACCAATGGTAAGGCTAGTCGTGCTGCTAATATCTGGAAGAGTCTGACTGCTGAGTCGCTCCTCACATTCGACTATACATTGGCTAAGGTTCATAAGTTTAACGCTGTGGCTGGTTTCACGGTAGAGAATGCGTCTTGGGACAACACCTCTATCCTGGCATCCAACTTCCCTGATGACTTGACAAAGGATAATGACTTGAGCCGTGCACTCGACAAGGCTACTCTCGCCAGCGACAAGGGTAATCAGCGCCTTGCTTCTTTCCTGGGTCGTATCAATTACACCTTGATGGATAAGTATCTGTTCACTGCCAGTGTACGTTCTGATGGTTCTTCTAAGTTTACTGACAAGAACAAGTGGGCTACCTTCCTTTCAGGTGCCTTCGCTTGGCGTGCATCTGAGGAGAAGTTCATCAAGGATTTGAACATCTTCTCTAACCTGAAGTTCCGTCTCTCTTATGGTGAGACTGGTAACCAGGGTATCGGTTCTTATCGTACCTTGCCTCAGCTCGGTGTTGCCAACTATCCATTCAACGGCAGCATTCAGAGTGGTTCGGCTATGGTTTCATGGCGCGGTCCTGTAGATTCAGATATCAAGTGGGAGACCACTGCTCAGTATAACCTCGGTGTTGACTTCGGATTGTTTAACAACCGCCTGACCTTCACTGCCGACTATTATTACAAGAAGACCCGCGACTTGCTGCAGGAGGTGAAGATTCCTTCTTCTACAGGTTTCTCTAACAAGTTGACCAACTCGGGTAATGTAACCAACAAGGGTCTTGAGTTGACATTGGGCATCACTCCTGTTGACAGCCACGGCTGGCATTGGAACATCAATGCGAACCTGGCATTCAACAAGAATGAGATTGGCGGCTTGAATGGTGACCAGTATGCCAACACCTTGTGGGATGGTGCAGATAACGTGTTTATACAGCGCAATGGTTGCCCTATCGGTGCCATCTATGGCTATGTAGAGGATGGATTCTATAACAATGAAGCAGCCGTACGTGCCGATCCGCAGTATACCTTTGCAAGTGCAGCAAACGTGAAGTCGAAGATTGGTGAAATCCGTTACCTTGACCTCAATCATGATGGCAAGATTACCGAGGCAGACCGTACCATCATCGGTGATACCAACCCAGACTATACATGGGGCTTGACCAACAACCTGACATGGAAGGATCTGTCTCTCAGCTTCATGCTTCAGGGTTCTCATGGTAACGATATCTTCAATGGTAACTTGCAGGATATAAAGTTGGGTAACATCGGTAATATTACTGTGGATGCCTATAATACCCGTTGGACAGCCGACAACTACGAAAATGCCAAGTGGCCTAAGGCTTCTTCTGGCTACGAGCGTAATTTCCTGGTAAGTAACCGCTATGTAGAGGATGGCAGCTATATCAAGTTGAAGAACATCAGCTTGACCTACAACTGGAATCATCCTTTCAAGAGCGTAGGCTTGGAGCGCTTGCAGTTTAGCTTCACTGCCACCAACGTATTCACTATCACAGACTACAGTTGGTATGACCCAGATGTAAATGCATTCGGTAGCGACTCTTCTCGTCGTGGTGTGGATATCTACTCTTATCCATCAGCCCGTACATTCACATTTGGTATCAATGCAACTTTCTAAAGATACACATATTTTAAATATAGAATTATGAAAAGATTAAATAAATATATACTGTCGGCCATGTTGCTGGGTTGCGGTGCTATGGTTACCACTTCCTGTAATGATTATCTGACAGAGAAGCCTGAAAGTATGGTTGGTCCTGACAATGTCGGTGACTCAAAAGAGGCTGTTGATACTTGGGTGACAGGTGTTTATAGCAACTGGCTTTACGATATGTTCGTTTGGGGTGAGTTCCCTAAGGTGTTGGAACTTGATGCTGACTATATTTCCGGTCCAGACTGGCTGTTTGGTACTCTGGGTGCTGGTAACTTCCAGGCTGAGTCTGCATTGGACAAGATGTGGAAGGGGCCTTACAATCTGATTAATGATGCCAATATCGCTGTGCGCTATATCTCAGCCATGAGCAATGTGAGCGAGGATTACAAGAACAATGCCATCGGCGAGTGCTACTTCCAGGAAGCTTTTGCTTACTTCATGCTGGTTAGAGCTTACGGACCTATTCCATATATGGCTACCGACGTGAGTGCCAGTGGTGAGTTCATGCACAGCCGCCGTCCGGTGAAGGAGATTTACGGTCACATCATCGATTTGCTGACCAAGGCTTCTGATTTGATGTACCATCGTGATAACAACAAGTATCAGGAGGGTCATGTCAATGCCGGTTCTGCTGCAGGTTTGTTGGCTAAGGTATATGCTACCATGGCTTCTGCTGCCATGCCGGTAGGCACTGAGGTGAATGTACGTACCGGAGAGCCTTTCCGCACGGTAACAGTGAATGGCAAGGAATACAAGCTCTATCGTACTCCAGCCACCGAGACATTCAGAAAGACTCAGGTAGACGGATATCAGGATATGGATCCGCATGAGCTTTACACCGAGGCTGCTAAATGGGCTAAGAAGGTGATTGACGGCGAGTTTGGGCCATACGAGTTGAGTGCATACAACAATCTGTGGTCTCGTAACCATCGCACAGATTCAGAGATGATGTGGGGCGTACGTTCTGCCATTTCTTCAGCTTCTGACAACTATCGTACCAATGTTCACACCACCTACTCGGGTTATAAGGAGAGTGCAGGTAGCGAGTTCCTCACTTCTGGTGGATGGGTAGGCTGTACCAATGCATGGTATCAGCTTTTCGATGACCAGGACTTGCGTATTGTGAAGGGTGTACGTCACACCTGGAGATATTATTACCAGGAAGAGTATAACGGATGCTTCTATTATCCACAGTCTTGGTGTGAGAAGATTACCGGTAATGATGTTTATGGCAACTATGTACGTGAACCGGATGCAGAGTACAAGAATACGGGTATGGCATACCAGTACAACCAGGGCAGTGAGTGTCTGGCATTCACCACCAAGTATGATGACTGTGAGAATGATGCCTTGGAGTATCCAGACAGTTACTGGCCATTCCTGCGCTATGCCGATGTACTCCTGATTTATGCTGAGGCAGAAACCGAGTTGGGCAACCTGGAAGAGGCGATGAAGTATCTCAATGTAGTTCGCAAGCGCTCGAATGCCACATTGATGAGTGCCGTATCTACCCAGACCGGTATGCGAAGCAGCATCCTGGAAGAGCGTGCCAAGGAGTTTGCCTGCGAGGGCGACCGCCGTTGGGACCTGATTCGTTGGGGTATCTATCTCCAGGCAATGAATGCCATCGGAGGTCGTGATGAGGCAAATATCAACAAGGCTCGTACAGAGCGCAATCTGCTTTATCCAATCCCAGCAGATGAAATCAATGTTAATGATAGCATCTCATCCAACAACCCAGGTTGGAATTAATGTGTAATTCTTTTAAAAGAAGATAATTATGAAGATTAATATCAAAAATATCAGTCTATCTGCGATGGCAATCATCGCTTTTGCATCATGCAGTGATGTGGTAGATTACTCTGTGCCAGATAGAACCTCCAACAGTGGAGCGCCTGCTATCAGCCAGATTTATGATGTGCAGGATACTGGTTATGTGGCACCGCTCAATGGCGGTGTGCTCAACCAGATGATTCACATCAAGGGACAGAACCTGGCTAATGCCAAGAAGATTCGCTTCAACGACGTTGATGTAGATGTCCGTCAGGTTTATGCAACAACCGATGAGGCGTGGGTCAAGATTCCACGTGTCATTCCTGGTGTGCAGAACGATATCCTCCTCTATGAGACAGATAAGGGAACAACGGAAATTAATTTCCCGGTTTCTATTCCTAGCGTAGAGATTGAAGGATTGAAGAACGAGTTTGCTCTACAGGGCAACCAGGTTCAGATCACTTCCGATTATATGGATCTCTATGGATTCAATGATACCACAGAGACAAGTCCTGCAAAGGTATATATCGAGAATGTGGATGCCGGCTACAGAAAGGAAATCCATTGTGATTCCTGCTCAGAGAAATTCACCAGCATCGTGATTCCTGAGGATTGCCCAGACAATTCACTGATTCATTTCTCATGGCATGAGATTAGTGGGGACAAGACAGTAACGATTCCTTATCGCATGACAGACCAGCTGATGTTCGGTGATTTCACCGGCGACCTCGGTTGGTGGAACGATTGGGGCAAGGGACTTGTTACAGATGGTACCAAGAGTGGCGACCCAGAGTCGCTCGGTTTCGGTTTCCTCCGTGTCAAGGGTACCTATGATGCATGGTCATGGAACAGTACTGGTTTCGGTTGCAACTGGAAATGGTTTGATGCCTCGGCTCACCCAGAGAACTATGTGCTGAAGTTTGAGGTGGCTACCAATTCTTCTAATCCATTCAACAACTATGGTGACAATGGTGCCAGCGGCAGTAAGAATGGTGGATACAACTTCACCCTGCAGGCTGGTGGCGAAGGAAGATGCCAGTTTGACCCAGTATCTATGGGTATCAACAATACCTATGGTAAATGGGTAACTGTATCTATTCCTCTTACAGATGTCTTGAAGGGTGGCAGCCTGCCTACAGAGGCAGACCAGTTTGTTGCATTGGAATTCGTGATGCAGCCTAATACGGCTGATGCCTGGAATGTGGACCATTGCTTCGGTCAGTTCCGTATTGAACCAAAGAAATATTAAAGACTTTTAGATTATGAAGAAGATATTATTTTTATGTGCAGCGATGTTGGCTATGACCTTTGCTGCATGTTCTGACAACGACACCGATTACTTGCCTGCTCGTCATTTCGACGATGCGACGGCACCATCGGTGGTGTCAGTTTCGCCAGAAGATGGAGCTTCTGAACTCGATACCTTCGTCAATGTGGTTGTCACATACGATGAGCCTGTATACGCAGCTCCTAACACGACGATTAAAGTATATACCGATGACTCCACCTTTTATTATGTGGATGATACCCTTTCTTATACTGAGGGTAATCAGCTAATTATTCCTTTGCATGCAAAGGCTGCCACGAATTATAAGATTCAGATCATGAAGCCTTCGGTGCGTGACAGTTCGTATAATTTCGCTTCTGAGTATACATTCAGTCTCTCTACCCGTGCTTACAACAACTGGGATGCAGAACTGTTTGACATTACTCCTGACTTGTGTAACGCCAATGCTACAGAGGCAACCAAGAAGCTCTATGCTTACCTGGTGGAGAATTTCGGAAAGAAGACCCTTGCCGGTGCGATGGCTAATGTAAACTGGAATACGGAGAATGCAGAGAAGATGTATGAACTCACAGGCAAGTATCCTGCACTCAACTGTTTCGACTTCGTTCACTTCAACAACAGTAAGCCATTGAGCAGTTCTAGTTGGATAGACTATACCAACACAAGCGTAGTAGAGGACTGGTATAACAACAATGGTATCGTAGAATGCATGTGGCACTGGAATGTTCCTGCATCTGAGGATAAGATTAACGACGTTTCTTCTTATTCGTTCTATGCAGAGAAGACCTCTTTCACCTGTAGACGAGCTGTAAGAAATGGTACTTGGGAGAATAATCGCGTAAAGCGCGACTTGAATGTCATTGCCGATTATCTCCTGGCTCTTCAGGCAAAGGGTATCCCTGTTATCTGGCGTCCTCTTCATGAGGCTCGTGGTAACTATGGTAAGTGGGGTGATTCCGGCAAACCTTGGTTCTGGTGGGGATCTAATGGTCCTGTTCAGTTCAAGAAACTCTGGAAACTGATGTATGATACCTTCAAGGAGAAGGGCGTGAATAACTTGATTTGGGTCTGGACTTCTGAAGGTTACTATCAGGATGAGAATGACAAGACTATCACCAATGATATGGACTGGTATCCAGGAGATGAGTATGTAGATATCATCGCACGTGATTACTACTGCAATAGCCAGAAGACTCCTTATCATTCATCTTTTGCTCAGGAGTATGAGGAACTTCGCAAGATTACCAATGGTAAGAAGCTGATTACACTGGGTGAGTGTGATGCCATTCCTTCTATTGAGAATATGTTCACCGATGGAGCGATGTGGAGCTGGACTATGCCTTGGTATGGTAAGGATGCCGATGGCATTGATTACTTCAACAGTTCATACAATACATCAACTTTCATGAAGAATTTCTTCAATAACAAGAATGTGATTACCCGTGATCAGGTTCCAAGTTTCAAATAATAGTTTGAACGAATCAATCATGAATTATATAATTAAGGTGGCAAATCCCATTAAAAAGGGATTGCCACCTTTTTTAGTGTATATTTTTAGGTAATTTAATGATATAATAATGCTTTTTTTTATGCTTTGAAAAGAAAGTGTAATCATTTAGCAAAATAGTACAAGGGTTATAGAAAGAATTGTGTTAACTTTGCAACCGTAAAACAGAATGTTTAACTAACAAGATTACCAACGACAATATGAATCATCGTATAGCAAATGTTTTTAGGTTAATAATTATAGGTGTTCTGATGAGTGTGCTGGGGACTTCAAGCCTCAGCGCACAAATCAGAGGAAACAACATCGTGGTAACGGTAACTCCTGACCATCAGGACTGGAATTATCGGGTAGGCGAGAAGGCTAATTTCACGGTGAATGTGAGAAAGAGCGGTACGCTACTCAACCAGGTGAAGGTTGATTACGAAGCCGGACCGGCAATGTTTCCGGAGGTGAAGAAAAGTACCACTCTCAAGGACGGAACCATGAAATGGTGCGGCAGTCTGAACAGACCGGGCTTCTACCGCCTCAAGGTTATCGCTCATGTTGATGGCAAGGATTACGAGGGACTTTGCACGGCAGGGTTTTCTCCAGAGAAGATCCAGCCTTTCGCACAGGAACCTAAGGATTTCGATGCTTTCTGGAAGAAGGCACTGGATGAGGCAAGACAGAATGACCTCTATCCTACCAAGGTGCTTCTGCCTGAGCGTTGTACCAAGGATAAGAATGTATATGAAATCAGTTATAACAACAACCGATGGGGCTCTAAGATGTATGGCATCCTGAGTGTCCCGGTAAAAGAAGGTAAGTATCCGGCTTTGCTCCGTGTACCTGGTGCGGGTGTGCGCCCTTATGCCGGCGATACTTATACGGCTCCTGCTGAATGCATCGTACTGGAAATCGGTATTCATGGTGTTCCTGTTACCATGCAGCAGAAGATTTATGATGATCTTGCCAATGGCGAACTGAATGGTTACTGGGATACCAATCTCGAGAATCCTTATCGCAATGCTTACAGACGGGTAGTAACCGGTGCTGTTCGTGGTGTGGATTATATTGCTTCGCTTCCTGAGTGGAACGGGAAGACTATCGGTGTAACGGGTTCTTCACAGGGTGGATTCCTTTCCATCGCTGTGGCAGCTCTCGACAAGCGAATCACTTTCCTGGCTCCTGTTCATGATGCTATGTGTGATTATGAAGCTGAGATTCACGGAGTTGCAGGCGGATGGCCTCACTACTTCTATAAGGAAGACAAGGCGCAGGGGGCTGCATGGAAAGAGCAAAAACTTACAGATTTGGAAAAGGCAAGACTCGAAGGTGCACGCTATTATGATGGCGTCAACTTCGCCCGTTGTATCACCGTTCCTGGCTGGTACAGTTTCGGTTATAATGATGAGGTGGTTCCGCCAACATCGTCTTACGGACTTTATAATTCGGTAAAAGCGCCAAAGACCTTGAGTCTGTACCAGATGACCGGTCATTACTGGTATCAGGAGCAGTGGGATGAATGGCAGGCTTGGATTATTCAGCAATTAAAGAAATAGATATATGATAGGAAAAAGAATTTTGATTGGTGCAGCTTGCCTCATGGCGATGCAAGGAGCAATGGCACAGGTTGATGGCGTTACGGGCGCATCAGTCCAGACTGCCAATACTTCCAGCTGCAAGGATAAAAAGCAATGTTGCAATACTCCGGCAGAGCAACTGAAGGTCAGACTGCAGAAATTACTGAACAAGGGAATCATGCTCGGTCATCAGGATGATCCGGTGTATGGTACTACTTGGAAATGGGATGAAGGAAAGAGCGATGTATTACTCACTACAGGTGATTATCCTGCCGTGATGGGCTTTGATCTCGGAAAAATAGAGTTGGACAGCAAGGAAAACCTTGATGGCGTGTCTTTCGATCGTATGCGAAAAGAAATCATTGCCCAAAATGAGAGAGGAGGCATCGTTACTTTGAGTTGGCATCCTTGGAATCCGGTTACTGGCGAGAATGCCTGGGATCCGAAAGGTGATGCTGTGGCTGCAGTCCTGGATGGAGGCGCCCAGCAACAGAAGTTCGACGGATGGCTCAAGAAGGTTTCCGATTTCATCCTTTCTTTGAAGACAAACGATGGTAAACTGGTTCCTGTCATCTTCCGACCATGGCATGAAATGAATGGCGGATGGTTCTGGTGGGGAGCTAGCAGTTGCACACCTGTACAATATAACCAATTATACGTAAAAACCCTAAATATACTTACTAAAGCAGGGTGCAATAACATCGTTTGGGCTTGGTCACCAAATCTCAGCGACGAGAAGACGGTAGAAAAATTCCTGGAGCGATTCCCGGGAGAAAAGTATGTGGATATGCTGGGTGTTGACGTCTACGAGTTCGACAACAGCGATGCCAACTATCAGCAGAACCTTGCTGCTACACTCGATGTGCTGATGGAGGCAGCCAAGAAGGTTGGCAAGATTCCTGCCCTCACCGAAACGGGTTGCAGGGGTATCTCCAGCAAGAAGGATTGGTTTACCCAAACCCTTTGGCCTGTACTTCAGAAGTATCAGTTGAGTTATGTACTCTTCTGGCGTAATGCCTGGGACAAACCTCAGGAAGAGGCTTACCTCCCTGGAGTAGGCGATGGAGCCATCGTCGAGGACTTCAAGAAATTCAAGAAGGAAAAGAAAGTTCTCTTTGCCAAAGACATTGTAAAGGTTAAATAAATGTTGAATGTTGAATGTTGAATTGGCTTTAGTCCAATGTGCATTTTATACTCAACATTCAACATTCAACATTCAACATTAATATAAAATAAAATATGACTACATTTCAAGACAAAGTGAAAGCACTTCGCGCTCATCATGAGGAACTGTTGAGCCGTAAGAATGAACCCGTAGAGTGGGGAAATGGTATCTACGAAAAGTATAAGAACCCAATCCTCACCGCAGAACATACACCATTGGAGTGGCGTTACGACTTCGATGAGAAGAGCAACCCTTATCTCATGCAGCGCATCATGATGAATGCTACCCTCAATTCGGGTGCCATCAAGTGGAATGGTAAGTATCTCCTCGTTGTTCGTGTTGAGGGTGCTGACCGCAAGAGTTTCTTTGCCGTAGCAGAGAGTCCTAATGGTGTTGACAACTTCCGTTTCTGGGATGAGCCTATCACCATGCCGGAGGATGTTGTTCCTGCTACCAACATCTATGATATGCGACTCACAGCTCATGAGGATGGCTACATCTATGGCGTGTTCTGTGCAGAGCGTCATGATGATGCACAGCCTGGCGACCTCAGTGCTGCTACTGCTACTGCAGCCATCGCCCGTACCAAGGACCTGGTAAACTGGGAGCGCCTTCCTGAC
Organism: Segatella copri; assembly: GCF_019249765.2. Classification (GTDB taxonomy): domain Bacteria; phylum Bacteroidota; class Bacteroidia; order Bacteroidales; family Bacteroidaceae; genus Prevotella; species Prevotella copri_K. Next base: position 446,570 of record NZ_CP152484.1, read on the forward strand.
TTGAAGACCAAAAGCCAGCAGCGCAATGTGGTTCTCCATCCGGAGTTCGTTGATGGCAAGTATGCTTTCTATACCCGTCCACAGGATGGTTTCATCGATACAGGTTCTGGTGGTGGTATCGGTTGGGCTCTTGTTGATGATATCACTCATGCCGAAATCAAGGAAGAGAAGATCATCAATGCCCGTCACTATCATACCATCCAGGAGGTGAAGAACGGTGAGGGTCCTCATCCTATCAAGACTGATAAGGGCTGGTTGCATCTGGCTCACGGTGTTCGTGGCTGTGCCAGCGGTCTCCGCTATGTGCTCTATATGTACATGACTTCTCTTGAGGATCCTACAAAGGTGATTGCAGAACCAGGTGGATATCTCCTCGTACCGGAAGGTCCTGAGTATATCGGTGATGTAATGAACGTAGTCTTTGCCAATGGTTGGATTGCAGATGAGGATGGCAAGATATTCATCTACTATGCTTCTTCTGATACCCGCATGCATGTGGCAACTTCTACCATCGACCGATTGGTAGACTACTGCATGAACACACCAAAGGATGATTATCGTACTCAGTTCTCTGTAGAGAAGATCAAGGCTTTGGTAGCAAAAAATAAACAGACTTTAAGTAAATAAGTTTCAGGTATTAAGATTGTAGGGATTCGTACTCCTCATCCGTATTATTGAATATGGATAAGGGGCGAATCCCTTTTTTAGTAACATTCAACATTCAACATTCAACATTCAACATTAAAAATAAAAACAATGGCTCGTTTAAAAGAAAAAATAGCTTATGCATTGGGTGATGCCGCTGCGGGTGGTATTGTATGGAAGGTGATGTCTATCGCTTTTCCTCTGTTTTTTACAAATGTCTTCGGACTCTCGTTTGCGGATGCGGCAGTACTGATGCTCGTAGCCCGCATGTTCGATGTGGTTACTGACCCACTGATGGGTACTCTTGCCGACCGTACCCAGAGCCGTTTCGGTACCTACCGTCCTTGGCTCATCTATGGTGCCATTCCTTTCGGATTGATATTCGCCCTCTTGCTCTATACACCAGACTTCGGTCCTGTGGGCAAGCGAATCTATGCTTACGCCCTCTATCTGCTGATGATGGCGGTATATACCATGGTGAATGTGCCTTACGGCTCATTGCTCGGTGTGATGACCGAGGATGATGATGAGAAGAACCAGTTCTCTTCTTTCCGTATGGTGGGTGCTTATGCCATGGGATTCGTCACCCTGCTTTCTTTCCCTTATCTCCAGAAGATGGTAGGTGGTTCTGCCGCTCATCAGTATGCTGTCATTGGTGCCGTGCTCGGTATTATTGCTGCTGTGATGACATTGGCTTGCGGACTTCTTACCAAGGAACGTCTGAAGCCGAAGCGCGCTGAGAAGTTCTCATTCCATCAGTTTGCCGACCTCGTTCACAACAAGGCTTGGCTCTATATGACAGCCATCGCTGTGTGCACCAACTTCTTCAATGGATTCCGCTATGCCGTTGCTGGCTATATGTTCGATTACTGTCTGCATGGCAATGTAACCATCGAGGGACTGATTATCAACTATACCGTTTTCATGGCGTTTGGTGAAGTAACCTGTATGATTTTCGGTGGTGTATCTCCTTGGTTCACCCGTCTGGTAGGCAGCAAGCGCATGGCATTCTTCTGGGCTGCAGCACTCTGTCTGGTTCTCTCGGTTGTCTTCTTCTTCATCCCGATGGATCCGTCGTATATCTGGGTGATGATAGTTATCGTTATCCTTACCTCTATGGGTATCGGTATCTATTCGCCATTGATGTGGTCTATGTATGCCGATGTAGCCGACTATCATACCGAGCATTTCGGAACATCAGCTACAGGTCTTATCTTCTCTTCCGGTACGATGAGCCAGAAGTTTGGTACCGCCATTTCCGGTTCTCTCATTGCCCTCTTCCTGGGCTGGGCAGGTGCCAACATGATAACAGATAAGATGGGTAATACGATGATCGATCCAGCCAGTGTCACCGACTCTGTGCTTACGATGGTATGGTCGTTGTTCTCTCTCTTCCCAGCCGTCATCGCCTTCCTGCTGATGGTGCTGTCTTGGAAGTTCCCTATCCGCAAATAACTGTTTTAACATAACTAATAATCACTATTAAGAAAGGAAACATGGAAAATCTTAAAGAAACGATGCGGGATGTTCTGGAGAATAACATCCTCAGCTATTGGCTGACGAAAGTGAAAGATGAAGAAAACGGCGGCTTTTATGGACGTGTAGATGGTAACGACCAGGTACATCCTGAAGCCGAGAAGGGTGCGGTGATGAATGCCCGAATCCTCTGGGCGTTTTCTGCTGCCTATCGTGTCTTGAAGAAGCCGGAGTATCTTGAGGCTGCCACCCGTGCCAAGGATTATGTGCGCGATTATTTCCTCGACAGGGAATATGGCGGCATCTACTGGAGTGTTGACTATCAGGGCAATCCGCTCGATACCAAGAAGCAGACTTACGCCATCGGCTTTGCCATCTATGGTTTCTCGGAGTATGCCCGTGCAACAGGTGACAAGGAGGCGTTGGATATCGCCATTTCCCTGTATCATGACATCGAGAAGCATGCCTTTGATGCCAAGAACAACGGATATATCGAGGCATTGACCCGTGAGTGGAATCCGATTGCAGACATGCGTCTCTCTGATAAGGATGAGAATGGTTCCCGTACGATGAATACCCATCTGCATATCATCGAGCCATATACCAATCTTTATCGTGTATGGAAGACTCCGGAACTGGAGAAGAGCATCCGCAATCTGCTCGATATCTTCACCGATAAGCTTCTGAACAAGGAGACTTATCATCTCGACCTCTTCTTCAATGACGAGTGGGAGGGCAAGCGCAACATCGAGAGCTATGGTCATGATATTGAGGCGTCCTGGCTGCTCCACGAAACCGCGCTGGTTTTAGACGATAAGATATTGCTGCATAAGATAGAGCGCATCATCCGTCGTATAGCCGATGCTGCAGATGAAGGCTTACGTCCGGATGGCAGTATGGTTTATGAGCATTGGAAAGATGGAGATAAGTATGATCTCCAGCGCCAGTGGTGGGTGCAGTGCGAGAACATCATCGGACATATCGACCTCTATCAGTATTTCCGTACCGAAGAGAATCTTCTGGTTGCCATCTCCTGCTGGAACTATGTAGCCAAGCATCTGCTGGATAACAAGAACGGTGAGTGGCACTGGGCTATCCTGGAAGATGGTACGGTCAACAAGGAGGATGATAAGGCGGGTTTCTGGAAATGTCCTTACCACAACTCCCGCATGTGTCTCGAACTCATCGAACGTGACTATTAACATACAGATTCCCTGCAAGGCAGGAATAGAAAACAAAAATCCAAGCAAATCATATATTTGCTTGGATTTTTTTGTTTATCCCGATTTTTTATTGTACTTTTGCAGCCAATGTAGAATTGAGGGTGGTATCGCATCAAAAATTCAACATTCATCATTCAACATTAAACATTAAAAATAAATGTATATAGCAATAGCAGGAAATATCGGTAGTGGCAAGACAACACTCACCAAGATGCTTTCTAAACATTATGGATGGAAACAGTACTTGGAGCCCGTGGCTGAAAACCCCTATATCGATGACTATTACAAGGATATCTCGCGATGGGCTCTCAATATGGAGGTGTTCTATCTGAAGCAGCGATTCAAGAATCTGCTGGAAATCCAACACAGTAAAGAGACGGTTATCCAGGACCGCACCATCTTTGAGGGTGTTTATGTCTTTGCGGCCAACAACCGAAAGATGGGCAATATGGACCAGCGCGACTACGAGACTTATATGGAGCTTTTCGAGTCGATGATGGAAGTGGTGGAGATGCCTGAACTGATGATATATCTCCGTTCTTCAGTTCCTCACCTCGTGAAGAATATCCAGAAGCGCGGTCGTGATTATGAGCAGAAGATGCCTTTGGATTATCTGGAAGGTATCAACAATCTTTACGAAGATTTCATCATGAACAAGTATAAGGGCAAGGTGCTTATCGTAGAAGTTGATAATCTCGATTTCGAGCACAATCCCAAGCAGTTTGGTGAAATCGTAGATAAGATAGATGCCAAGCTCTTCGGGCTGTTCTCTTAAAGGTAAAAAAGTAAAAAAGAAAGAGTGGATGGCGTTAGCCCAATTCAACATTCAACATTTAACATTCAACATTACCAAAGATGCATATAGCAATAGCAGGAAATATAGGTAGCGGCAAGACAACATTAACCAAGATGCTTGCCAAGAGATATGGCTGGAAAGCTAATTTCGAGCCGGTAGATAATAATCCATATCTGGCTGATTATTACAAGGATATGGAACGTTGGTCGTTTAATCTTCAGATTTACTTCCTGAACAAGCGTTTCCATGATGTTGTGGAGATTTCCCGTTCAGAGCAGACCATCGTACAGGATAGAACCATCTTCGAGGATGCGCGTATCTTTGCGCCTAATCTTCATGATATCGGTATGATGAGCGACAGGGATTTCAAGAACTATACCGATCTCTTCGATCTGATGATTAGTCTGGTGAAACTCCCAGACCTGATGATATATATCAAGAGCAGCATTCCTACGCTCGTGAAGCATATCGAGAAGCGTGGCCGCGATTTCGAAAAGAGCATCCGCATCGATTACCTCCAGGGTTTGAACAAGCGTTATGAGGATTGGATCAAGGATTATAAAGGTCGCCTCATCATCATCGATGGTGATAATCTGGAGTTCGGAGAGAATCCTGAAGATTTCCGAAAGGTTACTGACCTGATAGATGCTGAGCTCTTCGGCCTGTTTGCTGAAAAGGAGGTTTAAAAGTAAAAAAGTAAAAGGGCAACCCCGCTAGGCGTCAAAGGAGGAACGCCTGGCGGGGTTGCGTTTTATGGTTGTACAACTAAAGGGTTTATGGTTGTACAGCTAAAAGGTTTATGGTTGTACAGCTAAAGGGTTTATGGTTGTACAACAAAAGGGTTTATAGTTGTACGACTATAGGGTGTATGGTTGTACGACTATAAGGGTTGTAGTTGTACGATTAAAAGGTGTTGTCACTAGGCTCGGCAGACCTGCTGACTGCAGTCGGCAGAGCTGCTGACTAGGCTCAGCAGGTCTGCTGAGCCTAGTGGCAACCTTCGAGAAGCAGTCTCCTTCAACTCGAGAAGCAGTCTCCTAAAACTAAAAGAGACGTCTCTTTGAACCCAAAGAAACGTCTCCTTTCGCTTATTCAATCATATCCTTCTGCTTATTCAAACATCAGAATACGCTTATTCAATCATAATCTTCTGCTTATTCAAACATCTGAATTCTCCAGCAGAACTATCTTCTTCCCCGGGAAGAGCCGGATGCTTTATAGAACTTACCTTTCTGGCGGGAGATGAAGATGCCGCCTTGGGCTGAAGTCTTATCTACTTGCTGGCCATTGAGATTATAGATAATCTCTTTCTCATCCTTTTTATGAAGGGTAGGAGAGGCGATGAAAGTTGTGCCGGAAACAATGTCGAAGCGGATGAATTTTTGGGTAAAAATTCCTACTGTTCAGTTCCTTATTGCTACAAAATACGCTCGTTTTAGCTGTTTCCGAACCTTCGTTAATACTGTCTGTTAACTGATGAAATCAGGCTGTTTTTTGAGTTTTTTCACTTTAGATGTAAATTAAACCATAAAAAAATGTGCTCTTTCAGAAAAAAGTGTTACCTTTGCAGCCGCTTAGAAGCATTTATATAAAATAACGTTATAAAAATTTTATGAACTTTACACTATTTATCACCGTTTTGCTGACGGCTGTAACCTTGGTGGTGGCTGCTTATGTCATCGCGAAGTTGATCGGTCCTCGTTCATACAATCCGGTAAAGGGTGAACCTTTTGAGTGCGGTATTCCGACTCGTGGCAGCTCATGGTTGCCATCACACATCGGCTACTACCTCTTCGCCATCCTTTTCCTGATGTTTGACATCGAGACAGTATTGCTTTACCCATGGGCAGTCGTAGTTAAGCAGTTTGGATCTATGGCTCTCGTGAGCATCGGGTTCTTCCTGTTGGTATTAGTATTTGGCCTTGCATACGCTTGGCGGAAAGGAGCATTGGAATGGAAGTAAACAAAAGAGCCTCTATCAAGAGTATTCCTTACGACGAGTTTAAGGACAATGACACCCTCGAAAAGATTGCGCAGGAGCTCAATGAGGGTGGTGCGAATGTGGTAGTCGGTTCCCTTGATGCAGCCATCAACTGGGGACGCAGTAACTCTCTCTGGTCTTTGACCTTCGGTACCTCTTGCTGTGGTATCGAGTTCATGGCTGTAGGTTGTGCACGTTACGACTTCTCCCGTTTCGGTTTCGAGGTAACCCGTAACTCTCCACGTCAGGCTGACTTGATTATGTGTGCCGGTACTATTACCAATAAGATGGCACCTGTATTCAAACGTTTGTACGATGAAATGGCTGAGCCTAAGTATGTGGTAGCTGTAGGTGGATGCGCCATCTCTGGCGGTCCGTTCAAGAAGAGCTACAACGTGGTTCGTGGTATCAGCGAGTTGGTTCCTGTGGATGTTTATATCCCTGGATGTCCTCCACGCCCTGAGGCAATCCTTTACGGTATGATGCAGTTGCAGCGTAAGGTAAAGGTTGAGAAATTCTTCGGTGGTGCTAACCACAAGATGACTCAGGATGAGAAGGAACTCTCTATGAGCAAGGGTGGTCTTCGCGGCTTGAGCAACGAGAACCTCTCTGACAGCGAGAAGCTCGGACACAAGGAGCCTATCATCGTAACTGAAGTACCTGAGGATTTCGACCCTCAGAAAGGTCTAACTGATTAATATAATAAGGTATAAGAACATGAAACTGAATAATATTGAATTGAGTTTTGATAATTTCGCCTCTGAAATGGCGAAGTTGAAGAACGAGAAGCATTTCGACTACCTTGTTACCATCATCGGTGAAGACTTCGGTGAGGAAGGTCTCGGATGTATCTATATTCTCGAGAATACTCAGACCAACGAGCGCTGCTCAGTAAAGACCATCGCCAAGAAGGTGGATGGCAGTGATGTGATTCCTACAGTTATTAACCTTTGGAAGGTGGCTGACCTTCTGGAGCGTGAGGTATTCGATTTTGTCGGCATCAAGTTCCTGGGTCACCCAGACATGCGTCGTCTCTTCCTCCGCACCGATTTCCAGGGCTATCCATTGCGCAAGGATTTCGATATGAGTCCTGAGGCAAACAAGTTCCCTTGTACTGATGAGCCAGAGGATGACTTCACCATGGAGTATTCCTTGAGCGAGGATGGACATCTCGTTGCTACAGAGAAGCGTCGCTTCGACGAGAACGACTATGTTGTCAACATCGGTCCTAACCACCCATCTACTCATGGTGTGCTCCGATTGCAGACCGTTATTGATGGTGAGACCGTGAAGCGCATCTATCCACACCTCGGTTATATTCACCGTGGTATCGAGAAGATGTGGGAGAACATGACCTATCCACAGACCTTGGCATTGACCGACCGTCTGAACTATCTTTCTGCGATGATGCACCGCCACGCTCTGGTTGGCGTTATCGAGGAGGCGATGGGTATCGAACTCTCAGACCGCATCCGCTATATCCGCACCATTATGGATGAGTTGCAGCGTATCGACTCTCACTTGTTGTACCTCGGCTGTACCGCACAGGACTTGGGTGCCTTGACCGCATTCCTTTACTGTATGCGTGACCGTGAGCACGTATTGAACGTGATGGAGGAGACAACCGGTGGCCGTCTGATCCAAAACTACTACCGTATCGGTGGTCTGCAGGCAGATATCGACCCTAACTTCGTTCAGAATGTGAAGACCCTCTGCAAGTATCTCCGTCCGATGATTCAGGAATACCTCGACGTATTCGGCGACAACGTGATTACTCACAACCGTCTCGAAGGTGTAGGTCCAATGAACCTTGAGGATTGTATCAACTATGCCGTAACCGGTCCTGCTGGTCGTGCATCAGGTTGGAAGAACGATACCCGTAAGCGTCATCCATACGATATGTACGACAAGGTAGAGTGGAAGGAAATCACCCTTACCGGTTGCGATTCAATGGATCGTTACTATGTACACATCCAGGAGTTGTATCAGAGCTTGGACATCATCGAGCAGTTGATCGACAACATTCCAGAGGGTGAGTACTACATCAAGCAGAAGCCAATCATCAAGGTTCCAGAGGGACAGTGGTACTTCTCTGTAGAGGGTGCCAGCGGCGAGTTTGGTGTATATCTCGACTCAAAGGGTGACAAGAGTCCATACCGTATGAAGATGCGTCCGATGGGTCTCTCACTCACAGGAGCCTTGGATCCAATGCTCCGTGGTCAGAAGATCGCCGACCTCATCACTACAGGTGCAGCAATCGATTTCGTAATCCCTGATATTGATAGATAATTATGTTTGATTTTAGTATAGTAACAACATTCATCGACAATCTGCTTCGCCAGACCTTGGGTCTGGGCGACTTCCTGTCGATTCTGATTGAGTGCGTGCTCGTGGGTATCTGCATTTTGACAGCATACGCCCTCATCGCTATCGTACTTATCTTCATGGAGCGTAAGGTGTGTGCCTACTTCCAGTGCCGTCTTGGCCCTATGCGTGTAGGTCCTTGGGGTATCTTCCAGGTATTCGCCGACGTGCTCAAGATGTTGATCAAGGAGATCTTCGCTGTAGATAGAGCCGACAAGCTGCTCTACTACATGGCACCATTCCTCGTGATCATTGCCTCTGTAGGTACTTTCTCATTCCTTCCATGGAACAAGGGAGCTCATATTCTTGACTTCAACGTAGGTGTATTCCTCATCACAGCCGTAAGTTCTATCGGCGTGCTGGGTGTGTTCCTCGCTGGTTGGGCATCTAACAACAAGTACTCTGTGGTATCTGCCATGCGTGGTGCCGTACAGATGATTTCTTACGAGATGTCTCTCGGTCTCTGTCTGATTTCTGCAGTCGTTCTTACCGGCACCATGCAGGTAAGCGGTATCGTAGAGGCACAGACTGGTGCTTGGAACTGGTTGATTATCAAGGGTCATGTGCCAGCTATCCTGGCTTTCCTCGTATTCCTCGTAGCAGGTAATGCTGAGGCAAACCGTGGTCCTTTCGACTTGGCTGAGGCTGAGAGTGAGTTGACCGCTGGTTACCACACTGAGTATTCAGGTATGGGCTTCGGTTTCTACTACCTGGCTGAGTACCTCAACCTCTTCGTGATTTCTGGTATCGCTTCTACCGTATTCCTCGGTGGTTGGGCGCCATTGAACATCGGTATCGAGGGCTTCGACAATCTGATGAACCTTATTCCTGGTTTCATCTGGTTCTTCGGTAAGACCTTCGCTGTGGTTTGGCTCCTGATGTGGGTACGTTGGACATTCCCACGTCTGCGTATCGACCAGATTCTGAAGTTGGAGTGGAAGTATCTGATGCCATTGTCACTGGTCATTCTGATCTTGATGACAGTATGCGTAGCATTCGGATTCCACGGATAATCTTTAATACACATTATTATAATAATAAGAAAGTATGTCTAACAATTCATATTTCGGCGGTATTGCAGCGGGTTTGAAGACCCTCGCTATCGGTATGAAGACTACCATGAAGGAGTACTTCACACCAAAGAGCACAGAGCAGTATCCTGAGAACCGCAAGACTACACTCCACATCTCTCCACGTTTCCGTGGTCGCCTGGTCTTTGTTCGTGATGAGAACGAGGCTTACAAGTGTGTGGGTTGTACATTGTGTGAGAAGTCATGCCCTAACGATACCATCAAGATCGTAACCGAGATGGTGGAGGACCCAGAGACAGGCAAGAAGAAGCGCAAGCTGGTAGATTACCAGTACGACTTGGGCGACTGCATGTTCTGCGAGCTCTGTGTGAACGCATGTAACTTCGGTGCAATCAAGTTTGTCAACGATTTCGAGAATGCAGTCTTCGACCGCAACAAGTTGGTGATGCACCTTGACAAGGAGGTTTATAAGGGCGGAAGCCTTCCAAACCTCATCGAGGGTGGTGCCCCATTGGAAATCGGTAAGTTTAACACCAAGACTAAGTAAGGAGGACTTTAGACAATGATAACAGCAAATTTATTTATGTTCGTCATCTTGGCAGTAGTCATCCTTGGCTCAGCCATCATGTGCGTGTTCACCAAGCGCATCATGCGTGCGGCAACCTTCCTGTTGTTCGTACTCTTCGGTGTAGCAGGCATGTTCTTCCTGCTCGACTATACTTATCTGGGTGCAGCTCAGATTTCTGTATATGCCGGTGGTATCACCATGCTTTATGTCTTCGCTATCCAGTTGGTATCAAAGCGTACTCTCCAGGGTCTTTTGGAGCATGTCAAGGGTAGCAAGATTGTAGGTCGCGCACTCGTCTGCCTCGTTGGTTTCGTAACCTTGGCAGTCATCGTGTTGAAGAATCACTTTATTGATATGGCTGCAACCGTAGCCGACACCGAGGTGCCAATGGATCAGGTAGGTTCTGCACTGGTAGGTGCTGACAAGTATGGCTATGTATTGCCATTCGAGTTTATCTCTGTATTCCTGTTGGCATGTATCATCGGTGGTATCTTAATCGCAAGAAAGGAGGATAAGAAATGATTCCAGTACAATATTTCTTCGTGCTCTCAGCACTCTTGTTCTTCATCGGAGTCTATGGCTTCTGTACACGCCGTAACCTCGTTGCCATGCTCATCTCCATCGAGCTTGTATTGAATGCAGCCGATTTGAACTTCGCTGTGTTCAACCGCATCCTCTTCCCAGGACAGTTGGAAGGTTTCTTCTTCACATTGTTCTCTATCGGAGTAGCAGCAGCCGAGACAGCCGTAGCACTCGCTATTATTATCAACGTTTACCGCAACTATCACAGTGACCAGGTGAACAGTATTGAAAACATGAAATTCTAAAAGACAATGGAATACAATTATGCATTTTTGATACTTCTTCTGCCATTCCTGAGCTTCCTGGTTCTGGGACTTGTGGGTATGAAGATGAAAAGACCGGTAGCAGCACTCATCGGTACCGTATTGATGGGCTGTGTATTCGCGATGTCTGTCTATACAGCATACGAGTACTTCTTTGCAGTGGGTCGCGATGCCTCTACAGGTATGTACCCAACTGTTACCGTATTTAATTTCACATGGTTGAAGTTTACTGAGTTGCTCACCTTCAACATCGGTTTCCGTCTGAGCCCAATCTCTGTATTGATGCTCATCGTGATTACCACCGTCAGCTTCATGGTTCACATCTACAGCTTCGGCTATATGGCAGAGCGTGATGAGAACTACAAGGTTGAGGAATACGAGAAGGGTATGCAGCGTTTCTACGCTTACCTGAGCCTCTTCACCATGTCTATGTTGGGCCTGGTAGTAGCTACCAACATCTTCCAGATGTATCTGTTCTGGGAGTTGGTGGGTGTCTGCTCATACCTGCTCATCGGTTTCTACTATCCAAAGCATGCTGCAGTTCATGCCAGCAAGAAGGCGTTCATCGTAACCCGTTTCGCAGACCTCTTCTTCCTCATCGGTATCCTGTTCTACAGCTTCTATGTAGGAACCTTCAACTATGACTTGAATGCTCAGCCAGAGCTCAACTCTGCTTTGGCAGGTGCAGCTTGGGTAATGCCAACAGCGTTGTTCCTCATGTTCATCGGTGGTGCCGGTAAGAGTGCGATGTTCCCATTGCACATCTGGTTGCCAGATGCTATGGAGGGTCCAACTCCTGTTTCTGCGTTGATCCACGCCGCTACCATGGTTGTAGCCGGTGTATATCAGGTAGCCAGCCTCTTCCCAATCTGGGTTCAGTATGCTCCTGAGACATTGCACTATGTAGCTTACATTGCAGCCTTTACCGCATTCTATGCAGCAGCTGTAGCTTGCTGCCAGCGTGATATCAAGCGTGGTCTGGCTTTCTCTACTATCTCTCAGATTGCCTACATGCTTGTAGCTCTCGGTGTCTGCTTCGCAGTAGATAACCACCATGGTGGTTTGGGTTATATGGCTGGTATCTTCCACCTGTTTACCCACGCTATGTTCAAGGCATTGCTCTTCCTCTGCTCTGGTGCCATCATCGTCATCATCGGCAGTAATTTCAAGGATTACATGGGCGGTCTGCACAAGTACATGCCTATTACCAACATCTGCTTCCTCATCGGTTGCTTGGCGATTGCAGGTATTCCTCCATTCGCAGGTTTCTGGTCAAAGGATGAGATTATCTCAGCATGCTTCCAGTTCTCTCCATTCATGGGCTGGTTCATGACAGTGGTTGCCGGTATGACTGCATTCTACATGTTCCGTCTCTACTATGTCATTTTCTGGGGACAGAGCTACTATGAGCTTGATCCTGAGAACCGTCGCAAACCACAGGAGGTTCCTTTCGTGATGTGGGGTCCATTGGTATTCCTCGCCATCATCTCTTGCCTCTGCGGTTTGATTCCATTTGGTCACTTCGTATCTGCTACAGGTCAGAGCTACGATATCCATATCGACATGAGTGTGGCAACAACCTCTGTTATCGTTGCTATCATCGGTATCGGTCTGGCTACTTACATGTATGCTCCTAAGAAGACTCCATTGGCAGACACTTTGGCTAAGAAGATGCCTAAGTTGCACAAGGCAGCCTTGAACCGTTTCTATATCGACGATGCTTGGCAGTTCTTCACCCACAAGATTGTCTTCGGTTGCTTCTCAAAGCCAATCGCATGGTTCGACCGTCGCGTTATCGATGGTACCTTCAACTTCATGGCTTGGGGTACACAGGAGGCAGGTGAAACCATCCGCCCATGGCAGAGTGGTGATGTTCGCAGCTATGCTATCTGGTTCCTCACCGGTACCGTAGCATTGACATTGTGCCTGCTCGCACTTCTTTAATGAAAGTCTCACAATTAAGTAAATAGAAAAGAAATGAATTTAAGTATATTCGTCATAGTACCACTCCTGATGTTGCTCGGCCTCTGGTTGGCACGCAACGACAAGCAGGTTCGTGGTGTGATGGTAGCAGGTGCCAGCGTATTGCTCGGTCTCTCCATCTATTTGGTGTTTGCATTTCTCGAAGCTCGTGAGACAATGCCAGCCGACCAAGCTCCGATGCTCTTCACCTACTGTGTGCCTTGGTTTGAACCATTGCACATCAACTATTCACTCGGTGTGGATGGTATCTCAGTGGTGATGCTTCTCTTGACTTCTATCATCGTGTTCACCGGTACATTTGCTTCCTGGCAGATGGAACCAATGAAGAAGGAATACTTCCTCTGGTTCACACTCCTGAGCATCGGTGTATATGGCTTCTTCATCTCTGTCGACATGTTCACCATGTTCATGTTCTATGAGGTTGCGCTGATTCCTATGTACCTCCTCATCGGTGTATGGGGTAGTGGTGCAAAGGAGTATTCAGCCATGAAGTTGACTTTGATGTTGATGGGTGGTTCAGCTCTTTTGGTTATCGGTATCCTGGGTATCTACTTCTATAGTGGTGCTCAGACCTTCGAAATCCTCGATATCGCTCACCATACTAATGGTGCTCATGCGATTCCAGAGAGCGTGCAGAACGTGTTCTTCCCATTGCTCTTCATCGGTTTCGGTATCCTTGGTGCGCTGTTCCCATTCCACACATGGTCTCCTGATGGTCACGCCAGTGCGCCAACAGCCGTATCTATGTTGCACGCCGGTGTATTGATGAAGCTTGGTGGTTATGGTTGCTTCCGTATCGCCATGTTCCTCTTGCCAGCTGCTACTCACGGATTCTGGATCAAGGTGTTCCTCGTACTGACTACCATCTCTATCGTATATGGTGCTTTGTCAGCATGTGTGCAGACCGACTTGAAGTACATCAACGCTTACTCATCAGTATCTCACTGTGGTATGGTGCTCTTCGCTCTCTGTATGATGACCGAGACAGCCGCTACTGGTGCAATCCTCCAGATGTTGTCTCACGGTTTGATGACCGCCCTCTTCTTTGCCGTTATCGGTATGATTTACCATCAGGCTGGTACACGTGACGTACGTTACCTGGGTGGTTTGATGAAGATTATTCCATTCCTCTCAGTAGGTTATGCAGTAGCTGGTTTGGCTAACCTCGGTTTGCCTGGTTTCTCTGGTTTCGTAGCCGAGATGACCATCTTCGTAGGTGCTTTCCAGAATGCAGATATGTTCCATCGTGTATGTACCATCATCGCATGTACCTCTATCGTAGTAACAGCGGTTTACATCCTGCGTTGTGTTGGTAAGATCCTTTATCAGAAGGTTCCTAGTCCTAAGTTGGAGAAGCTTCACGATGCTACCTGGGACGAGCGTATCGCTGTAGCAGGTCTTATCGCCTGCGTTGCAGGTCTCGGTATGTTCCCACTCTGGGCAGAGAAGATTATCATGGACGCTGTAGGTCCTATCTTTAGTGTAATCATGTAATAAATATCAGAAGAAATGAATTACAGTCAATTTTTAAATATGATTCCAGAAGCCACTCTGATGGTAGTTCTGTTGATCACTTTCATTGCTGACTTCTGCAGTTCCAAGAGCGCAGACCGTAAGTGGTTCAATCCTCTGGTATGTCTCTTGATGGTGGCTCACATTGCCATCAATATCTTCCCAACAGAAGCCACAGAGGCATTTGGCGGCATGTACACAACAGGTCCTGCTGCCGGTGTCTTGAAGACTATCCTGGCGCTGGGTACCCTCATCGTGATGGTACAGGCTAAGGAGTGGTTGAGCCGCGAGGACACAGCCTTCAAGGAGGGTGAGTTCTATATGCTGATTATCTCTACCTTGCTCGGTATGAACATGATGGTTAGTGCTAACCACTTCCTCCTGTTCTTCCTCGGTCTCGAAATGGCATCTGTGCCAATGGCTTGCTTGGTAGCATTCGATAAGTACCGTCACAATTCTGCTGAGGCAGGTGCTAAGTTCATCCTTACCGCTACTTTCTCAAGTGGCGTGATGATCTATGGTATCTCTCTGCTCTATGCAGCTTGTGGTACTTTGTACTTCGATGATGTAGCAAAGGTTATTTCAGCATCACCATTGACCATTGCCGGTATGGTATTCTTCTTCAGTGGTCTCGGTTTCAAGATTTCCTTGGTTCCTTTCCACTTCTGGACAGCCGATTCATACCAGGGTGCACCAACTACTGTTACAGGTTATTTGTCAGTAGTATCTAAGGGTGCTGCAGCGTTTACTCTCTGCGCTATCCTCATGAAGGTGTTCCAGCCAATGGTAGAGTACTGGACCGTATTGCTTTACATCGTGATTGTACTTTCTATCACTATCGCTAACCTGTTTGCCATCCGTCAGAGCGACCTGAAGCGTTTCATGGCATTCTCTTCTATCTCTCAGGCTGGTTACATCATGTTGGCTGTGGTAGGTAACTCAGCGATGAGCGTGAGCGCCCTGACTTACTATGTATTGATTTACGTAGTAGCCAACCTGAGCGTCTTCACCATCATCTCATCTATTGAGGAGCACAACAACGGTACAGTTCAGATGGACAGCTACAATGGTTTGTACAAGACCAACCCACGTCTGGCATTCCTGATGACCTTGGCATTGTTCTCATTGGGTGGTATTCCTCCATTCGCTGGTATGTTCTCGAAGTTCTTCGTGTTCATGGCAGCAGTTGGTACACACGACATCCACACCACATTGGGAGCCTGGGCATACGGCGTAGTATTCATCGCGTTGGTAAACACAGTTATCAGCTTGTACTACTACCTGCTCATCGTGAAGGCTATGTTCATCAAGCACAGCGATAATCCGCTTCCTACTTTCCAGAGCGCATGCTCAACCAAGTTGGCGCTTGCTATCTGCACCGTAGGTATCGTAGCATTCGGTATTTGCTCATTCGTCTTCGACTGGATTTCAGTTGCAGTGAATGCGTAAATCATCAATAATTTATAAAAATCCCAGCAATCGGTAAAAGATTGCTGGGATTTTTTTGGTATTGTCTGAATTTTGCAGTAATTTTGCACCCCGAAAGAGGCATGGTGCCTCAAGTAATCAATAATAAATATTAATTAATCAATATAAAAAGGATGGATAAGTTACCAATGAATGATGTTCCGATGCTCGTAAGCGCCATCAACTTCCTGCTTCGTGACCACGAGTTTGAAACACTCGATGAGATTTGTAATCACTTCAATGTGAACCGTGCGGCATTAGAAGCCCAAATGGCTACCCAAGGATTTGAGTGGTCAGAGCAGCAGAAGAAATTCTGGTAAAAACCACACGCCCAGAAATGTATAGTCAGCACGCCCTGTAAGGGCAGAAGCTCCTAGCCCAGGGCAACACCCTGGGTAAATATAATTGCATTTAAAAACGCCCTGTAAGGGCAAAAGCTTTAAAAAAAATATAAATTGTAAATTATAAATTAATTATGACTCCTCCTCGACCCTTGTGGAAGTCTGTACAAGACTATGTTTTGATTGCGATAGGTATGATATCCTACGCTATTGGATGGAACGTGTTCCTCTTGCCAACCAATGTAACAGCAAGCGGACTTCCTGGTATCTCCAGTATTATCTATTGGGCAACCGGTTGCCCTGTGCAAATTCCGTATTTTATCGTCAACGCCACCTTATTAATATGTGCGTTCAAGATTTTGGGAGCAAAGTTCTGTGTCAAGACTGTTTATGCCGTTATAGTGGTAACCATCCTGACCTCTTTCTTCTCCAGCCGTTTAGGTGATTTTCATCTTTTGGAAAACCAACCTTTATGGGCTGCTTTCCTGGGTGCCGTTTTCTGTGGCTGCGGAATCGGACTCGGTTTCTCGGTTGGTGGAAGTACGGGTGGTACGGATATCATCGCAGCCATCGTCAACAAGTATCGCGACATTTCTCTAGGTAGAGTGATTATGATATGCGACATCTTCATCATCAGTTCCAGCTATCTGGTGGTACACGATTGGGAGAAGGTGTTATATGGTTATGTAGTTCTTTGCGTTCAGGCATTCTGCATCGACCAGGTGGTAAACAGCAGAAGACGAAGCGTACAGTTCTTTATCATTTCACAGAAGTATGAGGAGATAGGCAAGCGCATCAATGTAGATGCTGATAGGGGAGTAACGGTGGTGAATGCCAGCGGTTTTTATTCCGGTCAGGATGTGAAGATGCTTTTCGTGTTAGCCAAGCAGCGTCAGGCTCCTGCTATCTTCCGTCTTATCAGCGAGATAGATCCCCATGCCTTTGTCAGTCAGAGTGCCGTTATCGGTGTGTATGGTGAAGGTTTTGACAAGATTAAATATAAAAGCAAAAAAGAGCACGGAATTTAATATTCCGTGCTTTTTTGTGTTATAACAAACGAGTCTCGGAAAAAATCACCATAGCCATCAAATCAATTCAACTATTAGGAGGTTATATAGGGTTCATATTGCAAAAATACCAATAATTTTTAGCAATACAAAGAAAAGACAGACAGATTCTTTGGCATATTCAGATAATTTTCTTATTTTTGCAAAGGTAAAATATTAAAAGGAGCAATCATGAATCAGAATATGAAACGTTTGCCTTACGGCATCAATGACTTTGAGGCTGTTATAGAGCAAAATCAATATTATGTGGATAAGACGATGTATTTGCCTTTGTTGGAAAACCAACCAAGCAACATCTTCTTCATTCGTCCACGTCGGTTCGGTAAGAGCATATTCCTGAGTATGCTCCATGCTTACTATGACTGTAGCAAGAAAGAGAAATTCCAAACTCTTTTCGGTGATTTATGGGTTGGTAAGCATCCTACTCCTTTGCAGGGAAAGTATCAGATTCTTCACCTTGATTTCTCGTATGTGGGTGGTGGTATCGAAAAGTTGGAGGAAAACTTCAATATGTATCTGCGTGTCAAATTGGACGGTTTCATGCGAGTTTACCAAGAGTTTTATCTGGCAGATTTTAAGGAGAGGTTTTTTAAGTCGGATTCTGGTACGGAGAAACTGGCTTTGCTTCAGGATGAGACTGCAGCCAAGGGCATTCCTCTCTATCTGATCATCGATGAATATGACAATTTCACCAATACCGTGCTCAATGAGCAGGGCGAGAATGTATATTGGGCAATCACCCATGCCGACGGTTTCTACCGTGATGTCTTCAAGAAGTTCAAGGGCATGTTTGAGCGTATCTTCATTACAGGTGTCAGTCCTGTGACCTTGGATGATGTGACGAGTGGGTTCAATATTGGCTGGCATATCTCCACCAAGCCAGAGTTCAATCAGATGTTGGGCTTCTCTTTGGAGGAAGTGCGCAAGATGTTTGCTTATTACAAGAAAATGGGGGGTATTCCTGCAGCAAGCGATATCGAGGCGATGATAGACGAGATGAAACCTTGGTATGATAACTATTGTTTTTCTGAGGATGCTCTGCATACTCAGAGTAAGGTGTTCAATAGTGATATGGTCATCTATTATCTCCGAAATTATATAGATAGGGGAGAAGCTCCAAAGCAGATGATAGACCCAAACACAAAGACTGACTACAACAAGATGAAGAAACTTCTTCAGTTGGATAAGTTGGATGGCGACCGCAAAGGTGTTATCCGCACGATAGCCGAGACGGGGCAGATTGTGACAACCCTGGAAGAGACATTTCCTGCCAGTAGGTTGACTAATCCTCAAACATTCACCAGTCTGTTGTTCTATTATGGTATGCTTACTATAAAGGGTACTTTTGGTGATATGATGATATTGGGTATTCCAAACAATAATGTTCGTAAACAATACTATGGTTATTTGTTGGAGCAATATCAGGAGGAAAAGTTTGTTGACTTGAACCAGATGAAAATTCTGTTTACTTACATGGCACTTGAGGGTAAGTGGCGTGAAGGATTACAGTTTATGGCAGATGCCTATTCCAAGGTATCGTCAGTTCGTGACGGCATAGAGTCGGAGCGCAATCTTCAAGGTTTCTTCATGGCATATCTGAATTTGAACAATTACTATTATACCGCACCGGAGCTAGAGTTGAACCATGGCTATTGTGATTTTTTCCTTTTGCCAAATCTTACTCATTATGCTACGAAGCATAGTTATATCCTGGAGCTGAAGGTGTTGTCGAAGAAAGATTACGAGTCAAAGCCAGAGGATGGCAAACTTTCTAAGGCAGAAGCCCAATGGCAAGAGGCTGAGGAACAAATCAAGCGATATGCCGCAGCTCCAAGGGTCGAGGCGCTGCGCCAGGGTACAATGCTCCATAAAATCATCATGCAGTTTGTCGCTGGCAAGTTGGTGAGGATGGAGGAGGTGGCATGTTGAGAGACATTGAATTATTTTAGTGTTCAAAGAGCACGGAGTTTAATATTCCGTGCTTTTTTTGTGCATCAGGAAAAGTCAAGAGGGTGAATCATAAACTTATGACACACCCTCACTTTACCAAAAGAGCAAGTACGTGTTCGGTAAGTCCAGTGGAAGGGTAGCAACTCAAGTAGTTCAGTCGAGCAACTCAAGTAGTTCAGTAAGACAATTCAAGTATTTCTGTAAGCGGGTTCAGACGTCTCAGTTAGCTGATGCAGACGTCTCGATAAGCTTACAGATACGTCTCCGTTAGCTTACGCAGTAATATCTGTAACCCGATGCAGCCATATTCGTAACCCGATGCAGTCATATCCGTAACCCGATGCAGCCATATTCGTAACCCGATGCAGTCATATCCGTAACCCAGCGCAGCCACATTCGTAACCCAGCGCAGCCACATTCGTAACCCAGCGCAGCCTTCATATGAAATAATTTTATGTAATCATCTATCATCCATCACGATTTGCATGTATCATACATTTTAATATGTTAATATACAGATACTTGAATAGCGTGATAGATACTTCAAAAACGGAAATATCCCTCACGCTATCCCTCACGATTTGGGGTTATCCCTCACGATTTTCTCACTACACTCTACCAGATACTGTTTCTTTGCAGCCGTGTTGCTAAAATAAAATTTATCTGCATTTTATTAGGATAAAGATGCTTTAGTTTCAAAAATAATCCGTATCTTTGCAGTCGTATTCTTCCCGATAGTAGTTCTTGAAAGCTTAATCTGGTAGAATGAAATTTAGAAAGAGCGGACATCTGGGATGCTCATAATTTAATAATGGAGGATTGGATATGAATAAATTAACAAGAGAAGAGGCGCTTAGACGTTGGAAATCTGCCAAGGCCACAAAGAAAGCCATGGTTGACAAGATGCAGAAGATGCTTTATGAAGACTACAAATTACGTACAGGCGAGGAGCCTGTGAGATTTAATGTCTTGTAATGAAAGAATTAGCTTTAGATAGAATAAATGCCAATTCTCCCTATATGAAAGGGTAGCAGTCCTTTTGGATGCCCATCCCATATCAAGTATGTTGTTACTGATATCTATATAAAAAAAAATCCCCCAATCCACTAGAGTAAGTAGCTTGGGGGATATTTATTATATCTTACTGATTCTTGAGTATTATCCATTGCCCATTTTTATCACTTCCTCTACGTGAAATGTAGCCTTTCTTTCTTAACGAAGTAAGCTCTCTTTTTAATGTTGCAATCGAAACGTCTAGCTTATTAGCCAAATTCTCTCTTGTTATAGATGGATTTTGTTTCATTGTAGAAAGAATGGCTTGCTGTCGCTCATTTACAGGCTCATTTACAGGCTCATTTACAGGCTCATTTACAGGCTCATTTTGTATATGCAAAGTTAATTTAACTTGTAAAAGATCTGGCTGTTCCAATCATTCAGGCTTGAGCCAATGCTTTTCATTCCAAGCACTTAGTATGAGAGGAAAGCCGGAACCCAGGTTTTCGCCAAAGCCTATCATGCGGAACATGTTCTGTATGCGCTGATTACGTGCTTTAGACTCTCCACCTTTATAAATTTGCTCGATTGGTAATTTCAAAAGTCCTGTATTGGTTAGCACAAAACTATCGTCAAATTTCTCAACCTTCAGAACTCCATTTACCATGAAATCAGAGTGGATAACCATGTTTGTAACAGCTTCACGTAGAGAGTATCGTCTCTCCGAATTACACCATTCATACTGAAAGGATGAGGCAAATCACGTGTCAGTTTCGAAATGACCATACAGATGAAGTTGAACAAGTTATTTTCCCACGTACCGTCGTAAGTCAGATGGTTGCTATAACGTTGGTTCCCAATCAGGACGGAAAGAAGCAAACGGAACCTTATATCGTTATACCATAAACTCAAATCGTCTCCACGGAGAAACCGAAGATGGCAAAGAAATATAGAGGAGAGTATAAACTGTAACAATAAAAGTTAGCTTATACTCCCTCTGTTTATTTTATACAAGGAGAAGAAACATCTTCTCTACTTTAAACCATATTTTCTTTTCAAACGCCAATAGTCGTTTTCGGTAATCAATGCTCGTTTTCTACTCTTTTCAAAACGTATGTGCGCATGCATTTCTCTGTCATAAAAGTCATACCATATATTGATAAATGGTCCCGACTTCCCATTGAAAGCGCAAAATATAATTGGACAATCAAAATATTCATCTCCATCTTCTTTGATATTTGCAATGTACGAGTAAGGAATATTACCTATGATATCAACATTAAGTTCCATATATTCGCCATCATATTTACATTTATCAAATTCGCTTTTGAGCATCCATTCTCCACATGGATAGATGACAATTGTTTCAGACATCCAAGGAGCTATTTTCATCTGGATACCATCATGATATATATTAAAAGGGAAAGATTTAAACCAGGAATCATGTTTTCCCTCATCATCTGTATCTGGATAATCTTCATCGTATATAGAACGAATTATCACCTCGGAAGCCCTAAATTTATCGTAAGGGTACTCTAACAAATGGCGTCCATCCTCATTTGTCAACTTACTGAATTTACGCAATAGGCTTTGATTAACTAACTGTTCACCAAGTTTTGCTGCTTCTATTCTTTTTCGAGCAAGCTCTTCTTTGCCTATATCTGAGCCAAAATAGTTCTCCTTTATAGTTTTATACTTTTCTTGGTGTAACTTGGAAGTCAAAATTGACTCACCCCATATTTCTACCTTTGAGAAACCTTTAACTTTAGCGTAAGTATCAAAATCCTCGTAAGCTTCTTTTCTTACCTCGCAGGATGTTACCACCAATAAGCTTTGACCATCAGTATTTTTATTCCCTTCAATAATTTTATCAACAATCGCACAAAGTTGTGATTTCTTTAAATTATTATAGCGCTTACATTGGACAAAACATGTTAGGCCACTATCTTTTTCTTTACAATAAATATCAACGCCCTGATCAGCGCCTTTTTTGCCATAGTGACGAATATCTTTATACATACCTGAAAAGTCAAGTATTTCTAAAATCATCTTTTCAAACATAGATGGTTCCAAATCTTCAAAATGTAATCGACTACTTTTTACTTGAAAATCGTTCATCATACAATAAAATATTTATATAAGTAAGTGATCTAAATTATTTATATATATCAGTACTAATATGGTTCATTTTCCGTTTTATAGAAAAAGTAGAATTATGAAACCAATAAAAGTACTTGAATTATCAGAGGTTGATCGCCTCAAATTAGAGAAAGGCTATCATAATGGCCCTACTCATAGTTTTCGTATCAGATGCAAATCCATATTGCTGAAGTCAGAAGGTAAATCAGCTCCCAAAATAGCAGAAATGCTTGAGGTGACTGTACCTACTGTCTACGCATGGGTAAAACGTTATGAAGAAAATGGCATCAAAGGCTTGGAGACACGTCCTGGTCAGGGTCGAAAGCCTATTATGGATTGTTCTGATGAAGAAGCAGTCCGCAAGGCAATTGAGGAAGACCGTCAAAGCGTGTCTAAAGCACGTGAGGCATGGCAGAATGCGACTGGTAAAGAAGCCAGTGACATTACCTTCAAACGTTTTTTAGAAACATTGGTGCAAGATATAAGCGTATAAGAAAACGCCCAAGGGGCAAACCCTCACCGCAGCTCTACGCATACAAGAAAGAGAAGTTGCAAGAACTTGAAGAACTTGATTCCAAAGGGGAACTTGTGCTATATTATGCCGACGAAAGCCATGTCTGTACAAATGGATATGTTCCATATGGCTGGCAATTCAAGAATGAGGATGTTTACATCCCATCCGAGAAAGCTGCCCGGCTTAATATCTTTGGTATGATTACCAAAAGGAACCAATATAAAGGCTTTACCACAAAAGAGTCCATCAACGCAGACAAGATTGTGGACTATCTTGACAGATTCTCTTTCAATGTCACGAAGAAGACTGTAATTGTCTTGGACAATGCTTCTGTTCATAGAAATCGGAAGGTGAAAGAACTGAGGAAAATTTGGGAGAATAGAGGATTGTTCCTCGTCTATCTTCCACCTTATTCTCCAGAACTTAATCCTGCCGAGATTCTTTGGCGTATACTTAAGGGCAAATGGATAAGACCGATAGATTACGAGACTACGGACTCGCTTTTCTATTGTACGAACAGGGCCTTGGCCTCTGTGGGTACGAACTTATTCGTGAATTATTCATATTTGTAAAATTAATTTTGAACAGTTACTTATTTAATATATATTATTCGTTCTCTTTATAAATAGCCTGTTCTTTGCAATGTCTAAAGAATTCTTCTTTAGTCTTACAAACACCCCGAAGAGCCCACTTAGGCATACCGAATTTAGCAGGATGCTCTAACGATACCCAGTCGCCAACATCAAACTTAATACGGATAGGATACTCTTCGTCTTCTACCCGAATCAGATTTGCCTTAGACACCCTATAATAGCCCTTAATATGACTGCCAAAAGTGATAGGAGCAATGTATCGGATTGTTTGAATATCCTTCGTTTCTTCTATACCCTTCTTGCCCATAACTATTGTGTTGGCATAACCATCAAGAACAGCATTCAAATCATCATTAACTTCTTTATCAATGGTCAAAATCATGTATTCTGCATTCTTTGGCTCATCTGAGGTATAGTACAAGCCCTTTTGAGGAATACTCTCATCAAGTATCTCTATAGAAGCTCTTCCTATCAAAGATTCAATGAATTTAACCAACAAATCTCTATTCTCAGCATCCTTTGGACGAAGCGGAAAAGCACCAATATTAACCTCGTCTATTGTCTTGTAAAATTTTGAGACTTCGACATCGACCTTTTCTCCACCACCAGGAAACAAAATATAACCACCTATGACTTCTTTTTTAAGTTCTGCAGACGTATGGTCCTTATAATAAATGGCATCCCTATAGCGGTGCATCTGATTAATAGCATCCTCTGGTGGTGTATCAACACCATTCACTTTGCCGTCAATACGATACTTTGCATCAAAGAGATAAGTCATCTTCATATTTTTCTGAAGGTCATTCTTTGTAAGCTGCAAGACAATATCCGGCTTTTGAGCAACAGTTGGAACAACAAGATTTTCCATGCTGATAGAGTCATTTTCTTGATCAGTATGCTTGGGATTATAGACAAGTTCTGCAAGCTCCACCCCGTCTTTCTTAAACAAGATGCACGAATGTTCTCCCTTTTTAAGATTCCAGGTGAATAAACCGTTCATTTCACCTCGGTTGTGGTGATCCATATCTACATCGTCACCAAGAAGTTCCTTTACAATATGGCTAACCTCTATAAAACACCAAATTTCATAAAGTGTTGCTATATCTTTGGTTTGAAGACGATAGACGCCGTCGTACAAAGAATATGCACGACGAAGAAGGTTCCAGGTTCGATATACCTGACTATAACCGGTTGCTTTCTGCAGCACCATACTTTCCTGATTCAAGCCCTTGTATCGCCCTATGGTGCGGAAAAAAGGATTTCTACCAAGATATTTCAACGTAGCTAAAACAGAATCCATTTCACTTTTAAAAGCATCTGATACCCCCTTAGTAGCTTCAATCCGTTTTTTCAATGACTCATATCTTGCAGTTATCTGCTGAAGAGCATACTTCAAGAAGCGGTTCTCTTGCGTATCATTACTCTGTATTTGTCGTTCTACACGATAAAGGTGAGCTTGTTCTTTGCGATGTTCTGCCAATTCATTTTCAACAGAGGTTGGTATGTGAATTAGCTTATCTGCCCGGACATAGGTTTCAATACTATGCAGCCTATGACGGGGGCGCTCGATAATACTCTTGACTGCATTGATAAACTTCTTCTGTTCGCCTGCAAATATATTCCACCATATAAGTTCTGGCGTTTCCCCTTCTTCATCTGGAGTGAAACCATGAAAAGTTCGTCTCAGATAATCAAGAGACAACATGCGGTATTCTTTTTCTATATCTTCTACTATCTGTCTCCAGTGCTCATGATAGTTCAGTTTTGAACTCAACACTTCAAAGCCAAAAGAGAAATGGCGAATCTCTTTTCCAACTGTATAGTTGATAAGAATTTCACTTTTGCCAATATCGTTTTTATAATTTAGGAAACCTGCAAGTATCCCTCTTCTGAAGCTAAAATTCTCATTGTCGCTCTGAAGAGTGCTGCCAAAATCTGCGCCTGTTACATAATCTTCGAACTCAACCCATATTGGGTATTCTGCATTATCAAAGAATACTGCAGGCGCATCATCCCCAAGAGAAAGGGCGTTTTTATGGCCTTCTTCATCCATTCTGACTACAGACAACACACCTTCAGACCACGAGTAAGAAGATGTAAGATTCTCAACACCTACATTACTCGCAGCCTTCTGCCAAATGGCATCGAACTTACTACATTCGATGCTCATTGTGAAATCTTGATGTTTAATCGTCAGAAGTTCCATATATTAGCTCCAAAAACTTGTATAACCCGATGAAAGACGTTTCTTCATTTCACTCAATTTTGCCAACGAAATAGACTTGTGCGTATTTTCCGTCTGCTCTTTAGCGAAACTTTCATGACTTATAGCCTCTAAACTCCTTTTTATTGTATTTTCTAGCTCTGTAAGGAATTCAGCACTAACCTTTGTTTCATCGCCTTCTATTCGGGAAAGAATCTTCATATTAGTGATTTCATCCAATGTAACTACTCAGCACCCCTATAGAAAACTTCTCGTTAATAAAGCATAAACTTGATTTTGCTTATTTTCTTCATCATTACAAACTTTTTAATGATTGAGTCGATGAGGACGTAGGCTGTTTAAAACAGTTCATTTAACGAGTTCTTTTCCGATGATGCCTCCAACATGTCTCCTTTGTCTATTATCGCCTTTCAACAGATTATCTGCCAGGAGATGCGTTTTTGCATTCCCCGTAAGTCAAAAGTCTGCGTTAATGGATGTAAATCGTGATTTTGCCATGTGGAGAAAAATGCTTATCTTTGCACCAAAAAAATGGCAAGCGACTGTACTGACATAGATGTTGTTTTGCGCCAGATAAACCAGCGTCTGCGCAAACTTGAGAAGTCCGACTCCGAGAAGACTGAGGAGATCGGACGCCTCAACCGTGTCATTAACCAGAAGGACGTGGAGATACATAATCTAAAGACAGAACTTGCTTCCACAAAGGCAGAACTTGCCGTTGCTAAAGAGCGCATCAAGGAACTCGAGGGAGCTGATGACGATACATCAAGTACACCAGGAAAGCCCGAGAAAAACAGCAGTAACAGCAGTATCCCTCCATCCCAAGAAAGTATCGCTTCCCGTGAGCTGCGCAGGACAAAGTCTCTTCGCAAGCCAAGCGGAAAGCCGAGCGGTGGACAGCCTGGCCACAAGGGTCACACACTGCAGACTATAGCAGAACCAGACGTAATTGTAAAGCACGAACCAGTCTATTGTAAATGCTGTGGTCGGCTCTTGATTGATATACCATGCCAGAAGATCCGTAAGACACAAATTGTTGATATCAAGGTGGTCGTAGAGACCTGCGAGGAACAGTATTACGAGAAGGTCTGTGAATGCGGTTGCGTAAACAACTGCGAAGCTCCCAACTGTCGTATCAAGTATGGTGACAACCTCCGTGCACTGGTGACATACCTTAATGTAGTGCAGTGTATTCCGTTCAAAAGGATTGCAGAACTTATATCCGACCTGTCCGGCCAGAATATAAGTGAGGGTACAGTGCAGAACATACTCAAAGAGAATAGCGGCAAGGCAGACTGTGCATATGAGGAAATACGCAAGAGGCTGGAAACAGCGTCTGTCGTAGGAGCCGATGAAACTGGTGCTACGGTAGGAAAGCATCTGCATTGGAACTGGATATTCCAGAACGACCTGCTTACATACGTGTTCCAGTCAGAATCGCGAGGTCAGAAGGCCATAGATTCCAGGTTTCCAAAGGGACTTCCCTATTCGACACTTGTGACTGACAGACATCAGAGCTACTTCAAGATGAATGTTAAGGACCATCAGGTCTGCCTGGCTCATCTTCTTAGGAATGCAGAGTATCTGAACGAACTGGATCCAAACCAGAACTGGTCACGGAGATTCATCCATCTGATAGAACACTCTATAAATCTCAGAAGAGAGGACAACATTACCTCTAGAAAGATAAAGGTACTGAAGACAAAGATGAAGAACCTCTTGGGTGAAAGCCTCACGCATTTAGATAACGAGTTTGAGAAATTCAAGAGGGGTATCCTTAAAGTCAAAGACTACCTATTTACCTTTCTCTCCAATCCAAGTGTGCCTTACGAGAACAATGCCAGTGAGCGGGGAGTTAGGAAAATCAAGATAAAGCAGAAAGTCAGCGGTTGCTTCCGAACAGACAGCGGTGCCGATGATTTTGCCAAGTTGCACTCCATTGCTGAAACTGCTATGAAGAACGGAAATTCTAAATTCAATGCAATTCTTGCTGTAGTACAACAGTAAGACGATTACTCATGCCCATAGGGGTGCTGAGTAGTTACCATCCAATGCACGAGCTATAACAAAATCTAAAGATAACTCTTCTCCAGAATCATCCTTATTGTATGGGAGATTATTAACAATATAGAGTAAGAATTCATTTCTTGTACGATAGGCAACCTTGAAAGGTGTTCCTTCGAGTTTCTTATTAATATCTTGCAAATAGTTGATTACCACATCACAAACATCTTTATTCGATTCGTAAACATCAACTCCTTCTACAGCATTTCCAACAAGATGTTCTGAAGAGAGTTTACCGATTTGTTCGTAACGATGAGTTAAGCCACCATAAAGATCGACATCATTCATTTCTATTGTCATTGCACGGTCAAGTACCTTACGGCTGAAAGAGAAGGTCGTTTCATCCATATTCACTGTTCCTACTACAATCAAGTTCTGAGGAATAGATATACCCTTGTCACGGAATTGTGCTCTCAATTTTTCATCATCAGTAAGTTCTGTGCAAAGGTTCCAATACCAAGATTGAGCATTCTGCTTTAGTATAGGATCAGTTACAACGTTCCCTTCCATATCAACTTTTCTTGACTCTATTACACTCAGATATTCTGCAAAATACTGCTCTACTGGGGCAAGATTCATTTCGTCCAAGCATAGGAAATAAGGAACATCAGGTTCTCCCCAAGCTTTCGCTATAAACTTCAAAAAATCACCAACAACAAATGAAATACCATTACCATCCTGATCTGCGCCAATACGACTAACATAGCCTATCAATTCACTTGAATCATGCCAATTTGGTTTTACCTGAATCATTTCAAAGTTTCTTGGCTTTTGCGCCTCATACTCATTGGAATCAACATCCCAGCAAGCACGTGCTAATTCACGCACAATGCGACTCTTGCCAGTACCTGAGATACCGGCAAGAAGCAGGAATGGTTTACTCTTGATAGCTGTTATATAATTTCGATAAGCCATATTTATACTTGTTGAGAAATCTAATCCCAATTCTTGAATTTTATCCTTAATCGTATCATAATAACAGATTTTACCTATTTCATGCTTAATCTGTGGAACCCAAATCAAGTGCTTGACATTATCAACTTTACATGCATAGAACTCTGTTGTATGTGCAAATATAGCCTCAAATGTAGAACGTGTATTGCCGCTTCCGTCAAGAACACTATCAAATTTGAAAGGTTGGTTAGAATTAACCTTGGAGCACAGTTTCTCCAAGACATCTTTTGACATATTGGCACCCGATTCTGAATTATCAGAGTTGACTCTAACTATTTCTAATTTTTGATCATCTCTGTTTACTCCTATAAGTTTGGCCTTGTTTTTACCGCCACTAACATAATCATATAGATTATTTTTTGGTAGCTGGTCAACTAAATCTATAACATGTTCTATTGTCAGTTTCATAATTCTGGATTATGTTGATGAATGTAATCATAAATTGTATTTGCTATAGCATGTGCTGCAACATAGGGAACCCCATTGCCTATTGTCTTGAAGGCATCTGTCAGCGAAATGGTTGGCGGCAAGACAAACTCCGGTGGGAGTGACTGAATAGCCAATGCCTCTGCAGCAGATATTCTTCTTGGAAGATAAGGATGCACATGAACCTCATTATTGCCATAAGCTGCTGTTGGTGAATATCTCCATCTATGAAGCCTTTTATAACATTTACGAGCAACATCCCCCTCATCTTTGGTCTGGAAACGATATATACCAGCTCTCGGCTGGAAATACATATCAGCATTAGGGTGGTGCATAACATCGTTTCGGTTCCACCAATACTGCACTGTCAACTGCTCAATAATTCCTTCAGGCATATTTGTCATTATACCTTCATGATATGGTTCAACGCCTGGCCATGGAAGTTTTTTAATATCCTCCAGATTGTACAACTTATGATTATCCCAAGGAAAATCCATAAGCATGTTGTCTTGAACCGACAAGTGCAGCCTATTAACTGCACTCTGATGAAAACCTATCAAGATAATTCGGTCTCTATCTTGCGGAGCTCCATATTCCAAAGAATTAATCAGTCTTTCTGTCAAATAATATCCGTGATCTCTAAACTGCTGTTTGAGTTCTTCAAAAAATTCACGGTGTCTTGCTGTGCGATAAAGCCCTTTCACATTCTCGAACAAGAAGAAATCAGGCATAGCTTCACATATCAAACTAGCATACGTACCGGAAAGACGACCATTGTCACCATTTCTACCTCGATTTTTACCGGCAACAGAGAAATCTGGACATGGAGGTCCTCCTATGAATCCTGTTAATTGATGAGCTTTTGATTCTTCAACCATTGCTTTCAGTGCCGCAAGTCGTTCCTGATGCTCTGCGTCGAGATATAAAGTAATATCTTCTACATGATGTCCGTAAATAGGCATTGGCAAATTCATGTTTTTGCGTGCATACTTATATACATCATTAAAGGCTTTGTGGAATTCATTGACGAATACCACATTAAAATGTCCCTGAGTTTCAAAGCCTAAATCAAGGAAGCCGGCTCCAGAGAAGAATGAGAATATATTCATTTTATGTTTCTTAATTCTATAAGCTTACTTATTCAACATGTTAGTTTCTGAACAACAAAAGTTTAGATTGATTTGTTATGTCAGAAAAATGCTTATTTAAGATTTGTAATTAAGTGCATCAAACACTTTCTTTCTTTATAAAAAGTAAATACGAATCTTAAGCTTTTCTTTATTTTCATAAGTGAGGGATTTGTTTTTTGAAGTCTCTAACTTGAGGTATCAAGCAATCCCACATAATCTTAATGTTATATGCTATATTCATAATTATATTTATTTTGAGAGCAAAGGTACAATATTATTTTGAGAAATAACAAAAAAAACTAGAAAAGTTTCTGAAAATACGATATATTGTATATCATATCAATATTCTTTTTTATTTCTTTATCATTAATTAAATATTAATCATTGAGGCTGCTCTTGATCAGGGGCAGGAGGATGGGTATAATGATGGTATCGAAAATATACGAGGCGATTCTTACGATGATGCATGTCGGTATAAGGGGAAGAAAAGGAGGGAGTATGAGCTTGGGTATAAAGAAGAATATGATACCGGTTTCGATGATGGCTTCGCCGATAGTGGCTGTGATTCTGAAGAGGAAGAATAACTCTGATAGTAAATAAATTCTTTAAATAGCGTACCGCCAAAGTACATTCATATATCATGTACTTTGGCGGTATGTTATAATTCAAGCCGGTCGGTATCTATGTCGAATAATTCAAACAATCTTCTGCAAGATTTGATTGGCAAGGATTCCTCGGCTTGACCGATGAAGTCATTTTCGTGGTTTCTGATATAAGTATCCATGTCTTCCTCCTTTACAAGGATTGGGCCTTTGATATTTGTAAAGATGAAAGGGTAGCAGTCATCATATTTTATATTGAAATAAAAATACCCCAACCCGCTTAAGAAAGTAGGTTGGGGGATTTTTTCTTCTGCCACAGTCTTCGTTCCTATCCTGATTTATTCAGGTTTCCCTGATTTCTTCAGTAAAGGGGCGAGGAACTTGTAGGTATATCCCTTTTGCTGCTTCACCATTTCTTCTGGTGTACCGGCAAAGAGGAGTTGACCGCCGCCTCGTCCACCTTCCGGACCCATGTCGATGAGCCAGTCGGCGAGTTTGATGACATCGAGATTGTGCTCGATGATGATGACCGTATTGCCACGGTCTACCAGTTTCTGGAGTACATCCATCAGGATGCGGATGTCTTCGAAATGCAGACCGGTTGTCGGTTCATCGAGTATATAGAGCGTCTTGCCCGTATCACGCTTCGAGAGTTCGGTAGCCAGTTTTACGCGCTGACTTTCACCGCCAGAGAGGGTAGTGGAACTCTGTCCTAACCTGATGTATCCGAGACCTACATTCTGTAATGCCTTGATCTTCTGCAGTATCTGAGGAACATTCTCGAAGAAATCTACCGCCTGGTTGATGGTCATGTCGAGAACATCGGCGATGCTCTTTCCCTTGTATCTTACCTCCAGCGTCTCGCGGTTGTAGCGTTTGCCGTGGCATACCTCACAAGGTACGTAGACATCCGGCAGGAAGTTCATCTCGATGGTCTTATATCCGTTACCCTTACATTCCTCGCATCTTCCACCTTTCACATTGAAGGAGAATCTGCCCGGCTTGTAACCGCGGATCTTTGCCTCGGGAAGTCCTACGAAGAGCGAGCGGATATCGCTGAACACGCCTGTGTAGGTAGCTGGATTGCTGCGAGGCGTTCTGCCAATAGGACTCTGGTCTACATTCACTACCTTGTCGATATTCTCGATACCCTCGATGCTCTCGTATGGCATCGGTTTCTTGAGCGAACGGTAGAAATGCTGAGAGAGGATAGGCTGGAGGGTCTCGTTGATGAGAGTAGATTTGCCTGAGCCGCTGACACCCGTTACGACAATGAGTTTGCCGAGTGGAAAATCAACATCCACCCCCTTGAGGTTGTTGCCCGTAGCTCCGTGAATGGTAATATGCTTGCCGTTGCCTTCTCTGCGGAGAGCAGGCACCTCAATGGCCATCTTGCCGTTGAGATACTGGGCGGTGATGGTATCGGTCTTGAGCATCTCCTGAGGTGTGCCTTGGAAGACAACTTCACCTCCCTTGCGTCCCGCCTTCGGACCGATATCTACAATCCAGTCGGCAGCCCGCATCATATCTTCATCGTGCTCCACCACAATAACGGTATTGCCCAGGTCGCGAAGTTCCTTCAGGCTGTTGAGCAGACGTTCGTTGTCGCGCTGGTGCAGACCGATGCTCGGCTCATCGAGGATATAGAGCACGTTGACCAGCTGGCTACCAATCTGAGTAGCCAGACGGATGCGCTGGCTCTCGCCACCCGAGAGAGAAGCCGACTGGCGGTTGAGCGAGAGATAATTGAGTCCCACATCGAGGAGGAAGGTAACGCGTGAGCGCAACTCCTTGATGATTTCGTGAGCCACCTTCGCTTTCATCGAAGGAAGATGCTGTTCCACTTCTTCGAGCCAATCGCGCAGTTCATCGATGTCAAGACTGGCTACTTCGGATATATTCTTATCCCAGATCTTGAAAGAGAGCGATTCCTTTTTGAGTCGCAAACCGTGGCATTCAGGACATTCGATGGTAGAGATAAACTGGTCGGCCCATTTCTTGCCCGCCGCACTCTCGTCATCCTCCATCACCTTCTGCAGGTAGTCGATGATGCCATCGTAGGCGCAGAAATAGTCGGTAGAGGTATGCACCTTTTCCTTCTCAATCTTCACGTTTTCGAGCGAACCATAGAGAATTTCCTGCATGGCATCGCCCGGAATCTCACAGATAGGTGTCTTCAGGTTGAGGTCATACTTGCTGAGCAATGATTCTATCTGCCAGAAAATCATCTGGTTCTTGTATTTGCCGAGCGGAGCGATGCCGCCTTCATGGATGCTGAGTTTATCATCGGGAATTACCTTCTTGATATCAATCTGGTTCACCTTTCCCAGACCCTTGCAATGCGGACAGGCACCTTCGGGAGAGTTGAAGGAGAACATGTTAGGAGCTGGATCCTGGTAGGCAATACCCGTTACAGGGTCCATGAGACGCTTGGAGTATGTCTTGGCCTCCTTGGCACCTTTCTCAAGAACCATTACCATGCCGTCGCCCTGTTTCATAGCCGTTGCCACACTCTTGCGGATGCGTTCCTCATCTTCTTCCTTCACCACCAGTTTATCGACCACAGCTTCTATATTGTGGTTCTTGTAGCGGTCGGTTTTCATGTTGGGAACGATTTCGAGGATGTTGCCGTCGAGTCGCACGTAGAGATACCCCTTTCTGCGCATGCTTTCGAAGAGTTCGCGGTAATGACCCTTGCGCTGGCGTACGAGGGGAGCGAGCAGGAAGATAGCCTTGCCCTTATAATCGCTGAGAATCATGTCGATGACCTGTTCCTCGGTATATTTCATCATCTCCTCGCCACTCTGATAGCTGTATGCAGTACCGGCGCGGGCATAGAGCAGACGGAGATAGTCGTAAATCTCGGTGGTAGTGCCCACGGTAGAGCGGGGATTCTTGTTGGTGGTTTTCTGTTCTATGCTGATGACCGGACTCAATCCCGTAATCTTATCAACATCCGGGCGTTCCATATTACCCAGGAAGTTGCGGGCATAGGCAGAGAATGTTTCGATATATCTGCGCTGACCTTCGGCAAAGATGGTGTCGAAGGCCAGTGAACTCTTGCCCGAACCCGAGAGTCCGGTAATCACGGTGAGGGAATCACGCGGAATCTCCACATCTATGTTCTTGAGGTTGTGGACCCGTGCGCCCCATACATTTATCTTTTCTTCTGAATTCATATTCCAATTCTGCTAATTGCTGTTTGCCTAATAGTTACTGTTCTGCTCTTCGGTATAACCTCTGAGCAGGTTGACATCACGTTTGATGTTATACACAACGC
Source organism: Segatella copri (assembly GCF_019249765.2). GTDB lineage: Bacteria > Bacteroidota > Bacteroidia > Bacteroidales > Bacteroidaceae > Prevotella > Prevotella copri_K. The sequence goes on from NZ_CP152484.1 coordinate 480,738, forward strand.
CATCTGCCCCCTTCGCCTTGACGAGACAGAAGTAGACACCCTCCTTGACCGGTTTTCCGCGGTAGGTGCCATCCCATCCCGTGGCAGGGTCGGTCCATTCATAGAGTTTCTGTCCCCACCTATTATATATATAGGCGTGGAACTCCTCAATGTTCCGGTAACCATCCTTGGGCTTGTAGATGTCGTTGATGCCATCGCCATTTGGAGAGAAGGCATTCGGCATGAGAAGAGAACTGACCTTGGTCGTCTCTTCTGTGTTGTCCTCCTCGTCGTCGTTGACTTCCTGAGCGTGTAATTGACACGTCAAAAGTGGCAACATGATGCAAAGTAATGCTATTTTTCGTCTCATTTCTAAAATAATTTGTGCAAAGATAATAAAAAGATGAGAGATATTGCGTCAGATGCAAGATTTTTTGTATTTTTGCAGATGAAAACATGAAATATTTGAAGATATCGTTAAAAAAATCTTGTGATATGAGACAAAAAATGAGATATTTCCTGCTGCTCGTTGGGCTTCTGCTCAGTGTCAGCATTGGCGCGCAGACTGTAAAATGGCGCGACATTTACACGGTTAAGAAGAAAGATACTATCTTTGGTATCGCCAACAAATATGGATTGAGCCTTCCTGAACTGATGGATGCCAATCCGGAGATGAAGCGTGAGGGATACATGCTGCAGAAGGGAGCTACGCTCTTTATTCCATACACCAAAGACCAGAAGAATCCTAATCAGGTGAACGGTCAGAAGTCGGGGAATGGGGCAACGGTTCAGAAAACTGCTACAGCTCCGGCAACCTCAAAGGCTGCTGTTGCCAGAAATGCGGTAAAGGTAGGCGTGATGTTACCTTTGCATAATGTTGATGGCGACGGCAAGCGAATGGTGGAGTATTACCGCGGATTGCTGCTGGCTTGCGAAACCCTGAAGCAGCAGGGCGCCGATATAGATGTGCGTGCCTGGAACGTTCCTATTGATGCTGATATCCGGAATACACTCTTGCAGGAGGGCGCTAACCAATGCGACATCATCTTTGGTCCACTTTATACCAAGCAGGTGGCTCCGCTGACCAACTTCTGCAAGAACTACGGCATCAAAATGGTGATTCCGTTCTCTATCAGCGGAGATGATGTAGAAAGAAACAAAGAGATTTTCCAGGTTTATCAGAGCGATGATGCGCTGAATGATGCGACCATCAAGGCATTCCTGAGCCGTTTTACCAATGTGCATCCTATCTTTGTAGACTGCAATGATTCTACTTCGAGAAAGGGCAACTTTACGTTCGGTCTGCGCAAGGAACTGGAACGCAGGAAAATCAATTATAGCATCACCAATGTGAATTCAAGTATCGATCAGTTTGCCAAGGCTTTCATGCCTTCCAAGCAGAATGTGATCATCCTGAATACGGGACGTTCGCCACAGTTGACTCAGGTGTTGAACAAGCTCGACGAATTTGATGCGAAGTATCCGGGTGCAGCCATCTCTCTCTTCGGCTATACCGAATGGCTGATGTATGCCAAGTATAATCTGGAAAGATTCTATAAGTATGATACTTATATCCCTTCCACCTTCTATTATAACCCGAACTCAGCACAGACCAAGGCGCTTGAGAGCCGTTATGAGCGATGGTTCCATCAGCCTATGATGGTGGCACAGCCAAGATTCGCCATCACCGGTTTCGATCACGGAATGTATCTGATTCAGGGCGTCAAGAGATATGGCAAGAACTTTACAGGTGAGCGCCAGCAGATGACTTACCAGCCTGTGCAGACTCCACTCCGTTTCGAGAAGACCAGTAGAGGAGGATACAAGAACAAGAGTTTCCAGTTGATTCACTATACCTTTAATCATCAGATAGAGGCGGTGAAGTACTAGTTTATAGTTTACAATTTATAGTTTACAATTTATAGTTGATAATGAATAGAAATATTGGGCTGCTGATTCTGATGCTCATCTTCGGAATTCCAGTTTCGGCACAGATAGGAGAGCATCGTAATGATTTCGCCATCGGTTTTAATGGGGGCTATATGATGAGTAGCGTAGGATTCATACCCGAGGTACAGCAGAAGCAGCACGGCGGACTGACGGGCGGTTTCTCGATGAGATATACCTGTGAGAAATATTTCAAGACCATCTGTTCTATCTATGCCGAAGTAAACTATGCGCAGGCAGGATGGGAAGAGGATATACTGGATATGGAGAATAATCCGGTGATTATCACCGAAACCAAAGAGGCGATGGCTTACAAGCGTACCATCAACTATATTCAGGTGCCTGTCTTCGCGCATCTGGCATGGGGTAGGGAGACAAGAGGACTGAATATCTTCGTGAATGCCGGTCCGCAGTTTGGTCTCTATCTGAGTGATTCGCAGAAGACCAACTTCTCGGTAGAGCACATGCCGGCAACCGACAATAACCGTGTAAGTCCGGTGGTGGCTCAGGATACGATGGCAGTCAAGAACAAACTCGATTATGGTATCGCCCTGGGTCTGGGTGCTGAATACAGTATTCCGAAGGTGGGTCATTTCCTTGCCGAAGCCCGATACTACTATGGTCTGGGAAATATCTACGGTGCTTCTAAGCGTGATTATTTCGGAAAGAGTAACTACGGACAGATTGTTCTGAAACTCTCTTATCTCTTTGATATCACCAGAACGAAGAACGTGAAACGGAAATAGATGATAATTAATAATTGATAATTAATAATGATAACGGGTTTATCATTTATGTTTTAAAGAAAATGAGTACAACAGAAAAAATGCAGATGAAATTGAGCGACTCGAAGTCAGCTCGCTGGACCGCCCTCCTCATCGTGAGTATCACGATGATGTTCGGTTACTTTTTTACAGATGTGATGTCTCCACTGGAGCCTCTCTTGACAGCAGCCAAGGGAGCAGAGAATGGTCTCGGACTCGGATGGAATTCGGATGAGTACGGCTTCTTCTCTGGAGCTTACGGATACTTCAATGTGTTCCTCCTGCTCCTCTTCTTCGGTGGTCTTATCCTTGATAAGTTTGGCATCCGTTTCACTGGTATCCTCTCTACCGTCCTGATGTTTGGTGGAGCCTTGTTGAAGTGGTATGCTTTAGGTCATGAGTTTGACGGAATGGTTGCTGTACCATTCTTCGGTACTTATAGTACGCAGGTAGTGATAGCTGCTCTTGGCTTTGCCATCTATGGTGTAGGATGCGAGATATGCGGTATCACAGTGAGCAAGGTTATCGTGAAGTGGTTTACGGGCCATGAGTTGGCTCTGGCAATGGGTGTACAGGTAGCTACGGCTCGTTTGGGAACTGCTGCAGCTCTGAGTGCTTCTCTTCCTTTTGCCAAGGCAATGGGCGGTGTTTCTGCTTCTGTTGCTTTAGGTGCCGTATTGCTTTGTGCTGGTGTACTGGTTTATCTGGTTTATTGCGTGATGGACAAGAAGGAGGATGCTTCTGCAGCAGCTGTAGCTACAGAACCGGAAGAAGGTTTCAAGTTTTCAGACTTGGGCGGTTTGTTCAAGACAACAGGTTTCTGGTATGTGGCATTCCTTTGCCTGATGTTCTATGCCGGTGTATTCCCATTCCTGAAGTTTGCCACCAAACTGATGATTTTCAAGTATGGTGTGGATGCTAATTTGGCAGGTCTGATTCCTGCGATGTTGCCATTCGGTACCATCTTCCTCACACCGCTCTTCGGTAGTATATACGATAAGTATGGCAAGGGTGCTACGCTGATGATTATCGGCAGTTGCCTCCTGACCTTTGTGCACGTCATGTTTGCCCTGCCAATCAACTCATGGGTGCTTGCCATCGTGCTGATGCTCATCCTGGGCATCGCATTTGGTCTGGTACCATCAGCCATGTGGCCATCTGTGCCAAAGATTATCCCAATGAAACTCTTAGGAACTGCATACGCCCTTATCTTCTATATCCAGAACATCGGACTGGCTCTCATTCCGGTATGGATTGGAAAGGTGAACCAGGCTAACACGGGTGCTGATGGTGTTATCGACTATACCCAGACGATGACTATCTTTGCAGCCTTCGGTGTGATTGCTATTATCATCTCTTTCCTCCTCTTGTTTGAAGATAAGAGAAAGGGATATGGATTGCAGAAGCCTAATGTGAAATAAGTGAAGAGTGAAAGTATAATTTTTAAAAGAAAGGAAATAACCATGAATGCGACACCTGAATCATTGATTAAGGACTATGCTGACCCGATAGAGCAGCAGGAGATTGACAAGTTTGTATGTTCAGAGATGGGCAGACAGATACACCGGTATATCAAGGGTATGTCGGGTACCAAGCAAGCTATGTTGAAATTTGAGGAAAGGCTAGCCAGCCTCTCTGTACCAGAGAAGGAGAAGGCGATAGCCAAGTATATTGATCTGAACAGAAAAGCATTGGATGGTCTTGACTTGAAGATGATTCTGGTCCGTTCGGTAGCCAACTATTGTGACACCTTCCAGTATATGCTGGATTTTGTCAACGATAAGCGCAAGATGGTTTTCTATTACCAGCGCATCAAGGCGAAATACATTCAGTATCATGAAGTATTTGAGCAGGATGGAAAGTTTGGTATGAAAGATCATCAAGGCAACATCTTACTCTCGCCAACTTATGATTTCTTGCGCACCTGCTACATTTATAATGATGACTTGAGCATCATGCCGGTAATAGCTGAGAAGAATGGCAAGATGGGACTGGTAATGCCGGATGGTAACGATACGGTAGTGGCGGATTTCCTTTACGACGAAATTTGCTTGCGTGATGAATATCCTTACTTCGAGGCATCCCGTGAAGGTATCAGTGGCTTTATTGATAAGTTTGGAAACTTTGTTAATAGTTAATAGTTAACAGTTTATAGTTAATAGAGAAAGGGCAATCAGGTTGGGATGAACCAACTGATTGCCCTTTTTTACTTTCGTTGCTATTAGCAACTTTGTTTTTATCTATTTTTCTCTCGTCTTCAAACCCTAGTGAAGAAAAGCAAAAGAATTCTTCACTCTTCGTTCTTCACTCTTCACTTAACTTATCCCAAGTACTTCATCAAGATTTTGATCTTGCCGCTATCACGGAGCTTGATGATACTCTTTTCGCGAATCTGGCGAACACGCTCACGGGTAAGGTTGAACTCGCTACCGATTTCCTCCAAACCCTTCTCGTGGCAACCGATACCATAGCAGTAGCACAGAATCTTGCGCTCACGGTCTTTCAATACAGAATTGAGAACGCGGTCAAGCTCGCTCGCCATAGACTCGAAGTCTACACCCTTGTCGGTACGGCTGTCATCACCCGAAGCCATCACGTCGACCATCGCATTGTCATCATCATCGCTACCGAATGGAGCATCGATACTCATGTGGTGATTATCTGCCTTGATAGTCTGGTCAATCTTGCTTTCTTCCATCTTTGTAATTTGAGCGAGCTCAGCAACAGAAGGTTTGCGCTGGTTCTCCTGCTCAAACTTACTGATTTCTGCACTAATCTTACTCAATGCACCTACCTGGTTCAAAGGCAGACGAACGATACGGCTCTGCTCGGCAATAGCCTGCAGGATGCTCTGACGAATCCACCATACGGCGTATGAGATAAACTTAAAGCCGCGAGTCTCGTCAAACTTTTCAGCAGCCTTTACCAAACCGATGTTACCCTCGTCGATGAGGTCGGTAAGAGAAAGACCTTGGTGCTGATATTGCTTAGCAACAGATACAACGAAACGAAGGTTTGCTTTTACCAATTTCTCCTTGGCACGTTCTCCCTCACGACCGCCTTTGCGAATCTTCTGGGCAAGTTCGATTTCTTCATCGATAGAGACCATAGGCTCTCTACCAATCTCCACCAAGTACTTGTCGAGTGCTTCACTGGAACGGTTGGTTATACTCTTACTAATCTTAAGTTGTCTCATAAATATCCTTTTACCTTTCTATTTAGAATTTTTTGAAGTATTTTTGTGTATCCCGAAACCTCCTCATGGTTTCGGGGTGCAAAGGTACGAAAAAAAATGCAATTACGTTGTAATATAAACGGAAATTTTTTATCTGATTTGTCTGTTTTTTAGAATTTTAGCCGGTTCCTAGTAGAAAAATGCTATGTGAAGTGCGCTTTTTGGTGCAATAAGTTTGAAATATGGAATAATTTATGTATCTTTGCACAAAAATTGCGAGAAAAGAATAACTAAATAATAAAATAACAACAAAACAAAAAATTATGTTTGAGAATCAACCAAAAGGTCTGTGGGCCTTAGCTTTGGCAAACACGGGTGAGCGTTTCGGCTATTACACCATGCTTGCTGTGTTCTTGCTTTATTTGCAAGCCAACTTCGGTTTTGAAACCGGATTGGCAAGTACTATTTACTCTACATTCTTGATGATGGTTTATTTCCTTCCTATCATCGGTGGTATCGCAGCCGACAAGTTTGGCTTTGGACGTATGGTTACCACAGGTATCTTCATCATGTTCATAGGTTATCTTGTTCTCTCGCTTCCTCTTGGCAAGGAAACCGTTGCCGTTGCTGCCATGGGTATTTCACTTATCCTCATCGCTTTGGGAACCGGTCTGTTCAAAGGTAATCTGCAGGTGATGGTTGGACGTCTCTACGACGAGCCACAGTATGCCAGCAAACGTGATTCCGGTTTCTCACTCTTCTATATGGCTATCAACATCGGTGCTATGTTTGCTCCTACTGCTGCCATCAAGATTATGAAGTGGGCGCAGGAGAGCCTGAGCGTGTCGGTGGAAGATTCATATCACTTCGCATTCGCCGTGGCTTGTGCTTCACTGATTTTCAGTATCGCTATCTACTATGCCTTCAGCTTTACATACAAGCATGTTCTTGCTTCTGAGACCAAGAGTAAGGATGATAAGACTTCTGCTAATGAGACAAACGAACTTTCTAAAGCTGAGACCAAGGAGCGCATCATCTGCCTCTGTCTCGTATTCGCTGTGGTTATCTTCTTCTGGATGGCTTTCCACCAGAATGGTAATACATTGACACTCTTTGCCCGCGATTATACACAGAAGACTTCAGAGGGTCTGCAGTCAATGGCGTTCGATGTTACCAACCTCGTAGCCTGCATCTTCGTGGTTTACGGTTGCTTCGGTCTGGCACAGAGCAAGACTGGCAAGGGTAAGGGCATCTCTCTTGGTGTCATTGTTGCTGCCATCGCTTTCCTCTTCTACAAGTACAGCAACCTTGAAGGTGCCGTAGATGTTGAGGCTCCTATCTTCCAGCAGTTCAACCCATGCTATGTAGTGGCATTGACACCAGTGAGCGTTGCTTTGTTCTCATGGCTCCACAAGATTGGCAAGGAGCCTACATCGCCAGAGAAGATTGGCTTGGGTATGCTTGTTGCAGCTCTCGGTTTCGTATGGATGGCTGTAGGTTCTATGGGGCTGGAGCTTCCTTTGACACAGGGCGATCCTGCTACAGAGGGTACACGTGTAAGTGCTAACCTCCTCATCTCGACATACCTCATTCTTACATTCGCAGAGCTTCTGCTTTCTCCAATCGGTATTTCATTTGTATCGAAGGTAGCTCCTCCAAAGTATGCTGGTTTGATGATGGGTCTCTGGTTCGGTGCAACAGCCATCGGTAACCAGTTGGTTATGATTCCTGGCATCATGTGGGGTCAGAACTTCAACCTCATTGCCATCTGGGGTGTTCTCGCAGGTATCTGTCTGGTTTCAGCTCTCTTCATCTTCTCTATCATCAAGAAGTTGAATCGCGTAAGCTAAATCTTAGAATTATAATATATAAAAAAGGCTTGCTTCATTACGGAGCAAGCCTTTTTTATATATTATTTCTTCAACCACTTGTCTAACCAGCCGAAGAAAGTGCGCTGCCAGAGCACGCCGTTCTGTGGCTTCAATACCCAGTGGTTCTCATCAGGATAGATGAGGAGCTCGGCTGGGATGCCACGCATGCGGGCTGCATTGAAGGCGCCCATGCCCTGGTTGGCATTGATACGGTAATCCTTTTCGCCGTGGATGCAGAGGATTGGAGTATCCCACTTGTCTACAAACTTATGAGGACTGTTCTCGTAAGTCTTCTTGGCGTTGGCAGTCTGGTCCTTGTTCCAGTAAGCATCCTCGTATTCCCAGTTAGAGAACCAAGCCTCCTCGGTATCGGTGTACATGCTCTCCAGGTTGAAAGCACCATCGTGAGAGAGGAATGCCTTGAAACGCTTGTTGTGATGACCGGCGAGATAGTATACTGAGAAACCACCGAAGCTGGCACCTACACAACCCAGACGATCCTTGTCTACGTAAGGAAGATTGTTGGCAGCATCATCAATAGCTGAAAGATAATCGTTCATGCACTGACCTGTCCAGTCGCCAGAAATCTCTTCGTTCCATGCGCTTCCGAAACCAGGGAGACCGCGGCGGTTAGGCAATACGACTACATAACCATTGGCTGCCATGATCTGGATGTTCCATCGGTAGCTCCAGAACTGGCTTACCGGACTCTGAGGACCACCCTCGCAGAAGAGAAGGGTAGGGTACTTCTTGTTGGCATCGAAATTAGATGGCAACATGATCCATACCAGCATCTGCTTGCCGTCGGTAGTCTTTACCCAACGCTGCTCACACTTACCCATATTCAACTGGTTCAGAATATGGTCGTTCTCGCGGGTAATCTGCTCTACCTTGGTACTCTTGGCATCCTTGCCTGGAGTTACGATGTAGATATCTGTAGGATGACTCATGCTAGCCTTGGTAGCAAGAAGCTTGTTGCCGTTGTTGGCAAGCGAGATGCTTCCGTAGTCAGCCCACTCGTTGGTAATCTGCTTCACTTCGCCCTTGAAGTTAGCCTGATAGAGGTTCAGGGTTCCGTGCCATACGCCGATGAAGCTGAGGCTCTTGTTGTCCTTGTTCCATACGAAGCCCTCTACGTTAGAGTCGAACTTCTCTGATACATAGTTCTTCTTGCCGGTAGCGAGTTCGTAAACACAGAGGCGGTTGCGGTCGCTCTCGTAGCCGTCGCGAGCCATGCTCTGCCAAGCGATGTACTTGCCGTCAGCAGAGAACTGAGGGTTCACGTCGTAACCCGGATTGTTCTTCAGATTCTCAGGAGCGTTGACAGCCTGGTTCTTCATGCTCTTGGTAGCATCAATCTTAGGCTCTACATAGCCAGCCTCCTTGCAGAGGTTCTTTGTCTCGCGCGTACCTATATTATATAGATAGATATCAGAGTCGGTAGAGATGGCATACTGAACGCCCTCCTTCTTACGGCAGGTATAGGCGATGGTCTTGGAATCCGGACTCCATGCCAGCTGCTCGATGCCACCGAATGGAGCCATAGGGCACTCGAATGGTTCATCCTTCAGGATGTCTTCGCCGGCGTTGATGGTACCGTCTTCAGCCACATCAGCCACGAAAGGATGGAGAAGGCTCTCTACGTAGTGGTCCCAGTGGCGATAGTTCATATCAGTTACGAGACGGCCGGTAGCCAATGGAAGATCAGAAGGATTCTCCTTGATGGTTCCGTGGTAAGGGAGTTCCTTGATGAGGATTACCTTCTTGCCGTCAGGAGAGAAGCGGAAACCCTGGATGCCCAACTTGTCGTTGGTGAGCTGCTTTCTGCCTGTACCGTCAGGGTTCATGCTCCAGAGCTGTCCGTCGCGGATGAAGGCAATCTTCTGTCCGCCCTGAATCCAGGCAGCATCTGTTTCGCTCTTTGCATCGGTGGTCAATGCCTTCTTGTTCTTGCCGTTGGCATCCATGATGAAGAGCATCTGATGACCCTTGTTCTCCTTTACACTGTAGTAACCCACCTGGTACACCACCTGCTTGCCGTTAGGCGAAGCTTCGGCGCCACCGATACGTCCCATTGCCCAGAGAGCCTCAGGAGTCATCAGGTGGTTTTCTACCTTGATGTCATTTTTCTGAATCATAGTCTGTGCATCAGCAGCTGTGCTCATCGTGAGAGCCGCAGCAGCTAAAATCATAGCTTTAATCATGTTTCTAATTTTACTGTTATAATGTTGCTTTGTTGTTATGTATCCTATTTGTCTTAAATCTGATCCAAAGCCTGCTTGATATCATCGAGGATGTCTTCTACATCTTCGATACCTACAGAGAGGCGAATCAGATCTGGCGCAACACCTGCTTCCTTCAGCTGCTCTTCGCTGAGCTGGCGATGGGTGTGACTGGCTGGATGGAGCACACAGGTGCGGGCATCGGCTACATGGGTTACGATGTTGATCATGTCGAGAGAATCCATAAACTTGATGGCTGTCTCGCGATCTCCCTTCAATCCGAAGGCAATAACACCGCAGGTGCCGTTTGGCATATACTTCTGGGCAAGCGCATGATACTCATCGCCCTCCAGACCGCTATAATGAACCCAAGCCACACGCTCATCGTTCTGCAGGAACTCTGCCACCTTCTGTGCATTTGCACAATGCTGGCGCATACGGAGGTGGAGACTTTGAAGACCGAGGTTGAGGATGAACGAATTCATTGGGGCAGGGATGCTGCCGAGATCGCGCATCAGCTGAGCCACGAGTTTGGTGGTGTAACCCATCTTGCCGAAAGCCTTCACATAGGTCAGACCATGGTAGCTGTCATCCGGTGTGCAGAGACCAGGGAACTTATCAGCATGAGCCATCCAGTCGAAGTTGCCGCTGTCTACTACAACGCCACCTACCTGTGAAGCCGTACCATCCATATACTTGGTGGTACTGTGGGTAACGATGTCGGCACCCCATTCGAATGGGCGGCAGTTGATAGGTGTAGCGAAGGTGTTGTCAACGATGAGAGGCACCCCATTCTTGTGAGCAATGCGTGCAAACTTCTCGATGTCGAGTACTGCGCAGCCCGGGTTGCTGATGGTTTCGCCGAAAACAACCTTGGTGTTAGGGCGGAAAGCCTTCTGGATTTCTTCTTCGCTATCGTTCGGATTCACGAAAGTACACTCGATGCCGAGTTTCTTCAGGGTTACGCCGAAGAGATTGAAGGTACCACCATAAATCTCATTAGATGTAACGATATGGTCGCCTGCTTCGCAGATGTTGAATACTGCATAGAAGTTGGCAGCCTGACCGCTGCTGGTTAATACGGCTCCCACGCCACCTTCGAGTTCGGCAATCTTCTTAGCCACAACATCGTTGGTAGGGTTCTGGAGACGGGTATAGAAGTAGCCTTCCTTCTTCAGGTCGAAGAGCATAGCCATCTCCTCAGAGTTGTCATACTTGAAAGTAGTGCTTTGATAAATTGGCACTTCAATCGGTTCGCCGTTCTTTGGCTCATAGCCTCCCTGCACGCAGATAGAGGCGGTACGTAAATTCTTTTTCATTTGTCGGTTATGTTTTCTTTTAAACTTCATGTTTTTGCGATATGACATGTTATGCTGCCCATTGCAAGATGCAAAGATACGGCAAATCCTTGAGAATTAAGAATAATTTGCGTAAAACATTGTTCGAAAGCAACTTTTTTTTGTATTTTTGCATCAGAAATGATTTCGTTTCGTTTTAAGAACTGAATCCTTAGGAGTAGATTTCGTTTCGTTTTAAGAGCTGAATCCTTAGGAGTAGATTTCGTTTCGTTTTAAATGCTAAATTTTCAGGAATATAAGAAAGATATAAATATTTAGTAAATGAATACATTGTTTCTTGTGCAGTTTGCTTGCTGCATTATAGTGTCGATGTTGGGCTTGATATTGGTATTGTCCAGGTTTCAGATTCGCTGGTCCAACCGTCGTTATGAGGTGTCTCGTTGGCTCCTTGCTTTTTCCATGTTTGTACTTGCTGGACATTATGTTTTACAAATGCTTTATGGTTTCCGTGCTAAAGGCGATGAAATAGGAGCCGTTGTCAATATTCTCTTCTATTCTCCTATTTCTTTCATCGTTTCCTATGCTGCGTATCATGTCATATCCCATAGAGGCGGGCGCAGGAATTTTGCCATAGTGGGAGTTGTGAGCTATGCATTGATATTGATTTGTTTCTTTTTCGGATACAATGATACTCCTAGGGGAATGCACATGGGGGGGTGGCTCTATGTGATGCTCGCATTATTTGTACTTTCTATTTTGTATTGCGTTTATACTACAGTCGTAGAGATGCGGTATCATCGAAAAATCATCGAGGATAATACGACAGAAGATTTGCTTCCTTTCGACAGATATTCTTATGCCAGTTATAGTTTGATGGGTATCATGGCATTGGCGATGGCTGCTGCCATCTGCTATCGTCCTCTTCTGTATTGCGTGGCACCGTTGGCGCTTTTTTCTCTGATTTCCTTTGTCGTCCATTTCTTGGGTTTCGGTTACATTATCATGCCAACAGAGGTGAGATTGGAGATGGATACTACTGATGCTCCTTTTGAGATGATGGAAGAGAGTGAAGTGATGGGGCTGGATTCTGAAAAAATAGATATGATAGAATCTTTGCTTGATAAGTGGTGTGAAAATGGCGGATATAGAGACAGTACGGTGAATATGCCGATGCTATCGGCAAAGTTGCGCATTCCTCGCCCCGAATTGAGTAGCTATTTTGAGAATTATCTGAAGAGTAGTTTCCGTATCTGGCTCAGCGATATCCGTTTCAAGGAGGCGCAGCGTATGCTGCTGGAAGAATGCAGGTACAGCAATGATACCATTTCTACAGAATGCGGCTTCTCATCCCACGCCCATCTCTATAAGATTTTCAAGGCTAAGACGGGATATACACCAGGACAATGGAGAAATTCTGTTCGGAAAAAACGGTAGAATGCTGCGAAAAATAGTTTCATTCCTACCAATGAAACACCTTTTTGATAGGAATGAAACTATTTTCTTGAGCAATGAAACTGTCTGGTTATAAGATTTTGATTATCTTTGCATCATTATTTAATAATAGTAGATAATAATGATTCAGTAAGGTTAATCAGTATGAACAAGAAATTTTCAACTTTAGCCATTGCATTTGCAGCCTTCTGCTTGACCTCATGTCACTGCGATGATGATACTTCGACCACATCGAAGTACATCACCGTTGCCACTTCCATCGGACAGATGACACGCACTACCACTGATGCCGACGGCAATCAGAAGTTTGCGAAGGATGACAAAATCAGCATCTATGCGTGGACAGGCAATGCCACCGCAGTTCCCGCAGACTTCGTGGTAAACAACAGTATCAACACCTACGATGGCGCTAAATGGACAGCTTCACCGCAGATGCTGTGGAAAGACATGGAAACGCCTCACTACTTCCTTGGCATCTATCCTAACCGTGCCGTGACAGATTTCACTGCCGATGAGTATGCGCTCGACACAGAGAAGCAGGAAGCGTCAGACTTATTGGTAGCAGTTAACACCGGCATCGAAGGAGCCGGCATTACGGCAACAGCCAATCCTGTGAGCCTGATGTTCAACCACGTGATGTCAAAACTCATTGTGAACCTTCAGTTCCGCAACCAATGGGCAACCACTCCGACAGTAGCATCCGTTACCGCTACGGCAAAGAATGCTGCCACAGTAAACTATGTGACTGCCACCGGCACTGTAGTGACTGCCACCGGTGAACAGAGCGACATCGTCCTCCCCGCTACTGCTGCCAACACCTGCTATACCTCGATAATGGTGCCGCAGAGCGATTTCCGAACTATCAACATCGTGATAGATGGCAAGACCTACACCTTTACCCATACCGAAGACATCGCGCTTGAGAGCGGCAAGTACACCACCGTCAACCTTATCGTTGGTCGCAACGAGATAACCCTCGGTTCGGTATCAATCAACAACTGGCTGGAAGGTTCAAGTATTAACGGAGGTGAAGCACAAACAGATAATCAATAACAACCCTTTAAAATATAGACAGAAAATGAACAAAGCATTACAACTTCTTATGGCTGCAGCCCTCGTGACCGGCTTTGCCGCCTGCTCGTCCGATGACGATATGTCCACAGCCAACAATTTTCCTCAAGATGGCGTTGTGCGCTTCAATGTGGGAGTGAACATTCCGCAGACACGTGCCTCACATTCAACTGATGGAAGCGATGTTGCTGAGTTTGGTATCTGCATTGCCAACAGTGTCAATTCAACCTACACATACAACAACGTCAAAGTGACCGGCAGCAATATCACCGCTTGGACACCAGCCACACAGATGCTTTGGCAAAACTCCACACAGGCAGTTGACATTGTGGCTTATTCTCCTTATGTGGAAGGAGATTACAATATATCCACCACGAATCTCCCTGTCAAGGTTGAAGAAACACAAATCAAAGACGGCTACACAAGCGACTTCCTTATCTGCAAGAAGCCGGGCTTTGTGCCGAGTAAAGGACTGAGTGAAGGAGGCAAACTGAATTTGGCTTTCAAGCACGCCCTGAGCCAACTTACCATTACCGTAACGCTCGGATCAGAGTTCAACGCCCCGGATTTGGTAACCACAAATCCTATCACCGATTTGAAAGTCAACGGTACATACATTGAAGGTATATGCGACTTTACCAAGGAATCAGGCTTCGTCACAGCCAAGACTACAGAAGCCAATACCATTGCCGTTGCTCCGTCTGAGTATGGCGAATTTGAAAAAGCTACCTCTCTATCATCCAATGCAAAGGCAACCTACCAGTGTCTGCTGATACCTCAGAACATCGAGAAAGGAATATTCAGCGTAAGCTTTAAGTTGAATGGAATACCTTATACATGGACATCCAGCAAAGCCGTAACTCTCGCGGAGAACACCGCCTACACATTGGCATTGACAGCTGGCAAGGAGATAGTAGTGGCAGGAGAAATGACAGCCAACGCATGGCAGGAAGGTTCGACTTCCAATGTAGAGACCGAATAACAACCGAACAGATAAAATTTAATGATAACGACAATGAAGACAATTAAATATATGGGCATGGCGCTGATTATGGCTGCACTTGCCTCTTGCAGCAGCGATGATGACTTCGGAACGAACTGGCAGAACGACCCTACTGCTGTGCGCGTGAGTGCTAACGTTGGCGGTGTGTTTACCCGCAGCAACCCGGTGGCAACAACAGAAACAGACCAGATGAATTTCAACGGAGGTGATGCGATTACTATCTCCACAGAAGGACAGGCATCAGTGAACTACATACTTAAAGATGGCACATGGGGACCAGAAACCTCTGGGCAATTCCTCAAGTGGAGCAGCGAGTCTATGACGTTCACCGCCCGTTATCCAAAAGGAAGCGGAGATTTTATTGTACCAAAAAATCAGGATGGTATTGATAAAATAGCGTCGGCTGACTATATGACTGCGACAACAGCTTATAGTAAAATTCCCGATGACAGAAAGGTTAATTTTGACTTCGATCGTCAGATGGCTCGCGTGGTAATCACTATCGCCGGCTTTAACAATGAGTTTTCTGATAAAGCCTCAGTTTCCGAAATGTATGTAACATCTAAGGAAAGAATTGCCAAAGACGGAAGCGCAGTTACTGCAACATCTGACATTATACCTTACTCGCAGGACCGCTACGGCAAGAAAGGCAGCATATACTACGCTCTTGTAGCACCGAACACTGCAACCAACTATGAATTCATCAAACTGACAGTTAAGTATGAAAGCGATATAAAAGATCTCACAGTAAAGAACCCTGTAGCATTAGAAGCAGGAAAGAGTTACAATTTCAACCTGACCATCGGTAAGAATGAAGTAAGTCTTGGCACGGTTTCGGTTGAGAATTGGGGCAACACAGGCTCTATCTCCGGTGGGGAAGCAAGTATAGATCCAATAGATTTATCCAAAGGGAACATCAACATTACTGGCAACAGCTATTATGTCATCACCACCAATGGCGAACCCACCGCAAACACTATCACCATCAACGGCAATGCCACCGTGCAGTTGATGAATGCTGTTATCAGTGCTGACGGCATCGGTATCGATGTCAAGAGCGGCAGTCCGACGATTATCGTGTCCGGCACGGAGAACAGTGTTACTTCCACTACTGCTACCGCCATTAATGTATGCGATGGTGCTACACTCACCATTAAAGGCAAGAACGGAACAATTGATAAGCTGACAGCCAAGGGCGGCTCCATATCTACTACTACTAATGAAAGTTCCAGTACAGCAGGAGCTGGTATCGGCAGCAGCGATGGCGGCAACATCGTTATTGAAAATGTAAGCATAGATGCTACCGGTGGAACTGGCAATCAAACTGTTACCCCCTATTATTCCGGCGGTGCAGGAATCGGCAGTTCGTCATCAGCACATTGTGGCGACATAACGATCTCAAATGCCGTGATTACAGCTACCGGTGGAAATGGAGCTCCAGGTATAGGAATGGGAGCCGGTAAGAGCGCTTCAGCCCCTAGAATGGGGAATATTAATATCAAATCCTCTACAATCACTGCTACAGGAGGTCTTCGTGCTTCTGCTATTGGATTCCCTAATGAATATTGTTTTGATTATTCAAAGGTCACCACCTTGACCGGAGGCACAATCAATATAGAAACAGTAGAAAGCAGTGAAACTTTTCTTAATAGGCTCACGTGTGATTTAGGCACTAGCAACACGATTATATTATATAAAATTGGTAAAGGAGATATATTATGGTTTAATTATATAGGTTTGGACGGTGGAGATTGGCCGGGTGTAGTGCTGAAGGCAAGCGACCAAAAACAGACGAGCAAAGATGGAATAGGAGCGTTAAGCAAATAGTAAGAATGATATAAAACACTCCCAAGCCTGACGGGAGCTAAGTGTCAGGCTAGTTATAACAATCACTCGCCATGAGAAAGGAGTAGAACGTCGGTGAGCAAGACAGCGTGAGTCATATTCGGCAGTTATGCTGAAGGGCGTATCCCGAAAAGCCCTTATAAAACGAGTAGGGATAAAAAGTTTTAAATATGGCTGATAATGATAAAGCAGTATTGATTGGCTATGTTCTGATCGATCAATTGCAAGATAAAGGCACTAAGGGTATTGTTGAATCCGGCAAGGGTCTTTTAAATAATGGGACCTCTTCGTATAAGGCAAAATACGGATGCGTTATAGTCGGTCGAAAACATGCTGGCGATGAGAATGGTTATACATACTACCTGACGGGCAAACCTAAGATCTTTGATGTGGATTTAAGTAACGAGGTACATGAAGTTCGTATTGCCGTTCTTGGTAGCCATAATACCGATAGTTTCAAACAGTCTAATCTCAATTTTACCTGTGAAGGTAACAATGTGATTGTTGGACGTACTCATACGGGTGATGAAAATGGTTTCACAACCTTTGCCTATGCAGAACTGGCCGTTAAGAAAGTTAATCCTTTCGGTAAATATAACTATAGCATAGGAGTAGTAGAACCGAAAGATCCTCATTTGTTTGTAGAATCAATAAAGATTGCAAAAGAAAGCAATGGAGAATGGGCATTGTCAAAACTGGGCGAATACTATCTTCCGATGGTAGCAATGTCACACAGTGGTGATGAAAATGGAACTTCCACTTACGGATTTAAGCTGTTTGGCATCTTTAGAGAGCCGATTTCTAAGGACTAACCTGCGGTATAGACTCACCAATGAAGGTAATCACACCCTATTATTGGTGAGTCTTTTTGCGTATTGTCAGTTTCTCTGCCATCTCCATAGCCCATAACTTGCAGCGAAAAACAGTTTCATTTCTACCAATGAAACACCTTTTTGATGGGAATGAAACTATTTTCTTGAGTAATGAAACTGTCTGGTTATAAGATTTTGATTATCTTTGCATCATTTAATAATAGTAGATAATAATGATTCTTATTAACTTTTAAGTGAATTACGAAATGACAGGCTTTTCTTTATTACAATCGACTGATCTAGCCGATATTGTAGGTGTATGTATTATATTGTCCATTGCATTGGGGGCTTTTTCCCTCATGTGGAGGGATTATAAAAACGATCTTGAGGAGAATGACAACAAGTATTTTCGTGTCTTGGATTTTATCCTCAAGGAGCAGTTGTATATATTTATCTTTCTTGTCTTAGCCTTCCTGATAGGGGGTGAGATGTTGCTGCATGCCTATATGTAGCAGTTCTCTTTTATTTTTCGGATAAAAGATTTGTTAGTACGATACTTTTTTTGTAATTTTGCAGGCGATTTTTGATTTCAAATTGCAAGATATAATAACAATTATGAAAATAGGATTTGACAACGAGAAGTATCTGAAGATTCAATCCGAACATATCAAGGAGAGAATCTCTAAGTTTGATGGAAAGCTGTATCTCGAATTGGGAGGTAAGCTTTTCGATGACCATCACGCCAGTCGTGTTTTGCCAGGGTTCCAGCCTGACAGCAAACTGCGCATGTTCCAGAAAATCAGCGATAGCATCGAGATTGTTATCGTGATTAGTGCAGCCGATATTGAGAAGAACAAGAAGCGTGCCGACTTGGGCATTACATACGATGAGGACGTGTTGCGCCTTCGTGGTGAGTTCCAAAACCGTGGTTTCATGGTGGGTTCTGTTGTCATCACTCATTATAATGGCCAGCCTGCCGCCATCGCCTTCAAACAGCGTTTGGAGCGCGAGGGCATCAAGACTTACTGCCATTATCTCATCGAGGGCTATCCTCACAACGTGAGTCTGATTGCCTCTGACGAGGGATTCGGTCAGAACGATTATGTTGAAACAGAGCGTCCGCTGGTTATTGTTACTGCGCCGGGTCCTGGCAGCGGTAAGATGGCAGTTTGTCTGAGTCAGCTTTATAATGAGAACAAGCGTGGTGTGCATGCCGGCTATGCCAAGTTTGAGACCTTCCCTGTGTGGAATCTCCCATTGAAGCATCCTGTGAACATCGCATACGAGGCTGCTACTGCCGATCTGAACGATGTGAATATGATTGACCCGTTCCATCTGGAGGCATACAACAAGATAGCCATCAACTATAACCGTGATGTAGAGATTTATCCTGTGCTCAATGCGCTGTTCGAGGGTATCTATGGTAGCAACCCATACAAGTCGCCTACGGATATGGGTGTGAACATGGTAGGTTTCTGTATCTCTGATGATGAGGCTTGCTGCGAGGCATCCAAGAATGAGATTGTCCGCCGTTACTATGCGGCTACCAACAAGATGGCGGCTGGTGCTTGCAATGAAGATGAGATCAATAAGATTCAGATGCTCTTCAATCAGGCTAAGATTACTACTGATTACCGCAAGGTGACGGTAGCTGCCAAGAATCATAAGAAGGAGACGGGTCATACCTCTTCTGCCATTGAGTTGGAGGATGGTACCATTATCTGCGGTCATAGCAGCGAGTTGCTGGGCTGTAGTGCCGCCTTGCTCCTGAATGTTACCAAGCAGTTGGCAGGTATCGACCATGAATTGAAGCTGATTCCTCAGTCGATGATTGAGCCTATCCAGCATACCAAGGTGAATTATCTCGGTGGTCACAATCCTCGTCTTCATACGGATGAGGTTCTTGTAGCCCTCTCTGTTCTTTCGGAGAATGATGAGAACTGCAAGAAGGCATTGGAGCAGTTGCCTAAGCTTCGCGGCTGTCAGGCTCATTGCACCGTGATGTTGAGTGATGTAGACCAGAAAATCTTCAAGAAGCTCGGTGTGGATATCACCTGCGAGCCGGTATTGAAGAAGTAAATTTGGGTTGGATACTATTGAAGAAGCAAATTTGCCTTAAACAATATACCCCCGAAAAGGTATAGTTAATCTCGTAGATTGATTAATTATACCTTTTCGGGGGTGTTTGTTTTTATTTTATACAGAAACATTATCTTAATGCCATAACTCTGCTGAGAATCAGTTTCTTGTATTCCTTCTTCATGCTGTCCGGAAGGAAGGAGGCTTCTATCAGGTCGAGCCATTTCACGATGGATCGGCGGAACTTTTTGGCGATGTTGTTGATTACCTTCTCGCTGAGGCCCGAGGCGGTCATTACCTTCACGAAATCAGATTTCTGAATCTTTCTCTTTCTTCCGTTGAGTGTCAGGGCGAGCTCCTCGGTATCTTCTGGCATCACAATCTTCGTGCAGAGGAGGTCGTAGGCTGGGGTTAAGCCATAACCCAACTTGCGGTTGTTGTAGAGCGAGAAGTTCTTGAGGTGCATGTCAGCGTTGCCCGTAATCCATGAGAAGATGACCACTTCCCAATAGTTCACGAGGTCGAGCTGCGAGAACGATGAATACTTCTTGATGAGTCTGGCTATCTGCTCGTAGGAACCTTTATATTTGTATTCGGTAAGGCGCTCTGACAGCTGGCACATATCTTCCATCGGTACCTTTTGTCCATCATCCAGTCGGTCTATTCTCCGGGTGATATAACAGAGTTCACCATCGGTAAAGCGAATCAGTCCGTGGGGAACCACAGCTATCTTGGCGGCTTCAGCGAGATGCATCGTGAGGTCTTCTATTTCCGGTAGACAGCGGTAGCGGTCGGTTTGTGGCTTGAGGATATATTTTCCCCAAAGACCTACGATTGTGAAGCGGGATGGTTCGTTCTTTCCGCCCGGATTTACATCGAGCGAGAGCTTCGCCTGCACACCGGTGAGGGTGGTCTGGGCACGCACTACCTGTTTTGCCAGGTCGCCTATTTCCTTTCTAACGTAGGGTAGGACAGGGGCTTCCTTGGTGCCGAAGAGCTTGCGTGCGCAGGCAGGATGGTAATCTACCTGACCAGGCTTGAGCGGTTTATAACAATATAGACATTTCTCCATATCTTATTCTCCTTTCTGTTTTTGGGGTGAACCATTCGTTTCTTCTGCTGGAGATTCGTTTGTAGGAATGACGCTTACTGCTCCGATGCAATCCTTGCAGCAGGCAAGGAGGAGCGACATTCTGTCGCGCTGGTTGATTTTCCAACTGCTTTCTGCGATGTTCAGCAGCCATCCTTCGGGGATTAATCCATCGAAGAATGGGAACAGTACGGTATCGTGGTAGGGCTCATCAGATAAAGGAAGCGTCAGACTTACGGCTTCCGCACCATCCGATGCCAGATAATCTGAATCATAGGCGAAGGTAAAGCCTGTTTCGTCTTCCGTCAGCAGACCTACGTATTGGTCGTAGAGATATATTTTTCCTTGTTTCATGATATATTATTTTTATTTTTGATAGGAACGGGGCCTATTTCCTGACCGAACAGGAGGAGGACCTGGTTTACCTTGTCGAGTCGTAGTGTTTCCTTTCCCTGTTCCAGTTCTCTTACGAATCTGAGACCTACGCCCGATTTCGCCGCCAGATCTACTTGCGTCAATCCGAATTGCTTGCGCATTTCCTTGACGTATGATGATAATGTATTGCTCATATTCTTGTTATTTTATACCCTATCGGGTAATGTTATATATGGGATAATATTATATTATACCCTTTCGGGGGCAAATATACGAATAAAAAATGAAAATACCCCCGAAAAGGTATAATTTATAATATCATTTAACAAATTATACCTTTTCGGGGACAAAAAAAGCGTAATGAACACCTTTTTCAGGGTAATCCATTACGCTTTCATTTTTATCTGGTAATCTTTATTTTCCGAGATTATTCTTTTTCTCGTTCAGTTCTGCCTGTTTGCGCATCATCTCTTCCTGCTGCTTGCGCTGCATCTCCTGGAGAGCCTGCATTCTTGCCATCAGGCCGCTTGCCTTCTTAGGGTTGTTCTTGTTCTCCTGATAGCGCTTCTCAAGGATGGCGAGGAGTTTCTCGTCGTCGGTTGTCTTGCGCAGGGTCCACATGATAGCGGCACTGAAGAACAATGAGATGAAGTAGTAGAAGTTCAGACCGGCTGAGTAGTCATTGAACATGAAGAAGAACATCAATGGCATGAGATACATCATCCACTGCATCATCTTCATCTGCTCTGCCTGCTGACCTACCATCTGGTCGCGCTGCTGACGCATGGTCATCCAAGAGTACAACAGGTTGGCTACACAGAACAGGATACAGGTCAAACTCAAGTGGTCGCCAATCAGCCAGATGTTGGTGTTCCATTCGATGATTGGGTCGAAGGTACTCAAGTCGTTCATCCACAAGAACTTCTCACCACGAAGCTGGATGGCATTAGGCACGAAGTTGAACATCGCAACCCAAACCGGCATCTGAATCAGCATAGGCAAGCAACCGGATAATGGGCTTACACCATACTTGGCATATTCCGCCATCATTGCCTGCTGCTTCTGCATCTGGTCCTCAGGCTTGTTATACTGAGCTGTAGCTGCTTCGAGTTTTGGTTTCAGCACGCGCATCTTGGCTGAACTCATGTAGCTCTTCTTTACCATAGGGTAGGTGATGAGCTTGAGGAGCAAGGTGATGAGAATCAATACGATACCCATTGGGAACACGTTGCTCAACCAGTCGAATACGTAGAGTGTGAAGAAACGGTTGATCCAGCGGATGATAGGCCATCCCAGGTATACGAGCTTCTGGAATTCCAAGTCCTTGCCGAAGGTACTTTCCTTCTCGGTATTCTTCAGAATCTGGAAGTCGTTAGGACCGAAGTAGAACTCAAACTCAGATGCCTTCTTACCGGTTGGGTCGAAAGCTGTCTTCATCTTAGCCTGGAACTGCTTCAGATAGCCCGAACCCTTCTCCTGAGGGATAGAGGTCATGAAAGCATCCTTCTCGAAGTTATCCTTTGCTACGATGATGGCAGAGAAGAACTGGTTCTTGAAAGATACCCAGTCGATGGTTTCTTCTATCTTCTCGTCAATCTTCTCGCTGCCCTCGCTCAGATGGTCGGTACCGCCTTCTGCATTATGGTAGGTGAGGGTAGTGTAACGGTTTTCGAACATGAAACCACGTTCCTGCTGGCGTGCCTTGTCGCTCCAGTCAACATCCATCTTATTATAATTAGGTGAGAACAGACCCGCCATGCCATTTGCCTGCAGGCTCATGTGCAGCATGTAGTCATTACCCAATGTATAAGTCAGGGTGAGCGTCTTGCCTTCACCAGCCACAGCAGTCATGGTTACAGACTTGTCGGTCACGTTGGATGGAGTGAAGTAGAGATCGCTGGTGATGATGTTGGCTTCTTTAGCCTCGAGCATGAACTTGAGGCTCTGGTCGTTACCGTCGAAGAGTGTTACGTCCTTGGCATCAGCCGAACCGTCTTTCACCTGCAGGTTGTGTCCCACATAGCCCTTGATGACAGCCTTCTCTACAGTAGCACCCTTGGTGTTGAGTGTTAATTCTACCTTCTCGTTTTTCAATACAATCTTCTTAGCCTGGCCTTTGAGTGCCGAATAGAAGAGGGCGGTTGAGTCTGCCTCAACCTTTGCTTTGGCATTAGTCTGGCGCTTAGCAGCGGCAGCCTTGCTGGCCTTTTCCATCTCGGCATGTTTAGCCTTGGCGATGGAGTCCTGAACGAATGCCGTTCTCTGTTCTTCGGCAGATGGCTGGTTATACCAGCTAAAGCCAATCAGCACTACGGCAATCAGGAGGAAACCGATAATGTTGTTCTTGTTCATTTTTAAAATTTGAAATTAAAGGAGTAAAGGGGATCACTCCTTTAACTCCTAATATTTACTTTTTGTTTTCTATTGCTGTCTTTACGAAATCCATGAAAAGTGGATGTGGTTTCAGCACCGTACTCTGGTATTCAGGATGATACTGTGTACCTACGTACCACTTCAAGCCTGGGATTTCTACGATTTCTACCAGGTCGCTCTCAGGGTTTCTGCCTACGCACATCATGCCGTTCTTCTCAAATTCCTGCTGGAACTCGTTGTTGAACTCATAGCGGTGGCGATGGCGTTCCTGAATATGCTCCTTCTTATAGATATTGAACACGCGTGAACCCTGTTTCAGCACACACTCGTAAGCACCGAGACGCATGGTTCCACCCATGTTTGATATGTTCTTCTGCTCCTCCATGATGTCGATAACATTGTGTGGAGTCTTCTCGTCCATCTCACGTGAGTTGGCATCCTTGTAACCCAATACGTTGCGGGCAAACTCGATGACCATCATCTGCATACCCAGGCAGATGCCGAAGGTAGGGATGTCGTGGGTGCGGGTATAGTGGGCGGCGATAATCTTGCCCTCGATGCCTCGCTGGCCGAAGCCTGGGCAGATGACGATGCCATCCTGTCCCTTCAGCTGTTCTGCCACGTTCTCTTCTGTGAGATATTCTGAGTTGATGAAGGTAATCTTCACCTTGTGGTCGTTGTAGGTGCCGGCATGCGAGAGACTCTCGCGGATACTCTTGTATGCATCCTGCAGGTCGTACTTGCCTACGAGACCGATGTTTACCACCTCTGTAGCTTTGTTTCTGCGGTCGAGGAATGTCTTCCAAGGACCCAGCGCAGGTGTTTCGCCGATAGGCTCGCCCATCTTGCGGAGAATAGCGGTGTCGAGGCCCTGGTTCTGCATGTTTACAGGCACCTCGTAGATGCTAGGAAGGTCTTCGCTCTGAATCACGCAGTCCAGGTCTACGTTACAGAAACTTGCTACCTTCTTCATGATTCCCTCTTCGAGATGCTTCTCGGTACGGAGAATCAGAATATCTGGCTGAATACCTACGCTCTGCAGTTCCTTCACAGAGTGCTGGGTAGGCTTTGTCTTCAACTCGCCTGCTGCCTTCAGATAAGGCACATAGGTAAGGTGAACGTTGATGGCGTTCTTGCCCAGCTCCCATTTCAGCTGTCGGATAGCCTCCATGTAAGGGGCGCTCTCTATGTCGCCTATGGTTCCGCCAATCTCGGTAATCACGAAGTCATAGTGATACTTCTTGCCGAGCAGCTTCACGTTGCGCTTGATCTCGTCGGTGATGTGAGGCACCACCTGGATGGTTTTGCCGAGATAATCGCCACGACGCTCCTTGTCGATGACTGCCTTGTAGATACGACCAGTGGTGAGAGAATTCGCTTTTGTAGTCTGAATGCCGGTGAATCGCTCGTAGTGTCCGAGGTCAAGGTCGGTCTCCATACCATCTACCGTTACGTAGCACTCACCATGCTCATACGGGTTCAGCGTACCCGGGTCGATGTTGATGTATGGGTCAAACTTTTGGATAGTAATGTTGTAACCTCTTGCTTGAAGAAGTTTACCGATGGATGAAGATATGATTCCTTTACCCAAAGAAGAAACCACACCACCAGTTACGAAGATGTACTTTGTTTCAGCCACGATATTTATAATTTAAATTAGAATTATTTGGGTGCAAAGTTACGACATTTTTGTGAAATGAGCAAAAATATTTCTAATAAAGGGCATAGATTTATGAATTATTTATTACCTTTGTGCCCAAATTTATAAAATTAAGGTATGAAAATAAAATTTGGATTACTCGTTCTTGCGTTCCTTTCGGCTCTGACGCCTGTTTCTGCCCAGCGCAAATTGAAGAAGGTGGCGCCCGGAGAGGCATCGAAGAACAGGTTGGCTGAAATCTATGCAGACTCGCTCTTGATGTGCCGTCAGCGCATCGATTCCATGAAGATGGATTCGAAGGATAGCAGATATGCCCAGCTCTTTACACCGCTCACCTTCTATCATGGGCCGGTAGCCCGCATGTTGCGACTCAAGCCTCAGGATGGGGTGAAGGATTCGCTCGGAACGATGCTCGACCAGACGCTGATGGAGGTATATCTCAAGCGTCCCGACCTGGTGCGCAATACTGAGTCTCATCTCAAGGAGGTGGGAGCACCGCTGGCTGCGCAGAGCAAACCGAAGAAGAATCATCCTGATATCGTAGAGCAGGTGGCTCCGAAGGCGATTGAGGTGGATGCGGCGCCGATGGATATCGTCATCACCCGTCCTAACTTCTGGACCATAGGGGGCGATTATTATCTGCAGTTCCTGCAAAACTATGTTTCTGACAACTGGTATAAGGGTGGTGAGAGCAATTATTCGGTGCTCGGAAGAGTGACGATGTTTGCCAATTACAATAACAAGCAGAAGCTAAAATGGGATAATAAGGTGGAGATGCGCCTGGGTTATCAGACTTCGAAGGGTGATACGGTTCATACGCTGAAAACGAGCGACGATATGATCCGATACACCGGAAAACTCGGTCTGCAGGCTTCCAGAAAGTGGTATTATACCATCCAGCTGGTTGGCCAGACTCAGTTTACGCATGGTTACAAGAGTAATGACAAAACGGTTTATTCCGATTTCTTCTCGCCATTCAATCTGAACCTCTCTGTCGGTATGGATTATAATGTAGACTGGTTCCATCACCGCCTGAAGGGTAGTGCCCATCTGGCTCCTCTGGCTTTCAACTGGAAGTATGTGGGCAGAGCGTCGCTGGCTACGCGGTACGGACTGGATGAGGGGAAGCATGGCATGACCGATTACGGTTCAGAGTGTACCTTCGATCTGTCGTGGCAGATAGCGGATAATATCAAGTGGAAGACCCGTCTCTGGGGATACACCACTTACAAGCGTGCTGAAATAGAGTGGGAAAACACCATTACCTTCCAGTTTAACCGCTATATTTCTACCAACATCTTCCTCTATCCGCGTTTCGACGATGGTGTGAAGCGCAAGGATGACCAGAGCTACTGGCAGTTTAAGGAATTCATGTCAGTAGGTTTCTCTTATTCATTCTAGATAAGTAGTTGACAATAAACACAATAAAGGCTCGTTCCTGTAGCAGGAGCGAGCCTTTGTTGTATCTGTTAGAATCTGAAGCAAACCTCGGCATCTGCCATGGAGTAATTATGCTTCGCGAGTGTCTTGTCGTTGATGAGCGCATACTCGGTAAGGATAGAGATTCGCTTGCCGATGTGGAAGTTCAAACCTGCCTCATACTGGGTTCTCTGCATGTTGCTCTTGCCGTTAGGCTGATACATGTCGTAACGCGCCTTCACGTCGATACGGCTGTTCTTTGGCAGCTGAGCCAATGGGGCGATAACCAATCCGTATACACCCTGAGCCTTATCGCCTATTTTTGCATTCAGATTGCAGTCCTTGGCGTTGGCATCGTTGAAATTGGTGATGCTCTTGGCAAAAGCCTTGCCGGTAGAGTGGATATACTCAGAACGTACGGTCCAGCCGTCTTTCTTATATTCGAAAGAGAAGGCGTAGCGGTTCTGGTTCAGACTGCGGGTACCGCTGAAAGTCTCTTTTACAGGTTTTCCATCCTTGTCAAGAACGGAATTTCCAGCAGCATCTTTCTTGTAGATGATGTTTCCCTGTTCATCGTCGGTCCATGTTCCCTTTCTTGCATAAGAACCGGTCCATCCGAAGGCACCGATGCGCATGCCGCTTACAGGCATTACCCATACACCACCAATCACATTCTTCTGCTGGTCAACGTCCTTGGTATTGGTTCCCTGTCCGTTGAATACACCAATCTGATAGTGCAGCAGGTTGCGGCCGTTGGCATTCTTGAGGAAATCGCCCTGGAACTGAAGACCGATGTCACGGCCGTTGGATGCATGTTCTCCGGCACGGTCGCTGAAACCAGCCAGCTTGCTCACGTTCTGTGAATATCCCATGAAGCCCTGGTCGATAGGGTGCATCGGATTCTCAAAGGTGAACGGGTTTTTGAACTGACCGATCTTCACCTTGAAGTATTCATATTTCTGCCATTCAGCAAACAGATCCACCATTCTCGGACTGGAACCGAGGGTAGAGGTGTTGCCGTTGAACTGAATCTGAGTTTTCCAGTAGAAGTCGCCTGCTATGCGACCTTCGAGAGAGATACGCGCCATACGGATGTTGAATGAGTTGGATTCAGCATCTTTCTGTCCGCTGTACTGATACTGGGTCATTCCATACCCCGACAATTTCACGTTGCTCAACCATGATGGTATTTCTATGGTCTGCTTCTGCTGGGCGCTGGCTGAGACCGAAGCTACAGCCATGAGCGCCATGATGATGGTTTTCTTCATCTTGTTTCTATTTTGATTTCTAGGTTTATCTCTTTTCGAGCAATACCACGTTCTCTACGTGAGGGGTATGAGGGAACATATCCACCGGCTGTACGGCAGCTACCTTATACTCCGCATCCATCAGCTGCAGGTCGCGTGCCTGGGTTGCCGGGTTGCAGCTTACGTATACGATGCGCTTTGGTGCTGCATTCAGAATGACGTTTATTACGTCTGGGTGCATTCCGGCACGTGGTGGGTCGGTGATGATGACGTCAGGTCGACCGTGCTGTGCGATGAAATCGTTGGTCAGGATATCCTTCATGTCGCCTGCATAGAAGAGGGTGTTTTCGATGTCGTTCACCTGAGAATTCACCTTGGCATCCTCTATGGCCTCTGGCACGTACTCGATACCGATTACCTTCTTTGCCTTGTGAGCCACGAAGTTGGCGATGGTTCCGGTGCCGGTATAGAGGTCGTAAACCAGCTCATCTCCGGTAAGGTTGGCAAACTCGCGGGCCACGCAGTAGAGGTGGTAAGCCTGCTCGGTATTGGTCTGGTAGAAACTCTTCGGACCCACCTTGAACTTCAGGTCTTCCATCAGTTCGTAGATATGGTCGTTGCCCTTGAAGAGGCTGAGTTCCAGGTCGTTGATGGTATCGTTTCCCTTCTGGTTATCCACGTACATGAGCGATGTAATCTGAGGGAATTTGTCAGCCACCTGCTGCATCAGCTCCAATGCTCTCTGCTCATCGCCCTCCTCATCGTAGTGGAACTGGAAGACGAGCATCCACTCTCCAGTGTTCGAATTACGGATCATCATGTTGCGGAGCAAACCGTGCTGCTCACGCAGGTCGTAGAAGGTATAGTCGTGAGAATCAGCATATTCGAATACGAAGTTGCGGATTTCGTTGCAGAGGTCATCCATCAGCCAGCACTTCTTGATAGGATAAATCTTGTCGAAGGCTCCGGTGATATGGAAACCGATGGCGTTCTGGGCGTGGCGCTCCTTGAGCGATGTTACGGTATCATCCTCTTTCTGAGGGAGCTGAGCCAATTCCTCGGCGGTGAACCATCGCTTGTTGCTGCATCCGAACTCTATCTTGTTGCGGTACTCCTGAGTCTTCACGCTGCCCATGATAGGGCGGAACTCAGGTAGTTCAATCTTTCCGATGCGGGTGAGTTGGTCTTCCACCTGCTTCTGCTTAGCCTTGATCTGCTCTTCGTAAGGCAGGTTCTGCCATTTGCATCCGCCGCAGATGCCGAAGTGCTCGCACATAGGCTCCTGTCGCACCTCGCTCTTCTTGATGAAGCGAACCACCTTGGCTTCGCAATACTTATGTTTCTTCTTTACTACCTGCAAGTCGACAACATCTCCTGGCACGCAGAAAGGTACGAAGATGACCTGTTCATCTACGCGTGTGATGCACTTACCCTCGGCTGCTACAGCCTCGATGGTGATGTTCTCTAACAGAGGTAATGGTTTACGTTTTCTTGCCATAATAATGTTTTGTATTTTTTATGGGTGCAAAGATACTGCAATTTTATGAGAAATGCAAGAGTTGTCCCAAATTATTTGCTTTTAAAGGTGAAAAGGCGTTTAAAGGTAAAAAGGTAAAAAAGTAAAAAGATTGTGAGGCGATAACAAAAGTAACAAAAGTAACAGGTAATATTCGGTGGTTGTAAAGGGATGAAATGTGAATGTGAATGTGAATTTGAAATGTAAGTGAAGAAAACGGACTGTCATGTGTATCCTTTTGTCAAGGCTGTTTATTGATGATTTTTGATAGTATATATTTAAATTGTACGTACGCGCGTACCTTATTATATTAGAATTAAATGATATAATATCATTACATGCATTCTTTTTTCTTCATTTACATTTCAAATTCACATTCACATTCACATTTTTACATCAGAGGTCACCTGTTACTTTTGTTACTTTTGTTATCGCCTCACAATCCTTTTACCTTTAAATTGCGTCCCGATGCAGCCGTTGCTACGTCGCGACGTGTCTGGCACTGCGTCGGGACGTAGCCATCGCTACGTCGTGACGCAGTTTCGGGCGCATCGGCAGGGAGGTAAAAAACATCAGAATCCAGGCTGCAATCCCGAGAGACGCACTTTCAGATTCGTCAAATATCTTTCTATCGTATACGGGATTGTTAATTTTCTGCCCGTGTGTGCGTCAACAGTATAAAATGTAATCTCGGGATAGCAAAAAAGCGTATAAAAGTTTGGTAGTATCAAATAAAAATCGTATCTTTGCATTACTAATAATAATTAGCAACGTAAAACGAAATAAAATATATACCTATAACAATTATGAACGAAAAAAGAGTTTATACATTCGGAAACGGAAAAGCAGAAGGCAATGCCCAAATGCGAGAAGTACTTGGTGGTAAAGGCGCGAACCTTGCCGAAATGAACCTGATTGGTGTACCTGTTCCTCCAGGTTTCACCATTACAACAGACACTTGTAATGAATATTATGAAGTGGGTGAGGAAAAAATCAAAGAACTTCTTCAGGACGAAGTGATGGCTGCTGTGGCTCATACTGAGGCATTGATGAACAGCAAATTCGGTTCTGTAGAGAATCCACTCCTCGTATCAGTACGCTCAGGTGCTCGCGCATCTATGCCTGGTATGATGGATACCATCCTCAACCTCGGTTTGAATGACGAAGTAGCTGAGGGATTGGTCAAGAAGACCGGTAACCCTCATTTCGTATACGATTCATATCGCCGTTTCGTACAGATGTACGGTGACGTCGTTATGGGACTGAAGCCTGTAAACAAGGAAGATATCGACCCATTTGAGGCTATCATCGAAAAGGTGAAGGAAGAGCAGGGCGTTACACTTGACAAGGACCTCTCTGTAGAGTCGCTCAAGAAGCTCGTTGAACTCTTCAAGGCTGCCATCAAGGAGCAGACCGGTCAGGATTTCCCTACCAACCCAATCGATCAGCTTTGGGGCGCTATCTGCGCAGTGTTCCGTTCTTGGATGAACGAGCGTGCTATCCTCTACCGCAAGATGGAAGGTATTCCTGATGAGTGGGGTACTGCCGTATCTGTCATGGCGATGGTATTCGGTAACATGGGCGATACATCTGCTACAGGTGTTTGCTTCTCACGTGACGCTGGTAATGGTGAGAATCTCTTCAATGGTGAGTATCTTATCAATGCACAGGGTGAGGACGTGGTAGCCGGTATCCGTACTCCACAGCAGATTACGAAGATCGGTTCTCAGCGCTGGGCTGAGCGTGCAGGTATCTCTGAAGAGGAGCGTGCGGCCAAGTATCCTTCTATGGAAGAGGCTATGCCTGAACTCTATAAGGAACTCGACGCGCTGCAGGATAAGCTGGAGCACCACTATCACGATATGCAGGATATGGAGTTCACCGTACAGGAAGGCAAACTCTGGTTCCTCCAGACTCGCAATGGTAAGCGTACAGGTACAGCTATGGTGAAGATTGCCATGGATCTCCTCCACGAGGGTATGATTGATGAGAAGACTGCAATCCTCCGCTGTGAGCCTCAGAAGCTCGATGAGCTTTTGCACCCAGTATTCGATAAGCTGGCTCTCTCTAGAGCTAAGGTCATCACTCAGGGTCTCCCTGCTTCTCCAGGTGCTGCTTGCGGTCAGATTGTATTCCACGCTGACGATGCTCAGGTATGGCACGAGGATGGCAAGAAGGTCATCATGGTTCGTATCGAGACCTCTCCTGAAGACCTCGCAGGTATGTCTGCTGCCGAGGGTATCCTTACCGCTCGTGGTGGTATGACTTCTCACGCTGCCGTTGTGGCTCGTGGTATGGGTAAGTGCTGCGTATCGGGTGCTGGCTCTATCAACGTTGACTACAAGACTAAGACTGTAGAGATTGAAGGCGTTGTGTACAAGGAGGGTGATTACATCTCTCTGAACGGTACTACAGGTCAGGTTTACGCAGGACAGATTGAGACAAAGGCTGCAGAACTTTCAGGCGACTTCAAGGAGCTGATGGACCTCTGCGACAAATATACAAAGATGGAAATCCGTACCAATGCGGATACTCCACACGATGCTGAGGTAGCCCGTGCATTCGGTGCCAAGGGTATCGGTCTGACACGTACAGAGCACATGTTCTTCGATGATCAGAAGATTGTAGCTATGCGTGAGATGATTCTGGCAGACTCTGTTGAGGGTCGTGAGAAGGCTCTTGCCAAGCTCCTCCCATATCAGAAGGCTGACTTCTACGGAATCCTCAAGGCAATGGATGGCTGCCACGTGAACATCCGCTTGCTCGACCCACCTCTCCACGAGTTCGTACCTCACGATTTGGCTGGTCAGCAGACCATGGCTAAGGAGATGGGCGTAAGCGTAGAGGAAATCAAGAAGCGTGTAAATTCTCTGGCAGAGAACAACCCTATGCTCGGTCATCGCGGTTGCCGTCTCGGTATCACATTCCCAGAGATTACAGCTATGCAGACCCGTGCCATCCTCGGTGCAGCTTGCGAGTTGAAGAAGGAGGGTTACAACCCATGTCCTGAAATCATGGTTCCGCTCATCGGTACCGTTCAGGAGCTTAAGCAGCAGAAGGCTATCATTCTCGCTACTTCTAAGGAGGTATTCGCTGAGTACGGCGTAGAGGTAGAATTTGAGATTGGTACCATGATTGAGATTCCTCGTGCTGCCCTTACAGCAGGTCAGATTGCAGAGGAGGCTCAGTACTTCTCATTCGGTACTAACGACTTGACACAGATGACCTTCGGTTACTCTCGTGATGACATCGCTTCCTTCCTCCCTGCATACATGGAGAAGAAGATCTTGAAGGTTGACCCATTCCAGGTTCTCGACCAGGAGGGTGTTGGTCAGCTTATCAAGATGGCAGTAGAGAATGGTCGTGCTACCCGTCCTAACCTCCGCACAGGTATCTGCGGTGAGCATGGTGGTGAGCCATCATCTGTTAAGTTCTGCGCTAAGGTTGGCATGAACTACGCATCTTGCTCTCCATTCCGCGTGCCTATCGCACGTTTGGCTGCGGCACAGGCTGCTGTTGAGGAGTAAATCTCTTCAGAAAGAAGATTGTACGATTAATGATTAGATAATTAGAGGAAAGTGTTTCGTAATGAAGCGCTTTCCTCTTTTTCGTCTTTTTTAGGTTAAATTTCGAAAGAAAATGAGCAAATCATTTGCAAGTTACATTTATTTTCCGTAATTTTGTCGGAAAATAGAGAAATATGGAAGGATTAGTCATGATTTATGCGACGATTACGGTCGTTGCTGGGGCTATGGCGCTTTGGCTTCATACAAAATGGGGTAAGAAATTCTTGGAGGATCTCTAATGGTTGGTATTGCTGCAGAATCCTTTGTGTTCTGAACTAATGTTCCCGGCACGCCCTGAAAGGGCAGAAGCTCCTAGCCCAGGGCAACGCCCTGGGTAATAGTTGTATTAGCCCTACGCCCTGTAAGGGCAAAAGCTTTAAAATATAGCTGCTGTATAGAAGCTTTTGCCCTTACAGGGCGTTAGTACCATCTCTATATCGCATACCCAGGGTGTTGCCCTGGGCTAGGAGCTTCTGCCCTTTACCTTTCCCTTCGGCCGGTGACCGTTGGTTCAGGGCGTGTGGAGCATACTTGTGAAATTTAGTAAATAATTTAAAGGCTTCAAAAATGAATACATTGGCTTTAACTTTTGCAATATGCTTGGTTCCTGCAACAGCATTTTTGATATGGCTCTTTACTCCTTGGGGAAAGAAGTGGTCTAAGGAATTGTAGTGATGAAGAAGATAAAATATATATTATGTGCTTGCCTGATGATGGCAAGCTTGGGCATGGAAGCCAAGTCAATGAAGGACTTGCTGGTTTCGATGCCCGATTCTGTTGTGCCTTATCTCAACCACAACCTGCGGCTGGAATTTGCTGAGCTGCAGGAGATGGGAGTGAAGGCGGAAGTGAAGAATCTGTTAGGCGAAACGAGTGTGATGGATACGCTGACTGCTGATTTCGCTCAGTTGAGAACGAGTAAAAGCGCTACTTTGCAGATGAAGAAACTGCCATCGGTTAATGGCGATTCGCTGCTTTGCGTGGTAAAAACCTTTGCCGGAGTAGAGAAGGAGAGTGAACTCTATCTCTTTAATCAGGATTGGCAGGAGCAGGATGCCAGCAGGATTTTCGATGGGAAATCTTTGCAGCAACTGGCTTCCGGACTTGTTGCCAAACCCGATACGATGAGCGAGGCTAAGTTTGAGGAACTCAAGGGGAAAATTGAACTCAAAATCGTTAGTGCTCTGCTCCTGCAACATGAAAACAGCCTCGTAGTGCGCTTGGCTTTACCTTTCCTACCTGCTGACGATAAGAAGGCTGTGAATGCAATAAAAGTGCAAAGAAAATTTAATTGGAATGGTAGAACTTTTAAGGAGAGTTAAATTCTTGTAGTTTTTAGGTATAAACTATTGCAGGTTACAAGATTATTTGTACCTTTGCATCGTGTTTTTCATGGTATTAGATTATTAAGGTTAATAAAAGATTGGTTGTCGTGAGACAATCAATTTTTTTTTGTCCCTATCTGAAGGCATCAGCCCCTTGTCTTACCCATCGGCTGGAGGCCGTTGGTTCAGACCGCAGGGCGATGTTTAGAAGATAACCATTCCGATGATACCGCAGATGAAAAGCAGCAGGATAGGGTTGGTCTTTCTGAATTTTGTGAAGTAGAAAGCAGCCAGAAACAGCACGATGCTTGCTCCGAAGACAAACGGATTGTCGGTTGGTGATCCGAAGTTCTCTTTATTCATCAGGAGAACGGCGGCAGCAGCTATCAGTCCGATGATGGCAGGGCGGAGTCCCGCAAAGATATCCTTTACGATTTTAGAATCCTTGTGCGTAATCAGATAGCGGCTGATGAGAATCATGATGATGAAAGGCAGCCACATGATGGAGAGCGAAGCCAATACCGAACCCAGACAGGCTGCCCAGGTAGGATAGCCGTCGTGAAGGCAGGCGGTATAACCTACGTAGGTGGCACAGTTGATGCCGATAGGTCCCGGTGTAGACTGGCTGATAGCCACAATATCCGTAAACTCAGCATTGGTAAGCCAATGGTTCTTCACTACCGTCTCGTTATGGATGAGCGAAAGCATCGCATATCCGCCACCAAAATTAAATGTACCAATCTTGGTAAATATCAGAAATAACTTTAGAAATAGCATAATCTCTATATTTTTACTTTTTTACCTTTTTACTTTTTTACCTTTCCATAGAGCCATCCCAGCACACCGGCTGCGATGATGATGTAGATAGGGGAGATACCGAAAGCTGCAATCAGCAGACAGCAGACAACGGGAATCCAGATGTTGTAGCGGTTGATGTTTGCCGTCTTTGCCATCTTGAAGCAAGGCGCAGCAATGAGCGCTACTACGGCAGGGCGCACACCCATGAAGAACTTCCCCACCCAATAATTGTCCTTGAAATGCTGGAAGAACATGGCGATGATGAGAATGGCGATGATAGAAGGCAGGGCGATGCCTATGGCACCCACAATGCCTCCCCAGACTCCCTTCAGCTTATAGCCGATATGACTCGCCATGTCGATGGCGAAGATGCCCGGAGTGGTCTGAGCCACTACCATGATATCCATGAACTCCTGTTTGTTCATCCACTGGTTCTTGTCTACAAATTCCTGTTCCATGATCGGTATCATGGCGTAGCCTCCACCTAGCGTGAAAGCCCCGATTTTATTGCACGTGAGGAAAAATTTTACTAACATATCTGTTGTTTCTATATTATTTTTCTCTTATATCTGTTGAAATCGGCTGCAAAAATACACATAATTTGTTAAATATGCTAGCTTTCATGCGGATAATCTTCAAAATCGTGTGCTTTTTACCCGAAAATTTGTATCTTTGCAGCTAATATTTTATAATAAAAAGACATTAAACTATGAATCTGAAAGTACGCCTAGCAGTGATGAACTTCCTGGAGTTTGCAGTTTGGGGAGCTTATCTTACGTCTATGGGCAACTATCTCGGCAAGGCTGGGATGGGTGCCGAGATTTCCTGGTTCTATACCATACAGGGAATCGTATCTATTTTTATGCCTACATTGATGGGTATTGTGGCAGATAAGTATATCCAGCCGCAACGTCTTTTGGGCTATTGTCACCTTTTGGCAGGTGCAGCCATGATTGGTCTGTTCGGTATGGGACAGGCTAGTCAGACTCCTAATGAGGTAATGTTTATTGCCGTTTACACCTTCAGCGTGGCTTTCTATATGCCTACATTGGCATTGTCAAATACTTCGGCATTCAGTATATTGAAGAGCAACGGGCTCGACACCGTGAAGGCTTTTCCGCCAATCCGTGTGTTCGGAACCGTGGGCTTCATCCTCACGATGTGGATTGTGAACTGTGCTACCTGGGACAACGGTTCATTCTCGTTCTTGTTGAGCGAGAACGCCCATAAGTTCCAGTATACCCATTATCAGTTCCTGGTATCGGGTGTGCTCAGCATTCTTCTCTTCCTCTATTGCTTCTCATTGCCAGCCTGTCCTATCGTGAAGAAAGAGACAAAGAGCTGGGTAGAGACATGGGGTTTCGATGCCTTCAAACTCTTCAAGAGCCGTGAGATGGCGATGTTCTTCATCTTCTCTTGCATGCTCGGTATGAGTCTGCAGGTAACCAATGGCTATGCCACTCCGTTCATTACCAGTTTCAAGGGCGATCCTGCGATGCTCGATACTTTTGCAGCTAACAATGCTACGCTCCTGGTATCCATCTCTCAGGTGGCCGAGGCGCTCTGCATCCTTCTCATTCCGTTCTTCCTGAAGCGTTATGGCATCAAGGTTGTGATGCTCATCGCCATGATGGCATGGGTTTTGCGATTCGGTTTCTTCGGATTGGGCAATCCTGCATTCCCGGGTGTTACCTTCTTCATCCTCTCATGCATCGTTTACGGTGTAGCCTTCGACTTCTTCAATGTGTCGGGCGGTCTGTTTGTAGACCAGAAATGTGATGTGAAGGTAAGAGCATCGGCTCAGGGACTGTTCATGCTGATGACCAACGGCCTGGGTGCATCTATCGGAACCATTCTCGCAGGTATGGTCATCAACCATTACTGCCACTGGACAGACGATGGCTATCTGATGGGTGACTGGAAAACCTGCTGGTTCATCTTTGCCGGTTATGCGCTCGTGGTAGCTGTAGCCTTTGCTGTCCTCTTCCGTCCGAAGAAAGAACAGAAATAAGGAAGAAAAAGGTCATACTCAACACGAGAGTAAAAACAGATAATAACGTAAGAATATAATAAATTTAAATAAAGAAAGGGTACATAATGATGTTGTACAAACTTAAACTCGCTGCCTGCTTTGGCATCCCGGAAGCTTTCGGGACATGTATTATTAGTTTGGTAGACGAATCCGAAAAAAGAGCATTGTCTATTATGACTAATGAATATTTAGCAGAGCAGCTGAAGGCATGTAATTCGAAAACTTCTGATTTTAAAAATGATGTGGTCTCTGTACTTTGGACACTATTTGACAGGCTCAATGTAGACGATTTCTATCTCGAATTTGATGCTACGCCAGAGAGGGGAGTATTTGCTACTCTTGTGAATAAAATCACAAATGAACGTATGAGCATCAAGACTGACCAGGCTGTGTTGCTGTCTGTGGCTGCGGATATAGAAATGTATACAACAGAGCTGGTTATAAAGGAAATTTCTACTCCTTTTAATAAAAATGATATGAGTTCGACTTCTTGTGCGGTACCTATTTCGGCTTTGCCAGACCAAATGCTCGAAAAAGCATTGGATTGTGCCATTAATGAAGAAGATTACGAAACAGCCTCAGCCATTCGCGATGAGATAGAGCACCGCAAAGGCAAAAAAAGTGAATAATTAAAGGATATTCTTACGGAATAACAGAAAATTAAGAAGAAAAAGTAACAATAAGAGGAAATGAAAGAAGTTAGATTTTTCTATGTGCCAGATGCGGCTACACAGACAGAACTGCCTCAGGAAGAGGCTACTCATGCACTCAGGGTTTTGCGTATCCAGACGGGGGACGAATTGTTCCTGATGGATGGCAAGGGGGTGTTCTACCGTGCAGAAGTTTCGCTGGCTACCAACAAACGGTGCATCTATGAGGTGAAGGAGGTTATGCCGCAGCAGCCTGCCTGGCGCGGACACATTCACCTGGCCATCGCCCCGACAAAGATGATGGACCGCATAGAATGGATGGCAGAGAAGGCTACGGAAATCGGCTTCGATGAAATCTCTTTCCTCAACTGCAAGTTCTCTGAACGCAAGGTCATCCGCATAGACCGCATAGACAAAATTGTGGTTTCTGCCGTCAAGCAGAGCCGCAAGGCTTGGAAACCTGTGGTCAACGAACTGCAGAACTTTAAAGATTTTATTACTACTCCCCGCAATGGCAGAAAGTTTATCTGCCATTGTTATGAGGAGATAGAAAAGAAAGACTTTTTTGCCGAGATTTTCAAGTCATGCCCAGCTGATGATTCTGCCGGAGCAGCCCAGGAGGGTGCCGATGACATCACCGTGCTGGTAGGACCTGAGGGCGATTTCTCTATCGATGAGGTGAGACTGGCCCTGGAAAACGGATATGAGAGTGTTTCGCTTGGCACCAGTCGCCTCCGTACGGAAACGGCAGGATTGGTGGCTGTCAACATGTGCCATCTGGCAAGAGCTTTATAATATTTACTAGTGTGATGAAAAGATTGTATAAGAGTTTGATGTTCATGTGCTTGGCTGTCGTATTGGGATTGCTGAGCTCATGCTCGGGCACTGACTATCTCAATGCCATTCCAAAGAAAAGTACTGCGCTCATTTCTGTTGACATGCAGCAGATGGCATCCGGCAAAAGCGATGAAGACAAGGCGGGAATGCTAAAGTCTCTGCTGCACGTTGAGGATGCATCGAAGTGTGGCATCGACATCTCAGAGAAAATTTTTCTCTTTGAGAGTGCTGATGGCAACCTCGGACTTTGTGCCAAGGTGAGCGATGAGGGCGATGTGGAAGACTGGCTTGCTTCGCTTGCCAAACAGCATATCGCTACAGAGGTGAAGGAGCGCAAAGGCTTTCATTTCTCTGTATTGAAAAATTCGTGGCTGGTCGGCTTTTCTGATCAGGCACTCCTCGTTATGGGACCGGTTGTAGCCGATGCGCAGGCCCAGCTCCAGCAGCAGATGGTGAAATATCTGAAGGCTGATGAGGACGAAGGTATTACCGCATCGCCTATGTTTGAACGACTGGAAAACATCACTTCGCCTATGGCTATGGTGGCTCAGGCTCAGGCGCTGCCGGAGAAGTTCGTAGCTCCATTTACCCTTGGTACTCCTAAAGATACCGACCCTTCGCAGGTAGTGATTGCTGCTGAGATGGACGTGAAAGACGGTATCCTGCAGGTGAAGGGAGAAACCTTCTCCTTTAATAAAGAAATAGATGAGGCCCTGAAGAAGGCGGCTCAAACCTATCGTCCGATTAAAGGCAGCTACGTTAAGTCGATGCCTGCTGATGCCCTGGCGGGTATCTTCATGAACGTAAAGGGCGAGCAGTTCCTGCCGATGATGCAGAGCAACCGCAGCCTTCAGACCCTCCTGATGGGTATCAACCAGGCCATCGATATGGATAATATCATCCGTAGTGTGGATGGGGATATGGCTATCGTGATGCCTTCGCTTACGGATAACAATATGCAGATGACGATGGCTGCTAAACTGTCGCATGCCAAGTGGTTGGGCGATGTTGATTATTGGAAAACTTCATGTCCGGCTGGTGCGAAGATAGCCAATTGGGGAAAGAATGCTTACTTCTATACCGATGGCAAGACCTCGTTCTATTTCGGTGTGACGGATGACAAGCAGTTCTTTAGCGGAAGCGACCAGCTGATGGCGCAATATGCCGTGAAACCAAGTAATCATCCGATAGATGCAAAGATTCAGAAACTCATCGTCGGTCAGAAACTGGCAATGGTCATCAATCTCGCCAAGAGTTCTGGTAGTGACGGCTCGGGCAAGGATGATGCCATCTCTACCGTAACCGGTCTGCTCACCCCAGTCTTCGGAAATCTTACTTCGGTGGTCTATACTTTAAAGGTAAAAAGGTAAAAAGGTAAAAAAGTAAAAGGGTAAAAAGGTAAAAGGGTAAAAAGAACCTTACCCCCTCCCTCTCTCTCTGCGCCCCCGTTCCTAGCGATTCTATCGCTAGTCCCCAACCAAGTCCAAATTTTAAAGGTAAAAGATTAAACATTAAACATAAAAAAAAGTGGAAAAGATTCAGCTTCATTCCGTTCTCCCACAGGTTTTTGCCCAGCGCAACGACCTGGATTCGGAGATATGGAAGCAGGATGTTACCTTTGAGAAAGGTCATCTTTATCTTATCGAGGCAGAGAGTGGCAGCGGAAAGAGTACTTTCTGCAGCTATGTGCTCGGCTATCGTCACGACTACAGCGGAAGCGTGATGTTCGACAATGATGTTACCGCCAACTATAAGGTGAAAGACTGGGTAGAGATGCGCAAGCGTCACATCAGCCATCTCTTTCAGGAACTCCGTCTCTTCCCTGAGCTTACTGCCCTGGAGAATGTAGAAATTAAGAACAAAATAACCGGATTCAAGACGCGTGAGCAGATTCTTAAATGGTTTGATATGCTCGGTATTGCTGATAAGGTAGATGCCAAAATCGGCAGAATGTCGTTCGGGCAGCAGCAGCGTGTGGCAATGATGCGTGCGCTCTGTCAGCCTTTCGACTTCATTCTGGCTGATGAGCCTATCAGTCACCTCGACGACAACAATTCGCGCATCATGGCAGATATCATGATGACCGAAGCGAAGGAGCAGGGGGCTGGCGTCATCGTAACCAGTATAGGTAAACACATGGACTTAAACTATGAACATATATTTAGATTATGAATCTCGTTTGGAAATTATTGCGTCAGCATATCAGCATACCTCAGTTTGCGGGCTTTGCCTTCGCCAATCTCTTCGGTATGCTCATCGTTCTTTTCGGCTTTCAGTTTTATAAAGACGTGCTGCCTGTCTTCACTCAGCAAGACAGTTTCATGAAAGCCGACTACCTCATCATGAGCAAGAAGATAGGTATGGGAAATACCATCAGCGGCCGTTCCAATACCTTCTCGGGTTCTGAAATCGATGAAATCGGCGACCAGAAGTTTGTAAAGAAGATAGGAAAATTCACCTCTACTGAATATAAGGTAGATGCCCAGATGGGTGTAAACGGCGTGAACGTTCTGAATAGCGAACTCTTCTTCGAGAGTGTGCCTGACGGTTTTGTTGATGTGCCACTCAAGGACTGGAAATATACGCCGGGAACTCAGGAGGTGCCAATCATCCTCCCGCGTACCTATATTAATATGTATAACTTCGGTTTCGCCCAGAGTCATTCGCTCCCTAAAATCAGCGATGGACTGATGGGCATGATCGATTTCAATATCCAGATTCAGGCTGGTGGCAAGAAAGAGCAGTTCAAGGGAAAGGTTATCGGTTTCTCTTCGCGACTCAACACCATCCTCGTTCCTCAGGCATTCATGGACTGGAGCAACCAGGAATTTGCGCCAAACCAGAAGAGCGATCCTAACCGTCTCATCGTAGAGGTAGGAAACCCGGGAGACGAGAACATCACTAAATACCTGGATGATAATGGTTATGAGGTAGAGACAGACAAGCTGGATGCTGAGAAAACTACCTATTTCCTTCGCATGATGGTATCGATGGTGATGATTATCGGTTTGGTT
Source organism: Segatella copri (assembly GCF_019249765.2). GTDB lineage: Bacteria > Bacteroidota > Bacteroidia > Bacteroidales > Bacteroidaceae > Prevotella > Prevotella copri_K. The sequence continues at coordinate 522,158 of NZ_CP152484.1, forward strand.
ATCTCTGTCTTGAGTTTCTATATTCTGATGCTCAGCATCTATCTGCTGGTACAGAAGAACTCTTCTAAGTTAGAGAATCTTCTTCTGATAGGTTACAGTCCGAACAATGTAGCAAAACCATATCAGGTGCTCACCATTGCGCTGAACATCGTGGTACTCATCATCGCGTGGATCATCCTCTTCTTCCTCCGCGATTACTACATGGGCTTCATCGAAACCCTCTTCCCTGATATCGACGAGGGCACCATGCTCCCAGCCATCGCCCTAGGTCTGTTCCTGTTCCTGATAGTTTCTATCCTGAACATCGTAGCCATCCGTCGCAAGGTAATGAGCATCTGGCAGCGAAAGGAGTAAGGGAGCCTAGCCTCCGTTCCAGGCGATTCCATCGCCTGTCATAGAAGCTCAGTCCCCCGCTTTTAGCCCCCGAAAAAACTATAAGCAAACCCCCGTTATAAATAACAAATTAAAGGAAATCTGCGTTATTTGCTTAACGCAGATTTTTTTTATGTTATAAAACATCATTTTTAATGCAGATGTAACATTTATATCGATTTTTTTGTTTATATTTGCACTCGAAATCAATATTAAGGGAATATTTCCCCGTATTATTAATTAATTTTTTAAAAGGTATGCAGAAAAGATTGCATTTATTAATGGCTTTGCTGGCCTTTATGGTTACTACAGCCATGGCACAGATTACTACTTCTGGTTTAAGTGGTTCTGTGACTGCAAGTGGTGAAGACGTGATTGGCGCAACGATTGAGGCCGTTCACGTTCCTTCTGGAACTCGTTACAAAGCTGTAACCAACATTGATGGTATGTTCACTATCAATGGTATGCGTGTCGGCGGTCCTTACGAAGTTAAGATTAGCTACATCGGCTACAAGACTAAAGTCGTAAAGAATGTCACCCTTCAGCTTGGTGAAACCTACAACTTGAAAGAAACTCTTGATGAGGATGCTAAGCAGCTTGGCGAAGTTGTAGTAGTAGCAAAGGGTTCCAAGTTCAGTGTAGAGAAGACTGGTGCTTCTACCAATATCTCTAATGCACAGATTGCTAACATGCCAACTGTTAGCCGTAGCATTACAGATATCACCCGTCTTTCTCCTTATGGTGGAAACGGAATGTCATTCGCAGGTGCTGATGGCCGTACAGCCAACTTCACTGTGGATGGTGCAAACTTCAACAACAACTTCGGCTTGAGCTCAAAGCTTCCTGGTGGTGGTGCTCCTATCTCTCTGGATGCTATCGAGGAAATGCAGGTTGTTATCTCTCCTTATGATGTTCGTCAGACTAACTTCGTAGGTGGTGGTGTCAATGCGATTACCAAGTCTGGTACCAACAACTTCAAGGGTAGCGCTTACGTATATCACAAGAATGAGAACATGCGTGGTGATGCTATCGAGCGTGAGCAGATTTCTGGTGCACGTGAGAAGCAACAGCAGACTACATGGGGTTTCTCTCTCGGTGGTCCTATCATCAAGAACAAGTTGTTCTTCTTCGCTAACGGTGAAATGGTCAAGACTCCTACAGTGGTAAACCGCTGGAGAGGTTCAGAGAATGGTATCGGTGATGCAGAGAACTATATCTCTCGTACCAAGCTTGCTGATTTGGAGAGAGTTTCTAATTTCGTAAAGGATAAGTATGGTTACGATACAGGTTCATGGACCAACTTCCCTGCAGACGAGAGCAACTACAAGCTCCTCTTCCGTGTTGACTGGAACATCACAGACAAGCATCACTTGGCTGTACGCTACAACTATACCAAGAACCGTTCTTGGCAGGCTCCTAACGCATCATCTATGGATGGTGGTACACGTGCATCTGGTAGCCGTATGTCTCAGTACTCTATGTCATTTGCCAACAGTATGTATGCCAATGACAACCTCGTCAACTCTTGGACTGTTGACTTGAACAGCCGTTTCACAGATAATCTGTCTAACCAGTTCCTGTTCACATACTCTAAGTTGGATGATACTCGTTACACAGATTCTTCTGAGTTCCCATTCATCGATATCCTTGATGGTGGACAGAAGAGTGTTGATGGAACAGCTGATGCTGATGGTACCAACAACTATATGGCTTTGGGTTATGAGTTGTTTACCTGGAACAATGCCGTACACAATACTGTATGGAATATCAAGGACGATGTAACTTACTATCTCGGTAAGCACAAGATCATCGCCGGTCTCAACTATGAGCACCAGATGGCTGACAATGCTTATCAGCGTAATGGTACTGGTTACTATCGTTACAAGAGCCTCGACGACTTCCTGAATGGTGGTATCCCAGAGGTTGTATGTTTGACTTATGGTTATGGTGGCAACAACAATCCTGCTGCCCGCGTACAGTATAACAAGGCTGGTATCTATGCTCAGGATGAATGGCAGATGACTCCTAAGTTCAAGTTGACTTATGGTCTTCGTCTGGATGGTCTGTTCTTCGACAATTCTGACTTGATGACTAACAATGCCATCCTCGATCTCGACTATAATGGTCGTCACATCGACTCTGGTAAGTGGCCAAACAGCTCTTTGACTGTTTCTCCTCGTATCGGTTTCGTATATGATGTATTTGGTGACAAGACATTGAAGTTCCGTGGTGGTACTGGTTTCTTCCAGGGCCGTTTGCCATTGGTATTCTTCACCAACTTGCCAACCAACTCTGGTATGATACAGTATCAGGCACAGCTGAATGCAACCAAGGCATGGAATCCTCAGACACATAAGAAAGAGGGTGTAGATATGACTCCATTTAAAGGTGGTCTGGTTGTTGATAAGGATGGTAAGCCAACAGCAGCAGCTCTCCGTGACAAGTTGATTTCTATGGGTTACCCAGAGAACATCACTCCTGAAGAGGGTACAGTTCCTTCAGCTATCTCTGCTGTAGATACAGACTTTAAGTTGCCACAGGTATGGAAGACATCTTTCGCTATCGATTATCAGATTCCTGTGTCTTTCCCAATGTCTGTTTCTGTGGAAGGTATCTTCAACAAGACTTTGAACGCAGCTACACTTACCGACTGGAGTGTACAGGATGTAAAGGGCTTCCCACGTTTCAATGGTGCAGACAACCGTCCTGTATATCCTAAGGGCTCTTCTGTTGGTACAAGTGCTTATGTACTTGAGAACACAAGCCGTGGTTATGGTTGGTCTTTCTCAGCACAGGTGAATGCTCAGCCATGGGAGTGGTTGAACCTGATGGCAGCCTATACTCATACTGTATCTAAGGAGGTTACTTCACTTCCTGGATCTAACGCATCTTCTGTATTGAACTATATCTCTACAGTATATGGTCCTAACAACATCAAGTTGCACAACGGACAGAATGTAACTCCTGATCGTATCATTGCTTCTGCAACGATCCACGACAAGAGTAACAACCACTATAGCTTCATCTATGAGGCATGGCGTGGTGGTTACAACTACTCTTACATGACAGTAAACGATATCAATGGTGATGGTTACAACTATGATGCTATCTATATCCCAACCGACAAGCAGGTAGCTGATAATGAGTTCCGCTTCAAGTCAGAGGATGATAAGACCCGCTTCATGGATTATGTACATAATAATAGCTATCTGAAGAATCATCAGGGCGAGTATGCAGAGGCTTATAGCCTTTACAGCCCATGGGTACATCGTATCGACTTCAGTTACAAGCACGACTTCAAGTTTGATGTGGCAGGTCACACCAACACTATCCAGTTGAGCTTCGATATGAAGAACGTACTCAACTTCTTCAACTCTAGCTGGGGTGTAATGAAGTACTTGAACCCAGAGATTGGTTCAGATCCACGTATCTTGAGATATGAAGGTAATGACAAGGATGGCTATGCTACCTTCTCGACACCAAAGTCAATCAATGGTAACACCAAGACTTTCGTACCAAATCACGCTATCGGTCAGTGCTGGTATGCATCAGTGGGTCTCCGCTATATTTTCTAATATTAGGTGTTGTTCAATAAAGAGATTATTTATATGAAACTAAAATATTTATTTACTGCACTTGTTGCAATCTTGGCGTTGTTTACAAGTTGTAACGACGACCAGACCTTGGACTCCCTCGGCAAGGTGCAGGTGTCACAGTCGTTTGTTTCCATTCCTGTGGAGGGTGGTAGTGCATCATTCAAGGTTAATGCCGCTTCTGACTGGAAAATCGTTTGTATGACCAAGTACAAGTACACGTACACGGATGCTGACGGTCAGAAAAAGGAAAAGACTGCAGAGAAAGACTCTATCCCTACTTGGCTGAAAGTTACTCCTACTGTTGGTGAAGCTGGCGAGATTGTAGTGACCGTTTCTGCCGAGGCAACAAAGGGCGCAAACTCTGCTATGTTACAGTTTGTTTGTGATAATGAGATTCAGCGTGTCAACATTCTTCAAGGTGTTTTGAATCCTCCTTTCTCTACTTGCGCCCAAGTTTTGGCAGGTAATGATGGTGAGACTTATAAGGTGAAGGGTACGATGACCAGGATTTCTAATACCTTGTATGGTAACTGGTATATCAAGGATGCCACCGGTGAGGTATATGTCTATGGTACGCTTGATGCCAATGGTAGTGACAAGAACTTCTCTAGTCTGAAACTGGAAGAGGGTGATGAGGTTACTATCCAGGGTCCTAGAGATACACATAATGGTACTCCTCAGTTGAAGAACGTAACCGTTTTGAGCTATACCAAGTCTTTGATCAAGGTTGAAAAACTCGATAAGGCTACCTTGAGCAAGGCTGGTGAGGACTTCAAGGTTACCTTGACCGTAAAGGGTGAAGGTGTAACTGTTGATATCCCTGAGGCTGATCAGAGCTGGTTGTCTGTAAAGGGTATCGTAACCAAGGGCACAGAGGCAGTAGTTTCTTTCCATGCCAACGCTAATGCAGGTGGTGCCCGCTCTACAAACATTGGTTTTACATCTACCAAGGGTAAGCAGAGCTCTACTGTTACAGCTTCTATCACACAGGAAGGTTCTATCGTTCCTCTTACCATTGCAGAGTTCAACGCAGCAGAAGAGGGTACAGCACAGTATCGCCTGACGGGTGTCATTACCAAGATCATCAATCCTGATAAACCTCAGTTTATCATTGCCGACTATTCTGGTGAAACCACCGTTTATGGTCTCGGTGAGGCTGGTGACTTCAAGAAGTTGGGCTTGAAGGAGGGTGATATCATCACACTCGTAGCAGCTCGTTCTTCTTTCAAGGGTCAGCCACAGACCAAGGGTGCTCAGTATGAAGAATCTTATGCTGCTTCTTCATTGCAGAAGATTTCGGTAGCTGATTTCCGCAAAGCAGCTGAGAGCAAGGAGAAGTTCTACCGCATCTCTGGAACGATTGTGAAATCAAAAGAGGCGAATACCAAGTTCGATTTGAACGAATATGGCAACTTTGCCTTGAAGGATGAAACCGGCGAGGTTTATGTATATGGCGTTTCTACCGGATGGAATGGAGAGTCAAAGAAGGCTGCTAAGCTTGGATTGAAAGAAGGTGACAAGATTACCGTCATTGGTTATCGTACATCTTTCAAGGGCCTGATTCAGGTTGGTGGCGGTATCTTCTATACCAAAGACTAATCGTAAGATTTTTATTTTTAACTTGATATGGGATGCACTTCTCTTTCTCGAGGGAAGTGCATCCTTTTTTCGTTTATTTGCATATTAAGGTATATACGAATCGAGATAAACAAAGATTTTGTATAAAAATGGTATGAAGAAAGTTTAGATAATGGTTGGCGCATAACAGTTGACTAACGCATGCACAACAGGTGTTGTGCATGCGCATATCAGCTGTTATGCAAGAGCACAACAGCTGTTGTGCGACCGGAGATACTAACTGTCTCAAAAACTTATGTTGTATTTTCTAACAACATATATTATCTTTTCAGACAACATATCATTAATGTAAAAAGATGGTGAATCATAAGTAAATGATTCACCATCTTTTTGGTTTTATAAGAACAAGTCTTTCTTTGGCATGTTTGCCATATATTTCTTTCTCAGTTTCTCGAAGAAAGCCATAGTATCGTTAGAGAAACCATGTCCCTTCCATGTAGATGTGTTCGTGATGAGAATCCAGCATTGGTTATCCGGATATTTCAAGACGATGGCTGATGTGCCTGCCAGCGAACCTGTACGAATCCATGGTTTGTTGCTCTTTGGTGTATAGTTCCAGCCGATAGAGTATTGGTGGTCAGCCTGTTCGCGCGTCATAAACTCGATGCTCTTCTTGTTGAGGATATCCTTGACATGTGGCAAACCATCGATGCTGGCAATAAAGCGGCTCAATTCAGCAGCTGAACCACACCAGGCACCTGCACCTGAAAGGCGAGGGAGGTCGGTATCTCCATAGCATTTCTCTACCAGTCGTCCACTGTTGTTGTATTCATACACAGGGATGCTGCCTTGGTGCATGTAGTACTTCGTCTCGTTGGGGCGGCGGTCCTTTAAGTAAGTGCCGGCAATGTGCATGTCGTAGCAGCCGGCTGGGTGGAGCACATACTTCTGCATGAAGTTTTCATATTTCATTCCGCTCTTCTTCTCTATGATCATGGAGAGAATCATGTAGCCCAGATTACTGTAGCATTTGCCTTCGCCAGGAGTATAACCCAAGTGGCGCTTCAAGAGAATCTTGAGCAGGGTAGGGTGATCAGGTGGCGTCTTAAGATGGTTCTGCATCATGATGTAGCGGGTGGAAGATACAGGGTCACCGGCATAGTTGTTGAAACCTGCCTGATGGCGCAGCAACTGTTCTACGGTGATGTCGTAATATCGCTTGTCCTTGATACTGTTGTTGTAAACGGTATCGCGCAGGATTCCCTTTTCGCCAAACACCTTCTCGTTCAGCTTGAGTTTCTTCATCTCCTGTAACTTCATGATACCTACGGCTGTAATCAGTTTCGATACCGAGGCGAAGCGCATCAGCATGTTAGGCTCCATTCTGATGCCTCGCTCCTTATCCGCCATTCCGAATCCGCGGGCATAGAGTAGCGAGTCGTTGCGGGTGATGACGAGTTGGGCTCCATTGATTTCCCATCTCTTGAGATACCTTTCTATTACCGAGTCCATCTCATGATATTCCTTCCCCTCTGTCAGGGCATTTGAGACGGAATCGTTGATATGAACCTTAGGGAGCGAATCTGCCGCCTTGTTCTTGTCTGATGCTGATGTACAGCGAGATACACAGCTGTGTGTAGTCCATCCTACGATTGCTGTAAAGGTAAGCAATATGATTGCTATGCGTTTTTTTCTTAGTCGTCGTGCCATTTTATTTAATTTTTCTATGTGCAAAGATAATGCAATCTTCTCAAATAACAAAACATTGAAAATATATTTAAATTTATTTTGTATTGTCTATGAATTATCGTACCTTTGTACCCAGTTATAAAGAAAAACAATGAAGAAGGTATTAAAAAAGGTATTAAGATCCATATTCTATATAGTAGTCATGTCGGTTCTGGCATTCCTGCCCGACTTCTGGCTTTGGCATATCGGGGTGAGTGAGTGGCCTTTGCTGCTAGCCATCTTATGGTGGGTTCCCTCGTTGTTACTTGTTCTTGCCGAAGTGGGGTTGCAGATGGGGTTCTTCCATAAGTTGTCCGTCCGTGTACTCTTTACTACCATACTTTTCTCGGCATTCCCTAAGGTTGTCTTCATCCTGTTCGATGCATTTCTTCCTTGGTTCTTTGCTCTGATTCCTGCTTTGGGTGTAATGGGGTGGTTTGCCTTCGGCTTTATAGAGGGTTGGAAGCGGTTAGAACTGAAACATATTACCTTTACCTCGCCCGATTTACCACCTTATTTTGATGGTTACCGTCTGGTACAGATTACCGACTTTCATCTCGGTTCGTTTCCTCCCGGCAATGATTTCGTGCAGAAGGTGGTGGATGCGACCAACAATGAAGAACCCGATATGATTCTCTTTACGGGCGATCTGGTCAATAACCAAGCCAGCGAAGTGGAGCCTTATCTGGATACGCTGGGGCAGCTTCATGCGTCAGATGGCGTCTATTCTATCTGGGGAAATCATGATTATTGTGAATATGGCAACAATCATTCTATTGGCGCTTTGAAGAGAAACCGCCGTATGCTCTATGGTTATCAGGAAAGTCTGGGGTGGCATCAGCTGATGAACGAACATCATGTGGTGAGTCATGGTATGGCATCTATCGCTGTAATAGGCGTAGAGAATCCCGGTCAGCCTCCTTTCACCAATCGCAGTAATCTGAAGAAAGCGATGAAGGGGTTGAATCCAGATATGTTTAAAATCCTCTTGAGTCATGATCCTCACCATTGGCGCAGAGAAGTAGTTGGTAAGAAGATACAACTTACTCTGGCGGGACATACGCATGCCGGACAATTGAAAATAGGTAAATGGACGCCTGCCCGCATGGCTTTCAAAGAGTGGGGCGGAGCTTACCGCATTGGTGAGCAGATGCTCTATGTATCATCGGGTATTGGTGGTTCTTTCCCTTTCCGCCTAGGCGCATGGCCTGAACTGACAGTTATCACGCTGAAACGTGATTTATAGTTCTTAAAGATAAAAAAACTGGTGTTTAAGTGTTAAAACATAGTTAAATATTAGCCGTTTGAACCATTGTGATGAAAAAAAAGTGTTAAAAATTTGGTGGTTCGAATAAATATTGTACCTTTGCACTAGTTTTCGCATATATTTGGGCAAATGGGGGGTGTCGTGAGATTGTACTCCATTTGTTTTTTTGAAGTAAGGCGAAAATACTTCGTAACAGAAGTAGCTGTTCACATTTTAATTTTACATTTAACATTGAAAACAATGAAGATTCCTGTAGAAGAACAATATAAATACGTAAAACTTACTCTCCCGGATGGAAGCAAGGCTGAAGGTCAGGCTGTCTTGTTGCATGCCTGTTGTGCACCTTGTTCGGCGGCTATCGTAGAATGTATGCTTCGTAATGGCATGAAGCCTACTGTATATTTCAGTAACAGTAATATCTATCCTCAGCAGGAGTATGATGTACGCAAACATGAACTGAAACGATTCCTGGAAGCCCAGAATGTACCTTATGTAGAGGATGAGTATGATCATCAGGAGTGGCTTTCTGTTATCAAGGGTTTAGAGGGTGAGCCCGAGCGTGGCAGCCGTTGTTCTGTCTGCTTTCAGTTCCGCCTCTCTCATGCAGCCAAGTATGCGCAGGAGCATGGATTTCACCTTCTTACTACCACGTTGGCATCTTCGCGCTGGAAGAATATCAGGCAGATAGATACTGCCGGTCATCTTGCCGTTGAGGCTTATCCTGATGTAGAATGGTGGGATATGAATTGGCGGAAGGGCGGTTTGCAGAATCGCCGAGGTGAACTCTTGAGAATCAATGAATTCTATAATCAGTTATATTGTGGTTGCGAATTCAGTATGAGATAAATGAAAAAGCCCAGGACATCACGCCCTGGGCTTTTTTATAAGAATCTGTGAAATCTGTAGTGCTTAAGAAAGACCAGTAATCTCACCGTTTACTACATCAATGCGCTCAGCCTGTGGGCTCTTTGGTAAGCCCGGCATACGCATGATAGGACCAGCGATGACTACAATCATCTCGGCACCCATATTTACGGTGATGTCGCGAACGTGGAGTTCGAAACCTTCTGTAGGGCCGTATGCCTTGGCATCGGTAGAGAAACTGTACTGAGTCTTGGCAATACAGATAGGGAACTTTTCAGCACCCAGCTTCTTGATCTCTTCAATCATCGCCTTGGCAGAATCGCTCAATGTCACGCTGCCTGCTCCGTAAAGATTGAATGCAACCTTTTCTATCTTCTCCTCAACGCTATCGTTATCATCGTAAGCATAATAGAGAGGGGCTGATGGACGCTCATCAATGGTCTTCACTACGAGGTTGGCAAGTTCAATGGCACCGTTTCCGCCTTCGGCAAAGGCGCTGTTTACGGCGAAACCGCAACCCATCTCCTCGCAATGCTTGCGCAATACTTCAATTTCTTCATCTGTATCGGTTGCAAACTTGTTGAATGCAATCACTACAGTCTGACCAAAGCTCTGCAGGTTCTTTACGTGCTTGTCGAGGTTCCAGTAACCGGCTTCCATTCCTGCGATGTTTGGCTTCTTGATATCTTCCAGAGCTACTCCACCATGCATCTTCAACGCCTGGAGGGTAACAACGAGAACGGTGAGGTCTGGTTGCAAACCTGTCTTGCGGCATTTGATGTTATAGAATTTCTCTGCACCGAGATCTGCACCGAATCCTGCCTCTGTAATGGCATAGTCGCCATACTCAAGAGCAGCAGCTGTAGCCATGACGGAATTGCAGCCATGAGCAATGTTGGCAAAAGGACCGCAATGAACAAATGCTGGTGTACCCTCTGTTGTCTGAACCAGATTTGGCTTCAAAGCATCGAGAAGGAGAGCTACGATACTGCCACCTACACCCATATCCTTTACGGTAAATGGCTTGTCGTCCTCGGTGATGCCCAGGAGGATATTATCGATACGGCGACGAAGATCATCGATGCTTGTTGCGAAACACATGATAGCCATGATTTCAGAAGCTGGCGTAATATCGAAACCAGACTCTGTCTCGATGCCGTTCTTATCGCCGATACCGGTGATGATGCGGCGGAGACCACGGTCGTTTACGTCCATCACGCGACGCCAAAGAATCTTCTTGAGTTTGAATCCCTCTGCCTCGTGCTGGAAACGGTAATTGTCCAGAAGGGCTGAAATCATGTTGTTGGCCTCTGTAATGGCATGGAAATCGCCGGTGAAATGGAGATTAATCTTATCCATAGGCAAAACCTGGGCATAACCGCCACCTGCAGCACCACCCTTCATGCCGAAGCAAGGACCCAGAGATGGTTCGCGAAGAGCCACTACAGCCTTCTTGCCAATCTTCTGCATGCCCAATGCGAGACCTACAGATACGGTGGTCTTGCCATTACCAGCCTTTGTAGGGCTGATAGCTGTAACAAGGATGAGATGGTGATTCTTAAACTTGTTGGTGTCAATCTTGTCCGTAGTAATCTTAGCGATGTAACGGCCGTAGTTTTCCACTTGGTCTTCATGGATTCCAAGTTCTGCTGCCACTTCATTGATAGGGCGCATTTTTACTGATTTAGCTATTTCAATATCTGTCAACATAAAAAGTAATGTTTTGTATTTTGAGTGCAAAGGTACGGAAAAGTATTCATATATTAGAATAAGAAAGTATAAAAAAACAAAATAAAAAAAAGGAAGACTTTCCCCATTTCCAAATGACGAAGTTTAAAAAAGGTAAATTGTAGGATTTTGTCGTGTGAATGTAGTACCTTTGCAAGCGAATTTATATTTTATAGTACGTATGAACAAGTCTTTAGCATTAGCTCATTTTCAGACGAGCTTTCAGTTTATCACGCATCAGAACGAGCGCTTCTCTTATCTCGAAGGAGCCTATCTGGCACTTATCGGAGGATGTGATTGGGTTCAGCTTCGCATGAAGGGGGCTACCGATGAAGAGGTAGAGCCTATTGCCCGTAAGTTGAAGTTGGCTTGCGAGGGTGCCGGTGCAACTTTTATCCTCGACGACCGTGTAGAACTGGTGAAGAAGTTACAGATAGATGGTGTACATCTTGGCAAAAATGATATGCCGGTTGATGAGGCCCGTAAGCTCCTGGGTGATGAATTCATTATCGGAGGAACTGCCAATACATTTGATGATATTCGTCGTTTGCATGAACAGGGGGCAGACTATATCGGTTGTGGTCCGTTCCGCTATACTACTACCAAGGAGAAACTCTCTCCGGTGTTGGGTATAGAAGGTTATCGCCAGATTATTGAGCAGATGAGGGAGAATAAAATCTCTCTGCCTATGGTAGCCATCGGAGGTTTGACTCCAGACGATATAGATCCGCTTGCAGAATTGGGCATCGGTGTGGCAATGAGCGGTACCATCCTGAATGCTGAGAACCCTGTTACCATGACACGTCAGATTCATGACAAGTGTTTCGGATTATTCATCGAAAATCTCAATCATATCTTTGAGAATCAGTAGAATGATACTCATAAATGATGATTTTGCATGAGAAAAGAGAAGAAAGTTTTGGTTTTCTTCTCTTTTCTCATTTTATTGTTGTAACTTTGCATCCGCATTGCAAAACTGTTGCAAGCCAATTACAAATAATGAATTTAAAAGACATGAAATTAATAGTGGGAATTTACTTAGGAAATATAGGAAAAACAGATGCTGTCGGAAAGAACGAGAACATCATGATATACGCACCTTCAGATAAAGGTGCTTAAAAACCCGGGCACAAACGTGTTCGGGCTTTTTTATTTTACTATATATAATAGGTGTAAAACCAACTCAAAATAGATAGTGTGTGCAAAATATATAATTATTAACTTTGTAAAAAAAAAGTATTAAAATGATGAAAACAGAATGGAGAGGTTTCAAAGGAAACATGTGGCAGAGTGAAGTGAATCTTCGTGATTTCATTCAGAACAACTACACTTGTTATGACGGCGATGAGTCGTTCCTTGCAGAACCAACTCAGGCAACTAACACCCTTTGGGGTATGTTGAAGGAACTCCAGAAGGAGGAGCGCGCCAAGGGTGGTGTGCTTGATATGGAAACAGAAATCGTTTCAGGATTGACAGCTTATGGTGCTGCCTATATTGGTGAGGGTACTAAGGATTTGGAGAAGGTAGTTGGTCTGCAGACCGATAAGCCTTTGAAGCGTGCCTTCATGCCTTACGGTGGTATTAAGATGGCGGAGCAGGCTTGTACAACATATGGCTATCAGCCATCAGAGAAGCTCCACGAAATCTTCCACAAGTATTGCAAAACTCATAATGATGGCGTATTCGATGCTTATACTCCAGAGATGAAGCTCGTTCGCCATAACCACATTCTTACGGGTCTTCCTGATACATACGGTCGTGGACGTATCGTAGGTGACTACCGTCGTGTGGCTCTCTATGGTATTGACTTCCTCATCGAGGAGAAGAAGAACGACCTCGCTAACATGGGCGACCGTGAGATGATCGACGACGTTATCCGTCTTCGTGAAGAGGTTGCTATGCAGATCAAGGCGCTCAAGGGCTTGAAGGAGATGGCTCAGTTGTATGGTTACGACATCTCTCAGCCAGCTAAGAACGCTCGCGAGGCCGTACAGTGGTTGTACTTCGGTTACCTCGGAGCTGTGAAGACTCAGAATGGTGCTGCGATGTCTGTAGGCCGTATCTCTACATTCCTCGATATCTATATCCAGCGCGACTTGAACGAGGGTACTCTTACCGAGGATGAGGCTCAGGAGCTCATCGACCACTTGGTAATGAAGTTCCGTATGGTTAAGTTCGCCCGTATCCCTTCTTATAACGAGCTCTTCACCGGCGACCCAGTTTGGGCTACTCTCGAAGTAGGTGGTATGGGTCAGGATGGCCGCTCAATGGTTACCAAGAACGATTACCGTTTCCTCCATACATTGGAGAACATGGGTCCTTCACCAGAGCCAAACCTCACTGTACTCTATAGCTCTCGCTTGCCAAAGGCATTCAAGCACTACGCTTCTTTGATTTCTGTAAAGACAAGCTCTATCCAGTATGAGAACGATGACGTAATGCGCCCAGTTTGGGGTGACGACTATAGCATCTGCTGCTGTGTATCTGCTACACAGACAGGTAAGGAAATGCAGTTCTTCGGTGCACGTGCCAACTTGGCTAAGTGCTTGACCTACGCTGTATCTGGCGGTGTTGACTCAAAGACACGCGAGCAGTGCGGTCCTAAGTATCGCGCCGTTGAGGGTGATGTATTGACATACGAGGAGTTCATGCCACGTTTCATGGATATGATGGACTGGTTGGCTGGCGTTTATGTGAAGACATTGAACCTCATCCACTACATGCACGATAAGTACTTCTACGAGGCAGCAGAGTTGGCGCTCATCGATACAGATGTTCGTCGTACTTTCGCTACAGGTATCGCTGGTTTCAGCCACGTAGTTGACTCTATCTCAGCTATCAAGTATGCCAAGGTAAACATCGTCCGTGATGAGACCGGTTTCCCTCTCAGCTTCAAGACCGAGGGCGACTTCCCACGTTACGGTAACGATGATGAGCGTGCTGATGAAATTGCAGTATGGTTGCTCAAGACCTTCATGAACATGATCAAGAAGCATCATACATACCGCAATTCAGAGCCTACTACATCTATCCTGACTATCACATCAAATGTAGTATACGGTAAGTACACCAGCAACATGCCTGATGGTCGTCCAGCCGGTGCTCCATTGGCTCCAGGTGCTAACCCATCTTACGGTGCAGAGAAGAACGGTCTTTTGGCTTCATTGAACTCAGTAGCTAAGTTGCCATACGAGTATGCTCTCGATGGTATCTCTAATACTCAGACCATCAGTCCAGGTGCTCTCGGTCACAACGATGAGGAGCGTGCCCAGACATTGGTAGGTGTATTGGATGGTTATTTCAACCAGGGTTCTCACCACCTGAACGTGAACGTATTCGGTATCGACAAGCTCAAGGATGCGATGGAGCACCCAGAGAAGGAAGAGTACCAGAACTTCACCATCCGTGTAAGTGGTTACGCTGTTAAGTTCATCGACTTGACACGTGAGCAGCAGCTCGACGTAATCGCTCGTCAGGCTCACGAGAGACTCTAAGGAAGTGAAGAATGAAGAGGGAAGAATTCTCTTGTCTCTTTGTAACATATAGATTGCCCGCTAGATTTTCTTTCCGAGGATATTTAGCGGGCATTTTAGCTTATTTAACTGCAAAATGGAACAAGATATTGATAAATTTACTAATTTTGCGGTATGAAATTGAATATAGAACAAAAAACAACTCTTTGGAGTGAAGGAGGAAAGTTTTGCCTGGATTTAGCCAAACTTATATTTGGTGGTATCATCTTGGCAAGTATTATGAAAAAGGATATAGATGCAGGGAAACTTTTAGTTTTTGGTGCTCTCATAACTATGTTTCTAGCTGTATGTGGATTCTTTTTAATATTAATGTCTAAAGATAAAAATAAGAAAGGAAAATAAATATGGAACTATTAGTATTTATGGGATTTTTTGCTCTGCTTGCTGGTGCTTTTACCCTATGGGCTTACAATGATTATCGTAAAATGCAGGCTTAAATGGGCTTTTTGTTTTTAATCATTTCTAAAAAGATAAAATAATTATGGGTGTATTTCTTTTTTTAGGTGTTATAGCCTTATTTATGAGTCTTTTTGCATTGTGGGGAATATATGATCTTCGAAAGAATGCATAAGGGTTTTGTTCACAGCATAGAGAGCTTTGGTTCTGTAGATGGACCAGGCATCAGATTTTTGATTTTCCTGCAGGGGTGTCCCATGCGCTGCCAGTTCTGCCATAACCCGGATTCATGGAAGATGGGAGTAGGAGAGGAATGGAGTGCCGATGACCTGCTGGATAAAGCAGAGCGATTCAAGAGTTATTGGGGAGACAAGGGTGGCATCACTGTAAGTGGTGGAGAAGCCCTGATGCAGATAGACTTTCTCATCGAACTGTTCGAGAAAGCCCATCAGCGTGGCATCAACACTTGTCTTGATACATCAGCGCAACCATTTAGGAAAGAGGGTGCTTTCTTCGATAAATTCGAGCGTCTGATGACCGTCACTGATACTGTTCTTCTTGATATCAAGCATATCAACGATGAAGAGCATCGTAAACTCACCCGCCATTCTAATGTAAACATACTGGATTGTGCACGATATTTAAGCGAGATACACAAACCAGTATGGGTTCGTCACGTCCTGATTCCAGGTATTACCGATAAGGATGAATACCTCTATCAGTTGCGCGATTTTCTTTCTACACTCTCTAATATTGAGCGTATAGATGTCTTACCTTATCATACGATGGGTATCTACAAGTATGAGAAACTAGGTATTGCCTACCCGCTGGAAGGCATAGATCCTCCTACTAGTGATCGCATTGCTCATGCAGAAGCAATCTTGCAAGAGGCACTTTAGCCTCTTGCAAGACTGCTTAGATGAGCGTCTAGCGAACTGGTGAGACGGGCTTTGATGATAGGCTTTGTGATGTAGTCGTTTACTCCAAGCTCGTAGCATTCATCCACATTATCCTTGTTGCTTAACAGGGAAACCACGATGATGACCATTTCACTTTTCGAGTATTTAGAGCGTACATGGTCTATTACGTCCCACCCATTTACATTTGGCATCATCAAGTCGAGCAGTATCACGTCCGGCTTGAATGAGTCAATCAGTTCAATGGCTTCTTTTCCGCCATTGGCAGTTTTCACGTCGATGTCAAAGTCCTTTATCATTTCAGAGATAGTTTTAATATTTTCTGAAATATCATCGACGATTAGCACTTTGTTCTTTTCCATTTTTCACTGGTCTATTTTATGTAGGTTCTTTCCGATCTTGAAGATCTAGTTTCTTGGCTTGTGAATGCCGTAGATGTCGCATATGAATCCTTTATCAGTGATGAGATTGTTCATATCGATACTGTCGAACATCTTGTGATGAGTACCGATTACCACAATCTGATACTCTTTTTCCAGAACTTTAGGATCATCTGTCACCTTGATGTTATATTCTTCTTTTACTTCCTTTACATCTACCAATGGATCGTAGAGTGTGGTTTTGTAACCTGCTCCTACCAGGTTGATATAGAGATCGGCTACTTTTGTGTTTCTGATATCATCGCTGTTTGGCTTGAACGAGAAGCCGAGAATCAGCACGTTAGTCTCCGGAGCCTTGAACTTTCTGCTTTCAGATGCATTCTTTATCTTTCCTGCCATCCATACCGCCATCTGCTCGTTAACCTCACGGGCTGTAGAGAGCAGCGATGGTACCACGTCAACCTCCTGTGCCTTGTTAATCAGGTAGTATGGGTCTACCGCGATGCAGTGGCCGCCAACGAGTCCTGGAGTAGCTGGCACGAAGTTCCATTTTGTGCTAGCTGCCGCCGTTACGTCTTCGATGTTGATGTTCATCTTGTCGAAAATCTTTTCCATCTCGTTGAAGAAGGCTATCTGTATGTCTCTCTGGCAGTTCTCCATCAGTTTACATGCCTCTGCTATTTTGATACTCTTCGCCTTGTAGGTGCCATGGGTAAGTACTGAAGCATAGAGACTGTCGATGATAGCTGCTGCTTCGGGTGTAGAACCGCTGGTAACCTTCACGATGTTCTCGATGGTATGAACAGTATCGCCCGGGTTGATGCGCTCTGGCGAGAAGCCTACAAAGAAACTCTGGTTCAACTTCAATCCTGATGTAGATGCCAGTAATGGAGCACAGACCTCTTCTGTCAGACCTGGGTAAACGGTACTCTCGTAGACTACGATATCACCTTCTTTCAGAATCTTGCCAACCTCAGCTGTAGCATTGCGCACGCAACTGATGTCTGGCTTGTTCGATTTGTTCACCGGTGTCGGTACAGCGATGATATACACGTTACACTTCTTCAGGTCATCAATATTGCTGGTCAGTTTCAGTCCCTGTTCCAAAGCTTTGGATACAGGTCTGTTGTCTTCCATCGTGCTTTTGGCTAACTTGGCTACCTTCTCAGCTTTGATGTCATAACCCCATGTATCGTATTTCTTTGAGAATAAGCATGCCAGTGGAGTACCAACATACCCTAATCCTATTACTCCAATCTTAAACTCAAAAGATTTGTTTATCATATACTATATTGTTTATGTTTTATAATGTTATTTCTTTTATTGGGAGCTCCCTGCTGTGTTTGCGTTACAGCAAGTAACTCGGGTCTTTTAGATTCCTTCAAGCTGAGCATAGCGCGAAGTCTTCTCAGGGTTCCATGCGTCCTTGTAAGAACGGCGGAAGAAGATTTCTTGCAGATGAGCCGACAGACGGGCGATACGCAGGAAATAACCTGTATAAGGCGACATCAGTGGCAGATATCTGTAGAGGAACCACACGTCTTTCTTTCTTTCAGAAACCATCAGCACCAGGAGGAAGGCAAGCTGCGAGAAACATACTCTGATAAAGTAGCCCAGCGCCAGCACCTCGATGATGTGCGTGTTAAACGTGATGGCGAGCTTGATGATATACCACAACCACAGAAAATTGAGGAAGCAGTCGAAAACTACACTCTCCATGTTGGATAACCAGTTAAGGATACTCCAGTTCTTTGTAGGCAACAGAATGTCGGCATGCTTGCGGAGACGGAATCTCACGAGTGAGCGCGACCATCTGATGCGCTGATGATACAGCTTATACCATTTGGTAGGCACATTGGTCATGCAGATGGCATCTTCGGCAATTTTCACTTTATATCCGGCTTTGCGGATCTTCTGTGTCAGGTCACCGTCCAGTCCCGGTCCTATGTCCCAATAGCCCACTTCCTTCAGCGTCTTTCTTTCGAAGGCTCCGAATGCTCCCGAAATGATGTGGTAGATACCCAGTTCGCTGGTTACGATACGTCCCACCTGTATTCGCTTCAGGTATTCGAAAGCCTGCAGCGATGAGCAGATGGTCTCCTTGTAGTTGCGCACTTTCACACATCCTCCTACACCCTTCACCATTCCATCGATGTAGAAGGGGAGTAGGATTTTCTCAAGCGCATCACGGTCGAGCGAAGAGTCGGCATCCAGGCATACGATGTATTTGCCTTTTGCCATCTGGGCTCCATAGTTGCTGGCGGCAGCTTTACCGCCTCTTGTATCCAACCTCAGGTAGTGGGTGATATACCCGGCTCGGTAGAGGTCGTTACAAATCAGTTTGGTGTCGTCGTCGCTACCATCGTCTACCACGATGATTTCGTAGTTGCGGTAGGTTTGCTCAGCCAGCGAGTTCACCATTTTGAATATATGTTTGCCTTCGTTCTTTCCCGGTACGAGGATGCTGATAAGCGGATTCTCGCGGTACAGGAAGTACTTGGCATATTCTTTCTCTTTATCTAGCTGGTTTCTCTTCATCAGTCGGTTTCCGATTACGAGGTATTCCAGGATATAATATCTTGGCATCTCGATGAAGAAGAGGAACCAGTAGGTATTCACGATACTGCTAAACGATAGCGTGCTGATCCAGTCGAAGAAATCGTTCAGATGTTCTGCTATGCTAAACATACGCTTTTCCCTTTCTTCTTGATGGCTTATCTCAGCACGGTGAGCGCCAAGAGGGCCATGATTATGAGTATACCTGCGATGGTGACAAGGATGGCAACGAGTTTCTTGTAGAGCACGATGCGCTTCTGTATCTTGTCGTTTTCATCTTCCTTCGGCTCCGTATCAAGCAGCTCTTCCTGCGGCTGCACCTCTTTCTCTTCTTCCTTCATCAGAGGTTCCTCTGAGTAGCGGCAGTAGTCGTCTGGAGTCATATCCACATATTGCAGTTTGTTGAAGAACTCGTCATAGTTGTTGGCGATGGTCTTCGTCTTGGTTTCCAGCATGCTGCAGATAATCTCGTCCGGTTCTATCGAGTTGGCCACCTTTCTGATGGCTACCGACATCTCCTTGCTCAGTTTCTGCTGAGCCTCTTCTACCGTTTCTCCCTGCTCATAGATGGTAGAGGATATGTAGAAGATATTGTTGTTGTAAGACACCTTGTGATTGGAGAAGATTCTACAGAGCTTGCCCTGTATGCTTTCCTTTATCTTTACGGTATCCTTGTTTTCATCTATAATCCATATCTTGCCTACCATGACCGAGAGTTCATCCTTGCGGTAGGTTTCCATCAGTTGGCGTCGCAGTCGGTTCATCAGCAGATAATATTCCATGAAGTTATCATAGATGTTCACCATGTTGCTGAACATGATGTTGCCGCTGGTCAGCGTTCTGATTCCTTCTTCCGTTATCTCGTAGTCCACTACGTCTCGTGGCACCAGGGCATTTACCGGAAAGGTGCTCTGGCAGTAGCAGCAGGTTGACTTGGTGATAGGCGCGGTAAACGAGTTCTCGCAGTCGTTGCAGGTATATACCACGGCTGGTCTGTCATAGTCAACACCGATGTGGCGAAGTTTCTTGTGACACTTCGGACAGATGAGCATACCGCCCACATTGTAGCTGCTCTCTGGCGATACGTTGGCGCAGCTGAAGTGGTGGATGATGTTCTGAATCTTCAGGTTCGAACTTCCGCACTTCGGACAGCACTCCGTATAGAGCAGGTGAGAGTGGTTACACTTAGGACAGAGGTGCTCCTTGAGCAGGAAGCGGTGAATTCGCAGTGCTCCGAACTCCACCATAGTGTCGATGAACATGAACATCTCGTTGAGATGGAAGAGACCCATACTGTGGTAGTGCTCGAAGATTGGGTTGATATATCCCAATGATGATTTCTCCAGCAGTCGGTGTCCCATGATTCGCTGGTCTCTTGAGAGCAGGTATTTCAGGATGTTGGCAAAGAGCTGGTTAGGCTGTGTAGGACGGCTTGTTTCGCTTTTTACACCAAACTTCTGTCTTGCCAGCTTGATTTTGTCTATAATCTCATATACCTTTTCATTGTTCATGTCGCTCACATAGGCATCGACGATATAGTCGGTGATCTGTTCCTTTCCCGATACCGCCGTATTGACGAATATCGGTTTGTAGCTACATTTCCACGATAAGATTGGACTGGCTCCATACAGTATAGCATGGAACGCACGCTCACTCTTCGTATTGATGTAAATACAATCGAAGTAGTCGGGCTGGATGTCCGGTGTCGAGTCAATATCTATATAGCTATCGATGGTGAGCACCATATCTCCACGTTTGTTTCTTCTAAGTCCAATCATTCTTTATTTCTTTTGTTCTTGATGATTATTGGTGTCGCTCGAAATCAAGTTGCTTCGCTTCACGTTTTCGTTCTTGCCCACTGGGACGGTGTACATCGGCAGCGGCTTCGGATCGAGCATGGCACTAATCTTGTTCACTCTTATTCTTACCGGCAGTTTGTTGCTCATTACCCATGCCGGAACTCTCTGGTTCGGGTTCAGGGTGAATACGGCAACCACTGCGTTGGCATCATGCGAGAAGTTGCTCTGCAGATGCTTTGGTATTTCCTCTACTCTCAGACCTACCATCTGCAACTTAGCCTGCAGTTCCAGGTCTTTGTTGATGATGATGTCTGCATCGTCAGGGCTTTCCATATACTTCACCATGTCGTTGGGTACGTATGCGATTACGCCCAGATGACAGTCTGCATAGTCGGTGTGCTGGATAACCATCACCTCCTCGCTTTTGAACACCAGTGTCTTGTCGCTCACATTGATTTTTGAGATGAAGGCATCGGCTGGTGCACAGCAGTAGTGTATCAGACCAGGGTTGTATATGCTGGTGTTGGAGTAAGGCATGGAAGCATTTGTCGTGCCGGCTCCTCTGCGGCTCATGAAGTTATAGGTGGTGTTCTTAGCCTGTGCGTAGATTTCCACCTTCTTAGCCTGCTTTCTCAGTTCTTCTTCTACCTCGGCAATCTCGGCATCCAGTTCATTTCGCTTGGTGTTGTCGGTAAGGCCGTAGTAGATGTCCGAACTTTCAGATGCTTTCTGTTTTCTCAGTTCGGCAAGTCGGGTACGCAGCACCGGAATCTCCTGCTGTGCGAGTTTTGCCTGTACCTCCATGTCGTGAGTCTCCTTTACGGCAGAAGGCAGGATGTTCGGGTCGTATTGGTTCACAATATTACCTAGCAGTACATAAGAGTAGAGCGTATCTCCCTTATGCACCACTTCACCCATTTCTTTGTTCACCTTAAGGATATAGATGTCGTCAACGGCACTGATATGGTTTTCATCGAGGGTTATATAACCGTCGAAGGTTGCCCATATCATACGAGTGACAATATAGTAGGCGGCAAGCACGATAACCAGCAGGAAGATCAGGGCAAAGATAATCTGCTGTCTGGCAAGGCGGTGACCCTGCGTCTTCAGCAAGTCTGCCATCGCCTGTTCTTGTGGCGTGCCATTATATTGGAATTCATTCATATTCTGGTTTCCTTACATTCAAAGTTCTATTTCTTTGAAGATGTTGTTGTTGTCATAGATGCTCACGGCTTTCTCGATATTGATGATAGCGAGTGCGCGGTTCTGCATCAGTTTGTACATACGCTCCATACTTTCCAGGAGTCCCGTATATTCGTCCATACGCATCAGATAGTTGTATCCCTGTTTCTGGTTCTGGTAGGCAAACCGCCGCATTTCTATATATTTGCCGGTCTGGTCTATATGGAAAGCCTCGGTGGCTATAGCCTTGTTCAGGTTGTCTATCTTCTTGAGCAGGATGCCTACCGACTGTTTTATTTCCTTCACGTCGGTACCACGGCTGCTGCGTATGATTTCCTTCTGGGTCTCCAGTGCCTGTCGTTTGCGTGGCGTTTCGTTCCAGATAGGAATGGTGAATCTTACGCCCACGTCGGCATTGTTCGAAATCTTGTTGTTGCTCTGCCAGTAACTCGACCATCTTGCGAATGGTGTGAGTCGGGTAGTGCTTAAATAGTTGGTCAGTTTGCTGTCGTTGTCAGCAATCTGTTCTTTCACCATCATGATGCGTGCATCCAGACTTTCCTGGTTCAGATGGTTCCAGAGGGCTGTTGTGTCTACCACAATCTTGGTTGGTTTGATGCGGTAGATAGGCTTGTTGCTGATATCTCTGTCTGTGCAGAGCACGGAGATGTCATATTCAGCCTCCAGCTTATCGTTCATCACTTTCAGCATCTTGTCGTTGCTGATTCGGTCTTTTTCCAGCATAAACTGGTACGCTTCGTTCATGATGTCGAGGTTGTCCAGTCTGTGTGCTATGACAGTACCGATATAGAAATTATATTGTTCGGTCAGCTCATCGGCTGCCTTTTCATAGATGTCTGCAGTTTGGCGCTTTTTTATTTGCAAGCGGTCGAGTTCATTGGCAAGAGCAATCTTATTTCTTTTCTCCTTGCCTTGGTAGAACTTCGAGTTGATGATGTTCCATCCGAGTTCGGCTTGAACCTTCATCTTATATTTTGATACCTCTTTTGCGTCGTCTTCATCAGAGTCGAAGTACGCGTCAGGTCGGGCATAAACCTGTCCGGTCACTTCCAGACCGTTGTGTCTGTTGAGCGCTAGGTGCTCATGTGCAGTTTTCGACCAGAACAGAGAGTCGGTCTTATTGATATCAGCGTGATGCTGTTTATTGAGTCCCAGTTCTATGACTGGTGCTTTTACCCATATAGGGTTTTTGATGAGAGTGTCGAGTTGTGCGAAGCGCTGTTTGAAGTGTCTCAGTACATTATCGTTCTTCAGATTCTCATATACGAGCATCTTAGGGCTAAAACTTTTCGGCTTTTTGCCTTTCGTCTGAGCCATAGAGCTTTGTGCTGCCATGAGAAGTAGCAGAGCTGTAGTTGAGTATAGTATTATTTTTCGCTTCATAATGAGTTATTAAACACGATGAATGCAGCTGCGAGCTGTTGCAGCTGCATTCATCTGGTGTCTTCTTATTATCTGAAAAGCATTTCGGCTTTTGTTACTTCTTTTGATAATTTGTTTCTGTTTGAGCACCTGTAGAAAGGTTGTATACCTGCAGGCGGTCTCTACCATATGCTACATAAATGTAGTTGTCTCTTACTTTGACGTAGTTAGCAGACTTAGATGCTACTCTATGTGCAACAACCTCATGGGTGTTTTTGTCCAAAACGACAAGTCCATAAGAACCGTATGCTAGATAAACGTATTTGTCATCTACATCGCATCCGTTACATAATGCCTTGTATTCATTCTTTTTGTCATTCCAAGCTTTTGGCATCTGCCAGTGCCATTGCTCTTCACCCTTCATATTGTAAACATAGAGTCCGAGTCCGCTTTGGCAAACATATATCAAGTTGTCTCTAACAGAAACTACATTCTTGCCATCATTTGGTTTTATACCTACCGTTGTGTTGAATTTTGTAGAATTTTCGAAATCTTCGTCATCTCTATTTATTACTTCGATAGTTGCTCCAACCTCGTCATCGCTAGAATGGTTTTTGTCGTTAAGATAAAGTCCGACGATTTTTCCATTGCCGATTGCTACATGCTTAACCTTTCCTGGTCTTTCTATTTTGTCGACCTCGTTCATGGTGTTTGCATCGTATACGACATAGCCTTCTGTGGTTGCAACAATCAGGTGATCTTTCTTCTTGTTGTAAACAACACAATTCTCGTCATATTTTTTACCTTTATACTCCTCTGTTGCTGGATGCAATTGGGCGTATTGCAATGGTTCTACGATCTTAACAATTGGATTTCCATCCTTGTCAACGTCTGCAGTTGTTATCTCTTTAGACTCCGTTGCTAACAAATGGTCTCCATTGATGGTCATGTATGATAGTAATGCACCCTTATTTTTAGAATTACCTGGCAGGAAAATCTTTTTCTCGCCATTATTCAATTCAACAGCCAGAAGGTGGTTGAAGTCTATTACTCTTTGGCTATCATAGAGGTATTGCAAGAGTCGTATCTTATTGTTTTCTACAGGAGTAAGAACTTCAACACAACCTCCGTGTGAGTTATCTGCATTGTCTTTCTGTTCCTGATTTGTATGGTATGACATGTACAGATAGCCGTCAAGATCCATGATGCCTGTAGCAGAGATGTTGTGTGTGTGGTCATAATCCACAGAGATAATCAAGTCTGTCTTTGGCTTATCTGGTTGAGGCTTGTTGTCATTGAATCCTGGAGTCTTGCAATCTTCACTCTCTGTTTTCTTGATGACATATTTAGAAGCCTCGTCTGATGAGGACAAGAATACGTTACCATTGTTGTTCAGTGTCACTCCGTATCCTTCTTCTGTTATAGAAATATCTTTTGGTCTTACAACTTGACCATGTTGATAGTCTGACAGAGCACCTAATGTCTTTTCGTAATCATTTGTTATTCCATATATCTTATCTTCTGGAACGTCAACGATGAATCCTGCTCTTTCTCCGCTTGTTGCGAACATGTCACAACTTATCTTATTCTTAGCATCCGGACCTGGAGCATTGAATGCAAGCTTTGCTGCTTTGATTACGCAGACAGCGTCTGTTTCGCCCAATGCGTATGTTCCCTGCTGGGAATTCAAATTCATGAACACATTGTCGCATTCAATCATGGATTGGTTTTTCACTACGACTTTGCCACTTGAATCTTGTTTGAAATTCTTGCAGTGCAAATATGATACGTGTAGCTTGCTGTCGTTTGATATATATACGAAATCAGATATATTTGCAGAGCAACCACTATATACTTCACTATTTGTTATAGATAAAGTCTTTGCTTTCAAAGTACCTGTAACATTTAGGACTGCATTGTTACTGAGTTTAACATCTGTATTTGTTAAATCAAGACTTCCGTGGTTGTCGAGTACTGTGTACTTACCATCCAATATTAAATTATTTATGCTAGATGGAATTTCAACTTTTCCGTAATTCGTTACTTTGTTTTTGCCCAAAGCTTCTGTCATGTTGTAGCCCTTAAGGTTTCCTGTTGGCAAGATTCTTATGTCGGCATGGTCTCCCCAATAATTACTTCTTCCGCTGTTATCCCATGTTCCTTCGATATAAAGGGTAATACCATCTTTATCCCATGCAGGTTTGAGGTTTATTTGTTGGTTTACAGTAACACCTTCTTTTATAACATATATACCTCCTGCTTGTACGCTACCTACATTTTCATTTGTTAACGGAATAGCATTTGTTGGGTAAGATTTTCCATCCCAACCAGAACCTGCGTAAGCTCTTGTTCTTGCTTTAGATGTTTCGGTAGTTACCTTATAGTTTGTAATGCGGCTTGCCAGTTCTTGCGCATCAGTTGTGGATGTGACAGCAGAACCTACCACAGTCTTGATAGGGCTGGTACCACCATTTTCAAGAATGTTATTGCTATCACTACAAGAAGCGAGGAGCATAGCTGCGAAACTAAAAGTAGCAAGCTTTATATTTATAGCTTTCATGTTATTCAATATTATTCGTTAATACTTTAGTCACTTTTTACGCATACCTTATAATTGTTTAATAGCTAGTTAATTTAGCCTTTATAAGGTTTGTCCTCCCTCACTCTATCTGAGAGTGGGGGAGAACAAGTATTTATTGTTTTATATTACTTTGTAGTTGTAAGAGTGTAAACCTGGATGCGGCTCTGTCCATATGCCACATAGATGTTCTCACCCTCAAGAGCTACGTAGTTGGCTGACTTGCCATTTGCAGACTTGCGGTGGCAAATTGGCTTACCTGTATTCTTGTCAAGTACAACAATACCATAGCTACCGCATGCAACGTAAACTTTATCTCCGCCAACTGCTACACCATTTGCGCAACCCTTGACGTTACCATTATTCTTGCTTGCTGCAGAGAATGTAGGGCACTCGTAGAACTTCTGGTTAACATTCCCACCTGAAATCTTTGCAATACCATTCTCGCCTTTGCAAACGTAGATATCGTTATTTGTTTCATCCACAGCGATAACCGCCTTGTTGCCCTTAGGACTAACAACTCCAACTTCGTATGTTGTACCGTTCTCCATGTCGCTGTTATCGTAAACTGACAATTTTCCGTCTGCTGTCAAGGCATAGAGCTTGCCATTGGCTGTTACAACATGCTTTCCAACAGAGTTGCCGTTGTTGTTCCAGTAGTTGAAATCCTTGTCGAAGATGGTGAAACCATTTGTTGTTGCAACAACGTGGTCTGTACCACTCTTTGCCACGCAATTTGCGTCAATGCCGCTTACCTTTTTGTCAATGGCGTAGAGAGTAAGGTTGTCACCCAACTTGGCACCATTTAAATCAACAGAACCCAAGAAGGCACCCACTGCTGTTCCTTCTGCAGTGCCGTTGCCCTGCTGGCTTCCAGCGAGGAAGAGCTTGCTGCCGTCAACAATCAAGTGGTTATAGTCGATGTTGGCAGCTTTCTTATTAGCTTCAATGGTCAATTTTTTGCCATTCAAGCTAGCTACCTCGATGCTACCGCCAACTTTATGGTCGCCATTGGTGTGGTATGTTACATAGAGCTTGCCATTTGCAGGCTGGATGCAGGTTGCAGACTCACCGTCATTTGGATCCTCGTCTGAAGCAACCAAATCAAGTTTTTGGGAAGAAACCAACTGTGAAGCATCACCTACCCAGTGATAACCATAATTCTCGTTGTTTTTGTCCTTGTACTCAATCTTGGTGTTCTCTGTTGTCTTGTCGTAGTCAACGTAAGTTGCACCAATAGCAAGATCTTCGAATGAGTTCAACTCGGTTGTTCCATTGTAGTTCTTTGTAAATTCAAGCAAGAAAGAAGCGTTGTCACCACTTGTCTGCAATGCCTGAATATTTTCTGCACCATTGTTCACGAACTTATCAGCCTTGATGACTGCAACAGAATTGTTATCTTTCAACTCGATTTGACCCTGAGCACTGTTGTCTGTTTCCAAGTTATTTACGTTGATGACGTTTTGGTTACCGATGATAATCTTACAAGTGCCATTCAGCTTGAGTGTAGCGTTTCCTGGGATGGTCTTGCCGTTTGCATCTTTCTCTTGGTCACCGTTTGTATCCTTAGGATTGTTTGTCACATTAATATAGTTAGCAACAATCTTAGAACCAGCATTGGCATTGAGTGTACCTGTTACCTTGATGGCAGAATTTGCTCCTGCTTCCAAGTAGCCATTTACATTCATATCAGCTGCGACAGCCTGTTTCTTCTTATTCATGTTTGTGAAATCACCTACCTGGACAAAGCCATCAACTTTCAAGTTACCATTCAAGTCAAGCCCCTTGGAGTCGAACACGTTTGCCGTAGTATGGATATTTGCATTGTTGCCGATAGTCAACTTCTGTGCGCGGATAGAACCATTGATGAATGCCTTTGCACCTTCACCGAATGTGATGTTCTGTGTTGGTGTAATCTTTTTGTTCTTTTGGTCATTCTTGTTGATTGAGCCAAGACCGCTAATCAAATCTTTTCCAGCCTCTGATTTGCTTCTGAGGTTAGCATACAAAGTACCATTGATGGTCATGTCGCCTGTTGCTGCCAAAACACCATTTGCTTCTTTTACGTAAACAACATCGTTGTTTGCAACCATTGCGCCAGAACCTTTGTATTCCAATGTTGCTTTGCCTTCCAATACGAATGTGTTGCCACCTGCGGTTGCATCGTACTTCATAGTGCAGTCACTATGTATGAAAATTGTGGCGTTTTGGATAGTTTTGCCTGAGAAATCAAGAGTCTTTCCGCCGGTGATAGCAAAAGACTTTTTGTCTGAGCCAATAATATCGCCTGCGTTGTTAAGATTCAGGATCTTAATTCCTTTTTCTTTGTAGACGTCCTCATTTGGCATGTCTGTAGGCATAGCGTTGATGAAGCTAGTTTCACCGGCTCTTGTCAAGAAGAACTTTCTAGCATTAGCTGTACTGTTCTTGTAGTTTACAACACGACTGTAGTCTACGTCCTGAGATGTAAGAGTTACTTGGGTGAGGTCAGCAGGGATGATTGCACGGTCTGGATTGCCCGTAGGATCACTGTTACTGTCGCTACATGATGCGAATACGAATGCTGCCAAACCGATAGCAGCAAGTTTAGAATTGAATACTTTCATATCTATTTAAGTTTAAATTGTACTTTCAGTTTCTGATTAATATCACTTACTTATATTCTTGTCCTCCAGCTCGTTGTTCTTTTTTGGGTAGTTTGACTATCGTTTTGGTAGTTTGACTATCATCATCTTGCGTACACTTACAAGTGGAGCTTTTAGACGCTGCAAATTTAATGAAATTATTTCATAAATAGTTGTGTAACTACTCAGCACCCCTATAGAAAACTTCTCGTTAATAAAGCATAAACTTGATTTTGCTTATTTTCTTCATCATTACAAACTTTTTAATGATTGAGTCGATGAGGACGTAGGCTGTTTAAAACAGTTCATTTAACGAGTTCTTTTCCGATGATGCCTCCAACATGTCTCCTTTGTCTATTATCGCCTTTCAACAGATTATCTGCCAGGAGATGCGTTTTTGCATTCCCCGTAAGTCAAAAGTCTGCGTTAATGGATGTAAATCGTGATTTTGCCATGTGGAGAAAAATGCTTATCTTTGCACCAAAAAAATGGCAAGCGACTGTACTGACATAGATGTTGTTTTGCGCCAGATAAACCAGCGTCTGCGCAAACTTGAGAAGTCCGACTCCGAGAAGACTGAGGAGATCGGACGCCTCAACCGTGTCATTAACCAGAAGGACGTGGAGATACATAATCTAAAGACAGAACTTGCTTCCACAAAGGCAGAACTTGCCGTTGCTAAAGAGCGCATCAAGGAACTCGAGGGAGCTGATGACGATACATCAAGTACACCAGGAAAGCCCGAGAAAAACAGCAGTAACAGCAGTATCCCTCCATCCCAAGAAAGTATCGCTTCCCGTGAGCTGCGCAGGACAAAGTCTCTTCGCAAGCCAAGCGGAAAGCCGAGCGGTGGACAGCCTGGCCACAAGGGTCACACACTGCAGACTATAGCAGAACCAGACGTAATTGTAAAGCACGAACCAGTCTATTGTAAATGCTGTGGTCGGCTCTTGATTGATATACCATGCCAGAAGATCCGTAAGACACAAATTGTTGATATCAAGGTGGTCGTAGAGACCTGCGAGGAACAGTATTACGAGAAGGTCTGTGAATGCGGTTGCGTAAACAACTGCGAAGCTCCCAACTGTCGTATCAAGTATGGTGACAACCTCCGTGCACTGGTGACATACCTTAATGTAGTGCAGTGTATTCCGTTCAAAAGGATTGCAGAACTTATATCCGACCTGTCCGGCCAGAATATAAGTGAGGGTACAGTGCAGAACATACTCAAAGAGAATAGCGGCAAGGCAGACTGTGCATATGAGGAAATACGCAAGAGGCTGGAAACAGCGTCTGTCGTAGGAGCCGATGAAACTGGTGCTACGGTAGGAAAGCATCTGCATTGGAACTGGATATTCCAGAACGACCTGCTTACATACGTGTTCCAGTCAGAATCGCGAGGTCAGAAGGCCATAGATTCCAGGTTTCCAAAGGGACTTCCCTATTCGACACTTGTGACTGACAGACATCAGAGCTACTTCAAGATGAATGTTAAGGACCATCAGGTCTGCCTGGCTCATCTTCTTAGGAATGCAGAGTATCTGAACGAACTGGATCCAAACCAGAACTGGTCACGGAGATTCATCCATCTGATAGAACACTCTATAAATCTCAGAAGAGAGGACAACATTACCTCTAGAAAGATAAAGGTACTGAAGACAAAGATGAAGAACCTCTTGGGTGAAAGCCTCACGCATTTAGATAACGAGTTTGAGAAATTCAAGAGGGGTATCCTTAAAGTCAAAGACTACCTATTTACCTTTCTCTCCAATCCAAGTGTGCCTTACGAGAACAATGCCAGTGAGCGGGGAGTTAGGAAAATCAAGATAAAGCAGAAAGTCAGCGGTTGCTTCCGAACAGACAGCGGTGCCGATGATTTTGCCAAGTTGCACTCCATTGCTGAAACTGCTATGAAGAACGGAAATTCTAAATTCAATGCAATTCTTGCTGTAGTACAACAGTAAGACGATTACTCATGCCCATAGGGGTGCTGAGTAGTTACTAGTTGTTTTTTAGGGTTAAATAAACTTAATTTACTACTTTTTGTTCTGATTCTCAATCGGTTGGTTTGTTGTGGGCGATAACAAATTGGCTCTTCCCCTTGTCAACGACAACATTTCTGAACTCATTAACCCGAAAATTACTCCGAAAGATAGCAGAATATCTCCGAAGAATACGAAAATATCTCCGATAGATAGCAGAATATCTCCGAAGAATAAATCAGGAAAACAAATGTTGGGAATACGATGATGGATATGTGTTGTGGTGACGAGGTGAAGGGTGAAGGGTATATTTTAAACTCTATATTATATTCTTTTTTTAGGATTTTTGGAAAATCCAGAAAGTCAGAAAAATGAAAAAACGGATTTTTTCCCTTGCCGCGCGTATATATAAAAAAGAGTTTTCAAACCTTCACCCTTCACCTTTTTATTTAACGTTTTATGTGTCAAATAGTTACGGGTGAAGGGTGGTGAAGGGTGTTTTTCGCTTTTTATAAACATATTTTAAGAATTCTGCCCGTTTTTACATATTTTAAGCGTTTATTTTTGGTTCCGAAAGAGGTGCCATTTTTTTAGGGTCCCATTTTTTCTCTTTTCTTACCGCTGAAATCTTTGAAAAGCGAGTGGGGTAGGGTATCCCGTCTTATGTTGTGTTAAACAATTATCAGATAAAAGAAGTTAACGATACCGAAAAAGGACTGATTTTTAAACAAATATTAACGCAGAAATCTTGAAGTTTCGCATATTAGATTGAACTTTCGTATGTGGGGAAGTTAAGGGAAGTTAAAGAAGTTATCACTCCCTACGGTCGCTCAGTAAACCAGGAAAACAAAGATTTCCGAAACAGAACGGTATTCGGTTTATCAATTATTTGCTGAACTTTCGCATGTGGTTCAAGAACGGGCTGAAGGCCCTGGGCTAGGGGCTTCTGCCCGTTCAGGGCGTGTGGGGCAAAAGCAGGGATTGTCTTATTTCTGCCCTTTTAGAGCGTGCTGCTTCTTGGAACTTTTGGGCCTTCAGTCCGTACTTAAGCCACATGCGAAAGTTCAGTAAAGCAAAGGTAATGCGATGCTTTTGTCGGCGAGAAACCTTTCAAGGCTATCCTTCTTTGTTGGCAATGCCTATAGCCCATTCCGGAATCTCCTTCACGTATTCCTTAAATATTTTACCTTCTGTCATTCTGAAAAGAAGTTGAGCTTCTACACCGTCTTTTGAGTTGTCATATACGTATGTGCGGTCGGCGTATTGGGATGCTATTTCGCAATTGATGATGGATTTGGCATATCTTGAAATAATCTTTGTAATCGGTACATCGTGTCCACCTTTCATTACTCTAGTAGCAATTCTTGAAGCATTTATTGTTGGCGAGGAAGTTCCTACAAAAAAGAGACGAATAAAAAATCCTGCTTCTTTAGCTCTTTTGATAAAGTCAATTTTCTCGGCAGTGGACATTACTGTTTCGAAAATCATACTATGTTTATTGTTGAGGCATTCTTCTCTTTGAGCCTGGCAGTATTGGGCTGCTTTTAATACTGCATCTTGATTGTTCCAATCGCCAAACATATTTTGTGCAATATTGTCTGGGTTGATATAAATAGAATCTTCTAGCCATTCGTGGTGTAATACACGACTGGTTATTGTTGTCTTCCCAGAACCATTAGGTCCTGCAATGACAATTAAAACGGGTTTGTGTATTTTTGCCTCCATTAGTTCAAATTGAATTTTTGTCGTTGTTCTTTAGCCTGTTTTTGCATATTGGCAAAATAACTTCTGTAAGCTTCTTCGTTTTCTCTGTTGTATATTTCGGCAGCCTCATGCATAATCTGAGCCAGCATTTCATCTGTTGGCTCTTCCATGCTTGTCAGCCGATAGCTATTTAATTCTTTTTCTGAAATCATAATTCTAATATTTTAAAGCCTGCTGCAAATTTTCCGTTACTGAATTTTCGCAAGTTGGCCCCACACGCCCTGAAAGGGCAGAAGCTCCTAGCCCAGGGCAGCGCCCTGGGTAATCAAGGACGCAAGCCTGTCGCCCTGTAAGGGCAAAAGCTTTCAAGTACCAGGTAATAACAAAGCTTTTGCCCTTACAGGGCGCCTTGCTGATTGGTGTTATACCCAGGGCGCTGCCCTGGGCTAGGAGCTTCTGCCCTTTCAGGGCGTGCTGCTTCTAGGAGCTTTTGGGCCTTCAGCCCGTACTTGAACCACATGCGAAAGTTCAGTAAGTAATCTATATTTCTGCTTTTAGCTGCAGTATATGTTCCGCCGACAGCCCGGTTATTTCCTTTACCGTCGCTTCATCTATGCCCTTTGCCAGCATCTTTCTGGCAATCTCAAGACTTCTTTTTTCCTTGCCTTCGGCTATACCTTCACGCTTGGCGGTGTCTACGGAATTCTTGATGTCGCGATATGCCATCTTGCTGGTTTCGTACTCCCTCATTTCCTGCGGAGTGAACTTGGCTATCTCGGCTTTGATGTATCTTTCTTCTGCCTGTTTCATACGCGATTCATTTAAATTAATACTTTTGCAAAGATTATGTCAGTGAGTGCAATGAAAGCTTGCTTTCGAATTGCCGAGCGCCGTACAATCTTCTGCAAAGATACGCTGAAAATTTGTAACTTCCAAATTTTTAGGCAATTTTTTGCATTGGGGGATAGAGAAAAATAAATCTATTGGAATGCCTTGTAGAATTTGTGCCTTTTCCTTGAATACCTTAATGTTATGGCGTGTTGCTTGCTTGAAATTGGAGTGAGGCTTACTTCAATAGTCAACGAATATTATTTCAGTGACTAACGAAGGCTATTTCAGTAAGAACAGGAGGCTGTTCCAGTGAGAATAGCTTTCTGTTGCACTTTTTTTGCATTTTTTCTCTTTCCCTGCAACCTTTATGTATCTTCTTGCGTCTAACCATCAGAATTCCGAAACAGAATAGGTTTTCGGTATATCACGTATTTAGAAACATAAAATTAGATATGAGTATGAAGAAATTTGGTATTTGGGCGGTGGCTGCCGCTTTATTCTTTGCCCCAATGGGCTTGAGTTCTTGCAGTATGGGATCTTCTGCCAGTGAAATGAAGGGAAGTCTCAACTTTACGCAGGATGATTTGACCGAGAAACCTTTCAAGGCAATCGACGTGGATGTGATTGCCAGCGTTTATTATACCCAGAACAATGGCGATGAATGCAGCGTTCGATTGGATTACTCTGCCATCAAGGATGCTGAGTTCGTACAGAAACTCAAGGAGAAACTCAAGGTGGTTTATCGTGACGGCGAGGTGAAGATCGGACTCAACGGAAAGGTCAAAGTGCCTGCCGCGTGTAACTCTGAAAAGAACAGGCTCAAGATTTATATCACCAGTCCTGACCTGGTGAAGATTGCACAGGAAGGCGTGGGTTCATTCTATGCCAAGACGATTAATAGCGACCGCCTGAAAATCGATAACGAGGGTGTAGGCTCTGTCAAGATTGGGAAGATTCTTGCCAACAAACTGGAGGTAACCAACGAGGGTGTTGGCTCGGTAAATATCGATGATGTGGCTGGAGATGATATGAACATTGATAACGAGGGCGTAGGCTCGGTGAAAATCTCTAAGATTGAGATGGGAAGTGTGAAACTGGATAATGAGGGCGTAGGCTCTGTTAATCTGGGAATGTTTAAGGGCGGCAGTCTGATTATCAAGAATGAAGGCGTTGGCAGCGTGAAAGCCAAGGTTGACTGCCAGAGTGTAAACGCTACATCCGAGGGTGTTGGCGGAGTTAACTTGAGCGGCGTAACCCGTCAGTATAATAAGAATAAAGGTGGAATCGGAGGAATTTCTGATGGCGGATTGACAGTAAGGGAGTAACGTAAGTTGTTGAAAAACAGAAAATAAAGTGGTTAAGAATTAGTGCGGAAAATTTTCAAAATGAATTTTTGAAAATTTTCCGCAGCTAAGAAATTCGTAATTAGAAGTCCCACTTTACACCGAGGCAAGGGCGAACCATCCAGCCGGCATTGCTGCCGAAGTTGTGGCTGATTTCTACCTCGCTACCTACGCTCAGGTTCTCGCAGCCGAAGTGCTGGCCTACATTGTACCAGAGCTGTGGTTCTGTGGTGAAGACGGTGTGCTCAGGAGTGGTTTTGGCCATGAGATTGCCGTCCTTGTCCTTGATGAGATTGCCGTCATTGTCTTTGAGGAATTCTTTCACGTTTCCGTGCTTGTCAAGCATACTTACGTGATTCTCCCACCAGAAATCTGCGAAACCGCTAAAGTTCAATCCCTTTAATCCAAAGATGTCTTTGCATCCCCAAACAGCAGTAAACTGCATTGGCACGTTCTGGTCGGTCTTGCGGATAGTCTTGTAGAGTGCCTGGAGTGTCAAGGTGTTCTTGAAACTCTTGTCGTGCATGAAATACTCCACACCAAAGAGCCAGGCATTGTTGATAGGGTAGTTCTTGGTAATACCACCGTTATACTCTACGTGGAGGCTCCAGTTCTTCATTGGGCTGTTCTGCCAGAAGTTCAATGCACGTGAAATCTCAGTATAGGTTCCACCCTGTGCCACGTTTGGACTGCTGGTGTCCATCTTGTCGTAATTGAAGTCGTGGTCTACAAAGAAATAGGTGTTACCCCATTTGTCCTGCTTGAACATTTCGAGTGTGAGGGTAACAAACTTGCGGTCACTGCCGAAGTCGTAGAAAACTTGGGCGTTGGTCTGTGCTAAAGTTTTGCTCGCAGGGAGCAACGCAAGTGCCATGAGCAGTAGGCTTTTCATCTTTTTCATAATTTTTTTCTTTTCTTTATTATTTATTAAATGAAACAAAAAACTGCGGACGGAAGGCCCGCAGTTTGTAATTATATTTATCCGTAACGATTAGTATGCGAAGAGAGGGTAATCCTTCATTGTAGCATTCACCTTTTCGCGAACGCGGGCAATGACCTTCTCGTCCTCAGGAGCATTCAGAACTTCCTCGATGAGTTCGGCAATGAGATGCATCATATCTTCCTTGGCACCACGTGTGGTCATGGCTGCTGTACCCAGGCGGATACCTGATGTCTGGAAGGCAGAACGGCTGTCGAATGGAACCATGTTCTTGTTGACTGTGATGTCGGCTGCAACCAGCGCATTCTCAGCGACTTTACCTGTAAGGTCTGGATATTTACTTCGGAGGTCTACGAGCATAGAGTGGTTATCTGTACCACCGCTCACAATACCGAATCCGCGACCGATGAGGTCATCTGCGAGTACGGCTGCATTCTTCTTTACCTGAGTAGCATACTCCTTCCATGAAGGCTGCAGATTCTCATTGAAGGCTACTGCCTTGGCGGCGATGACGTGCTCCAGCGGACCACCCTGCTGACCTGGGAATACGGCAGAATTCAAGAGCATGCTCATCTTCTTAACCTCGCCCTTCTTGGTAGTCAATCCCCATGGATTGTCAAAATCTTTGCCCATCAGGATGATGCCGCCACGAGGACCACGGAGAGTCTTGTGAGTAGTAGAAGTAACGATGTGTGCATACTTCAATGGGTTGTCGAGCAGACCGGCTGCAATCAGACCTGCAGGGTGAGCCATATCGATCATGAGGAGAGCGCCTACCTCATCGGCAATCTTGCGCATGCGGGCATAATCCCACTCGCGGCTGTAAGCGCTACCACCACCGATAATCAGTTTTGGTTTGTGCTCAAGAGCCAGTTTCTCCATCTCGTCGTAGTCTACACGACCTGTTTCCTTGTTCAGGTTGTAACCGATAGGGTTGTAGAGAATACCGGATGTATTGACGTGGCTACCATGAGAGAGGTGGCCGCCGTGGTCGAGGTTCAAGCCCATGAAGGTATCGCCTGGCTTCAATACGGCAAGCAGAACAGCAGCGTTAGCCTGCGCACCAGAGTGAGGCTGTACGTTGGCATACTCAGCACCGAACACCTTCTTTACACGCTCGATGGCGAGGTTCTCTACGATGTCAACTACCTGGCATCCGCCATAATAACGCTTGCCTGGCAGACCCTCGGCATACTTGTTAGTAAGGTAAGAACCCATAGCGTTCATCACCTCGTCACTCACGAAATTCTCAGAAGCGATAAGCTCCATACCTTTCAGCTGGCGCTGATGTTCTCTTTCGATTAAGTCGAAAATCTCTTGATCTTTTACCATTTCCCTTTACTTTTTATGGTTGATGTTTAATGAAATCGGGTGCAAAAATAAGCAATATCTCCCAAACTACCAAATAAATCGTAACATTTTGAGTGATATTGCTTACTTTTTGTTATAAACTACCTGTTTTTATTACTTGCAGAGCTCTACTTTGCCCAATTGCTGCTCTTTGTCGCAGTAGTGGCAACGTACGATACCGAGCACTTTGTCTACGGTATGGAAGAGGGTCTGCATAGGCTCGTTGTTGGTGATGCACTTAGGGTTGTTGCACTTTACGATGCCCTTCAGCGTATCAGGAGTCTTGACGGTCTTCTTCTCTACGATTTCGTAGTCTTTGATGATACTCAGTCCGATGTTAGGCGCAACGACAGAGAGTCGGTTGATTTCCTCATCGGTAAAATACTTGTTGGCAACCTTGATGATGCCCTTCTTGCCAATCTTCTTGCTTGGCAGGTTGTAGCCGATAGTAACAGGAGTCTCCATCTTCTCCAACTGGAGCAGATTTACTACCTGATAGGTCTTTTCGGCTGGTATATGGTCGATTACGGTACCGTTCTCGATAGCCGCAACCACTAATTGACTTTTATTGTTTCCCATCTCTTTTTTTTTAATGTTGAGTGTTGAGTGTTGAGTGTTGAGTGTTGAATGTTGAGTGTTGAATGTTGAGTGTTGAATGTTGAGTGAGGCTTGCGCCCTTGAGGCCCATGTTAAGTGTCCGTTAGGCAACTCAACATTCAACATTCAACATTCAACATTATTCAATATTCAACATTCAACATTATTCAATTATGCTTTTATCGTTCTTCACATCATCGAGCGAGATGCCGAGGCAGTGGCAGAAGATAGCCTCACGTGCATAGAGACCGTTCTGAGCCTGCTGGATGAAGTATGCATGTGGATCATCATCTACATCGTAAGCAATCTCGTTCACGCGTGGCAGCGGATGCATGATCTTCATGTTCTCCTTCGCCTTGCAGAGCATGTCGCGCTTCAGGATATACACGTTCTTTACGCGTTCATACTCCATCAGGTCGCTGAAACGCTCCTTCTGTACACGGGTCATGTAGAGGATGTCGGCACCTGCAATCACATCTTCGTTAAAGTCCTCGTGCTCAACATATTTGATGTTGTGCTCCTTGCAGTAGAGTTTATACTCTTCTGGCATAGCGAGTTCCTTAGGTGCGATGAAATGGAAAGTAGGATTGAAGTGGCGCATAGCTGTGATAAGTGAGTGAACGGTGCGGCCATATTTGAGGTCACCCACAAGATAGATGTTCAAGTTCTCCAGGGTACCCTGGGTCTTGTAGATAGAGTAGAGGTCGAGCAGGCACTGTGAAGGGTGCATGTGAGCGCCGTCGCCTGCATTTACGATAGGCACTGGTGCTACCTCACTGGCATACTGGGCTGCTCCCTCGATGAAATGGCGCATGGCGATTACATCGGCATAGTTGCTTACCATCAGGATGGTATCCTTGAGGGTCTCACCCTTGGTGGTACTGGATGTCTTGGCATCAGAGAAACCAATGACACGGGCACCAAGACGGTTGGCAGCGGTTTGGAAACTGAGTTGGGTACGAGTAGATGGCTCGAAGAAAAGGGTCGCTACGACCTTTCCCTTCAACAACTCCCTGTTCGGGTGCTTTTCGAACTCTTGCGCCATTTCCAGGAGGTACATGATTTTCTCCTTGGAAAGGTCTGCAATGGTCACAAAATTATGTTTTTCCATTTGAAATTTGATTGAATGTTCTAAAATCGCCCACAAAGTTACATAAAAAATCTGATTTATGTGCGATAAGTCAAAACTTTTATGTAATTTTGCACAAATATTTAAAGAAATAGTGATGAGAAAGCGATTTATACATATTTTATGGGCTGTTTTCGGCACTGGAATACTCATGGTAATTCTTGCCTTTGTTGCCATTTGGTTTGGAATGATTGGCTACATGCCCGACATCGAGGATCTGCAGAATCCTATCAACAGATTTGCCACCCAGGTTTACTCTGCCGATGGCAAGGTGCTTGGTACGTGGAACCTGAACAAGGAGAACCGTATCGTGATTCCTTACAAGAAAATGTCACCTTATTTAATAAAGGCACTGGTGGCTACTGAGGATGAGCGATTCTATGAACATTCGGGTATCGACTTCCGTGCACTGGGACGTGCCATCGTCAAGCGTGGTATCCTGGGACAGACTAATGCGGGTGGTGGAAGTACCATCACGCAGCAGCTCGCCAAGCAGCTTTATTCTGAGAAGGCAGGCAGTACGATGGAACGATTGTTGCAGAAGCCGATAGAGTGGGTGATTGCGGTGAAGCTGGAACGCTATTATACCAAAGAGGAGATTCTTGCTCTCTATCTCAATTACTTCGATTTCCTGCACAATGCTGTAGGAATCAAGACGGCGGCCAATACCTATTTTAATAAGGAACCGAAGAATCTGACCCTCTGTGAGTCGGCAACGCTCATCGGACTGTGCAAGAATCCGTCGCTCTTCAATCCGGTTCGCTATCCGGAGAGAGCGAGGGAGCGCAGAAATGTGGTTCTTTCGCAGATGGTGAAGGCGGGATATCTGAGCCGGAGCGAGTATAGCCAGTATGCTGCTGAGCCGCTGACACTCAATTTCCACCGTACCGACCATAAGGACGGCTCGGCTACTTATCTGCGTGAGTTCCTTCGCCAGTATATGATGGCTAAGCGTCCGGAGCGCAGTGATTATCCATCCTGGAACCGTGCCCAGTTTGTGGTGGATTCTATCCAGTGGGATAATGATCCGCTCTATGGATGGTGCAACAAGAACTATAAGAAGGATGGTTCGCCATATAATGTATACAGTGATGGACTGAAGGTGTTTACAACTATCGATAGCCGTATACAGCAGTATGCGGAAGAGGCTATGTATCAGCATGTAGCCCGCTATCTGCAGCCTCGCTTCAGTGCAGAGATAGCCCGCAAACCAAGCTCGCCATACAGCGATAAGCTGACACCGCAACAGATTAAGAGTATACTGAACCGCAGTATCACCCAGAGTGAGCGTTACCGTACGATGAAGGCTGCGGGATATTCTGAGGATGAAATCAAGGCGGCATTCCGCAAGAAGCAGGAGATGACCGTATTTACCTATCATGGTGATATTGATACGCTGATGAGTCCGCTCGATTCTATCCGTTATTACAAGAGTTTTCTGCGTAGCGGTTTTATGAGCATGGATCCTAAGACGGGTGCTGTGAAGGCGTATGTGGGTGGATTGGATTATACTCATTTCATGTATGATATGGTGAGTCTGGGACGCCGGCAGGTGGGCTCTACCATCAAGCCATTCCTTTACAGTCTGGCGATGTCTAACGGCTTCCAGCCTTGCGATCTGGCGCCTAACCGTCAGCGGACCTATATGGTGGCAGGTCGTCCGTGGACACCTCGCAATGCCAACCATTCACGTGCCGGACAGATGGTTCCGCTGAGTTGGGGATTGGCGCAGAGTAGCAACTGGGTGAGTGCTTATCTGATGAGTAAGCTCAATCCGCAGCAGTTCGTACAGATGTTGCGCGACTTCGGCATCAACAGTCCTGATATCCATGCATCCATGAGTCTCTGTCTGGGACCATGTGAGGTAAGTGTCAGCGAGATGGTGAGCGCTTATACCGTATTTGCCAACCACGGCATCCGTACTGCTCCAATGTTTGTGAGCCGTATCGAGGATAATGAAGGTAATACGATTGCTACCTTCCAGCCACGTATGAACGAGGTGATCAGTGCCGATAATGCCATGAAGATGCTCACCATGCTGATGGGCGTTGTGGATAATGGTACGGCAGGAAGACTGCGCTACCGTTATAACCTGGAAGGACAGATTGGCGCCAAGACCGGTACTACCAATAACAACAGCGACGGTTGGTTTATCGGCTTTACTCCACAACTCGTAAGTGGCTGCTGGGTAGGTGGTGAGGAGCGCGATATTCACTTCGATTCCATGAGTATGGGTCAGGGTGCTACCATGGCTTTGCCTATCTGGGCGATATTCATGAAGAAGGTTTATGCCGACCCGTCGCTGGGTATCAGTCCTGCTATCAAGTTCGATTTGCCGGAAGACTACGATCCTTGTTCCCGCAAGGCAGCCGAACAGGATGACTTTGAGGAAGTAGGAGGTGGCAGCATCGACGAAGTTTTCGAATAAAAACCAAGGCATTCGCCATTTTTGCATGTATTTATTTTAAATAGTGCAAAAATGGCGAATGTTATTTGTTTATATGCATTTTTTTTTGTATTTTTGCAGAGTTTTAGAACATGCATAGCCCGAATGATGTTTCTTCGGGTTTTTCAAAATAGAAATAAAATAAAAAATCATTATAATGAACGTTTCATACAAATGGCTTAAAGAATACGTCGATTTCGATTTGACACCACAGGAGACTGCGGACGCGTTGACCTCTTGCGGACTCGAAGTTGACGCTTTGGAAGAAGTTCAGTCTGTCAAGGGCGGACTGAAAGGTCTCTATGTTGGTAAAGTATTGACATGCGAGGAGCATCCTAACAGTGATCACCTCCATGTTACAACCGTTGACTTGGGAAAGGGCGAACCTCAGCAGATTGTCTGTGGTGCACCTAATGTTGCTGCAGGTCAGAAGGTTATCGTGGCTGATTTGGGCTGCGTGCTTTACGATGGCGACCAGAGTTTTACCATCAAGAAGAGCAAACTCCGCGGTGTAGAGAGTCTGGGTATGATCTGTGCTGAGGATGAGATTGGTGTAGGTACCTCTCACGACGGCATCATCGTACTCCCAGAAGATGCTCCGGTAGGTCAGCCTGCTGCTGAGTATTATCACCTGGAGAGCGACTGGCTCATCGAGATTGATATCACAGCCAACCGTGCTGATGCGCTCGGTCACTGGGGTGTAGCCCGCGACCTGTATGCCTGGTTGAAGCAGAATGGCTACAAGACAAGTTTGCATCGCCCATCTTGCGATGAGTTTGTGGTAGACAACGAGGATCTTCCTATCGATGTTGAAATCCAGAATACTGAGGCTTGCAAGCGTTATGCCTGTGTAAGCATCACCGGTTGTGAGGTGAAGGAAAGTCCTAAGTGGTTGCAGGATAAGCTGAACATCATCGGCTTGCGCCCTATCAACAATATCGTGGATATCACCAACTACATCATGATGGCATACGGCCAGCCATTGCACTGCTTCGATGCAGACATGGTTACCGGTCATAAGATTGTAGTTCGTACCCAGCCAGAGGGCACCAAGTTTGTTACTCTCGATGGCGAGGAGCATACCTTGGGTGAGCACGACCTGAGCATCTGCAATGCTGAGGAGCCTATGTGTATCGCCGGTATCTTCGGCGGTAAGGGTTCTGGTACTTACGAGACAACCAAGGATGTAGTCTTGGAGAGTGCTTACTTCCATCCTACATGGATCCGCAAGAGCGCTCGCCGTCATGGTTTGAGCACAGATGCCAGCTACCGTTTTGAGCGTGGTGTAGATCCAAACGGACAGATTTATGCTTTGAAGCAGGCAGCCATCCTCTGTAAGCAGTTGGCAGGCGGTAAGATTTCCATGCAGATCAAGGATGTATATCCAGAGCCAATGCAGGATTTCCCTGTTCGTCTGAACTATGAGTATGCGCATCGCCTCATCGGTAAGGAGATTGGTGCTGAAACCATCAAGAACATTGCTACA
Organism: Segatella copri; assembly: GCF_019249765.2. Classification (GTDB taxonomy): domain Bacteria; phylum Bacteroidota; class Bacteroidia; order Bacteroidales; family Bacteroidaceae; genus Prevotella; species Prevotella copri_K. Next base: position 564,447 of record NZ_CP152484.1, read on the forward strand.
TCTCTCGAGATGAAGATTGTGAAGGAGGATGCTGAGGGCATCGACCTCCTGGTTCCTGCTTATCGTGTAGACGTTCAGCGTCCTTGCGACGTAGTAGAGGATATCCTCCGTATCTATGGATATAATAATGTGGAGATTCCAACCCAGTTGAAGAGCTCCCTGACTGTTCAGGGCGATGAGGACAAGGCTTATCACAGCCAGAACCTCGTGGCAGAGCAGCTGGTAGGCGAGGGCTTCATGGAGATTCTCAACAACTCTCTGAGCAAGGCTAGCTACTATACCGACTTCGACCTCAACAAGTATCCTAACGAGACAACCGTGAAGGTGATGAACCCATTGAGTGCTGATCTCGGTGTGATGCGCCAGACGATGCTGTTCGGTGGTTTGGAGAGCGTGGTTCGCAACATCAACCATAAGAGCCAGAACCTGAAGTTCTTCGAGGTGGGTAACACCTATATATATAATAAGGAGAAATGGAGCGAGGAGAGTCCTATCAAGGCTTACTCTCAGGAGGCTCACATGTCTCTCTTCATCACCGGTAAGCGCGTAGAGGGCAGTTGGGCTCATGCTGATGAGCAGAGTAACATCTACGAGTTGAAGGCTGTGGTAGAGAATATTCTCCGCCGTGTGGGTATGCCACAGAACAACGTGGTTATCAAGCACAGCGACAATAACATCTTCTCTAAGGGCGTAAATTACGAGACCCGTGCCGGAAAGGTATTGGTAGAACTGGGTATCCTGAGCCTGAAGTTGAAGAAAGCATTCGATATCGAGCAGGATGTATTCTATGCTGATATCCACTGGGATAACCTGATGAAGGCAGTGAAGAAGGTGAACCTTACTTACACCGACATCAGCAAGTATCCTTCAGTGAGCCGCGACCTTGCATTGCTCGTAGACAAGAATGTAGAGTTCGCTCAGATTGAGCAGATTGCCCGCCAGACAGAGAAGAAACTTCTGAAGAGCGTTGTTCTCTTTGATGTTTACGAGGGTGAGCATTTGCCAGAGGGCAAGAAGAGTTATGCCGTTAACTTCATCCTGCAGGATGAGGAGAAGACTCTGAATGATAAGCAGATAGATGCTATCATGAAGAAGCTCATAGCCAACCTTACAGGCAAGCTCAATGCAGAATTGAGATAATGCAGAAGGTGCTCAGTGCAGAATTAAGATAATATTATAAACAAACGATAAACATTTAAAATTTTATTCCAATGGGAAGAGCATTTGAATATCGTAAAGCTACAAAGCTGAAAAGATGGGGCCACATGGCCAAGACATTTACTAAGTTGGGTAAGCAGATTGCTATTGCTGTGAAGGCAGGCGGTCCAGAACCAGAGAACAACCCATCATTGCGTGCTATCATCGCTAACTGTAAGCGTGAGAACATGCCTAAGGATAACATCGCTCGTGCCATCAAGAACGCTTGTGGCAAGGATACCAGCGATTACAAGGAGGTAACATACGAGGGATATGGCCCTCACGGAGTGGCTGTCTTCGTTGATACTCTGACAGACAACACTACACGTACTGTTGCTGACGTTCGTTCTATCTTCAACAAGTTCAGCGGAAACTTGGGTACAACAGGTTCTCTGTCTTTCCTCTTCGACCACAAGGCTGTGTTCACATTCAAGAAGAAGGAAGGTCTGGATATGGACGAGATGATTCTCGACCTGATCGACTACGGTGTAGAAGATGAGTTTGATGAGGATGAGGAGAACAACGAAATCACTATCTATGGTGCTCCTACAAGCTTCGGCGAAATTCAGAAGCACCTGGAGGCTGAGGGTTTCGAGGTAACTGGTGCTGAGTTCACTTACATCCCTAATGATTTGAAGGATGTAACTCCTGAGGAGCGCGAAACTATCGACAAGATGGTTGAGAAGTTGGAAGAGTTTGACGATGTTCAGACTGTATATACCAACATGAAGCCAGAAATTCCTGCAGACGCAGAATAAGCATTATGTTGCAGCAAGACAAACAGGATAAGTTGCAGAAGGTAACTTATCAGACTCATGGCACCTGCTCAAAATACATCTGCATCAGTATAGATGAAGATGGAAATGTGCAGGATGCCCAGTTCATCGGAGGCTGCGATGGCAATACCAAGGGCGTTTGTGCTTTGATTAAGGGCATGAAGGCAAAGGAGGTCATCGCCCGACTGAAGGGTATCACTTGTGGCAATAAGCCTACTAGCTGTCCAGACCAGTTGGCTACAGCTTTGCAGGAAATGGGATATTAAGAGTGTTTTAGGAGGGTGTGTCATAAGTCACATCCAATACGCCCTGAAAGGGCAGAAGCTCCTAGCCCAGGGCAGCGCCCTGGGTTATTACAGACGCAAACTTGTCGCCCTGTAAGGGCAAAAGCTTTAAAATACCTGGCAGTATACAAAGCTTTTGCCCTTACAGGGCGTCTTGCTGATTGCCATTATACCCAGGGCGCTGCCCTGGGCTAGGAGCTTTTGCCCTTTCAGGGCGTCTTGCTGCCATTATCTGGACTTATGACACACCTTCCTTTTTCTAATACTTAAAGGTATCATCCAGCAATACCTCTTTCGGGTTCTTAGCCGAATGATATACGAAACGGAAGGTGAAATGCTCTTCCTTATATTTCTTCAGACCAGGGTTGTTGTCCAGGGCTTCCTTCTGAATCTTATGGAGTTTATCCTTGTTGGCATCAATCGCCTTCTTGTTATCTGCCTTGTTTCTCAAAGAGATATAGTACGTATATATCTTCTTGGTTTTATCAAATGCAGCACTGTCAGTCCTGGCGTCGTTGACGTATGGAGTAGGACAGTATTTTTCAGTATATTCCTTGGCTTCACGAGCCGCTTTGTCCTCCAGACTTTCTGTACAAGAAACGAGCAAAGAAGCAAAAATACCGATGTAAATCAACTTTTTCTTCATGATTTTTCTATTTTTTATCTAAAAATCTCTATTATTTTCAATATTTTGTGCAAAGATACGAAAAAAAATACTATCTTTGCACTCTAAAGAGAGAAAATTATATGGAGAATATAAATAAAATAAGAAATTTCTGCATTATTGCACATATAGACCATGGTAAAAGTACCTTGGCAGACCGACTTCTGGAGAAGACTCAGACCATCAAGATTACTGAAGGCCAGATGCTTGATGATATGGATTTGGAAAGAGAACGTGGTATCACGATCAAGAGTCACGCTATCCAAATGGAATATAAGGCAAAGGATGGACAGACCTATATCCTGAATCTTATTGATACTCCGGGACATGTTGACTTCTCATACGAAGTTTCCCGTTCCATCGCTGCTTGCGAGGGAGCACTGCTGGTTGTTGACGCAACTCAAGGCGTTCAGGCACAGACTATTTCAAACCTCTATATGGCTATCGAGCACGACCTGGAGATTATTCCGGTAATCAATAAGATAGATATGCCTTCAGCTATGCCTGATGAGGTAGAAGACGAAATTGTAGACCTGATCGGTTGTAAGCATGAGGATATTCTCCGTGCTTCAGGTAAGACCGGTGAGGGTGTAGAAGATATACTGGAAGCTGTTGTTAATCGTGTTCCTGCTCCGGTAGGAGACGAGAAGGCACCGCTTCAGGCTTTGATTTTTGACTCTGTATTCAACTCTTTCCGCGGCATCATCGCCTATTTCAAGATAGAGAATGGCGTGATCCGTAAGGGAGATAAAGTGAAGTTCTTCAATACCGGCATGGAATATGATGCTGACGAAATCGGTGTATTGAAGATGGATATGATTCCACGCCAGGAATTGGGTACCGGTGAGGTAGGTTATATCATCTCGGGTATCAAGAATGCTACCGAGGTAAAGGTGGGTGATACCATTACCCATATCGCCCGTCCTTGTGACAAGGCGATTGCGGGTTTCCAGGAAGTGAAACCTATGGTCTTTGCCGGTGTTTATCCTATCGATCCTAGCGATTACGAGAATCTGCGTGCATCGCTCGAAAAACTGCAGCTCAATGATGCTTCATTGACTTTCTCGCCAGAGAGTTCTGTGGCTTTGGGCTTCGGTTTCCGTTGCGGATTCCTCGGATTGCTCCACATGGAAATCGTACAGGAGAGACTGGACCGTGAGTTTAATATGGATGTCATCACTACCGTACCTAACGTATCTTATATGGTATACGACAAGCAGGGCGGTGTGAAAGAGGTTCACAATCCTTCCGGATTGCCAGACCCAACACTGATAGACCATATTGAGGAACCATATATCCGGGCAACCATCATTACGGCAACCAATTATATTGGACCTATCATGAAACTCTGTCTGGATAAACGAGGCGAACTCATCAACCAGGAATATGTGAGTGGAAACCGTGTAGAGCTCCACTTCATGTTGCCATTGGGAGAAATCGTCATCGACTTCTATGACAAGCTGAAGAGTATCTCCAAGGGATATGCTTCGTTCGACTATCATATCGATTCATTCCGTCATTCCGACCTGGTGAAGCTCGATATCCTGTTGAATGGAGAGCCTGTAGATGCATTGAGTACTTTGACTCACCGCGATAACTCTGTGAGCTTCGGCCGCAGAATGTGCGAGAAGTTGAAGGACCTCATACCTCGTCAGCAGTTCGATATTGCTATCCAGGCAGCTATCGGTGCCAAGATTGTGGCACGTGAGACTGTTAAGCAGGTGCGCAAGGATGTTACTGCCAAATGTTATGGTGGTGACGTGAGCCGTAAGCGCAAGTTGCTGGAGAAGCAGAAGAAGGGTAAGAAGCGCATGAAGCAGATTGGAAATGTGGAAGTTCCACAGAAAGCCTTCCTGGCTGTGCTCAAACTCGACTAATGATTTAATATAAGTATAAAGTAAAAGGAGGTTAAGTATTATGGCAGACTTTAAAGTAATTACCCCTAAGCGTGATATTGCGCGCGAGTTGGCGCGTAAATATAGTACGATGACTCATGATGAGCTCGATGTGATGGAAGATATCCTGGAGCCTATCAAGTATGGCAAGGGCGAGATGATCTTGCCTGAAGGTGAACAGTGCATGGGTATCTCGTACATCGAGAAGGGATTGATACGCCAATTTTACTTAAAGAATGGCAAGGAGGTGACCGAACATCTGGGTGTGGATCATTCCATCTTTATGTGCATTGAGAGCCTCTTTAAGGAAGAACCTACCCGCCTGCAGGTGGAAGCTTTGGAGCCTACTCTGGTGTATATGCTACCGAAGAAGAAGCTGGAGGCGGCTGCTATGCGTAATGTCAATATCCAGATGCTTTATCGTAAAATACTGGAAGAGAGTTTGATTCAGTCTCAGATTCATGCCGATCTGATGCGATTTGAGTCGGCACCTAATAAATATAAGCGCCTGTGTGAAATGAACCCACAGGTGGTTCTGCGTGCTCCGCTCACCTATATCGCAAGCTATCTGCAGATGACTCCGGAAACGCTGTCCAGAATCCGCTCGAATACTTTATTATAATCATAAAATAAAAAAGTGTGACTTCAATGTTCTGAAGTCACACTTTTTTTATTCTGCCGTATAGAGGAATCGCTTGATGCTCTTCTTAGGAGTCTTTTCAAACTCATCTTCATGTATACGTATTTCTGATACTTTGCTGTAAGCAGGAATCATGGTGTTGAGCTCCTGACGGTTCTGCTCCATGACATCTGCCAGTTCGTTGGTACCGAGATTCAGGGTCTGAGCTTCATCATAGTCTGGGTGAACCAGAGCAATGAGCTTGTCTCCCTTCTGTACAACCACGCTTTCTGCTACCAGAGCCAAAGAGTTGAGCTTATCCTCAATCTCCTCAGGGTAGATATTCTGACCGTTTGCGCCGAGCAGCATGTTCTTGCTACGACCCTTGATGAAGACGTTGCCGTCACCATCCATGGTTCCGAGGTCGCCTGTATGATACCATCCGTTCTCGTCGATGGTCTGCTTGGTAGCTTCCTCATTCTTATAGTAACCCAACATTACGTTAGGACCCTTGGCAAGGATTTCGCCCGGTACATTCTCAGGATCAGGACTGTCGATGCGGACCATCATGTGGAGGGCAGCCTTACCGCAAGAGCCCGGTACGAAGTTTTTGTAATCCTCGTAGCAGATGATAGGGGCACATTCTGTTGCGCCATATCCCACGGTATATTTGAAACCTACGCTATGGAGGAAACTTTCCACTTCCTGGTTAAAGGCTGCACCACCGATAATCACCTCGTAGAAGTTGCCACCGAAGGCATTGGATACCTGGTCGCATATCTTCTCCTTCACCTTCTTGCTGATTACAGGCATGTGGAGCAGCATACGCATGCGGTTGTTCTGGATCTTAGGGAATACCTTCTTGCGGATAATCTTCTCGATAACCAGAGGTACAGCTATGATGACGGCTGGCTTGATGCGTCCGAATGCCTCGGCGATGATGGCTGGACTAGGGATGCGGGTGAGATAGAAGACGTGGCAGCCCTTGATGAATTCGAAGATAAATTCAAACGCCATGCCGTACATGTGGGCCATCGGCAGGATACTGATGATGGAATCTCCCGGCTTAATCTTCTTACCCAGTACGTCCTCAGCAAAATCTGCATTGCCCCAGAGTGCACGGTATGGAACCATTACTCCTTTGGAGAAACCGGTAGTTCCGCTGGTGTAGTTGATCATAGCCAACTCATCCGGATTCTGTTCCATATAGTAGTTGACATGGTTTTTGCGGAAGTACTTAGGATACTTGATACCGAACATCTCGTTGAGGTGTTCGCGGGCATAAGTCAACTTGTCGGTACGTGAAACGACAAGTGAATAATCTGGTATATAGATGATGCCTTCAAGACCTGGCATCTTCGTTGCATCAATCTGTGTAGCTACAACATCACCCACAAAGAGCAGTTTGGCATCGCTGTGGTTTACGATGTTGTGAATCTGGTCTGGCATGAATTCATGCAGGATAGGTACGGCAATGGCACCATAAGTAAGGGTAGCAAGGAATGCTACAGCCCAGTTTGCGCTATTTCGACCGCAAAGTGCTATCTTGTCGCCCTTTACTACACCAGAGTTCTCAAACATGATGTGTAGCTTCTCAATTTTGCGTGCTACATCATGGTACTGCAAGGTTGCTCCCTTGTAGTCTGTCAGAGCATCCATATCCCAATGGTCTACGATGCTCTTTTGGATTAGTGCGTTAAAGCTTGGAATCTCCATATTCTTGTTATTTAACGATTTGCTTTTTTATATTTTTCTCGTACTGAAGTCAGTTTGCTGATGATAGACCTTATCTGCTGATGATCTGTCAGCAGATAGGGCCTGTCTCTAGATAGCGTTCTGATAGAGGTAACGCTTGATAGACTTCTTGGCTGTCTTTTCAAATTCCTGATTATGAAGTTTGATGCGTGACACCTTTGCGAAGCTAGGTATCTGCATGTTCAGTTCCTTGCGGTTCTGCTCCATGATGTTCTCCAGGTCTTCGTCTGTAAAGCCGAGGTTGTTAACTTCTTCCATATCCGGATGAACCAGAGCTACCAGCTTGTCATCGTTCTGTATTACGATGCTCTCGTTGACCATAGCCATGGAGTTGAGCTTGTCCTCAATCTCTTCCGGATAGATATTCTGTCCGTTAGGTCCCAGCAGCATGTTCTTGCTTCTGCCTTTAACGAAGATATGTCCGTCGGCGTCCATCGTTGCCAGGTCGCCTGTATGGAACCATCCGTCTTCATCTATTACGGCATCTGTTGCCTCCTGGTTCTTGTAATAGCCCTTCATCACATTGATGCCGCGGCAAACCAGTTCACCGGCTACGTTCTCCGGGTCATCGCTCAAAACCTTTACCTCCATGTGCTTCACGGCAACACCACAGCTTCCTGCCACGTAGTTGTTCTGATGGGCAAAGGTGATAAGTGGAGCAGTCTCAGTAGTACCATATCCCATTGCGATAGGGAAACCTACGCTGATGAAGAAGTTCTCTATCTCCTTGTTGAGCGGAGCACCACCCACAACAACCTCGTAAGGACGTTCGCCAAACTTTCTCAATACAAACTCGCGAACCTTCTCCTTGATGCGCTTATTGATGACAGGCATGTTCATCAGCAGTCGTGCACGGTTGGTTTGGATATGTGGGAATACTTCCTTTCTTACAATCTTGTCTACTACAAGCGGCACCGCATAGAGGATGTCTGGCTTGATTTCTGACAACGCCTCTGAGATGAGCGTTGGGCTCGGCAGACGGGTAAGGAAGAAGATATGGTTACCCAATACTATGTTGAAGAGAAATTCTGTCATGAGTCCATACATGTGAGCCATCGGAAGGGTAGAAAGGATGTTGCAGTTCTTACCTATCTTAGGTTTCACTGAATCGATGAGGTAGTCGAGATTACCCCAAAGTGCTCTGTATGGGAGCATCACACCTTTTGAGAAACCGGTAGTTCCACTGGTATAGTTGATCATCGCCAGTTCTTCAGGATCGTCTACGTGATACTTCACGTGTTCTGGTCTGAAATACTTAGGATATCTGTGTCCGAACATGGCATTGAGGTTCTCGCGCGCATAAGTCAGTTTCTCAGAGCGCGAGATGACAAGCGAATTGTCCGGAAGATAGATGATTCCTTCCAGCGAAGGCATCTCCTCTGGTGTTATCTCTGTAGCTACCACGTCACCAACGAACAGAAGTTTGCTTTCGCTGTGGTTCACGATGTTGTGAATCTGCTCAGGCTTGAATTCGTTCTGTATAGGTACGACAATGGCTCCGTAAGTAATAATGGCCAGGAAGGCTACTGCCCACTGGCTACTATTTCTTCCGCAGACGGCAATCTTGTCGCCCTTCTTTACATCGCTGTTTTCGAACAGGATGTGTAGCTTCTCAATCTTTCTGGCAATATCGTGATATTGGAGGGTTGTGCCCTTGTAATCGGTGAGCGCATCCAGATTCCAATTCTTGATAATGCTGTTCTCAATATACGAGTTAAAACTTGGTATTGAATTCATTGCACAATTTACAAAATTTTGTGCAAAGATAATGAAAATAGTGCACACTGCAAAATAAAATGTGCACTATTTTCAAAAACTATATAAAATAATTAGTTTTTTTCCTTTTTAGTCTATATATTGTGGTGTTATAGACTGTATTTTACTCATATCTCATTGATTTGGCTGGATGGATATGAGAAATCAGGTAGCTTGGTGCTACGAGCATGAAGATGCTTATCAGCAGCGTAGCAATGTTCAGGGCTATGATGGCAAGCCAGTTGAATTCTACCGGAACGGTACTTACATAATAGGTCTGTGCATCGAGTTTGATGATGCCTGTAAAGTACTGGAGGGTAAGAATGCCGAGGGCGATGATGTTGCCCAGAAGCATACCCTTGCCGATGATGAAGACGGCAAACCACAGGAAGGTGTGGCGGATGGTCTTGTTGCGGGCACCCAATGCCTTCATTACGCCTATCATGGAGGTGCGTTCCAGAATGATGATGAGCAGACCGCTGATCATGGTGACGCCGGCTACTATCAGCATCAGACCGAGAATAATCCAGACATTCAGATCCATCAGGCTCAGCCATTGGAAGATGTTTGGATTCAGGTCCTTGATGGTAGAACTGCTGTAGGTTTCTCCATAGTGATCTACCGTGCGGTTCACCTTATTAATAATATAATCTTCAGTCTCGTTGAGCTTGTTGAAGTCGTTAACGGTCAGTTCTGCACCGCTCGCCTGGTCTTCTTCCCATCCGTTCAGTTTCACGGCAGTATAGAGGTCGGTGTATACCATTACCTCATCATACTTCTTCAGGTTGGTCTGATAGATACCCTTGATGGTGAAGCGGCGCATACGCACTGCGTTGTCATCAAAGAAGTAGGCAAAGATGCGTTCTCCCGTCTTCAGCTTCAGCTTATCAGCCATCAGCTGTGAGATGAGAATCTGGTTATGACTCGCTTTGTCATCAAACTTAGGGATGCTGCCTTCGATCATGTTCTGATGGATAAAGGTAGAATCGAAATCAGGTCCTACACCTTTGAACATGACGCCCAGGAAATCGCTGTCCGTCTTCAGGATTCCCTCTTTCATGGCAAATTTCTGCACATGTTTTACGCCAGGTATCTTTTTCAGTACGTTGACCATCGAGTCGTTCATGACCACCGGATACTGGTTTTGCTGCTGCAGCGTCATGAAGTCGGCCACCTGTATATGGCTTCCGAATCCTATTACCTTGTCGCGTATGGTATGCTTGAATCCGAGCACTACGCATACCGACATAATCATAATGGCGAGTCCGATAGCAACACCTGCAGTGGCTATATGAATAGCAGGGCGAGAAACTTTACGTTTATCGCCCTGATCGCTATATAATCTCTTTGCTATAAATAGAGGAAAATTCATCTTTTGTAATGTTGAGTGTTGAGTGTTGAGTGTTGAGTGTTGAATGTTGAGTGTTAATTTAATCTTTGTGTCCGTTAGGCAACTCAACATTCAACACTCAACATACAACATTGTTATAGTCCTTCGTCTTCCACTCTTCCCGGATAAGCCTCAAGTGCCTTACCCAGAACCACCAGAGCACGCTCCAGATCGTGTTTCTTCAAGACGTAAGCTACACGAACCTGATTGTGGCCGGCTCCAGGAGTCGTATAGAAACCGGAGGCTGGAGCCATCATGATGGTTTCGCCCTCGTAGTTGAATTCCTCCAGACACCAGCGACAGAACTTTTCTGAATCATCGATAGGCAGTTTGGCTACGGTATAGAAGGCTCCCATAGGAATAGGAGAGTATACGCCCGGAATGCGGTTCAAGCCGTCTATCAGACACTTACGGCGCTCTACATACTCATCATATACGTCGCGGTAGTACTCTTCTGGAGCATCCAGAGAAGCTTCGGCTACAATCTGACCAATCAGTGGAGGAGAGAGACGGGCCTGGCAGAACTTCATCACCGCCTTGCGGATTTCAGCATTCTTGGTGATGAGGGCACCCACACGGATACCGCACTCACTGTAACGCTTCGAAACAGAATCGATGAGAACCGTGTTCTGCTCGATGCCTTCCAGGTGCATCGCACTGATATAAGGACTGCCGGTATAGATATACTCACGGTAAACCTCATCAGAGAAGAGATAGAGGTCGTACTTCTTCACCAGGTCACGAATCTGATTCATCTCTCTGCGGGTATAGAGATAGCCCGTAGGGTTGTTAGGGTTGCAGATCAGAATGGCACGGGTGCGCTCATTGATCAGCTCCTCAAACTTCTCCACCTTAGGCAGGGAGAAACCTTCTTCTATCGTTGTGGCGATGGTACGGATCTTGGCACCCGCCGAGATGGCAAACGCCATATAGTTAGCGTAAGCAGGTTCTGGTACGATAATCTCGTCGCCAGGGTTGAGGCAGCTCATGAAAGAGAAGAGTACAGCCTCAGAACCTCCCGATGTAATGATGATATCATCGGCAGTTACGTTGATGTTGAATTTCTTATAGTAATCTACAAGCTTCTCGCGATAGCTGAGATAGCCCTGACTTGGAGAATACTCCAAGACCGTGCGGTCTATATGCTTCAAGGCATCTAGGCCACATTGAGGAGTTGGAAGGTCAGGCTGACCGATGTTGAGGTGATATACCTTTACTCCACGTTTTTTTGCTGCGGCAGCCAGAGGAGCCAACTTTCTGATAGGTGACTCTGGCATTTCAAGACCGCGTACAGATATTTCTGGCATCTTAAAATATTGTTTCTTTCTATTAATTATCCGTGTCGAAAATTGAATTCTATGACCTTCTGGTCTTTTCAATTTACGCTATTCGGCTGCAAAGATAAGAAAATTAGATGAGAATTGAGAATAACTTTCGGTTAAATTTTATTTTTTGATTAAAAACTCTTTAAATATGTCGCTCTTTGCTTTCTTTTTTATAACTTTGCACTTAATTTCAAGAATTGTTATAAGATTATACTAATTAATTAAAATAAGTAAGAAGAAAAATATGAGAAGTAGAACAAGTACATGGTTTGAGACCAAAGTGAAATATCAGAAGACAATGGAGGATGGTTCAGAAAAGGTTGTTTCTGAAGCATACGTAGTAGATGCTTTGAGCTTTACCGAGGCTGAGAGCGCCATCATCGATGAGATGTCGGTTTATGTAAGCGGCGAGTTGAAGGTGAGCGGTATCGGTAAGGCTTGCTACGGCGAAATCTTCTTCAGCGATGTGGATGATGATGATAAGTGGTATAAGGCTAAACTCCAGTTCATCACAATTGATGAGAAGAGTGAGAAGGAGAAGCGCAGCAATGTTACCTATCTTGTTCAGGCTAAGTCTCTCGCCCGTGCCCTCCGTTATATTGATGAGGTGATGGGCAAGACTATGATAGATTATGATGTGGTTGGTTTGAACGAAACCAAACTGATGGATGTATTCGAGCACCATGCTCCTAACGAGAAGAAAGAGGAGAAGAATGATGTGCCTGAATACGAGGAGAAATAAATTAATGTTGAGTGTTGAATGTTGAATGTTGAGTTGCCTAACGGGACACAAAGGTTAATTCAACACTCAACATTCAACACTCAACACTCAACATTCAACATTCAACATTCAACATTCAACACTCAACACTCAACATTCAACATTTAGAATATGGACTATGATGTAAAAGGAAATCTCCATGAGGTGCTGGGCAGCTTGCCTGCCGGTGTCCGTCTCGTTGCCATCAGCAAGTTCCATCCCAACGAGTATATCGAGGAGGCTTATGCTGAAGGACAGCGTATCTTCGGCGAGAGTCATGAGCAGGAACTCGCCAAGAAGGTGGCTTCGCTGCCTGAGGACATCGAGTGGCATTTCATCGGTCATCTGCAGACCAATAAGGTGAAGTATATCGCACCTTATATCTCGATGATTGAATCGGTAGACAGTCTGAAACTTCTCAAGGAGATTGAGAAGCAGGCTGCCAAGCATAATCGTGTGGTGAAGGTTCTTCTGGAACTTCATCTGGCTGAGGAAGATACCAAATCGGGTCTTTCTCTTGATGCTTGCCGCGAACTCCTGGAGGCAGGAGAATGGCGGGAGATGAAGCATGTGCAGATTTGTGGTATCATGATGATGGCTTCTAATACAGACGATGAGCAGCAGATTGCTCAGGAGTTTGATGAGGCTGCCCGGTTCTTTGATGAGATAAAGGCCAGATATTTTGCTGATGATGATGCTTTCTGCGAGCGTAGCTGGGGTATGAGTCACGATTATCATATTGCCGTCAAGCACGGCAGCACGATGGTTCGTGTAGGTACCACCATCTTCGGTCCTAGAATATATTAAAATAATAAGAGGGTGTGTCATTAAACATGACACACCCTCTTTGTTTATTTATTAGTATACTATCTTCTGTCCCTTATTGGTGATATAAATCTTGCCCTTTTGTGGAACGGAAACCTTTCTGCCTTCCAGATCAAAATAGGCTGTCGGTCTGTCTTTACCGATGATGACCGAAGAGATTCCGGTAGGAGAGAAGTTCTTGAGATAATCGAAGGTAACCAGACCGGTTGCTTCATCCTTAGTGATGTTGTAGAGCGGATGACTCGTATCAACACTGTTGTTCAGGGTGATACTGGTCAGACTGTTCACCTCGTACTCTGTAGCAGAGCCTGCCTTGTAGGTCGGGAACGGGTCGTTCTGAAGACTCGTGATAATATCATTGTCGCTGACAGTTCTATTATAGCTGTTGTATACCATTCCGTCTGCAGGAACAATCATTACCCTTGGCTTACCTAGCGTGTTGTTGGGTTTATCAAACAGATTAACCGAAGTCTTGTCATCGTAGTCGATGCGCCATACCAGCAATCCGTAACCAAAAGCCTCCTTGTACCATCCCTCGTTTCTGATATTCTGCAGCAGCAGGTATTCGCCCTGGCTGTTGGCTATAATCTTGAATGCATCCGATGCCTTGTCGTATGGTTCCAGCTTTATCTGCTTCGCCTCGGTATCAGAAAGGAGGGTAGGCTGTTTCCATCCTACGATGCTCTTCTCCCATGGTGAATAAGGGATAGGCTGGTAGCCGTCAGCCTGATAATTGCCCATATCCATAACGTCCCAATATTCAGGACTCTGGTTATGGTTTGTGATGCCGCTGGTCGGATAGATGTCTGGCAAACCGAGGGTATGCGAAAACTCATGACAGAAGAGACCGATACCATTGATGTAGTATTTGCCGTTTTTGGTATCTTCAGGCTTATTGTTCAGCTCGTTGTTGATGCCGAACCGGCGTACTTTTTTTCCGTCATAGGTTCCCACTCCTACGGTACCCGATTTCGGCCAGAGGCAATCACTTGAATTACCTGAGATGCTTTCAGAATAGCCGGCATAAATCACGTATACGAGGTCTACATATCCGTCGCCATCGCTGTCGTAATCGGCAAAGTTTACCTTGTAGTCTACCTGCTGGCAGGCTTCCTTAATCATCTGAGAATAGTTGGTGTCACTTCCGTCGTCAACTCCGTTCTTGCCATAATAAGCAGAATTCTTGCTTACCGTAACAGGACCCACTACGTCAAACTGTGGTATAAACTGGTTATCGCTCATGTCAGCGAAATACTGCTGTACGCTGCCATAGTTCTGGCAGTAATTCTCGTTGGTGATAAACACTTCTTTATCAGCCTCAGGCATAGCTTCTCCCTTCTTTCCGTTGAGGTAATGGTTGAATGTAGCAACCGGATCCTTACTCTTGAACTTCACATCCTGAAACTGCACCAGAAGTACCAATGCCTTCGGACTTCCCTTATGAGGAAAATAGCTTGGTCTAACGGTTCCTATTGCAGATGCTCTTGTAAGATTCTCTGAAGAGAAAGCACGGGTTTTTCGGGTGTTCAGCTCTTCAGCAGTTATCTTTTCGTATTTTCCGTCTTGGGTTTCCCGCAGGGGCGTACCGTCCAGCAGCATGTAGTAGTGGAAGGTTTCGTCGCCATGCAGGGTAGCACATGCCATGGTTCCGTCAGCCAGCATAATCTTGGCGATGCCCGGTTTAGCCTTTACGGCATAGAGATTGGCGATGCCCAGGAAGGCGAGCGCCAGAGAGATGATTGTCTTCTTCATAAACAGTTAGGGTAGATGGGGATTATTTATAAAAGTATTGTCCTTTCTTCTGAGTCTGGTGACCAAACTCGATGGCGTGATGCGGACAATGGTGATAGCAGGTAAAGCAGGTGAGGCAATCCTTGTGATGCAGCCATTCCGGATATTCTCCGTGCCCGCCCTTGATATCGCCTACAGGACAGACGTTGGCACAGATGCCACACTTCACGCACTTGTCTTTCTCCACATGAAACCGCTTGTCGGTGATGAGCACCTTCTCAAAGAATCCGCCCACAACCTTGGTGAAAAACCAGGGGATAGGACCTTTTACCAGACGGTTCACGCCCTCTTTCCTGTCGAATATCTCTTCGCAGATAACCGCCAGTTCCTGTGCCGATTTCGATTTCTTACGAACTTCGCGCTCCTTCGGATCAACATCCATGAAAGGAAGTCCTACATAAGATTCCGGCATGATGAGCGAGTAGGAAGCAGAAACCTCCGTGATGCCCAATGCCTGAAGCGATGCATTCAGCGCAATCGTATCGTTGAGGTTTTCGATGGTGAGTCCGATGCTGTCGCCTGCAGTACAGACGCAATAGGCGAAAGGATGCTTCCTGACCATCTTCTTATTACCTTCTGTAGTAGCATCAGAAGTTATCTTCATCTTCCTGATAAACTCCCTTACAAGGCGTGGAACTCTCCAGCCATGTACGGGGAAAACGAATCCGAGCCGTTCATTCTCTTTCAGAATAAACGGCTCGGCTATATTGTGGCTTGAATCATCCGCCCGCATATAAGGGGCGATAGGAATCAAGTCTTCGTGTGTAGCCGCTGCCAGTCTGGCTGCTGCCCACTTGGTATTTCCAGTTCCGGAGAAATAGAAAATCATGCTTACTTTTAAATATGTATTGAGCTAGATTATTTCTTTTCTGTCATAACACCTTCTATATAGAGACGTGACATTTCTACATTGCCGTTAGAACGGACGGTGATGCTCTTCTTGAAATGACCAGGGAACATGCCCTTGCCGTTATAGGTAACACTAATCTGTCCCTTCTCGCCTGGAGCGATAGGCTTCTTGGTGTAAGAAGGTATGGTACAGCCGCAGCTGGCAATAGCCTGGTTGATAATCAAAGGCTTGTTGCCCACATTGGTGAAGGTAAAGGTAGCCTTCTGTACCGGGTTTGACTCTTCGAACGAACCGAAGTTGTGTATTAGTTTGTCGAACTTAATCTCTGCCTGAGCAGATGCAGTAGCTACAAGAGCCACCAGCATAGTGAGTGTCAATATGATTCTTTTCATCTTCATATCCTTTCTTCTTTTTTATATTTTCTCTTTAATTTGTTTCTTATTTTTATTTAATTCGATGCAAAAGTACATATAAAGTTTAGTATTACGTTACTTTTTTACATTATTTAACCGAACTTTCGCAAGTTTTGTCCCACACGCCCTGAAAGGGCAGAAGCTCTTAGCCCAGGGCATCGCCCCGGGTAATTACAGACGCAACCCTGTCGCCCTGAAAGGGCAAAAGCTTTAAAATACCGGGCAATAAACAAAGCTTTTGCCCTTTCTAACGCTTTCTGAAATAAAGGAGACAAAAAATCCCCCAACCTTAATCACTTAAGATTGGGGGAGAGCGTAGAAAAAATAATATAGTATGAACAATATCAGCTGAATAGAGGGCTAAATGTGGAATTTGATTTCATTCAGCCAGGCCTGGACACTGAAGCAGGGACAGGACTTGTGGACGTTCGGGAGATCACGATGACCTAGGATCTCGGCTTCGGGATAGTCTACGCACAGACTCGTCAGGAGATTCTGGAGAGACTGCTTCTGAGCCTTCGTACGGGTATCTGCCGGATTGCCGTCGGCGTCGAGACCGCCTTCGTAACAGATGCCGATACTGTGTGCATTGAAATGGCGGGCGTGGGCGCCGATTTCTGACTCGGGACGGCCGGGGTAGATGACGCCGTCTTTCGTGATGTAGTAGTGATAACCGATGCTGCGGAAACCACGGGCTAAATGACAGGCTTCGAGTTTTTCGAAGGTGAAGTCCTGCGTGACGCGTGTGGCAGAACAGTGAATAACAATAAGTGATATTTTTCTTGTGTTTTTCATAGTGCTGAATCTTTAAAGGGTTGATACTACTGGCAGCTCTGCACACAAAAGGCAGAGGCTACGGCGGTGAGAACGGTAATGACGAAATTAAGAATTTTCTTGAGTGTTTCTCTTTTCATTTTCATTTGATTTAAGGTTAATAAATGGATTGGGGGCTCGGATTTCCTATATCCGGGCGATACTGGAGAAGGAAGGCTGACAGGATGAGCAGATGGGCTTGATAGCGCGTGTTTCAATGCTGCTTGCTATATTGATGAATAGCCGGGGGTGCTATAGCCGAATCCCGGACTGCATCCTGTCTAAAACCTTCTTTCTTCATCTACTGGCGAGGGGGTTACTCCAGGCCGTCGCTACCATCGGAGCCGCTGCTCTCGGTGTTGCCTGATCCGCCAGTCTGTGTTGAGTCGCCACCCTGGTTTGTGCCGCCACCCTGGGTAGTATCGCCTGTGTTGTCCTTACCGCCGTCTGGTGGAGTAACATCTCCTTTTACGGCTGTAGCCTTCTTCAGGGATGCATCGAGGTTCAGACTGTTTGCCTTGAACTCACCGGTGCCACGGGCACGGAGCTTCAGTCCGGCAATGTTCTTGGTGATGCTGAACTCCTTCTCGGAGGCAGCACCTTCCTTGTTCTTGATGCCGATGCTGAAAATGGCGAGGTCGGGAATCTTCACGGCGATACCCTGCAGAACCAGTTCTCTTACGCAGCTCACCATGTCGGTGAGCATACCCTTGATGGCTCCCTTTGAGAACGGGGTATTGTGACTTTCCATGTGCTCTGCGAGTTCATCAAGACCATAGGTCTGGGTGATTACAGGGTAGGCGAAAAACTTGCCGTTAGCGGCGCTCAACTTCTCGTTGACATACTTCTTCAATGTGTACAGAATCATAGTGTCTTCATTTTTAAGGTTAATAAATTGTGTTTGTGTTGTAGGGGGCGCTGCGCATTGCCTCTTGGTGGTATGAGATGTTATCTCTGAACCACAATGCAAAGATACAAAATCGGTGAGGTGTCAACTCACAGTTGCTCATACTTGCTCATGTTTTATCATACTTTTTCATAGATTCTTTTTTCCTGGAGTTTATAAGCCCATTATAATGAATCATCATTTGCTTGAATCTTACAAAAACAAGCAAGTCGGCAAACGCTATGGATAGCGTCTCCTTACCGCACTTTTTAGGGGTGATGTGCAATATAATAACAGTTTTTTGTAACTACTCAGCACCCCTATAGAAAACTTCTCGTTAATAAAGCATAAACTTGATTTTGCTTATTTTCTTCATCATTACAAACTTTTTAATGATTGAGTCGATGAGGACGTAGGCTGTTTAAAACAGTTCATTTAACGAGTTCTTTTCCGATGATGCCTCCAACATGTCTCCTTTGTCTATTATCGCCTTTCAACAGATTATCTGCCAGGAGATGCGTTTTTGCATTCCCCGTAAGTCAAAAGTCTGCGTTAATGGATGTAAATCGTGATTTTGCCATGTGGAGAAAAATGCTTATCTTTGCACCAAAAAAATGGCAAGCGACTGTACTGACATAGATGTTGTTTTGCGCCAGATAAACCAGCGTCTGCGCAAACTTGAGAAGTCCGACTCCGAGAAGACTGAGGAGATCGGACGCCTCAACCGTGTCATTAACCAGAAGGACGTGGAGATACATAATCTAAAGACAGAACTTGCTTCCACAAAGGCAGAACTTGCCGTTGCTAAAGAGCGCATCAAGGAACTCGAGGGAGCTGATGACGATACATCAAGTACACCAGGAAAGCCCGAGAAAAACAGCAGTAACAGCAGTATCCCTCCATCCCAAGAAAGTATCGCTTCCCGTGAGCTGCGCAGGACAAAGTCTCTTCGCAAGCCAAGCGGAAAGCCGAGCGGTGGACAGCCTGGCCACAAGGGTCACACACTGCAGACTATAGCAGAACCAGACGTAATTGTAAAGCACGAACCAGTCTATTGTAAATGCTGTGGTCGGCTCTTGATTGATATACCATGCCAGAAGATCCGTAAGACACAAATTGTTGATATCAAGGTGGTCGTAGAGACCTGCGAGGAACAGTATTACGAGAAGGTCTGTGAATGCGGTTGCGTAAACAACTGCGAAGCTCCCAACTGTCGTATCAAGTATGGTGACAACCTCCGTGCACTGGTGACATACCTTAATGTAGTGCAGTGTATTCCGTTCAAAAGGATTGCAGAACTTATATCCGACCTGTCCGGCCAGAATATAAGTGAGGGTACAGTGCAGAACATACTCAAAGAGAATAGCGGCAAGGCAGACTGTGCATATGAGGAAATACGCAAGAGGCTGGAAACAGCGTCTGTCGTAGGAGCCGATGAAACTGGTGCTACGGTAGGAAAGCATCTGCATTGGAACTGGATATTCCAGAACGACCTGCTTACATACGTGTTCCAGTCAGAATCGCGAGGTCAGAAGGCCATAGATTCCAGGTTTCCAAAGGGACTTCCCTATTCGACACTTGTGACTGACAGACATCAGAGCTACTTCAAGATGAATGTTAAGGACCATCAGGTCTGCCTGGCTCATCTTCTTAGGAATGCAGAGTATCTGAACGAACTGGATCCAAACCAGAACTGGTCACGGAGATTCATCCATCTGATAGAACACTCTATAAATCTCAGAAGAGAGGACAACATTACCTCTAGAAAGATAAAGGTACTGAAGACAAAGATGAAGAACCTCTTGGGTGAAAGCCTCACGCATTTAGATAACGAGTTTGAGAAATTCAAGAGGGGTATCCTTAAAGTCAAAGACTACCTATTTACCTTTCTCTCCAATCCAAGTGTGCCTTACGAGAACAATGCCAGTGAGCGGGGAGTTAGGAAAATCAAGATAAAGCAGAAAGTCAGCGGTTGCTTCCGAACAGACAGCGGTGCCGATGATTTTGCCAAGTTGCACTCCATTGCTGAAACTGCTATGAAGAACGGAAATTCTAAATTTAATGCAATTCTTGCTGTAGTACAACAGTAAGACGATTACTCATGCCCATAGGGGTGCTGAGTAGTTACAGTTTTTTATCAAGCTGCTAAATAAACTTAAAATTCACTGTGTTTATGCGGAATAGTGATGTATTATAATTACCTTTGTAATCAAATATGCATCTGCATATGGCAAATAATAGACTGATAAAATGACAACAGACAATAAAGACAACAAACTCTCAATAGGAAGTAGCGATTATGCTGAGATACTGCGACACGCTGTCGCAGTAATTGAGCATGCACGGACAGAAATAGCCCGACATGTCAATGGCTACGTATCTACCGCTTATTGGGAGATTGGTCAAATGCTTCATGAGCGCAAGATTGAAAGCGGGTATGGTGACAGTGTTGTAAGAAGATTGTCAGCAGACCTGAAAGAACGATACCCGAAGATGGGTGTTTCACCACGTCAACTTTGGAACATGAAGAAATTTTATGAACGTTACGCGGGACATGATGAAAAAGTGCTACGCTCCGTAGCACTTTTGCCGTGGTCGCACAATCTGCTACTGCTGAGCAAGGGATTTAATGATGAAGCCACGCTATAGGGAAAGCCTATTGGAGTGGCGGATTATCAGTTGATAGTACCGAAAGAAAAATTACAGAAAGTCCTTGCTGATGAGATTAAGGCATTTAGTGAGGAGAAAGAAAACAAAGAAACATTATAATATGGACATTCAAAGAATAAATCTGCATACATCCGCTTTCAACGAGATAACGCATTACATTGAGAGGTGATAAATTATGGCAAAGAAATTTGAAATACGAAACAGTACGGCGGAATTCCTGACTTTCGTGGCAGAAGGTAAGGAGCAAGGCGTACAAGTGTTATATAAAGACGAAACAGTATGGGCAACTCAAAAGGCTATGGCACAGCTTTTTGACTGTTCAACAGATAATATCGGATTGCATCTTAAAAACATCTTCAAGAGTGGAGAACTTGTTGAAGATTCAGTTACCGAGAAAAACTCGGCAACTGCCGCAGATGGTAAGAATTACATGACAAAATTCTACAACCTCGATGCAATCATTTCCGTGGGCTATCGTGTCAACTCCATTCGTGCCACTCAGTTCCGCCAATGGTGCACCTATGTCATCAGGCAGTTCTCTTTGCGTGGCTACATCATTGACAAGAAGCGTATGGAGAACGGCTCGTTCATTGGGGAGGACTATTTTGAGCATTTGTTAGCTGAAATACGTGAGATTAGATTGAGTGAACGAAGATTTTACCAAAAGCTCACGGATATATATGCTACAGCTGTTGATTACAACAAAGATGCACCTACCACACGTTTGTTTTATAAAAAAGTTCAGAATAAGATGCATTATGCAGTGCATGGGCATACCGCAGCAGAACTTATAGTGGAAAGAGCCAATGCAGAGAAAGAGCATATGGGACTGACCACTTGGGAGAATGCACCTGATGGTAAAATCGTAAAGCCAGATGTGAGTATCGCCAAAAACTATCTAAAACAAGTGGAACTTGAAGATATGGGAAAACTTGTCAATTCAGTACTTGATTTAGCCGAACGTATGGCAAATCGACATATACCAATGACTATGGAAGATTGGGCTAAGCGTATTGATATTATTCTTGAAGCTGGCGGTGATGCCGTATTACATGATGCAGGAAAGGTTTCTGCTGAATTTGCCAAGAACTTTGCAGAGTCAGAGTTTGAAAAGTACCGTGTGATACAAGACAAATTATTCAGCTCAGATTTTGATAGATTCGATTCTTCTTTACCGTTTGACGATGATAAGAATTGAAAGCCAAAGGGGGATGAGGTGACCTCAAATCACCCCATCTTCCGCTTACTTGTCTATGTATGATGTAATTAAGGTTTCGTAAGTTTTGCCCTTTTAAGGCGTGTGGGGCTAACTTATGAAAGTTCAGTTGATAATATTGCGAAATACCCAATTATTTGCATGTTTCGCAAACATTTTGAGGATTTTATACCTTCTTCTGAAATTATTATCGTACTTTTGCAAGCGTATTCATTATAATAATGTATAGCAAAGAAAGTAAACATAAGATAAGAAACGTATGGATTCATTATTTCTACTTCAGTTTGCATGTTTCATATTCATGCTCATCAATGCCATCTTCGTGGCACTCTCTCATCTGTATGTAAGATGGGTGAACAAGCGGTATGAGCGTTCCCGCTGGATGGTCGTTTTCGCCATGATAGGACTGGCGATACAGTATGTGATACAGATGGCTTTCGGATTCCGTGCTGCCGACGACATTCTCGGGGCGGTCGTCAACATCCTCATCTATACCCCCTGCTTCTCGCTCATCGCTATGGCCATCTATAACATAGAGACCACACGTGCCAACCGCAGGAAGATGAACCTTGTATGTGGCAGCATTAACGCAGCCACCCTCCTGGTCTTCCTGGTGGGCATCAGTCTCCATCACAGCCTTTATATCAAGGAAGGACTTTATATGATGCTTGCCCTGTTCTGCATGAGTGTAGCCTACAGCATATCCATGATCGTGCGCGAGATGATCAGGTGCAAGAAGATGTTGGAGACAATGGCAGCTACCGATATGTTGCCCTACGTGAGATATTCACGTGCCAGTGTCTTCATTCTGTTCCTTTCATCTCTCACCATGCCGGTAGTTATCTTTTCCACCACCTTACTGTTTATCATAGGTCCGTTTGTATTGCTTGCCCTGCTGTTCTTCAATCTTACGTTTATCTCTCTCGGTAGCAACTATATCCCTACCGAAGAACTCCTGGACAAGGAAGAGGAATACAATGACTTGGCTAGGACTGGATACAGGTATGGGGGGGGCATCTTCTGCCAAGCAGCATGACTCCGCTGACAGTAGTACAGAATCTTTACATCCGCTTTCCGATGAGCACAGAGATTTCATCCAGAAGAGTCTTGATGACTGGTGCGCCAATTCGGGCTATAAGGACTGTAATGTAAACATGCTTACCCTCTCCCGAACCCTTTCCATCCCCAAGGATGAGTTATCAGTATACTTCGACCAGTATCTGAAAACCACATTCAGAATATGGCTCGGTGATATACGTTTCAATGCGGCAAAGAAGATGATATTGGAATGCCCAGACTATAGTAATGACATCGTTTCTGCCGAATGTGGCTTCTCAGCCCGAACCTATCTATACCGCATTTTCAAGACAAAGGAAGGTTGTACTCCTACCGAATGGCGGGAGAAAATGGCTCCTAATGTAGCCGCAGATGATAAAAAGCAGGACTAACCATTTTTCGATAAATACCAGGAAAACGCATCACTAAAGGGAATAAATCGTTAAAAAGGGTGTCTACTTCCTACGAAGTAGACACCTAAAACATAGGAAGTAGACACATAGACAGGGGAAGTAGACACCTTTTTCCGAAGAAAAACACTATCTTTGCGCCATGGAAAATATAATAGAGACTTTCATGAAAGAGGAACAGGCTATTTTTATAGTGGCATTGTGTCTTCTGTTGCTCGCCATAGTCATGGGCTATGCCATGGTTCAAGACTACAGGATATATCTTGATGAAAACTACAAGGCTCGCTACAGCTTCTGTGATTTCATCAAGAGGGAGAGATACTATATCTATCTGTTTCTCGTACTGACTTTCGTCATCATCCTGGGAATGACAGTATATATAATGGCTATGAGAGGATATATGTAAGAAAGTAGAATAATAATAAAAAAAATTACTGATATGAATAATAAAAAATCTACAATTTCTAAACAATGGTCTTACATAACAGACCTTTACTCAACTAATGCAGTCAAGAGCCGCAGACTCTCTCTGCTCATGTTGATGTTGCTCACGTTGTTGTTTGTGCCTACACGTATGGTGGCGCAGACAGATTACGACACGTCTGTAAAGTTTACAGCCATAGAAGGTAACCCTGTGGGCCACGGTATTGCTATGACTTACAATAATCTCTTTGATGGCAAAAAGACACGAGGTAATTTCTCCATGTGGGGCTGTTATTTTTATGGCAGTGCATATGTCATCTTCGAAGCCAGCAAGGCAGGAGTGCCTGTGGGCTACACCATCACAACGGGTGAAGACAATGCAAGTTTTTAACGGTCGCAATCCGTTGTCATGGAAGCTCTATGGCAACAATACAGGCGAAGATAGTAATTGGACACTCATTCAGGAGGTAAGCAACGACGAGAAGCTCGAGGATAAGAACTATGCTTCGTACGACTTCAAATGCGAAGGTTCTACTTATTATAAATATTTTAAATGGGAAATCACGGCTATTCATAAAGGAAATTTTTTGCAGGTAGGCGAGTTTGAACTCAAGCTCAAAACAACCTGTTCGCACAAGAATGCCGATGGTTCGTCTGCCCTTGGCAAAGCTATCGAAACCATTGAGGCTACTTGCGTAGAGCATGGCTATACCACACACGAATGCTCTATTTGTCATTCCATAGTAAAAGTAGATAATAATGATGAGCTAAAGAAGCACACACCCACCCATCATGTGCAGATAGATGCTACATGTACAGCAACTGGTAAAATAGAATACTGGCAGTGCAGTGTGTGCAAAAAACTCTTCAGCGACGCTAATGCTACTACTGAGATTACGGATGCTGCCAGTCTTGATATTCCCGCAAAAGGTCATAAATACAATAGCGAAGGCACCTGTACTGTATGTGGTGTAGTAAACCATCGCTGTGCTTTGTTCGATAACCTGGATGGTATAACCAATGTTACCATTACTGACAATGATGCCAGATATCCTTGGCAGATGCTGAACTTGGAAGCAGATGGAATGAAAAATCTTGGCTTCGATATTCCAAAAGGAAGCAAAGGATTGATGTCGGATAATTATGATCAGGGATCTACTACATCAAGGACTGTAGTCACGTTCACAGTAGAAAAGCTTATATTATTGACGTTTAAGTATCTCGTTTCTTCAGAAGAAGATGATAAAGCCACTATTACTTTAGATAGTAAAACGTATGGGACGATTAGCGGAATTAAGGAAATAGAGATTAAAGCATTATTATCTGCTGGCAAGCATTCTTTGAATTTGTCTTACAAGAAAGACCGTATGTATAAGAAAGGTGCTGACCGCGCATTCATATACAATCTGAAAACAGCAACCACTATTTCTGACTATGTAGCCCAGTACGATGATACGAACACTACATTGACTTTCAAGAAAGTTACTGATGCCAATATATCAGATATAGTAAACAACAGTGTCATTGTAGACCAATATAATAATGTGAAAGAAATTTGCACAACTTTAGGAAATGTTACTATCAAGAATATCGTTTTCGATGAGAGTTTCAAAACATACGCTCCTACATCGTTGAAAGATTTCTTTAAGAACTGCACAGCATTGGAAACAATTTCAAACATTGAAAATTTGAATACAGCGAATGTGACGAATATGACAAGCATGTTCGACAACTGTCAGAACCTCTCTTCGCTCAATCTCTCTAAATTCAACACAGAGAATGTGACGAATATGTCATACATGTTCGACAACTGTCAGAACCTCTCTTCGCTCGATCTCTCTAAATTCAACACAGCGAAAGTGACGAATATGTACGCTATGTTCACTCACTGTCAGAACCTCTCTTCGCTCGACCTCTCTAAATTCAACACAGCGAATGTGACGGATATGTCATGGATGTTCTCTGACTGTCAGCTCTCTTCGCTCGACCTCTCTAATTTCAACACAGAGAAAGTGAGGGAGATGTATAACATGTTCAGTTTCTGTCAGAAACTCTCTTCGCTCAACCTCACTAATTTCAACACAGAGAAAGTGACGAATATGGACTATATGTTCAATGGCTGCTCCGATCTCACAACAATCTACGCCAGCGATAAGTTTATAATAGCCGAGTTCAATAATGGTTATAAAATGTTCTATGGTTGTAAATTGCTCAAGGGTGCTCTTCCAAAGTATGACGAAAATTTGACAAGCAGCGATTACGCCAACTACGTGAATGGCTACTTCACAAAGCTGGTAGGCAAGAATGGTGAGGAGAAGATAGGAGCTGTAGGAGACATACTTACTGCGGATAATCTTACTCTTGACGACAACAAGGACTTCGTGGTTTACGAACCGTTCACAGCTAAAGCCGCCTCTTATAGCCGCGAGATGAAGACTGGCACAACATGGGCTACTCTCTGTCTGCCTTTCGAAGTATCGCTCGAAAATAAGGACTTCCGTGCCTTTAAGCTGCTTTCGGCTAACGAGGGAACTAATACTGTGGAACTCGAAGAGATTACGACAAGCATCGCAGCAGGTACTCCTGTCATCATCAAAATGAACGAAGGAGCCACCGAGCTCAACTTCTCTGTTGACAACAAGGAGATTGCAAAAGAAGTAAATACCTCAGAGACAGAAAACGGTAGCTATCAACTCCAGGGCATCTATACAAAGAAGGTGTTCGACAAGGATGCCGACAACAACTGCTACATCGTGAAGGGCGACAAGCTGATGAACCCTGCCAAACTGTTGGAGAATACCAATAATAAGACTGTTGGCAGCAAGCCGTTCCGTGCTTACATGGTAGACAACTCTACTGCTACTGCCGCTGGTGCCAAGATGTTCAGCATCGCCATCGGTGGCGGTACTACAGCCATCGACAGCCTCAACACTATTGCTGACGACAATGCCACATACTACGACCTGCAGGGCAATCGCCTCAACGCTCCTCAGAAGGGTATCAACATCGTGAAGCGTGGCAGCAAGACAATGAAAGTTATCATCAAATAAAAAACTGAGAATTATGAAAAATAAAGAATATGTAAAGCCAGAGATGAATGTCTACCAAATGGAGACTCCATCTATCCTCGCTGGCTCTGTAATAGAGAAAGCAAAGGAAGAGGATTATAACGAAGATGCTGTTAGCAACTATCGCGATCCAAGTGGCAGCATTTGGGCTGATTAAAAGAAGTCTCACCCCTCCCCCTGCCATAGATGGCTGTTGGGAGGGCGTTTTTGGTATGCTCGGCTATGCTACATTGACGGGTTCATACCCCGAAAGGTACCCAAAATAGAAACCGCATGTACGGTGGTGTGAGAGGTCGGAAAACGAAAGTAGGAGAATAACTACTTCGTTTTCCTCCTACTCGATTATGGTGCGAGCTATAATAAACGCAATTTGGACTATTACAAGCGTTTCTATCTCCTTTTCCCTGACATACAGATTGTGAACACATGTGTTCACAATCTTAGTTGGTCGCATATACGCCGCATACTTTCTGTTTCAGACCCCAATGCCAGGCTTTGGTATTTGAAAACCGCAGATAAAGACATGTGGAGTTTTCGTGCGCTTGATCGTAACATATCCACACAATACTATGAGCGTAGATTAGCTGCGCAACGTGAGAAATCGGCACTGCCGGTAGATATGGAAAACTCAACCGACCCATTGGAATATATCAAAAATCCAATGATGGCAGAGTTCATGGGGTTTCATCGTGATGCTGATTATAACGAAAGCGATTTTGAAAAAGCTTTAATTGACAACCTTGAAAAGTTCATCATGGAACTTGGACGAGGCTTTGCCTTTGTTGAGCGTCAACAGCACATAGTTACTGATACGGACGATTTTTATATTGATTTGGTATTCTACAACTATCGCATGAAGCGTTTTGTCATCTTTGAGCTAAAGACACATAAACTCACACACCAAGATATAGGTCAACTTGATATGTATGTACGAATGTATGACGACCTTATCAAAGGTGCTGATGACGCTCCTACTATTGGAGTGCTGCTTTGCACAGATACCGACAATACGATAGCACGTTATTCTGTACTTCACGACAACAATCAGTTGTTTGCAGCCAAGTATATGACTTATATGCCAACAGAAGAAGAACTGCGCAATGAAATTGAACAACAAAAACGTTTCTTTATGGAGCAGCATGGTTCTCGTAATTTATAAGAACTCAAGCTTTGCAAGTTTAGCCCCACACGCCCTGTAAGGGGCGTGCTGCTTCTGGGAGCTTTTGGGCCTTCAGGGCGTGTAGGGCAAAACTTGCGAAACTTGAATAATTCTATATTATTCGTGTTCAATGCTACCCCCCAACTTAGCTTCCCATTCCTCTATCGTCGGCATAGTTCCTTCTAATTTTTCAGGATAGAATTTTTCTAGATCGTACTCAGAAATAGCTATGGGTTGGCTGCTTGATTCCAGGGCATATTGTGCCTGGATACGGTCTTTCTCCTTGCAAATAAGTAAACCTATAGTAGGATTGTCACGCCCCTCTTTGCGAAGAAGGTGGTTACAAGCTACTACATAACCACCAAGTTGCCCGACATCAGCAAAGGTGAATGAACCTATCTTGACTTCCAGAACTATGTAGCATGACAAGTTCAAATTATAAAAGAGCAAGTCGATAAAGTTCTCTTTCTCTCCAATCTGCAAGCGATATTCCTTGCCTACGTAGGCAAAACCTGTACCAAGTTCTGTTAGAAATTTGGTGATATTGTTGAGCAAAGCATCTTTAAGAATGCGCTCATTATATGGTTTGGTGATTCCAGTGAAAGCAAAGTTGTATGGGTCTCTTGTGATTTCTTGTGCCAAATCGCTGCCGACCTCAGGTAATGTGCGGGTAAAATTGCTCAAAGCTTTCCCTTGTCGCTCATACAGAGACGAGTCTATGTAATTGTGAAGGATATTCCTGCTCCAGCCGTTTACTACAGTTTGGTGTATATAGAACAAAGCCTTCTGTGGCTCTGTTAGGAATTTGTCAATCAACAGCATGTGATGCCCCCAAGGAGTTGAGAAAATATCTTTTTCCACTTGGTCAGCAACTTGCTGACCAATTTTCGTGGTGTTATTTCATCTCCGTATCAACGCTTAGTTTGCACAAATTACTCATTGCATAGAGTGGAATTACATCTACATGGCGAATGGCATCCTGGGATTCTTTATCAGCATACTCAAACTCTCCGAAATTCTCTAGGGATGTACGAACAGCATGATGAAGAGCCTTCTTTCTCATGAATAGCCATAAACTTTGCATGCTGCCCCTGGTAGTGGCTTTCACTTCTATCGGTAAAACCATACCATCCTTGGCTTCCAGAAAATCAATCTCAGCATTGGTCCCTCTTGACAAATTCTGCCAATAATACATTTCTGCCTTCTGGAAACAGTCATGGTTCTTGACGAGTTCCAAACCAGCAAACATTTCTGATGCAGCACCTTTATTGACGAAATCAACATCCGAAGCTAAAAGTACATTGGCAGCAGGAGTACCCAACATGGTTTGCATCAGTCCCAAATCCAAGAAAAGATATTTCCTGTAGCTGTCATTCTCTTCAGCTCCAAGTGGAACGCCATTTCCATCACTATGGGTCACCGGCTTTATGAGTCCTGCCAAGGTCAATAAATGAAGTGCGTCTTTGATAACCGAAGAATGAACATCATCGGCCACCTGCCTATAGACAAACTTACTGCCAGCCTGCAAAGCTACGGAACGCAAAACCTTTCTCAATAAAGCCGGAGATACACGCGACTTGTACTTGGCAAAATCATCCTGATAGGTATCCAGAATATCATTATGGACATGAGTGCATTCTATGTAACTGTTAGTCTCTATCCATTCTGTAACTGCGGCAGGCATACCACCCACCAGATAGAAAGTCTTCAACTGGTCCACCAGTTTATTATGAACGGCCTCTGGAAGCGGAGATGAGGGTGAAGCCTGCTGCTTGTAACTCACCGTGGTATCTAGTCCCTGTGCCATGAGAAATTCTTATGCTTTCACACGTTCTATGCACGTCAATATCCTTTGAAAAGAGTCCTCTTATGGATGGCTGGCTCTCCAGATTGATCTCTACAAAGTACTTGAATTCTTTACCAAAGTGGCGCACAGCAGAAGATTTTCCTACTTGTCTGGCTCCACGTATCAGCAGCGGTTTTCTTCTTTGAGAAGCCTTCCACTCCAGGAGTTTTTTATCTATAATTCGCTTGTAATATGTCATTCTGTATAATTTATTGATTTACAGTGCAAAGATACAACTTTTATCCAAAAGTCAAGGCAAACAATAGTTAATTTTATCCAAAAGTCAAGGCTAAAATAATGGCTTTTTATCCAAAAGTCAAGGCTAAGAGCCTAAAACTGCCGTCATCAAGAATCAGTCGCCAAAATCGTGATGCAGCATTCTCGCTTAAGGCGGATTGCAAATCCGCAAGGAAATAGGTCGAGCCTTTTTTGACGTCGGATTGCAAATCCGCCGGAACGCCTAGCGGGGTTGCGTTTCTTCTTTACGTCTGGTGTAGAAAACAGGGTTAGGGTTCACCGAGGAAGTAGAGGATGTAGGAGACTTGCATCGGGGTGAACTCCTTGCAGTTCTTGCCGTAACCGGTGGCGGCGAGCTTCTGGAGAAGGTCGGGGATGCGCTGGATCCATCGCATCAGGTGAGCACTGGCTACTGCTGGAGTAGCATCGGGAAAATACAGGAGAGCTAGCTCTTGCTTGGTATAACTTCTTAAATCCATAGTTTTGTTTGATTTTTATGAGGGTTAATGATTGAGTTGCGGTTCATAAGCTACTGACTTTTGCATCGTAAGTCTCTGACTTTTGAACCATAAGCTACTGACTTTTGCACCGTAAGTCTTTGGTTTCCGTTTCGGAAGTAACTGGCTTCCGGGTGACAGGGTGACAGGGGTGACAGGGAATTCTGAAGATTTACTCTCGCGCGGGCAGGCAGGAAAAATCAGGCCGAAAGTTCCTGCCTGCCCGCGTGCGAGGCGAAAAGTTGAAAAACTCGTGTCACCGTGTCACCCTGTCACCCTGAACCGGATGAACCGATGGCTTGGGAACGGCTAGAAGGGGGCATCATCATCGCATTGCGGCGGGTTGATGCAGACGGATACCTGATATGCCTTGATTTCCTCGGCTGTACGGACGATTGCCCTGTAACCACGGCTGTGCTTGGTGCGCATCTTTTCGAATCCGAGATCATTGAAAGCCTTGCCCAGTTTCGAACTGTTCAGCTTCTGTGAGATGTTGCAACTGATGATCTGCATCGCTCTGGCTATGGACACGAACTCCCCTGTCTCCGCCTCCGTTGGCTTTCGGAAGTAGAGATCCACAAGTTCCTGTTCTAGTCTGGGCGCCTCAAAAGCGCGGTTGTGCCGGTTCTGCTTTTCTATCTCCTCATCGGTGAACCAATAGCGGAAATCACTCTTGTAGAGGGCGTAAGCCTGGGCGTAGATGCCTTCGTAATTGAACGGATGCTCACGGGGCGAGAGGATGCTCTCTATCTCGTAGGGCAGCCAGCGACGGTTACCGGTAGGGTCGCTCAAAAACTCGGGATTGTTGCCCGTGCCGCAGAAGGTGTTGATATGCTTGCGCTGCTCGGCATAATGGCCGTATGCCGCCCTTTCGTTGGTATACTGCATCGTTACCACAGCCTTCAGCTGGTTCAGTTCCGATGGACTCATCGTGTCGAGCTCTTCATAACAGATGAGTGCATACTGCGAAAGGGCGATGATATCATCCTTCGTCATGCGCCTGGCATTCGCCTTCGTATAGAAGTATTGCTTCAGTTCCGGCGGCAGGAGATAGTTGAACCAGGTGGTCTTGTAGGCGCCCTGTCTGCCGATGAATACCAGGATGACATTGTTTACGGCACCTTCGTCTATCCATCCTGCTATCATCGCCACGAGCCATTTCCTGAGGGCTTCACAGAAGGGCATCACGGGGTCTCCCTTCATCTTTACCGTGGCAGCGAGTTCGGCTATATAGTCCTTGTCGCCTTCCTGCCAGGGTGGTAGATTCTCCAGATAATCGGTGAAGGGATTGTAGGGCGGGCTATAGTCGCTCTCAATGACATTGATCATGTCGCTCTTGCTCACCCTTGCGGTTAGCGACATGTTGCTCCATAGCGTATTCAGATTGCGGTCCTGGAGGATTCGCCATTTCTCCTTCAGATACTCGTAGCGCAGGGTGATGAGGTTGAAGCGGAGTTTGATATGCCCGTCGAGGTAGTCTTTGATTTCATCTACGGTGGCATAGGGAATCTTTCCGGTTTCTGCCTTCATCTTCTGTGGGTGAGTGGTGTTGTCGTAGCACGACTTGAACACCTGTTCTACGTCGTCGTATTCGGGAAACTGCCTGATAGCCCACTGGGTGGCTTCTTTCCTGTCGTACCGTTTCTTAGCCATCATGTAGCCCACCCGCATCACATACTGGTTGTGGTTGCCGGGTTCGTACTTTACCTGTTCGCTTTCCAGCTTGGGTTTGATGATGTTTTCGTAGTAGTCGGCGATGCGTTCCTGTTTCTTTTTCTTCTGGGCGGTCTTGAGCGTAGCGGAATGGAAATGGCTGATTTCCTCGGCGCTGAAGGCTTTGGCTTCAGGATTGAAATAGACTTCGGGGTCGTAGGCGAGTCCGCTGAGCCTCGTGATGTTCTTGCAGAGCGGATCGCTTTCCTTGCCGATGAGATGCGCGTAGTAGTCGTTTCCCATGGCGAAGGCGGCGGGATAATCATCGCCTTCGTAGCGGTAGATGACGCGCAGTCCGTTGCCGCTCATGGTAACGTAGCAGAGCAGGGTGTGGGCATCGTGGCAGATTCTCTCTTTGAGCGAGCGCAGGGTGCCGTCATCCGGTTTTTCTGTGATGTGGTCGAAGTCGACCAGTGACAGATGTGTGAGGCTCCGGATGTTGTCCTTGCCTTTTCCGCCTTCGAAGATGCAGGCTACGGCGAAGAGGGGTGCATCGTGCTTGTACGACTTATTACCCGTTTTCCGGTAAGACTCGGTGAAAAACCTGAGTTTCTCATCTTCCTTCATGAAGGTTACCAGGCCTTCCAACTGGCCAGGTGAAGGAATCTTGCTGGCCATGTTAATGAATGTACTGATGTTCATCATCTCCTAAAAATTTTATATTGTTATACAATATATGTATCAGTTATTCGTTTTCTTATAGGTAAGCAGATTGTTGAATCTGTTTTACATGGTGCAAAGATACTAAAAAGAAAATAAAAAAGAGTTCCCGTAGTGGGAACTCGTATACAATAATTACAAACAATTTAAAAAAATTAAGCAATGAAGATTGTTAATTTTCTTGCAGACAACAGCCGTTTCGGTGTTGTTCTGAGTGAAGTGATGAAGAACCATCATGTTTCTGGTTCTGATCTGATGTATTATGCTGGGATGCATAAGGAAAACATTTTTGCAATCTAAAAGGGTAAGGGCGATTATCGGCTCAGTGTTTATGTGAGGATTGTTTCAGCTCTTCGGTACTTTATCGAAGACTCGGCAGAATATGCCCGAGTGAAGCAACGCCTTATCGAAGCAGCCTTCGATGATAGTTACTTTTTTAATAAATAATACTTTTGAATTGGTTTTTTAAATTAAAAAGTGGAATCCGGCGGTTGTCGGATTCCACTGATATCGTATTTTCACCCTGTGCGGGTGGAATTTCGTAGATACAGGAATGAGGTTAGGCAAACTGATTTTCGGGGGGATTTGCAGATTTATTGCAAATTTTGCCCTTATACATTACTAATTAGCAATGCAAATATAGTAAGAGGCAGACGAAGGGCAAAGGACTGCACCCTATCTCTTGAGGATACAGATCCGATATAGAGGATACCCTATCAAGGGTGTAAGAATAGTGCAGAAGAGAAGGTAAAGTACCCAGTAGGCGGGAATCCTGCTCTTAACCAGGAAAGGCATCAGTACTACCGCTATAATGGCGGAGTAGCCTTGTATATACGTTATCAGTCCCATAATATTTTAATATGTTATATAGTAACAGACAGATGAAGGGCAAAGGACTATCTGAAGATTGCCTTATAAATAGGAATACCCAGTAATGGGGTGAGCATGGTGCACAAACCGAGGTAGAACACCCATAACACGGGATTGCAGGATCCTACAATAAACGGACCCACAGCCAGTGCGATGATGAACGACGCAAGCGAAACAAAATCGAAAGCCCCGATGCGCTGCTGCACCGGGGCTGATGCGCCACAAGGCTATGGCGACTTCTGTCTTATGGAGAACGATGACCCCAGCCTCATTATATCCTGTCCGCAGCCGCACGCAAGCGATTGGAAACATCGCAAAGTGCTCCACGGAGCATAACCTTCTCTTCTTCGGTGAAACCACCTACACCACCATTCCCATCAATACCATCGAGCTTATGATAAAGCCATGATGCCGATTTCCCGAAATAGGTATGTGCTATCTCGCGCCATGATACCGTCATCTGGATATCCTGTATGCGCTGCTTTACTGTGCTGTCCTTAGCCTGCTTCATTGTTACTTCCATAATCTTATGCTTTTTAATGCCCTCCCCGAAGGGAAGACTGTTGTTAATACTAGGTGTAATACTCGGGTGGCTCAATCATCTCATCAAACAGCTGCTGAGCGTACCATAATAACTGTGGGTTACCTCTAGGGTATGACTTCCGGAAATTTCTGATAGCTTCTATCAGTTCTTCCTCTTTTTCTGTTACTAAAATCTTCTTCATATCGTTTTATTTTAAGACAATGCAAAGATACTACTATTTTTCGTAGTAACCAAATGTTTTATACGAAAAATCGTAGTCTTAACTATGTTTAAGCTTTCTGTATGTGAAAAGGTATTCTTATTCCATCAAAGCTGCGCAATGTTTCTTCTGATCCAAAGTTTGAAGAATGGGTCGTTGAAAGATACTGTATCTCCTTCCACATCTATGAAATCTTTAGCAATCAATGCCTTCTTGATACTCTGCACGTTGGCTGAGTTTTCCAGGCGATACTCATTCAGTACCTCCCTACGGGAAAGTCCGGTATTGATGCCATTCGCCACCGCTATGAGGAAATTCTTCTGGTAAACCGTCATGGTTTCCATATCACGCTGATAGAACAGGCGATTTTGATCCAAAAGTTCATCGATAGCTTGATCTATCATCTGATCTGTAACTTCCGGACTAGCCTTGTACCAGGTGAGCCAAGCCAGATGTTGGACGAGCGAAGACAGGTTTTCCGAGACTTGGCAAATCTTAAGAGCCTGTTTCTCTTCTATATGCTTCCCTGTATTCTTGAACTTCTCGCAGATGAAAGGAATCCACTCTGTTTCCGGTATCTTGTCGAGAAACATGATGTCGCCAAACTTGTAGAATGGACATTCTGTGGTGTGGAACAGCTTAGTCATCAGATGCTTCTTGCTTCCGAACATACAGTAAGTAGTCAACTTCTGGTGCTGCCATACTGTTCTCAGTTTCTTCTGGAAGGTAAGCGAGTCCTTGAAGTCAGCTATCTGCTGAAACTCGTCAAAGCACACAACTATTTTAATGCCTTTCTTCTCTGCAATTTTCTCTGGCAGCTGCAAGATTTCCCTTTCAGGGTTATCCTTTGGATTCCAGGCAAAAGACAGGGAAAAGTCGTTCATAGGATCAGTACCGAAGGAGAACTTTGGAGTAATGTTGGAAAGAAAGGTTTTTGCCATCTGAACCCATTCGTCCCATCTGGAAGATGTCTGACGGATGGTTTCCGTTGCCAGCATCTTGCAAAACTCATAGTCGGATTTGCATGAGAATACATCAATAAAGATGAACTTAACATCTTTCCGCTTTGACTGGCTTATCACTTTCTTGACAAGAGAAGTCTTTCCCCATCTTCTAGGAGAGATAATGATGGTATTGATGCCATGTGTAAGATTGGCTTCCAAACGCTTAGCATCGTTTATGCGGTCGGTGAAATATTCATCTTCCACAGCTCTACCGAATTCAAATGGATTTTCTATCATAATCGTTTCTTTTTTCGTTATTATTGAATGCAAAGATAGTAATAATCTTCTTAGTAAGAAATTTCTTAGTAAGAACTTTATTACTAATTAACATTTTAGTTGTGATATTGGTTAATTATCTTTCCATATATTGCTTTTTACTGAAAATATATTGAAAATTAGCGAGATAGCAAAATATTTCACATTTTTATGAGGGACTTTTTGAAAGATTAACACACTTTTATGAGGGACTTCCTGTTATGCTATGTACCAATCCAAAAAGAGTGCTTCACGGTATGAACCCGTGAAAGCAACTCCCTTGTAGTGCTATTGTCATTTTGTGACAAAAACATTAAAATGAGTTGTAAGAATTATAGTAGTTCCCTGGCAATCCAAGCACAAGCTTCTGCGTCAGCCAGGGCATTATGGTGTTGGGTTAGGTCGTACCCGCAATAAGCAGCTACAGTTTGTAGTTGGTGGTTGGGTAGGAGAGATCCCAACTTTCTTCTGGAGGCTCGGCATGTGCAATGGAACTCATAATCGGGATAGTCCATTTGATACATTTGGAACACAGACTTCAGGCATCCCTCGTCAAAGGGAGAGTTGTGAGCCACCAATGGCAATCCCTCAATCTTTGGCTGAATCTCAGCCCATACCTCTGGAAATACCCCGGCGTTCATGGTATCCTCCATGGTTAGTCCATGTACCCTTGTATTCCAATAAGAATAATACTCAGGCTCTGGCTTGATGAGACTGTAGTAGCTATCCACAATCTCATCATCCCTTACTATCACAATGCCCACGGAGCAAACGCTGGTTCGTTGCTGGTTGGCAGTCTCAAAATCTATCGCTGCAAAATTCTTCATGAGTGCAAAGTTACTAATTATATATGTATTCTCCAAATTTTTAATATTTATATATCCATACTGGTATGTCCTTTTCCTTGGCAATTTCTGTCATGTGCTTGGTTCCATGAGATTTGCCATCCCAAAAAGCAACAAGATGTGTTGCCGTAACAAGCATGTTCATGTTCCTAAGAATTCCTGCCATCCTCGGATATCTTTTCCAATTCGCAGGGTATAGGACCATTGTAAGCTTATGCTCCTTGGCGTATTTGATACCTAAGGTGTCTGCTCCATCTGCCATTCCTGAAATGATTTCTATTGGGTGAGCGTCCAAGTCTCCCAAAGATTCGAAAGTCTCATCAAGCTTTAACATTCCATGATGGAAGTTACCAAGAAGTTTATATCTTGTATTTCTCGGCAAGATTCCTTAACTTTTCTGTCACTTCATCTCTTAGCCATAGAGGTTCCAACACTTCCATGGCGTCCATGTTCGAGAAAATCTCCTGCTCAAAATCAAACTCTGGTTTCAGGTGATACTCAAAGATAGAGTACTCGTCAGTTCGCTTTGTCTCCTTTTGAGAGTCATGGAGAGGAAGATTGCGTATGTAGTTACTCTGGAAGGCATCAACCTTTAGCACTACCTTTTGAACTTCGGAATCCTTGTTGTTGATGATTCCAAAGCAATCCTTGAAGTATTCAGCTGGTTCCAGATCCTTAGGCATCTTGAACATTTCCTCGGAGATGATGACATTCTCCATACGGTCAAGTGCATAGCAACGGATATCGTTCGTGCCAGGACTATATGCGACCACATACCAACGTTTCTTGAAAGCCTTCACGAAATAAGGATGGATGTCAAACTCATAATACTTCTCGTTATAGTAACTGTAGTAAGAGATGAATATAACGTGGTTGTCGCGCATCGCCTTGATGATATCCTCCAGGAAGTTCCTGCCAGATGGCATGTCCTCCAGGAGAACCCTCTCCTTGAGTTTGCGACTGTTGCCCACCATGGCGTTGAGTGAGAAGGCGTTGAGTAACCAGTTCCTGGTGCTTCCTTCCTCGAAGCAATTGCCATACTCTATGTGATAACGGAATCCGCTACTACATTCGATGTTAATCTCAAACAGTTCCTCGATGGCATGGAGATTATTGATGAAGGTACGCCGTGAAAGTTCCGTTCCCTCACTGAGGTCAGAGTCCAACCATCTGCTTTGAATCTCCTTCAGGGTAATGCCACCCCTGTTTCTTGCTCGATGAATGGTCTCTACGAGCCAGACATATTTGTTCAATTGATTGATAGCCATATTCTATACTTTTAAATTTTGGTACAAAGATAATGAAAAAGTGAGAAATAATGTTGCACAATTGCCAATTATTTTAGTAAGAACTCTATCATTTCGTCGTATTTGGCGAAAAATACACTTTCCTTCATCTTGCATAGTTTGGCATCTCTTCCTTGCAGGAAACTAAAGTACTCCCAAAATTGTTTCCTATGATGCATAAATTTGAGATGACTCATTTCATGTAGGATAATCTCGTCTATCAATTCCAATGGGAAAACCACAATCTTGGGCGGCAAGAAAATCTGTTTATAGATGGAGCATTGCCCCCATATGTTCCTCCTCTTCATTGTATATTTATTTTGTGGCAAAGGAACATATTTCCTGTGTAAAATGTTGTCACATCTAAAATATTTTTTAGGTGTGCAGTAATTTTTCCCATTTTCAGACTACCTTTGTGCCATAGATGTAAAGTAACAAGAAATCATGGAACAAACTAAACACGGAATATCGGTAAAACGCCGTATCTATTCCTTTCCAATGAAAGGAGAGAGCAGGGCAGAGGCTATCTGCCGATCTTTTAGGCAATACACCCTGGTGGATTGGGCTAAATATAATAAGGTGTCTATGCGAATCGTCACCTCTGTAAAATATCCTTTGCTGATGGGAGAACTTGTTCAACTTATGTCTGTGTCACAATCATTTATGGACACAACAAAGGTGGATCTTGTACAGAAGACATTGGGCACAAGTGAAGAACAACTATTGTTAATCATTCAAGCATATGAAGATGAATCAATGGGTTGACTTTGACATAGGTGATGAAGCTCAAAGTGAGTATGTTTTTTCCTATACGGGAAAGATATATAGCATAGAACTCAGTTTGAGTGTTGGCTTTGGCGATATATGGTTTGCGAATTTGTACTCAGTGACAGGTGATAAGAAACAAAAATATGTATCAAACATCAAAATTCCAACTTGTGATTTTGACGAACTCTCTTGGTTGAAACAATACTTGGAGAAACGAATGGATATGCTCTTGCTAGAGCTAAAAAATGAAGTCTCATCCGTCAGCTTCGAACCAGAGGACATTGCCGGCTTACCCATATCTTCAGACGATAAAATCAAACTGCTTGACATGTTGCATGGTTTATGGTTTGATGTTTATAAAGTGTGTCAGGAAAAATAAGAAAACAGGTCTCGTATCATTTAAAAAATGAAATATGAAGCCAATGCAAAAAATGTGGTCGGAAGAGATTCCGCCCACATTCACCATTGAAGTATTAACTTTATAAGATTTAGATTTATGCTATTCAACTATAAGGAACATCGGATTTTTGCGTTCTCTGACTCTCATGGAATGCACAAGTGGCTTCATATCCTTGAAGAAGCTGACATCCTGCTTTGTGCTGGCGATGTAGTGTCTGGCTTTAGCAAGGATGGCATGGAGGACTTCTTTTCCTGGTTGTTAAGCCATCCCGCCAAACTTTATATTTTTGTGGCTGGCAATCATGAGTTACTCTTGGAAGGTACTCCAGAGCAAGCCAAGTTCCTGCTGACAAGGGAGATAGTCTTCCTCCATGATACTTGCTATGAGTTTGATAGGATAAGTTTTGGGAATATATCCACGCGAAGTTTGCAAAGCAAGGAGTCAAATATCCACCTTGCTGGCAAAATGGACTTCCTGATAACCCATATTCCACCGGAAGGCATACTTGACGAGGGTAGGGGAAGCCTTCCTCTTTTGTTAGAGGTCTATCGTTCTCAACCTCGTTTTCATGTCTTTGGTCATGCTCATTCTTGAGAAAATCAAAGCAAGGGTGGTGCTTTTACGGAGTTTTACAATGTCTCACAGTTTAATGAACTTAAAAACCAAGATGGAGGTCAATAGAGAAAGGTTTCCACCTTGGTGACAAGTCTTCTAAATATCAGTCAAAGAAATGCCTGTAGTCATCCGAGTAGGTTTATGGTTGACGTTTTTCGTATTTCTGAATAAGTATCGTAAAATGCAAATCAACTACACCGGAACTTACCTCTCTCGTACCAAAGACTAATTTTCCTTTTCCTGCCAACATTTGGAACTCACTCTTGATATTTTCTTCCTCCTTCAAAGAAAGAGGATGAAGTGAAGACACCTTACATAATACGACTAGCTTCTGCAGATTGAAAAACTCATTCTCTGAATCCATATCTATGTATTTTATCAGTCTTTTCAGGTAATCCACTCTGCTGATTTCTCCATAGGTATGAGTCTCCATGTTGGTTTGCAGCATTGAGAAACCATCATAGATGAAGTCCATGTCATGGAAGGAAATATCTTTACCACCCAAGAACTTCTCTCGGAGAGCTTCATACTTTTCTCGATAATCGAGATAATCAATTCGCTTCTCCAAGCGATGGTCACGCTTCTTTTTGATGTTGGATGCTTGGGAGATTCTTCTGTTGCAGTAGTCCCAATCCTCCATGCTCATGGATATACTATCATGAGAAGCGAGCTTCATGGTTTCGAGGATCTCCCTTTTCTTACGGCCAGGCAAATAGTTGAAGTATAACTTTTGTTCTAGTTTTCTAGCCATAGTACCATAACTGGTGTGCATCTTGTGCTCGATTCTGTCCTCAAATGTATCTTTGAGTGTCTGCGGTGTATAGCCGTAGAATGTACAACTCCAAAGAATCTTGGCTATGACTTCTTCCTTAGTAAGTCTACAGGCATCGTCAACAATAACTTCCTTGGCAACATTACATTCCCAAAAATCACCTTCACAATTGTATACATTAATATATGGCTCTTCATCCTCATAGCCTTCAACAGGTTTAACCCACTCTACACGTATTTGGGGGTCCTTAATCTCGGATTCATCCGCAGGAATAAGATGGCAAAGGATGTCGTATGCCTCACGATATTGTCTGATGCCCAAATATCCTTCCTTTTTCAAGGCTGGTATCAACATATCAAAATCCGTACTAAGTAAAAGTTCTTTCAGTTTCATACACTTAACATTTAAAATTTATTGCAAAGGTAGTGCAATGGTGTGCAAAAAAATGGCACAGATTAAAAATATCTTTGAAGGCTGTGATATTTTTATAAAATGTTTTATAAGGTGTGTTGAAATATCCTCAAGACATGAACCACCACAAAGATATACGCATATCAGAGAGCGTAGAATCTCACTATATTGATAACCAAACAATGTGCATCTCAATCCCAAGGTGGAATCTATGGTTTGAGCTAAAAAAGCATCAAATTGCTTCATAATAGAAAAAAAATCCCCAAAAGGAGTGTGTTTCTTAGATTTTATTTGTATTTTTGCCGTGTCATTCAGAGTTTTATTTGTTTTTAAATGCAACACTAAGACAAGTGAGATTTCTGACATGGCAAAAAACTAATCAACTTTTTGTTGCTCAGGTTCTTATAAATAACATTGAATTATAGTGTTGCGGAAATTAGGTTATTATGACAACATCAGACAGACAATTTGATTCGCAGTTTGATAAAGTTGAGAATCTTGTACACTATCCTTGGATAGGTTGCAACTATGCTTCGGCACCAAAGCGTGTGCTTATCATGGGAGACTCGCACTATACGGTGAATGACGAAGGCGAATTCTGCCCAGAGGAATATGATAGATGTGTTACAGACAAGGAGTATACAAGAGGAATCATTAATTGTGCAATAGAAAAAGGTGGCTGGAAATTCCATACTAACCTTCAGAAAACATTCTTGGATGAAAGCGACATGGATGTCGAGGGCTTTTGGAACAAAATAGCTTCTTAT
This sequence comes from Segatella copri, assembly GCF_019249765.2. GTDB lineage: Bacteria > Bacteroidota > Bacteroidia > Bacteroidales > Bacteroidaceae > Prevotella > Prevotella copri_K. The sequence continues at coordinate 606,136 of NZ_CP152484.1, forward strand.
AACTTCATACAGGAGCCTATGAAAGGCACACATGAGGTGCCCTCCTTGGCTGATTACGAGACGGCATGGAAGTGCTTAGCTGATGTCGTGCAGATCATCAAGCCAGATGTTTGCATATTTGTTGGTCTAAGAAACGACAAAGGCATGAATATTCTTGACGAGAAAGGTGTGAAGTATTTTATCCAAACATTGGATGAAAAAATCAACAACTCTTATCCTAAGAAAGGTGAACTGCAATTTGCTAACGGCTACAAGCTGCCGTTCTATATGATTCATCATACATCTTTGGGATATAGCCCTCAGCTTTGGTACGACTTCTTGAATAAAGAGATTCCAGAGGTTGTCAGCTTTTTGGATAAGTAAAAAATAACGTGAGTGACGTATGACGACACAGGAAAAACATTTGGGTGAATATCGATTGCCGACAGAATGGCTGCTATCGCTACAACATCTCCAATTCAGAAAATCTTGGTGATGGATAATTGTCACGCTGGCTGCTCGATGCATATTCTACAGCCAACACGTTGTCGCAAAACACGTTGCTTAAAGACCGTAAAATCTTGAAAAACGGATAAAAAACTGAGGGTGTGTCATAAGTCCATGACACGCCCTCAGTTTTACAAAGCCGATTACTTTTTCCCACTTTCCGGATATTTCTTGGCGAGATTATGCTTCTCTTCCGGATCCTCTAGCAGATTGTAGAGTTCCAGCGGTTTGTTTGGCTTGATGTTTAATATTTTACTTTATCATCAAACTCCACATGTACTTCCAGGTTGAACTCACGGACATATATGAGGTCATATAATGAGAAGTAGCAATGATCGTATAGATTATGAAAGGGCTGTATAAGATGCAGGTCTTTCGACCATTCTCTATCCAGTCCCTCATTCCAATTGTCGTTCTCAATCTCCATCCCCAACCAATTCTCCAATTTCTCATTGATACTTTGCTCAGAAGGCCGCTCTCTACTGAATCGGAGCGGCCATGCGCAACCCTCATCATAGAGTGTATTGAAACCTCCACATGTGAGAGTATCCCACACCTGTTTTGCCGTTTCTGTCTGAATGGGGTGATGTGCAGGATATTCGTAACCAAGGAATATCTTTCCTTCCACCTCAAAATCTCCAGAAATGTCCTTACGATGCAGGTATTCTTGATAAACTGTCATCGTCCGGTGATAAAGCTGCGTACATGCCTTTCGAAGTGCATCATTGAAACCGATGAGGAGCTGCTTCGTCTCATCGTCATACATATTCAATTGCCATAGTACGTTGCAACGCTTTTTGAGCAAGTGCTTCATCACAAACTTTTCTTCATCAGAGTATTGACAATACTCGTTTATTCTTGCAATGTCTTTCTCCAGCATGACTATGCGAGAGTCTTCAAATACATGTTTTATGTTCATATCTTAATCCCATAAATTACGGTTATACTTATAGAAAAACTTAATTCCTTTATCCGTTAAGAATCTTAATGGCTTTGTTGACCAGGTCCGCAGTAATGCCATCATACGGATTGGTCAGGATGAAGTGTGGCAGTTGCGAATCCTGTATCACGTATTCATCATCGATAATAACATACCGACCTTCATCTTGGAGATTGTCAGCTATCCATGATGAGAATTCCACTCCTTTCCATTGGTGTGTGCGGGATTCATTTCATCACGGTTGGCATTGAGTAGCATGTTGTCGGTGGCTGAAGACGGAAAAAGCTACAAGATGTGTTGCCGTAACAAGCATATTCATGTTCCTAAGGATTCCTGCCATCCTCGGATACTTATCCCAATTCGCAGGGTATAGGACCATTGTTAGCTTATGCTCCTTGGCGTATTTGATACCTAAGGTGTCTGCTCCATCTGCCATTCCTGAAATGATTTCTATTGGGTGAGCGTCCAAGTCTCCCAAAGATTCGAAAGTTTCATCAAGCCTTTCTTTCAGAAACTCATAGTTGTCAAAGTCACGTCCTCCCGCTACAATCACCTTGTAACTATTGAGATACTTTGTCTTGATGGTATGTTTGATGGCTTCTTTATCCATCTTACCATTTGATAATTCTTTGCCCATATTCATGTTTGCTCATTAAATTTTCTGCAAAATTAGATGAAACGTGAGAAAAATCATTGCGCATGAAAAAACTTTTTTATTGAGTGAAATGAATTTACACAGGTGTGGGCTACCTTTGCTCCAGAATAATTAAAATTGATATACAATGGAAAAGTTTGATATTAATAAAGAAATGGCGAAGTTAAAAGGACTGAACATTATCGAAAAATGCTCGGCTTTAGACGATTTGCTTGATGATTTGGAAGATGCCCAAGAGCAGATTATCTGTGCCAAGGATGAGATTTCCGAAGAATACGCCAACGTTTTTACGAAGAAGTTCCACGAGGAGATAGCTTCCTTTATAGCGGAAACCTTCGATGGCAAGATTCCATATGTTGAAAAATATGGTTATCAAATCATGTATGACAACAGGCCCATTTATATAACCCTTTTTTGTACTTATGGTGAATGGTCTATTTGTCTTTTTGTAAAGAGTGGAAGTACAAAACATCTGATAAAACTTACAGGTGTTTTAGGTGTCAATATAACAGGGAATGGGGCATCTTTGAACTTAGAAGTTACAGAGAAAGATTTGCTTTCCAAGGTGAAGCAAATCCTGTTACTCTCAGATTCCTACGAAAAATGAATCTTTCATCAGGTAAGATTCTTATTTCATAAATCGAACATATAACTTAAAAATAGAGCATAATGAACAAAACTATAAAAGAGCAATTGGATAAGATGGAAAAACGTTTGGACGAGGCCCTAGATAATGACCTCTTCAATGATTCCGAGTTTGACATGGATGACTTCCAACCAGAGGTTTGTTCCATTGAGAGAGAGCTGAATGGGATATTGGAGTTCAATCGTGAACATCTTCAATTTCCGGAGTTGGAGCAGATTTGCTCCATTCAGAAGAAAATCAAACAGGTGAAGGATGAGTATGAATTCTATGATCCAGAGTATGAGAGAAGCGTCATGTTCCCAAATGATGAGGATGAGGAAGAGGATGATTTCGCCTTCTAAATATAGACAAGTATGGATAATAAACCTTATTTGAGAACTATATTGGGTGGAACGGGCTTTAGAAGTCTTTCCCTTTTTGAGAAAATATTATGCATTAATGTTTGGTTATTATGCTTATGCAAACGTTATGCAAAAAAGGTATGAAAATGAAAAAGGCGGTAAATACGTTAAATTTGTATTTACCGTTTTTAACATTCCATGATGGAACTTGCTGTGCGGGCTGGAATTTCGCAGATACTTTATTATACTTCATCAGATTGTGATGAGGTTGCAAAAGTAAACTGTGTCAAATTACTTTGGTTGTAACTTGACACAGTTTTTTATATCCCCAACTCTTAACGCAAGAACTTTCCGGTAAGGCTTGCCTTGCAGGCAGCTACTTCTTCCGGAGTTCCGGCAACAACAAGATTGCCGCCTTTATCGCCGCCTTCAGGACCGAGGTCGATGATATAGTCGGCACACTTGATGACATCCAGATTGTGCTCAATCACTACCAGCGAATGGCCCCTTTCTATCAGGGCATTGAAGGCATGGAGCAGGCGCTTGATGTCGTGGAAGTGAAGACCCGTGGTAGGCTCGTCGAAGATGAAGAGCGTAGGCTCCTGTTCCTCCTTGCCTATGAAGAAGGCGAGCTTTACACGCTGATTCTCACCTCCCGAAAGCGAACTTGAATTCTGACCGAGCTTGATATAACCCAGACCTACATCCTGAAGCGGCTTCAGGCGGTTTACGATGATGCGGCAGTTGTCGAAGTCGCCCTCGTTGCGCTGCAGCTTTTCATCGCTGAAGAACTCGATGGCCTCGTTTACCGTCATGTTCAGCACATCATTGACGTCTTTTCCGCCATAGCGAACCTCCAGGATATCGTGCTTGAACCGTTTGCCCTTACAAGCCTCGCAGGTCAGCGTGAGGTCTGCCATAAACTGCATCTCGATGGTAACATATCCCGCACCCTTACATTCCTCGCATCTTCCGCCTTCGGTATTGAAAGAGAAGTACTGCGGCGTGAATCCCATCTGCTTAGCCAGTGGCTGGTTGGCAAAGAGGGCACGTATCGCATCGTATGCCTTCAGATAGGTAGCAGGGTTGCTGCGGGTACTCTTTCCGATAGGGTTCTGGTCGACAAACTCTACATGATGGATGCTCTTCCAGTCGCCTTCCATCGATGCATATTCGCCTGGTGCATCTGCTACGAGGTCCAGACGGCGACGCATGGCAGGATAGAGGATTCCCTTGATGAGCGAACTCTTGCCTGAGCCTGATACACCGGTTACACAGGTGAATACATTGAGCGGTATCTTAACATCGATGCCGCGCAGATTGTTCATCCGGGCTCCCTTGATTTCGATATACTGGTTCCAGGCACGGTGGCTCGTTGGCGCCTTTATCTCCTCGTTGTGGGTCAGGTACTTGATGGTATAACTCTCTGGATATTCAGCCAGCAGCTTTTCCTGTTCAGCCTTGTCGGTGGTTGAATATTCTGATGACGGACCGGCGTAGACCACTCTTCCGCCCAGTCTGCCGGCATCTGGACCAATATCGATGAGATAGTCGGCTGCCCGCATAATCTCTTCGTCGTGTTCTACCACAACCACCGTATTGCCCAGTTGCTGCAGTTCTTTCAGCACCTTAATCAGTCGGGCGGTATCGCGGCTATGGAGTCCTATACTAGGTTCATCGAGGATATATACGCTACCCACGAGCGATGAGCCCAGATTGGTGGTCAGGTTGATGCGCTGACTCTCACCGCCGGAGAGGGTGTTGGAAAGTCGGTTGAGCGTAAGATAACCCAGACCAACATCCAGGAGGAACTGCAGGCGGTGGGTGATTTCGGTGAGCAGACGCTTACTGATTTCCTTCTCATGCTCAGAGAGTTCCAGTTTCTTGAACCATTCGCTCAGGTTCACAATCGACATCTCAACCAGTTCGGTGATGCTCTTTCCGCCAATCTTCACATAGTTGGCTTCCTTCTTGAGTCGGGTACCATGGCAGTCAGGACAAATCGTCTTTCCACGGAATCGGCTCAGCATCACGCGGTATTGTATCTTGTACTGGTTCTCCTTTACCATTCTGAAGAACTCATCGATGCTCACCCTTTCCTGCTGTTTACGTTTCTTCTCGCCAGGCAGACCGTGCCACAGCCAGTCCTTCTGCTGCTGAGTCAGTTCGAAGTAAGGCTTGAAGATAGGGAAGTCGTATTCTGCTGCTCTTCGGATGAATTCCTTGAGCCACATACCCATCTTTTCGCCTCGCCAGCAAACCACACATCCGTCATATACGCTCATCGAAGTGTTCGGGATGACGAGTTTCTCATCGATGCCTATTATGCTGCCGAAACCTTCGCAGGTAGGGCAGGCTCCGAGAGGAGAATTGAAGGCAAACATATTGTCGGTAGGCTCTTCAAACTGCATGCCGTCAGCTTCGAACCGGGTAGAGAAGTCGTAGCAGATGTTGCTTGGCAGGAAGACGAGGCGGCAGGCTCCATCGCCCTCATAGAAGGCAGTTTCGGCAGAATCCATCAGTCGGCTGATATCATCCTTCTCATCGCTTACCGAAGCACGGTCGATGACCAGGAAGATTTCTTCATCCTTCTGCTGCATTCTCTTTCTCAGTTTATCGCCGCTTACTTCCAGCAGTTCCTTATCCGCCTGCTCCATGAAGTCTTCGATGCGCACGAATTCACCTTTTATATATATACGCGCGTAACCTTCCTGATTGTACATCTCCAGCTGTTTGCCCAGACTGCGCCCTTCGATGACGTGGATAGGGGCGAGGATGACAAACCTGGTACCCTGGGAATACTGTCGGGTACAGGCGAGTACATCTTCGGTAGTATGGCGTTTCACCTCCTGTCCGCTGATAGGCGAATAGGTTTTTCCGATGCGTGCGTAGAGCAGTCGCAGGTATTCGTAGATTTCGGTGTTGGTGCCCACGGTAGATCGTGGGTTGCGCGAAATCACTTTCTGTTCGATGGCGATGGCAGGTGGCAATCCTTTGATGAAATCACATTCCGGTTTGCTCATACGTCCCAGAAACTGGCGTGCGTATGAAGAGAGCGACTCCACATAGCGGCGCTGGCCCTCAGCATATAAGGTATCAAAAGCCAACGATGATTTTCCCGATCCGGAGACACCCGTAATGGCAACAAACTTGCCCTGAGGTATCTTCACATCGATATTCTTGAGGTTGTTGGCTCTTGCCCCTTTTATTTCTATATATTTATCTTTTGGCATATTCTTTCTTCTTTTAAGATTAGGGGACCAGCGATGGAATCGCTGGGGACGGGGGCGCAAGGGGGAAAGGCTCTTTTTACCTTTTTACCTTTTTACCTTTTTACTTTTTACCCTTTATTCATGGTGGTAAGGTTCACCTTTTATAATAGTACATGCGCGATAGAGCGCCTCGGTAAAGATAAGGCGAACCATCTGATGCGAGAAGGTCATCTTGGAGAGGGAAATCTTCTCGTTGGCGCGGTCGTAGACAGACTGTGAGAAACCGTAAGGACCGCCGATGACAAAGACGAGCCTTCTTGCCGTAGCCTGCTTGCGCTCTATCCATTTGGCAAACTCGATGCTTCGGAATTCCTGTCCATGTTCATCCATCAGCACCACGGTATCCGAAGGCTGGAGGAGTTTCAGAATCAGTTCTCCTTCCCGTTCCTTCTGCTGCTGTTCGCTGAGACTCTTGGTGTTCTTGAGCTCAGGAATGGTTGTTATGTTGAAAGGCATATAATGGGTGATGCGCTCGGCATAATCCTTGATGCCCGCAATGAAATGCTTGTTTACGGTCTTTCCGACCAAAATGAGTTCTGTCTTCATTTTCTTCCTATACACTTGAATTCTTCACTGAAGTTTCGCAAGTAAGCCCCACACGCCCTGGGCTAGGAGCTTTTGGGCCTTCAGCCCGTACTTGAACCACATGCGAAACTTCAGTTCTTCGTTCTTCACTTCTTCTCGTCCCTGTAATATCCTGTTCCTATTCTTTTCGGATTCTTCGGGAACCAGCCTTTCTCGCAGCGTTGTCTCTGTTCGAAGAGTTCACCGATGCTCCAAAGGCATGAAGCACCTACTACGCCCAGTATGGCAGAGAAGAGCACGTTGGCAACCAGGAAGGCAGCTCCTATGCAGATGATGCCTGCAACGAGGAAAACCCACCAATAGCGGGTGCCCGTATAATATTCCGTCTTCATGACGATAGGGTGAAAGATACCTATTATTAAAAAGGTGGATACGGCGATGATGACGCCCGTGTAATATACTTCCATATTCTATTGTTTTATATTTTGTTCATTCAACTTTGCTATCTTACCAATACAATATTGCTAAATATTAGCCTTATTCTATTTTCAATTCCATTTCAAAGTGCAAAAATACAAAAAAAACTTCATTCTTGCTTGGTTTATCAAAATTTTTATATAACTTTGTACGCAAATAGAGAAATTATGCATTGTTTTCGTGCACATCCTTCTCGATAAGAATTAATTAATAACATAATATAATCAAACTATGGCTAATAACGCAGAATTGATCAAGCAGTGTGAAGAAAGAGCACAGCAGTGGCTCACACCTGCTTTTGACGAAGAAACCCGTAAGGAAGTAAAGGCAATGCTCGACGCAGAGGATAAGTCTGCTCTCGTTGATGCATTCTATCAGAACTTGGAGTTCGGTACTGGTGGTTTGCGCGGTATCATGGGCGCAGGTACCAACCGCATGAACAAGTATATCGTTGGTATGGCTACACAGGGCTTTGCTAACTACATCCTCAAGGCTTTCCCAGGTGAGGAGAACCTTTCTGTAGTGGTAGGTCACGACTGCCGTAACAACTCCCGTCTCTTCGCTGAGACCGTAGCTGCCATCTTCTCTGCCAATGGCATCAAGGCTTATCTCTTCGAGAGTCTCCGTCCTACACCAGAGATTTCTTTCGCTATCCGCGAGCTCGGTGCCAAGGCTGGTGTCAACGTAACTGCTTCTCACAACCCTAAGGAGTACAACGGTTACAAGGCTTACTGGAGCGACGGTGCTCAGGTTCTGGCTCCACACGATACAGGTATCATCGAGGAGGTAAACAAGGTTACTATCGACCAGGTGAAGTTTGAGGCTAACTGGGATAAGATCAAGATTATCGGTGGTGAGATGGATTACGACTACATGACAGCCGTTCATTCTGCTATGATTGACCAGGATGTCATCAACCGTCAGAAAGACCTCAACATCGTTTATTCAGCTATGCACGGTACAGGTCGTGTCATCGTTCCTCTCTGTCTGCGTTCTTGGGGCTTCCAGAACATCAATGTAGTTCCTGAGCAGATGGTTGTAGATGGTAACTTCCCAACAGTAGTTTCTCCTAACCCAGAGAATGCAGAGGCTATGACCCTCGGTATGAAGCTCGGTACTAAGTTGAACGCTGACCTCGTGGTAGCTACTGACCCAGATGCTGACCGCCTGGCTATCGTTTGCCGCGATGACAAGGGCGAGTGGATGATCATCAACGGTAACCAGACAGCCATGATGTTCTGCTACTACATCATCGAGAACAAGAAGAAGTTGGGTAAGTTGAAGCCAACAGACTTCCTCGTAAAGACCATCGTAACAACAGAAGTTATCGCTGAGATTGCCAAGAAGAACAACGTAGAGTTGCGCGACTGCTACACCGGTTTCAAGTGGATTGCACGCGAGATTGCTATCTCTGAGGGCAAGCAGCAGTACATCGGTGGTGGTGAGGAGAGCTTCGGTTTCTTGCCATACGATAAGGTACGCGATAAGGATGCTCCTGCATCTATCTGTCTGATTTGCGAGATTGCTGCATGGGCTAAGGATCAGGGTAAGACTCTCTACGACCTCCTGATGCAGATTTATGCAGAGTATGGCTTCAGCAAGGAGTTCACTGTAAACGTAGTTCGCCCAGGTAAGACTGGTGCTGACGAGATTAAGCAGATGATGGCAGACTTCCGTGCCAACCCTCCACAGGAGTTGGGTGGCAGCAAGGTGGTAACCTGGAAGGACTATCAGTCTTTGGAGGCTAAGCATGCTGACGGCAGCGTAGAGAAGCTCGATATGCCTGCTACAAGCAATGTACTCCAGTGGTTCTGCGATGACAACACTAAGGTAAGTGTCCGTCCATCAGGTACAGAGCCTAAGATTAAGTTCTATATTGAGGTTAAGGATCCTTCATTCAAGTGCGCTGGCTGCTACAACCGCTGCACAGCTGCTGCAATGGATAAGATCGAGGCTATCAAGAAGAGCCTGAAGTTGGATTAATTTCATAGGAAATCATATTATGGCGCTCCGGTAATTATTGCCGGAGCGCTTTTCGTTTCAGTAGCCGTTTATTCTTCTCGAAATAGGGTAGCAAGTTACCCTCATTATCATGTTTTTATAGAAAAAAAGCAAAAAGACTTGCATATTTTCTGATTTTTATTTACCTTTGCACCCATATTACAAAATTATAACATATAATTATACTCTTATGGGAGGCATTTTCGGAACTATTTCCAAGAAAAGCTGTGTCGCTGATCTCTTTTACGGCACAGATTACAACTCACATCTCGGCACACGCCGGGGCGGTTTGGCAACCTACAGTAGTGAGAAGGGCTTCGTGCGCTCTATCCACAATCTGGAAAGTTCATACTTCAGAACGAAGTTTGAACCTACACTCAACAAGTTTGAAGGAGCTACATCGGGCATCGGCGTGATTAGCGATACAGATGCCCAGCCACTCATCATGAACTCTCATCTTGGCCGCTTTGCCATTTGCACCGTAGCTAAGATAGTAAACAAGGATGAACTTACTCAGCTTCTGCTCGAAAAGAACATGCACTTTGCAGAGATGTCTTCGGGTAGTACCAATCCTACTGAGTTGGTGGCTCTGCTCATTATTCAGGGGAAAACCTTCAGAGAAGGTATCGAAAACGTTTTCCATCACATCAAAGGTTCCTGCACCATGATGATCCTTACCGAGGATGGCATCATCTGTGCGCGTGACAGTTGGGGACGTACTCCTATCATCATCGGCAAGAAGGAAGGTGCCTATGCGGCTTCCAGCGAAACCACCTCGTTCCCTAATCTCGATTATGAAACTGCATATGAGGTAGGACCAGGCGAAATCGTGAAGATTAAAGCTGATGGCATGGAGCAGATCCGTCCTGCCAACAAGAAGATGCAGGTTTGCTCTTTCCTCTGGGTTTACTATGGTTTCCCTACATCTACCTACGAGGGCAAGAATGTAGAGGAGGCGCGTTTTACCAACGGCTTTAATCTCGCCAAGACCGATGATGTGGAGGTAGACTGCTGCAGCGGTATTCCGGATTCTGGTACGGGTATGGCGATGGGTTATGCTGCCGGCAAGGGTGTGCCTTACCAGCGCTGCATTGCCAAGTATACTCCTACATGGCCTCGCAGTTTTACTCCTAGCAACCAGAGCATGCGTTCACTGGTAGCCAAGATGAAGCTGATTCCTAACAAGGCGATGTTGAAGGGCAAGCGAGTGTTGTTCTGCGATGACAGTATCGTTCGTGGTACCCAGCTTCGCGACAATGTGAAGGTGCTTTTCGACCAGGCAGGCTTGAAGGAGTGCCACATGCGTATTGCGTGTCCTCCATTGGTATACGGTTGTCCGTTCATCAACTTCACTTCTTCCAAGAGTGATATGGAGCTGATTACCCGTCGCATCATCGAGAAGTTTGAGGGCGATGCCAACAAGAATCTTGAGAAATACGCTACCACTGGTTCTCCTGAGTATCAGAAGATGGTAGATGAGATTGCCAGCCAGTTGGGCTTGACTTCCCTGAAGTTCAACACCATCGAGCAGCTGGTAGAGGCTATCGGTCTTCCAAAGTGCCAGGTATGTACCCATTGTTTCGATGGCAGCAGCGCATATACTCTGAATGAGTTTGCTGATGAAGACTAAAATAAGAATATAAGTTCTTGATAGATTAGAAGATAGGTCTAGCGACCCCGCTTAGCGCGGTGTAGCTAGACCTATTTTTATATTATTTCTCGGCAAAATCTTCTTTTGCATAAAATGTATTATTTTGCATAGAACGTAAACTTGTTCTTGTAATCTCTGTTCACGCAAATGGTTGCCTTGCGCTGGGAGAGATTGTATACCACCGACCACTGGGTATGGCTCGTTGGATTGCCTGGAGTTTCTGCCTGACTCACACCATTGAGCAGATTCATGGCTCCTTCCTCTGACAACTGGTTACTGTTCTGCTTGATGACGAATTCCATCATGTCGTAGCGGGTCTTGCCGTGGTTCGAGAGTTTCGGACCTTTATCTGAACATGCCATGGTTTCAGATACATAGAAGTTGCTGGCATAGCGCTTTTCTATCACCTCGCGGGTGTTTGGCAATACGTCAGGATATTTGAAATGAGTCTTTCCGTCTTCACCCGTATATTCATCGTCGATGTAAATCTTGCTTTGGTGATCCTTGTCATATACGAATTCTACGATGGCGTAACGGCCCGTGGCATCTGCCATGTAGAAATGATAGTTGCCGTCATTATCCGGTATCCAGAGGTCATATCCGTCCAGAATCTTGAGAGCTTCATCTACCGTTCTTGCATGATCCAGCATCATGCGTAAGGCCAGGGTTGTAGTCAGTTTCTTGCCCGTGCTAGCCTGCTGGGTTGGCTTGCCGTCAAGATGAAGAACGGAAACGGCAAAGCCTGCCTCGTTCATGCCGTCCATCAGAAGATATGGGAATGCCATGATATAGGAAAGGTCTTGCGTCTTATGTTTCTCAAACTGTTCCTTGTTATATAGGATGTAATGCCAGAGATCCTGCCGGTAACCTATCCAGTAGGCATCCACCATGCTGATGGATTTCAGTCCACCTTCTGGAGCCGTGCGAACCAGGGCTGCTGCAATCGGTTCATTATCGTGAGAATAGTCAAAGTTGCGCCCCATCAGATAATCACCAGTATCTGGTGTCGTAACAGCAAAGGCACTGCAGCCGGCATCCAGCTTGACTCTTGCCTTGAGCCAGGATGGTGTTTTGTCGCAGAGGGTTTTTAATACGGCACCAATCAGTTGGGTGTTGTCGGTAAGATTATAGCCTGATATGGTAGAGAGTTTGTAATCCTCCGTATAGTCAAGATAGAAGAATCTTCCGTCTTTCAAGTCCTGGATAGACCGGACCATCTCCAGTTTCTTGGCATCGGTCAGTAGACTGGCTGGTACGTCCTGATAGTGTGCCTTATTGTTTACTTCTGGGCTGTCATCATCGCTGCATGAAGATAGCAGAAACATACAGAATGTGATGCTGAAACTTAAGCATAAAAACAGAAACCATTGTATGTGCTTACTGTTGAAAGTGATATTCTTTTTCATACGTAATTAGTATTAAATGATTGATAAATGATTTGAATTTTCAAATGCAAAAGTAATGGAAAACCACTCTCGGTAGGGAGAAAAGTACACTGAAAAATGCTGATTTTTCTGGAATTATAAAAAAATATCCCTCAAAATACATCAAAACCAATCTTTTTTATTATTTTTGCAAGAAGAAAAAGCGATTCGTGTGTCTGTGCAAAATGATTCGTCAGTCAGGGCAAACCTGCCTCATCTGTCAATACGAAATAATTTATCTATCCATTATGAATATGAAAGAAAAGAACGCAAAGAAATCTAAGATACATCAGTTAGGATTCTGTTTCCTGAAGAGAGAATCTAATTACTTGGACCGCCAACGTCAAGCTATCCTTGTGTGTTTCTCCGTGATGCTCTCTTTGGGCATCCTGTCAAATATCCTGGGCTTTTCTGGAGCCTTTGATCCGTTTTTTACCGTGTCTAACATCGTTTTTCTGATAGTCGTGTTATCCTCCTTCATGGCTTATCTCTTCGGGAAAATCCCAATGGTGAGGGCAATCGTTTGTATCGCTATCGCCACCCAGTGCTTTATCGGAGCCGATATCCTCTACAGTGCCTTTATGCCTACGCTGAAAGATAACAGAATGGTGATTCTCATCAATATGCTTATCCTTTCAGGCAACATGTTTTTCTCGCTGGCGGCTTATCAGGCGCGTCTCACACGCTGGCTGGTGGGAATAGCTTTTGGGGTTTATATATTGAGTGTGATTGTAACGGGGGATGAATCGCTCATGGATTATTTCTTCATGATGATGCTCATATTGCTTTTTATCAGCGTGCTGAGTCTGGCTGTTGCCAGAAACGGTGAGTATCTTGTTAATGCGAACAGAACGTTGCAGCGTGATGAGGAAGAACTGCTCCAGGTGCTGAAGATAAACAAAAAGCAGATTAAGGCATACGTGGCTCTGGCGAAGGAAAGGCATGATGTTAAACTTACCGCGCATTTGCTGGATCTTCTGGGTGAGGCTTCGCAGAAGAATGTCATAGACAATGTGATGCAATATCTCCAGACCCGCGAATTGAGCAAACAGAACATAGAACGCGTCTTTCCCGAGTTGAGTGCCTCTGAACAGGAAATCTGTTACCTTATCCTGCAGAACAGAAAGTTGAGTGAGATTTGCGCGCTGCTTAACAAGTCGGAATCGAACATCACTACCCAGCGGGCCAACATCAGAAAGAAGTTGGGAATGGGCTCAGCTGATAACCTGAAGAAGGTTCTGGAGAAGCGCATAGCTGAAAGCCAGTAGGCCGATGAGGCTGATACTGAACCATATCCTGTTATTTTCGGAAATTTTGAACATATTGTGATAAGATGTGAATAGTCATTTATCACCGAAAAGCCGTACCTTTGCACCCAGATAATAAATGAAACGTAAATCAATAGAAATCATTAAGAAGAAATGAAGAAAATAATCATATTATGTTTCGCGCTCGGAGCTTTCCATACACTTGGCGCACAGGAGACGCTTACGCTCAGCCAGTGCCTGCAGATGGCAGTGGATAACAACCTGTCGCTCCAGAGCAGCCGAAACGAAATAGCTAAGGGAAAGTACGCTATCAGCGAAAATCAGGCTAAACTCTATCCGCAGATCAATGCGGTGGCACAGCTCAACGACAACTTTACGCCGCCTGTTTCGGTTACCGACGGCTCGGCTTACGGCAAGCCTTATAATGTAACCAAGACGTTGCAGTATAATGCTTCGGCGGGTGTACAATTGCAGATGCCACTGTATAACCAGATGATTCTTACCGCCATCGACATTACCAAGATTGCCGATAAACTCAACCAACTCTCTTATGAGAAGGCGCGTGAAGACCTCATCGTGCAGACTGCCAAGATGTATTACATGGCGCAAAACACATCTGAGCAGATTCGTCTGACGGATGACAACATCAAGCGACTGGTAGAACTCAGAAACATCACCCAGGCTTTCTATGACAACCAGATGAGTCTGGAGGTCGATCTGAAGCGAGTGAATCTCAATATCGAGAACCTCACCGTGCAGCGCGATAACGCCATCGCCATGCTCGAACAGCAGTATACCATGCTCAAGTATGTGATAGATTATCCTGCCGAGAAGGAGATGAAGGTGACAGCCGTAGATCCGGGAAAGATTGAGATGGTGAAGGCTGACGGACTGGATACGGGACTCTACGAACTCCAGTTGCTGGAACAGAAGAAACTGCTCACCCAGAAGCAGACCAAACTTGCCAAGGACGGCTATCTGCCATCGCTCTCGCTGACCGGAAACCTGATGTATTCTGCCTTTACCGATAGGATAGATCACTGGATTCATTCGGGCGAATCAAACCACTGGTATGGTTCCAATGGTCTGGGCATCCAGCTGCGAGTGCCTGTATTCGATGGTTTTGAAAAGCGTTCTAAAATCAGAAAGGCGAAGATAGAGGAGGAGAATGCACGCATCGGTTACGAGGACGCCCTGAAGGGACTGCAGGCAAACTATATGAATGCGGTGAGCGAGGTGAACAACAGTCAGCGCAACTACAAGAAGCAGTTTGATAATTATACCATGGCTCAGGATGTTTACAACGTAACAGCAGACCAGTATAAGGAGGGTGTAGCTTCGATGACAGCAGTGCTGCAGGACGAGATGCGTATGAGCGAGGCTATGAACAATTATCTCACAGCCTACTATCGCTACAAGGTTGCCAATCTCTCGCTGCTCAAGTTGACTGGACAGCTCAACCAGATTTCGGTTGCTAAATAACGGAGAAGAATAAATCATTAAGAAATAAAATATAAACAGGAAAACGGGATGTAAAAAAGTTTACTTCATATTCCCTGATTCCAAATTACAATAAAACTATGGAACAGAACGAAAATAAAAATGTAGAAACAGCAGAGGCTACACAGGTATCTCACGAAGAAACCAGGAAGAAACTCAAGAAGCAGCGCGTAAGACAGATTGTTGCCAGTCTGATAGGTGTTGCTATTCTGGCTTTCGGACTCTGGAAGATCGTATGCCTCTTCCTCGATTATAACTCTAACGAAACGAGCAATGATGCTCAGATAGAGCAATATATCTCACCGGTTAATCTCCGTGCATCCGGCTATATCGCCAAGGTATGCTTCAGAGAACATCAGGAAGTACACAAGGGAGATACCCTCCTTGTGCTCGACGACCGGGAGTATCGTATCCGTCTGATGGAGGCTGAAGCAGCCCTCAAGGATGCCAAGGCTGGAGCCAATGTCATCAACGCTACAGAGCAGACCACCGAGACATCAGCTTCTATCTATCAGGCATCTATCGATGAAATAAATGTACGACTTGCCAAACTTGCCAAGGACTGCGAACGCTATCGCAACCTGGTAGAAAAGAAGGCGGCTACTCCTATCCAGCTCGAACAGCTGGAGGTGGAATATGCTGCTACCAGGAAGAAACTCGAAGGGGTAAAGAAGCAGCAGGCTGCTGCCTATAAGGGAGTAAACGAGGTAACTACCCGCAAACAGAATGTGGCAGCCTCCATCGAGCGTGCCGAGGCTGCCGTAGAGATGGCAAAACTGAATCTCTCTTACTGTGTGGTTGTGGCCCCTTGTGATGGTAAACTGGGTCGCCGCTCTATCGAGGAGGGACAGATGGTGAATGCAGGAACCACCATTACCTATATCATCCCAACCAACAACAAATGGGTGATTGCCAACTATAAGGAAACCCAGATAGAGAATCTCTATGTAGGACAGAAGGTGCGTATGACCGTAGATGCCATCAGTAACAAGGAATTTGAGGGTACGGTGACCGCCATTTCTGGTGCTACCGGTTCGAAATATTCGCTGGTACCTACCGACAATTCGGCTGGCAACTTTGTCAAGATTCAGCAGCGTGTGCCTGTAAGAATCGATTTCAACAACCTCAGCAAAGAGGATAATGAGCATCTTGCTGCCGGCATGATGGTGGTTGTCAAGGCTGAGAGAAAGTAAAAAACAGCTAGATGGAAATGAAGTAATATATGGAAGAAGAATATAAGAATTATCCGTTTTATGATTGGGTGCCCAAACCGCTCGGTATCATCTTCATGATCATCCTCTTCGTGCCGATGATTACGATGAGTGGCGTCTATTCTGCCAACAGCGGCGAGATGATGAGCGGACTCGGCATCCAGTCGGAATACATCGCTTTTGCGGGCTTCTGCACCTCGATAGGAATGGCGGCTTTCTCGCCGTTCTTCTATGATCTGGTGTGCATCCGTAGAGAGAAGATGATGTGTATCGTGGGCTTCTCCATTCTCTTTATCCTCAGTTTCGTGTGTGCCCAGACCGACTCGCTGTTCATACTCGGACTGTGCAGTCTGCTGATG
Source organism: Segatella copri (assembly GCF_019249765.2). Lineage (GTDB taxonomy): Bacteria > Bacteroidota > Bacteroidia > Bacteroidales > Bacteroidaceae > Prevotella > Prevotella copri_K. Next base: position 622,892 of record NZ_CP152484.1, read on the forward strand.
GGTTTTGTCCGTCAGACGTTGCTGATGGCGCATCTCTTCGTGCTCATCAGATATGGTTTCGGAATAGAGGCTACGAGGAATATCACTCCGGGATGCGAGCCTACTACCGAGGAAGCATGGGATGCGGTAGATTCGGAGAAGATGGTGTCGCAGCCGGTCATCTATCTCTTCTTCATGATTATCGGACAGTTGGGAACCTGGCTAACGGCATGGCTTGCCTATGCCTATGAGTGGCAGTATGTTTATCATTTCATGATGGCATTCATGCTGGCAGGCATCATTATCGTGTTCTTCACCATGCCTTATCATAAGTATCCGATGCCTAAGTTCCCGATAACGATGTCGAAGTTTGGCAATGTTACGGTGTTCAGCATCATGCTCTGTTCGTTTGCTTACGTCATGGTTTTCGGTAAGACGCTCGACTGGTTTGATGATCCAACCATCCGTTTCTCTTCGGTGGTCTGTCTTATCTTTACCGCTCTGTTCATCTATCTGGAGAAGACGCGGCGTTCACCTTATTTCATCATGGAGGTGTTCCAGCTCAGGGTCATCAACTACGGCATCCTGCTCTTCTTCCTGCTGATGGTCTGCAATTCGAGTGCCATGTTTGTCAACGTGTTCACCAATGTGAGCATGAAGATAGATAACTGGCAGAACGCCACGCTAGGCAACTGGGTGATGGTGGGCTATACCGTGGGACTGATTTTCGCCGTCATCGCCCGAGTCAAGAATGTTCACCTGAAGTGGATGTACTGTCTGGGCTTCCTCTTTATCGGAGCCTATGCGCTGTACATGTATTTCGAGGTACAGAACGACGGTATGTATGAACGTATGAAATGGCCTATTATCATCCGTTCTACGGGAATGATGCTGCTCTATTCGCTCATCTCCACGATAGCCAACCAGCGCATGCCTTACCGCTTCATGTCAACCTGGGTTTGCATCATGCTTACCGTTCGTATGGTCATTGCCCCTTGCATCGGCTCTGCGCTCTATACCAATGTGCTGCAGCACAGACAGCAGTATTATGTAACCCGCTTTGCCCAGGATTACGACCGCACGAACATCGAGACGGCGAAGACTTACGACCAGACGGTGAGAGGCATGCAATATCAGGGCAAGAGTGTAACCGAGGCGCAGAATATGGCTGCCATGAGTACGAAGGGAAAGGTACAGGTACAGGCTACGCTGGTGAGTATCAAGGAGATGGCAGGCTGGACCTTCTACGGCTGTCTGCTGTGTGCCGGACTGATGCTCGTTCTCCCTTGGCGCAAGCGCAATATCGGGGAACTGACGCGTGAGTATCTGCTGAAGAATGTAGATGTGAAATCCCTGGGAAGAAGGTAGGGGAGTGCTAAAATATCATAAAAGATACAGGCTGCTCATCTGATGAATGGATATTTTTGTTATCTTCGCAGTTAAATCTGAAGATAACAGACCCATATTCATCATGAAAATAACAGATAATATCATCATATATGAGGCTCATGAGTTTCCTCAGCTGTTGATGCAGCCTTTCTACTCCGACTATGTCGGAATCGTAATCTGTCATCAGGGGATGTTCCGTTTCTGTGTAGACGGAACATCCTTTGTTGCATCTGAGGGTGAGACCGTTTTCCTCTCCAAAGGAGTGATGTTTCATGTGCAGGAAACGGGCAAGAACCTTAAATATACCCTTCTTTTTTACCGTGCTGAACAGATTCGTCACATGTTGGGCAATACCGTGGTTACCATGCGTCTTTATGCTACGATTTATCCCAAACCCTGCCATGTCAGGACGACGGGCTATGAGGATATGCTTACTTCTTATGCCCTGATGCTGAGGAAACTGGAGCTGGAAAAAGAGAAGAGTGGTGAACTGGATGCCTATTGTGTGCATGAGCAGAAACTGTTGCTGATGGCTGTTACGTATAGGTTGTGCAGCATCTTCTCGGCATCGTTCAAGGCTGCCGGCAAGGAGATGGAGAGGAAGATAGCCATCTTTGAGTCGCTGGTGCTGCTGATAGAGAAGAACTATATGCGTGAGCGCAGTGTGGCTTTCTATGCAGACGAACTCTGTCTTACACCGAAATATCTGTCGGTACTGGTCAAGTCGGTTTGCGGTCAGACGGTCCAGCAGTTGCTTTTCAAGGCGATGATCCGTCGCAGTATCTATCTGATGAAGAACACCACGAAGACGATACAGCAGATAGCCAATGAACTCAGTTTTCCCAATGCTTCAGCCTTCGGAACCTTCTTCAAGAAACATACCGGTCTGTCGCCTAAGAATTACCGTAATTGGGAAGAGGGGAATGAACCGCCTTCTTTCAAATAAAGATTTCATCCTATACCTATAAAATAAAAAAGGGACAGAGGAATTGTTCTGTCCCCTGTCCCGATACTGTGATATAACTAAAACAACTGAGCGAAAGCTTCGGCTGTCTTTCCTGTATAGGTCTTCATCTCTGTAACCGGCTTGTAACCGAAATCCTTGAAGGCAAGGAGCTGTGTGGCAACAAACTGGTGGTCGTCAGAGATGCAAGCCTGTAACTTCATATTACCCATGCTGATGGCAGAAACAGGGAAGTTGCTGATCGCTGTTTCTACATCCTTAGGGGCTGCGCTGAGGATATTCTCAAGCTTTCTTCCATCCTCTGCAGAATATTCCTTCTCTTTTATCTTAATCACACTGTTGGTAGGTTGATAGATGAGCTTGACTGTCAAACCCATGAAACCTTTCTTTACCTGTACATCCTGGAGTGCCAAAACATCAGCACCCATCTCTAAATGATTAATCTTTGCCATAATTTTATACTGTTATTTGCTTCTTCTTAATTCTTGAAAAATAATATATATTGAACTGTTTTTTGTTTTGAATAGGGGTGTAACCAGTCTTATCGCAAATCTTAGGAAAGATGCGATAAATCTATATGAAATTTTAAAAAGAGAAAAGAATAAGCACTAACAGAGCAGACGTCGCAGGCAAATGACATAATACTTGCTGGCGACATCAAAGTGGATTGGGGCAGTTTCCTGTCGGAAAGGCTCCATGCCACCTTCTATAGCTGATAAAAGGGATGATAAATAACGGATTCTATTTGTCAGCAATCTACTGGCAGTCTGACTGTTGTGCATGTTGCCACTTGGCAATAAGCGCTGCGGACGGCTGCTACAGATGCGGTAAGCAAGCTGTGAGGCGTTTTCAAGCTGTGCCTCAGGCTGGCTCTTGTCATACTCAACCTTTGTCAAACCATCTTTCTTATGGCTTGCATCTTCGGTATAAGAATCCTCGGGAGTAAAAGAAATAGAGGCAGCAGATACCTCTCCATAGCCTGAGAAGACCATGGACACCAGAAAAAGGATGTATAGTATCAACTGCCTCATATTAAATATATTATGGTGTCAGGATGAACTCCCGACACCGGGGATGATTAATAACTTCTTGCGATGATGACACGGGCTACGGCTGGTTTGCCGCTTACCATATCTACACCTGGAGTCTGCTCGTAAGCGAAAGGCACGCAACGGATGGTAGCCTGAGTCTCTTCCTTGATCTTAGCCTCGGTCTCGGCTGTACCATCCCAATGGCAGAGGAAGAAACCACCGTTCTTCACACGCTCCTTGAACTCCTCGTAGTTGTCGCACTCGTAAACGTGAGCATCACGGTAAGCACGAGCCTTCTCGAAGATATTCTTCTGGATGTCTTCCAACATATTCTTTACGCGCTCAACGATGCCGTCGAAGCTTACGTTCTCCTTCTCCAAGGTATCACGGCGCATAATCTCAATGGTGTTGTTCTCCAAGTCACGGCCACCCATAGCCAGACGAACAGGAACACCCTTCAACTCATAGTCAGCGAACTTGAAGCCAGGACGCTTGGCAGGGTTGTCATCATACTTCACGGTGATGCCCAACTCACGGAGCTGGTCGATGACAGGCTGCAACTTAGCAGTAATCTGAGCCAACTGCTCGTCGCCCTTGTTGATAGGAACGATAACCACCTGGATAGGAGCCAGCTTTGGAGGCAATACCAGACCGTTGTCATCGCTGTGAACCATGATGAGGGCACCCATCAGTCGGGTAGAAACACCCCATGAAGTAGCCCATACATACTCAGGCTTGTTCTCCTTGTTCAAGTATGTTACGTCGAAACTCTTGGCGAAGTTCTGACCCAGGAAGTGAGAAGTACCACTCTGGAGAGCCTTGCCATCCTGCATCATTGCCTCGATGGTATAAGTGTTGAGAGCACCTGCGAAACGCTCAGTCTCACTCTTCACACCCTGCAATACAGGAACGCCCATGTAGTTTTCAGCAAAATCAGCGTAAACCTTGAGCATCTCCTGAGCCTTTGCTTCAGCCTCTTCCTTAGTGGCATGAGCGGTATGACCCTCCTGCCAGAGGAACTCAGAAGTACGGAGGAACGGACGGGTACGCATCTCCCAACGCATTACGTTACACCACTGGTTGCAGAGGATAGGGAGATCACGCCATGAATGGATCCAGTTCTTATAGGTGTTCCAGATGATGGTCTCAGAAGTAGGACGGATGATGAGCTCCTCATCGAGCTTTGCGTTAGGATCAACCTCAACCTCTTTGCCATCCTCTGTAGAACGGAGGCGGTAGTGGGTAACTACGGCACACTCCTTGGCGAAACCTGCCACGTGCTCAGCCTCACGAGAGAAGAAACTCTTCGGGATGAGGAGAGGGAAGTATGCGTTCTGTACACCTGTCTGCTTAAACATCTTGTCGAGCTGCTGCTGCATCTTCTCCCAGATTGCGTAACCGTATGGTTTGATAATCATACAACCACGAACTGGTGACAACTCAGCGAGATCAGCCTTTACTACCAAATCATTGTACCACTGACTGTAGTTGTCAGCGCGCTTGGTTAAATTCTTGAGTTCTTTAGCCATATTGCTTTATTCTATTTATTTTGTTTTTTATTTCTTCTGTTATTTATATATTAAGGTATAAGCATGAACCCCTTCATCATCTGCTGCCGGCAGTTCATCTGTCTGCAGGTGTCTGAAATCCTACTTTTAGGGATTTTCCACCCCCAAATAGGTGATTTCCTAGCTCTATTTCGACAAATACCCTTAAATTTGCATGCAAAAATACAAAAAAATATTAGAAAACTCTCCATTATGGAGAAAAAAGAGTTATCTTTGCAATTAAATAACATAAATATAGGAGATTTTAAAATGAAAAAGACTAATTTTGCAGTTGCAGGCCTCTCTTTGTGCTTGCTTTTCTCAAGTTGTGGAACCAATCAGAAGACTGGTACAGCTGTAGGTGCCGGTTCTGGTGCAGCTTTGGGTGCTATCGTTGGTGGATTGCTCAATAATAGCCATCGTGGTACAGGTGCACTTGTTGGTGCTGCTATCGGTGCAGCTGTTGGTGGCGGTGCTGGTAACCTCATCGGAAAGCACATGGATAAGGTGAAGGCTGAGGCTGAACGGGTGAAGAATGCACAGGTTGAGACTGTAACAGATGCCAATGGCTTGTCTGCTGTTAAGGTAACATTTGCTTCTGGTATCCTCTTCCCAACTAACGGTTCTACTCTCAGCAGCAGCGCAAAGACTGATTTGGCTCAGTTTGCCGGTGTATTGAAGAACAATACCGACTGTGAGGTTTCTATCCAGGGTTATACTGATGCTACAGGTAATGACGGTATCAACTTGCCTTTGAGCCAGAAGCGTGCTGAGGCAGTTTACAACTATCTCGCTTCTTGCGGTGTTACCAGCCGTCAGGTAAAGAATGTTCAGGGTTTTGGTTCTGCTAACCCTGTTGTTAATACTACTGCTGCTTGCGCCCAGAACCGTCGTGTAGAGGTTTACATGTATGCTAGCCAGGCTATGGTTAACGCAGCCAACAACGGTACATTGAAGTAATAAGTTTCATGCTCCCGGAAGGGAAAAACTAAATAGATGATTTTGAAGAAAATCAAGAATATAGTAAAATGGGTGGTGGTGCTGTTTTTCAGTACCACCATTCTTGCTGTAGTGGCATATAGGTTCATTCCTGTATATGTCACTCCTCTGATGTTTATCCGATGCTTTCAGCAAGTAGCTGATGGAGAGAGTATTACCCTGCATCATCATTGGGTTTCGATGGATAAGATTTCGCCTCACATGCCAGTGGCGGTAATGGCGAGCGAAGATGCGAGATTCCTGAAGCATCACGGTTTCGACTTCAATGCCATCGAGAGTGCGGCGAAGAATAATGCACGTGGTGGAAAGGTGCATGGAGCCAGTACCATCAGTCAGCAGACTGCTAAGAATGTCTTCCTGTGGCCTGGCCGTTCATGGACCCGCAAGGGATTTGAAGTCTACTTTACCTTCCTCATCGAAATGATGTGGAGCAAGCAGCGCATCATGGAGGTTTATCTCAACAGCATTGAGATGGGACCGGGTATCTATGGTGTGGATGCGGTTGCAGAATATCATTTCGACAAGAAAGCGAAAGATCTGTTTCGTGGCGAGTGTGCGCTGATAGCAGCTACACTTCCTAATCCGCGCAAATTCAGTTCGCTGCATCCTAGCGCTTATATGAAGAAGCGCCAGCGACAGATAGAACATCAGATGAGATTTATCCCTACCTTCCCTCGTGAGGGCGAAGATTTCGACCCTGGCACGGCTGTGGGAGGATATAGGGGGAAGTAATACTTAGTTGATAGTTTATAGTTTATAGTTGATAGGGGTGACCTTAAAATAGTTTTTTGCCTCAAATATTGATTCATGGATTTACTGAAAGACTTGAACGAAGCGCAGCGTGCTGCGGTAGAATATATTGACGGACCTTCGCTGGTGATAGCCGGTGCAGGTTCGGGTAAGACGCGTGTGCTTACTTATAAGATAGCTTATCTCCTGAGCCAGGGCATGAAACCCTGGAGCATCATGGCGCTCACCTTTACCAACAAGGCGGCTAGGGAGATGAAGGAACGTATCGGAAAACTGGTGGGAAATGATCTCGCCCAGCATCTCTATATGGGTACCTTCCATAGCATCTTCTCCCGAATCCTGAGAGCGGAGGCTGAGCATATCGGCTTCAACAACAACTTTACCATTTATGACGAAAGTGACTCGCGCTCGCTGATCAAGGCGATAGTGAAGGAAATGGGACTGGATGATAAAAAGTATAAGCCTGCTGCCGTTCATGCCAAGATTTCGATGGCGAAGAACAACCTGATGAGTGCTGCGGCTTATGAGAGCGATGCGGCTATCTTCGAGCAGAACAAGCGTGCGCAGATGCCTGAGGTTGGTAAGATTTTCGTGGCTTACGTGCAGCGCTGCAAGCAGGCTAATGCCATGGATTTCGATGATTTGCTGACGCTTACCTATCAGCTCTTCAGGGAGCATGAGGATATTCGCCACAAATATGCCGCCCGCTTCGATTATGTCCTGGTGGATGAGTATCAGGATACCAATCACGTTCAGATGTCTATCGTCATGCAACTCTGTCAGGAGAAGCAGCGTGTTTGTGCCGTGGGTGATGACTCGCAGAGTATCTATAGTTTCCGTGGTGCCAATATCGATAATATTCTCAACTATCAGCGCCAGTTTCAGGGCACGCGTCTCTTCAAACTGGAGCAGAACTACCGCTCTACCCAGACCATCGTTGAGGCGGCTAACAGTCTGATCAAGCATAACCGCAACCAGATTCCTAAGGATGTGTTCAGCGAGAATGCGAAGGGTGAGAAGATTCAGTATAAGCCTGCTTACAGCGACAAGGAAGAGGCGGCGATTGTGGCGAAGGACGTGAAGCGTATCCGGCGCGAGGATGGATGCCAGTATAGTGATTTTGCCATTCTCTACCGCACCAATGCCCAGAGCCGCAGCTTCGAGGAGGAGTTCAGAAAGCAGGGTATTCCTTATCGCATTTATGGCGGACTGAGTTTCTACCAGCGCAAGGAAATTAAGGATATTATTGCTTATTTCCGTCTGGTGGCGAATCCGGATGATGAAGAGGCTATCAAGCGTATCATCAACTATCCGGCACGTGGAATAGGGGCTACTACGGTGCTGAAGATTGCTGACTGTGCCCATCAGAACCAGGTGAGTTTCTGGGAGGTAATCGGTGCCCCTGAGCGGTATGGACTGGCGGTTACCAAGGGTACGATGAACAAGCTGGAAACCTTCAGATTGCTGATTTCTTCGTTTATCGAACGGGCTCAAACTACGGATGTCTATGAATTGGGTGATGCCATTATCAAGGAGAGTGGTATCAGTCAGGATATCATGTCGGGCAAGGATGCCGATGATCTGGCACGTCAGGAGAACCTGGAGGAATTCTTGAGCGGTATGTCGGCTTTTGTGGAGGAACGCCGTGAAGAGGGTAGGTTTGATGAACTCTTCCTGCAGGATTATCTGCAGGATGTGGCGCTGCTTACCGATGCTGACAGTGATGGTGATAAGGATGAACCTCGTGTTTCTCTGATGACGGTTCATGCTGCCAAGGGTCTGGAGTTTCCTACGGTTTTCGTGGTTGGTTTGGAAGAGAATATCTTCCCAAGTCCGCTTTCTGCTGCTTCCCTCCGAGAACTGGAGGAGGAACGGAGATTGCTTTACGTTGCTATTACGCGAGCTGAGAAACATTGTATCCTGACGAACGCCAAGAACCGCTGGCGATATGGCAAGATGGAGTTTGATAATCCGAGTCGGTTTATCGATGAGATTGACGGCAAGTTGATTGATAGCCAGGATGAGGCTGGTGGAAGCTTGTTTGGCTCTATGTCTGACCAGCCGGAGTGGGCGAGAGCGCAACGTCCTCGCAGACCGTGGGAGGATGCTGAGCAGCCTAGATACAGTAGCAGGTATCAGAATTCCAAACCGGTAGCATCGCAGTTTGTGGCAGATCCTAAGCCTTCTCTCTTTGATGATGAACCGGAGACTTCACGTACTTCCGGACGCTCGTCTGTTTCCGGTCGCTCATCTCTCTCTGAAGGCAATTTCAAGTCTGTTAGAGCGCTGAATGCAGCTAAGCGTTATATGGAGACGCATTCTTCTCATCCTGCTTCTCGCGGTACTGGATCTTCTGCAGCATCAGTTTCTTCTTCTACAGCTTCATCTGCTGGCAGTCCTTCTTGTGGTTTGCAGGAGGGAATGAAGATTGAACATCAGCGTTTTGGACGGGGAACAGTATTGAAGATTGAAGGTACTGGTGAGAATACGAAGGCTACGGTTGAGTTCGTTCATTCTGGCACCAAACAGCTTCTGCTGAAATATGCCAAGTTTACGGTAGTAGATTAAGTTCAGTAGTCTGATTTTGCGTTTTTTAATCATATATTAGGGCTCTTTAGTATGCTGAAGTACTAAAGAGTCTTAATTTTTTTATAATTATTTGTTCTTCTTGTAACTTTTGTTTATATTTATAGCATATTTACGAACGATATGCAAAAAAGAGTTTAATATTTAACTTATAAACAGAACGATTATGAAGAAATTAATGATGATGGCAGTAATTCTGCTTGCTGGTGTAGGAAGTGTAATGGCACAGAGCGATTACAAGCGCGGTATCTTTAACCATGTAGGTCTTAACGTGGGTGCAGGTACCGAGGGTATTAGTGTTGGTGTGGCTGCTCCTGTTACTAACTTCCTTGAGGTAGAAGCAGGTGTGAACATCATGCCATCTTTCAAACTGTCTGGTGATTTGGATGTAGATGTCAATACCAGTTCTTTGCCTCAACTACCTAATGTTACTTATCCAACCGGTGCAACCATTCATGCAGAAGGCTCATTTGACCGTACCACCTTTAATGTAAAGGCTAATCTGTATCCATTCGGTGGTGGCAGCAAGTTCTTTATCGCTGCTGGTTTGTCAATTGGTGGTGAGAAGATTGCTGAGGTAAATGGTTCTTCCGATGAACTTCGTCAGTTCTCTGAGAACTTGCCTACTCCTGAATTGAAGAATCAGTTCCGTAAGGCTATATCAGCCAACTTGGGTGGTTACAACTTGGAGCTCGATGAGAACTATAATGTTCAGGGCGATATCCGTTGCAAGAATGTTCGTCCATACCTTGGTTTAGGTTTCGGTCGTCTGGTTCCTAAGAACCGTATCGGTTGCCGCTTTGAGTTGGGTTGCCAGTTCATGGGTAAGCTCAAGGTTTACCAGAATGGTAACGAGATAGATATCAATAAGGCATTGGAAGATGCTGGCGAGGATGATCTCTCTAAGTTTGTAAAAGACTTGAAGGTTTATCCTGTTTTGAAGTTCTCTCTTACAGGTAGAATCTTATAATATAGATAAAGAGTTATAAAAATAGATTGGGCAAGGCCATCTCTGGTCTTGCCCTTTTTGTTTCTATATACTATAAATTGAAAAAGCGTCCCCGCAGTAGCCTCACGGTCACTACGGGGACTTATAATTACTAACATCTAACTTTAGCATTTTTGTTTAAACTTAAAAACAAATTCTTTATGAGAGTAATTTCTCCATTATCTATAAACATAAACCAAGTATCTCATATATTGCAAGTAACTTGTATCCTGCAAATATCTTGTATCCTTAAATGCAAGTTCTTAGAAAAGTCAAACCCATAGACCAGTATCTCTACTAATATCTTGATTATTTTTATTTTATTGCTTTTTGTCTGTTTAATATTTAATACTTTTAAGTTCACAATGCAAAGATATAAAAAAAATGGGTAAACTCCAAATTAATTTTGCTTTATTTTGTATTAAGTGGCTTTTATTGTACTTATGCGGCAGTTTTTAAGGATTAACCGGCAAAGTTAAGAGGGTGTATCATAAACATTCAAATGCTTTATGATACACCCTCTTTCTCAGGATTCTGAATTTTTTCGTGTTTATAACGCTTCGTCTTCAGGACGTGGCATCTGTGTCTGGGGCTTCTGTTTCTTGCCTGACTTCATGAATAGTTTCTTCTTCTTGAGCCATGCAGCCTTGCGTATTTCGTATTCTTCGCGATGACGCTCCAAAAAATTATCAGCCATGTTTCGTTTCCTTTTTTACTTTGCGTTATGAATGCTTATTCTTCTTTAAACTTACTGTAAATCACTTTGATTCGGATCGGACCAGATGCCACCTTCTTACCAGTCTTCTCGTCTGTGGTATAATCCTTGTTAGGATCATCCGTACCCACGATGAGTCGGGTGGAAGCGAGTGACATATCGTGATTGATCTTGGAGATGACGGTAGTATAGCCCTGTGTGGTTGTGATGACGTTTACAGGAACCAGTACTACTTTATTCCAGTTTTCCCCCTTGCCCTTGTTCTTATACATGGCAGAAACCAGGTTGGCGATATTCTGGAATGTATAGGCATTCTTGTAGGTGCCGGTATTGCTGTAGCTTGCCGTATAAGAAGTACGGTTGTCAGCCAACTTGCTCTTTTCGAAGAACGACTGCAAACTGTCTTTCTGAACCATCAGGATGGTGCTTGGTGTAGCAAAGTTGTATGGGTTGTCTTCGTTGTCATTGTTGAGTCGTGGGAAAGAGATGGTAGCTGTGTTGAGCGTATCCTTCTCATGTCCCTTCATGATATCTTCGATAGGGAGGGTAACCTCGGTGAAGATACCTGCCGGTGACTTGAGATAAGTACATTTCTCCTGATCCTTACTTGCCAACTTCTTCAAGTTCTCGGTATCGTTCTCAATCTTGTTGAGCTGCAATACCTCTTCTGTACCATCGAAACGGTTGTATCCGATGCTTACAGCTGTACTGTCTGTAACGCCGTCCTTTGCCTTGATGGTCTTGTGGCGGGTCCAGTAGAAGATAAGCTCTGTATTCCAGATCTTAGCCATGTTGCCCGTACCGCCTACATTCTTGATATAGAAGCCAGGGCAGACGTTGTGCAGGAACTTGTAGTTGGTCTTGAAGTACTCAGGATGTTCTGCGTATGTTTGCATGATGTAAGAACCATAGTTCTTGTATGTCTTACCATCTTTCTTGTACTTCTTATTCAAGTAAATCTTGAAGTTCTTGACATCTGATGTATTGCTCAAGTTGTAATTACTGCTCCAATGCTGGTTGTTTTCGTTTACCCAGCCTTCCTTGAAGGCATCATAATTAGAGTAATACTCCTTATCTTCTGCCATCGGCTTTGTCATCTCATAGGCTGTCACCTTCATTGGGGCGATAGTATCACCATAGCTGGCGTTGTATGAAACCAGGAGGTAGCATGAGTCTGCTTCGATAGAACCTTTGTTTGCCTGCTTGATGTAATCGAGTGTATCTACAGAGAAAGTAGGCAATACGCTCAACTGGGTCATGTAGTCGCCCTTTACATAGTTGCCGGTTTCCGGGTCTTTCATCTTTCCGATGAGCCCCGTGTTGTTGCGGCTCAATACGGAATCTGCTACTATAGACTTTGTGGTAACATTGAACGCTGAGTTAGAAATGTTAATGTTGTCTATCTTATTAGTGATGCTACCACCGATTCCCTCGGTGGTATCATCACATGCAGCGAAAGTAAGCGCTGCTATTACTAATACTGTTAAGAGTCTTAAAATTTTCATTATCCTTTAATGTATGTGTCTCTGTTGTCGGAATTTTATTCTGCGTCAGGACAAACCTTGTTGATGAAGTCTGCGTATGGCTCCTGGATATCTTCTCCCGGATAAGCCAATACAGGCTTGTTCTTCTCCTTCGCATAATCAACGAGAATCTGGGTAGCTTCTTCTTCACCTTCTACCACACCGTCGCTATAGTCGATGGCGAGTTTGCCGAGCTCAATGAAGTCGAAGTCGTCCTGATAACTGTCAAGCAGTTCAGACTTGGCATCGCGGAAGGCAACGCAACGTTTGAAGTTGGTACCCAGTTCACCCTTGAGTTCGTTGGTATAGAGAGCGGTAATCACCTTTGATTCTGCAAATGAAGGCTCTTCGCTGTAGGCTGTCTTTACATAGAATGGCACTACTGCGCTAGCCCAACCCTGGCAGACGATCACATCAGGCTGCCAGCGGAGCTTCTTTACGGTTTCCAATACACCACGTGCAAAGAAGATAGCTCTTTCTCCGTTGTCGGCATATTCTTTTCCGTTTTCATCGGTGCCCATCTGGCGGCTCTTGAAATAGTCGTCATTATCGATGAAATAAATCTGCTGTCGTGTTGTTGGTATAGATGCAACCTTGATGATCAGCGGATGGTCTGTATCATCGATGATAAGGTTCATACCAGACAGGCGAATGACCTCGTGCAATTGTCCGCGACGCTCGTTGATGGTGCCCCACTTAGGCATGAAGGTGCGGATCTCAAAACCTGCTTCCTGCATCTTCTGAGGCAGTTCGCGTCCCATGATTGACATGTGAGACTCGGCTACGTATGGGTCGATCTCCTGATTGATAAATAATACTTTTTTTGCCATAAAATTTAAATTTTATTCTTACGAATTACGTGCAAAGGTACAAAAAAAACTTCAAATAGGGGCATTTTTTCTCCGAAATTCATTATTTTCGGCAATAATTCGCATATTTTTAGGTTTTTTCTTTCTCATTTGAGAAAAAAGTTGTTATTTTGCACCCGAAAACAGATTATGACGATGAAAGTATTCAATAAGATTGTTGACCTCCAGAACGAACTCTTCATGTGTCGTAAGGAGGGAAAGGAAATCGGCCTTGTGCCAACTATGGGTGCGCTGCATGAGGGTCACGCCTCTCTTGTTAAGCGCAGTGTAAAGGAAAATGGCGTGACTGTAGTTTCTGTGTTCTTGAATCCTACACAGTTTAATGATCAGGGTGACTTGGATCGCTATCCTCGTACCCTCGATGCTGACTGCAAGCTCTTGGAGGCTTGTGGTGCTGACTATGTGTTTGCACCATCGGTGAAGGAGATGTATCCTACACCAGATACACGCCACTTTGAGTTTCCACCTGTTTCAACCGTGATGGAGGGTGCCAAGCGCCCGGGTCATTTCAATGGTGTATGTCAGGTAGTGAGCCGTCTTTTCTATATCGTTCGACCAACCCGTGCTTATTTCGGTGAGAAGGATTGGCAGCAGATTGCTGTCATCAAGCAGCTCGTGAAGTACATCAACAGCGATGTGCAGATTGTTGAGTGCCCTATTGTCCGTGATGAGGATGGTTTGGCTAAGAGCAGCCGTAATACTTTGCTGGCTCCTGATGAGCGTGCCATTGCGCCAAACATCTATAAGGCTCTGAAGGAGAGTGTGGAGTATGCCAAGACTCATACCGTACAGGAAACTCACGATAAGGTAGTTGCCGACATCAATGCTGTAGAGGGTCTGGAGGTAGAGTATTTCCAGATTGTGGATGGCGACAGCCTGCAGGATGTTTCTTCATGGGAGGATAGTGCATACGTGGTAGGTTGCATCACCGTTTATTGCGGTAAGACTCCTATCCGTCTCATCGACCATATCAAGTATAAGGGATAATTCCTCGATAGATATTCTTTATTAAGTTTAATCCGTAACAGATCAAGTAATAACAGAACAATGCAGATAGAAGTATTGAAGAGTAAGCTCCATTGTGTGACCGTAACTGAGGCTAACCTGAATTATATGGGTAGCATCACCATCGATGAGGACTTGATGGACGCTGCTAATCTGATAGCAGGCGAGAAGGTTCAGATTGTAGATAACAACAATGGTGAGCGCTTGGAGACCTATATTATCAAGGGTGAGCGTGGCAGCGGTTGTATCTGCCTGAACGGTGCTGCAGCCCGCAAGGTGCAGGTGGGCGATACCGTCATCATCATCGCTTATGCCCTGATGGACTTTGAGGAGGCTAAGACCTTCAAGCCAACCGTGGTTTTCCCTAAAGAGGGAAACAGGGTTTAATATTCAATGGAAACAAAAGAAAGGGTGTGTCATGGACTTATGGCACACCCTTTCTTTTGTTTTATTACTATATAATTTAAGGTGTAATTGCGATGGGTTACGGATAGATCTCGATATGGCTGCTGCCGGAGTTGCCATTCTTGATAATCCTTATCTGGGTGGTGATGCGCTCGCTCATCGTGTCGGTATGACTGATGACGCCCACCTTCTTGCCTTGCGAACTTTGCAGCATGGCGAGGGAGTCGATGACGGTGGCTAGGGTATCGGGGTCGAGGGTTCCGAAGCCTTCATCGATGAACAGGTTCTCGAAGGAGATGTTGCGGGAGGATAATGCCGACAGACCCAAGGCGAGACCCAGACTCACGATAAAGGTTTCGCCACCTGATAGGGAGGTGGTGTCTCGGATATCGTCGGCACGGTCGTGATCGATGACTCGGATGCCCAGCGAATGCTTTACCTGCTGCAGTTCGTAACGGCTGTTGAACTTTCTGATTTCCTGGTTGGCGTGCGCTATCAGGAAACTGAGCGTATAGCATTGGGCTATCTTGCGCAGCGTCTTGCCGTCTGCTCCGATGGCATCCGTGATGGCTGTCCAGTCATCTTTTTCCTGTGTTACGAGTTGCAGGGCCCCAGCCTTGTCACCCAACAGCTTCACGGCTTCCTGATGGTTCTGCATCCTGGCTTTGGCAGCAATCAGTTCGTTGCGCTGGCTTCTCTCCTGATACTCCTGCTGAATGGCTAAGAGAGCATCACGGGTTTGGGCAGGCTGATGTTCCAAGTGCTGCTGATGTGCCTTTTCTGCGCTCTGGTAAAGGGCGGTAGTTGAAGCCACGGCTTTCTCCTTTTCGTCCTTTTCCCGTCGGATGGCATTCCAATCTTCGGCAGAGTGAAGCATCTCCCGGATGATATTTCGGTCGATAAGGCTTGGTTCGATACTTCTTTCCTCGATGCCTTCCTCTTCGGAGTCTTTTCCTTCGATGCTCTTTTCTTCAAGCTGCTTGTTGTATTCCTCAATCCAAAGGTCGAGTTCCTTTTCCTTCTCTTGCAGATTCTCTTTCATCGTCTTGTTCTGAGACAGCATGGTTTGATGCGAACCTTTACTGTTGGCGAGTTCTGCCTTCAGTTTGTTGATGTTCTCGTTTTGGTTATCTGCTGCTTTCGTTGCCTCATCCTTTGCAGCTGTCAGTCTTTGTTCAGCCGCATCTGGTTCTTCTCCATTCAGAATCTGCTTATATTTCTCCTGCCATTCCTCCATTTCCTTCTTGGCACTATTCCATGTCTGATGGGCCTTCCCGTAAGCCTCCTCCTTACTCTTTTGCTGCGAGACGAGGTTGATGGTAAGTGCTTTTTGCTCAGCCAGTTTTGTGGTGCAGGTTGAAGTGTTTTCTTGGGTTTTGTTCTGTATAGTAGAAGCCTTGCTTTCATACGCAGCTTCATCCTTCACAGCCTTGTCCTTGAGTTGGGTCAGCCGTTCTATCTCTTTCTGAATCTTGTTAAAGAGGCTCAGTTTGCTGCTCGCATCTTTCGCCTTGTTTTCATAGATAGGCAAGAGCGATTTCAGTTCTGCCTCAGCCTTTGGAATCTTTGGATACTGGGCGATGAGCGCCTTCCAATCCTCTTCGTAAGTTGCGATTTCTTCCGAGAGCTTTTCCTGTTGTTTCTGGAGCGTCTGTACTTCGCCGTCGTTCTGTTTTCTCTCGCCGGAAAGATTCTTCTCCTCTTTCTGCTGCAGTTTCAGCAGATCTTCCTTGACTTTCAGAAGTTGCGAGAGTTCTGTGGTGGCTTCCTCAAACTGTCTGTTGTCGGTATGATAAGGATGGGTCGTGCTGCCACAGAGCGGACAAGGTTTGCCTTCGGTCAGGTTGGCACGATGAATCTCCCATTTCTCGCTCACCATGAGGGTATAGGCATTTCTCAGCGTCAGGGTCTCTTGGGTCAGAGCCTCGATGGTCAACTTGCCCAGCGCTTCATCTATCTTCGCATTTCTTTTGCCCAAGAACAGGATGCGCTCCTCATTCTTCTGCTTTTCTGCTGTGGCAGTATCAAGATGAGCCACAACCTTGATGGCTTGCTGGACGTCCTGCAGTTTCCTGTCGGCTACAGTCTTGCTGTTCTGCAGTTCCTCTATGTTCTGTCCGGCAGTCTTATTTCTTTCCTTCTCCCAAGCCTGTTCAGCGGCTTGCGTCGCTTCGTGCAGAACCTGTTTCTGCTTGGCAATCTCTTCCTTTGTCGTTTTGAGGGCAAGGTTCGCTTTCTCCGTTTCTGCTTCCCATTTTTGGATGTTTCGGGCGTTTTCCTCCACGTCTTTCAGGGCAGTTAGATTCTCTTTCTGCGCCAACTCCAATGCCTCTTTCTTTTCTTTCAGATTCGGCATTGCCGCTTCCATTTTTGTTTTCAGCGCCCTTGCTTCAGCGATGACCGGCAGCGCCTTTTCCAGCTGTTCCTGTGCCTTGCTTACTGCTTCCTTCAGACTGGTGAGAGTTTTCTCGCTTTCGCTGATGGCAGACTCTTGACTTTTGATGTTTCCTTCCGCTTTCTGGATGTTTTCTTCCTGCTCGTGGATGCTTTGCGTCTGTCGTTCTACTTCCTGCAGCAGGTTGACGGCTGGCTGTACTTCATCGTGCAACTGCAGACGGAGAATCTGGGCTTGTATCGCTTTAATGGCATCTGCTGCTTGCTGCATATCAGTCTGGTAGATAGCGATTTGCTTGATTTGCTTATCGTTTTCCTCAAACCATTGCAGGTCTTTCGAGATGGCTTGCAACTGGCTGTTGAGTTCCTTCTCTGCCTTTTCCAACCGGGCGATTTCCTCCTTCAGTTGGGCGAGTTCTTCATCGTTCAGCAGGTTCTGTTTTACGGCTTCCACCGATGCAGCCATCTGGTTGTAGGCATCCGTCGCCTGGTCTTTCGCCTTCTTGATTTCAGTAGCGATGTTCGTATAAGTTTCCTCGCATCCGATGAGTTTTTCCAGGAGTTCGTACCGCTCGTTTTCCTTCGCCGTCAGGAAGTTGGCAAACGAGCCTTGGGCGATGAGTACGGTACGGAGAAACTGGTCGTAGTCGAGTCCGATGATGTTCGGCAGTTCGTTCCAGTCGGCAGTTTCCTCCGTTATCTCTTCGCCGTTTCTCGTGATTTTATAAAGCGCAGTCTTGGCGTTCTCGTAGCGCACTCTCTGGAATCTGACGTGCCATTCTGCGCGGTAGATGCTGCCGTTGTTGGCAAGGAAGGTGAGTTTGCTGTAGCCCTCTTTCTTGCCACGTGTCAGGATGTTTCGGCTGTCGGTAGGAGCCAGACGGTTACTTTCGCTGGCATCGGCAGCTCCGAATATCTCGATGTTCTGGTTCTTGTCGCCTTTCTTCCTGGGATAGCGAGGGGCGCGGTTGTAGAGGGCAAGGCAGATGGCGTCGAGTAGGGTAGACTTGCCACTTCCCGTCGGACCTACGATGCTGAAGATGGTACTCTCGCCTAAGGCACCTTCTTCAAAGTTGATGACCTCGCCTCCCTGTTTGTCAAGCGAAGCGAGGTTGAGTATTTCGAGTTGTAGGAATTTCATAATGATGATGTCGTTAATAAATCGGATAACATTTTCTCCTGTCTTTCGTTCATCGGAGCGTTGTGTCTGATGGCGAAGGCTTCTTTCAGCGTGTCGAGCGGAGGACGGTTGATGATGTCTTCTATGCTGGTGATGTGCTGGGAACCCTGGATGGTGGAGAGGTCCAGTTGTGGGATGATGCGCTGGATTTTGCAGAGCACGGCATCCTTTTCGTTGACTAGTTTCTCCAGTTCCTTGATGTCATCGCTGGTCAGTTTCTCCTGTTTTACCTTCAGCATCACGTAGTCAAAGTGGTCGCTCAGTTCGCCGTCTGTTCTCTCTGAAAGTTCAGAATTGATGAGCTTCTGCCATTTCTTGAAGGTCAGCTCTTCCTCATTTTCGGGCAGGATGCGGAGGGCGTGCTGAGGCTTGTATTCCAGAAAATCTACTTTCCATTCCTTGCTCTTGCCGGTTTCCTTTCCTTCCTCCTCTTCTCCGTGTTCTATGGTGATGAGGTCGATGCCGTGGGTGTAGTCTTTCTCGGCAAACGACATTGGGAGGATACTTCCCGTATATCTTGCCCAGTCGGTGTTCCAGATATGTTGCCGTTTGTGGATGTGTCCGCAAGTCATATAGTCGGGATGGTCGTTCCATCCTTCCAGGTCCACTTCCTCCTGTCCGCCGATGATGATTTTCTCGCTCGCATCCTTTTTGGCGATATCCGAACCCTTGGCGTACATGTGTGCCATCATGATGCACTTCCTGCCCGGGTATTTCTTTCGAGCCTCAGCCGTCAGTTCTCTCAGAAAGTCGTTGACACCCTGCGAGTAGCTGGCGTTCTGCACCACATCGCTTCTTAGGAAAGGAACGGCGAGGATGATGACTTCTTCTCCTTCCTCGTTGGTTACGGGGATGATGAGGTCATCGAAGGAATAGATCCAATGTCCGCCGGTTTTATCATCGTCCCCGCTTTCTCCCTGCTGCCAGATTTTCCTTACGTTTCCTCTTATTTCCACGTGGTATCGGGTGAGCAGCGGACGTGGAGCCTCCAGTCGGCTGGCGGAATCGTGGTTGCCGGCGGTAATGATGACCTGCATGTTCGGGCACAGTTGGGTAGCATCGGCAAGAAACTCGTAATAAACGGTCTGTGCCGCTGCCGATGGATTTCCGTTATCAAAGATGTCTCCTGCTATGAGGAGAGCATCGGGTTTTTGTCCAGCTATCTGCTCCAGGAGCCATTTCAGGAAATGCTTGTGTTCCGGCAGACGGTCGTTGCCGTGAAACAGGTTGCCCAGATGCCAGTCGCTGGTTGCTAATATCTTCATACTCATAAGAATGTCTAATCTTAGTCTTTTTCTTTGTCTTTTGCTTGCAATCCTTTGGCTTTTGGCTTGCAATCTGACTACAAAGTTAACACAATTATTTGGGATACGCAAAGAAATAAGCTCAAAAAACGAAGAATTATGGCCGGAAAAGTAAAGATATTCAGGAAAAGTCTTGTTTTATATCTGATAAAGTTGTATCTTTGCATAGTAGAAATCTTCGTTCATAAACATTGAATGTCCGTTCAGTGTCTTTGAACGGCGGTTTATAGACTTTGAATGTCGGTTCAGTGTCTATGAACGGAGATTTCTCCTAGGATTAAATACTTTTCTTCCTAGGTTTGTGGTCTTTTCTTCTTAAGTATAACAATAAATACTATAGGATGTAAAGGCTGCTGCAATAAGAAATACTAATAAACTAAAATAGGAAAGGAAACTGATATGGCTAAGTACAAATTGCAGGAAATGGGGGATATGCGCTATGATGGCAAGCGCAGAGTTTATCCCAAGATGGTGACCAACCGGACACTATCCCGAAAAGAGTTCGTCAAGATGATGCAGAATTACCATCGCGGTATTTCGGAAAGTACCACGGAGGCTGTATTGACCGATGTGGTTGATATGCTGACAGATATGCTCTCCATGGGGTACAACGTGAATCTGGAAGGTTTCGGCACCTTCTCCCTCTCCCTCGCTTTCGAGGATGAGAAGCCTAGGGAAATTCTGAATCCAGATGATAAGATGACGTACCGCAAGGTGGGCGTGAAGGACATCAACTTCAAGGCGTCCCCTGAGTTTATCAAGGATGTGAAGCGTGAAACCGACCGTGATCTGGAGCGTGATCTGGGTGGCGTAAAGGTTATCCGTAAGCAGCTGTATTCCAGGGAAGAACGCATTGCCCGTGCCCTGGAGGTGATAGAGAAGAACGGAGTCCTCACCCTAGGTGATTATGCCTCCATCAACAACCTGAGCCGTACTGCCGCCTCTATGGAACTGAAGGAGCTGACCTGTGATAAATCTTCACCGATAGATTCACTTGGCCGCGGCAGCCATAAGGTTTGGGTAAAGAGAAAAGAATAAAAAACAGGAGTGTGGCAATAGGTGGCAATAGGTGATAATAAAAAATGCCCTTATTGCCACGCTTAAAACGCTAAATACCAGAGCGTTATCAGAAAGTGTGGTAATAGTGATATTAGTTTAGAGAAAAAAGATTTTTCTTTATATAAAAAATGACTCGCTTGCAGTTCTAATGGGATGCAAACGAGTTCTGTTGCTGCAAAGATACAAAGATTCTTTGATAAAACAAACTTTTTGAAAAGAAAAATCACAAAAAGTAGCTTCATTTTATATAATTGAAGGGCATTTGCCGAAGGTGAGTCAAGTTTCTCATGTGGTTCAAGCACGGGCTGAAGACCCAAAAGCTCCTAGCCACCACACGCCCTGAACCAACGGTCACCGGCGCGTAGCGGAAAGGTAAAGGGCAGAAACTCCTAGCCCAGGGCAACACCCTGGGTATTAGGGTGTTGCCCTCTTGCGCCCTGTAAGGGCAAAAGCCTTGAATATATGCTGCGTTATAACCAATTTTATTGGGATTTGCAAGAAACTATTTTTCTTTTAAGTCATTTGCCGACTTTTCGAAATCAGCTTTGATTTCATCTAATAGTGGATTTCTGTTTTCTACAATGATAGAAGAGTAGAATCCTTGACCTTCAATGGTTGTGTTAGCAGACTGGATGGTATACTTTTGTGGGTCTGCATATTCCTTGAACCATCTTATAAACAAACGATTTCTAACTTCTTCACGGTTGTCACTTGTGTCGCAAATATATAGTAAGACATTCAAGTTTTGAAGGAAGAACTCCTCAATGATGGCAATAATCGTTGTGCTTATTTTATTATCGTATGAGCCATGGATTTTATTGTCATTGTGTATGCAAAATTGATAGCTCATACAACCGCCAAGAGGAAACTCTTCCGTAAAAGAAATGGTATAGTTAATCCCCTTGTCTGTTGCAAACAGATAATCACCCTTATCTGAGCAGACAACTCGATAAGGTGATTTGCTGTTAATGTGATGTAGAGACAATTCTTTCATGCGTTTGCAAATTTAGCATAAATGTCAATGCCATCATATTGTTTTGCTCTTTCGCGCATCTCCTCTTTATGTTTTAGGAGTTGTTTGAACTTTCTGATGGTTTCCTCCTTTGTATTGTTCTTTGTTGCTTGCATAATAACCTCCTTTTTAATGTTATTGTTATTAATTTGGTGGCAAAGATAAGAAAAGTAAATGAGATATGCAAGAAAAAAGACCCAAAATTTTGTGAACCCAATTCTTTTTCGTACTTTTGCAGTTGTCTTGCTGTGGATGGCTGGCGATGAGTCGCCGGCTAGGTAAAAGTCCATGGCTTGGCCTATCATAATTAAGAAAGACGTTCTCTACGTTTTCTTCTGACTCTTCGAAATTCGCAAAATTTAATATGGTGTTCAGAGGGAGACAGCAGTGGGCGTCTACCCACTGTGTATATACACATGGCATAGGTGTGCCCCTTCGTCAGGAGGGGTACGCTCTGTGCTATCATATATATACCCGCTTGGCGTAGGCATCTGTTGCTTCTTATCCTTGACACCATAGGACCGCGAATCCTCGAAGAGCAAGGGTAATGCGAGTGATAGATTCCCTACGCCTTCCTTTTTGATAGCTAATCGGTTATCCTATACCTTATCTTGCGATGAGGCTGGACTAGAATCAAAATAATCTTTTAAAATCAGATGGTTTCTGCTTTCGGGAATCGGTGGAGTAATAGGATGGCAAGGCTTTGCTATGCTCCCATCGGTAATGGAAGTTATGGCAAAGAAACTGCAACTCAGCTATAAGGAAATCGAATCCCGATTGGAATCGTTTAAAACTAAAGTGGTGCCAGCCTCTGAGGTTGGCTATGAGATACTGAAGGCTTTTGGTAAAAGCGAAAAGGATGTGTCGAGATACAAGGAAGGAAAGGGTGTCTTGAAGACATTCGACGGCTTGCTTATCAAAGGCTTGTTCTGCTATCAGGCTGTAGATACTTTGCATCTTACCACCAGGTTGGAGGCATTGAAGACCGATGCTCAGGTAAAGAAGGCTGCACCAAAGATTATTGCGGTGAGCGATGGTGAAACCCTCCTTGCTTATGATACTCGTGAGAATGATACTTACGAGCAGAAACTCGTCAAGATGCACAGCGACTTTGGCTTCTTCTATCCTTTGATGAACGTAGAGCGAGTACACACTACGGCAGAAAACTCTGCCGATGTGAAGGCTGCTGAGAAACTTGCCAAATTGCATGATGAGATTCGTGCTTATAACGAATATAATAGTGATGACGACTTGCACGACCTTAACATCTTCATTACCCGCCTGCTCTTCTGCTTCTTTGCCGAAGACACAGGTATCTTTGCCGAAAATCTCTTTACCAACTTTATCAAGCAATTTACCAAGGAAGATGGTTCCGATCTCGGCGAGATGCTAGGTCAGGCATTCCAGGTGATGAATGTGCCAAACAAGGAGCGTTCGGAAGAACTTACCAAGGAAATCAATCAGTTTCCTTATGTGAATGGCGGTCTTTTTGCCTCTGACATTCCTATCCCAAAGATGGGTTATAAGGCTAGAAAGATAATCATCGAATGCGGAGACTTGGATTGGAAGGACATCAATCCGGATATTTTCGGTAGTATGATTCAGGCGGTGGTGAATCCTGATGTGCGTGCCAAGGAGGGTATGCACTACACCAGTGTGCCTAATATCATGAAGGTAATCAATCCGCTCTTTATGGATGATTTGAGAGGGGAATATAAGAAACTGGAAGAGTTTTACGAACAGAAGAAGAACCTGCTTGATATGAGTGCCTTGTCTCAAAATCAGTTTATTGACGAGTGCAAACCAATCATTAATGGTTGCAATAAGTTGATGGTAAGAATGAGCAAGATGAAGTTCTTTGACCCAGCTTGTGGTAGTGGTAATTTCCTGATTATCACTTATAAGCAGTTGCGCTTGCTCGAAATGGATATTCTGCATCTCCGCAAGAAATGTACGCCTGAGCAGATGCTCGACTTTATTGATGGTTCGTGCATCCGTTTGAAACAGTTCTTTGGAATTGAACTTCTCGACTTTCCTCACGAGGTAGCCATGCTTTCGCTTTGGCTTGCCGAGCATCAGATGAACAACAAGTTTCACGCCGATTTCGGTGTGAATGTTGCTGCCTTGCCTTTGCATAATATCAACCAGATAAAATGTGGTAATGCCTGTAGAATGGATTGGGAGGTAGTATGTCCACATACCAAGGATGAAGAAGTGTTTGTATTTGGAAATCCACCGTATTTGGGGAGTAGTTTGCAAGATGTATCTCAAAAGAATGATATGAAGTATGTCTTTGGAGATAATAATGGTTGGAAGAAACTAGATTATATATGTAATTGGTTCTTCTTGGGATCTTTGTATTGCAAATGTGCTAAATCAAAATGCGCATTTGTATCAACAAATTCAATTACTCAAGGTGAACAGGTTGCTATATTATGGCCTATTCTTTTTAATACAGGAGTGGAGATTTCATTTGCATATTCTTCATTTAAGTGGGCTAATAATGCAAAACATAATGCTGGTGTGACATGTATTATAATAGGGTTGCAAAATATCAATAATATAAAAGAAAGGATATTATACAATGCAGATAATATGAAGGTGGTACCTTTTATTAATCCTTATTTAAGTACTACAAAAATATTATATATGAAGCCACTAAGTAAATCGATTTCAGGTTTCCCTGAGATGATAAGTGGTTCTAAAACAAATGATTTTAATAATTATATGTTTGACGAATCAGAAAGAGATAGTCTTATAAAACAATATCCGCAAGCCAATCGAATTGTAAAGAGATTTGTTGGTGCTGCAGAATTTATAAAAGGGCAAATAAGATATTGTTTGTATATATGTGAAGAAGATGTGTCTCTCGCTTACTCTATTCCAGAAATAGCAAAACGTTTAGAGAACGTTCGTAATGAAAGAGCAAAAAGTAAGAAAATACCAACTCAACGAATGGCTAAATATCCTTATAAATATAGTGAGGATAGATTTTCCTGTCAGGAATGTTTATTCGTTCCTTTAACCTCTTCAGAAACTCGTAAGTACATACCAATTGGTTATTTGGACAAGGATACAATCGTGTCTAATGCAGGTTTTGCTATCTATGATTGTGAAATTTGGATATTTGGAATTATAACTTCTTATATTCATATGTTATGGAACAATACGTTAGCAGGTAAGATGGAAATGCGTTTAAGATATTCTAGTTCTTTATCATACAACACTTTCCCCTTCCCATCCATCTCCGACACCAAGAAGTCTGAGATAGAAGAGGCGGCAACGAATGTGCTTCTGGCTCGTGAAAACTATCCAGAGAAGACGCTTGCAGATCTTTACGACCCGGAAAAGATGCCGGAGGATTTGCGTACTGCACATGAGGAACTGGATGCCATCGTAGAAAGCTGCTATCCTGGCGCTCCGTTCCCAAATGATGAGGCTCGATTGGAATGCCTCTTCAAACTCTACGAGAAAATGACAGCTAACAAGTAATAATTAGAAAGGCTTATGAACAAGATAAATGATAATATCGTTGATATCAAGTATCAGCAAACGGGTAAATCGAGTAATACCAATGAACTCGGTATGAGAGAGATGCAAGCCAAGGCTTACGAAGCCCGCAACCATCGCTTTCTGCTTATCAAGGCGCCACCGGCATCTGGCAAGAGTCGCGCCTTGATGTTCATCGCCCTGGATAAGCTGAAGAATCAGGGCATCAAGAAGGTAGTAGTGGCTGTACCAGAAAAGAGTATCGGCCGCTCTTTCCAAAACACCGACCTGATGAAGTATGGCTTCTTCGCCGATTGGAGGGTGGCGCAACAGTATAATCTTTGCGATACTGAAGACGAGAAAGAGAAGGCTGTACGCTTTAAGAAATTCTTCCATCAAAATAAAAACAATATCCTGGTTTGCGCCCATGCCACACTAAGAAACGGCATGAAGGAAATAAGTGATGAGGAGTTTAACGATTGCCTCTTGGCGATAGATGAGTTTCATCATACAAGTGCTGATGTGAACAGCGGATTGGGCGATATTGTGCGCCGGGTGATGAATAATTCCACCGGTCACATTGTTGCCATGACGGGCAGTTACTTCCGAGGCGATGGCGTTCCGGTATTGAGGGCAGAGGATGAGGCCCGTTTCTTCCCGGTAACCTACAACTATTATCAGCAACTCAACGGTTATCGCTATCTCAAGAACCTTGTCCTGGGCTATCACTTCTATCACGGCAGTTATCTCGACCATATCGCCGAGGTGCTGGATACTACCAAGAAGACCATTATCCATATTCCGAGTGTCAACTCCCGAGCATCCAGCGGTTTGGGTAAATACACGGAGGTGGATGAAATCATCAAGATTATCGGTAAGGTAGAGGAACGGGATTACAACAATGGCGGCATCTATCACATCAGAACAAAGGACGGCAGACTGCTGAAGGTTGCCGATCTGGTGGAAGACCACGCCGAGACTCGCAACCTGGTGCAGGGATATTTGCAGCGGATAAAGAAGCGTGATGATGTAGATATTATCATCGCTCTGGGTACTGCCAAGGAAGGTTTCGACTGGCAATGGTGTGAGGAATGTCTGACCATCGGTGTTCGTGGCTCGCTGACCGAAGTGGTGCAGATTATCGGAAGATGCACCCGTGATTGCGAAGGCAAGGAGACGGCTAAGTTTGTAAACATGATAGGAATGCCAGATGCCAATCAGCCCGATGTGAAGGTGGCGGTGAACGACTTTCTGAAAGCCATTACTGCATCGCTTCTGATGGAGCAGGTGATGGCACCAAGTTGGCATTTCAAGACGGTGAAGGATGTGGATAACGATGAGGGCAATCCTCTGGATGCCCGTACCCTGGTGATAGAGGGCTTGAAACCTTTGTCGAGCGAGAAGACGAAGATGATTATAGAGGATCAGTTGGATGATTTGAAGGCTTCTATCTTGCAAGACGAACTGGTGGTGAAAGCCATCAGCGGAAGTACTACGGCTGAAACCATCACCAAAACGCTCATTCCGAAAGTGATTCGTGAAAAGTATCCGGATTTGAGCGAGGACGAAGTGGAAGAAGTTCGTCAGCGCCTGCTGCTTGATACCCTTGTCAAGGGTGGCGAAGTGGTGGATGATAAGGGAAATCCTATCGACTTCGATGCTTCGGCAAACGATGAGGAGAAGGAGTCGGAAGGCAATCGTCTCATCAAACTGGCAAACCGAATGATTAACATCGACCAGTTGAGCATCAATCTGATTGATTCCATCAACCCTTTCCAGCGTGCTTACGAAGTGTTGTCGAAGAATGTGGATAAGCAGACCCTGAAGATTATCCAGGACACGATGGCTGAACAGAAATTCGATATGACCATCGAACAGGCGATGATGCTGTTCAAGGGACCCTATAAGCAATGGGTGGCAGATCATGACGGTCTGCGCCCAGACATCAACGACCCTGACCCGAAGGTAAGGGAACTGGCTGCTGCATTCCAGAAACTCAAGAACCTGAAGATTCGAAAAATGATGGGATTGGAGTATGAGCCGGAAAAGTAACATTCAACATTTAACATTAACATAAATGGATTGGCCAGAAGAATTATTAGAGATATTTGATGACCCCTTGTTGGCGGATGTACGTCCGAAACCGAAGGCACCGACGCCCGATGACAGGCTGGCACAGAAATTGCTTGAAATCAACAAGTGGGTGGCAGAGCATGGTAGCGAACCCACAGCAGATGGTGGCTTGAAAGAAAAGTTGCTTGCTGCATCGTTCAAGGCTCTGCGAACCAAGGCAACAGATAGCCTAAGACAGTATGATGAGTATCAACTGTTGGGATAGGCTATAGTTTTTCACCTTATTATATATATAGTGATATGGATATTGATAAAGAATTAGAAGATATATTCAGCGACCCTTTGATGGATGTTTCCTATCAGGAGGCAAAACTCTTCGATGTGCCTGCCGACATGAAAGGCGTGATGGCTCAGAAGAAGGATGCGCCCGACCATGTGGCACAAAGAAAACGGTGTGAGAATTTCGCACAGTTTAAGCCGCTCTTCGAACAGGTGCATCAGGATTTGAAGACCGGGAAGCGACAGTTACAGAGAATCTCGAAGACGATGAGCTTATTGGCTGGACGCTATTATCTTGTAGATGGTCAGATGGTTTTGTTATATGAGATTATTGAGAAGAAAAAGGGTACTAATGGTTTGCCCGATGGCAGAACCCGCTGTATCTATGAAAATGGTACGGAGTCGGATATCTATCTCCAGACGCTTCGCAAGAGTGTGGTGGCAAGTGGCTATGCCATCACCGAAACTCTGGAGGAGACGGATGCTCATTTCTTCAATCCTGAGGATGTGAAGCAGGAAGACCAGGTGACGGGGTATATCTACGTGCTTCGTTCGAAATCTGAGAATCCGGAAATTCGTAACATCAAGAATCTCTATAAAATAGGTTTCTCTACGAATCGGGTAGAGGAACGTGTGGCAAATGCCGAGCACGAGCCTACTTATCTGATGGCACCTGTAGAAATTGTAAGCACTTACAAGATAGTGAACATGCACTCCCAGAAGTTTGAGGACCTGGTGCATCAGGTGTTGCAGACGGTGAACTTCCGTTTTAAGGTGGCTGATGATAAGGGAGAGATGCATGAGGCTACGGAATGGTATCAGGTTCCGCTGGAAATCATCGACAGTATCATTCAGAAAATCATGAATGGCACTATCATCTACTTTGCCTACAACAAAGAACAGCAATGTCTGGAGCAGCGAATAGAGAAAAAGCCATCGCAGTTAAATCTGTCGGGTTTGAAGGTTTTGACGCTGATTATTGAGAAGGTATATTTCGAGGAGATTGTATCTGGTGTGAAGACCGAGGAGTACCGTTCGTTGAAGCAGACCACGCTTAACAAATATACTTATATTGATGAGGCTGATGGCAAGCGTTATCTCCGTCGTTTCGATGCGATAAGGTTTTATGTGGGTTATCATTCGGATAGGGATAGTGCCGTGGTTCAGGTATTGGACACCACCTATGAGGATGGCTTGGTAACTTATCATCTCGGAAAGGTGTTGGAGGTGATAAGGGGGAAGAAAAATAAATAAAACAGTTGAAAACCAATAGTTTAAGGTCACAAATTGTGACCTTAAACGCTATTTCTATGTGTTCTAATATAGAGTGTTATACGAAGCTTTTGCCCTTGCAGGGCGCATTGCTGACTGCGAGTGTACCCAGGGCGCTGCCCTGGGCTAAGAGCTTTTGGGCTTTCAGCCCGTTCTTGAACCATCTGCAAAAAATCAGAAAGAATCTTTATCCTCGAAGTGCATTATAAGTTAAATTCCATTCTTTGTCAAGAACAGTGATTTCAGCTTCTTCTTGCAGTTCTTTCTAAAATCTTCTATACTGATAGAACGCTTCCAATCTTCTAGCCACGGGTATTGTGCCGTTAGTTCTTTTTCAAATCCTTCAGCATCAATATATTGCCCATTCTCATACTCTTCCTCAATAGCTTCAATTCTAGCCACGGCTTCTTCTTCATTGACCGGATGCCAGCCAACTGGAATCGGCTGCTCTTCTTGTAATGTATATCTTTTCTCCTTCATAAGCTCTTTCCTTTATAGTTTTCTTTTGAATTGTCTAATCAGATATCTAGGGCTTCTTCTCATATCCCATAAATCTACGAAAATGACGAGGTCGTTGGCTTCGTCGTAGCGATAGATAATCTTCCAATTCTCCTTGATGATAGCACTATGGTAAGGACGGTGGAATCGCTTAAGCATTGGCTCTCTGGGTGAAGAAAGAGGATGAAGCATCAGGCGATGCTTGATGTCATCAAGCTCTTTATTAAACCGGTTTACCGAAGTAACTCCAAATTCTGCTAGTGTATAAATCAGCATATCTCGAAGTTCCTTCTTGAAAGGGTCTAGTAATTTTATATGAGCCATAATCCTTCAGATTTAAGTTCTTCTATAAAATCATCAAAATCTGTAGCGTTGCCTGTCCTTTCATACTCTTCCTCAATAGCTTCAATCCTAGCCACGGCTTCTTCTTCATTAGCCGGATGCCAGCCAACAGGAATCTTGTTCCAGTCAATATCTTCTTCTGCACATTCAACCTCGGGAAGTGCTATGGCGGCATTTCCGTGATAGGCTGGTGCAGGCTCTGCTGCGAAAGCTGCATCTTTCTGCTCTTCTGGCAATGTATATCTTTTCTCTTTCATAAGCTTGCGTATTTTATCTGCTGCAAATTTACGATTATTATCTGAATCATGCAAGAAAAATGGGAGAAATGTTTTATAAAGTATCTTATAATCAAGGTTTTTGTTCATTGTTGGGCTTTGGGGTGGTTCTGAAAAAAAAAGTCACAATATCTAGCTGATAGAGCTGGGTATTGTGACTTTGCTTTTTGTTATATGTGTTTATTCGAAAATAATCACTAAATCTTAGTGGTGTTTCAAATCACACGCAGCCTGCTCATAGTCGATGAGATGATCGATGGTAGGGTGGTCGCCGCAGATTTCGCAGGATGCACGCTTCTTTACCTTGATGGTGCGGAAGTTCATCGTCTTGGCATCGAAGGTGAGCAATCGGTCGGTGAGCAGTTCGCCCACACCGAGGAAGTACTTCAACGCCTCGGCAGCCTGGATGGTTCCGAGCATACCAGCGATGGCACCAAGGACTCCTGCCTGGCTACTGGTAGGAACAGCGCCTGCTGGAGGTGGTTCCTTGAAGAAACAACGGTAACAAGCCGTGCCTGGAAGATGGGTGAAGGTCTGCCCCTGGAATCTCAGGATGCCGCCATGCGAGAATGCCTTGCCCAGTCGCACACAGGCATCATTGATGAGGAACTTCACCGGGAAGTTGTCGGTGCAATCAATGACGAAATCCCATGGCTTGATGATTTCCTCGGCATTGTCTGAGGCGAGGAAGGTATGGTAGGTTGTTACCTCCACATCAGGATTGATGGCAATCATCTTCTCCTTGGCGCTTTCCACCTTAGGGGTGTTCAAGTCCTTGGTCTGGTGGATGACCTGTCGTTGCAGGTTGCTGAGGTCAACCACATCGGCATCCACGATACCGATATGTCCCACGCCAGCCGCAGCGAGGTAGAGGGCAACTGGGGAACCCAATCCTCCGGCACCAATGATGAGCACCTTGGCATTGAGGAGCTTTTCCTGCCCCTCGAGGCCTACATCCTGAAGGAGGATGTGGCGGCTGTATCTTTCTATCTGTTCTTCTGTTAAATCTATCATTTTATAGTACTTTATGTCTTTTTTCTTTAGTAAAAAATTACTTTGTATAGCAGTTTATGCTCATACAGCAGTATAGAAAAAGGTCGCAAACAATTAACAGCTTGCGACCTTTGATATTCTTTATAAGAACCCGAATTATAATCCCGAATCCGGAAGTATAATTCTCAAATTCTTGATTTACTCGATTACTACAAGTGCATCCTCTTCGAGCACAGCCTGACCAGGCTTAACGCAGATAGCAGTAACCTTACCATCCTTCTCAGCCTCGATGTTGTTCTGCATCTTCATAGCCTCGAGAACGACAACAGTATCACCTGCCTTTACTTCCTGACCAACAGCTACCTCGATGCTGGTGATAGTACCAGGGAGAGGAGCCTTTACAGCATTGGCTGTATTTACGTTGGCAGCTGGAGTAGCCTCAGCATCATCAGATGCAGCAGCTGGCTGACCGAGCACAACCTTCTTCTTCTCTGGCTCAGCCTCCTGTTCCATCTCAACCTTGTAAGCTTCGCCATTCACGTTCACGCTTGCGATGTTACCCTCAACAGCGTCAATCTGAACCTTGTATTCTTTTCCGTCAATTGTATATTTAAACTCTTTCATTTCTATTACATTATGGTTTAGCTGTTAAACTCAAGAACTTGGCGTTCCACATCGTCTGACGTGGCTTGATAGTGATGATGCCAGGCTCCTTGTCGTGTACGTTATTGCCCTGGTACTCATAGAGAGCCATGGCAATCGCAGCATAAATATTCTTATCCATTCGTTTTTACTTTAATTTTGAGTGTTGATTGTTGAGTGTTGAATTAGGCTTGCGCCCTTCTGTTATGTTGAGTCTGTATATAACTCAACATTCTACACTCAACATTCAACATTTCTATATTACATTGGCATACAGCCATGCTTCTTAGCTGGCAAGTTCTGACGCTTGGTAGCGAGCTGAGCCAAACCACGGCAGATGCGGAAACGGGTGTTACGTGGCTCGATGACATCATCGATGTAACCATACTGAGCTGCCTGATATGGATTAGCAAACTTGTCAGTATACTCCTGCTCCTTCTCAGCCAGGAATGCCTTTACATCCTCGCCAGCTTCCTTCTTAGCCTTAGCTTCCTTACCACAGAGAACGGCAACGGCACCGCTGGCACCCATTACAGCAATCTCTGAAGATGGCCAAGCGAAGTTCAAGTCGGCACGCAACTGCTTGCAACCCATCACGATGTGGCTACCACCGTAGCTCTTACGCAATGTGATAGTAATCTTTGGCACGGTAGCCTCGCCGTAAGCGTAGAGCAACTGTGCACCGTGGAGGATGACAGCGTTGTACTCCTGACCTGTACCTGGCAAGAATCCTGGTACGTCTACGAGAGATACGATAGGAATATTGAAGGCATCGCAGAAACGAACGAAGCGGGCTGCCTTGCGGCTAGCGTTTACATCGAGTACACCTGCGTAAGCTGCTGGCTGGTTGGCTACGATACCAACGCTCTGACCATTGAAACGGGCGAAACCAGTGATGATGTTCTTGGCGAACTTAGGCTGAACCTCGAAGAACTCTCCGTTATCGGTTACAGCACCGATTACCTTATACATATCGTATGCCTGGTTTGGATCGTCTGGGATAATCTCGTTCAGAGTATCGTCCATGCGGTCGATTGGGTCTGTGCACTCTACGCGTGGAGCCTCTTCTGTATTGTTGCTAGGGATGTAAGAGAGCAGGCTCTTGATCATCTCGATAGCCTCTTCCTCTGTCTTAGCAGCGAAGTGGGTAACACCACTCTTGGTTGCGTGAACAGATGCACCACCGAGGTGCTCTGCATCGATGTCCTCACCAGTTACGGTCTTGACAACCTTAGGACCAGTCAGGAACATGTAAGAAGTCTGCTCCTTCATGATGATGAAGTCGGTCAAACCTGGAGAGTAAACGGCACCACCGGCGCAAGGGCCCATGATAGCAGAAATCTGTGGAATGACACCAGAAGCGAGGATGTTGCGCTCGAAAATCTCACCGTAACCAGCGAGGGCGCAGATACCTTCCTGAATACGAGCACCACCTGAGTCGTTCATACAGATAACAGGTGCACCCATAGTCATAGCCATATCCATTACCTTGCAGATCTTCTGTGCCATAGTCTCAGAGAGTGAACCACCATTTACGGTGAAGTCCTGAGCATATACGTAAACCAGACGGCCGGCTATAGTAGCGCTACCAGCTACAACACCATCACCGAGGTACTGCTTCTTCTCCATGCCAAAGTTAGTGCAACGATGCAACTTGAACATATCATACTCCTCGAAACTGCCGGCATCTACCAACATTTCGATACGCTCACGAGCGGTATATTTGCCACGTGCATGCTGCTTCTCGATGGCCTTCTCGCCACCGCCAAGACGAGCCTGTTCGCGCTTAGCGATCAGCTCCTTAATCTTTTCTACTTGTTTGCTCATAATTGATTATTATGTATTATTTCTTTATTCTTTATAGAATGGTTTCCTGAATCCATGGAATGAACGGACGAACCGTCATCGCATAATTCGGGCGCAAAGATACGAAAAAAACCGCAGATAGCGAACTATCTACGGTTAAATATTTAGAATAATGTGAAAAATCACTATTATTTGGTCCTAAAATTCCAAAAGAATGCGGGCATTGAGCTGTCTGCCGGTAAGATAATTAGGTACGGCGTATTGCTGGCTGGTTACATCTGTCACCCAGTAATAGCTGTTTACGTTGTCTATGCCGAAGAGGTTGAGGCAATCTACCCCCAGCATCACATTCTTCAGGAAGGTCTTCTTCTCCCGGCGGCTGTTGTCGAGCAGCTGATAACTCATACCGATATCTGCACGGCGATAGGCGGTGGCACGGAAACTGTTGGTCTCCAGCTCTCTGTGGGGTGCTGCAAAAGGAAGACCATCGGCAAAGGCGAGTTTCAAAGACATGCGCCACTTCTTGCTGCCTGGGAAATAATCGGTGAAGAAGAGGTTTACCGCATAACGCTGGTCGGTAGGCAAAGGGATGCTCTTGCCACCCAGTTTCATCTTTGTATCCATGAGCGAAAGACTGAGCCAGGAATCGGTACCCGGAACAAATTCTCCGTAGAGCTTGAAGTCGAGTCCTGCCGCATGACCGCTGCATTCGTTCTGTCCGTAATAAACTACCTTCACGTTACTAACCGAATAAGGAACCAGATTACTCAAAGCCTTGTAATAGGCTTCGGCAGAGAATTTATAGCGTTGGTCTCCTAGCTTGAACCTATAGTCGTAGCCGGCGATGAAGTGGATGCTTCGCTGGCTCTTGATTTTCTTGTTCAGCGATGCGATGGTTATGCCGTTCACCGTAGATGTATCTCTCAATTCCTTGAAGAATGGAGCCTGATAATACAGACCTGCCGCAAAACGGAGAGTTGTATTCTCGTGGTTGGCTGGTATGATGGCGAGCGACAGACGAGGACTCACGATGGTTTCTCTGTTGAAATTCCAATGACTCATTCTGATACCATAGTTCAGGGTGTAATGTGTCTGTCCGTTCCCGGTACTGTCGGCTGTTCCTCCCGAAAAACGGTAGGTGTCCTGGATATAAGCTTCCATTCGGTTGGCATTCAGTTCGTTGCGAGCCTTCAGTGAATAAACCATATAGAGGTCTTTGCCATTGTGAGGAATACTGTATCCTGCAGAATCACGCATCTCATATTCTACAGAATTCTCCTCGATATGTTCACGCTTCAGACTTACTGCGGCTTCCATCTGATGTTTCTTCACCTTGTGTTTGAGCATCAGTTTGGCACTCATCACGCGGGCTGTGAGATAGTTTCGGGCATGTTCGAAATAGGTACCTACTCCCAAGTTTTCTGAAGTCTCGGTTTCGTCAAGCCAGTATTGTCCCTGAATGTCATATTTCTCCTGTTCCTTGGTATAGAAAGCACTGCCCAGAAGCGAGAGACTGGTGTTGGCGGTAAACTGGCGGGTAATGCCGAGTGTACCGAAGTAGGTGAGGAAACGGTCTTTTTCCTGACCGTCAAAATATACTCTGAAGCTCTTTACGTTTTCCATTGTTCCGAACTTCGTTTCTCGGTCTTCCGGTTCGAAGTTGTAGTGATTATCAGAGATGTAGCCTATGAAGTCAAGCTTCCAGCGTTTGTTGGGCTGGTAACTCAGATAGGTCTGATAGTCAAGATAGTTTGGCTTGTATTCGCCTTTGGTTTCCATCGAACCGAGCAGGTAAGAGGTAGTTTTGTAGCGCACGCTGTTGAGCCATGAAAGTTTCTGGGTTCCCAGACCGATGTATGCGTCAGCACCCAGCAGACTGGCAGCCAGACTTCCTTCAACCACCGGCTTCTTGCTTTTTGCTTTCAGGGTTTTGTAGGTGATGTCGAGAGCCGAACTCATCTTGTCTCCGTATTTGGCAGCATATCCTCCGGTTGAGAAACCGATTTTATCTACCATATAAGGGTTGATGACGGAGAGGCCTTCCTGCTGTCCGCTGCGAACCAGGAATGGGCGGAATACTTCTACGTTGTTGATGTATACGGAGTTCTCATCGAAGGCTCCGCCACGCACATTGTATTGCGAAGAGAGTTCGTTGTGGGTACTCACGCCAGCCTGTTGCTGAACCAGACTTTCCACCCCATTTCCGTTGGCAGATGGCGTCATCTTCATGTCCTTAGTCTTCAGTTCCTGTATCTGGTCCGACTGTATTTTCTCTCCCTTGATATTCACCTCATCGAGGGTGGTGGATGCTTCGCGAAGTACCACCTGCAGGGTTTGTTTTCCTCGCGGTCTTCTCAGCACTTTTGTTTTTGTCTTAAAGCCGATATATGAGAATTTGACTACCACGCTGTCTGCTGAATGCAGTTTGAGGCTATAGTCTCCCTTGAGCGAAGTAACGGCAGTCTTTCCCTGGCTAGCCACCGAAACGATGGCAAACTCCAGTGGCTGGTTGTTCTCGTCTACCACTTTGCCGTGAAGGGTAAACTCCTGCGCCATCATCTTTATGGTTGCGATGAGGCATATTGTGAGTATCAATAATCTATTTTTCATACTTTTATTAACGAGAAAAACTGAAAAATATTGTAGATGGTTGCAAGTTTTGATGAATGTCACTGGTTGTAATGCATTTGCGTCAGCCCGATTTGGCAGTCATGACGAGACCATATCTACATCAACCTTTATGATTGATGCTGCAAAGATACATTCTTTTCTGTTTCATAGCTATGCGATTTGTGACAATTGTGTGGATTCGGGAAATAAAGTTGGCGAAAATTATATTTTTATGCCTTATCTTGAAATTCGAAGAAATATTTCCGAAGAATAGAAAATTATCTCCGAAGGATAAAATAATATCTCCGATAAATAGGAAAATATCTCCGAAGGATAAAATGATCTTTCCGAAAGAGAATTGTCTCCTGATTATATGTCCCGGCACAGATTCCTGCAGATGATTTTCTGTTGCATACAGAACAGAATTTTGATGTGATTTTTGGGAGGTGAAGGGTGAAGGGTATATTTTAAACTTTATATTATATTCTTTTTTAGGGTTTTTCCGATTTTTGACCCTAGGGTCTTTTTTTCGGTTTTTACCCTAACCCTTCACGCGTATATATAAAAAAGAGTTTTCAAACCTTCACCCTTCACCTTTTTGGCGATTCTTTTGATGGTCAGAGAGTTACGGGTGAAGGGTGGTGAAGGCACTTCTTTGCTTTCTTTAAACACTTTTTTACATTTGGGCATTTTAAGGAGAGTTTGGTTGGAAACGTAGAAATATGAACTTGCTTAGGAAAAGAGAAAGGAGATTATAAAAAAAGCCCGATAAAAGTGCACTTTTATCGGGCTGGAATTGTTATGATTATTTACTTGTTGAATGCATAGAACAAACCATCATTCATAGCCATGCGAACCTGGTATAAACCATTGGCATCTGCTGGGACGTTGATCTTCTCGCCACTTGGCAAGCAAGCCTGGATGCTGCCATCCTCGTTGAAGCTGAAAAGCTCACGGATATCGCCATCCTTGCTGTATGACCAACTCTTGTGCTTCTTGTCGAACACAAAGTATGATTTCTCACCATCTGGGTCGGTAATCTCATAGCCATTCTTCAATGTCTTGATGGCATACATACGACCATCCTTACCCATTACGTCCTTAGTAGTTCCTACCTGGCCAATCACCTTGTCGCCTGTCCAGAACTCGATAGAGTTGATAACGAGAAGGTCTGCAAATGAACATACTGCGTAAGCTGGAGTGATAAGCACGAAGATAATCTCGTTTACAAACTTGTTGTCTGTTGCTCTCTTGTTCCAGTCAAGTACGGAATTTGTCAGGCCAAATGAGCCGATGCAAGAACTGAATGTCAAGGTGCCCAGCAGGACTGCGATGACAGGTTTAGTTAAATTTTTCTTCATAGTCATTAATTAATTTATATGTTGAGTATCTTTTACTTAGCAGACTCAAACTCGCGCAAGAAACGAGTATCGTTCTCAGAGAAGAGACGAAGGTCGCTCACGCGATATTTCAAGTTGGTGATACGCTCAACACCCATACCGAAGGCATAACCCGTATAGACATTGCTGTCGATACCACAAGCCTCGAGATCATGAGGGTCAACCATACCGCAACCTAAAATCTCAACCCATCCAGTATGCTTGCAGAAGTTACAACCCTTACCGCCACAGATGTTGCAGGAGATATCCATCTCGGCACTAGGTTCTGTGAATGGGAAGTAGCTAGGACGGAGACGAATCTTGGTATCTGCACCAAACATCTCACGGGCAAAGGTAAGGAGCACCTGCTTGAGGTCGGTGAAACTTACGTTCTTATCTACATAGAGACCTTCTACCTGATGGAAGAAACAGTGAGCGCGGGCGCTGATAGCTTCGTTACGGTAAACGCGGCCTGGGCAGAGCACACGGATAGGTGGCTCATGAGTTTCCATATAGTGAGCCTCGTCGCCAGAAGTATGGCTGCGGAGAAGCACATTCTTGGTAACATCGTCGCTGTTGGTCTTCTCTATAAAGAAGGTGTCCTGCATATCGCGGGCTGGGTGGTCGGCTGCAAAGTTGAGCATCGTAAATACGTGCTTGTCGTCATCTACCTCAGGACCCTGGAAAAGGGTAAAGCCCATGCGAGCGAAAATGTCGATAATCTGATTCTTCACTACGGTGAGTGGATGGCGAGTACCGAGTGCTACAGGGTAGGCGGTACGGGTCAAGTCGATATCATCGCTTGATGCCTCGGCTTCTTCCATCTGCTCCTTCAGTCCGTTGATCTTCTCAAGGGCTGCGTTCTTCAGTTCGTTGATTTTTACACCAACCTCTTTCTTCTGGTCGGCTGGCACTGTGCGGAAGTCGGCCATAAGGGCGTTAATCTCGCCCTTCTTGCTCAGATACTTGATTCGAAGCTGCTCTACTTCTTCTGCGTTTTGGGCAGTCAAAGTGCTCACTTCTTTCAAGAGTTCGTCTATTTTTTCTAATAACATATCTATATTTTTATCTTTTTTGACTGCAAAGATAACATTTTTTGCTTAAAAGATGAAATAATTCAAAAGAAAGTTGTACTTTTGCATGGAAAATTTGAGAAATTTAATAGGTTTATGAAAAAACTCTGTTTATTAACGGTGTTAATGGCGGTGCTTACCATCGTTTGTTTCACGTCTGTGGGATGCACAGACAAGAAGCCTGCGCCTGCCATTGATTCGGCTTCATCCGACTCGGTGATTGCCGACACCCAAGCGATGGACTCTACAGAACAGCTGATAGAGGAGACTCCGATGCCAAAGGCGGCTGACGAGCTTTTTGATGATTTTGTGTTTAATTTTGCAGCTAACAGAAAGTTGCAGAAAAGTCGTATTGTCTTCCCGCTGCCGGTATATCACGGTAAGAAACTGACCAAGAAGATAGAAAAAAAACATTGGAAGATGGAGCATTTCTTCATGCGCCAGGATTATTACACGCTGATTTTTGATAATCAGAAACAGATGAAATTGATGAAGGATACTACTATCGATCATGTAGTAATAGAAAAGGTGTTCTATAGTAGAAAGACAGTTCAGCAGTTTGTGTTTAATCGCATCAATGGTCAGTGGATGATGACTAGCATCTGCTACGTGCCTATGTATCAGAATAATAATGCCAGTTTCCTGAAGTTTTACGGCCATTTTGCTACTGATACCGCTTTCCAGGCTCGCCACATCCATAATCCGGTGAAGTTTACCGGTCCTGATCCTGATGATGATTTCAGTACGATGACAGGCGATATAGACCCGGAAACATGGCCTGCCTTTGCGCCTCAACTGCCTCACGGCATGATTTACAATATAATCTATGGTCAGAAATATACCGAGAGCAACCGGAAAATTTTCGTGATTCGTGGTATTGCCAATGGTATGGAAACCTCTCTTACTTTCAAAAAGATTGGAGGAAAAT
Source organism: Segatella copri (assembly GCF_019249765.2). GTDB lineage: Bacteria > Bacteroidota > Bacteroidia > Bacteroidales > Bacteroidaceae > Prevotella > Prevotella copri_K. The sequence goes on from NZ_CP152484.1 coordinate 662,250, forward strand.
GGGAACTGATCAAACTGAATATGTAGCTTTTTAGTTAGTAGTAATAGTTTTAACCAGATATGAAGGATATTCGTAACTACAGCCTTTTGGCTCACAATACGTTTGGCATCGATGCCAAATGCAGCAGATTTCTGGAGTATGAATCGGTTGAGGAAGCCCGACAGATAGTGGGCTTGCTGACAGAGGCAGATCAGCCGCTGCTCATTCTGGGCGGTGGTAGCAATCTCTTGCTGACCGGTGATTATGCAGGTACAGTGCTCCATTCGGCTATTATGGGTATTGAGGTTCTAGACAACAAGACTTTGGCAGCTGCAGAGGGGGATGATGCTTTGTGCAATCCGGATTGGGTATTCCTTTCCTGTGGTAGTGGCGAGGTGTTTGATGATGTAGTAGCTTATGCCGTAGAGCATGGCTATCATGGAGCTGAAAATCTGAGTATTATTCCGGGTGAAGTAGGTGCCAGCGCGATTCAGAATATCGGTGCCTATGGTGTGGAAGCCAAGGATATTATATATAAGGTGGAAGCGGTTGAGATAGCCACGGGCAGAGTAGTGGTGTTTGATAATGCTGACTGCGAGTATAGTTACCGTCAGAGTAAATTTAAGCATGAGTGGAAGGATAAGTATCTTGTAACGCATGTGATTTACCGTTTGCAGAAGACCTTCCGTCCGGATCTGGATTATGGTAATATCCGTTCTGCGCTCGAGGCTAAGCATATTGCTGAGCCTACAGCCCAGCAACTTCGTGATGTCATCATAGAAATTAGAGAGGCAAAATTGCCTGATCCTAAAGTGCTGGGAAATGCAGGCAGTTTCTTTATGAATCCTATTGTAGAGAAGGCTAAGTACGAAGAACTGGCTGCTCTTTATCCGGGTATGCCTCATTATACCATCGATGATTCCCATGAAAAGATTCCGGCTGGCTGGATGATTGATCAGTGTGGCTGGAAGGGAAAGAGTCTGGGACGGGCCGGTGTGCATGATAAGCAGGCACTGGTGCTAGTGAATCGTGGCGGTGCTACGGGCGAGGAAATCGTAAAACTCTGTAAGACCATCCAGGAGGATGTGAAGCAGAAGTTTGGTATAGAGATTCATCCGGAAGTGAATGTGAAGTGAAGAATTCGGTTGTTTTCAGAAAAATATTTGATAATTAATGAAGGTAACTTTATTAGGTACAGGCACATCGGGCGGTGTTCCTTCGTTGGGGTGTAACTGTGAAGTGTGCCGAAGTACCGATCCGCATGATAAAAGATTGCGTAGTGCGGCAATGATAGAAACGGAGAATACCCGTATTCTGATAGATGCCGGACCTGATATCCGACAGCAGTTGTTGCGTGTGCCTTTCAGGAAGATAGATGGTGTGCTGGTTACGCATATCCATTACGACCATGTTGGTGGTATTGATGATTTGCGCCCTTTCTGTATCTTTGGTGATATCAATATCTACGGCGATGAAATCGTTACTGCGGGGCTGCCTCATACGATGCCTTACTGCTTTCCGAAGAATGCAGAAAAACTCTATCCGGGAGCTCCGAAACTCAAATTGCATACCATTCATCCGCATGAGCATTATCAGATAGGTGGCATTGAGTTTGTTCCTATCCGTGTGATGCACGATAAGATGCCTATTCTCGGCTATCGGTTTGGTAAGTTTGCCTATATTACTGATATGAAATCTATGGGTGATGAAGAATATGCTTATTTGGAAGGTGTGGAAACACTCGTAATTAACGCACTCAGATTTGAGAAAACACATCACAGCCATCAGCTTGTATCTGATGCTATTGAGGTGTCGCGCAGGATAGGAGCAAAACATACTTGTTTTATCCATGTGACTCATCAGATAGGTTTTCACGATGAAGCGAATAAAAGGCTGCCCGAAGGCTTTGAATTTGGCTTCGATGGAATGGAGATATATGTAGAAAATAGATGAACTTTTATTGAAAAAGGTTTAAAAACCGGTTGATTAAAGTTAATTAAATTAAAATAATAGATCTTTTGCTAAGAAAAATTTGCGAGTATCATAGATTATTTCTATATTTGCATGTGTGTTTTTCATAGTATTAGATTTAAGGTTAACAAGGTATTGGGGTCGCAGCGGCGACCCTTTTTTGTTTTTATCCCCTTTTGGGTGACTAAAAAATGCCTTTTTCCAAGGCATCTTTCCTTTCCCCAAAACGGTATATGATTCATCTCTTCCGAGGTTTGAATCTCCGGTAAAGTTTCCAAGCCAACAGTGCACCGTCGAATGCTCCTGCTCCCACCTGCAGCAAACTCTGCAGTCGCTTGCTAGGACTCGCATTGCGTGACAGGATTTCAGGTTTTGTGAAAAGCGAGTTCCATAAAGTCTGAATCTTGGCATCATCGGCATCAATTTCCTTGCGTATCGCCTCTTTTTTGAGTCGGATATCGTTTAAGGAATTATATTCTGTGATTTCTGAATGATTTGTCATGTTGCGAAAAGGAGGTTATTTTTCCATTAAGAGGCTGGCCAGAAATCTGACCAATGGTCTCTCGATCCACTTATGGCGGAAAATTACAAATAATATTAATATAAATAGGTATACTGCAGCAACAATGCAGAATCCGAAAGTCAGACTACCTATTAAGTCTGCCAATGCAAAAGCAGCGCCAAAGGATAGGTAAATGAGGGTAAGCGTAAGTAAGCCCAGAAGTACCAAGGTCATGGTAATGACCGTAAGCAGGCGTACCACCTTATCCACAACATCGAGCTTCAGAAATTCGCTCTGAAGCCCGATGTAATGTTTAAGCACCTCAATGAGCTGCCCGATAGTTTCTACATTTTTATCGTTAGAGAACATCATGATAGGTGATGATTAAACCTCAGGAGCTGCGTCCTTGATATCGTCAACCAGATCATCAACGTCCTTACGGCTCAACTTGATGTCGTGCTTCTTGCAGAAATCGTCTACTGCACCTGCAATCTTACTACGTGTATCCTCACCCTTCTCAGGAGCGAAAATCAAACCGAGTGCTGTACCAGCGATAGCACCGCCGAGGAAAGCACCAATGTAACCTAATGTTTTCATATGCTATAAATTTTAAACGTTAAACGATTATCTTCTTGTCATTTTCATTTGACAATGCAAATATACTAAATTCTCTTTAAAAAACAAGCCTTTTAGCCTTAATTTTTCATTAAAAATGTTTTAATAGCCTTATTTAACAAACTTTAGGCGGCATATTCTTCGTTTTTCGGGCATTTTTTTGTATTTTCGCAGAGTAAAAAACGCATAACGCGAAATTTATATTGAATGAACAACAATAATAAACAATAAAACGAATAAGAATTATGAAGAAAATTACAGTATTAAGCATGGGAATGTGCGCAGTTTTGGCGCTCGCAAGTTGTGGTACATCTAAGGAAAGTGCATATAAGAAGGCATATGAGAAGGCGCAGCAGCAGGAACAGCAGGCTGCTCAGGCTCCTGTTGCTCAGGAACCAGTTGTAGCTCCTCTCGAGACTCAGGCTCCTTCTGATGAGCAGACAGAGGTTGATAATGCTACTGTTCGTTCTGAGGATGTGTCTCTCATCTCTGGTTCTGGCTTGTCAAGCTATAGCGTAGTAGTGGGTTCTTTCTCTCTCAAGGCTAACGCTGAGGGATTGGCTAGTACATTGAAGAGCGCTGGCTACGATGCTCAGATTGCCCTGAACACAGAGCGTAACATGTATCGCGTGGTAGCTTCTACATTTGCTGATAAGGCTGCTGCTGTCAAGAGCCGCAATCAGCTTCGCGCTGGTAAGTATCCTGATGCTTGGTTACTCCTTAAGAAGTAATCTGATATTATATAAGGATAAGATATCCGTAGATTAATGCGAATTTTATCAATAGATTACGGTAAAAAACGTACCGGACTGGCTGTGACCGACCCATTGCAGATTATTGCCAATGGGTTGGCCACAGTTTCTACACATGAACTTTTCACTTATATCGAAACTTATATTCAGAAAGAACAGGTGGAGCGCATTGTTATCGGAAAACCGATGCAACCTAACGGGCAGCCAAGTGAAAACCTGGCAAGAGTAGAAAACTTCTACAACCGTTGGCGAAAGGCTCATCCTGAAATTCCAATTGAATATTATGACGAGAGATTTACATCAGTCCTGGCACATAGAGCCATGATAGATGGAGGTGTAAAGAAGAAAGTGAGAAAAGAAAATAAAGGATTGGTAGACGAGATAAGTGCTACCATCATATTACAGGATTATTTGCAATCAAGAAGATAATGATTTTACCGATTTATATTTATGGTCAGCCAGTGCTGAGAAAAGTGGCTGAAGATATTACACCTGATTATCCAGATCTCAAGGTGTTGATTAATAATATGTATGAAACCCTTGATTCCAGCAACGGCATCGGACTGGCTGCACCTCAGATTGGCTTGCCTATCCGCCTCGTTGTTATCGACCTGGATGTGCTCAGCGAGGATTTCCCTGAGTATAAAGGATTCCGTCATGCTTTCATCAATGCCCATATCCTAGAGCGCGATGAGGAAAATACCGACTCTTCTGAAGAGGGATGTCTTTCTATTCCTGGTATCAATGAGAAGGTGGTTCGTCCTACACGCATCCATGTAAAGTATATGGATGAGGATTTTAATGAACATGATGAGTGGATAGGGGGATATCTGGCTCGCGTGATGCAGCATGAATTCGACCATTTGGAGGGTACAATGTTTGTTGACCGTGTGTCTCCTCTTCGCAAGAACATGATAGCAGGAAAGCTCAAGAGTATCATCAAGGGCAATTTCCGTGCTGCCTATCGTACTAAGATACGTCGATAGTTCTTCCGAAAATATAGTAAGCTTCATGGTAATCGTGACGATTGGGCTTACTATATTTTTTTATTCTACATTCAATAGGTTTTATTTCAGAGAGTTACGAACAGATGAAGAAGATTCTCTTAGTTCTTTTTATGGTAATGGGCGCCATGTCGACTTCTGCCCAATATCGTGTAGACCGACTTGTTACGGCCGGTCGGAGTGCATTGTATTATGAGGATTTCGTCCTTTCAATCAAGTATTTTAATCTGGCTATCGGTGCCAAGCCTTATCTGTATGAGCCTTGGTATTACCGCAGTGTGGCAAAATTTAATCTGGATGACTTTACGGGTGCCGAAAGTGATGCCAGCGAGGCGTTGCATCTCAATCCCTATATCAATGATATTTATGACTTGAGAGCCATCTGTCGCATCAGACAAAACAGGTTTGATGATGCGATAGCTGACTATAATGAGGCTATCAGACTGGAACCGCGCAACCGAAATTACTGGTTCAACCGGGCTATCTGCCAGATGGAAAACAAAAGGTATGAGGCGGCGCAGCAGGAACTGGATACCATCGTGGGAAAATGGAAAGACTGGTCGAATGCTTATTCGCTCAAGGCTGAAGTGTATCTGCATCAGAAAGATACCGTGCAGGCTGAGAAATGGCTAGACAAGAGTCTGCAGCTCAATCCGTATGATGGGGATGCCTGGACTACGCGTGCCTATATGGCGCTGGCTAGAAAGGAATGGAAAACGGCTGATGAGGCGCTGACCAAGAGTCTGCATTTCAAACCTAACAATGTGAACAGTTACATCAACCGTGCTTTGGCGCGTATCAATCTGAATAACCTCAGGGGGGCGATGAGCGATTATGACAATGCCCTTGAGCTGGATCCGAACAATTTCCTGGCTCATTATAATAGAGGACTGATGCGTGTACAGTTGGGTGATGATAACCGGGCTATCACCGATTTCGACTTCATTATCAAGATGGAACCCCAAAACTTCATGGCTATCTTCAACCGAGCTCTATTGCATGACAAGACCGGTAATCTGAGAGCAGCCATCAGGGATTATACTAAGGTTATCAGCCAGTTCCCTAACTTCTGGACCGGTTTGTCTAACCGTGCCAGCTGTTACCGACGCCTGGGCATGACAGCCAAGGCAGAGATGGATGAATTCCGTATCTTCAAGGCACAGATGAACAAGCATATCGGAATCCAGCCGAGATGGAGCGCAAAGACCAAGAAGGAGATGCGTAAGCGCTCTGAGGTTGACCCGAATAAGTTTGCTTCGTTGGTAGTAGATGACGAACCGAAGTATGAACACAACTATAAGAGTGAATATCGTGGTAAGGTTCAGAACCGTCAGGTAGAAACCGCCTTCCTGCCGATGTATCAGCTCTCTTATTTCCCAAACAATCAGAATGTAAATGGAGTTCAGGCTTATGACAAGGAGGTTGATGCGCTCAATCAGCATACCAAGGCAGACAAGGTTTATATCGTTTGCAGTAAGGAGCAGCTCGATGAGAATGGTTCTATGAAGATATTCTCGATGATTGATAAACTTTCGGCGGAGTTGAGTGTGGCGAGCGATAATGAAACCAGAAAACGTCTCCTGATGCGCAGGGCCATCGCTCATAGTGTACTTCGTGATTTTGAGGCTGCCATCAGTGATTTCACCTATTATATCTCGCTCGATGACAAGAACTCTTTGGCTTACTGGCAGCGTGCTGTCTGCCAGGCTGAGATGGATGAATTTAACAAGGCTGAGGGCAAGGGTGTTCTGAACATCCATTCTGCCGAGGCTGATTTCAGTGATGCCATCCGCCAGAACAGCAACAATGCTTACATCTATTATAATAGAGGTAATCTTCATGCAGGTAGAAACGAACTTTCAAAGGCAATAGATGATTATACCATTGCCTTGAGAATTGATAACCGCCTTGCAGAGGCTTATTATAATAGAGGTATAGCACGAGCCAAGAGTGGCAATAAGCAGACTGCCATCCAGGATCTTTCAAAGGCAGGAGAACTTGGTTTGTATGATGCTTATTCTGTGATCAAGCGCTTGAATAAGTCGAAATAAAAAAATCCCGCAGATTTTCTCTGCGGGATTTTTTTTTATCTATTTCTGTATTCCGGTTTTATATTCTCGTTACCTGCTTAACGCCCTTCACGGCGCTCAGTTTCTTGATGAGTGCATCAGTTTTGCCGGCATCATCAATCATCACGGTAACATTGCCAGAGAAGAGACCATCCTTGGAAGAGATGTTGATGCCTCGCATGATGAGTTTGTCTTCCTTGGAAATGATGTTGGTGATGTTGCTCACGATACCGATATCGTCGTTTCCGATGATGCGGAGCGTGATGGCATACTTGGATGTTCCCTTGCCGCTCCATTTCGCCTTCACGATGCGGTAACCGAAACGGCGGCGCAGTTCCTTGGCGTTAGGACAATCCATGCGATGTACCTTGATACCCTTACTGATGGTAACGAATCCGAAGATTGGGTCGCCGTAGATAGGGTGGCAGCAATGAGCCAGTTCGAAATCGATGCCCTTGAGGTGCTCATCGATAACCAGCACATCGTCGCTCTGCTTCATCAGTTCCTCAGTAGGATTCTCAAACTCGAAATTCTCTGCACTTTCTGCAGGCTTGTTGGTATTGGCGAGGTTCAGGTCGTGGTCGCGCTCCTCTATGTATCTTTCGATGATGCTGTTCACGTCGATTTTCTCCTCGGCAACATCCTTATAGAAGTCTGAGTTCTCCTTATATCCCATTTTCTTGATGATGCGCGCCATGATGCTCTCATCAATATCCAGTTTCCTGTTCTTGAATCGGCGCTCCAGAAGTTCCTTGGCATAGAGGCCGTCCTTCTTCTGGGTTTCCTTCAGCGCTAGACGAATCTTGGCCTTAGCCTTGGATGTCTGCACGATGTTGAGCCATTCGCGGCGTGGCTTCTGGTTGCTCTGTGTGAGGATTTCTACCTGATCTCCCGAATGGAGTTCCTGTCGGAAGGTGACGGCTCTTCCGTTAATCTTTCCGCCCACACAGGTATTGCCGATGCGGGAGTGGATATAGTAGGCAAAGTCGAGTACCGTAGCTCCCTTCTGGAAGTTCAGCAGGTCGCCTTTTGGAGTGAACACGTATACTTCGTCTTCCTTCAGGTCGGTGGTAAACTGGTCCATCAGCTGCAGATCATCGTTGCTTTCCAGGGCAGCACGGATATTGGCAAGCCATTCGTCGATACCGCCTTCTCCCTGCTTGATACCCTTGTAGCGCCAGTGGGCAGCGAGTCCGTGCTCTGCAATATCGTCCATGCGCTCGGTTCTGATCTGTACTTCTACCCATTTGTTTTCAGGACCCAGTACTGTGGTATGCAGACTTTCATAACCGTTGCTCTTAGGCACGCTGAGCCAGTCGCGCATACGCTTTGGGTTTGGCTGATACATGTCGGTGATGAGGGCAAAGGTCTGCCAGCACTGCATATACTCTTTCTCTCTTGGTGCATCGAGGATAATACGGATGGCAAAGAGATCGTATACACCCTCGAAGGCGCACTTCTGTTTTTTCATCTTCTGCCAAATAGAGTGGATACTCTTGGTGCGGCCCTTCATATGATATTTCAGACCGGCAGCATCGAGCTTCTCCTGGATTGGCTGGATGAAGCGGGCGATATAGGCATCGCGCGAAGCCTTAGTGGCGTTCAGTTTGTCCTTTATCATATAGTAGGCGTCGTGCTCTAGATACTTCAGACTGAGGTCTTCCAGTTCGCTCTTCAGTTTGTAGAGTCCCAGTTTGTGGGCGAGTGGGGCATAGAGGTAGCTTGCCTCTTCGCTTACTTCATGCTTTGCCTCTTTCTGTTCGGTATCACGAATCTGTCGCATCACGTTCACGCGGTCGGCAATCATGATGAGGATGACGCGCATATCCTCAGAGAATGAGATAAGCAGATTTCTGAAGTTCTCGCTCTCTATGATAGGGTTGCGCTTATATAAATCGTGGATGCGAAGCAGACCACTGATAATGTGGGCTACGCTATCTCCGTATTTCTTCTGTATCTCTTCGATGGTCTGATAGCCATCGATGACGCTGGTCTGCATCAGGATGGCGATGATGCCATCTCGTTTCAGACCTATCTCGTTTACTGCGATTTCTGCGGTTTGCAGGGCAGCGAGTATTGGATTCATTCCGAAGACATTGCGCTTAATCTGATGGTTGATGAAGGCATGCTGTATGTCTTCACGCAGATGCTGCTCATCGCCTGGTTTGAATGTGTCGCCCACGGCGGTTCTCAGGCGCTCCAGGATTTGGAGTGTCTGTTCCTTTTCTTCGGATGTGAATTTAAAAGGTGTTTCGTTCATTGTCGTTCCCTCCTGCTGATGATATATTATTGAGTTGTTATAACTCGTCTATCCATTTCTGACCAGATTTGGTATTGAGCCAGATGGCAAAGCTGCTGCTAATAATTAGCCCCAGCGAAAAAATAAACATTAATCCATCCATAATAATATTATTTATCGTTATACTTCATAATTCTATTAGCGCAATATGCAATGATAATTGCAGATAGCGTTCCAATGAACAAACAAAGTAAATTGTATATGTTCAATTCTTGGTTTGTTACTAATGGCGATAAACCGCCAATTCCTACACCACTTAAAAATAATGTAGATACCCCATAGAGGTAATGTGATAGCCCCGACCTTCTGTCGTGCTCTTTTGATAATTTACTAACCATGTTGCAATATTCTATTTTAAATTTGACAAACAATGGCGATTCGGCGTTAAAAAACGCCTACTTCGTTAAATTTTCAATGCAAAGGTACAAAAAAAAGCGGAAATATTTCTGATTATCAGAAAAAACTATTATCTTTGTAGCACATATAGTGTAAATTTAACATAAATATGGTATTATGAATCAGCAAGATCTAAACCAAATCTCTGCGCGCGGTATCTCCGAGCAGCAGATTGAACACCAGTTGGAACAAATCAAGAATGGCTTCCCATTCCTCAAACTCGAGGGTGCGGCTGCCATCGGTAAGGGTATCATGGCTCCTACAGCTCAGGAGGTAGAGAACTACGAGAAGGCGTGGAACGATTACAAGGCTGAGGGTCACAAGATTGTGAAGTTCGTACCTGCTTCAGGTGCGGCAAGCCGCATGTTCAAGAACATGTTTGCATTCCTCGATGCTCCATACGATGTTCCTACTACTGACTTCGAAAAACAATTCTTCGAGAATATCAAGAAGTTTGCTTTCCGCAAGGCACTCTGCGATAAGTGCCATGTAAACAACGAGAAGGGTATCATGTGCCTTATCAAAAAGGGTGATTACAAGGCTGTTGTGGCTAATCTCCTCAAGCCAGAGGGATTGAACTACGGACAGTTGCCTAAGGGATTGCTCCAGTTCCACGAGTATGAGGATGAGGTTCGTACCCCAATGGAGGAGCACCTGGTTGAGGCTGCGCTCTATGCTAGCAGCAACGGCGAGGCAAACGTTCATTTCACCGTTTCTCACGACCACCTGGAACTCTTCAAGCAGATGGTAGCCGAGAAGGTAGATAAGTATGCACAGCGTTACGGCATCAAGTATAACATCTCATTCTCAGAGCAGAAGCCTAGCACCGATACCATCGCTGCCAATCCAGACAATACTCCTTTCCGTAACGAGGATGGCTCTTTGCTGTTCCGTCCGGGCGGTCATGGCGCACTCATCGAGAACCTCAACGAGATTGATGCTGATGTGGTATTCATCAAGAATATTGACAATGTGGTACCTGATCGCCTGAAGGCTGAGACTGTTACCTGGAAGCAGGTGATTGCAGGTGTATTGGTTACTCTGCAGAAGCAGGCTTTCAATTATCTGAAGGTTTTAGATTCCGGTCAGTACAACCATGAGAAGCTGGAGGAGATTATCCGCTTCGTTCAGCGCGACCTCTGCTGCCGTAAGGCTGATATCAAGGAGCTGGAGGATGCCGAACTGGTTATCTATCTGCGTAAGAAGTTGAACCGTCCTATGCGTGTCTGCGGTGTCGTTAAGAACGTAGGCGAGCCTGGTGGTGGTCCATTCCTTACTTATAACCAGGATGGTACCGTAAGTCTTCAGATTTTGGAGAGCTCTCAGATTGACAAGAATAACGAGGAGTATATGAAGATGTTTACCGAGGGAACACACTTCAACCCAGTAGATCTCGTCTGCGCTACCAAGGATTATCAGGGCAATGCCTTCGATCTTCCTAAGTTTGTTGACCCATCTACCGGTTTCATCTCCAGCAAGAGTAAGAATGGTAAGGATTTGAAGGCACTCGAGTTGCCAGGTCTCTGGAATGGTGCGATGAGTGACTGGAATACAGTATTCGTAGAGGTTCCTCTCGGTACATTCAACCCAGTGAAGACCGTGAACGATCTGCTCCGCGACCAGCATCAGGCTGTAGAGGGTGGCATCAAGCACGAGCATCATCACGGAGAGGGCGGTTGCTGTGGTAAGCACTAATTTCCGATTCCGTATATCTCGATGGTAAGATATAAACACAATAAAGGCTCAGTTCCCGATTTTATTCGAGGATTGAGCCTTTATCATTGAGCTATTAATGTGTCTGCTAAAAATTATAAGATGTTCTGAATCAAATAAAATAGCCTTTTGCTTCTGTTCTGCTAAAGGAAAACTATCTGATACAAAGGATAGGAATCCTTAGCAGGAAGTTCTTAGTTGTACCAAATTTCTCCGCCTAATACTGTTGGATACTCTTCAGCTGTTGTTCTTTCTACAGGAGCCGCAATTTCTACGAACTCACCATACTCCTTTACCTTGTTAATGTTCATAATTTGTAGGTTTTGTTGATTTATTAATTTATATTACGGATTGGTATCTAATAAGGATACTGATCTTTTACTTTTTTTTCTACGCTGCAAAGTTACACAAAAAATGATATGCAACAAGTTTTTTGGCTAAAAATCTGTCGATATTTAACCTTCTTTAAAAGTTTCCTGCATATTTCCTGCAATACTATTCAGTTTTAGTAGAATATTTTTGTTTGTTTTCGCTAAATACCTCATAATGAGCGAGTAAATGACAGACTATCAATCTGTAGCTTAATCGTGTACACTATCGCAAGTTTGTCATTTACTTTATTGCTTCATTATATGGATGAAGATTTCACCTTATACTATATAGAGATTTCGCCCGCCAGAGATTCTGTCAGTTTTTCTCTTACCTTTTTGTTATCTGCATATCTTCCCTGCAGATACATCATCTTGGTGACCATAGCCTCTACCGTAGAATCGTATCCGCTTATCACATGAGCAGCTTTCAACTGGAAGCCGGCTCCGTAGCGTTCCATCTCTACACTGCCCGTAAGACATTGGCTGATGTTCACGATGTTTACTCCGCGATGGGCAGCCTGATCCAGAAGACGCATGATCCATGGCGTGTGAGGAGCATTGCCTGAACCGAAAGTACGCATCACGATGCCGCGGAGGTCTGGTGATTCCATCACGTGGCGCACAATGTTATCCTGGATACCCGGGAAGAGACTGAACACGATGACGTTCGGATCGAGCTTCAGATGTGGAACCATTGGCTTTCTGTAATCCGGCGTAAGAATGTGATGGTCGTGATATTGGAAATTGATTCCTACATCGCAGAGGTGAGGGTAGTTGAATGAATCGAAAGCATGAAATCCCTCGGCATTGATCTTGATGGCACGGTTACCGCGAATCAGCTTGCCGTTGAAGAAGATGCATACCTCGGGCACCATAGGGCGTCCTTCAGCATTCTTGGCAGAAGCTATCTCTATGGCTGTCATCAGATTCTCTTTGCCGTCGGTTCGCAATTCACCGATAGGCAACTGGCTACCCGTCAATATTACAGGTTTGGTCAGATTCTCAAGCATGAAGGACAAGGCAGATGAAGTGTAAGCCATTGTATCAGTGCCATGAAGGATTACGAATCCGTCATAGTTGTTGTAGTTGTTGGATATCATGCTTACGATTTCTGCCCAGCGCATAGGATCCATGTCGCTGGAATCGATAGGTGGGTCGAATTTTCGCACATCGATTTCTGCCTGAATGAGCTTGAATTCGGGCATGGAAGAAACGAGGTGATTGAAATCAAGAGGTTCCAGTACACCTGTCATCGGGTCCATTCCCATACCGATGGTACCACCAGTATAGATGATGAGAATCTTTGTTTTTGCCATTTTCTTTGTTTCTTTACATTTTGTCACGTTATCGGATGCAAAGATAATGAAAATATTTGTTTCTCCAAAACTTATTGGCTAAAAATGTATCTGAATTTTACAAAGTGTTACGAAATGTTGGTAGAAAAGCAGATGAAAACTTCAATATCTCAGCATTTTCGGTCTTAAAAGCCCTTAATATAAAGAGGTATTAGCAAAGTTTAGCAAAATAAATGCATTTTTATTCGCTTGTTACAAAAAGAAATCGTACTTTTGCAGGCGATTTAATAAAAATACTAAGTTGTTATGGTAAAAATCACATTCCCAGACGGATCTGTTCGTGAGTATGAACAGGGCGTAACTGGCTTACAAATCGCCGAGAGCATCTCACCGGCTCTCGCTCGCAACGTTGTATCTTGCGGTGTTAATGGTGAGACAGTAGAGTTGAACCGTCCTATCAATGAGGATGCTAACGTAGAACTCTACAAGTTTGAGGATGAGCAGGGTAAGCACACATTTTGGCATACATCTGCCCACTTGTTGGCTGAGGCTCTTCAGGAGCTTTACCCAGGCATCCAGTTCGGTTTCGGTCCAGCCGTAGAGAGTGGTTTCTTCTACGACGTGATGCCAGCCGAGGGTCAGGTGATCTCAGAGAATGATTTCGCCAAGATTGAGGCTAAGATGATGGAACTTGCCAAGAAGAACGAACCTGTGGTTCGCAAGGAGGTGGCTAAGGCTGATGCTCTCGCTGAGTTCAAGGCTGACGGTCAGACTTACAAGTGCGAGCATATTGAGCAGGATTTGGAGGATGGTACCATCACCACATATACCCAGGGCAATTTCACCGATCTTTGCCGTGGTCCTCATTTGATGAATACTGGCCTTATCAAGGCAGTGAAGATTACAAGTGTGGCAGGTGCTTTCTGGCGCGGTGATGCCAAGCGCGAGCAGATGACCCGTATCTACGGTATCAGCTTCCCTAAGAAGAAGATGCTCGACGAGTACTTGGTAATTCTCGAAGAGGCTAAGAAGCGTGACCACCGTAAGATTGGTAAGGAGATGGAACTCTTCATGTTCTCTGAGCGTGTAGGAAAGGGTCTTCCTATCTGGTTGCCAAAGGGTACACAGCTCCGTCTGCGTTTGCAGGAGTTGCTTCGTTCTCTCCTGAAGCCTTACAACTACCAGGAGGTTATCTGCCCAGGTATCGGTGGCAAGAGTCTCTATGTAACATCTGGTCACTATGCTCACTATGGCAAGGATGCATTCCAGCCTATCCAGACTCCTGAGGAGGATGAGGAGTATATGCTCAAGCCAATGAACTGTCCTCACCACTGCGAGGTCTACGCTCGTAAGCCTCGTTCTTACAAGGATCTTCCTTTGCGTATCGCTGAGTTCGGTACCGTATTCCGCTATGAGAAGAGCGGTGAGCTCCATGGTTTGACTCGTGTTCGTACATTTACTCAGGATGATGCTCACATCTTCGTTCGTTCAGATCAGGTGAAGTCTGAGTTCGAGAATGTAATCGACGTAATCTTGAAGGTATTCAAGATCTTCGGTTTCGAGAACTACGAGGCACAGATTTCTCTCCACGATCCTAAGGATACAGAGAAGTATATCGGTTCTGATGAGATTTGGGAAGAGAGCGAGAACGCTATCCGTGAGGCATGCAAGGAGAAGGGTCTTGAGACACGCGAGGAGGTTGGCGAGGCAGCCTTCTATGGTCCTAAGCTCGACTTCATGGTAAAGGATGCCATCGGTCGTCGTTGGCAGTTGGGTACCATCCAGGTGGATTACAACTTGCCTGAGCGCTTCAAGCTGGAATATACCGCTGAGGATAACTCTAAGAAGACTCCTGTGATGATTCACCGTGCACCGTTCGGTTCACTGGAGCGATTCACAGCCGTTCTCATTGAGCATACCGCCGGTCACTTCCCATTGTGGTTGACTCCAGACCAGGTTGCAATTCTTCCTATCTCTGAGAAGTTCAACGATTATGCTCAGAAGGTACGTCAGTATCTTGACAAGCAGGGCGTTCGTGCTTTGGTTGATGACCGTAACGAGAAGATTGGCCGCAAGATTCGCGACAACGAGTTGAAGCGTGTTCCTTACATGGTCATCGTAGGTGAGAAGGAGAGTGCCGAGGGCTTGGTATCTATGCGTAAGCAGGGTGGTGGCGAACAGGCTACCATGAGCATGGAAGAGTTCGCTCAGCGCATCAATGCCGAGGTTGCAGAGCAGCTGAAGGCAGCTGAGGAGTAATCCCGCAGATTGATATTTTCTAATCTCCCGCAGATTTCACAGATTTACACAGATTTTTTCTGTTGAGGGCTCTGTCCCACAGATTTTTTGTGTTGAGGGTTTAGTCCCACAGATTTCACAGATTTACACAGATTTTTGTGTGTTCTGTTGAATATCTGTAACAACTGTGACGTCTGTGGGAGATTTTTTTTGTTAAGGAGGATTTTAAAATCGTTTGGTTATGACAGAAAATGAGATATCTTATAAGATCATTGGAGCTATTTATAAGGTTTATAATGAATTGGGACCAGGTTTACTTGAGTCGGTTTATGAAGCAGCTCTGTGCTATCAGTTGCGCAAAGATGGACTTAGGGTAGAGAATCAGGTAAAGTTGGATGTCATGTATGATGGTAAGGTTTTGCCTGTAGATTTCCGTCTGGATATTCTTGTAGAAGATAAAGTCATAGTCGAACTGAAGTCTGTGGCAGAAATGAAAGATGTCTTTCATAAGCAATTGCTTACGTATTTGCGTGTGGCGAAGAAGCATCTTGGAATATTGGTCAATTTTTCCACCACAGATATACGAAAATCAATCTTCCGTAAAGTCAATGGATATACTTCCATCGATTGATCTTCTTTAGTCCCGCAGATTGTTTTCTTTTAGTCCCACAGATTTCACAGATTTACACAGATTATTGAAGCAAAGATTTAAATCTGTGTAAATCTGTGAAATCTGTGGGACAAAAAACGAAAACTGTGTGATTTTTAATAAAATATAAGGTTAAAAATGAAAAATCTGCGGGAAATCCTTGGTGGTTTCACAAAATAATCGTAACTTTGCAGCCGTTTAATCAAAAAGACAAAAAAGAATATATCGAATAGTTAATGAAAAATGACAAAATGAAAAATCAGTACCGCGTAAACGAACAGATTCGTGCACGCGACGTGAGAGTAGTGAGTGATGGTGGAGCAGAAGTGATGCCAGCACGTAAGGCGTTGGAGTTGGCACGTCAGCAAGAGCTTGACTTGGTCGAGATATCTCCTAATGCGCAACCACCAGTTTGCCGTATAGTTGACTATTCTAAATTCCTTTACCAGCAGAAGAAGCATGCAAAGGAAATGAAGCAGAAGCAGGTAAAGGTGGAGACCAAGGAAATCCGTTTCGGACCTCAGACCGATGAGCACGACTATCAGTTCAAGCTCAAGCACGCTAAGGAGTTCCTTAACGAGGGTAACAAGGTTCGTGCATACGTTTTCTTCCGTGGTCGCTCTATTCTCTTCAAGGAGCAGGGTGAGGTTCTTCTTCTCCGTTTCGCCAATGATTTGGAAGAGTACGGAAAGGTGGAGCAGATGCCAAAGCTTGAAGGTAAGAAGATGTTCCTCTACATGAGTCCTAAGAAGGCTGGTACTGCAAAGAAGAGCCAGCAGAAGATGGACCGTGAGAAGCGAGAGGCTGAAGCTAAGGCTGCTGCAGATGCAGAGCGCGCTGCTAATGCTGAGAAGAATGGCTTGCTCGCCAATGCTAAAGGCGGCGATGCCCTGAAGAAACTCGCAGAAGGAACAGAGGATTAAGAAAAAAAGATGCGTAACGCCCTGGTATATGCGTTGCCATCGCTATAATAAATAACAATTTAAAATTAAAAGTAAAAATGCCAAAAGTAAAGACTAATTCCGGCGCAAAGAAGAGATTCCGTTTCACCGGTACAGGTAAGATTAAGCGTCATCACGCTTTTCACAGTCACATCTTGACTAAGAAGACAAAGAAGCAGAAGAGAAATCTCCTTGGTGAGACTCTCGTAGACCGTTCAAACTTGAAGCAGGTTCGCGACTTGCTCTGCCTCCGTTAATTATTAACTTTTTAGTCGAACTTTTAAAGAAAAAAAATTATGCCAAGATCAGTAAATCACGTTGCATCAAAAGCAAAAAGAACAAGAATCTTGAAGCTCACTAAGGGTTACTATGGAGCTCGCAAGAATGTATGGACAGTAGCTAAGAACACTTGGGAGAAGGGTCTTACCTACGCTTATCGCGATCGTCGTAACAAGAAGCGCACATTCCGCGCATTGTGGATCCAGCGTATCAACGCTGCTGCTCGCCTCGATGGTATGAGCTACAGCCAGTTGATGGGTGCTCTTCACAAGGCTGGTATCGAGATTAACCGTAAGGTTCTCGCTGACCTCGCTGTAAACAACCCTGAGGCTTTCAAGGCTATCGTTGCAAAGGTGAAGTAAATCCGACGCTAGGCTCTTTTCTTCCGTGAATTTTTCTCGTAAGAAAGTGTTTAGCCTCTAGATTAAAGAAAACTGAAGATTGCATTGGTTGGAAGTATTTCCGCTGATGCAATCTTTTTTTGTACCATAAATATTCAGACGTTCTCGCTTGTAAGAACGTCTAAAGCGCTACCATATTAGACATGAATAGGCAAGATAATACGACTGAGCAAGCGAAATGAGACTGCTGGACAAGCGAAATAAGACTGCTGAGCTAGCGGAACGATATTACTGAGTAAGCGAAATCAGACGTTTAATTGGGTTCAAAGATATAGAATATGAAGTGAAAGGAGATTGGTTCTAAGGTATAAGAAGACTGCTTCTAGAAGATTCCCACTAGGCTCGGCAGAGCTGCTGAGCCTAGTCAGCAGCTCTGCTGACTGCAGTCGGCAGCTCTGCCGAGCCTAGTGATAACCCCTTTTAGTTGTACCACATTACCCCCTTTAGTTGTACGACAATACACCTTTTAGTTGTACGACAATACACCTTTTAGTTGTACGACAATACACCTTTTAGTTGTACGACTATATACCTTTTAGTCGTACGACTATACACCTTTTAGTTGTACGACTACAAGCCTTTTAGTTGTACGAATATAGAAATGACAATTTAGATTTAGGTATATTTAATCTTATTCGTCTGAATTCCACTATATTGTAACATTCTTTTATTTCCTCCCGCTAATGGTAGGTAGTATAAGCATGGTGTATATCAACAAAAAGGGTGCGCCATTATCTTGTGACGCACCCTCATTTATACTTATTTTTACTTGATCAATTCAAGACCCAACTCGAATGTTGTAGTCTTGTTCATGATTTCTGGAAGCTGGACCATAATGCCCTTGAGCATGTTGAATGATTGCAAATCGTCTGCATCCATATCTGTGGGAGGAACCTTCTCGAGCATTGCAACCAAATTTGCAAGCATAGGCTGAACAAATGCCTTGTCTACAAAGAAATATGGCTTGGTACCGTTCCAACGGATGTTTACAGGAATCTTGTTATACTGCTGGAGGATACCCTGAATCTGGGCTTTCTCTGCAGCATCATCAATGTCCTCTGTTGCCTTATTTGCATCGATAGTCACATAGATAAGATTGTCATTGGCTACTGAATAGCTGGCATATCCGTCTGCTGTCTTCCAATCAGAAGTTTCTCCCTCATCAGGAAGTTCACTGTAGGTGGCGTTAATCTTACCATCCTTTGTGAAGGTGACGTTCTTCAAAATCTGTGGAAGATATTCGTTTGCCATGTTGTTCATCAATGGCAAAATCTGTTCTTTTACATCCATTGGCATTACTAATCCACCACCAAAGTCTATGTTAAGCTTGGTATCTGCTGGACAATCCCAAGTGATTTTTACTGAACCGTTGTAGAATTCACCTTTGCCACCGCCCAGTTCTATTTTCTCTACTTCCTGCAGTCCCCAGGTTCCTTCAATCTTCTCGTTGCGTACAAAGTAGTCTTTGTCATTGTCATCATCATCGCTGCTACAAGCAGTGAAGAAGCCAAGGGTGCAAACCATGGCCATTAAATAAATAAACTTTTTCATTTTTCTTCTATTTTTTGTGTATTAATAAATAATTATTGTATTGTTTCTATTTATTTATATAATAATGTACGCGTACATTATATTATATATTACTTCAGCTGATACGTGATACCTACGCTGCCGTAGATAGGATACATCGTCTGCTCGATGGTCTCGAAATCTTTCTTAAAGATACCATTTAAGCCCCAGCTCAGATCAGCACAGAGGCCCCAACGGTTGTTCAAGCGCCAGTCAATTCCGAAATCTATGCCCACCTGCCAGTTGCGCATGTCATCGCTGAAATCGTAATCACCACGCTCGCCTTCATCATGACCCAACTTTACCTTCTGTCCAGTAGGATCGCCCTTAGGATGACCTTCCTCTTGGCGGCGCAAGTAACCATCGTATGCCCAGCCCTCAAACTTCTTTGATGTTACATAGCTAACATACGGACCCAACTTGAAACGGAGGTTGTCGCAAATGTCGTATGTTGCCTGCAATGGTACTGTGATAAGACTCATGTCTACCTTCGTAACCACGTTGCCTGTAAATATACCTTTCAGCTCATCGCCGCCACGTACTATTCTCATATAATAGTTTTTTACGCCTGCATCAATCTTCATGCCCTTGTTTTCGAAGTGGAGTCCTCCAACGAATCCCCATTTGCCTGAAAGTGGGTGATAAGCATCAATACCCAGACTGAAGTTAGGTTGCAGGGTATAGCTGTGCAGTGTACGGATGGTAGCAGGAAGACCGATAGGGGCTGTGCCTCCTATATTATACGCCACGCGAGCCTGATATTGGTAGCCGTGAAGATATTTGTTCCAAGCACTTCCATATTCTCCTGCCCATGATGTGGTTCCGCATGCCAGCAGGAGTGCAAATATTGTTGTTTTTTTCATATTGTTGTTTCCTCCTTTTCTTATTTGCATATCAGTTTGAAACTATCCACCCAGAGGGTACTGCCTATAGCTCCCAGGAAGTTGGCTCCATCAGAGCTGGATGAACAGACGATGGCAAGACTATAGCCTCGATTTTTTAACTTAACGGGGTCGATTTTTTTTCCGTAGGATTGATAATCGAAATCTACGCTGAAGTGATGCCATTCCGGCGTATTTCCAATGGCAACTTTTCCGTTGTCATCATGGGTTTCACCTACCAGAGCAAGTGCCACTATCTGTTTGCTAGTCTGTACATTATCTCCGTAGAGCAATACGGCATTTCCCCTTTCGTCGATGTTCTTATAGAGTACAGCATAGATGGTGCCGTAGTCATGACGATTCAGCTCGTTCATATCCTTATCGGTGAATTTTTCGCCAGCCTGATACTTATACCAGCCTTCCAACTTTACCGGTTTGGCACTAAAACTGATTGGGCGACCGAACTTTGTTGCCTTCATAGCATCGTTCAGTGCATCGGTGGCATCAAACTGTCCGATGAAAAGGTTGCCGGCAGCGATAGGCTTGTGTACTATGTCTGCGAGCTTGCTGGTGCGCTTAGTAGTGAGCTTCACGCCTTTGCCCTTATAGCCGTCTTTTATCATCACGGTAGGATATTCCTCGGGTTTAGCAGAAGAATTGCTAATTTTGTATCCTGAGTTTCCGGTTGCCCAGATGTCGAGAAGATCTCCATTCCAATTTTCCTGCCAGTTGTAGTATCCCTTGCTGAGGTATGCGTTTTCAAATTCGAATTCTATCTCGTTTGGCATTGGGGCCTGTTCCTTCTTGATGCTTACCTGATAGGTGCGGTTCCACTGCTTGTTTTCCGATGTAACCACGTATGTAACAGGACCATTGGAGAAATCGTGTACGCTTCCGCTTTCCGGCTGGATTGTGGCTCCTTTAGTAAGTCGAAACATAGGCGCCTGCTTTTTGAGGTTTGCGAATTGCGTCATCGTGAACTCGATGTTTGTCTTATCACTCTGCACATTGACCAATGTATCAGATGGATTAGTAAACAATAAGTTCAATAAAATCTTGTTGTCTGCATGTATGTATGCCTGCTCGATGTCGCATTCGGCATTGAGCGGTTCTTCCTTGAAGCAAGAGGAGAGGGTAGTGATGCAACTCATTGATAGAGCAGCTACTATAAATCTTGACTGTTTCATATCTTGAACTTTCTTTTCCTTTTGTAATCTGGAGAATCGTTTCTCTTTCTTTTCAGATAATTCTTGAGAGAATGATTTCTCTAGCTCATATAAATTATTGCTTTATCGGTTGCAAAGATAAACAGAAAACTTGAAACTACCAAATGTTTTTGTGCTTTTCGACATGTTTTGCTAGAAAAATGCCATGAATTAGCGGTTTTAGAACATGAATTAATGGAGTAGAGTTACTGGAGTTGGTAGGTATCACTTGATAGTTTTTTTTAAAAACACATAATAAAAAAGGGGACTGAAATCTCATTACTGAAATTTCAGTCCCCTGAATGTTATTTAGCTAATGAATAGCAAATGCCTGATCTGTTTAAGATTAAGCCTTGCCCTCCATCTGAGCCTTCAACTTAGCGAGGGCATCGATATCACCGAGTGATGTGCTAGCAGCAACGTTGTTGATCATAGCTGTCTCGTTGTTGTTCTTGCGACCGCCGTTTGCACGCTTGTGAGCTGGCTTAGCAACTGGCTCGTTACCCTCCTCGAATGTACGAGAGTGAGAGAGGATGATGCGCTTTGTCTCCTTAACGAACTCGATAACCTTGAAGTCGAGAGTCTCGCCCTTCTTAGCCATTGTGCCGTCCTCCTTAGTGAGGTGCTTAGGAGTAGCGAAACCTTCACCACCCTCAGCTAGAGCTACAACAGCACCCTTGTCCATCAACTCAGTGATAGTACCCTGGTGAACAGAACCTGGAGTGTAGATTGCCTCATACTCATCCCATGGGTTCTTCTCCAACTGCTTGTGGCCGAGGCTCAAGCGACGGTTCTCCTTATCGATTTCGAGAACTACTACGTCGATAGAAGCGCCTACAGAAGTGAACTCAGATGGGTGCTTAACCTTCTTAGTCCAAGAGAGGTCAGAGATGTGGATCAAACCATCAACACCTTCCTCGAGCTCTACGAAGATACCGAAGTTAGTGAAGTTGCGAACCTTAGCTGTGTGCTTGCTGCCAACAGGATACTTAGTCTCGATAGCCTCCCATGGATCTTCCTTGAGCTGCTTGATACCAAGGCTCATCTTGCGCTCAGCGCGGTCGAGAGTCAGGATAACTGCCTCTACCTCGTCACCTACCTTCATGAAGTCCTGAGCAGAACGCAAGTGCTGGCTCCAAGACATTTCAGATACGTGGATCAAGCCCTCTACACCTGGAGCAATCTCAACGAATGCACCATAGTCAGCCATAACCACTACCTTACCCTTCACGTGATCACCTACCTTGAGGTTCTCATCGAGAGCATCCCATGGATGTGGAGTGAGCTGCTTCAAACCGAGAGCGATACGCTTCTTCTCCTCATCGAAGTCGAGGATAACAACGTTGATCTTCTGGTCGAGAGATACAACCTCGTGTGGATCGCTTACGCGGCCCCAAGAGAGGTCTGTGATGTGGATCAAACCGTCAACACCGCCGAGGTCAACGAATACACCGTAAGTAGTGATGTTCTTAACGGTACCCTCGAGGATCTGACCCTTCTCGAGCTTGCCGATGATCTCCTTACGCTGCTGCTCGAGCTCCTGCTCGATGAGAGCCTTGTGAGATACAACGACATTGCGGAACTCCTGGTTGATCTTTACAACCTTGAACTCCATTGTCTTGCCTACGAATACGTCGTAGTCGCGTATAGGGTGAACGTCGATCTGGCTTCCTGGCAAGAAAGCTTCGATACCGAAAACGTCAACGATCATACCGCCCTTAGTACGGCACTTGATGTAACCCTGGATAACTTCCTCGTTCTCGAGAGCTGCATTAACACGCTCCCAAGACTTGCTGAGGCGAGCCTTCTTGTGAGAGAGTACCAACTGGCCCTTTACGTCCTCCTGGTTCTCTACATAAACCTCAACCTTGTCGCCTACCTTGAGGTCTGGGTTGTAACGGAATTCAGAAGCAGGGATAATACCATCGCTCTTGTAACCGATGTTTACGATAACCTCTTTCTTGTCTACAGAGATTACTGTACCCTCTACAACCTGGTGTTCTGTTACCTTGTTAAGAGTTTCGTCATAGGCCTTCTCGAGGTCTGTTTTGCTGACGTTTGCGCTTGTGCCATTCTCAAACTCATCCCAATTGAAGTCGTCCAATGGCTTTACGTTCTTTAAATCTGACATAAAAAATAATTAAAAAATTAAAATTAATAAAGTTTGACTTTATGTGAATTGTATAAATCGGGCGCAAAATTACTCATTTTCTTTGAGTTACAGGCATTTACTCTTGATTTTCTTCTTTTTGTTAGTAATATTTAACTAAAATCACTATTTTTGTAACTACTCAGCACCCCTATAGAAAACTTCTCGTTAATAAAGCATAAACTTGATTTTGCTTATTTTCTTCATCATTACAAACTTTTTAATGATTGAGTCGATGAGGACGTAGGCTGTTTAAAACAGTTCATTTAACGAGTTCTTTTCCGATGATGCCTCCAACATGTCTCCTTTGTCTATTATCGCCTTTCAACAGATTATCTGCCAGGAGATGCGTTTTTGCATTCCCCGTAAGTCAAAAGTCTGCGTTAATGGATGTAAATCGTGATTTTGCCATGTGGAGAAAAATGCTTATCTTTGCACCAAAAAAATGGCAAGCGACTGTACTGACATAGATGTTGTTTTGCGCCAGATAAACCAGCGTCTGCGCAAACTTGAGAAGTCCGACTCCGAGAAGACTGAGGAGATCGGACGCCTCAACCGTGTCATTAACCAGAAGGACGTGGAGATACATAATCTAAAGACAGAACTTGCTTCCACAAAGGCAGAACTTGCCGTTGCTAAAGAGCGCATCAAGGAACTCGAGGGAGCTGATGACGATACATCAAGTACACCAGGAAAGCCCGAGAAAAACAGCAGTAACAGCAGTATCCCTCCATCCCAAGAAAGTATCGCTTCCCGTGAGCTGCGCAGGACAAAGTCTCTTCGCAAGCCAAGCGGAAAGCCGAGCGGTGGACAGCCTGGCCACAAGGGTCACACACTGCAGACTATAGCAGAACCAGACGTAATTGTAAAGCACGAACCAGTCTATTGTAAATGCTGTGGTCGGCTCTTGATTGATATACCATGCCAGAAGATCCGTAAGACACAAATTGTTGATATCAAGGTGGTCGTAGAGACCTGCGAGGAACAGTATTACGAGAAGGTCTGTGAATGCGGTTGCGTAAACAACTGCGAAGCTCCCAACTGTCGTATCAAGTATGGTGACAACCTCCGTGCACTGGTGACATACCTTAATGTAGTGCAGTGTATTCCGTTCAAAAGGATTGCAGAACTTATATCCGACCTGTCCGGCCAGAATATAAGTGAGGGTACAGTGCAGAACATACTCAAAGAGAATAGCGGCAAGGCAGACTGTGCATATGAGGAAATACGCAAGAGGCTGGAAACAGCGTCTGTCGTAGGAGCCGATGAAACTGGTGCTACGGTAGGAAAGCATCTGCATTGGAACTGGATATTCCAGAACGACCTGCTTACATACGTGTTCCAGTCAGAATCGCGAGGTCAGAAGGCCATAGATTCCAGGTTTCCAAAGGGACTTCCCTATTCGACACTTGTGACTGACAGACATCAGAGCTACTTCAAGATGAATGTTAAGGACCATCAGGTCTGCCTGGCTCATCTTCTTAGGAATGCAGAGTATCTGAACGAACTGGATCCAAACCAGAACTGGTCACGGAGATTCATCCATCTGATAGAACACTCTATAAATCTCAGAAGAGAGGACAACATTACCTCTAGAAAGATAAAGGTACTGAAGACAAAGATGAAGAACCTCTTGGGTGAAAGCCTCACGCATTTAGATAACGAGTTTGAGAAATTCAAGAGGGGTATCCTTAAAGTCAAAGACTACCTATTTACCTTTCTCTCCAATCCAAGTGTGCCTTACGAGAACAATGCCAGTGAGCGGGGAGTTAGGAAAATCAAGATAAAGCAGAAAGTCAGCGGTTGCTTCCGAACAGACAGCGGTGCCGATGATTTTGCCAAGTTGCACTCCATTGCTGAAACTGCTATGAAGAACGGAAATTCTAAATTCAATGCAATTCTTGCTGTAGTACAACAGTAAGACGATTACTCATGCCCATAGGGGTGCTGAGTAGTTACCTATTTTTGGTGGGTTCCTTTGGGGAAATACATAATATATATATACGCATAACCTTTTAAATGCTCTGATAACTTCATCCTCGATATTTCTTCCTGTGATGTTCTTCTCTGTTATCCGTGTTTTCATCTGATTCTATGATGAAAATGAAGAGGGAAGAAAAATAATGGCGAAAGAAAAAACCGGGCGAAATTTTCATTTGTATGAAAATGAGTTAAATTCATTAAAAAAAGACACCGAAATGTTGGCGATAACAAAATAATTGTTACCTTTGCGTTCAAAATGTAATGAATATAATAAAATAAATGATATGACACTAGTCATCCTTGCCATACTGATACTGGCATATATTCTCATTGCAACCGAGAATATTACCAAGGTGAACCGTGCTGCCGTAGCCATCTTTGCTGGAACGGTAGGATGGGTTCTCTATATCTGTTTCGGTATGGACTTCGTGACCAGTGAACACTCTTCTGATTATTCGCGCTATCTGAATCTCGGAATGTGGAACGAGATAGAATCCACCAGTACAACGGTGAAGTATTTTATTGCCCGTAACATCTTCCTTCCTTATGTGGGTAGAGCAGCAGAAATCGTACTTTTCCTGCTTGCTACTATGACGATAGTTGAAATTCTCAATAACAATGGTTGCTTCGATTTCATACGCCAGTTGTTACGTACCCGAAGCGCCAAGAAAATGCTATGGATTCTCGCTGCCGTGACCTTTGTTATCTCGGCAAATCTCGATAATCTTACTACAACAGTGATGATGCTTACGATGATGCATGGGGTAATTCCAAACCGTCGTCAGCGCATGGTGTATGGAGGTGCCATTCTTCTTTCTGCCAACTGTGGCGGAGCTCTTACCGTTATCGGAAATCCGGAAGGACTGGTGATGTGGAATATGGGTGCTGTAACGGCTACTCATTATTTCCTGTCGCTTCTGTTGCCATGTCTTGCAGCCTGGCTCATTCCGTTGTTGATGATGCAGCGCATGCTGCCTGAAAGAGTAGAGACAGAATGGATTGCTATGCCATACCGCGGTGATGATACCCGTCTCAATGTATGGCAGCGCTTGCTGATGCTCTTTGTGGGTATCGGTGGATTGTGGTTTATCCCTACCTTCCATAATATTACGAAATTGAGTCCTTTCCTCGGTGCGCTCTGCGTATTGGGCGTACTTTGGATTGTGAACGAGATATTCAACCGTAAACTCATGAATATGGATGCGATGGCTGACCGTCGCACCCCTAGAGTCTTCCAATACGGAGTTATCCAGATGATTCTTTTCGTGATGGGTATCATGCTTGCCATCGGAGTGGTGAAGGAGACCGGCGCTTTTGACGATTTTGCTACTCTTCTCAACTCTGTCGGTATGGATGATAAGCGTCCTGGCGTGCTGTTGCATGGCGTCTTGGCTGGTATCATCAGTACTGTACTTGACAACTTTGCTACAGCCATGAACTTTTTCTCCCTTCATGATCTGGCAAATGTGAATGATCCTTCATTCAGCATGCTTACTGATTATCAAACCAATGGTATCTACTGGCAGATGATTGCATATTGCGTAATGGCTGGTGGTAACGTTCTTGGTATCGGTACAATCAGCGGTCTTGCCCTGATGAAGATGGAACGTATGCACATGGGGTGGTATTTCCGCAATATTGGCTGGAAAGCTTTGATGGGTGGCGTCATCGGACTTGCTATCCTTTGGCTCTCCCATATTCTGGTGGCTGGTGCCGCAAACCTAATTATTTAAATCGATAAACCCAAACAAAGCAAGGGGGATACCCTTGGATACCTACTGTATATGTAGGGGTAATGGATGAAAACCATCATCCTGATAGGATAATAAACTAACATTAAAAATATATATAATATAATAAGGTATAGTTATGGCAAAGATTAAGACTATTGGAATTTTAACATCTGGAGGAGATGCTCCAGGTATGAATGCTGCTATCCGTGCGGTTACCCGTTCGGCTATCTACAACGGTTTCACTGTGAAAGGTATCTATCGTGGTTACGATGGTCTCATCAATGATGAAATTAAAACCTTTTCTACAGAGAACGTAAGCGGTATCATCGGTACTGGTGGTACGATGCTGAAGACAGCCCGTTCTAAGGAATTCATGACCGAGGAAGGTCGTCAGAAGGCATTTGAAACGATTCAGAAAGAGGAAATAGATGCGCTTGTCGTGATTGGCGGTAACGGTTCGCTGACAGGTGCGATGAATTTCGCACGTGAGTTTGATATATGCTGCATCGGATTGCCAGGAACAATTGATAATGACCTTTATGGTACAGACAATACAATCGGTTATGATACTACGATGAATACCATCGTAGAATGTGTAGACCGCATCCGTGATACTGCGCAGAGTCACGAGCGTATCTTCTTTATCGAGGTGATGGGCCGTGATGCCGGCTTCCTGGCGCAGAATTCAGCTATCGCCAGTGGAGCAGAGGCAGCTATCATTCCAGAGGATTCTACCGACGTAGACCAGTTGGCTCAATTCATGGAGCGTGGTATCCGTAAGTCTAAGAAGAGTTGTATCGTCATCGTGTCAGAGAGTCCTAAGTGCGGTGCTCTTTATTATGCCGACCGTGTGCGCAAGGAGTTCCCTGAGTTTGATGTACGTGTATCTATCCTGGGTCACTTGCAGCGTGGCGGCCGTCCGTCAGCCCGTGACCGTATTCTTGCGAGCCGTACCGGTTGTGGTGCCATCGAGGCTATCATGCAGGGACAGCGCAATGTGATGATTGGTGTACGCAACAACGAGGTGGTATACGTTCCGCTTTCTGAAGCCATCCGCTCAGATAAGCCATTCGACCGTAAACTGATCAAGGTTTTGGACGAGTTGAGTATCTAATATATAGAGATTGGAGTAAGAAGAAGGGAGTTTGGACTCCTGACTTCTTGCTTTTGCATGGGAAAATGGTTTAAAGGGAACTAAAAATGGTTTAATAAGGTATAAAAGCCGAATAAAACTTTTAATTAATTTGTGGTTTCCATAAATTGTTGTTACTTTTGCAGCCAAGAATAATATAAATATATATAACATTTAAACTAATAAGCTTATGTCACAAATTAACGGACGTATCTCTCAGATTATCGGTCCTGTTATCGACGTTTACTTCGATACAAAGGGCGAGAATCCAGAGAAGGTGCTTCCTAAAATTTATGAAGCTCTGAAGGTAAAACGTCCAGACGGCCGCGAGCTTGTCATCGAGGTGCAGCAGCACATCGGTGAGGATACAGTTCGCTGTGTCGCTATGGATAATACTGACGGTTTGCAGCGCGGTTTGGAGGTTATCCCTACAGGTAACCCAATCCAGATGCCAGCCGGAGAGCAGATCAAGGGCCGTATGATGAATGTCATCGGACAGCCTATTGATGGTATGAATGAATTGGACATGAAGGGTGCTTATCCTATCCACCGTGAGGCTCCGAAGTTTGACGAACTTTCTACTCACAAGGAGATGCTTGCTACCGGTATTAAGGTGATCGACCTGCTCGAACCTTACATGAAGGGTGGTAAGATTGGTCTTTTCGGTGGTGCCGGTGTAGGTAAGACGGTGCTTATCATGGAGTTGATCAACAACATTGCCAAGGGACACAACGGCTACTCTGTATTTGCCGGAGTAGGTGAGCGTACCCGTGAGGGTAACGACTTGATTCGAGACATGCTCGAGTCTGGCGTTATCAAGTATGGCGAGAAGTTCCGTAAAGCGATGGAAGAAGGTAAGTGGGATCTCTCACTTGTCGATCCTGAGGAACTTGCCAAGAGTCAGGCTACCTTGGTATATGGTCAGATGAATGAGCCACCTGGGGCACGTGCTTCTGTAGCTCTCTCTGGTTTGACCGTAGCTGAGGAGTTCCGTGATCACGGAGGTAAGAATGGTGAGGCAGCAGATATCATGTTCTTCATCGATAACATCTTCCGTTTCACCCAGGCTGGTTCTGAGGTATCTGCGCTGTTGGGTCGTATGCCATCAGCCGTAGGTTATCAGCCAACGCTGGCTTCTGAGATGGGTGCCATGCAGGAGCGAATCACTTCTACCAAGAATGGTTCCATCACCTCTGTACAGGCCGTTTATGTGCCTGCCGATGACTTGACCGACCCTGCTCCAGCTACCACCTTTACTCACCTGGATGCTACCACTGAGCTTTCCCGTAAGATTGCATCTCTCGGTATCTATCCTGCCGTAGACCCGCTGGGTTCTACCTCTCGTATCCTCGACCCGCTGATTGTGGGCAAGGCGCACTACGATTGTGCACAGCGAGTAAAGCAGTTGTTGCAGCGTTATAACGAGTTGCAGGATATCATTGCCATCCTCGGTATGGATGAGCTCTCTGATGAAGATAAGTTGACCGTGAACCGTGCACGCCGTGTACAGCGTTTCCTGAGTCAGCCATTCACCGTAGCAGAGCAGTTTACCGGTTTGAAGGGTGTGATGGTTCCTATCGAAGAGACTATCAAGGGCTTCAACGCCATCCTCGACGGTGAGGTAGATGACCTGCCAGAGCAGGCTTTCCTCAACGTAGGTACTATCGAGGATGCCAAGGAGAAGGCTAAGCAGTTGCTCGCAGCAGCACAGGCGTAATCTTTAAATCCACGGCTTATGTTACAGCTAAAGATAGTATCTCCTGAGAAAGTAGTCTTCCAGGGTGAGGTAGAGAGCGTACTGGTTCCGGGAACCCTCGGCTCGTTCGAGATTCTCAAGGATCACGCGCCTATCATCTCTTCGCTCGAAGTGGGCAAGGTGGAATACACCACCAGGGAAGGCAAGCAGGTAATGAACATCAAGGGCGGATTCGTGGAATGTAAGAAAAACGAAGTAAGCCTTTGCGTAGAAGTTTAGATAAGTGATTAATTATTAGATAATGGAAAAAGACGAAAAGTTGCGCTTGCAGACTATCAGACAGGCGAGTATCAAGTATAAGCAGATTTCTTTGTGGCTTACAGCAGCAGTGGCTCTTGCCGTGCTCTTTGCCTGCAGATTGTCTGCTCAATGCGATGATATGATACCCCAGGTAGTTAACCCGTTGGTAGTGAGTGCGATATTCTCACTCGTTGCAAGTACTGCTTATGGTGAAGCATGGAAGGCTGTTGCAAAGTCATCGCCAGCCAATCTCGCCAAGTTCTATCTGGCGGCACTGGTCTTGAAACTGATGGCTGGTACATTGGTATTCCTCATCTATGTGCTGGTATGCGACAAGCAGAACATTCTGGGCTTTACCGCCATCTTCGCCCTTTTCTATGTCGTACTTCTCGTGTTCGACTGCATCTACTTCGCTCGGGTAGAGAAAAAGAACCGTCTTTCATAAGCGGTTCTGAAACAAATAATTAATAAACAAAAGTAAGAATTAAAGAATATGAAACATCTCAAGCAATTCCTCTTGATGGCGATGCTGCTCTTTACGCTGGCACCTCTGCAGGTATCGGCTAAGGAGAACATCGATGTGAAAGAGATATTGTGGGGTCATATCAAGGATTCTTATGAATGGCATATCACCAAGGTGGGAGACCATCCCGTAGTGATTCATCTGCCAATCATCGTTAACACCACTTCGGGCTGGCACGTGTTCTGCAGCAGCGAATTCTCGGAAGAGAAGGATGCCAATGGAGACCGTCCTGGACCTTTCAACCTGGTGATCAAGAACGCTGATGCGCAGGCGAATCCCAACAAGATAGTAGAGAAGGTGGGAGGCCAGGAGGTTCGTCCGCTTGACATCTCCATCACGAAGACCGTTTGCGTGCTCTTCATTGATGCTATCATCCTGTTGCTCTGTGTCCTGATACCAGCCCGCTGGTGCAGGAAGCACAAGGTGGATGACCCTGCACCAAAGGGATTTGTGGGACTGATGCACATGTTCATCATGTCGGTATATACCGATGTAATCAAGGCTACGCTCGGTAAGGAGGCGCCAAAGTACGCACCATGGTTGCTTACTTGCTTCTTCTTTATCTTCGTGGCGAACATCATGGGTATCGTACCATTCCCTCCAGGTGGTGGTAACCTGACGGGTAATATCGCCTGCACCGTATTCTTCGGTGTAACGACATTCCTGATCACCAACTTCACCGGTACCAAGGAATACTGGAAGGATATCTTCTGGCCGGAGGTACCAACCTGGTTGAAGGTCCCTGTGCCACTGATGCCATTCATCGAGCTCTTCGGAATCTTTACGAAACCGCTGGCTCTGATTATCCGACTCTTCGCCAACATGATGGCGGGTCACGCCATCGCACTTTCGTTTGCGGCTATCATTTTCATTATGTTCAACATCAGTGAGAATGCTATCGCCAACTATGTGGCAGGTACGGGTATGACAATAGTAAGTGTTGCGATGAGCGCCTTTATGATGCTCCTCGAAGTATTGGTAAGCTACATTCAGGCATTGGTATTCACCATGCTGAGTGCAGTATTCATCTCGCTGGCTCATGTAAAGTCTCATGAGGCTGAGCCAGAGGTAGTGAAGTAGTTTATAGCTTATAGATTACGGATCTAATTTCATTCAGATAATAAACAAAGAAAATATTAACAACTTAAATTATTAAGATTATGTTATCACTTTTATTAGCAGCAGAGATTGCAAAGTTGGGTGCCGCAGTAGGTGCAGGTTTGGCCGCTATTGGCGCAGGTATTGGTATCGGTCGCATTGGTGGCCAGGCTATGGACGCTATGGCTCGTCAGCCAGAGAAGATGGGCGACCTCCGTTCTTCTATGATTATTGCAGCTGCGTTGGTTGAGGGTGTTGCGTTCTTCGCTGTCATCATCGCCATCCTGGCAATCGTTATGTAATCATCTCATCTGTCACTATCATCTGCCCCGATAAAAGGAAGTCTCAGGCATCAGCCTGATGTCTTTCCGGGGCATGATAGAGATGATTCTAGAGTTAGTTAAAATAAAACGTTTAAGTAAAACTTTAACCAGTATATATGGATTTATTAATTCCTGATAGCGGTTTGCTCTTCTGGATGACGCTGGTCTTCATCATCGTCTTCATCATTCTTTGGAAGGCTGGATTCCCAGCCATCATTAAGATGGTGGACGAGCGCAAGGCTTTCATTGATGATAGTCTGAAGAAGGCTCACGAAGCCAACGAGAAGCTTGCCAATATCCAAAAAGAAGGTGAATCCATCTTGCAGGAAGCTCGCGAGAAGCAGGCTGCCCTCCTCAAGGAGGCTGCCGAAACCCGCGATGCCATTGTAGAGAAAGCACAGGATAAAGCTCGCGAAGAAGGCGCACGTCTCCTCTCTGATGCCAAGAAGCAGATTGAGACCGAGAAGCAGAACGCCATTCGTGAAATCCGAGGCCAGGTAGCCGAACTCTCTGTTCAGATTGCAGAGAAGGTGCTCAAGGCTAAGCTCTCTGACGACAAGGCACAGATGGATATGATAAATCGACTGCTGGACGAGGTTTCTTCTGACAACAAATAGTAAAGCTTATGGATATAGGTGTAATATCGGTGCGTTATGCCCGTGCCCTCATCAAGGCTGCACTCGGCATGAAGCTCGAAGATCAGGTCTACCAGGAGATGCAGACGCTCTTTAAGAGCTACATCGACGTGCCTGAACTGAGATTTACGATAGACAACCCTATGCTTTCCAAAGACAAGAAAGAGGCACTTCTCATTACAGCCCTGGGCAAGGAGCCTACGGAACTGAGCAAGAAGTTTATCGCTCTCGTCTTGAAAGAGGATAGGGAGAGCACCCTGCAATTCATGGCTGCTTCGTATATCACTCTTTACAGGAAACAGAAGAACATCATCCGCGGTAAGCTGATCACCGCCACTGCCGTTGACGCCTCTACTGAGGATAAGATGCGCAAGATGGTGGAGCAGAGAACGAAAGGTACTGTGGAGTTCAAGACCGAGGTGAACCCTGAACTGATTGGCGGTTTCATCCTTGAGTATGATACTTACAGAATGGATGCGAGCGTAAAGACTAAGCTCAACAACATTCTGACACAGCTCAAAAAGTAAAAATAATTAAAGTAAATAAACAATGTCAGATAAAATTAAACCAAGTGAGGTGTCTGAGGTTCTTCAGCAGCAGCTCCAGGAGGTTAATGGCTCTCAGCAGTTTGACGAGGTGGGTACTGTGCTTACCGTCAGCGATGGCGTGGCTCGTATCTATGGTCTGCGCAATGCCGAGGCTAATGAGCTTCTTGAGTTTGAGAACGGAACCATGGCTATCGTCATGAACTTGGAGGAAGACAATGTAGGTTGTGTCCTCTTAGGTCCTACAGCTGGCATCAAGGAGGGACAGAGCGTGAAGCGTACACACCGTATCGCTTCTATCCGCGTAAACGACAACTTCCTCGGACGTGTCGTAAACCCTCTGGGTCAGGCTATTGATGGTCTGGGTGACATCGACCTCACCGATTCTTTCGAGATGCCTTTGGATCGTAAGGCACCTGGTGTAATCTATCGTCAGCCAGTAAAGGAACCTCTTCAGACTGGTTTGAAGGCGGTAGACTCTATGATTCCTATCGGTCGTGGACAGCGTGAGTTGATCATCGGTGACCGTCAGACCGGTAAGACTGCCATCGCAGTGGATACCATCATCAACCAGAAGAGTTTCTATGAGGCTGGCAAGCCAGTATATTGTATCTATGTAGCTATCGGTCAGAAAGCATCTACCGTTGCAGCATTGGTACAGAACCTCAAGGAGCATGGCGCCCTGCCATATACCATCATCGTAAGTGCTACCGCTGCCGATCCTGCAGCCATGCAGTATTACGCACCATTTGCCGGTGCAGCTATCGGTGAGTACTTCCGCGACCGTGGTTACTCAGCTCTCGTCGTATACGATGACTTGAGTAAGCAGGCTGTGGCTTACCGTGAGGTATCTCTGATCCTCCGCCGTCCATCCGGACGTGAGGCTTACCCTGGTGATGTCTTCTATCTCCACTCTCGTCTGTTGGAGCGTGCCGCTCGTATCAACGACCAGCAGGAGGTAGCCGAGCAGATGAACGACCTTCCAGAGTGCATGAAGGGTCACGTTAAGGGTGGTGGTTCTTTGACAGCCCTCCCTATCATCGAAACACAGGCTGGTGACGTATCAGCATACATCCCAACCAACGTGATTTCCATCACCGACGGTCAGATCTTCCTTGAGACCGACCTCTTCAACCAGGGCTTCCGTCCAGCTATCAACGTAGGTATCTCCGTATCTCGTGTAGGTGGTTCTGCCCAGATCAAGAGTATGAAGAAGGTGGCTGGTACACTGAAGATTGATATGGCTCAGTATCGTGAGCTGGAGGCCTTCTCTAAGTTCTCTAGCGATATGGATGCCGTAACAGCGATGACTCTGGACCGTGGCCGTAAGAACGACCAGTTGCTGGTTCAGCCTCAGTACCGCCCAATGCCGGTAGGCGAGCAGGTAGCTATTCTCTATTGTGGTGTTCACGGATTGATGCACGACGTGCCAATGGATAAGGTTCGCGACTGTCAGGATCTGTTCCTCGATGCAATGCGCAGCCAGCACGCTGATGTGATTGAGACTTTGGGCGATGGTAAACTCACCGACGATGCCATTAAGGCAGTCGAGGAGACCATGGCTAATGTTGCAGGACAATATAAAGCGTAATAGCCTATGCCGTCATTAAAAGAGATTAAAACTCGCATAGCCAGCGTTAACAGTACCCGTAAGATTACGAGTGCGATGAAGATGGTGGCTTCCAGTAAGTTGCATCATGCTCAGGTAGCTATCCAGAATATGCTGCCTTATGGAAATATGCTGGAACATATCCTCAAGAGTTTCCTGGTAAGTACTCCGAATGTCGACCATCCGTTGCAGTTGGAGCACAAGGAAACCAAGCGTGTAGCTCTTGTGGTATACAGTTCTAACAGCAGCTTGTGTGGTGGATTCAATTCCAACGTTATCAAGATGATGATGCATGCGGTGGACGAGTATAAGGCTCAAGGCATTGACGACATCACGGTATATCCTATCGGACGAAAAGTGGCAGAGAAGGCACAGAAACTGGGTTTGAAGATTGGCGGTAATTTTAATGATCTTGCCGATCATCCTCATGCCAGCGCCTGTGCAGATATCGCCCATTCACTTGCCAAGCAGTATGCTGCTGGTGAGCTCGATAAGGTGGAGATGATTTATCATCACTTTAAGAGTGCCGGTTCACAGATTCTGACCCGCAAGACTTTCTTGCCTATTGACCTCAGCACTGAGTCGATAGGAGTGGACAACGATCGTGACCTTACCTCTAATGTGGCTACGGCAAAGGCTCAGGAATATCTGCGCCAAAAGCAGGCTGAAGCTGACGGACGCCAGAGTTCTGAGGCAAAACCTCTGAATGATGACTTCATTGTAGAACCAGACTTGGAGACTGTTTTGGGAGTCTTGATTCCTAAGCAGCTTCGTCTGATGATTTATACAGCGTTGCTGGATAGCCAGGCGAGTGAGCATGCTGCCAGAATGGTGGCCATGCAGACCGCTACGGATAATGCCGATGAACTCTTGCGCGAACTCAACTTGCAGTACAACAAGAGTCGTCAACAGGCCATTACCAATGAATTGCTTGATATTGTGGGAGGTAGCGTAAACAACTAAGTTTCCTTCCATCTGTATAATGTTTAATCGGGGTAAATCACTTATTGAAAGAGATTTATCCCGATTTTATGTTTTGTATGCAAATAAAACAGTAAAATTAACGAATATTAAGAAAGTAGCTTAAAAAACTAATTTTAGCTAAAGTTGTACTAACATTCTTTCGTTTTTTTTTTTTTTTGTTAACTTTGCGGCGCGTTTGAGAACTAAACCAGGAAATATGAGGCTTAGTTACCCAAATGGGATTGCGGGTACAGCATCGCCTGGATCAGGGTTGCTCCGAACGACAGAAGCTTTACGAGAAGTATACTGTCTCAATCTCCTTGCTGCTTGTGACGACTCGTTTCGACATAAGGGGGAAGAGAAAATGTGTCTGTATAAGAATACTTAAAATGAAAGAATGGACAATTCAATAAAAGATATCAATCATTCTCTAAGCATACAAGCCGAGACTCTTGGCGAACTAGCCAAGACAGAGGCATCATGGTATGCCATGCGCGTGTTCATGAACAAAGTGGCGCTTTGCCGAGACTTGTTCAACCTGTTCAACAACGTGCTTAAGGATCCTGACCAGATGAAAAACACATTCCCCGAAGATATGATGGGCGATGTGATGGAATATTACGCCCCCTTCGTAAAAGAGAGACATGTAAACAGCCAAGGCAAGAAGATTGTGGTGGAGCGCCCACTCATACCCTCGCTTTTCTTCATGCGCAGCAACAAGCGACAGGCGCTATGCCTGGAGCGGGAACTGTGTGGCAAGGCAAGGCTATATCGCCAGCTGGTGGACTTCGACCCACAGCCCATCGCCATTCCCAAGCGACAGATGCAGATGTTCATGATGGTTTCGTCGGGCGATCAGAAGGGGCTGGAATATTTCGAGGATGGAGCCTTCAACTGGAAGAAAGGTGAACGTGTCAGGGTCATCGACGGCAGGTTCAAAGGTCTGGAGGGCGAAATCAAGCGCATCAATGGCGACCATCGGCTCATCGTGTCGATAGAGGGAATCTGTGCCGTCGCCACCACTTATATACCAAGATGTTTTCTAGAAAAAATATAAATAATATGAAATATCGTAAATCATTGCTTTCTGGAGCTATTTGCACGGGACTTCTTGTCCTGTCAGCTTGTGGAACCCCAAAACAAATAGCGTATTTCCAGGATTTTAACCAAAATCCTGATACGCTGGTTAATCTGAAAAGTGCGGTGATCACCGCCAAGCCAACAGATAAACTCTACATCGGCGTGAAGAGCAAGGATCCACAGATCACACAGCTCTTCAATCTTACGGGAACCGCCACCAGCTACTCTACGTCGACCATCGCCAAGGATGCCTATTATTATACGGTAGACAGCAAGGGCAACATCGACTTTCCTGTGCTGGGCACCCTGCATGTGGCAGGTCGTACCCGAGAGCAGATTGCCGAGGAAATCAAGAAAGTTCTGGTGGAGCGCAACTTGGTGAAGGATCCCGTGGTGACCGTCAGCCTGACAAATCTCCACTATTCGGTGATGGGTGAGGTGGCACACCCTGGACAGTATGAAATCGAGGACGAGAAAGTGACTATTCTCGATGCCCTTAGCAAGGCGGGCGACCTGACCATCTATGGCACCCGTGAAGACGTGATGGTGTTGCGCCAGGAAAACGGCCACCAGAAGATATACAAGATCAATCTCTGCTCGGGAAACAGCGTGTTCAACAGTCCGGTATATTACCTGCAGCAGAACGACGTGGTTTACATCAGCCCCAACAAGACCAAGGCTCGCCAGAGCACGGTCAATGGCAACAATGTCAGGAGCACGGGCTTCTGGATTAGCCTTGCCTCACTTGCCACCAGCGTGGCAGTACTTATCAAGAAATAATGTAAGAGTAGAGTGAACACTCAACATTCAACACTCAACATTCAACATTCAACATTCAAATTCAATGATTCAGAATAATCAAGCGACGATGCAGAATGCTCTGGGTCGTCGCCCCCAGCAGGCAGAAGACTTCATTCGTCTGCAAGACTTAATGTATCTGTGCCTTGTGCGCTGGCGATGGTTTGTCATCTCGCTCGTCGTCACCCTAGGCATAGCCACTTATTACCTCCTCTCCACGCCGTGTGTCTATCAGCGCACTGCATCCATCCTCATCAAGGAAGACGGCAAGAGCCAGAGCATCAACAGCGATGTGGCCAGTATGTTCTCCGACATGGGACTCTCGGGAGGCAAGTCGAACGTCAACAACGAGTTGATTGCCATCCAGTCGCCAGCCGTCTTGCTGGAGGCAGGCAAGCAGCTCAAACTCGACGTAAACTACAGTGAAGACGGTACCTTCCATCCTGTGGCTCTCTATGGCAGAACGCTGCCTGTAACCGTTCATTTCTATAGCTTGAACGATATGCAGAGCGCCAATTTGGATGTAGAGGTAAAGCATGGCAACCTGTTTTCTATCGTACATGTGAGTGGCACCGACAAGGCTGGAAACCAAGTGGAATCGGACGAGGAGGTACAGGGCAAGCTGGGCCAGACCGTCCGCACGGCGATGGGCTATGTATGCGTAGACCAGGCATCGGGCTATTCAGCCTTCGTCAATGGACATGAGAGCAGGAAACTGCATGTGACTCGCACCAACCTCTATGCCATGACCGACCATATCAAGGCATCGCTCTCGGCAAGCATCAGCGAGGAGAAGGCAACAGTTATCGACCTGACCTATAAGGACCAGCTCACCCAGCGCGCCGAGGACGTGCTGAACACCATCATCTCCGTATACCGCAAGAACTGGATGGAGGACAAGAACCAGATGACCGTCTCCACCTCCCATTTCATCACCGAGCGCCTGGGCGTCATCGAGCGAGAACTGGGCGACGTAGACAAGGACATCTCCTCGTTCAAGAGCCGCAATCTGCTGCCCGACGTAGAGACCGCCGCACAGCAATACATGCAGAAGAGCGGCGACGTAGACAAGCAGATACTCGAGCTGAACTCACGCCTCTCCATGGCACGCTACCTGCGCAACTTCCTGACGGGCAAGGTGGGCAAGAACCAGCTCCTGCCAGCCAATATCGGCATCGACAGCCCGGGCATCGAGCAGCAGATTACCGAATACAACAAGCAGCAGCTGGAGCGCAACAACCTGGTGGCTAACTCCAGCGAGCAGAACCCATTGGTGGCTGACTATGACCAGAGCCTCGCCTCCATGCGCCATAGCATCGTAACCAGTATCGACAACTTCGTGGTGACACTCAACTCGCAGCTTGGCAACCTGCAGGCAAGCGAGGCGCAGACCACCAGCCAGATAGCCAGCAACCCTAGCCAGGCAAAGTACCTGCAAACAGTGGGTCGCCAGCAGAAGGTGAAGGAGGCGCTCTACCTCTTCCTCTTGCAGAAGAGAGAGGAAAACGAGCTTTCCAAGGCTTTCACCGCCTACAACACGCGCATCATCACCCCTCCTACGGGCGACATCAAACCAGTGCAGCCTGTGCGCCGCAACATCATTCTCGTGGCTTTCGTTCTCGGAGTCCTGATACCTGTGGTAGTCATCTTTATCCGTGAGAACATGAACACGACGGTGAGGGGCAGAAACGACCTCAAGAACATCACCATACCATTCCTCGGTGAAATACCATACAGCATCAGTCGCAAGAACAGACCAACTCTTCTGCAGCGCATCCAGTTCTGGAAGAAGCCGAAGGAGACGCGACAGATTGTGGTGGAGGCAGGCAAGCGCGACATCGTGAACGAGGCGTTCCGCGTGCTGCGCACAAACATGGAGTTTATGATAGGCACCCATCCCGAGCAGAACGTCATCATCCTTACGTCTTTCAACTCAGGCTCGGGCAAGAGTCACCTGGCAGGCAACATCGCCATGTCGCTCGCCATCAAGAAGAAACGAGTGCTCGTCATCGATGGTGACCTCCGCCATGGTTCCACATCCATGCTCGTGGACAGCCCTGGCGAGGGACTCAGCGACTATCTCAACGGCAGGACTGATGACCTGGAGGGCATCATCTGCCATGGCGAGGAGCATGGACTGGTGAAGGAATTCGACGTGCTGCCTATCGGTACCATGCCGCCTAACCCTACGGAGCTCCTCTTCACCGACCGTCTGGAGAAGATGATCAAGCAGATGAGGGGTGAGTACGATTATGTGTTCATCGACTGTCCACCAGTGGAAATCGTGGCAGATACCCAGATTATAGAGAAAGTTGCCGACCGCACCATCTTCGTGGTACGCTCGGGCTTGATGCAGCGCAGTATGCTGGGCGATATTGAGCAGCTCTACAAGGACAAGAAATTCAAGAATATGTCGCTCGTTCTGAACGGAACCAAGGCTCAGGGCGGCCGCTACGGCCACTACTATCGCTATGGCTACCACTATGGCTACGGCTACCACTACGGCTCCGACAAGAATG
The DNA here is from genome assembly GCF_019249765.2 of Segatella copri. Taxonomy (GTDB): domain Bacteria; phylum Bacteroidota; class Bacteroidia; order Bacteroidales; family Bacteroidaceae; genus Prevotella; species Prevotella copri_K. The sequence continues at coordinate 702,465 of NZ_CP152484.1, forward strand.
GGGGCAAAAATAGGAAAGTAGAAAATTGGATAAAAAAATAGGAAAATATGAATATATTCCGTGAGGCGTTCCGTTGGATTTGCAATCCGACGGCAAGCAAGAAAGCACCATCAGAGAGACTCCCCGGTGGCATCGACTGGCACTGCCACATCCTGCCCGGTGTGGACGACGGATTTCAAGAGGTAAAGAAGTCGTTGGAAATGTTGTGCCTTTACGAAGGCGCAGGCATGAGGGATGTCTGGCTTACGCCTCATATTATGGAAGACGTACCCAACGAGACCACCCATTTGCGCCAAGTATTTGCGAACTTCCAAAAACAATATCAGCAGGACTTCGCCGAGCGAAACCCTGCTGACAGAAAAATGCTCCGGCTGCATCTCGCAGCCGAAAATATGCTAGATGCGCTCTTCGAAAAGCGCCTGAAGGCAAACGACCTGTTGCCGCTGGGCGAGGATGGCAAGCTCCTGTTGGTGGAGACGAGCATCTTCTCTGCCCCGATGAATTTTCATGCCCTCCTGGAGCGCATCAAGAACAATGGCTACACGCCCGTGCTTGCCCATCCTGAGCGCTACCTCTATATGGAGAAGTGCGATTACGAGAAGCTCAAGTTGATGGGCATAAAGTTCCAGCGAAATGTGTTCTCGATAGATGGACAGTATGGCAAGAAGGTGCAGAAACGATGCAAGTGGCTCATGAAGAACGATATGTACGACTTCGTGGGCAGCGACTTGCACCGCCTGGGCATCTTCTGGCAATACTGGTAGAATTAGAACTTAAGGTTTAGTTACTGAGAATTTACTGACAGCTCTGTACGCAGAATGCGCTAGCTACGGCGGTAAGTACGGTGATGATGAAATTGATCACCTTCTTGATGGTTTCTTTTTTCATAGTTCAAATTAAAAATTCAACATTTAACATGAAGCATTAAAGTGGAAATTTTTTCGCTGCATCGAAGCAAGGGCATGCCTTCGGGGTGGTGCCCGGCAAGTCACGATGACCCACTATCTTAGCCTGTGGGAACGTAATCTTGAGCTTGCGCAGCAGATTCCACATTGTGTCATACTGGGCCCGGGTAAGGGTGTCGGCAGGACGCCCCTCGTCATCCAGCCCGCCCTCGTAGCAGATGCCGATGGAGCAGCGGTTGTATGGGCGGGCATGTGAGCCCACCTCCAGCAGCTTTCTGAACTGCGTGATGCTTCCGTCCTTGTGGACATAGAAGTGGTAGCCCACGGTGCGGAATCCACGCTTCTTGTGGTCGCGCATCAGTTGCTTGTCGGTGTAGTTACGGTCGGCACGTGTTGCCGAGCAATGAATTACGAGAAAACGGACGCTCAGAGGTGAGTCCATCATCTCGCCGTTCTCTGTGTAGGCGAGCAGGAGATGCTCATTGAGCACCTCCTCGCCGCCAATTGTCATCGGAAATCGATCTTGTGTCATTTTCGGTCAATATATTAAAAAAAACATGTTAAGGGGATTTGCAATCCCCGTTAAGAGATAACGGGGATATGCTATCCCGGTTACTCAAGTCCGTCGGATTCCGAATCGCTGCCTGGGTTAGTGTTGGAACCAGAGCCAGAGTCGCTCTTCCCAGTATCTCCCGATGGCGTAGTCGTTTCGGAATCGGTGGTGGTCGAAGACTTCTTTTTCTTAGCACCATACTTCTTCAAGTTGGCGTCGAGGTTGAGATTCACAGAGCGGAAGTCGCCCGTGGCGCGGGCTTTCATTCTTACTCCTTCGATGTTCTTAGATACGTTGAAGTCGTCGGCGTTCTCTGCACCCATCTTGTTCTTGATGCTGATGTAGAAGATGGCGAGGTTGTCGAGCTTTACATTCTTGCCCATGAGCAGGAGCTCCTTGATGTGGGTCACGGCATCGATGAGGATGCCCTTGATGGTCCCGGCTGAGAATGGAGAGTTGTGACCATGCATGTGGTCGGCGAGCTCATCGAGATCTACAGTTTCACTAATGTGGGGCTTGGCGTAGTACTTGCCATAAGCCTTCACGTTCTTCTTGTTGTTGTTCTTCTTTAAATCGTACTCAATCATAAGGCTAATAAATTGTTTTATGGTTCGTGTTTCATGTATTAAAGCGCTGCGCAGTGCTTGTTTCTTGTTTACGGTTGCAAAGATACGACTTTCATAAGAGGCTTCTGTACGATAGGGGTGAGATAGGGATACGATGGGGCATAAAACTGGAAAACTCAGTATTATGGCTCGCCCAGATACTCATAGATGAGCAGCGTCTGGCGCATGGTGAAGGTCTTCGCCAACCGTTCGTAGCCCTCTCTTCGCAAGGCTTCAAGCAGAGGCGGACAGTGGTTTACCATTCGCATCAGGTGGTTTAGTGCCACGTGTTTCGACTGCTCCGGAAAGTAGAGCTTGGCAAGCTCGAATTTTTTGTATATCTTGATTTTCATATAGATTTGACTTTTATGAATCGCGGTAATAATACTTAGCGTTTCTCTTGATGATACTTAGCGTTGCTGGCAATGCTGGTTAGCACTTGCCAGAATGCTGCTTATTGTTGGTCAGAACCATTCTGGCTATCCGTAGCTATGGTTCTGTATGGTTTCAAGTACGTTTCTGCGCATTCGTTTGGACTGCAGATCGCCTCGGTGTTGATTTCTCCCGGATTCTTCTCTATCACGAGCCATCCGTTACCTTTGGCGCGGTGTACCTTCTTGAAGCCCAGTCGCTGCATCACGGCGCTCAGGTTCTGGTGACTCATGTTGCGGCTCAGGGCGGGACTTCCGCCTATGCGCTCCATGATTTCCGATGAATAGCGGAACTTTACATATTGAGGGTCGGTGTCTGATTTCGGCACCTTGTAGAAGCGCAGTATCTGGTCTTCCATGAAGTTGGAAACCATGAACATGCCGTTGTGCTCCCTCATTACGTCTATGTCGACGGTGGTGAGCCAGTATACCCATCCCTCTTCCTGGTTCTTCACCCGATTGGTTACCTCTTGTCCCAGAGCTACAGCCTGGGCATAGACGTGCTGGTAGTCGATGGGTGTCTCCCTAGGGCTCTCGATATTGTCTACGAACCATGGTGAGTAGCGGCGGTTCTCCTCGTCGGTGATGATCTGTATGCTGTTGCTGGTGCCACAGAGGGCACCACGGTGCAGCAGTTCTGAACGATACTTGTCGTAGGGGCGGCGGATGGAGAACACCAGCTTGGTGACGTTGCTCTTGAGGGCGCTCAGCCCCTTGCCGAAGGTAGACTCCAGCTCGTCGAGGCATATGAGTGCCTTGCTTGAGAAAGCCTCCATGAAGTCCTTGTCGGTATAGTTGGCGGTTGACTCGTTGATGAAGTACTGGCGCAGGCATGGTGGCAGGATATAATAGAAGAATGTGGTTTTGTTGATGCCACCCCTCCCGATGAATATCAGGATGGTCTGGCTCACCACTCTCGGCGATACCCATGCCACCACCATCGATACGAGCCATTTCTTGAAGAAGTATCTGAACTCTTCCTGTGAGTGGTGGTAGCCAGGACAATAGTTGATGGTTACCCGGTTGGCAAGCTCGTCGATGTAGTCGGTCTTTCCGTCCCATTTGGGCAGACTCCTGAGATATTCGTCGAAGGGATCCCAAGGCTCGCTGAAGTCGCTGTTGATGATGGCGTGCAGCTTGATGGCGGTCACTTCGAGTCCCATCTCGTCCATCTGGGTCCAGATGGTGTTCTCTATGTTGTCGTCGATGCGGGTCCACTTATGGTATTTGCCTTTGATTATATCGCGGCTCAGCACCTCGTGGAATCCTGTCACCTCATTGTGGTGAAACTCGTATCTCATCGAGAGCCACTGCTTGATTACCTTGACAGTCGGCTTACCCGAGAAGCCCTCGCCTTTGCGGTAGAAGTGCCAGGTGCCTAGCTTCTCGGTGTGCTTGTAGCATGATTTCATCACGCTGTCAGCATCGGGATAGTCGGAGCTGAAGTTGCTCTTGGCGTAGGTCATTGCCTCTTCCTTGTCTATGCCATAGCGCACGCACACCTTGCCGAAGTGGAGCACATACTCGTTGTGGGCACCGCTCTCAAACTTGTAGCCCCACGTGTCGAGTAGGTTCAGTATGTGCTGCGCTGCCTCGTCCATCGAGGGAACCCCCTTGCCCAGTGCCACCATCTTCTGGCTGTTTCGCTTGCGCTTGCTGGCACGTTTGGCATATTTCGCCTCGTTGGCCTTCTTGGTATAGAGCGCCTTCAGGTCATGGGTGTTCAAGCCGAAAGGCTCTGCGTCCCAATGGAAGTAGGCGGTAGGGTCGTGGGCGAGTCCGCACATCCGGGTGATGTCTACGCATTGCTCGTCGGCAGGCACGCCTAGCAACTTACTGTAATAGCTCATCGCCTTGCGTATGATCACATCGAAAAGTTCCAGTGCGGTCACCTCGTCGTCATCTATGGGCAGGTATCTGGAGATGATGCGCAGGCCCCGTTGGCTCACGGTGATGAACCTCATCATGGTGTGAGGGTCGGCGTCCGCCTTCTGTACGACCTCCTTCATCTTTTCTGCAGGAATCTTGTCGATGTCCACGGCGATCATCTGGGTGGTCTTCACCACGTTGCGCAGTTCCTTGCCCCGTCCGTCCATGAGCACGGAGGTAGTGATGCCTGGCATCATCACCTTGGTTTGATGAGCGAGCTCGCTGCTGATGCGCATGTTCTTGCGGTAGTCTTCGGTACGAGCCTGGGTCATGGCGTCGAGGGTGATGATTCGCTGCAGTTCATCAAGACTGATGAGTTGTCTGCTTTCGCTGGAGGCGATAGCATAGAAGAAAGATGGTAATACCATTTCCTGTCTTTGTTGTTGTTCTTTTGTTGTCATTTTTAAGCCAATGATTAGAAGTTGATGTAAAATTGAATCATACAGATTCCGCCGCAAAGCTAAGCATAAAATTTGGCATTGAAAACAAAAAGTTCCGATTTTGGAACATAACATAAAATTTTCAGTATGTTTTTCAAAAAAATCAAAAGTGAAGTCATGGGAATCAAGGATTCCTACGACTACAGACGGACATGATTTCTGTCCACAAGTGTTTTAATCTTTTAGTCCACAACGTGTTCTGGGCTATGCGTGAAGAACTGAAGGAAGACCGTTTTGAGGGTGGTCTTACTGAGGAGGAGAAGCATTGGGCTTCCACCAAGTCAGCCATCCGCAAGGAGTTCCGGCTGTCTGATGCGTACACCAAGAGTCTGGAGGCGATGGACCGCGATGTTTCCATCGACGACTACTGGGGCGCGATACGTTGGATGGAGTCGTTGGTTGGCGAGGCTCACAGAGACGAGCTGCTTCGTCTGATTGACGGGTTGCTGGAACCATTGTCGCCGAAATGAGCGATTTTTAGATTAGCAAACAAACTGTGAAGTGTGAAGGGGGTATATGAACTTTAGCGTGAAAAGAGTGTTAAAAAGAAGGCATAACTATCTGATACCCTTTCTCTTTATCTTTTGCGCACGATGTATATACAAAAGTTCTTATACACCCCCTTCACACCCACCCAAACATACAAACGAGAAGTAGTGATCGTAAAAGTCTGTGAAAATCTGACCGAATAGGTCTCATCTGCGGATAAGAATAGTAGAAGGAAAATCTGCATCATCTGCGCTATCTGCGTGACTTTATTCAAGACCGGACAGGTCTCAGAAAATCTGTGTTCATCTGTGCAATCAGTGGGACAATGTTAAAAACCAGAAATTCTTTGGCAATTTCAGATATTTCCCTTATATTTGCAGCAAGTTAAAATAAATAGGAGATAAAATTATGAGTACCGCAATATTATCAAATGGCACAAGCTATTACATCCCTCAGTCGGATTTGTCATTCTTTACAGAGTTGGCAGAAAGAATGAAATGGCAAATCGTAAGCAAGGTTAAGAAGACTGATAGAACAGCCAAACTTAATCAGGCTATGGCTCTTATGGATACGATGATGGTGAAGGGAGGAACGCCAGTTCCAGCAGATGCTGACGGTTTGGATATTTTGACAGAAGAGAAGTATAGCCTATGAAAGTTTATGTAGATACAAATGTCTTGGTGGATTTTGTTTGCAATCGCCAGGGTTTTGTCGAAGAGGCCAAGAAGCTTTTTGCTCATGGTTATATGGAAGAATATGAACTAATGACATCTGCTTTGTCTATTGTCAATGCTGTGTATATAGGTCATAAATTTAAGCATAATGACATTGAGGAATGCCTTATTAAAGTGGCTTCATTTGTAGACGTTGTAGACCTACGTGGGCAGGTAGTTGTTGATATGCTTTCTTCTGATTGGAAAGATTATGAGGATGCGACTCAAAATGCCTCTGCAATTTGGGCGGAGGCAGATTGTATTGTAACTCGCAACAAGAAAGATTTCAAAGATTCTTCGGTTCCTGTTTATACGGTAACCGAATTCTTTGGTGTATTTGGTATCAAATAGCATTAGTACAATTCTCATATAGTATTCATCATCAAAGAGCAATAAAACAGAATCTTTCGTATGAGAACCCTACAATGCGCTAGCCGACAAACACTCGCCGATTAGGCGTTAAACAATCGCAACTCTGTTGCGTAAGCACTCTCAGCCAGCCCCTTGCGGGCACAGGCTCCGCTGGCTGACCAAAACTCTGGCAGAGCTATAGCATCGCCAGCTACATCCCTTGCCCTTATGCTAAGGGTTTCTGTCCCCTACAAGGGGAACCGAAGGGGTCGTAAAGACTATTGAAGGGCTTGGGAGTGGGATAAGGACCCCCTCTTTGCAAGAGGGGGACAGGGGAGTCGAAAAATCTCTTATAATATCAAATTCAGACTATTTTTTACTCAATCAATATCCAGGTAAGAATACCCTAAAGACAATTCTTATCTGGTAAGGACTCTATGTCCTTCATTTCCGATACGAACCAATTATATTGTTAGAAATAACAAAAAATATATATAACGAGAAGTAGCTTAGTAGTGTGGGCGCTACATAATCACCCGCAACGCATCCTGTAGTTCTCTTTCGGAAACTGACCCACCGAAAGAGGCTCAGGATGCTTATTATTCAAAAACTTAAAACAATGCGTAATTTTAATCAATTAAAAATTGCCGTAGCCGGAACCGGTTACGTAGGACTCAGTATTGCTACGCTTTTATCCCAACACCATGAGGTAACAGCAGTAGATGTAATTCCCGAGAAAGTAGATAAATTGAATCATCATATATCTCCGATACAAGATGAGTATATCGAAAAATATCTGGCAGAGAAACCTCTGCATCTCACTGCCACATTGGATGGCAAGTCTGCTTATAAAGATGCAGACTTCGTAGTTATTGCAGCACCAACGAACTACGACCCAGTGAAGAACTTCTTCGATACCACTCATGTAGAAGAAGTTATCGACTTGGTGCTGGAGGTTAATCCCGATGCAGTGATGGTAATCAAGAGTACCATCCCTGTAGGTTACACTCGAAGCCTATATCAGAAGTATGCCCAGAAGGGAGTGAAGCAATTCAATCTTCTTTTCTCCCCGGAGTTCCTCCGAGAGAGCAAGGCACTCTATGATAATCTCTATCCAAGCCGCATCATCGTAGGTTATCCTAAGCTGATAGATCGTCCTGAGTTCTCAGAAGAAAATGAGGCAATCTTGAAGGTTACTGATGTAGAAAAGTTGAAAGAAGCAGCTAAGACTTTTGCCGCTTTGCTTCAGGAAGGAGCCATTAAGGAGAATATCGATACTCTATTCATGGGCATGAAGGAGGCGGAAGCCGTGAAGCTATTCGCCAACACCTATCTTGCATTAAGAGTAAGCTATTTCAATGAATTGGATACATACGCCGAAGTCAAGGGCTTGGATACCAAGGCAATCATTGATGGCATAGGTCTTGACCCACGTATTGGAACCCATTACAACAACCCAAGTTTCGGCTATGGTGGTTATTGCCTACCAAAGGATACCAAGCAGCTTCTGGCAAACTATGCCGATGTTCCTGAGAATCTGATAGAAGCAATTGTTGAGAGTAACCGTACAAGAAAAGACTATATTGCAGATGCCGTGCTCAGAAAGGCTGGCTATTATAATGAGAATAGTAGCTATGATGCAAGCAAGGAGCACAACTGTGTGATAGGAGTTTATCGCCTGACGATGAAGAGTAACAGCGATAACTTCCGCCAGTCTGCCATACAGGGCATTATGAAGCGAATCAAGGCAAAGGGTGCTGAGGTTATCATCTACGAGCCAACTTTGGAAGATGGCAGTACCTTCTTTGGAAGCAAAGTAGTAAATGATATGGCAGCATTCAAGGCACAGAGCCAAGCCATCATTGCCAACCGCTATGATGCTTGTTTGGATGATGTACAAGATAAGGTATATACACGAGATATATTTAGAAGAGACTAGTTATGGTAGATTATAATATTAGTCTAGATGGTAAGACCATCTTGGTGACAGGTACTGCCGGATTCATCGGCAGCAATCTTGTAATGCGCCTTTTTAATGATGCTAAGAACATCAAGGTAATCGGTATTGATAGCATTACGGATTATTATGATGTGAACATCAAGTATGAGCGATTGAAGGAGATTGAAGCTTTAGGTAAGGATTGGACATTCGTTCATGACTCCATTGCCAACAAGGAAGCTGTAGAGGAAATCTTCTCAAAAAACAAGATTTCTGTAGTGGTGAATCTTGCAGCTCAGGCAGGCGTACGTTATAGTATTACGAATCCTGATGCTTATATTCAGAGCAATCTCATAGGATTCTATAACATCCTGGAGGCTTGCCGCCATCACGAGGTAGAGCATCTGGTTTATGCTTCTTCTTCATCAGTTTATGGAAGCAACAAAAAAGTTCCTTATTCTACTGATGACAAGGTAGATAATCCTGTAAGTCTTTATGCTGCGACTAAAAAGAGTAACGAGTTGATGGCTCATGCTTACTCTAAGCTTTATAATATCCCAAGCACTGGTTTGCGTTTCTTCACCGTTTATGGTCCTGCTGGTCGTCCAGACATGGCATATTTCTGTTTTACGAATAAACTGGTAAAAGGTGAAACTATCAAGATTTTCAATTATGGTAATTGCAAGCGTGATTTCACCTATATTGATGATATTGTAGAGGGTATTGTAAGAGTGATGCAGCATGCGCCGGAGAAACAGAATGGTGAGGATGGTCTGCCTATCCCTCCATACAAGGTATATAATATAGGTAACAGTCACCCAGAGAATCTTTTAGATTTCGTTACGATTTTACAGGAAGAGTTGATTCGTGCTGGTGTGCTTCCTAAGGATTATGACTTCGAGGCGCATAAGGAGCTGGTGGCAATGCAGCCAGGCGATGTGCCTGTAACCTACGCTAATACTACACCATTGGAGCAAGACTTTGGGTATAAGCCAGATACGTCGCTTAGAGAGGGACTTAGGGCGTTTGCACAGTGGTACAAGAGATATTATGTGAGAAAATATAGTTAAAATAAATATATTCATTGAACACTAATTACGTGATTTTTATGATTGCTTCAAAACAAGATTTAAAAATATATTTAGATGCGGATAGAAGGGCAAACCATATTTCCGGTTTGTCTTTGTTTTTTAATAAGACATGGCGTTACTTAAAGTATATGAGGAAGATAGAATATCTTACCAATTGTAGACAAGGAAAATTGTCCAAAATATTACTCTTATGGTATCGTTACAAGTTTAGGAATCTTAGTGTTTTAACTGGAATCTCTATACCTCCTAACACCTTTGGCAAAGGTTTATATATTCCTCATTATGGTGCTATAGTAGTGAATGGTACCGTTCGTTTTGGAGATAATTGTGTCATTCAGAATGGTGTTAATGTCTCCGATAAGGTCTGGGGGGGCAACATTGTTACCTTGGAGCTGGCGCAAAAATCTTAATAGGAGTTCATCTTGGAAACCATACTATAGTTGGTGCTAATGCTGTAGTTACTAAGTCTTTTGATGAAGAGAATGTCGTATTGGCAGGTGTTCCTGCTCGAATTATTTCCCACAAAGGATTTAAGGATAGGAAAACCGTTTGATAAAGTAGCAAATGATTTATTTAATTCTTATATTATTGTTTCTATTTCCCGTATATGCTTGTGATTATAAATTGTGGAATTACGGGAACAGTTATGAGAGAGGGAATACATATAAAGGATATTACTTTTTTCTTTATATTGTGGTCGTGTTGTTCTTGGGACTGAGAAATTATGTTGGTGGCGATACAATCGGTTATATGGATATGTGGAAAAAGATTCCTTTTCTGGAAGGACTTTCTAAATTTGACTTTTTGCACGCCAAGTATGCTCCTATGTGGTATATAACCAACAGTTTTTGTAAAACCATCAATTTTAATTTCTATTCATTCCAAATATTTCATGCAATATTAGTTAATGGTGTCATATTTTACATAGTTAGTAAGTATTGTCAGTATCGTTTTACGGTAATTTTCTTCTATGTTGTTGCGACATTGCTTTATTTCAACTGTGAGATTCTCAGAGAGTCACTCAGTCTTAGTTGTGGCTTACTGGCAATGAATCATTATAAAGAAAAGAGATGGTTGCAATATTTCTCTTGGAGCTTGTTTGCTCTGTCTTTTCACAAGTCTGGCATAGTGTTATTGGTAATCCCTTTTGTGTATAGGTATTCTGCATCAACTATTAATTATAAACAACTTCTAATTCTGTTGATTGTTGGTTTTATTTTCAGTAGTTTTTTGCTTAAACATATTGTAGGAAGTTTCTTGCCATTTTTTTCAGATTCTTTTGAGGAATATTCTCAAATGAAAAGGGCAACTATTTTTGGTAGTATTAGGTCTTGTTTGATTGTGTTATTAGTAGCTTATATAGTGAAACAGTATGAGACAGCTAATAGCAATATGTCTGCGACAGTTATTGTAGGAGCAAAGTTTTATTTACTGACACAGACTTTAGGACTTTTTCTACCTATTTTTTCCACTCGTTTTGCAAATTACTTTCAGATATATTATTTAATATTATTGGGTGATTTTATCTGGAACCACTATGGAGCGAAGAAAATATTAATTTTTGCCTTATATGCTAATTTTATATTTGGTGTCGTAAAAAATCAGGCAAGAGATGTATCAGACTGGGTAAGTTCTACTTCCCATGGTTATTATTTTTACCAAAGATATTACCCATATTACTCAATTTTTGATGATATTTCTTATGATGAGTTAAACCATAGAAAGAATATTTATTATCAAGAACGTTTAAATCGATTAAAGCACGAATAATGAAACAGCATGTATTGTTAGTAGATTTTAGCTTTGCTAAATATACGCACAGCAGTCAGGTGAGTTGCGTTTCGAGTTTCTTACCTCCACCTATATGGAAGAGACTTCTTAGCTTGTTTACACATAAATTATATTTGGAAGATAATCCTAATTTGGAAAATGTGATCCAACAAATGGATGTTATCATTCTATTTGACACACGAAAGAATTATGACGAGGTAGCTAGACGTATAGAAAGAGTTTGTAGTCCAACTGCAAGATTAATATTTTATTCTTGGAATCCACTCTGCGAGTCTAAAGCTCATTCTAGATTAAGTGAAAGGTGGATTAAAGCGACTTTTTCAAAAAAAGATGCTGCTTGTGCTGGATTCATTTATGTAGGTTCATTTTATTTCAAAAACGTATTAACAGAAAACGTATTAACAACTAAATGGGATGGGCTTTTCATAGGGCAAGATAAGGGGAGAAGAGAAATGCTTTATAAAGTTGCAAGTTTATATAGGAAGAACCGATTACAGTCGAGAATTATTTTAGTTAATAACCGTAAGGCTTTGTTTAGCAGAAGATATTCTTGGCATATTGATTATAATGTAGTATGCAAAAATGTTCAAGCAAGCAATTCTGTTATTGAGATTCTTCAGGAAGGACAAGAAGGAATTTCTTTGAGAGCTTTTGAATCTATGTTTTATGAGAAGAAATTAGTCACCAACAACCAACATATTGTCAATTACGATTTTTACAATTCTCATAATATTTTTATTCTAGGTAAGGATGATGAATCTGGTTTTAAGGCTTTTATTCAATCTCCTTATGTAAAATTAAGTGACGCTATCGTTGAGAAGTATAAAATGGCAAGTTGGTTGAATAGAATGTTAAGTTTATGAATTCAAATAAAAAAAGTTTCCTTAAGACTTCTGCTTATGCCGTGTTTTCACAAGTTGTATCCTTGTGTTGTGGGCTAGTTACATCTTTATTGCTTCCAAAAATTTTAGGAATCGAACATTTTGGTTATTGGCAATATTTCTTCTTGTGTAGTAGTTATGTAGGGCTTCTTCATTTCGGCTTTAGTGATGGTATATATTTGGCTTTGGGCGGTAAGAAGTTTTCCGAAATCAACAGGAAACAGTATTATCCCCAATTGCTGTTGGTGTCGTTTCTTCAAATGGTCATAGCCTTATTGGTTGCTCTATATTCGTACCTGTTTCTGAAAGGCGCTTATCAGGTTGTTTTTTATTTCCTCGGTGTTTATATCATTGTTGAGAATGTATATAAGTTGTTGTCGTTTGTCTTGATGGCAACCGATAAAATGCGTTATTATTCCAAGACTGTTGTAATAGACAAGGTGACCTTCTTGGGGCTTTTGTTTGTGTTTCTGGTTCTCTTTAACAAAGATTCATTTGTCAATGTTATTTTCTCTTATCTTTGTGCCCGTTTCATAGCCCTAGCATTTGTTTCCACTTGCTTTGGGGGAGTCTTCGATTTCACAGTCACATCCAATTTGTTTGCCAGAAATAATCTACGTGCTACATGTGGAAATATGATAGTGGGAATATCGTTGACAATTTCCAATTTGTTGAGTACCTTCATCATAGGCTCTGGTCGTTTCTTTGTAGAGCATAATTGGGGTATTTCTGTTTTTGCCAAGATATCGTTTGCAGTATCTTTGTCTATGTTCGTTTTGACATTCATTTCACAGATAGGGTTAGTTTTGTTCCCATACCTTTGCAGTATGGAAAAGGATAGACAAAGGCAGCTGCTGGATATGCTAACTTTTGTTATAGGACTCTTTGCGATGGTTTGCTTTATCGGCTTCGTTCCTCTGTCATTGATAATAAAGACTTGGATACCAAAGTATGTGGACAGCCTGAGCTATTTGATGATTTTATGTCCTATAGCTCTTTTTGAGACGCGGATGGTATTGGTTTTTGGTACCTATTTCAAGACGTTCAGAAAGCAAATTGTATTGTTGAAAATCAATTTGGCTTCAGTGCTGTTTGCTGTTTTCTTTTATTATCTGTCTTCGAATGTGGTGAATTGTATTAATATGCTTGTTGTGGGTATGTTGGTTAGTATCATGTTGAGAAGTTATTTGTGTCAGTTTTATCTATATCGTTATTTGAACGTTAAATTGGATAGGTTTGTAATTTGCATGGAAATACTGACCTCTGTTTTTATGATTCTTGCTTATAATCTGTTTGCAAGTATGTTACTGTTTTCTTTGGTCTATGTCGTTTCTTTGACTATTCTGGCATTAGTTCGTAAAGAGAAAATCAAATATAGTTATTTATTAATCAAATCTTGATGGAAAAGTTGCTTTTTATTGCTTCCATTCAATATGGAGAACCTCCTACTGGTGGTGGGGCGCAAGTCAAAAATCAATTGTTGTTGGCACATCTTAAAAAGTATTATGACGTGAGGTTCTTTGATACTTGGAACAAGAGTTCTATTGTCTGTTTGTTGTCTGCCCTAGTTTATGTAATTCTTTATAAGTGTAAATGCGTGTTGTCTATCTCTGGGCGTGGTGCTTTGTGGTTAGGCAAGATCTTGAAAATCTTGCATGTTCATAGACAAGTCATTTACTTTGTTATTGGAGGAGACTTGGGAAAAAAAGTAGAGGGGCATTTGAATAATGTCCCTGTATTAAAATCATTTCATAAGATTTTAGTACAGGGACATTACATGAAGGTTCAGCTTAACAATGTGGGGCTGAGCAATGTAGAAGTCTTGCCTAACTTTAAGCCGATAGGAGAGTTGCCTGCGAAAAGAAATCGCCCAACTGGGGGCATTAAGTTCGTCTTTCTAGGACGTTTGATAGAGGAGAAAGGTGTTGGCTTGCTCATAGATGCTTCAAGAAAATTGTATGAAGAATATGGCAAGAAATTTTCAGTGACTTTTTACGGCTCGCAAACAAATACATATTCACAGGGATATTTTGATACCTTAGCTTGTGATAACATTTCGTATGGTGGCTTCTTAAACTTAAAGTCGAAAGAGGGATTGGAACAACTTTCTGAATATGACGTGATGGTCTTCCCTACATATTTTGAGGGTGAGGGATTTCCTGGTGTGTTGATTGATGCGTTCAAGGCTGGTCTTCCTGTGATAGCTTCAGATTTCCATGCCAATCCAGATGTTATTTCAAACCCTGCATTAGGTGTGCTCGTAAAGCCAAAAGATGTCGATAGTTTGAAATCAGCAATGCTTGGATTCATAGAAAACCCTTCAAGAATACCGTCTATGTCTATGGCTGTTCAAAAGGATGTATGCAAATATGACATAGACAAGGTGTTAAACAAGGAAAATATTAACAGAATCTTTGAAAAATGATACAAAGCAAACGTTTGCTATGGGCCGATTCTCTCAAGGGATGGCTCATGATACTTGTAGTTTTCGGGCATGCCATGCAATCGGTAATGCCAGATGGGTGTTTTCACAACCATTTATGGAACATGATTTATTCCTTTCACATGCCAGCTTTCATGGCGGTAAGTGGCTATTTCGCCTGTCGGGTGCATAGATATGGGGGGGGGCAAATCGCTGTGCTCTAGACGATTCCTTCAACTGATGATGCCGTATGTGGCATGGTCGGCTACAAAGTATGGAATATCAGGTGATTATACCTTGATAAGAGTGGTGAATATGGTACTCTATCCAGATACTTCGTTCTGGTTCTTATGGGTGTTGTTTTTTATCAATTTAATCTTTATCTTCAGCCAATGGTTAGCATCGAAATTAAATATTGATGAACTGGTGATGATAGCACTATCAAGCTTGCTGCTTCTGGGCATCATGGTAGGAATGGAAATCCGTATGTTCGGCTTTCAGTTTATCGCTTACTATTTCGTGTTTTATACTATGGGCTATTGTATCCACCTTTTTCCGAGGTTGCAGATTGGAAATGGGGTGGTGCTTGGACCGTTGTTGATATGTTGGACTCTGCTAGCCTGGTCATGGAATATGCACGAATTGCCAATGTGGATACCTGCCATACCGCATATAGCGAGTTCCTTGTTGCAATATGCGTATCGAGGTGTGACTGCGTTGCTGGCTATCTTGTTCTTGTTGGGGATGGCTCCCAAGTTTTTGAATGCTGCATGTAGATTGAATGGGTTCCTATGTGAGATAGGTATGGTATCGCTAGGTTACTATACTTGTCATATTACCATCAATGGATGGGTCGTATATGGGGTGAGAAAACTATTGCCTACAGGAAGCGATGCTGTTATTGTCGGTCTTAGTTTTGTGTTATGCTTGTTTCTGACGTTCTGCATCGTAGAAGGTTTGAAGAAAAATAAAATCACAGCCAAAGTTCTTCTTGGCAAATTATAAGCAAAAAATGAAAATCGTAAATATATTGGGTGGATTAGGTAATCAAATGTTCCAGTATGCTCTTTATCTCGCATTGCGAGAAAAGTTTAAAAATGAAGTTGTAAAAGTTGATAGGTCATGTTTTAAAGGTTATCCATTACATAATGGCTTTGAATTGGATAAAATTTTTCAGGTAGATTGTGAATTTGCTAATTGGAAGGATTTAGTTCGTGTTTCATATCCATACTTAAATTATCGCTGTTGGCAAATTGGGAAATGTTTTTTGCCAAGGAGAAAAACAATGTGTATAGAACCCAAAAATATGGATTTAAAACAAGATATTTTTGATATTCAACATGATTGTTTTTATGACGGATATTGGCAACATGAGGAATATTTTAAAGATATAAGAAGTGTGATATTAAAGGCTTTTACTTTTCCAATTTTGAAAGATAAAAATTTAGAGATTTGGAAAGTTGTTCAAAAAAGTAATAGTGCTTCTATTCATGTGAGGAGAGGAGATTATCTCAATCATCCTTATTATAAGGATATCTGCGAATTGGATTATTACCATAAAGCGATTCAATATTTGAAGGACGTGGTGGCACCTGATGTCTTCTTAGTATTTTCTAATGATACCGAGTGGTGTCGAAATCATTTGCAGAGTTTGTTGAATGATGTTCAAGTAATCTATGTAGATTGGAACACAGGTAGTAATAGTTATATCGATATGCAATTGATGAGTGGATGTAAATATAATATTATAGCTAACTCTTCTTTCTCATGGTGGGGAGCGTGGTTGAATACTAATGAAGATAAAATTGTAATAGCTCCCAAAAAGTGGATGAATATAGATCTCAAAGTCGATCCGATCTGTACAAGTTGGAAGCGGATATAGTTTAATTATGGATACACAATATTCAGTTTTACTCTCCTTGTATTATAAGGAGAAGCCGGAGTATTTAAGGGTATCGTTAGATTCCATCTTTAATCAGACTCTTGTATCTGATGATGTGGTTCTGGTAGAAGATGGCAGGCTAGGAGATGCTTTGGAGAATGTAGTGAAGGAGTATGAGGAGCGGTATCCTCAGCTCCATGTAGTAAGATTCGAAAAGAACCGAGGACTTGGATTCGCACTGAATGATGGTCTTACCTATTGCAAGCATGAGCTTGTGGCACGTATGGATACCGATGATATTGCCAAGCCGCATCGTATGGAGAAACAGTTTGCTTTTATGCAGGCTCATCCTGAAATCGGTATGATAGGCTCTTGGATAGATGAATTCATCACTGATATTCATCAGATAGAGAGTGTGAGAAAGGTGCCTGAACATCCCAAGGAGGTAATGGAATACGCAAAGAAGCGGTGTCCGGTGAATCATCCTACTGTAATGTATCGAAAGTCTGAGGTGCTAAAGGTGGATGGTTATCAAACTCAATATTTCCCAGAGGATTATTTCCTCTGGATTAAGATGCTGATGGCTGGATGTCAAGTCTATAATATGCAGGAAAGTCTTCTCTGGTTCAGGTATGAACCGGAAACATTCAAGAGAAGAGGAGGATGGAAATATGCTTGTGACGAGGCTATCACGCAGTATCATATTCTGAAAATGGGTTTTATCTCTTTTCCTCGTTTCGTAATGAATGTGTGCATCAGATTTACTGCCCGCATCATTCCAAATTCTCTAAGATCTCTAATATATACGAGACTATTAAGAAGATAACAAGTATTTGTTCTATCAACATTTAATAATTTATAGAATTATGATGATTCAACCAATTTATATTTTCCTGCTAGTAGCACTTGTTGTGTCTGTCACCATCGCCATGCTTGTGCTGCCTAACATCCTCCTTATCTCGCATAAGAAGAAACTCTTTGATATGCCGGATAAGAGAAAGGTGCATCATGCGCCGATTCCGCGACTGGGCGGACTCTCGTTCTTCCCAGTGATGCTGATTACCATGGGCGGTCTGGTGCTGATATACCATCTGATGGGACTGAGCAGCGGATCGATGCACGGGGAGGTGCCTTATGAGTTTTTGGCACTGCTGGTGGGTAGCATGATGCTGTTCCTGGTGGGACTCGCCGACGACCTGATTGGAGTGGGGTACAAGAAGAAGTTCCTGGTGCAGATTGTGGCGGCATCGCTGCTCGTGGCTTCGGGTGTGTGGATCAAGTCGCTCGACGGACTCTTCGGAATCTATCAGCTGTCGCCCTGGGTGGGCATGCCTTTCACCGTGCTCATCGTGGTGTACGTAACCAATGCCATCAACCTGATTGACGGCATCGACGGACTGGCTTCCGGACTCTGCGGCATCTCGCTGGTGGCGCTGGCGGGGCTGCACATCTGGCTCCATCTGTTTTCCTTCGCCCTGCTCTGCATTGCGGCGCTGGGTGTGATCATCCCTTTCTGGTTCTACAACGTGTTTGGAAATGCCATGAGGGGCAGGAAGCTCTTTATGGGCGATTCGGGTTCGCTGTCGCTGGGCTACATCATCAGTTTCCTGATGATTCACCTGAGCACGGTGGATGTGAGCCCACATGTGGTGTCTGACTACAACATGGTGTTTGCCTTTACCACGATGCTGGTGCCGCTGCTCGACGTGGTGAGAGTGGTGGCCCACAGACTGAGAAACAAGAAGAATCCGTTCTTGCCCGACAAGAGCCATATCCATCATAAGCTGCTGAGATGCGGACTGAGGGTGAGACAGGTAATGGTGGCTATCTGCGTGCTCTCGCTGATGTTCATCCTGCTCAACTTCCTGATGATCGGCCACGTGAACATCACGTATATCCTGGCCATCGACATCGCTGTATGGATAGTGTTCCACCTGGTGCTGGATGTCATCCTACACACCAGGAGGGCGGAAATGGATATTTAATCCTCTATATTTAAAACTATGCTATTCCCGGCTCGGAGATTCAAAAAGGAATCTCTGGGTCGGGATTATTTTTTTGTTAAAATCGTAGAAATGCTTGGTTGTTTCGGGGATTTGATGTATATTTGCAATTCATTAGACAGCGTTTGATTATGGCAAGAAAATTATATCCTATAGGAATTCAGACATTTGAACGGATCCGCAAGGAGGATATGTTCTATGTAGATAAGACGGAATACATCTATCGTATGACACATACCGATGGAACGTATTTCTTCCTGAGCCGACCACGCCGTTTCGGCAAGTCGCTGCTGGTTTCCACCTTCAAGAGTTATTTTGAGGGCAAAAAGGATCTCTTCGAGGGACTTGCCGTCGAGAAGCTGGAGAAGGAGTGGAACGAGTATCCTGTGCTGCACTTCAGTTTGGCTGGAGGCAAACATATGGAGAAGGAACAGCTGGATCGATACCTCTTATATATATTAAAGGAAAATGAGGATAGGTTTGGAGTAGATTGTGATTCTCCAGATCCGAACGTCCGTTTGCTCAACTTGATAAAATCAGTTACTGCACAGACAGGCAAGCAGGCGGTGGTGCTCATCGATGAATATGATGCACCGCTGCTGGATGTGGCTCACGAGAAGGAAAAACTCGATGTTTTGCGCAATACGATGCGCAATTTCTACAGTCCCTTGAAAGATTGCGAGCCATTGCTGCGCTTCGTCTTCCTTACGGGCATCACGAAGTTCTCACAGCTCAGCATCTTCAGCGAGCTGAATAATATCAAAAATGTGAGCATGGACGAACCTTATGCCGGCATCTGCGGCATCACCAAAGAGGAAATGCTTACACAGATGAGTGATGACATCGACGCTCTTGCCGAGCATCTGAAACTGAGCAGGGAGGAGACCATACAGGAACTCAAAGATCATTATGATGGCTATCACTTCTGCTGGCCATCGCCTGATGTCTTCAATCCTTACAGTCTGCTCAATTGCTTTGCTGATGGCAGAGTGGATGATTACTGGTTCGGATCGGGTACTCCTACCTATCTCATCAATATGATGAGAAAGTATGATTTCTTGCCTGCAGACCTTGGCGAGACCATA
Organism: Segatella copri; assembly: GCF_019249765.2. Classification (GTDB taxonomy): domain Bacteria; phylum Bacteroidota; class Bacteroidia; order Bacteroidales; family Bacteroidaceae; genus Prevotella; species Prevotella copri_K. The sequence continues at coordinate 721,975 of NZ_CP152484.1, forward strand.
GAGGTGGGCAAGAAGGACTTTGATGCCGCCACCGAAACGATGACCACCATCATACCTTTGCTTTATCAGAGTGGATACGTCACCATCAAGGGATATGACAAGCCTACAAAATTGTATCAGTTAGCATTGCCTAACCAGGAGATAAGGGTGGGGCTGTATGGAAGCCTTTTGCCTCATTATCTGACGGACAAGTCGGCGAAGGCTAACACGACCATCGCCAAGATGTCGGTATTGGTGAAGAAGGGGGATATGGATGCAGCCTTCTGCCTGCTGAACGACTTTCTGGAGACTGTGCCTTACTGCGACAATACCAACTACGAGGGGCATTGGCAGCAGACGCTCTACATCATGTTTGCCCTGCTCACCAACTATAGCATCCTAGTGGAACCGCATACGTCGATGGGTAGAATCGATATCACGATGGAGACCGCCGACACCATCTACGTGATGGAACTGAAATTCAACAAGAGTGCTGAGGAGGCTCTCGCCCAGATAGAGGCAAAGCACTATGCCGATGCCTACAAGATGAGCGGCAAGAAGGTGGTGAAGATAGGCTTGAACTTCTCGGTGAAGGACGAGGTGAACAGCTTAGAATGGAAGATTGTATCTTAAGACAGGATTGTATCTTGAGGCAAGACAAGCTGAAAATGCAGAAATTTTCTGTTATAGTCCTGTATATTTCCTGATAGCCTTGATGAAGGTATCGCCATATTTATTGAGCTTGAATTCTCCGATACCACTGATCAGGCTCATGGCATTCTTGGTGGTAGGTTTCATCCTTGCAAGTTCATGAAGGCTCTTGTCGCTGAGTACGATATATGGAGGATAACCCTGTTCGTCGGCAAGGTTCTTGCGTATCTTTCTGAGGTGTTCAAAGAGCCCTTTGTCTTCCACGCCTTTCGAGTCTTCCTGGAAGATGACACGTTCGGCATGCACCTCAGGAATGAGATTTCCCGGCTGGGCGATGGCGCCCTTCCTGTTGCGTACCGTTTTCTTTGGGCGGGTGGCTTTATCGTCTTCTTCTATATAAGCCAGCGAAACATGATGTTCTCCCTTCAGTACCTTCCAGCCTAAATCGGTAACCTTCATGTAGTTGTGGTTGTTGTAGGCAATCTCGAAGAATCCCATCTGTAGCATCTGCAGCAGATAAGCATTCCAGTCCTTAGATGTTGTATCCCTGCCCACACCGAAGGTTTTCATCTCGTTGTATTTGTTTTTCACAACGGCAGAAGAATGCATGCCTCTCAGAATCTCGATGCAGGTACCTACTGCAATATGCTCACCCGAACGGACCACGGCACTCAGGGCTTTCTGGGCTCTGATGGTGCCGTCGAAGGTGCGTGGAGGATTCTTGCAAACATCACAGTTGCCGCAGTTGCAGGATGATGTCTCGCCAAAATAATTCAGCAGAATGCGTCGTCGGCATACTCTCGATTCGGCATATTCCTCCATGCGGCGCAGTTTCTCCATGTTCACATCACGCTGTCCGCTTTCTTCACAGAAAGAACGGAGGGTGATGATGTCGGCCATCGAATAGAACAGCACGGTATCTGATGGTGCTCCATCTCTACCGGCTCTACCTATTTCCTGATAGAAACTCTCAATGCTTTTAGGCATATTATAGTGGATTACCCAGCGCACATTACTCTTGTCGATGCCCATTCCGAAAGCGATGGTAGCACATACCACCTGAATCTGGTCCATCTTGAACCGCTCCTGTACTGATGCTCTGGTCTGGGCAGTCATTCCGGCGTGATAGGCTGCGGCATTGATACCCAGATCGATAAGTTCCTGAGCTACCATTTCGGTGTTCTTGCGGGAGAGACAGTAGATGATGCCCGCTTCTTCCGGATGATTACTGATGAAGCGGGTGATGTATTGGAGCTTTGCCTTTTTGGTACTCTCCTGTCTTACGGTGAGGGAGAGGTTGGGGCGGTCGAAACTGCTTACGAACGTCTGCCCATTGAGATGAAGCTGGCGTATGATATCTTCGCGCGTTATCTTGTCGGCTGTGGCTGTGAGCGCCATCACCGGGACATTGCGGAAATTTTCGTGCAGCATACCGAGTTGCGAATACTCCGGACGGAAATCGTGTCCCCACTGGCTGATGCAGTGGGCCTCGTCAACGGCAAAGAGCGAAATCTTGATGTTGCTGAATAAATAAGGTATCTCGCTGATGAGTTTTTCGGGCGAAACATAAAGGAGTTTCAGTTCTCCCTTCTCGCATCGGCGGCGGATGATGAGTTCATCGGTCGTGTCGTTTCCGCTGTTCAGTGCTTCTGCCGGGATACCGTTTGCCTTGAGCGCCTCCACCTGGTCGTGCATCAGACTGATGAGCGGTGAAATGACCACAGCGGTACCTTCCATCGCTAATGCGGGAACCTGGTAGCACAGACTCTTTCCACCACCTGTCGGCATGAGAACCAGACAGTCGTGTCCCTGCATTACCTCTCTGATAATCGCCTCCTGGTTGGGGCGGAAGGAATCGTATCCAAAATAGCTTTTTAATATCTCGTTTATCTGCATGATTGCCGTTTTATGATTTCTGCCTTTACCGGCATGTTTTTGTTTTGATTTTCATGCAAAGGTAATGAATAATCTGCATAAATAAAAGTTTTCTCCAAGAAAAAGTGCATATTTCAAGTAAAAAACTTTGCAAAGAGCGAAAAACAGGAGGAAAAGTTTGGTATGTGGAAAAAATGTATTACTTTTGCATGGTAAATACAGATAAAAATGGCAAAATGTAATGTAAACACTCAAGAGCGATTTGCCGATATCCAGATGCTCCGTTATGAGCTGAAGGGTTTCGAAAACCTGTCGCTCACACAGAAAATTTATATTTATTGCTTGTCGAAGGCAACCCTCTTGGGACGTGATATCACCTTCGACCAGCAGGGCAAATACAACCTGCGCATCCGTAAAACCCTGGAGGCTGTATACCTTCATTACGAGGGTAATCGCGAAAGCGAAGATTTCAAGGCTTTCGAAGTTTACCTGAAGCGTGTCTGGTTTGCCAGCGGCATCCATCATCACTATGGATGTGAAAAGTTTGTGCCAGGATTTTCAGAGGAATCTTTCTATGAGATGGTTGGGGCTGTAGCCGATGAATACCTGCCTCTTTCCAAGGGACAGAGCAAGGAAGACCTGTTGGGCATTCTGGTGCCTGTCATCTTCAATCCGGAAGTTATGCCTAAGCGCGTGAATCAGACGGATGGCGAGGATCTGGTACAGACTTCAGCCTGCAATTTCTATGAGAATGTTTCTCAGGCAGAAGTTGAACGTTTCTATGCCAGGATGAAGGAAGAGGGCAACGAACAGGCACCTTCGTATGGACTGAACTCTAAACTGACCAAGCGAAATGGTGAACTGGTGGAGCTGAAATGGACAGAAGACGGCCTCTATGGTGCAGCTATCAAGGAGATTGTTTCCTGGTTGCTCCGTGCTCAGAAATATGCAGAAAATGAGGAACAGAAACATCTTATCGATCTCCTGGTGAAGTATTACCGTACAGGCGATCTCAAGGATTTCGACCGTTACAGCATTGCTTGGGTGCAGCAGCACGAGGGAATGATTGATTTCATCAACGGATTTATCGAAGTGTATGGCGATCCGCTCGGACTGAAAGGTACTTGGGAAGGCATCGTAGAATATAAGGATCTTGAAGCAACGAAGCGCACCCAGACCATCAGTCAGAATGCCCAGTGGTTTGAGGACCATTCACCTGTAGACCCACGTTTCCGCAAGCCGGAGGTGAAGGGTGTTACAGCCAATGTCATCTGTGCTGCGATGTTGGGTGGCGAGGAATATCCTGCTTCTGCCATCGGCATCAATCTTCCGAATGCCAACTGGATCCGTCAGGAATATGGTTCTAAGAGTGTGACCATCGGTAACCTGACCGAGGCATATAACAAGGCAGCTCAAGGCAATGGTTTCCGCGATGAATTCGTTATCGACGAGGATACCATCAGTCTGATGAATCAGTACGAGGATATTACAGATGATCTGCATACCGACCTGCATGAGTGTCTGGGACATGGTAGCGGACAGCTTTTGCCTGGTACCGACCCTGATGCACTGAAGGCGTATGGCAGTACGATAGAAGAGGCGAGAGCCGATCTTTTCGGACTCTATTATGTAGCCGACCATAAATTGGTAGAACTGGGTCTGACTCCGAATGATGAGGCATACAAGGCTCAGTATTACGGTTATCTGATGAACGGTCTGCTCACCCAGACCATCCGCATCAAGGAAGGCGACAAGATAGAGGAAGCCCACATGCGCAACCGTGCGCTGATAGCCTGGTGGGTGATGGAGCATGCCGAGGGTGCTGTGGAACTGGTGAAGATGGATATGAACTATGCTTCTGCCGAGGATGCTTTGAAGGACAGTGAGGGCAATATCATTACGACGAAGACTTATGTGAAGATTAATGATTATGCCAAGCTCCGCCATCTCTTCGGCGAGTTGCTTGCTGAAATTCAGCGCATCAAGAGTGAGGGCGATTTCGAGGCTGCCCGCCTGTTGGTAGAGAAGTATGCCGTGAATATTGATCCGGAATTGCATCGCGAGATCCTGGCAAGATACAAGAAACTGAATCTCGCTCCATACAAGGGATTCATCAATCCGAAGATGACGCTGGAGATGGATGAAGAAGGCGAAATTACAGACGTGGTATTGGATTACGAGGAGAGCTATGTTGACCAGATGTTGCGCTACTCTGATGAATACGGAACTTTGTAATAAGAGAAACGATGATAGATAATAAGAACGAGGAATTTCCGATAGTAGATGAAATGGGCAACATTCTGGGCGCTGTTACCCGCGGTCATGCCCATGACGGAAGCAAGATATTGCATCCGGTTGTTCATCTGCATGTATTCAACAGCCGGGGTGATCTGTATCTGCAGCATCGTCCAGCCTGGAAGGATATCCAGCCGGATAAATGGGATACAGCCTGCGGCGGTCATGTAGATTTAGGCGAAAGTGTGAGTCAGGCTTTGCATCGCGAGGTAAGGGAAGAATTGGGTATCACCGATTTTGAACCGGAATCTCTTGGGCATTATGTCTTTGAGAGTCAGCGGGAAAAGGAACTGGTTTATGTACATCGCTGTGTATATGATGGCGAGGTGAAACCGAGCCAGGAAGAATTGGCCGGTGGCAGATTCTGGACCAAGGATGAAATCAGTGAAAACATCGGCAAGGGTGTTTTCACTCCGAATTTCGAAAACGAATATCAGAAGTATTTCATGTAATGACGAAAATAGCCATAAAAATACGTCCCGACGTAGCATTTGCTGCATCGGGACGTATTTTTTTGTGTGTCGGGACGCAGCACCATGCTACGTCGGGACGTAATTTCAGCAGGGTCGTGGCCTGTTTCTGACCGCATCTGCAGAAGCGTTAAATCTCGTATATACCCTTGAGTGCGCCTCTTGCAATTTTCTCGAAATCTTCACCGAAGTCGCAGAAACGGAGAACCGCATTAGAGGCAGCATGTTTTATTCCCATGTTGTCACCCTGCAATGCTGCGGCAGCCTGATCCAGGAATTCGTTGATGCCACGCTCGTTAGGCTCTTTCCCATTGGCAAAAAGACGGGCAAGGAGCTGGAAACCGGCAATCTCATAGAGCGGCTTATCACTTGCTATCCACTGGTAGGCGATGACAGGCGCATAATCTACGTGCTGCAAAAGGTTGAAGGCAAGCATCTCTGCCATCTCCTGACTCTGTACCTGTTCCATCCATAAATCTGTGATTTCCGGAAGCATCTTATCGGCAGGCATGATGAGTGTAGCCAGAATCTTGCATTCCCGGATATCTTCCTTCCACAGTTCGATGGCGAGGTCATAGTCTTTACCATATTCCTCAGCCATCTTTTTCAGTTCATAGAATGGTACGCCCCAATTCAGTTTATATCCCAGTCCCTTATCGCGCATAGATTGCGATCCCGGACCGTTCATCAGCAAGCGGAAGCTTCGCTTGATAGTCATCAGTTTCTGATGTGTTTCTTCGTTCATTATAATTTGAGTAAACTATTAACTAAATTAAAGTTTCATTATTTTACAGAACATTCCTTCGAACTGTTCCTCTATATTTGCAGGTTTATGCTTGAAGATACCGAAGATGGCACTTCCGCTACCACTCATCGCTGCATATACGGCACCCAGGTTGTACAGCTTCTGTTTGATTTCTGCCAGTTCCGGGTGCATCTTGAAGATAGGTGCCTCAAAATCGTTGACAAGTTCCTCTTTCCAAGTCTCGATAGGCTGGCGTACAATGTCGCGGCAACATTTGGCTGGAGCCTGTGGGGTGATGGCTGCATAAGCCTCTTTGGTGCTGACGGCAATGTCATCGCGCTTCACCACAACCAGATGATAGCCCCGCAGATTATCGCCAGGACCACTTACCGGCATCAGTTCTTCGCCTATACCTTCTGCATAGCATGCAGTGTCACCATCTTCGGGGTCAGCAGAAATGAAGTAGGCACAGTCTGCGCCCAGTTTGGCAGCATATCTTTCCATCTCCGGATTACCGATATTGAGGCGGAAACGCTCGTCAAGCAAACGGATCATGAAGGCTGCATCGGCAGAACCGCCACCCAAACCTGCCTGCGAAGGAATACGCTTCACCAGGTGAGCATGGATGCGTGGAATCCTGAAGTCGGCAGCCAGGAGATTATAAGCCTTTACAACGAGATTGTTCTGTTCGTCGCAATCCACTGCGTTACCTGTAATCTTCAGATCACAAGGAACATCACTAGGGAATTCATCGCCCATGAGCTTGATTTCAAGTGCATCGGTCAGCGGAATAGGGTAGAACACCGTTTCAAGATTGTGGTATCCATCTTTCCGCTTAATAACTATATTTAAACCAAGATTGATCTTGGCGCAAGGAAATGTAATCATAACTTTTCAGTTTAAAGGGTTCGTTACTATTTCTTTTTCTTTGCAAAGATACGGAAAAATATCTAACATGGTGCATCTTTTACAGGATTATTTTTATCTGTAGCATTAAAAATATTAAAATAAGCCCTGTTTTGCAATATCTTTTGTATCTTTGCAATTACAAATTATTAATAGATTATGAAAAAAGGAGATAAAGTCAGATTCTTGAGCGAAGTGGGTGGCGGAAAGGTTGCCGGCTTCCAAGGTAAAAATATTGTGCTCGTTGAGGATGAGGATGGTTTTGAGATTCCGATGCCTATCAACGAGGTAGTTGTGGTGGAGCAGGATGAATACTCCATGGGCAAGATGATTTCGGCTAAAATGGATGCGCAGCAGAAGGCTGAGGAGCATGCCAATACCGAACTGCATCAGGACAGCCGGAGTATCAAGGCCATCTTGAATGATCACGATGACGTGGATATGGATGTAGAGGAATATGATGCTGCCGACCGTGAGATAACCTTTGTGAAACCGGTTCAGGAACATACGGGTGGCAACAAACTCAGTGCTTATCTCGCCTTTGTACCTATCAACATCAAGGACGTAACCAATACCCGTTTCGAGACCTATATGGTGAATGACAGCAACTACTATCTCCGCTATACCTATCTCGTGGCTGAGGGAAATGCATGGACTCTGAAAGCAGAGGGAGAAATAGAACCGAACACCAAACTCTTCATCGAGGAATTCGGTCGTGAGGCTCTGAACGAGATGGAGCATATCGCCATCCAAATGATAGCTTACAAGAAGGACAAGCCATTCCTTCTGAAGCCGGCAACAGATGTTCAGTTCCGCCTCGATCCTGTGAAATTCTACAAGCTTCATCTTTTCGAGGAGAACGATTTCTTCGAGACTCCAGCCTATCTCTTTACGATTGTAGAGAACGATGAAATAGCCCGTCCGCTGGTTATCGATTCCAAGCGTCTGAAAGAGCAGATGTATAAGGATGAGAAGGTTGTTGCCAACACCAGCAAGAAGAAGAGCAAGAAGGATGATGGAACCCTTGTGATAGATCTTCATGCGGATGAAGTGCTTGAAACAACTGCTGGAATGAATTCTGCAGATATTCTTCATTATCAGATGGATATCTTCAAGAAGACCATGGAGGAATATAAGAAAAAGAAGGGACAGAAAATTATCTTTATTCATGGAAAGGGCGAAGGTGTGTTGCGCCAGACTCTCATTCATGAGTTGAACTATCGCTATAAGAGTTGCACCTATCAGGATGCTTCTTTCCAGGAGTATGGCTATGGTGCGACACAGGTAACAATAAAGTAATTTATTATGAAGTACGGATTTATTAAGGTAGCTAGTGCCATCCCTGCCGTAAAGGTGGGTGATGTCATTTTCAATACCCAGCAGATAGAGGAACAGATTGCGCTGGCTGAGGGAAAGGGTGTAGAGATCATTACATTTCCGGAACTCTCTGTTACGGGCTATTCCTGTCAGGATCTCTTCCGTCAGCAGATGCTTCTCGAATCATCTGAGCAGGCGGTGATGATGTTGCTCGATTTCACACGCAAACTCGATATCATCTCTATCGTGGGTGCGCCGGTGATAGCGGGCGACTTGTTGCTCAATTGTGGTATCGTTATCCAGCATGGACAGATTCTCGGTATTGTACCGAAGACATATCTTCCAAACTACAGCGAGTTTTATGAGAAACGCTGGTTTGCCTCAGCTCAGGACCTGAGAGATTGCGAAGTCCGTTATGCCGGACATAAGGTGAAACTGACGCCTGATGTTCAGATTTTTCAAACTTTCGATGGCGTACAGTTTGGTGTGGAAATCTGCGAAGATGTATGGGCTCCGGCTCCTCCTAGCAACAAACTGGCGCTAGCAGGAGCAGACCTGATTTTCAATCTTTCTGCAAGCGACGAACTCATCGGAAAACATCATTATCTGAAGAGTCTGCTCAGCCAGCAGAGTGCCCGTACCATGACCGGATATATCTACAGTTCCTGCGGATTCGGTGAGAGTACGCAGGATGTGGTTTATGGTGGAAATGCCCTGATTTATGAGAATGGAGTTTTACTTTCACAGAGTGAACGTTTCTCTATTGAACCGCAGATGGTTATCTCACAGATAGATGTAGAGAAACTCCGCTCTGAGCGTCGTACGAATTCTACTTATGTAAATGCCCAGCGCAATATTAAGTATTCTGTTCTCGGCGGTCAGTTCAATATCCGTAATATCGAAGCCGATCCTACCGAAAATGAACGCGATTTTGTGTTGGAACGTGAGGTGAATCCTCATCCGTTTATTCCTACCAGCAGCGATATGAATGCCTCTTGCGAGGAAATTTTCAATATCCAACTCATGGGGCTAGCCAAGCGTATCGTTCATACCCATGCCAAGACCGTAGTAATCGGTATTAGCGGCGGTTTGGATTCTACGCTGGCCTTACTCGTTTGTGTAAAAGCTTTTGATAAACTCAAAATGAACCGAAAGGGTATTGTAGGTGTCACTATGCCGGGATTCGGAACCACAGACAGAACCTACAATAATGCTATCTCGCTGATGCAGAGTCTTGGTATTACCATTAAGGAAATCAGCATCGCCAAGGCTGTAACCCAGCACTTTGAGGACATCGGTCAGGATGCTAGTGTGCATGATGTGACTTACGAGAATTCCCAGGCTCGTGAACGTACCCAGATTCTGATGGATTTAGCCAATAAGATGGGTGGTATGGTTATCGGTACCGGCGACCTTTCAGAGTTGGCATTAGGATGGGCTACCTATAATGGTGACCACATGAGCATGTATGGCGTGAATGCCAGCATTCCTAAGACCCTGATCCGACATCTCGTAAATCATGTAGCAGAGAGTGGGGTAGACGAACAGAGCCGCATCACTCTTCGTGATATCATCGATACTCCTATCAGTCCAGAGTTGATTCCGGCAGATGAGAATGGAAATATCAAGCAGAAGACGGAAGATTTGGTGGGACCATACGAACTGCATGATTTCTTCCTCTACTATTTCCTGCGTTTCGGTTTCCGCCCTTCCAAGATTTACATGTTGGCAAAGAAGGCATTTATTGATTCCGAACTGGAGCGTGTAAAGATCAGTGATAATGATCCTGACAGCTATGATGAGGAAACCATTAAGAAGTGGCTGAAGACCTTCGTGCGCCGTTTCTTCAATCAGCAGTTCAAGCGCAGCTGTTTGCCAGACGGCCCGAAAGTAGGTAGCGTAAGCCTCAGTCCTCGTGGCGACTGGCGTATGCCTAGTGATGCTGCATCTGCCATCTGGCTGCAAGAGGCTGAAAACCTCTGAAATTGATTTCGGACAAGCCAAAAGTACAATATTCTTTCTATTTTCTGGCGCGCCCGTTATATTAATTATATACTCTTAAAGGGGCTGGATTTTGTAAATATTTGGTTTACAGAATTCAGCCCCTTTTTCTTAATATTTGTGAAATCGATTGCACAAAAATATCAGCAGAAAAGTGAAATATCTTGTTGCGCGGATAGAAATAGTTTGTAATTTTGCGGAAGATAATTCAACTATTCAATTTTAACTTAACAATTTCATTATGAAGAAACTTGCCGCAAAATTATGGGCAGTTTTAATGCTCATGTTGGTCTCCATGCAGACGATGGCTACAGACACGTTTACTAGCAATCGTACTGATTTCCGAGACGAAAGTATCTATTTTATGATGACCACGCGTTTCTACGATGGTGACACAGGAAACAATGTGCTCTGCTGGGATAACCAGTCAGAGCAGATCAAAACAAAAGACCCTTGCTGGCGAGGCGACTTCCAGGGTGTCATCGACAAGCTCGACTACATCAAGGCATTGGGTTTTACAGCTATCTGGATTACACCAGTAGTGCAGAACGCATCCGGTTACGACTACCATGGTTATCATGCCATGGATTTCCAGCATGTTGACTGCCGTTATCAGAGCAGCGATGGTAGCAAGGACGGTGACGCCATGTTCCAGGAACTCATTGATAAGGCACATAAAAAGGGTATCAAGATCATCCTCGACGTCGTGCTCAACCACACTGGTAACTTCGGTGAGCAGACACTCTGCAAGGAGTTTGACCGTGATACCGACTTGGCAACTCAGGCACTGATTGATGCTTGTATGATTCCTAATGAGGAGAAGTTGGGTTCCGACTACCTTACAAGTGTCGCTTATGAGCAGTATCAGCGTCGTCTTGCCTTGATGAAGAATATCCGTGGCAAGAACCAGGATGTTCACAACTACTGGCACCACTTTGGTGACTTCAACTGGGATTATCCTAATCGCTGGTGGGCTCAGATTGCAGGTGACTGCGTTGACCTGAATACCGAGAACGACTACGTAGCAGATTATCTCGTAAAGTGCTATGGCAGCTTCATCAAGATGGGTGTCGATGGATTCCGTATCGATACTTCCGGTCATATCTCACGTCTTACCTTCTGCAAGCAGTTTATTCCTCAGTTTACAGCTCTTGGTGAGAAGTATAAGAACAAGCGATTGAACCAGGCTCCATTCTTCATGTATGGTGAGGTTTGCGCCCGTTACAGTGATGTCACATACCGTGGTCAGGATAACCTCTCTTGCTATTATTACACATGGGAGGCTCCAAAGGACTTGCTCGACAAATGGGATGGTAGCCAGAAATACTGGGATACACAGGTACTCTTTGATAAAGCCAATGGCGGTACAGGTGTGGATGACCATCAGATGGCTCTCTGTGAGTCAGACAATGCCCCAACACCAACAAGTGACAATACCTTTATGGTGAATGGTAAGTGGCATGAGCCAGACTATTCTCAGGCAAGTGGTTTCCATGTGATCGACTTCCCATTGCACTACAACTTCGGTAATGCTGCCGCCGCATACGGTTTGGCAAAGTCAGGTGACAAGAGATATAATGATGCTACCTATAATGTGGTATATGTTGATAGCCACGACTACGGTCCTCAGCAAACCAACGACCAATTCCGTTTCTCTGGTGATGATGCTCAGTGGGCAGAGAATCTCTCTCTGATGTTTACCTTCCGTGGTATTCCATGTCTCTATTATGGTTCTGAGGTTGGTTTCCGTCGCGGTGCTCCGATTGACAGAGGTCCTCACGGTCCTCTTTCTGAAACTGGTCGTGCTTACTTCGGTGGTTACCTCACTGGTGATGTCGAAGCCAAGGATTTCGGTGACTACAAGGCAACAGGCAATGTGGCTGCTACATTGAATCATGATGTCGCTCAGCACCTCATCCGTCTGAACAAGATCCGTCAGGCTGTTCCTGCTTTGCGTAAGGGTCAGTGGACCGACGATGGTTGTACTCCTGCTGATGGCGGTATCGCCTTCAAGCGTGCTTATAAGAATGACAGCTATGCACTCGTAGCCATCAATGGTGGTGCAACATTCACAGATTGCCCTGATGGTACTTATACCGACGTGGTAACAGGCAAGACTTACACAGGTTCTACTATCACCGTTGATGCTCCTGCTACTCAGGGTCAGCTCCGTGTTCTCGTGAAGGACTGGAAGGGCGGTCAGATAGGTGAGGATGGTCCTTTCATCTATAATGAGGCTCCTAAGTCTAAGTCAGAGGCTGATCAGGCTTATGATGGTCATGAGGAAGATGGTACAACATGGGTTGAGCCACAGACTAATGAGTTTGGTTTGAAGTTCTCTCAGAATGGTGGTACTTTCCGCACCAATACTGTTACTGTAGAGGTAAGCCTTAGCGGTAAGGCTACTGAAGGCTGGTTCCAGGTAGAAGGTCAGGACAAGGTAGAGTTGGCTCCTGGCGAGACCAAGACATTCACTATCGGTGAAGGTATGAACTTCAAGCAGACCAAGACTGTAACATGGTATGCTAAGAACGACAAGAGTGAGAAGAATGGTTCTGTATCCTTCACCAAGGTGGATCCTAACGCATCTATCACCGTATATGTAAAGGCAGACAATGCTCCAACTATCTATGCTTGGGTTCCTGGTACTCCAAAAAAGGAGTTGACAGGTGCATGGCACGGTAATACCATGGATGGTCCTGAAGAGATTGGTGGTGTCAACTACTGGTACAAGACTTTCGATGGAGTAGAGAGCTTCAATGTGGTTCTGAATAATGGTAATGACAAGCAGTCAAGTGACATCACTGGTATCACAGGCGATATCTACTTGGAGTATGACGGTGGTTCAAATGTCAAGACGCTCGATGCTCCTGTCAACACAACAGCCAAGGTTACTTTGAGTCCTAACGGTGGTGACTTCGAGAAGACTATTACTGTAACAGCAACCCTCAGCGACAATGCCAAGAGCGGTTGGTATAAGATTGGCGATGGCGATCAGGTAGCTCTTACTCCTGGTAAGCCAGTAACCTTCACCCTCGGTGCTGACATGATGGAAGGCGAAAGCAAGACTGTAACTTGGAGCGCAACTAATGCAGAGGATAAGGCTAAGACTGGTACTGCTACCTTCAACAAGATCAAAGAGGTAGTTATTCCTACTCCAACAGGTATCTTCGCTTACTTCCTCGCTCCTGCAGACTGGAGTCAGGTTGTCTGCTGGGCTTGGAATAATACAGACAACTTTACTGGTGGTAACTGGCCAGGTGTAGCTTGTACCAAGATCGGTGTGAAGAAGAATGGTTTGGATGTCTGGATGTGGAAGTATGATGGCGATTTGACAACTGCTCCTACTATGATCATCTTCAGCAATGGCAGTGGTACGCAGACAAAGGATTTGGAATTCGAAAACGGTGCAGTTTATAACCTTGCCGGTAAGACCAATGAGTCTGTCTCAACAGGCATCAACCAGGTAGGTAGCAAGAAGGCTCCTGCTAAGTTGAAGATTTACTCTATCAATGGTGTGAAGGTTGCCGAAGTAAACAAGGTTTCTGATGCAGAATACGTTCTGGCTCCAGGTATGTATATCTGCAATGGCAAGAAGTTTGTTATCAAATAAACTTACCGCTACTTTGGGACTTAAATAAGCACTTCGCCTGCTCTGTAAGCGGGTAGTGTGAGTTTGTCCCCGTGCGGTTAGCAGTTTATGTACATAATATCCTCTGAATGAGGCTGATTTTTGCAAATATTCGTTTTGCGAAATTCAGCCTCTTTTTCTTTGTTGTTGCGAAATCGATTGCACAGAAAAAACAATAGAAAAGTGAATTGTTTTATAGTATATATAAAAAGAATTCGTAATTTTGTGGTGTAATTATCAACTATTCAATTTTAAACTTAACAATTTCATTATGAAAAAACTTGCCGCAAAATTATGGGCGGTTCTTATGCTCATGTTGGTCTCTATGCAGACGATGGCTACCGATGTGTTTACATCGAATCGTACTGACTTCCGAGACGAAAGTATTTACTTCATGATCACCACGCGTTTCTACGATGGAGATCCTAAAAACAATGTGCTTTGCTGGGATAACCAGGAAGCACAGATGAGTACCAAGGACCCTTGTTGGCGAGGTGACTTCCAGGGTGTCATCGACAAGCTCGACTACATCAAGGCGTTAGGTTTCACTGCCATCTGGATCACTCCTGTCGTACAGAATGCATCCGGTTATGACTACCACGGCTATCATGCTTCGGATTTCTCCAAGGTAGATTGCCGTTATCAGAGCGGTGATGGCAAAAAGAGCGGTGACGTGATGTTCCAGGAACTCATCGACAAGGCTCACGCCAAGGGTATCAAGATTATCCTCGATATCGTGCTCAACCACTCCGGTAACTTCGGTGAGGAGCATTTTTGCAAGGAGTTCGACCGTGATACACGTCTTCGTAACCAGGCAGACATCAATGCTTGTATGATTCCTAATCCAGAAATATTGGGTAGTGACTATCCAAGTCTTTTGCCTGCGGCACAGTATCAGCGTCGTCTTGCCCTGATGAAGAATACCGATGGTCAGAATCATGATTCACACAACTACTGGCACCATTTGGGTAGCTTCAACTGGGACTTTCCTAATCGCTGGTGGGCTCAGATTGCAGGTGACTGTGTGGACTTCAATACTGAGAATAATACAGTGGCTGAATATCTTGTCAAATGCTATGGCAATTTCATCAAGATGGGTGTCGATGGTTTCCGTATTGATACATCCGGCCACATCTCACGTCTAACCTTCTGCAAGCAGTTCATTCCTCAGTTTGCTGCCCTCGGTAAGAAGTATGAGGACAAGCGATTGAACAAGGCTCCATTCTTCATGTATGGTGAGGTTTGTTCCCGTTACAGTGGTGTGCAGTACCGTGGTCAGGACAACCTTTCACCTTTTTATTATACATGGAAGGCTCCACAGAACTTGATGGATCAGTTTGATGGCAGCCAGTCATACTGGGACACTCAGGAAATTTATGACACAGGTTCTGGTTATGATGATAAGCTGATGCCTCTCTGCGAGAAAGATAATGCGAATTCTCCAGAAAGCAACAATACCTTTATGCTGAATGGCGCATGGCATGAGCCAGACTATTCTCAGTCAAGCGGTTTCAATGTGATCGACTTCCCATTGCACTACAACTTCGGTAATGCAGCCACCGCATACGGCTTGGCTAAGTCTGGTGATATGAAATATAATGACGCTACCTATAATGTGGTATATGTAGACAGTCACGACTATGGTCCTGGGTCAGGGTCTCGTTTTGGCGGCTCAGACGCTCAGTGGGCAGAGAATCTCTCTCTGATGTTCACCTTCCGTGGAATCCCATGTCTCTATTATGGTTCTGAGGTAGGTTTCCGTCGCGATGTTGTGATTGACAGAGGTCCTAATGGTCCTCTTTCTGAAACTGGTCGTGCTTACTTCGGTGGTTATATCACAGGTGATGTAAAAGCCAAAGATTTCGGTGACTACACAGCAACAGGTAATGCGGCTGCCTCATTGAATCATGATGTGGCTCAGCACCTCATCCGTCTGAACAAGATTCGTCAGGCTGTTCCTGCTCTCCGTAAGGGTCAGTGGACTAGCGATGGTTGTACTCCTGCCAATGGTGGTATCGCCTTCAAGCGTGCTTATAAGGACAGTTATGCACTCGTAGCCCTCAATGGTGGTGCTACTTTCACAGATTGCCCAGCTGGTACTTATACAGACTTGGTAACAGGCAAGACTTACACAGGTTCTACTATCACTGTTGATGCTCCTAATAATCAGGGTCAGGTTCGCGTACTCGTGAAAGACTGGACTGGTGGCAAGCTCATTGATGATGGTGCTTTCATCTACGATACAACAGCCAAGTCTCTGGGTGACCAGACCTATGATGGTAATGAAGAGGCTGGTACAACTTGGGTTGACGAGGCTCCTCTTATGCCTGTAAGCGTTTCTCTTTCTCCAGCTGGTGGTACTTTCCGTACCAATACGGTAACTGTTACCGCTGAGGTCTCAGAAGATGCTACGTCTGCTTGGTATCAGATAGAGGGACAAGACAAGGTAGATTTGACCCCTGGTAAGCCTGTTACCTTCACTATCGGTGAAGACATGAACTTCAATGACACCAAGACAGTGACTTGGAGTGTAACAAGCTCTGAAGGCAAGGAGAAGACTGGTAAGGTTACATATACCAAGGTAGATCCTAACGCAGCTATCACCGTATATGTAAAGGCAGACAAGGCTCCTTACATCCATGCTTGGACAACAGGTGTTGGCGGTAAGAATTTGACAGGTTCATGGCCTGGTAAGGTAATGAAAGGTCCTGAGGAGATTGATGGTGCTAAATACTGGACTTATGATTTCGATAACGTTGAGAGCTTCAATGTAATATTGAATAATGGTAGCGGTGATCAGTCTGGTGACATCACTGGTATTACAAGTGATATCTACTTGGAGTATGACGGTGGTAAAAGTGCCAAGAAGATTTCTGCTCCAGCAAATTCGACAGCTGCTGCTAAGGTGGCTTTCAGCCCTAACGGTGGTGAATTTGAGAAGTCAATCACTGTAACTGCAACGCTGAGCAGCAATGCTAAGAGCGGTTGGTATAAGATTGGTAATGGCGATCAGGTAGCTCTTACTCCTGGCAAGCCAGTTACCTTCACTCTCGGTGCTGACATGATGGAAGGCGAGAGCAAGACTGTAACTTGGAGTGCAACTAATGAAGAGGATAAGGCTAAGACTGGTTCTGCAACCTTCAACAAGATTAAAGAGGTAGTTATTCCTACTCCAACAGGTATCTTCGCTTACTTCCTCGCTCCTTCAGACTGGAGTCAGGTAGACTGTTGGGCTTGGAATGATTCTGAGAACGTGAACTTTACCGGTGGTAAATGGCCAGGTGTAGCATGTACCAAGACCGGTGTGAAGAAGAATGGTTTGGATGTCTGGATGTGGAAGTATGATGGCGATTTGACAACTGCTCCTACTATGATCATCTTCAACAACGGCGGTAATGGTCAGCAGACAAAGGATTTGGAATTCGAAAACGGTGCAGTTTATAACCTTGCCGGTAAGACCAATGAGACTGTCTCGACAGGCATCAACCAGGTAGGTAGCAAGAAGGCTCCTGCTAAGTTGAAGATTTACTCTATCAATGGTGTGAAGGTAGCCGAAGTAAACAAGGTTTCTGATGCAGAATACGTTCTGGCTCCAGGTATGTATATCTGTAATGGCAAGAAGTTTGTTATCAAATAAATTACCGCTACTTTGGGACTAAAACAAGCACTTCGCCTGCTCTGTAAGCGGGTAGTGTGAGTTTGTCCCCATACGGTTAGCAGTTTATGTACATAATATCCTCTGAAAGAGGCTGATTTTTGCAAATATTCGTTTTGTGAAATTCAGCCTCTTTTTCTTTGTTGTTGCGAAATCGATTGCACAGGAAAAACAATAGAAAAATGAATTGTTTTATAGTATTAATAAAAAGAATTCGTAATTTTGCGGTGTAATTATTCAACTATTCAATTTTAAACTTAACAATTTCATTATGAAAAAACTTGCCGCAAAATTATGGGCGGTTCTTATGCTCATGTTGGTCTCCTTGCAGTCGATGGCTACCGATGTGTTTACATCGAATCGTACTGACTTCCGAGACGAAAGTATCTATTTCATGATGACCACTCGTTTCTACGATGGTGATCCAAGTAACAATGTGCTCTGCTGGGACAACCAGGAAGCACAGAAGAGTACCAAGGACCCTTGTTGGCGAGGTGACTTCCAGGGTGTCATCGACAAGCTCGACTACATCAAGGCGTTAGGTTTCACTGCCATCTGGATTACTCCTGTCGTACAGAATGCATCCGGTTATGACTACCACGGCTATCATGCTTCGGATTTCTCCAAGGTAGATTGCCGTTATCAGAGCGGTGACGGCAAAAAGAGTGGTGACGTGATGTTCCAGGAACTCATCGACAAAGCTCACGCCAAGGGTATCAAGATTATCCTCGATATCGTGCTCAACCACACCGGTAACTTCGGTGAGGAGCATTTTTGCAAGGAGTTCGACCGTGATACTCGTCTTCGTAACCAGGCAGACATCAATGCTTGTATGATTCCTAATTTGGAAACATTGGGTAGTGACTATCCAGGTCTTCAGCCTGGTTATCAGTATCAGCGTCGTCTTGCCATGATGAAGAATACCGATGGTCAGAATCATGATACTCACAACTACTGGCACCATTTCGGTAACTTCAACTGGGACTTACCTAATCGTTGGTGGGCTCAGATTGCAGGCGACTGTGTGGACCTCAATACTGAGAATAATACAGTGGCTGATTATCTTGTCAAATGCTATGGCAATTTCATCAAGATGGGTGTCGATGGTTTCCGTATTGATACATCCGGTCACATCTCACGTCTTACCTTCTGCAAGCAGTTCATTCCTCAGTTTGCTGCCCTCGGTAAGCAGTACGAGGACAAGCGATTGAACAAGGCTCCATTCTTCATGTATGGTGAGGTTTGTGCCCGTTTTGGTAGTGTGCAGTACCGTGGTCAAGACAATCTTTCACCTTATTATTATACATGGAAGGCTCCAAAGGAACTGATGGATGGCTTTGATGGCAGCCAGTCATACTGGGATACTCAGGAAATCTATGACAGTGGTACAGGTTATGATGCTAAGCTGATGCCTCTCTGCGAGAAAGATAATGCTGATTCTCCTGAAAGCAATAATACCTTTATGCTGAATGGTGCATGGCATGAGCCAGACTATTCTCAGTCAAGCGGTTTCAATGTAATCGACTTCCCATTGCACTACAACTTCTCTAATGCAGGAAGTGCATACGGCTTGGCTAAGTCTGGTGATATGAAATACAATGATGCTACTTTCAATGTAGTATATGTAGACAGTCATGACTACGGTCCTCAGCCAAGTGATGGTATCCGTTTCTCTGGTAGTGATGCTCAGTGGGCTGAGAATCTCTCTCTGATGTTTACCTTCCGTGGAATCCCATGTCTCTATTATGGTTCTGAGGTAGGTTTCCGTCGTGGTTCTGTGATTGACAAAGGTCCTAATGGTCCTCTTTCTAACACTGGTCGTGCTTACTTCGGTGGTTATATCACAGGTGATGTAGAAGCATCAGACTTCGGTGAATACAAGGCTTCTGGTAATGTGGAAGCTACATTGAATCATGATTTGGCTCAGCACCTCATCCGTCTGAACAAGATTCGTCAGGCTGTTCCTGCTCTCCGTAAGGGTCAGTGGACAGACGAGGGTTGTGCTGCTAACGGCGGTATCGCTTTCAAGCGTGCTTACAAGGACAGCTATGCACTCGTAGCCCTCAATGGTGGTGCTACTTTCACAGGTTGCCCAGCTGGTACTTATACAGACTTGGTAACAGGCAAGACTTACACAGGTCCTACTATCACCGTTGATGCTCCTAGTAATCAGGGTCAGGTTCGCGTACTCGTGAAAGACTGGAAGGGCGGAAAGCTCATTGATGATGGTGCTTTCATCTACGGTACTGCTGCTCAGCATAAGAGTGGTCAGGACTATGATGGCAATCAGGAAGCTGGTACAACTTGGGTTGACGAGGCTCCTCTTCAGCCAGTAAGCGTTTCTCTTTCTCCAGCTGGTGGAAGTTTCCGCACCAATACGGTAACAGTTACTGCTGAACTCTCAGAAGATGCTTTGTCTGGTTGGTACCAGATTGAGGGACAGGACAAGGTAGCTTTGACCCCTGGTAAGCCTGCTACCTTCACTATCGGTGACGACATGAACTTCAATCAGACCAAGACTGTGACTTGGAGCGCTACAAGCTCTGAAGGCGAGAAGACTGGTAAGGTTACTTATACCAAGGTAGATCCTAACGCAGCTATCACCGTATATGTAAAGGCAGACAAGGCTCCTTACATCCATGCTTGGACAACAGGTACTGGCGGTAAGAATTTGACAGGTGCATGGCCTGGTAAGGTGATGAACGGTCCTGAGGAGATTGATGGTGCTAAATACTGGACTTATGATGTCGATAACGTTGAGAGCTTCAATATAGTATTGAGTAATGGTAGCGGTGCTCAGTCTGGTGACATCACTGGTATTACAGGTGATACCTACTTGGAGTATGATGGTGGTACAAGTGCCAAGAAGATTTCTGCTCCAGCAAATTCGACAGCTGCTGCTAAGGTGGCTTTCAGCCCTAACGGTGGTGAATTTGAGAAGTCAATCACTGTAACTGCAACGCTGAGCAGCAATGCCAAGAGCGGTTGGTATAAGATCGGTGATGGCGAGCAGGTGGCTCTTACTCCTGGTAAGGCTGCTACATTCACACTCGGTGCTGACATGATGGAAGGCGAGAGCAAGACTGTAACTTGGAGTGCAACCAATGCTGATGGTACAACTAAGACAGGTTCTTCAACCTTCAACAAGATTAAAGAGGTTGTAATTCCTACTCCAACAGGTATCTTCGCTTACTTCCTCGCTCCTTCAGATTGGAATCAGGTCGATAGCTGGGCTTGGAATAATACAGACAACTTTACCGGTGGTAACTGGCCAGGTGTAGCATGTACCAAGACCGGTGTGAAGAAGAATGGTCTGGATGTCTGGATGTGGAAGTATGATGGCGATTTGACAACTGCTCCTACCATGATCATCTTCAACAACGGCGGTGGTCAGCAGACAAAGGATTTGAAATTCGAAAACGGTGCAGTTTATAACCTTGCCGGTAAGACCAATGAGTCTGTCTCAACAGGCATCAACCAGGTAGGTAGCAAGAAGGCTCCTGCTAAGTTGAAGATTTACTCTATCAATGGTGTGAAGGTAGCCGAAGTGAACAAGGTTTCTGATGCAGAATACGTTCTGGCTCCAGGTATGTATATCTGCAATGGCAAGAAGTTTGTTATCAAATAAACTTACCGCTACTTTGGGACTTAAACAAGCACTTCGCCTGCTCTGTAAGCGGGTAGTGTGAGTTTGTCCCCGTGTGGTTAGCAGTTTATGTACATAATATCCTCTGAATGAGGCTGAATTTTGCAAATATTCGTTTTGCGAAATTCAGCCTCTTTTTCTTTGTTGTTGCGAAATCGATTGCACAGAAGAAACAATAGAAAAGTGAATTATCTTATAGTATTTATAAAAAGAATTCGTAATTTTGCGGTGTAATTATTCAACTATTCAATTTTAAACTTAACAATTTCATTATGAAAAAACTTGCCGCAAAATTATGGGCGGTTCTTATGCTCATGTTGGTCTCCTTGCAGACGATGGCAACGGAAACGTTTACCAACGATCGTACTGACTTCCGAGACGAAAGTATCTATTTCATGATCACCACCCGTTTTTACGATGGAGATCCTAAAAACAATGTGCTCTGCTGGGACAACCAGGCAGCGCAGATTGAAACAAAAGACCCTTGCTGGCGAGGTGACTTCCAGGGTGTCATTGATAAGCTCGACTATATCAAGGCGCTTGGTTTCACTGCCATCTGGATTACTCCTGTCGTACAGAACGCATCCGGTTATGACTACCACGGCTATCATGCTATGGATTTCCAGCATGTTGACTGCCGCTATCAGAGCAGTGATGGTAAGAGTGGTGACGTGATGTTCCAGGAACTCATCGATAAGGCTCATGCCAAGGGTATCAAGATTATCCTCGATATCGTGCTCAACCATACCGGTAACTTCGGTGAGGAGAAGCTCTGCAAGCTGTTCGATCGTGACACACAACTTCGCAACCAAGCTTACATCGATGCTTGTATGACCCCTACAGAAACTTTGGGTAGTGACTACCTGACCATCCTTCCAAAAGATCAATACCACCGTCGTCTTACCATGATGAAGAATATGGATGGTCAGAACCGTGATATTCACAACTACTGGCACCATTACGGTCAGTTCGGTTGGGATGATCCATCCCGTTGGTGGGGTCAGATTGCTGGTGACTGTGTTGACCTCAATACAGAGAACGACGAGGTAGCTAAGTATCTCGTAGATTGCTATGGTCAGTTCATCAAGATGGGTGTGGATGGTTTCCGTATCGATACCTCCGGTCACATCTCACGACTCACTTTCAACCATCAGTTCGTTCCACAGTTTGCTGCCCTCGGTAAGCAGTACGAGAATAAGCGATTGAACAAGGCTCCTTTCTTTATGTATGGTGAGGTTTGTACCCGTGGTCACGAAGCAACCTACAGAGGTCAGGCCAATCTTTCTTGCTACTTCTATACATGGAAGTCTGATGAGTCTTTGATGAACCAGTGGGATGGAAGCCAAAGCTTCTGGGACAGTCAGGTATTGCCAGAGGGTTCTGGACCTATCGGTCCTCAGGCACTCTGCGGTAAGGAAACATTTGGTGACAAGAAGAGCGAAAATGCTAAGATGATCAATGGTGCATGGCATGAGCCAGACTATTCTGAGGCAAGTGGTTTTAATGTCATCGACTTCCCAATGCACTATAGCTACAATACAGCTAAAGATGCATTCCGTCTTTCAGCGGAAGACGAACTCTATAATGACGCTACATACAATGTAGTATATATTGACAGCCATGACTACAGTCCAGGCCCAAACGATCTCAACCGTTTCGGTGGTACAGATGCTCAGTGGGCTGAGAACCTCTCTCTCTTGTTTACCTTCCGTGGTATTCCATGTATCTACTATGGTTCTGAGGTTGGTTTCCGTCGTGGTGTAAGAATCGACCCAGGTCCTAACGGTCCTCTTTCAGAAACTGGTCGTGCTTACTTCGGTGGTTATATCACAGGTGATGTAACAGCAACAGACTTCGGTGAGTATAAGGCTACAGGTAACGTAGCTGCTTCTTTGAATCACGATGTAGCTCAGCACCTCATCCGTTTGAACAAGATCCGTCAGGCTGTGCCTGCTCTCCGTAAGGGTCAGTGGACAACAGACGGTTGTAAGGCAACAGGTAAGAATGGTATCGCTTTCAAGCGTGCTACTAAGGATTGCTATGCGCTCGTAGCCCTCAATGGTGGTGCTACCTTCACAGATTGCCCAGCTGGTACTTATACCGACGTGGTAACTGGTAAGACATATACAGGTTCTACTATTGAAGTAGAAGCTCCTTCTACTCAGGGTCAGCTCCGTGTTCTCGTAAAGGACTGGAAGGATGGCAAGATCGGTGAGGATGGTGCTTTCATCTACGATACTACAGCTAAGTCTCTGGACGGTCAGGCTTATGATGGTAATGAAGAGGCTGGTACAATTTGGAACGAGCAGGGCCCTATTCAGCCAGCAAGCGTTTTATTCTCACAGGCAGGTGGATCATTCCGTACTGAGACTATTAACCTGACAGTTACTCTCTCTGAAGACGCTAAGTCTGGTTGGTATCAGATACAAGGTCAGGATAAGGTGAACTTGACTCCTGGTGTGAGTGAGAACCTTACCATAGGCGAAGGTATGAACTTTGGCGACACCAAGACTATTGAGTGGAGCGCAGAGGCCCAGGACGGTAAAGTAAAGAGCGGTAGCTTGACCTTCAAGAAGGTGGACCCTAATGCTACTATCATGGTTTACGTACAGGCAGAAAATGCTCCTTTTATCTATGCTTGGTCAAAAGGTTCTTCTGTTAAGAAATTGACAGGCGATTGGCCTGGTACAAAGATGACAGAGTCTGAAGAAATCAATGGCGAAAAGTACTGGACTTACGCTTTTGATGGCGTAGATAACTTCAATGTCATCTTGAATAATAATAGCGGTGCACAGTCTGGTGAAATCTCTGGTATCACAGGTGATATCTACCTGAAGTATGACGGCGGTGCAAATGCTCAGAAGATTGACGCTCCTGTCAATACTGCAGCCAAGGTTACTTTCAGCCCTAACGGTGGTGACTTCGAGAAAACTGTCACTGTAACAGCCACATTGAGCAACAATGCCAAGAGCGGTTGGTACAAGATCGGTAATGGTGAGCAGGTGGCTCTTACCCCTGGTAAGGCTGCTACATTCACACTCGGTGCTGACATGATGGAAGGCGAGAGCAAGACTGTAACTTGGAGTGCAACCAATGCAGATAACGAAACCAAGACTGGTTCTGCAACCTTCAACAAGATTAAAGAGGTAGTTATTCCTACTCCAACAGGTATCTTCGCTTACTTCCTCGCTCCTTCAGACTGGAGTCAGGTAGATTGCTGGGCTTGGAATGATACAGACAACTTTACCGGTGGTAACTGGCCAGGTGTAAGCTGTACCAAGACTAACATGAAGAAGAATGGTCTTGATGTTTGGATGTGGAAGTATGATGGCGATTTGACAACTGCTCCTACTATGATCATCTTCAACAACGGCAGTGGTCAGCAGACAAAGGACTTGAAATTCGAAAACGGTGCAGTTTATAACCGTGACGGTAAGACCAACGAGTCTATCTCAACAGGTATCAACCAGGTAGGTAGCAAGAAGGCTCCTGCTAAGTTGAAGATTTACTCTATCAACGGTCAGAAGGTTGCCGAAGTGAATAATGTTTCTGATGCAGAATACGTTCTGGCTCCAGGTATGTACATCTGCAATGGCAAGAAGTTTGTTATCAAGTAGCCAATGGTTAGCCGCCATTACTTTTAGAAACATTTAGTTTATCATATTTCATTTATTTTAGGTTTAAGTACTCCTAAATGGCTTGAATAGAACAAATTTTCAGCCATTTAGGAGTCTTTTTTGTATATATAAGTAGAAAATATATTAAAGATTTTGGGTAAAACCTTTTTTTTTTGTAACTTTGCGCCCAAAAGTAAAAACATTATAAAAATATAAGATAATATGGCTAAGAAATTTGCCGAGCATAATGGTCTGAATCTGACACAGACCAACAATGACGTACTCGCAGCGTGGGAGAAGAATGATATCTTCCACAAGTCTATCGACGAGCGTGAAGGCTGCCCTCAGTTTATCTTCTTCGAGGGACCTCCATCAGCTAATGGCCACCCGGGTATTCACCACGTGTTGGCACGTAGTATCAAGGATACATTCAACAGATACAAGACCATGAAGGGTTTCCAGGTTCACCGCAAGGCGGGATGGGATACCCACGGACTCCCTGTTGAACTCGGTGTCGAGAAGGAACTCGGCATCACCAAGAAGGATATCGACAACAAGGCTTCAGAGAAGTATATCTCTACTGAGGATTACAACCACAAGTGCCGCGAGAACGTGATGAAGTTCACCGCTGAGTGGCGCGAGTTGACCGAGAAGATGGGTTACTTCGTAGATCTCGATCATCCTTATATCACTTACGATAACAAGTATATCGAGACTCTCTGGTGGCTCCTCAAGCAGCTCTACAACAAGGGGTTGCTCTACAAGGGTTACACCATCCAGCCATACTCTCCAGGTGCAGGTACAGGCTTGAGCTCTCACGAGTTGAACCAGCCTGGCTGCTATCGCGATGTTAAGGACCTCACAACCACAGCCCAGTTCCTCATCAAGGATCCTAAGGCTGAGTGGACCAAGTGGGGCAAGCCATACTTCATCGCATGGACCACTACACCTTGGACTTTGCCATCAAACGTGGCTCTCTGTGTGGGTCCTAAGATTGACTATGTAGCCATCGAGACCTACAACCTCTACAATGGCGAGCCTATGACACTCGTGATGGCTGAGGCTTTGGTAGGTTCATATCTGAAGGCAGACCAGGAGTGCAAGGAAGGCGATCTCCTGCCATTCGACAAGGAGAAGAAGCAGTGCCCATGGCGCATTATCGACCACATGAAGGGTACAGACCTCGAAGGCATGCACTACGAGCAGCTCCTTCCTTGGGTGAAGCCATGCGAGAAGGTTGATCTCTTCGCGCCGGCTTTCGTAACAGAATATGCTGCTGCTCATCCTGAGAAGGTGTTCGCTTCTGAGGATGGTCGCGATCAGTTCGTAGAGATGGATAGCGAGGCTTTCCGCGTAATCCTCGGCGACTACGTTACTACCGATGACGGTACAGGTATCGTGCACATTGCTCCTACATTCGGTGCCGATGATGCCAAGGTGGCTAAGGATGCCAACATCCCAGCTCTATACCTTATTAATAAGAAGGGCGAGACCCGTCCAATGGTTGACCTGCAGGGTAAGTTCTATCTCATCGAAGACCTCGATGCCAACTTTGTGAACGCTTGCGTCAACAAGGAGGCATACGCTCATCACGCAGGCGACTACGTGAAGAATGCTTACGACCCACAGTTTAATGTGGATGGTGTCTGGGACAAGAAGGCTTCTGAGAAGGCTGAAGACCTGAACATCGTACTCTGCTACGAGTTGAAGCAGGAGGGCAAGGCTTTCAAGAGCGAGAAGCACGTGCACAACTATCCTCACTGCTGGCGTACCGACAAGCCTATCCTCTATTATCCATTGGATAGCTGGTTTATCAAGGATACTGCCCGCAAGGAGCGCATGGTAGAACTCAACAAGACCATCAACTGGCAGCCTGAGAGCACCGGTACAGGCCGTTTCGGCAACTGGCTCGAGAATCTGAACGACTGGAACCTTTCACGTTCCCGCTTCTGGGGTACTCCATTGCCAATCTGGCGTGACGAGAACCGTGGCGAGAAGTGTATCGGCAGCCTTGAGGAACTCTATGCTGAAATCGAGAAGTCTGTGGCTGCAGGCATCATGCAGAGCAACCCATTGAAGGAGAATGGTTTCGTGCCTGGCGACTACAGTCAGGAGAACTATGATAAGATTGACCTCCAC
Organism: Segatella copri; assembly: GCF_019249765.2. GTDB lineage: Bacteria > Bacteroidota > Bacteroidia > Bacteroidales > Bacteroidaceae > Prevotella > Prevotella copri_K. The sequence goes on from NZ_CP152484.1 coordinate 748,902, forward strand.
CGTCCATACGTTGACAAGATTGTATTGGTTAACGAGGAGGGCAAGCCAATGTATCGTGAGAGCGACCTCATCGATGTTTGGTTCGATTCAGGTTCAATGCCTTACGCCCAGCTCCACTACCCATTCGAGGGTGAGATGGTACGTGGCACAGAGGCAGACCGCGATGCACTCATCCACAGCACCTACGAGGGATATGCTATTCCTCCTAAGTTCTATCCAGCCGACTTCATTAACGAGGGCGTGGATCAGACCCGTGGATGGTTCTTCACTCTGCACGCCATCGCTACCATGGTATTTGATAGCGTAGCCTTCAAGAACGTAATCTCTTCTGGTCTCGTTCTCGATGCCAAGGGTAACAAGATGAGTAAGCACGTGGGTAACGTGACTAACCCATTCGAGATGATTGACAAGTATGGTGCCGACCCTGTTCGTTTCTATATGATGACCAACAGCGAGCCTTGGGACAACCTCAAGTTCGACCCTAACGGTGTGGATGAGACCCGTCGCAAGTTCTTCGGTACCTTATATAATACCTACAGCTTCTTCGCCCTCTACGCTAATGTAGATGGTTTCGATGCTGAGGCTGCTCAGGTGCCATTTGAGAAGCGCCCAGAGATTGACCGCTGGATTCTCTCTTCACTCAATACCCTCATCAAGGGCGTTGACAGAGAGTTGGCTGGCTATGATCCAACCCGCGCAGGCCGTCTCATCGATGCATTCGTAAACGATGACCTCTCTAACTGGTACGTTCGTCTGAACCGTAAACGTTTCTGGGGTAAGGAGATGAGCGAGGATAAGCTGAGTGCTTACCAGACTCTCTATACCTGCCTGATGACAGTGGCTAAGCTGCTGGCACCATTCGCTCCATTCTATGCAGACGAGTTGTATCACGACTTGGGCGGCGAGTTGGAGAGCGTACATCTCGATAAGTTCCCTGTAGCTGATGAGGCTGCTATCGATGCCGACCTGGAGGAGCGTATGGCCATCGCCCAGAAGATTACTTCTATGGTATTGGCATTGCGCCGCAAAGTGAACATCAAGGTGCGTCAGCCACTCCAGCAGATCATGATTCCTGCAGTAGATGATGTACAGAAGGCACACATCGAGGCAGTAGCCGGACTGTTGAAGAACGAGGTGAACGTGAAGGAGGTTAACTTCATTGAGGGTCAGGGCATTCTCGTAAAGAAGGTGAAGTGTAACTTTAGAGTGATGGGTAAGAAGTTCGGCAAGCTGATGAAGGGTGTTGCTGCCCAGATGTCAGCGCTCGATCAGGACCAGATTGCAGCCTTCGAGAAGGCAGGCAACATCACATTGAATATCGACGGACAGGAAGCCGTGGTAGAGGTAGCCGACGTGGAGATTATCTCTGAGGATATTCCAGGATGGCTCGTATCTAACGAGGGCAATCTGACCGTAGCGCTTGAAGTAGAGTTGACCCCAGAATTGAAGAAGGAGGGTATGGCTCGTGAGTTGATCAACCGTATCCAGAACCTCCGCAAGGAGACAGGTCTGGAGATTACCGACCGCATCAACGTAACTGTGGCTCCTAATGAGGAGACCAATGCAGCCATCAAGGCATTCGCCGACTACATCAAGGGTCAGGTATTGGCAGACAGCATCGAAATCGGCGACAACGCAGGTGTTGAGACCGAGTTTGATGACTTTAAGTTGAACATTCTCGTAGAGAAGAATTAAATAGTTAGGAGTTAGGAGTTAGAAGTTAGGAGCATTTCCAAACTGCTTGCTTCTAACTTTCTAGCCCTTATTTCCTAAAAACATTAACAAATAACATAATAGATAACATCTATGGCTAACGAAAAACTACGTTATAGCGATCAGGAGCTCGAGGAGTTCCGCGCTATCATTGATGAGAAATTGAAGGTGGCAAAGCAGACTTATCATGATTGTATGGCTCAGCTGAACCACTCAGACAGTAATGATGTGGTAGATACATCACCAACCTACAAGGCTCTTGAAGAGGGTAGTGAAGCACAAAGCAAGGAAGAAATCATCCAGATGGCTCAGCGTCAGCAGAAGTTCATCAAGGGATTGGAAGCAGCTTTGGTTCGTATCCAGAACAAGACCTATGGTATTGACCGCGAAACAGGTGAGTTGATTCCTAAGGAGCGTTTGCGTGCTGTACCTCATGCCACTTTGAGTGTAGCTTCTAAAGAGGCTAGAAAGAAGTAATAAATGGAGAAAACAAGTAAAATTAAATACGGATGGCTCGTCACGGCAATGGTGGTTGTGCTTCTTGTTATCGATCAGATTATCAAGGTGTACATCAAGACCCATTTTTGCCTTGGCGAGTCTGTTCGTGTTACTGATTGGTTTTATATCGAATTTGTTGAGAACAGCGGAATGGCTTGGGGTATGTCGTTTATCGGCAAGTTCTGGCTAAGTCTGTTGCGCCTGGTAGCCATCTGTGCGTTGAGCATTTATCTGCATCGCATCATTAAGCGTGGTACCTATCGCTTGTTATACATTATTTTGGTGGCGCTGGTTCTGACGGGTGCAATCGGCAATATGATTGATTCCATCTTCTACGGACTTATCTTCACCGGTGCCTCACCTTATTATGTATCTTATCTTGTGCCTTTCGGCGAGGGGTATGCACCCGTGCTCATGGGCAAGGTGGTTGATATGTTCCGCTTTCCGTTCTTCACCTATACATGGCCTGAATGGTTCCCTTTCTGGGGTGGACAGCATGGTACATTCTTCGATCCTGTATTCAATTTTGCAGATTCCTGTGTATCAGTCGGCATCATTTCTCTCTTGCTTTTCTGTAGAAAAGAACTGGAAGCTCTCGGAGGTGGTGATAAGGAGAAGAAGGTTAAAGATTCTTCTTTTATTGAAACTGCTGAAGAAAAGATAAAGTCTCAATCTCAAGAAAATAAGGAGGACAAGTAATCATGAAGAAAGCTTTTCTTTATCTCTGTTGGATAGTAACCTTTTGTGCAGTCTTCGCTTCTTGCAAGCCTTCGCTGCCAAGAGATGTGCTCTCTAAAGGAAAGATGACGGATATTCTCTTCGATTATCACATCGCTCTTGCTATGGCGCAGAGCGAAGACGGTGGTAGTGAGAAGAATAGTCTGGCTTATCGCGAGGCCGTACTGAAGAAACATGATGTCACCTCGGCAGACTTCGACAGTTCGATGGTTTATTATATGCGCCATACTGAATTGCTGCATGATGTGTATAAGGATTTGGCTGAAAGATTGGATAAAGAGGTGGTTGCATTGGGTGGAAACAGTGCAGGAAATAGTGATTTTGACAATCTTACTGCTGTTGGCGATACTGCCAATATCTGGAAAGATGCTACTTCGATGGTATTCTCGCCTGATGAGGGCTTCAACAGTCGCAGTTTTAAAATTGAAGCTGATACTGCTTTCCATAAGGGTGACCGGTTCCGTCTTGATTTCGAATCGCAGTTTATCTTCCAGGATGGTATGCGTGATGGTATCGCTTTGCTGGCTGTTCAGTTCAAGAACGATAGTGTGGCACAGACTGTAGTTCATATTCAGAGTGCTCAGCACTATAGTGTAGAACTCGCTGATAATGATAGCCTTGGAATTAAATGCATAAAGGGGTACTTTATGTTGAATGAGGGTGGCTTCAGTTCTGATGCCGGTTCTTTGACGACTCTTAAACTGATGTTTGTCAATAAGATTCGTCTCATCCGTATGCATCCTAAAAAGGTAGCACCGGTTTCTTCTGCAGCATCTTCAGATTCGGCAAAAGTAGATACTGCTCGTAAGACCCGTATACCAGGTCCGAGTGTTCCAGCACGTCCGGATGGAGCTTTGGCGCCACCGACCAGTGCACCGGTTCCTATGCCTGATAAACCTATTCAGATGACGAGTAATTAGTCTGGATGTTTAAGATATGGCTGAAATGAGAAGATGCGGAGCCCATCAGGTTATATTGCCGGATGGCTCGATATTGCAGCAGGCTGTGGTAGAAATACAAGAGGGCAGGGTGGTGAACTACTTCGAGTTTCGCGAGGAGTTGCCGATGACCGAATGGTTAGGCGGCGAAATCCGGGTCGAACGCGATGAGGAAGGCATCCTCCGTGCCCTATGGAACGGAAAAGTAATCAATAAACATTAAACATAAACATTAATAATATGTTAAGCGTAGATCAATTAGAAGACAAGTTGATAGACTTGGCATTTGCTGAGGATATCGGTGATGGCGACCACACAACTTTGTGTTGTATCCCAGAAGACGCCATGGGTAAGAGCCACTTGCTTATCAAGGAAGATGGCGTGTTGGCAGGTGTTGAAATGGCAAAGAAGGTATTTGCCCGTTTCGATCCTACCATGAAGGTAGAAGTGTTGCTTCAGGATGGAACCCATGTTAAGAAGGGTGACATTGCAATGATTGTAGAGGGTAAGACCCGTTCTTTGCTCCAGACAGAGCGTTTGATGCTCAATATCATGCAGCGTATGAGTGGCATTGCTACCATGACTGCTAAGTATGTAAAGCGTCTTGAGGGTACAAAGACTCATATCCTTGATACCCGTAAGACAACTCCAGGTCTTCGCATGTTGGAGAAGCAGGCTGTGAAGATTGGTGGTGGTATGAACCATCGTATCGGTCTCTTCGATATGATTCTCCTCAAGGACAACCACATCGATTTCGCTGGCGGTATCGATAACGCCATCGACCGTTGCCACGCTTATCTCAAGGAGAAGGGGCTCGATCTGAAGATTGAAATCGAGGTTCGCAGCTTCGATGAACTTGACCAGGTATTGAAGCATGGTGGTGTAAATCGTATCATGCTCGATAACTTCTCTGTGCCTGATACTAAGAAGGCAGTAGACATCATCGCAGGTAAGTATGAGACTGAGTCATCTGGCGGTATCACCTACGATACTATCCGTGACTATGCAGAGCAGGGTGTTGATTTCATCTCAGTTGGTGCCTTGACACATAGTGTGAAGGGCTTGGATATGAGTTTCAAGGCTTGCGAGTAAGAGTGATTTAAGTGAAGAGGGAAGAGTGAAGAATTCAAATGCTTTTCTCTTTGTTCTTCTGAAATAATTTTGTGGAGTTAGGAGACTTTTCTAACTCCACATTCTATTTAGGTGTATATTAATAAAGGTATATTTATGAATAAGATTTTTGCTTCTGCCTTGATGGCTGTAGCTATGTTGGGCAGTGTCTCTGAGGCTGAGGCATGTACCAACTTTATAGTAGGAAAAAAAGCATCGGTTGATGGATCTGTAATGTGTTCATATAGTGCCGATGACTATGGTATGTTCCAAAATCTCTGTCATTTTCCTGCCGGTAAGCATGCTAAGGGCGAGATGCGTAAGATTTACGATTGGGATACCAATAAATATCATGGTGAGATTCCGGAGGCTGCCGAGACTTATAATGTGATTGGCAATATCAACGAGTGGCAGGTTACCATCGGTGAAACTACTTATGGTGGACGTGAGGAGATGGCTGATTCTACAGGTATCATGGACTATGGTTCACTCATCTATGTTGCCCTGCAGCGTAGTAAGACTGCCCGTGAGGCTATCAAAGTGATGACAACCATCGCCAATACTTACGGTTATAATTCAGAAGGCGAGACCTTTACCATCTGTGATCCGAACGAAGCTTGGATTATGGAGATGATGGGCAAGGGACCAGGCTCTAAGGGCGTGGTTTGGGTAGCTCTCCGTATTCCTGATAATGCTATTTGTGCACATGCTAACCAGAGTCGCATCGGCAAGTTCAATATGAAGGATAAGAAAAACGTGATGTATGCCAAGGATGTCGTTTCTTTTGCTCGCAGTAAGGGCTGGTTCAAGGGCAAGGATGCTGATTTCTCATGGAAAATGGCATATGCTAAGCCTGATTTCTCAGGACGTCGTTTCTGCGATGCTCGTGCTTGGGCTCTCTTGAATCATTTCTATGATATGAGTCCTTATCTTGATTGGGCTTTGGGCAAGGATCCTAATGCGAAGGATATGCCTCTCTGGGTGGTTCCAAACAAGAAGGTGAGTGTTGCTGATGTTGAGGCTTGCATGCGTGACCATTATGAGGGTACACCTCTTTCTGTTGCTGATGGCACTGATATCGGAGGTGGTATCTGGCAGATGCCTTACAGACCAACTCCATTGATGTTTAAGGTGGATGGAAAGCAGTGCTTCAACGAACGTCCGGTCAGCACCCAGCAGACTGGTTTTGTTTTTGTTAGCCAGATGCGTTCATGGATGCCTAGAGAGATTGGCGGTGTTCTTTGGTTTGGTAATGATGATGCCAATATGGTAGCGTTCACACCAATCTACTGTTCTTCTACAGTTCGTCCTGAGTGTTATAACACACCGGGAGCAGATGCTGTGAATTTCAGTTTCAAGAATGCTTACTGGGTGTGCAATATGACCAGCAATATGGTTTATCCTCGTTACAGCCAGATGTTCCCAACCTTGAAGGAGGTTCGTGATAGTCTGGATAACAGCTATTTTGCTGCACAGCCAGGTGTTGAGGCTAAGGCTCAGGAACTGTATGCACAGAATCCACAGGCTGCAGTCAAGTATCTCAATGATTATGGTATTGAGAAGGCACAGCAGATGTTGACGCGTTGGCAACAGCTCTTCCAGTTTATGGTAGTGAAGTATAATGACATGATTATCAAGCCAACCAAAAAAGATGGCAGTTTCGAGAAGACTCCTTATGGATTAGGTGCAACTCCAGTTCGTCCTGGGTATCCTGAGAAATATGCCAAGGAACTTATTAAGCAAACAGGAGACAAGTTCCTGGTTCCTGAAACAAAGTAACAATATTTATCATCACATAAAGAAAGCCGATTCAAGTATATTACTATACAAGAATCGGCTTTCCTGTTTTCTAGACTAACAATACTAAATAATCGTATTATAATTTTTAAAGTTACGTCTTTTAAAATCTATTACTTGAAGTATCTCTTGTAGAGACCTGCAAAACCTGCACAGTGGCGGGCTTCATCCTTAGCCATCTCATGAACGGTATCGTGGATAGCATCTGAACCCTGCTCCTTAGCAAGCTTGGCAATGCGGAACTTATCCTCACAAGCACCCTTCTCTGCTGCAATACGAGCTTCGAGATTGCTCTTGGTATCACCCAAAACCTCACCGAGAAGTTCTGCAAAACGAGAAGCGTGATCAGCCTCCTCATAGGCATAACGTTTGTAAGCCTCTGCAATTTCAGGATAGCCTTCACGATCTGCCTGGCGTGCCATAGCAAGATACATACCTACCTCGCCGCACTCACCATTGAAATGGTCCTTCAAACCCTTGATAACGTCTTCATTAACGCCATCCTTATATGCCTGACCGAGAACGTGAACGGTAGCAAATGTCATATCGTCATCTACTGCATCTTCCATCTCTTTGAACTTGCTGGCTGGAGCCTTGCAGATAGGGCACTTCTCAGGTGCTTCTGTACCTTCGTAAATGTAACCGCAAACGGTGCAAATAAACTTTTTCTTCATAATGTTTTTGTTTTAAATGTTGTTGTATAATTATTGTCTTTTGAATTAGTGAACAGTCTCTGTGAGAGGTGACTTTACGCCTTTTTTAGCGCATTCTGCACAGATTCCTCTGTAGTAGAGCTGTTCTTCCAATACGATGTTTCCTTCAATTTCCTTTCCTGGTTCCACTTTTGGAGCTGGTTCGCCGAAAAAGTCAATTACCTTGCCACAATTTCTGCAATAGAAATGAACGTGGCTTTTAATATTTCCATCATAACATACGCGATGTTCATCGATTGTGATCATCTGAGCCGCATTGTGCTCACTCAACATTCTGAGTGTGTTGTAAACGGTTGTCTTGCTCAATGTTGGGATACTCTCGGCTAATCCTTTGTACACATCCTCGATAGTTGGATGAGTGGGATGCTTGATGAGCCAATCCATAATGGCAATACGCTGGAGTGATGGTCGGATACCTTTCTCCACGAGTCTTTGATAGGCTTCTGTCTGCTTCATAATTACTTGTTTTTATAATTTGATGATGCAAAGATAAGCAATTCTTTTGTATCTGCCAAATATTTTTGCAAATATTCCAAAGTATTTTTGAATATTTTACAATTGCATAGTTGTTTTAAGATTTGTTGTGCAAAAAGGGAGAGTCTATGATTCGCTTTTGGAAATTATTGATACTAAAACCCTTTTGGAAAAAGTAATTCCCCGTCACGCTACCGGAGTGTTGTGGCGGGGAATTTTATTTGAAAATAAACTTTATACGATATTTCAGGCGATTATCTCAGGTCGATGACTTCAGCTCCTGGACATTCCTTGCTGTTGAAATTGAATGTGCTGTTAGAAACGCTCTTGGCTCTGAAGTTACTTACCGTGATGGTACTCCAGGTATTGCCCTGTCTCATCTTGACAACTGATGGAATATGTGTCTTTTTGTTGATGGTGATATACATTTCGGCTACAGAACGTTTCTGGTTATTGGCAACGAGATGTACTACATAGTTACTGCCTGCTGTCTTGAGCGTTGACTTATAACCAGTCTTATATATATTAATAAAGGTATAAGGGTTCATGGACATCTGCTGAGCCTGTGTAGGGTTGCTGACATTCACCTCGTTGGTTTTCTTTAGATAAGTCCACTGGGTCTTGCCGTTGAACCAGACGATAGCTTGCGGGGTACGGGCGTTAAACTTGTTGCCTTTGATGGCAATACTGCCGCTTGCTGATCCATACTTAGAACTGCTCATCTTGAAGTTGGCGCTAGCTCCACCTTTGTTGCTAATAACGGCAGCGGTCTTATCAAGTACCTGTTGCGCAGTCTGCGCCATGGCTCCGATGCTCATCATTGCAACGAAAGCCAATGCTAAAATCTTTTTCATTTTTATCTTTTCCTTTCTTTTAAAATTCTATGTTATATTATATCTTCTAAAATTTCATACTCTATCATAAAGCCGTAAAAACGTCTTTTCTCTCTTAGACGTTTTCACGGCTTCAGGGTTTAATAATTTAACCTTTTCCAATGTTATCTTCTTTCATACCCTTAGTTCTTTACTAAAATTAAGAGTTTCGAAGTGCCATTAACAGATTATTAAGCTGGTTTTCATCCTGTATCAGTACCTCACGAGGCTTGCTGCCCTGTGCTGCACCTACGATGCCTGCAGCTTCCATCTGGTCCATCAGTCGTCCTGCACGGTTATAGCCGATACTGAACCGGCGCTGGATCATGCTGGTAGAACCCTGTTGCGAAAGAACAATCGCATGGGCTGCCTCTTCGAAGAACGGATCCAGTTCGCGGGCACTGATGCTGCCGCTTCCACCTGCGCTTCCTTCATCATTAGCTGGTTCTGGCAACTCCATAGGTTCGATAGGGCCAGGCTGTTCGCAGATATACTCGTTGATGCGCTCGATTTCAGGTGTATCAACAAAGGCGCACTGTACACGGACAGGTTCGTTGCCGCAGAGATAGAGCATATCACCACGACCAATCAGCTGGTTGGCTCCTGTACGGTCAAGAATGGTCTTTGAGTCGATGGCAGATGTAACCTTAAAGGCGATACGGCCAGGGAAGTTAGCCTTGATATTACCCGTGATGATGCTGGTTGTAGGACGCTGGGTGGCAATAATCATGTGGATACCCACGGCACGTGCCAGCTGGGCGATACGGGCAATAGGAAGTTCTACTTCCTTGCCGGCTGTCATGATCAGATCACCGAACTCATCTATAATCACCACGATGTATGGCATATACTCATGTCCATCTGTCAACTTCAACTTGTGGTTGATATACTTCTGGTTGTATTCTTTGATGTTACGGGCTCCTGCCTTTTTGAGCAAGTCATAACGGCTATCCATCAGTACACACAGACTGTTCAGGGTTCTAACCACCTTGGTTACATCGGTTATGATAGGTTCTTCCTCATCAGGAACCGCAGCCATAAACTTATTGGCAATACGGGAGTAGACGCTAAACTCCACCTTCTTAGGGTCGATGAGAACCAGTTTGAGTTCATTTGGATGTTTCTTGTATAATAAAGAGGTGATGATGGCATTCAAACCTACAGATTTACCCTGTCCGGTAGCACCCGCAACAAGCAGGTGAGGAATCTTTGCCAAATCAACCATAAACACTTCGTTGGTAATGGTCTTACCCAAAGCGATAGGTAACTCCATCTTGGTTTCTTGGAATTTCTTTGAGTTTAAAGTACTTTCCATACTAACGATGTTCGCCTTTGCGTTAGGTACCTCAATACCGATGGTTCCCTTACCTGGGATAGGAGCGATGATACGGATGCCGAGAGCTGCCAGACTCAAGGCGATGTCATCTTCCAGATTCTTGATCTTAGAGATACGTACGCCTTCTGCAGGCTGGATTTCGTAGAGTGTGATGGTAGGACCAACCGTAGCACGGATGGTTTTGATCTGTACGCCAAAGTTGCCCAGCACCTCGATGATGCGGTTTTTGTTGGCGCGCTGCTCTTCCTCATCGATGGATACGCCGTCATCCTCATACTTCTTCAGAAGGTTGAGTACCGGATATTTATATCTGGTGAACGGCTCCTTCGGATTGATCGGAGTATTCAGTACTTCTGCATTGCTCAAGGTGTTGCCTGTAGCCTTCTCGTCGGCTGTGGCTACAGAGATGTCCATACCTATATGCTCAGAAGCTGCAGCAGCCTCGGCAGCTTGCTTTTCCAATGCTTCCTGTTCAGCCCGTTTTGTACGGAGTTCGCGCTGACGTGCAATGAGTGACATATTCTCGTTCTGCGTGCTGTTGGCTATAGCGATGGTTTCATCTTTTTCTGTATCACTTTCTGTTCCTGTAGCTTCCGGTTCGTCTGCCGCTGGCTCAACAGAAGTAGAAGGTGTGTCTGGGGTTGCGAAAGTCTGGTCCGGATCCAGATTCAGGTCGATGACTTTGGCAGGTTCTTCTTCCTTATATTCTTCTTTCTCATCCTCTGTGCCAGCACCATATGCTGCGCTGGCGTATACCTCGTCGATAGCTTCCGTATCTTTCCTGTTCTTTCCATGGTTAGTAATCTCAAATTTCACCTTATTTGATATATAACCGATAGGGTTGAGTGCTTTTCTGATTACCGTAATGGTTTCAGTGGTGAGATAGGTGAGGAATGCTACCGCCACGAAGAAAAGAATGGCAGTAAGTCCTGGAGGACCCATGATGTTTTCCAGATTCTGCACGACAAAGAGTCCGTGCTTTCCGCCCGGATTGAATGTGAGGCTTGGCATGATAGGTGCGATGAACTTGGCAAAGGTTACCGACATCCATAGCATGACCACAATCATGCAGAAGAACCATTTCCACAGGTTCAGCTTGTAGGCATGCATCATCTGCAATCCCACCATGATGACAAAGAATGGGAGCATGAAGGCTGGAAATCCGAAATTGATGGCAATGAGCCAATAGGATACAATGGCTCCCCAGGATCCGCAGTAGTTCTGAAACAGTTTTTCCGTGTTGGTCCATTCGCCCGGCTTCAGATTTTCGAGCAAACTCTGGTCATTGGCTCCTGTGTTGAGAAAGGAGATCATAGCGATGATGATAACCACAGCAATGACTACCAAGGCTAATCCTATGAAAAAGTCGGTGATAGTATTGTTGAAAATATACTGTAAACCAATAGCTTCGCTAAAGGTTTTGGTCTTTTTTTCAGTTCTTTTTTTAGCCATTTTATATATTTTTGAATAATTTATCTGCAAAATTAGCGAAAATAATTGAGAAAACAATTCTTTTTCTCATCTTTTTTTTCTAATTTTGCAACTTGTAAAGAATAAAAAGCATAATGAAGATTATTTTCACTAGTTTTGACAAGGCGGCAATCACGAATTTGCCAAGAGCTTTGTTTCCTGGCAAAATCGTAGTCGTTGACAAGCCTGAAGATACAGAAGCGGCTGTTAATGACCTACTTAGCCATTATATACTGGGTGTGGATACAGAAACGCGCCCATCATTCAAGCGTGGTCAGGCTTACCATGTTTCGTTGTTGCAGGTGAGTACACATGATACTTGTTATCTCTTCCGCCTGCATCATACGGGCATGACTCCTGCCATCATTCGCTTGCTCGAAGATACCACCGTGCCAAAAGTAGGACTTTCCTGGCACGATGACTTGCTGCAGCTCCATAAGCGAGCTGCTTTTAAGGCTGGCTACTTTATCGAGTTGCAGGATGTTGCAAAGAACTTTGGTATCGCAGACATGAGTCTGCAGAAACTGTATGCTAACCTGTTTCACCAGAAAATCAGCAAGGCGCAACGGTTGAGCAATTGGGAGGCTAGCGATTTGAAGGAATCGCAGGCTCTCTATGCAGCTACAGATGCCTGGTGCTGCATTAATCTGTATGAGGAATTCAAGCGTTTGTCTGCTACAGGCGATTACGAGCTCGATGAACTCAGGGTATAATATAAGGTGGTAAGGAATAGAAATTGATAATCGTAAGAAACTTCATATATAAATATGTATAAAAGCGTATATTTAAAGAAAGGTAAGGAAGAATCGCTCAAGCGTTTTCATCCATGGATCTTCTCGGGTGCTATCCAGGCAATGGATGAGGGCATAGAGGAGGGCGACATTGTGAGAGTGTTTACCCGTAGTGGTGAATTCATTGCTATAGGTCATTATCAGATCGGTTCTATCGCTGTACGTGTTCTTTCTTTTAGAGATATTGAGATTGATGAGGAGTACTGGTGTGCCAGATTGGATTCGGCATATAAAATGAGACTCGCTTTGGGTATTGCCGGTAATTCATCCAATACTACTTATCGCTTGGTTCATGGTGAGGGCGATAACTTGCCGGGACTTGTTATCGACTGCTATGGTCCTACTGCTGTCATGCAGGCTCACAGTGTGGGTATGCATGTTTGCCGCATGGAGATAGCCAAAGCCTTGAAGAAGGTGATGGGCGAAGCGCTGGAGAATATCTACTATAAGAGTGAGACAACCTTACCGTATAAGGCTGACCTCAGACAGGAAAATGGCTTTATACTGGGAGGTGATGCTGATGATGTTGCTGTAGAGAATGGACTGAAATTCCATATCGACTGGTTGCGTGGTCAGAAAACGGGTTTCTTCGTAGATCAGCGTGAGAACCGTTCGCTGCTCGAGCATTATGCCAAGGGTAAGAGCGTGCTCAACATGTTCTGCTATACCGGCGGTTTTTCTGTTTATGCGATGAGAGGCGAGGCTAAGGCTGTTCACTCCGTAGACAGCAGTGCCAAGGCGATAGAATTGACCAATGAGAATATTGCGCTCAATTTCCCTGGAGATGCACGCCATGAGGCTATCTGCGAAGATGCCTTCAAGTATCTTGATGAACATGACCAGCAGTATGATCTGATTGTTCTTGATCCTCCTGCTTTTGCCAAGCACCGTGCGGCTTTGCGCAATGCGTTGAAGGGCTATACCCGCCTGAACGTAAAGGGCTTGCAGCGTATTAAGAAGGGCGGCATCCTTTTTACCTTCAGTTGCTCTCAGGTGGTTACGAAGGATCAGTTCCGCAATGCTGTGTTTACTGCTGCAGCGCAGGCTGGAAGAAAGGTTCGCATCTTGCACCAGTTGCACCAGCCTGCCGACCATCCTATCAATATTTATCATCCGGAAGGTGAATATTTGAAGGGATTGGTTCTCTATGTAGAATAACAAATGATTAAAGGATAGATAATGAATAAGTTCAAAACGTTTACAGCCTTGATGCTCTTGCTGGCTATAGGATTTGCAGGATGTGGCAAGTCGGAAGCAGAACGTCATCGCTTGAGCAAGAAGGAAAAGGCTAGATTGGATAGCCTAGACCGTGCTGCGCTGAAGATAGCGGTGATGCCAACAATGGACTGCCTGCCAATCTTTCTGGCATGTGATGACAGTATCTTCCAGCAGCAAGGTGTAGACGTACATTTGCGTAGATATACTGCACAAATGGATTGTGATACTGCTATCGAGCGCAAGCGCGTAGAGGGAGCCGTGACCGATCTGATTCGTGCTCATCATATAGAGAAACGGGGTACTGCTTTGACGTACCCTATTTCTACCAATCTTTATTGGCAGTTTATCACCAATAAGCGTTCGCGTATATCCGAACTGAAACAACTGTCAGATAAGATGGTGGCAATGACCCGCTACTCTGCAACTGATTATCTGGCTACTTTAGCAATCGATAGCGGTAAGCCTAAATATGATGCTTATAAGGTTCAAATCAACGATTTGAACATCCGTCTGCGTATGTTGCTTAACAACGAGATGGATGCCATGTTGCTGCCAGAACCTCAAGCTACCAAAGCCCGAATTGAACAGCATGTAAAACTCTTTGACAGCAGAGATAAGAACTTGCAGTTAGGTGTTGTGGCTTTCCGCAAGAAAATACTTTCAGAACCGCGCCGTAAAGACCAAGTTGCCAAGTTTATCAAGGCGTATAATATTGCTGTTGATAGCATAAACAGTCGTGGGGTACAGCATTATGCAAGAATCATCACAAAATATACGGGTGCCGATGCTAAAACCATCAGTAATCTTCCAAAACTTAAATATGAACATGCTATGGAACCAAGACGTCGTGATCTGGCTGTAGCACAAAAATAAACGGCTTATGAAAAGAGAAGATTTTAGCTGGACAAAGTTTTCGCATGAAAATGTCACTACTATATCCAGAATTGAGGCTATTCGCAAGATAATTGACCAGGAAGTGGGGCTCGAATCGTGTCAGCCTGGAATTGCTGAAATTGAAAAAAGATATGATGATTTGTATCATGATTATATAGACGGCAAACTTAAACACCGAGAACTTTATAATCTTGCTCAAACTTTAGATCTTGATACTGATATGTTCTTTGGTAAAGTGCGTCACGAATGGATTTTGGCTAATGAGTCTACATTTGTTGCACTTTGCAAAAGAGCTCAGAATCTGACAAGTTTTGATGAGGTACAGGAAACCTTTGAGAAATTTGCTACAGATGAAGCTATGCTAAATTTGAGGGTAGACTTGTCTGAAGAACAGATAGACGAGGAAAGACAAAAGATACAAGAGCAGCTTAATGCCTATCGCAATATGGTGTTTTCTTATATTTTGACAACTGAAGAATGGAATGATGATTTTGTCAAGAATATTCTTGATATCATCGCTTCCGATTTGGTAGATCCATACACCATCAATATGATAGTTTCGGCTGTTTCATTGTCATGCTCTGTATTCTTTGATGCCCCTAGACTTGCAGTCTTGATGCGCTTAATCAAGTCTGACGACAGTACTTGCAGTGTTCGCCAGCGAGCTTTGGTGGGTTTCGTTTTCTGTGCAATAACCAATTCGGGTGAAAAACAGAAATATTGGGATTCTGCTGCTGGCTTGATCATGGATGATGAATTTTTGGCAGCCTGTGTTGATCTCCAACGCCAGATGCGTCTATGTCTTACAAGTAAAAAGGATAGCAAGGAGATGATGCATTCCGTGGTGAAGACCATGTTCACTTCTTTTACTCAGGATTTGGCCGAAAAGATAGACCAAACGGGTGAATTGGGACTTAATTGCTTCTCAGCAGATGGGGAGAATCCTGATGATGCCCTTAAGGGAGCCTTCGACTATATGTTGAATTCAGAAGATATAGGAGTTGATGTCTATTATCATCAGTTTGCCAACCAGAAGAGCTTCGGTCATTTCCATTCACTCTATAATTGGTTTGTTCCTTTCTATGTCCGTAATTCTACGCTCAAGAATGTTCGGGCTACGATGAAACAGCATCGCAATTTCATCAACAATCTCTTGAGAGGCGCCTCTATGTGTGATACCGATCTGTATAGCATCATTCTTTCATTGAATAATACATCTAAGGAATTTATTGAATCATTGGATGTTACCCCGGAAAATATGGTGTCTGGTCCTGTTTTTTATGACGAAGAAGATGAGGTGGAAAAAGAGCAGAATACCGAAGAGCCAGTAGAGGATGAGACAGATTCTACAGAAGCAAAGGATTCTGAAAATGTCACACTGCTTGATTCGGTAATGGAACATGAAGAGAATCTCTCTGAAGAGGAAAAGAAGAAACGTGCAATCAGGGTTCGTCATCGCTATGTGCAGGACCTCTACCGATTCTATACTCTCTCTCCAATGAGGAAGGCATTTGATAATCCTTTCGAAGTGCAGAAGGAAATTCCTTTCTTTACTACGGGACTGTTTGCAAAACCGGAATATGACAAGTATCGCCTGTCGCTGGCCCGTTTCTCTGCTAAAAGAGGTGACTATGCCTTTGTTAGTAAGATTTTGCGTAATCTGGAAAAATATACCGACGAAGAGCATATGATGCTTGCATTGGCATACAAATCGGAGGAAAAATATGATGAAGCGCTTGAACATCTCTATGTGATTAAGAATACAAGCCCAACTTATAAGGCTGCCACGGAGTTGAAATTAGAAATAGAAGAGGAGATAAAAGACCCGGCGGCTTTAATAACATTGAATTGCTTGATTAAAGAAGAATCAGATGAGAGTAAGCAGTTTAAGCTCAAGCTGAAAAAGACCGATCTCTTATTGAAACTCCATCATTATAAAGAGGCTTTGGAATGGGCTTTCCAGATGGATGAACAGTATCCTAAGGAAGAACAGGTTGAATGCAGACTGGCTTTCTCTTTGCTCTTTTCAGAATCGGAAGGCGATAAAAACATTGACCACGCAATGGCTTTAATAGAACCTTATCTGCAAAATAGTGATGATAATGAAATCAGGGATATATTGAATTCTGACATGACAGATATGGATAAGGATGAAAAGGAACGCATGTTCATGAAAATGTTATCTGCGATGGTGAGCAAAGTTTCCAAGCCACAAGACCACAGATGGGAGTCTATGAAATTTTTCTATTATGGATTCTGCGTTCTCGTGAAAAAGGGAGGAACTGCAGCTATCAGATTTTTGAATGAAGCATCTGGTCATGCAGCTTTTTCCCCTAAGGAAGATATAGATGCATTCGGCCTGCTCGATATGGGAAATTGGCTTGATGATCGTGGTATTGCGCCTATAGAATTGGAATTTATAACAAAAAAAGTTTTCGAGGAAAGGAAAAACAATAAAGATGGCGGAGAATAATAAAAATAAGAATAAGGTACAGATAGATCCAACCTATGCCCATTTGCAGCCGCAGGCTGTGAATGTGGAGCAGGCGGTACTGGGTGCCTTGATGATAGATTCTGATGCCTTTTCGGTGGTGTCGGAGTTGCTCAAGCCAGATACTTTTTATGACCCGCGTCATAAGAGAATATATCAGGCTATCCAGGTGATGAACATGGAGGAACGGCCTGTGGATATCATGACTCTTGCCGATCAGTTAGCCAAGACTGGCGAACTGGATAAGGTGGGAGGAGCACAATATCTCATGGATATTTCTGCAGGCATGGCTTCGGCTGCCCATGTAGAGTCGCATGCCCGTATCCTGGCGCAGAAATATATGCAGCGCCAGCTGATTCATTATGCCGGCGACATCGAGACGATGGCGTATGAAGAAGGTGTGGATGTGGATGAACTGATGCAGAAAGCTGAAGGTGAACTCTTCCAGCTTTCGCAGAACAATATGAAGCAGGATTATACACAGATTGATCCGGTTGTAAAGGAGGCCGTTGCCATCTTGCAGCGCGCTGCTCAGAACTCGGGTGGTCTTACCGGTATTCCTACGGGTTATCGTGGATTGGATGATATGACATCAGGTTGGCAACCGTCCGACCTTGTGATTATCGCCGGTCGTCCTGCCATGGGTAAGACTTCCTTTGCATTGAGTATTGCCAAGAATGTGGCGGTAGATTATGATGTGCCTATCGGATTCTTCTCTCTGGAAATGAATAACGTTCAGTTGGTGAACCGACTCATCTCGAATGTTTGCGAGATTTCGGGTAAGAAAATACTGAACGGACAATTGGAACAGCCAGAATGGGAACGGTTGGATAAAAAACTGAGAAAACTGACAGGTGCACCTATTTATATTGATGATACGCCTGGTCTTTCTGTTTTCGAACTCCGCACCAAGGCGCGCCGACTGGTAAGGGAAAAGGGTGTTAAACTGTTGATGATCGACTATCTCCAGCTGATGAATGCCAATGGTATGAAGTTTGGTAGCCGTCAGGAGGAGGTATCTACCATCTCCCGTTCGCTCAAAGGTATTGCCAAAGAGCTGAATATTCCTGTGCTTGCTCTTTCGCAGCTCTCCCGTAATGTAGAGAACCGTGAGGGTTTGGAAGGAAAGCGACCTCAGTTGAGTGACCTCCGTGAATCCGGTGCCATCGAGCAGGATGCCGATATGGTGCTTTTCGTTCACCGCCCGGAATATTATCACATCTATCAGGATGAAAAGGGTAATGACCTTCATGGTATGGCACAGATTATCATTGCCAAGCACCGTAAGGGCTCTGTTGGAGATGTTCTCCTGAACTTCCGTGGAGAATTTACCCGATTCCAGGATCCGCAGGATGCTGCAGCAGCACCTGTCGAAGAAGGTGGTGAGATTGTAGGCTCTAGGATGAATGGCGGAGGGCAGGATGGTAGTCCGCTACCACCGCCGCCTGCAGAGAATCTGCCTTTCTAAGGTTAGAGTTTGTCAATTTTTTCACTCAAGAACTGGCTTTTTCGCCAAATTCTTGCACAGGATTAACGTTTTTGGGTAAAAAATCCATAAGATTATAGGAATTTGTTATCATTTCTATTAAAAAAGTTATAAATTGTTTGCTAGTATCAAATAAAAGTGTTACCTTTGCATGCGAATTTAAGAATATAACATAATAAGATAGATATGAGAACAACATTGTTGAACATTACAAGCATTATTATTCGACTTCGACTGCAGTTTGTGGGCGGAAGTGATAAGGTGTGCGTATAGTTCATCGCTTAAGATATTAAAAGCCTTTCTACACTTCCGTCTATGGAGTGGGGGAAGGCTTTTTACTTTATCTGATGCTTCTGCACGGATTGCTATATAAACGTAGTGCGTTCTGAATGTGTAGCTCTTATATATATAATAAGGTGTAAATTTAAAATTTTAAAGATATGAGTGACAGATTATACATTTTCGACACGACCCTCCGCGATGGCGAACAGGTTCCGGGATGTCAGTTGAACACAGTTGAGAAGATTCAGGTGGCAAAGCAACTGGAGCAGTTGGGCGTGGATGTAATTGAGGCTGGATTTCCTATATCAAGTCCGGGCGACTTCAATTCAGTGGTAGAAATCTCTAAGGCTGTAACCTGGCCTACTATTTGTGCACTTACCCGTGCCGTAGAAAAAGATATTGATTGTGCTGCTGAGGCTTTGCAGTATGCCAAGCATAAGAGAATCCATACCGGTATCGGTACCAGCGACAGTCATATCAAGTATAAGTTCAATTCTACCCGCGAGGAAATTATCGAACGTGCTGTAGCTGCTGTCAAGTATGCTAAAAAGTATGTTGAGGACGTTGAGTTCTATGCTGAGGATGCAGGCCGTACCGATAATGAGTATCTGGCTCGTGTCGTAGAGGCTGTTGTCAAGGCGGGTGCTACTGTAGTGAACATTCCTGATACTACAGGTTATTGTCTGCCTGATGAATATGGTGACAAAATCAAGTATCTCATGGAGCATGTTGATGGCATTGACAAGGCACGCCTTTCTACCCACTGTCATAACGACCTCGGTATGGCTACTGCCAATACCCTGCAGGGTGTTTTGAATGGTGCACGCCAGGTTGAGGTTACCATCAATGGTATCGGTGAGCGTGCAGGTAATACTTCGCTCGAAGAGATTGCCATGATTCTGAAGTGTCACAAGCATATCAATATTGATACCAACATCAATACCACCAAGATTATTCCTACCTCACGCATGGTGAGCAGCCTGATGAATATGCCTGTTCAGCCAAACAAGGCTATCGTGGGTCGCAATGCATTTGCTCATTCTTCCGGTATCCATCAGGATGGTGTCTTGAAGAATGTCCAGACTTACGAAATCATTGATCCTAAGGAAGTTGGATTGGATGACAATGCTATCGTTCTGACAGCCCGTTCTGGTCGTGCTGCATTGAAGTATCGTCTCCATGTCAATGGTGTAGAGATTAATGATGAGGAGAAGCTCGACAAGATTTACAAGAAGTTCCTCCAACTGGCTGATAAGAAGAAGGAAGTTACCGATGAGGATGTTTTGATGCTTGCCGGTGCTGATTCTGCTGATAAGCATGGTGTTCAGCTCGACTGGTTGCAGGTTACTACAGGTAAGGGCGTGAAGAGCGTGGCAAGTATCGGTCTTGATATTGCAGGTCAGAAGTTTGAGGCTGCATCATCTGGTAACGGTCCGGTAGATGCTGCTATCAATGCTCTCAAGAAGGTCATCACCAAGGAGATGAACCTCAAGGAGTTCACCATCCAGGCTATCGACAAGGGCTCTGATGATGTGGGCAAGGTTCACATGCAGGTAGAATACGATGGTCATGTATATTATGGCTTCGGCGCAGATACCGACATCGTTACGGCTTCTGTTGAGGCTTATATTGATTGTATTAACAAGTTTAAGATTAGATAAACATATATATAACAAGAGATATTATGAATACATTATTCGACAAGATTTGGGACAAGCACGTTGTCCAGATTGTTCCGGACGGTCCTACACAGCTTTACATCGACCGTCTCTACTGTCACGAAGTAACATCACCTCAGGCATTCGCTGGTATGCGAGCACGCGGACTCAAGATGTTCCGTCCAGACCAGATTTTCTGTATGCCTGACCACAATACTCCTACTCACGATCAGGATAAACCAATCGAGGATCCTATCTCAAAGAAGCAGGTAGATACCTTGGCAAAGAATACCGCTGATTTCGGCGTTACTCACTTTGCCATGAACACAAAGGATAATGGTATCATCCACGTAGTAGGTCCTGAGAAGGGTCTTTCTCTTCCTGGTATGACCATCGTTTGCGGTGACTCTCATACTTCTACCCATGGTGCAATGGGTGCCGTAGCTTTCGGTATCGGTACTTCTGAGGTGGAGATGGTGATGGCTTCACAATGTATTCTCCAGAGCAAGCCAAAGTCTATGCGTATCAGCATCAACGGTAAGCTCAGCAAGGGCGTTACTGCCAAGGACGTTGCTCTCTATCTGATGAGCCAGCTCACTACTTCAGGTGCTACCGGTTACTTCGTTGAGTACAGTGGCGATGTAGTGAAGGATATGTCTATGGAAGGTCGTCTCACCCTCTGCAACCTCTCTATCGAGATGGGTGCCCGTGGTGGTTTCGTAGCTCCTGATGAGACAACATTCGAGTACATCAAGGGTCGTGAATATGCACCTAAGGGTGAAGAGTGGGACAAGGCTGTGGCTTACTGGAAGACCTTGAAGAGTGGCGATGATGCAGTCTTCGACAAGGAGTTGACTTTCGAGGCAAAGGATATCGAACCACGTATCACCTATGGTACCAACCCTGGTATGGGTATCGGTATTACCGAAAGCATCCCAACTCTTGATGAGATTCCTGAGGAAGAGCAGGCTGGTTTCAAGAAGAGCCTCAACTACATGGGCTTCCAGCCAGGCGAGAAACTCGAGGGTCATCCTATCGATTATGTATTCTTGGGCGCATGTACCAATGGTCGTATTGAAGACTTCCGTGCTTTCGCTTCTCTTGTTAAAGGAAAGAAGAAGGCAGATGGCGTAACTGCTTGGCTTGTACCAGGTTCATGGTTGGTTGATAAACAAATACGTGAAGAGGGAATTGATAAGATTGTTGAGGCTGCCGGCTTCGAAATCCGTCAGCCAGGATGCTCTGCCTGCTTGGCAATGAACGATGATAAGATTCCTGCAGGCAAGTACTCTGTAAGTACATCCAACCGTAACTTCGAGGGTCGTCAGGGACCAGGCTCCCGCACCATCCTTGCCAGTCCATACGTAGCAGCTGCTGCTGCTATTACAGGTAAGATTACCGACCCAAGAGAGTTTATGTAATTTTTAATTAATAATGTACAATTAATAATGTACAATTGACAAGTACAGTTATGAAACAGAAATTCAATGTAATTACATCAAGCTGCATTCCTCTTCCATTGGAGAATGTAGATACAGACCAGATCATCCCAGCCCGTTTCCTCAAGGCCATCGATAAAGAGGGCATGGGCGACAACCTCTTCCGCGATTGGCGTTATAATGCCGACGGAACTCCAAAGCCAGACTTCGTGATGAACGACCCTTCTTACAGTGGTGTCATCCTCGTAGCTGGTAAGAACTTCGGTTCAGGTTCTTCCCGTGAGCACGCAGCCTGGGCTATCGCAGGTGCAGGCTTCCGTGTAGTCATCAGCTCTTTCTTTGCTGATATCCACAAGAACAACGAGTTGAACAACCTCGTATTGCCAGTAGTAGTAAGCGAGGAATTCCTGAAGGAACTCTTCGAGAGCATTGACAAGGATCACAAGACAGAGGTGAAGGTAGATCTTCCTAACCAGACCGTGACCAATCTTGCTACCGGCAAGAGCGAGCACTTCGAAATCAACGGCTACAAGAAACACTGTTTGGAGAATGGTTTGGACGATGTAGACTTCCTCGTTCAGAACCGCGACAAGGTTGAGGCTTGGGAAGAGAAGAATAAATAGGTAATGTTGAATGTTGAGTGTTGAATGTTGACTTGCAGGGTAAGAAGCAGGTTGATAGGGCGAAAGCCTCATTTAACACTTAACATTTAACACTTAACATTAATAATTAAGATGAACGTTAACGCAAAGAGAGATAATTCCCGCATCAAGGAGATTGAGATCATGGACTGCACGCTGCGCGACGGCGAGCAGACCAATGGTGTCAGTTTCCTTCCTCACGAGAAGTTGATGATAGCAAGAATGCTGTTGCACGACATCAATGTAGATCGCATTGAGGTGGCTTCAGCGCGTGTGTCAGAAGGTGAAAAGGATGCTGTCGCTCGAATTTGCCGTTATGCTAAGACTATAGGTAAACTGGATTCCGTTGAGGTATTGGGATTCGTGGATAACAACAAGAGCGTGGATTGGATTGCTGAATGCGGCGGTCATGTCATCAACCTCTTGGCTAAGGGTAGCTACAAGCACTGCACCCAGCAACTCAAGATGTCGCCTGAGGAGCATCTCGCTCATATCAAGCAGACCATCGACTATGCTTTGAGCAAGGGATTCACCGTGAATCTCTACTTGGAGGACTGGTCGAGCGGTATGCGTGACAGTCGTGACTATCTCTTCATGATGATGGATGAGTTGGTAAAACTGCCTATCAAGCGCTTCCTTCTTCCTGATACGTTGGGTATTCTGAACCCATTGCAGTGTGTGGAGTATATGCGCCAGATGGTGCGCCGTTATCCGAATTCTCACTTCGACTTCCATGCCCATAACGACTACGATCTGGCTGTGAGCAACTCGCTGGCTGCCGTATTGAGCGGCGCCAAGGGTCTCCACGTTACCGTGAATGGTCTGGGTGAGCGTTGTGGCAATGCACCTTTGGCAAGTGTTCAGGTGATTCTGAAAGACATGTTCGAGGCAAAGACCAATATTAAGGAAGACCGTCTGAACGATATTTCCCGATTGGTTGAAGGATACAGCGGCATCGCCGTGGCTCCGAATACACCGGTAGTAGGAGATAATGTCTTCACCCAGGTGGCTGGTGTGCATGCCGATGGTGATAACAAGGATAAGCTTTATTGCAACGACCTGGTACCTGAGCGTTTCGGCAGACATCGTGAGTATGCGTTGGGTAAGAACTCTGGTAAGGCGAATATCGTGCAGAACCTCAATGAACTGGGATTGGAACTGACGCCTGAGCAGACCAAGGCGGTGACCAAGCGAATCACAGAACTCGGCGACCGCAAGGAACTGGTAACCCAGGACGACCTGCCATACATCGTGAGTGATGTGTTGAAGCATGGAGCTCTAGAGGATAAGGTGAAACTGGTAAGTTACATGGTATCAACCTCATATGGTTTGAAGCCTATAGCCAGTGTAAAGGTAGAAATAGAGGGTAAGGAGTATGAAGACCGTAGCTCCGGTGATGGTCAGTATGATGCTTTCGTAAAAGCCCTCCGCAATATCTACAAGGTAAAGCTCGGCAAGACCTTCCCTAAGCTCGATAACTATCAGGTAACCATCCCACCTGGTGGCCGTACCGATGCCCTCGTTCAGACCGTCATCACCTGGCGTGAAGGTGACCGTATCTGGCGCACCCGAGGCTTGGATGCCGACCAGACAGAAGCTGCTATCAAGGCAACGCTGAAGATGATTAATATGTACGAGGCAGATAAGAGCGACGAACAGGCTGTTTCGCCTCGAAATCTGGATATGGAATAATATCTCCGAAGATTACAGAAATATCTCCGAAGGTTACGAAATTATCTCCGAAGGATATGAAAATATCTCCGAAGGTTACAAAAAATAAACAATTAAAAAATCAAATAAGATGAAATTAAACATTGCAGTTCTCGCCGGTGATGGTATCGGACCAGAGATTATGAAGCAGGGCGTAGCAGTTATGCAGGCCATTGCAGAGAAGTTCAACCACGAGTTTACTTATAACGAGGCTATCTGCGGCGCTCACGCTATCGACGAGGTAGGTGATCCATTCCCAGAGGAAACCTTCAAGACTTGTATGGATGCTGATGCTGTGCTCTTCGCAGCCGTTGGTGACCCACGTTTCGACAACAACCCTACAGCCAAGGTTCGTCCTGAGCAGGGTTTGCTCGCTATGCGTAAGAAGTTGGGCCTCTTCGCCAATGTTCGCCCAGTAGCCACATTCGATTGCCTGCTCCACAAGTCACCATTGAAGGATGAACTCCTGAAGGGTGCTGACTTCGTAGTTATCCGCGAGTTAACTGGCGGTATGTACTTCGGTGAAAAGTATCAGGATAACGATAAGGCATACGATACTGATATCTATACCCGTCCTGAGATTGAGCGCATCCTGAAGGTAGCTTTCGAGTTTGCCATGAAGCGCAACAAGCACTTGACAGTAGTAGATAAGGCAAACGTATTGGCATCTTCTCGTCTCTGGCGCCAGATTGCCAAGGAGATGGAGCCACAGTATCCTGAGGTAAATACCGATTATATGTTCATCGACAACGCTTCTATGCGCGTATTGACTGAGCCTACATTCTTCGATGTTATCGTTACAGAGAATACCTTCGGTGATATCCTGACCGATGAGACTTCTTGCATCACCGGTTCTATGGGCTTGCAGCCATCTAGCTCTCTCGGTGAGCACACACCATTGTTTGAGCCTGTTCATGGTTCATGGCCACAGGCAGCTGGCAAGAACCTGGCTAACCCAGTAGCTCAGATTCTTTCTGCAGCCATGTTGTTGGAGCACTTCGGTTTGAACGAGGAGGGTGCCTTGATTCGCAAGGCTGTTGATGCTTCTCTCGATGCCAATGTCCGCACTCCTGAAATTCAGGTTGAGGGTGGTGCTCAGTATGGCACAACAGAGGTTGGCGCATGGATCGTTAACTGGATTAAGAATGCTTAATCTGTAAATGGATTTTTTCGGCGCTGGGTGAATTTTCTATCCAGATGCTTTATAGATAAAAGCCTTAAGAGGAGTGTTTCTTTCTCTTAAGGCTTTTCTTGTTGATTGTCCTGTCTTTCTGAAATTTAGTTCTTTTTGTAAACTCAAATAAGTTTTATAGTTTTTTATTTGGCAGTTTGCGAAAGTCTTCTTAACTTTGCACCATGAAAAGTTTTTATACATTATTATTGGCATCGTTTGTTTCTTTATCTGTATCTGCGCAGAACGTAGATGCAGACAAGGTACGTGCTGCTCAGAATAAAGCTTTGCGCGATTCACTCTCCAAGGCTACAGAAGTGCTTGCATATCATCCCGACAGCATCGATCTGCGACTGAAAAAGGCAGCCTGGAACATCCAGTTGGAGCAGTGGCAATATGCCAAGGATGATCTTGATAAGGTACTCTTTCTGAACAATACCAATATAGCCGGTTTGTTCTATCGTGCCTTTGTCAATGAGAAATTGCTCCGTTATAACTTTGCACGTCTCGATTATCAGAATCTTCTGGTACTTGTTCCTGGCAATTTCCAGGCGCAACTCGGTCTGGCTTTGCTCAATGAGAAAGATAAGCATTATACCGAGGCATACGACGGCATCAATAGCTTGATAGAGCAATACCCTGACAGTGCGATGGCTTATGCTGCAAGAGGTGGCATGGAGAAGGAGAGAGGTATGCTTGAACTGGCTGAGTTTGATTACGCCAAGGCGATGGAACTGGATGCTGGTAACGAGGATTTTGCTTTTAATCATGTAGACATTCTGATTCTGCTAGGAAGAAAAGACGAAGCCTATCGTGATTTGAAGAAACTGCTCGATGCCGGTTGTCAGCCTGGTCGTTTGCAAGGTTTCTATGCACGTTTGAAAAAGAAGAAAAAGTAGTATTTAAGAGTTATAAAAAAGGAGTTTTTAAAGATAAATAAGACAAGAATGCATAAAATTATTCCCTATATTCTGGCTGCCTGTTGCCTCTGTATGATAGCATCCTGCGATACCGTCTTCGATGTCCATCCGTATGATGTACAAATCGATGGGGCAAGAAACTTGAATGCTTCCAATATTAAGAGGATTGAGGCTGCAGTCAAGTCGAAAGATACCATCCGTTTCGCTATGATCAGCGATTCACACCAGTGGTTGGATGATTTGAAGAGTGAGGTTAATGATATCAATCGCCGCAGTGATTCCCTCGATTTCGTGATTCATTGTGGAGACCTTACCGACTTTGGTGCTACCCGTGAGTTCCAGTGGACCCGTGACCGTCTTCAGAAACTGAAGATTCCATACGTGGCTCTGCTGGGTAATCATGACTGTTTGGGAACAGGTAACCAGGCTTATGAGAAAATCTTTGGTAATCCGGATTTCAGTTTCATTGCCGGCAAGGTAAAGTTTGTCTGCCTCAATACCAATGCTATTGAGTTTGACTATTCCCGCCCTGTACCTAATTTCGATTTCATGGAAGAGCAGGTTAAGGCAGATGCTGATGACTTTTCGCGTACCGTTGTCTGCATGCATGCAGGACCTTATTCAGAGCAGTTTAATAATAATGTAGCTAAGGTCTTCAATTTTTATACCCATCAGTTCCCAGGTTTGATGTGCTGCCTTTGCGGTCATGGTCATCATACCAAGCAAGAAGATATTTATGGCGATGGAATTATCTATTATCAGGTGGCCAATGCCGCTAAGCATCAGTACTATATATTCACCATTACTCCAAAAGGTTATCGTTATGAAATTATTGAGTTTTAAGCATATATTCATTCTGGGAGCTTTGCTTGCTGCAGGTTCTGTACAGGTTCATGCTGCCGATGAGGTTACCGGGAAAAGTGAGGAGTTGGAACAGAAGGATAGTATCGTTCATGATACTCTGGTGTTGGCTGATGGCAAACTGACCCGATATGACCGCCGCGTGATGCGTTACCGCAAGCACTGGGATTTGCTGATACCTACTCAGGGCATCATTCAGACCTGTGGTAATATGGGTCTCATTTCGCTGGGTATAGGATGGGAATATGGTAAGCACCACCAATGGGAAACGCAGCTCTTGTTTGGCTACGTCCCGAAGTATAGTTCTGACGATGAGAAGTTTACCATGACGCTCAAGGAGAATTTCATTCCATGGCGTCGTAATATCGGTAAAGGCTGGTGGTTTGAACCGCTGGAATGCAGCCTGTATTTCAATACGGTGTTCGGACATGATTTCTGGACGAAGCAGCCTACCAAGTATGAAAGCGGCTACTATCCGTTCTCTACCCGCATCCGTCCTAATATCGCCTTGGGTGAACGGTTTAAGTATGATATTCCGCACAATAAACGTAAGCGTATCAAGAGCATCACGTTCTTCTATGAGTTGGGTACAACGGATATCTACTTTATGCGTTTCTACCGTAATGGCAATGCCGGTTTCTGGGACGTCTTCGGTCTCTCTATCGGTGCCAAGGTGCAGTACCTTTAAACCAAGAACTGGTTGATGAGTTTGCTTACTCTGATGATATCTTCATCGTTGAGCGATGAGTTGCAAGGCAGACTCAGTTCTTCGTCAGCTATTCTCTTGGCTACCGGAAATTCCAGATGATTCATTTCCGGATAGCATGGCTGCAGATAGGGTGGGCGGAAGTAATGAATCTTTGTGCCGACCCCATTCTCAGCCAGGAAAGCTTTCAGTTGGTCTCGCTTCGGGGTAAGGAAAGGGAAGACGTGGAAAACATTTTCATGAGCAGGAGCGAGGAGTTTCGCAGCGATGCATCTGTCCTTGATGCTGTCATCCAGATGCTCCAGGTATAGCTGTACCTGTCTGTGTCTCGCTTTCTGTTCGTTCTCAGGATATTGCAGTTTAACATTCAGTACTGCAGCCTGCATCTCATCCATGCGCGAGTTTACGCCCTGATATCTGAAGATGCCGTCTTCAATCTTTCCATATTCATGTAGTGCCATGATAGCTTCAGCCAATTCCCTGTTGCTGGTAGTTACAGCTCCGGCATCTCCCAAAGCTCCCAGATTCTTGCTAGGATAAAAACTATGGGCGGCAGCATCCGAAAGATTTCCGGTATATCTTCTTTTCGATGGTTTTTCAGAAGAATCAGCTAGAGTAGTGGAGCATCCGAATCCCTGCGCATTGTCTTCGAAAAGCAAGAGATGATGCTTCTTGCAGATTTCAGCAATCTTCGGAGTCCATGCCAGTTTGCCATAGAGATGAACAATCATGATGGCTTTGGTCTTCGGTGTGATTCGGGCTTCTATCAGTTGGTCATCTATCTGTAATGTATCGATATTGGCATCCACCAATACAGGTGTTAGTCCTACGCTGCTGATGGCAAGTACGGTAGCGAAATAAGTGTTGGCAGGCACGATCACCTCATCACCTTTCTGTAACTTTCCGATAGCCAGTTCGCCCATCAGCATCAGTTTGAGCGCATCCGTCCCGTTAGCGCAGCTGATGCAGTATTCTGTACCGATAAACTGTGCATACGATTTCTCAAACCTTTTTACGGCTTCACCTTGCAGATACCATCCGCTGTTGACCACCTTGTTGATAGCATCCTTTATCTCCTTCTCGTAAGGCTCATTGATAGCCTTCAGGTCGAGATAAGGAATCTTCTTAACTTCTGTTTCCATTGTTTCTTATGTGATGATTTATACAAGTGATAAGACTTGTTTCTATAAATAAAAACGGATGTTTTGCGGTATTTATTATATGGGGAGCTATAAAAAAAGACAAGAGCAGCTATCTTCTCAGACAACTGCTCTACATTCAATAGGTATTAGTTTTCTTTAAGGTAAAAAGATTGTATTCAGGATAACGTTTGCAAAGGTACTAAAAAAAAATGAAACAAAAAAATAAAATGGCAACAAATTTACCATCAACTTAAAAAAAAGTTTAAAAAACCCTTTGCGGAGTCTTTTCTGTTTGTACGAGAAAACAGATTTTTATATAAATAATGCCAAATAAAAAGCTGTGAAATGGAAAAACTGTCACGAAACCGTCTTTTTCCCTTTCATTGCGTTCCATGTCTAAAATATTTCGATTTGTATGGTTGAAATTACCCATTACGCCCTTCAGCCCGTTTCAACCATACAGTTCGCATCAATTTCTTCTGCAACTTGCTAGTATCGGGTATATTTTTTAGCCTTTATCGTTTAAAAGATTCTAAAAACCAATAATTATTATTTAAGAGTTCCCACTATGGGAACTCTCATTTATTTTATTTTTGCTATCTTTGCACCGTGTGACACAATTTAGAACCTTATTACCTACTTTAGAGGCGCCGCGACAAAAACAGTAATGTGTGGATCTCTACTTCCGAAAGCCAACGGAGGCGGAGACAGGAGAGTTTATGCCCATAGCAAGTGAGCTATACAGCGCATTCTCTGCTCAGTGTTCACGGTGACACGATGACAGGGTGACACTAGTTTTTCAACTTTTCGCCTCGCACGCGGGCAGGCAGGAAAAATCAGGCCGAAAGTTCCTGCCTGCCCGCGCGAGAGTAAATCTTCAGAAATCACTGTCACCAGTGTCACCCTGTCACCCTGAAGCCGGTGCTTACGAAGTAAAAGTCAGTTACTTGCGATGCAAAAGTCAGTTACTTCCGATACGAAAGTCAGTTACTTACGATGCAAAAGTTAGTTACTTGCGATACGAAAGTTAGTTACTTGCGATACGAAAGTTAGTTACTTACGCCCCGTAATCCACTGGCTTACGACGCGAATTACAAGTGTTAACTCCTTTAAGATCAAACAAGCTATGGAGATAGAAGTTACATCAGGAGCAAACAGAGTCAGATCTGTTACCTTCATTTTTATGTTAATTCTTTAAAAAATCAATAAATAATCATCTATTTATTTGCATATATAAAAGAATTACCATATCTTTGCAATCGGATAAAGGCTTCTTTATTCAGGATTGGGGTGTCCCCGGTCGGGAAAGGGTTACTTCACAGTGACTCTTTTTTTTTGTATTATTTTCCTTGTTCTTTTGGGAAAATCTTCATACCATATACCTTTCCGTTTAATTGGAAGATATTCTTTTTCAGTACATCAAAAGCAAGATTCACTCCATTAGGATTCAAAACATGTCGAGTTACCGGATAAGCTATCAAGTCAGCAATCTGAAGTCCAATTATATTTTCAGATTTCCATCTCATGTCGAACTTTTTAAAAACTTTTTTCATTCGATGACTATCCACCCAATATGTTCCTCTGTCTAACAGCTGATTATAATAATTAAGAAGGGATGCATCTTCCTTTTTGCCACGTTTTTCGATAATGGTACAAAGTTCTATGTCAGTCAAACCAAGAGAGTCTAAATAAAACACGACTCTTTCCATGATATACGATAAAGACAACCCATATACATCATTCAGTTTACCATACTGCCTGATATATGGTTCTTTTAATATCGAGCAGCAAACTACGACATATCCATTATCTCCAAGTATATCATTAACACCCTGGAAGAATCGTTTTTTGACATCAAGGTCAAACAAAACCTCGAATCCATTTTGACACTTTCTTATATCCCGACTATGAAAAATAATATTTATATTGTTCCAGATTTCCTTTTTAAGGACATTGATTCGTTCTGTCAACACTTTGTCCTGTTCCTCGGAGACAACAATACCACAAAGTGTAAATATAGGGAATTGTGGGTCAAAACTTGCTAAGTTTTGATCTCCGCATTCATCAAGATACAATATATATTTATTCGCCATAATTTTTGCCTATTTAAAAATGCAAAAATACAACTTTCTTTTCTATTTACAAAGTTTGTTGAGATAAAATAATTTAAAAGATCGCTATGAACAAGTATTCACCCCTTTATTGCATCAGTAGCTCATCATTAGAATATTTTGCCAAACAGGATGTTCATCATAGTTTTGAACAGAATCTTGGCATCGAACCACCAGGATCTGTGTTCCAGGTAGTAGAGGTCAAGACTCAGTCTTCTCAACATCTTCGGCATTGTATCCGTATATCCGTTATACAGGGTGGCATAAGAAGTAGCACCCGGTCGGATCTGATACAGATAACTATAGCGAGGATCATGCTTGATGATTTGGTCGATGTAGTATTTCCGTTCCGGGCGTGGACCGACTAATGACATATCGCCTTTTACGATGTTCCACAATTGTGGAAGTTCGTCCAAATGGTGTGCCCTAATGAATTTTCCCACACGTGTGAGTCGCGTGTCGCCCTCAATCTCCAGTAGAATTGGACCATCTTTTTCTGCATCAGCCTTCATAGATCTGAACTTATAGATGTTGAAAGGTTTCCCGTGCAAACCTATGCGTTCTTGCTTGTAGATGATTGGTAATCCGTCTTCCCATTTGATAGCTAGGGAGATAATGACAAATAGGGGAGAGAATAGAACGAGACAAGGTACAGAAACAAGAATATCTGTGGAACGTTTTACGAAACGCTCCATTCTGTTGTTTCTATTCTTGGTTTCTGTTTTGTTTTGTTTGGTCATTTCTCTACTTTTTTCTTTAGTTTGATTTTTTGATTGATACCGATGTGTAGCATCGTATAGAGGGCTATATCGATAAGTAATATTCCTGTTAATCCTACACTCATATTACCTAGTATTACGTTGGTTCCAATGAATGCTAGGGCTAGTAGGATAATAATGAATAATGTATAGTGCTGGTTATATCCCATAGCCAGGAACTTGTGATGTATGTGGCTTTTGTCTGCATCAAAGATTGGTTTCCTGTTTCTGATGCGATGTAACACTACTCGTACGACATCAAAAGTAGGTATGATGAGCAGACTGTATGCTATCAGTACGCGTTTTGGAGACATTGGCATAATATTGGGATTTACGGCAATTGCTTTGACAAATAGGAATGCCAAGAAGAATCCCAACGTTAAGCTGCCCGAATCGCCCATGAATATCTTGGTTCCTTTTTCTACTTTCCCATACATGTTAAAATACAGGTATACAACCAGAACGCCTAACAATCCTGCAATCATTACTTCATAAGCAATCAAGTCGTATGGTATGAAGCAATAAAAGAACCCCAGCAGAGCTATGATGGAGAGACTTGTTGCCAATCCATCTATGCCATCTATCAGATTGAGTGCATTGTCAATGAACACAAATACAAGGATGGTTAGAGGAATACCAACAACCGAAGGTATCTCGTAAATACCAAACAAACCATAGAGGTCATTAATCTGGAGCCCACATATAGGCATGATGCTGGCAGCGAGAATTTGAGCGACAAATTTCACTTTAGCATTAAGTCCGATTAAATCGTCAATGATTCCTACAGAGTAGATAATCGACAGACTCAAGATAAAACCTACGCTCCACATACTGAGAGAGATTTTGTCTTGAATATTATTTGTAGCTATGATAAGCAATACTGCCACAGCTGAAATCATCATGCTTGGTATGAATGCAATGCCACCCAATCGTGGTATGGGTGCGCTATGCACTTTTCTTAGGGTTGGAATATCATACAACTTTTTTTTCTTGCAGAATTTCAGCACTGATGGAATGAAAAACACACCACATGTCATGCTCAGTATGAATGCTCCTATGATTGGTAATATTTCTGTTAACATATTTATATCTTCATTTTATTATACCTTAATTCCGCAACACTATAATTTAATATTTTTTATAAGCACCTGAGCAACAAAAAGTTGCTCAGGATTTTGCCATGTCAGAAATTTCACTTATCTTAGTGTTGCAAATAAAAAACAAATAAAACTCTGAATGACATGGCAAAAGTACAAATAAAATCTGAGAAACTCACTCCTTTTGGAGGAATTTTTTCTATTATGGAGCAATTTGATGCTCTTTTAGCTCAAACCATAGATTCCACCTTGGGATTGAGATGCACTATGTTTGGTTATCAATATAGCGAAATTCTACGCTCTCTGATGTGCGTATATCTTTGTGGCGGCTCATGTATTGAGGATGTTACAACTCACTTGATGAAACATTTGTCTCTTCATCCAACTCTTCGCACTTGCAGCGCAGACACCATATTGCGTGCTATCGAAGAACTGACTTGTAAGAACATCACCTATAAATCTGCTTCTGGCAACTCCTATGATTTCAATACTGCAGACAAGATGAACTGCTTATTGATCAAAGCCCTGCTTGCTACTGGTCAATTGAAATCCGGTCAAGAGTATGATTTTGACTTTGACCATCAGTTCATTGAAACAGAGAAGCATGATGCAAAACCAACCTACAAGAAGTTCCTGGGCTATAGTCCAGGTGTGGCAGTCATTAACGACATGATTGTCGGTATTGAAAATAGAGACGGCAACACAAACGTGCGCTTCAACCAAAGAGAGACTTTGGAAAGAATCTTCAAGCGACTGGAGGCATCAGAAGTATATATATCCCGTGCCCGCATGGATTGCGGCTCATGCTCGGAGGAAATCGTAGATATGGTAGAGGCCCATTGCAGGCATTTTTATATTCGTGCCAACAGATGCTCTTCCTTCTACGATTCCATGTTTGCCTTGACTGGATGGAAAACTGTTGAAATCAACGGTATTGAATTTGAGCTGAATTCCATCCTTGTTGAGAAATGGAAAGGAAAACCGTATCGTCTTGTCATACAGAGACAAAGGCGAATAGAGGGAGACCTTGACATTTGGGAAGGCGAATATACCTACAGATGTATACTGACTAACGATTACAAGTCGAGTGCAAGAGACATTGTGGAATTCTACAATCTTCGTGGTGGCAAGGAACGCATCTTCGATGACATGAACAATGGCTTTGGCTGGAATCGGTTGCCAAAATCGTTCATGGCACAGAATACTGTATTCCTGCTTATGACAGCTTTCATCAGAAACTTCTACAAAGCTATTATGCAGAGATTGAAAACCCATGAATTTGGATTGCGTGCCACCAGCAGAATCAAGACCTTTGTGTTCAAGTTCATCTCTGTTCCTGCAAAATGGATTAAGACGTCACGTAGGCATGTATTGAACATTTATTCAGACAACTATGCTTATGCCAACCTGTTCAAGACAGACTTTGGTTAAAGGCCATGCTTTTCTGGTTAAACCGGCGTATTACCTCAAGTCGCTTTATGGGGTAAGGGAATTTTGTGTTTACGACGTTTCTGTTATGCCCAAGGAATATGTACAATAAAAGAATTTTTGTCGTTTTACAAGTAAATTCCCACGAAACCCTATAGGTTGCGGATTTGAGGTTATATAAACTGAGTAACTACTCAGCACCCCTATGGGCATGAGTAATCGTCTTACTGTTGTACTACAGCAAGAATTGCATTGAATTTAGAATTTCCGTTCTTCATAGCAGTTTCAGCAATGGAGTGCAACTTGGCAAAATCATCGGCACCGCTGTCTGTTCGGAAGCAACCGCTGACTTTCTGCTTTATCTTGATTTTCCTAACTCCCCGCTCACTGGCATTGTTCTCGTAAGGCACACTTGGATTGGAGAGAAAGGTAAATAGGTAGTCTTTGACTTTAAGGATACCCCTCTTGAATTTCTCAAACTCGTTATCTAAATGCGTGAGGCTTTCACCCAAGAGGTTCTTCATCTTTGTCTTCAGTACCTTTATCTTTCTAGAGGTAATGTTGTCCTCTCTTCTGAGATTTATAGAGTGTTCTATCAGATGGATGAATCTCCGTGACCAGTTCTGGTTTGGATCCAGTTCGTTCAGATACTCTGCATTCCTAAGAAGATGAGCCAGGCAGACCTGATGGTCCTTAACATTCATCTTGAAGTAGCTCTGATGTCTGTCAGTCACAAGTGTCGAATAGGGAAGTCCCTTTGGAAACCTGGAATCTATGGCCTTCTGACCTCGCGATTCTGACTGGAACACGTATGTAAGCAGGTCGTTCTGGAATATCCAGTTCCAATGCAGATGCTTTCCTACCGTAGCACCAGTTTCATCGGCTCCTACGACAGACGCTGTTTCCAGCCTCTTGCGTATTTCCTCATATGCACAGTCTGCCTTGCCGCTATTCTCTTTGAGTATGTTCTGCACTGTACCCTCACTTATATTCTGGCCGGACAGGTCGGATATAAGTTCTGCAATCCTTTTGAACGGAATACACTGCACTACATTAAGGTATGTCACCAGTGCACGGAGGTTGTCACCATACTTGATACGACAGTTGGGAGCTTCGCAGTTGTTTACGCAACCGCATTCACAGACCTTCTCGTAATACTGTTCCTCGCAGGTCTCTACGACCACCTTGATATCAACAATTTGTGTCTTACGGATCTTCTGGCATGGTATATCAATCAAGAGCCGACCACAGCATTTACAATAGACTGGTTCGTGCTTTACAATTACGTCTGGTTCTGCTATAGTCTGCAGTGTGTGACCCTTGTGGCCAGGCTGTCCACCGCTCGGCTTTCCGCTTGGCTTGCGAAGAGACTTTGTCCTGCGCAGCTCACGGGAAGCGATACTTTCTTGGGATGGAGGGATACTGCTGTTACTGCTGTTTTTCTCGGGCTTTCCTGGTGTACTTGATGTATCGTCATCAGCTCCCTCGAGTTCCTTGATGCGCTCTTTAGCAACGGCAAGTTCTGCCTTTGTGGAAGCAAGTTCTGTCTTTAGATTATGTATCTCCACGTCCTTCTGGTTAATGACACGGTTGAGGCGTCCGATCTCCTCAGTCTTCTCGGAGTCGGACTTCTCAAGTTTGCGCAGACGCTGGTTTATCTGGCGCAAAACAACATCTATGTCAGTACAGTCGCTTGCCATTTTTTTGGTGCAAAGATAAGCATTTTTCTCCACATGGCAAAATCACGATTTACATCCATTAACGCAGACTTTTGACTTACGGGGAATGCAAAAACGCATCTCCTGGCAGATAATCTGTTGAAAGGCGATAATAGACAAAGGAGACATGTTGGAGGCATCATCGGAAAAGAACTCGTTAAATGAACTGTTTTAAACAGCCTACGTCCTCATCGACTCAATCATTAAAAAGTTTGTAATGATGAAGAAAATAAGCAAAATCAAGTTTATGCTTTATTAACGAGAAGTTTTCTATAGGGGTGCTGAGTAGTTACTAAACTGAAAAGGTACGTGAATATTGTATAAAACATAAAAATTGTTTGGCTGTTTCATATAAAAGGCGTATATTTGCAGAAAAATGAGACAATATGACGCAATTGAATAGAAAATTGCCTTTAGGCATACAGGATTTTGAAGAGATGCGTAGAGATCATTATATCTATGCTGATAAGACTGATATGGTTTGGAAACTGGCTAATAGTACTAAATACAATTACCTGAGCCGTCCACGCCGTTTCGGTAAGTCTCTTTTGTGCTCTACCCTTAAGTGTTATTTTGAGGGTAGAAAGGAACTCTTTGAAGGTCTCAAAATGATGGAACTTGAAACAGAGTGGGTAAAACGTCCTGTTATCTATTTTAGTATGAGTTTGGGTGGTTCTTCTGCACAGACACTTACAGAATATTTGAACAATGTATTGTCTTCATACGAGAAGATATATGGCAGAAATCCGGATGAGCAGTCTTTAGGTAATCGTTTAAATGGTATTATCCAAAGAGCATACGAACAGGCGGGAGTACAGATAGCCATTATAGTAGATGAGTATGATGTTCCTTTGCAGCATACTTATGAAACCAATCATCATGATGCATGCCGTGAAATATACCGCAATTTCTTTACTGGATTGAAGGACTATGGTTACTGTATCAAGTGCGTCTTTATTACTGGCATTACTAAGTTTACTCAGATAAGTTTGTTTAGTATGCTTAATACATTAACTAATGTCAGCTTTAGGAATGAGTACGCAACAATATGCGGTTTGACTAAAGATGAAATTCAGTTCTATTTTTCAGAACAGCTATCTGAATTGGCAGATAACTATGCAATCACGAAGAGTACCCTTATGGATACAATGAGTTCTATCTATGATGGCTATCATTTCTCTCGTGGTCTCATTGGTGTTTACAATCCTTTTAGTGTATGTAATGCCTTGGCTAATCTGCGCCTAAATTCTTATTGGATAGCCTCTGGTTCCAACGAAATGTTGCTCAAGGTCTTGCGTAAATTCATCAACGAGATTCCTGAGCTGGACAATTGTTTGATTGATTCTG
Organism: Segatella copri; assembly: GCF_019249765.2. GTDB lineage: Bacteria > Bacteroidota > Bacteroidia > Bacteroidales > Bacteroidaceae > Prevotella > Prevotella copri_K. The sequence goes on from NZ_CP152484.1 coordinate 786,430, forward strand.
ACTATTTGGAAATGAGTGATGTCAATATGAATGATCCAAAACTCTTCCTTTATCAGTCTGGTTATCTTACAATCAAAAAGGTAGTAGGTAGCAGTTATATGTTAGGTTATCCTAACCGAGAAGTACGAAATGCGATGTTTGGTATGATTCTTCCGATAATGTTGCATAAGGAGTCTTCGCAAGTAAGCAATGCTATTCAAGAATTAAAGATATCGATGCTAGCTGCTGATATTGATAGGAGTATGCTTTGTCTTAAGCAGTTGGTAGCTGGCACTCCTTACAGTACCCAAAAGAAGGAAAACTTTGTTTTTGAGGAGCATTTCCGTTTTATTCTGAAGAACATTTTCTATCTCTGTGGCTTTAAGGTCTCAGAGGAACAGCAGATGTCTGCAGGTAGAATAGATTTGGTGGTCGAGACCTCAGAAAATATCTACATTTTAGAACTTAAGATGTCAGATAATGGTGGGGTAGTTTCTGCCTCATATCAAATCTCTTCTCGTCATTATGCTGATGCCTATGCTGCATCTTCTAAGCCTGTTATCTCTTTAGCCCTCGAGTTTGACAGGCAAAGTAGAGGGCTGATAGATTGGAAGAAACTGTGAAGAATATAGTGAAGCAAGCATGTTCTTTTCTATAAACCTTTTGGGGGATTGTCTTGAGATATGTAGTTAAAAAAATAATTTTAAAGCAATAATATGTTGAAAAGTTAGTTATATATAATATAAATAAATTAAATTTTAATTAATGCATAAAATAATGATTTCAATAATAACTGCAACATATAATAGCGCTGAAACAATAAATGATACGATAAAATCTGTATTGTGTCAAACAAATAAAGATTTTGAATATATCATTGTTGATGGTGGGTCAACAGATGAAACTATTGATATTGTGAAAAGTTGTGAATCAGAATTCTCTGGTAGACTGAAATGGGTATCTGAAAAAGATAAAGGTATTTATGATGCCATGAATAAAGGCATAAAAATGGCTTCTGGAGATATAATTGGAATTTTGAATTCCGATGATTTCTATACAGATGAAGATGTTTTGCAGACTGTTGCTGATAACTTTCTTAATCATTCCGTAGATGCTATTTATGGTGATATTCATTTTGTTCATGAAGGTAATCTAGGCAAATGTGTGAGATATTATTCCTCCAAAATGTTTTCTCCTTTTTGGCTTCGTTTTGGTTTCATGCCCGCTCATCCATCTTTTTATTGCAAGAAAGATGTATACGACAAGGCTGGTCTTTATCGTTTAGATTACAAGATTGGTTCAGATTATGAGATGATGGTTCGTCTCTTCAAAAAGCATAAGATAGTGGCTAAATACATAGCTAAGGATTTTGTTACCATGCGTACAGGTGGTGCAAGTAACAGTAATGTAAGAAGTCGCCTTACGCTTATCAAGGAGGATGTAAAGGCTTGTCGTGACAATGGCCTTTACACCAATTCCTTGCTTATCTGTTTGAAATATTTGTATAAGATCTTCGAGTTTAGAGTTTAGGTGGTATCATTTGAGCGCTATGATCATTTATTTATTAAAATAAAAGCTTTATACAATAAAACAAAGCCCTTATTTATAAAAACAAAAGCCTTATTCGATTGAATAAGGCTTTTGTTTTATCTTTTATCCGTGGGTTACATACTTTTACGGTTTGGTATAGACTATTTTAAACGAACTCAAATATCTTATAAAGATACTTTACGGAAATCATCAGCTGGTTGGTATACATGCCATAGGCACGGCATGCCTTCACGTCTTCCTTGGTGATAAGCAGACGGTTGCGCACATTCTTGGTACTCATTCCGCCGGTACGCATCGTCACGAAATCCTTCTTTATATACTCTGCCTGTATCTTATGCTTGTAGAACAGACGCACCATTATGTCATAGTCGGCGGCAATCTTATAGTCGAGAGAGTAGTCGCCGTGCTCCTGATAAATTTTCCGCTTTACATAGAACGACGGATGGGCTGGCATGAAACCGAATCTCAGCCAGAACGGGCGGAACATCTTCGAAGAGTAGTAGCGCACTATCTTGTCGGGGTTGTTGTCGCTTATAAAATGAATGTCGCCATATACGGCATCGATGGTTTCATTGGAGCTGAAGGTATGCGCCACGTTCTGCAACACATCATCGGAAGTGAAATAGTCGTCGGAATTGAGTATTCCCACCACATCTCCCGTGCAGCGGCTGATTCCCTTGTTCATGGCGTCGTAGATGCCGCGGTCTTTCTCCGAGATATAGTGCATCCTGCCACCGAACACGGCTTCGTATTCCTTTATTATGTCAATGGTTCCGTCGGTGGAACCTCCATCTATGACCCAATAGTCTATGTCGGTATACGTCTGCGAGAGTACAGACTTGAAGGTCGACTTCAGAGTGGCAGCACTATTATATGTGGCTGTTATCAAGGATATCTTCATAAGTTATTGTTTTTCGGTGAGTGATTAGTGGTTCTCCATCCATTTCAGCGTTTTGCGTATGCCCGCCAGTCTGTCGAAAGGTGGGTTGGGAGCCACTTCATAGGTATTGCCAAGCGGGATGACATTGTCGGTAGTCATATTCTTCAGGCGGAAGGATGTCATAGGGAACTTTATCCCCACTGCCTTCAGGGCATCGCCGAAGTATGCCGCCATCCTGATGAGTGCCCACGGCATGACGGGTATTCTGAACCCCAGTTCGTTGCCGATCTGGTTTGCCCACTCCGTTATGTTTATCGCCGGACGGTCGCCGATAAAGAACACTTTGTTGTTCCTGTCGTTGGTGTCAGCCATGAGGATGTGCTCTATCTGATAGATAGAGTTGCCGATGTATCCGTATGTCTTGGTGCAGCCCTTATGTCCGATATGGAAATAGGCACGCTTCTTGACCATGTTGAAGAAGTTTCTGTATGGCTCATGAAACCACGGGCCCCATATAGATGTAGGGCGCAGCAACGCCCAGTCGCATTGCAGGTCGGCGTTCCACGTCAGCTTCTCCGTCTCCACCTTGCTCTTTCCATACAGCGTAGTAGCTGAATAGTCGAACTGGTCTTTGGGAATATAGCCCACATGGCAGACGAGCATGGATGATGTGACAAGTATCTTCTTCAGGTTTTTCAGTTCCTTTACTGCCTTCAGCAGGTTGTCCACGCCTATGGTGTTTGCCGAATAGTCGTCGAGAGTCTCGCCCATAAGGTCGGTGCGTGCAGCCAGATGCAGTATATAGTCAGGGTTGAAATCCTGTATTGTCTTGCTGAGGGAATGGTAGTCCAGCAGGTCCACATTCCTCCAGTATTTCATGTGTTCCTCTATCTGTGGTTTTTGATGGTCTATGTTTATCACTTCAAAATGCTTGGAGAAGTGCTCCACGGCATTCGTTCCGATAAATCCAGAACCGCCGGTTATAATCAGTTTCATTGTCCGCTCCATTTAATTAATATTTTCCTTTTTCTTGTTTATCCCTTCCACCTTATTATATATATAGGGCGGCAGGATTTTATAATAGATGCAAAAGTAACGTAATTACGGCATACGACAAAAGATATCATGTTCTTTTTATCGAATTACCTTTCTCATCATGTACATCATCTCCCGATTTCTCTACCGGATAAGTTTTATCATTTCCTCAAGCCGTCTTCTTCCTGCCTGGAAGGAGAAATGCGAGTTGAAGCTCTCCACCACTCTCGCATGGGAGCCATGTATGGCGGTTATCTTCTGCAACGCTACCGCAAACTCGCCTGGAGTGGAATAGGAGAAGAGGTAACCGTCGGCTTGTATTGCCTCATAGCCACGGGTGGACATTCTGTGTGCCAGTATAGGCAGTCCCACACGAAGGGCATCCATACAGCGCAGCTTCAAGCCGCCTCCCGTATGCAACGGGCAGATATAGTAGTTGCCCTTTATGACTTCTGCCGTAAGGTCTTCTGGATTTGGTATCACCTTTATATTATTGTATCTGGCTGAAGAGTCAAGGATTCGGTGCGAAGGGTTTCTTCCCGTTATCACAAGTGCGGCATCCGGACAGGTCGCATTAAGCACCGGCATGTATTCTTCAAGGAAATGCAGAGTGGCAGTCTCCGTCTGCGCGGCACTCATAGAACCGGAGATGACGAACTTCAGCCCTTCTTCCACGCTTATCTTATTCTCCGTAGCTTCATCATACTCAAAGACTCCGATGGTATGGAAAGAGGACTCCTTTTCGGGATAGCGGGCGATGAACGTTGCCTTGTCGTCGTCTGTCAACGTAAGATTCAGCGTGCTGTTCAGTATGGCATTGCGCTCTGCCTTCAGGGCAAAGTGGTTGTTCGGTATACGGAACAGCCAGCTCGGCTGGTTGTCCTTGATATACTGCGCCTCCACATTATGGTGCATGGTTATTATCTTCGCTCCATTCCGCATGGCAGCCTCCAGTACTCCCGATGATGCGGTGAAGGAATGGTCGATGAATATTATATCGAAGGCATGCGATTTAAGATAGTCCTTTACGAAGGGTCCGAAGCGATGAAGTCTTCCTCTGTACATATCCAGGCATTTCTGCCATTTAGGACGCTTGTCGTATACGGGCAGGAGCTTCATTCCGTCATACTCCTTAAGGAAGTAGAGGTTGCTCTTCCTGTCATTATGTTCCGGATATATCAATGTCGTGTCAGGACAGATACTTGCAACCGCCCTCACAAACGCCTTTGAACAGTTGGGACCTCCCAGCATCTCGTCAAGATAATGACGGGTGATAAACAGAGTCTTCATCATACGCAGTAATTTAAAGTAAAACAAAGTGTCTGTTTCCTACTTGCCATCTGCAGGTAGGATTCGCGCAGTTCCTCAGCAATGGTCTTCCACGACAGGTAGCCGTCGCTTGTATAATCCTTTGCTATCTCTTTACGATAGTCGGCGAGCTGCTCCTCGTCGGAAAGCAAACTGCATATTCCCTGGTAAAGGGCATCCGTGTCTTTTTCTTTCACCAGCATTCCATACTTGCCGTTGCCGAGCATCTCTGGTAGTCCACCTACCCTCGTGGCTATTACCGGTGTGCCGAATGTGAATGAAGACATTATCACTCCACTCTGCGTGGCATCAGTATAAGGGCAGACCATAAACTGTGTCTTATTCATCAAAGCCACGAGTTCTTCATCGGGAATGAAGCGATTCCTTATGTCTATATATGGCAGGGCGGCATATTCGGATATGTCAAAATGATATTTACCGCCGCCGGCAACAACGAGCTTGATGTCAGGGAACGTATCATGCACCTTCTTCATAGCCTCAAGCAGATACTCCACCCCTTTATACTTTGATATCTTTCCTGCAAAAAGGATATATTTCTGTTCCGGCACGGTCGTCATGTCCTGCTCTACCATATTGAGATAGGTATAGCAACTAAGTCTGCTGTCGATTACCGCTGACGAGGGAAGGTGGTAGAAGGAAAGGAATTTCTCTCTCTGCGCCTTGTTCAATATAATGAAATGTGGCACGCATCTGAATGCCACCTTACGGCGCAGACGCACAATACGGGTATCGAGTCCGGTATGCGGAAATGGGTCGTGGACTGTCAATATAATCTTGCGCTTCAGCATATATATGATGAACTCATATACGTTTGCCGGCCATGTGAGATGGATGACGTCAAACTTGTTCCTTATCAGAAACAACAAAAGCAGAAAATTGGTCCAGAAGGCTTTCAGCTGCCAGAACTTGCCGCATGTGTTTACGACATAGAACTTGTCTACGTCTATGATACGCGAATATTTCTCGAACTCCGGATAAGCCTCTGTTGCCTTAAACACACCCGAATGCGGATATATCTTGCCAATATTGTATGCCGGACCTTTCATGAAGCGTGGCGTAACTTCCATTATGTATGTTATGTCCGACAGCTTCTGCGCTGCATTAAGATAAGATAAATCAGCATCAGAGAGTTGTATCTTTCCAAGATATGCTATTTTCATATTGTTTGTTTTTATAGTGAATAGGCCATAGCCCTTAATATTGTTTTAAACCCCATGCCGAGTTTAATTAGATTAGGCAAATATGCTACTACACGCCAAGGCTTATGCTTGCATCCTTCGGATATATCTTGACATGTCTTTCGGTTGAACTGGTATGGTAGCATATTTAGAAGACATTTGCGCAACAAATTGTCTGTAGTGTCAGCATTGGCATTTTCTTGTTGTATAAAGTTGGCATACCAATTGAATGCTTGTTTATTGGCATTAAGCTTTGATATTACGTTCTGTTTAGAGTTGCTGATAGTTCGGCTATGTTTTCTATAACCAAATACAATCTGCTCTGTACTTACTACACCATTGTCAAAGGCAGCTGCAAAAGCCGTAATATGATCAGAGTGCCAAGCCATAGGAAAATACTGATAACCGCCGATAGCACGTAGTTTAGATGTTCTTATAAGCACATCTCCTATGTACAAAGTTTCACCTTTCCATATACGTTGTATAAATCCATATACCGATTCTTTTGGGGGATGCTTTGGACAAATGTCTGTCACCTCAGAGTGTTCGTTTATTATTTCTGTCCAACCGTGAAATACATCAACTTTAGGATATTGTTCAATCAATCGAACATACTCGGCAAAACATTCTGGAAGGAGAATGTCGTCGTCCCCCATATTGATAACATATTCACCTGTGACTATTTCTAAACATTCATTCCAATTATCTACAAGTCGTTCGCTGCCGATGCCTTTTTCTCTCTTTGAATAGTGTATTCTATTGTCATTATATTTATTAATGATTGTGTCAAGATTATAAGGAGAGCCGTCGTTAACTACTATCAGTTGCCAGTTGTCATAGCTTTGTTTTATAATGCTGTTTATACATTCGTCAAGATAGGTGTCTTTGTATGCTGGAATTATAATAGAAATCAAAGGTTTCATATTCAATTTATTGTTTTGTTATTAAGTTTTTCATTTGCGTGTAAGAGTTTTCCCAACTGAAATTCTGTATGTAGTTGTTGCCGTCATAGGCTATACGCTTACGCAAACAATTATCTTCTATAAGTTTACTTATGTTGTTGGCAAGAGCCTCAATATCGTAGATAGGTGAAAGCAATGCTGTTTTGCCGTCCTCTGCCATACATTTGAAACCTCCATTGTCTGTACATGCCACTGCACATCCGCATATCATTGCTTCGCCAATAGTTAGTCCAAAACCTTCGAAGTCGGACGCTGCTACATATATAGCTCCATTATTGTATATGTCGTTGAGCTCTTTATGTGTTGGATTACGATGATATGTATACCATGGTTGCATATTTACTGGAGGATTGAATACGCCAAACATGCTAACGTGTAGTTGTGGATGTTTTTGTTTAACAATGTCAAGTGCAGCCCATGCGTCAACACAACGCTTATGCTCGAGTTCGTGATTAAGCATAACAATCTCATACCGATTACGCTTCTCTATAGGGTTGTTCAGAGTAAACTCTTTGAAGTTGAAACCGTTAGTAATGAGAGTGGCTGTAGCGCCTACCTTTTCTACTTTTTCTTTGAGCCATGGTGCAATGACAATATTGTGCATTCCCATACGATATGAGTTGTGTAGCTTTTCCTTGTCGCCAGCCCATAGCTCGTAACCTTGAATAAGGTAGTATTTATTGTCAAGTGTAATGTTTTTTATATTGTCAAGTTTTTCGGCAGTTTCTAATGCTGTGGCAAATACACAGTCGTCTGCTTTTAAGCGTAACCATGGTGTTGATAAGTTGAATACGAACTGCTTTTTTATGTTCTTGTCTATCTTGAACCATTCTCCAGCTCTGTGTTGTCTAAAAATGCGTCTAAAGCAGAACCCTACAAAAGAGCGAATGCAATGAAAGACACTCTTATATCGACAACTATTATGTGGGTAAACAAGATGTACTTCGAACCCATCAGCTGCAAATCTATTGGCATACTCGTAAACAACCTTGAAACCACCTACGGCTGTACATTTCTTTGTTTTAGGGTCTATATCAAGACATGGAAGTAGGAATATTATTCTGCCGATATGGCTATTCGTTCCAAGTTCAGAGTGATTATCTATTGTTTTTTGCATAGCTTTCTTTTTATTGTTTTGGTCAATATTACTCGTTGTGTTTTCTTGATGCCTAAATAGTAGACAGTAACAGCACTTACCATAAGCGATATGCTTAGTGATAATAAAGTGGCTATTATATTTTTAGGCAAAAACTTGTCGATAGCTACAGTTATGGTGGTTGATATTATGACAACTTTTATAATGGGAACAATCACAGAAAGAATATAGTTACGATATGTAAAGTAGATATAATTCTTGAAGATGTGTATTGTTACCATAAAGTAAGCGAGTCGTATGTAGACCAAAATTTGGAAGGCCAACAATGGAGAACTATCATACTTAAATGTAATCCATGTGATGGGAAATGCAATTAGATAAACAATGCTACCTATCAACACAAATTTGTTTAGTTTGCCTATAGCTTGCATGCCTTGCCATATAGGGTCGCACAAACTGCTATTTATTAGATTGAATATTAGTATCCACACAACAAACTCACCTGTCCAATCAGGTATGTTTTTTAGCCAAAAACTAAGAATGTTGTCTATTCTTACCATTACTGGAAGACATATAATCCATAACAGGTAAAATGTGTATTTGCCACTATTGAATACAAGTTCGATGAAACGGTGATTGTCGCCTATGGCATACGATTTTACTATCTGTGGACGAACAGCAGTAAAAAAACCCATAGCAAAGTTGCTTATAGAGTTTTTTACTTGCACAGATACGGCACGTGCTGCATTCACGGCAGGTCCGAAGAACATGTTTAGAAGCATGTTTATACCTTGGTCGTTTAGTATGAATACCGATGTGCTGACAAAGTTCCAACCTATGAATTTGGACATGTCGGCAAAACTATTGCGATTAAAATAGCATATTAGTTTTGTTTCGTGATAATGTCTGATGGTATATGCCACGGGAATTAGTCGTGCAGATATGTGCATAATAGCCATAAGTACTGAGTATATCTTAAGCTTGTCGAACGTAAAAATGCTTATAAGAAATACTATTAATAGCTTAACTATAGCATCGTAAATGCCCATATATGCGTATATCTTCATGTTCTCACGAGATATAAGTACCGATTCGTATACCGATGAAATAAGTGACACGAATAGTATTATGACCGTAGTATGTAGACACCAATAGGCAGCGTTTAAGCGCTCTGGGCTTATCACCATCTTATTTGCAATGAACCATAGACCTACAATCTCTACAAAAAGCACAGACAAAATGCCATATACAAGATATATCAACATATTCATGTTGAACACTTGATTGGCTTTTGTCTCGTCGTTTTGACCTATAGCGAAGTTTAGATATCGTTGCGTAGCGTTTGATAGCATTGACGATAGAAACACGAACGATGCCGATATTCCGCCTATTACATTATATATACCATAGTCGTCAAACCCTAATACAGCCAGTACAACTCTTGACGTATATAGAGTTATGAGCATTGTAACAAATGTTCTCACATACAGATACAGAGTGTTCTTTGCTATGGTTTTGTTTTCTGGTGATTCCTTTTCCATACTTTTGTGGATTAACCGAAGTACCTAGAGAAGAGCATATTATACACATACATATACAAGCCAGTGGATATGATGCACAGACGTGCTACAATCTTAGGCTTAATCAAATATATGATATAGGTGAAGAACAGAGCGTCTATGATGCCGTAAAGATCGCTCACACGTGATGCCAACACGGGTATAGTAGCCATTGACAGAAGCCAAAAAAGACTACATGCTTCAACTATTAGTACTAAAGAGAAGTAGCGGTTACGCTGTTTTAGATAATCGTAGAAGTAGATGTACAGATAGAACAATACGCATTTTATCATAAAATACATATTTTTGTATGGTGCTAACAGCTCTTCCCAACCCGTTCCTGTTTCTGCTGATTTTTTATAAAGATCTATCTTTCCTGCAGTTACAGATTCTGGTAATATAAACATCAGGTCTCTATGCGTGAGGTAGAACATAAAGCCTATAGGGATGAGGCAAGATAGTACAATACGCCATGCTTTGTTTATATTAAGATTGCCCACAAAGAATATAGGTAAAAAAACAGCACTCGAATAGTGGCACATTATAGCTGCAATGAATGCAAGTGTGGTATGTAAATATCGCTTATCTGCATATAAATATAATGCCAACATTAAGAAGGCACCAGCCACCGCAGCTCTAATCTGTACAAGGTCGTGCAGCTCATAGTAGACAGGTATATATATTACTAATGCCGAAAACAGATATGGGGTCATCTTGTTTATTATTATCATCTTCAAAGATATACTTATTAAAGCATATATAAAAAAGACAACAGCTATACCGCCACCAAAAAACAGCACAATACGGCTAAGGTATATAAACGAGGGCTCTGTTGCTATTTCTATCAGTGCATCGTCATTGTTGTAGAACATTGACTCGTATGCCTCGCTATCTGCCACTACTGTAATGTCTTTAAATGTGGCGGCGGCTATCATTATAGGTATTGCTGCAAGAATGATATATAGGCGTTTCCTATAGTCTATATGGTCTTCTACTAATGACAATAATGCAACCAATACAAATAAGACAAACAAAAATATATACATTTATAAGTTCTTATCGGTTATAGTTTTTTACCAATATTTTACCACTAAGAATTATAGCTACTAACATTGTGATAGCTAATGCTATTAAAGAACGCTTTGGTCCAGTTGGTCTAACAGGTATGACAGCTGTAGATATCGGCGTAAATACAGGTGTCTTTTCTTGAATTTTTGCTTGAGCAGCTAATGCCTGTGCAGCTAGGGTAGAATAGGTATTATATTGTAACTGCATATCATTCTCTAAATCGTTAATTTTTGATTGTACGCTCTGTAAAGTAACATCTGTATTTGCATCCGACATACTGGAATACAATTGTCTAGACTTTTCGTATCGTACCTTCGCTTCATTACATAATTTTTGAAAATAAGCATAATCATTGCGAGCTTTCTTTGTACGATAATCAATTATAAAAGTTTGAATGCGACACATTACCGAATCACCGATAGTGGCACATACAACGGGATCTTGATCTGTCACAACAAGTGTTATAACATCATTCTTCTTATCTACCGAACATGATATTGAAGACGATATTCTTTTTATTACTTCTTGCTGTTTTTTAGACATAGTCTTCACATCAACGTGTTCGGTACCCTTGAAAGACGAAGGCTTTTTATCAACAAACAAATTTACTATCGGACTAACTATATACCTATTCCATAATGCTTCTTTTTGACAATCAGCCATATAATGATAGTAATTAGTTCTTATCTTGCCGTCCTTAGTAGACACATGCACAGGAAATAGTGTAACCAAGAAATTGGGGGACTTGAGCAAATTAGGATAAAGCATTAACGAAATAGCATCATCATTTCCTGCCATTTTACTAAGACCGTCTAATCCAAACGAAGATGCAAGCGTCGAAAGAGAACCACTACCTACTGTACCTTTTCCCTCTGGAGCCAATTCTAACTTACACGTATAATATCGTGGAACACATAATGTAAGTATATATGTAACAATTAGTGTTATAGGCAAAACTATAAAGTATTGCTTCTTCTCTTTCCAAAGTATACCTATTATTTTGATTAAATCAATAGGAGCTTTATTGCTTTCTTGTGTCATTGTATTTATAATTTAACTATTAATAGAACTACAAAGTTAATATTTAATATAACAATAATTTAAGTTAACTGCACAAATGTACAACTATTATACAGACGATATATATAAGGTCTTAATAATTACCTAACCTAATATTATATTGATATTTGCTTTCCCTTGCGCCAGTCATTACCTTTGCAATGCCCCAGCGTTCTTTGGCTTGTTTACATACTTTTATGTTGCATGCTTCATTATAAATCTTTTAAGAGGCTCCAGATATTCAGCATCCAAATTCCAATATTCAGCATTCGAGAAATTCCAATCTCCACTTTTTATCTTCTCATTCTCTTTTCTACTATGCTTGAACGTTGTTATATATGAATAAATCTTGGCTTTCTTATTTGGAGTTTCATATAGTTCTTCATTGGGGTCATGACCTCTTAGACACATCTCATAACCTTCAAAGCATTCCAACACTCCTTGATGCTTCTTGTTTATAATATTAAGAAGTAAATCCTCAAAAGCCCCCTCGTCTTTATTGTTGGGGAACAGAAACAAGTCGAACTTCACGCCAAGCTTTGTCTGCAAAGAATTCAATTCACATGATCGTGCTGCATATCCTCCTCCAGTAGATTGTTCATCGCAATCGAAAATGACAAGATTAATATCTCCTGCTTCCGTATTTTGTTTCATCGCATTGTCGAACATCCACAATTTGTCTTTGCCACCGACATCTGTTATATCATAATCAATGGCACTTATATCAGGTAATATATATTTAAGGTATTGGTCAACAAAATGATATTCATTTGTATACAGTCCTTGCTTCTTCTTTGCTGACGATATTGAAGTTTCAATAAATATATGCAGTTTCCTCATCTTATTTCCTCCTCCCTATCAAGCAAATAGTTGAATTTTTCGAATTGATAATCATAAGATTTCAATTCATCCTGCATATTCTTGCGTAACGTGAATATCTTGACATCACTCTGATATTCCGGCATTTCGCCTTCAAGCAAAGTGTTCAATGCATTTAGGGAGTCTACACTATGAGTAGAAAGGAATACCTGTATATCATATTCTTGCGACATCTTTAGTATTGATTTCCACAAGGATTTCATAGACTTATAATAAAGTCCATTGTCCACTTCATCAATTATAAGAATTCCATTCTTTGCATTATACAACGCTGTCACTATAGTAAACAACTTACGTGTACCATCACCCATAAGATTTATCGGTATAAGCTTGTCAAGACCAGTGTCAACCATAACATTGTGACCTATTACCGTTACGTCTTTTATTCTCGGTTCTATAGAATTCAACACTTCTACTACTTTGGCTTTTTCCTTGTCTGTTACAATTTGATTGAAATGGCTAATGTAGTCATTGAAGTTATAACGTGGCGCCATGTAGAATGCAGAAGGACACTTCGCATTTTCTTCTGCAGGAACAAAAGACAATTTAGAATCTTTTGCGTTATACACCAATGCTGTACGATACTCTTTTGCGCCATATGTATATTTCTGATTGAGAGTGTATCTTTTCAACGTTTCAATTATACCATTCTGCATATCAGAAACGGGAATCTCTTCAATCGCAGATTCCGAATACGTCATATCCAAACGCATAGATGTATTGTCAGCAATGCATGCTTCTATATTTATGACATTAGCAACATCACAATTATGGAAGAACAAGGCAAAGTCGTTTTTGTCTACTGTTGAATAGTTTCTGTTTACGTTTACCGCCAAGGGCAACGCAGGACTGTTTGCACCCAAAAGCATGAGCACAGACTCCAATACTGAAGATTTACCACAGTTGTTGTTACCGAGGAATACATTCACCCTCGCCATGTCACTCACTTCGGCATAGCGGATTCCGCGGTAATTTCTTATTGTTATGTTCTTTATATTGTTCATTCAAACACTTTTTATTACTACTAAATTCTCTTTCCCTTGCGCCTGTTGCAAGAAGGACGTTTAAAGGCTTAGTTGCGAATTTGAGGATTAAGATTTATTCGTATAGAATCAGCTATTCTCGTTTCACAATTCACTCTCACTACAGCCACATACCATCCTGCATCATCAGTTTTTTTTAAGCCCTTCATTAGGCTTTTTGGAAGCCATTTTCTTAGCGTTTTCTTCACTTTTTCACACGGCTTCGCCGTCGTCCCCTGCAATAGTGGACGTAACTTGTGGTTGTATATTTGTCTCTTTCATCATGCGAATCAAGTTCGTTTTTTGATGTCGGTCATCTGAATCTCTACATAAGATATACAGAATTTCCTTGCAAAGGTAAGAAAAATGTTGGAAACTAGCAAATTATGCATGTTAAATAATTAATAACATTCTACGGAAATCAATATTTTTTTCACTGTTCTTTTCGTACATAATTTCCTAAGTCGTTGATTGAACGAAAGTATTCGGTTTTGTCCCAATGCCTCGCTGATGACGGAGATAGAGATATTGTTGTCTTGCCGCTGTTGCCCAAGAATGGCGGGCAATATAGAGAGTGAGCTTGTCCTTGATTCCTATCTTAGTACTTAACTTCCTAAGATGGTAGGAGATACAGGATTCTGCTTTGTGATACAGGCGCACCTCTTCCTGCTTTTTATCAACCTTTAATTCCCCAACACTATTATAACTTATAAATTAAACTTTTTAAGTTATAATAGTGTTGGGGAATTAAGTCTTTATAATCTTTATTACTTACTCATATTAGCAATCGTAGCAATCATGGCGGCGATGCTGCTAACTTATCTCTGTTTCCAACTCTCAACTCTTCTTGTCTTACTAGAGAAGTTGATGCCTAGCTTGACGACTGTTCGCTTATCCATAGCGAAAGGAGCTGCATAGTTTTTGTCTTCTATCTGTTGCAGAGCTTCTTCGGCACTTCCATCTAATTTGCATTCAATGATGTAGATGTAGTCGGAAGTTTGAATGAGAACGTCCATCCTGCCTTCACTTGTCGGTATTTCTACCTGTGTGTGGAATCCCATAATCTTAAAAATGAGATATAGGGCATTTTGGAAGTAAAGTTCTGCTTCGCCTGCTACCTGATAGCTGTTGTCTGCAAAGAAAGCGGTAAGCCGATTCATAAATTGTTCAACATGTCCTGCTTCAACATCCTTCACAAACTCATCGACCATAAAGGCGGAACGATCACCTGCAGAACAGTATAGCGGTAGGAGGAAGTTAAGGAAACCTTCTTCCACTTCTTTGTTAGGGAAGCCTAGTAGGTATTTCTTAAACCTTTCGTCATAGCCTTTGATAGTGAGATAACCACTCTGGTATATCACAGGTATCGGATTGGTTGACAGCGAATCCACGCTGTTGATTACATCGTCTGATACCCTTTCCTTTGTCATGTCTGGCAAACGATAGTTGTGCATTTTCAGCAAGTCAACTAGAAATGTGGGTGTGCCAGTCTCAAACCAGTAGTCTTTATAGCGAAGTCTTGACAAAGTGTTCAGTACGCTGAATGGGTTATAGATGCCTACTGTATTTTCCTCGAAATGATATCCGTCGTATCTTGCCTTCAGTTTTGCTGTTGTGGCTTCTTCTGTATCGCCATTGGCTTCGGCTAATTCGTTGATACCTTCCTTGAAATTCGTAAGCAGTTCTTTCTCTGTCATTCCGCAGATGCTAATATAGCGGTGGTCCATCGAGATATCCGTCAGGTTGTTGAGGTCACTGAACACGCTAACCTTGCCAAACTTGGTTACACCTGTGAGGAATGCAAACTTGATATACCGGTCTTGTGTCTTCAATACCGAATAGAATGCTTTCAGCTGTGCACGGTGTTCAGCCTGTAACTCTGGGGCACGCAAGGTCTGAAGTATAGGCTTGTCGTATTCATCTATAAGAATTACAACACCACATCCTTCTTTCTCTGCAGCTCGTGCTATCACACCCTTGAAACGAAGGGCAAGCGTGGCTTCTGACTCACGGGTTCCATATTTGCATTCCCAAGTTGTGAGGTAGTCATTAAGCACCATATACAGGCTGTCTTTCTCTCGAAAGTTGGCTGTGTTGAGATCAATATGGAAGATAGGATATTTCTTCCATTCTGTCTCCAAGTCATATATGGCTAAGCCCTCGAAGAGTTCTTTCTTACCCTGGAAGTATGCTTCCAAAGTAGACAGAAAGAGGCTCTTTCCGAATCGGCGTGGGCGACTCAGAAAGTAATATTTGCCCTCATCTGCGAGCTTGTATACGAAGTTTGTCTTATCAACGTATGCATAACCATTACGTTGCAAGTCTTCGAAATCTTGTATTCCTATAGGATATTTCATAGAATGGCTCCTTTCTTATAGGCGTTTGATTATTCTTACTTACTCATATTAGCAATCGTAGCAATCATAGCGGCGATGCTGCTCATGCTGGTTCCCATACTCATCATTTCGGCGGTACTCATCTTGCGCTTCAGCTTGGCTGGGATGACAATCTCACTGCCTGGCTGCACTTTGGCACCATGAGAGAGTTTGGCTACCTTACCATTCATATAGATGATGTATGCCTTGCTCTTTAATGCATCTGAGGCAAAGCCACCGGCCTGATCGATGTAGTAGCTTGGCTTCTTGCCCTTTTCGTAGGCTACCGTATTGGCAAACATTACAGCACCGTTGATCTTTACCGTACCATTGTACTGAGGAATGACCAGACGGTCGCCCTCTCGCAAGATGATGTCGGCATCACTGCCTGGGTTCGCCAATGCCTTAGGAAGATCGATACCTACTGGATACTCGCTAGGTACATTGAACTTCTCTATGTTGGTGCGCTCTACATCCTTAGAGGTCTGGGTGAGTGCACTGGAATTGTTGCTGCTGGCGGCAAGCTGCAGAAGATTTTTCTGCATCTCTTCGCGCTGCATCTTCAATACTGCCTCCATGCGCTGCTTCTCTTGTTCGTTGGCTTTGCGGATGATGCGGGCTCCCTTGAGATATGCCTGGTCGGTAGCTCCACCTGCCTTCTTGAAAAGTTCACTCAGGCGGGCGTTGCGATGGTCTAATGTATAGAGACCGGCAAACATCACTTCACCGGTAATTGATACGTTCTGCTGCTCTACATACGCCGGACTCTGACGAATCATTACTTCATCAAATGGCATCAGCTTGAAGCCAGGGGTGCCGTCGATAACGAAGCCGTCTTTAAGAGATAGAGTGTAGGTCTTGGCGATAACGCTGTCTGGACGTAAAGCCTTGGCATCCATTACTCTACGGCTTACCATTACATTAACGGTTGAAGCCTTGTCGGTTAAACCGCCTGCCTGAAGAACGAAGTCTTCGAGGGTCTCATTGTCGGCATATTGATAGACGCCTGGATACTGCACTTCGCCACGGATGGTGAGGGTGCGCTCTACAATCTTTTCCTGTCGGGTAGGGATGAAGAGAACATCGTTTTCCTTCAATGGGATATCTGGAGTCTTGCCGTTCATAATGCCGGCAATGTCTACACTTACTACTTCGAGTGAGCGGTCTGGCTTCATGCGGTGCATTACGGCACGGTTGGTGAAGGCTTCCTCTGTCAATCCTTCGGCATGCTCTACAAGGGTGCGTACGCTGTTGATTTCTTCGCCGAGATTGTACATGCCCGGACGGAATACGGCTCCTTTCACCTCTACGGTATTGGCGTAGCGTGGCAGGATGCTGTCTACGCTGATTGAGTCGCCGTCATCGATACGGAAACTGGAGAAGTCGAACTCTTCTATATTATATACGGCACGTTCTCTGCCGGTCTTGCGGTTCAGTCTTACTGATTTCTTGTAGGCATCGCCTGTAAAACCGCCGGAATACTTCAGAAGGGAATTGACGCTCTCGTTCTTCTTCATTTCGTAAATCATCGGGCGCTTGACCTTTCCGGAAATGGTTACAAGACAGTCGTATGGACCTACTACGATGACATCGTTGTCGGCAAGACGGACATTACCCGTCAGTTTGCCGTTCAGAATGTAGTCGTAGATATCAACAACTGTTACCAGTTTGTTGTGTCTGTATACCTTGATGTTTCGCAATGTACCCAGATCGTTGGTTCCGCCAGCCATGTAGAGTGCATGGAATACGGTAGCGAAGGCTGAGAGGGTATAGGTGCCCGGAATCTTAACCTCGCCCATCACGTTTACCATGATGGTCTTGGTCTGTCCTACGGTAAGCTTGATGCGGCTTGAACGGTATCTGCTGCCCACTGTATTGCGTAGGCGGGCATTAGCCTGAGCTACAGTCAAGCCTGAAACGCTGACTGGTCCATACCCCTCGATGGTTACTTCACCATCTGGCGAAACGGTACTCTCTATGGTTTTCTGTGAGGCACCATAGATATCGATGATAACCGCATCGCCAGGTCCCAGACGATAGTTCTGTGGGGTAGCGATGTTCATATTTGGCTCGAAACTGAGATCCTTGTTATTGAAAATGTCGCGGCCGAATACCTTGTTGCGCTTGATGCCGAGCTCAGCCTGCATCTGTTTAATCATGGTAGCTGTATCTGGAACCAGTGCATTCATCTCCTTGCTGAAGTTAGCATAGTCAGGATTATTCTCATCATAAGATGAATAGTAGCTGTCGTTCTGCTTGCTCTGGATGCGATAATTGCTATAGGTTGAAACCTGCTTCTCATTATCCTTGTCCTGGTAATCTTCTCTTTGTTTACCATTGTTGGTTCGCATTCTCTTGTTGCCTGTATTTCCTGCAGCGGTTGTGCTGTAGAGTTCGTTCTGTTGCGACATCTTCTGATACTTATTGCGTACACGTCGAATCTGGGAGATGTCTACGCCCTGCTGCATCAGTTTGGTAACAATCTGTGAGTTGGATGTGCCACGCTCATGTTCTTTCACCACAAAGCTCATGACCTGATCATCGGTCATGTGTGAACTCTGTGCGAAAAGTGGTCCTGAAGACAGGACGAGCGCCAGTACAAGTATGATATGTTTCTTCATTATTATTCTTTTATCTTAGTTTAATTTATATAATAACTCGAAATGAGTTATTTTGTTGTAGTAGAAGATTGAAAAGATGTTAATAAAACAAGAAACCCAGGGCTGAACCCTGGGTTTGCTGATGTTCTGAGCGAGATACGGGAGTCGAACCCGCCTCACAGGCTTGGGAAGCCCGTGCACTACCGATGTGCTAATCTCGCGAAGGAAAATACTAACTCCTTTCACAAGAAAGAGCCACGAGCGGGACTCGAACCCGCGACCCACGCATTACGAATGCGTTGCTCTACCAACTGAGCCATCATGGCTTTTTGCCCAAAAGCAGATGCAAAGGTAATGAATATTTTTTGAAATAAGAAATTATTGCCTAAACTTTTCTCGTGGTTAACTCTTATTAACTAAAGTTCGTTGGTTGCTATACCGGGTTCATAATAAAAGAGGGACTATCGCCAGTGGATAGTCCCTCTTCTGATTATAGTTTCTTGAATGTCAATTCTTCTTTTTTCGAATTTTTGCCTACCGAGATGGTGTCGCCTGGCTTCATTGTGCCATCAAGTAACATCTCGCAAACGGAATCTTCGATGTAGGTCTGGATGGCGCGGCGGAGTGGGCGGGCACCAAACTGCACATCGTATCCCTTCTTAGCTACCATCTCCTTTGCCTTTTCGGTAATCTGGAAATGGAATCCCAGTTCTTCTATTCTCTTGACCAGTCCTTCCAGGTCAAGGTCGATGATGCGCTTGATGGCATTGAGATCCAACTGGTCGAAGGTGATGATGTCATCGAGACGGTTCAGAAACTCTGGAGCAAACTGCTTGCTCAGACTCTTCTGGACGATGCTGCGGGCGTACTCCTTGTCTTTCTCATCCATCGCCAATCCGCCTTTTATACCTGCAGAAGTAAAGCCGACGCCTCTGCCGAAATCTTTCAGCTGGCGGGTTCCTGCGTTAGAGGTCATGATGATGATGGTGTTGCGGAAATCGATGAGTCTGCCGTTGCCATCGGTAAGTCTTCCTTCGTCGAGTACCTGTAAGAGCAGGTTGAATATCTTGCTGTTGGCTTTCTCTATTTCGTCGAGCAATACGATGCTGTATGGTTTGCGGCGTACCTTTTCGGTCAGCTGTCCACCTTCGTTATAGCCTACGTATCCTGGAGGTGCACCTACCAGACGTGAGGTGTTGAAACTCTCGGAGAATTCGCTCATGTCTATTCTGATGAGTGAATCTTTCGAACCAAACAGCTCTTCGGCGAGTTTTTGGGCAAGGTAGGTCTTACCTACACCTGTAGGACCCAGGAACATGAATACGCCAATAGGATGGTTAGGGTCGCGCAAGCCTACACGGTTCCTCAGAATGGTCTTTACCATCTTGTTGATGGCATTATCCTGAGCAATCACCTTGTGCTTCAGGTTGTGTTCCAGATCTTTCAGACGTTTGCTTTCACCCTCTGCCATGCGTTGGGCCGGTACGCCGGTCATCATGCTGATAACGTTGGCAATATCTTCGGCTGTCACCTCAACATATTCGCCAATCTCTCCCTGCTGCCATTGCGCCTTCATGTCCTCAATCTCTTTCTCGATCTTGGTTTGGGCATCTCTGCATGAGGCTGCCATCTCGAAGTTCTGGTTTGCTACAGCCTGCTGCTTCTTGCTGATAATCTTTTTCAGTTCTTTTTCCAGCTTGATATATGGAGCAGGAACACTTGCATTATTAATATGTACGCGCGAGCCGGCTTCATCTATCACGTCGATAGCCTTGTCTGGGAAGTGGCGGTCGGTGATATAGCGCTCTGTCAGTTTGACACATGTTTCGAGAGCCTCGTCTGTATATCTCACACAGTGATGCTTCTCGTAATGTTCCTTGATGTTGTGCAGTATCAGCAGGGTCTCTTCGCGTGTAGTTGGTTCAACGATAACCTTCTGGAAACGGCGCTCCAAGGCTCCGTCCTTCTCAATGCTCTTGCGATACTCATCGAGCGTAGTGGCACCGATACACTGGATGATACCTCTTGCCAGGGCTGGTTTCAGAATGTTGGCGGCATCCATGCTTCCTTCGCCGGAACCGGCGCCTATCATGGTGTGAATCTCATCTATGAAGATGATGATCTCCGGATGTTCCTCCAGTTCCTTGATGACATTCTTGATGCGCTCTTCAAACTGTCCGCGGAATTTGGTTCCTGCAACGATGGCAGTCAGGTCAAGACTTACCAGACGCTTGTTGAAGAACATAGGTGATGTTTCCTGGTTGTTGATGAGTTGTGCCAGTCCTTCTACGATGGCACTCTTTCCTACGCCCGGTTCACCTATTAATACTGGGTTGTTCTTCTTTCTGCGACCCAGAATTTCGAGCACGCGCTGAATCTCCTTCTCTCTGCCCACGACAGGATCCAGTTTTCCATCGGCTGCAGCCTTGGTCAAGTCGAAACTGAATTTGTCGATGGTAGGGGTGCTGCTCTTTTTGCGCGGAGTTCCATTTGAACGGGTAGACAGTCTCATCGGGTTCTGGTCCTTTTCCATATCGAATGGCTCTTCGTCAGTTTCCATCATGTCGTTCTGCTCGTTGTAGTCATCTTCTGTTCCTATTCCACCAGCCATCTCCAGGTTCTCTGCTTCCTCCTGCCTGTCAGCATCAGGGATTTCTGAATCTGGTGTTTGTGGTTCCATTTTGAAATCCTTCGGTTCTTCTGTCTTCTGCTCATCATCCTTGTCAGTAGGATAGAGCATTTCGATGGCACGGTCGTAGCTTAAGCCCAGTTGACTCAGCCAGTTGGCTACAGGGTTCTTGTCATTTCTCAAGATGGCAAGCAGCAGATGTCTTGGCTCTACAATCTTGGAGTGCTCGTAGTTGTTTGCCTCGCGGATAGAGTCTCTGATAATGCTGTCTGTTATCTGGCTGAATGGGATGTGGCTGTTCTCCTTCATGTTATCGGCAGGAGTTTCTTCCACACGCTTTTCCAGTTTGCTGTTAAGGACTCCGCTGAAAGCCATCGGACTGATGTCTGCGCCCTTCAGAAGCTTGTTGACATCGCTGTCGTTCTGGCTGATCAGACTCAGCATCAGATGCTCCACGCTGATTTCTCTTCCCAAGGTGCGTGCTGCTTCTTTGCTACTTCTGTTCAGTATGTCCTGTATATGTGAAAACGGATTTATCATATTTGCTTATATTTTTAAATATCTCAGTGCAAAAGTACACATTATTTTCAATAATAGCAAATGATATGCCAACTTTTTTGCATTGTTAAAATACAAATAATGCTAAAATAATGCGATTTTTCGCCTCTAAAGCGTTTTAGTATCATTTTTTTTTGTATCTTTGTCGGGGATTTCAAAAGGGTAAAACGGCTTAGAACGCAAGGAAATGCCCTTAAACGCGATTTCCGGATGGAAAACAGGCGTTTTGAAAGTAACGAATAAACAATAATACATTAATATAAGAAATGGACGAAAATCAGACAATGGATCATGATAGAATCATGAAAATCAACATTGAGGAGGAGATGAAGTCGAGCTACATCGATTATTCGATGTCAGTTATCGTGGCTCGTGCCCTCCCTGATGTACGCGATGGTTTCAAGCCTGTGCACCGCCGTATTCTTTACGGTATGCTCGGCATTGGAAACACCAGTGACAAACCTTATAAGAAATGTGCGCGTGTTGTTGGTGAGGTGCTCGGTAAGTATCACCCTCACGGTGACGCTTCTGTTTACGGCGCTCTGGTGCGTATGGGACAGGAGTGGAACATGCGTTATACCTTGATTGACGGACAGGGTAACTTCGGTTCTGTTGACGGTGACTCTCCTGCTGCCATGCGTTATACTGAGTGCCGCCTCTCCAAGATGGGTGAGCATATCATGGATGACCTTGACAAGGAAACGGTTGATATGACCAACAACTTCGATGATACCCTGCAGGAACCTACCGTGATGCCTACCAAGATTCCTAATCTTCTGGTAAATGGTGGTAACGGTATTGCAGTAGGTATGGCTACCAATATGCCTACCCACAACTTGGGTGAGGTAATTGACGGTTGCTGTGCATATATCGATAATCCTGACATCGACACCGATGGATTGATGCAGTATATCCCTGCTCCTGATTTCCCAACCGGTGCTACCATCTATGGTATCCAGGGAGTGAAGGATGCATACGAAACGGGTCGAGGCAGAATCGTGGTTCGTGCCACTGCCGAGATTGAAAGTGGTGAAAACCATGATAAGATTGTTATCACCGAGATTCCTTATGGTGTTAACAAGGAGCAGCTCGTGATGGCTATTGCTGACCTTGCCAAGGACGGCAGAGTAGATGGCATCGCTAACGTAAACGATGAGTCTGGCCGTCAGGGTATGCGTATCGTTGTTGATGTGAAGCGTGATGCCAATGCTAATGTTCTTTTGAACAAACTCTTTAAGCTGACTGCTCTTCAGAGTTCATTCTCAGTGAATTGCATCGCTCTTGTTAATGGCCGCCCACGTCTTTTGAGCTTGAAGGAGTGTGTGAAGTATTTCGTAGAGCATCGTCATGATGTTACAATCCGCCGCACCCAGTTCGAACTGAAGAAGGCTCAGGAGCGTGCTCATATTCTCGAGGGCTTGATCATTGCCTGCGACAACATCGATGAGGTGGTACATATTATCAGAGCCAGCAAGACTCCATCTGATGCCCAGCGCAACTTGGAGAAGCGCTTCGAACTTGATGAACTTCAGAGTAAGGCCATCGTGGATATGCGCCTCAGCCAGTTGACAGGCTTGCGTCTGGAGCAGTTGCACAATGAATTCAACGAGTTGATGAAGACCATCGACTACTTGAACCAGATTCTGAACGATCCTGAACTCTGCAAGAAGGTAATGAAGGATGAACTCAACGAGGTGAAGGAGAAGTATGGTGACGCACGTCGTACCATGATTAAGCCAGATGACCATGAGTTCAACCCAGAAGACTTCTATCCAAACGACCCAGTGGTTATCACCGTGAGTCATCTCGGATATATCAAGCGCACCCCATTGTCAGAGTTCCGTGAGCAGGCTCGTGGTGGAGTAGGTTCTAAGGGAGCCCGTACCCGTGATAAGGACTTCACCGAGTATATCTATCCTGCTACCATGCACCAGACTATGCTGTTCTTCACCAAGAAGGGCCGCTGCTACTGGTTGAAGTGTTACGAGATTCCTGAGGGTGACCGCAATTCCAAGGGTCGTGCTATCCAGAACCTCCTCAACATCGAGAGCGATGACCAGGTGAATGCATTCCTCCGCTTGAAGGGATTGAATGATGCAGAGTTCATCAACAACCATTACGTAGTATTCGCTACCAAGAATGGTACCGTGAAGAAGACCTGTCTGGAGGCATATTCCCGTCCACGTGCCAACGGTGTGATTGCTATCAACATCGTAGAGGGCGATGAGGTGGTAGATGTTCGTCTGACAAATGGTCATAACGAACTGATTATTGCCAACCGCAATGGTCGTGCTGTCCGTTTCGACGAGAACGAGATTCGTACAATGGGCCGTACATCTACCGGTGTTCGTGGTATGCGCCTCGATGAGGGTAATGATGCTGTAGTAGGTATGATTGTTGTCAACGATCCTGAGAAGGAAACCGTGATGGTAGTGAGCGAGCAGGGTTATGGTAAGCGTTCTGATGTACTCGATTACCGCGTTACCAAGCGTGGCGGTAAGGGTGTGAAGACACTGAATATTACCGACAAGACCGGTCGACTGGTAGCTATCAAGAACGTAACCGATGATAACGACCTCATGATTATTAACCAAAGTGGTATCGTGATTCGTCTTGCCGTAGCCGATTGCCGTGTCATGGGCCGTGCTACTCAGGGTGTCCGCCTCATCAATCTTACCAAGAAGAATGATGTCATTGCCAGCGTATGCAAGGTGATGAGTTCAGAGCTCGAGGCTTCTGTAGAAGAGGAGAGCCGTTCTGCCTGGGCTAAGAAGAGCGAGGAGATAGAGAATGATACCGTAGGTGCCAAGACTGCCGAGGAGGCTGCTGAGGCTGAGGCTCATCTCGCTGACGAAGCATCTGAAGCTGAGGATACCGATTCGGGCAACGTAGATTTCGAATAAAAGAAAAGACGCGTAAAAATAAATAACAACAACTTTTAAACTCATTAAGAAAAATGAAAAAGTTTTTAGTAGCTGCAATGATGGTACTAGGTGCCACATCAGCATTCGCAGGCGACAGTGACGCTCTCAAGGCTGTCATGAAGGCTAAGTCTTATGCCGAGGCTGAGGCTTTGGTTAAGCAGAATTTGGGTCAGATGGCTAACGATGCAGAGAAGGCCAAGGCTTACAACAAGCTCGTTGATCTCGCTATGAAGCAGTTCAACGACCAGCAGAGCATCCAGCAGACCAATCAGATCATGAAGAAGAACGACCCGGTTGACGAGGCTGCTATGTCTGAGGGCGCTTACAATGCATTGATCAATGCTATTGAGTGCTACAAGTACGACCAGCTTCCTAACGCTAAGGGTAAGGTTGCTCCTAAGTTTAACAACAACGCTAGCCGTGTATGGGGTGCTCGTGTTCAGCTCGTTAATGCGGGTCAGACTGCAGCTCAGAACAGTAAGGCTGATGAGGTATTGAAGTATTGGGGTGCTTTCCTCGATACAGACAATGAGCCTCTCTTCGCTTCTGTAGACCAGAAGCAGAAGGATAGCGAGAAGGAGTATATCGGTCAGGTTGCTCTCTTTGCAGCCCGTTATGCATACCAGGCTAAGGATGCAGCCCGTTGCGAGAAGTATTGCGACATCGCCATGAAGAGTGAGAAGGAGGCTAAGGATGCCCTCAACCTCAAGCTCTATGTGATGAAGGACGGCTTGAAGACTCACGAGGATTCTCTTGCCTATGTTAACAAGCTCAAGGATATCTTTGCAAAGGACGAGACCAATGATGTTGTTCTCGATGGTTTGAATTCTATGTACTCTTCATTGAAGATGGAGAAGGAGCAGACTGAACTTTTGGACGCAGCTATTGCAAAGAACCCTAACAACTTTGTAGCTCTTGCCAACAAGGGTATGATGTATATCCAGAAGAACGATGCAGACAACGCTATCAAGTGTTTGAAGCAGGCTCTTGCTGCAAAGGAGGACAACGTAGTTGTTCTTACTTATCTGGGTGCTTGCTATAACAGCAAGGCTGGTAACTTGCAGGATCCTAACGGCCGCAAGGTTGTTTACCAGGAGGCTATCAAGGTTCTCGACAAGGCTAAGCAGCTCGATCCAGAGAAGGCTCAGGCTAACTGGGGTTACACCCGTTACCAGGCTTACTATGGCTACTATGGTCCTAACGCAGCAGAGACCAAGCAGGCTGAGGCTGAGAGCAAGTAAAGTTTAAGCTTCAAATAAGTATTTGATTCTCATAGGGGGATGTCACCTAGTGTGGCATCCCTTTTTTGGGTTTCTTTGAGATAGTGAATTGTTCTCAGTTTTACCAAAGTATTGATCTGAATATGACTATAGTTTTTTTGACAAATACCCTGCTTAGATTCCCGTATTTTCATCCTGTTTTTATTTTGCTGTGAATATTGAAAATATGATAGAAAATCACAATGCCTTAATAAACAGGAAGTTATGTGATTGTTGGTAAACGGCTTTTGCAGTGATTCTTTAGTTGTACGGCTAAATGACCTATAGTTGTACGACCATAACTCTACAGTTGTACGACTATAGGTGCTATAGTTGTACAACCATAGCTCTACAGTTGTACGACTATAGGGATTATAGTCGTACAACTATAGATTTTTCTCTTATAGAAAAACAGGTAATATGGCAAATGAAGTGCATAATAGCTCTATTTCTATCTCTAGATTGTATAGTAATCAATATCAAAAATCCGGTTATAAGTTTTTACAAAGCAGATAGATAAAACCATCTGCGACTAATGTTGGTTTGCTGTAGGTGCCCATCAGCTGGTCTACGCATGCACAACAGGTGTTGTGCGAGCGCATATCAGCTGTTATGCAAGCGCACAACAGCTGTTGTGCGGCCTACGGAGTTAACTTCTCCGATAACCTATACTATTTTTTCCGACAACTTCATCTGTCTTTTCCGACAACTTCTTCCGTATTCTGAGATTGTATCTTACACATTATCCTTTGATATCATACGCTTGCGTGTATTTAATAATGCAATAATACTAATAATCCGCTGAAAATCAAAGGAAATACCAGCTTTTTTGTAGATTTGCCTGAAAATATTTGGTATTTTGAAAACTTCTGTGTAATTTTGCATGAAATAAGTGATATTCGGTATTTAGAAAGCAAATTTTTAAAAAGGAGTTTGTATGACAGCATTAAATATACAAGCAGCACAGAATGATATTATTCGTCAGGTGCTTAATACACAAGATATCCATCTTTTGGATAGGATAAGAAACCTCTTTGCAAATAAAGAGGCAAATGAGGCGTGTATGGTTCAAGAAGAGCCTTGTATGACTAAAGAAGAAATACTCTCGGGTTTCGACAATGCCCTCCATGAGCTGAAGTCCTATCGTGAAGGAAAGCTAGAGCTTAAACCATTGGAGGACGTGCTGAATGAGTTGTAAGATATTTACTTTCCCTTCTTTTGAAAAGGAAGCTAAACGATTGAATAAGCGCTATAAGTCGTTTAAATCTGATTTGAAGGAATTGATGAATGAGTTAAGTTCTTCCCCTTCTTTGGGTGCAGATTTAGGTGGCGGCTTGCGTAAGGTTCGTATGGCTATTAAATCGAAAGGAACTGGTAAAAGTGGCGGTGCCCGTATTATAACAGTTGTGTTAGCCGATATAAAGGATGGTCTCGGCTTGCTTTATATTTATGATAAATCGGAGCGGAGTACTATAAAGGGGAAAGAATTGACAGATTTGTTGAAGAAGAATGGCTTAGTTTGATATGCTATTGAAGAAAGGAGTAAATTATGAAGGAAAAGAAATTAAAAGTATTTGCTCTTCCTATTGAGGAGTTTGAAAAGAAATATCCTGTTAGCTATTCGATAGTAGTACCAGGAATTCCTGAGGGACATGTGGCAAAGGTAGTTTCTGTACGCCCTTGCTAGATTTCTATAATTCTAAAGGATAAAACAATAGAACAATAGAGAGTGTAAATTAAACTGTGTCAAGCTACAATAAAAGTAGTTTAACACAGTTTTTATATTATGGACAACTTAGAAATTGATTACAAGAAAGCAGCTCAGCAGTTGCGTAGTGGTGAAGCCTTATTTGGCAAGGACGGAGCATTAGCTCCATTGTTAGAGCGTATTCTCAACTCAGCTCTCGAAGGTGAGATGGATGCTCATTTAAGTGAAGAGGAACGCTCTTCCGGCAACCGTCGTAATGGTAAGATGAGTAAGAAGGTTCAAACAAAATATGGTGAGGTCACTATAGAGACTCCTCGTGACCGAGACGGAACTTTCCAACCTGAGACCGTAAAGAAGCGTGAGACTATTCTTGCCAATGGCATGGCAGACCAGATTATTGAGATGTACGCCATGGGCACCAGCACACGTGACATCAGCAGCTACTTTGAGCGTGAGTTCAACACAACTCTATCAGCCGATACTATCAGCTCTATAACAGACCGTGTATTACCCGAAATCACCGCCTGGAAGTCTCGCATGCTCGATCCTGTATATGCCATTTGCTGGCTTGATGCTATCCATTATAAGGTAAAGGATGAGAATGGCAGAGCTGTCACACGAGCCATTTACAACATTCTTGGTATCAACAAGGAAGGCCAAAAAGAACTGTTAGGTATGTATGTGTCTAAGAGTGAAGGAGCTAACTTCTGGCTAGAAGTTCTTACGGATCTTCAGAACCGTGGTGTTCGAGACATCTTGATTTGTTGTATTGATGGTCTCAAAGGCTTCCCAGATGCCATCCAAAGCGTATTTCCTGAGAGTTCTGTGCAGCTCTGTATTGTCCATCAGATACGCAATTCTATCAAGTATGTTGGCAGTAAGCATCAAAAGGAGTTTATCAAGGATTTAAGAACAGTATATGGTGCAGTAAACAAAGACTCCGCTGCTGCTAATTTAGACCTGTTAGAGTCTAAGTGGGGAGAGATGTACCCAATTGTCATCAAGTCATGGCGTGACAATTGGGAACGTCTGACAGAGTATTTCCAATATACTCCAGCCATCCGTAAACTCATTTATACGACCAATACGGTTGAGGGGTATCACAGACAGGTAAGAAAGGTCACAAAGACTAAAGGGGTCTTTCCTACGGATAATTCTTTGGAGAAGCTTGTATACTTAGCTTACCGCAACATCCGTAAGAAATGGACTATGCCACTGGCAAATTGGGGACAACTTTCTCAACAATTGGCAATAAAATTTGGAGATAGATTTAAAATTATGTAACTTTGCAGCCGAAAAGGCTTCCCTGCTGGGGGCATGCCCCCAGCAGGGAGTGGGAATGAAAGTTAAGAACAAGCCTTGACACAGTTTAATTTACACCCCCGAACAATACGACGAAATTCCCTGTTGCCGATGCCTACCGAGTAGCATCAGTAACAGGGATTCTTCGTTTTACTCCTTGTCCTTGTTCAGCTCATCGCCCATACGATACTTAATGTCGTAGTTGATAATGAAGTCGAGCTTTTCTTCTGTAAAGCCGTAATGCTTCGCCAGAAGCAAGGATTATATGTATATTTTATCTATTTCTTTAGAAAGATAGATAGTTTGCGTCAAGACATGCAATATGTTGGAATAGTGGATGATGGCGTTGAAGTCTAGCTCTGTGCCTTTTCTGTCTTTAAGCCATTTCTCTGCTATTGGGTATCCTCCAATATAGTATCGCCAAACTACCTCTGGTACATTGTCGTAATAGTTTTCTTTGTTGATGTACACTTTGTCGTCTTTCCATTGAGGTTTAACGATTATGCTGCTCCCATTTCCTTTGAAAGGGAATTGACTCTTGGCATTCCATGTCGCCGTATTGTCCATAAGATGCAGGTGGCGCAAGTGGTTACCCAATGACGCTAATTTTTTAAACTCTTCTTCATTTTTAGGGTATGGAATACGAGGAAACTGGTATTTCAGTTGTTCCTTGAATTTCTCTCGATAGTTTGAGGAATGCAGGATGGCATAGATGTAGTCGAGCAAATCTTCTGGGAAAGGTTCTACTCCTAAGCAGTCGGCTAGTCTCTTGATGATGTCTCCATTGAGATTAGAAATGATGGTTTCCTTTTCGTCACCTAGTTCCTGAGTGCTGGAGTTTCCCTGATTGACAGCTTTACTCGTATCAACGTATAAAGGATACACGTATCCTCCTCCACGATAGAAGATGTTCAAGTCTACTATTGTGTTGGTAACGAAACATAAATTCCAAGGCATATCGCCAACTACATTGCCACTCTTGCCGATGATTAAACCTAGATTCTTGCTCTGGTCTTTGTGGGCAAGGTGGCGCATCGTGTCATAAACAGGGAATGCTATGAATCCCTTAGATCTATTAGTGAAATATGTAAATTTCAAATCGAATGGACGAACGAGAGCTTTCTTAAAAAACTCGTCTTTAATTCCAAATTCCTTGACGTTTCGTTGAGCATAAGCCACTTTCTGGTCTCGGCTTTCCTTTGTGATATTATATTTCTTTTTAATTTCAGATTCTTCTAAGAGCTTAAAGTCTTCGATGATATTTTTAATATCAGAAAGGTTGGCTTGGTAGGCGATAGAATCTCTTTTGGTACATATTCCAAGAGCCTTTTTTATAAAGAGCTCTTCAACAGGGAATCCTTGGCCGAATTCTGTTTCCATGTTCTTCTTGATTGGGAGAAGAAAATACATCGGTGATGTAGGTGTAACTTCTTCAAAATCCACAGCCAGCAAGTCGTTCTGCTCCAAGAAATCAAACTTGTCTTTCTTTTTTCCATATACATCTTTATAATATACTTTGGCTAAGGAAGATTCGCCTTTTTCTTTTCCTGTTTTTACAAAGAGAGTGATGCATACACCGCTTTCGATTCCAAATACATTCTCGTCTTTAGAACCATCAGGGCAAGTCTCTTTTGTTTTGTTGCTGCCGTGAAGATTAATGATGTACATATTGTCAAAAGTCTTCAGCAGTTGATAACGCATTCCTCTAAAAGTGAGACTGTCTAAATGTGTGTTGGGAGTGATGTAGCCTATAATACTCTTACCATTTTCTTCTATGAAACGCTGTCCCAAAGCGATAAACTTCACGTAGTCATTGTTTAGCCATTTCGTGTCGAAAATCTTCTTTGCCTTTTCTTTTTTGTTGAGTATCTGGTCTGGCTCCTGCTTGTACTTTTCTATGAGTTCTTCTATCTCGTCAGCCTTGTTTTGGCTTTCTCCATTGTATGGAGGATTGCCCAACATCACCATGATAGGACGTTGCGACTTGATGCGGTCGGCTTCCGCTTGTTCTAGGGAAATCCAATATCCAGTATTGCTTTCTCCTGTTTTGTTTGGCTTTCTGAGAGAATCGGTAAGGCAAATGTGGAATGCATCGTCTTTTTCAGTCTTATAACCAGTATGTGCCAACACCATATCAAACTTGATGTGTGCTACAGTATAGGACGCCATCTGTATCTCGAAACCATACAGACGAGGCAAAAGACAGCTGTGGACATATTTCTGCCAAAGTGTCTCCTGTCCCTTATATTGGTCAGCGATATGATTGATGATTTCCGCTAAGAATGTACCGGTTCCTACTGCAGGGTCTAGTATCTGTACTTGACTAAGTTCCGTTTCACTATCCAGCGTCTTGTGAATGATTGTTGTTGTGTCGGCCAAGCCTTCTTCAATGCTCAACTTGTTCTTCAGAAGAATGTCTATGGAATCAACAATAAACTTGACGATGGGGAGTGGGGTGTACCATACGCCGAAGTTCTTTCTGTCAGCAGAATTAAATGCTTTCAGAAAGTCTTCGTAGAAATGTATCAGTGGGTCTCGGTTGTTTCTGATGTCTCGTTCGAACATTTTTTGCAAATTGGTGGCACCGAACATCTCAACCAAGTCGTCGATAATCCAGGAGATGCGCTCATGGATTGTATTACCAGCCAAGTCGTTGAAGATTCCTCGTAGCAACTTGTTGGTTTTAGGTATCAGCTCAGCGGCCTCTGCCCTAGAGAAATTCTCAGGGGTAGAGTCGTTTAGTCGGGCTGCAAATAAGCCGTAAGCTACTGTCTGCGAGTATATCTTGGCAAAGCCATCCTCGTCGAGATTTTGAATGAGAGAATCCTTGAGGTCTGTATAAGTCTTCTTCAATAGTCCCGATGCATTGTCTTCGCCGTTTTCCTTCAATAGGTCTGTAAGAATGGCACACATCATCTGGCTTTTCTTTGCCATAAGATCCGCCAAAGTTGTAGCAGAGCGAATAGGTTGAATCTTCTTCCCGATGTATTTGTAAAGGAATGTACATAGCTGTTTGCCTTTTTCGCTGTCGGGTATGATTTCATCGTTCTGGCATGTACCTATACGAATGTCCAAGATAGGAGTATCGTTGCCGCTTTCATAAAACAGAAAACGGAGGTAATCTGTAAAGACAGCATGGTTCATCGCCTTCTTGTAGCGGTCGAACTGTTCCTGGTTTCTTCCTTTTCCCTCTAAGTCTGGCTTGTTGATGTCCTTGGTTTCTATACTGGCTACAGTTACGGCATCACGCTTGCGAATGATGGATATGTCGGGTTTACCGCAAGTCATATTGCGTGGCTCATTGATAGCTTGATATTCTGGCTGTAGCAGACTATTCAATAAATTCTCCAAGGCCGAGCGGTAGCTATACTCACTGGCATCATGGGTACTATAGGTTGCGTTTAATGCCTTATAGTACTCATCTAGAAGATTTTCAATTGACAGATTCTTTTGCATGTTGGTAGGAGCTTTAAATCTTATTACTGAAATCTATAAACTAATAAAAATGTATTCCGAGGATACAAGATACAAAAAGAGCGTACCCTCTACCTTATCGTATTCCTAAACAAGGCTGCTCCTACCACAGATGGCCCAAAGAGAGAAATACAAAAGGAGAGGATACGCCATATCTAGGCGCATCCATTCTCACCTTCTGTTCTCTCTTAGAATTTTGCTTTGGTAGGAGCTATTCTGTTTAGAACTTCCAGTCGAATCGATACGAATCTAATCGTTAACCCACGAAAATAGAGCAGGCTTGGCATTTGCCTCGCCATACTTGGGCACAAAGGTATTACATTTTATCGAAATGGCAAAAAATAATCCCAACTTTTTCTTTGTTATTCAAAAAAAAATGAGTAGCTTTGCAGATGAAATGTAAAATGAAGATAATATGAGATATCCTATAGGCTTACAATCGTTTGATCATCTGCGTGAAGAAGGTTACGTTTATGTTGATAAAACGGCTATGGTGTATTCCTTGGCACATGGAAGTACTGTCTATTTTCTGGGTCGTCCCCGACGATTCGGAAAGAGTCTTCTTATCTCTACCTTCGAGAACTATTTCCTGGGCAAAAAAGAACTGTTCAAAGGACTTGCCATCGAAAAACTAGAAACGGAGTGGAAAACCTATCCCGTGTTTCATATAGATTTTGGAACAGGTTCTTATGCCAATGCAGATGCTCTCAATCAGATATTCGAGTTTTATATCTCGGGATGGGAAAAGAAATATCGGATAGAGCGTGAACCGGGAGTCACCGATTATAACTTGAGATTTAAAAAGATCTTGGAAGAAGCTCATCAGCAGACCGGGCTGCGTGCCGTGGTTTTGGTGGACGAATATGACAAACCGCTGCTCGACGTGATGGATACGGGGTATATGGTAGAGCATTTGGGTGAACAGATAACCTTGGAGGAGAAAAACAGAAACATGCTTCGTGCTTTCTATTCCACCTTTAAGGGAGCTGACAAGCATCTGCAATTCGTTTTCCTCACCGGTGTTACTAAGTTCTCGCAGGTGAGTGTGTTCAGTGATTTTAATCAACCTAATGATATAAGCATGTCGCCTATGTATGATACCATTTGCGGTATCACAGATGAGGAACTGGAACAGACTTTCTCGCAACAGATAGAGGAGTTGGCTGCTGTTTACGGCTATACCGAAGAGAAGATGCGGGGGGTGTTGAAGAAGCGATTTGATGGATATCATTTCAGCAAAAGGATGAAGGGTGTTTATAATCCTTTCAGCATTTTGAATACATTTGATAAGCAGGATGTTCAGGATTATTGGTTTCGCACAGGAACACCCACCTATCTGGTCCGCTTGTTGAATCATTTTGATGAGAATCTGGATGAGTTGACGGGTAAGTATTATATGACCGATCAGTTTGTTGATTATCGTGCAGATAAGGAGAAGCCTTTGCCTATGATATTTCAGAGCGGTTATCTTACCATCAAGGATTATGATAGTGACATGAATACTTTTTTGTTAGATTATCCGAACGATGAGGTAAAGCGTGGATTTATTACTCTGATGGCTAACAATTATTTGGAGCCGAAAGACAATATAGATAATTGGATAGTAAAGGCAATTTCTGCTTTAAGGAAAGGTAACCTGGATGATTTTCAAGTCCATCTGACAGCTTTTCTTTCAAGTATTCCTTATACGATGCGCCGTAAGGATTCAGAACGGGAGAAGGAGCGTTATTTTCATTATACTTTTTATCTCCTGCTACGACTTTTGAGCACATACACGGTTTATACGGAGAAGGTACAGAGTCAGGGTAGGGTAGATTGCATCGTTGAGACCTCGAAGTATATCTATATCTTTGAGTTCAAACTTGACGGAACAGCTCAGGAGGCATTGTCGCAAATAAATAATAGGGGATATGCCCGTGAGTATGCCAATGATAAAAGAAAACTCTTTAAAATAGGATGTAGTTTCTCTTCAGAAACGGGAACTATTGAAGATTGGAAGATTGAAGGCTGAAATTCTACTACTTGTTAATATAAAAATAGGCTGAGCCATCATGCGATGACTCAGCCTTAATTCTTTTTTATCCATTCAGAACTTTACTGCTGAACAGGAATCTTCTTGACGCGACGCTCGTGACGGCCACCTTCGAATGTTGTGGCAAAGAACTCGTCGAGAATAGCCTCGGCGGTCTTGTTGTCTACGAAACGACCTGGAAGTACCAATACGTTGGCATCGTTGTGCTGACGAACCAAATGAGCAATCTCCTTGCACCATGCCAATCCGGCACGTACACTCTGATGCTTATTCAATGTCATGGCGATACCTTCGCCGCTGCCGCAAATGCCGATACCTGGATATACTTCGCCACTCTCAATGCCTTTAGCAAGAGCATGACCGAAGTCAGGATAGTCTACACTCGCATCGCTGTATGTACCATAATCCTTTACAGGATAACCCTTCTTTTCCAAATATTCCAATACAAATTGCTTCAATGGAAAACCTGCGTGATCGCATGCAATACCAACTGTCTTTACTTCCATAATACTTAAGTTTTTAAGTGAAGAAACCGGTGTAAACCCTTATCCTTCACAAGGTTAATATTAAAAGAGTGAAAGGAGTCGGATGCCGGAAATGGAAATCTGCCATCCGGCAAAATCTCCAACTCCAGCTTCCAACTCCTGTTTAGTTTATGCTAATTAAGCCTCTGCCAAGAAAGCCTTTACCTGCTTGTAAACGTTCTCGCCTGTGTAACCGAGCTTCTCATCAAGTACCTTGTAAGGAGCTGAGAAACCGAAGCTCTCCATACCCCAAACCTTACCATTAGCGCCTACGAGACCCTGGAGTGTTACAGGAAGACCGGCAGTCATACCGAAGATCTTAGCGTTCTTTGGCAATACGCTCTCCTGATATTCCTTGCTCTGACCACGGAACAAGCCCTCTGATGGAGCACTTACCACGCGAACCTTGATGCCGTCGGCACGCAAAGCCTCGCAACCAGCCTCCAATGTAGAAACCTCAGAACCGCTTGCTACGAGGATAACGTCTGGATTCTCGTCGCTGCCTGCTACGATGTAAGCACCCTTGGCTGCCTGCTCATAGTCTGTTCCCTCTGGCAACTTAGCGATGCCCTGGCGAGAGAAGATCAAAGCTGTAGGAGTCTCAACATTCTCCATAGCGAGCTTCCAGCAAACTGTAGTCTCGTCAGCATCAGCAGGACGGAATACGCGAACGCTGTCCTTGCCTGCGTGGTTCTTTAACTTCTCCATGAGGCGAATCTGTGCCTCCTGCTCCACTGGCTCGTGAGTAGGTCCATCCTCACCAACGCGGAATGCATCGTGAGTCCAGATGAACTTCACTGGAACCTGCATCAGGGCAGCGAGACGAACAGCTGGCTTCATATAATCAGAGAATACGAAGAATGTACCCATTGCTGCAACCACACCACCGTGGAGCATCATACCGATACACATATCAGCCATAGTCAACTCAGCAACACCAGCCTGGAAGAAAGCACCTGAGAAGTCACCGCGAACGATGCTCTTGGTCTTCTTCAAGAAACCGTCTGTCTTATCAGAGTTAGAAAGGTCAGCAGAAGCACAGATCATGTTAGGAACCTGCTCTGCCAAAACACCGAGACAAGCAGCAGATGCTGCACGTGTAGCTGAACCAGCCTTCTGCTCAACCTTGCTCCAGTCTACCTTAGGAGCCTTGCCGCTGAACCACTCATCCATCTGGGCAGCCTTCTCTGGGTTAGCCTTGCGCCACTCAGCCTCTGCAGCCTTGCGCTCTGCAACGATCTTCTTCAACTCCTCAGCACGCTTAGCGTAGATTTCCTTTACATCGTCGAAGATAACGAATGCATTCTCAGGATCACCACCGAGGTGCTTGATAGTATTAACGTAAGCGTCGCCACCGAGAGGAGCACCGTGAGTATTGATGCAAGCCTCGTAGCTTGTGCCGTCTGCGCGGAGGGCACCCTTACCCATTACGGTCTTACCGATGATGAGTGTAGGGCGATCCTGCTCCTTCTGGGCAGCATCAAGCGCCTCACGAATCTGAGCCACGTCGTTACCGTTGATCTTGATGACGTTCCAGCCCCAAGCCTTGTACTTCATCTCTGTATCCTCGTTCATTACAACGCCACACTCTGTAGAGAGCTGGATGTCGTTAGAATCGTAGAACATGATGAGGTTGTTCAGACCGAGGTTACCGGCGATACGGCCAACACCCTGAGAAATCTCTTCCTCTACAGCACCATCAGAGATGTATGCGTAGATCTTGTGCTGCATCATGGTTGAACCCAGACGAGCCTCGAGGAACTTCTCTGCAACAGCTGCACCAGCTGCGAGGGCATGACCCTGACCGAGAGGACCAGATGAGTTCTCAATACCACGCTGAAGGTCGAGCTCTGGGTGACCAGGAGTTACAGAACCCCACTGGCGGAACTGCTTGAGGTCTTCCATTGAGAAGAAACCACGCAAAGCCAAACCAGCATAGAGCATTGGGCTCATGTGACCTGGGTCGAGGAAGAAACGGTCACGACCTGTCCATGTTGGATCTGCTGGATCATAAACCAGGTACTCTGAGAAGAGCACGTTGATGAAGTCAGAACCACCCATAGCACCACCTGGGTGACCGGAATTTGCCTTTTCTACCATTGAAGCAGCCAAGATACGGATGTTATCAGCTGCATGATTCATTACTTTAATGTCGTTCATAATTTTATATTTATTATTGTTGTTATTTCTGCTGAAATATTCTTGTTTTTCTAGCTCTGAAGGCTACTCAAAAGAAGGATACTTCCTTTTTCGCCTTCAAAGATACTATTTTATTTTCAAAACTACGATAGATTTTGAAGGAATTTTTACCTTAAGGGTGTTTTTCTTTACTTTTGCATCCTTAAAAACTGCAGGCTTCACTACATCCGGGTGTGCGAAGTCGTTGTAATCGCTCACCTTGTTGCAGGAAAGAATCTGTCCTGTTACAGTTTTTGGAGCAGCTGCACCATCCAGATTGAACTCTATCTGCTGAGCCTTGTCAAGACTGACATTGGCAAGAGCAACCACAATGGTTCCATCTGCCTTCTTGGCTGCTGAAGTAGATACCAATGGAATCTTTCTTCCATCTCTTGCGTGATCATCGCCGCGAACATCCATAGAGTCGCACTTTACATCCATTGGGAGATAGGTTGCCTCCTGGAAGTCCTTGTACATGTTGAATACATGATAGGTTGGAGTCAGAACCATGTGACCTGTTCCCTTTGTATCTGTCAGGATCATTGACTGGAGTACGTTGACAATCTGTGCGATATTGGTCATCTTCACACGCTCTGTATGGCGGTGGAATACATTCAGTGAGAGGGCAGCAACGAAGGCATCGCGCATACAGTTCTGCTGATAGAGGTGGCCCTTGATAGTGCCAGGCTCCTCATCCCACCAGGTTCCCCATTCGTCAACGAGGAGGGCTACCTGCTTCTTTGGATCAGCCTTGTCCATGATAGCCTCGTGCTTCTTGATGACATCTTCTATGCCGAGCGCCTTGCCCATGGTCCAGTAGTAATCCTCATTGTTGAACTTGGTGGCAGAACCCTTGCTGCCTGTCCAGCCTGTTACTGTATAATAATGTAGAGAGATGGCGTTGGCACGGTTGCCAATACGGTCCATCAATACCTTAGTCCAGTTATAATCGTAATCGCTCGCTCCAGATGCAATCTTATAGAGCTGGTTCCCGTCATAGTTGCGGCAATAAACAGAGTAGCGGCGGAAGAGATCTGAATAATACTCAGGACGCATGTTGCCACCGCAGCCCCAACTTTCGTTACCAACACCGAGGTATTTTACCTTCCAAGCCTTGTCGCGGCCGTTCTGTCGGCGGAGTTTTGCCATAGGAGTATCTCCATCGCTGGTCATATATTCCACCCACTTTGCCAATTCCTCGACAGTGCCGGAACCCACGTTGCCGCTGATGTAAGGCTCGCAACCCAGCATCTCGCAGAGATTCAGAAACTCGTGTGTACCGAAAGAGTTGTCCTCTATGGTTCCACCCCAGTTGTTGTTCTGCATCTTTGGTCGCTTCTCACGTGGACCGATACCATCCATCCAGTGATACTCGTCAGCGAAGCATCCTCCAGGCCATCTTAATACAGGCACTTTCAGGTCCTTGAGGGCTTGGAGCACGTCGTTGCGGTAACCCTGAGTGTTAGGAATCTTAGAATCAGGACCTACCCAAAGACCACCATAGATACAACTTCCGAGATGCTCGGCAAACTGGCCGTAAATCTCTTTATTGATTTTCTGTGTTCCCTGGTTGGCATGGATTGTTCCTGTTACATCCTGAGCTTGAGCTGAGAATGCAACTGCTGTTGAAAGCAATGTGGTAGCGAAAAGTTTCTTCATCATTGTTCTTATTAATTGTTGTCGATTTTAAGTATAATACGTTTGTGGAGGTAGAATCCCCACAAACGTATTTATCGTTTATTTACTTTTTGTTCTCAACTGCTGCCTTTTCGATAGCAAGACCAGCCTTGTAGGTTTCGATATATTTATCAAAACCGGCTACATCTTCGGCAGTAGGTGCAATCTCTACACCAGTATTGCCTGCAAATACCTTCTTGTCGAGATAATCTGCCAGGCTCAACTTCTCATCGTTGTTAACGAGATAACCTGCGAGCAGGGCGATACCCCATGCACCACCTTCGCCTGCTGTCTCCATGACAGAGATAGGGGAGTTAATGGCAGCAGCGAGGATACGCTGACCTACACCCTTGGTCTTGAACAAACCGCCATGACCTGTGATGCGATCTACCTGTACCTTCTCGTCCTTGAACAATACATCGTTACCAATCTTCAATACAGCTACTGAAGCATAGAGGTTGGCACGCATGAAGTTGGCAAGGTTGAAGTGGTCGTTGGCAGAACGTACGAACATAGGGCGACCTTCCGCAAGACCTGTTACAGGCTCACCAGAGATATAGTTGTAAGCAATCAATCCACCGCAATCAGCATCGCCTTCAAGAGCGTGGTTGTAGAGTTTGCCGAATACCTCGTTCATATCTACTGGAACACCGAGCAACTCCTGATATTGCTTGAACAAACCTACCCATGCATTGAGGTCGGAAGTACAGTTGTTGCAGTGAACCATTGCTACAGGGCTGCCGTCTGGAGTAGTCACCATATCAATGACTTCGTAAGGTTTGCTCAAGGCTTTCTCTAACACGATCATAGAGAAAGAAGAAGTACCTGCACTGACGTTACCGGTGCGCTGACGGACAGCGTTGGTAGCCACCATACCTGTGCCAGCATCACCCTCTGGAGGACAGAGAGGAGTACCAGCCTGGAGTGTGCCTGATGGGTCGAGTTTCTTTGCACCTTCCTCGGTCAATACGCCAGCATCTTCGCCTGCGTTCAGTACCTCAGGGAGAATGTCGAGAATCTTCCAGCCCAGGTTCTTAGGCTCGATGAGCTTATCGAACTTAGCTACCATCTCTGCATCGTAGTTGTTGGTGTTAGAGTCGATAGGGAGCATACCTGATGCATCGCCTACGCCCAAAACCTTCTTGCCTGTGAGCTGCCAGTGGATATAACCGGCGAGAGTGGTAAGGAAGTCAATCTTGTTGATGTGGTCCTCACCATTCAGGATAGCCTGATATACGTGAGAGATACTCCAACGCAATGGGATGTTGAAGTGGAAGAGCTCTGAAAGTTCAGCTGCAGCCTTGGCTGTATTGGTGTTACGCCATGTGCGGAAAGGAACGAGAATGTTCTCATCCTTACCGAATGCCATGTAGCCGTGCATCATCGCAGAAATACCGATGGCAGCCAACTGCTTGATTTCGCAGTCGTACTCAGCCTTCACGTTCTTGCGGAGGTCGGCATAACAATCCTGCAAACCTTTCCAGATTGTGTCGATGCTGTAAGTCCAGAGACCATCAACCAACTGGTTTTCCCACTCAAAGCTACCCTGTGCGATAGGGTTGTTGTCGGTGTCGATCAAGACAGCCTTGATTCGGGTAGATCCAAACTCGATACCGAGAATGGCCTTACCTGATTCTATAATAGTTTTTGCGCTCATTTCTTTTAAATGTTTAATGTAAAGAACAAAGGATAAAGTGTTGAATTTCATTACTTTTTAGCCCTTCGTTCTTCACTCTTTACTTTAATTATCGCAATGCCTTGTTGAGCATGTAGTAAATCTCGTTGTTGCGGAGCTGCTGCTTGAAGCTGCTGATAGTTGTGTTCTTGTCGATGTTGACGAACTCAATACCGAGAATCTCGCAGAAGTCTTCCCAGTACTCGGCAGTGATATCGTAAGAGAATGCACTGTGGTGAGTACCACCAGCGAGGATCCAAGCACCTGCACCAATCTCGAAGGTTGGCTGTGGAACCCAGAGAGCTGAAGCTACAGGTAGCTTAGGCATTGCCTTTGGCTCGATACACTCTACCTCACTTGCGATGAGACGGAAACGGTTGCCGAGGTCAACTACAGTTGCCTTAACACCCTTACCTGTCTTAGATGTGAATACCAAACGGGCAGTCTGCTGCTTGCGGATACCGATGCCGAGGAAGTGAACCTCGAGCTTTGGCTTGTCTGTTGCGATCAATGGGCAAACCTCGAGCATGTGGCTCTGGAGGCTAGATGTGCGGTCGGCAGCGAAGTTGAGTGTGTAGTCCTCGAGGAATGAGCAACCCTTCTCCAAGCCCTGGTTCATTACCCAGAGTGTGC
Organism: Segatella copri; assembly: GCF_019249765.2. Lineage (GTDB taxonomy): Bacteria > Bacteroidota > Bacteroidia > Bacteroidales > Bacteroidaceae > Prevotella > Prevotella copri_K. The sequence continues at coordinate 827,575 of NZ_CP152484.1, forward strand.
GGTAGAGGCAAGCTGTCTTCCAGTCACCCTCAGCACCGAAACCATAACCCTCTGCCATCAGACGCTGTGAAGCCAAACCAGGAATCTGGTCGAAACCGCAGAAGTTTGGATCGTCGATGTCAGCATCGCCGAGGTCATCGAAGTTGGTTGTGAATGCTACTGCGTTCTCATCCTTCAATACGCGACGGAGAGCGATCTCAGCCTTAGCTGCGTTCTTCACCTTCTCCCAATATACTTCCTCGCCAGACTCATCAATCTTGATGGTGTACTCCTTCTTGTACTCCTCAACGAGAGCATCAGCTTCTGCATCAGTTACCTTCTTGTAGTACTCCATGAGTGAAGATACTGGATAGTAATCTACGTGGTAACCCAAGCGCTGCTCGAACTCTACACGGTCGCCATCTGTTACGGCAACGTTGTTCATGTTCATACCGAACATCAAGCAGCGTACGTTGTGAGCATCAGCAACACCAGCAGCTACGCGAGCCCATGTTGCAATCTGCTTCTGAGCCTCTTCGCTCTTCCAGTAACCTACAACTACCTTTCTAGGGATGCGCATACGGGTGCAGATGTGACCGAACTCGATGTCGCCGTGTGCTGACTGGTTGAGGTTCATGAAATCCATATCGATAGAATCCCAAGGGAGTTCTGCATTGTACTGAGTGTGGAAGTGGAGGAGAGGCTTCTCGAGAGCCTGCAAGCCCTTGATCCACATCTTAGCTGGAGAGAAGGTGTGCATCCATGTGATGATACCTACACACTTCTCGTCGTTGTTGGCAGCCTTCATGACAGCCTCTACCTCTGCAGAAGAGTTAGCTGTGCCCTTGTAAACTACCTTGATTGGTATGATGCCACTGTTGTTCAGACCATCTACCATGTCCTTAGAGTGACCATCAACTATCTTAACTGTTTCGCCTCCGTAAAGAAGCTGTGCACCAGTTACAAACCATACTTCTAAATTTTCAAATGCTTTAATCATGATTGTTTGTTGTATTAATTGTTATTGTTAATGTGATTCAATATCTTTATTTGAAACACCCTTTAATTAGTGCTTTTTCTGTCCGTAGTAAGCGTTAGGGCCGTGCTTGCGGTTGAAGTGCTTCTCTACGAGCAATGGGTTCATGGTGGTGTTTGGATTCACAGAGAATGAGATGAAAGCCATCTTTGCCACCTGTTCAGCTACTACTGCGTGATAAACAGCCTGGTCAGCATCCTTACCCCATGTAAAAGGACCATGGTTCTTAACCAATACGCCAGGAGTATGAACTGGGTTGATGTTATCTTTCTTGAAACGGTCAACGATGACAACACCTGTGTTGTGCTCATATTCTGCCATCATATCCTCTGTCATCGCATCAGTACAAGGGATGCAATCGTGGAAGTAATCAGCATGAGTTGTACCAATATTAGGGATGTCCAAGCCAGCCTGTGCCCAAGCGGTAGCATAAGTAGAGTGAGTATGAACTACGCCACCCAACTCTGGGAATGCGCGGTAGAGAACCAGGTGAGTTGGTGTATCTGATGATGGATTCAGATCGCCTTCTACTACCTTACCTGTTTCCAAGTCTACCACTACCATATCGCTAGCCTTCATGGTGTCATAATCGACGCCTGATGGTTTGATGACAACCAGACCTTTCTCGCGGTCGATACCACTTACATTTCCCCATGTAAAGAGCACGAGGTTGTGCTTAACGAGATCAAGGTTTGCCTTGAACACTTTTTCTTTTAATTCTTCTAACATAATATCTTTTGTTTTAAGTTGTTTATTCTATTTCAAGTTGAACGATGGGTCTTCCTCGTATGCTTTCTTGTTGAAGCGGTAGAGGGCGGCGCCTCGTTTCGAGTTGACTTTATCGATGAGTTCTGTTTTCTCGATGAAGTCGATATCCTTCACGCGTTTGCGGAAGTTGCGCTTATCAATCTCTTCGCCTATTACTGCCTCGAATACGTGCTGAAGCTGTGTCAGCGTAAAGAGGTCTGGGAGGAGTTTGAAGCTTAATGGTTCATGATTGATGCGGCGGCGTATCTGTGCGATAGCGTTGCGGATCATGAGTTTGTGGTCTGAGTAAAGTTCTGGAAGTTCGTTCAGACTAACCCATTCCAATCCGTGTTCTACACGGAGGCTGTCATCATAGTCTTTCACATTGATGAGAGTACAATAGGCGATAGAGATAACTCGCTCACCTGGGTCTCGGTCGATGCGGCCGAAAGCTCCTACTTGTCTTATATAGAGGTTTTTCATTCCAGTAAGTTCCAAGATGACTCTGTTGGCAGCATCTTCGAGATTTTCTGTTGAACCAACGAAACCACCATAGAGTGACCATTCGCCTCTTCCCGGGTCCATCTTGCGTTTGCCTATCAGTACCTGGAGGTTACTACCGTCGAAACCGAAAATAATACAATCGACGGATACAAATACTTTGGAGTATTCATTATAAAACTGGGTCATGGCCTTTCTGCTGTTTTGATGTAATGATTCAATGTATGTATTGTTGTGTTCTTTTGCTTGCTCTTCATAGCGCAGCTTCGAGAGGAAAATCAAGGAGTAAGAAGGAGAAGAAAGGATCGCGGATTTTTTCAACGGAAACAGTTTTGTCTGATCTTTGAGAAAATTCCAGACTCCTCACTTCTTACTCCTGACGTGAATAATATTTTACCAGAAGTATGCGTAGAATGCTGCGCAGAGGCCGATTACTACAAGGGTACCGATAATATCGAAGGCACTCCAACTCTCACGGATAGACTTCTTGAAGTCTGATGTGAAGGTGATTGCCTCTACCTGCTCCTTGCTTGGAGCTGGAGTGAAGCAGCTTACTACTACCATGAAGATGATGAGGAATACGAGCAACCAGCACTCGAATACGAGCCAGTTGGTCTGCCAGAACCATGCGGTGTAATCCCAGAATGCACCATCCATTGTTGCCTTACCTGTGTCAGTAATGACGTTGGTAACGAGGCGGAGCATACCGATGAGGAAACCGGTAATCATGGTGTATTCACCTGCCTTTGGAGTAATCTTCTTAAAGAAGATACCCATTGCAAATACGGCTACCATGGCTGGAGCCAGGAGTGACTGGATACCCTGGAGATAGTTGTACAAAGTATCCATCTTCATCATGATTGGCAACCATGCGAAACCGAGAACTACAACTACAACGGTAGCGATACGGCCAACGAGTACGTAGTGAGCCTCAGACATGCCCTTCTTCAATGGCTTGTAGAAGTCCTCGGTGAAGAGGGTAGCACAGCTATTGAAGAATGCTGCCAATGAAGCAACGAGTGCGCAGATGAAACCGATGGTTACAATACCCTTGATACCTGCAGGAAGAACGGTCTTTACCATGATGGCGAAGGCTGCATCAGTCTCGTTCATCTGGATGGCACCCTTCTGAGCCAAGGCTGCTGCAATCATACCTGGAATCAGGAACATGAAGCAAGGGAGTACCTTGAAGAAACCGGCTGCGATAGTACCGCGGCGGGCACGCTTCATAACCTCTACGTTGCTCTCGCCAGGAACCTGACCGAGTACACGCTGAACGATGTGCTGGTCAGTACACCAGTACCAGAAACCGATGATGGTTGCACCGATGAATACTACGAAACCAGGATAATCCTGATACATAGAGTCACCTGCCTCCCAGTGGAACATGTGAGTTGTACCATAACCATTGTTCAGCTTGCCGCAGTAATCCATCATGTCGGCCCAACCGGCAGAGATGCTGCCACCGCCGAGGGTAGAGAGGCCGAGGAAGAGTACGAGGAAAGAACCGATGACGAGGATAGGAGTCTGGATGGTTGACAATGTCATCACACCCTTCATACCACCGAATACGGTGAAGATGGTAGTGAGGATAATCAAGCCGATGGCACCAACCCAGAAGTTCAAGCCCCAAAGATATTCAAAGAAGATACCACCTGTAAGGGCTGTAACACTCACCTTAGTAAGGATGTAAGCTACGAGGGTGATGATAGAGAGCCATGAACCTGTGCGCTGGGTATAGCGGAACTTCAGGAAGTCTGGCATGGTGATGATTTTACCCATCTTGTTGATGAGCAACTGGTAGAAAGGTACGAACAGCCAACCCAAGATGAGGATCATCCAGCCCTGCATCTCCCAGTGTGCCATACCGACACCACTCTTGGCACCTGTACCAGCCAAACCAACGAGGTGCTCAGAACCAATGTTGGCAGCAAAAATAGCCATACCGATTACATACCATGGCTCACCCTTACCGAAGAGGTAGGCAGAAGAGTCTTCACCTTTCTGAGCCTTTCTGTCTTTCATGATTGCGTGCCAGACAGCCCAAATTACGCCGATAACACCAATGGCGAGTATAGCCCAATCAAGCCATACGAATTCTGTTGAATTCCAATTCATAATTACTATAAGATTGTTTGTTTATTATTATTTGTTTATTCTTTTCTTTTATTGGATGCTTATTATGTTAGTTTCTTATCCAGCACATTTCGTTTTTTGTCATTGCGAAAACTTCTTGTTGGATGTTAGCTGTTCCGGCGGACTTTATCCGCCGGAACAGCTAACTTTTAAACTAACTTACGCTTACTTTTTAACGCTGAATTTGTAAGCGAGGTGAGAATAGTATTTCTCTCCTGGCTTCAATGTGGCATCTGTCCAATCCTTTACACCCTGAGTAATCTTGGTTGGAGAATCAGGATATTTCTGGCTCTCGAAGCAAACGCTTACGTGTTTAGGATACTTGATGCCATGCTTGCAGGCAATACCTGTGCCTTGGAAGTTACCGGTGTAAACCTGAATGCCTGGCTCGTTGGTAAATACTTCAAGAAGGATACCGCTCTTTGGTGAGTAGAGGCTTGCGCAAACTGTTTTGTCATCGCCCTTACCATTCTTATATGTGTTCAAGCACCAGTTGTGGTCGTAACCTGTGGCATTCTTAATCTGATCAAAGTTATAATCAACCTTCTTGCCGATTTCTGCAGGTTTACGGAAATCCATAGGGGTTCCTTCAACACTCTTGATTTCACCAGTTGGGATGTAAAGTGAATCTGCAGGAGTGAACTTATCTGCATTGATGTACATTACCTGATCGAAACCTTCCTTAGATGGATCGCCATTCAAGTTGAAGTAACTGTGGTTGGTCATATTGACAACGGTCTCTTTGTCTGTTGTAGCGCCAAACTCGATGTCGAGTGTGTTGTCACTCTTGACTGTATATTTAGCTGTTGCTGTTACGTTGCCAGGGAAACCATTCTCGCCATCTTTCGCATTGATAGTGAAGGTAACGGATGAGTCGTTCTTCTCTGTAATGTCGTAAACCTGATTCAACCATCCTGTAGCACCACCACCATGCAGGCAGTTGCCATTATCATTTGCCTTCAACTGGTATGTTGAACCAGCAAGTGAAAGTTTAGCATCCTTGATACGGTTGGCATAACGTCCTACAGAAGAACCATAATCTGAAGGAGAGTTAAGGGTGTCAGCATACTGATGGATATTATCGTAACCAAGAACCACATCTGTTGGCTTTCCGTCCTTGTTTGGAACGGAAATGGAAACGACGCGTCCACCATAATTGGTGAGGCAAACTTCCATGCCGTTTGCATTCTTGAGAGTTACTAACTCAGTCTTCTTGCCCAATACTGTTGAATCGAAATCTGCAGGATTCAAACCAGATTGTGTGAGACTTGCATTGCTGCTTGATGAACAAGCTGAGAGGGTAGCGATAGCCGCAAAACCAACTCCCATAAATAGGGTCTTAAATGTACTCATTTTTAGGCTGTTTTTTATTGTCTATTCATTTTGGGTGTAAAATTACAATTTTATTTCGAATCTGCAAGCGTTTTCCCTAACTTTTTTTCTTCTAAAGTGTCTTTTTAACACTATTTGTATGAAAACGTCTGTTTTTGTCTTATTTGGGACAAAAAAAACTGCAGTTAGCAAATACTAACTGCAGTTCCTTATATTATAATATAATGTATATATTAGCAAACCTTGTGAGAACCCTCAGAGATGATTACAGGGTAAATCTCTGGAGCATGACCATATTTGGCTGTGAACTTAGCTGTAACGTCCTCAACGAACTTGTCGTAGATATCGTCCTTTACCAGGTTGATGGTGCAGCCACCGAAGCCACCGCCCATGATACGGCTACCAGTAACACCGTTCTCCTTAGCAACATCGTTTAAGAAGTCGAGTTCCTCGCAGCTTACCTCATATTCCTTGCTCAAGCCGTGGTGAGTCTCGTACATCTTCTGACCTACTGTCTCGTAGTCGCCCTTCTCAAGAGCATCGCAGACAGCCAATACGCGGTCCTTCTCGCCCAATACGAAGTGAGCGCGGCTGTAATCCTCTTCGCCTACCTCAGCGCGAACCTCTTCCAACTGTTCCCATGTGCAATCACGGAGAGTTTCGAACTTAGCTTCTGGGTGCTTTGCTGCAATGTGCTTAACAACATTTTCGCAAGAGTTGCGGCGGTCGTTGTATGGAGAACCTGCCAACTCGTGCTTTACCTTAGAGTTTACCAGGCAGAGTTTATAGCCCTTAGGCTCGAATGGGAAGTATTCAAATTCGCGGCTGTTGCAATCGAGGCGCATCAACTTACCTTCCTTACCGAAAACAGAAGCAAACTGGTCCATGATACCGCAGTTAACACCTACATACTTGTGCTCAGTAGCCTGACCAGCGAGAACGAGATCCCATTTAGAAACCTTGTTGTCACCGAAAAGGTCGTTCAAAGCAAAAGCAAAACAGCTTTCAAGAGCAGCAGATGAAGACATACCAGCACCAAGAGGCACATCACCATAGAAAGCTGCATTGAAACCCTTTACGTCAACGCCCAAAGCCTTCATCTCCTGGCAAACACCATAGATGTAACGTGCCCATGAAGCGCGAGGACCTTCAGAATCATTAACCTTGAATTCTACACGATCCTTCAAGTCGATAGAGTAGAGCATGACGGTATCTGTTCCGTTAGGACGGATTTCTGCCATAATACCCTTATCTACTGCACCTGGGAAAACAAATCCACCATTATAATCGGTATGCTCACCAATCAGGTTAATACGACCTGGTGACATGTAGATGTTACCTGTTTTACCATCGAAATGCTTGATGAAGCGGCTTCTTACTTTTTCAATATCCATAATTAGTTAAGTTTTGTTGTGTTGTTACTAAAGATTTGTTTATATGATTTAGCCCCAAGACTATATATGTGCCTTAGGGCTAATTTATTTCGTGTTATTAATCAACAGGAATATCCTTGTTGATGTTCTTGCAACCAGCTATAGCATAGAAGAACATGTATGCCATACAGATGAGAGGCACAATGTAACTAGCCATATAGCCAGCGTTGTCTGCGATGAAGTTCTGTACCAATGGCATCAATCCGCCACCTACTACCATCATCATGAAGATACCTGAAGCCTGGGCTGTATACTTGCCAAGACCCTCAGTAGCAAGGTTGAAGATAGAAGACCACATGATAGAAGTGCAGAGACCGCAGAGTACCAGGAACATGGCAGCGATAGGCACTGTTACCATCTGGAATGATGTACCTGTAAATACAGGCATTTCTACTGTTGTTGACTTGCCGAGAAGTACGGCGAGGACGATAAAAATCATACCTGCACCATTGGCAATCATCATCATCATGCGGCTAGATACCTTGTCGGCAATAAAACTGGAGCAAAGACGACCAACCAGCATCAGGAGCCAATATGTACCTGCAACGAAACCACCGATAGCTGCTGCATTTGCCAAGGCTGTACCATTGATGAAACCACCACCATTTGCTGTTGTATCAGAAATGTAGAAGTTCAATGTTCCAGGAATGCCTACCTCAACACCTACATAAACGAAGATTGCGATAACGCCGAGGTTGAAGTGGCGGAAAGCCCATGGTGAATGCTCGAATACAGTCTTGTCTGTAGTCTTACCCATCTCTGGATCCTGGATAGGGATGAAGTTCAAGATAACGAATGCTGCTGCGAATACGGCAAGGGCAATGTAAAGCACGAGGTTCACATCTACCATTTTGGTATTAGCAGTAACTGTACCGATAAGGGCACCAACGAGCATTGGGGTTAAAGTACCAGATAAGCTGTTCAGTGTACCACCGATGAGATTCAGCTGGTTACCGCGGTTGCCACCACCACCGATAAGGTTCAACATTGGGTTTACAACGGTATTCAAAATACATACTGCGAAACCTGAGATGAACGCACCGAAGAGGTAAACGGCGAAGCCTGAGATGTCGGTACCGAACTTACCGGAAAGGAACTGGATGAGCACGCCTACGAATCCGGTAGCGATACCGGTGAGGGCTGTCTTCTTGTAACCGATCTTGGTGAGCAACTTACCTGCAGGGATACCCATGAAGAGGTAAGCCAAGAAGTTCATGGCGTTACCCAACATACCAATCATGTTAGCACTTCCGCTGTCAGCGAATACATTTTTCCAAATAACTCCGATAGGAGCAGCCAAATTCGTTACGAACGAAATCATGGCGTAGAGGAACATCATCGTGATAATGGCGATGATATTGCCATTTTTACTTTGGTTTTCCATTTTTTTTGATAGTTGATATTGTTATTTGTTATTATTATTTGCGAAAAGCTTGTTTATACTCTTTTTGAAGAGGTTATTGATTCTCTTTTATGGTAAAGAGGTTGCTACTCTTTTCTTCTAAGAGGTTGTTTCTTCTTTAAAGACGTTAAGACTTCTCTTTAAGATTGTTGTCGCGCTGGATGAGTTTTGTCATTCAAGCGCGAAAATGGAGCAAGTGCTGTTTAGAGTACCTGCTCCATGATTTATTCTGATTTATTTGTCAATTCCAAACTTATAGATTGTCTTCTGGGTGTATGTTTCACCCGGATTTAATCTGCAACTTGGGAAATAGGTGTGATTTGGAGTGTCTGGGAACTTCTGTGCCTCGAAGCAGACTGCACTGCGACGTGGGAATGTTGCACCAAACTGTCCTGAGATACCTGCAAGGAAATTACCTGTGTACATCTGCAAACCTGGTTCTGTGGTATAAACCTCCATGGTACGGCAGCTTACAGGGTCTTTTATACGGGCAGCGAAACTCAACTCGCCTTCTTCTGTCTTGTTCAATACATAGTTGTGGTCATAGCCCTGACCATTCTTGATCTGCTCGTTGTCTGCATTGATGTCCTGACCAATTGGCTTTGGTGTACGGAAATCGAATGGTGTGCCCTCAACCTTCAAAATTTCACCTGTAGGGATAGAATACTTATCAATAGGGAGATAGTAGTTTGCGTTTACCTCACAGATGATATTGTCAACTGTTGGGGTAGGATTAGCAATACCCTGGATTGAGAAGAAAGCGTGATGTGTCAGGTTGCAGATGGTTGTCTTGTTGGTTGTAGCCTGATACTTGATAACGAACTCATTGTCGTCGGTCAATGTGTAAGCTACCCAAACTGTCAACTCACCAGTGAAGCCTTCTTCACCATAAGGGCTCGTGTATTTCAACACGACAGCGCTATCACTCATGCGGGTTGCATCCCAAACTTTGGTGTGGAAACCTGTAGGTCCACCATGCAGGTGGTTGGGACCATCGTTGCATGCCAAATGATACTCCTTGCCGTGAAGTATGAACTTGCCTTCTTTAATACGGTTGCCATAACGACCGATGAGCACACTCAAGAATGGCTCTGGTGAGTTGATGACGTCCTGTATGTTGTCATGGCCTTGGATGAGGTTGGCATAGTTGCCATCCTTGTCAGGCATCATGATGGCTACGACTGCTCCACCATAGTTAGTCACTGCAACTTCGTTGCCTTGCTTGTTTCTTAACACGAAGAGATCAGTCTTCTTGCCATTCACTGTGGTCTGAAAATCTTCTCTTTTCAAACCACACTTATTTGCTGGTTCTGTATTCATAATATCTCACTTTTTTTTTAGTTACCTTACTTTGGTTTAAGTAATGTACTGCAAAGTAACTAAAAAAAAATGAGTATTACAAATATTTTATGAACTTTTTGATTTAAAAAATCCTAAAACGATTCTGATAGCAAATCGGCAACGACGTAACTTGATCCGCCAATAAAGATAAAATCATCTTTTTTTGCGTTTGCTTTTGCTTTGTTAAATGCCTGTGCGATAGTTTGATAGCATGTTCCGTTTAAGCCGTGCTTTTGTGCGTATCCGTATAATTTGTCTACAGGAATCGCTCTTTTGGTTGATGGCTGTGTCCAATAGAAAATCGTGCTTTCTTTTGGCAACTTTTCTAATAGTCCCATTACATGCTCTACATCTTTGTCGTCAACCATTCCGAAGACAATATGTTTCGTATCGGCTTTGACGGATGCAATCTGAGGTTCCAGATACTCCCATCCGGCAAGGTTATGTCCCGTATCACAGATGGTGAGAGGGTGCTCGTTGAGTTTTTCCCATCTGCCACGTAAGCCTGTCAGCTCGCATACATGTTCGAAGCCGTTCTTTATGCTTTCATCTTTGATTTTTATTCCTTCTTCCTTCAGGCATTCTACGGCTGCGGATATGGTGCAGAAGTTCTTTTTCTGATAGTTGCCTTTCAGTTCGAAGTTCGTGTCTGCGTCAGTTGTATGTGCAAAATGGATAGGAGAATTCTGCTCATGGGCTTTCTTGATGAATACAGGTTGGGTCTCTTCGTTCCATTCGCCAATAACGACAGGAATCTGTGGCTTGATGATACCCGCCTTTTCGCCTGCAATCTCGCCGAGTGTATTCCCGAGGAATTGGGTGTGGTCAAAACTGATGTTCGTGATAACGGATAGGATAGGAGTGATGATGTTGGTACTATCCAGTCTTCCTCCCAATCCAACTTCGATGACGGCAAAGTCTACCTTTTGTTCTGCAAAATACTGAAATGCCATCATGGTGGTCAGTTCAAAGAACGAAGGATGTAGCGGTTCGAAGAATTTCCGGTTGTTTTCTACAAAGTCGATTACATACTCTTCGCTTACCATCTCACCATTTACGCGAATGCGTTCTCTGAAATCTACAAGATGTGGAGATGTGAACAGACCGACCTTATAGCCCTGGCTCTGCAGGATTGCAGCAAGGGTATGGGATGATGAACCTTTTCCGTTGGTTCCTGCAATGTGGATACATTTATATTGGTTATGAGGATGTCCGAAGTGTTCATCCATTTTATACATCGTATCAAGCCCAGGTTTGTATGCCTTGGCTCCAATCTTTTCAAAAACCGGCGTGCTGGTGAAAAGATATTCAACAGTTTCTTGATAATTCATGTTATATGTTATACCTTATTATATATACAGATAATCCCCGAAAAGAGCGAACCGTTCTTTCGAAGATAGTTCGCCCTCTTCGGGGATTGCTCTTTACTGTTTATTTTTTAAAGAGATTCTTGAAACTTTCAAAGAGAGATTTCTTCTCTGCATTATCTGCTTTGAAATTATCGCATTCCTTGAATTTCACAACAAGATCCTTTTCTTCTTTGGTCAGAGAGGTAGGGATGAAAACGGTAATATTGACGATAATATCACCACGGCCATAACCATATCCCTGAATAGCCGGCATACCTTTGCCACGCAAACGGATCTGTTTGCCTGGTTGTGTGCCTGGTTCTATTTTGATCTTCGTCTTACCATCCAAGGTAGGGACTTCTACCTCGCCACCCAAAGTGGCAGTTGCAAAGTCAAGAACAAGATTATGGTATAAGTCCTGACCAACACGCTCGAAATCATCGTTCTTTTCTACGCTTACCATTACCTGTAGGTTTCCGTAGAGACCATTGTGCTTGCCTTGGTTACCCTTTCCTTCAACGGTAACAACCATATCGTTGTCGACACCTGCAGGGATATTGATTTCTACGAGTTCCTCGCCCTTCACGATTCCGTCGCCACCGCATTCCTTACATTTGTTCTTGATGATAGTTCCCTCACCGCCACACTTTGTACAGGCAGCCTGGGTTTGCATCATGCCGAACATGCTGCGCACCGTCTTTAAGACATAGCCGCTTCCATGACATTCCGGACATGTTTCTGGCTGGGCACCACCTTCGCAACCTGTTCCGTGACATGCAGAGCAAGTTACATCCTTGCGAATCTTGAAGCGCTTGGTAACACCTGTTGCTGCCTCTTGGAGAGTCAGTTTTACTCTTACGCGAAGGTCGCCACCCTGGTAAACCCGCTTCTGTGAGCCGCCACCGAATCCGCCTCCACCAAAGCCGCTGAAACCGCCGTGTCCGCCAAAGATATCTCCAAACATAGAGAAGATGTCGTTCATGTCCATGCTGGCACCACCGCCGAATCCGCCGAATCCACCTTGTGGGCCGTCGAAACCAAACTGGTCATACTGCTGGCGCTTCTGGGCATCGTGGAGAACTTCGTAAGCTTCGGCAGCTTCCTTGAATTTCTCTTCCGCCTCTTTGTTGCCAGGGTTGCGGTCTGGATGATACTTGATGGCTATCTTTCGATAAGCCTTCTTTATTTCGTCTTCTGATGCCGACTTGTCTACGCCCAGCACCTCATAATAGTCTCTCTTAGCCATTTGCTTATTTCAAATATTGAATTTTCTTGCAGAATTCTAATGGAATGTTCTGGATTTTGAAAAATAATTCTTGATATTTCTTTCTTACTGACCTACAGCTACCTTGGCATGGCGAATCACCTTGTCGTTCATCGTATAACCTGTCTGGACGCAGTCAATGATCTTTCCCTTCTTGTCATCGCCCATTCCTGGAACCATAGCAATAGCCTCGTGGAAATCTACATCGAAATCCTTGTCGTTGGTTTCAATCTTCTTTACGCCAAGACCTTCGAGTGTCTTTATGAACTTGTTGAAAATCATCTGGACACCTTCCTTGATAGCCTTAGGGTCTTCGCTCTTGTCAGCGATGGCACGCTCAAAGTCGTCGAGAATAGGCAGAATAGCAGCTACAGTCTTCTCACCGCCATTCAAAATCAGTTCTGCTTTCTCTTTGAGGGTACGCTTGCGGTAATTCTCAAACTCAGCTGTCTTATAGAGCAACTGTTTCTTGAGTTCCTCTACCTCTTGCTGTGCTTTTGTTAAAGGATCAATCTCTTCTGCCTTCTTGTCAGCAGCGTCTGTATTGTTGTCACCTTCTTCTGCCTTGTTGTCAGTATTCTGATTTTCCTCAGTATTTTCATTTTGAGTTGTCTGCTCATTATTTTCGTTCTGAACAGTCTCCTGAACGTTTCCGTCCTCTATATTGATTTCTTTTTCTTTTGACATAGTCTTAAATTTTTTAAACATGATAATTCTTGTTATTGGTTGCTTGACAAAAAGTGTGCCAACCCGATTCTCATCGAATTGGCACTATTAAATTATAAGATAATTTGTGGTTGCTGTTTAAAACAGCAGAATAACTTTCTGTTTAGAATCCGTACATCTTAGCCTTCTGCTCCTTGATAGCTTCATCGTAGATATACTCATCATAAGACATGAGCTTGTCGATGGTGCCTGATGGAGTGAGCTCGATGATACGGTTTGCCACGGTGTTGATGAATTCGTGGTCGTGGCTAGAGAAGAGGATATTGCCCTTGAAACCTACCAGGTTGTTGTTGAATGCCTGAATACTCTCCAGGTCCAAGTGGTTGGTTGGTGTATCAAGAATCAGGCAGTTGGCGTTCTGCAACTGCATGCGTGCAATCATACATCTCATCTTCTCACCTCCGGAGAGGACATTTACCTTCTTCAGTACTTCTTCGCCGCTGAAGAGCATTCTTCCGAGGTAGCCCTTCATGGCAACTTCGTTACCTGGACCATACTGGCTCAACCAGTCTACCAGATTCTTGTCGCTCTGGAAGAATTCTGTATTATCGAGTGGGAGATAAGCTGTTGTGATAGTAACACCCCACTTGTAGTCACCTGCGTCAGCCTTTCGGTTGCCGTTGATGATTTCGAAGAGTGCGGTCATCGCCTTAGGGTTGTGAGAGAGGAATACTACCTTCTCGCCCTTTTCTATGTTGAAGTTTACATGGTCGAAAAGCACTGTTCCGTCTTCGTCGCATGCTTTCAGTCCCTCTACCTCCAGAATCTGGTTACCTGGCTCACGCTCCATCTGGAAGATGATGCCTGGGTATTTACGGCTTGAAGGACGGATTTCTTCGACGTTCAGTTTCTCCAGCATCTTCTTGCGGGATGTTGTCTGTTTACTCTTAGCAACGTTAGCTGAGAATCGGCGGATGAATTCTTCCAACTGCTTCTTCTTCTCTTCAGCCTTCATCTTCTGGTTCTGAGCCTGGCGGAGAGCCAACTGAGAACTCTCGTACCAGAAAGAGTAGTTACCTGCAAACATCGTAATCTTACCGAAGTCGATATCTACGGTCTGGGTACTTACAGCATCGAGGAAGTGACGGTCGTGAGATACTACGAGTACGGTCTGTTCAATGTTGCTGAGATATTCTTCCAACCACTCAACTGTGTCGAGGTCGAGGTCGTTGGTAGGCTCATCGAGAAGGAGGTTGTCTGGGTTGCCGAAGAGTGCCTTTGCCAGCATCACGCGCACCTTCTCTGTATTAGAGAGTTCTCCAACGAGTTTGTCGTGGCGGTCTTCCTTTACACCGAGGTTCTGCAGAAGTTGTGCGGCATTGCTTTCAGCCTCCCAACCATTCATTTCTGCAAACTTGAGCTCCAGCTCAGCAGCGAGGTTACCATCTTCTTCTGTCATCTCTGGCTTAGCATAGAGGCGCTCGCGCTCCTTCATGTTTTCCCATAATGGCTGATGACCCATCAGAACGGTATCCATCACGCGGAAATCGTCATATTTGAAGTGGTCCTGTTCCAAGACAGAAAGTCGCTCGCCTGGTCCCATTTCTACTGTACCCTTGTTTGGTTCAAGGTCGCCGCTGATAGCGCGGAGGAAAGTAGATTTTCCGGCACCGTTAGCACCGATGATACCATAAATATTACCATGAGTGAACTTGAGGTTTACATCCTTGTAAAGCACTCTCTTTCCGAATTGGATCGCAAGATTTTGTACTGTAATCATCTTAATTTTATAAGTCCCTTATTATCAATTGTTTATAAATTCTTATTTTCTGTTACTTGCATATTGCTGACAAATACGTTTAGTATAGCTTATCACCATAAAGCGAACCCATGCCATCAATTTGGTTGTTTGAATTGAACTCAACTCTGCCGCATCTTACGGTATCGTAGTAGAATTCATTGCTCCTTATTACATAGAAGTAAAGCGTTGGCTTCATATATACATAGTAGAATGTGGATGGAGTAGAGCTGGCTGCATCGCTTCTCGTGCATGATATGGTGTTGTATGTCAGAAATGTCTTGTTCCAGTGCTGGCTTCCGTGACTTACTGAATACTGAGCATAGTATGACTTGCCGACCAAATCATTAGTCTTTGTGCATGGTTCGTCTTCAGACTTGGTGAAGCTCATGGTTTCTGTTTTCTTTCCTTCCCATCTGTCGTTATATGTAATGGTCATAGAAAGCTTGTTTGAGCTTAAGCTGTTCACAACATATTTCGTTTCGTTGCCGAAGTACTTGTTGCTTACGGTAATCGTGTCCCCTTTGATGCTATAATCTCCTTCATCAAGAAACTTGTTTGAGATAAGAGAAGCGTTGTGCTTGTCAGACGAGAATGAAACAAAGTAGTAGTTGCCTCCTCTCCATACTCCGACAATATTGTTGTCGTGAATCTTGTAGTTTGGCTTCTCTGCTCCAGGAATTGTTCCGTCATCATCGCTACTGCTGCATGATGTGAATGATGCTCCTGCAAGAAGTATCATTGCTGCTAATAATACCTTCTTCATAATCCTTATATATTATAATGTTATACTTCGATTCCGTTATCAGCAAGAATCTTCCTGAGAAGACGAATCTCACTGTCCTTAGACTTGATAGTCTCGTTCTGTGCATTGATGATCTGAATGAGCTGGGCATTCTTGTCTTTGAACGACTCCTCTTCACGCTCCTTGGCTCGTTCCGTTCCCGTAGTTATGTTTTGATTATTGTCACCAACGTTCCCGGCATTTATCAACTGCGCCATCGGTATGCCGTGCTTAAACGCCTCGTTGATGGACTCTTCTATCTTCTGATGCGTTTCGCCTAGCTGAATTACCATATTTCCATTCATACTACCGCTTCCATACTTTAGCCAGCTATAGCTAACCCCAAGAGAATTGCATATTTTACTAATCGTTCCCTCGGATATTGACAGCTTCCCGCTTCTCATCTTGCCGATGTTGTTTGTTCCTGTAGCCTTCATGAAGGCATTCTCGCTCATCTTCTTAATCTTGATGAGGTAATCTAACCTTTCTTGTACCGAATTTAATGTTCCCATAATGCTTCTTAGTTTTATATACGCAACTAAATCGACTCGAAACGTTAAAATTCGGTAATATACCGAAGTATTTTACCGAAACATTAGGTACTTTACCGAAGTTTTTGTACCTTTGCACTCGTTGACGGTCGAGTAACCAACAAAGCCGTTACAAACGGAGGCTTGTGCGACCGAAAGTACGTACTTTACATTGACACTGCAAATATACGACTTTTTTCGCATACCTCCAAATTTTTAATGAATTATTTAAGTAACAAAGATGAAAAAAGTTGCAAGAATAACAAAACAGGACATATTGGGCATCAAACCAGGAAAATTTGAAATCTTTCTGCTTGAGTCCGCAAAAGCAGTTCGGTCGGCAGTAACATACGCCTATCAGCTTGCTCAATACGAAGATTTGCCTAAAGGAGTGCTTAAGTACTCAACCTCGGCAGATTACAAGAACCATACAGCGATTATCACCGCTGTTCCGGTTGAGTAGTAAACTTTAAAAGATTAAAGTATGGAGGAAATCATAAAACTCGGAAGAACCGATACAATGACATCTCTCGAAATTGCAGAGATAACCGGGAAAAAGCATGCTCATGTGATGCGTGATATTCGCTCATTGATAGAGCAGGGAGTTAACGGATCCAACTTTGGATTGGTTCGTTATAAAGATAAAAAAGGAGAGGTGAGGCCAATGTTTGAGCTAACGCCAAAGGGTTGCTTGATTTTGGCGAGCGGCTATGACGCTTTGCTCCGTGAGAAAATCATAAATAAGCTTGAAGAACTTGAGAAGAAGAATCACCTGGAGCAGTATCAAGTACCTCAGTCTTTCTCTGAGGCCCTTATGCTTGCAGCAAAGCAGCAGGAGAAGATAGAGCAACAACAGCTTGCTCTAGAATCGAAGAATAAAGAGATTGTACAGCTCTCGGCCACAATCACCGAGATGCAGCCAAAGGTTAGCTATGTTGATACAATCCTTTCGTGCAAGGAGACCGTTACGACGACACAGATTGCTCAGGACTACGGTCAATCAGCAAAATCGTTCAATATCTTGCTGAGAAACTTCGGCATTCAGCATAAAGTTGGCGGTCAGTGGATTCTCTACGCAAAGTATCTCCCTTGTGGCTATGTTCAGTCAGAAACAGTTTCTATCACTCACCGTGATGGTAGTGTAGGTTCAGTAATGCACACAAAGTGGACTCAGAAAGGAAGATTATTCTTGTATAATGAGCTAAAGAAACATGGCATTATACCTACTATAGAAAAAGAATCCGTTAAAGATTAAACCTATGGTAGGAAAGAACCGAAGCAAGGTCGGTATCGACGTGGTGGAGAAAATCATCTCGTTGAAGGAAGTAGACCAGGAATTCCTGACCAATAAGACTATCCTGGCATACCTTGGCGGTGTTAGTAAGGAATACATAAAAGATTTGAGAGAATCGGGTGTTCTGCCTTACTATAAGGTGCGAAACACCATATTCTATAAGGTCTCTGATGTTCGAAAGATGGTAGAAAAGAATAGGATCATCTGCTAGCATTGGAAATAAGATGAATATTGGTATGGTTAAAGTTATAGGTTTGTTTCATTTGCTCGTGAGAGCATGTTGTTAGTTATTTTGTTTACGTCTACAGCGGTAGACACTTTGGGGCGATGTCTGTTCGTTTAGCTTCTTTCGCACCAAACCAGACTGAGTAGCTCAGTTGAATAGAGCAGGTTGATTCCTAATCACCGGGTCGCGAGTTTGAGCCTCGCCTCAGTCACACTCTTTTTTTTAGTTCCGTTTAGTAGTTGAATTCCTCTCTGACGGCGCAAAGGTAAGTCCTTATACCTTATAAAGTAGGTCGTTCGGGCAGCGACAATCTTGCGTCAGATGAGAGTTTCATTGAGCGGACATGGAAGATAGTTCTTTGACATGTTGATGCACAGAAATAGTATGCGTGTAAAAGAAGTAACTGGAGAGCATCAATGGATGCCGTGACCTGGCGAAAGGACGCACGACATACGAAAATCCAGCTAATCTGCATCAAGTAAGCAGACGGACTACACCGGAACGAAGAATTGTCGGTGCAAGCACTGCCGAAAACGTTGCAGTCTGGTAAATCCAAATGAAGTGAGAATTGCTCATTCATAAAATATAATCAAGAGGTTAGTAGTGTAACTGATGCACGGCGATAACAAAATGATACCGATCTTATCATCGCAAGAGGTTCTTCGTTGAGCCCTAGCCTCCAAAAAGTAATTCATTGTATTTCATATTCAAATTAATTCAATTAAAAATGCAGCTCGTCTGTGAAGATAGGCTGCATACATCGCAGGTTGGAGCAGTTGGTAGCTCGCTAGGTTCATGACCTAGAGGTCACAGATTCGAGTTCTGTACCTGCCACAAATGTTTATTTTTTAAGCTATAAATTGTTTACATGTGAAAAGATTGTTTTTTGCGTATCTGGGGTCTGAGAAGATAGGGTACGTCTATCTATTTTAGAATAGATTATTTTTTATTTCTGAGGAGAGTAGCTCAGTAGTAGAGCGCCAGGGGAAGGTTCCTTGGAGGTCGATGGTGCGAATCCATCCTCTCTTCCCAATTTTCTTTCATTTTTCAAGAATTTTGATTGGTTAACTTATGCGTCGCCCAGTAGCTCAACTGCATAGAGCCGCGGTTCTCTTTCCGCGAGGTTGGGAGTTGGAGTCTCCCCTGGGCTTCCCAAGTAGGTAAATTTCAAAAAATATTTTTTCATTAGCTGACAGAGGTCGGCACTTTTTCTTATAAGTCATTTATATTTAAATTTGAGTATTAATATCCTCTTGCTTGTGAAAGTAGGAGGTACAAGCCACATTAGCTCAGTTGGTCAGAGCAGTCCAAGATACCGACAGGTCGCAGGTTCGAGTCCTGCATGTGGCTCACTTAATTGTGAGTGCCATAAATTTACAGTTTTTGATTATCTTTGGGAGTGAGGGTGTCTATTGTCCCTCCTCCCTTTAACATTGACTTCTACTCCATCTCACAATAACCACGTGCAATCACCTCTCCTGCCTTGCGTGGTTGGCTAAACGGAGAGGTTTTACTATAGATGAAAGTTAAAAACATAATAAGAATCAGTAAGGAAAACATTAATGCTCTTCGGAATCTGGAATGCGTTGAAAACGTAGAACAGAACGGAAAGGACATTACTGTTCGCATTAAACCGAAATATACGGATGGTAGACTTGAAGCCAGAAAGGGTGAATATCTTATTCAGTGGGGTAATAAAATGTGGCAGAGGTATGGCTCTGATGCTATCAATCTGCTTTCCAAAAATCCCGGAGCGGAGGCCGGCAAGACATGGGACGCGTAGGTTCAAAGAAGTATTACGCTCCTGACGGGAACGAATACGATTCAAGAGAGGAGTATCTGTACTTGCAGACCATCCTCGATGATCCTGGTATAAGCTGCATACACAGACAGGTAACCATCACGGCCATCAACCCGGTATGGATGCTGAAACCAAAGCAGCTTAAAACTAAGGTCAAGTATGAGAGAAGGTCACTGCTTTACGGGCATAACTATACTGCCGACTTCGTTTACCGGGAAGGCGAGAAGATTGTGATATGTGATGTCAAGAGCCTCTATACCTCAAAGCTCAGAGAGTTCTCGATTACAACAAAGGCTGTGGTGGCAAGACTTATCGCTCACAATAGGAAACGTCATAACGGCGAGTCTGTTGTGATATTCCGTAAGGCTATCAAGATAAAGAAGAACGAGTGGAAAATCGTTGATTATCCACCGTCCGATTGCTATATTATATAATAAGGTATAAAACAAGAAGATATGGTTATTATTATCAATAGTCTCATAGCAACAGTAGCTATGTTCGCTGCATGCGCATTCGTCGCACATCTCCTTGGTTGGGATAAGGAAGACTAGTAGTTTAATTCTAAATATTTTAAATTATGGACAAAGACAAAATTATCGTCAGTGTAGTAATTGACAAGCAGGCTCTTGTTGGCAGAGCATTCGACATCTCGAAGAATCTTTCTGAGTTCAATGAAATCAAGAAGGTTATCGACGGCAAAAACCAGTTTACTCGTGATATCGACGAGATTGATGATGAAGGCAAGAGGGAGAATAATACGAACCTTTTCGCCGGCATCGCATTGGACATCATTCTCAGTGATAACCCGGAACTGGCAATCACCAAGCGCCTCAATTCGCTTGAGGACAAGAAGAACTCTTTCCTCGCTAAGATGAAGAAGCTCGACGAACTCCAGGAAAAAGTGAAAAACGGAGAGGTGCATGGCGCTGAAGGTTTCCGTGAGTTGTTGAAAATAATGGAGGAGGACGTGTAATGGGCGTAGTATCAAAGTACGGCAACCTGTATGATGTCAAGAAGAACATCATCTGCCACGCTCCTGTCACTTCTTCTCATTTCGAAAGTATTTTGCAGAAGGGCAATGTGCTTCCTATGATGAATGGCGTAACAACACCGGAATTGTTCGGAATTCACGCGGACAAGAAATTTAAGCGTGGACGCTGGCGCCGAGTATTAACACATTAATTCATATAACACAATGGCAAAAGAAAAAGCAACTATTTCAGCAACCCTCGGTCATGAGTATGAGGACCTGGAGGAGCGTGAGGATTTCCTCGCCAACAACGCGGACTCTGTTGAGAAAATGGAGTTCATCAAGCGATTCAACTCTGATGAGCTGATGAAGAAGAAGGACCTGTTCGCTCTTCAGTCTGCACGAGCATCTGACATCGAGGAGGAAATCAAGGATTTCCGTGAGCAGAAAAAGGCAGAGCTGAAGCCTATCAAGGAAGAGATTTCTTCTCTCCTTAAGGAAATCAAGCAGAAGGGTAGCATGGTTAACGAGAAGGTTTACAAGTTTGTTGACCGTGAAGCAAAGATGACTGCCTTCTATGACAAGGAGGGTAATCTTGTTTCTTCCCGTCCGGCAACACGTGACGAACTCCCTAGCAATGTATACTCAATTAACCGTGATCAGCAGGCTATGTAGTCTGCTTTCACATAGTTTCTAAATTCTAAAATATTTTGTAAAATGAACAATGAAAAATTGCAGATAGACCTCGCTCCTGGACAGGATCATGCGGAGATTGTTCTCCGTGAGGTAGGTAACGAGAACCCTTATAAGCTTCCTGCAAAGGAGCCTCTTAATCTTCAGGTAGACGGTGTTATTACCTGTATCTATGCCTTTCTTGAGAAGCGTTGGGGTACAGAGCAGATTGACAAAGAGCATACGCATATCCTGGTTAATCGAGAGAAGCTCGTTGTTACTCTTGTTACAAACGAGAATGATGAGCGCACTACACAGACAATTATCGGCTCTATTCAGCTGTCTCGTCAGTTTACGGGATTTCATATCAATGACGGTCAGTTGTGGAAACCGGTACAGCTTGGTGACTTTTTCCGACTCAACCGTTCTTTCTTCGAGACGAAGGAGAAGAACATGGAACTCGTCAATCTCCTCAAGAGCTTCTCGGCGAAGGTTCAGACAACAATCAAGAAGGAATACAGCGACAATGGTTCCGTGACTGACAACTATGAGAAGGCTGTAGACTCTAATCTTCCTCCATCGTTCACCATCAATATTCCTATTTTCAAGGGCGCAGAGCCTGAGAAGCTTTCAATCGAGACTATCGCTCACGTCGAAGGCAACATGGCATTACTGACGCTTATCTCTGCTGATGCAGAATGTATCATCGAAGAATCCCGCGACAAGATCATCAATACGGAGCTTGACAAGATTCGTAAGCTCTGTCCTGAGATTCCTATTATGGAAGTGTAATGACAGAAATGGATAACAGAATAGCAAAAATGCCCGCCAAGATGGCCTTTGCTGTACTTGACTTGCGTAAGGTGCATGCGTGCATCATGGAACTTCCACGAAGCAAGTCGGTACAGCTGGCCCGAAAGGCGGCATACCTCAACTACATTGAAGGTGAGGGTAGAAAACTCGGTAAGGTTCCACTTCATTATGAACGCCTTAATGAAAAGGGCGAAAGCGTGACGGTGGAAACTTACTTCAGATATTTAGATAGAGTTCATTAATTTCAAAATCTATACAAATGGATATAGAGCAGTTAAACAAAACGCCTCATAATCAGATTTGCGATTTGGCAAGAGACAGATTCATCGAGGTGTACAATCAGAAGTTCGGAGAGGGCGGAGAAGTATTCTTCGAAGAGCAGAAGGCATTCTTCAACGAAGAACTTCTCAATGGCTCGTTCAAGGGCTATCTTGAAAAGGCTCCATCACTGAATATTCATGATGCCTTCATGAACCTGGCAATTAACGGTTTGTCTCTCGAAAAGGGAACTACGACACTCTGTTACCTCATGGGCTACAGTAACTACGACAAGAATACCCGACAAA
Organism: Segatella copri; assembly: GCF_019249765.2. Classification (GTDB taxonomy): domain Bacteria; phylum Bacteroidota; class Bacteroidia; order Bacteroidales; family Bacteroidaceae; genus Prevotella; species Prevotella copri_K. Next base: position 850,215 of record NZ_CP152484.1, read on the forward strand.
CGAATTATACGGCCAAGATCACCTATACTGGATATGGAGAAATCCTTCTTCGCCAGCGAGCCGGTCAGATTGTTCGTTGTGACAATCCTGTAGTAGTTTACAATTGTGACGATTTTCGTTTCGGTGAACGAGACGGTCATAAGTACGTTGATTACGCAAAGACTTATCCTCGACCTGAAAATTCATACATCGTTGCTTGTTATGTGAAGATTATTCTTCCGAACAATGCCTACGATTACTTCGTTCTTGACCGTGAAGGTATTGACCGCTTGCGTGAGTATTCGGCTAAATTCGGCGGGAAAGACCGCAAGGCTAATGCCCTTTACGGAGGAAACTATGTCGGCAGCGATGGAAGAACGTACTTCAAGGATATTGATACAGGCTTCCTTATCTCGAAGACATGCAAGCATGCGTTCAAGGGCTATCCTAAACTGAAGGTTGGTCTGGGCGCTCTTTTGCAGGCCGATATCGACATGCAGACTCAGCAGAAACCGACTCAGGAAGCCTTTGGCGCCGGAGATACCGCACCGGAAGACAAAGGCGTCAAGGTAAAGGTTGACAGTGATTCACCATTTTAAAATTGTTATATATGGCAGAAAATACAGAATTGCAGTTGGTACAACAACAAGCCAACAATATTACAAGACAGATTGCAACGCTAAAATCTGATACGGAAAATGCGGTGCAAGCCAACAGGAAATCTTATGAGGCATGCGTGAATGCAGGTGAGTCTCTGTTGTTTGATATTGGCGTATCCGGAATGAACGATGCTCTTGACGAGAGAGCCGCTGAGTTTATCAAGAAAGCTAAACTGACAGAGAAAGCAATGACGGAGAAACGTAAGGGTGTTACCCAAGTGTTCGATATTGTCCGTAAGGGTTTTACTATGATGGAGAACCTTATCTCTATCAAGAACACCGATTCTGTTGTCTATAAGATTCAGGAGAAGCGCAACGAGTATGCGGCATACAAGCTTGAACAGCAGCGTAAGGCTGAGCAGGAACGCCTGCGCCAGGAGCGCATCAAGGAGGCCAAGATTAAGCTGAAGACTGATACGATTGATATCTTGAACAATCTCCTCACAGAGCATTCTTCTGCTGCTATCAACTCACTTAATAACACGTTCTCTCTTCTCACCCTTGACAACAAGGATGAAGTTAAGAAACGTATTACAGAGTGTTCTGATGTTCTTGACCTCGGACATCTGTTCGTTAATAACAAGCCTTCATACTCTTCCGAAATTGAGGAAAATGATGCAAAGGATATTATGAACGGCGCATACAAGGAGATTTCCGCATCGTTGCTTGCATCTTATAAGCAGACCGTAAATGCTACACGTGATGAGCTTCTTATGAAGTTTGATTCTAAGATTGCTGAACTTCTTGAAATCAAGAAGGCTGAGGAAGAGCGCAAACGTAAGGAGGAGGAAGCACGTAAGGCTGCTGAGGAGCGTAAGCGCAAAGAGGAGGAAGCACGTAAGGCTGCTGAGGAAGAGCGCAAGAAGCAGGAGGAGATTCAGCGTATCAAGGACGAGGCTGAACGCAAGCGCAAGGAGGCAGAGCGGAAAGCTGCCGAGGCTGAACGCAAGGCAAAGGAAGCCGAGCTGAAGGCTGCTGAGGAAGAGTGCAAACGTAAGGAGGCAGAAGCTGCCGCTGCTGAGGCTGAACGCAAGGCTAAGGAAGAGGCTATCCGTAAGGCTGATGAGGCCGCTAAGGAAGAGCAGCAGAGAAAGCTTGCGGCTGAGCAGGAGAAGCGTGATGCAGAGAATGCAGCCCAGCACGCTACTGCACAGGCTCAGTCGCTCTTCGCTCAGACTTCCGTTGGAGAAACCGGTAAGCAGAAAATCAAGGTAACAAAACGCCTTGTTGTTACCGACAAGAATGCCTGGCTCGACATCATCCAGCAGTGGTGGACGATTGAAGGCTCCAAGATGGCTCCTGACAAACTTGCTTCTAAGTTGGAATTCATGCGCAAGGCTTGCGAGAAACACGCAAACAGCGAAGAAGAGTATATCGTTTCTCCTTATATTAAATATGAGGATGAGGTAACGGCTAAGTAATATGGCGGAACAACCGTTTGACCCTTATTATTCTCGTGGTGAGGTCTCCAATTCGGACCTCACTGCGTTGAAATTTGCCCTGAACCCGCAGCTCAACTTCGTAAAGGAAGAGGATAAGAGAAAGGCTTTCCATCTCGGAACTCTCGTTGACGCTCTCGTTACCGAACCAGAAAAGTGCAATCATTACGCCATGACGGTCGATGACGAGAAATATACAGAGAAGGATTGGAAATGGGGGCTAGACCGGCTTGCTGTTCTGAAGAAACAGGCAACGAAGGATAGGTTCCTTGATTTCGTCCTGAAGAATGCGGTCGGTCAGAAAACATTCATCAATCCGCATATGAAGATGGAATACCAGGGCTTCGAGTTCGAGCTTCCTGTACGCTGCAAGTTCGACTGGTGGCTCGGCGAGTTCGGCGGTGATTTGAAGACTACCGCAGCTACGTCACAGGAGCAATTTGAGGCTCAGATCGATTTCGTCGATTGGGATAGAAGCCGTGCATGGTATATGGATCTTACGCACAGTTTAGACCCAAGATACGGAAACATGGACTTTATCTTTGCGGTCTCCAAGACCAAGAAGAAAGTATTCTACAAGAAGATTGAACGTGGTGACGAGTTGTATTTGCGTGGTAGGGAGAAGGCTCTTGAATGGGCTTTCCGCATGTGGTGTTTATTATAATTTATTATTATGTCAGATAAACCGAAATTATACGATTATCAAGAAGAAGGTGTGCGCATGGAGCTTGCCATGAAGCGCTGTATCAATGGCGATGACATGGGAACCGGTAAGACGGTTCAGTCTATCGTCGCCATTGAACGTGCAAAGGCAACTCCTTGCCTTGTTGTTTGCCCTGCCGCACTTAAGGTTAATTGGGAACGAGAGATAAAGAAGTTTACGAACCTCCGGCCTCTCATTCTTACCGATTCCGTCAATGCGACATACGGATATCATCTTACTAAGATGAACCTGTATGATGTAGTGATATGTAATTACGAGTCGCTCGCAAAATACTTCGTCGTAAGCCTCGGTCCGAAACCGTTACGGCTGAAAAACTTCCTGTTTCGTGATGAACTGAAGATTATCAAGTCTGTGATTATCGACGAGTCTGCAAGAGTCAAGGATCCATCAACAAGGCAGTCTAAAATCATCATGGGACTGTGCCAGGGTAAGGAGTATATCTATGAGCTTACAGGTACGCCCGTTGTCAATCACGCAACAGACCTGGCCTGCCAGCTTGCTATCCTCGGTCGTCTGAACGACGAGTTCGGAGGGTTTGGCGAGTTTTGTAACAGGTACGGTGAGAACGAGAATCTTGAAGAGCTTAACCGGAAGATACACGAAACGTGCTACTTCCGCAGAGAAAAGAAAGATGTTCTTAAGGATTTGCCGGATCTGACCAGAACGACCATCAGTGTCGCCCTCGACCCTGAAACGCAGGAAGAGTACGATACCTGTCAGAAAGACCTGCTCACGTTCCTTCTCGAATACAAGAGCTGCTCCGAGGAAGAGGCTAGGAAAAAGCTTAGAATGAAGGCTCTTGTCAGATTTATGAACCTTCGCTCGATATCTGGGCGAGGGAAGATGAAGGCGACTATAGAGTTTCTCCATGATACCGAAGAACAGATAATCGTATTTGCCGAGCATCGTGATGTCGTTAGTGCAATCAAGAAAGAGTTCCCGGATGAGGTTTGCACCGTAACCGGTTCCGATAGCCAGCAGCAGAAGCAGTGGGCTATCGATTCTTTTCAGGCTAGGAAAAAGAGAATCATCATCTGCTCCATCAAGGCAGCAGGCGTAGGCCTTACGCTTACGGCTTCTTCCAATGTGGTGTTCGTCGAGCTCCCATGGACGATGGCGGACTTGTCGCAGTGTGAATGCCGTGCCTATCGTAACGGTCAGAAGAATGCGGTTACATCATGGATTCTCATGGGTGCAAATACCATCGACGGCTATCTTTATAGCTTGATTATGCAGAAAGGCTCAATAGCATCAAAGGTTACAGGCGAACAGGACTCCGCTATCAAGGATGCAGCTTATTTTGACGAGCTGGCCGATTTGGTTTTACAAAATTCTTTAAATAAAAAATAATGGAAATTCAAGGAAAAGTTATTGCCGTTTTACCTGAAAGAAGCGGCGTCTCTGCAAGAGGTGAGTGGAAGTCCCAGACTTATGTAATAGAAACACAAGAGCAATATCCTAAGAAGATGGCCTTTGATGTTTTCGGAGCAGACCGTCTGGCTCAGTTCAACATTCAGAATGGTGAGGTTATTAACGTTAGCTTTGATATTGATGCACATGAATATCAGGGCAGATATTTTAATCAGATTCGTGCTTGGAATGTTACTAAGGTGTCACAACAAGCAGCACAACAAGCTATGGCAAGTTCTGCTAATGCTGCTGGCGTGGCAAACCCGACGAATCAGCAAAATCTGTTTCCACCTGAACAGCAGTCTGCACAGCAGCAAGCACAGCAACGAGGGAACTATGATGACCTTCCCTTCTAGTGTAGAATTAATCAAACGAGCATTCAACGCTTATGTGGTTCAACCTGAAAAATGTGTTTGAACTTGAAACGTTTAGGAAAAAAGTAGCCGAGTTGGAGAACAAAGGCGCGATGGTAGAGCTGAAAGAAAAACGTGGACGTTCTTTGAAGCAGAATGCCTATCTTCATTTGCTCCTATCTGCATTCGGTCTCCAATACGGCTACACTCTAGACGAAGTTAAGACACATTTCTATAAGCTGGTAGTGAACAAAGATATATTCCTCAGAGAAGGAATTGATAAATTTACAGGAGAATACTATAAGTATCTCCGTTCTTCTGCCGACCTTACGAAAGACGAAATGAGCAAATCAATTTCTGATTTCAAATCGTGGGCAAAAGAGGAAGCTGGATTTGATTTTCCTGATTCTTATGAATATATCGCACTACTTCATATTCAACATGATATAGAAAGACAACAAAATTACATACAATAAGCTTATGATGTTACCAATTAATATACGTCAGAAGTCTGGCGAGCTATTCCCGAATGACTTGGAAAAGCAGAAAATCTTTTGCATGGGCGCAGCGTTCTCGTTAGGCAAAGATTTATCAGACTTTGAGGAAGAAGGGCAGCAGGAGGAGATTTACCCTTGCCAGGAAGCTCTCGATATGTGGCTTGCATACAAGAGAGAGAAACGTCAGAAGTATCAACCTCGTGGTCTTGCGGCTCTTAAAAAGAAGCTTTTAAAGATGTCGAACGGAAATCCAGAATACGCAAAAGTTATCGTTGAGCATTCAATGGGAAACAACTATTCCGGGTTGTACGCTCCTAAAAATAATGGTGTGAATAGTTATGAACAACAGCAACGAACTTTCAACAAAATTAGTTCAATCCTTGCCGACTGAATGTAGCCAAGCGGTAGCAAAATATGGCAAACAATATGCGCTATTTTTGGATAAATATCCTACCCTGCAAAATCGGACAGATGCAATCACATCTGTATATGATTCTGTAGCTAGAGGCGGTATGTCGTTTGTTAGTATTGATAAGTACTTCAAAGAGGGTGCAAGCGAGTTTTGGATTAAGATAATGCTCATTGACTTGTTTATGGTTATTGGTGCTATTGATTCGACTACTCCTTATCAGTTCAAGGCTATGGCGCAGCGTATCAGACAAGAATACTATCACCTTACGCCTAGTGAACTTACTAGATTCTTTTATGAGTTTTCTATGGGCGAGTATGGCGAAATCTATGTAGGAAAGACAGTAAATCCTCAAAAACTTTTTATTGCTCTCGAAAAATACATGTGTAAGCTTTATGAAAAGAGAGCTGAAATTGATTCTCAGAAGTTAGCTGAGAAACAGAAAAAAGAAGATGAGGAATCTAGAAGAAATGCAATATCCTACGAAGAACATTGCCGCTTAAAGGGCGTTGATATTGAAAAATCACCTCTTGAAAAGCTAAAGAGAAAACTTGAAAAAGAATCAAAACGAGACCAAAATGGCAGACGTAAGTAAAATGGCAGAGGAATGGCTCAGTGAGCATCCTGATGCGACAAAGAAAGAAATATGGATGGCCGGTTATTGGCAATCTACCGATAACTGGTGCAACCGGACCAAGTAAATTTTAGAATTATGACACAGAAAGAACGTATCGAGAATGCTACCACAAAGCAAGCGGTAGTGTTCATCTGGATCTATTCCTGGGTTATTGTGAGAAACCTGGGAAGAGCAATCAACAAGGCAGTACACAAGCTGCCTTGGTTGTTCATCGTGGTAACGGTAGTAATATCATTTATCGTTAGCTTTATCTTTATCTCTAAGGCTAGGGCAGAACGAGATAGCTACAATCAAAAACTAGTTCACGCAACACGGCAACTTGATAGCTATGTGGCTGTATACGGAAACATTAAATCAAAGTAAATATGAAGAAATACAAACATACAATAGTGATGATCCTGCTTGTTATCGCAGCAATTATCGCAGGCTACGGATTTATCTGTTTCATGGTTGAACACATTTTCCTTTCGCTTCTGATGCTGTTCTGTATCAGCTGCGCATTGGCAGTAAAGAAGGAGGTGTAGGAATGTCGGCATATAATTTCACACCAAAAGGAGCATTCTTCATCAACTACAAGGATCCGGACAGGGAAACAGTAGACCATATCACTTCGCTCTATTACCTCATTATCGGTTCTCTCGCTACAATCACACAGACGGCAATCAAAGACTTGCACGACAATCTCAGTGAGAGGAAGGACCTGTTTAAGCATGAACTTAAGTATCGCATAAAGGAGGCATTCTCCCGTTCAGAGACTCTTATAGGTATATTCAAAAAGTATACTACCGAGATTTCGCAGTACGAGCTCTGGCTTGATATTACAGACAGCATGGAGGAAGACCTGAAGATTGATATACAGAGACTCTTCTACACGACCGATAATATTCTTCTGAAGAACAACATCAAAGAACACAAGCTTCAGGCGTATGCATGCGTAGCCTACAACCTGTCAATCATGCTGCACGATATGTGTACGAAGTTTGATGACGTTATGAGTGAACGCGGCATCAGTTCTGGCAGCATAAGACCTTGCGGAGAATTTATACAGTCTATGTATGGTATGTATGCCTCGATGAGAGAGGTTGCCAGGATCCTTATACCTGATAAGGATGCTGAATACTTCAAGGAAGGCGGTCAGATTTACAGGGCTTTGCAGGTGGTTGCAATGAAGGTATGCAATCCGGAAAGGATAGACAACGCTGCCGACGAAGGACTGAAGCTTAATGGCGTTGACTATCATGGTGAAGAACACCAGAATAACGCATTCCTTCCTTGGAACGGCATCCAGGTTAACTTCCTGGCACGCAACTTCGATAAAATGTCTGATGAAGAACTTGCAAAGGCTCTAGGACGATCTGTTGGTGCAGTAAAGGCAAAAATGAGACAACTTAAACTAAAACGTAATAACGATTAGGAGGTGTAATTATGGAAGATTTGCCTGTAGGCGCAGAAGTCACATTAAAGGTGGTTGAGACCATGGAAGCCGATTGTAGCGGTTGTTTCTTTTATGAAATTGCAAACTGTATCAATATAGACATGTGTAATCGAATCAAGTGCGCATCAAATGAGCGAAAAGACGGAAAGAATGTTCAATTCAAAAGAATAAAGTAATATGGCTACAGCAAATTTTGAATAATACAACTTCCACGACACAGAATGAGCGAAAGTAAGTCAAGGCTTTATGCCCATATACCTTCTTAGCCCCAGCACAATACTGGTCGTGGAGGTCATTTTAAAACTTAATAATATGATAGATAAGAAAATAGAAGAAGCCAAGGAAGAAATCTATGAAGATAGATTTCTGTTAAATGGTGAAGAAGTAGTCTTCGACAATGATACTAAAGAGGAAATGTTCTACAAAGAGGACATCAAAGAAGCTATTGGACTAGGTGCTAAGTTTGCTATCAATGAGTTTATTAAAGACTTGTGGCATGCTATTGATGAAAATCCCAAAAAGTACCATAAATGTTTGGTAGAAGTTGTGTATCATAGACCACTCAACATGACGGATGAGATAGACTATGTTACTTCGCACCTAACCAACTTTGGTTGGGATGAATCTAGTTTTAAGCGCAGCGACTATACTATCAAGAGGTGGATATATATTGACAATTTACTGAAAGGATGCAACCATGATTAAGCCAGTTACTATGTACTCTGTCGTTTGTGACAGATGTGGAAAGACCTTCATTGAAGAGTTTAATGGCATTGGGGCTTGGTTGGACGAAGGAACTGCAAAAGAGCAAGCAATGGAAAGCGAATGGGCAGAGATAGGCAATAAACACTACTGCCCAGATTGCTATGAGTTTGACGATGAGTTAGATGAGTACGTTCCTAAAAAGAAAGGAGGAAGCAATGAAAGAGCTTAAAGATTTGGTGGCTGGTGATGATGTTCTAGTTATAAGTAGGTATTATAGACGTATCGCCAAGGTTGATAAAGTGACAAAGACTCAAATTATTGCTAATAACACTAGATTTAGGAGAGATTCTGGCTGGCAATATGGTGGCGATAGCTGGAATAGGAAAAGTATATCTGTTCCTACAGAAAAGGAAATATCAGATATTAAAGAAGAGAATCTTCGTAATAATCTCGTCTACGCTATCAGTTCTTTTGATTTCAAACGCTTATCAACAGATGAGCTAAAACAAGTGTACAATATTGTAAAAGGCAAAGAAAAATGAAAAAGAATAAACACTCATTAAAGATAAGTCGTAGCTACTTTGGCGAAACTACCCTTGATGGTTATCCTATAGATACATATTCTAATGATGAATTGAAGATTCTAAAGAACCTGCTAACAAAGGTTTTGGGTGAAGTAAATGAATATATAAAAGACCAGGCGTATGAAAGAGTTTAAAGTTGGAGAACGATTTATTATTCCAGATGGCGATGATGGATATTTGATTGAAGTTCAAGAACGAGACCGCCATTCTTTATGTGATGGATGTTTTTTTGATGATTTTACCTGTATAAATATAGGATATGGATATTGTGATTTTGAGAGACGCTCAGACCATAAAAATGTAATCTTTAAAGAAGTTAAGGAAGTAAAGGAGTAAAGCGTATGAAACATAAGTTGAGAATGATATGGCGAATCCTCCGTGACAGACAGGTTGTAGTAATAACCGAAGACCACGGAAGAATGTACTATAATTGGGACACAAGAAGTCTCGAAGATGTTTGCCAAATGTGTTGTGAGACATTTGATAAAGCTAAAGAAATGTTGGATAAAAAGTAAAGAGATATGTTGTACGAAGCAAAAAAGGGAAGTAAGGCTTACGAATACATTAAAGGTATTCTCGAAGCCGAATTTGAAGAGCATCAAGCCTACATGAAACGAGTAGAAGAAGCCGTAGGATTTGAGTTTGAAAAATATCAGGGCTATCAGCCTAACAGAACCCTCACAAGAGTGTATGAGATTACTGCTATATGGGTTCATTCTGAGCGTTACGATACGCTAGATAAGAAGGTGTGGAAGAAGATAGACGGTGTAAAATTGGAGGATGGTTACTATGTAGCTATTGCTCCTAATAAACGATATAAGCAAGGCAAGGCAATAGCCTCCGCTCTTCTCTCCTATAAATCAGTTACTAACCATTTCAAGGTAATGAAGGAACTGAATATAGAAGTCTCTCAAGTTAGCCGTTTCTCTATTACTCAGCTCCTCCGTCACAAAGACCGCATTTTCGTTTACTTTGATGACAGCATCCGAGCTGAGAAGTACAATCCTGATTTCAAGGAAATCACGATAGGTGAGTATGAGGATTTCATTAATAGCAAAGATTAAAGTGTATGGCACACAAAGAATTTAGAATGCCACCTCGTTATATGGTGGGCGATATAGTTTATAGTCACGGATTTATCTGTATTATCTGTAGCATCTATCCGTTCAATATAGATTATTCTTACGACTTGAAAGTTATTGATGGGCAAAGCTTGGGCAAAATTTATCAAAATGATATTATGCACGTTCATATTTGGGAAGAGTTTCTTAAAAAGAATGGATGGACATGTTATCGCTCTGAAGGAGAATGTTTTGGGCATAGGTGGTATAAACACCAAGAATACCCTTTCACTTTGCGATGTAATAATTTCTTGAAAATTTACGGAGTATCTTTCAATGACGGAAAAGACGATACTGTTATGATAAAATGTGTAGATGAACTCCAACATATTCTTTATGGCTTGCAATTAGATAGCAATTTAAAAATATAAACGTATGGATAAGTTAGAATATATTCCAGGAGATTTGGTGATGGTAAAGGAGTCAGCACTTCGATTTGCTAAAGATAAAATATTTAAAGTAATATCTTCATTGAGTGGTGGCTTTGTTAAGGTAGTCATGTTAAATGATAGTAGTACAACATACTCTATTAGTAATAATGCTGTTCGTCCGATTCCTCTCACTCCAGAGATTCTAGAGAAGAATGGATGGGTGAAAGAAGTGATGAGCAGAGGAGTAAAGAATAGTCATTGGGTATATACAAAACCCGATATTGAAGAATATGGATATTTTCCTATTTACATAGAAAAAGGTATCGGAAAAGAGTTTGATGTATATCCGTTTACAGATAACCGCGTTTGCAAACAAATTGTATATATTAAATATGTCCATGAACTCCAACACCTTCTCTTTGGTCTAGGGCTTAACTCAGAAATGGAGGTGTAGGTATGTTAACAGCATTATCAATCATATTCATAGCTATAGGCATAAGAATTTGCAGAGATTTATGGTATGCTCATATCGGACTGCTTATTTTCGTGATAGGCTTATGCTTTACTTGTATGGCTATAAAACAATTAATGGAGGTGTAAATATGGCATTAGAAGTTGTAGTTTTAGATAAGGATGAATATAAGGCACTTATTGATAATCAAGCTGACGAAGATGAATTAGAGTATTTGAAAGCTTGCCAATATGCTTTAGAATCCTTTAATAAAGTCAGAGGTTTATGCCCTAAATGTAAAAAATCCGTTGTAATTGACGGGTGGGTATGTCCTTGTTGCGGATATGATTCAAGTGGTGAAGAATTATATAAATATGGTGATTAACTGCCTTCGGGCAATAAAATATAAAGATATGACAGAAGAAAGATTATCTAGAGCTAACGAATTAAGCAACTTTGTTAATGCTTATAAAGAAGTTATCGGTAGATATTGTAATGGCATGAGTGTTAATGAAAACAGACTGGGGTGTGCTCTAATAGATATAAACAAGTATGCGCCAAAAGAATCTGCCGACATAAAGAATGCTATAAAAAAGGCTTTAAATAGTATTCAGAAAGAGTTTGACGAGCTTTAGTAACTAACCATCCCTTATGGGATATAAATAGATAGGAAATGAGTGAAAATGTAATCACATCGTACAAGGGATTCGACAAGAATATGAAATGCCGTGGATTTAAGTACGAAGTTGGAAAAGAGTATGAAATGGACGGAGAAATCAGGTGTTGTAACCGAGGCTTCCATGCTTGCAAGTCTCCGATTGAAGTGTGGGACTACTACGATATGCTTAACTCTCGCTTTGCAGAAGTAGAGCAGTCTGGCAAGATAGACGAAGAAGAAATGTCAACAAAGATATGCTCTTCTCGTATCAAGATTAAGGCTGAGTTAAAGTTGGCTGACATCATTAATATCGGTGTCGAGTGGCTGAAAGATATAACATCACCATCTAAAGTTAAGGCAGATGGTGTGTTAAACGACAATGGATACAGAAGAAAACAGATTGGTTCATCGGGCAACTATGCTAAGATTGGTTCATCGGGCTACTCTGCTAAGATTGGTTCATCGGGCAACTATGCTAAGATTGGTTCATCGGGCTACTATGCTCAGATTGGTTCATCGGGCTACTATGCTCAGATTGGTTCATCGGGCGACTATGCTCAGATTGGTTCATCGTGCTACTATGCTCAGATTGGTTCATCGGGCGACTATGCTCAGATTGGTTCATCGGGCGACTCTGCTAAGATTGGTTCATCGGGCAACTATGCAAAGATTGGTTCATCGGGCTACTATGCTCAGGTTGGTTCATCGGGCGACTATGCTCAGATTGGTTCATCGGGCTACTATGCTCAGATTGGTTCATCGGGCGACTATGCTCAGATTGGTTCATCGGGCAACTATGCTCAGATTGGTTCATCGGGCAACTCTGCTCAGATTGACAGTACAGGAGAAGATTCCGTTATTATGTGTGCTGGAAACGAATCTAAAGCCAAAGCAAAGGTTGGCTCTTGGATAACGCTGGCAGAATGGAAGTGGAGCGATGAAAAGAATCGTAATGTTCCAGTATGTGTTAAGACAGAGTACGTTGATGGAGAGAATATCAAGGCTGATACTTGGTATCAACTTAAAAACGGAAAGTTTGTTGAAGTTAATGAGTAGCTAACCACCCTCTCCTTGGCAACAGGGAGAGGGTAAAAAGAAGAGAATATGGAAGATTTTTTTGGAAAAGAAATTGTAATTGGTGATAAGGTTTTATTTTCCAATTGCAATAATGAACGTATCCTAATAGGGGATGTTACTGAAATCGGTATCACAAGGGCTAGAATAGAAGCTTTTGATGATGAAGGTGAAATTCATCATCATACGAGATTCGGAAGGAATATGGTAATCATCAAGGAGGATAAGCAATGAGCAAAGAAAAAGCAATAGTTCACATTAATAATGTTTCCAAGCTGATTGGCTCAAAAAGAATAAAATTGAGTGAAGGTATGGCAATTCATATTCAAAACGAGTTAGTCTTGGCACTTAAAGAGTTGGAGGATTGAGTATGACAAGAGAAGAAGTTAAAAAGTTATTGCCTATCATTAAGGCATTCAGTGAAGGCGAAACAATTCAACATCTAGACATAATAAATGACAAGTGGGAAGATGTTGATGAGTTCGTTTATCACGGAAGTGTAAAAAGCTATCGCATCAAATCAGATAGTCAGCCCAAAGCAAAGTACCGTCCATTTGTAAACACAGAAGAATGTTGGCAGGAGATGTTAAAGCATCAGCCTTTTGGATGGGTGAAGAACAATAACCTCTATCGGAATATCTTAGAAACAAGCGATGGAGCTATTTTATTACCATCATTTCCTGGGGAGATGTTTGTGTTTTCTTTTAATAAGGCTAAGGAAAAATTCACCTTTGCTGATGGGACTCCGTTTGGGGTAAAAGTGGAGGAATAGTTATGGAAATATCAAGGAGAGCCTATCAAGAATTGATAGACGGAGATATAGAATGGCTTCTTAGACAGCCTAGAGACCTCGAAAGAGACCATATAGAGGCAGTGCTAAGAAAGAGTGTTGAACTTTTATACGGGAAGGAAGAATAGCTTATGTATAGACCGATTACAATGTATCAGATTGTTTGCGATAGATGCGGAGAAGTATTTGGCGGTACAGATACTTGCTCTGCACTATTCAGCAATAAAGAAGTCGATATTGGTGACTACTCAGATTGGGAAATGATAGATGGCAAACACTATTGTCCCGATTGTTATGAAGTAGAGGTCATTGATGGAGTGTATAACGTTAAAGCAAAGGAGAAATAGATATGGAAGTATTAAAAGACATAAGTCAGTTAACAAAAGGTTGCGGAGTGACATTTATTAAAAATGATAATTTCCACTTCTACGAGTACCTTATGGTACACCCTAATCGTGAAACCTATTATCTATTTATAGATAACTGGTCGCAAGACGTTGTACGAATACACATTGATGACCTCTTGTCAGGAGATTATTATGTTGGTAAGTACGACCGAATCTTCGTCATGGAGAAGAGAAAAAATTTCTTCAGACGAATGATAAAGAATTGTGATAAAAGAATTGAAGAACTTAAAAGTAAGTAGTTATGGCAAAACCTTACAGAATCAAGCATAAGGCTAGCGGGTTGTACTACCAGCCTGCAAGAAATCATAGTAATCTTGGTAAAAATGGCAAGGTGTATATGGCAAACAACTCGCCATTACTAGCAAATTATGGATATGATTATATATCTATTAGTGTTAGAAAAGGCACTAAGGTACATAATATTCTAGAAAGGTTAATGCCCTTAAAAGGCGTAAAACGTTCTTATGATGCAGAAGTTTGTTATCGTGTCCCAAAGAGTGAATTTGAAAAAGAAGAATTATAGCGTATGAAAAGTATATTCTCTATGTTTGCTTATTGGGGTAGAGTACATCAATTCCCAGACGGACATATTAAAGTAGAAAATAATTTGGCGTGGAGAAGAAAACATATGCATTTTCGCAGTAGTAATAAAAAATACCTTTTTAGCGTATGAAAAAAGAAACAAGAAATGTAGTAGTTCTCGATTGGGAGGATAAAATTAAGCTACAACAATTTATCGAGGATTTGGAACAAATCTCTGAGACTTATCAAAGTCCTTGCAAGGAACTTACAGGTATCAATAATACAATTTACTATCTCAAAACGATTGAGGAGGCAATTAATTAGCGTATGAAGCTTAAAAAGATAGAATAAATGAAGAAGGAAATATTTGACTTCTCGGAGGCTCTGAGAAGAATGAAGGAAGGAAAGAAAGTGAGAAGGGTAATCTGGAAAGAATGTGGAGCTTATATCCATATTGTCTCTGAGACTATTGTGGCTGTATGCGATGGAGAATTCTTTCCTTGTGTTTTTAAAGATTCTGAGGATATTCTCGCAACAGACTGGGAGGAGGTGTAGGGATGAAGATTAGATTAGCAAAGAAGATAATGAAGCCAAACTTTCGTAATGGAAAGATAGGCTATTGGCATAGTCGATACGATTTGTATTGTATGGGGTTTGATGGTTGCAAAGACCACCGCATCACAAAAGCCATAAGTTTAGTTGAATATTGGAATGCTCGTAGGTACAGAAACGAGGCGGCAAAGTTTAATAAAAAGAATCCGTTCCGTCCGAGAGACCTTCGCCGTAGTGTAGAAAGATTAAAACAGTACAGCGTATGAATGAAGAAAAATGTTGCGGTAACTGTCATTGGTTTGATAGCGAAGACGCTTATGGTGTAGGATGGTGCAGTAATAACGAGCATGAATCATCTTGCGACCAAGTATGTGATGAACATGAATTTTAAACTTTAAATATTAAAATGGAAAAGATCTACAGATATTTTAAAGGAGGTTATTACAGATTTATTACTGAGGTCACTAATAGTGAAACTCAGGAGAAAGAAGTTGTTTATATGGCACTCTATGGTGAACACAAGATTTGGACGCGCCCTGCCGATATTTTCTACGGTAAAGTTAATGTTGGAGGTGTAATAATGAACCGGTTTACCGAAGTTATTGGTGAACCAGTTTTGTTCAAGAAAACAGACGAGAATGCTATTATGCCAACCAAGGCGCACGATGATGATTTCTGCTACGACTGCTATGCTGTATCAGAAATGGAGATTTACCCTAATGTATGGAAGTATGGTCTAGGATTCGCTTTACAGATTGAAGACCAAAAGAAACCTGTTGACATTTCAAGATGTTTTACATTTCGTTCACGTTCTTCTATATGTAATACAGGAATGATTCTTAGTAACGGTATTGGTACAATAGACAATTATACAGGCGAGATTTCTGCTGTATTCTATCACGTATTTCCAAAAATGCCGCGATATAAGGTTGGCGACAAAGTGGTACAATTTCATCTTGAAACTTGTGACAACATCATGTTTATAGAGACGGATGAGTTAAACAAAACAGAGCGCGGCGATAACGGCTACGGCTCTTCTGATAAAAAGTAATACATGAATATCACAGATGAACAGAAAACGTATATAAAGGAACACCCTTACGAATCTCCTTACGCAATGGCCAAGAGCTTCGGTTGCGCAGTACAGACTGTTTACTGGTGGCTACATAGGCTGCATGGGGATTCGTTCAAGGACGCAAGAAAAGAGCAAAGAGAGAAGATCAGGGAATCTGTCCGTAAGCTATATCCGGATTACTCTTCTTCTGAAATTTCCAAAGAACTTGGAATAACAAAGTCATGTGTAACAAGCATAGCAAAGGCACTTGGCGTTACTCATACCCAGGAAACGGAAGAAAGACTTCGGTTGAAATGTGCACAGGCAATAATAAGACCGGAGATAATAGCTAAACGTTCTGAATCTCTAAAAAAGACGCTGAGGCTTGACAGGTACAGAGCAACGAATGGAATAAAACAGAAGACACGACGCAAGTTCAAGACCATTCCGAGCAGATGTCTCTGTGCAAGGAACTATCTCTGCAATAAATACAACTACTTCTACGACAAAGATTACGGAGAGCTGCTTACCGTGTTCTACGACAGCGAAACCAAAATGTTGACAGAAGAGCAGCAGAAACACTACGAGACGAAGTATGGTATCAAGTTCCTCCAGGGAGCTGAAGAATAATTTCTGTGCATTATCTATATGTTTAGGGGTGGCTACACATCGCGTGCGGTCACCCCTTTTTGTTTATAAATCAATAACCAAATAAAAACATTAGAAAAAACTAAGAACGTTTGTGTAACTTTAATTTCCAGTATATACAACCTAAAAATGCGAGAATGGAGAGTGTAAATTAAACTGTGTCAAGCTACAATAAAAGTAGTTTAACACAGTTTTTATATTATGGACAACTTAGAAATTGATTACAAGAAAGCAGCTCAGCAGTTGCGTAGTGGTGAAGCCTTATTTGGCAAGGACGGAGCATTAGCTCCATTGTTAGAGCGTATTCTCAACTCAGCTCTCGAAGGTGAGATGGATGCTCATTTAAGTGAAGAGGAACGCTCTTCCGGCAACCGTCGTAATGGTAAGATGAGTAAGAAGGTTCAAACAAAATATGGTGAGGTCACTATAGAGACTCCTCGTGACCGAGACGGAACTTTCCAACCTGAGACCGTAAAGAAGCGTGAGACTATTCTTGCCAATGGCATGGCAGACCAGATTATTGAGATGTACGCCATGGGCACCAGCACACGTGACATCAGCAGCTACTTTGAGCGTGAGTTCAACACAACTCTATCAGCCGATACTATCAGCTCTATAACAGACCGTGTATTACCCGAAATCACCGCCTGGAAGTCTCGCATGCTCGATCCTGTATATGCCATTTGCTGGCTTGATGCTATCCATTATAAGGTAAAGGATGAGAATGGCAGAGCTGTCACACGAGCCATTTACAACATTCTTGGTATCAACAAGGAAGGCCAAAAAGAACTGTTAGGTATGTATGTGTCTAAGAGTGAAGGAGCTAACTTCTGGCTAGAAGTTCTTACGGATCTTCAGAACCGTGGTGTTCGAGACATCTTGATTTGTTGTATTGATGGTCTCAAAGGCTTCCCAGATGCCATCCAAAGCGTATTTCCTGAGAGTTCTGTGCAGCTCTGTATTGTCCATCAGATACGCAATTCTATCAAGTATGTTGGCAGTAAGCATCAAAAGGAGTTTATCAAGGATTTAAGAACAGTATATGGTGCAGTAAACAAAGACTCCGCTGCTGCTAATTTAGACCTGTTAGAGTCTAAGTGGGGAGAGATGTACCCAATTGTCATCAAGTCATGGCGTGACAATTGGGAACGTCTGACAGAGTATTTCCAATATACTCCAGCCATCCGTAAACTCATTTATACGACCAATACGGTTGAGGGGTATCACAGACAGGTAAGAAAGGTCACAAAGACTAAAGGGGTCTTTCCTACGGATAATTCTTTGGAGAAGCTTGTATACTTAGCTTACCGCAACATCCGTAAGAAATGGACTATGCCACTGGCAAATTGGGGACAACTTTCTCAACAATTGGCAATAAAATTTGGAGATAGATTTAAAATTATGTAACTTTGCAGCCGAAAAGACTTCCCTGCTGGGGGCATGCCCCCAGCAGGGAGTGGGAATGAAAGTTAAGAACAAGCCTTGACACAGTTTAATTTACACCCCCCGAGAATGCCTATGAAAAGGCAAACTGAAGTTATCTTACCTATATTTAAAAATGCCATGTCAGTCCTTGATAGCTGTTTCTCGACATATACTTTATCTTTCGATATTTTACTTATCACTGAGATTAAGGAGTCACACTTGCTATGATATATCGCAGCACTATCCTTGTATTCCTTAAGACTAGAAATACTATCTCTCAGTATCTGTACGTCCTCTTGTGATATTTCGTGATATTCGTAGTGAAATTTATCCTCACCAACCTTGTTGCCGTTCGCATCATACTTCGAAGCTGTACTATCCTTGATATGTGTCTTCTCTTTCGTAGTTGACTTCATAGACTCTTTATGCGATGCTCTGTATGATTCCAGCTCCTTGACAAGCCTTGCATTAAAGAGTGAATCCCACTTAGCCTCGTTGCGCCGGTCTGTGATGTACGTTTTCTTCTCTATCACACGTTCTTTCGCCTTACATCTACAGAACATTGATAGAATCAGCATTGCTACTGCAATGGTAATTACAACCTTTGTTATCTTATCTATCAGTTTCATAAGCAAGTGAATTAATTCTGTTCAGCCAACCATTCTTGAACTTTTTGTTCTGTGGTCTTGTCTGACAGATACGGTCAATGAAATTTTTTCTTTCCTGCTTGATGTTATCAAACAGTTCCCGGCCATCTCTTGCGTTGACAGCTGCGATAGTCTTCGGCCCGACAATACCATCCACATCAACGCCAAGAACTCTCTGAGGAATCTTGATACCGTAGGCTCCGCTAGCCCATACCCAGTCGACGAGGATATTGGCTACGTTCTGGTCTTTAATATCATCAGCATTCCACTTATCCCAGTAGTACTTCTTGAAGATTACACCCCATTGCACACTGGTCATACGCTTTAAATCGTTAACCGTCTTCTTGCTGCCGAATACTGAGCGGTACGTAGCAAGAGTCACACCCATATTAGTAGCTCCTCCCAAATCATCTTTGTCGTTAACGAAGCCACCTTCCCACTTTAGGATAAACGGCTCTAAAATCTTACTGTTTGCCATTTTTGTTTTCCTCCTCTTTTTTATCAAACTCATTGTTGAGTCTGTCAATAATCGGTTTCCAGTAACTAGGCAGTGCCTTTGCGAACTCGAATCTCAAAATGTAGTAAATAACTCTGAATGCTACATTCTTAGGGTATGCCTTGATGAGGTTTTTGAACGCGTTGCATAGATACACATAGCAGAATATATACGTAAGCATCTTAATCACGAATAATGCTTCTGTATTGTCGTTGCAACTTACCATGATTCCATACATGACATACACAATAACAACATACAAGAGCATCTCTAAAAGTGCGTTCTTGAACTTTGATACAGAAAAATTCTTGCATCGTACAACACTCACGCCGTCAGCTCGCATACCGCAGAAGATATTGAAGCCAAATGCGATAACCAACGCCAAGATGAATCCCTCTGTTGGCGTTGCAAAGGCAAGTATAGCTGAAAAAATAGTAACACCTATCTGCCGAATCTGTGATGAATCTAATAAATCTGTCATAATCTGTTATCCTGAATAATTAATAAAAATAAAGTTTCGGTCTCTTTCTGCAAAGATAGCAAAAAAAACCGAAACTTTATTCAGAATAACGAAAAACTTTAGACATTCAAGTCATAATATGGAAGTCTGCCACTTTCCAGGAAGGAAATACATTCATCGAAAATCTTTTGCTCGTAGTTGTACGTATTGATCTTCGGGAACCATTTCTTTATCTTTGCGTCGTTGCGTTTTACCATTTCACCCCAGAGAACGCACCAGTCTTCGAGATTGATGTTGTCGTTCTTGACCTCATGCCAATAGTCCTTGGCTACATCTTTAGTGTGAAGCTGGCCTATGAGACAAAGATGCATATCTGCCATTTCTTCGTTATAATGACACGCGCCAATCTCTCCCTGGACCTGCTTCATCATATCAAGCATTACGCTGTCATTCATTCCGACTTCACAACAATCTGCCATGATCGTAACACAGTTCTTGATAGCCTGCATGTCATTGCTAGCTATAATGTCTTCGAATATCTTTTTCATAACCGTATATTTTTGATGTTACTTCAGAAAATACTCTCTGATGTTGTATACACCATCCTTGTCTTTCAACAAATCGAGTGCAAGGCTGTGGGCATACTTAACCAGATGTTCTGTATCAATGTCCTTAACATCTTCCTTGCCGAGTATCTTAGCAATTGTGCATCCGTGGTCGCTTACAACCTGATTCATCGCAACGTACAAAGCGTAATCGTTGTAATAAGGTTTCTCTTCTGTTGCAAGTCCGAGACCGGTCATAGCATTGATCCATGTCTGCATATCCCAGGTTACTGGTGGATTCATACCGTTTACAATCTCCGAAGCCTCCTTCTTCGTAAGATAGTTCTTCCACTTGATAGCGCAAAGCTTATCAAGATACTCTTGTGCCAACTCTGGGTGCTTGGATGCCATATCCTTCATCATGCAACGCATCGTATTACCGAATACGTGCATATACTTTACGTTTGCTGATGATGCCATCATTCCGTACAGCTCATCAAATTTACTCATAATCTCTTTTGTTTCCATATCTTATATATTTTAACCTATTATCAAATCTCTCAACTCTACAAAGTCCTCCTCTGTGAAGTTGATACTTCGCTTGCTACCAAAGAGAATAGCAGTAGCAATTCCATCTGGCAGGTCAATAGACACAACTCCTTTGTCGATATGTCCGTGTATAAAACCTACATCGAATTTGTAATCTTCCACGGATTTTAGCATCTGCATCATATCTTCAAATATCGTGTTGGCATCTATGTTGCCGTCTTCATCGGCGATGAATAGGGTAGCGTTGTCAATGCTCTTGCCCCAACTATCTTTGTGCTTGGCGATGATGTTGTGCGCCGCACGTTTCATGTACACTGATGGTATGGCGAGCATCTGGTTAGCCTTAACCATATCGTCTATTCTAGCATCTGCCCACAAATCAAGCGATGTAAGCAGTTTCTCTTTCAATTCTGTTACGTTCATTTCTTAGTTCCTCCCTTCTTTGTCCCTTGAACCATAGCGAGATACTCTTGCCACGTTTTATCACTATGATTTGTCATATAGTCGTTAAGCATAGCGGTTTTCTGCTCTTCCGCCTGTGCTACTTCTTTTCTCAGTCGTTGCATCAAAGACAAATGTTTCTTTAATGCCTCCTGTCCTTGCTGAGTACTCTCAATGCGAGGACGTATGATGCGCAATTCCTCGTCTTGCACTAGCTTAGACACATATTGCAAGCTATTGACGTACTCCTGATTTTGCATCAAGTACTGACGTTGTGCGCCTGTAAGATTGTCTTCAATCTTGTCGATTTCATCCCATAAAGGGGTGGAAGACTGCTGCGCCTGCATGTTGATAGATGCTCGCTTCTGTTGTATTGCCTCATACATCTTCTGTAGCTCGGCATCCATCATCTGCGGCTGCTGCTGACTTGTACCCATATCCAATAATGGGCTGTTTCCAAAATTCATCATAATCAATATCTTTAAGTTGGTGATATATTATAGAGAGGTGAGAGGGCATCCACCAACGAGGGCAAACACCCCTCACCAACTCATTTCTTTTTAGTCCGTCTAACCGACTTCCTTACTGCTCTGTTACGCTCCTGTAGTGGGCGTGGAAGTAGCAGTACCGTTACAGCAATAGCTGCCGTAGCCCGAAATTACTGGCGTAGATGGGAGTACCAACTGACCACGCAAGCAATTGCAGGTCTTCTCGTTAACGTAAGCCATCATAAGCTTCTCCTTGTAAGGAGTGAGGGCTTCCATCACGGCTACCTTCTTGTCGAGGTCGCTATACTTTGCTTGCAACGCATCGTACTGGTCTCTCTGATTCTTGTACAAGCCAAAATCTGCATCAATCTGAGACTTGTAAAGACCGAACTCAGCCTGCATTGCACGGCGGTTCTCGGCGTTGATAGCATCGTTAGCACCCTTATACATAGAGAACTTCTCAGCGATGTCTGTCTCTCGCATAGCGTAGAACTTGTTAGCGGTGTCGAGCTTCATACCGAACATGTAGGTAAGCAACTTCACCTCATCATCGCATTCCTTCTCCATCACCTGTAAGGCGGTTGGCTGATTTGAACTTGCGTTAGCCCCATAGGCGTTGATGTTCACGTTCTCAGGCATATTGCTGCCACCGAGTGAACCAAACACACTGCGGTTGTTACCGCCAAGCAACCAAGCGCCAGCACCGAGTGCTGTGCCGATGATACCAAGGGTAAGACCAGCATTACCTGTAGCCTTAGAAGCATAATCGTCATGCTTTTTCCCCTCTTCGTAGATTTTCTTCTCTACGACCTTTGCATCTGTCATTTCCATGATACAATCTTTTTAAGTTATCCTTAATATTAACTAACACTATTGTAACGTTACGGATGCAAAGGTACAAAGAATAGGGGAGAGCAAATATAACTCTATCACACTTTCTTTTAGTGGTTGATTATCAGAGATTTAAGGTGATATGAGGTAATATCATAAATAACAAAAAAGAGAGGCAGTCACTTGCCTCTCTTGCTCAACTTGTAAGGAACACTTACATGTTCAACTATTAGGATAGAAGTAGAAGCAAAATTCCCCTATACTATTGGCGTAGTATAGGGGAATATTACATTCCTGCTCGGAAATGCGATGCTCTTAAAAGTGCTGCTCTAAAAAGCACTGCAAATATAGACAATAATTCCGAAACCACCAAATTTTTCATCATTAATTTGTTAGATACAGATACAATCCTTCCCCGAACCACATTATCAATATCATAGTTGATGATGTCACCCAAGCCATGAAGAACTTATCTATCGTTTTATACTTATAGGAAAGATACAGGTATGCTATGAACGTGCAGTTGATAATTACCAGTATCGCTACTATAATCAAAGTACAAAACATATAATCCATAATAATACTCATACGTTCTCGCTTATCCGTGCTGCGATAGGGCTTATCCGTTATGATTTTCTCTTACTCTTAATGAAGTGCAGTATATCCCACTTCTTCCAATATCGGGTGTGCCCACGTTTCTTGCATTCGCCATGGGGCAAATCGCCCCTAGCCACCATTCTGTTAAGGGTAGCATCAGAAACTCGCAATTTTTCCTTGACCTCCTCGGTGCTCATCATCGGGTTGAGCATATCGGGGATGATGTCACACAATCTATCAAGATCCTCATCGCTCATTCCGCAGGCGGTGATTTTCTCACCATTTCGCTGTTGCTCATCAGCTTTAAAGCAAGCATCAACTAATGACTTAAAAGCCGTGCCGAGTATCTTATAATTCAATATCTTTCCCATTATGCACAGATTTTACGTCCTAACTTTGACCTGCTGATAAACAAATCAGTAAAAGAGTACAGATAGAATATTGCCGTTACTACCATGACTGTAAAACAAGAATCTACCATATCTTTGGTGGTATACCAACTCCATTCCACAATGTGAGCCGCATTGATGCTTGCAAAGTAGAAGAAGGGAATGCGGTATCTCCAACACAAGAAGAAAAATCGGCTTGCTAATATCAAAACCATTGGCAGGACGTACACCATAAAATATATGTAGAGATAGCAAGTTGCATTCTCCGCATAAGGGATGAACATTTCACGAGGATGCTGAGAGAATTCATAAATGCCGTATGCGTGAAAGCACATAAGCGTGATAGGAACGTACTTACAAAACCATCTGAAAAATTTCAGAATCCTTCTACTATACCGATTACCGTGTCGCATCAGTAAGTCCATAACCTCACTGACATCTTTGTCTTTCAACCACTTTAACAGGTTGTCTTCGTCTTCTTTATTCATAAGCGTTGATTTTAATTAAATGATGGTGCAAAGATACACTCTTTTGCACAAAACCAGCGAAAATGAGAATATTTTTGTGTTAAACTTTATAAAAAGTAACAATCTGAAAGTAGATGGCTGCAAAAATAGCGTTAGAACGGTTTCCTTACCAAATTCTAACGCTATTAGTGTTTATCCTATCACAACCTCAAGGCTCTCCATATCAGCGAACTTCAAGCCGCAATCTTTCGCTGCCTTGAACAGCTCCTTCTCGTCAACGTCCTCGATGGCTACCTCTACCTCGGCATTGGCAAGGTCTGAGAAGTACTTCTCTGTCTTCTGCTTCTGATTGAAGAAGTACTCATTGACCTCAGCGAACTTGGCTGAATCGTCCTTGGTGTATTCGTAGCCCTCATTGGCGTGCTTCTGCTCTAGCTGCTGGCACTCCTGAAGCTTGCGCTGCATCTCCTCGAACTTATCGTCCTTCATGCTCTCCTGTGCTTCCTCCACATCCTTGTCGTAGGTATCGGCTACGTGGCGCAGAGCCTTCATATTCTTCCAAACTCGCATAGCGGCATCATCGCTCATTGATGATGTCTTCAATGCCTTCAATGTCTTGTAGGCTGCAACAGCCTCGAATGTCTTAATCTTTTTCATAATTGTTTCTTTATTTATATGTTATACAATATTCTTCTCCAGATTGCCATAGCAGAATACCTTTCCTATTAACACTGCAAAGTTAAGAAAATAATTCCGAATAGCAATGCAGGAGGAGCAAAATTTACGAATTTTAAAAATCAGCTTCCCCACGTTGGGTAATCACTAGGTCGCAACGTGTCTGCTTTCTCGGTGAGAACGTAAACCACAAATACATTTCTAGTATATTTGTTACATTAATAATATTTACGTTTTAACGCATAATATAACTACCTCCTGGAGGAACTTGTTTCCATCCACCATCTATATTAATTTCAAAAGATAATTGACATCTTTGTCCATAATATCCTCCTTCATAAACATTATCAAATCTTATATATACTTCAATATAATCTGTTCTATCACCTTCGGGAATAGTTACAGAGCCTGTACCTTGACCAGAGCTATTAGACACATAACCTCTTCCGTATGTTGTCTTATTATTACCATATGAGCAAACACTTCTAAATATACCATCATTAACTGTAAATGTAACATCAGGAAGTTTATATATTTTAGCTTTACAAATACAAGTAGCACCAACTAATTCTCTCAACGATGAGAAATCAACAAAACCACTAGAACCACTTTTAATACTTTCCATATTAATTTGTCTAGGATAATAATTAAAACGAATACCACCTGGACAACTTATAAAAATTATTTTTGAATTATCTTGTAAATTTGCGTTACGAACATTCGCTAAAAAAGGTACAATTTCAATTCTTTTATTATGACCTATATCAAAAGTTATTTCTTTACTTGCATATACATAATCCGTTGGTTTTTGGCAATTACCAACATAATAATTTTTATAAATCTTATCAGTAGTATTATATGGTGAATCATAACAAATTTGAATCCAAAAAGACCAAGCTAAATACAAATCGGTAATTATATCTTCCATAGTAACATTTGTATTATCATCAACACCTGCATTCTTATATAGAACACAATTAAATTTAGGAGTTGAAGAATAATAAATGTCAATATCACTTAATTCACGAATAGAAGTTTGGAAACGATTAAATTCTGCTTTAGCATTATAGTTTCTAAAATCACCTAATCTATAAGGAGAATTAGTACCACCTTTTGGAAAGTGTTTTCCTGAAGCATTTACAGCAGGCGAACCACCAGTACTTGCATCTTTATCAATACCGTTACTTCCATATACATTATCAATATAAAAATTTTTACATGCTTCAATAGCAAAACCTTCTCCACCATAATTATAACGTAAGTTCTTATAAGTATCCATAGGTATATTCATACCACAACGAACAACACAAGTATATTTACTATATGAAGATGTTACTATTTCATCAGAGTCTTCTCTAATAGGATATTCTTTAAATTCACCTTTACAATTAATAGGTTTATACTTACTCCATATATTTATATTTTCACTCTTACAAAGAGTAGCAAGGTCATTGCTACTCTCTCCAAGAGCTCGTTTAACATCATCAATGCTAACAGGAGCACTAATAATTCCATTTTCACTATTGTAAGACATAATCTTTATTTTTTTAATATTCAACTTCAGTTCCTTATTCTGTTACAACTTCTTTAGTAACAACTCGCTCTACTGTTACATTGAACACTAGGCAAGGCAGCTCTATAAGAGCCACCCTGCGTTAATACTCACGATACTTACTCTGCTGCCTCGCTTGCCATATTAGCGGCGATAGCGGAATTAACCTCCTTAATCAATGCTGATACCTCACTGAGCTTGCTCTGCGGAACACCGCTGATGTTGTAGGTCAGTTCGCTGCCGTTGGAGCTGGCATTCGCGTTGCCGAGATAATTACCATTTGGGTCACCATAGATACTCATATTGATGCTCTCAATGTTGCCACTCGTCTTGTCAACATTGTAGGTGATTTCTACTCGATAGCCGCCCTTGGTGTAAGTGGCAGCTGTCTGTTCACTTTTCTTGTTAATCTTTAAATTCTCCATTTTCTAATCTAATTTAATGAATTAATATTCTTGTTATCTAATCTCTTCTTGTTGCAGTCTTCCTTATCTCCGCTCAATCGCTGAACCTCTGATTCGAGGAAGACCACCCGAGCCTTCAACCTGCTGACCTCATCGCCCACCTGCTCGATAGCACCAAATGCCGTTGCAATCAGCTTCGGAGACCAGTAGTTAATCTTGTAGTAGCCCTTCTCGTCCGTCTCAACGATGTCCTTTAAGTGAGGGTTGCACAAGACGTGCTGGGCAATCCAACCGATAGACCTTGTATTGTCCTTCTTCCAAGCAAAGCCGAACGTGCCACCCATTGCCTTGATGATACCAAAGTAGTCCAGCTTCCGCAAATCCTGCTTCAAGCGGATGTCAGAAGATTGATAAGCTGTAACTCCACCTTTAGCAAGAATACTATTAGGGAAGTAAGTATTCATATAAGCATCATAATTATATATATGACCAGTGGCAGCAATTGTATATCTACCATCATTAAAAGCATATTTAGTTAAAGCTAAAGCTCTAATTTTAGCAACAATACCATTACGTAAATTAGTATTATTACTAGGATGACTAAATACTAATCTTACATAACGATGTGTATCATTACCAACAGCTACATTTAA
This sequence comes from Segatella copri, assembly GCF_019249765.2. Classification (GTDB taxonomy): domain Bacteria; phylum Bacteroidota; class Bacteroidia; order Bacteroidales; family Bacteroidaceae; genus Prevotella; species Prevotella copri_K. Next base: position 877,313 of record NZ_CP152484.1, read on the forward strand.
AGGACCAACACAAATATCACATTTATGTGACCATCCATTCATTACTTTAGAAGCATATTCAGTATAAGCACCACTACTATTTCCCAAATATACTTGACATTTTATATTAACTCCATTATTTACATCAACACTTATCCAACTAAGTTCTTGATATGCTTCATTAGGAACCTTAACAGTAACTCTAAGTTGATTTTTCTTTATTTGAGCAAGTTTATTAGCATCATTATTACCAGTAATATTATTATTACCTAAAAAATAATTAAATATACCAACATTATCATTTACAAGATTAAATCTATTTTCAGGATTACCAGGATACGTATTCCAACTAGCACCGTTATCCATTGAATATTCTACTTGTATATTACCCATATCAATACCATTAAACATATTAGTAACATTAGCTGCAATACTACCATCCCAATTATTTACATTAGTACCAAAAGCATTTACATCAGCCGTGGTAGGCATTATACCTTTAGCTGTTAATAAATTATTAATATGAGTAGAACCATTAATAGTAGCAGTATTAATAATAGTTATATCTTTAAAAAGAGCATAACCACCTTGCATTATTTTCCAATTATTACTATCTACTTGACTACACATGTCTTGAACTTTCACCCAATTAGTATTATTACCATTACCTAAATATAAATCACCACCACTACCTCCAATTCTAGCTCCACTATCAGGAGTTATAGTTGTAATACCTGGAAATTTCAGTGTACCATTACTTCTTTTATTAGAATAATAATTAAATACAGTTCCATCGGCTATACCTAAATATATAGCATTAGCAACAGTATCATATTTAAGACCAGCCCAATCACTATACTCCCAGTTGGTTGCTCCAAAACGAATAGCAGCACCAGTATTAAATACTACTTGGTCTTTTATAGCTGATATACGAGCATGAGTATTTACATTATTATTTAATATTATAGCTCCGTTTTCAGAATCACTATTATTTATGTATATTGTTCCATTAACATTACCAGTACCATCAAAACTTTGACCCCAAATAGTTCTTGCTGTTGCAAGTTTGGTTGCAGAAGCTACATTGTCAGATGTTAAAGCTAATGTACCACTTGCTGATGGAAGCTTAATTATATTATTATGCACACCTGTGCATTCTATTCGAGTAGAATAATCTGTTGAATCTTCTTTAGCATTATGAAAATCTATAAATTTTCCAATTTCCATAACTCCAGCTACATCAACAAATGGAAGTCCATTCCACCTAGCGACATGACAATAATCAACCATATCAGCATTACTTGCATAATTAACTTGCGCACTATATCCAATGGTAATCCAAGAAGAGGATTTGGTTACGTTTTCCTGATGAGCAGTAACCCACGTTGCGTTTCCTCCTAAATAAGAAATATTCCACCTTCCATAAGAATTTCCACCTGTGACATAGACATATAAGTAAAGTCTAAAACTGCTATTATCCTTATAATAGTAGAAAGTTCTCTCAGTTGAACCACCTAACCTAAGTCTTCCTACGGTTGTTTGAATTCTTGCAGTATCATTTGTATTGTTACTTTGCTGAATTGTAATTATATCTTGCGAGCCATGTTGGTTGCCCCAAAAAGCAGATGTAACTAATAAGGTTAAAGAATCATAAGAGCCAGTACAATCCATATATCCCAAACACATATAATGCGTGTCTGAAGGAACATACATAGCTCCCCTCCAATCCGCTGTTTTCAACATTGACGATGTGGTTGCGGAAGAGGCATTACCGCTGAAATTTGTAGTCTGAATAGTACCACCGTCCCAAACCAATGTACCTTTACTTGCATACAATCTGCCGAGTAGCGTTCCACTATTGTTGTAAAGCGCAAATCCAGGGGTTGCAGCATTTGCGCTTTTAACACCAATCATACCCATTACATTACAGTCTCCCATATAAGCATCGTCTCCTACTAAATACCAAGTATTATTAGCAAATTTAGGATAACGACTATCACTAAGTCTACTATCATTAATAGTAACATAGTTTGCTAAACTTTGATGAGAAGTAAGGAACGTTGCACCTTTGGTAAAGGTGAGTTTCTTCCCACTTTTCGATACCGAGGTGATGGCGTTACCAGTGCCGCTAGTCGCAACCTCATTGACGTAGCCATCTAGGCTCTGATGAGCGGTAAGATAGTTTCCCTTTGGCTGATACAAGCTGGCAGCGTCAGTCCTAGTAAGGTAGCTCGCAAGGCTCTGATGTGAAGTCAAGAACGTAGTTCCCTTTGTCACGATGATAGTCGTTCCGCTCTTACTGATGGCTGTCACTGCGTTTCCACTACCGCTAACACTAACGTCCATAGCCGAGCCTCCTTCTAGGCTGGAGATACGAGAATCAAGAGCCTTGATGGAGTAGGCAGAAGCTATCTCAGACAGCGATTCTGATGTAAGCTTCAAGGCATTTGAATAACTCTTCACACTGCCGTTCAAGCCGCCACCACCGCCCGTGGTAGATGCTCCTGCTCCGTATGCCGTGATACCGCCTGTGGCATAGAGATTACCATCAATCTTGATAGCCTTGTTTGTGGAATCATACGTGAGCTTAATGCCATGGAAGGAGATTGCGCCCTCGAAGGTAGCATCGCCCGATACGCCAAGTTTAGAGAATGGAGCGTTTGGCTTCAAAGACACAAGGTCGGCAACGCTCGTTCCTGCACTTCCTTCCTTCCAAGTCGGCTCGAAGAAGATGAGGTATGCGCCAAGATTCTTTTCGCTGATGATAAACGATGTAGGGTCTGCGTGAACCTTTCCGCTCACATCCCACCAGATAGCACCATTGGCAAGGTAGCCAGAGCCGTCGAAGCGGATGAGGGAGGTTGCAGGGGTAAGATTTCCGCTATTATAGTCCTTATCCACCATCTGACCGCCCCACCACGTTGCGATACTCTTCTTTCCTCTGTTCGGGTCTATTGCTCCGTTGATACCGCTCTGAACGTTTCCGTCTCCGTCTCTCAGCGCAAGGAGCGTTGTCATTACAAGACCACCGTCAATATCTGTAGTCTGACCGAGCGCATCCTTGAGATACTTGTAACCTGCGAGGTCTGTGATATTCTGCTTCAAGTCGCCATATATCTTCCTAGTGATATATGCGTTTGCCAAACCCAGCTTGTCATAGAAGGCAGAATATGCGTTTTGGAAGTTGGTGAACTTCGTTCCCACGGCTGAGACGATAGCAGCCTTGCCGTTGGTATCAGTCTCATTGTATCTTTTAGATATATCTGAAAGATACTTGATGAGTTCTTTCTTGGCATCAGAGAGGTCAGTGAAAGCGGAAGTGAGGTCAGTGAGTTCCTTGGTGTCCTTCAGTACCTCTGCATCCTTCACCTCATTATACGACTTCTGTGCAGCCGCAAAATCATCTTCAAGTCGCTTAGAATCCTGCGCCATTGCCGCAATCTCGGAAGGCTCTAGGTAGCCATCGGTAACATAATTATCGAATTCCTTCTTATTATCAGTGACCGTATTTCCGAGGTTTTTAATGTCCGTCTGTGCGGTCTGTGCCGCCTTCTGAGCATCTTCTGCTGCCTTTTTGGCTGCGTTGGCAACTGTATCATCAGTGTATTTAGATGCTTTAATCCAATCACCGATGGCGAACTGAGAACCAGCCGCTTTGTTGGTCTGACAGCGCAATACCTCATTCTTGTAGGTACTGCCGTCAGAAGGATAAGTGGCATTAACCCATATATCGCCAACCTGATAAGGTGTCGTAGGCTGAACGCTGAACACCTTCATCTTCCCGTTTGCGGTCTCCTGTGCCATTCTTGCATCGGAAAGGGCTTTGGCGATGTCGGTATCTGTAATGATAGTCCACTTATAGGTGTTGCTATCCTTGGCAAAGCGGTATGCCTTGCCCGTCTTGTTGTTGTAGTAAAGGTCGCCAAGATGGATTTCTTTATCCTTATCGGTCTTCCAACTGATGGCTGGGGCATTCTCCAAGGTAGGCACACCATCATAGAACCACGTTTCGATAGCACCATCCACCTGATTCTGCAATTCGGCAATCTTATTGAAATACTGAGACAATTCCTTGCCATCCACAGTGGATTTAGCGGAAATCTTACCCTTAACAGACAATTGCTTAGTGCTGCTATCATATCTGATATAAGAGCTGCCCTCATAGCCATTCTCCTTTGTAGGTCTATCACCTACATACATATCACCATAGACATTGAAGAATGCCTTGTTATTCTGCTTATTCACACCATATTCCACGTACTCCCTATTGGCAAAGGAATAGCTGTTGATGCCGTGATAGAGGCTGATGGATGGCGAATAGGTATCTACCGCCGAGAAGATAAGGCAGTTCTGACGTTCTACATCGGTTCTATTACCGCACTGGTTGAGCACATCACCTTTAGCAGGTACGTCGCTTGCCGTAGCGCAATCGGTATCAGAGAGGTCGATATAATGATACTTCTTTCCTTCCAGCTCTACAGGGTCTTCATCACGACCGATTACCAATCGCCAATAGAAGTGATTACCAGCCTTGTGATAAGTGCCCTTGCGAACATTGAATGATTCCGAGCGCACTTGGTCGTTAACCGCGAAGTCGTTATCTACCTCATCACCATCCTGCTCTGCTAAGAAATAGCAGCGATATGCCTTCTGTGACACATTATTATATGTCACAGTAACCTCTTCTACCTTATGAGCCACCACACCGCCAGCAGGAGAGATTATCTCCTTACCACCGATGGTGGATGTTTTATTGATAACCAGCTCCTCGAAGATAGCCTTCATTCTTACCTCCAAGTAATCTGTGATGAGGTGCGAACGACCTTCTGCATCTGGAGTCCACGAGCCTCCGTTCTCATTGTTGGAGTTACCGATAAGCAATCCACTTAAAAGCTTCTGCACCTTTTCCCAAGTGATCGTGCCGTTGGCTATGTCATCGTTTATCTTTGAGATGAAGTGCTTACTTCCCTCTGTTGCAATCTGGCCCTTGACTTGTGTAGTTGTCAATCCTGCACCTGTTCCGCCATTTCCACTTTGGAGCGACGATATCTGTTGCTGAATTTTCTGGATAGTTCCAACCTCCTTATCCTCGCGAAGAGTTATATCGTAGGTAGGAATCTTACCATCTTCTTCCTTGATTGTGAGCTGATCTATGGATATTACACCGCCAATTCTGAGGTCAGCATCCTCAAACTCCATCAAGTCTCCGGCTTTGAGCGTATCATGAAGACTCTTGATAACTCCTGTAGTATCCTTTTCAGCAAGATCATGCTGTCTTGCCATGAAAATCTCATCAACCTTAGGCTGATAGACGTACCTTGTGTAGTCGTTCTTGTCAATGAATGCTATGGCGTATTTAAGGAGCTTCAGAGACGCAGCATTGACATACGAATCAGGAAGTGTGATGCCGGTAAGAACGAAATGGTCGCCATTCTTGATAGGGTAGTCCTTGTATGGGAACCACAGCTCAAGAGCGTCGTCCTTTACTCTTTCAATAGTAAGCCTCCATCTTCCATCAATCTTGGCTGATGAAGCTACCTTGAATGTTCGTCCGCCACACATACCATCCTTCATCGAGATGGAGAAGTCGTCATCCTTTAAGTCGTTGATATCAAAGTCGATAGCCTTTTTAAGATAGATATCAACATTCTTTACGGTTTCATTATCGCCAAATCTTCCGTCATCATCAGGAGCCACACCCTCATCAATCTCATCAACACGTACGCCACCGATTTCCATCTCCTCGATAGTAGGGTAGATTTCAATAACTCCATTTGTCTTATCATCTGTTTCAAAGAACTGCGATGCAGAACGAAGGCCAATCTGCTCGATGTTGATAGAATCGATGTATGGCCTGTGCGGATCTGTGGAGAATTTATGCTGTCTCCCGGTAGGATTCACGTACTTCTTCTCTTCATCCGTGAGTGTGTTATAGAAATCACTCAGCGATACATGAGGGAATCCAGGCAACATAAGTCTGTTGATGGACATGTTGTTCGGAAGATTCTTTGCGTACTCCTTCATGGACGAAGGAACATTTTTCTTGTTGAGGCCCGATGTGATATACATCTTTGTATTTCCGGCCTTGACCTGCGCAATAAACGCATCAAGCTTCTCCTTTGACTCCTCATCTCCGGTGTCAGTCTGTGTTCCCTTCAGCTCAGAATAGAATCTACATTTTTTAGAGCCGTATCCCTGTGTTACATAACCGGTAATCTCAGTCTTGAAATCAAATGTAACCTTAAGTACCCAACCGGAAGACTGCTCGCCAGTTTCTGGAGAAACAATATACTTTCTCGGATTCTTGAAATATGTCTCTATATAATCGAGGTCCAGTTCAAGTTCAACATTCGTGCTGGCTCCGACGACTTTCGTGATGTTCGCCACATACTTGACACCGAGGTCCGCATAGTAGTGAGAAGGAAGATTCTTCTCGGAACCATATGCTCTTAGTCTTGTAACGACACTCTGATCGGAATCAGCGTTCTGAACAATCTCATAGAGTCCATTGCCGAGTCCGTACTTGAAGATATGATTAGCCTGTATTCCGGTAGTACCGACATAGATGTTTCTTCCTCTGACGATGAAGTTTATGTCCCACTTCTCGTTCACAAGCGCAAGGGCCTGCCAACAGGTCTGCGAATCCACTGTAATGGACATCGATTCGATGACGTTATCGTCGGTTTTCTCACCATAAACCGACAACCACTCACTTTCAAGGGCTCCACGCTGCACGGAACGGTCCTTGTTTCTGGAGTAAATCTTCCAAAGACCTGCACCAATCTGCTCGTTTAAGCATGCCTGGATTCTGTCTAGCAAATCATCCAAAGTCTGTACATAGAATGGGAATTTCGGCAGGGAAGTGTAGTGAAGCTCGTTATCGTTCAATACCACATCGAGGAACTCTGCCCTGGCAAGCTCATCCTGCAATGCGTTGAACTTTACGCTGTCATACACGAAGCCCTCACCGTAGGTGTCAGGTCTTGCCTGCTTATCCTTGCCCGGCTCGTAGTTGAGCTCGAATCGCTCGCCACGATAGACAATATAGTCGCCTATCTGAAAGTTGATAGGCACTTCATGCTTGAAGTTGATAGTCAAAAAACACTCACCCATCCAGGAATCAGAGTACTCCAATCCATGAACGGTTATCTGCTCTCCGTTAACGTCTGTCAGCTTCGAGCCATCCTTATGATAAATATTCCAAGCGCTCATCTGTATGCTATACTAAATTTGAAATATTGCCCTGTGTATCCTTAATCGGCTTAATATCAGTAACAGGGTCGTTAAACTTGAAAGTAATAGAGAGGACTAGCAAGTCCTCGTTATCCGGATCCCTATAGAGGTTTGGATCAATATCCTTAAGTCTTACATGCTGTCTTCCGATTCTATTGAAGTCGCAATACATCTTCATCATGCCTGACTTGCGGATGTAATCAATGAATGCCTTACATTTCTCGTTAGCGCCGAAAGCCTCGCCGTGGAACATAAACTTAACCTTATTCTCGTAGGCCGCCATATAGAGACCATCCTTTCCGATATACTCGTCGTCACCATGCTCGTCGTGCCACTCCCTTTTTGCAGGTTCCTTGACAGAATCACAAGGCTTGAACGGGTTCTCGCTAACGTACATACCGAAGTCGGCGATGGAGTCCTTCACCTCGTTCCCATCGCCTTCCTTCTGCATGTATATCCTGAAATAATCTTTCATACCTTAAATCAACTTTTTATAATTGCAAATATACGAAATAATACATAAATATGCAAGTAATATGCGTATAAATATGCGTTAATTGAACTTAAAGTCGTGTCTATCCCTAACATTGACTGGTCCGGTAGCTTTCACGACTGTTCCTCCGTATTGGTAGACGAAGCACTTTGCGGTATCTTCGCATTCAACATGAAGCTCTGCACCATCTAACAGATTGACAAACACCCTGGAGAATCCCTTAACCTTCAGGTAAAGTGAAGAGTTGTGCCTTACGTATATCTCTCCACTGTCCATCCAGTCATAGCTGATATTTGCTACACACTCTCCATTGAGGATGACAACCTTCGGATTTTGCAGGTCAACGTTCTCGTCAACATACACACCATGATCGTGAATGACATCACCAAAGTACTTCTTCATATCCTTGGTCGAAGGCCAGTTCTTTCCGATGCAGAAGTCAATACCCTTAACAAACTTCTCGACCATCTCATGCTTGGATGAGTTGTCATGCCACTCGGCGGTCCACTGAGCGCAAAGACCCAGTGAAACAGCCTCGTTCTTCATCCTGTCTGATAAATTTCTTTTTTCAAACATAGCTTTTACTTTTAGTTAATCCTTATACTTCTTGCGCCAGTCTCCTTAGTGATTGAGCGCATCCAGCTGTATATCTCGTCAAGTCTACCGTTTCTGTACTCAGCAAGCGTAACGAGTTGATTTATAGAGGTAAGCTGAGACCTTGCGATTACGCTTATCTCAGGTAGAACAGATTTAGTTAATTCCGTCAGCTGCTTGAGATTCGCATTGTCTTCTGCACAATATAATCTGATGGAATTAAGGTACGATGCGAGAAGGCCGATTTCTTCCTCATTAATGCCCTTAATCAAATTGGTCAAAGAGGAACTTCCGTTTTCTCTCAAATCAAGTCCCTTTTCCTTTAGAGCATCGAAGATACCGGTTAACTGAGGAACTACATTTTCGCCAACTTGGTAGAGCTTGTCCGCAAAATCGTCCATGTCGGTCTCATCAAGTTTACCCTTTTCATCAAGGATACCTGTAAGCCATTCGAGAGGTTTTTCAAGTGCCTTCTCCATGATTTTCTGAGATACAATATTCTTCGTAACTTCGCGAACCATTTCCTTGACCTTATTCTTGTAAGCCTCAACCGCATCTTCCCCCTTAGTCCATGCGCTCACAACAGTATCAGTCAGCTGATTTCCCCAGCTCTTCATATCGATAGAGTAAACGTCTTTCAGAAAGTCCTGTGCGAACGTCTTAATCTGCAACTGCATCTCCTTGATTTGCTGATCGTAGTCGGCAATCTTATCCTTGTCCGTCTTTTTCTTATCCTCCTCAGCTTGTCTCTGCTTTCTCAACTCGTCTTCCTGAGCGTGGAGTAGGGCGAGCTGATCTGCGTATGCGGATGGATTCGTTTCTGTCTTCATCACAGCATCATAGGTCTCCTTGCTGTAGTGGCTAAAGTTCTTGCCACCGAAGAAAGCCTTGCCCATATCAGTCTTGGAATAAGTCTCCCAAGCCTTATAGTCATTCTTGACATCGTTGAGCTTTTTAGTCGTATCAGAAGACCTCTCATAAGAATAGATTCCACCGAGTGTCTTTTCAATAACGGAACTGATATTGCTGGACAGGTTCTTCAGCTCATTCAGTTGCCTTTCTGCAAGCTTAATCTGTCTGTCGAGCTTGGCATCATGAGCCTTTGCAAACGCCTTGATAGGTGAGGTAAATATGCCGGTGACACCGGCAAGGATTCCACCAACGTTGCCGGACTCCGCGCTTGTTACCACCTTTGACAGTGAACTTGACATACCGGAGAATGTCTCGAAGAACGCAGAAGCGTCCTGCCATCCATCAGACTCAGTGTCAGCTCCGAGAAGGGAAGCAGTCTCTTTGATGTCATTGAATGCTTCACTCATTCCCTGGACATTCTGGTCGATAATGCTTACTACGTTAGCAAACTTATCAAGAGATTCTTTCGCCTTTGTTCCATCTTTAAACAGAATCTCAGCAGCCTTCATCATAGCCTTTCCGCTGGCGATCATACTGTCACCGCGTTTGATGAAATTTTCGTCTCCCATTTTGAGACCAAGCTCGCGAACCTTTTTGCCTTCGGCAATTTTGCTTGCCGCGAGCGTCATCTGTTCGCTGGCATCAGAAATCTTCTGCTCGGCCATTCCCTTCAGACCGCCATTAAGGAAAGTCTTCTTTGGACTCGTCAGCTTCGATAACTGCTCATCAAGCTGCTTGATTTCCTTGGCGTACTCTCTTGTATCAATGGCTCCGCTTTGTAGGGCCTCATTGATATTCTGCCTGATTCTTGCTCCGATAGTCTGAGCCTTATCCATACCGAGAGACACGATGGCTCCGTAGAAGTTGAGATAATCAGAAGAGTTCTTGAACTTGTCAAGTTTAACCTGACCAATCTCCTTGTCTCTCTGAATCTCATATCTCGCCTTGATACCAGGATCATTCGTCTTGCTAATAAGCTCGTTGTATCTCTCCCTTATCTTCAAGATTTTATCCTCATAATCTTCTGTCTTCTCGATGATGTCGGCGGCATCCTGCAAAGACTTAACGTAATTACCACGGAGTAGTTCTGTAATCTTCTTCCACTCTTCGTACTGATTTGGCAGCTTAAGCTTTTCCTTAGCTTCACCATCCGTCATATTGAGAGAGTTCTGAAGATTAAATATCTCATGGTAGTTAGCGTAATACTCGTCCATAAGAGATTTAGTCTTGTCATCCATCTGAAAAGCGTCAACCCATGCGGACTCAGCAAAGAACTTGCTGCCTGTCTTTTCGAGAAGACTCTTGTACAAATCCCAACGTTCTGACAGCTTGTTCATGGACTCATTGAAGTCAGCTGCCTTTCTCTCGTACTCCTTCTTGTCCTTCTCGTCGAAGAGCCACTCTGCAACCTCGCGATAGATAGAAGTTTGGAACTTCTTTCTCTCGGTGGTATTTATACTGAATCCTTCAAGGAGAGAATGGACAGCCTTCTGATAGTCGTCAAGATTAAGACCGGTAACCTCTGGGAAGAGATTGTAAGTCTTCTTCTTTGCCTCTTCATCAGACATTATGCTCTTGTACTTCTGGTACATCTGCCTTGCTGACTTAAGACTGCTTAGACGCTCCTGTAAACGCTTGAGCTCTATATCTTCTTTGCGACCTGAATTTCTGTTTCTTCCTTTCGGAACCTTATTGGACTTTTTGTCTTGCGGATAGAATTTATAGCCGAGACCTTCCCATGCCGCCTGATTCAAGCTATTGTAGCTTTCCCAAGCCTCATCTCGAAGTGCCTTAGATATCTTGCCGCGTTTAAACTTGTTCTCGCGGTTCTTATACTCGTTGTACCTGTTCTGCAACTCTGTTTGCAGGTTATTATCCGTATTGTAGTCGGAAGTTTCGTCAAGATAAGAAGCGAGCATAGTCGCCTGTGCTTCTATCCTCGCTTTACTCTTTCCTGTCTTGGATAAATTTCTGCGGACTCTTTGCTGCATAGGCGTCTTTGGTTTCTCGACCTTGCCGCCACCTGCTTTCTTTGGCTGTTTTGCACCAGCCTCCTGATAGAAGATAGACTTCAAGTACTCACGAATCTGAGGAACATTCACCTTGCACGCATCGAGCATTCTTTCTATCATGCTCGCAAAGCGTGAAGAATTCCTGTTGCACCACTTCGAGAAATCTACACCGAACAGGTTGAATGACTTCTTAAGGAAGTTAATGATTCTAGGAATATTCTTCTTAGCGATATCATTTATCTGATCACTAACCTTGTTTGCCCTTATTCCTATTTTGTAAATGCTATTTGCAATATCATTGCTTCCGTTACTTGACTTCAAAACGAAAGAATCCCAATTTGCGCCTCCTCTTTCTGCAAGAATACGAATCTTCTCATCGAGAGACATGGCTCTTTCCTCTGGCTTCAGGAACTGATTAGCAACGCTATCCATTCTCGACTTTGTATCTTCATCAAGTCCAGATAAAAGCGTCTGGTACTTGATAACCGCCTCGTTGAGGTCTTCGACAGCATCCTCCATCGTGTCTGCAAAAGGATTACCGGAACCCCAACCACCTGAAGCTCCAAGTGCTCCAGCAACAACATCCGAGTCGTTTGCTTCCTGCTGTGAGTTGTCACGAGCGGCAACTATTCCCTTATTGAGAATATCATACTGCTCGTTAAGATTCTTCGCCCTTGTAATCTGATCTTCTATTGTCTGTGTGAAATCTCCGCTGTTTCGAAGAAGCTCTTTCATTGAGTTTACTCGCTGTTGTAAGTCCGCGCTGTTTGCCGGCTTCTCATTTGCGAGCTCATCCTCGTAGTTTTTCTTCTTGTTGTATGCAGAATCCCTGAACCCCTTCGCATTCTCAGAAATTCTATCCATATCACTGCTGTAGCTTGAGAATGTCTGAACAGCTAGACCGATTGCAAGTCCCCACCAGCCGCCAAGCATCGTAAAGAGAGACTTAATTCCTCCACCTATCTTAGAGATACCCATATTCATTACGGCGGCAAATCGTGTTCCTCCGAGTATAATCTGCTCCTGTCTTGCTGTAATCTGCCCCATCACGGCAAGCTGTCTGATAAGTTCTTTTGTAACAAGACCTTCCTTGACAGCTTTCTGCATCTGAAGAACAGACATCTTCCCTTCAAGTGCAAGACGAGACATAGCATTCGCCCTTGAAGCGGTATCAGACAGCAAGTATGCCCTTGCCTGTACATTCTGCAACGCCTTCTGTTGAGTAATCTTACCTTCTGTGACAAGTTGCTGCTGTTCGATAGCGTAAGTCCTCAGCTGAGCATTCATCTGCTGAGTGTAGTTCTTGTTTATTGAGCCCAATCCGAGCTTACTGGAAGCCATCAGTCCAAGTTTCCTTGCAGCAAATATAGCTCCGAAAGAAAGCATAGCAGGGGACAGTTTATCAAGAGCTAATACTAAGTCTGTTACTCGGTTGATAATAAACGAGAACGTACCGCCTATGACATTCTTTCCTTCTGCAAATTTACCGAGCATAATATCCCACGCGTCGATAAGCTTATTCCAGCGACCAAGCAGTGTTTCGGACAACACGAGCTGCATATTGTAGAACTGGCCACCCTCATCAGTCATTTTCCACAGTACCTTCTGAACATCCTCGAAGCTTACCTGCCTTCCAGATATCATCTTCTTGACGTCTGCTTGGGTGTAATTCTTGCGCCCGTTCTTGCCTTCAGAATTATATAATTCCGTTATCTTCTGCAAGAGAGGAAGACCGGCGTAAGCGAACTGGCGCAACTCCTTACCATCGAGCCAAGAACGAGCCTTTACCTGGCCGAATGCCAAGCCCAATCGTCCGAAGTCTACACCAAGACCAGATGCAATATCCGCAAGTCGTTTTGTGGTATCATACAAGTCATTTGCTTCAACTCCGAATGCAGCCAGCTGCTTTACATCTCGGTTCAGCTCTCCAAACTTGAATGGAGACTGCAACGCAAGCTGCTGTGTCTGAGCGAACAGCTCGTCAGCCTTCTGTACATCACCAAGGATGGAGCGTAACGCAACATGCTGCTGAACAATCTCACCACCGGTCTGTACGATTGAATTAAAGAATTGCTGTGCGCCAAAGACAATACCTCCCTGTAAGAAGAGAGACTTGATATCTCCGACTATGGATTGCATCTTCTTCGCTTCAGCGTTTGCTCCGGCGAATGCTGCTGCGAGATCGTTTCGTGCTCTTGCAGCAGACTGAGCAATTTCCTGCTGACGCTTCTGTTCAAGCTCGATACCTTTCTGAACCTCTTGGTTTATTGCCTTTTGGTCTTGAAGTATCCTCGATGCTAAAGTGGTATCGTGCCCACTACCAATGTTGCCAAGCATACCTAGGCCTTCTCTCCAATTCTCCGAATTGAGCCTGTCTTTGATGGTTCTAAGATTTCTCATTAAAGAAAGGAGCCTGCTAATCTCAGCTTCCGCTTTACTAACATCTGCTCCGACAGAAATTCCTCGGCTGTATTCAGAGCGAAGCTGGCGAACCTTATTTCCGAGAGAATCATACCGACGCTCCGTGTTCTTCAAATCATTCTGGCGTTGCCTCTCTGCCTCTTTTGCCTCGCGTGCTGCGTCCTTTATAACCTTTGCATAAGTATTTGCTTTATCTATAGCATTAAGATACCCGGAACTCTTTACGAGATCAGTTGCTGTGAGTCCTGTGATAGGATGAATACCTCTGTTATTCCTGATCTGTTCTAACTCAGTTCTGTATTTAGACAGCTCTGACAACGACTGGCGTATGTTGTTCGTTGAATCGATGCCAAACAACTGTATTCCTTCACCATGGCGTTTGTTGATTTCGTCAATAATAGAAGATAACTTATAAAGTTCTCTCTCTGCCTTGTTTGCCTCAGTGGAAACACTGTTAGGGAATATGTTGAATCCAGCACCTTCCTTAGACACCTCTCCAAGTATGCGGCCTATTTTGTACAGCCCGTCCTGGACAGACTCCAACTGCTGGAGTTTTTTCGAACTGAAGAAATCTTCGCTTGAAAATACGCCAATGTTACGACGTAATTCTTTAACGAAGTTGTTTAGCTTTTCAAAACTACGACCTCCATTATCTCCAATACCTTTTGTTGCTTCGGATATTGCTTCCATAGCATTCTGTGCCTGCTTACCAGTAGAATCAACCTTGTTTAATTCTCTGATAATCTTTTTGGTTTCCTCTTCAATTCTCGATTTTAGAGTGAGCGAGAAACTGAGGTCTCCCATATTTCCACCTGCCATATCCTGAATATTTTTAAATTAGAGTTTATTGTTTAAGTAATCTGCAAGACTTATCTTCTTGTCAACGAGGCTTCCCTCATTCTTCTTTTTCTCCATCCATCTGTCGTAGAGGTCATCCATCTCCTTCTTGGTATGCTTCTTCGGACCGCCTTCCTTCTTGGCCTTTGGATAGACGACAAGAGGCTGGTCTGCAACCATGAGGTCAATCTGTGCCGACGAATAGCCCCACCAGTAGTCGTAGGCTGCGATGAAGTACTTGCGCTGAAAGAGGAAGCCGAACTTCTCCGCTAGTGAGAAGGCTGCTCCCCAGCTTGTTCTGCTTGGATAGCTTTTGCTTCGCTCCTCGTCATCGTCATCATCACGTCCGTCATCCCGGTCGCTAATATGGTAGCCAGTGAGAATGCGTTCGATGGAATTTTTTTTTTAGAAACATCGAGGACTCTCAGAACCTCGGCCACGTCCACATCCTTGATGTAGTAGAGCCAACGCCAGTAGATCCAATACAGGAATCGAATCTTCCAGATGTTGTTGAGGAGAATGCAGACGCAAATCTTGACGTTGCGCTTCCATTCGTTCTTCTCCTTTGCCCGGATATGGGAACACTTGCTCATGGTCCCCTTGCGAAGCCAGCCGAGCTTGTGCTTCTTTCCTCTGAACACGAACTCGGTAGGCTCGTCGTGCAGCACGCTGTCAAGCAACTCCTGCAAGTCCACTGAAGGCTGCTCAATTTTCTTTTCTTCTGCCATGATTGTATGTTATTAAATGAAGAAGGGCGGCACGGCTGTTGATTAGCCTGCCGCCCAACGGTTTGTTATCCTGAATCTAATTACCTAAAGAAGCCTTTACTTGATTAACCGCCAATGCCTGGTCCAGCTGCTGCTGGAGCCTTAGTAAGCCAAGCGATGCTACGCTTACCTGCACCCTCGATAGAGCCGGAGAATTTAAACGCAACAGGCTCAGTACCAGAGTTATCCCACTGCAAGGTAGCGTAGAGAGCGATGTTGGTAATAACCATGAGGTTCTCCTTCTCGTCGTCAACGATAACGATAGTGCCCTTGATCTTGAACTTCTTAGGCTCAACAGCGATACCTGTAAAGCCGGTAGTAGCGTCGAGAGTAGCGTCACCTGTACCCTTCAGGGTAACCTTGGTCAGCTCGGTGATAGCATCCTCACCAAACATAATTGTCAGCAAGTCCTTTGCCTTTGAAGGAACAACGAACTCTACGTTGAAGTCGCCGAGCTCTGCGGTAGTTGCCCAGTCGCCTGCAAGACCGATAACCTTGTAGTGGTTGATGGTTGGGTCATCCATAGTCGCCTTCAGCGAGTCAACGGTAACCGGAAGCTCAACCTCTGGGGTGATGTCAACTGTAGCCTTGCTCAAATCGGTAATAGCCTTTGAGTAGAGCAGAGTTTTAGGACCATTGAAAATGTCCTTCATCTTGTCAATAGTTGTCATAGCCATAATCTAAAATATTTTAAATTGTTATACCTGAATACTTATTTCGTGCGTAACCTTCCCTGTATGATTGTCACGGAAAAACCTGCGCCATCGTCTGTCTGTAGTGTTATACGAGGATTGGAAACAATGAGATTTTTTGTGGAGATTGGAAATCTGTCCATAATCTCCTGGGCTTTCTCGTCAACGCTAGATACATCAAGTGTGTGCGGGCTGCTTGCCGAATTCTTATCGCGCACATACAATTCGATTTGAGCTATAGTGGTGAAATCATTGTAAACTCCACTTGAGTTCATCTCGTTATTGTAGATACTAGATGGGAAGTATACCACGATGTAGCTGTTGATTTTCGTATCAACTGCTTTTGGTCGGCTACGGGAGTAGAGCTTGTCACAAATCCCCTTCATTGCATTACCGACATCGAAATATAGAGTCTTAATACTAACCATATCTTACATCGATCTAAAGTATCTAACCAAATATTCTCTAAGAGAGGTAATCACATCGTGACCTCTCTTTACCTCGACAAACTTAGCGTAATCTACGCCGGCAACTAGAAGCATCTGCCATGTGGCATCGTACTTTCCTTTGTTGTGCTCCCTGGAAACAAGTTCATCCCATGCCGCGTTTGGACCATATTCACCACCTTCTCCGTATTCACCCTTGTAAGGTCTCCTTCCGCTGTCTTTGAAGGAGAATGAGCTGCGATAATACTTATCGAGGTTGTATCTCTCTCCGGCAGCAAGGGTTACTCGGGTTGGCTCTGGGCCTGGAGCATAATGAATCGACTGCAATGAGCCGTTGTAATATGTACCGATGGCTGTTGACTTGTACAAGTTACCGGTTACGTCATCATAGTTTCGAGACTTGTCAGCAGCCTTCATTGTCATTTCAGCCGCATGATCCATCTTCTGCTGCATCTTTGCTACAGCCATCTGACGGATTTTCTTCTCGACCTGTAAAAACTGACCTGATAAACTTGTCATAATCTAAACCCTTGTCAAACTCCAATACACAACAGTCCTGTTATTATCCGGTTCGCAGTCCTTAACCATACCTACCTCGGTGTTGTTGCCGACAGTGGAGTAGATGGTGTCGCCGTCAAGAGGACATCTGTCAGCATCCCATTCGTCATATCTGACCGGAATCGATGCCTTCCTCTTGTTCTGGTCGACATTCTTGTCTCCCTCTGTAGTGGTATCGGTGTAGCTGCGGCCTTCGCCATAATAGAGAATGATTTCCTTGTCCTCACCAACTGGAGCATCATCATCGGCAAATGGGTCATCAGGGTCGGCTTTTCCGACGACCTTCCTCACGATCTTGATGATGTGAGGATATCTTGGGTTTCTGATGTTTTCCTTTTCCATACGCCTTATTTGATGATGTGAGGGAGAGGTTCTCCCCAAGGAGAATAATTCGCCCTCTTTACTCCGTGGGAGGTCACCCGGAAGGTGGACTTCTTCTTGAGCATCGAATCAGGCTCCAGCTCTGCATAGATAGCGTTAGCCTCTGCCTTCATCTCGCTCCTGTCGTTGTCCGACATATCATAGCCACCTCCCGAATGAGTCCATCCGTTATCGGAATCGGAGGTGTTGTTCACCTTGCTCGGACCAAGAACAAACCATTTCAGCATGTCGGCATAGGCAAGTCTCACCTTGTCCTTGTCGCAGGCTTCGAGGTCGATGCCATTTTCAAGCTCCCTGTCGTGCATGATGCCCAACAGAGCCTTCATCGGCATCTCGAACTTCACCTTATTAATAAGGTAGTCGTTCACAGTGTAAATGTTCATCTCCGAATCCATAGTCATACAATCTTGTTACGTTAAAGAATTAACCCTTCTTGGTAATGTCGATAATCCAACGGTAAGGAGAATCGAGCATGGCAGGAACAGAAGCGAGGAACAAGTCTGTTTTGAACTCCTGGTAGAGACCGTTCGCGGTAATCATGTTACGCAGCAAGCCAAGCTTGTTGTTGGTCTGCGCCCAAGCCACATCAATGAGCTTGTTGCCAAGGGTGTCAAAGATACGCTTGTCAAGGATCTCCTTACGCATGAAACGCAAAGGCTTGCCAGCAGGGCGAAGAACGACTGTTCCGTCTGCCCAACCACGAATCTCTGTAACTGTGCCATCGAAGCGCTTGTTGTGCTCAACCTCATCGACAATCTCGATAGGAGAAAGACCGTTGAGGTCAACAACAGACTTCAAGAACATTGCGTTGTTTGGACCGTAGTTCTGCAAAACTGCCACAAAGTTAGCGTTCGCCCAGCTCTTGTACAACTCAGCAATCTGCTTGTTCTTCAAGAACACGTTATTGTAGTCGTTCTTGGTCATCTGCCATACGAGAGGTACACTGCGGTACTCGATGTTCTCCTTGCGCCAATCCTCCTCAAACTTGCGCATCTGCTCAAGCAAGTCGCAGTTTGGATCGTTCCAGGCAAGCGTACCCGCCTTTTTGAAGTTCTTCTTTGGAACTTTTGCGTCATACAGAGGCTCCTGGATACCACGACCAATCTTGTCGTAGTCGATGAAACCTGTCGAGCTCAACTGGGCTGACATGTAGGTCATAGTCATGTCGAGTGAGTCGTACAATACCTGTACCTTGTCGAGGTAAGCATCAACCAGGTCAGCGTCGTTGCCGAACTCATCCTGGAGAAGCTTCATCTTGTGGTAACGCTCTGTCGCAGTCTCACGGAAGCCGTCAGCTGCGAAGTCTGGAATTGAAGCGGTGTACCACTCAATACCCTCATGGTCGTTCTGATAGCCCTCGCCGAGAGGAGCACGGAGGTTCATCAAGGTTGCAGGGTTCAATGTACGTGTGCGAACCTTGAAGGTTGCATCACCATTGTTAGATGTAGGGGTGAGATCTGGATCAATGTCACCCTGTGTCAGATACCAGCCGTTGTTACAGCGAAGTACGCCGTCACGATTGACGAACTTCTGAAGGTAAGTGTTGTTACCCTTACCAGTGAAGAACTTCGCAAGCTGCTCGACACCAATATCAATTTTTGCCATAATCCTGAATCAATCTTTTTACGTTATACAATAGGTTAAATGTGCCAGAACTCTGGGTAGAGTGACTTGTTCATCGCCTTAACAGCAGGAGGAACAGGACCCATGCGGTCAAGCCACATAACGCAGTCTGGATTCAACATACAGAAGTTGACGTTTGTACGAGGCTTGTGATACTTGTCGCCGCCGGCATCGAAATAAGGGAAATCGTTGTCGCTCGGAGCGAAGCAGTTAGGGTTAGTCACCATCGGCAATACGGAATCACCGGCACTAGCAGCCTCAACCAATACGTCACCTACCTTCAATGCGCCGAGGGCAGCAGAAAGAGTAACCTTCCAAACGTCACCTGCGGCGTCATCGGTAGTAGCCTCAACTGCTGAAACAGTCACGCCCTTTGCCTTGGTCTTGAAGTCCTTCTGGCCGATCATGATGGTGTCGCCAGGGAACGGGATGTGGACGAAACCATTACGAACGATATAAATGTCTGTGTCTGTAGCCGCAGCAGTGGCCTTTGCCACGCCGTAAGCTTTCAGAATCTTGATGGTAGCACCAGGACCCTCGTTGCCAGCTGTAAAGCCGAGGTCGTGCTCAATCAAGTCGCCGGCATAAATCTTAGCCGGGCCCTTGAATGGGTTGACAAGCTTACCACCAATAGGTGGGTGAACGAAGGCATTCTTGATAAGCGCCTCAAGACCGGCAAACACATATCGGGTTCCGCCGACCTTACCTTCTGTCTGAATGATGGTCGCACCGTGGTTCAGCATGCCACGAGTACCCATCTGTTCCATGTAGGAAATAGAAGTGTTGTCCATAATCTTTTTACCTTTTTAAAATTGTTATCCTGAAATTACTTCTTGTCTTCACCGCCGAATCTCTTCTTTCGACGCTCGGCCACTTCTTCCATAAACTTGTCATCATCTGTGGACGTGCCTCCGCTAGACGTGCGACTGCCTTTTGCAGGAATACCGTTTTCACCGGTAGCCTCCTTGTACTCTGCGGTGTAGATTTTCTCAGCCTTAGAAACCAGGTCGTCGATGTCGACATCTTCGTCCGGAATCTCCAGCTTTGCGATTGCAGCATTGAGGAAGTAGTTCTTCATTTCAAGGTTTGCCTTGTCGAACTTATCCTTCAAACCTGCCTTTACAGACTCGATGGTTGCCTTCCTTGCAGCCTTCTTGTCTCTTTCTGCGTTAGCCTTTTCGAGAGCTTCAAGTTTCTCAAGCAGCTTGGAGTATTTGTCGTCAGGATCGTCACCCTTTTTAGCCTCCTTGCGCTTACGCTCCTCTTCCTCTTCCTTCTTCTTGCGTTCAGCTTCCTCCTTGCTCTTCTTTACCTCGTCAGAGATATTCTTGTGCAAGTTGCCGTTGATACGCTTCAGACGGTTTGCTAACTTGGTAACCAACTTGGAATTTGCTTCCTCGTCATCACCGAAATCTTCCAAAACATCATCAAGTTCCTCTTCGATGGTCTTTTGGCTAAGTTCTTTGAACTTGGTGGTATCAACCTCCTTGTTCACTAATGCTAAGAGTTCCTCTCTTGTCATGTTGTTTTTTGATTAAAAATGTTATCCCGAAAGTGGTCCCTCCACCTCGAAAACGTATAAATATACCTTTTATTTTGCAAATATATGAATAAATATGCAATTATCAAAGAAAAATTGTATATTTTTGCAGTATTAAATGTATATTTATGCAGAAAGATGTGTTTTCAGGATTAAAATTGGATAACGGAGAGCCTATTTACACTCAAGAGTATATCCAATCATTAAGAGACGCCGACAAGAAGCATCCCGACAAGCTGAAGATTATAGCTCAGCGTGGCGGTCAGGAACGCATGCTGTCTATAGACGCTGATATTAAGATAGTTGGCGGTTCGCGAGGCGGCTCAAAATCGTTCTCTTCCCTAATGGAAGTTCTGAAGGATATTAAAAATCCAGATTTTCATGCAACAATTCTTCGTAACGAAAAAGACGACTTACAGTCCTTAGTGACAGACTCTTATAAATTGTTCTCCCAATTTGGAACTTACAATAAGTCACAAAATGATATGACCTGGAACTTCGATAACGGAGGATGGCTCAAATTCTCGTACTATGCTGGAGCCTATCAGGACTTCAAGACACGATTCCAGGGTCGCCAGTATGCCTATGTCTGCATCGATGAGGGTACTCAGTGTCCATACAAGAAGTTCAAGTACCTCTTGACCAACAACCGAAACGCAGCTCACATACGAAACCGATTCTGGATTACCTGTAACCCGGACCCGGAATCTTGGGTGAGAAAGTTCATCGACTGGTGGGTTGACGAGAATGGATACATTATACCGGAGCGAGATGGAGTTATTCGCTACTGCTTCATGGATGGTGATACGCCGGACTCTATCTACTGGGGTAACACAAGAGAAGAGGTATACGAACAGTGCAAGGGCATCATCGATAGCCTCTGGAAGGACAGCTACGAGGAACTTGGATACACAAAGCTCGAAATGTTCATCAAGTCGGCAACATTTATCCGTGCAGATGTATCTGAGAACATCAAGCTTATCTCTACTGATGCGTCATATATCGCCAACCTTGCCCAACAGGATGAGGAACAGCGTATGCGAGACCTGGAAGCTAACTGGAACTGGAAAGCTGCCGGAGATGACATGATCAAGATGGAAGACCTTGATGAAATCTACGACAATGCGGAACAAATCGGAGACGGAAAACGTAGAGCCTCTGCCGATATCGCATTCACCGGCGGCGATAACTTCGTGATGTGGCTCTGGGAAGGATGGCATTGTAAAGACTTGGTTGTTCTGAGGCTGGACCCTAAGACACTCGTTTCTGTAGTTGAGGCCAAGCTGAGAGAGTGGGGTGTCGAGGAATGTAACTTCACTTACGATATGCAGGGTATCGGTCAGTACTTTAAGGGATTCTTCAAGGATGCCGTCCCATTCAACAACCAGGCAGCACCTATCGCTAGGAATCATCAGGAAGAAGAAGGAATCAAATACCTATATAAGGATTTGAAGTCTCAGTGCGCATGGTTATTCTATAAGATGATAAAGGAGAAGCAGATTTCCATTGACTCGGCCCTGCTTGAAAGAAAGTATTCAGGAAACGGATTTGACAAGGTTCCTCTCAGACAGATTCTTCAGAAGGAGCGTAAGATGCTCAGACGTGACGAGAATAGCGATGATAGGGGATTCAAGCTATTACCTAAGAAGATTGCCAAGAAATATGTCGGGCACTCGCCTGACTTCTTTGAATCTTGGTTCTATGTAATGATATTCAGTTTAACAAAAAAGAAAAATAAAAAGGTAAAAGGATTATGGATGCTATCAAGGTAACAAATTTCAGAAAGATTCTGGTAAAGAAGCCTTTCTTTGAACTCACGCCAAAGGGGTACATGACCCACGATGGCTATTGCAGGAACGAGGTGTCCGATAATGAAGACCCTCAGATGCCGCAAGATACATTGTACAGAGTGATTAAGACTCAGAAGGACTTCCTTCGTGAGTTCTATCCTACGTCCCACAAAATCTTCGACAAGGATCTCTACCCTGACATCTGGAGAAAGAACCCGGAAGACGGGAAATGGTATGTCCAGGAGATTCAAAGAACGGCATTTGCTTTCCAGCAAGTTATTCATACGAAGCATGTTCTCCACATGACAGGTAACGATATTCAGTTTGAACTTGCCGGTGATCCTGAGATGAAGAAACAGGAAGAGTATATAAATCTCCTTGCCAAGTTCAAGAAGGGATGGTATATGCACGATATGGAGATTCGTCACTATGAGGCTGTAAGTTCGTACATGAAGGTTGCTGAAGCTGCTGTAGTCGGATTCTTCGATAAAAACAAGAAATTCGGTACTCGCACATTGGCTTTCGATAGAGGAGACACATTGTATCCTCAGTTCGACCCTCTTACTGGTGAACTCGTTGTGTTTGCTCGCAAGTATTACGACTTCGACGAGGAAGGTAATGAAAAGATTGAATGGGTAGAGGTGTGGGATGACAAGACATTCTACCGCTTCAAGAAGCAAGTTAACGAAGGCAAGGTTAAGGAGACTATCAAGAGAATTGCCAAGATATTCGGAATAGACGACTACACTTGCGTTGAAGAGAAAGCTCACGGCTTCCCATTTATCCCTGTTGCATACGTAAGGAACGATGACGGCCCATGCTGGTCTGTTGTACAGAAGAACATCGAGGACTACGAGGAAGCTTTCTCTTATCTCTGCGAGAACAACAAGGCTTACGCCTTCCCTATAATGAAGTTGAAGGGCGATGGTGACGACATTACCGTTGTTGGTGACACGAATGGTTCTGCAAAGATGATTCAGATTACCGATACGAATGGTGATGCTGACTTCATTAACGGAACAGACGCTTCCGATGCATTTGCGACACAGCTCAACAAGTCGTATGACCTCATCTATGAGCTTTCGTTCACAGTAAAGCCACCGGAGCTGAAGTCGGGTGACCTTCCGGGCGTTGCCATCAAGCTGCTCTATTCTCCTGCCATCGAGGTTGCAGAGAACGATGCTAAGAAGATGCATCCGTTCCTGGATCAACTTGTTCGTATCTCAAAGTATGGTATCGGAGTTGAAGAAAACTGCATGGCCACTATGACCGGTCTTCCTATTCACGCTTGGGTGGAAATCTATGTGCATCAGAATAAATCTGAAATAATTACAAACTTAGCTACAGCTGTTCAGAACAACTTCCTCTCAAAGCAGACTGCATCTGAGCGTTGCCCAGACTTCCCGGTTAACGATGAATACGACCGTATCATGCGGGAGAAGAAGGAGGAAGACCAGCAGGACCTCCTCATGGATATGCAACGTGCGGATAACGAAACTCAAAATGCAATTGAGGAGCAGAAAGCAGAAGCTCAGATTAACGGAGGAAGCGGAGGCAACGTTCGTACCGGTAATGGCAGGAAGGCAGGAAGACCTAGTGAGGGCAAAGATACCGACAAATGGGGCAACCAGCCAAACGAAAACAACTGGAAAACGTTTAACCAAACTCATTAATAGCCTATGGATGAGTTAAAACGTTCTGTCGATTACAGCAGAAAGCGCTTGCAGGCAATCCGAAACTGCGAGGACCATGTTGCAGATATTCTCTGGAAATCAACACAGAAGATAGTTACCGCAAGCAAGCGATACAGAGGTGCGGGCAGGCTCACAAACGAGTCAGCCCTGCTCTCTTACGCCAAGAATGTTACTGCTGAAGCAGAGGAGAGTATCAACAGTTACATCTCTGCTTACTCCAAGGTTTCATGCAAGATTCTCGGGATTGACAGCGAGAACATAGAATCATTTCTCGTTAGCGACATCTACGGAAAGACGACATCTGAAAGAAACGCCGTATATCTCGGAAACTTTGCGGAAGATATTGTAAGGATGATCAAGGCAGGAACCTTGATGGGATATTCTGACCAGCAGCTCCTGTCTTCCATCCGAACCGGCTACAAGGACCCATACCACACATCAGTCATCACCAAGGCGAAGAGAAAGGACATCAACATCGATGTTCCTTCTTACGGAAAGGGCTACTACAAGAACGCCTATCAGAATATCGTAAGAAACGCTTCACAGGTGATAGCTTTGGCGTGGGGACAGGCAGAGCAGGAGTATGGGCAGGAGAGTGGAGCTGTTGGATACTTCGTTCACAGAGGTAGTAGCTACAACTGCCCGGTGTGTGATGACCTATGTGGGTATATGCATCCATTAAATACGATGGTTATCCCGGCGCATGTTTCGTGCAAATGTAGAGTTGAGTTCGCTTTTCGGAGAAAATAATAAAAATGCTGTATAAATATGTAGTTAATTGCATAAATATGCAGTATTTTTCGTATATTTGCATTGGGATAGGTTGGAGTAGCTACCAACTGATAAGGCTAACTCAGTGGGCCTTCCCATTCTTTTAATCACTGAGGTAACTTTTAAATTCACTGAGGATGGATAACAGTATTGAAATTTGGAAAGACATTGAAGGATACGAAGGTATGTATCAGGTTAGCAACATGGGAAGAGTTCGCTCTTTAGACAGAGTGAAGCCGAACTCTGGAGGACAAATCGCAAAAGGACACATTCTGCCACATAGCGACAATGGGCATGGATATCAATTTGTCTCACTTTGGAAATTCAATAAAGGAAGACGATTTTATGTCCATCGACTTGTTGCATCTGCATTCGTCCCAAATCCAAAAAACTTTCCGATTATTAATCACAAGGATGAAGATAAGTCTAATAACAGGTACGATAACTTAGAGTGGTGTACACAGAAGTATAATATTAATTACGGTAATCACATGAAGCGCCTAAAAGAGTCATATATTGCAAATGGAAACAATAGGCCTATTGACGTTTATGATATGAAAGGTACATTCCTAAAGACTTTCGATTGTAGCAACGAGGCTTGCATAGAGCTAAACGTTAACAGGAGGGCTTTGTATAGCGTTTGCCAGGGTGTCGTAAAGAGTAGCAAAGGATACAGATTCGCGTTCCACGGCGAAGAATTAAAACCGTACGAGCAAAAGAACAAGAACCGTCATGTATCCGTGTTTCAATATGACAGCGAAGGCTATCTTTCAGCATGTTATGATAGTATGAGAGACGCAGAAAGAGAGAACAACCTCCATCGCGGTTTTCTGCGTATGAACAATATTAGGCACAATGGGAACATTGTAAAGGATGGCTATAGATATATCATTGTATAAGTTTTCACGCATAAAAAGAAATGACTAAAGTTTCGCAAGTGAAAATTCACAAGCGTGATTTAACGTAATTTTGGAATAAAAAAGGCTCTGAAGTTTGTATAACTCACAGAAAATGAGTATCTTTATAATCGCTAAACAATAAAGATAAAACTTCAAAGCCGTGAGCAAAGATACAAAAATTATTTCAGATCTGCGAAGCTTTTTCGCAAAAAATGACGATAATCGTGCAATTAAGTGCATTATGGGTGTGATGGAACATATAAATATACGCTCCAGCCAGATTGGAGTAGAGAAGAAAGAGAACTGCAAGTTCACCACTTTGCAGGTACTCAACCTCCTCATGCTCTTCCCGTTCTTCGTAGTCAAGAATGCGAGTCGATACTCCAACTCGTCCTTGAGTAAATTGTTCAATTGTGATAAAGACATGTTCTATCGTTTTATGAATGATGGCAATGTCAAGTGGCGCAAGTTACTATATGCAATGAATCTTCAGCTGATAAAGAAGATATCAAGCAGCACAACTGTTCATCATGACAAGCCGGTTTGTTTGATTATTGATGATACTGATGCACCTAAGACTGGTATGACGACCGAACTCATAGGAAGAATCTGGTCTCATGTTCATCAAAAGAGCATCCTTGGTTATAAGTGTCTGACCATGATGTTGTCCGATGGCGTTAGCCAGCTCTTTCTCGATTTCTCTCTTCATGGTGAGGAGGGAAAGGACAAGCAAAAGGTTCAGGGACTTACTGCTAAGCAACGCAAAGCTCGCTATACCGAGGACCACGAAGGGCAAGCGGTAAAAGATCGTGTGGATGAATATCTGATGAAGAAGACAGACAAGGCCATAGATATGGTCAAGTATGCCATCAAGCGAGGTGTTCGCTTTGATTACTTGCTCGTAGATAGCTGGTTTACAAACACTAAGCTTGTGCGTTTCATTTCCAGCAGACATATCAAGTGTCACCTGTTGGGCATGATTAAACTGGGCAAAACCAACTATGCAACGAAGCATGGCAAGATGAATGCCAAGCAAATCATCAAGCACCTGCAAAAGGAGAAGGCATGCAAACACAACAAAATACTTCGCTGTACCTATTGTACAATGGACGTTAAGTTGGATGGTGTGCCAGTCCGTTTGTTCTTTTGCAAGCGAGGACGCAAGGGAAACTGGAATGGGTTGTTGACCACAGACCTTTCTCTTAGCTTCCTTGAAGCGTATCGTATTTATGCCAGACGATGGGCTACCGAAGTTGCATACAAGGATTGCAAGACCTTGCTGAACTTTGGTAAATGCCAGTCTGTACATTTTGCCGCTCAAATTGCTAGCTTCACTTTGACAATGATGCAGTATAACATCTTGTGTACAGTGAAGAGATTTGAAGCGTATGAAACCATCGGTGGTCTCTTTACAGAGGTTACCAATGACACTCTCGAGTTGTCCGTAACGGACAAGATATGGGCTATCATTTTGGACTTCGTTCTGGAAGCAGCAGAGCGTTACTCTATAGATGCTACAGAGTTGCTGGCAGATTTCATCGAAAGTAATCCTGTTGCCCATACGCTGCGTAATATGTATATTTATAAACAAGCAAGTTGATATTTATTCACTTGCGAAACTTCAGGAAATGATATGATAAATTCTGAATTAAATTTTACTTTAGAAGAAATCCTTCCGAAGTTCCCTAAAGAATTCCAGGAGAAGATAAAGCACTCTGTTGAGCTGCTGAGAAAGGCAGAGAAGCTTGCACAGGCATACTCACCTAACGAAGGCTTCTATCTATCGTTCAGCTCAGGCAAGGATAGTCAGTGTCTTTATCACATTGCCAAGATTGCAGGCGTGAAGTTCAAGGCTCACATGGGGCTTACGTCCGTCGATCCACCAGAAGTAATCAAGTTCTGTCGCAAGCACTATCCAGACGTAGATATGATAAAGCCGAAAATCAGCATCTATAACCAGGCCCGTAAGGAAGGCATGCTTCCGACAAGACTGATACGATGGTGCTGTCGAGTCTATAAAGAAGGTATTGGCGCAGGTAACGTGGTTCTCATAGGCATCCGCCACGCAGAAAGTAGACAGCGTTCGGGTAGGAGTGAGGTTGAGATTACCAACCATAAGTACTGCGGCTCCCTTGAAGGTCTTGACGAGTTCCGTGATAAAAGGAACAGTCAGAAGCGTGGCCGTCCAACCCGGTGGGGCATCCACGAGATTAACATCACCAATGCCAGTGATGAGCGTACCATTGGCTGCATCAGAGGCTACGAATCGCTCTTAATCTCTCCAATCATAGAGTGGACAGATGATGATGTATGGCTATTCTTGAACACACTCGGTATTAAGCATTGCAAGCTGTACGACGAGGGCTACTATAGGATTGGCTGCCTGTGCTGCCCTATGCACAACTATAAGCAGAAACTCGCCGACTGCAAACGCTATCCGCATATCTATAATAGTTGGATTAAGGCCATCAAGGATATCCAGGCTAGCGGAAGGATGATAGACGAAGGATTGTCGCCGGAAGAGGTGTTCGACTATTGGATATACGGCAAGTCTATCAATGTATGGAGAGAACACCGCAGGCAGCAAACGTTGAACTTTTAAATATCAAGATTATGATTGAAGAAACAAAAGGATACACGTTATCCGTCGATACGTACAAGAAGGCGAAGGCTCTCAAGATGAAAGACCCTCGCTATTACATCTATGCAAGCCTCCGTGGCTCAGGTATGCCAATGAGGGATTGTTGGGCAATCGCCTTTCAGGGAGAAGGATTCAACTGGGAGAAGTCTTTCCTTGAAGGAGAGATGAACAAGCTCGAAGCCCAGGAGTCCGTCCAGAAGAGAATCGCAGAGGTACATGGCAAGAAGATTGAAAACGAGCATAGCGAAGATTTAACCCCGGAACAGCTCGCAAAGGCTACATCAAAGGAACAGATTCTCAAAGACCTCGTTATCGCCCGCTCAAAAATTAAGAATACATCTTCCAAAGAATGGGCTGACTACACAAAGATGATTGGAGACTTTGCCAAAATTAAGCAGGATGAGCTTCAGACGGAAGATACGACTTGCCATTTTTACCTCCCAATAAATTATCCAACCGGCAAGAATGACTGCTTGTTATTCAAAAATGGACTCTGTAAGGTAGGGTGTTCAAAATCCGTTTAAAATCCGACGCATTTATTCCCTAAGGTATTGATGCGTTTCACGGTCAAATTAGGAGAGAGGTTTGTACTAGTCCATTCTTTGATGTGACGATGTCTTCCTTTCTCCAAACGTTCTTTAAATTCGAAACCAACTCGCCTATTTTTGTCAGCCAAGGCTATGCGCAGAGGTATTATAAGAATCATTGGGGTAACACCAGTAAGTTTGTCGTTAGACATTCTAGCCTTAGTCACTCCAAATGTTGATTCTATTGGGTCAGAACTTGCATTGTGTACATCTCCTTCATTTAAGAGAGAGAGCTCACGTTCTAAATATCCCAAGATATAAGAGCCAACTTTTCGCTGTCGCTCATGCTTCAACATCAAGCTTTCTGTCACGAGTTTTTTGCAACGGGCAATAGAGACTTGAGACCACCCGTTGTTTTTTATGTCTTTTTCAATCTTCGTTATACAGTCCATCGTTTCGGCCAATTCATCAACCAGAGAAGCATTCTGCGGAATAAAGGCATATATGCTCTTTATATCCTCTTGCAATGTATGATATACATACTGCATCCTGCTTATCCAGTCAATCCATTTTGACATGTTCATAAAACGTGCAATACTTCGTTGCGATGGAGGTTGTATATAAGCAACATCTTGCATGTTATATTTAAGACGTGCCATCTGAACATTACTTGAAAGCTCCTGAAAATCAAGATCATTCTTGTAAACTCTTTCAAGAAACATGCCAAGAGTATGACTAATATCATGGTGATGTTTATAGCCAGCATCTCTAATGGCCTTACATATACTGGAGCCGTTGTCGCTGATAACATATTCTGGCTCATGCCCAATTTTAGCTGCGACTTTCTCCAATACTTCCTGAATAGTTTTTCCATTCCAACTCTTAGCGATAGATATGTCTACAATGGATATGTCTTTTTCAGTAATAGCCATTCCTATATTATCTGCCGCAACAGCAAGTGTAAGCAGCATCTTCTCACTGCCAATCATCATGCTTTCATCGACAATCAAGGCATAACGCTTACCCTTGAAAAGGGTACACGATTCCTTATAGACACTAAGCCCTAACTCTTGTGCCCAATAGCCAATTGTCGTATAAGCTGGTACTTTACCGAAAATATTGTCCATAAACTCATTCAGGATATTGAATATTTCAACAATCTGACGTGAACCTATAGACAGACGAGCATAAAAAGCCGTACTCAAAGCAACCATTAAGGATGAATAATGATGTCGTCTAATAGACTCATCATTTGTTCGTAAGTCTCCTTGTCCAATCCTACGTTCGGCTTTTCTTTTTTTTTAAGTTCAGAACGATACTTATTGGACTTATTCTGAGAGGTAGACAATCTTCTCTCAAGATTACGTTTGTCCCTTTTTAGAGACTTATTTTCCTTCTTTAGTTTTTCGGCATACTTTTGAAGCTCTTTTGGCTCCATATCTTTGACTGATTTTTTCATATCTTATGTATTTGTTTTTATTTGCAAAGATACTAAAAATCAGCGAGTTATACAAATTTTTAAAGAACTATTTTGTATATTAAAGTGTTAAATATCAGTAACTTAAATACACCTATATAACACCATTTTTTTATACCAGATTTTGATTCGGATTTTGAACAGCCTATCTGTAAGGGTGGCAAATAGTTAAATTCGTGTTAAAGTAACTTTGTTTTACTAGAATTTCAGCAAAACCAAGTACCTTTGCAGGCGAATAAATGTTCACAGATTCTTTCTGCGAATCATAATTCAATTTTTTTTTGGTTAGATGGGTGGTGTCTTCACAGATACCACCCATCATTTTTATATATATAAAGTAGAAGAAAAATATAAATTCAATCAGGGATACTTCTCTCCAGTGATGAGCTCAAGCGCAATTCGCACCTGATCTTCAAGCATATCGTTATTAAACGTAGGAAGAACACCGTATGATGGCAGTTTCTTCGTCTCTGCGGCCTCCAAAATGAACTGGAGTGCCTGTACTAGGGAAGTATGGTCTTGAACGACCTCAAGCAATTTATCGCTCATCCTTGCCTCCTTCCTTCTTAATCTGTTCTGCCATCTCAAGAATAGTCTCGGCGTGCTTGTCTCGGTCGATGACCTCCTGAACTGCCTCATCGCTTTCTTTGCGAAGCTGCTCTTCAGTCTTCCCCTCGTCGGCAGCAGCGTTTCTTCTTGCAGCCTCACGAGCAAGGTATTCGTCACGAAGCTTCAACTTACCTGCCGTGTATTCTGCATCGCCAGGCAACGATGTATCCGCATACATAAGCTGGGCAAATGCCTCGATGATGTTTCCATCATCCTTGGAGAACTCATAATGGTCTCCTACAGCCACAGGAACACATTCATCGAGTGCAGCATACATGGATGTGCCGATAGAGTACTCGATTCCCCATGTGCCGGCAATGTTCGCAATCTTGATGAAAGGCAGCGAGCCTCTCTGTAAATGCTTCTTGATCTCAGCAGGGATATCCTCTCTGAGTGAAGCAACTTCTTTCTTAGACAAGCTCTTACTGAACTTCAGAACGGTGAAGTGTCTTGTCTTGATAGTCTTTCCAAATGGTAATGCCATGATAACAATATTTTAAAGTTCAACTTTTATTCCCTTATACTCGAAATCTGTGCAAGAAGGATTCTCCTCAGAAGTAAACCTAATCTCATTAGGGTGGTTACAAGCTCCATTCTTGAAGAAGAAGCAATCCTTGCAAGTGTAATCAGTCTGTTCCATGTTCCTTACGTTTTTGATATTCCATCAATGTCAAGATACAATAGTTAGCGCAGTCAAGAAGAGCATCTTCCAATGGTTCATTAGCAACTTGCGCCTCATTGTCCTTCAGCGTCTTGATGCGATTTACCTTCTCTCGTATCTTTCCGTAGCCGTAGTTGATACCAAGCTCATCATACATTTCGGAAAAAGCATTCCCATAATCGTGATTCTTGCGCTTGTAGGTATCGCTCATCTTGTCGGTGATATCCTTGAAGCGGTCAGCATCGGTTCTTTCGTTTTGTTTCCCCTTAAGCGGCAACTTGCTCCAATCAAGATTATCGCCGATGATACAATCCTTCCATTCATCCATCAGCTTTTCTGCATATTCGGGATATAAACCATTCTTCTGCAAAATATCTAAATCTACGCGTACATTAGTAATGTCGCGAACGCCACAATAAACACAGTCATTTTTAACAGACTTTACACAAAAAACATCTGTAGGTTCAATTAGTGACATACAGCATCCTTTCTTTGTATTGACATAATAGAGAAATCCACCTCTGGTGCGTTCTATACTCTCGCATGGAAGTAAAAACTTCAATCCAACCTTAATATCTTCTTTCTTAATCATAAGCTATTTCTTTTTACTATTCAAATAAAATGCTCTAAGAGCCATAACCTCTGATGGGTTGTGATAAAGGATAATACAGAAATCACCATGGTCTTCTGTGTGAACCTTTCGTAAACCACATTCCTTGATAAATCCATCCTCACCAATATAAGGATCAAGGATCTCGCGAACAGCACTAGTATGGCTTGGTTGAACAACAATAACGCCACCAGTTTCCCGAAGTTCCTCTAGCTTCTCCCACTGAGCTTCGATATTTTCGTCTCCGTAGAATAAATCATAGCCATAAGGCTCTGTGATTTCTCTATCAATGCCCATTCCCAAAGGAAGTTCAATTACTATAATCGGCTTCATAAGCTATTCCTCCTCATCTTTTAGTTCAACGAAATCGCCAATACCCAAACGAGCATTGTTGATGCAAGACGCAATCCAACCCATCAGGTAGGCAGAAGGCTCGCCGCCGTGTTCTAAGTCAGTATATTCCTCGATGGCATCGCCGCCGTGAGAAGCTTCATGGCAGCAATAGTTCATCGACATAACCTTCTGACACGGAAACGATACAAGAACGCCTCGCCTTCTGTCGCTCTTTCTGACAGCATCGGAATACGTAACGCCGCCGTAATCAATATCGGGAGCCTTGCATTTGTCAAAACAGGAATCTATCAGCTCTTTCAAGTCTTTTCCGATGTGTGCCCAAAGTTTCAAAGGGTAGATTCCGTTTTCGTATTCGTAATATCCTTTCTTCTTCATATTCTCAACTATTTCTGTTTTGATACAATCTCGATAGCAGACAATAATGTCTTCTCGCTGATACCTTTTCCACTACCAACACCATCTTTCTCTAGCTTCTCAATGGAACTCTTTATAGAGCATACTGCATCATTTATGCTATCTGCACTACTCATCGTATTTTCGATAGCTGATTGCAGCTCATCGAAACGCTTGTCTATATAATCCTTCAACCTTTCTTCGTACTCTATAACGTTTATAGAGTTTGCGATTTTTGCATGCGTCCAGTTTTCTTCTACACATGCATAATAATCGCCTTTTGTATCATCATGAATCTTGGAAGACACAACTCTTAGACACACGAAATCGTCTCCATCCATTACAGCATACACACCCTCTCCTGATGGGTATAGTTCGGCTTTCGCCTTATTATCCCTACTTTCTCCTTGTATGTATGCGACCTTTCCTAAAACGTTAACTCTAATTTCCATATCTCAACTATTTATTATGTAACCTACCAATATGCCACTTTGAGCAAACCTTGCATAAGTAAGGATGCCAGCCGAGTGCCTTCAACCTCGGAATCTGATTCAGAAACTCCCAAGCATCATCCTCTGTCTCGTATGCGACCTTCGCCTTCCATGAATGAACCTTTCTTGTCCAATGCTCCGGGTCCGGCTTGAACGGCGGCACTTTATTAGGATTGTGATGTCTTCTCATAGGCACTTGAATGAAACACTGTTCAACGTCCTGTTCACAGCAATCTCCCTCTCGTTACACATGATCCTCATGCACTCCAGGGCATCATCGCGGACAGCAATCATAATCTCCTGCATCGAAGCGGTGGCCGGAACAATATTCCCATCAGCCTTCTTCTTCGTGATACGGGATATAATCTCCTTGATATATTCCTTGTCTATCATAGAAATCTGTTTTATAACCGTTAATCATCAGGCTGAATGAAGCTCTCAGGCTGCTTGATGTCCTCCTCACCACGCAATTTATTCTTCACGTCATTGATGAGAAGCTCCTGCTTCAGATCAATCATCTGTGCGCCGTAAACCAGATACGTCATTCCGCCCTGTGACCTCTTCTTGAAGAAGCCGTACTTGTCGCTCATGTCACGCCCGAACTTCTGAATCGTAGGGATATCCTTCTCCTCGACATCGTTGGCCTTGCAGAACTCGACGAATCTCTCATACATCTCCTTGGCAAGCATGCACTCCGAAATCTCGCCCCTCGCCTCTTGGCTGCATCTCATATCATACGCCCTTATCCAGGCATAGATAGGATTGCTTCCGAGAAGGGAGATGAGCAGCTGCCTCCTGCTGCCCTCCGCTGCCGGGAACCTGTACTTCCTGCTCCTCAGCTCCATCGCGCCACGGAATATCCAGTTGAACACTCCGCTCAGCTCTTCACGGATGATCTTGCTCGCCAGCTCCGGGTCCTGCCTCTCCTTTGGAATGGTGACATCGAAGCTCACGTACTGCAAGCGTCTGATGAATCCGAGCGACGCATCGTCTGGGAACGGGAGCTCGTTGAGGTTGAAGATGAGGTAGGGGATTGAGTTTCCCTCCAGGATATCCCTGCCGAGCTTTCTCATCGGGACGGGCTCACCGCTCACGAGTCTTTTGAACATGCCTGTGTTCTTCCTTCCGAACTTCTTCGGGTCAGAATCGGAAGACCAGTTGAAGATGGCGTTCCTTATTGGATACCTTCCCCTCATTCCCTCGTCGCCGTCAGCAGTGAGGTCAGCGTAGTCCATCTTGCTTATCCTGTCCTTGCCGAATATGTTGCAGGCAACGTCGAAGATGACACTCTTTCCGTTGGCTCCCGTACCTATAAGGAGAAGACAGAGCTCAATCTTCGATGATTCCTTCCCCTCGTACGGATTGTATGCAGTACCTCTCTGTATGAGACCGAGACCGAGGAACATCTGGAGGATCATCCTTGATGTCCTGTCCGGAAGGACCTCCTTGATGAAGTTCATCCACCTGTCACACTTCGCCTTCGGATTGTAGTCGTATGGGTGGTAGTATGTGACATGGTACTCGGGAGAGAACGGCATCACGTTCGGATACTTCAGACCGCTGCCGAAGTCAACAACTCCGTTGGCGAATGCAACGATGTCGAAGGTGGGTCTCAGTATGTTGTAGCACTCTATCACCTCCATGAACGACTTGTTCATCACCGTACTGATGCCGAGCATCGGAGCCATGGCCAGGTCGAGGAGCAGAAGCTGGTAAGCCTGCTCAAGGACTATCTTCGGAACAGCTTCGTATATCTTGCCGTTGAACATGTAGTAAGCACCGTTGTAGTACTTCACCGGAGCCTTCTTCGCCAGACGTCTCATTGACCTGATGAAATTGGACTTCAGCTTGTTGTACTTCTCAGAGTTTGCCTTGCCCCAGTCCTGGCAACGGAGTTCTTCGAAGCCGTACTCGTCATGCCTCGAAAGGTCAAGCAACTGAGCGTGCAATGTGTCTATAGCAATACCATTTTCCATTTATGTACAATAATAATATTAATTTTCCGTTATTGTGTAGGATAAACCCCGATAAACAAGGGCTTTCTGAAGGATAACACGTGTCAGGTCGTCCTTATAACATGTCGTCTATAAAATATCGACAATACAAAGATACAGATAATATCCTGAATATCCGGTAAAACCCTAGTAAATAAAGGGTATAAATATACATTTTAGGTATACATTAAATGAAGAATAGGTATACATTTATGGTTTGGTCTGCAAAGTAAGAGTTTATGGTATCAAATGTTAATAAATAACGGATGAATGAATATGCATAATTATCCTTTATGTCGGAAAGTAATTAAACTTTACAAAAAGGCTAAAAAGTCGGAAGAAAAAATTTTTAGATGAGGTGACTACCGCGCTGATTTATAGCTATAAAGGGGGTGTGGGGGTGTTTCTTCTGAAATTATTACATTTTGTGTCGGTTTATATAGTGTAAACCATCGTGAAACATTGTTTTTGTAATTATTTCAAATTGTCGGTTTATATTTATAAAAAAAATACGTAACTCCTTAATAATCAACACTTTATAATTTTGTTTATATTCATTTTATTGCATAATTATACATTATCAATAAAGCGTGAAACATCAAAACTTATTACAATATACTTGACCGAAAATTATTTACCATATTTATTCATGCATAAATATTCGCGTTTAACTTATTAAATATATTTTAACGAAATTGGTAAAAGGTTATTACACGAGTAGTTAAATACATTAACATAAACTGCCACTTTGTCGGGTGTAACTGCCTGTAAATCAATTAGTTAGCAATTAGTAAAGATTAATGTTTCTTAAGTTAAATATTTAACAATTACTGCCACTATAGCTTTATAAATGCTTGATTATTAGATGGTTACAAGTCTGCCATGTTGGCGAAAACGTTAAATTATTTAAATCTTAACAACTACTGACAAACGCTGTAATTATTACAAATAGCTAACTGCCTATAAATCAAGTACTTACAAAAGGTTAAATGCATAAACACTCAATTTTTTACTGGTTGTTTGGTATATGGTTTGCTATTATGTAGGTAACAAGCAATATTGCTTGTTATTCATTTAAACATTTTAGATATGAAAGATTTAGAGTTAAAAGGTGCTCTAGGTTATGAGCACACAAGCACAAAGGTAGCTAGTTATGTAGCAGAGTGCAAAGGTAGTGCAGTTTTAGCACAAAGTTTAGAAGTGCTTAATAGTTACCGCAAAAAGCTATTAAGCGAGTGCAAAGATAACGAAGTAGTAAGCGCAAAGAAAGAGCTTGAAGTAGCTAGAGAACGCTACAACAAACTAGCTACAAAGTATGTACTTTCAGATGAAAGCTATTGCAATTTGCAAACTGAGTGTGTGCGTTCTGCTGTAAGCGAGTTTTCACGTAAGCATAAACTACCTAATTTCTTTAAGTGGTTTGATGATAACGGCAAAGATACGCAAACTACTATTATAGATAGTTTGCAGCGTCTTGGCTCTAAGTTGTGCTCTTTGCATCAATCATTTACAAGTGGTGCAAAGGTAGCAAAGAAGAAGAGCGAAAGCATAACAGACCTGCAAAAACAGATAGCAGAATTGCAGGCGAAGTTAGCAGCAGCGCAAAAGTAACACAAACAAGGTAGCTAGAGAAATCTAGCTATCTAGTTTTTCCCGCTGACTATCTGACCGGTAGCCAGTGGGAAATTTTACTCCAGGTTTTTCAACTTGGAGCGGGTCGTCGTGTCCTTATTTTTCCCACACAATTGGTAAACCTTGTCGTGGTGTGTGGGCTTAACTCAGAGAGAGAATTTATTCTCCCTCAGGGGACTAATTGCCAAAATTCAAGAGAAGTATCTCAGTAAATCGAGAGTGCGAGAGGCACACCGAGATGGGAGAGAGTAACGTGTTACTCAGAGACATCCATCCGAGAGATACGCAAAAATTCCTGGCGTGAGCGTCGAATGAGATGAGACGGCACGACGGCTAGGGGATTTGTATCATCTAGCGAGATGAGAGTTTATAGAAAGAAATCATAATTCATATTCTATTCGGTGTTGTGAGCCGTTCGGGAGTGGTTACCCGAGAAATCCCAGTGTGTGCAATCACGATTGCAGCGTTCAAGGTACACACTATCCACGCTGACTGAAATCGGTTGCTTGTCATCCGTGCGAGATTTATCTCCTCAGAAATAAACAAGCTGCTGGCAGAAGCATAAAATCTGTAGGGTGTGAGCCACGTAGTTAAGACGATAAAGATAAAACGTGGTGCAAAGATGCACATCCTGGCTAACGGGGCGGGGAGAAATCTCCGCTCTACAATTATGAACCATTTAAAAATAGAATTATGAAAGAACAGATTTTGAAGAAGATAGGAAAGACGCTTGTGCGTATTAATGTAACAGACCAGAGTGCAGAGGATGCCTACGATGAACTCGTTAACAGCAGCCCTCGCTTGTTTGGTATGCTTTCCAGTATCTACAGACTGAATGATGAAGAAGAAAGATTCGCTTGGTCTGCCGGCATCGCCTAAAATCTCCCTACGCTTGTAGGGAACAATAACCAAAAATATTAGAATTATGAGTACGCTGAGAATTAAATGCCTCGATATGTGCGAGGTTGAGAGTATCATTGCAGATGCTCAGGAGATTTTGAGTCACGTAGAATTCGGGTCGCTAAAGAATGGTGTGCTTACATTATTCTGCGTGGCGTGAGCCTAAAAATCTGTAGCCAGTACGATAATTGTCGTGTGTGGCTACGGAACAATTACCAAAAAAAATATAGATATGAAAGCAAGACAGATTATTTATTCAAGTACGATAACTGTGCTTGGATTTATTCAGGCATCGCCAATATTCATTTGCTTGGCAAGTACGATAATTCTCCTGAATGTGCTTGGAATTTTTTATGGGATTCTGCTTGTGCATATTTGGAGCAGTACGAAAAAGGGCAAGTGGTATTTCCGCGAGCTGTGGCGATCCACACTCCGCTTGGAGAATTTCATCCTGCCTGGAGTGTGAGAAATTTGGCAAGTACGAAAATTGTGCTTGGAAACATTTGGCTAAATTCTGCTTGGAGAAATCTAGGCAGTACGATAATATAACCAATTAAATTACAGAATTATGAAGAAGAATATTTTCGTGGCATTGTTTGCCGTAGTGTGTGTTGCATTAGTAATGGTTTCAGTTACTCTCGTAAATTGTCTCAGAGCAAACGTGATGCTGAGAAAGACAGTTATCAGCCAGGCGAACGAGATTTTGGAACTAAACGGCAGTTACACAGCAGAGGGAGCTACAACGTTCGTAGGTCTCAGAAAGTAGCCAAAACAGAGAGGAGTTTCCGCTCCTCTCTTCTATTAACCAAATTATTAGAGAAATATGGATAGAATATTAAAGCAAGATTTGAGCAAGAATGATGTTATAGGCATCTTGCGTGGAATGGACGCACAGGAAGTTGAGGGAAATTTCTCTATACGTCGTGTCCTGATCAATACACAGGCGTGTGACGTATTCGGTGGAGAACCTGAGGGCTCTTATCCTCTCATCCCCGGTACGTACATGGCATTGTATTACAAGAGTATTGCCGGAGACCCGTATCCGTTCTTTGAGAGAATATGTGAAAACATAATAAATGACGAGAACAAGAGCCAGACTCTCCTGAATGGCGATGGCATTATTCTGATTTTCCTGCTCAACAAGTACGAGTAGCCAAAAATGTGCTCAGGCATTTTCCTGGGCATACTATGTAAAACCATTAAACAAATTGAATTATGTTCGACAGAAAATCACAGAAGAATTTTGAGCGTGCGCTTATGCATGAGATGGAGAAGATAAAAATAGCCGCACGCCAGTGGCACAACAACAATACAAGGGGTTACAGAGATTATCGCAGCAAGGAGGCTATCTCCAAGAGCTTCTCTGAGATTGCAGTATTGTGCATGAGCTAAATATGTGCGTGGCATTTGTCACGCATACTATTCACCAATATTTTAGACTATGAAGAAATTAGAGAATCCTAAATTGGAAGATAGCAGAAATTATCTGCGTAACGTAATCCTGCCTAGATTGCAGGGGATGCAGCGTGATTTATTCGGTAACGATCATTTGACAATAAATGTAAGCGTCGGTCCAAATGGGGAATACGTCACAGCGTATGCCGCTATTATGAAGTGTGGCGAAATGCAGAACAACATTTTTGTACATTTGTGCGTATACGAAAGCCGTGAGGATATAGATTCTAGGTACACGAAGTTTTTGAATTTTATCGTCTTATATCAGGCATCATAGCTTTTCCGTTGATCACACAGCCTAAATTTGAGGGAGATAAAACTCCCTCTCCTACAAACCAAAAATGTAGAATTATGAGCAAATGGGTACAATTTTACCACAAGATTAATAAGTTTGACCTTGTGAACATGAGATTTACAGATGATTTCAGTATTGTGGAAATGGTAGGCATGGATTCTATTATGCCTATCGACGGCAGATTGAGTCTGTCATCCATACGTGCTGAGATACAGAAGAAAATAGAGAGCATGAAGAAAATCGAGAGTTTCGACCCTTGTGCGTTCTCCATCCTCACCGGCAGTTCTATTCTGAATTCTTCAGAAAGTCCGGTGTACAATCTCTAGCCGAAACTGGGCAGTACGATAATGTGCTGCCTTCTATTAACCAAAACATATTAGAATTATGGAAACAGTAAGAGTAACTGACAGACACGGAATAGAGCGAGAGTGGGATATAGTCACAGAGAGATGTGTGTAGGGTGCTGCTTTCACGGATTGATGGATGGCAAGATTCATTGCTGCCCTCATAGTATTGCGTGCGGTGACAAGTAGTCAAAACAGCGGGGCACGTTTTGTGTCCTGCTTCTATTATTAACCAATCAAATTTTGAATTATGACAGACGGAGACAGAAAGTTCCTTGCAAGACTCGTAGCGAGTCACAAGGCAGTTATCAGCGAGGAGTGCAGACGCAAGAACCTCGACAAGAGCGAGTATTTCAGACGCGTAGCACGTGCAGACAAGAAAGCTCAGGAGATTGAGCAATCGTGCATGCGCCCTCGCAAGTTCTAGCCAAACATTCTGTGCAGTCTATCTGCACAGAAACCATGTTAAACCATCAAAATTAAAGAATTATGGAGAAAATGACACAGAAAGAGTTGAAAAGACTCGTTAGAGTAGGAGCTGCCAAGGATATAACACACAGTTCTAGCCGTGCAGCCATCCCAGAAGAATATAGTCAGGTAGGCTATTCTTCCGGTGTGTACGGATGCAACGGAATGCTGTTCCGTGGTCACAGCGGAAAGCTGTATGCCATTTGTGCAAGAACTACGGCTATCTGGGTTTTCGGCTAAAATTACGGGTAAGCGTATGGTGCGCTTGCTCGTTTCTATTATCAACCAAAATACAGAAATATGAATATACAGAAAGTATGGGATGCGTTTATCAAGGAAAATGATAATCCATCATTCGTAAAGATGGCATATGCCGTAGTAGAGCAGCTTGGCGGTGTTAATGAAGACACACTGCTTAATTCTCTCGATAGTTGCAGAAATGCAAATGACGGGTACACTGGATTCTGTTATCCTTATCAGACAAGCAAGTTCTGGAACGAGAACAAGAGTGCTATCATGGAGAATATGCACGAGCTTGCCGATGATTTGGGAGAAGACCTTATCACGATGATTAAGGGCTTCGGGAATTTCAAGGACGACAAATCTGTCACCTATGATGCTATTGGCAAGGCTCTGTATGCTCCTTTTAACGAGGGTGAGAGCAGATACATCTACGACACGTTTGCTAAGTATGCACTGGAAGAGGTTGCGAATCGATTCCAGGACTGGTGGTACGATCAGGACGAAAGCGATTTCGGTGATTAGCCAAACCAATCCTCACTCTTGCGGGTGGGGATTTCTATTAACCAAAGATTACAGAATTATGAGTGATTTAGAGAAAATCCTGAATGACGATTTGCTGAAGTGTGAAATCGTGAATTCAGCAGAGAACGAGGTAAGGCGTGTTGATCTCATCAAATGGATGCACGACAATACATTTTCCATTGCCATAGTACACAAGGATACAGGCAAACTTGAAGTGTCTGACATTCCAGAAACAGACGAGTTTGAAGCGCACAGATATTTCTACAGAAATTATGGCGACGCTATCTTGTTTGGCTAAAACTCCTCACATCATCGTGGGGAACCATTATGAACCATTAAACAGATGAATTATGGAAAAGAATATTTGGGAATATGTTATGAACAACAAGGGTGAGGTTATCGAAAAAGTAGCCGATTATATCGGTGTAAAAAGCTTTGCCAAGACAATCGAAGGCCTCTATCGCGAATGCCTGGAGAATTTCGATGACGCAGATGATCTAGAAGAATACATTGCCGATTTGTACGGAAAGAATATCCAGTCTCTTGCATGGGAGTTTACTCACAAGGTAAACAGAGAGATGAAGAAATATCTCCATCTTAACGACCAGCGCATGGATGGTAATTTTGCCAATCTGTACAACGATTATCCTAGACACGTTACAGGTACGTTCTGGGCGACGGACTACGATGGCGACGATTACTACGATTTGTATCCTCAGATGGTAGCCAGACTTGATGCCGCAGAGGACAGCGAACAGGCTAACGAGGATAGAGAATATCTTGAAGAGTGGTATTTCGAAGCCTTCGGTACATACAACATCAAGTACAATTTCTCGAACGAGCTTGAAGAGGTTCACTCCATGATGGAGGAAGATTATGAGGAAGCCTAACAATGTCCCCTAGCATGGGGATATTCAATGTTAAACCATTTAAATGATTAGATTATGGATTTCAAGAAAGGTATTGCCTACGTAGGTCTTTGTGATGTTGTAGGTGGCAGAATGTGGTTCTGCGTGTCTCCTGAAAAGAAGGAGAGCGAATATTTCTGGACGAAGAAGAAGTGCGAGAAATTCGTGCGTGATTCATTCTCCGGCAGTGACAGAAAGTATCTGCTTGCCAAGCTCAGAGAGTGTAAGGGAAAAGCAATGTTGTACAATTAAACTTATACGATCATGAAGCAGGTAATAGTAAGACTTAAAGGAGATTTCTACAGCATGAATACATATTGTAGTACTCTGAAGGAATTTTTAGAAAAGAGAAACCTGAAGCGCTCTGATGTTGCAGAGTGGTGGAAGGAGTAGCCTAACAAGGGGAGCTTGCATGCTCCTCTTCCATTAACCAATTAAATAGAATTATGGGAAAGATTACAATTTCACAGAAGGGAAGTAGAACTATCTACAGAGTGAACAGAAGAATCGTGTGCTATCGTGACGGGCACAAGTATTGTGTGGGCAAGTCATCATCTGGCAGCACCCATATCGAGTTAGATGCCTTGTCCGAGAATATTGCACACGAGAGATGCATTGAGATTTGTGAGCGCAGAATATCGGCAGAGACGAAATACAGCAATCCTGTCGCATACAACGCTCACAGAGTGCTGAATGCATTAGCCTAAAGATAGCCTCCGGGCTATCACTATAGCCAATTAAACAAAGAGAATTATGACACAAGTTAATTTAGGAACTCGCACGGCAAATTTACGTGCAGCTTATAGTGATTTGAAAGATGGATATACCATTATCGTTGGGAAACTAAAGATGTGGATATACACTTGTAAAAGATGCGGTCCGTCGTATGGCAAGGATTATATAGCCTGCGATCATTATGGTGGGCAGTGGGCAATAGGAGTAAATTTCAAGGATTTTACAGACCAAATGCGTAAATTTGGCGAAGGAAAACTTGCTTACAACAAAGAGTGGTAGCCTAAAAACGGAGGGAGCAATCCCTCTGACATTATTAACCAATAAATTATTAAGAATTATGAAGAAAAAAGAAATGTGGAAAGTACTTGGACGTGACGATTACGCACACAAGTCTCAAGAACTGAAAAAAAAGTGCGAGGAACTGGCGAAAGCTATATGCGATAAGCTCATTGAGCTTGACATGACAGAAATCTTCATCCCTCGCAGTGGTATTACCTTCAGAGTTATTACCGTGCAAATAAGTTGTATTAAACGCATTCTTCTTGCGCGAAAGAGTGGC
This sequence comes from Segatella copri, assembly GCF_019249765.2. Taxonomy (GTDB): domain Bacteria; phylum Bacteroidota; class Bacteroidia; order Bacteroidales; family Bacteroidaceae; genus Prevotella; species Prevotella copri_K. Next base: position 920,773 of record NZ_CP152484.1, read on the forward strand.
ACCATTTACTATTTGTTGCAAGAGTTTGGTATATGCGACATACATGCTGCTGATGACCTTAATGTGAAGGTTGGTCGCGTAGTAGATGCACTTGGTTTTGTTACTCACTTGGACGAAATATTACAAGAAATATCGAAGATTGAGGACAAAGAAGTCGCAGACATCGAAGCTGCTCTCAAGAGACTCTAACATCTATCATCCGTGAGCGACAGGCGCACATCGGGTTCGAGACCCGACACGGAACAATATTAACCAAAATTACAAGAATTATGAAGAGATATTACGTATCAGTCACAGAGACTTTAAACAAGATTGTCAGCGTAGATGCTGAGAGCGAGGAAGAGGCAGTAAAGAAGACACAAAAGGCCTACGATAATTGCAACATCGTCCTTGATTCTAATAATTTCGTAGACGAAGAAATAGAACTTGACTCTAATCAGGAGTTATATGCTGACAACGAAAAAGAGCAGGGAGGAGATGTTTATCAGCATATCGACTAGCCAAACGGGGAGAGTAATCTCCCTACCAATAACCAAAACATAAGAATTATGAATGAAGACAGAATCCTAGAGATGTTCTTCGAGAAAGCCAGATGGCAGTATGCCATTGAGAAAGGCTTATTCAAGGACATGGACAAAGCAGTAATGTATCAGCTGACAACACCAAAGGCTCGTCTGGCTATGTATCAGAGGATCAAGAGCGGCAATTACAAGATAATGCCGCCACATACAGCAAAGATTCCGAAAGACAACGGAGATTTCCGCACGGTCTACGTGAATGAAGCTGTAGACAGAATCCTCTTGAGCATAGCAAACGACCTCTTGTTCGAGCTGATGCCAGAGATGGTGCATCCACGCTGTACGTCATACCAAAAGGGTATCGGCTGCGGTCGTGTGGTGCAAGATGTTTCTCGGATAATATACTCGGCAGATGGTAAAATCATCGGATGGAAAGGTGACTTCTCCAAGTACTTTGATTCTGTGCCCATTCGGTTCATCGATTGGGCATTCGACAAGGTAGAGGAGAAGCACGGAAAGTCTGCGCTGATAGATGTCATCCGTGACTACTATCACACAGACATCTATTTTGATGAGGATAACAACCTCTGCGAGAAGTATCAGTCCCTCAAGCAGGGATGTTCTGTTGCTGCATGGCTGGCTGACGTCATACTCTATCATCTTGACGACAAGCTGTCTAAGCTTAACGGATATTACGTCCGCTATTCAGATGATACGCTGTTTGTCGGTGAAGACTATGAGAAAGCCATGGATATCATGAAGAGCGAGCTGGAGATGATGCAGATGACGCTCAATCCGAAGAAGGTTGAGTATCTTGACGCTAATCACTGGTTTAAGTTCTTGGGATATTCCATCAAGGGTCCCAATATCTCCCTGTCGTCCACACGTATCAAGACCTTTCAGAAGGAGATTGAGAAAAGGACGATAAAGAAGCGTGACACCACGATGACGAAAGCCATCAATTCAGTAAACAGGTATCTCTACAAGGGATATTGCGACTACTCATGGGCCACTCAGGTTCTTCCGGTCATCAACGTGAAAGAGGACATCGACAAACTCAACGCATTCGTCATGGACTGCATCCGTGCGGTCAAGACAGGCAAGAGAAAGGTCGGTGGTCTCGGATACGTGAAGACTCAGGCTGTAGGTTGCATAGACCGAGGTCGTGGCAGAAACGTGAAAGCCAACAGGAGTAAGACAGAGAGCGAAATCAAGGGGTATCTATCAATCGGCTGTGCTCAGAATGCCTTGCGGACGAGCAGGGCAGCGTACAACACATTGGTGAATACTCTGTAGATGAGCATCCTAGCGCAAGGATTTTGCCGAAATGAAGACACAAGGTTTTAAATATCCCGGTTGCGGAGTGCATGGACCTCATCTCAATGAGATGGGTCCTACGCTCGTCCTAAACCGGATATTATCAATCTGATATAGCTATGCGCAGTATCTTCTGACCGGCAGACTCTGTAACCGAGCACACGGACGTTGGAGAAGGACGGACAGATTCAGGCGACGCCTCTATAACATCATCTGAGGGAACCGAGTTATCCAAGTTTGCAACTTGAGACACCTCGGGCCCCTCGTATGACGCACAAGGCGTAGCTCATCAACGAAGTACAGAAATGTGCCAGTCCGTATGACTTCCACAGGTGGCGCACACCACCAATCCCTGACGGATGACTGAAGTTTATGAAACAGGTCTCTTAACCAGACTCTGGATCCAGGACGTCGTCGTATACTACTTACGACGTCCCAGGATCCTGAGTCTGGCGAATCCTGTGTCAAATCAGAATCATAAAGTATTGTGCCGAGCCATCGGTCAGAGAATAACCCAAGCACGAGGGTAGTCTTTAGAGGAGAGTGAATTTATGAGTGACTGTTGTGCTCGCCGGCTGACGCTGGGGGTTCCCAGCGTCAGCCGGCGCTTATAACAGCCCTCGAATCAAGCTGCTACAGCTACGTGCCACGCTCTCAGATAAAGACAACGTTATTGCCAAACGAGGTACACGAGGAGGAATCATTTATATCACGAGCTTTGTAACTCGCGGGGAGACATCCTTAGAGCAACGATGCTCCCCGCGATATCAGCTCCCTCAATCGTCAAGATAGAGGAAGGCAACAGCCCTATGAGTGTACCTACAAACAACCATGTGAATTGCATCACGACTTATCAAGAGTATGAGGTTTTATATCCCGTGAGTGGTATACCTGCCGCCTGCCGTTATCCCCGCAGGCGCAGGTATCCAAACACGGGATCGAATCAAGAACATATATCCATGCAACATAATACATGAGATAAGTCATGCGCATTGCAGCGATGTCTGACAAGTTCTGAGAGTTCATCGAGCGTTTCATTGATTCTGAAGCCAAGGATGGGGAAGCGTACGCTTCCTGAGGTTGGCTTCATAACAATGCCACGCCCTTAATCAAAAACTTAAAGCAATGCAACGTATCAGGTTGAGTCAGACTAGGTTATTGCGAGCCGAATTGTGCGCAAGGAGAATAGATTGTACAATACGGTATCAATCATCCTGAGCATCCAGGTGATTACCTGGATCCGTCAGGACTCAGATACAGTATTAATCAAGACCTTATAGTTACGCAACAGATTCTCTGAGCGCACTCCTATTTACCAATATTTAAGAATTATGAACAGCAAATTACTAAAGAAGCTTGAGGAAATCAAGAAAGAGTACGAAACGTCAGAAGTTTGCATGGGTGAGATGCTTGATTCTATAAGTGCAGACGGATTCTCTATCGAGGATGCTAACTGGTTGTATATGCGTGCAATGGAGTGGGCGAACGGAGATAAATTCTATATCCACATCGGAGAAGACGAAGATGTACTGAGTAAGGAGGAACTCGAAGAAGCCAATTTGATAGTGCTAGAATAAGCACTATCCCTATTAACCAACACAATAGAATTATGACATACGACGAGATTATCAATGCAGTTGAGAATGGTGCTAAGTTCACCATCAACTTCCAGAAGAGAACATGTAGGGTGAATGGTAAGATAGTAATGTCCGAGGAAGATAAGCCGAAAGATACACCTTACCTGACTCATGCAGTAGTCCTGTTCGCAATAGAACAGAGATATAAGGCATACAAGCATTCTGTGCCTTCGGAGCGTTCTGAATCCCATCACCGCTACTATTTCAAGTCTTTGCCAGAGAAAGAGCTCTCAGACGAAGATATGATGTATGGTGAGCGACGGGAGGTAGCTAGATGTAAGCTTGAGCTATACATACTGATTCAGCTTCTAAGAGGCAACCTTGCATGGGAGAACAGATGGGGAAGATGGTTCTGGAAGTCCGAGAACGACAAGGACCTGGTTATCCTCAGAGACTGGGTTGAGCCAAACAAGGGTGGGGCGTAAGCCTCATCCACTAGAGTTAAATAAATTTTTAGTAACCAATTTAAAATAATTAGAATTATGAAGCAGATTGTAACAATCACTGGTGAAAACTTGAACATCGTAACAAAGAACGTAGAGACTACAGCAGCTACCGGTAAGAAGACCAAGGCGCAGATGCGTCTCGAAGCTCTTAAGGCAGCAGGTGTTGATACTAGTAAATATTTCCCTCTCGGTGACGACCAGCTTATCAAGATCGAAAATGGCGCAGCAGTTCCTGTAGACATGGACGATGCAACCATCGATGCGGTAGGCAAGCAGATTGTCGAGGGTGGATACGTAAGTAACTGGAAGCTGTTCCGTCGTTGGGTGATGAGCCAGATGTTTCACATGTTGCGAGACATGGAGAAGGACGGAAAGTCATTCAACGAGGTGTTGCAGCGCAAGGGCTACGAGTATCAGTGGCGCATGCTTGAAAATGAGTTCTACGCTCAGATGAAGATGTGCGAACATAAGGACTACGAGAACATCAAGGCGAGAAATCGCTGGTTCAACGGAGTTGTAGCACACGATATGGCTATTGACTATATTAACAAGCTTCGCAGCTATATTGACGACAAGTGCATCTACACTACCAAGATAGACAAGGATGGAAAAAAGAAGAAGACATACAAGCATACCTGCAAGGGTAATCCTTATATCCGTCTTCAAAACGAAAACATCTTCGTCGCTGACTTGGAGAGAAAGGTATACAATCCTCTCCGTGACCTTGCCAACAAGATGAGTGCTGTAGAAACCTACAAGGAACTCTACGATGCCGTTCGCAAGTTCAACAAGAACCGCAAGCATCTCGCGTGGGATACCAAGCAGGCTGATGCGTTCATTACTGCCTACAAGGGTTCAGGTTCCTACTACACGATGAGAAACCTCATCATGTTCCATGGAGCAAGATTCATGAAGAACGGACGAAAGATGTCAGAGACCAATTCTCTGAAGGAACTTGAGTCTAAAGCCAAGCTCTACGATGAAGAGGGTTGGAAGATGCTCGGTGTACTCAAGCAGCTTATCAAGGACAATAATATCAGCGTCCAGGGCAAGATTCTTGAGTGGAATAAAGACAAGAGCGAGAACAAGTAATTATCAGTAGGACGTAAGGTTCGCCGCCTAAAGAATGGTGGCTCGGCAGCTTGTGTTTACAAGAGCTTCTTCAACGAAGGATCTCCTCCAGTAGCTACTGGAGGAGATCCTTCGAGCTAAAGCTCTCTAGATCGAACTTATAGAGTAAGGCGCCAGCCGGGGACCATTCTAGCCAAAAGTCGGTTACTGATTCGGTAACCGATTCAATGTCTAACCAATAAAATGAAGGATTATGAAAGAGATTAATGTAGACACAAGAAAGTATATTAAGGCTCCTATTGATGGAAAGAATGTCGTTGAAGAATCACTTCTAGATTCTATCTTTGATGATTCGCAATATCTTAGCAACAAGTTCTCCTTGGGATTTGTCAGAGGTGTACCTACGATGATAGAGTATAATGAAAACTATCTATCTATTAAGAAGCTACGCCCATGGAGCACATCAGAGTGGGGCAGAGATATTGTCAAACGGCTAACAGGCGAGTCCAATAATAACATATATTGTTACGAGACGAAGCAGTATCTCGACGAGCGTCAGGCAGAGCCTTTAATCTATACATTCTTTCTGGGTATAGACTACCTTACTGTAAGATTTCACTACAATGTAAAAGTAGATGTCGATTAGCCAACATGTCAGTCGTTAGCAGCGGCTGACTCCTTATCATAACTAAATTTTGTTTAAATGGTTCAAAACCGGTCTGTCGTGAGACACGCCGGTTTTTTGTTCCCCAAGTTTAACCAATCAAATTAGAATTATGAGTAGAAATTACTGGACATTAGGTAAGGAAGGAATGAAGACTCGTCTGTCAAAGGCACAGGCAGCTTACGAGAACGCATTGGAGAATGTAGAGAACCTGCACGTCAAGATCAGTGATGGCAACAACAAGTTGGGAGCAATCCCATCCGTATCGCTCATTCCGGTCATGGATTGCGGTAACTGTGCAATCTGTGCCAAGAGCTGCTACGACCTGCGCAATGACATGATTTACAAGGAGGTCATCAAGACGAGAGCTATCAATTCTGCCATCCTCCACGAGGATCCCGAACGATACTTCAATGAGATTGATGGCTACCTCAACTACCGCTATCCTAGAGCATTCAGATTCCATATCGGTGGTGACATCCAGGACAAATGGTATCTTGACAAAATGTGCGAGATTGCTCGCAAACATAAGGATACCAAGTTCCTGGCGTTCACGAAGATGTTCGATGTGTGCAACGAGTACCTCGATGAGGGCAACGTAATCCCTGAGAACATGCATATCCTATTCAGCGGATGGCTTGGTCTCAAGATGGATAACCGCCACGGATTCCCGGAGGCGCATCCTATCTTCGAGAGCGGAACGTCTGCTCCGGAAGGGACACGCCTGTGTACCGGAAACTGCACAGAGTGTCTGAAGGAAGATAGGTTGTGCTGGTCTATCGGGAAAGGACAGGCGGTAGGATTCCTCGCACACTAGCCAAATGCCCTCTTCGGAGGGTACTATGTTTAACCAATTAAAATTTTGAATTATGGCAACAGCAAGAAGAGGTACAAGAATGCTCAAAGCTTCTGACATCATGAAGAGAAAGGGCATTGTCCAGAAACAGATGGACATGGACAAGTTCAACGAGGTTGTAGAGAATTTCTTTATGACCCATGAGCCTAAGGAGACGATTCTCCTAACTCCGAAGAGATTCATCGAGATGGATAACCCGCCAGAGGGAGACTTCATTGACTATCTCGACGTGAACATATGGGCAAAGAAGAGTGAGGACCTGGATGATCCGTTCGACTTCACCGACTATCAGTTCATGAAGAAGAACGGAATGCTCCGTCCTATCCTTATGGTGAACGAGCCTTTCATCGGCAATGCTGCCGGGTGGCTGAGAGATTTTTGTGGATTCACTGTGAAGAGCAGAACACGAAAGAAGAAGAAGGAATACATCGTGTCTCTGCCGGTGTAAAGCCGAACAAGGCGTGGAACATTATTGTTTCACGCTCCCAGTATTAACCAATAAAAATTAAAAATATGAATGATTTTTTAAAATTAGCAGAGGATTTAGGATGGAGTTATAATGTTGACGATACACCTAACGAAAGAGGTGAGGTTTGCGTCGAGTTAGAGAAGTATTCCCCACAAAACCAAGATTTCATCGCCACAATTTGGTTCGAGAATGGCAATAAGTCTGACTTCATGGATAAGTTGTATCAATATTATAGCGACTTCGATCCTGACGAGGAAGCCAGTAAATGGATTGGCGAGGATGGACATGGTGCTAACGGCGCGCCATACAAATTATCGGATATTTTGCAAGATATGGAGGATTGCAAGGATATGCTACTAGATTTATGGCACGAGTATTTTTACGATGAGTACCCAGAAAATCGTCCAAATGAGACCGACGAAGGGAAGCGACTCGCAGGAGAAATCGAGGAGAAATCCGGAAAGTATTACCACTCGTGCTCTCTACAGAATTATCCGAGCGGTAAGTATGGCGTTATCATTGATGGCTGCCAGAAGTTTCTGTCGGAATGCAAGGAAGAGGCATTAGCCTATATGAAAGGCGTGCTTACGGGTCTTGATATCGAAAGAAAAGACTAAGCCAAACAAGCCTGCCGGAAACGGTGGGCATCAAGTTAAACCAAAACATTAAGATTATGGATAGAAAAGTATTGAAAGACAAGATTGATGAGTTGCGTTCAACAGCAAAGATGGAACTTGCATGCACCATCCGTGAGATAATGAGAGAGCACAATGTGAGCAGAAAGGTGTTCGATTGGCCTGTACTTGCCGGCGACAACAGGGAGGTGAACATCGTAGAAGTAGGCGACAGCGATACAGCTATCCCTATCATTCATAGCCGATGCACTTCTGTAGGGTTTGAGTTCCCGGAAGCAAAAGCTATCGATGACGATATACCAGTTGACCTTCTTGCAGACATCGCTACTAGTCTGAACGACGAGCTGAACGGCTATATTGGTGTCTATGCTGCAAAGTATAAGATTGCCTACAATGATGGAATTTTCATTCCTAAGGAGAATCCGTACGTATTCCGGGCAGAATCATATAAAGATGCATTGGATGAGGCGGAAGACTACATGCGTGTGTGGAATGACCATAATGGTTCTACCCTAAGACTCGTATCAGTCGAGAAGCAGACTGCTTCGGAAGGTTAAATTAGCGTTAAAAACGGCAAAGACGATGGTTTATATTATAAACTTTTCGTATCTTTGCCACTAGTAACCAAAATTATAGAATTATGACAGAAGAAATAAGAATCAAGACAAGAGATTGGGAGAGACTTCTTAGCTACACACAGCAGCAGAAGTACAAGACTGCCATCAAGCAGGGTTGGTTCGCCAATTATCACAGCAACGCCTGGAGGCATGACACGTTCTATGGCGCATACATCTGGAAATATCCGAAGCTTATTAAGGTTGTAAGGATGTTCGAAGAGATGCTTGGACATAAGCCATTATGGGAAGACATCACAGACGACAATCTGCGCGACCTCTTCGAGAAGATCCAGGAGAACTACGCTCCTAACTCGGCAAGAACCGTATGTGCAACCATCAAGGCTGTGATACGTGAGAACGATGCTACCAGGGAAATTCCTAGTCCTACGTTCGGCAGAATACTTAGAGCGAAGGCTGTGCCGGTCCAGTCTGTATATCTCTCTGATGAGGAGATAAACAGAATCATAAAGTACAACCCTCACGGGAAAACAAAAAGATATGTTCAGAGAATGTTTATCATGGAATGTCTCTGTGGCGCACGTTACAGCGACTGCCAGAGAATGACGGAAGAGAACATAGATGATACCGGACACTTCCTCGTGTATGTTACTCAGAAGACAAAGACCGAGGTAAGGGTTCCACTTCACAAGAAGCTCCGCAAGTTCCTCGTATGCGGTACTGGTGACGAGCCTCTTCCGGGTGAGATAGGTGAAAGGACGTTCAATAGAGCACTCCGCGATATCTGTCGTGACTGCGGAATAGATACGAATACAAAGGTGTTCAAAGCTGGAAAGGAAGAGACCGGAAAGAAGTATCGGTTCGTATCATCCCATACCGGCAGACGCTCGTTCGCAACGAATCTCTCAAAGAAGGGAGTGCCGTTGGAGCAGATTGCCGTCATGATGGGACATACTAGTAACGGTATGCCGAATATCCAGATGACACAGCGCTATATCGTCGGTAAGACCGAGATTGACAGCAATACACTGAGATTGTTCGGCGTCTATGAAGAAGACCTCGATAACGGTATAGATGAGGATTAAGCTAAAACTGGAGGTGGTTAGAAGCCATCTCCTGCCATTGTTTAACCAATTAAAATAATGAATATGGTAGAAGATTATACAGTAGAAGAGTTGAATAAACTCATCAATGAGTGTCGGAAGAAGTACGAAAAGCTAGAAAAGGAGACCGTTATGAAGGCTCTGACTGGCGAGATTGGTACGAACTCCGCAATGGTGGAAGAGTTGGAGATTCTCAACATCCACTATCACGATGAAATGGATGAGTACGATATCACTGCACCTGACCTGAATCCAGATCTTATCGATAACTTCAAGAGGGCAGAGCGTGATGGCAAGAACGTCATCTTCGAGGCACAGGAATATCTTAAGATCCTGGGAATGTGCGAAGAAATGTTCAACCAGAAGCTATGGGTCAACGAAGATGGCCACATATGCGATGAAGAAGGTAATAGACTTTCCGCCGACAGAGAGCATCGTGTTTTCGAAGTTGTTAAGTGCGGGAAATAAGATATTTCTAGTTTTTCATAGCTAGATTGTTTAAATGAGTGTCCTCTCTTGCCCGTGAGGGTAGGAGGGGATTTTTTTAAACGGCCCCGATTAGCCAAAAATAGGGAGCTTCGGCTCCTGCCAATTAATAACCCATACAGCCCTCGACAGCACGGTTAAGTCATTAGCGAATGGCAAGAGAAACAAAACATATTACACTTCTTGATGACGGCGAGAGTTTACTATTCGACATTAGCAAGTGCGATAATCTTGGAGAGGCGATTCTTGCTGACTACATATATTGTCCAACTGACGAGCAATTAAAAGAATCGATTTCCCTTTGCTTTCCAGATAACGCTTCTCATCAAGAAATCTCATTCAAGGAACTAAAATCGAAATTTTCGAAAGTTATTCCCGGCAGAAGAAATGTGTATTACGTGGCTGTTTACAACGAGAACCACGAAAAGATTGCGGTCGTTACAAGCAACTTCTTCGGTCGTCCAGGATTGTTTTATGCAAATTCAAGAATTGATGCCGACTTGTTTGGAGATAAAGATGAGGCAGAGGAACTAATAAGGAAAGTTGAATCGAACGGAATTTGTAACAAGCAGCGATATTTAGCTATGAAGAAAGAATCTCCTGATGTACAATACAAGATAATAGAATGGAAGTTCTAGACCACAACTAGCCGCTTATCACTTAACAGATAGGCGGCTATTTTATTAAGATAACCACCAAAAAGCAACGAAAATCACACTTTTTTCTTAAACTACGTTAATTGTAAATATTCTGTACTTTAATGAATATTGCAATCAGCTGTTTTTACTTCGCTTGAAACATCTAGCTATACCAGTATCTTTAAAACGTTTGTCCTCACTTTTTACTTTAATAAGTACGGTTTATGGTGAAAACAGAAATATTGCACGGAATAGAAAATCGTCGTATCTTTGCAGTGCTTGTTAGTAGTTGCGCACTAAGCAGCGGACATATTGAGTATATTTAAGTGATTATTCACTTCCCTATACGAAACCCTATCCAGAGTTCGGAGCGCAACACGAACAAAGGATAGGGTTTTCTTCCTTTTTCGGTCTGACAGGTAGTCTTGGTGGCTTGTCGGCTAAATACACTCGGCTACACAGACTTTAAACCCACGTCACAAGAGGTGCATGGTGACACCGCAGGAACTGAAGGCAGAAGGCGGGCAGGGCTAGGCGTACCTAGAAAGCTGCTTAGATTAGGTGCTGTACGATTTGGCAACCGATCCGACCGAAGGGGCTCATTATACTGGGTTCATGTAACTTCGAGTGGAATATTCCTACCAAGCTCTCATCGTTTCAATGACTGATGGGGGTAAGGGGGAGAACCACTCTCTCAGAGGTCTATTGCCTGTTTCATATAACCTTTTTAAAAAAGAATATTAATATCATAAATTGTAGAGATTATGAAGTATGATACAAGACAGATAGGAATAAAGTCCCCTGACGGCTTGCTCGTAGAGAAATGTAGGATGCCACTTGATGAGCTTACTAACCGCCGTATGGCGTTATGTAACAAATTTAGAGAAGATATGAATAATCTGGCAACCGAGTACGCAGTAAGAAATTCCAAGTTTCGTGTTGGAGATATTGTAAAAGTCGGAATCGGTAGTCCTATATATGAAGATATACCTTGTGAGATTATAGAGGTGCTTGGTAGCTATAAAGCCATGATGGCACAAGGACGCCCGGCAATCATGTATGTTGTCCAAGATTACAATTCCAGAGAATGTCACAAGGTTGCGCAAGATCAGATTGTCTGCAAACTTTCATAATGTCAGGAATATGACATTTAGTTAAATACTACAAACATTAGTTCTATGGCAAGAATAACAAGAAACAAAGCTGCCGAGATACTGGGAGTATCAAGACAGACTATCAGCAACTACATCAAGGAAGGCATCCTTGGAAGCTACGTAGGTGAACACGGCATCCTGTATGTCAACAGCGAGGATATCGAGAAATATGCTCAGAAATACAAGATGATTGCAGCAAACGAGAAGATGATTGACGAGAAGCTCAAGGAAGTCGAGTATCGCAAGCGCGCAATCAACGTAGAGCTCACTGAACTGAGAGACAGAGCTACCGCAAACGGCAAGCTGGCTGCAAACGCCGTAGGCATGCTCTGTTCGGTGTAATTAATGCAATGTCACATCTTGGTGTATTACCGAATCTGACCTATCGTGAGTCCAGTCTTCTCAAGGACATCATTAACGGAATGACCTATGACGAACTGTCAATCAAGTACGGCGTGTCTGCAACGAGAATCAGGCAGATTGTAGAAAAGACTTGCAATAAACTCACCTACAACGAGGATATTGCCATTGCTGAGCTCTCAACGAACAGAACCTTGCAGTATGAGGTTGAGCGCCTGAAGAAGGTAATCAAGTCGCTACAGGTAAGCTTCGACGAATACCGGCGCGCGAAAGGAGACAAGCCTGTCAGTAGCGCAGTTCTTCCTCCGCTGATCCTTTCCAGGGATTTAAAGGACTGTGGCTTCTCTGTCCGCATCCTGAATGCACTCAAAGGCTTCGACGTATATACCGTAGGCGACTTGGTTCGTAATCTCCGGGGAAGGTCAGAGCTTATGAAGCTCAGGAATCTTGGCAGGAAGAGCGTCTGGGCTATCCTTGACTTCGTTGAGGAAAACAATCTCGACTTCAAGGAGAACGGAGAGTCTGAGGAAGACTTCTACATCAGACTCAATAACAAGTTGTCAAACCAAAAAGATTAAGTATATGAAAATAAGACTAAACAAGTGTACTGACCGTCTGGAAATCAGAACCGAAAAGAGAATGATAGCCTTCAGTTGCGATATTCTGAAAGGTTCTTATTACCTAGTACCGACTGTAAGATTTGACGTCAGTAGGGCATACGGAGAGAAGAGCATCTGGTTCTTCTTCCTAGGTGCTTTTGTGTTGATTGATATTTTTAAACCTTAATTCCGCAACACTATAATTTAATATTTTTTATAAGCACCTGAGCAACAAAAAGTTGCTCAGGATTTTGCCATGTCAGAAATTTCACTTATCTTAGTGTTGCAAATAAAAAACAAATAAAACTCTGAATGACATGGCAAAAGTACAAATAAAATCTGAGAAACTCACTCCTTTTGGAGGAATTTTTTCTATTATGGAGCAATTTGATGCTCTTTTAGCTCAAACCATAGATTCCACCTTGGGATTGAGATGCACTATGTTTGGTTATCAATATAGCGAAATTCTACGCTCTCTGATGTGCGTATATCTTTGTGGCGGCTCATGTATTGAGGATGTTACAACTCACTTGATGAAACATTTGTCTCTTCATCCAACTCTTCGCACTTGCAGCGCAGACACCATATTGCGTGCTATCGAAGAACTGACTTGTAAGAACATCACCTATAAATCTGCTTCTGGCAACTCCTATGATTTCAATACTGCAGACAAGATGAACTGCTTATTGATCAAAGCCCTGCTTGCTACTGGTCAATTGAAATCCGGTCAAGAGTATGATTTTGACTTTGACCATCAGTTCATTGAAACAGAGAAGCATGATGCAAAACCAACCTACAAGAAGTTCCTGGGCTATAGTCCAGGTGTGGCAGTCATTAACGACATGATTGTCGGTATTGAAAATAGAGACGGCAACACAAACGTGCGCTTCAACCAAAGAGAGACTTTGGAAAGAATCTTCAAGCGACTGGAGGCATCAGAAGTATATATATCCCGTGCCCGCATGGATTGCGGCTCATGCTCGGAGGAAATCGTAGATATGGTAGAGGCCCATTGCAGGCATTTTTATATTCGTGCCAACAGATGCTCTTCCTTCTACGATTCCATGTTTGCCTTGACTGGATGGAAAACTGTTGAAATCAACGGTATTGAATTTGAGCTGAATTCCATCCTTGTTGAGAAATGGAAAGGAAAACCGTATCGTCTTGTCATACAGAGACAAAGGCGAATAGAGGGAGACCTTGACATTTGGGAAGGCGAATATACCTACAGATGTATACTGACTAACGATTACAAGTCGAGTGCAAGAGACATTGTGGAATTCTACAATCTTCGTGGTGGCAAGGAACGCATCTTCGATGACATGAACAATGGCTTTGGCTGGAATCGGTTGCCAAAATCGTTCATGGCACAGAATACTGTATTCCTGCTTATGACAGCTTTCATCAGAAACTTCTACAAAGCTATTATGCAGAGATTGAAAACCCATGAATTTGGATTGCGTGCCACCAGCAGAATCAAGACCTTTGTGTTCAAGTTCATCTCTGTTCCTGCAAAATGGATTAAGACGTCACGTAGGCATGTATTGAACATTTATTCAGACAACTATGCTTATGCCAACCTGTTCAAGACAGACTTTGGTTAAAGGCCATGCTTTTCTGGTTAAACCGGCGTATTACCTCAAGTCGCTTTATGGGGTAAGGGAATTTTGTGTTTACGACGTTTCTGTTATGCCCAAGGAATATGTACAATAAAAGAATTTTTGTCGTTTTACAAGTAAATTCCCACGAAACCCTATAGGTTGCGGATTTGAGGTTAAAATAAAAGACTAAGTATATTTTTTTAATTTTTAAACATTATGAGTGTAAAAAACATTATTTTGGCATCAGTACTCGCAATAGTAGTACTCGCCGCAGGTTCAGTTATCGGTTGTTATTTCCATTACAACAACCAGGAAATCTCACTTCGCCAGCAGTCAGAGGCTCAGCGTGGCAAGATTGAGGGTGTTCACGACAAGATGTGGAAGGTTCTTCAGCAGAAGGCACAGGTTACGGATGAGTACAAGTCCGCATTCGAGTCCATCTATCCGAAACTTATCGAGGGCAGATACTCAAAGGGAGACGGCTCTCTTATGAAGTGGATCAAGGAAAGTAATCCTAACTTCGACGTTTCGCTCTACAAGGACCTCATGCAGTCCATAGAGATTCAGCGCTCCGAGTTTCAGACATCACAGGAGAGAATGCTCGATATCATCCGTGAGCACGAGACGCTCGTGAAGACATATCCGGCGAAGTGGTTCATATCTGACACCAAACCTATCGAATACAAGGTTATCTCCTCATCCAAGACAAAGATGATCATGCAGCTTGGAGAGGATAACGACGTAGACCTGTTCAAGAAATAACAGCTTATGGAAATATTCATATTCCTAATCCCATTCGTGGTTGCTGCTTTCCTGTTGATTTTCTTCAGGAAGCAGACCACCTGGTGGGAATACGCAGTACTCATTGTTCCTTCCATCCTCATAGGTATCCTCATGGAGTTCGTGTTCAAACAGTCAAATGCTGCTGACACGGAGTATCTCGGAAGCTACGTTACAAGAATCCGTCATTACGATGCCTGGAATGAGTACATACACCGCACGTGTACAAGGACCGTTGGAAGCGGAAAGAATCAACGTACGGAAACATACGATTGTTCGTACGTAGACAATCACCCTGAACGTTGGACTTATTTTGATGCTAGGAACAAGGAAGAATACTTCATGACCGACAACGAGTTTAATGTAGTCAGAAAGATTCTCGGAACCAAAAGCGTGTTCATTGATATGCACAGGGATTACTACACTAAGGATGGCGATGCTCAGGAATGGGCGTGGGATGGTTCCATTGAAAACTCGTACACATTATCTTCTGAGCACGATTATAAGAATAAAGTGAAAGCCTCACGTTCTATTTTCAAGTTTGAGGATATTGATTATCAGCAGGCACGAAAGCTTGGACTGTTCGAGTATCCGGATATCGTTCTTTATGACCAGGACCCTGTGCTTGGACTGAAGATCCCGAAGAATCAGGAGAAGGCGATGAGATGGCTGAACGGATACTATGGCGAGCGGAAGCAGTTTAGGGTGTTCGTCCTGTTCTTTACGAACAAGCCGGAAGAAATCGTTGAAAAGCAGCGCTCATACTGGCAGGGCGGCAACAAGAATGAACTTGTCGTGTGCGTCGGTATTGACAAAAACAAGAATGTCAAGTGGTGCAACGCATTTTCATGGTGTGATAGCCCGGTCGTAGGCGTTAAGAGTAGAGACTGGTTTATGAGCAATCCTGTAAATCTCGAAAAGTACGCCGAGTATATCGGTCCGATTGTAGAAAAGGAATGGCACAGAAAGAACTTAGAGGATTTTGATTATCTTACCATAGAGCTTACCGACGGGCAGTACTGGGCTATCATTGTTCTCCTGCTGATATTCAATATTGTAATGAGCTCCTGGATTATTTCTAACGATTATAAAAACGATTTGTAGCGTATGAAAGAAAGATTAAAAATGATTTTCGACCGCATCGACATCTTTGTCGTGTGCATTGTCATCGGGCTATGCTTCTGTATTGTGGAAGCCTTTCTTGGAATCTGGAACATGTTTGCTGATTGCTTCTTCATAACTCTCCTTGCTACCGTATGCTGCTACATCCTCCGCTGCAAGGAGAAGCTTCAAATAGAGCTGATAGAGACAAAGGAGAAGCTGAAGGAGGCAGAGAAGAATGCAAATGATAATCTCTTACAGCTGCATCAATATTCAAGATATGCTAGTTTAGTATGCCTGTACAGGAATTTATGGAGAGAAAAATGCCGCTTAGCGGAGGCTAAGGTTCTCTACTGTAAGAGAAAGCTTACTACAAGTGGCCTATTGGAACATATGAGGATTCGCGAGGAAAATATGGCCGATATCGAAAAATGTATCCAACGAAATATAGTCGATTTCGAAAAATGTATCCAACGAAAAAAATGACGAATACAATAAAAGCATGAACAACAAGTAATTTCTTGCGTATCTCAGTTTTTTTGTATATTTGTATCTGAATGCTGTATGTGAATTAAGGCAGAGCACTATTTCGCTGCTACTCTCTTTCCCGGCGTCTGACACTTACCCTATGTCGACGCCGGGTTTTTCTTTACTGTTTATTCAGATAGTCGATGACTTTTCGGTTCGCCTCGTCAACTGCCTTGTTGTCGTATTTGACATAGATGGCTGTAACCGTCTTCTCCCATACGGAGTGTCCCAGTGCTCGACCGATTGTTTCGAGTGAAATACCTATCTCTGACGCAAACGTCGCCCAGCTATGCCTGTTGTAGTACGAAGAAATCTTGCTGTCGATAGGGTGAGGTGATGACTTTCTCATATCCTTAGGATCCTTCGGGCCAATCCTTCTCAGCGTACGGTTCATGTTGTTCGTGAAGTGGTCCACGTCGAAAGTTCCTGCGTCTTCGAAGAACCTGAGCAGGTACTGCGGCTTTCTGCTGCGGTATCTGCTTATTATCTCCATAGCCTCTGGCTCAACCTTGATGTCGTACAATCTACCTGTCTTGTTTCGGTAGTAGCTTATCCTACCATTGTGGAAATCCTCCTTCTTTAGTGTCAGGAGGTCCGAAACATTGATACCTATGAGGTAGAACCCCAACATGAAGAAATCGCGGTACAGAGCCTGCTTGCCGTGTAATTTGGCATCCCTAAGTTCTCTCATCTGCTCCAGTGACAGACAGCGCTTCCTGGTTTCCTCCTTTTTGAGCTTGATATAGTGGAACGGAAAGTTCTGCGTCTTACCATCATCGATGGCCTTCTTGAATACTGCCTTGATGTGTGTGATGTCGTTCGAGATACCATTGGCCTTCCTTCCCTTATCCATCTCATGCCTGATGAACCCTTCAAGCCAGTCCTTGGTTATGGTGTTGAAACTGCACTTACCGTCGTATGCCTCTACGCATCGGTATGTCCTATCGTAGCTTCTCCTGGTATTCGGCCTATCTCTTGTCTCAGCGAATGCCTTCATGAAACTGAGGAACGGAGACTTGTCTTCTTTCTTTGCTCCCGTACAGATCTCCTTCAGATGTTCCTTCATCATATCCGGCGACTCGTCATGATGGTCAAGGGCATAGCTCTCACACTTGGCATACAGCTCAGCAAGTCTTCTCGTCTTCGCTTTTGCTGACTTATCAGACTTCGGAAACATCATGCCGGTGAACTTCTCGGTTGTCTGCAACCCGGTATAGACATAGAACCTCTTTGTCATGTGGGTTACTGAGAAAAATACCTTGTTTGTCTTTGACTCTACATATACCTTCATAGCGATGATTTCTTTTGTAATCCTTCAATCTACATGCAAGCCACACTTGCATATTACTTGCAAAAAGTAACCTCAGATTACCTTAAATTACCTTTTTGTGGCATTTTTATGTAAAATAAAAGGATTGTTATTTTACTACTATTGCTGATACACAGAGACTTACATAGTTAGGATGCCCAATTTTGTACTGTAATCATTCCTTTTTATTATTCTGTACTTTTATTTTTGTTTTTTTATTACTACTATTAATGCCTTGAAAGAATCGAGTTGTTAGTCTAGACTTTTCAAGAAACGCTCACCCTGCGGAGTACGAAGCCAAATGGCAAACCCCAGTGCAGGTACCAATATAATGGAAAATATAATTGTTAAACCTTCTCCCATGATTCTACTTTTTAATTAATACCTTATTAGCAATATATGCAAAAAAGCCAAGTAAGGAATAAACCAATAATTATACTGGTAATATTGAAGATTTTTAATTCGCCATCAGCATATATCGTGACGGCATTACCTGCAACCATGACCAAGAAACATGTCTTGGCAAGGTCGTAGAAAAACTTTCCGAGACATTCTCGGGCAGTTTTGTTTCTTTCTTTATCTTCTCTTTGCGTCATTGCAATTTCTGTTATTCTGCTGCAAAATTACAAAAAAATATTTGAAACACAATGATTTATTGGCAAAAGTTACTAATTTTTAGTTAAAAACATGGTGGCTTTTTGTTATTTTGCAGAAAAGTCTTACTTTTGTAGGCTGAAACGGAGAAAATGCAGCATTGATTCTGTGTTTTTCATGTTAAGAAAATGATATCGATAACAATATGAGACAACAAAATAGAAAAGGAAATTTTAATAAGCATACCAATAATGCTTATGGCTACGGAAACCCAAATGAATATGAGCATTATAAGGTAGAAAAGCCTGCTCCGTTGCTGGAATGGCTGATGGAGAATGTGAAGGGACCTAGCAAGACTAAGGTGAAGCAGACTCTGCAGGGTAGAGGAATCAAGGTAAATGGCAAAACCATTACCCAGTTTGATTATGCCCTGAAGCCGGGTATGAAGGTGAGTGTGAGCAAGACAAAGAAGAACCAGGAGGTATTTAAAAGCAGATACCTTAAGATTGTTTATGAAGACAGATATCTGATTGTTGTCGAGAAAAACATTGGTATCTTGAGTATGGCAGCCGGTCATTCTACTTTGAATGTGAAAACGGTACTTGATGACTATTTTCATAAGACTCGCCAGAACTGCCAGGCGCATGTAGTACACCGCCTGGACCGTGATACATCAGGTTTGATGATTTATGCCAAGGATAAGCAGACGGAACTGGCTTTGGAGGATGATTGGCATCATAATGTGTACGACCGTAGATATGTGGCTCTGGTTTCCGGAGAGATGGAAGAAGATGAAGGTACCGTTGCCAACTGGCTGAAAGATAACAAGGCCTACATTACTTACAGTAGTGATACGGATAATGGCGGTAAGTATGCTGTTACCCATTTCCATACATTAGAGCGTACAACGGCTCATTCTCTGGTGGAGTTCAAACTCGAAACGGGCCGTAAGAATCAGATTCGTGTTCATACGGCCGATATGGGGCATCCGGTGTGTGGTGACATCAAGTATGGTAATGGTGATGATCCATGCCAGCGCTTGTGCCTGCATGCCTATGTGCTGTGTTTCTATCATCCCGTAACGCATCAGCCTATGGAATTTGAAACTCCGATACCGGCTGAATTCCGCAGGGCGTTAAAGAATGATCGTTAATAGGGTGATGAATACAGATTGGTAGTTTATACTATATAATAATGTGATATGAATGATTTTGGATATTATGCGCTGGTATTGGTAGTCCTTGTTGTAGGACTGTTTGTCTTAAAGAAGGTGGCTACCTGCATGATTAAAGCAATGGTAGCTGTTGTTATGATAGCCGTGCTGGCAGTTCTTTACTGGCTCTTCTGTTGATAGTAGAGTTGTATGATGATGACGGGATAAGATTTTAGATATTTTTGATTGGTAAATTGGTTGCAGTTGTCTGGGTGTAAACTTTGGATGGCTGCAACTTTTTTATAGTGGTATTTAAAGAGATATAAAGTGATATTTAAAGGTAATATTAAATGGTAGGGAGAAATATAAAACAAAAAAGAGCATTTCTGTTAAGAAATGCTCTTTTTTGTACACCCTTAGGGATTCGAACCCTAGACCCACTGATTAAGAGTCAGTTGCTCTACCAACTGAGCTAAGGGTGCAACTATTTGTTGGTGACTCCGCAAGGATTCAAACCTTGAACCTCTTGATCCGTAGTCAAGTGCTCTATTCAGTTGAGCTACGGAGCCAAAACCGTTTGTTTCAGTGAAGCTTTGATAGGATAGTGACTCCGCAAGGATTCAAACCTTGAACCTCTTGATCCGTAGTCAAGTGCTCTATTCAGTTGAGCTACGGAGCCAATTCTTATCTTTTGTACACCCTTAGGGATTCGAACCCTAGACCCACTGATTAAGAGTCAGTTGCTCTACCAACTGAGCTAAGGGTGCAACATTTAAAAGCCTCATTTCTGAATTGCGAGTGCAAAGGTACTACTATTTTTTGATTCCACCAAATTTTTTCGCAACTTTTTTCGAAAAAAATCAATTTTTCTTCATCTTGAAGGTTCCTAACGTATGCTTGTACCCCTTCTTGTTGATGCTTACCACGCGGTAGGTACCCTCCTTTAAGTTTCTAACATCTAGCGTGTTATCTTTTGCATGGAGGTACAGAATATCGCATCCTTGCAGGGTCTCGACCATCAGAACGTCAAAAACGAGATTTTTGGTGGTTTCTGCTAGATATACCTTCTTTCCGTCACATTCGAGTAATTTCGCAGCTCCTGTGTTTTTGGCAAAAAGTGGATTCTCTTCCTCTTTTTCTTGGGTTGGCTGGCTTTCGATGCCATATCCGTCCATTGAAGTTACGGCAACAAACAGATGTTTTGCATCAGGATTTTCTATTTTGAACGAATTTCCTATGATTCGTGCGGCAACCAGGTTGCGTGCATCGGTGATGTCAACCGGATATTTCTTGCTCGCGTATACATTATTATATATATAAGGGGTTGCGATTTTAGTGCCATCTGTATAGTTTGAAGGATTGCTCCAGGAAACTGATACCTTGTTATCGGTGGTGATTACCGATAATTGTTGTGGCTGTTCTGGTTGGTTCTTGCTTGCCCAAGTCATCGGCGGAACCAATGATGGGTATGGATTGAAACGTTGGGTAAAGTCGAGAATACCCTGTTTGTTGTCCAGGAGGAACTTGTTTCTGAAGAATGCATATCCCATTCCGAGGTTTCGGATATGATACATTTCTGCCGTCACGTCATTGATGTTCCACTTTCCTTCTTTCGGATCGAGAAAGTAGATGCCCAGTCCTGGAACCACAATCTTGCCATGGCTCTGTTCCTGCCAGTCGATGGCAAACGGATAGAAGTGTTCGTTCTTGAAATACATCATAGGGAAGAGCTCGTCCATCAGACCGCTCTTGAGCCAGCCCTGTGCATCCTGGCAGACCTTCGTGTATGCATTCCAGCCAAAGCTCCGGTATCTGCTCAGGTCATCATACTTTCCTACAGGTGAGCAGCTCATTTTTACCCAAGGTTTTTCAGCCTTCACTGCATCGTGAATCTTTCTTACGATGTTGGTGATATACCGGCGTCCCTGTTCCCGGCTCACTTTGATGTTCCAGGTTTCAGGGTAACGGATGTAGTCGAGGTGAATACCGTCAACATTATATTTATGTGTAATTTCCCTGCAGATGTTTGCCAGATAATCACCTGTCCGACTGTTTTCCGGATCCATGTATCCGTCTGCTCCAATCTTCTTGATGAGTTTCGGCATCTTCTGTCGGAGGGTTTTGCAGCCGAGTGCGTTCCATTTTCCTATAGGGATGGTTACCACCCAGGCATGCAGTTCCATACCGCGCTTATGGCATTCGTCGATGGCAAACTGCAGGGCATCATAGCCCGGACTTCTGCCCGGAAATCCTGACAGGCATCCATCCCAAGGTTCGTATGCCGACGGATACATCATGGTACCTCTTACGCGGGTCTGTATCAGTACGGTATTGATTTTAGCCTGATGTAACCGGTCCAGTATATCCGTCAGTTCCTTTTTCTGCTTTTCGGCAGAATAAGAAGACTGGGCATAAGAGTGTGGCCAGTCGATACCTCCTATGGTTGTCAGCCATACAGCTCTTACTTCATGTTTCGGCACCTGGTTATTGAACACGATACTCTGGGCTTTTGCAGCCAAAACAGAGCATAAAACGATAAAAAATATCTTAAATCTCTTCATAATCTTACAATTTGGCAACAAAGATACCAATATTTTTTTTTATTTCAAATAAAAATATTACTTTTGCGGTTGAAATATTAAAATAAAGTGCATTTTGCACCGAAAAGAGAGAAAATTTTAAGCAATAAAAGAAAAATGGTCAGTTTCGTTATTAGTTTGGTCGCCCTTGTATTGGGTTACCTTCTTTATGGAAAGTTTGTGGCGCATGTGTTCGGTCCTGATGACCGCCCTACGCCTGCAGTGACCAAAGCCGATGGGGTCGACTTTATGGTACTGCCTAGTTGGAAAATCTTCATGATTCAGTTCCTCAACATTGCAGGAACGGGTCCTATCTTCGGTGCCATTATGGGTGCCTGGTACGGACCGGTGGCTTATCTGTGGATTATCTTCGGGTGTATCTTTGCAGGAGCCATGCATGATTACATGAGCGGTATGCTCAGTATCCGTAACGGTGGAGCTGGTTTGCCGGAATTGGTAGGTAAGTATTTGGGTGGACGCACCAAGAAAGTGATGTTGGTCTTTTCGGTACTTTTGCTGATGATGGTGGGAGCTGTGTTTGTATACAGTCCGGCTATCATTATGAGTGGCATTTGTAATACGGATGCATTCTGGGGCAGCCAGATGTTTTGGATTGTCGTGATTTTCGTTTATTACGTCATTGCTACATTACTGCCTATCGATAAGATTATCGGTAAGGTTTATCCGCTCTTTGCTTTCTCGCTTCTCTTTATGGCGGGTGCTCTGATGATAGGTCTCTTTGTGAAGTGGCCTTCATTGCCTGAACTCTGGAGCAATTTGCAGAGTTGCAATCTCAATGAGAATCCGGCTTGGTTGGGAACGGAGTCTTTTGTACAGAAGAGTCCGATTTTCCCTTGCCTCTTTATCACGATAGCCTGTGGTGCCATCAGTGGTTTCCATGCTACGCAGAGTCCGCTCATGGCCCGATGCATGAAGAATGAGAAGATGGGTCGCCCTATTTTCTATGGAGCCATGATTACAGAAGGTGTTGTTGCCTTGATATGGGCTACGGTTTCCATGTATTTCTTCTACTATGGTGGATGGCGTGAATGCGTAAGTCCTGAGGTGGCTCAGCAGTTTATCGCTCAGTTTGATGGCGGCAAGTCGCTTATCCAGAACTTCGATGCGCCTACCGTTGTGAAGATAGTATGTTCCAGCTGGTTGGGTGTGGCTGGTGGAATCCTGGCTCTGCTGGGTGTTGTTGCAGCGCCTATTACCAGTGGCGATACGGCTTTGAGAAGTGCCCGTCTGATTATCGCCGAGTTTATCGGTTTGGAGCAGCGCTCAATGCGCAAGCGTCTTTATATCTGCGTTCCGTTGTTTGCTCTTACGGTGGGCATTCTGGTTTGGCAGATGGAGAATCCTGATGGTTTCAATATCATCTGGCAGTATTTCGGCTGGGCTAACCAGACGCTTTCTGTGTTCACTCTCTGGACATTGACGGTTTATCTGGTACAGCAGAAGAAGCCTTTTGTGATGACGCTGGTTCCTGCCTTGTTTATGACCGTGATATGCTCAACCTTCCTGCTCATTTCGCCAACAGCTTTGGCTTTGGGTGAGAGCCTGGCTTATACGGGCAGTGTCATCATTCTGGTGATTGCCTTGGTATGGTTCCTGGGTTGGTATCGCAGTTATCAGAAGAAACAATAGATTTATATATAAGTATTAATCAATATACGTAAATTTATATGATACGAATGAAAAAATTAGCTATTGCAGCATTGGCACTTGTCGTTTCGACAACTGCCCATGCTCAGTTTGAAAGTGGAAAACAGTATATAGGTGCGTCGATGACGGGCTTAAACTTGAGTTATAATGGCTCTCAGGACCTCAATCTCGGTATTCAGGCTAAGGCTGGATACTTCGTAGAAGACGATTGGATGCTGTTGGGGCAGGTAGAATATAATCATTCTGGTCTTGAAGGCGTGAAGGATTATTTCTCTGTCGGTGCCCAGGCACGTTATTATATCGAGCAGAATGGTCTGTATCTGGGTGGCGGCGTAAAGTTGGCTCATTCCGGAGGTTATAATGATTTCATGCCAGGGGTAGAGGTAGGTTATGCTTTCTTCCTCGGCAAGTCGGTTACCATTGAGCCAGCTATCTACTACGATCAGAGTTTCAAGAAGCATGTAGATTATTCTACCGTAGGTTTGAAACTGGGTATTGGTATTTATCTCTAAACTGCTAAGATGCAACAACAGTTTTCTTCGACTTTGTTGGAAAAGGCAGTGGCGGAGTTTTCTAAATTGCCAGGTATAGGGCGCAAAACAGCTTTGCGCCTTGTACTTTTTATGCTCAAGCGTAAGAGTGAGGATGTGGAACTCTTTGCTGATACCATTTCCAGGATGCGGCGTGAAGTGAAATATTGCAGAGTTTGTCATAATATCAGCGATACTGATGTCTGTCCGATCTGTTCTGATTCCCGGCGCGATGCTTCTACCATCTGTGTTGTCGAGAATGTGCAGGATGTACTGGCGATAGAAAACACGCAGCAGTTTCACGGACTTTATCATGTCTTGGGCGGCATCATTTCGCCGATGGATGGTATCGGTCCTTCGGATATAGAGATAGAATCGCTGGTTCAGCGTGTGGCTGAAGGTGGGGTGAAGGAGGTGATTTTTGCTCTCAGCAGTACGATGGAGGGTGATACTACCAACTTCTATATCTCCCGTAAACTTGCTGATTATCCTGTTAAACTCTCTGTTATCGCCCGTGGTATCTCGGTGGGTGATGAATTGGAGTATACAGATGAGGTTACCCTCGGACGGAGTATTCTGAACAGAACTCCATTTGGACAATAACAAAAGACAACAAAATGAAAATCAAACAAGTACAACGAATATTGATGACCAATTTCCTCTTTGTCCTGTTGGTAGGATTCCTGCTGGTCTTGCTCTATGAGACAGAGATTCTGGAACCTACTAATCTGGCAGGGGATGTTACGTTGGTCTATGTGATAACCGTAGCGATGGAGTTTCTTACCATTGCCGTTATTCCTTTGGCGCTCAAACTCTTCAGTTTCAAGGCTATTCACCGTCAGTTGGTAACCCGTAAGGGAGATGCACTTCTTCCTCTGGGCACTGCCCGTCTGAATATGCTCTGCTTGCCAATGCTGATCAATACGTTTATGTATTATCAGACGATGGCGCCTGCTTTCGGATATATGGCTATCATCCTTTTTCTCTGTCTCTTCTTTGTTTATCCTTCTGTCGGAAGATGTGAGGACGAAACAACAGAGGCGGAAGGTTAAACTCTCAGTATCTAATATTTGCTATTCGATATGAAACTCAGTGTTGTCATAGTAAGCTATAATGTGAAGTACTATCTTGCCCAGTGTCTGCGTTCGGTAGAGAAAGCTATCGGCGTGTTGGAGTGTGGGCAGCAGGGTGATGCAAGTGGCGATACGGCAGAGATTATCGTGGTTGATAATCATTCTCAGGATGGAACGGTGGAATATCTCGAACAGTGTTTCCCGGTTTCCCGATATCCTAATCTCCATGTTGTAGCCTGTACGCATAATAACGGATTTGCCCGTGCCAACAATCTTGCTATCCGCAAGAGCGAGAGTGATCTGGTTCTTTTGCTGAATCCGGATACTATTATCGGTGAGCATGTTCTCAAGGATGCTGTCAGTTTTATGCGTTCTCATCCTGATGCCGGTGCTCTGGGTGTAAGGATGTTGGGAGCCAATGGCAAACCAGCTCCTGAGAGTAGGAGAGGATTGCCTTCTCCGATGGTGGCTTTCTATAAGATGATGGGCTTGTGCAGCCGTTTTCCTCAGCATCGCAGTTTCGGTCATTATTACATGGGTTATCTTCCATGGGATAAGCCGGCAAAGATAGAGGTTGTGAGCGGTGCTTTCTGTATGATTCGTCGTGAAGCCTTGCAGAAGGTGGGGTTGCTGGATGAGGATTTCTTCATGTATGGCGAGGATATTGATCTTTCTTACCGTATCTTGAAGGGTGGTTATCAGAACTATTATCTGCCTGTAGATATCCTGCATTACAAAGGTGAAAGCACTCAGAAGTCGAGCTTCCGCTATGTTCATGTGTTTTACGAGGCGATGCTTATCTTCTTCCGTAAACATTATTCGGGCATGTCGCATCTCTTGAGTATTCCTATCAAATTTGCCATCTATGCCCGTGCCTCTGTAGCTTTTACGCAGATGATGACTGCGAGAATCAGAAAGAGTCTGGGATTCTTTTCTCCTTCTCATGTCGACCTGTCAAACCAGGTATTGTTTGATGCTGACGAGATGAGCTATGAAGAGATGCTGCATCAGCTTGCGCAGCGGTCTGACGAGAATATCAAACTGGCTACCTATACGAAGGACATCGGTAAGGTGATTACGGATAGGGAGGTGATGGATAAGGATGAATTTGGTTATTTATAAGGATAGATTTATTTCTATATTATAAGGTACGCGCGTACATTATTAATAAGTGTAGTTTATGAAAGAACCGAATATTCGATTACGTGCTTTAGAGTTGGAAGATCTTGATTTTCTCTACCAGATAGAGAATGATGATCGGCTTTGGGAACTGGGTGTTTCCAATGTTCCATATTCGCGCCGGGTGCTGCTCGACTATATAACCAGTGCTTCGGCAGATATTTATGTAGATAATCAGGTGCGCCTGATAGTAGAGAATGAGCAGAATGAGCAGGTGGGTATCCTGGATCTTACAGATTTTGATCCCCGTCATCACCGTGCCGAACTCGGAATTGTCATCAAAAAGGAGTTTCAGGGGCAGGGTTACGCGAAGGCTTCTGTGTCACGCTTGTTGCAATATGCTCGGAATGTACTTCATCTTCAGCAGATTTATGCTATTGTAGGTATCAGAAACCAAAAAGCGGCTAAAATGCTGCAATCTGTTGGATTTGAGGGGAATAATGTCCTGAAACAATGGCTTTGTAGCCCAGTTGGATATGAGGATGCGATGTTTTTTCAATATTTTCTGTAAAAAAGTTGCATAAAAATTTGGTAGAACCAAAAAAAAGTAGTACCTTTGCACTCGCAAATGAAAAATGAGCGCTAAGCCATTCAATTTGATTTCATGATTGGTGCGTTAGTTCAGTTGGTTAGAATGCCTGCCTGTCACGCAGGAGGTCACGAGTTCGAGTCTCGTACGCACCGCTCAAAATCATCTTGCAGGTTTGCCAAAATAGTTTGGTGCGTTAGTTCAGTTGGTTAGAATGCCTGCCTGTCACGCAGGAGGTCACGAGTTCGAGTCTCGTACGCACCGCTAATTTCATTTGAACATTTCGACTCCTCCATAATAATAATGGTGCGTTAGTTCAGTTGGTTAGAATGCCTGCCTGTCACGCAGGAGGTCACGAGTTCGAGTCTCGTACGCACCGCAGAAACCTTCGAGAGTGATCTCGGAGGTTTTTTGTTTTTATTTAAATCTAAGAGAATATGGCTATCGTTATCACAGTTCTGGCATACTTCTGTGTGCTGCTGCTCTTCAGTCATCTTACTGCCCGTAAAATGGCAAGTAATGAAACTTTCTATCGTGCCAACCGCCGTTCGCCTTGGTATATGGTTGCTTTCGGTATGGTGGGTGCGTCTATTTCGGGCATCACTTTTGTCAGTGTGCCGGGCATGGTGATGAGAACGGATATGACCTACCTTCAGATGTGCATCGGTTTCATCCTGGGTTATTTCCTGGTTGCCTTTCTTTTGCTTCCTATCTATTACCGGTATAATCTCACTACGATTTACGGTTATCTGCAGCAGCGGTTGGGGGAACGTTCGTATAAGACTGGAGCTTCGTTCTTCCTCTTGTCCAAGATGACGGGTGCGGCGGTCCGTTTCTTTGTCGTCTGTATCCTCTTGCAGCGTTTCGTGCTCGATGGGATTGGTGTTCCGTTCTGGGTCACGGTTCCTGTCATGGTACTGCTTATCTGGCTTTATACGCGCAAGGGTGGCATCAAGACGCTGGTGTGGACGGATACCTTTCAGACGCTCTGTATGTTTGCTGCGCTCATCCTCATTATCTGTCAGGTGATGTCGGCGTTGGGCATGACTCCTTCCGAAGCAATCACTGCGATAGCTCACGACAGTCATTCCCGTATTTTTGTCTTTGATGACTGGATGTCGAAACAGAATTTCTGGAAACAGTTCCTCAGCGGTGTCTTTGTAGTGATTGTGATGACTGGTCTTGATCAGGACATGATGCAGAAGAATCTTACCTGCAAGTCGCTCCGTGAGGCCCAGAAGGATGTTTGCAGCTATGGTTTTGCCTTTGTGCCTGCCAATCTGCTTTTCCTGAGTCTGGGTGTGTTGCTGGTGATGCTGGCTCAGAAACAGGGCGTAGCGCTGCCGCAGGCTCCGGATGATCTGTTGCCGATTTTTGCGGCTTCGGGGGCGATGGGAAACCTGGTGGTGGTCTTGTTTACCATTGGCATTGTGGCGGCAAGTTTCTCCAGTGCCGATTCAGCATTGACCGCCATTACTACGAGTCTCTGTGTGGATATATTGGGCAGGAAAGAGGATATGAAGCTCCGCAAGCGTATGCATCTGCTGGTGGCTTTCGTCTTCATGCTCTTCATCATTGCTTTCAAGGCGATTAATTCTACGAGCGTGATAGATGCCATCTACATCCTCTGCTCTTATACTTACGGTCCGCTGTTGGGTTTGTTTGCCTTCAGTCTGCTCACCAAGCGTCAGGTAAACGACCGCTGGTCGCCATGGGTCTGCATCGCCAGTCCGCTCATCTGCTTCGCCATCGATACCCTTACCTCGCAGTATGTGGGCTATAAGTTCGGCTATGAGCTTCTGATGCTGAATGGCGCTCTGACATTTGCAGGTCTCGCCCTTATAAAAAAAGAAACAGTTAAATACAAACAATAATGAGAACAAAAGTATTATTCGCAGCATTGTTGCTCAGTGCAACAACTGCTTTTGCCCAGCAGGAGAAGTTGGGCTCCGGTATTGACAAGACCAACATGGACTTGACCATCAAGCCGGGTAATGATTTCTATCGCTATGCCGCAGGCAACTGGATGAAGAATCATCCACTCGATGCCGAGCATACCGACAATGGTGCTTTCACCGACCTCTTTGAGCAGAACCAGAAGCGCATTCAGGACATCATCCTTGAATATGCTTCCAAGCCACAGCAGAAGGGGTCACTCGGACAGAAGATCGGTTCGCTCTACAACCTCCGTATGGACAGCGTTCGCCTGAACAAGGAGGGCTGGGCACCTATCAAGCCAACTCTCGACCGCGTTGCAGCCATCAAGGACCGCAGAGAGTATCAGCTCGTTACCGCTCAGCTCGATTTCCGTGGCGAGGGTACCATGATGTATGGCATCGGTGTGGGCGCCGACCTTCGTGATGCCGCCAACAACCTCGTTGAGGTAGACCAGAGTGGTCTTGGTCTTGGTGTACGCGATTATTATGTAAACGATGACGAGCAGACCAAGAAGATTCGTGATGCATACAAGGCTTATATGAAGAAGCTCTTCCAGATGGTAGGCAACGACGAGGCTACCGCCCAGAAGAAGATGGAGGCTGTGATGGCTATTGAGACCCGCATCGCTAAGGCAAGCTATAGCCAGGTACAGCTCCGCGACATCGACAAGAACTATCACAAGATGACCTACAACCAGCTCGTGCTCGATTATCCTGGCATCGACTGGGGCAATGTGTTCCTGGCATCCGGTTTCCCTGCTTTCAAGGAAATTTGCGTGGGTCAGCCTGAACCAATCCACGAGGTTGAGAAGATTCTCGCAGAGACCTCTCTGGATGATCTGAAAACATACGCAGAGATCAAGGTGATTTCTGGTGCAACCAGCGTATTGAGTGATGATTTCCGTGCCGTATCCTTTGAGTTGAGCAAGGTAATGAGCGGTGTTCAGCAGGACCGTCCTCGCTGGAAGCGTGCCGTAAGTACCGTGAGCGGTGTGTTGGGCGAGGCTATCGGAAAGATTTACGTAGAGAAGTACTTCCCGGAGAGCAGCAAGAAACGTATGCTCGAACTGGTTCACAATCTCCAGACTGCGCTTTCACAGCGCATCGACGAGGCTACATGGATGAGTGCTGCTACCAAGGCACAGGCTAAGGATAAGCTGGAGAACTTCATCATCAAGATCGGCTATCCTGACAAGTGGAAGGACTATAGCGGATTGCAGGTAGATGATAGCCTTTCTCTCTACGAGAATATGGCAAATATCTCTGAGTTCTTTACCAAGGATGAAATCGCCCGCAAGGTGAACAAGCCGGTAGATAAGACAGAGTGGGGAATGACTCCTCAGACTATCAATGCTTATTATAACCCAACTACCAACGAGATCTGCTTCCCTGCAGCTATTCTCCAGCCTCCATTCTTCGACCCAACAGCCGATGATGCGATGAACTATGGTGGTATCGGTGCTGTAATCGGTCATGAGATGAGTCATGGCTTTGACGATCAGGGCAGCCAGTTTGACAAGACTGGTAACCAGCACAACTGGTGGACTGCTGCTGACAAGAAGAACTTCGAGTCTCGCACCAAGATCCTGGTTGACCATTTCAACCAGATTGAGTTGGCTGGCAAGAAGGTAAACGGCCAGATGACCCTGGGTGAGAATATCGGTGACAATGGTGGTTTGAACATCGCTTTCCGTGCACTTCAGAATGTGATGAAGACAGAGAAGTTGGGTGTGAAGGATGAATTTACTCCAGAACAGCGCTTCTTCCTGGCATGGGCACGTGTATGGGCAGGCAATGCCCGTCCTGAGTACCTGCAGTATCTGATGACCGTGGATGTTCACTCTCCAAACGAGGCTCGTGTGAACGGTGCCCTCCCGATGGTGGATTCATGGTATAAGGCATTCAACATCAAAAAGGGCGACAAGCTCTTTGTTCCTAAGAACAAGCGTGCACATATCTGGTAAAAACATAAAAAAAGTCTTGCAGGCTATATGCTTGCAAGACTTTTTTTTATCTAATCATTACTTCGTTCCGAAATAAAGGAAGAGCATTCCGAGCAGAACGAGGAGGAGATCTACGAACTTCGCCTTGAGATTCTTCTCATGGAAGATGGCTGCACCGAAGAGGAAGCTGACGATGACCGAACCGCGGCGAATCATGCTCACGATACTGATCATGGCGCCAGGCAGACTCAGAGCGTAGAAATAAACGAAGTCGGCTGCCGAAAGGAAGATGCTGATGAAGATGATACTCCAGTGCCAGTGGAATGGGGTAGAATTCTTCTTGGTAGGCCACCATATCATCAGCAGCATGGCTCCCATCAGGAAACACTGGTAGATGTTGTACCAGCTCTGCACAATCATTCTGTCTAATCCTACACCACCATTCTCTGGTGGAGCCATCAGATACTTGTCGTAGAGACCGCTTATTGCACCGAGCACGGCAGCCAGCACGATGAAGTAAATCCATTTGTTGTGTTTGAAGTCGATACCCTCTTTCTTGCCGCTGCGCGAAAGCATGGCGAAGGAGATGATGGCAAGTATGACACCAACCCACTGATACAGATTCAGTACCTCGCCATAAACCAGCAGGGCACCCACGAGTGTCATTACCGGTCGGGTGGCGTTGATAGGTCCCACGATGGTGAGCGGCAGGTGTTTCATGCCGAAATAACCGAAAATCCAGCTGCTCAATACGATGAAACTCTTGAGCACGATGTACTTGTGAACTTCCCATCCGCCTTCTGCTACATGAAACATCGTTCCATCCAGCGAATTTCCTGTATAGCTCATCACGATGAACGGCAGGAAGATGAGCGATGAGAAGAGCGTGTTCAGAAAGAGCACGGGAATCACTGCGTTACCTGAAAGCGCCTTCTTCTTGAAGGCATCATAAAATCCCAGCAGCGCTGCTGAGAGAAATGCTAATACTAACCACATTTTTATGAATGTTAAATGTTGAATGTTGAATGTTGAATGAGGCTCGCGCCCTTGTGTTTCTAATCATTTAATCTTTGAAATCATACCCCACCTCTTCCAGGAACAATGCGTTACCCGGCATGCTTTCGCCTGCATCGCTGCGGCTTCCGTTGTGCAGGATATCGAGAAACTGTTCCATCGTAATCTTTTCTCTGCCTACATCGATGAGCGTTCCCACTACGGCTCTCACCATGTTTCTCAGGAAACGGTTGGCGGTAATCTCAAAATACCAGGTGGTAGGAGAGGTCTGTATCCATCGGGCGGCTGTTACGTGGCAGATGGTAGTCTTGTTGTCGCCACCCGCCTTGCAGAATGCCGCATAGTCTTCGTGATGCAGAAAATGCTGAGCCGCCTCGTTCATCTTCTCGAAATTCAGGGGATAGTTCATCTGCAGTGAATAATGGCGCTCAAACGGATTTTTCTGCGTATGTATATAATAATGGTATGTGCGCGAGATGGCAGAGAAACGGGCATGCATCTCTGGGGCTACCTCCCTTACTTCGTATACGGCGATGTCGCGGGGCAGGATGCGGTTCAGGCGGTATACCAGCTGGTCGGGTTCCATCGGAATCCTGTCGGTATCGAAGTGGGCTGCCATGTGTCGTGCATGTACGCCGGTATCGGTCCTTCCTGCTCCCACCACCTCCATTTCCTTTCTCAGAAGTATGGAGAGGGCGCGCTGCAACTCCTGCTGCACCGAATTGGCATTGGGCTGAATCTGCCAGCCGTGGTAGTTGGTGCCGTCGTAACCGAAGAATATGAAATATCTCATGATAATCTTTGAACTTTATTGTTTTTTGCTATGAACTTTGAGCTTTGATTTGTTCTACGTTCTTTGCTTAATTCGGGTGCAAAGTTACTAAAAAAACGTGAAATATGGTATAATAATACAGATTTTTTTCAAAAATGGTACAATCTTGAAAGAAAAGTTCAATTTTATTTTGCAAATTGACAATAATTGTGTACTTTTGCCAACGTTTTTGATATTATAGATTATGGCACAGAACATATTCAAGGGTTTAGGTGTTGCCCTTATTACTCCTTTCAACACCGATGGCTCGGTTGATTATCAGTCGCTCAAGCGATTGGTAGAGTTTCAAATTGACAATGGTGCAGACTTCCTTTGCATCCTTGCCACAACTGGTGAGGCTCCATGTCTTACACAGGAAGAGAAAGATAAAATCACAGAATTGGTGAAAGACGTGAACAAGGGTCGCATCAAGATATTGAAATATTGTGGCGGTAATAATACTGCTGCTGTCGTTGAAGAAATCAAGAACACCGACTGGAGTGGCATCGATGGCATCCTCAGTATCTGTCCTTACTACAACAAACCTTCTCAGGAAGGTCTCTATCAGCACTTCAAGGCCATCGCCCAGGTTAGTCCGCTGCCTATCGTGCTCTACAATGTTCCTGGCAGAACCGGTGTCAATATGAAGCCTGAAACAACCTGCCGTATCGCCCGCGACTTCCCTAATGTGGTAGCCGTGAAGGAGGCTAGTGGCAGTCTGGAACAGGTAGATGAGATTATCAAGAACAAGCCTGATAATTTTGATGTTATCAGCGGCGATGATGCGCTTACCTTCTCAATGATTGCCAGTGGTGCTGCCGGCGTTATCTCTGTTATCGGCAATGCCCTGCCTAAGGCTTTCAGCCGCATGATCCGTCTCGAGTTCCGTGGCGAATATGAACCAGCCCGTAAGATTCATCATTCTTTCACCGAGCTCTACAGTCTGCTCTTCGTTGACGGTAACCCTGCTGGCGTAAAGGCGCTCCTCAATGATATGGGCTTCATCGAGAACGAGCTCCGTCTGCCTCTGGTTCCTACCCGTATCGCAACCAAGCAGAAGATGAGCGACATTCTGAAGACTTTGAATATCTAAAATATTGATTAGTTATTAATCATTTAGTACCATGGCAGAAGATAGAAGAATCATACACGAGATAACACCGCTGATGGGTAAGGATGTGCTCTATATTGCAGACCGACACAAGAAGGAGTTTACTTATCCTATCCATAACCATTCGGTGTACGAGTTGAACTTTGTTGAGAATGCAAAGGGAGTAAGAAGAATCGTTGGAGATTCGCAGGAGGTGATAGGCGATTATGATCTCTGTCTCATCACATCGCCCGATCTGGAGCATGTATGGGAGCAGAACGAATGCCACAGCGATGACATCCGTGAGATTACCGTCCAGTTTGATTTCTCCATGAGTGATGAAACGCTCTTCGGAAGAAATCCCTACGCCAGCATTACCCGTATGATGCAGGAAGCGAAGAAGGGACTTTCATTCCCGATGCAGGCAATCATGAAGGTATACGGATTGCTCGATACTTTAAGTTCCGTAAAAGACGGTTTCTATGCCGTACAGCAGTTCCTGACCATTCTCTACGAACTGTCACGCTGCGAAAATGCCCGCACCCTGGCTTCCAGCAGTTATGCCAAGGTAACGGTAGAAGACGATAGCCGGCGCATCCTGAAGGTGAAGAATTTCATCTCCAAGAACTATATGGATGAACTCCGTCTGCCGGAGCTTGCCTCGCTGGCAGGCATGAGCAGCAGTGCGTTCAGCCGTTTCTTCAAGCTTCATACCGGCAGAAATATCTCTGAGTATATCATCGACCTGCGGCTGGGTTATGCTGCCCGCATGCTGGTAGATACCGCCAAGAGTATCAGCGAGATAGGTTTTGATTGCGGATTCAACAATCTCAGCAACTTCAACCGCATCTTCAAGAAAAAGAAAGGATGCTCGCCAAGCGAGTTCCGTGAAAGCTATCATAAGACAAGAATCATTGTATAATACAGCCTACGTAATCGTTTAAGTGAAATTATCAAAAATATTTCGCTTAAACGATTCTTTTTTCCGATATTTGTTGTATCTTTGCGCTACAATTTGAAATGTATAAATAAACATTTAAAAACTACGATAACGAATTATGAAGCAATTTATGGATGAAAACTTCCTGCTCGACACGAAGACTGCACAGGATCTTTTCCACAATCATGCGGCTAAAATGCCAATTATCGATTATCACTGCCACCTCATCCCTGAGATGGTAGCCAATGATCACAAGTTTAAGAGTATTACAGAACTTTGGCTCGGCGGTGACCACTACAAGTGGCGTGCTATGCGTACCAACGGTGTAGATGAGCGCTTCTGCACAGGTACTGATACTAGCGACTGGGAGAAGTTCGAGAAGTGGGCTGAAACAGTGCCTTATACTTTCCGTAACCCTCTCTATCATTGGACTCATCTGGAGCTCAAGACTGCTTTCGGTATCGATAAGCAGCTCAGTCCTAAGACTGCCCGTGAAATCTACGATGAGTGTAACGAGAAGTTGCAGTTGCCTGAGTTCAGCGCTCGTGGCTTGATGCGTCATTATAATGTAGAGTGTGTTTGTACAACAGACGACCCAATCGATGACCTGCGTTACCACAAGCAGACACGTGAGAGCGGTTTCGAAATCAAGATGATTCCTGCTTGGCGTCCTGACAAGGCTATGAACATCGAGAAGCCAGATTTCGCTGACTATATGAACAAGCTCGGTGAGGTAGCAGGTGTTAACCTCGTTACATTCCAGGATATGGTTGATGCTTTGCAGAAGCGTCACGACTTCTTTACTGAGAACGGCTGTAAGTTGAGCGACCACGGTATCGAGGAGTTCTACGATGAGCCATACACAGATTCTCAGATTGAGACTATCTTTGCCAAGGCTATGCGTGGCCAGCAGCTTTCTGCTCTCGAAATCCGTCAGTACAAGCATGCATTCCTCAAGGTTTGCGCTGAGATGGATCACGCTGCCGACTGGACACAGCAGTACCACTATGGTGCTATCCGCGACAACAATACACTGATGTACAACAAGCTCGGTGCTGATACCGGTTTCGATTCTATCGGTGAGTTCACTACAGCCAAGGCTATGAGCAGCTTCCTCAATGAGCTCAACATGGAGGGTAAGCTTACACGTACTATCCTCTATACATTGAACCCATGTGCCAACGAGGTAATCGCTACCATGCTCGGTAACTTCCAGGATGGTTCTTGCCCAGGTAAGATCCAGTTTGGTTCTGGCTGGTGGTTCAACGATCAGCTCGATGGTATGACCCGCCAGATGAATGCACTCTCTGTATTGGGTCTCCTGAGCCGTTTCGTAGGTATGTTGACCGACTCACGTTCATTCCTCAGCTACCCACGTCACGAGTACTTCCGTCGTTTGCTCTGCAACCTCCTCGGCAATGATGTAGAGAAGGGCTTGCTTCCTAACGACATGGAGAGCCTCTCTCGTATGGTAGAGGATATCTCTTACAACAATGCTCGCAACTACTTCAAGTTCTATTAATCCATAGAACAGAAGCAATTTATACTAAGACAAATCCCTTCACGGCATCCCGGTGGTGTTGTGGAGGGATTTGATGTTTTATCGTGAAACCAATACTTTAAGCTTATGGGGGTAATAAACAGAATACTAGGTTTTTATGAAGATATCAGAGAGTTCAATTCTTCTAATATCAAAGACTTCCGGGGCAAGCTCAAGTCTTGGATCAAGATGGGTATGCTTGCCGGTCGCATCTTCTATCTCAAGGATATGTGGGCCAGGGATGTGGCAGCCTTGACTTTTGCCTCCTTCATGGCTCTGATACCTTTCATGGCAATGATGTTTGTCATAGCCCGTGGTTTCGGCTATGCCTCTCTGCTCGAATCCTGGCTCTCTACCACCTTCGAGGCACAGCCCGTTGTGGCGCAGACCATCGTTAACTTCGTTCACAATTATATCGAGAATACGCAGAGCAACTATATCATCGGTACGGGTATCGTGATGTTTCTCTATACCATCGTTTCGCTGATGCAGAAGATAGAGCTTACCTTCGATGATATCTGGCATACGGGCGAGCGTTCGTGGAAGCAGATTGTTACCGAATATCCTACCATTCTGTTTGGTCTGGGACTGCTGATTCTCTTTGCTTCGAGCATCAATGTATGGACGGTGAATATGGTGGATAATGTAGACAGGATAGCGGATATCGGTGATACCATTCCTTCGTTCATCCTTCATCTGGCGGCTTTTGTTCCGATGTTCCTGTTCTTCGTGTTCTGCTATTATGTCATCCCGAATACCTATATCCGGGTGCGCAGCACCCTGGTTCCATCGTTCCTGGCGGGTGTCTGCATGACGGCACTTCAGTATGGATATATCTATCTGCAGGTTTTTCTGTCCAGCTACAATGTCATCTATGGTTCGCTGGCAGCCATTCCGCTTTTCCTGTTATGGCTTCAGATTTCGTGGGCTATCGTAGTGTTTGGCGCCTTGCTTTGCCATACCAACCAGAACATCCATTATTATGATGGTGATTTGCAGTACGATTACCTGAAACTGGTGCAGCGCATCAAGGTTTGTGGGGTAGTGATGCATCTGGTATGTCGTCGGTTCAATCAGGGCGAACAGGCGTATACTCCGAAAGAAATTCATGATTTAACGAAGATACCTCAACAGATTGTCAACCAGTCGGTTAAGGAACTGTTACGTGCCCGTTTGCTGGTAGAAATCCGGAATGGTAAGAAGAGCAGTTTTGAGGAATCAGTGGTTCTTCATCCGATAGAGAAGATAGAGCATCTTACCTATGGTGTGATGATAGAGCGCCTCTTCAGTTTTGGCGAGGATATCTCAAGTCTGGCCGCATTGGAGTCGGATATGGCGATGTGGAAGGATATCGACATCGTGAATGCAGAGTTCATAGAAAAGGGAAAGCAAATCGCTTTCTGTTAATAAACGGTTTTTTTTAGGCACGGTAATCCGTGCCTAAAAAACTATTAATTTATAGTATCTTATTTCTGGTCATATCCGTCAGAAATCTTTTTTCCCAGTGCTAGCGCCAGTTCAACCTTGGCACCATATCCCTCCAGCTGGTCGGCAAACTTGGCTACCGAATTGCCGGATGCGATGATGTCATCAAAGAGAATGATCTTTTTGCCCTGGAAGAAAGCCTCGTCGATATGGAGTTCATCTACAGGATCGCCATCTTCATCTACATCATGCGTGTAGCTGAAGGCAGGGTAGGCGTTGGTCATGCCCGTAGCCTTGCATATCTCCTCGCTGAACTCCTTGAAACGGCGCTTGGTATGCGCCTCAAGAGCTGCAGGAATGCAGACCAGGGTAAACTGTGCTGCCTCTTCGCCCAAAAGACTCTTCAGCTTGTCTGATACCATTTCGATAGCCTTCTTCAGTGCTTCCTGATGGTCCATCTCCGTAGTGAGCTCAGAGTTACCTTTAAAGTTGACGATAAGGTCGCGTTTTTCCCATTCCTCTGCTGTGAGCTCAAAAGTACCGAAGGCGCTGAATGCAGCGTAGTCGACAAGCCATTTGTAGTGCAGTCCGTTTTTCAGGACTGGCCACGAGTTGATTTCATTTTCGTAATTAGCCATAGACTAGAAATTTTTGATTATTAATAATGCATAGTTTCTGCAAAAATAGGAAATCTTTTCGAATTAATGTGCCGGTTTCATAAAAAAGATTTGTTTTTTAAGTAATATTTCACGTAGCTGCCCTTTTTTTACTTATTTTTTAGTACCTTTGCACCGCATTTTAAGAAATACGTATATTTTTATGACGAGAAAAACAAAACTTCATGAAATCCGCGACTACGTTATCATTGCCCTGGCGATGATAGAAGGTAGTATCGGTTTGAACATCTTCCTGCTTCCCAATCATATCACGATGGGTGGTGTAGGAGGTATCGCTTCTATCCTTTACTGGGGATTTGGCATCCCGGCATCTGTATCTTATCTGGCGCTCAATGTGTTCCTGCTTCTCATCGCATTCCGCATTCTGGGCTATAAGTTCTGTCTGAAGACCATCTATGGTGTTGGTATCTTTGCCTTAACTACCCGTCTGATAGAGACGCATACGGTAGGCATGACGCCGCTGCTTCACGACCAGCCGTTCATGGCAACGGTCATCGGTGCGTTCTTCATGGGCAGCAGTGCCGGTCTGGGTCTTTCCTGCAATGGTTCTACGGGTGGTTCTGATACCGTAGCGGCGATGATCAACAAGTACTGGAACATTTCCCTGGGTCATGCCATCATGATTTGCGACCTGTGCATCATCACCAGTTCTTATCTGGTATTGCGCGATTGGGAGATGGTGATTTACGGTTATGTCTGCCTCTTTGTGCAGTCGCTCTGTGTAGATCATGTGGTGAATGCGTTGCGCCGTTCGGTTCAGTTCTTCATCATCAGCGACAAATATCTGGAGCTCAGTGCAGCCATCAATACTGCTGCCGACCGAGGTTGTACGGTGATGGATGGTCATGGCTGTTACAGTGGCAAGGATGTCCACATGCTGTTTGTATTGGCGCGTCAGCGTGAGTCTCAGAAGATATTCCGTCTTATCGACGAGATTGATCCTACCGCCTTTGTCAGCCAGAGTGCCGTCATCGGTGTTTATGGCGAAGGTTTCGACCGTTTCAAGGTAGGCAAGAAGATAGGTTTGCCGAAAAAGAAATAGATAAACAGAAAAAGGGTGTGTCATAACTGCATGACACACCCTTTTTTTAGTAATTTTCTATGAATAACACTTATTTTTCTTCTGTCGTTGCGCATATTTGAGAGATTTGTACGATTAGCAGGGATTCGGGAAAAATTCCGTTATATGAGGAAAAAGAGTAAAATAATGCATTTTTTTTCAAATTCATTTGGCACTTTCAATAAAAAAATGTAGTTTTGCAATTGCTAAATAGAAAAAGATTATTATGGCAACAATTACATTAAGACCAGATGTATATGACAAAGCGGCAATCTTTGCAAGAAAAGATAAACTTAATATTGAGGATTGGGTAAATAAAATCCTGCAAAAAATTGTTGTTGATATATCTGAAAAGGAAGATATGAAAGCTCCTGCTGAGTCAAAAATGTTCAGTTGGGAAGAAATGGGCGGCATGTTCGCTTCAGATAAAAGTGATAAAGAACTGCGTGATGAGTATCTGGAAGAAAAATATGGGATATGAAAATCTTTTGTGATACCAATATTATAACGGAATTTTTAGAAAAAAGACTTCTGTTTGATGCTGTGGCTAAAATTCTTACCTTGGCATCTACTAGTCATACTTTGTTCTTGTCTGAAGGAGGATTCTACACCATCACTTTTCTCGTGGATAAACAATTACGAAGAATGAGTATCTACAATCCTGAACGTTTAGTACAGGAAAGGAAAATTCTGCTCCGCATTCTTGACACTTTCCAAATTTCGTCTGCTTCAAGATTTGGACTGAAACAAGGAGTTGAGGATGAAAACTTTAGAGATTTAGAAGATAGTTATCAATACCAGGCGGCTATTAATTGTGGTGCTGACATTTTGTTGACTATCAATGTTAAAGACTTCGTTGGTGTCTCAGATAATAAACGAATCAAAATAATGACTCCCCAGTCTTTTGTTGATGAGTTTCTTTCTAATACGCCTAGCTGACTTACTAGCCTGCGTTTATGTTCTTAAAACTAAAAAAGGGTGTGTCATAACAGCATGACACACCCTTTTTTAGTAATTTTCTAAGTATAGACATCTATATCCTCTGGCTTCGGCTAGATGTGGAAATCTACCAACTTCAGCCATCGCTTGACATCAAACGACGGACAGTCTTTGTGAACGTTCGGCAAATCGCGGTGGCCCAGTATCTCTGCATCAGGATAGGAGAGGCAGAGGCTCTCCAGAAGCGAATACAGAGACTGATTCTGAGCTGGAGTACGCGTATCGGCAGGCTTGCCGTTCTTGTCGAGACCTCCCTCATAACAGATGCCGATGCTGTGGGCATTGTAATGACGGGCATGGGCTCCGACTTCCGATTCCGGACGACCCGGATATACCACACCATCCTTCGTGATGTAATAATGATAGCCGATACTCTTGAAACCGCGGGCAAGATGGCAGGCCTCCAACTGCTCGAATGTGAAATCCTGAGTCACTCTCGTGGCAGAACAGTGGATCACGATGAGTGAAATGCTACGATGTTTCTGTGTCATGGCAACCTCCTTTCTTTTAGCAGTTCTGTACACAGAATGAGCTGGCTACAGCTGTTAATACCGTGATGAGGAAGTTGATGATGGTTTTCCAATTTACTTTTTTCATTTTGCTTTGTTTTTTAATGATTAATACTAAGTGGATAATGATAGTCACATGCTTGTTTTAGTGGTTGAAATTTAGTTTCAGTAAGCGTTTCTGGAAGAAGAAGGGCGGGGGAGTAACTGATGGCCCGGATACCCGTAAAAGGCAGGTTCTTGGGTCGTTATGATTTGCTGTTTATCCGTAATCGTCAGGATGAAAACCAGCCGCTTTGTGCCTTCGGAATATCCCTGTCGCCGGTCAGTTCACTCCTTCCTTCTTCTGTCGTTTCGCATATTTGAGAGACGGATCACTACTCCAGGCCGTCTCCGCTGTCGCCTGTTCCGTCGGTACTGCCGCCTTGTGATGTACCGCCGCCACCAGTGGTTCCGCCGCCCTGTGTGTTATCGCCAGTGGTGGTATCGCCTGCAGCGCTCTCGCTAGAGTTGAGGAGATCCATGGCGTTCTTGGCGTTGGCATCGAGAGAGAGCTGGGTGTTGCTGAGCTTGCCGGTAGCACGGGCTCTGAGGCGGTAGCCTTCTACAAACTTGGCGAGGCTCCACTCCTTGATGCTGGCGGCTCCCATCTTGTTGATGATGCCGATGGAGAAGATGGCAAGGTTGTCTATCTTCACTGCCTTGTTCTGGAGTACGAGCTCCTTCACACAGCTCACCATATCGGTGAGAAGGCCCTTGATGGCACCCTTCGAGAACGGGGTGTTGTGGCTCGCCATGTGTTCGGCGAGTTCATCGATACCGATGGTTTCTGTTACTACTGGTCGCGCATAATACTTGCCATACGCTTCCTTGATTGTCTTGTTCTTGTTCTTCACTAACTTGATGAGAATCATACTTTTAAAAATTTAGTTTTAGTAAAAAGCAGTCAGTGTCTCCGCCGAGACCGTTGCTGCATCAACCTCTCTGATTGACGATACAAAGATACAACATTCCCGAACCCCAACTATGCGATTTGTGCGATTTGCAGGGATTCGGGAAAAAAGGTTGAAAAAAGTGGTATTTTTTTATGGTACTGAACTTTCAACGATGTATAGCGGAGCGCAGGGATATATAGCATAAGAATTGCTTTTATCTGAAAATAAAGACATTTTATTCCGCATTATTTTGCAGATACCAACTTTTTTCGTAACTTTGCCAAAAATTCAATAAAAAGCAACAATATGAAATATCCTATAGGAATACAAGACTTTGGAAAAATCA
Source organism: Segatella copri (assembly GCF_019249765.2). Classification (GTDB taxonomy): domain Bacteria; phylum Bacteroidota; class Bacteroidia; order Bacteroidales; family Bacteroidaceae; genus Prevotella; species Prevotella copri_K. The sequence goes on from NZ_CP152484.1 coordinate 963,148, forward strand.
GAGATGATGGTTATGTCTATCTTGACAAGACAGACTTGATTTATGATTTAGTACACAATGGGAATATATATTTTCTGAGTCGTCCAAGACGATTCGGAAAGTCGTTGTTGATTTCTACCCTGGAATGCTACTTCCAAGGAAAAAAAGAATTGTTTAAAGGACTTGCCATCGAACAGTTAGAAAAAGAATGGAAGCAATATCCTGTTTTTCATATTGATTTCAACGGCAAGAACTTCACACAGGCAGGCGAATTGGAAAAAACCTTGCAGACTTTTGTTGAAACCCAAGAACTGAATTATGGCAGAAACCCATTGGCCAACACCTTGGGAGACAGATTTATGGCTGTTTTGAAAGCTGCCCACGAAAAGACAGGACTTGGCGCCGTTGTCCTGATTGATGAATATGACAAACCTTTACTGGATGTTTTAGACACAGGGTTAAAGACCTTCGATTCTGAAGGCAACGAACGTTTGCTGGAAGACCGACATCGTGAAATCATGAAAGGTTTCTACAGTGTCTTCAAGGCTGCTGACAGAGATTTGAAATTCGTGCTGTTGACAGGTGTTACCAAGTTCTCGCAAGTAAGCGTATTCAGTGGTTTCAACCAACCAGATGACATCAGCATGGACGACCGCTACGAGGCTCTTTGCGGCATCACGGAAGAGGAACTGTATTCTGTCTTTGATGAGCAAATCAAGGCAATGGCTGCAAGATATAAAGTGTCTGAGGATGAGATGAAATATCGGCTCAAGCGCAAATATGACGGTTACCATTTCAGCCCAAGCATGCTCGACATCTACAATCCTTTCAGTATCTTGAACTCACTGAGCAAGAAAATCCTGAGTGATTTCTGGTTCCGTACAGGTTCGCCTACTTATCTGGTCCGCTTATTAGCTCACTTCGACGAAAACCTCAATGAACTGACAGGGAAATTTTATCCTACCAGCAGTTTTATAGATTACAAGGCGGATACAGAGGCTCCATTGCCAATGATTTACCAGAGTGGTTATCTTACCATTAAGGATTGGAACATGGATACCGATTCTTATCTCTTGGATTTTCCAAATGATGAAGTAAAAGCTGGTTTCGTAACCATGGTGGCTGCCAACTATCTGAAGCCCAAGGAATCGCCTGACGCTTGGGTCGTAGAAGTTGTTAATACGATGAAGATGGGAGATTGTGACAAATTGGAGAAACTACTCACTTCCTTCTTCGCCAGTATACCCTATAGCCAACGTCGTAAAGATGACGAGCGGGAAAAAGAGCGATACTTTCAATATACCTTCTATCTGGTGATTCGCATGATAAGCAGTTTTACCGTTCTAATAGAAAAGGAGCAAAGTGAAGGACGGGTTGATTGCATTATTGAGACCCCAATGTTTGTATATATCTTCGAATTTAAGCGTGATGGGTCAGCAACTGAAGCCTTGAAACAAATCGAGGAAAAAGGATATGTCCGTGAGTATGCTACAGACAACAGAACGATTTACCTGATAGGCTGCAATTTCTCGTCTAAGACGGGGACGATTGACGACTGGAAGTCTAAGGGCAAAAACTTGCGAAAGCTCAGTGATTTTTCAGATAAATAGTCCATATAACGCCGATGAAACAGAAAAAGCCCCACAGGAATAATACCTGTGGGGCTTGAATCAACTTAAAAAAATAAATATGATGAACTCCTTTCCGAAATTCGGCTAGATGTGGAAATCTACCAACTTCAGCCATCGCTTGACATCAAACGACGGACAGTCTTTGTGAACGTTCGGCAAATCGCGGTGGCCCAGTATCTCTGCATCAGGATAGGAGAGGCAGAGGCTCTCCAGAAGCGAATACAGAGCCTGATTCTGGGCTGGAGTGCGCGTATCGGCAGGCTTGCCGTTCTTGTCGAGACCTCCCTCATAACAGATGCCGATGCTGTGGGCATTGTAATGACGGGCATGGGCTCCTACCTCTGATTCCGGACGACCCGGATATACCACACCATCCTTCGTGATGTAATAATGATAGCCGATACTCTTGAAACCGCGGGCAAGATGGCAGGCCTCCAACTGCTCGAATGTGAAATCCTGAGTCACTCTCGTGGCAGAACAGTGGATCACGATGAGTGAAATGCTACGATGTTTCTGTGTCATGGCAACCTCCTTTCTTTTAGCAGTTCTGTACACAGAATGAGCTGGCTACAGCTGTTAATACCGTGATGAGGAAGTTGATGATGGCTTTCCAATTTACTTTTTTCATTTTGCTTTGTTTTTTAATGATTAATACTAAGTGGATAATGATAGTCACATGCTTGTTTTAGTGGTTGAAATTTAGTTTCAGTAAGCGTTTCTGGAAGAAGAAGGGCGGGGGAGTAACTGATGGCCCGGATACCCGTAAAAGGCAGGTTCTTGGGTCATTATGATTTGCTGTTTATCCGTAATCGTCAGGATGAAAACCAGCCGCTTTGTGCCTTCGGAATATCCCTGTCGCCGGTCAGTTCATTCCTTCCTTCTTCTGTCGTTTCGCATATTTGAGAGACGGATTACTACTCCAGGCCGTCTCCGCTGTCGCCTGTTCCGTCGGTGCTGCCGCCTTGTGATGTACCGCCGCCCTGTGTGGTATCGCCAGTGGTGGTATCGCCTGCAGCGCTCTCGCTGGAGTTGAGGAGATCCATAGCGTTCTTGGCGTTGGCATCGAGAGAGAGCTGGGTGTTGCTGAGCTTGCCGGTAGCACGGGCTCTGAGGCGGTAGCCTTCTACAAACTTGGCGAGGCTCCACTCCTTGATGCTGGCGGCTCCCATCTTGTTGATGATGCCGATGGAGAAGATGGCGAGGTTGTCTATCTTCACTGCCTTGTTCTGGAGCACGAGCTCCTTCACACAGCTCACCATATCGGTGAGAAGGCCCTTGATGGCACCCTTCGAGAACGGGGTGTTGTGGCTCGCCATGTGTTCGGCGAGTTCATCGATGCCGATGGTTTCTGTTACTACTGGTCGCGCATAATACTTGCCATACGCTTCCTTGATTGTCTTGTTCTTGTTCTTCGCTAATTTGATGAGAATCATACTTTTAAAAATTTAGTTTTAGTAAAAGCAGTCTGTGTCTCCGCCGAGACCGTTGCTGCATCAACCTCTCTGATTGACGATACAAAGATACAACATTCCCGAACCCCCAACTATGCGATTTGTGCGATTTGCAGGGATTCGGGAAAAAAAGGTTGAAAAAAGTGGTATTTTTTATGTTAAAATCGAAAAAAGTTTTTGTTGTATCAGGTATTTAGCGTATTTTTGCCGTAATTAGACGATTCGCATTATGGAAACAAGAAATAATATTAATGTGCGAACTTAACAATTTCCTGCCGATGCTGGTACTGCCTAAATGCATATATTGTAAAACACAGCAAACCTATGTTTATCGCCAAGACTATCAGAATCCATTTGTTTATTCTCTTGCTACAATTCTTATTATTTATTCCATAGTTACCTTATCCTTTTTCAAAGCTAATCTTTCACTTAAGATTTCCATGACATACTTGGCGAGAAGTTGACTATTGCCTTTTACATCAAATGCCATAAGGCTCTGTTCATGACAAGGAGTCATTCCTCTACCATCATCAGCTTGTTGCCAAAGTTCTAAATGAATTATGCCTGTTTGAACATTCAACTTTACTATGCAAGCCACGGATTGTTGATAGTAACTTTTCAACGAACGTTCTTTAATAAACTTCAGATAAGCGGATGTGGAATTTATTGAAGTTCGTATGACCATACTACTTTTACCCAAACAGAAAAATATCGCATTGGCCAATTCTTCCTCGGATGCTGTAGCAGGAAGAAAGATAATTGGTTTATCTTCTACTTGGCATCCCTCAAAAATCCGATAGAGAGTTATCACCTTGAAACCTTTTGATGAAAAGGAAATGCAACAAGACTTTTTTCTATGGGAATAGAGAAGTTTGCAAAGCCAAAATTTTATTCTTTTACACATAAACATAGTGAATTCATATAGAAAAATTTGATATGGTATTTTCTCTTCTTATCGTCTCCTGTTTAAATGCTCCAATTAGGGCATATTTTATAGGAATTTTTCTTTCAACAACAGTCATCATCTTGACTATATCAGCTTTTGTTAGAAAGAATATTTGCTGCTTGCTTTTATAATTAAGGCTCATATTGTCCATTTTGTTTTCTGCCTTTTTCTTCCACCTGTACGCCAAAACGAAAGCAATGGCAACGGCTAGTATTACGATAAACAATGTCTGTTGCATAATCATTTTTTTTGTATGTCTATTATAAAAATCTGCGTAAAAATATAATTAAGAATATCACAAAAAGAATAAAGCCACATCCCCATGCCCGATTTGACATTTCATTCTCAAAATTAGATAATTCTGATGTTTTCTTCGATTTACTACCTTCATAAAGGGTTCGGTAAGAAATCTTGCGATGCCTAACAAAGCGTAGCCATAGATAACGTAAGCCTGTACCGATACGAAGAATAATAATATTACTCAAATAATATCTGAAAAGTTCTTCCATATTCAATAGAAACTCTGATTTTTTCTTATCCCCTGTTGATTCTTTCCACCAATTCGTCTGGTGTAAGTATCTCCATCTTGGAGAAACCCAACCACTTTTTGCCTAAGTCCTTAATGGATGCACCTATGTGATATACATCATCGTCTATACAAAGGAAGCGGTCTTCTATACGATTGTCGGATTCTTGCAAGTGTTGCTGCATTTCCAATTGATGGTACTTCATTGTTGAAAGACGTTGGAAAGCTTCTGCATTTGTCACCATGAAACGTCTTATTGCAACAAATGCATCCATAATACGTATGCTTATACGAATAGCCGTTTCACTTCTGAGAACAGTAGAGAGCATTGCTACTCCCTGTTCTGTAAAAGCATATGAGCGAACTGTTGAGTGCTTCAAACTATTGAACCGGTCACAATTTGCGACCAGTTCTCCTTTATCTTGATGTTCTATATTCTCTGCCATATTTCTATCTTTATTTTTAAGGTCACAAATTGTGACCTTAAACGTGTTGTTACTTATTATTGCATTCAAAGGTAGTGCTTTTAGCCTTTAAGCCACTATTGCACAACCCCTTTCTTTAAAAAGAACGTAAAATCAATAGTATTATTGCGGTGATTGCACTTTTATTAATCGCTTCACTCGTTGTACAAATGAAAAAAGGAGTAAGAACATTATAGCCTTACTCCTTAATACGTATTTTATATAATGTGAATACACATTTACAACGATTTGCAAAACAGATCTTTCATCTTATCCAAATCAGGCAAAGCCTTCTGTAATTCTTCAGGCATATCCTGTTTGGTTTTATATGTCGCTACTCCCATTGGGCTGTCGTAGTTCCTTACAACAATGTCAACAAAGGCCTTGTTCATTTCTTTGCATAAAACAATACCAATAGAAGGATTTTCGTGTGGCTTTTTAACAGTAAGGTCTAATGCCTGTAGATATGTACATAGTTGTCCCAAATTTTCAGTATTGATGAAATCAAGCAAATATTCATCCTTAAACATTGATATTGTTTTCATTGATTGCTTAATGTCTGGTATCGCTTTCGGAAAATTGTTAGGCATATTGCCTTGATGGTGATATAGGTCATCTGATAAGTATTTCCGTAATACGTACTTGTTCCAATGATACAGGTTCACTTGATGTATATAGTAGATGCGCTCATCTAAAGTGGTAGTTTTATGCAAAATTTCCATATGATGAGTGAAACTAATGCCCACAAAATCCTCTATACGCAAGTCTGCTGACCCTATAGGTCTGTTAATACAAAGGAGTGTCTTTTCTCCTATTTCAACACCTTCTTCTATCTTATTTTCAAGCTGTTGTAATTGGTTCGCCAATGGCGAACCAATTGAAAGGCATTGCCATTCCTCATAGAGGATACGCATTTTCTTCAAGTTGCCTGAAGAAAAGCCTCTTAATCCTGGTAATTCACGTTGCAATCTCTCACTAATACTATCAAGAGCTTTTGCGCCCCAATGTGCTTGCTGTAAATTGATAGACACATAACGCCCTATACTTATATACAGGCGAAGAAATAGAAATCCGTGGATAAACAATAATCCACGGATTTCTATTCTTTGTCAATTCAATGAATTTCTTATATTCCATTGAAACCAGTAAGGGTCTCGTCTTTTTTTATTTCATACAAATACGTGTACCCTGTTGGAATATTATAATTTATAAATACACATTTTTTCTTATGTCTTATAGCCTTTGCGTAACTCGGAGATTTATCGTCAAATAATGTAGTCTTAAAACTATAGTACATTTTTTTTATTGGTGCGCCAAACACAAAGAGATATGTATGATTGTTAAAATCAAGTTTATTTGTATCAATAATGGCTTCTACTTTTATTGCATTATTAATTAATTTCATATTTGACAAAAGCTCTTCTTTTGTATTTACAAATTTATAAGCATCTGGATAAAATGGAGTTTTAGGTATCGGAAGCTTGTAACAAGCACTATACTTAATATAATGCTTGTTACAAATAATAAAAGATAGTCCAAAGACTATTACTACAAAACATAATTTCATATAAAGCATCCTATCTTTTGCCATTTCTCTCTCTTCTTAATGGATTATTTGAAATGTTATTGCGTTCCTCAACGAAAACCTCACCGAAAAGTACATACTCAATATGCTGCACCACCCCGCCGTTAAGGTTGGTGATGTAACTATTGCTACCCAAATGGTCTGGGGGGTAGTAGAACTGCATCTTCTCGTATGTATCGCCTTCTTGGAAGTTATTCTTTGCAGCTCTCGCTAAAGCTCGTGTCTGAGCAGCCTCCAAGCTGCCGTCATTGCAGCAGAAGCCCTTGCCATCCACATAGTCGTTGTTGTCCTCGCCATTGTACGGCACTGCAAAGGTTGCCTCCTTTTTTCTATTTTATCTGTCATATTTATATTCATTTTTCTAAAATCACAAATTGTGACTTTGAACATTACCATATTTAACAGCATTCAAAGGTAGTGCTTTTAGCCTTTAAGCCACTATTGCACAACCCCTTTCTTTGAAAAGAACGTAAAATTAATAGTTTTATTGCTGTGATTGTAGTTTTATTAACATAAAGCTCTAAAGCAGCCAAGGAGAACAAGAGCAAGGAAGCCGTGGAGACCAACAAGGACATCGAGCAGTTGTTGCTTTCCATCCAAAAGGCTTTCGATGTGCTTGTGGAAAAGAAAATGGACTTACCTATTCCTACCATTCGTGACGACACTCGTTCGCCAGCCTCATTACACTGGAGGCAGGTGTGCCGATAAGCTTGAAGAATATACGGCAGTTTTGGGAAATAGAGCCAGCTTTATTGTATTAACAGACTCTGTTGGTAATGAGCCAGAGGGTGAGACTGCAAAATTTTATGTGTTGAAAAAAGTAAAAAATATGCGACTTATAAAAAACGTTGATAGCAATTTTGCTACTCACGTTTTTTATAAGTCGTGACATATTACTTGATTATTTATTCAAAAATTCTAAACAAACCATACATTATAGACCCAAAACCAACAAAATATCCTTTAAGATAATCAATATAGTTTATTGTAAAACTCGGTGGGAAATTACGCCTGTCTTTGTATGTGATATTTAGGAATGTAATACCAAAGGATATTGCACAAATACTATCATATCTTTTAAATAAGATGGTTGTTATTCCTAAGCATATCATCAAAATTGAAAAAATCAAGTAAGTGCCATTTTTTATGGCACTTACCGACTTTTTGTGCTTAATAACAGAAAACATTATTGCAATTCCTGTTATAGACGCTAATATTCCCCAAAGACAAATATAGTTCATATTGTTTTGCTTTTATGTTATAACTAAAGAACGACTATATATTGAATTTATTGCATTGAATTGCTGTATTAATCAGAAAACGCACAATAATATGTCTATCAATGCTTTTCCATTGTCTCCCCAAGCGGGGACAACTTGGCGACACGCATATTCAAGTCATATATACTTTTCCGCCAAAGGAGCGTCTCTGCAATCCTGCTCTCCATCCTGCTTCTGTCGCGCCATTCAAATAGGCCGATTACACTGGTACATCCTACGACGATGGTGACAATCGTTATGCCAAAAGCCATCCATCGGCAGACATGTCCAGTCTGTTTCTTGCGTTCCATTTTATTGCTGATTTTAGACTTACTCTTCTGTAAATATTTTCACCTAATCATTCCATTCCTTTAACAATTTATTGTTGACATATCCAGAAAAGAATTTTTCACAAACTATATATGTAGAATCATTCATCATACGCATATAATAGTGTTCCTGTCCCATAGAATGTGTCTTAAAAAATACTAATTTGTAGCTTCCGTTTAATGGATGTGATAGAGCTTGGATTTTTACAGAATCTTTTGAACTGTACAATTCCCATGTTCCATTAGATTCTTTTATAGACTTTTGATAATAATACCAATCTTTTTTAAGAGAATCTTCATCTATGTCTTCATCTAACAATGTTTTACCTTTAAAATCTATCTCTGGTGTTCTGAGCAAAGGAAGTTCAACATTCTTATTAGAAAAATTAAAGTTTATGCTACTAAACTCAATTTTTGTATTTCTATTTATAACAAGACTGTCAAGAACCATATTCCAATACCCATATAAACGAATTTCCACTTTTTTATGCGAAAATGTACTTGTCATATATGCAATAGTTAGAATAACCACAGCAATGATAAGAAGGAATCGTTTTCTACTCTTCAATAAGAGGTTTGTATCTTTTATTTTTTGCATCATATCTTCCCATTCTTTTTAATATTTGATTTCCAAGAATTTGTATATTCTTGTCTCTTGTTGAATTATTGTATGCAAAGGTAGTGCTTTTAGCCTTTAAGCCACTATTGCACAACCCCTTTCTTTGAAAAGAACGTAAAATTAATAGTTTTATTGCTGTGATTGTAGTTTTATTAAACTCACCCTGAAAGGGATATGCATAGCGTGTTGTATGCATTCCCTTCCAGGGTGATTTTTTTATGGTTCATCCAGAAATTCGATGATTTCTGCTACTTGTTGCCGGGTGTAGAAGTGGGAAAACTTGCCGGCGTAGCCCGAACAGAGGCTCTGCTTGAGCTCGGGACACCGGTTGATCCATCTCACCAGCCGGTTGAGCGCTACCCTGGGGGTAGCGGTGGGAAAGTAGAGCATGGCGAGCTCTGCCTTCCCGTAACTTCTGTCTTCTATCATAATTTGTTCGTTTTTGAATAATAAGAAAATCCCTCCGAAAGATACGGAAATATCTCCGAAAGATAAAAAAATATCTCCGAAGCAGAATTTCCTAAAATGGGAGATCTTCGGGCGGAATATTCTCGCTGCCATCCATCTTCTGGTTGTTCTCTATCTCGTCAGGACGCATTTCTATCACCTTCCAGCCGTTGCCCGTCTTGCGGTGAATCTTCTTGAATCCCAGCGCCTCCATGAACATCGAAATATCCTTGTTCGACATCGACTGGCGGAAGGCGGGGTTCGTGCAGATGCGCTCCATCACATCACTCGCCGTAACAAACTTGCAGAACTCGGACGGCGTATCGGCATCAGGAACACGGTAGAACTTGTTGATGCGCTCGGCTATGTAGTTGTTTACACGGAAATAAAGATTGTGGCGCTGTATCTCCTCGTTCTCCTCCTTCGTAAACCAGTACACCCAGTCGCAAGGCTCACCCCTCCGGCGCTTCTCTATCACCTCCTGAGCCAGTGCCACGGCTTGGGAGTAGATGCCCTCGTAATTGAAGGGGAAGTCGATGGGACTCTTGATCTTCTCGATGCGCCAGATGAGGAAACGGCGGTTCTCGTCATCATCGATGATATGAATCTCATTGCTCGTGGCACAGAACCCCGCATTGTTCTGCAGGATGCAGTCCCACTCGGCATAAGGGATTCGCATGCTGATGTTGCGCTTCGTGATGTTGCTCTTGAAGGAATCCAGGTTCTTGCCGCGCAGACAACTGAACTCATCGAGACACACTATCGCCTTGCTGGCACACATCTGCAGGAAATCCTTATTCTTGTAGTCGCCCGTAGAATCGTTGGCGAAATACTTGCGCAGATGGGGCGGCAGAAGATGGTCGAAAAACGTGGTCTTGAAGATGCCGCCCTTGCCTACGAAAACCATGATAGACTGGTTGGTGACATCGGGCCGAACCCAGCAAACCACCATGTTGACCAGCCATTTCTTGAAGGCATAGGCAAAATCCTCCTCCGTATGGCGGTAACCGCCGGTCTGCATCACGGTTACCCGATGGGCTAATTCTGCGATATAGTCAGTCTTCCGGTCCCATTTCGGCAGACTCTTCAGATATTCCTCCATGGGGTTGAATTCGGGACTGAAGTTACTTCTGATTACCGTATCCAGCTTTTTCTGGGTGGTACAGATGTTCTCCAGTTCCATCTTCACGAACAGGGAATTGCTCACCCGGGTATCCACTTCGGTCCAGTCGAGATATAGCTTCTCTCCGGTGTTGATGGCGCGCACTTCATACTGGTTGCTCAGCGTGTTGTGGTGCATTTCATATCGGGCTCCCAGCCATCCCAGCAGTGCTCTCATGCTGGTATAGCGTTTCTGCTCATCATCTCCCTGCTGTCTTATCTTCCAGGTTCCCAGCCGCTCGGTATGCTTGTAAATCTCCCGTGCCACCCGCTCGGTATCGGCATATTCGCCGCCAAACTTATCTGCCATGTGTTTCACAGCCTCCTCCTTTTCGGCTCCGAAACAGAGGCAGAATGTGGCGTATCTCACTACGTAGCTGTTGTGATGATGTTCCTCAAACCGCTCTTCCCAGCTCTCTGCCAGTTTGTCTACATACTGCAGAATCTCTTCGGTAGTGAGCGTTTTGGGTGGTGCCTCGTCTTCCTGTTTGCGCGGGCTTTTCTTTCTGGGTTTTTCTGCCTCTGTCTGCCTTTTCCTGTTCTGTTCCTCCTGTTGCTTTGTGGCTTTTTCGAAGTTCTCCACCTCCTCCCGGCTGATGGGGAGAACTTCTGCATTCCAGTTGAAGTAAGCCTCGGGGTCGTAAGCCAGTCCGCAGCTTCTCACCATGTCCTGGCATTGCTTGTCGCAGCTGATACCCAGCAGTTTGTCGTAGATGCTCATGGCTTTCTGTATGGCGAGCTGGTGGAGTTCGGTGGCAGTGAGATTGCATCCTTCAGGCCGCATATATCTGAGCAGGATGCGGAATCCCTTGCCCGAGACGGTGATGTAGAAGACCATGGTGAAGGGGATTTTCCGGGCGGTCTGTCTGAGTGCCGCGATGTTTTTTGGGGGCACGTCGTCATAATCGAGCATCAGCCAGTAGGTTTCCTTCCTGAAGTCAGTCAGCTTCTTGGAGCTTCCCTTGAGTTGCACGCTGGGTGTGATGCAGGGCAGCCTGTGCTTGATGTCCTCTGCCGTTCTCTTGTCCACCTTTATCATCGACCTGTAGCCTTCGGTATTGGTTTTCACCGGTGCCGAATGCATGATGTTGTACTCCAGCACCGCTCTGTTGGGGAGAGGCTTGCTGGTAGAGGTCTTCAGAGTCTGGAAAAAAGAGGGCAAGACCTCTTTCTCCTGTTCTGTTTCCGGGTTCTTTCCGGTCTCGTTTGTGGGTTTAATCTCTTTCATTTCTTTTTGGATTTTATGAATCTGTATCTTCTAATATTTTTTTAAGTTGATTAGTAATTTTCTTGTAGGGAAGGGCTTCTCTCCAGTAGCTCCATGCTCTGTTATGTTCCCTCCAGTATACCGAACCTTTATTCTGTTCCCATATGTACACTTCATCGCAATAATACTGGAATCTTGTTTTATGATGGACATTTTCTTCATGTATCCAGGTTTTACTTTCGAAGGCATCGTCTTCGTCTTTTTCCATGAGAATGGTTTTGATGGCTCTATCCATAGCGAATATGTATTCAGGTATGAGCGTCATGTTATCTATCCTCTTATCGATAGTGTTCTTTCCACCAGTTTCTTTAAGAATCCTAGTTGGTGATACACCACATGTCTTTGCGATAGCCAGCTTAAATCTGGCTTCTTCTTCGAGTTCTGCCATAAAATTTCGTAAATCTTTCATTGTTTTATTCTTTGTTGTTAACATGTTGCGAAGGTAAACAAAATGTTTTACTTAGGTGGGGAGCTCTATAGAGCTCGATTTTTACAAAGAATAACCTAGGTTAAACTTTTTAACGCAGCATTTTTGCGCCCATTTTTGTTGGGGTATTTTGAAGAAGAAGTAGTGAAGAAGCGAAACAGCGGAAAAGTGACGAGGTGAAGGGTGAAGGGTATATTTTAAATCTTATATTATATTCTTTTTTTAGGATTTTTGGAAAATCCAGAAAGTCAGAAAAATGAAAAAACGGATTTTTTTCCTTGCCGCGCGTATATATAAAAAAGAGTTTTCAAACCTTCACCCTTCACCTTTTTATTTAACATTTTGTGTGTCAAATAGTTACGGGTGAAGGGTGGTGAAGGGTGTTTTCCGCTTTTTATAAACATATTTTAAGAATTCAGTCCGTTTTTACATATTTTAAGTGTTTATTTTTGGTTCCGAAAGGGGTGCCTTTTTTTTAGGGTCCCTTTTTTCCTCTTTTCTTACCGCTGAAATCTCTGAAAAGCGAGTGGGGTAGGGAATCCCGTCTTATGTTGTGTTAAACAATTATCAGATAAAAGAAGTTAACGATACCGAAAAAGGACTGATTTTTAAACAAATATTAACGCGGAAATCTTGAAGTTTCGCATATTAGATTCAGCTTTCGCAGGTTCTGGAGGTAAAGGAGTTAAATCGTTAAATGAGTTAAAGAAGTTAAATGAGTTATCGCTCCCTACGTTCGCTAGGAGTTAAGACAACAGTCTTTTTGGCGTAGTTTTTAAAGCTGCAAGACATACGTCTTAACTCCTTAACTTCCTGATATGCGAGGTTCAGTAAGTAACTGAACTTTCGCAAGTTTTACCCCATACGCCCTGAAAGGGCAGAAGCTCCTAGCCCAGGGCACCGCCCTGGGTAATTACGGACGCAAACCTGTCGCCCTGTAAGGGCAAAAGCTTTAAAACTCCAGGCAAAACATAAGGCTTTTGCCCTTACAGGGCGCCTGGCTTGCACACATTATACCCAGGGCGATGCCCTGGGCTAGGAGCTTTTGGGCCTTCAGCCCGTTCTTGAACCACATGCGAAAGTTCAGTAAAGCAAAGGTAATGCGATGCTTTTGTCGGCGAAAAATCAGAAAGGCAAATCCTGAATTCTGTTCTCATCCGTTACCCCGAAGATATCAGCCTCTTCCGGTTCTCCATCCGCAATCACGATATCCCTTATCTTCTTGCGGTAGCTCTTTACGATACTCCCGTTCTCCAGTTCCACCCTTCTCCTGATGCTCAGGTCCAGATATTCCTTTTCCCTTTCTATGCCCAGATAGCGTCTGCCGGTCAGCGAGGCAGCGATGCCGGTAGTTCCGCTTCCCGAGAACGGGTCGAGGATCCATGCTCCGTGCCGGGTTGATGCCAGGATGATGCGTACCAGCAGGGCGAGCGGTTTCTGCGTAGGATGCTTGCCCTGCGATTTCTCCCATCTTGCGATGGCTGGCAGCCTCCATACATCCGTCATCTGTTTGTTCTCGTTCAGCAGTTTCATCAGATCATAATTGAAGTAGTGCGGCTTCTTCGGGCACTTTCTTGCCCAGATGATGAACTCGGTGCTGTAGGTAAAGTACCGGCATGAGATATTGGGCGGTGGATTTGTCTTCGCCCATGTGATGACATTGAGGATTTTGAATCCGAGTTGCGTCAGTTTGTTGGCCACCGAGAAGATATTGTGATAAGTTCCCGAAATCCAGATTGTTCCGCTTTCCGTCAGGTGTTCCCTGCATTCCGCAATCCATTCCTCGTTGAACAGGTCGATATGTTCGGGCGTTCCTCCCTTATCCCATTCCCCCTTGTCTACGCACACCACCTTCCCGCTCTGTACGCTGATGCCGCCGTTCGACAGGAAGTAAGGAGGATCGGCGAAGATCATGTCGAACTTGAAATCAAATTCGCCCATCAGCCGGATGCAGTCTCCGTGAAGGAGAGTGAAGTCGCGGTTTGGAGACTTATAATAAGACTTTATCATATAATTATGCCATTAATCCGCCGCCGCCTTCATCGTTTCTAGCATAAGCTGTTGTCCACCCGGTTTGCCCAAGTATACTGATGGATTTTGGAGGCATTAAATTTTTACTTTCACCACAAATTTCAGAAAAAGGACATCTGTCGAACTTTTGTTCATCAGGAAGAGATTTAATGTATTTACTATTTCGAATAGCAATACTTCCTTCTGCATCGCTACATGGTAACACCTTTTTTATTACATGAGCTTTATTGGTTCTTTTTTTAGTCCTTTTAAAACATATTTGGCAAGTTTTATTTTGGCTTGAATGCCATCTGAAAATATGGTGCATAGTCTCACATTCAAATATAGCCAAGGAGGGAATGCAGAATTGTTTGCCTATAACGCCATACACAAAATAATCCATTAAGCAAGGGCTGCTGATTGTTTCTGACGGATATTTAGCTTGCCAAAACTCCCATACACGTCTCCAGGCAAGGGCATTCATTTTGTCAATGTATGAATATTGGTGGCAAAATATATCCAAGAAACTTGAAACGAGTGGTATTGCTGTACTTATAATGCCAGTTCTTAAGGCTACTTTTATAGTGTTAATATCACTAGCTACATTTATCTTGTCAAAATTTACCACATCCTTCCATACCCCTAATACTACCATGTCTCTTAAAAACATATCTGCTTTTTTGCTGCCGTATCCTGCACCTTTGCAATTTATTAAAGCCGTACGAAGTTTGTAAATATCATTGTCGTATTTCTTAATGAGCTCGTAAGGTGTACAGTTGTGCTGTAAGAGAAATTTTGCTATGTTTTGGGCATATGAAATGCGCTTATCTGTTTGAGATAAATTCGCGACTTTTATATCTTTCAGAAAACCTTCTGGATCTTGTTCGATAGATTCTACGTCAAAAATAGAATTGTCATTGTTGAAAATTTCTGCTAGTTCGGAAAATTTACGTGAGCCTCTAAAATCTTGATTTGCAGTTAAAAAACGAACACGACAGATTTCCTTAGGGGATAAACCACATGTGTGGAAAATCTCTTGAAATGCGCTTCCTTTAGTTTTAAGAAATACAGAATGCAAAGCATCTGCTACAAGTTCGCACTTGTCGTCGTTAATTTGACAATCAAGAATTTTGGCATGATTCTTTTCCCAATATTTATGAAAGTCAGACAAATATTCATATGTGTTTCCTAATGCTTTTGTATGCCCGATACTTTCATAATTGGTGTAGAGAAAATTGTTAATTGTCTTGACAATTTCTCTTGCATCTTTGATGTCTAAAATCTCGTTATCTTGAATTAGAGATTTTATAAGTTGACTAAATGATAATAATTCGTCCATATCTTCTTCGAAAAACAGAATAACATATTATATCTATTGATAGCCATACACAGAATGTTGCTCTCCTCTATAGAAATCCTTGAGCGGAGGGTAAACAGACAATGTTTTGTTAAGATTTTATATTTTCTATAAATTGATAAATAGAAGTCAGATTATACACTCCTGGTATGATGCTGAAGGCTTCCTGTAGCTTATTCTTTGCAGAATTCCAACCTTTACCATCTGTAATCCAAATGAACTCAAAGCCTGGTACGGAATTGATTTTTGGTGATATATCTGAATAGGAGCGTGCTACTTCATTGAGTTTTGAACCGCCTCCACTATAAAAGTTTACCTCTATCAGATATACCTTGGATGGAGTCTCAATTACGAAATCGAAACGTTTTTCATCATCACCCAGGACTGACGTGATTTCTGGCCACTCACTAGAATATACTTCACTGCGGTGCTCTATGCCAGCTTCTGAAAGGATTTTGTGTACAGTACCTTCCATAATCTTGCCACTTCTGTTTTTGCGAGCATTAGTATCAAGGCCTGTTTCGATACCAAAAACATAATCTACCAGGTCTTTGACCTTTCTAGAGGTAAAGATTTCTGCTAAACCTGTTCCTTCAAGAAACTCCATAACGCTGTCCACAGAGTTAAACAAATTCTCTACAGGAATGCAATTCCCGATAGAATCTATAACCTTCTTCTTGTCTTTTCTTCTTACGGCAATAAGAATGTCCATAACAGAGAAAGCGGACTTGTCTCTATTCCAGATGGCTTCTACTGACTTACGTAAATCAGTAGAACCAATCATACTATTGAGGATACATAAACTTAACTTGATATCCTCAACGTTGTTGTTAATTTTTTCGAAGTCACAGAAGAAATCCAATGTTTGATTGGTTTCTTTGAGTTGTGACAAAAAGAGGTTAAACTCTTCTTCAGTATGTGCACTCATATTTATTGTTGTTTTAATGAAGCCTATCCTCTGCAACAAAAGCTGTTTCGAAAAGGTTCTGGTTCTTTATATTTCCATAATTTCTTACGAGTATTTCTGTTAGCCTTCCTCGCTTGCTGGCATTTGAATTGACGTTGCGCTTAGCCCATACACGTTCTATGTGATAATCTGCATACAAATCATCAAAGAAACGATCCTTACCATCCTTTCCAAAGCAATCTGAATTGCTCAGCATAAACGAGTAGCCCGCATTGCTGACTGTATCACAGAATTCTTTGAGCCTTATCTGGGCATCATCGTTGAATGGTTGCTTTGTGTAATCATTAAAGCTTGATGTATTGCTCAATGGCCTGTATGGAGGGTCGAAGTAAAATAGAGTTCGGCCTTCCGCTCTTTCAAGCACTTGCTGGTAGTCTCCGGTTAGGATATTTACATGCTGCAGCATTTGACTATCTTCCAATATTGTCGTTTCGTCGCAAATGGTCGGTGTACCATATTTACCGAATGGAACATTGAATTCTCCCTTCTTGTTCTCTCTGTATAGACCATTAAAACATGTTCTATTGAGAAATATAAATAATGTACACATATCCAACCTGTCTAATTCTCCATTGAAGGCCTTTCTTTTCTCCATAAAGAACTCCTTCTTAGCCTCTTCGTCTGGTAGCTGGTAGTATTCTTTTTGTATATTTCTCAAAGAGTCTATCAGTTGGTGTGGAAAATCTCTTATAACCTCATAACATGCCGTCAACTTCGGGTTAATGTCGTTAATAACAGCATTTGTGATGTTCTTGTGAGATTGCAACATATAGAAGAGCATGGCTCCTCCACCTACAAAAGGCTCGATATAAGTTACATCTTCCCAATTATCAAAGTCAGCTGGAAGTTGCGCTTCTAGTTGTTCGATGAGTTGACCTTTGCCGCCAACCCACTTGATGAATGGTTTTGCTTTACTCATTTTATTACTTTTATTTTTTTTGTTTATAAAGAGATGACCTAATTGTCTTTTAAGTATTATGACGATAATCAAGTTACCCGAGAGTAATTGAATATTCTAATAATGCTATACTCTTTAGTTTTATTGTACAAAGGAACAAAAAAAAATAAAGAAAAGAGGCATTAGATCATTCTTTTACCTTTTTGATCAAAAAAGATCAATTAAATATTATAAATGTTAATTAAGAGCGAAAAATAGATCTTTTTTATTAAATTTGCAGCAAAAATTAAATGTAACGATAGAAGTATCAATGTATTATGCATACATAGAGTCTATCATATTATTCATTTTAAGAATTAGAAAATATGGATTTTTTTGATTTGTTGTTCGGTGGCGGTGAAGCCATACAGAGTATCTTTCAGTTAGGGTTTATCCCTAAAGAAGAGGACTTTAGAGAGTTTTCGAGTGTAGAATATCAACAGTTCAATGAGAAAGAGTGTGACATTTGCGGCAAGATGTACACATTCAATGCAGACTTGCCTGTTTCAGGAAATGATATTTATGCCTTCAGCGAGAAAGAGAAGGAGTTTATGCTGAAAGGGGCTGAGATTATTGACAACCTCTGTGAAAAGAAGACCTTCATCTCGGATGATGTAAAACTTCGATATGTTGCCACCTTATTGCCTGGCGTGTTCTCTGAAGGGACAAAATATGCTTGTAATGAAGAATAATCTATGCAAAAATAAAAAGAGGGTGTGTCATGGATTTATGTCACATCCTTTTTGAACTACTTAACAGGGCGACAAGTTTGTGTCCGTAATTATCCAGGGCGTGCTCTGGGCTAGGAGCTTTTGGGCCTTCAACCCGTACTTAAGCCACATGCGAAGTTCAGTAAGTAATTATTTTGAAAGTGCAAAAAAGATGAGAAAAGTATGGCGGTTTCGGAAAATAATCGTAAATTTGCAATTGGAAAACAAAGATTAGGAATTATGGTAGAGATAAATGATAGAAAATTACCTGTAGGCATCCAGTCTTTCGAGAAAATCAGAAAGGATGGATACCTTTATGTTGACAAGACAGATATCATCTGGCAACTTGCCAACAGAAACAAAACGTATAATTACCTGAGCCGCCCACGCCGCTTTGGTAAATCTGTGCTGGTCGATACGCTCGAAGCCTACTTCATGGGTAAGAAGGAACTCTTTGAGGGGTTGAAGATCATGCAGCTGGAGACGGAATGGGTGAAGCGTCCTGTCATCAGACTCGATATGAGTCGTGCAGGTGCAGAACCGGAAACTTTGCGCTCTTATCTCGACATCACTTTCGACAGATTAGAGAAGGAATATGGTATTACACCTAAGCCAACCGCCAAACTTGCCGACCGCTTCAATGCAATAATCGTGGGGGCGTATGAGCAAACCGGACAGCAGGTTGCCATCCTCATCGATGAATACGATTCTCCATTGCAGCATTCCTGGAAGACTCCTTATCACGAAGCATGTACCGCTGTTTATCGTGAAGTTTTTGCCATTCTCAAGGCAGATGATAAATACGAGAAGTTTGTCTTCATCACTGGCATCACCAAGTTTACGCAGATTTCTCTTTTCTCTGTACTCAATAATCTGAGCAATATCAGCTTTGATTCTGCGTATGCGGCTCTCTGCGGTATCACGAAGGAAGAAGTCTTACGTGATTTCAAACCGGAAATCAACAAGTTGGCAGCAAGTAAGGGATGGACTTTCGATGAAGCTGTAGTGCAATTGACAGCTTATTATGATGGCTATCATTTCAGCCATGAAAATATGGTTGATGTCTTCAATCCATTCAGTCTTATCAATGCACTCGCTGATTCTAAACTGAGGAACTACTGGGCTTCATCGGGTGCAACCTCGCTGCTTCCAAAGTTTGTGGATGACATGGAGATTCGTTTGAAGGATTTTGATCATAGTGCCCTGTTGGACACAATCATAGAAACTTCTGACGTAACAGGCGGTGGAGCAGAGCTGTTTCTCTATCAGTCGGGCTATCTCACGATTAAGGGTTACATAAACGGAACTTATCTTCTTGGCATTCCTAATTTCGAGGTTCGGCAAGCCTTGAATGAAATCGTGTTGCCAACGCTTGCCATGCGCAAGAATAATGACCTTCAATCTACCCAGGCATTTCTGAATGTTCACCTCAGCCTTGGCAATCTTCCCGAAGCCATGAAATGCCTGAAGGCTCTCATAGCTGACGTGCCCTACAGCAACAAGAAACTTGCCAGCATGGATATGGAGGAGCGCTACCGGCTGATTATGAGCACCATCTTCTATGCTATCGGCTGCCGGGTAGAAGTAGAAAAGATGATTGCTACGGGCAGGATTGATATGGTGGTAGAAAACACCAATTTCATCTATGTGCTGGAGTTGAAGCTGAGCAATAACGGTGGTGTGGATGCTGCCACGGAGCAGATGAAAGCCAAGCAGTATGCCGAACCTTTCAAGGCTGATAAGCGCAAGGTGATTGCTCTTGCCATAGAACTGGATGATATGGGAAAGGGACTGGTTGACTGGAAGGAAGTATAATAGTGCAAGAAGGGTCTATAATTAAATAACTGAACTTTCGCACTGCGAAAGTTCAGTCCTTTAACTTCCTGATATGCGAAGTTCAGTTGTTTGGCCAATAATGATGTTAATTTCATTCAAATATTTGGCGTTATCAAGATTTTGCAGTATATTTGCATCCAAAGAATTTAAAACTACTTTAGCAACCAGATCTTATTCCAACAAAGATTAAGGATATTGTTAAATTTAAAAGGATTAAGGATTATGAGTGAAAGTGAGATTGAGGGCTTTATCAACAAAGTTGAATCAGGCTTAGTTGAAGCTCAGCATGATATGTTGGTAGAAAAGGCTTTATACAGTCGTCCTGTTGTCATTAGTGACGGAAATGGCGGGGTAGTAGAAGTTTCTGCCAAGCAATTATTAAATTAGAAAAGGTTTTATCATTCTTTTAACTAGAGTCGCCCTTTGCGGCATGGATTTTTAAAACAGATGATTATGAAACAGGTAGAAGAAAGATACATCAGCTTGCTGACCGACTTCGGTTTCAAGCGAATTTTTGGAACAGCAATGAACAAGGATTTGCTCATTTGCTTCCTCAACAGCTTGTTTAATGGCAAACAGGTTGTGAAGGACGTATCGTATCTGAACCCGGAGCATGTGGGAGATGTCTATACCGACCGCAGAGCCATCTTTGATGTATATTGCGAGGGCGAAAACGGCGAGAAGTTCATCGTAGAAATGCAGAATGCCTACCAGACGTATTTCAAGGATCGCGCCCTTTTCTACTCAACCTTCCCTATCCGTGAACAGGCACCAAAGGGGAGTGAATGGGATTTCAGACTCAATCATGTCTATACCGTTGCCCTGCTCAACTTCAGCATGAACGAGGATGCATTCGACAAGGAGAAAATCCGCCATCATGTGCAGTTGTGCGACACCGCTACCCACAAAGTATTTTACGACAAGCTCGAATATATTTATGTAGAGATTTCCAAGTTCAACAAACCCCTGGAAGAACTGGATACGCTCTACGAGAAGTGGCTCTATGCTCTGAAGAACCTCTATAAGCTTACCCAGCGCCCTAAAGAACTGTGCGACAAGGTCTTCGATCGCCTCTTCGAGGAAGCCGAAATAGCCAAGTTCACTCCGCAGGAGATGAGGGAGTACGAGACCAGCAAGATGGCATATCGCGACATCAAGAATTCCGTAGACACCGCCAAGCGTGAAGGTCTTGCGGAGGGTATTGAAATCGGTATGAATCAGAAAGCTCAGGATATAGCAAAGAATATGCTGGCAATGGGACTTTCTGCCGAACAGGTTGCCAAGGCTACCCAGCTGCCTTTAGATATCATTAAAAATCTGGGCAATTCATAAAAAACAGAAAGCGGAGATGTAGATTACGAATATCATCCTATAATCAAGGGCCTATACGCCACCTTTTCATCGTGGCATATAGACCCTTGTCGTTTAATGTTCGTTGCGGACGGAACTTTTCCGCCCGCAACGGCTTACTGCTTCCTCAAGGTAGGCAATGCTCCTTTAAGTTCGTAACGCCACTCTGAGCCTGCGTTCTGCAAGGCGGTGTTCATGGCATCAACGGCGTTCTGCCAGGTAACGTAAGTGCCGTCCACCTTCGTAGATTCGGGGGCGGTCTTATAGCCTCGTTCCTGATTGTTCTTCCAGTAGCAGGCGGTCACGGTGGTGTAGTTATCTCCCAACAAGCCGAAGATATGTACATTGCCGGTGCTACTACCTGTACTGGTTACGTTGCCCGTGGCATAGCAGGCACGAACGCCTTTTCCTCCGTTCATTCCCACCAGACCGCCGCCAGAGATATTCTTTGTGGGGGCTATTTCTATGATCACGTTGCCCGTGGCATAGCAAGCGGTCAGGGTGGCACTCGAATTCGTCTGACCTGCCACGCCGCCGACATCAACCATTCCCTTCACTGTGGCAGAGGAACTGCATCCGGTGATGGAACCGTTCCATTGAGCACCCACTACACCGCCGACGTACACCGTGCCGCTGACGCTGCCCGACACCGAGCAGTTTTCAATGGTGCCATCGCTATATCCTGCCACACCGCCGGCAAAGCCCGAACTGCGATTGCTTGTTATCTGTACGTCCTCCATCATCACGTTCTTCACCGTACCAGCATAACCGATAGAGCCGAACAGACCCACAAATTGGTCATTTGTCGTAACGGTCAGCCCCTTGATGGTATGACCGCCACCGTCGAAGGTGCCGGTGTATTTGTTGCTGAAACTTGTGCCTATCGGCGTCCAGTTTTTGCCTGTGAGGTCAATGTCTGTGTCGAGGGTAATGTTAATGTCGCTCTTACCTCCGTTCACTAATTCGGCTACATTCAGCAGGCCGTCGGCGTTATAAACCGTGTAGCTGCCGTTGCTCTCTATGGTATAGCCCAGGTCTTTTGCCGCTGCGAGGGAGACGGTGTAGGTATATTCACCGCCCGCCTGCCAGTCGGTAGCATTCTTCATCTTATAAACGAAGGTCTTGCCGTTAGTGAAGGTGCAGGTAATGAATGCCGTGCCAGCTGCCACACTTTGCGGGGCTACGAGGGCGGTGTAGGTGTTGCTGCCCTTGCTGTACGGGACGATTATATCCGGGTTGTCGCCTTCGGTGGAGAGGCCCGTCAGCTGCACGGATGCCAGCCCCTCGGTGTAGTCCGTCAGAACGATGGTCACCCGTGCCGTGCGGTGGGTGAAGTGAAGCGTAGGGCTACCGTAGGTCACCGTCTGTCCGTCGGCTACGATGAGGTCGCTGCCCTCAAAGTCCTTCTGGGCACTTTGGTTGGCTTTTACCTTTACCGCAGGTGGGGTTGTCTCGCCAGCGGTGTAGGGCCACCACGCCGTGACGGTGATGTCGTTGTGGTTGGTCCAGTAGTACGGATCGGTGGAGGTCAGCGTGGCGCTGGTGGGGTCGGCGGTGATGGGCGTCACGTCGTATGCCTTCACCGTGCCGTCCATCAGGACTGCCACGCTCTGCACACCCGTCCAATTGCCGTCTGCTGGGGCACGGGTGCCGGCGATGGTTGTCGCAGCGGGGTTCAGCCCCGTGGCGGTGAAGACGATGGCTGTGCCTTCCGCCCCTTCAGGCAGGAAGCCCGCTTCGTCCTGCGTGCAGGCGCCCAATAAGAGGGCGAGCGCTGCAAGTGCAAAAAATCTTATCCTCATAATATCTGTTATTTTATTACTCTGGTTCTTTCCATTGCGGGCGTAACTTTTCCGCCCGACGGTTTACTGCTTCATCAAGGTAGGCAATGCTCCTTTAAGTTCGTAACGCCACTCTGAGCCTGCGTTCTGCAAGGCGGTGTTCATGGCATCAACGGCGTTCTTCCAGGTTACGCTGGTGCCGTCCACCTCTGTGACTTTGGTGCTTCTCCTATTGTAGCCGATACCTTGTTCATGATTGTTTTTCCAATAGCAGGCGGTCACGGTGGTGTAGTTATCTCCCAAAAAGCCGCCGATATGTACATAGCCAGTGCTACTACCTGTACTGGTTACGTTGCCCGTGGCATAGCAGGAAAGGAGGCTGATTCCGTCGTTGAATCCTACCAGACCGCCGCCAGAGATATTCTGTGTGGGGGCTATTTCTATGATCACGTTGCCTGTGGCATAGCAAGCGGTCAAGGTGGCACCAAAATTCGTCCAACCTGCCACGCCGCCGACATAGAGCGTTCCCTTCACTGTGGCAGAGGAACTGCATCCGGTGATGGAACCGTCCCTTTGAACACCCACCACACCGCCGACGCTCACCGTGGCGCTAACGCTGCCCGACACCGAGCAGTTTTCAATGGTGCCCCAGCTATATCCTACCACGCCGCCGGCATAACCCGACCTGTGATTGCATGTTATCTGTATGCCATCCATCACCACATTCTTCACCGTAGCGGCGGCATTATTGAAATTACCGAGATAGCCGAACAGACCCGCATATTCGTCATTTGTCGTAACGGTCAGCCCCGTGATGGTATGGTCGCCGCCGTCGAAGGTGCCGGTGTATGCGTTGTCGTAGTCTGTGCCTATCGGCGTCCAGACTTTGCCTGTGAGGTCAATGTTTTTGTCGAGGGTAATGTTTATGTCGGTCTTACCTCCGTTCACTAATTCGGCTATATTCATCAGGCCGTCGGCGTTATAGACCGTGTAGGTATTGGTGTTGCTGTCGTAGATGTAGCCCAAATCCTCAGCTGCGCCGCTCTCGCCGCCGCCGTCAGCCCAGTCACCGATAGTGCAACCCTCTAACGTCAAGCCGGTGGCGTTCACCTTGATGGTGTAGGTATAGCGGTTGCCAGCCTCTAATACGACGTCGTTCTGCGGACGGAAGTAGAAGGTGCCGCCGCCGAGTTCCACCCGGACGAACGGATTGCCTGCCGCAACGGTCTGCGGAGCGGTTAGTGCCTCGTAGGTGTTGGCGCTTGCGTTGTAAGTCTTGATGGCGGTCGGGTTGCCGTTATCGGCGGACAGGCTCACGAGGCTCACCGTGGCACCGGCGACGCTCGTGAATCCCGCACCGGGCTTCAGCTCGATTGCCACGCGTGCCGTGCGGTGGTTGAACTCCAAGGTCGGGTTGTTAAATTCCACTTTCCGGTTCTCAGCGGCGATGAAGTCGCTGTTCTGGAAGTCAGCCAATTTACTCTGGTCTTCGGCCACCTTCACGGCAGGCATCTGTGTGATGTCGGCATTGTCGAAGGGCCACCATGCCGATACGGTAATCGGGTTGCGGTTGGTCCAGTAGTACGGGTCGCTCTCGCGTGAGAGCGTGGCGCTCTTGAAATCGGTAGAAGTCGTAACGGTGTATTCCTTTACCGCATCACCCATCTTGAGTGCCACGGAAGTGACGCCCTGCCAGTCGCCGTCCACGGAGGCACGGGTTGATGGGGCTGCCTGCGGCGTTGCCTCCACGGACAGTCCGGTGGCACGGATGACTACAGGATATTCACCTTTGGACAGACGGTTATCGTCAGCCAGTTCGTCCTGTGTGCAGGCGGCGAGGGCGAACAGCAGCGCGAGGACTGCGGGGATAAATAATCTATGTCTCATAATTCTTCATTCTAATCGATTAATTATTAAAATCCTACAGGTCAGCATCCACTTCTCCACCGTCTATATCGTTCCACTTTGCAATGGTGGCTTCGCTGACTTCAAGGACTTTGTTGCTCACCTTGACAGTATAGGTGTAGTTGTTGCCCGCCAGCAGTGCGCCGTCGGGCATGGTGAGTGTGGCAGGATATTCCTGACCTTTGTAATTCACAACCAACGGCAGGGATGCAACTGTCTGCGGGAAGAGGATGACCGATGACGTGAGATTGCCGTCTGCCAGATTCATGGCCAGTTCTCCGGTCTGTGCTCCGTGGTCTGCTGTGGCAATACCGTCGGCCGTGTTGAACGTACCAGTGAGTAACAATCCGTCCAGCGTGTAACGTTCAGGCTTGACCACGCTGAAATCCACACCATCGCCCGCCTCGAAGGTAAGGGTTATCCGGCTCATGCGGTGGTGGAAGGAGTTGTCTTCACCGCCTTTGTAAGTTTTGTCGGTAAAGCTCACCACCGGGCTGTTTTTGTCTCCCGTGGCTCCTGAAGCAAAGAGGAAGTCGATGGCAGGCTGGTTCTGCTGCGCCGTGGCATCGGTCGTGGCTGTGAGGATGCCTCCCGCCGCGTTGTACGGATAGTAGGCGCGGAAAGTATGGGGCTTTGCATCTTCGATATAGATGACCTTTCCTTCTGCCTCAAATTTCCCGTTCTTCAGGATGAAAGGCACGTTGCCGTACTGGGTATCGTTGTCGATGTCGGTGATGCCGATACGGTCACCGTTGTCCCAAGTGGTTCCGCTGGCACGGGTGTTTACGCTGATACCACCAGTAAACTGCACGGCTACCTTACCATTTGCTGTTGTAGGAGCTGTATCTTCTGTACTGCATGAAACCATTGCACCTGCTAAGAGTGCAAGGGCGAAAAACTTCGTCATCTTTTTCATATTATCAATATTTTAAAAGTTATTATTATTATTTGGTTTCTACTTCATTGTTGAGGTTCGTCCAACCGTTGATGGTAGCATCCAGATTCATCTTCGGCTGCATTTCTTCGTACTTGAACCTAAGCTCATACTTTCCTCCTACATTCATCTTAGGAGCAGTGATGTCAAACTCTTGCAAGGTCCCGTCAGGGAGCAAGAGGCGGAGATAAACATGAGAGGCGGAACTTCCCTGTATGGTCGGCATCAGCCGGATGACTTCTGATTTCAGGGTTGATTCCGTAGCCAGGAGGGTAGGGAGTTCCACTTCCGTTGGCTCTATACTCGGCAAACCGTAGTCTCCATCACTGTTCTTCTGTGTAGGGAACAGACAACAAGCACAATCCAAAGCCTTGCCACTCATCTCTGTGCCTTTCGGTATGTTCTCGATGATGATGGTCAGTTCCGAAAGCACGCTCTTTATAGGGGTTTGCACCACATAGCTACCTTCCTTGTTATCTATCTTCACATCGGCAACTCCGAAATAGGCATTATGCTTCACATCTTTAGGATTGGTCAAACCTATCAGAATATTGTTCCAGTTGGTCAAAGACCGGGTCTGTTCGCTGATAAAGAACGGTTCTGTTAGGTTGGTGGTAGTCAGGATGCGATAGGTTCCTTCCGGGAGTTGGAAGCGTTGGCTTGCCACCTCCTGAGCACTGCCATATTGTTTTTCCTCTACAAGCGAACCGTCAGAGGCATTGAATATCCAGAGTTTCACATCCTTCACTTTCGTGCCTTGGTCGGCTTCATCAGCCCAAGTGAGCGATACCGACAAGCCGCTTTCTTCCTTGTCATCATGAACATCATGGTCGCAACTTGTCAACAGGCATGGGACGCATAACAGCACCCATAACCAAATATCAAATCTTCTTTTTGGAAGAATAAAAGCAAGTGCTGCAACCAGTAATCGTTCTTTTCCAGTTAAATAATTTCTCATATTAATCTATTATGTTTTGATTATAATTTACATTATTTTAAATCCTTCATGATAAAGATTGTAAAAATCCTGGTGCAAAGATAAGGTTTTTATTTGAAAGTGGGGGGTAATATTTGTTTTTTCAGGTATGATTTTTTGTTTTTAGGTGTCTCATTCGTGGGCAATGCGACACCTTGTTTGTATTTTTTAACGTTTTCAGACTCTATTGTCTTAACTCCTTAACTTCCTTAACTCATTTAACTCCTGATATGCGAAAGTTCAGTTATTAGCCAATAATGATGTTAATTTCATTCAAATATTTGGCGTTATCAAGATTTTGCAGTATATTTGCATCCAAAAGAATTTAAAACTACTTTAGCAACCAGATCTTATTCCAACAAAGATTAAGGATATTGTTAAATTTAAAATAATTAAGGATTATGAGTGAAAGTGAGATTGAGGGCTTTATCAACAAAGTTGAATCAGGTTTAGTTGAAGCTCAGCATGATATGTTGGTAGAAAAGGCTTTATACAATCGTCCTGTGGTCATTAGTGACGGAAATGGCGGGGTAGTAGAAGTTTCTGCCAAGCAATTATTAAATTAATAGTGCAAAAGATAATTGTGAAAAATATCTCTCCCAAAATTTTCCTATTCAAAAAAATATTCGTAACTTAGCAGCGCAAAACGTAAAGCATGTAGGAATATGGCAAAAATGGTAAATTTCTATCCTGTAGGAATACAGACATTCTCGAATATCAGAGAGGGTAATTATCTCTATATAGATAAGACCCAATACATCGTGGATTTTCGAGAGAAAAAAATGAAGTATGTTTTTCTGAGTCGTCCAAGACGATTCGGAAAGTCGCTCTTTGCATCTACCCTCCAGGCCTATTTCGAGGGAAGGAAAGAACTTTTTGAGGGATTGGCCATTGCTGATTATGAGAAGGATTGGGTGAAGCACCCTGTGCTGCATTTCGACCTGAGCGGCGCCAAGCACATGGGAGTGGAGCAGCTGGAAAGATACCTGGCTGATATGCTTGAAGAGCAGGAGTCAATCTGGGGATATAAGACGCATCAGGTGGACGCTAACCTCCGTTTGAAAGACCTGGTGAAAGAAGCATACAAGCAGACGGGTAAGAAGGTAGTGATTATCATTGATGAATATGATGCCCCTTTGCTGGATGTAGTGCATGAAAAGGAAAATTTGAAACCGCTGCGATTCATCATGCAGAACTTCTATAGTCCCATCAAGATGCTCGATCCATACTTGGAGTTTACCTTCATCACGGGTATCACCAAGTTCTCGCAGCTCAGCATCTTCAGCGAACTGAATAACCTCGATAACATCAGTATGTTCGACCAGTATTCGGCTATCTGCGGTATCAGCAAAAAGGAACTTACCACTCAGATGAAACCGGATATTGAGGCATTGGGAGAAGACCTGGGTATGACGTATGAGGAGTGCCTGGCAGAGCTGACAAGATTCTACGACGGTTATCATTTCAGTGAGAAATCAGAGGATGTTTTCAATCCGTTCAGTCTGGTAAAGGCACTGAATGCACGAAAGATTGCTCCTTACTGGTTTGGCTCGGGTACGCCGACTTATCTTATCAAGACGCTGCAGAAGTATCACGTCAATGTGATGGATATAGAGAAGAAATCATGTGATGTGGATGACTTTGATGTTTCGCCGGAAATGATGACTTCTGCGCTTCCGTTGCTCTATCAGAGTGGTTATCTCACCATCAAGAAGTATAACCCGATGCTGCAACGTTATACCTTGGAATATCCTAACAGAGAGGTTAAGATTGGCATGCTCAAGAGTCTTGCACCTAACTATCTTTCACCAATATCTTTGGATAATAATAGTCTTGTAGGTGATTTCCTGGAAATGCTCTATGAGGCAGACGTTGAGGGAGCGATGGTGCGCCTGAAGGCTTATCTTGCCAGCATTTCCAACCGTTTGAGCAATAAGAACGAACGGGATTTCCAGACGGTGTTCTATCTTATCTTTAACCTGATGGGAGCACACATGAGGGTAGAGGAGGATAGTGCGATAGGCAGGGCTGATGCCGTGGTGTATATGCCTGATGCCGTATTTGTTTTCGAGTTGAAATATGATGGTTCAGCCGAGGAAGCTATCAGACAGATAGATGAAAAGGGATATCTGATTCCATATTCTGCCGATGGTAAGCGTCTGTTTAAGATTGGTGTAAATTATGACAGCACACAGCGGACGATAGGTGATTGGATTATCAAGGAATAGGTCACTTGAATCCAACCTTGTTTTGCCATGATGAGATGCTTTAGAAGATAAGTAATTATACGAAAGAAAAAATCCCCCATCCCGCTTGAGGAAGCAGGATGGGGGATAGTTTCTTATTTCTTCTTGAGCCCCTTGTATGCAAGGAATGCTACAATAACAACGGCAAGAGCCAAGATGATGTAACCGAGCTCATGACTATACTTTAATGCCTGCTGATATACATCTTGAGTTGTTTTATAGTCTGTATATCGGTAAATACCCCAACCGATGGTTGCTAAAACAGTATTCCAGATGCCAGCACCAATAGTGGTATAGAGCAAGAATTTGCCTACATGCATACCTGCCAAACCGGCTGGAATGCTGATTAACTGGCGAACAGCTGGTACCAGGCGCCCAAAAATAGTGGATGCGGCTCCATGCTTGCGGAAAAACTCTTCTGCAACTTCTACCTTTTGGCGGTCTATCAGGCACATATGTCCGATGCGGCTGTCGGCAAAACGGTAGATGATAGGGCGGCCTACCCATTTAGCTAAATAATAGTTGATAAGTGCACCGATATTGGCACCAATGGTGGCAAATACGATGACCAGGATAAACGACATTCCGCTATCAGGATCCATGGCTTTCCATGCTGCAGGTGGAACAACCACCTCTGATGGGAATGGGATGAATGAACTCTCGATAGCCATGAAAAGGGCTACTACCCAGTAATTTAAATTGTCGAGTATCCAAAGAAAAAGCTCTGCTGTATTCATTTGTTATCTTGAATCTAAATAATATCTGTCTCAGCTGTTGAAACAGAGACAGATATAGGTGATTTATTTATTCTGTTTTGCCCATGTATCCTTCAAACCAACGGTTTTGTTGAATACTGGTTTTTCTGCAGTAGAATCAAGATCGGCCATGAAATAACCGATACGCTGGAACTGGAGATATTCACCTGGCTTCTTGCTGGCTGCATATTCCTCAACATAGCAGTTAGGATAGTCGTGGAAACTGTCTGGGTTGAGCAACTCGTGGAAGTCACGTTCATCAGCAGATGGATTTTCTACCATAAAGAGACGGTCGTATTCGCGCACCTCTGCCTTTACGCAGTGATCAGCTGATACCCAATGCAATGTACCCTTAACCTTACGGTTGGCACCTTCCATGCCGCTCTTGCTGATAGGATCGTATTCTGCCTGAATCTCAGTGATAACGCCATTTTCGTCCTTTGTGCATCCAGTGCACTTAACGATGTAAGCATTCTTCAGACGAACTTCTTTACCCGGAGTCATACGGAAGAATTTTTTAGGAGCATCTTCCATAAAGTCAGCACGCTCTATCCAGAGATTCTTAGAGAATGTGATGGTGTGTGTGCCATCAGCTTCATTTTCTGGATTATTGATTGCTTCCATTTCCTCTGTTTCACCTTCCGGATAGTTGGTAATTACGAGTTTTACAGGATCAAGTACTGCACTCACACGACATGCTTTCTTGTTCAAGTCTTCTCTAACAGATGCTTCGAGTAAGGCCATATCGTTGAGAGCATCGAACTTAGTATAACCGATGCTGTCGATAAACATACGAATACTCTCAGGAGAGTAACCGCGACGGCGCATTCCGCAAAGAGTAGGCATACGTGGGTCGTCCCATCCGATAACCAGTTTCTCATCAACCAGCTGGTGAAGCTTACGCTTGCTCATTACTGTATAAGTGAGGTTCAATCGGTTGAACTCAATCTGGCGTGGACGATTGTCGTTTAATACATCTGCAGTTCCGTCCTTCTCCTTCAAGAAGTCGATGAACTTATCGTAAAGCGGACGGTGAGGTACAAATTCCAATGTACAGATAGAGTGGGTTACCCCCTCAAAGTAGTCACTCTGTCCGTGAGCAAAATCATACATAGGGTATGCATGCCATTTTGTTCCTGTACGGTGATGAGGAGTTTGGATGATACGATACATGATAGGATCGCGGAAATGCATGTTTGGATTCGCCATATCGAGTTTTGCGCGAAGAACCATGCTGCCTTCTACGGCCTCAGGAGTATTCATCTTCTCAAACAAAGCAAGGTTTTCTTCGATTGGGCGATCACGATATGGGCTAGCAGTACCCGGTGTGGTAGGGGTACCCTTCTGCTGTGCAATTTCTTCAGCAGTTTGTTCATCAATATATGCATTGCCCTTCTTGATCATCCAGACAGCAAAATCCCAAAGCTTCTCAAAATAGTCAGAAGCATAGTAGATATTGCCCCACTTGAATCCGAGCCACAGGATGTCTTGAAGAATATTCTCTACATATTCATTGTTTTCCTTGCTAGGGTTAGTGTCATCAAAACGAAGATTGCAAACACCATTATATTTCTCTGCAACACCAAAGTCCATGCAGATAGCTTTGGCATGGCCGATATGCAGATAACCATTAGGCTCTGGCGGAAAACGCGTCTGGATTCGTCCTCCGTTTTTGCCTTCTTTGAGGTCTTCCTCAACTAACTGTTCTACGAAAGAGATACTTTTCTTCTCTTCCAAATTGTTTTCTTCATTAATTGCCATAATTCAATAAAAAGAATAATTTTTAAATTTATGGTGCAAAGATACAAATTTAATTGTAAGTACCGAAATTATCTGGCAGATAATTTTGTTTTGGGAGCGATAATTTGCGTTTAAAAGCAATAATTCACAAAATATGTTTTTAAACATATAAAAAGATTCGTTTGTTTCGAAAAATATGTCTACCTTTGCATCGTTATCCTGAATACAATCTTTTTACCTTAAATGAAACTAATACCAAAAGGAACGCCTTCGCTGTGAAGCGAGGGCGTTTTGCTTTTATACCAGGTTCATATTCTATTACTTTTTGCGGAAAGTTTCGTTCTTAATAATGATAGAACCTTCTTCTGTATCGAGTGTAGCCTGTTCCTGGATGTCGGCATCGAGACCCTTGCGGCTCAGGATAATTACAGCAGCTTTACCTTCTGGCTTAGCTGGCAATTCCCACTTGTAAAATTCCTTGTTAAGGCCTTTTACTTTAACAGAGAAATCACTGTTCAAAGTTACACTACGCTCTCCATCTGCGCTCTTATATTCACCGGCTGCGGCAGCCTGAAATGCAGAATCGGTTACAACTGTCTGTTCTGCCTGAGCTGGTGCAGGTGCCTTTTTCTCAGAACATGCTGTGAAAGCTATCAGACCCATAGCAAATGCAAGAATTGATAATTTCTTCATAATCTTTAAATTTTATATGTTAATAATAATGTATAATCTAAACCATTTTTATAAGCTAACTCTTTTTATACATTTGTTTATCTCAGTGGTATGCTATAGAAAGACAGTATTCCACTGGTACAAATGATTACCCAAATAGAAACGAGCCCCGTAATGATAGGGACGCTTGCAAATCTGATGTCGTGGTTGGGCTTAAAACGTTCGGTATGCTTCCTTAAAAAATACTGAAATATATAATAATATAAGGTGGCATAGAGAAAACCAATGAGGGTACCAATCAGGATGTCGCCAAAATAGTGTACACCGAGATACATTCGGGAATAACTGGTTATCAATGCCCATAGGCATAGGAATATCGTGAGTTTGCTCCGGCGAACCAGATATTGGGCAAAGAAGGCCATGCTCCATGCATTGGCTGCATGAGAAGATGGGAAACCATATCTGCCACCCCGATATCCTTGAACAACATGTACCATCGGACTGATAGGATTATCAGGATTGCTGGGACGCATTCTTGCTACTAATGGCTTTAGAATTCCTGATGCAGTCTGGTCTGAAAACAAGATAATCAGAGTGATGACAACTATAGTGCTCATCACAACCTTGACAGGAAAATTCTTAAGCAGTACAAAGATAAAACTGGCATAGAACGGAACCCATACAAAACGGTCTGAGAAAATCATCATGAAGTAATCCCAATACACGTTGTGAAAACCATTGAAAAACAGAAAAATCTGCGTATCAATCTGTTCTATTTGATGAAGTAATTCTATCATAGTCTTTCTTTATGAAAATCTGTAATGTTCGCTTTCTTGTTTCTGATAATCTGTTGTCCTGTCGTTTGGGCTATTTTGCACTCAAGTCATCGTACAACTTCTGAAGATAAGCCATGCCTCGCTTCAGGTTATAACCTTTTTTGCCTTTATCATAAACAACCTTTTTGGATTTGTTGTCGTAGATGATAGAGTTTTCCTCTGATACCATGCCGAAAGCATCGGGTACATCAAAGAATGCAAATTTAGGAGTAGCATCACTCAACATATTCTTGCTGAACAAGAAGTCTTTGTGAGGAATGCCTAATTGTCCGAGCAGTGTAGCTGCTATATCATGCTGACTTCCTATGAGCTTAACATTCATTGGGCGAGCTATTGCTCCGCCGGTCATGATAAGTGGAATCTGATAGCGGCTGCGGTCAAAGTTGTCAAGATGTTCTTTGTATGCGCCAACATGATCGGCAACGAGTAATACCAAAGTATTTTTCCATCTAGGCAATTTGCTGTATTCACGCAGAAGATGACCTATGACACTATCAGTGTAAGCAAATGCATTTAAACGCTTGTCTTTCAGTCTGCTATATGGTACATCGAATGGCTCATGACTGCTTGATGTCTGGAATACTCTCAGCATAGGCTGTTTGGCATTCTGTTCTTTC
Organism: Segatella copri; assembly: GCF_019249765.2. Lineage (GTDB taxonomy): Bacteria > Bacteroidota > Bacteroidia > Bacteroidales > Bacteroidaceae > Prevotella > Prevotella copri_K. Next base: position 996,868 of record NZ_CP152484.1, read on the forward strand.
CTGAGGTCTGCAAGCAGCCGGTTAGCTACTATATGATCGTGTACTCCCCATTTGCTCAATTTGTCTTCTATAGGGAAATCACTATCTGAAATGATTCTCTCATAGCCCTGGGAAACCAGCCAGGAGCGTTGGTTGGCAAAATCAACATCACCACCATAATAATATGCATTGCCGTAATGCTTTGCTTTAGCCAATGAACGTGCCAATGATGGTAATTGTGCAGATTTTGCCGGGTAGCGCATGATGCTGGTTGTAGGTTGTGCAGGATAACCGCTCAAAACAGCAACCAGACCACGATCCGTGCGGAAAGTGTTGGAATAGAATCTTGGGAAGAAAATTCCCTTTTTGGCTATTGAGTCCAAGCAGACAGCTACGTCTTTATGTGTTCCGACGGAAGGCATGATGTCGTTGGCAAAGCTTTCCATAATAATAATAAGTATATCCGGCTTTCCGTTTTTCCGAGTTTCTTCATTCAGGAGCGGGTAGGTGTTCCGGTCGCTTGAACTTACCATTTGAGCAAAGAGCTTGTTAGCTTCTTCTTCTGACATGTATCGGTATTGCGATGCAAAATCTTCCTGATGGGTAAGTGATTCAAACAGGCTGAACATCGGATTGACAGCAGCATGATTCAAAAACGCATTTTGGCTGAAATATGCCTTTCCTGTATTTGTTGTAGATACAGTAAATCCTCCTCTGATAGGGATGAAGAGAAGGGCAGTAAGCAGCAACAGAATAAGAGAATGGCGCATACGATGATGCTCTATGTCAGAGTAGCGTGTTCTACGACCACTGCCGAAATCTCCAAAACCATAGTTGCTGTATCTGCTGGAATAGCGCTTCTGGTTATGAGGCATGCGGAGTGCGAACCAGACGGCTATGGTAAGCAGCACAGTGATGAGGAGAGCAAAAAAGATGTAAAGCCCTCCAACACTTGCAAGTGCATCCTTTGGCGAAGTAAAGAAATAATATAATGGAGTGCTATCTAGCGGGAAGTTCCAATATGGATATAATCCTGCATTCAGTACGAATGTAATGGAAACCAGGAAAGATGCCAGTATAAAATAAGCATTCAGAATGGGACGTATAATCTCCTTACGAAACCAAATCATTGCGATGAGCAACAAACCCGGTAGTGCGGTGAGGTAACCAGCCATAGAGAGGTCGAGTGATAAACCGTACCACATCACTGTAGGCATTTCGCTCCAGATATTATCGATAGGTTGTGTAGCAGAAGCCTTTTCCAATATCATGAAAAATGGTTTCTGAATACTGAACAAAATGACAAACGTAAAATACGTTTTTATAAACCACAATATTTGCTTCATATCTATGCTTCTTGACTAATAATTATGATATACTCGGCTTTGAGCTTGAAAATTAATGCAAAAATAACCATTTTATTTCATATAAACGACTTTTTTGTGTTTATTTTTCAAAAAAGTGAGAAAAAATTTGGTCGTTCTAAATAAAAGTCGTACCTTTGTTGTAATAAATTTTATAACATAACTATGGCTAAGTACAATATTCAACCTAAAAAAGAAAAAATAGCAAGATATCAATCTATGCTGAGTGAAGAAACTAAGGACCGCCTTCGCGACGAGATAATCCGTGTTCTTGTTACTGAAAGAAAGTACAAGGACCCAGACTATAGTTCCAAGAAACTTGCAGAGGATTTGAATACTAACTCTCGCTATATTTCTGCTGTATGCGCAACTCGATTCCATAAGAATTATGCCGAGTTGGTGAATGATTATCGAGTAAACGATGCTATGTCTTTACTTACCGATAAGCGTTATGCAAGAATGACTGTAGAAGGTATCAGCGAAATGGCTGGTTTCAATACTCGTCAGAGTTTCTATGCTAATTTCTTCAAGCGAATAGGCGTTACTCCCCGTCAATATCGTGCTAATCATTTAAAGGGATTGGAGGAAGTTTAATTGTTAATAACTAGAACATGAAACAAAAAGGAGGGTGTATCATAAGTTAATGATTCACCCTCCTTTTTGTTTTTACAAACTATTGCGAGTTACCTCTTGAAGTAGTTTCTCAATGCCTGGTGGCGGATACTCCTGTTCAATCTGCGTATGGTCAGATTTCGTATCTGGCGAACTCGCTCGCGTTTGAGCCCCATATCTTCAGCAATTTCAGCCATCGTTTCTTTAGGAACACCTATACCATAGAATTTGGTGATGATTTCTTTCTCTCGTGGCAATAAATCTGCAATGCTTTCTGCCATTTTTTTCTTCATCATTTCTATATTCAGGGTATCATCTGCAATCTTTACATCCGGATCGTTTAATATATCTAATAGGGTATACGGATTGTTTGCGCTTAGTGGCGCATCTACAGATACAGCCTTGTCTGCGTTTCTTGGGGCAAATTTCTTCTGGTCTTTCGGTAAACGATAAAGTCCTGATTGCTTATCGATGGCCTGTGATATAGCCTTATGAACGAATGGACCGGCATAAGCCACAAAATCGGTGCCCCGGTCGGCTTGGAACTTTCTGGCTGCCATAAGCATTGCCAGAGTTCCTTCGCTAACCAAGTCATCAAACTCAACGCCTTTACCTTTATACTGGTTGGCTACTGATTTTACATAGTTTAAGTTCTCACTAACTATCTTGTTTATTTCTTTTTCTGTCATACTCAATAATTCTTTTTGCAAATATACATAGAATAATTCAAAAAAGCAAGTATTTTGCTCATTTTAACCAATCATTTTGGTTTCCACATATTATATATGTTTCTATGACTTGCATAAAGCTGCATATGGACAGTATTCGCAACGATGCTTATCATCTGTAGGCCGGAATGGCTGGTCCCTGTCAAAGATGTTGGCGATGAGAACTTTCAGTTGTTTCATAAACTCTTCTTCGTATACATCTATGCTACTGATGAGTTCCTTGCCCATTTTTAATGTCGGATCATAATCTTCTGCTCCCGCATTTTGTATAAACAGCAAGCCTGGAGATACGGGCTCTTGAGCCGGATTCAGATTTCTGTTGTGTCTTACAATAATCGAGTAGAGCATAGATTGTAAATAATAATCTGTATGCTTGTTGAGCATGGATGGATCAAACACTTCGCTCAGTTCTCTTGGACGTGTTGTTGAAATACGTCCTGTTTTATAGTCTATTACGCGGATTCGTTCTGCAAGATTATTGCCATTTGCATGACCGTTAGCTGCAACAGCGTCCAGTCGGTCGATAAAACCTCCTATTGACAGAGATAAATTGCCGATACTTGTTTCTACTTCGACGTCAGTTTTTACAACCAACTCTAATCCGAGTATGGTGAATGGAGCCTGTCGCATATCTATCGTGACTAGTTGCCGGATATACCTTGCTATTACTTCTTTATTGATCAGTTGCAGACCATTATATTTTGGACGATACCCTGCAGCGCTAACTTTAAAGAGTTCTTCTCTGAACGCCTGATCTACCAGGCGATAAACAAGCGATTCATCTTTTAAGGCTTGCTCTAATTGCTCTTTTGATACAACGATAGGACGAGTCAGTTTGAGTTCTCCTTTACCGTCGGTTGTCAGAGCATCGCTGCTTGCTAATCCCAGATAGAACAGTTCTGCTGCACGATGGAATATATTTCCAAATACTTTGTTGTCTACTTCGTCCTCATCAATTTCATCTGGTTCAATCAGTCCTTCTACATATTTATAGTAGAATTGCTTTTCACATCTCAAATAGGTATTCAAAAATGTTGGCGTAAGCATTTTCAAATTCTTGAGCTGGCTGAGCGCATGCTGTTTTTTCTCTATTGGTTCATAAGTAGGACGCAGTGTGTTTTGTCCTGCGACCAAAGAAAAGCGCTTGATGTCATGATGGCTTTCTACCAGGAGTTGTAGCATAAAACGGCTCATCTCACCCGATTGGCCATCTTCTGTTGCGTTATTGTAACATAAAGTGATGTCGTGTGAGCGTTGGAGCAGACTGTGAAAATAATAGGCGTATATGGCTACTTTGTTATCTACCGTAGTCAAGCCATATGCCTTTCTCAGTGAATAGGGAATAAATGAAGCATCGTTTACTCCTTTCGGCAGTTTCCCTTCGTTGCATGAGAGTACTAAGATATGCTCGAAATCCAGATTTCGAGTTTCCAATACTCCCATTACCTGTATTCCTTCTGCAGGTTCACCATGGAAAGGAATACTTGTTGACTGGATGAGCTGTTGGATGAGTCGTTCCAGAGTGATGCAGTCTACTGCTAAGTCTCCTGTCTGGATGAGTTCTTGCAGACGGTTCAATAAGGTATAAGTCCTGAAGAGCGATTCCTGGAATAAAGGATCGTCCTGTTCTTTACTGTTCACACCTATTGTCTTCAAAATATCCAGCAGATACTGGATGAGTCTCAAATTGTATTCATTTTCTGTTGCAGTCTCACCCAAATCTTTGAAAAGCAGTGACAAACCTTCATCACCATCCATGCTTAGGAATTGGCGGGTAGGATAGAACTGCTTCTGCTCGTCAAGAGCGCTCAAGAGTTTGCTATAATTTTGAGAAATATAGCGTGTGTATGGATGACGGAGCACCATGAGTACATTGTGTAAGCGATAGTTGTTACTATGCTTGGGATGACCTACGCCCTGCAACTTGATGAGCTGTTGCAGCAAACTGTAGAATGGTGTCTGTTGAAGCGGATAGCCCAATGTTATATTATATGCTAACTTGTCGTTCTCAGAATAATCTGGCAACGACTTGATGTCTTCGTTTGTAGGAAGACTATGTATAACACTTTGCAATAATCCTTCATCGGCTAATACTATAGCCACTTTTTTTCCATATTTATAGCGTTTCTTTTCTTTAAGCCATTGGTTTACATAACGGGCCTGTATGTTTTCAGTTGATGCCGAAATGTATGTAATGTCTTTATTGTTATCAAAGTTATGATAAATTTCACGAAGATCATGAGGAGGCATATCATTCAATTCGTTAGGATAATATTTGAGATATTCACGAATGTAGTGACCTGCCTCATGATTGTTTTGCATATAATAGTCATCGTAGTCCCAATAGAAATGTGCTTTACCCTCTTTCATCAAGCGGTCGCAGAGTTTCCGTTCTACTACTTGCATCATATTAAATCCGACAAAGAGATATTTCTTGTGTTGGAATTTGATATTTTCATCATTTACAACTTTCCGATACAGAGCCCCCTCATAAGCCAATCCTTGTTCTTCAAGACGCATGTTGAACTGCTTATAGATATCAAGAAAATGGCTCCATAATTGTAGAAATCTCTTTTTGAGTTCTGAGTTGTGATCATCGTTGAAATTGCTGAAAAATTTCTTAATCAGCGTTTTCTGTTCTTCTGTAAGATATGAGATGTCATCAAGTTCATGTATATTGCTAAGATTGGCAAAGAGTTTTTCTGCTTCTGCCATGTTTTTATCAATATCGTCAAAATCTGTGATAAGAAGTTGTCCCCATCCATAAAAATGGTCTAGGGTCTCATCAATACCAGTGCAGGCTACGAATGTTTTATGTAAATCGCAAACAAGTTTGATTGGGTCTCCAACTTTCAATGTGCTATGTTTGCGAAAAAGGTCGCTGATTGTTATGTAAGATGGCGACCAGATAGGGTGATCAGTCAAACGGGCCAGACTCTCGTTGAGGAAAAGAGCGGCGCGTTTATTTGGAAACACGACGGCAATGTCGCTGAGATTGTTTCCATATTTCTCGAGTATATCTCTTGCTACATATTTTAAAAATGCTTTCATATCTTAATGGACTTTTCAATGTTTGCAACTGTTCTTTATGTTGCCCTACTTTTGGGAAAGGGGCAATAGAACCATATTATTTTATTACTTCAACTATTCTGTTAGGGTATACATACCATAGATAACCTTTTACTCGGTGATGTCCCATACTTTTTAACAAGCCGATGTATTTTCTAACCTGTTCATGGTGTTCTACTTTCTGTTTACCGAATTTGAAGTCTACCACGATGGTTTCATTTTTTGAGTTTTGCATTACACGGTCTGGACGGTATTCAGCCACTTTTCCATTTTCAACTGTCAGGATAGAACATTCATTTAGTATGGTCAGTTCCTTATCAAACCATTTTGCGACCTTTGGTGATTCAAGTCTTTTCCTGATCATCTCCTTTATTTTCTCTGGTGTGAGGTCTTGATCGTATAAAAGTCCGTCTAACTCCAACTGTTTCAGGGCTCCATCAATATCATCAACCGTGCGGATTGTAGAAAAGAGGTTGTGCAAAATGGTACCCATTTTGATATAAAACTTCTGTTGCTCTTCAGTTTCATCACGCTTTATAAAGTCACGGCTCTGGTTACTTTGTCTGAATTCTGGCATTTCAGGCGTAACATTTATTTTAATTTCTAAAGGTTGAGAATAGGCTGAGAGCACGTTTGTATCCTTCTTCTCGTTTGATTTCTTGGAAGAATCAGGTACATATATTTCATTATAGCAGAAAGATATGTCATCTGTTTTGGCATCAGAACCTATTCCTGTTAACTCCATCTTTACATCATTAGCTTCAAGTCGGCTGGCTACCTTGTCGAGTACAGATTCGATAATGGCAGAACGATATGCACTATTAGCTCGTTTGCCAATTACAATCAGGTTGTGACTGGCACGCGTGAAGGCTACATAAAGCAGATTCAAATTGTCGACTATGTTTTGCAGATGTTCATGATTATAATCTGCTTCATATATACTTTGCTTCATCAGTTTAGCACTGAAATCTATAGGTACAAGTGGAAGCTCGTTGTATGGAGCTTCTTGCGGTGTGCACCAGATCGTGTTGGCTTTTTCTAGTTGCCAGTCACAGTAAGGCATGATAACATGATCGTATTCCAGTCCCTTACTCTTATGTATAGTAAGGAATCTGATACCTCCATCGCCATCGCTATGAATGCTTTTTTCGTGGATACGGTTATCCCACTCTTTCAGAAATCCAGTGATATCACTACTGTTATCTGTGAGATATTTACTTAAGCAATCATAAAAAGTACAGATGTAGGCAGTTTGCTTGATCATGTCTTTTATTTCGCCAAGTTTAAGTTCTGCAAAAAGGCGTTCTGTGAGATCGAACAGTGGCATTTCCAGATACTCAGAACGATTGGTCAAAAGTTGTTCCGGCATATTTCCAGCTACAGAATACGTGTCACAAAACTTGTTGAGAGTTGCTAATGCAATATTGTCATTTGGGTGTACCAGTATGTAGAGAGCGTTAACCAATGTGCATACTGCTTGGGAGGCATCCAGCCTGAATGCCTCATCTGAAACCAACGGATAGTCGGAATGGTTCATAAAATACTCAGCAATGTCCTGTATGTTACGGTTGCTTCTTACCAGGATTGCTATTTTGTTGCAAGGAACACCTCTTTCAACCAACTTGTCTACAGTGTCCAGTGTGGTTTGCATCATTCTGTCTTCAATATTTTCACCGCCCAGGAGCTGAATACTGATAGAACCATTAGGAACAGAATGGTGGTCTGGTACTTGCTGGCAGACATCGCTATATGCGCTTTCCAGCTGTTTACATTCCTCAGGACATTTATCTTTCAGGTCTTCAATCTCCAACTTTACTGCTTCTGTGAAAAAAGCATTGTTAAACTCAATGATGTTTCTATCAGACCGGTAGTTGGTATCCAAAGTTTCTATGCTTACTTTTTTCGCGCTTTTATTAAATTCTTTATCAATATTATTGAGCAGTCTCCAATCGCCGGATCGCCATCTGTAAATACTTTGTTTTACGTCACCAACAATAAGGTTACCTGCATTTTCTCTACTCATGGTTTCTTCGAGCAGCACTTTAAAGTTCTTCCATTGTATTGTACTGGTATCTTGGAACTCGTCAATCATTATATGGTCGAGTTGAGTGCCAATTTTTTCAAAGATGAATGGCGAATCGCTATCCTTTATCAGTGAGTTGAGCAAGGTCTGAGTATCGCTCAAAAGGAAACGGTTTGCCTCTCTGTTCATCTCCCTGACTTTTTTATCTATGCTTCCCAAAAGGCGGAGCTGATTAAGATGCTTTATGGTCAGATCGGTACTTTTGAAGATTCGGGTGAGTCTTGGACGATTATCTTCTGCAAACAGCAGGATAGGGTAGAGCACCGATTCTACATAATTGAAGATATCAGTACAATTTTTTACATCAGATTTTTTGACCCATGCTTCCGGACTTTCCCGACATTTACAGAAAGTATCATTATGTAGATCATCATCACTGTATTTGCCATTTTTCAGCTTGTTGAAATAGCTCCAAATACCTCTCGTTTTTCCAGCTAAGTCGTCTGCCGTAAAGCCTTCTTCTTCAAGGGAATCGAAAAAAGTAGCAGCAATTTCTTTAAGCTGTTCTTTTGCCTTATTGCGCATCTTTTTCATTCGGTCGGTAAAATCCTTGAAGAAATCTTCTTGTTCCATCAATTCTGTCAGCTTGTCGGAATGAGCTTTGTAATAATCCTTGAATATGTTCTCACCGAATTTCTTGATCTGTCCTATGACATTCCAACTCTTATCATCATCAATATTTTCTTTGATATAATCCATAATCCAGAAAAGTAGACGATCGGTATCTTCAAGACTTTCTATAAGTTCATCAACGGCATGCTGTTCTATTTGATAGTCATTGAGTTCTATCCGTAAATTGGCAGTCAGATCAAGTTCACGTGCTAGATTTCTCAATACACTCTGAAAGAACGTATCGATGGTCATAACCCGGAAATAGTTATAATTATGTATGAGCAAATGCAGGGCTGATTCTGCATTTTTCTGAATTTGTTTGGATGAAAGATACGGTAAAGCCTGCTGTATTTGATTTACATAATCGTTTGCTTCTGGTAGTCCGTGTGCAATTTCGTATAATTTTCCTAAAATACGCATTTTCATTTCTTCAGTAGCTTTGTTGGTGAAGGTTACTGCAAGAATGGTTCTGTAGGAAGCAGGATTAGCTATCACGAGTGTCATATACTCGCGAGCCAAAGTAAATGTTTTACCTGATCCTGCACTTGCTTTATAAACAGTTAGTTGTGAACTCATATTTTGTTTTTTTTTATGATGTTATTGATATTGTGCCCTAGAAATCATGTTTTATCCATGCTTTTATGAATATTACCAATCTCTAAATAGTTCAAAACCGAAGCGACAACCTATGCCATTAAACTTCGTGTTTTTGAAGGCTGCAAAGAATCCTAATGTAATAGCTCTTGTTGTTACTCCATATCCCCATTCTGTATATGGGTGTAAATGGTTTACAACAAGACTGCTTACATACAGACGCTCTGCTTCTATATATTTCCCAATCAGGGGGAGCCATGCAGTTGCAATCATGGGAGCTTCATAAGTGAAATTTCCGCGAACGTAATAATCACTGGCATTATACCATTGGGATGGCAGTAATTCGAATTCTCCACTCCAGCTATCATTCCAGCCTCCAGGAATATTGTCGTCATGGAAATTGGTATAGTCAACGAAGTCCCAATGATCACCTTTGCGGGTATAAAAGCCAGCTCCTAATCTTATAGAATATGATTGACGGCGTGATGCTTGAAAAATAGTTTGTGCATCTGCTTCTACCCGTTCGTAGTCTATGTTTGAACCTAGTAGGTTTTTCCATCCCTTTTCATAGTCTATTTTAAAGATAGAGCCTTTCTTACCCCATGGTAAGAGTTCTAAAGCTACTGCTGGTGCTACTGACACATATTTGCTTGGATAATTAAACAGTTTATAGAAACTTTCTACTACAGCTTTTCGTTGATGTGAAACCAAGCCAATCTCAAAACCGACATAGTCGTTGAAACTCCAGTGGTTAGTAAGACGAAGGTAATCATCTTTAAACTCTGTCAGTTTTCTGTTGTTTGCCTCAATATCTGTAGAAATTTCCGGTAATGACAATCCTGGATATTCTGAGAATAGTGGATATAGAAAATCGTTATCTTCAGGTTTGCTGATGCCTAACATCTTTCGTGCAACACGATTATTCGATATTCTATTACCATTACCGATTTCTAACTTCAGATATCCATTGTGCTTCTGGTTATAGTTGAATGTCAATGGTATATTGAAATAAAATCTGTGTTGTTTCATACTGTAACCACCTTTAAAGCGAAGCCCCAATTCCAGATTTTCTGTAAACCTGTAGCCACCCTTCAGGTCAAACTTGTATACAATTCCTTTTCGCTCGGAGTATCCCATATAGAGTGGGTTGAGAATAGGACTGATACGGAAGTAGCCTTGGTTTTGTTTTCCGAAGCCTTGAGAAATCCTGTTTAATACATTGTCACCGATAACATCCCAAAGTATGTCTTTTGCAAAGTTTTTCTCTGGTATGTTGTTATTCAAGGAATCTGTTATTTGTTTCCTTTTTTCGTAGAATTTTCTGTATATGTCAGCCTCATCTTGGTTTAACTCAATAGGGCGCACTTTTGCCATTAATGCAGTATCGGCTACATTATTGAGTGAATCACTTAATATTTTCGGCAGTCCGTATACAGTTGTATACATGCCCGTTATCTTGTTACCCATAAAACTGAAGTTGGCTCTCATGCTGCACCTTGCAGGAGAAAGTGAACCAAATCCGTCTTTACCCATAATAATAGAGATATAGAAACGGGTCATATCATATTCGCCCTCAAAGTCTACCATGCTTATCTTGCCGGTTTTTGAATCAACAATGGCACGTGCTTCAATAACTTGGGTGTTTTTGAGACGTGGATATACGTAGACTTGTGCTTTGCCGAATGGTAATTGGGTGACGGCATATTTATAATATCTGCGATTCTTATAGTGGAAAGGAGAAAGAATATTAGTTTCGAAAAGTGTTTCTCCATATACCGTTGGAGTCATGTATTTCAAAACTGATGACAATGTGTTGCTTCTATGCGGAATGGTGCTTATGTTCAGCAAACGCTTGGCAACTGGTCTGCCATTTGCGTCTAGCGTCATTTGGTTATAAAACTCGCTGATGAATCTTCTGCCACCCCCATGAGCCACCGCATACATTGTCGGTACTAGCATGAGCGTTGCATTACGTTTGTTTGTTTTGATTTGAAATTTAGTGTAGGCATAACTCTTGTGCTCAGCTCTACCTGTTGTGTCAACAGATTGTGAATATTTAAATACCAAACACATCACCGAGTCACTAAAGGTGTCTCTCGGTGACATTCTTCTTGCATTTGCTGCAAAAGCCATCATGCAGAAGATAATCGTCAAAATGATGTGTGTTTGATATTTCTTCATCTATTATGAGTTAAGATGTTACTTGGCAGAAAAACTATGCCAAATATTTTGGACTGCAGCTTTCCTAACCAAGATATTTCATAAGGATTCCTATCTTCCCGGATTCTCTCAGTTTGGTGATGCTTTTTTCTCTTATTTGGCGAACTCGCTCACGGGTCAGCCCCATTTTATCACCAATTTCCTCGAGTCCCTTTTCGGTTTCCCCAATTCCGTAGCATGCGCAGATAATTTTCAGTTCGCGATCCTTGAGACAAACTTTTAAAACCTGTCTTAGGTCTTGTGCCATACTTTCATGGTCAACCTGCTTGTCTGTTCTGGCATCGTCTCCGCTTGCCATTACATCTGCCATAGAGTTGTCATCGTCATCACTGAATGGAGCATCGATGCTTACATGATGACCACTGGCAGCCATGCTCTGAGAAATCTTGTCCTCGTCAACACCCGTTCTGGCAGCAAGTTCTTCAACGCTTGGACGACGTTGGTTTTCCTGCTCAAACTTATTAATTTCCTGGTTTACCTTATTGAGTGATCCTACCTGGTTGAGAGGAAGTCGAACAATTCGGCTTTGCTCTGCTATAGCCTGTAAAATACTCTGACGAATCCACCATACAGCGTATGAGATAAATTTGAACCCTCGTGTTTCGTCGAAGCGTTCTGCAGCTTTGATGAGTCCGATGTTTCCTTCGTCAATCAAGTCTGTCAAGGTGAGTCCCTGGTGCTGATATTGTTTTGCTACCGACACCACAAAACGTAAGTTGGCTTCAATCAACTTATTTTTTGCTCTTTCGCCAGCTCTACCTCCCTTGCGGATAGCTTGAGCCAATTCTATTTCTTCATCAATAGAAACCATAGGGGCTCTACCTATCTCTACAAGATATTTGTCGAGGGCTTCACTATTACGATTGGTTATACTCTTTTGTATCTTAAGCTGTCTCATTATCTTTCCTCTTAGTTACACATTGCACAATTGGCGCAAAGATAGTAAAAATATTGATACACGACTAGAATTATAACTTACTTTAACGTAATTAACCTAACTTACTCATTTAAAGGTTATTTTACGGTCTTGTTCTTTACAAAACTTTGAAAAGCGTCATCGTATCCGTTAAACACGTTGATGTCTACCTCTCCATGTATTCCTGCAACTCTTCCGTCGGGGCAGAGTTGCCAATATACCAATCGGATGTCTGGTTTATACTCTCCATATCGTGCAATCCAAACCTGGTAGTTATGTTTCAGATCGGGAGCCTTTGGCAGATAGCGATTTACGAAAGTTTGGCTGATGTAAAGAATAGGCTTAACACCAGTTGCTCTCTCTACTATTCTAAGCCAAGTTCTAATGCGTGCAAACAATACTCCAGACCCTCCCATTTTCTTGATTTGACTAGGAAGCGGTTCAACATCAAGAACTGGGGGAAAATCGCCTTTCCTAATGATACTGTGTTTCAGAAAGTGTCGTGCTTGTTCGGCGGCAGGTGTTATGGTGGTAAAGAAGTGATAGGATCCAACCTTGTAACCATGTGCTTTTGCATCACGATAATCTTTTCTATAATAAGGATTTAACAGCGATTTACCTTCTGTACTCTTGATATAGATGAAGCGAATCGGGAAGTTTACTGTTCCTGAAACTGTCTTTTTGCTGAGGCGGCCAAGATGTGTAATGCGTAAACGGTTCCAGTTGATAGCATATTTTTTTCTTCCTTTTCCATGCTGGTATTTGCTCAGATCAATGCCATAAATACGTTCCGATGTATATACGAGTCTTTCGCCTTTATAGCGGTCATTTTTCCATTCGCCTATTCGTAAAGGCTTCTTGGGAGCAATGCTGAATCCGAATCCTTCACGTTTCCCGTTTTTCCAGTAACCTTCATAATAGGTTCCATCGTATCCTTGCCAGCATCCATGACCGTTTGGTTGATAGATACTGTCAGTTGTACCCCGATAATATCCTAGAGAATCAGGTAAGAGGGTGTAATCAATAGAGCGTCGAAGTGTGGCTCCATGAGCTGTTGCTAAAGATGCTGCAAGTTGAGGTGAAATAGCTTTAACCCCTTCAGGAGTTGTTTCTGAGGAAAGTTGGAATGTGTGGCTTCCTTGTGCAGTTTCTCCATTCATTGCTTTGATGAGTTTGCATGCCTGACTCTTCCATTTTCCGTTCTCGTCTCTATAATAGGCTTGATATGAAATGGAGCGTTTCAACTTGAAATGTCCCTTTTTCTGTACATGTTTTAGGGAATCAATCAGTTTCTTGGCAGAATCGCGTAGTTCCAGTTCGTGTTGGGTATAAGCGCAAATAGAGTTGTAGCCTGCATCCATGACAGAATGAGAGTGAATATAATAGTTCAGTTCTCCAACTTTCCATTTGGAGTCTCTATACAAACTGTCTAAAGAATCAACTTTCTCTTTAAAGATGCTATCCGCATCTTTGCCAAGATAGTGATTCCGGCTGATGCTGTTGTTGTAGCAGGCGGCAAGTCTTCCTTCACATGAAGGAATCAACGCCCAACGGTTCATAAAGTTGGCAGCCAGTGTCGTAGTGTCTTCGTCGAACCGGAGTATTGTTTTTCCATTTTGAATTAATTCGTAGTGACTGTATACTTTTATGTTTGCTTTTGCCTTGTTCACTCTATCACTTGATGGGTTCAGACAATAATAGCTCCATGTGCTGGCGGCAGCCAGCAGAATGAGAACTAAACTTGTGATATATAATATTTTCTTTTTCATTTGATGATGACCTCCAATATTTTCTTGGTGGCTTCGGTAATCTTTGTTTTTTCAGACGTACGTTCGCCGATAAGCCAGATGATTTCACCTTTACTATCAGTTAATACATGCTGTGTCTTCTTTTGTATATAGTCAAATTTCTTATCGGTCATATAGTCACTCAACAGTTTGCTACCCTTCATGCCGAAAGGTTGAAATCTATCTCCTTCTTTTACCAGTCGGTAGGTGAGGGGAAAGCTGACTTTTTCAGCATCCAAAGTGATACATTGCGATTCTTTGCTTGGCATGAAGTCACCCATATGCGAGAAGATTCTTATCTTGATTTGGGTTCCTTCGTCCATGTTGTAAATGCCTTCTTCTGGCAGTCGGAACGCTCTTTGCTCCTGAATGTTATTCAAGTCTTTTATATTAGAGATCAACAGCTGTTCTCTGTCGATGACTATCATATAGTCTTCGTTTTTCCAGATTTTACCGACACCACGATCCTGACTGAAGAGGCTTTCACAGATGTCATCAATGACATTGCCATGAAAACCATATCTGCCTAATTCTTTATGGAGTATGAATTCCGGACTTACAGCATTCATGACAGATACTTTAGGGATATATATAACTTTCCTATAAGAGTCGGTTGTACTGATGCTATCCATGCTCTCAAGTATACTTTTCGCTTGGCGTATGTATTTGGCAGAGAGAGCGATATTTTCACTTGCTGCCGGGTTGATACTTTCTAAAAGAGGTACTACATGATGGCGAATTTTATTTCTTAAAGCATCGTCTTCCAAATTTGTTGAATCTGTGACAAAATCTTGCTTTTTTTCTTTTAGGTATTGCAATATATCCTGTCGGCTGATGCAGAGAAGAGGGCGCAGAATATTTCCGTTTTTGGGGGCGATGCCTGCTAATCCGTCTACTCCAGATCCTCTTAACAGATTCAGAAGTAAAGTTTCTACATTGTCATCGCGATGATGGGCCACACAAATGCCTCCTGCATGCAAGTCTTTTACTAATTGGGCAAAATAGCTGTAGCGTAAGTTGCGTGCAGCCATTTCGATACTTACCTTGTGCAAATGGGCATAAGCATAAGTATCAAAATGGATTCGAGACAAACTGATTCCCTGTTGTTTGCACAGATTTACACAAAATTGCTCGTCTCTGTCACTCTCTTCGCCGCGGAGGTGAAAGTTACAGTGCGCAGCAGAAATATTCAGTCCTATATTTTTCAGGATAAGCAAAAGGGCAACGCTATCGGCACCTCCGGACAAGGCAACGATATATGGTGTTTGCCACTTGAACATACCATGGTGAATAATATATTTTTTGACGATATTTTCAATTTTGTTCATTCTGCGGTACTTTAAAAGTATATGATGTTTCTTATTACTTTCTGTTTTTCAAAAAGTCTTCTGCCCGCTGCAAATCTTCTGGCGTGTCGATGCCTACAGTTTCAACATCTGTAGTACCAACTTTTATCTTGTAGCCATTCTGCAGCCATCGAAGTTGTTCCAGGCTCTCTGCTATTTCTAGTGAGCTTTGTGGCAGTTTGGTTACCTCTTTTAAAACTTCTTTGCGGTAAGCATAGATGCCCAAATGTTTCAGATAAGGAAAACTCTTGAGCCATTCTTCCTCTTCCTTTCCTCTTACGTATGGAATGATGCTGCGAGAGAAATACATAGCAAAGCCTTGATTGTCTACAACAATCTTTGGACTATTAGGATTTTTTACAGCTTCCATACTGGTAAAAGCTTTTCCTAAAGTGGCAATTTGGGTTGTTGGGTCATCAAAACACTGGCAGATGGTTTCCAGTTGACTCTTGTCAACAAAAGGTTCATCTCCTTGAACATTGACAATGACATCCCAGTCTCCACCAATTTTTTCGATAGCTTCTTCTATGCGGTCAGTACCGCTCTTATGATCCTTGCGCGTCATAACAGCTTTACCGCCAAATGCTTCTACAGCATTGAAAATTCGCTCATCGTCTGTTGCAACATAGGCTGCTTCTAGACAACTTGCTACTTTCTCATAAACATGCTGTATCACTGGTTTGCCATCTAACATGGCAAGTGGCTTTCCCGGGAAACGTGTTGATGCGTATCTTGCTGGAATAATTCCTATAAATTTCATAATCTTCTATATTTAAACCTGTTTACTATTTAATTCATGCGATTCGTTTAACTTCAAATAAAAAAAGTTGCACTTCCGCAGACGCAAAAGTACAACTTTATTTTGTATTCACCAAAAAACTTTTTGTTTTTTTTTGAAAAACCTCAGAGAATATTTTATGTTCTCCCCAATTTTTTATTCGTATCTGATAGCCTCGATAGGGTCGAGCCTTGCTGCCTTCTTTGCAGGATACCATCCAAAGAAAACGCCAGTAAATGTACAGACTGCAAAACTCATAATAATGCTCCAAGGCTCTATTTGGGTGGCTATATGGAAGAAAGAGTTCAGACTGAGCGATAAACTAACTCCCAATATCACTCCTATAATGCCGCCAGTTACAGAAAGTAAGATAGCTTCTATCAGAAACTGGTTCAAAATATCAATACCTCGTGCGCCCACACTCATTCTAAGACCTATTTCGCGGGTGCGCTCTGTTACAGATACATACATGATGTTCATGATTCCGATGCCGCCTACCAGCAGCGAGATTCCTGCCACGGATCCGAGCAGGATGGTGATTGTAGACATGGTAGAATTCATCATGCTTGAAATTTCCTCTTGTGAGCGGATATTGAAGTCATCTTCATCTGCTTCAGTAGTATCTGTTGCGTCTTTCAATTTGTGGTTGCGTCGCAATATTTCTGTAATCTGATCTTGGGCAGGTTGAGAAGCCTCTTCGGTGATAGCTGAGCAGACGATGCCTCCTAAATAGGTTTGTGCCATAATTCGCTTCATTACTGTTGTATAGGGGGCAAGTACCAAATCATCCTGGTCCATACCCATACTATTGTAACCTTTTTTCTTCAAGACACCGATTACTCTGAATGGAATGCTGTTAAATCGCACAACCTTACCGATAGGATCACTGCCATCAGGGAAAAGATAGTCAACTACTGTCTGTCCTAAAATACAAACTTTAGATGCAGCCTTAATGTCTGTATCAGTAAACATTTCTCCATCTGCCACCTTCAGTTGTCGGATGGAAAGATAGTCTTGGTTTACACCATAAATGGAACTTTGGGTGTTGTTGTTTCCGTAGATCCACTGTCCGGAACTGTTTACAGTAGGAGAAATAGCTGAGATATAATTACATTCGTCTTTGATGCTCTGATAGTCGGCTTGCTTCAGCGTCTCCATTGACGAAGCATCCTGTCTCACACCGCCACGCATGTCTGCACCTGGTGAAATCATAATCATGTTTGAGCCCATCTCTGCGATGTTTGCCTTGATGCTGGCTTTACTTCCTTGTCCGATGGCAAGCATGGTAATAACCGCAGCAATACCGATGATGATGCCAAGTGCGGTAAGGAAAGAGCGCATTTTGTTGGCAGCAATGGCGCGGATGGCTATTTTGAAAAGATTCTGATAATTCATTTTACTTGTTGTAATGTTAAATGTTAAAATGTTAAGTGTTAAATGAAAACTTCGTTTGCTATTGGATGCTAAGTAATTTAACATTGAACACTTAACATTGAAAACTTATTCGTCCGTGTTGGCCGGCAAGGCTGCCAGACCTTCGGCTGCCGAGAGAATATGTTCGTTATAGGTGTCGCTGATGATGTGACCATCACGCAGTTCGATATTACGACTCGAATAATTTGCAATGTCTGGGTTGTGGGTAACGAAGATGATGGTTCTTCCTTCAGCATAAAGTTTTTGGAAGAGTACCAGAATCTCGAAACTGGTTCTGGTGTCGAGATTACCCGTTGCTTCATCAGCAAGTATCACAGCGGGGTTGTTGACCAACGCACGAGCTATTGCTACTCGCTGCATCTGTCCTCCAGACATCTGATTACTCTTATGATAGAGACGTTCTCCTAAACCAACAGCTTTCAGCGATTCGATAGCACGTTGCTTTCGTTCTTCTGCGCTTACGTTCGGGTTGTACATCAGTGGAAGTTCTACATTTTCTACACTTGTAGTCTTCGGTAGAAGATTGTAGTTCTGGAAGATGAATCCAATCTTTCGGTTTCTAAGAATGGCGCGATCATTACGTGACATCTTTCGTACGCTTACTCCATCCAGATAGTATTCGCCACTGGATGGGGTATCGAGACAACCTAGCTGGTTCAGCAGGGTAGATTTACCTGATCCTGATTTACCCATGATGGTAACAAACTCACCTTCGTATATTTTAAAGCTTACACCTTTTAGAGCGTGGACAGTTTCCTCACCCACAAGAAAGTCGCGACGAACATTGTCGAGTTCTATCACAACTTTCTTTTCGCTGTTTGCTTGAATATTGTCGTTTGCCATACTCTTATTTTTTATTTTTTCTTTCCTCTAGGTCCAGGACCGCTAATCAAACCTTGACTTTGCTGAGGCTCCTCATTCTCTTCAGGGGTATTAACTATGATTTCAGTTACAATCTTCTGTCCCTTCTTCAAACCCTTGATAATTTCAGTATGTATACCATCGCTCTGACCGATGGTTACAGAATGAGCTGTAAGGGTATTGTTAGCAAGAGTCCAAACTTTGTTCTTTCCTTTGCAGTCAACAATCTTGATATTCTTTCCCACAGTTTCCTTGGTTGGAGTAAAGCGGAGTGCTTTGTTGGCAACGGCAAGAATACCAGCTCGTTCTTGTGTAAAGATGGTAACATTTGCAGTCAGTCCTGGTTTTAACTTGAGATCTGCGTTGGGTGCAGAGATGACAACCTCGTAAGTGACTACATTGTTTGTTGTAGTAGCTTCCAGACGAACCTGTTTTACTGTTCCCTGGAATACATCGTCAGGGTAAGCATCTACTGTAAAATTAACGCGGTCGCCTTCTTTTACACCGCCTATATCTGCCTCGTCAACATTTGCAATCACCTGCATGTTGGTCAGATCTTTAGCGATAGTAAAGAGCTCTGGTGTGTTGAAGCTTGCTGCTACGGTCTGTCCTTCCTCTACGCTTTTTGATATGACAGTTCCATCTATTGGTGATGTAATTGTAGCATAGCTCAGGTTGGTTTGGGCTTTCTGTACATTTTCCTTGGCCGAAGCTACTTGCTCTTTCGCCTGGCGATAGGTGAGAAGCGCATTTTCATAATCGTCAGCACTTACCAAACCTTTCTTATAGAGGGTCTGGTAGCGGCTCATGTTTGCACTCTGATAGTTCAAACTGCTTTGCGCACTTGCCAGGTTAGCTTTGGCAGTATTCAACTCGCTCATCAGGTTGGTTTTGTCGAGCTCAGCTATGACTTCACCTTTTTTTACCTGCGAATTGTAATCAACATAAAGTTTGTTTACAATACCACTCACCTGTGTACCAACCGTTACAGAAGTTACCGCTTCAATAGTACCGGTTGCAGTTACACTATTCTGCAATGTTTGTGTGGTTACAGCTTCCTGCTTGAAGTCTATTTGCTCTTCGTTTTTACTTCCAGAGAACAGCCATGCTGCCACAGCCACGATGATTACCACAATCATGGCAATCCAGATTTTGCTGATTCTAAGTTTTTTCATAAAAATGTATGTATACCTATTAATGATTTGCAATATGTTTTCGGATGTTAATACCAATCTTTCTCTTTAGATTCTGCCGTTTTGGTAGAATTTCAACATGTTGATATTCAGAATGGTAAGATACTTTGCCTGAAGTTCGTTCTGCTTAGCCTTCAGAAGATTATCTTTGCCAGTTCTCAATTCTACGATGTTCTTTAATCCCAGTTTAAACTGCTCACTTAACAGATCGTAGCTTGTTTGGGCACTCTCGCTGCTCACCTTGGCAGCCTTAAACTGGCTTTGGTTTGTATTAGCCTGCAACCAATAGTTTTCGATAGTAGAGTAGAGCTTAGTTTGCTCATTCTTTATATCGAGCAAGATGCTTTCACGCTGAATGAGTGCTTTATTGACAGAAGTCTTGGTCTGTCGGTTATCAAAGAGAGGAATACTGACACCGATTCCACCACCCATGCTGAAGTTGGTTTTCATCTGACTGCCCCAACCGTTTTTGTTCATGGATGTGGTGCTGGTCGTAGCTCCTGCATTTGCGCTGATGGTTGGCAACTTTCCTGCCTTTGCAATCTTGATGTTCAGATCGTTCTGGTCGAGTTTGTTTTGGTAGCTCAAAAACTCAGGGCGATTCTGAAGCGCAGCTGTATAGACACTGTTCATTCCTGGGATAGAGGCCAGAGCCATCTGGTCAGTTGTGCTTGGAATAGCGATGTCGAAAGCTTCTTCACTGGTAATCTGCAGGAGTTCCTTCAACTGTCGTTTATAGTTTTTAACGTTACTTTCAGCCTGCACGATGTTAAACTCATCTTGTGCTCTCTGTGCTGTAAGTTGTGCTAAGTCTGCTTGGCTCATCTTGCCAATTTTTACCATTTCCTTACCACGCTCTTCGTTTTGAACACTCGACTGATAACTTTCTTTGTTTACGTTGATAGCCTCTGTAGAGTAGAGTATCTGTACGTAAAGTTGAGCTATCTGTTCTTGCAGGTTGAGGGCTTGTGCTGTCGAATCGAGTTGTGCCGCTTCCTTTGCCAGCTTGTTCAGTTTCACCTGATTTCTGTTTTTGTTTCCGTTCCAAATCGTGTAATTGCCCATCACGCTATAGCTGCCATTGTAATATACCTTGTCGATGGAAGCTTTGCTGAAACCTTCTCCACTGATTCCATTAGAAACCCAAGGCGTATAGTTTACACTTTGATTGGTGCTGGCAGAGAGCGATGGCAGAAGCGCTGACTTTGATTGCAGATAGTCCTCCTGAGCTGAAGCTTTTGTGAGTTGAGTCTTCTGCAGTTGAATGTTGTTAGCCAGTGCGTAACTGATACAATCCTGCAGTGACCATTGCTTAGCTTGTACAGCGATAGGAGCCGACATGATGAACAGCGCTACCGCCATGTTTTTTAAACTTGCGTTCATACTCTTTTTACTTTTTGTTTTCATTTTTACAGAACTCTTTGCATCTGTTCTGATTAAATGTGGATTAATGTTCTTACTTTCCATAATTGCAAATCTTAATAGGATACATCATTTTTAGCTTTGACGTAAGCGTCGCCTATAAAGTTGCAACTGATATGTGTTTTTGATTAGAAACGTGATGATAGGTTTAATATTCTCATTTATCTTTAACAATCCTTTTCATAGTGAAAGATTTCTTTTGCTTTTCCACATTAATTTATTTATATTTCTCAAAAAAATGTTTCTTCTTTCGTTATCTTCGCTGAAATTGTGTAACTTTGCAGAAAAATTTTAAGAAAGGAATAAAATAAATGCCGTTAAGATTACCAGATAAGCTTCCAGCTATCGAACTGTTGAAGCATGAGAATATATTCGTGATGGACGAAAGTCGTGCGCATAAACAGGAGATTCGTCCGTTGAAAATCTGTGTGCTCAATTTGATGCCCCTCAAGATTACGACAGAGACGGATCTCGTTCGTCTTCTGTCGAATACTCCTCTTCAGTTAGAGGTTTATTTTATGAAGTTGAAAAGTCACACGCCAAAGAATACTCCAATAGAGCACATGATGATGTTCTACAAGGATTTTCAGGAACTTTCCAAACAGAAGTTTGATGGAATGATAGTTACCGGTGCTCCTATCGAAACGATGGCTTATGAAGAGGTAGAATATTGGCCTGAAATCCAAGAGATTTTTGATTGGGCCCGTACCCATGTTACTTCAACACTCTATATCTGCTGGGGTGCCCAGGCTGGTCTTTATCATTTCTATGGTGTTCCTAAGTATCCTTTAGAGAAGAAGATGTTTGGTATTTTTAAGCAGAAGCCTCTCGATTTGTCTCAGCCAATCTTCCGCGGTTTCGATGATGTCTTTAGCATGCCTCATAGTCGCCATACGGAGGTAAGACGTGAGGATATTGAAAAAGTGCCAGGACTTGACATCATTGCCGAATCGCCTGAAAGCGGTGTCAGCATTGTGATGGCCAGAAACGGCCGCGAATTCTTTGTGACGGGTCATCTTGAGTATGCGCCAAACACGCTGGATAAGGAATATAAGCGTGATATGGGCAAGCGTGATGATGTAGAACTGCCAAAAAATTATTATTATCATGACGATCCGAACGAAGAACCTCTGGTGACATGGCGTGCTCATGCCAACCTCTTCTATAGTAATTGGATCAACTATTATGTTTATCAGGAGACTCCTTACAATATTGACGAAATCAGTTAATTTGAAGGACTCGGGTGATTTCGAGATAGATTTCTTATGCAAACATTAGAATTATTGGCGCCTGCCAAGAACTTGGAATGTGGTATTGCAGCCATTGATCATGGTGCAGATGCCGTATATATTGGTGCACCTCGTTTTGGGGCACGAGCAGCAGCAGGCAATTCGCTGGAAGATATCAGACAGTTGTGTGATTATGCTCATCAGTTTGGAGCAAAGGTTCATGTTACAGTGAATACTATCATCTATCAGGATGAGATGTTGGATACGCTTAAGATGATCCAGCAACTTGATGAGATTGGTGTTGATGCACTTTTGCTGCAGGATATGGGTGTGCTTACTGAGGTGAGGGCGCAGAATTTGTGGAGTAGAGAATTGCATTCCAGTACCCAGTGTGATGTAAGAACTCCAGAAAAGGCGTATTGGCTTACCACGTTAGGTTTCAAACGTGTTGTTCTGGCTCGTGAGCTTTCGCTCGATGAAATCAAGGCGATCCATCAGGCGATTCCTGATAGAGAAATAGAGGTCTTTGTACATGGAGCGCTCTGCGTAAGCTATTCGGGTGTCTGTTATGCTTCTGAGAAGTGTTTCGGGCGCTCTGCCAATCGTGGAGAATGTGCACAGTTCTGTCGTATGAAGTTTGATTTGCTTGATTCCAATGGTCAGGAGATTGAACATCAGCGTTATCTGTTGTCGCTCAAGGATCTTTGTCAGCTTGATCATCTCAAGGATCTTGCTGATGCTGGAGCTACTTCGTTCAAGATAGAAGGAAGATTAAAAGATATCAACTACGTCAAGAATGTGGTGGCTGCCTATAGCAGTCAACTCGATGCAATCGTAAAAGCTGAACCGCGTAAGTATCGCCGTGCATCGGTGGGACATGTTCAATATAATTTTACACCTAATCTGAAGAAGACTTTCAATCGTGGCTTTACCCATTATTTCCTGAATGGGCGACAGCCGGATATTGCTTCTTTCGATACACCGAAAGCTATCGGCGAGTTTGTGGGCAAGGTTAAGGAGATACGTGGCAACATCTCTTTCAACGTAGCCACAGTTGCCAGCTTTAAAAATGGCGATGGACTGTGTTTTATCAATGATGACCGTGAGTTGGAAGGCTTTCGTGTGAACAGAGTAGAGGGCAATCGCCTCTATCCGTTTGGAATGCCTGAACATTTGCGTCCGGGCATGGCTCTTTATCGTAATAACGATCGGGCTTTCGAGGCTTTGCTGGCCCGTAAGTCTGCTGAACGTAAAATCTATATTGTCATAGCAATGGAGCCTGTGATGGGTAATGAGTTCAGGGAAGAGCCACAGGGGGTAAAGGCTGTTGTCAACATCATGAAGACGAAAGAGGCTGATGGTGGCTTGATTTATCAGGTGGCTGAGGTGTTTAAAGAGTTGAAACTCGAAAAGGCGAAACGCCCGCAGGGCGAAAATATAAAGGCTCAGATGAGCAAACTGGGCGATACGATTTACGAAGCTTACCAGGTAGAACTTCTGAAGGGAATGGAGACATACTTCGTTCCGAACAGTATTCTCACTGCTATCCGGCGTGAATTGATAGATGAACTGACCAAGGCAAATCAGAAACAGCTTGATAAGTCGTTGTGGGGTGGATGGGATAGAACCTTGTTCAACAATGGTTTTGGATTCAGTCAGCCCGGTGAGCACCGACTTACGAAAGAGGAATTTACTTGGCAGCCGGAATACGGAAAATGGGGATATCTCTATAATATAGCTAACTATGATGCAAGAGATTTTTATCAGATTCATGGTCTGTCGCCAGTAGTTCCGGCATTTGAGTTGGGTAAGAATATTCCTTCTGCATGGGATGCTAAGACCCAGGAAGAATATGATGAGAATATAGAAAAAGACAAGGCAAACCGAAGTATGCAACCTAAGTTTACCAACGAAATGGGAGAATCGCTCCTGATGCAGTGCCGCCATTGTATCCGCTATTCGTTGGGCTACTGTGTGAAGCGTGGAGGCAAGAAACCATCCTGGAGAGAGCCTCTCTTCCTTCAGTTGGGCGACGGTCGCCGCTTCCGTCTGGAGTTTGCGTGCAACGAATGTCAGATGAACTTATATAGTGAGAAATAAATGAAAAAGAAATGGACGATACAGATTCTTTGTATGCTGGGCATCCTCTTGATGTTCAGCAGTTGTTATCATCGCCGTGCTCATCACCAGATGCATGCAGCTATGGTAGAGTACAGTAATAAACAACTCGATTCCATTTCGTTTTCTACTACCCATCATTATACCAACAAATTCAATTTTCTGGTATTCAAGGATTCCCTGGAATTGATAGAGCAACAGCCTGAAGAATTTTTGAGTAATTTGCCTATCGACTCCTTCGCCGTCCGAAAGAACCGCCTGCTGGTGGTTACGGATATCCGTATGGTTCCTCAGGATTCTATAGATTCAGTTTGGGTGCAGTTGGCTACTGAAGATAATCAGTTTGGCTGGACCCGTGAGTCCCGTCTGTTGCCGAAGGTTGTTCCCGATGATCCTATTTCGGAGTTCATTATGACCTTCAGCAATACTCACTTGCTCATCTTCATGGTTATCATTATTCTCATAGCCGTAGCCTATACAGTTCGTAAGATTTTCCATAGCAATGGTAAACTGGTTCATTTTAATGATATTGATTCACCATATCCTACAGCCTTGGTGCTTATTGTTTCGATATCAGCAACCTTCTATGCAACCATTCAGCTGTTTTTGCCAGAAGTATGGCGTCATTTTTATTTTCATCCTACGCTCAATCCTTTTGCCGTACCGCCTATATTGGGTTTTTTCCTGGCTACAGTCTGGGCGATACTAATAGTAGGATTGGCTTGTGTTGATGAGGTGAAACACCGTTTGCCTGCAGGTGATGCAGTTCTGTATCTTGGTGGTTTAGTGGGTGTTTGCGCCATTGATTACATCATTTTCAGTGTTACTACCTTATATTATATAGGTTATTTGTTGCTCGTAGCCTATATATGGTTTGCCATACGGGTTTATCTGTTTCCTCATAAATAAGGATAGGGGGTGCAGGAAAAAATATGTACTTTTGCACCCGTTATGAAAAGAATAGTATTTTATAGTAAAAAGAGCGTATGCATTGGTTTGGCAGCGGTAGCGTTGCAGGCTAGTGCTGCGGATAACGAAAGGGCTACTTGTTCTGACCTGTCATTGGGTACGAGTGAAAAGTTTGCAGAAGCTAACGGTTTGCTGGCTGATAGCAGCCGAGTTTATGATATTGATGAAGTTGTGGTTGTTTCGCAGCCTAAGGAGAATTTCCGTCTTCGTCAACAGCCTCTCAGCAGCACTTCCTTCGGTTCTTATCAGATGCAGCGACTGGGGTCTCGCGATTTGCGCGAACTTTCCTGCTATGTTCCTAACTTCGTAATGCCCAACTATGGATCGCGTTTTACCAACGCCATGTATGTGCGCGGCATTGGAAGCCGTATCAACAGTCCGGCTGTAGGAATTTATCTTGACGGAATTCCGGTGTTGAGCAAGGCTGCTTTCAATCTTCACCATTATCAGACCAGCCGTATAGATATTCTCCGTGGTCCACAGGGAACACTCTATGGTCAGAATTCTGAAGGTGGTTTGGTGCGCATCTATTCCCGCGATGCTTATGATAGCAAGGGCACCTACGTTAATTTGGGATTGGGCTCTCATTTCTATCGTAATGTAGAAGCGGCTCATTATATGAAGCTTTCACCTCGTATCGCATTAGGGGTAGCTGCTTTTTATGATGGACAGAAGGGATTCTTCCATCGTGCAGGAACCAGCGATTATGCCGACAATTATGATGAGGCTGGCGGTAAGTTTAATCTTAAGTTCCGTTTTGATAGAGGATGGAGCATGGATTTGCTGGCCAATTACCAATTTGTTTATCAGCATGCATTTCCTTATGGTCAGTTGGATTTAAACAGTGGCAAGGCAGCATTGCCAAATACAACATTCCCTGGGCTTTATCACCGCAACATGCTGCTTTCGGGTGTCAATCTTCGTCATGAAGGAGCGAAATGGGATTTTGCTTCTACTACCAGCTATCAGTTCCTGGATGACAATATGAAGATGGATCAGGATTATCTTCCTGGAGATTATTTGAGCTTGCAGCAAGACCAGTTGCAGAATTCTATCACTCAGGAGTTTACATTTAAGAGTCGTCAGCCTTTCTTCGGCTTCTGGCATCTTACACAGGGTGCATTCTTCTCCCATATGTGGTTGAAGACAAATGGTCCTGTAAAATTCGGTTCAGAATTGACGAAGCCTATCAGTAACGTTATCCAGAGTCAGATGTATTCCGCCATCCATTCTTTGATGGTGAAGCAAATGATGAGTAAGGGAATGAAAGAACCTGCGGCTAATGCGGCGGCTACGGCCGCGATAGAGAAGGCGGGCGGCATCAGCATGGCGGCGAGCATGGGAGCTCCGGGTTTGTTCCATACTCCTCAGAGCAATTTTGGTCTCTATCACGAGAGTACGTTTGATCTTTCTTCCCGTCTGAAAGCAACGCTTGGTTTGCGCTACGATTTCATGCATACAAGTATTCATTACGATACTTATGCTTATATGGCGATGACAGTTAAGGTGATGGGCATGGAGGTTACTTCTAAATTGCGTTCAATGCTCGACCGCAAAACGGGTGATGATTACAACCAGCTCCTGCCAAAATTTGGCTTAAGTTACAAGCTTGATGAGCAGGGTAGCAATGTCTATGCCACGGTGAGCAAGGGCTATCGTGCAGGCGGTTATAATATCCAGATGTTCAGTGATATTTTGCAGACCGATCTGAAAGCTCACCGTCAGCAGGCGAAGGGAGGCAATTATGACGTTCCTCATACCGATGAAGATTATGATAGAGTGAACCAGACTATTGCCTTTAAGCCGGAAACCTCATGGAATTATGAGGTTGGAACGCATCTCAATCTTTTTGATCATCGTCTTCATTTCGATTTGAGTGCCTTCTATATGCAGGTTCGCAATCAGCAACTCTCTGTGATGGCAGGAACCTATGGCTTTGGCCGAATGATGGTTAATGCAGGTAAGAGTCACAGTTGTGGTATTGAAGCCGCGCTCAAGGGTCAGGCTTTCGACGGTGCTTTTGATTGGGGTGTAAACTATGGTTTTACACGCGCCGTATTTGATGAATATACTGATGGCGAGGGTGATAAGGCTGTGAATTATAAGGACAAGAAGGTTCCTTATGTTCCTCAGCATACGATAGCAGCCATGGCTGACTATCATTTAGGACAGTTTACCTTCGGATTGAACATGAATGCGCAGGGCAAGACTTATTGGGATAATGCCAATACCTACAGCCAGAAGATGTATTTCGGGATGGGTGCGCATTGTGATATTGATTTCAGTAAGATGAGCATCAGTATCTGGGGTAGGAACCTCACAGATACTAATTACAATACCTTTGCTGTTGATAATGCAGCAACAGGAAAGAAACTGTATTTTGCCCAGCGTGGCAATCCTTTCCAATGTGGTGTTGATCTGAAATTCCACTTTTAGGATTAAATAGAAAAGGAGTTCCGGCATTCTGAAATGCTAGAACTCCTTTTCTTTTTAATCTCATTTATTTCCTTCCTTTATTTTAATTCTCCATATCCTACCAGCCGGTCGGTGCGGTCGCTCTGAGCCCGATAGTAAACCAGTACATTGTATTTGTTCTGGGTCTGGTAGAAATTTCCTTCTGATGGAAGAAGCCTGATGCTTCCGTCCTCCATCTTCATGAGATACTGATAACTGTAATAACCTTGCTTCATGAAGAGACGTGCATGATAGGTTTTCGTCATTTCATCATATTCCATCCGATATTCGGGGAGGAAACGGCCGTAGGTCCAATCTGCGTTCAGATAAACATCGCCTGGCAGTTTTGGAGCTTTCAGGGTAAAGTGAATCTGTGCATATTCGCAGGTGTTGTTGTTTTCTACGTTGTCGCTGTTGCGGATATAAAACGAACCTTTGGCAGCTTCATCGTATACGTAATTGGGGCGAGGGCTGTCGGTCATTACCTTTACCTGATAGTCGCTTCCATCCCAATCTATAGCGTCTATTCCCATGGTTGGATGGTCGGTGTCCAGAAACTCAAACTTTCTGTATTCATTGCCCGCATCGAAAATCAGAGCTCTCACATGCTGCCAACTCATTTTCCCCGCACTCAGGTAGTCGGGTTTAGGGTTGATGACAGCATTGTCCCATCTTCCGTTCTGAAGCACTACGATGTTCAGCTGGTTGGGATGAGTGATTCTCAGCTGGCTGTGATCCAGTTCCATTTTCAGTTGCTGATGGTCCTTCTGGATATCTATATCTGTTGTAGAAGTAGCTTCTAACTTCAGTTTAACCAATGGCTGAGGCTCTGTAATCATCCAGCAGGCTGTAAACATTTTGCCTTCTTCCTCGTTTTCCGCATTGTCGTCATAAACAGTCAGTCTGTAGTTGCCACTCATGGTAAGTTGGCAGTCGGCATTGGGAATTGCCAGATGATAATGGGTATAAGGATGATTGGTGTTGATGGATTGCTCTACATCTTCAATCATCTGATTGCCGTTGAAGCCTCTCATATAGTCGCTTTCAAAGAGCGAAGAAGATACGTTCCAGTTTGCATCACAATGTTCAATCTTGTAGCTGTACCGATGATAATCGTGCGTCATGTCGTCAAAATCGATATGGATAGGTTCTCCGCCCAGTGACGATACTGGGAGCGATAACCAGTTCGTTCCGCCTACAACCTGTAGTGTTCTGATGCGCTGGTTGAATATCTCGTGCTGCTGCGCCCAGGCAGGATGGATAAACAGAAAGAGAAGGGAGATGATAGTGTATAATTGTTTCATATGGCTTCGTACGTATATATAAAAAAATAACTTGCAGTAGCCTTTTGACAAAGAACTAAATGCAAGCTTAAACAATCTAAATTAATACATGAAAACACTTTTGTAGTCGATAGGGGAATCGAACCCCTATGCCAAGATTGAGAATCTTGTATCCTAACCATTAGATGAATCGACCATTCAAAAAAATCTCTATTGGTCTCCCGACTTATAGAGACTTATTAATCTAATACCATGAAAAACACATGTAGTCGATAGGGGAATCGAACCCCTATGCCAAGATTGAGAATCTTGTATCCTAACCATTAGATGAATCGACCAACGGTACATTTTTCGGACGATAGCTTGCGGAAGGTGGGGGATTCGAACCCCCGGTACGGTAACCCGCACGGCAGTTTAGCAAACTGCTGGTTTCAGCCACTCACCCAACCTTCCAGTCGGATTCTTAACCGAATCAACCAAGCATCGTTCTTAAATGCGAGTGCAAAGGTACTACTTTTTTCTGATTCTACCAAATCTTTTTGCAACTTTTTTTCGATAAAAATGCATTTTCTTTGTAACTCCCACATTATCAGGGGTTGTTTTCTTTCAGTATTATGAATGCTTTCATTCCTAAAACGAGCAGAGGCGGATTTCTTTCTCAGAAATCCGCCTCTTGTAAAAGAAAGGGCCGCTCGATGATGTGATGAAACTCCGAATGTATAAACATTTGAGAGTTCTCCGCCTTTGTAATCCACCGGCTTTTCAGCTTACCTGCCTGCTGCAGTTTATGTGGCCCGCCATGAGCAAGAGAATGTCCTCTCGGTTTCAATAGTGTAATTTGATGAGTATCCCGATCGAACCGAAACGACCCTTATTCCTTCTGGCACCCATGCATCATCACGATGCAACGGTGCAAACATCTTAGTCATTATTTGATAATGCAAAGATAATGCAATATTTTGAAACTACCAAATGTTTTAGCTGTTTTCTTCGAATATTTTTTCGAAATATTTTCTCAACTCTGTTTTGTCCTCTATGATATTGCGCAGTTCGTTGAGCGCTTTCTCGTTAGGGGAGTTGGGAATCCATAACCTGATGTATCCGTTTCGTGAATATTTTTCGTCCATGTGCTGGCTGAACCGCTCCCATTGCTGCTCCTTGTCATCATCTGGATTGTTTTCTTTGCCATACTGTATGGCGCGCAGAAAAATTTCGTGAACATCAATATCGCGATCGGCTTCTGCCACAATCTTTCCATAGATGCTGCGAGGCTGACGGCTGGATGAAGCCCGATGGTCCTCAACAGCTTCTTTCATAATTTTGATCTGTTCTTTATTGAACCAGCGCTTCAGTCTTGCATCCGCCTGCAGAATCTTACCGCTGGTAATATGGTGAATGGCACGCGGACCGCTCATCCCCAGGTCGTGGTAAGCGGCTATTACATACACCATATCGATGTCGGCTCCGGTTACTGGAACCAGTTTCAGAGAGTTTCTGATGACTCGGGTAACATGTCTGAGTCCATGACTTTCGCCAAAAGCATTATATTTGGGGAGAATCTGTTTCTCCACAAAGTCCATGATTTCGAGATTTACCTGTTGCTTCATAGATATTCCTCCACTTTATTTATATAATAAGGTACGCGCGTACATTATTATAAGGTTATTATTGTTCAATTCGCCATTCCGATGATGATCAGGGATGATACAATGCCGAAACAGAAGATATTCAGAGCTGTTTTGCCTAGAATTCTGTTCAGTTCTCTGCCTTCACCTATCTTTTTCATCTCCATATAGGTTCTGTTGTGCAGAACGATATAGAGTGCTGCAAACGGCAGGAAGATGCTGCTGGCTTCATGCTGAAATACTTCGTAGGTGGTTACACCTATTATGGTGATGATGCCCAGATTGCCCAATGCACAGTATAACCGCTCGGCATTCTTCTTTCCTATGTGAACCACAAGAGTCTTCTTGCCGGCTCTCTGGTCGTTGTCATGATCGCGGTAATTGTTCAGAATGAGCAGCGTATCAACTACCAGACCGCAGGCTACAGATACGAGAACCGTTTCCATGCTTACTCCCTGCATGGTTTCGGGCATTACGAGATAGTATGTGCAGCATACGGGTACAATGCCGAAGAAGAGCAGTACCAGAAGATCGCCCATGCCCAGATAGCTGAGACAGGTAGTATAGAGAAAACAGAAGACTACGCAAC
Organism: Segatella copri; assembly: GCF_019249765.2. Classification (GTDB taxonomy): domain Bacteria; phylum Bacteroidota; class Bacteroidia; order Bacteroidales; family Bacteroidaceae; genus Prevotella; species Prevotella copri_K. Next base: position 1,028,133 of record NZ_CP152484.1, read on the forward strand.
AGATGCCTACGATAACCATTTCCCAACCTCCGAAAAGAACCAGCGGAAGCCCTATGGCACAGCCCAGAAGAGTAGTGAGGATGATTCCCCATTTCATGGCTCCCAATGTTATCCAGCCTTCAGCGCAGGCACGTTTCGGTCCCAGTCGGGTTTCGTCGTCATTACCATGTTTGAAGTCGAAATAATCATTCACCAGATTGCTGTCTATCTGCATTACCCATGCAAAGAGCAGGCAGAGTAGGGCTGGCAATGTCTGTATCTGCTGAGCGTCTTTATAAGCCAGCGCAATACCCAATAAAACAGGAACAGCCGCCGCCGTCAGAGTCTTCGGGCGAGCGGCTAGATACCATGCTTTTATAGAATTTGTTTCTATCATATTCTGAAAAGATTAAAATTGAATCTCCTGAAATTCTTAAGGAAAATCAGAAAGATTAATTGAAGAAGTTCCAACTTACTCCAATACGGAACACTCTTTCGTTCATAGGATAATGAGGCGCGAAGAAGTAGTTCTTGTCGCCCTGTCCTGCATTGATGTGGCTCATCATTACGAAGAAACGGGTGTGCTTGATGTGAACGTTGGCGTAAACATTGACGATAGGATAGTTGCCTATCTTTACGTTGTTCTCGCCGTTGCCCTGTACCGTATACTGTCCCATATAAGGTGAATAGTCGGGAGCTTCATAGCTTGTAAAGTAGCGCATGTCAGCACCCAGGTCTACGTTCAGCACCTTTACTACCTTGAACTTGATGTAGAGGTTGGTGTAGGCATTGAAGGCTGGTACTGGCAGAACACTCTCCTTGCTTGAGTGCTGGTAGGTAAACTGGTTTTCCCAGTTCAGAATGCCCAGTCTGAAGTTCTGCTCCAATTGTGCTGTCAGCAGATTGATTCCTCCGCTTTCCTGCATCGGTGTTACCATGACTCCTGTTCGCAAACCTTCTTCTGTAATGTCATAGCTCTGCGAGAAGTAGGTGTAGTTCTTGATTTCATCTACAGCCACTCTCAGCTTGGTGCGTGTCTTAGGGAAGGAGAGCGTACCCATGATGCGGGTATGGATGGTCTTGTCGAGATCATTCTCCCACCACAGATGGCGGGCGTGATAGTTGCGGTAATAGAACGATGGGGTTTCTCTATGGAAGAAAGCATCGCCTCTTACCTGAAGCGTGTCGCCCAGGAATGGGATGTTCACGTCTACATTACCATCTATGGCAAGGGTTCCGGCGTCAACACCCGTCAGTCCGATTTCTGCTACGGCATTGTAGTGGAGTGTCTTGCCTTCCTGCTTGCTCAGCTGTCCGCCTACGCTCAGCACATGCTCGTTGTATTTTTCTAAACCGCCTTCCATGGTTGGCAGTTCATAGTGACGGAGATCGTAGCTGGCGAAAGCCTTCAAACCTGCCTTTGCCCATTTATTGAAACCTTCAAGCATGGCAATGGCGAAGGTATTCTTCATGTGCCAGTGCTTGGTCTGGTCGTAGATGGAGTCGCCGGTCAGCCTGCCTGCATCGTAATATTCATTCAGATAATAGTCGGCTGGGGTCTGATAAGCTTCGTAAATACGGCGATAGTTGTCAAACTTTACCGTATGGATGAAACTCGTTACCGGAACATATTCGCTCTTGTAGAAAAGCGAGTCTTCGGCATTTTTCTTCTGGACGGCAAGCAGACTGTCGGCAGCAGCTTTTCCGTTTACTGTGATGCGGGTGCTATCGGTCTTTATATCCTTTGCTGCTGAGTCTTTAGCCGGTTCATCGCCTGCAATCTTGGCTCCGTCAGGACGGCCGCTGAATTTAGCACCCTGCTGTTTGTCGTAGGCTTTCTCATCAAATTTCTTGCCTTGTTCCTTGGCTTTCTTTCTGGCTTCTTCCTTCGCATTCTCTTCAGCATTTTCCTTTTTCGAAGCCATGGCAAATTTCTTTGCCTTGATTTCTTCTTCGGTCATCTTTACCTTTCGGCTGAAACCTACGTTGTAGCGGTGGGTAAAGAAGATGTGCTGGTTGTCCAGTCGGTTCCAGTTCTGTTCCAGAACGGTAGGAATTTCATTGGTGGCAAACGATTCGGTATAGATTTCCGGATGTTTGATGTAATCATCGTTGGTAATACCGCCGTTCTCAGTCATCTTCTCATGATTGGTACTGAAGAGGAGATGTGCCTGATAGCGGTCGCCCAGATAAGATGCCCACATGGTGTATTTAAAGTGGCTGGTACTCTGAGCGTTATAATATCCTCTGCCATACTTGTAGTCGAATCTGAAACCGGCGCCTAGCCTTTTGTTGGCATTTACTGCAAACATGGCCTTGAAATCGTCTTCTCCCGTCACCTTGTCACCGCAGCTGTTCAGCGTTATGTTCGTGATAGGTGAGTAGGTGTTGGTGAAGTGGAAGTCGCTTACCGGATTTACGATATAATCGTAGGGCTCTGTAAAGATGAAGTTGCCCTGCGTGTTGCGGCGGTCGATGAAGATTCGGTTCAGTCGGGCAGTACCCATGTTTCCGAGGGTATTGTATTCGCCTCTCAGTCCTTCCGTGAAGGTTGAGTTCATGTACATGTGCTGCAGGGTGTCTACTACCGCAGCCTTTGTGTCGCCGAAGCGTTCGTCTACGGTCCATACCCTGATGCCTTTCGGAATCTCCTTGTCTGAGCCCAGTGAATCGGTGTTCACCTTGCGGTTGGTTTGAGGACGGAACTGCGAATCTTCGTTATAGTTAAAATCGTTTTGTGCCGCAACCGGGAGGGTTGCAGCACAAAAAAGGAGTGATGAGAATATAATTTTCTTCTTCTTCATTATTTCTTAAATAGTCGGATACATACTTCGGCAATCTTGAGCACTACACCCACGATGAGTACGATGTAGGCGATATTGCGGCTTTCTTCCAGCTGGGTCCAGAGTATTACCCCCACGATGGCGAGCAGCATGAAGGCGATGTTGAGATAGTTGCGCACCTTCAGCATGTTGTTCTGGTCGCTGTAGGCCAATGGGCGAAGCCGGCGGTGCTGAGGTCTTACGGCGTAGTTGGTAGGCTGCTTCTGCTCTGTCTGTTCTGCTCCCTGCTCAGCTGTAGGCTGGGCTGTAGCGTTTTCAGGCTGCTGTGCCTCGTTCTGTTGTATCTTGTTGTCTGTATTCTGATTATCCATTTTTCTTCAACTTATTGTTTTACTAATGCAGCTAACTCTGCGAATATCTGGTCCTTGCGGTCGATGGTGCATCTGCGGAACTTTCCGAAGATCTTAGCCAGGTCGTTCTGCTTCTTGTTGAGCGCAATCTTGTCGCTGATTACCTCTTCTGCAGGTTCCTTGAAACCGGTGCTTCTTCCTTCCTCGTAGTTGTAGATGATGCGGCAGAGCGAGAGATTCAGATGATTGTCTGAAATCCTGGCTATCAGCTGGTATTTGAATTCCGTGCGGTCGAGTGAGATGAATGACTGGCTGAAGACGAGCCATTCGTCCATCGTGTTGGCGATGACGTGTTCTGCATCGTTTACCAGTGCTACCCGGCTTGCTATGTTCTGCTCGTTCTGTGTCAGTTCACTCATGTATTTTAATACGATGTCGTAAATCTGCTTGGCAGTTTTTCCGTTAGCATCCGTATCGAGTGTGAATTCTATCTTGTTTTCATCATTATATGTGATGGCGCCTGCCAGATATTTCATGTCCACTTTGGCTGTTGTGCCATTTGCCAGCTTGTTGGCAGGCTTGGCAGCCTCCTTTGGCTTAGCGGCTACGGCAACAGGAACCGCCCATCCCGTGGTTGGTGTGGTTGGCTCCTTTACAACAACTGGTTCTGGCTCAGTAGCATTGCTTTTCTTAGCTTCAGCCTTGGCGCTTGCAGCGTTGATGCTGTCGGCCTGAGCCTTCAGTTTGGCAGCCTGTGCTTTAATCTTAGCCACTTCCAGTGCCTTCTTGGCAGCTTCCAGCTGTTTCTGTGCCTGTTCCAGCTGCTGCTGCTCTTCAGTCAGCACAGTTTGGGCCTGTGCAGTCATCAGCGGGAGGAGCATAAATATGGGGATGATGATTTTTTTCATGTCGAGTTGTTTTTATGAAACTATAAAATGACGGTTCCTGTAGGGGAACTTAGCGGAAGATGAGGGATTCAAACCCCCGATACCCGGAAGAGGGTATACCGGATTTCGAGTCCAGCGCATTCGGTCACTCTGCCAATCTTCCTTTTTATTTTATCAGATGCAAAAGTAATACATTTTTTGCATCTGACAAAATATTGCTGTTATTTTTTAACTATATTAACCCCGCTTTATAGGATTTTATATTATACTGAAGTTTCGCAAGTAAGCCCCACACGCCCTGAACCAACGGTCACCGGCCGAAGGGAAAGGTAAAGGGCAGAAGCTCCTAGCCACACGCCCTGAAAGGGCAGAAGCTCCTAGCCCAGGGCATCGCCCTGGGTGTTTATGGTCGCAAACCTGTCGCCCTGTAAGGGCAAAAGCTTTCAAATACCTGGCAATATACAAAGCTTTTGCCCTTACAGGGCGCCTTGCTGATTGCCATTATACCCAGGGCGATGCCCTGGGCTAGGAGCTTCTGCCCTTTCAGGGCGTGCTGCTTCTGGAGCTTTTGGGCCTTCAGCCCGTACTTGAACCACATGCGAAACTTCAGTACTATAGTTTTTACTGTTGCTGCAGGAATCTGTCGGCCTCGATGGCAGCCTTGGCTCCCGAGCCTGCGGCAACAACACCCTGGCGATAGATTGGGTCGGCTACATCGCCTGCTGCGAAAACACCCGGAATGTTGGTGGTGGCAGTACCTGGCACTACTTTGATGAATCCCTGCTCGTCGAGATCTATCTGTCCCTTGAAGAGGTCGGTGTTAGGCTTATGTCCGATAGCCAGGAAGAATCCGTCGATGCTGATGTCAAACTTCTCTTCATTGGCTTCGCCCTTGTGGCGCACGAGATGAGCACCTTCTACACCGTTCTCGCCGAAGAGCCCCAGCGTATTGGTTTCGAACAGAATCTCGATGTTTTCCTTGTTCTTTACACGCTGCTGCATGATTTCTGAAGCACGGAGATAAGGCTTGCGCACAATCATGTAAACCTTCTTGGCAAGTCCGGATAGATACATAGCCTCTTCGCAGGCAGTATCGCCACCGCCCACTACGGCTACGGTGCGCTTGCGGTAGAAGAATCCGTCACAGGTAGCGCAGGCTGAAACGCCCTGTCCGCGATATTTCTCTTCATCGGCAAGACCCAGATATTTGGCAGATGCGCCTGTGGCGATGATCACGGTTTCTGCCTCAATCTCGTTGTCGCGCTCATCGGTAAGATGAAATGGGCGTGAGCTGAAATCTGCCTTCACGATGCTTCCGTCTCTCATTTCGGCTCCGAATCGGGCTGCCTGTTCCTTCATGTCCATCATCATCTGTGTTCCGTCTACGCCGTTAGGATAACCCGGAAAGTTTTCTACCTCTGTGGTGATGGTGAGCTGTCCGCCCGGCTGCATACCTGAATAGAGTACTGGCTGCAGGTTGGCTCTGCCGGCATAAATGGCAGCCGTATATCCTGCAGGACCGCTACCTATAATTAATGTCTTTATCTTTTCCATTTTAATCTTATAGTTATATTTTTGTTTCCGATGGCTCGAAATGAGCCATTTCCTTTGCAAAGGTACATCAAAACAATGAGAAATCAAAATAAAAATACATTATTTTTCTTTTCTTGCATAAATTATTGCTTTCGTTTGAAGAATTATTGTTATCTTTGCACCCGAAAATAAGATGCTCCGGAAAGAACATCAATTAGAAAAAACGAAAAATATTTACTTGATATATGAATCAGATTAAGAAGATTGTACTGACGGGTGGACCTTGTGCGGGCAAGACTACCGCTATGGTTAAGGTGATTGAACATTTCTCCAGTCTCGGCTATAAGGTCTTTACCATTCCCGAGGTTCCAACCATGTTCACCCAGGCGGGCATGAATTATCTCACCTCCAACAAGGATTTTTTCTTCGAGGGCGAGAAGGCTACTTTCCAGACTCAGATCAACCTGGAAGACAGTTTCCAGCGCATGGCTGAAACATTGCAGCAGCCGGTCATCATCGTCTGCGATCGTGGTACGATGGATATTTCTACCTATCTCACTCCCGATTTCTGGCACCGCATCATCTCTGAAGAGGGTTATACAGATGCCCAGCTTCGCGACCGCTATGATGCTGTGCTGCATCTGGTGAGTGCTGCTGATGGTGCCGAGCAGTTTTATACTACAGCCAACAATGCGCAGCGCCTGGAGAAGGCCGATGAAGAAGGACTGAAGATAGCGCGCGAGTTGGACAAGAAGATTGTTTCTGCATGGAAGGGTCATCCTCATCTCAGGGTAATCAATAACCACGAAGATTTCAACAACAAGCTGAACCGTGTGCTCAAGGAGATAAGCAATGTGCTTGCCATTCCGCAGCCGATAGAGGAGGAGCGAAAATATATCGTGAAGCTGACGGGCGAGGTTCCTAATGCGATAGACAGCGATATTGTTCAGACTTATCTTACGGGTGAGCCGGGTAGCGAGATTCGTCTTCGCCGTCGCGGTTTCGAGGGAGGCAAGTATGTGTATGTTCACACCACCAAGAAGCGTATTTCAGACAATGAGCAGATAGAGACCGAGCGACAGATTAATGCCAATCTTTACGAGAGTATGCTTCAGCAGGCTGACCCTTACCGCCAGCGCATTCATAAGCATCGCAAGAGTTTTATCTGGAAGGGCCAGTATTTCGAGCTCGACGAGTTTCTTGAGCCGGTTTCCGACCTGATGATTCTTGAAACCCGCGGCATTTCTGCCAACGAGAGTGTGAAGTTTCCTCCTTTCATTCAGGTGCTGGAGGATATTACGGGCAACAGCAAATATTATAATTATAACATAGCGCTGAAGCGGTAAAGTCAGCCGAAAATGTAAAAAGTTACGGAGCTAATTCATATTCTCCGTAACTTTTTACATAAACCACTCACTTTTGGTGTTATTGAGTTTCATCATTCTATTTCTCCTTTATCCGTTGTACTTGAACACCTTGACCATTTCCTTGTCGCCACCCACAAGCTGGCTACATCTGTTCAGCATTCCGGTGTCTGAGAAACCGCATTTCTCCATGACTCTTCCTGATGCAGGATTGCCTGTGAAATGGTCTGCCCAGATGTTTTCGAAATGCTTCTCGTTGATGCAGTAGTCAAGCATCAGCTTCAAGGCTTCGGTGCAGATTCCTTGGTTCCAAAATGGCTTTCCTACCCAATAGCCCACCTCACAGTCGTTTTCTCCGATAGGGATGTTGCTGGTTTCATGGGTGTAGTAGCCGATGCAGCCGATAGCCTCGCCAGTCTCTTTCAATACAATCGCCCATGTCGTGTCATTATGGAAGAATGTCCGGATTATCTCCCGACTTTCTTCTACAGACTTATGCGCCGGCCATCCAGCACGTGGTCCTACGTCAGGGTCGGAGGCGTACTTGAAGAGCGCCTCTGCATCTGATTCCTGCCAATATCGAAGTAAAATTCTTTCTGTTTCCATCAGATTATTTCAATGAAATTCTTCGTTCTTTATTTTGTTATCTACTGAACTTTCGCCCACACGCCCTGAACCAACGGTCACCGGCCGAAGGGAAAGGTAAAGGGCAGAAGCCCGTACTTGAACCACATACGAAAGTTCAATTATTAATTTTTAAGGCAAAGATAATAAAAAAAAGGAAAATGAGCAAAAAAATGATGATTTTTTACTCGTTTCCCTTTAACTTTCTTTGGAAATCCTTAATGACCTTAATGACCGTGACCTTAATGACCGGATTTCTCAGTTTTTTTATCCCATGCAGCTCGTTACTCCGAGCGTAGTAGCGATAGCGGTTAGTATGCTGATGGCTATCTGCAGAATTGTTTTCCAAGTGTTCGCTTTCATTTTGTTGAATGTTGAGTGTTGAATGTTGATTTTTTTGGGGGGCGGATAGGCTGGGCTAGGGGCTAGTACCCTAGCCAGTCTATCCTTGGGCTATTCAAGGCCGTCGCCAGTATCGTCCTTGCCAGTAGTGCCGCCGGTTGATTCAGAGCCTTGGCCTTCGCTGCCGGTCTGACCGGTGCTTGAACCACCTGGGGTAGAACCGCCTGGCGTATTATCCGGAGTGGTTGGGGCGTTGAGGTCAACGTTGGTCTTACCCTCCTTCTTCGCCTGGTTGATTTCCAGAAGATTTGCGTTCACGCTACGCATTACGATGCTGTAATTAATCATAGTCGTTTGTAGTATGTTTAGAGTCCTTTGTTTTGCAACTCCCCAGAACGCCCCGTTCCTGCCGTTTTCGAGGTCTTCATTGATGACCGGCGCCTGCCATCATTTATGACCCGCGTTGGTCTTAAGAGAAGACCCGAGCAAGGCACAAAAGGCTGTTCTTTCGATTGCCGGTGCAAAGATACAACATTTTCGGACAGAATGCAAGCTATTACCCTAACTTTCTATGCTGAAAATTGCGTAAGTGGCTGATAGATAATACTTTCTATCGTTTTCTATCAGAACTTTATTGCAGAAACATTGCAAAACAGGAAAATACGCATTGAAGGTAGCCGAAGAAACGTGAAAAGCGGTCATTAAGGTCAAGGTCATTAAGGTCATTAAGCACTTTTCGCTCGCTCTCTTTTCTTATAATATAATATTAAAATTATTTAATATTATATTATATATATATTCCGTTCCCCCCGAAACCCTTAATGACCTTAATGACCTTGACCTTAATGACCGGGGAACACCAGTTTTTGAATGTTTGTTTGTGGTATAAATACTTTACATTTGCAAAATGAGTATTGGGAGGATGCTTATAGGTATTGAGTTGATAATATGTCATTTTTGGTCATTAAGGTCAAGGTCATTAAGCTTTTTGCATGAAGTTTAGAATCCGCTTTTTAAAAAAAAAACGACCTGTGTTTGCATACGTTTGTAACTGTTTGAATGATAGTGTGAAAGCTTTTCTAATTGCCTGGAATTCTAAAGTTTTTGCCCTTGCAGGGCGTGTGGAGCCTACATGCGAAACTTCAGTAAATCATGTGTTTTTAAAAGAAAACCTCTCCCTCAGCAAATCAACAGCTAAGGAAGAGGTTTGTACAGTTGGTCTTTTTGAAGACCGATTATAACTTAAAAATATTTGAATTTTCTTAAAGCTTTGACCAGTCGATGCTGCGGATAAATGCCAAGGTTGAAACCCAATCGCAGTCGAGGCAGAAAGGAGTAGGAACATCCGGGGTGTTGTAATAAGCCAGGGTAAACTCTGTATCTGCATCCTTAAATGCCTTGTGGTCGATGGTTGCCTGCTTGAAAAACTGGGTTACGAGCGGCTTGTTCTTGCTAGAAGCCTCCTTCAGTCGCCTCTGATAGAGCGTAATATAAACGCTCATGGCGTAGGCCTGCTCGTTGAGATAGCGAACCTTGATGTTCAAGGTGTCCTTGCTCAGATTCTTGTCGAGCATTACATACGGTGGCAGAATCTTGCTGCGCATGTAGGTCATTGCGTCAAACTTGAAGAGGGCTGTACGGCGCTCGTCCATGCTCTTCGTGGTGTCGTTGATGATTGCATCAGAAGTGCGGAGCACCTCGTTTAATACATCCTGGGCGCTTGCCTTAGCCATGCTGAGGGTGAGCGCAAATAATAATATTATGTATCTCATCTTTCTGAAATTATTAATTATCAATTCTTTTTAATCGTTGGTGTGGCGCAAGAGGAAGATGCTGTGGTCGATGCACGCTGGCAATTCTTCCTTATAATGCGTTACCATGATCATGGTTTTGTTCTGACGGCGACAGAAGGCTTCGATGACGTCTTTTACGAGTCGGCGGTTGCGGTTGTCGAGTCCGTGGAGCGGTTCATCGAGAATCAGCAGTTCCGGATCCTTGACAAAGGCTCGTGCCAGGAGAACGAGGCGCTGTTCGCCGCTGGAGAGCTTCAGGAAACCACGGTCTTCAAGACCTTCCAGTCCAAATACTTTCATCCAGAAGCGGCACTTGTCCATATCTTCTTCCTTTGGTTTTACATAGAGACCTACGGAATCCATCAGTCCGCTTGCCACGATGCGGATGGCTGGCAGGTCGCGCTGGTAAGAGCGGTGAAGCTCAGGCGATACGTAGCCGATGTGCTTCTTGATGTCCCAGATGCTTTCGCCGCTGCCTCGAGGATTGTCGAAGAGGGTAATGTCGCAGGCGTAGCTCTGCGGATTGTCGGCACAGACCAGACTGAGGAGTGTACTCTTTCCGGCTCCGTTCTGTCCGCTCAAAGCCCATCGTTCGCCGTTCATCACGGTCCAGTCGAGGTCCTTGAGGATGATTCGCTCGCCATACTGTATGCGCACCTTGTTCATCTTCACCACTTCCCGGGTGTGATATTCGCGGTCGCTGTAAGGCTGGTCAACGATGGCCTGTTCCAACTCCGGACTCAGCACATGGGCTGGCACGGATTCTCTGCCGGCAAGATATTCTGCGAGGGTTACCTTAGGCAGAACCTTCATATCCTTCACTTCTACCACGTGGGTGATGAAATCAGGAATATCATCGCTCTTGCTCAATACGAGGATAATCTGCAGGGCTCGCTCAGAAGAGAGGGTCTTGAGCAGTTCCTTCAGCTGGTCGCGGGTTTCAGCATCGAGTCCGATAAACGGATTGTCCATGATGAGCACGCGAGGCTCTGAGAAGAGGGTAGAGGCAAGTTTGAACTTGCGGAGCTCGCCACTTGAGAGCAGGATGGTGTATTTGTCCATCAGGTGCTGCATGTGGAAGAGTTCGTAGATGTGCTGCTGCAGGGCTCTGCGCTCCGGAGTGTCTTCGCCGGCCATCTGGTAGGCTTCTTCCAGCTTGTCCTTTACGATAGGCGTGTTCTCGTCTATCTCGAGCTGGTTCCAGCGCTGCTGCAGGAAATAAGTGCGGTCGTTATCGCCTCCGTAGGTGTCGCGGAAGGTAATATACTTGATGTTGTCGCTCACCATTGTCTTCTGACTAGGTGAGAAATCGTAATCAGGGTCGTGCATCAGGAGTGGGTGGCGACCTACGATGATGTCGACAAACATTGATTTTCCTCCACCGTTCGGACCTACGATAGCGATGTGTTCACCATCGCACGCCTCGAAGTTTACGGGTTCTGCCATACGCCATTCAGGCATACGGGTAACACCATTTTTAATGCTAATAATCTTTTGCATCTCTCTTATTTTTTTATTCTACTCTGATTCTTTGTTGCAAAGTCTTTCCAGCTGCTGTAGTGCTTGGCGTCGGTCTCCGGGCGGTTCATCTGCAGAAAGTGGCAGTAGGCTGCCCCCAGCGCATCGGTAGCGTCCATGAACTTCGGCATTTCGTCTTGCTGAATATGGAGCAGTCGCTGCAGCATTCCCGCCACCTGTTCCTTCGAAGCCTGTCCCTGTCCCGTAATGGCCATCTTGATTTTGAGCGGCGCATATTCGTGGATAGGAACGCTGTGATGAATGGCGGCTGCGATGGCTACTCCCTGCGCTCTGCCTAGCTTGAGCATCGACTGCACGTTCTTGCCGAAGAAGGGGGCTTCGATGGCCATCTCATCGGGCAGATAGCTGTCGATGATGCCGGTTACGCGGTCGAAGATCTTGCCCAGCCGGAGATAGGGATCGCTCTCTTTGCGCATGTCGATGACGCCCATCACCACCAGTTCGGCCTTGTTGCCGATGATGCGGATTACGCCATAGCCCATCACGTTGGTTCCGGGGTCAATGCCGAGAATGATCTTCTCTGTATTCGATTTCTTGATCATCGCTGATAAATCTCCTGACTTTTAAAAATGCTGTTTTAACGGTCCATATATGGATTGTGAGCGAGTTCTTCGCCTATGCTGGTGTATTCGCCATGACCCGGGAGGACCTGGGTTTCATCAGGCAACTGACCGAGATGGCGCAGACTGTTGATGATGCGGAACATGCTGCCTCCAGGGAAATCGGTTCTGCCGATAGAGCTGTGGAAGAGGGTGTCGCCGGTGAAGGCTACGTGCTCTGCCTCGCAATAGAAGGTGACGGAACCGCTGCTGTGGCCCGGAGTGGCGATGACCTGGAACTCGTGGTTGCCGAACTTGATGACCTCTTCATCTTCGAAGAATTTGCCAATCGGCGGAAACTGGTAATCGAGTTGCATCTGATAGAAGGTTTCTGCCTGCTTGGCGAGTCCCTTCATCAGTTTTTCATCTGCTGCCGATACTTCAGGTTTCAGTCCGAACTCCTGATAGATGGTGTTGTTGCCGAAGTTATGGTCAAGATGGCCATGGGTTACGAGCAGGTGAACGGGCTTGAGCTGGTTCTCCTTAATATATTGTGTAATAGCCGTCCGCTCTTCCGGATAGAAGGCGCCGCAATCGATGATGACGCATTCCTTGGTCTCATCGCTCACCACGTAGCAGTTTTCCTGCAACATGTTTACTTGAAATCTTTCTATATGTAACATTTCTTACTTTGAACTTTATGATTACTTTTCACTCTTCACTCTTCTAAGCCGGAACGTAAACCAGTTGCTTGTCCTGGCTGAACCATTCTTCATCGAAGAAAGTGCTGAGCGGAGTGATTTCTGAAATCTTGAAGTATTGCTTCAGTTCTTCTTTCAGATTGCCGCCTTTCAGACACAGAAGTCCGTTAGGCAGAGCGTTTTGCCCCTTCTGCTTAAAGTTTTTCTTGATAATCTTCATCAGGTCAGGAAGCTGCATTACCGCACGGCTTACCACGAAATCGTACTTGCCTTTTTCGTCCTCTCCGCGCAGGTGCTCTGCCTTGAGATTCTGCAGATTGATGGCCGTAGCCACCTCGTTGCAGACTCTTATTTTCTTGCCCGTTCCATCTATCAGCTTGAACTTGCATTCAGGGAAGAGGATAGCGAGCGGAATGCCCGGGAAACCTCCGCCGCAGCCGAAATCGAGAATCTCCGTGCCCGGACGGAAATGGATGGCTTTGGCTATTGCCAGAGAATGGAGCACGTGGTGCTCGTACAGATTATCGATGTCCTTGCGGCTGATGACATTGATTTTGCTGTTCCAGTCGCGGTATAATGCATCGAGTGCCTCGAACTGCTTTTTCTGCTCTTCCGTGAGGTTCGGGAAGTATTTCTCTATTATTTCTATCATATAATTATATGTATTCTTCTTTATTTCTACTGATTTTTCTGCAAAGGTAGTGTAAAAAATCGGAAAACACGTAATAAAAATATCAAAATCTGTCAGATTATGCTCGTATATTAAGTTTTTTGCGTAACTTTGCACCCGTTTTCAATATAATTTAAGCAAAAATAGATAAAAACAGACAAGGAAATATGATAAAAGCAGCACTCTTCGATCTGGATGGCGTGGTTTTCGATACAGAATCACAGTACTCCATCTTCTGGGGAATGATAGGCAGGGAGTATCATCCGGAAATGCCCGATTTCGAATATCGCATCAAAGGACAGACTCTGGTTCAGATTTACGACAAGTATTTCACCGATGAAGCCGTCTTCGCCCACATCGAAGGTTTTACAGGCGCAAAGGAGGAACAGGCTAAGATTACAGCCCGACTGGATGAGTTTGAAAAGACCATGCAGTATGAATATATTGCAGGGTTCGAAGACTTCATCAGCGACTTGAAGCAGCATGGCGTAAAATGCGCTGTGGTAACGAGCAGCAACATTCAGAAGATGCTGAATGTTTATGAACGTCACCCGGAATTCAAGGCTTATTTCGACCGCGTGCTGACCAGCGAGGATTTCGCCGAGAGCAAGCCTCATCCAGACTGCTATCTGAAAGGTGCAGCCTATTTCGGTGTGGAACCGGAGGACTGTGTAGGGCTGGAAGACAGCTTTAACGGACTGAAGGCGGTGAGAGCTTCAGGAGCCTTCACCCTAGGTCTTGCCACAACGAACAGCAGAGAAGCCATCCAGCCGCTATCCGACTATGTGATAGATGATTACAGAGGTTTCAGCTTTGCTGACTTGCAGCGCATCGTGGAGAATGCGAAATAGATTCAACGCAGAACAATAAATAAAACAAAATAAAAAATGGGATATTTATCTACTGACAAGAAGAAAATTACCACCAAGACCTTCGCAGAAATGAAGAAGGCTGGCGAGAAAGTAACCATGCTGACAGCATACGACTTTACAACAGCCGGAATTATAGATGCTGCAGGAATTGACTCTATATTAATAGGTGATTCGGCCAGCAATGTGATGGCAGGAAATGCAGACACATTGCCGATTACCGTAGACCAGATGATTTATCACGCCCGCAGCGTGGCACGCGCCTGCCAGCATGCTTTCGTGGTTTGCGACATGCCTTTCGGCAGCTATCAGGTCAGCAAGGAAGAGGCGCTGCGCAATGCTTGCCGCATGATGAAGGAGACGGGTGTAGACGCTCTGAAACTGGAAGGCGGCGTAGAAATCTGCGACACGGTTAAGGCGCTGGTTAATGCCGGAATCCCGGTTCATGGTCATCTCGGACTTACCCCGCAGAGCGTGAATAAGTTTGGCGGTTATGGCATTCGTGCCAAGGAAGAGGCTGAGGCACAGAAACTTATCAGCGACGCCATTGCGCTGGACGAAGCAGGCTGCTTTGCCATCGTGCTGGAGAAGGTTCCTGCTAAGCTCGCTGCTGAAGTAAGCAAGAAGGTAAAGGCTGTAACCATCGGAATCGGTGCTGGTAACGGCTGCGACGGACAGGTTCTGGTTTATGCTGATGCACTCGGAATGACACAGGGCTTCAAGCCTAAGTTCCTGCGCCACTTTGCTCAGGTAGGCGAGGAAATGACTAAGGGTGTGAAGGCTTATATTGATGCGGTGAAGACCGTAGATTATCCTAGCGCTGAAGAGAGTTACTAACATTAACTCTCTTTTTCGTGAAGTGTAAGAGAGTATAAATAAGATAGATTCATAAAGAGTTTAGAATAATGGATACACAAAATACACCAGTACATATCAAGCTGTGGCACAAGGACTTCTGGCGATTATGCTTTGCCAACCTCTTGCTGATGTCGAGTGTGTACATGCTCATTTTTGCCATTCCTTATATCCTGCTTCAGGAGAAGTATCAGATGTGGCAGATAGGGTGTGTGCTTCTTGCATACGGCTTTGGACTGTTTCTGTTTGGCGGCTTCTGCTCTTATCTGGTGCAGCGCTACCGCAGGAATATGGTCTGTCAGCTTTCCATTTTAGGTGTGGTTGTTTGCCTTTCGGTTCTTTACTATCTGGATACGTTCTGGAACATCAGGTTTTCTTTTGAGGTTCTTCTGGCGGTCCGTTTCCTGTTGGGAGCATTTCTGGGGCTGGCTCAGATGTCGCTTGCCAGTACGCTGGTTATTGATTCCTGCGAGTCGTTCCAGCGCACCGAGGCTAATTACATTACCTCCTGGTTTGCCCGCTTTTCGATAGCCGTAGGACCCTTGGTGGCATGTTTTGTTTACAACTATTTCGGCATGAGCTATGTTTTCCCTACGTCTTCGTTGCTGGCTTTGGGAGCCTTCGTGCTGGTTTCTCGCGCCAAGTTTCCTTTTAAGGCACCTGCCGAAGGAATCAAGACTTTCAGCCTCGACCGCTTCTATCTGCCACAGGGAACTCCGCTGTTTGTCAATATCATCCTGATTACTTTTTCTGCGGGATTATACTTTTCTGTGCCTCATTCCTCTGGCATTTTTCTGATGATTTTTGGAGGATTGGTCTTGGCGTTCCTGGCAGAAAAGTTTGTCTTTGCTGATGCAGATCTGAAGAGTCAGATAATAGTAGGTCTGGTACTGCTGGGAGCAGCTCAGCTGATTTCGTTCGGAACTCAGGAGCTTGCTGTAGAAATCGTGGTTCCAACCTTGCTGGGTTTCAGCTTGGGAATCATTGGAAGCCGTTTTCTGCTCTTCTATATCAAGCTTGCCAAACATTGCCAGCGCGGCACGAGCGTGAATTCGTTCTTCCTGGCTTGGGAGTTGGGATTGAGCTTGGGATTCGGTCTCGGATTCATGTTCCATAATCTTCCGGCGAGAGCGCATTTTGACGTAGATCATCCTGTGTATAATATGGTTGAATCAGGGATGTTGCACTATGCGCTTCTTTTTACAATCGTATCGTTGCTGGTATACAATTTCTTGGTTCATCCTTGGTACATGAAGCATAAAAACAGATAAAATATTTGAAATCTAGTTTGTTTCATAAAAGCTATTCTTTAAAAGAACCTAAAAATAGCTTTTATGAAACATTTTTAATATTATTTAGATAGGTTTTTTCGCTTTTGTGGCTTAATTTGAGTACTTTTGCGTTTGGTTTTGGAAATATATTGTTTGAATTAAGAAATTAAACGTAAAAATATAGAATTATGGCAGAAGCTATTGATATCCGCGAATTGAATATCCGGATAGAACAACAAAGTCAGTTTGTTACCAATCTGGTAATGGGCATGAATAAGGTAATCGTAGGTCAGAAACACCTCGTAGATTGCCTCCTTATCGGTCTTCTCTCTGATGGTCATATCCTGCTTGAGGGTGTACCTGGACTGGCGAAGACACTTGCAATCAAGACATTGTCACAGCTTATCAGCTCCGACTATAGCCGCATTCAGTTTACTCCTGATCTGTTGCCTGCCGATGTGGTGGGTACTCAGATTTATTCACAGAAAGATGAGGCTTTCCATGTAAAGCGCGGTCCTGTCTTCGCCAATTTTGTTTTGGCAGATGAGATTAACCGTGCCCCAGCCAAGGTGCAGAGTGCGCTGCTCGAAGCCATGCAGGAACACCAGGTTACCATTGGCGATGAAACCTTCAAACTGCCTAGTCCGTTCCTGGTAATGGCTACACAGAACCCTATCGAGCAGGAAGGAACCTATCAGTTGCCTGAAGCACAGGTAGACCGTTTCCTGCTGAAGGTAATCATCGATTATCCTACACTGGAAGAGGAGAAGCTCATCATCCGCGAGAATATTCAGGGCGGACTTCCTGAGGTTACTCCTGTAACTTCAGCCGAGGAGATTCTGAAGGCTCGCAAGATAGTAAACGAGGTTTATCTCGACGAGAAGATTGAGCAGTATATTGCCGATATCGTCTTTGCTTCACGTTATCCTGAGCGCTACGGACTGGGCGAGCTGAAAGACATGATTACCTTCGGCGGCAGTCCTCGTGCCAGCATCTCTCTTGCCAAGGCAGCCAGAGCCTATGCGTTTATCAAGCATCGCGGCTATGTGATTCCTGAAGATGTAAGAGCTGTAGCCCATGACGTAATGCGTCATCGTATCGGCCTTTCTTACGAGGCTGAGGCAAGCAATGTGACAAGCGAGGAAATCGTAAGCCGCATCATTAATAAGGTGGAAGTGCCTTGATAATGTAAGTGAAGAGTGAAGAACGAAGAGTGAAAAATTCGCTTGCTTCACTAATCATAAAGTTCAATGTTCAAAATTCAAAGTTCAAAGTAATAAGTTGGATACACAAGATATCTTAAAAAAGGTTCGGAAGATAGAAATCAAGACTCGCGGACTGAGTCAGAACATCTTCGCAGGTCAGTATCATTCTGCCTTCAAGGGTAGGGGAATGGCCTTTGCCGAGGTGCGCGAATATCAGTATGGCGATGATGTGAGAGACATCGACTGGAACGTGACCGCCCGCTTTCATAAGCCTTACGTCAAGGTGTTTGAAGAGGAAAGGGAACTGACGGTGATGCTGCTCGTAGACGTCAGCGGGTCGCTCGATTTCGGTACGATGAAGCAGATGAAGCGCGATCTGGCTACTGAGATTGCTGCCACACTCGCCTTCAGTGCCATTCAGAACAATGACAAGATAGGTGTCATCTTCTTCTCTGACCGTATCGAGAAGTACATTCCGCCTAAGAAAGGAAGAAAGCATATTCTCTATATCATCAGAGAAATGCTCAACTTCCAGCCGCAGAGCCAGCGTACCGACATCGGTTGCGCCCTGGAATATTTCACCCGCGTGATGAAACGCCACTGCACAGCTTTCGTAATCAGCGACTTCTACGATCATAAGGATTTCCAGCATCAGTTGCAGATTGCCAACCAGAAACATGATGTAGTAGCCATCCAGGTTTACGACCCGCGTGCCAAGGTGCTGCCAGATGTAGGACTGCTCAAGGTGATGGATGCAGAAACCGGACACGAAATGTATATTGATACAAGTTCGAAGAAACTGCGAATGGCCCATACCCAGCAATGGCTGATGCAGCAGGAGAATCTGAAAACCGACTTTGCCAAAAGCAAGGTCGACTGGACTTCGATTGCCACTAACGAGGACTTCTCGAAGGCGCTCCTGATGCTTTTCAAGCAGAGGGGCTGATAAACCGAAAGCTCAAAGTAAAGAAACTATGTTTAAAGTAAAGAATATCATATTGTCGCTCGCTCTCCTGGGGTGCTCAGGCTTGGCTCAAGCCCAGCAGGTAGAGCAACGCATCGACTCGCTGCAGATACTGATAGGACAGCAGACCGTGCTGCATCTGAAGGCTTCGGTAAAGCAGGGCGATAAGGTGCAACTGCCATCTTTCAAGCCGCAGCAGCAAATTACGCCTGGAGTGGAAGTGGTAGAGCAGAGTAAGGGCGACACTTCGCACATAGGCGACGACCGCATGGTGGTGAGCCGCGACTATACGCTGACTTCATTTGACGAAAAGGTGTACGTGATTCCTGCGCTCAATGTGAAGGTAAACGGCAAGAACTGTCATGGCAACCAGCTTGCGCTGAAGGTGCTCACCGTGCCCGTAGATACGGTTCATCCCAACCAGTTCTATCCGCCTAAGGATGTTCAGGATAATCCTTTCTCCTGGAGCGAATGGAGTGCGCTGTTCTGGTTGAGCCTATTGCTGTTAATCCTCTGTGGCGCATGGCTTTATCTGCGCAACAGACTGAAGAACAACAAGCCAATCATCACCCATATCCGCATCGTAAAACGTGTTCCGGCTCATGAAAAGGCGCTGAATCAAATCAACGTCATCAAGCAGCAGCACGTAGAGAATCAGGAAACACAGAAGGCTTACTACACCCAGCTTACCAATACGCTGAGAGAATATATCGTGAGCCGTTTCGGATTCAATGCGATGGAAATGACCAGTATGGAAATCATCGAACGTTTGCGCGAAGCAGGCGACCAGAAGATGATTGATGAACTGAAGGAACTCTTCCAGACTGCCGACCTCGTGAAGTTTGCCAAATATGAAACCCTGGTGAATGAGAACGACGCAAACCTGGTGAATGCCATCAACTTCATCGACCAGACCAAGACAGATGAGAAACCTACAGAAGAAAAGGTGGTTCCGCAGCTGACCAATGAAGAGCAGAAGACGCAATCTCAGCGCCGCCTCATCAAGTCGCTCCTCTGGATAGGAGTCATCGTAGGTCTGACTCTGTTGGGTTACATCATTTATCAGTCAGCCATGCTGCTGATGTAAAGCAGGGTGTTCTTATGAAACGTTTCGCCGGGCAAAGCGGTTTATTCCGCAACTCTTTGTCTGGCTATAAATAGAAAAATATAGAAATGGAATTTGCAAGTAAAGGCTATTTTCTGTTGCTCCTGTTGCTGATACCTTATATATTATGGTATTTCCTCTACAGGAAGAAGAATGCGCCAACCATGCGCATGAGCGACACGAAAAAGTATCAATATGCTCCGAAGAGCCTGCGTGTGCGTCTCATCCATCTGCCAATGGTGCTGAGATGCATCTGTTTCGTGCTCATCGTCTGTGCGATGGCTCGTCCGCAGACGCATACGGCTTGGGACAACAAGACGGTAGAAGGCATTGACATAATGTTGGCAATGGACGTTTCCACCTCTATGCTTGCCGAAGATTTGAGACCGAACCGTATGGAAGCGGCTAAGGATGTGGCAACAGAATTCATCTCGGGAAGACCGAACGACAACATCGGTCTGACTATCTTTGCCGGTGAAGCTTTCACCCAGTGCCCGATGACAACCGATCATGCCAGTCTGTTGCGCCTCTTGCAGGCAACCCGTACGGATATTGCCGCCCGGGGACTGATTGACGATGGAACTGCAGTGGGAATGGGACTGGCCAATGCTGTGAGCCGCCTGAAGGATTCTAAGTCAAAATCGAAGGTTGTGATTCTTCTTACCGACGGCAGTAACAACATGGGCGAAATCTCACCTATGACCGCAGCAGAGATTGCCAAAAGCTACGGAATACGTGTTTACACCATCGGTGTAGGAACTAACAAGGTGGCTCCTTATCCAATGCCTGTGGCAGGAGGAGTACAGTACGTCAATATTCCGGTAGAGATAGATACGAAGACGCTGAGCGACATTGCGCAGACAACCGATGGTAATTTCTATCGCGCTACGAACAATAATGAGCTGAAGAAGATTTACAGGGACATTGATAAACTGGAGAAAACCAAGTTTAATGTCAAGCATTTCGCTAAGCGATATGAAGCTTATCAGCCATTCGCCCTGGCAGCTCTCCTGGTATTGCTGGTAGAAATCCTGCTCCGCATCACCTGGTTCAGAAGAATTCCGTAATCCGGATACTGAGCCATTACTGATTATCGGAGAAATTCCGCTATCTTTCGGAGATATTCTGCTATCTTTCGGAGATATTTTACCAGTTATCGGAGATATTTTACTGATTATCGGATAATCGAATAGAAGATATAATTAGAATAGAAAATGTTAAGATTTGAAGATCCTATATTTCTCTGGCTGTTGTGGATAATACCAGTACTGATTCTGATCAGACTGATAGGATGGAGAAGAAGAAAGGCTAAACTGAAGAAGCTCGGCGATCCGGAACTTCTGAAACAGCTCATGCCCAACATCTCCAAATATCGCCCTACAGTTAAGTTTGTGCTGATGCTTGCAGCCTTGGCGCTTCTCATCGTGATGGTAGCTCGCCCGCAGATGGGCAGCAAGATTTCTCACGATAAGCGACATGGTATTGAAACCATCATCTGCCTCGATATTTCAAATTCCATGCTCTGTCAGGACGTGGTTCCATCCCGTTTGGACAAGAGTAAGATGCTTATCGAAAATCTGGTCGACAACTTTAACAACGACAAGATTGGACTCATCGTCTTTGCAGGCGATGCATTTGTGCAGTTGCCAATCACCACCGATTATGTTTCGGCAAAGATGTTTCTCCAGAACATAACCCCTGGTCTTATCCAGACCCAGGGAACCAATATCGGAGCAGCCATCGATTTGGCTTCCAAGAGTTTCACTCAGCAGGAGAATGTGGGCAGAGCCATCATCGTTATTACCGATGGCGAAAACCATGAGCCTGGTGCACAGGAGGCAGCGGCTGCTGCCAACAAGAAAGGAATCAATGTCTTTATCCTGGGCATAGGTAACACCAAGGGAGCGCCAATCCCTATGGGCGACGGCTCTTATCTGAAGGACAATGCGGGCAACACCGTAATGACCGCCCTGAATGAGCAGATGTGCAAGGAACTTGCCCAGGCAGGCAAGGGTCAGTACATTCATGTAGATAACACCAGCGATGCGGAAAGAGCATTGAATGATGATATTGCCAAATTGCAGAAAGGCGATGTAACGAGTGTGGTTTACAGCGCCTATGATGAACAGTTCCAGGCTGTAGGTATTCTTGTCATCCTGTTGCTTATCATCGAAATCTGTCTGCTTGAGGTAAAGAATCCTCTGCTCAGAAACATCAAGTTTTTTAAGAAAGACATCAAGAAGCCTTTCTGATAAACG
Organism: Segatella copri; assembly: GCF_019249765.2. Classification (GTDB taxonomy): domain Bacteria; phylum Bacteroidota; class Bacteroidia; order Bacteroidales; family Bacteroidaceae; genus Prevotella; species Prevotella copri_K. The sequence goes on from NZ_CP152484.1 coordinate 1,049,764, forward strand.
TTTATACATTATTATATAATAGGAATGAGATATTTAAGATATATATTGGTTTTTGCCCTGATGGTGCTGGGCTTGGCGAAGGTGGGAGCGCAGAACGACCGCAACTTCATCCGCCAGGGAAACCGCGCCTATCATAAACAGAAGTGGGCTGCAGCCGAAACGCAATATCGCAAGGCTATCTCCAAGAACCAGAAGAATGCGCAGGCTGTCTATAATCTGGGTTGCGCCCTGATGATGCAGCAGAAGGATTCGATGGCAATGATACAGTTTGAGAATGCTTCGAAACTGGAAACGAACAAGATGCGACGCGCCAAAAGTTACCACAACATGGGTGTGGTCATGCAGCAGCATCAGCAATATGCGCAAGCCATAGGATGTTATGAGAACGCCCTGCGCTGCAATCCGCAGGACAATGCAACCCGATATAATCTTGCCCTCTGCAAGAAACTGCTTAAAAACCAGAAGCAGAACAAGCAGAACGATAAGAACAAAAAGGATAAAAACAAGGACAAGAACAAAGACAAGCAGAACAAGGATCAGAACAAAGATCAGAATAAAGGCAAGAACAAGAACGACAAAAACAAGAACAACCAGAATAAGAACAATCAGCAGAATCAGAACAATCAGGACAAGATGAGCAAAGATAATGCTGAACAACTCTTGAACGCTGCCATCCAGCAGGAGAAGGATACGAAGCGCAAGATGCAGAAAGCGATGAGTCAGCCTCGCAGAAAGCAATATGAGAAAAACTGGTAAAAAGTAAAATAATACAACGAGTATAATAAATTTAGAACATGAAACATATAGGTTGGTTTATTATTATATGGGCAATGCTTCTGGGCTTCAGTTTGCAGCTGAAAGCCCAGCATATCAGTGTGTCGGCACCAACACACGTGGCGGCGGGAGAAAACTTCCGTGTGGCCTATACCATCAATACACGTGATGTAGAGGAATTCCGCCTGGGCGGAGTAGGAGAAGGACTTGAGGTAATCGCAGGTCCTTACACCTCATCGCAGTCCAGTTATCAGATGATCAATGGCCATACTTCCTCTTCATCGTCGGTAACCATTACCTATACGCTCTACGCAGCTAAGAACGGAACCTTTGGCATTGGTGCCTCTCATGCCATCGTAAATGGTAAGAAACTCTCTTCCCATCCGGTTAAGATTACGGTTTCTGGCCATGCTGCACGCAACAACGGTGCACCTTCCATGCACGGACAGAATGATTATAATGAACCACGCATGCGAACTGCCGGATCAAGAATATCAGGCCGTGACCTCTTCATCAAGGTTACAGCCAACAAGCGACGTGTTCACGAACAGGAACCGGTGCTCCTTACTTATAAGGTTTACACGCAGGTAGACCTTACCCAGCTGGAAGGCAAGATGCCTGACCTGAAGGGATTCCACAACCAGGAAGTTCCACTGCCTCAGCAGAAGACCTTCCATACTGAAACCGTAAACGGCCGACCTTACCGATGCGTTACATGGAGCCAGTATGTTATGTATCCGCAGATGACGGGAAGCCTCACCATTCCAGCCATTACCTTCAAGGGAATCGTGGTTCAGCAGAACAGAAACGTTGACCCGATGGAAGCTTTCTTCAATGGCGGTTCTGGCTATGTTGAAGTAAAGAAAGATATTATAGCTCCTAGTGTGAAAATTCAGGTTGATCCATTGCCTCAGCGCCCTGCCAACTTCTCGGGCGGTGTAGGTAAATTCAATATTAGTGCTTCCATAGACAAGAAGGAAGTAAAGGCTGGCGAACCAATCACCATTCGTGTAGTGGTAGGAGGAATCGGAAACCTGAAGTTGCTCAAGCAGCCTGTCATTACCTTCCCTAAGGATTTTGACAAGTACGATGCGAAGGTGACAGATAAGACCCGCCTTACAGCCAATGGCGTAGAAGGCAATATGATTTATGACTTCCTGGCTGTGCCTCGTAATCAGGGAAATTATACCATTCCTGCGGTAGAATTCACCTATTATGATACTTCGGCTAACAAGTACAAGACAATCAAGACCCAGCCGTTTACGCTGAATGTAGAGAAGGGCGATGGAACATCAGACAATGAAACCTCAGATTTCAGCAACAAGGATAAGGACATTCATGCGCTGAAACTGGGCAAGTCTAAGCTCCATGATATTGACGATATGTTCTACGGAAGCTTCGGCTACTGGACCAGTCTGCTGGTTCCATTGGCAGCCTTCTTTGCCCTGCTCATTGTCTTCCGCCGCCGTGCTCTCGAGAATGCCGACCTTGTAAAGGTCCGTTCCAACAAGGCAAACAAGATAGCAACCAAGCGCCTGAAGAAGGCTCATCTGCTGATGCTCGGTGGCAAGCAGGAAGAATTCTACGATGAAGTGCTCCGTGCTTTGTGGGGCTATGTAAGCTACAAGCTCAACATGCCTGCCGAAAAGCTCTCACGTGAAAACATTCAGGCTATGCTCGAAAAACATTGTGTTGAGGAGAGAACTATCGAGAAGTTTACAACTGCGCTCGATGAATGTGAGTTTGAACGCTATGCGCCGGGCGACCCTGCCGGCAATATGAACCGTACATTCGAATCAGCAATGACTGCTATTATGGATATAGAAAATGCTATCAATGCAACGCGTAAGCAGCGCAAGAAGAGTGCAACCGGATATTCCTTCGTCTTGATGATCATGGTAATGTTGGGCTGCTCGGTTTCTGCAGGCGCTGTAACCAAGAACAATGCTGATACGGAATATCAGAAAGGTAACTATCAGCAGGCCATACGCGACTATGAGGAAATATTGAACAACTATGGTGTTTCTGCCGAAGTTTACTATAACTTGGGCAATGCTTATTACCGTACAGACAATATTACCAAGGCTGTGCTCAATTATGAGCGTGCCCATCTGCTCTCGCCAGGCGATGAAGACATCAGTTTCAACCTGCAGTTTGCACGTAGCAAGACCATCGATAAGATTACTCCGGAAAGCGAGATGTTCTTCGTAACCTGGTGGAAGGCGCTGGTTAACTTTACGAGTGTTGACTGTTGGGCTAAGACAGGCATCATAGCCATCATCATGGCACTGGTTCTGGTATTGGTTTATCTCTTCGGTTCGCATATCGTTTTGCGCAAGATTGGTTTCTTCGGTGGAATCTTCTTCGTGGCAGTCTTCCTGCTGAGCAATCTCTTTGCTTACCAGCAGCGGCAGATGCTCATCAACCGTACGGGAGCCATCATCATCGCTCCTTCTGTCAATGTGAAGAAGACTCCCGCCAAGACGAGCGTTGACCTCTTCCTGCTGCATGAAGGAACCCGAGTTGACATTACCGATAAGGCGATGAAAGGCTGGCGTGAAATCAAGGTAGGAGACGGTAGAGAAGGCTGGATTGAAACCAAGGCAATTGAGGAAATCTGATTTTAAAAAATCTGATTAAAATAAAGAGAATGGATTTTAGTAGGATACAAGATTTTGACATGCAGCTGTTGCATGTGTTTAACGGCAGCGAGAATGTCTGGCTCGATCAGATGGCGATGGCGCTTACGTCGGGCTGGACATGGATTCCGCTTTATATCGTCCTCTTCGTTGTTGTGATAAGAAACAACGAGATGATGGGCCAGATTGCACTCGTGGTAGGAGGAGCGGTGCTCTGTATCTTTCTGGCTGATGGACTGGTGGATGGAATCATCAAACCGCTGGCTGAAAGATGCAGACCTTCCAGCGACCCGATGTTCAAGTATACGGTTCAGGTGGTTGACAATATGCGCCTCAAGAGTTTCAGCTTCTGTTCGGCTCATGCAGCCAATACGCTTTCGTTAGCCATCTTCTTCTCGTTGCTTATCCGCAGCAAACTGGTTACGTGGACCCTGTTATTATGGTCGCTCGTGAACTGTTGGACCCGTCTTTACCTGGGTGTTCATTATCCGGTCGACATTCTTTGCGGTCTGGCTATCGGAGCTGTGGTGGGAGTTGTCGTTTATCTTATCTACATCAGGATGTATTACCGCATCTCCCCAAAGATTAAGTATATTTCCAACCAGTATACGAGTACGGGTTACGACTATGATGATGTAGATAAAATCATGACCGTAGTGATATTTACCCTTATCATGGTTGTGTTTTATGCCACCTGTCAGATGGCAAATCTTTAGTACAGAAATAAAAGTTCAAAAGTAAAATAAATAATGGATACAAAACACATTAAAATTAGTGATTATAACTATGATTTACCGGATGAGCGCATCGCAAAATTCCCTATTGCCCAGCGCGACCACAGCAAACTGCTGGTCTATAAGCACGGCGAAGTAAGCGATGATGTTTTCCATCATCTTCCCACATATCTCCCTCAAGGAGCCTTGATGATATTCAACAATACCAAGGTGATACAAGCGCGTCTGCACTTCCGCAAGGAAACAGGTGCGCTTATTGAGGTTTTCTTGATGGAGCCTGCAGAACCTACTGATTATGAACTCATGTTCCAGACCACCGGACATTGTTCCTGGCTCTGCATGATCGGTAATCTGAAGAAATGGAAAGAGGGAAGCCTGAAGCGTGATTTCGAAATCAAGGGCCACAAGCTTACGCTCAGCGCTACCATGCGACGCGGAGATGCTCTCGGTTCTGAAGCGAAGGAAATGGTTGCCAAAGGCGGAGGAACCAACTATTGGGTTGACTTTGATTGGGACAACGACAAGGTGTCTTTCGCTGAGATTCTCGAAGCAGTAGGCGAGTTGCCTATTCCTCCATATCTCAACCGCAAGACAGAGGAGAGCGACAAGACCACCTATCAGACGGTTTATTCTAAAATCAAGGGAAGTGTGGCTGCTCCAACTGCCGGACTTCATTTTACCGATGCGGTTCTCAAGGATCTTGATGCGCATGGAATCGACCGCGAAGAAGTAACCCTGCATGTAGGAGCCGGCACATTCAAACCGGTGAAGAGTCTTGAAATCGAAGGACATCAGATGCATACGGAATACATTGTTGTTCATCGCCGCAGTCTGGAAAAACTCATCAAGCACGAGTGTCGGGTCATTGCCGTAGGAACCACCAGCGTCCGTACCATCGAGAGCCTCTATTACATGGGCGTTCATCTGCTGAAGCATCCTGAGGCAAACGAAGAAGATCTGCACGTAAAACAGTGGGATCCTTACGAGCTTTCTGAAGATGGCAATCTGGTAGATGGAATTACTCCGATGCAGGCTATTCAGGCAATCATCGATTATCTGGACCGCAACGGCTTGGAGGCTCTCCATTCCAGCACGCAGATTATCATTGCTCCTGGCTATCAGTATAAGATTGTGAAGATGTTGGTCACCAATTTCCATCAGCCTCAGAGTACGCTCCTGCTTCTGGTGAGTGCTTTCCTCAAGGGCGACTGGAGGAAGGTTTACGATTATGCTCTTTCGCATGATTTCCGTTTCCTGAGCTATGGAGATTCATCCCTGCTCATTCCGTAAAAGAAGTTAGGAAAACTATAAATTATTAATTGTAAATTATAAATTAAAATAGATGATTTCAGTAGAAGGACTGAAAGTAGAGTTTGGCGTTAAGCCTCTCTTTCATGATGTAAGTTTCGTCATCAACGACCGCGACCGCATTGCCCTGGTGGGTAAGAATGGTGCCGGAAAATCTACGATGCTCAAGATTCTCTGCGGTTTGCAGAAACCTACTGACGGCATTGTGGCTATTCCTAACGAAACCACTATCGGCTATCTGCCACAGGTGATGAAACTGCAGGACGATACGACCGTGAAAGAGGAAACCCGCAAGGCTTTCGCCCATAATACCGAGATGAAGGCGCGTCTGGACAAGATGCAGCAGGAAATGGCCGACCGCACCGACTATGAGAGCGAAAGCTATGCTCAGCTCGTAGAGAAGTTTACCCAGGAACATGAACGCTACATGATGATGGGTGGCGAAAACTATGAGGCTGAGATAGAGCGCACCTTGAGCGGTCTTGGCTTTACGCGCGATGATTTCGAGCGCCCAACCAAGGAGTTTTCCGGCGGTTGGCGAATGCGTATCGAACTTGCCAAGATTCTGTTGCAGAAGCCTGATGTACTGCTCCTCGATGAGCCTACCAACCACCTTGATATTGAAAGTATCCAGTGGTTGGAGCAGTTCCTGGCGCAGAGTGCTAAGGCTGTGGTTCTTGTGAGTCACGACCGTGCTTTCATCAACAATGTAACTAACCGTACCCTCGAAATTACTTGCGGAAGGGTAGAAGATTATAAGGTGAAATACGATGAGTATGTGGTGTTGCGTGCTGAACGACGCGAGCAGCAGCTCCGTGCCTACGAAAACCAGCAGAAGGAAATTGCCGACATCAAGGATTTCATCGAGCGATTCCGCTACAAGCCTACCAAGGCGGTTCAGGTGCAGAGCAGAATCAAGCAGCTCGAGAAAATCGTGCCTATCGAGGTGGATGAGGTTGACAACAAGCAGATGCACCTCAAATTCCCTCCTTGTCTCAGAAGTGGCGATTATCCTATCATCTGCGATGAGGTGCGCAAGGATTACGGTGCCCATACCGTCTTCGACCATGTTACCTTTACCATCAAGCGTGGCGAGAAGGTGGCTTTCGTGGGTAAGAACGGCGAGGGTAAGTCTACCCTGGTAAAATGTATCATGGGTGAGATTCCTTTCACCGGAACGCTCAAGATTGGTCATAATGTGCAGATTGGTTATTTCGCCCAGAATCAGGCGCAGCTCCTGGATGAGAATCTTACCATCTTCCAGACTATCGACAATGTGGCAACAGGCGAAATGCGTCTGAAGGTGAACGATCTCCTGGGCGCCTTCATGTTTGGCGGCGAGACTTCTGAGAAGTTTGTCAAGGTACTGAGTGGAGGCGAACGCAGCCGACTGGCTATGATCAAGCTCCTGCTCGAACCGGTGAATCTCCTCATTCTTGATGAGCCTACCAATCACCTCGACATGCAGTCGAAGGATGTGCTGAAAGAAGCCATCAAGGCTTTCGATGGAACAGCCATCATCGTGAGCCACGACCGTGAATTCCTCGATGGTCTGGTAGATAAGGTCTATGAGTTTGGCGGCGGCAAGGTTCGTGAGCATCTCGGTGGTATTTACGATTATCTCCGTGCCCATAATGCCGAGAACATCAATCAGGCTCTTGCCAACCAGAGCATGGCTTCTGCCGGTTCGCCTTCTGCCAATACTTCCGGCTCTTCTGTTGCATCAGGTTCTACAGCCGACAGCCTTGCCTCTGCCACATCCGGCAAGCAGAGCTACGCTGAACATAAGGAACAGCAGAAGAAGATCCGTAAGGCTGAGAAAGCCGTGAAGGAATGTGAGACGAAGATAGAGAAGCTGGAAGCGAGAAAGAAGGAGATTGATGAGCTCCTGATGAAACCGGAAAATGCAACCAACATGGAACTCGTGACCGAATACACCGAACTCATGAAGAGTCTCGATGAGGAGAACGAGCGCTGGATGCTCCTTTCGGAAGAACTGGAAGAAGTTTCGAAATAATAATAACATTAATATATAAAAGAGAAGAAAATGAAAATGAAAATGATCTTACCGATGATGCTGATCGCAGCTCTGCCATTAGGCGCTGATGCTCAGAATAAATCGGGTCTTGTCATGAGCAATCTCGACCAGACAGTGAAGCCAGCAGACAGTTTCTATCAGTTTGCTACAGGCGGATGGCAGAAGAACAATCCTCTTCCTGCCGCTTACAGCCGTTATGGCAGTTTTGACCGGCTGGCTGAGAACAACAACAAGCGCATCAACACCATTCTTTCTGAACTCCAGAAGAAGACTTACAAGGCTGGAACCATTGAGCAGAAATTGTCTGATTTCTACAAACTCTCTATGGATGTTGACAGCCGCAACAAGGCTGGAATCGCTCCAGTAAAGCCTCTGTTGGATGAGATTGAAGCTGCCAAGACCAAGGACGAGCTTCAGAAGCTTCAGGTTAAGTATGCATGGATGGGTCTCGGTTTGGGCTATGTCTCAGGTTTCGATGCCGATGAGAAGAACGTAGCCATGAACATCTACATCCTGATGCAGGGCGGTCTTACTCTCGGTACCAAGGATTATTACCTCAACAACGATGCTGCAACCGTAGCTATCCGTGAGGCTTATAAGACTTACCTCAACAAGATGTTCCAGCTCTATGGTTTCTCTGCTGATGAAGCTGCCAAGAAGGCTTCTGCCGTATTCCTTCACGAAACAACGCTCGCTACTTTCTCTAAGAGCCGTACCGAACTTCGTGATCCTCAGGCCAACTACAACAAGATGACCTTGGCAGAATTCAAGGAGAATTATCCTAACATTCCTCTCGAGGCACTTGCCAACGCGGAGGGAATCAAGAGCGAAAATCTCAAGGAGATGATCGTAGGTCAGCCTGCTTTCTTCGCCGGTTATGACAAGGTGGCAGCTGCAGAATGTCCAGGCACATTGAAGGCTTTGATGGAGTGGGACATCATCAGTAGTTCTGCTTCTTACCTCAGCGATGAGATTCGCGAAGCCCGTTTCGAATTCTTCGGCAAGACTATGAGTGGCCGTAAGGAGGATTATCCTCTTTGGAAGCGCGCTACTACTCAGGTAGAGGCTCAGTTGGGCGAGGCGCTCGGTCGCATCTACTGCAAGCGCTATTTCCCAGAAAGCTCTAAGAAGATGATGGAGACACTCGTGAAGAATCTTCAGATCAGCCTCGGTCAGCGTATAGATGCTCAGACCTGGATGAGCGATGCTACAAAGAAAGCTGCTCACAACAAGCTCGACAAGTTCTATGTAAAGATTGGTTATCCTAACAAGTGGACTGATTTCAGCAAGCTCAGCATCGATCCATCTAAGAGCTATTATGAGAACGTGTTGGCTTGCCGCAAGTTTGCCAACGATAAGGAGATTGCAAAGAAGGCAGGAAAGCCAGTAGATAAGGATGAGTGGTACATGACTCCTCAGACCGTGAACGCTTACTATAATCCTACTACCAACGAGATCTGCTTCCCAGCTGGTATTCTCCAGTATCCTTTCTTCGATCCTAAGGCAGATGCAGCATTCAACTATGGTGCTATCGGCGTAGTAATCGGCCATGAGATGACTCACGGATTCGATGATCAGGGTCGTCAGTATGATGCTAGCGGTAATCTGAAGGACTGGTGGACTCCTGCTGATGCAGAAGGTTTCAATAAGCGTGCTGATATGTATGCTGATTTCTTCAGCAACATCAAGGTGTTGCCTGATCTGAATGCCAACGGCCGTTTCACCCTCGGCGAGAATCTTGCCGACCACGGTGGTTTGATGGTTTCATACAATGCCTTCAAGAATGCTACAGCTAAGAAGCCATTGAAGAACAAGGATGGTTTCACTCCTGACCAGCGTTTCTTCCTCGCCTATGCAGGTGTTTGGGGACAGAACATTACTGATAAGGAAATCCGCAACCGCGTAAAGAATGATCCTCATTCTCTCGGCAAGTGGCGTGTTGATGGTGCGCTTCCTCACATCGATGCATGGTATGAGGCATTTGGTGTAAAGGAGGGCGATAAGCTGTTCATTCCTAAGAACCAGCGCCTGGAGCTTTGGTAATTCCGGAAGGAAATTTTTCCGAATAGAATTTTTCGGGAATGTTTTTTCCGAATAGATAGAAAAAATAAAGTCCTGATGTTTTGTTTGTTTGAAACATCAGGACTTTTTGTTTTATGCTTGAAATATTTTTTGATAAGAAAACAATAGAATAGGGGTTATTGCTTCTTCTCCAGTTCCTGAAGATTTTCCATCTTCTTCGATTCCAGGAATTCGTAAATGCCGCAGAGATGTTCGCGGACGCGACCATGACCGAACTCATAAACCTTGCTGACAAGACCATCGAGGAAATCACGGTCGTGACTAACCACGATGAGCGTTCCGTCGAAATCGAGCAAGGCCTGTTTCAGCACATCCTTGGTCTTCAGGTCGAGGTGGTTGGTAGGCTCATCGAGAATCAGCAGATTCACCGGCTCCAGCAGCAGCTTGAGAATGGCAAGGCGGGTGCGCTCACCTCCCGACAATACTTTCACCTTCTTGGTAGAGTCCTCTCCGCCAAACATGAATGCTCCCAGCAAATCGCGTATCTTGTTGCGGATTTCACCTTTGGCAACATCATCAATGGTCTGGAATACGGTAAGTTCGCCATCGAGCAGAGAAGCCTGGTTCTGGGCGAAATAACCTATCTGCACATTATGTCCCAATTCCAACTTTCCTTCGTTCTGAAGCTGCCCCATGATACATTTCACAAGAGTTGACTTACCCTCTCCGTTTCTTCCCACGAAGGCAATCTTGTCGCCTCTTTCTACGGTAAGATTCACGCCGCTGAAAATCTTCTTGTCATCAAACGACATCGCCACGTCGCTCATCTGAACCGGATAAGCACCGCTTCGTGGGCTCGGCGGGAACTTGAGTCGAAGGCGGCTTGTATCTTCTTCATCCACTTCGATAAGTTCCAGTTTCTCTAGCATCTTCACGCGGCTCTGCACCTGGAAGGTTTTAGAATAAGTGCCTTTGAAGCGTTCTATAAAGTCCTTGGTTTCAGCAATCATCTTCTGCTGTTCCTCATATTTCTTCATCTGCTGTTCGCGGCGTTCCTTGCGCAGTTCCAGATATTGGCTGTAAGTGGCTTTGTAGTCGTAGATGCGGCCCATGGTTACTTCGATGGTTCTTGTTGTAATGTCGTCAACGAATTTTCGGTCGTGGCTGATGACAACTACTGCTTTCGAACTGTTGATGATGAAGTCTTCGAGCCAGCCGATAGATTCAATGTCGAGATGATTGGTTGGCTCATCGAGCAGCAGTACGTCTGGCGATTTCAAGAGCAGTTTTGCCAGCTCAATCCTCATTCTCCATCCTCCCGAAAACTCGCTTGTAGGGCGGTTGAAATCAGAGCGCTCGAAACCGAGACCGAGCAGCGTCTTCTCTACATCTTCCTCGAAATGAGTCATGTCGATAGCGTAGAATTTCTCTGAGAGAGAGGATACTTTCTCAATGAGCTGCATGTAATCATCGCTGTCGTAATCGGTACGGGTGGTGAGCTCGTTGTTGATGCGGTCAATCTCAGCCTGCATTTCGTGCAGATGGGCAAACGCCTGACAGGTTTCCTCGAATACGGTTCTGCCGTCTTCGGTCATCAGATGCTGAGGCAGATAGGCGATGACGCAATCCTTGGGAGCGGAAACGGTGCCACGAGTAGCATTTCTCACACCGGCGATAATCTTGAGCAATGTGCTCTTTCCTGCGCCATTCTTTCCCATCAGGGCTATACGGTCCTTCTCGTTGATCTGGAAGGAAATGTCTTTGAATAGGGTGGTGCCGCCAAATTCTACGGTCAATCCATCAACTGTAATCATATTATTTTCTTCTTGTTCAAATTTTTGTTTCTTTAAGCAACTCCCCAGAATGCCCCGTTCCTGCCGTTTTCGGGGTCTTCATTGATGACCAGCGCTTGCCATCACTTATGACCCGTGTTGGTCTTAAGAGAAGACCTGAGCAAGGTGCAAAAGGCTGTTCTTTCGATTGCCGGTGCAAAGATACAACATTTTTGGGCAGAATGCAAGCTTTTACCCTGACTTTCTTTCGGAGAAGTAGTGTAAGTGTTTGATTGATACTGATTTCTATTGGCTTTCTAGCTGAACTCTATTACTGGTTAACGTAAATGGGGGTGAATGGGGGCATTGAGAACCAGAGTGGCAAGCGGTCATTTTCGGTCATGGTCATTTTCGGTCATTTTCCAAAAAGAGTTTGGTCATTTTGAGCTATAGTAAATATAAATAATTATTTATATTATACTATAGGTGACCATTTTCTCCCCCGAAATAAAAATGACCGAAAATGACCATGACCGGAAATGACCGGATTATAATATTTGAGAACATGTGAAATGATGAAAGGTGAGATATGCTAAAGTGTTAATTGTTAGCACCATACGGAATTTATATATAGAATTACTTCAATAGCATTGGTGTAACCTAATCTATATCTGTCACTATATGATTATGCCTTATTCGTACTCTAATGTCCTCTATTTACCTTTTGTTTCGCTTTTGTTTCGGTCAAAAATATCTAAAATCGATAGGGTTTTGAAGTCCGAGGATGGGCATTATTCACCCTTTGTAGAGGAGGTAAAACACCTTTCTAACCCTCTTATTTTGCGTTTTTCATTCGAAAAATCACTAAAAAGCACTGATTTTTGCCTCTTAGGGTTTCTGTTTTGGGTAGGTAAGGATAATTTACATTACTCAGACTGATTGCGTTTTTTGCGCCGTTTTTTTAGCGGATTAAAAATCCATAATAGTTCGATCTGTACGGTTGAAATTATCCAATACGCCCTGGGCTAAGAGCTTTTGGGCTTTCAGCCCGTCTTATACCACATGTGAATGTTCTGTTTTCTTTACAAAACAATTAGAATTGCCCCTAAAGAACTCAATCTTAAAATCACGATTTTTCCCTATGTTTCATCACTTATTTCCAATTTTTACATGAATATGGAGCATTTTTAAACAAAAAAGACCTTGATTGCAGAACGCAACCAAGGTCTTCGGAGATGATATATTTAACCTATTGAAATATCGCTAGATTAGATCTGCTCGCTCCAGTCCTCCTGGCTCTTACGAACGTAAGTCTGGTAACGGAGCTTAGCCATCTTCTCTGCCTGAGAGAAGAGCTCATCAGCCTCCTTAGGGAATGCCTTCTGTACAGAGAGGTAACGAACCTCACCGAGCAAGAAGTCGCGGAAGTTCTCCCAGTTAGGAGCCTTTGAGTCGAGTGTGAATGGGTTCTTACCCTCATCAGCCAACAGTGGGTTGTAACGCCACAAGTGCCAGTAACCGCACTCAACAGCCAACTCTTCCTCGTGCTGTGAACGACCCATACCGCCCTTACGCTTCAAACCGTGGTTGATACATGGTGCGTAAGCGATGATGAGTGATGGACCTGGATAAGCCTCAGCCTCGCGGATAGCCTTCAATGTCTGAGCATTGTCAGCACCCATAGCTACCTGAGCTACGTAGATGTAACCGTATGTAGTCTGCATCAAACCGAGATCCTTCTTACGGATACGCTTACCCTGAGCAGCGAACTGTGCGATAGCACCGAGTGGAGTAGACTTAGAAGACTGACCACCAGTGTTAGAGTAAACCTCAGTATCGAGTACCAGGATGTTAACATCCTCACCAGAAGCCAATACGTGGTCGAGACCACCGTAGCCGATATCATAAGAAGCACCGTCACCACCGATGATCCACTGTGAACGCTTAACGAGGTAGTGATCCAAAGTCTTGAGCTCCTTGCAGATAGGGCAACCCTTCTCAGCGCAGGCAGCGATGAGAGGCTTCAACTCTGCAGCAGCCTCCTTAGAACCCTCAGAATCGTTCATGTTAGCCATCCACTTGTCAGCAGCAGCTACGAACTCAGCAGAAACCTTCTCGCTAGCCTTAGCCTCTTCGAGCAAGTGAGCGATGCGCTCCTTCATCTTCTTGTTACCCATTACCATACCGAGACCGAACTCGCAGAAGTCCTCGAACAATGAGTTGTCGAATGCAGGACCCTGACCCTTAGCGTTCTTTGTATATGGAGTAGATGGGATAGAAGCTGAGTAGATAGAAGAACAACCAGTAGCGTTAGCAATCATCTGACGATCACCGAAGAGCTGAGAAATCAACTTAACGTATGGAGTCTCACCACAACCAGAGCAAGCACCAGAGAACTCGAACAATGGCTGAGCGAACTGAGAGTTCTTAGGGCTCTGCTTGATGTCAACGAGATCCTGCTTAGAAGCTACCTTGTGTACGAGGTACTCCCAGTTAGCTGCTTCCTTGACCATATCCTCTGCGTCTACGTTGAATGGAACCATTGTCAACGCCTTCTCACCCTTCTTACCTGGGCAGACGTCAGCACAGTTACCACAACCAAGACAGTCGAGTACTGAAGTCTCGATGCGGAAGTGCATTCCAGCCAAAGCCTTAGGTGCCTTAACATCCTGAGTCTGGAGACCCTCGATGCCTGCGAGCTCCTCATCGGTCAATACGAATGGACGGATAGCTGCGTGAGGACAAACGAATGAACACTTGTTACACTGGATACAGTTCTCTACGTTCCATACTGGTACGAATGCCTCAACACCACGCTTCTCGAATGCTGCAGTACCGTTCTGCCATGTACCGTCAACTGTGTTGTGCTTAACGAAGTCAGAAACCTTCAAGAGGTCACCTGCCTGACCGTTGATAGGACGAACGAGCTCCTTAACGAATGCTGGAGCGTTATCCTCCTTAGCCTCATCGTCAGCGAGGTTTGCCCAAGCTGGATCTACTGTCAACTGCTTGTACTCACCACCACGGTCAACAGCGCCGAAGTTCTTGTCTACAACGTCCTGACCCTTCTTAGAGTAAGACTTAACGATGAATGCCTTCATCTGCTCTACAGCGAGATCCAAAGGAATAACCTTTGTGATACGGAAGAATGCAGACTGGAGGATGGTGTTGGTACGGTTACCGAGACCAATCTCCTGAGCAATCTTAGTTGCGTTGATATAGTAAACTGTGATGTTGTTCTGAGCGAAGTAACGCTTTACCTTGTTAGGGATAAAGTTAACCAACTCCTCACCGTCGAAGATAGTGTTCAACAGGAAGAAACCGTTCTTACGCAAACCACGTGTTACATCGTACATGTGGAGGTAAGCCTGTACGTGGCAAGCTACGAAGTTAGGAGTATTTACCTGGTAAGCACTGTGGATAGGGCTGTCGCCGAAACGCAAGTGAGAGCAGGTGAAACCACCAGACTTCTTAGAGTCGTAAGAGAAGTATGCCTGGCAATACTTGTTAGTATTGTTACCGATAATCTGAACTGAGTTCTTGTTAGCACCAACAGTACCGTCAGCACCCAAACCATAGAACTTAGCCTCGAACAAGTCGTCGCCACCCATTGGGATTTCCTCCTCTTCTGGGAGAGAAGTGAATGTAACGTCATCAACGATACCTACAGTGAAGTGGTTCTTAGGCTGTGGCAACTCGAGGTTCTTGAATACAGCAACAATCTTAGCTGGAGTTGTATCAGAAGAACCGAGACCGTAGCGACCGCCAACGATCAATGGCTTGCGCTCGTCATCGTAGAGAGCTGACTTAACGTCGAGGTACAATGGCTCACCCTCTGCACCTGGCTCCTTAGTACGGTCGAGAACAGCGATACGCTTAACTGTAGCTGGGATAGTCTTCTTCAGGAAGTCAACAGAGAATGGACGGAACAGGTGAACTGCAACCATACCAACCTTCTTGCCCTGCTTGTTCAAGTAGTCGATAGCCTCGCGAGCTGGCTCTGTAGCAGAACCCATCAGGATGATGATGTTCTCAGCATCCTCAGCACCATAGTAGTTGAAGAGGTGATACTCACGGCCAGTGATCTTAGTCATCTCCTGGCAGTACTTCTCTACTACCTCAGGGATTGCATCGTAGTAAGTGTTGCAAGCCTCACGGTGAGTGAAGAATGTCTCTGGGTTCTCAGCAGTACCGCGAGTAACAGGACGCTCAGGAGTCAAAGCACGGTTACGGAAGTCCTCGATGAACTCTTCCTTAACCAATGGACGGATGTCTTCCATATCCATCTCCTCGATCTTGTGGTACTCGTGAGAAGTACGGAAACCGTCGAAGAAGTTAATGAAAGGAACCTTTGTCTCCAATGTAGCCAAGTGAGGAACTGCAGAGAGGTCCATAACCTCCTGAACAGAACCTGAGCAGAACATAGCGAAACCTGTCTGGCGGCAAGCCATTACGTCCTGGTGGTCACCGAAGATACAAAGTGAGTGAGAAGCCAATGTACGAGCTGATACGTTGAACACGCAAGGGAGCAACTCACCAGCAATCTTGTACATGTTAGGAATCATCAGCAACAAACCCTGAGAAGCAGTGTAAGTTGAAGTCAAGGCACCAGCCTGGAGAGAACCGTGAACTGCACCTGCAGCACCAGCCTCTGATTCCATTTCCTGGATAGAAACTCGCTGACCGAAAAGGTTCTTACGACCTTTGGCAGCCCATTCATCTACATGCTCCGCCATTGGTGATGATGGAGTAATAGGGTAGATAGCAGCAACCTCAGTAAACATGTAGCTTACGTGTGCGGCAGCTGTGTTACCATCACAAGTGATAAATTTTTTCTCTTTAGCCATTTTACTTTTAGATAAAATATTAAAAATGTTTTGTATTTAATTCATTCTTATTCTAATGTTCTTATTCTAATGTTGAGTGTTGAATGTTGAGTGTTGAGTTAGGCTTGCGCCCTTATGTGTCTTCATGCTGATGCCGTTAGGCAATTCAACATTCAACACTCCACATTCAACATTCCCTAATATAGGAAACCCAGAAGCCATAACGGAATCCTGTTGTCCTTGCCTACCTCGGTATTGTATCGGGCGTAGATGATGTCGGGATTGTTGCGCACCTTGTTTGGAGATTGCGCATCGCAGATTCTGAACTTCTTCTCACCATCTACAATGAAGTAGTGGTCCTTGCCGGTCTGGCTTACCTTGTGGTCTTTCCAGACCGAGTTGACGAAGAATGTTTCCATCACCTCCTGCTTGTCTATCTTGATAGGATAGATGGCGTACATCAGGTTGGTGTTGTGCATCATCACCTTGGATGGTTTCTTTGGGAACTCCTGCCCGGTAGGGTAAATCATGTTGATGAGTCGCGCATCAGCAAGATACTTGATGTAGTTCATTACCGTAGCTCTGCTGGTGTTGATCTCTTCGGCAAGCTGGCTCACGTTGGGAGCCTTGGCACCTTCTACAGCTAGCTGATAGAAGAGCCGCTTGATCTTGGTGAGATATTTCAGTTCGATTTGCTTGATGAGGAGGATGTCTACCTCGGTCGTCATGTTCATTGTCTTTAGTAGATTCTCTGTGAAGTTGCGGTTCTCCAGGAAGAATGGATAGAATCCATGGTGCAAGTAGTCCTGAAAGTACTTCATCGGGCTCACCTTAGGCAGTATCTGCTTGATGATGTGCTCGTGATTACGCAAGATTTCATCGAGTGTATATGGCTTGAAACTGTTGCCAGTCTGCAGGTTGATAAACTCTCTGAAAGAGAAGCCTCGCAAATTATAGCTTTTCACGATTCCATTGAGCTCAGGATTCTCTTCCTTCAGTCTCATCACGCTGGAACCTGTGAACACGATTCTTAACTCTGGATAGAGGTCGTAGCATTTGCGCAGTTCCTTGCTCCAGTCCGACTGCTTGAAGACCTGGTCGATGAGAAGGGTTCTGCCGC
The DNA here is from genome assembly GCF_019249765.2 of Segatella copri. Classification (GTDB taxonomy): domain Bacteria; phylum Bacteroidota; class Bacteroidia; order Bacteroidales; family Bacteroidaceae; genus Prevotella; species Prevotella copri_K. Next base: position 1,066,997 of record NZ_CP152484.1, read on the forward strand.
CGTGACGAACAAAGTCACCTGCAAAATCTGCGATTCCTCTGCTTTGAAAATAGAAATTGTTCATATTCACATACAGGCACTTGCGGTCAGTAGGGCCAAAGTGCTCCTTGGCATATTGAAGGAGGAATGTAGACTTTCCTACACCGCGTGTTCCCTTTATGCCAATCAAACGGTCGCTCCAGTCGATTTCGTCCATCAGAGTGCGTCTTACTGGTGCGTCCGTATGCTCTACGAGGTATGTATGTGTTCTGAAGAATGCTTCTTCCATGAGTTTATATCGTTTCTAATTGTTTTTACGATGCAAAGGTAATTAAATATTTCTAATTTGCAAACTCTAGATAGCAAAAAGTAACTTTTTTTTCATTATTTAGCACTTGTCTAAGTAAAAATGGGGATTTTCTGCCCTTTTTCGCACTTTTCTTTATATCTTTGCACCATGAAGTTACATATTTTCAATCCAGAACATGATTTGGCTTTGGCTGCAAATCTGAAACAGTTCACCGCGCCTCATGCGGGTAGACAACTTAGAAGTGATCTTGCTTTCATTCCGGCTCTTTGGGCGGAAGAGGGCGACCTCGTACTTGTGGATGATATTGATTTTGCGAAGAACAGGGTGCGCCATTTTGGGGCTGAGCTGAACAGCAAGGTTGAGTTCATCACCAAGCCTCAGCTGAAGCATCTGCTCAAGACTGAATTTCTGGACAGTGTTCATCCCTGGGGATGGAACCTGTCGCTGAAAGGTGAGTTGGAGCGTTTGGGAATGCCGGAGATTATGTTGCCGACTGATGCTGTATTAAATAAGGTACGCGAGGTGAGCAGCAGGCAATGGGCTGCCCTTCATCTGCAGCGTGGCGTGGAATATGTTACTGAGACGGCTCGCGTCAAAGAACTCATTCTCCAGCACGGCAAAGCTGTTGTCAAGGCTCCCTGGAGCAGTAGTGGGAGGGGAGTGAAATATGTGAGTGCTGAGGACTTCAGAACAGCCGGAGATTATCCTACCTTCGAAAGATGGGTGGCAAACATGATTTATCATCAGGGCGGCGTAACCGTAGAACCCCTATATAATAAGGTGAGAGATTTCGCCATGGAGTTTGAAATGAAAGATGGCAAGGTGCTCTATCGCGGTCTTTCGCTATTCGATACGATCAAGAATGCCTATTCGGGCAATGTGCTCTGCTCTGAAGATGATAAGGTGGAAATGATGAAACCGCTCATTAGCGAGGCGCAGCTTGCCGGAATCAGACAGCGCATCATCGAGGTAATGGAGCCGGCGCTGAAGGATATTTACAGTGGTCCGTTTGGAGTAGACATGATGATCTGCACGAAAGGGGAGAAGGAGGAATTCTGCGAGGCTGTGCTGAATCAGGAAGGTGAGGACGTAAACAGAACCGGACTGGGCGTGGTTCCTTGCATCGAAATCAATCTGCGCAGAACGATGGGTCATGTGGCAGTAGATCTATACGAACATCTTGTGGCTCATTCGAGCGATGAGATGAAGACCAACAGGACGAACATCATGCGCGTGGAATATGATGGAAACAGATATCATCTCAGAATAAAGCCTGGCAGACCTTCGGAAGAGGCACCGCTGCATTGATTTTTTTTGTAAAGAACATAGATGTTTTTGTTAAGAAATAGTAAAATCGGCTTTCCCCGTGCAAGGATTAGCCGATTTTTCATTTTATCTTCAGAACTCACGATTCAGATTCCGATTCGGAAACTGCCTTTTAAAGAGGAACTGTCCCTTTGGGTTCAGGAGCGTTGAGTCATTAAAATGAACCAATAAATTAGAGAAATATGAACAAGAAAGTATTTAGTGCAGCTATTTTAGCTTCAGCTGCAATGGCAATGACTTCTTGCAGCTCAAGCAAGAATGCACAGAATGAGAACGCAACAAAAGCTGAGAAGATAACAGAGGCAGAGGCTGCCCGTCCGTCGGCAGATGAGGAAATGGACGAGGGTTATCTTGTCCTTTCAGAGGCTCAGCAGAACATCGTGAAGAAGAATAATGATTTCGCTTTCAAACTCTATCAGCAGATTAGCGGCATGGATTCTGAGGTGGTTTCGCCAATGAGCATCGCCTATCTGATGGGAATGCTTGCGAATGGTGCCGACGGCAAGACTCAGCAGGAGATTCTGAAGGCAATCGGTTGCGAGGGCGTAAGCGTAAAGGAACTCAACGACTGTTATAAGGCGCTGATGCTTTCGGCTGGCAAGCTCGACAAGCAGACAACCGTAAATATAGCCAACTTTATCGCTATCAACAAGAATTTCACATTGAACAGCGATTTCGCTCGTACCGTAGCCGATTCTTATCAGGCTGGTGTTGAGAGCATGGACTTTACCAATTCTAAATCTGCCACTCGCATTAATGACTGGTGCAAGAAGCAGACTAAAGGAATGATTCCTAGCATCATCGACCAGGTAGACCCTACAGCCGTTTCTTACCTCCTGAATGCTATTTATTTTAATGGAATCTGGCAGGAGAAGTTTGATGCGAAGAATACCCGCCTCGAGAACTTCAGCGGTTACACCCGCGATATTAAGAAGGTGAACATGATGCACCAGAACAAGAAGTTTGCCTATACTGAAAATGATATGTTGCAGGCTGTAGAGCTGCCATACGGAAATGGAAGTTATCAGATGACCGTTCTTCTTCCTAAGGCTGGCAAGAGCATCAGCGAGGTGATGAAGGAGATGGATGCTGATAAACTTCAGAAGTTGAGTAATGACATGGACCGTTGCCAGGTAGATTTAAAATTCCCTAAGTTTACCACAGAGATGGATTTGTCGCTCAACCAGATTATCAGTAAATTGGGCGCTCCAAGCATCTTCCAGCCAGGCACGGCAGATTTCAGCCGTTTTGCCAATGGCAACTTCTACGTATCGAAGATGTTGCAGAAGGCAAAGATTGAGGTAAGCGAGCGTGGAACCAAGGCTGCTGCCGTAACAGCGGCTGTGATGCTGACCTCACTGGGTCCTCAGGAGTTGAAGCGTGTAGAATTTCATGCCAACCGCCCATTCGTTTATTTCATTACTGAACGTAATAGTGGCGCCATTCTCTTCATGGGTCAGTTCCTGGGAGAATAATAACAGAGAATTTGCAGGTTCTTAAAACTAGAAAAGCGAAAGCCAAGTCCGTAATCAGGAATCTGGCTTTCGCTTTTTATTTCGCTTAATAAACTTGTTTACTCCTGAAATTTTTCAATGAACTCATCCTCAGTAATGATTGGAATATTGAGTTCATGTGCTTTCTTGTTCTTCGAACTCTGCGAAGCTGCATCGTTGTTTATCAGGAAGTTAGTACTCTTGCTCACGCTTCCCGTAACCTTGCCGCCCTGGCTTTCAATATAAGCCTTCAGCTCGTTGCGGTTCTTGTAATGATGCACATCTCCGGTTACGACGAAAGTCAGTCCCTGGCATTTATTTCCCGTTTCTACAGGCTCCTGCTCCTCGATAATCAGCTCGGACAGCAGATGCTGCACATGCTGGAAATGAACATCATCCTTGAACCAGGCGATAAACTTGGCACTCTTTTCAGGTCCAATACCATCAATGCTTGCAAACTCATCATCGAACATGCTCAGACGCGCCGTTTCTATCAGTTCCTTTACCTTGTAACGGCTGAGCAGTTTTTTAGCCACATCGCCGCCGCAGAGCGGAATATTCAAGGCGTAGAGCAGATGACGGCCGTCAGTATGGCGGCTCTTCTCTACACTCTCCAGAAGATTGCTTACGCTCTTCTTGCCAAATCCTTCGAAACAGGAAATCTCGAACGCATAATTCTTCAGTTTGTAGAAATCAGCATATTCCCTGATAAAACCATGATTGATGAATTTCCAGACAGTCTGTTCTGAGATTCCGTCAATATTGATTCCTTCCTTGCTGACGAAGCGGGCAAATTTCTTAAGTTGTTTGGCTGGGCAGGCTGCATTGGTGCAATGGAGAGTCTTGGTGCCGCTCTCGCTCTCGCGCACTACGGCTGGCGCATGGCAGACCGGACATTCGTTGGGAATGACAAAACTCCCCACAACCTCTGTAATATTGATTACCTTTGGGATAATCTTATTGGCCTTGATGACCTGTAGTCTGGTTCCCTTGTCGCCAATGCCCAGACGCTCGCATTCGCTTACATTGCAGAGCGAGGCACGCTGCACGGTGGTTCCTTCAAGTTCTACCGGTTTGAAAACAGCTACAGGCGTGATGGTGCTGGCTGCGCACGACCATTCGATGTGGTCGAGTACGGTGTCAGCATGTTCATCTTGCCATTTAAAGGCAAATCCTGCCCTCGTAGCGTGGTGGCCTGTAACCGAACCGGTAGCTGCATAAGCCGTATCATCGTAGCAAATCACCAGTCCGTCTACCGGGAAAGGATTCTTCTTGCTTGTCACCTTCTCCGTAAACTTGTCTATTTCCAGCTGGATGTTTTCTGTGGTAGGGTGGTCAATACGCTCACGTTCTACAGGATTCATTCCCAGGTCTTTCAGCATCTGCATGCGTTCTCCCCATGAGGTAAGATTCCGCTCAGTATAAACCAAGGTGAACGGAATCCACTGGATGTGGCGCTGCTTCACCTCTTCAATATCCTTCAGCGTGAGTGAGCCTGAAGCGAGGTTTCGTGGATTGGCGTAATCGCCTTCGCTTTCGATGATAAACTGTTCGAAATCAGCATAGGAAATCACGGCTTCTCCTCTTACTACAAGATGTCCTTTCTCTGAAATGGTAGCAGGAATGCCTGAAATGGCTGGAGCCAAGTGGGTAATGTTTGTGCCGATGTGTCCGTTACCGCGGGTAACGATTTTGGCGAGTTTTCCGCCGTCATAGGTTACTACGAGGGTCAGTCCGTCCAGTTTCCATGAAATCCAGATAGGGCGGTCTTCAGCCCATTTTACAAGATCACTTACCTGTTTGGTCTTTGCCAGAGAGAGAGCGGCAAATTCATGCTCCTCTTTCTTTCCTACGATAGAATCTTCTGACACGCGATTAGTAGGGGAGTCAGGCAGAATTTCGCCTGTTTCCTCTTCCAATCTCTTGAGCTGGTCGAAAAGGGCGTCCCACTCATAGTCGGTCATGAGTTCGCCTTTTCCGTTATAATAACTATCTGAAGCTTGGTTGAGTCTTTCAACCAAGCTCTTCATCTGCAATAGTTTCTCTTCCATAATGAATGTTTGAGGATGTTTATCAAATGTTGTGTTTTTCGATGGCCAGAAATTATTCTGCAGGTTCCATGGCTATGGAGAGTTTTTCAAAGGCGAAACGCTGACCTCTGTTTCCTCCATAGTTTACACGTCCGCAGATGCAGAAACCCATCGAAGACAGAAGGTTAATCATCGGCGTATTGTCAAAGTTGGTGTCAACCTTGATGCTAGGTATTTTTTCTACCTCGCACATGCTGTTCACCTTACTGATGAAAATACGCGCCAAACCTTCACGCTGGAAACTAGGCAACGTGGCAAAGCGATGTATTACATAATAATCGCCATCAGTAATCCAGTTGCCTACTAATTTCTTATATTTGGGTTCACCATTCAATATGACTGCTCCATAGACAACCACCTCTTCGTTTACTGTCAGAACGAAGGCGTTGCCATTTTCTATGTCTTTTCTGATGTCTTTTTCTGATGGATATTCCTCAGTCCATTGGTGACGTCCCGATTCTATCATACTTTGGCGAGCCTGGTCGATGACTTTCCAGCAAGCAGCAAAGTCCTTTATATACGCCGGTCTGAAGTTTGTCTTCATATTTTAATTACGCTTTTATTATTCGGGTGCAAAATTAACAAAAAAAAACGAATTAAACTAAAAAACGGAGGAAAAACTTCACTTTTTTGTTCGTTTTCCTCCGTTTTTCTTGTTTCCTGCTCATTTTGAGCTATTTTTCCTTTGCTTTTTGCTAAGAACTGGGCAGAATAGATTCTGCAATATTTGTTCTGCAGATAGACTTCTGTTCTGCTTGTCTACTTCTTTAATCTGTTTTATGCCAGACATTTGTCGAGCTCAGCAATGATAGCATCTTTCTGTTCCTTGATATGCTGACCGATGAATACGATTTTTATCATGCGGTCGCCCAATTCCTGATCCCATTCCTTCTGCAGCTGTGGGTTATTCATCAAGACCTGGGCGAGTTCGTCTTTCGGCATGGTAGCCAACCATTGGCCAGCCTGCTTTACAGTCTTCTGCTTGCCAGCCTGTTCGAACACGTAGCACATGTCGCGCTCATCATCGAAATAGCAGATTCCCTTGGCGCGAACCACGTCTCTAGGCCATTTTCTTGCTACGAAATCATCGAAGAGACCCAGGTCGAAAGGCTTGCGACGATAGTAAACGAAGGTGCCGATTCCGTATTCCTCAACTTCTCCGCCTTCATGATCATGATCATGGTCATGATCGTGATGATGGTGATGATGATGATGTTCATGCTCATCGTGGTCATGGTCATCGTGGTCATGGTGATGATGCTCATGTTCGTCTTCCTCGTCATGATCGTGGTGATGATGTTCATGTTCATCATCATCATCATCTTCATGCTCTTCGTTTCTTTCTGATTCAATTTCCTGAATCCAACCGGCTGAAGTGGATACGGTTTCCCAATCAAACTTCTTGGTGTTGACGATCAGATTCAAGTCAACGTCACCATAGTTGCATTCAAAGATTTCTGCCTTAGGCTGGATGGCACGGATAATCTGCTTCAGGTGCTCCAGTTCCTTAGGCTCAACCTCAGCAGCCTTGTTCAGAAGAATGATGTTGCAGAACTCAATCTGCTGGATGACGAGCGAAGCCAAATCTTCCTCATCCATATTCTTCTTCATCAGGTCGCTGCCGTTGGAGAATTCATCCTTCATGCGCAAAGCATCTACTACGGTAACGATGCTGTCAAGGCGCAGAATGCCATTCTCGATGTACTGAGGACCGAGGGATGGGATAGAGCAGATGGTCTGTGCAATAGGAGCAGGCTCGCAGATTCCGGAAGCCTCGATGACAATGTAATCGAAACGCTTCATGTCTACGATTTCCTTGAGCTGTTCTACCAGGTCCATCTTCAATGTGCAGCAGATGCAACCATTCTGGAGAGAAACAAGCGAATCATCTTTCTGACCTACTACGCCACCTTTTTCTATCAGGGCTGCATCAATATTGACTTCACCAATATCGTTGACAATGACGGCAAACTTAATACCTTTTTCGTTAGCTAAAATCTTGTTGAGAAGGGTTGTCTTTCCACTACCCAGGTAGCCTGTCAAGAGCAATACAGGCACTTCCTTCTTTGCATTCATATTAAAATATTTTAATGTTATACTTCTTAAACCCAGTCTGCTGATAATGCTGCTTTCTCGGGCAGCTGTCATCTGGCAGTCTGACGGTTTTGCGAAACTGCAAAGATTGTGCCACACCTTATTTTTTTGCCATCTTTTTTTCGTACACCCCTTTTTTGTCAGTTATCTTGTGTTATTTTTAGGTTATATTTCATGTTTTTCTCATTTTTCTTTGGTGGTTTCAACTAGAAATAGTATATTTGCAGAGAAAATGTGTTTCAAACAGCACATAAACTTAATGAATAAACATATTTTATATACATAAGTAAGTTAAGATGAAAAAGTTTAAGGTTTTAGTTTTGACGGTTGTGGCAGCTCTTGCGCTGTCATCTTGCGGCACTACTCAGACGGTGCCTCTGACCGGTCGCACTCATCGCATCTCTGTATCCGATGAGCAGGTACTCAGTCTGTCTAATCAGGAATACACAAAGTACATGGCTTCTGCCAAGAAGTCGACCAATGCAGCCAATACGGCTATGGTTCAGCGGGTAGGAAAAAGACTTGCCAATGCTGTTGAACTCTATTTGAAGCAGAATGGATTTGAAGCCGACGTGAAGAATTATTCATGGGAATTCAACCTGGTACAAGATAAGTCTGCCAATGCATTCTGTATGCCTGGCGGTAAAATCGTGGTTTATGAAGGACTTTTGCCTTACACTCAGAATGAAACCGGTTTGGCAATCGTTTTGGGTCACGAAATAGCTCATGCTGTGGCTAAACATAGTGCTGAGCAGCTCACCAAACAGCAGAATCAGCAAACCGGTACAAGTATCCTGGGAACTGTGTTGAACCAGACAGTAGGTAATGGTGTAGGAAATGTGGCAAGTGCAGTTGCCGGACAGTATTTCTCATTCCGCAATCTGAAGTATTCCCGTGATAATGAAACCGAGGCAGATTACATGGGGCTTATCTTCGCTGCCATGGCTGGTTACGATCCTCAGCAGGCCATTCCTTTCTGGAAGAGAATGTCACAGGGCTCTAGCAGCAATCAGAGTGATATTTTCAGTGATCACCCTTCAGACGCCAAGCGTATTGCAGCCTTGCAGAAGGAAATGCCTACTGCGCTGAAGTATTATAAACCTCAGACAACTTATAAGGTAGGTTCTACGAGCAAGACTTCTACAACCAAGAAGACCAGTAGAAAAAAGAAGACTACAACCCGCAGAAAATAAGGAATTTTCCGAATCTCTCGAATCTGAAGAAATGAATTCATCTTCTCTTTCGAATCTCTCGAATCTGAAGAATCAAATTAAAATAGTTAAGTATGGAGTATTTATCTCATAACCTTTGGCTGGTATGGACGTCGGTGATGTTCATCTGCCTCATCTTAGAGTTGTCTTCCGGCGATTTCTATGTTACTTGTTTTGCCATTGGTGCGCTCATCAGCATTCCTGTGGCATTAGTAGGAGCACCTTTCTGGGTGCAGGTAGTGGTTTGGGCTATCTGCTCTATGCTTAGCATCTGGCTGGTTCGTCCGCATCTGCTGAAATCGCTACACAAGGGTGGGGAAGACCGCCGCAGTAACGCCGATGCGCTGGCAGGACAGATTGGGGAAGTAACCGAGATGATTCCTGCCGGAGGATATGGTAGAGTGAAGCTGGATGGAGATGATTGGAAAGCGGAAGCTCCGCATCTTGCCGAACCGCTTGCTGTGGGCGATAAGGTTCGAATCTTAGGTCACGAATCCATCATCCTCAAGGTAGAAAAAGCTTAGATAGGAAAAATTTAGATTCAACATTATTCACTTAATCGTATAAACATCATGAACATAGGAATTTATGTGCTGGTGGCTCTAGTAGTACTTGCACTCGTAGTGGTTAAGAAAACCATCGTCATCATCCCTCAGAGTGAGACGAAAATCATAGAGCGTCTCGGACGATATTTTGCTACGCTCAAGCCGGGTATTAATGTCATCATTCCTTTCATTGACCATGCCAAGGATATTGTGGCGATGAGAAACGGAAGATACCTTTATACAAACAGCATCGACCTTCGTGAACAGGTCTACGATTTCGACCGTCAGAACGTAATCACTAAGGATAATATCCAGATGCAGATAAATGCGTTGCTCTATTTCCAGATTGTGGACCCATTCAAGAGTGTGTATGAAATCAACAATCTGCCAAATGCCATAGAGAAACTGACCCAAACCACCTTGCGTAATATAATAGGTGAGATGGAACTTGACCAGACTCTTACCTCCCGCGATACGATTAACACCAAACTCCGTGCAGTTTTGGATGATGCAACCAATAAGTGGGGAATCAAGGTAAACCGAGTAGAGTTGCAGGATATTACACCTCCTGAGAGTGTGCTCCAGGCCATGGAAAAGCAGATGCAAGCAGAACGCAACAAGCGTGCTACCATCCTGACTTCTGAAGGTGAGAAGGAAAAGCAGCGCCTGCTCTCAGAAGGTGAGAAGGCTGCCATCGTGAACAAGGCTGAGGCTGCCAAACAGCAGGCTATCCTGAATGCAGAAGGTGAGGCTACTGCCCGCATCCGTAAGGCTGAGGCCGAGGCTATTGCCATTCAGAAGATTACGGAAGCTGTAGGACAGAGTACGAATCCAGCCAACTATCTCCTGGCCCAGAAATACATCAGCATGATGCAGGAAGTAGCACAGGGTAAGGATAATAAGGTGGTTTATCTGCCATACGAGGCAACCAATCTCTTGGGTTCTATTGGAGGAATCAAAGACCTTTTCAAGGGATAAAGACCTCTGAGTCAATGGATAATGCCTTTTGACTCAAGAAATAAAGCACTCTGACATCAGTAAACTGTAACTTCAGTAAGTAAAAATATAAAACAGGATAAAAATGAAGAAAATCTGTATCGTTGCAGGCGCAAGACCTAACTTTATCAAGGTTGCGCCCGTAATTAGAGCAATTCGTAATGCTCAGGAAGCTGGTAACGAAATCAGCTATCAGTTGGTTTACACAGGAAAAGAGGATGATCCGACTTTGGAATCTTCTCTTTTCGATGACTTAGGCATTCAGAAACCGGATGCTTATCTCGGCGTAGACTGTCCAAACATGAACGAACTTACCGGACAGGTGATGGGTCAGTTTGAGCGCTATCTGCAGCAGAATGCTACAGATGTTGTCATTGTGGTTGATGATCTGGCTTCAACCATGGCTGTGGCTATTGTTACCAAGAAGCAGGGTGTGCAGCTTGCTCATATTGCAGCCGGAACCCGTAGTTTTGACATTACCATGCCAAAGGAAATCAACCGTCTGGTGATTGATGGCTTGTCAGATATTCTCTTTACCGCTGGCATTTCAAACAACAGCATCGCCAACAAGGAAGGTGCAGAATTGTCTAAGGTTTATATGGTAGGAAATGTGCTTATCGACAACATCCGCTTCCTTCAGTCTAAAATGCAGCGTCCGGAAGTCATGGACGAGTTTCATCTGAAAGAAGGTGAATATATGGTTCTGACCTTGAACCGCAAGGCCATCGTCAATAACATTGATGAGATGAAATCGCTCATTTCTGTCATAGATGAAGAGGCGCGCCAGGCTGGAGTGAAGGTAATTGCTCCGCTTCGAGGCAAAGCCTTGGGCTTCGTGCTCGCATTCAAGGCTTATCAGGAAGAGAGTAATCATCAGAGTGGAATCCAGGTGGTTCAGCCGCTCGATTATCTGTCGTTTGCTTATCTTACAGCTCACGCAAAAGGTGTGATTACCGATTCCGGTAATGTGGCTGAAGAAGCTACCTTCAATGGGGTTCCTTGCATTACGCTCAACAGCTATACTGAGCATATTGAAACCGTAAAGGTGGGTACAAACGAATTGGTTGCTGAAGATCCGGAGTTACTGAAGCAATCTATGCAGAAACTTCTGAAGGGTGAATGGAAGAAAGCGGGCATTCCTGACAGATGGGATGGCCGCTCAGCAGAAAGAATAGTCCAGATTCTCGCTGAATAGAATCTAAACTCATAGGTATAATCTCATGGAGAGAGATAATTCTATGTAAACTGATTCTTTTCAGAATAAACTTAGAGGTTCACTTCAATATGATTATATTGAAAAGTGAACCTCTTTCTTTTTATGCTTTATCTTTTTCTTAAGTTAAAACCATCCTTTTCCTTAATCCTTTTCAGGCGCCTTTGGCACAGGATAGTCGTATTGCTTGAAATAGGACGGCGTCTTATTATCATACCATACTCCTTCTACGTTTAAGCCGATAGAGAAAGTCTTTTTGGAATTAGTGTATCTTACGCCGGCTCCTAAAACGTTGGCGCCAGGTACTCCAATTCCGTAACCACCCGGCATGATTCCTCTGCCCATTCCCCAAGGATACATTCCGTAGCCCCAAGGCGAATAGCCGTATGGACCATAGCTATAACCGCCATAACGGCCGTAGAGAGAATTGTAATTGTTGGCAACACTAAGCTGACCGTAAACGTAAGCCTCCCAATGCTCATTAAACTGGTAGCCCAGAATGCCGTAGACTCCACCGTCATGATAACTGTCTCCACCATAGTTTACGTTGTTGATATAAGTGCCCAGAGCCAACCAGAGTTTGTTGTCTTTGGTGAGTGGCGTTAGGTAGGTTGCATCGATCGTCTGAGTGAAACCACCTCTGTGAGGCACATTCTTGCCGAATGTGGCAAAGGCAGAAAGATCTACCGAGAGATTCAATCCCTTGTGCAGCCCCCAGCCATAGCCTAACGGATAACTCAAACTGTTGGTAAGGTTGGAGATGGGATTATTATAATAGGTGCTGTCTAGCGAAGCATCACCCAGCAATCCGTTTTTGCCGAGAGTTTCTTTCTTATCAGATAGTCGGGCAGGAGTCATATATGCATTCTTCACCGGTTTTCCCTGATAAATCATAGGTTTTCCTGCCTGGTAAACCGTATCGCCAGGCAGCAACCATTCTTCGCGCGGACTGTCCGGACTGTGCAATGGTCCGAAGCTTACCTGTTGCTGTGCACTTGCTTCTGTAGTGAGGAAAGTGCAAAAAGCGATGATAATATATATTTTTTTCTTCATAATTGATTGCATTTTCTGTCTTCTGGTGCAAAGATATGAAGAATGTATGAAACAAAGGAACTTTTCCCGCATAAAAAATCAATTTTTTAGAATAAAATCATTATCTTTGCATCCGATAACATAAATAGATGTAAAATTATACAAAAATATGAAGAAGATCATCAGATTATTGACACTCGCTCTTCTTACGGTGCCTGTTACGACATTCGCTCAGAGTGAAGGCAATCAGAACACATCAGAACCAGCCGGAAAAGTTGTGGCGTCTAAGCCCGATTCTCTGCTCGACTGGGAAACACCGCACGATCCAACCTGCCCTCAGGTGTTGCTGGAAACTACGATGGGCAACATTCTCGTGGCTCTCTACAACGATACTCCCAAGCATCGGGATAATTTCCTGAAACTTGTCAATTCGGGCTATTATGACGGTTGCATCTTTCAGCGTGTCATCAAGAATTTCATGATTCAGGGTGGCGATTATTCATGCAGAAAGGTGAACATGGAAAAGCCGCAGAAGTTTGATGTAAACTATACGGTTCCGGCAGAAATCATCTATCCTAAATATTATCATAAGCGCGGACAGCTCTGTGCTGCTCGCGAAGGAGATGATGAAAATCCGACCAAAGCTTCGGCGTCTACTGATTTCTACATCACCTGGGGCAGAAATTTTTCTCCACGGCAGATGGAATATTATGTAGAAAAACTGAAACGGGACGGCAAGTATTACGCCATTCCTTCAGAACAGTTGCAGAAGGGCTACATCAAGCATGGTGGTGTTCCTCACCTTGACAACGGCTACACTGTATTCGGAGAGGTGCTTGAAGGCATGGATGTGATTGATAAGATTCAGAATGTGGCTACCGATAAGGCGAACAACGACAGACCTCTCACGGATGTCATCATCCTGAAAGCCAAGCAGGTGAAGTAACTTTCGGATGGTAAACTGAAGAAATAAGTAACTGAGCCCATTAAAAGGGAAAAATCGATAAGTAAAATTATTAAATACGAGAGAAAAGTATGAAATCATTAAAGGAATTATATAGAATAGGTAAGGGACCATCGAGCAGTCATACGATGGGGCCTCAGCGTGCTGCCAAACTTTTTCTGGAGCGTTGCCCTAACGCTTCTTATTATGAAGTAACCCTCTATGGCAGTCTGGCTGCTACAGGTAAGGGACACATGACTGATGTGGCAATAGAAGAAGTGCTCAAACCTCATAAAACTGTGAATATTATCTGGCAGCCACAGACTTTCCTGCCTTATCATCCCAACGGAATGAAATTCGTGGGCAAGGATCTGAACGGCGATATTATTGAAGAATGGACCGTTTACAGTATTGGTGGTGGAGCCATATCAGATGGTACTGCCGGCAACGAAGAGCTGGGCGCCAAGGATGTTTATGATCTGAACAAGCTCGCCGACATCAAGCAATGGTGCTATGATAACGGACGCTCATTCTGGGAGTATGTTGAGAAATGCGAATCGGAAGATATCTGGGATTATCTCGATATGGTTTGGCAAACGATGAAGCAGAGCATCAGGAATGGTTTGGACCATGAAGGTGTTTTGCCTGGTCCGCTGAAGCTACAGCGTAAGGCTGCTACCTATTATATAAAGGCGAAGGGTTACCGTGCTTCCCTGCAGAGCCGCGGCTTGGTTTATGCTTATGCGCTGGCTGTGAGCGAAGAGAATGCTTCGGGTGGCACCATCGTTACAGCTCCTACCTGTGGCGCCTGTGGTGTATTGCCAGCAGTACTCTACCACATGTTTACTTCTCATGATATGAGTGAACAGCGCATCTTGAGAGCCTTGGCTACAGCCGGATTGGTGGGCAACATCGTAAAGCATAATGCTTCTATCAGTGGTGCTGATGTAGGTTGCCAGGGCGAGGTAGGTGTTGCCTGCGCCATGGCTTCGGCTGCAGCCTGTCAGCTTTTCGGAGGCAGTCCGGCTCAGGTAGAATATGCTGCCGAAATGGGATTGGAGCATCATCTCGGAATGACCTGCGACCCGGTTTGCGGACTGGTTCAGATTCCTTGCATCGAGCGAAATGCCTTTGCTGCCGCCCGAGCTTTGGATGCAGACCTCTACGCTTCCTTCTCAGATGGCCATCATACCGTATCTTTCGACCGTGTAGTTGAAGTAATGCGACAGACGGGTCATGACCTACCTTCGCTTTATAAGGAAACAAGCGAAGGCGGTTTGGCAAAGGGATTTCCAAGAGATATTTAATCATAAAATGCTTCGCTGAATCATAAAATGTTTTTCAGCTATTTTATTCTGTTTGGTAAGAGGGCTTTTATTTTGGCACGCTATTTGTTAGCCCCCTTGCCAAACAATAATAAAGTAAATACGAATAAAAACATTTTATATTATGGCACAGAAAGGTAATATTGGTGTAACGACAGAGAACATTTTCCCTGTCATCAAGAAATTCTTATATTCAGATCACGACATCTTCCTCCGTGAGATGGTTTCAAACGCCGTAGATGCTACACAGAAGTTGAAGACTCTTGCAGCTCAGGGCGATTTTAAGGGCGAGATTGGCGACACAACCGTTCGTGTCTCTCTCGATGAGAAGGCTGGAACCTTGACTATCAGCGACCATGGTATAGGTATGACTGAGGAGGAAATCGATAAATATATCAACCAGATTGCATTCTCAGGCGTAACTGACTTCCTCGACAAGTATAAGGAGAATGCCAACGCCATCATCGGCCACTTCGGTCTCGGCTTCTATTCTTCTTTCATGGTAGCCAGCAAGGTAGAAATCATCACTAAGAGCTACAAAGAGGGAAGCAAGGCAGTAAAGTGGAGCTGCGATGGTTCACCTGCTTTCGAAATCGAAGATGCAGACAAGGCTGAGCGTGGTTCAGACATCATCCTCCATATTGCTGATGATTGCAAGGAATTCCTGCAGAAGAGCAAGATTGAAGAACTTCTGAACAAGTACTGCAAGTTTATGGCAGTGCCTGTAGCCTTCGGCAAGAAGACCGAGTGGAAGGACGGCAAGAATGTGGAGACTGATGAGGATAACATTATTAATAATGTGGAGCCTCTCTGGACAAAGACTCCTAGCACCTTGAAGGATGAGGACTACAAGAAGTTCTATCACACCCTTTATCCGATGCAGGACGACCCGTTGTTCTGGATTCATCTGAATGTAGACTTCCCATTCAATCTCACGGGTATTCTCTACTTCCCACGCATCAAGAGCAGCATCGACATGCAGCGCAACAAGATTCAGCTCTATTGCAACCAGGTGTTCGTAACCGACCAGGTAGAGGGCATTGTACCAGAATTCCTCACATTGCTTCATGGTGTAATCGATTCACCGGACATTCCGCTGAACGTTAGCCGCAGTTACCTTCAGAGCGACAGCAACGTGAAGAAGATTTCTACCTACATCACCAAGAAGGTAGCCGATCGTTTGAACTCTATCTTCAAGGAGAACCGCAAGGAGTTTGAAGAGAAATGGGATGATCTCAAGATCTTCATCAACTACGGAATGCTCTCTCAGGAAGATTTCTACGAGCGCGCAAAGGACTTCGCACTTCTGAAAGATGTTGAGGGCAAGTACTTTACTTTCGAGGAGTACAAGACGCTGATTAAGGACAACCAGACCGATAAGGACGGCAACCTGGTTTATCTCTACGCCAACAATAAGGAAGAGCAGTATTCTTACATCGAGGCTGCCAAGCAGAAGGGTTATTCTGTACTCCTGATGGAAGGTCAGCTCGATACGCCGATGGTAAACATGCTGGAGCAGAAGTTGGAGAAGAGCCGCTTTACACGTGTTGACGCCGACATCATCGACCGCCTCATCGTGAAGGAAGATGCTAAGAAGACCGATTTGAGCAAAGAGCAGTCTGACAACTTGACAGAAGTATTCCGCTCTCAGATGCCTCAACTTGACAAGACAGAATTCTTTGTTGAGATTCAGGCTTTGGGTGAACAGAACCAGCCAGTGCTCATCACTCAGAACGAGTACATGCGCCGTATGAAGGCGATGAGCCAGTTCCAGGCAGGCATGAACTTCTACGGTCAGATGCCAGACAGCTACAACATCGTACTGAACTCAGACCATGCTCTGGTAAAGAAGGTATTGGAAGATGCTGAGGCCAACACTGCTGAAACATTGAAGCCAATCCTTGCAGAAATCAAGGGTCAGGAAGCTCGCCTTGCCGTACTCCATCAGGAGCAGAACAAGAAGAAGCCTGAAGAGATTACCCAGCAGGAGAAGGATGATGTTCACAACACAGAGAAGGCCATCAGCGATGAGAAGGCTAAGCGCAACGAAATCATC
Organism: Segatella copri; assembly: GCF_019249765.2. Lineage (GTDB taxonomy): Bacteria > Bacteroidota > Bacteroidia > Bacteroidales > Bacteroidaceae > Prevotella > Prevotella copri_K. The sequence goes on from NZ_CP152484.1 coordinate 1,083,610, forward strand.
TCGGGCTATGCTAAGAACAACAACATTGTTCACCAGCTCATCGACCTTGCCCTGCTTCAGAACGGTATGTTGAAGGGTGCTTCGCTCGACGCATTCCTCAAGAGAAGCGTTGACATGATTAAGTAATCCAACCTGAAAAAAGGTATGAATGGAGAAATAAAACTTTGCGATGCGTAACATTTCATGTTACAAATTGTTTCATCATATGTGCTAAATGTTTCAAAATGAACATTTAGCACATTTTTTTTCGCTTTCCTTTGGTGGCTTTCTTTTTTTTTATTACCTTTGCAATATCGATAAACGAAAAACATGATTAAAAAAATCGCCATCATGGAACAAACAAATTCAAATTACAGCATTATTGCTGATTATTACTCTGAACACTACAACGAGCTGAAGTTGTATGTCATGTCCCGTTCGCTTCCGGCAGACGAGGCTGAAGACATCGTGCAGAATACTTTTGTGCGATTACTTCGAGGCGATAAGATGATTACGCCTGTTACTTTACCTTGTTTTGTATACACCATTACCAAGAATCTGATTATCGATTATTACCGTCGCAAGCATAAGATTGAGGAGTATGAACACTTCCTGGGAGCTACCGACTGGATGGGAAGATATGATGTTGATGGCGAATCTGTTTTCTCTGCCCAGCAGATCAACGAGATTCTGGAGCGTGGCATTGCCCGGCTCACGGAGAAGAGAAGCAAGGTTTACCGCCTGAATCTCTTCGAAGGAATGCAGGTGAGCGAGATTGCCCAAAGTCTGAACCTCGGATATAAAGCGGCTGAGAATCGTCTGACTCTGGCTAGAAAAGAAATAAGAGATTATATGAAAAAAGAGTTGGCTAGTTAAAAATGCTAGTCAACTCTTTCTGTTTATTCTTACTGCCTTGCTGAAAGGCAATTCTTAACTATTTTTTTAGTTTTCCTTAAACCCGATTACTCTTGTCAAACCTTTATCAAGATAAAAGGTTTGGGTTACTTCCTGCTTATCGCCCTGATGGTTGGTCAGCTTGTATGTAGCCCTTAAATATAATAAGGTGTCGGGATAAGCTGCATCATTATAATCAATATTCTTCTTGACGTAAGGCAGTTTGCTGACATTTTGTCGCATCACCTTCATCTGGCCGAAACTGATCATGGCGGTAGGAGTGAGGCGAGAGAACCGCTCATAGCTGCAGTCCTGATCAACGAGGTTTTCATCAAGAAAATCCTTGACCAGAGATTGAGCCTTGTGCTGATCGCCACACGAGGTGAACATCAGCACAAGTCCTAGAGCCATGACAAACATCATTTTCTTTATCATAGACATCTTCTTTTTTATTAAGCCGCGCTGCTTTTATGAAGCTCGTTGTTTTATTTAGCACGCTTGCTTATTTAGCCACGCTGCGGAGAATCTCCAGCAAGTGATCCCAAACCATCTCTACTGTAGGAATGAGAAGAGCCTCGTCTGGGGTGTGAACATTGCGAAGGGTAGGACCGAAACTTACCATATCGAGCTCAGGATAACGCTCTGAGAAAAGACCACACTCCAAACCGGCATGAATACCCTTTACCAATGGCTTTTTGCCGAAGAGCTTTTCGTAAGCCTTCACAGCCAGGTCGGTAAGCTCGCTGTTGGCGCGCATCTTCCAAGCAGGATACTTGTCGCCTACAGTTACCTCGGCGCCAGCCAGAAGGAAGGCTGCCTTTACGGTGTTGGTCATGTTCTCCAGATTGCTCATCACGTTACTTCGCTGAGAAGCTACGATGTTGATGCTGTTTTCGTCGGTCATCACGCTTGCCACATTGCTTGAGGTTTCTACCATCCAGGCAATCGCCTCATCCTGACAGGTAGTAAGCGGACCGTTGTCTACAGCCTGGAGAGCCATTACGAACTTGTCAGCTACAGCTTTCTCGATGACAGGTGCAGCATCGGTGCTGCTCATATTGAACTGCATAGCCTGTTCGGTTACGTGGAATTCATCTTCTACTTCTGATGCAAAGATGTTCCAGTCGGCACGAACCTGTTCCTTATCAGCATTCTTGACGGCGAAAACAATCTTTCCGTCGCGAGGAATCGCATTGTGCATTTTGCCGCTGTTGAAGCTTACGAGGCGCAGACTTCCATCCAGTTTCTCATTTTCGAGGAAGAGGAAGCGGGCAAGAATCTTGATGGCATTGGCGCGCTTCTTGTTGATGTCATCGCCCGAGTGACCACCGTTGAGACCCTTCAGCGAAGCTTCCATGAAGAAATAACCCGCAGGAGCCTCTTCGCGAGAGAAGTGGAAAGTGGCATGGGTTGTCTGACCACCGGCGCAGGATACGAAGATTTCGCCCTCATCCTCTGAGTCGAGGTTGATGAGCATCTTTCCGGTCATAAAGCCCGCCTTCATGCCGTGAGCACCGGTCAGTCCGGTTTCTTCATCACGTGTAAAGACGCACTCGATAGGACCATGCTCAATATCGTTGCTTGCCAGGATAGCCAGCTCGATGGCGCAGCCTATACCGTCGTCAGCACCCAATGTAGTGCCTTTTGCCTTAAGCCATTCTCCGTCTACGTAAGTCTGGATGGCGTCTTTGTGGAAATCGAAATCAACATCTACCAGTTTATCGCAAACCATGTCCATGTGGCTCTGCAGGATGATGGTTTCAGCATGCTCGTAGCCTGGAGTGGCAGCTTTACGGATGAGCACATTACCGGTTTCATCTACCAGCGTTTCAAGCTGATGAGCCTCACCGAAAGATTTCAAAAACTCAATCATGTTCTCCTCGTGCTTGGAAGGACGAGGTATTTCGTTGATTTTTGCGAACTGCTCGAACACGAGAGCAGGCTTCAATTCACTTTTATTCATTTATTTTCTATTATTTTGTTTTGATAAAACATTTATTTCTGCTATTTTGTTTTGGTTATTCCCAAAAAAATAGTACCTTTGCACCCAAAAGTGCACTAAGGCACTGCAAAGGTAATAAAAATGATAAAATTAATATTATTAAGCGTGTTAATAATTGCTATCTGCATGGCATTATTTTGCGTAAAGTTGATTTTTAAGAAGAATGGCAAGTTCTCTTCCCAGCATGTGCACGACAATCCGGGCTTGCGCAAGCAGGGCATTCATTGTGTGGTGGATCAGGACCGCGAGGCAAGGGAAGCCAACAAGGCTTATTAGAAAATAGTAATAATATAATATGATAGAAAAAATGAGAAAGAACATTTTGAGTTCAGTGGCAATTGCAGCTGTTGCTGCCCTGTCATTGGCATCATGCAACAAATCTCAGCCTCAGGTAGAGGCTAAGTCAGAGAGCAAGGCTCCTGCTGAATTGAAGATTGCTTATGTAGAGGTAGACTCTATCATGACTCAGTATACCTTTGCTAAGGAGTATTCTTCTATCTTGGAGAAGAAGGGTCAGAACATTCAGGCTACTATTGCGCAGAAGGGCCAGCAGCTCCAGGCTGCAGCAGCCAACTTCCAGCAGAAGATTCAGCAGAATGCTTACACCCGCGAGCAGGCTGAGGCTATCCAGGCTGGACTGCAGAAGCAGAACAACGACCTGCAGGGCTTGCAGCAGCGCTTGAGCAACGAGTTTGCTGCTGAACAAGAGAAGTACAACAAGGCACTCCACGACAGCATTGCCAACTATCTTGCCCGCTACAACAAGGACAAGAAGTACAGCATCATCTTCTCTAAGAGCGGCGATAACCTGCTCTATGCTGACAAGGCTTACGATATTACAAAAGAGGTGATTTCCGGCTTGAACAAGGCTTACAAGGGTAAGCTGAAGAAAGAGGAGGCTGCTCCTGCTAAAAAGTAAGAGAAATGCTTCGTAAGGAAAGATACGATTTTATATTGAATCATTTCAGAAGTGCGCTGCCGAATGTAACTACCGAGTTGCAGTTCGGTAGCGCATTTCAGCTTCTGGTGGCTACCTTGCTTTCTGCGCAATGCACCGACAAACGCATCAACATGGTTACGCCTGCTCTCTTTGCCCGTTATCCTGATGCGCAGCACATGGCACAGGCGAGCGAGGAAGATATTTATGAGTTGATCAGTTCGGTGAGTTATCCGAATGCCAAGGCGAAGCATCTTGCAGAAATGTCTCGCCAGCTGGTTGAGATGTTCGGAGGTGAGGTGCCTGAGGCTGCGGATGATTTGGAGAAGTTGGCAGGAGTGGGGCGCAAGACGGCGAATGTGATTCGTGCCGTATGGTTCGGTCATGCTACGATGGCGGTGGATACGCATGTTTACCGTGTGAGTCATCGTATGGGGTTGGTGCCGAAAACGGCAGATACGCCCAGAAAAGTAGAAGATTATCTGATGAAACACATTCCGGCTGAGGATATTCCGAATGCGCATCATTGGATTCTGCTGCATGGCAGATATATTTGCAAGAGTACGAAACCGCTCTGCGATAAATGCTTTTTTAATGAATATTGCCCAAAACTGCTGAAGGACAGCAAACTTTAGGTAGTGATTAGTGATTAGTTATTATTGATTATTTAGTAGTGATTAGTTTGTTAATCACTAATCACTACTAATTAATCACTAATTAAAGTTTTATTGTTTTATTCAAGAGATAATTATCCAGTATAACCATGGCAGCCATGGCTTCAACCACCGGCACGGCTCTTGGCAAAACGCAAGGATCATGACGGCCGCGGGCAGTCAGCGTGGTGGCATTTCCTTCCAAATCTACCGTATTCTGCTCCATCAGCAGAGTAGCAACCGGCTTAAAGGCAACACGGAAATAGATGTCCTGACCATTGCTCAAACCGCCCTGTATTCCTCCGCTATGATTGCTCTTTGTTGTAATACGGGCAGCAACATTCTGATTCACAGCAGCATCTTCTGGCGTCTCTGCAGCATCAGCCTTCGGGATAAAGACATCATTCTGCTCACTTCCGCGGGCAGTAACTCCGGCAAATCCCTCGCCATATTCAAAACCCTTCACGGCATTAATGCCAAGCATGGCAGCACCCAGTTGGGCATGAAGCTTGTCAAACTCAGGCTCGCCCAATCCTACCGGGCAACCCTTGATGACGCAAGTGATAATTCCACCAATCGTATCGCCGTCAGCCTTAACCTGGGCGATGAGATCTTCCATTTCCTTCGCCTTCTGCTGGTCAGGACAGCGCACCGGATTATCTTCTATGGTGTTAAGGTCATACAGATGATAATCTTTCTCCAGCGCAATACTGCCCACCTGTGATGTATAAGCCGTGATGCAGATGCCCAACTGTCGCAAGGCAAGTTTAGCCAGGGCTCCGCCTACGCATCGGGCAATGGTGATGCGGGCTGAAGAACGGCCGCCGCCACGATGATCGCGTACGCCATACTTCTCGTGATAGGTGAAATCTGCGTGAGAAGGGCGGAAGAGACAGCGCATGTTCTCATAGTCCTGAGAATGCTGGTTCTGGTTACGCACCTCAAAGCCGATAGGGGTTCCTGTTGATTTGCCTTCGAACACACCACTCAGAAACTCTACCTTGTCAGCTTCCTTTCTGGCCGTTGTGATGTGGCTCTGTCCTGGGCGTCGGCGGTTCAGCTCGCTCTGGATAAAGTCCATGTCGATTTCTATGCCTGCAGGAAATCCGTCAATAACGCCTCCTACAGCTATTCCATGACTCTCTCCAAACGTAGTGAGAGTGAAAAGATTGCCAAATGTATTCCTCATTACCTTAATATATTATAAAGGTGTTTATTACTTGTTGCAGCCGCCTTCGCAACCACCTTCACAACCACCTTCACAGTTGCCATCCTTGCAGTCGCCGCCGCAGTTGTCGCAGCCACCTGAGCAGCCGCCACCTTCGCCGCTGATCATCTGAGCCATCTTGGCAATCTCCTCAGCAGTAGCCTCGCGGCTCTCGAGAATCTGACCGCAGAAGTTGAGCTTCAAGCCAGCCAATGGGTGGTTCAGGTCGCAGGTTACCTTTGTATCGCTGATGTTCTTCACTACTGCGTTGAAGTGGTTGCCATCCTCGTTCTGCAATGGGATGATAGCGCCTACCTGTACGTGCTGTGCATCAAACTGGCCGTTGACGGTAAAAATCTGCTTGTCGAGCTCCAGTACGCGCTCATCATAGTGCTGTCCGTAAGCCTGCTCTGGGTCCAGCTGGAAGTCGAACTCTTCACCTTTAGCCAGGTTTACCACCTTCTCTTCGAAAGCTGGCAGGGTAACACCCATACCGCTGATGAAGATGAACGGACGCTCGTCAGTTGTGCGCTCGATGAGCATCTCCTCGCCGTTGTCACCATTAGTTACATCATACAGTGCGTATGAAACTACAATAAACTTGTTTTTGTTGTTTGTTTCCATTTCTATATTTATTTTTTATTATTTCTTTTTCTTTTCTGAATGCTTACGCTCTTTACCATCTCCATGCGCTCCAGATAGATAGGGCGCCATTTGTCGATGATGTCCTGCAGACTTTTGCTCTTCTGCGAGAGTTCAGCATATTCCTCGCCGTCGGTCAGATTCTCTTTCTTGAGATCCAGCATTCGGGCGATGAGCTGTTTCTGGTGTTCCTCAGCCGCCTTGAGCTGGTTGCCCAGTTTCTCGAGACTTTCCATAAAGGCGAGTGCCTTGTCTATATGATTTTCCTGTACCATTTTGCTTGTTTTATAGGTTGAATCTTTTGCAAAGGTACAAATAATAATTGGTATAAACGAAGAAAAAGGTCTTTTTTTTCGATGATATTACAAAATGATAGAGAAAATGTAATATCTCTAACGTTCTGACGCCTATTTCGGGGTATTGTTGTTGATTTAAGTCAAGAAATAGGCGGAAAACTGAAAATATCCCAAGAAATGTTTGCGCACACAGAGAAAAGTTCGTATCTTTGCAGCGTCTTAAAGAAAAAGACTATAGGATAATGTTTAACAGAGCCCGAGTCTTCGGATGTGCAGGACTCACAAATTAAAGAAAGGTAAAAAGATTATGAAGAAGATTATGGTATTAGCAGTAGCTATGTTTGCAATGGCAACAGCTACTTTCGCAGCAGATGAGGAGACAAATGCAACAGCAGCTTACAACATGAACATTAAGATGTCTAGCTTGGCAGATGCTTTGAGCTTGAACATCGACCAGGTAGAGGCTGTAGCTGATGTACACAAGAACTTCACTGCAGACATGATGAATGCTGCAACAGCAAAGGGTGAGGATCGTTCTGCAATGATTGACAAGGCAGTTTTGAAGGATCTCAAGTACATGCACGTTATCTTGGACAACAGTCAGTATCGTAAGTACGTGATGCTTCTCAACACAACCCTTATCAACCGTGGTTTGAAGTAATCATCTTTTTATAGATGAGAAAAATAAGAGAGAGATTTAAAATAAGAATCCCAGTCGAGGTTTTATCCTGACTGGGATTTTTTTTGCTTTTGGACCTTCAGTCCGTACTTAAACCACTTGCTAAACTTAGCTTACTGATATGCGAAAGTTCAGTTAACTTGATAATCAGTCGATATCTATTAATTGGAAATGTTTGTTGAAGGTTAAATCCAACCCATTTGCCAATTCCACTTCGTATTCATTCTTGTTCATTTCAAGCTTCTTTACCGCTTGCGCTGGATAATTCTCCATCAGATAGTTTCTGATGGCTTGCGGAATCAGCTTGACTGGCACTTTTCCCTGCTTGCAGTCAATCTCTGTGAGATTGCCTTTCTTATCAAATTCCAGCTTGGTTCCGTTCTGCAGAACCACATCATAGCTCTTGTTGATAACCCCCGTCTCAATGGTAGCAAGCATCACCTTCTGATTGTTGAAATGGTTGCTGAGTAAGGTTTGAGCCTTTATCGGGAGTGCATTAACGGCGATAGGCTTGTCATTGCCTGCATTTGCTGCCATATTGCATGATAGTATGCAGCAAATGGCAATCATCAGAATTTTCATCATTCTTTTCATAAGCTACAAATTAAAAATTTATAATAACTAACGGAACTTTCGCATGTGGGGAAGTTCAGTTATTTTAACTTTACTCCTTTACGATTTCTTTTCCTGCTGCCTGCCAGCCAATAAATCCGGAATCGAGTTCTATTACCTGATAGCCGTTCTTTGTCAATATAGCTGCGGCATTTTTGCTTCGCTTGCCGCTTCGGCAGTTCACGGCGATAGTCTTGCTTTTGGGAAGAGTGGCAGCGGCCTTCTGCTCGAAGTCTGATTTCAGTACGTCAATGTTGATTGCCCCACGAATATGCCCATTGGCAAACTCCTCTGCGGTTCGTACGTCGAGACGGATTACTGCGGTGTCAGCGATGGCTTTCTCATAGTCATCTGCCGACAGACTCTTATAGCCCTTATTTTGCGCCTGACAAGAAGACAGGCTTGATAGCATGGTTATAATGCTCATGATAAATATTTTCTTCATTCTCTAATCTTTTAATAATTATGCGCCTTTAATCTAGGAGGATAAGTCATGTTCAAACCCCTACATTCTTGCAATATATCTGCAAAAATACAAAAAAATATTCAGAAAGTTGATGATATGGATGGATTTTGTTAGCAGAGCGAACTCGATTTAACCTTATTTTATCATTTTTATCCCATGCAGCTCGTTACTCCGAGCGTAGTAGCGATAGCGGTCAGTATGCTGATGGCTATCTGCAGAATTGTTTTCCAAGTGTTCGCTTTCATCTTTTTGAATGTTGAATGTTGAGTGTTGAATTTTTTGTGGGCGGATGGGCTGGGCTAGGGGCTAGCACCCTAGCCAAGCTATCCTTGGGCTATTCAAGACCGTCGCCAGTATCGTCCTTGCCGGTAGTGCCGCCGCCTGATTCAGAGCCTTGTCCGTCGCTGCCGGTCTGACCGGTGCTTGAACCGCCTGGGGTAGAACCGCCTGGCGTATTATCCGGAGTGGTTGGCGCATTGAGGTCAACGTTGGTCTTACCCTCCTTAATCGCCTTGATGACGGCTGCCTGAGCACTGCGGCTGGCTACGAGGTTGAACTCGGCGTCATCGCGAAGGTTCTTAAACTCCTGACCTGGCTCCCACTGAACCTTCACGCCGGTGATGTTCTGAGCGGTGAACTTGTCGGCATCCTCGGCACCCTTCGAGGTGAGAAGGAGAGAGAAATCACCAAGGTCGCCCAGACGGATTTTCTTGCCCTCAAGCAACATCTCACGCATGCAGTCTACGGCGATGTAGAGGATGGCGCTGATGTCGGCTCTCGAATAAACACTACCATGTGAAGTGATGTGCTTGGCAAACTTCTCGATGGTCATGATGTCGGTGTACTGCGAGATGGCGAAGGCATTCTGCTTCTCGGTCTTCACGAGTTCCAGGTCCTTTGGGTCAGGGGTCTTACCCTCCTTCTTTGCCTGGTTGATGCGTGACTTAGCCTGATTGATTTCCAGAAGATTTGCGTTCACGCTACGCATTACGATGCTGTAATTAATCATAGTCGTTGTAGTATGTTTAGAGTCCTTTGTTTTGCAACTCCCCAGAACGCCCCGTTTCTGCCGTTTTCAGAGTCTTCATTGATGACCGGCGCCTGCCATCATTTATGACCCGTGTTGGTCTTAAGAGAAGACCCGAGCAAGGCATAAAAGGCTGTTCTTTCGATTGCCGGTGCAAAGATACAACATTTTCAGGCAGAATGCAAGCTTTCACCCTAACTTTCTATGTAAGAAAAGCTATAAGTAGCTGTAATACAATAAGTTCTGTTGATTTTCTGTCTGAACTTTATTGCAAATAACAGAAAAACGCAGAAAAAGTACAATGGAGAACAAAGAAAGGCAAAAGCGGTCATTTCCGGTCATGGTCATTTTCGGTCATTTTCAAAATGAGTTGGGTCATTTTGAGCTATAGTAAATATAAATATTATTTATATTATACTATAGATGACCTTTTCTCCCCCGAAACGAAAATGACCGGAAATGACCATGACCGAAAATGACCGGAATATAATCCTCATAGTGATGGGAGATAATAAATTATTAGATGCGCTAAAGTGTTGGTTATTAATGTTATATATGATTTGTATGTAGTCTTGCTATAATTGTATACGTATAAAATAATCGACATTCATCAGGCTCATATTTGTACCTTATTGTTCTTCTTTTGCCCTTTTTCTACCTGTCATTTCTTCTATTTTTGTCAAAAACACCTACCTTTGGAGCATGATTTCACGTCCGAGGAGGGGCATTTTTGCCCATACTAGAGGGGGCAAAACATCTTCCTAACCTCCATATTTTACATTTTATCTTCTAAAACGCAAAAAAACTGCTGATTTTCGCATCATTTCCGTTACTATTTTCTGTAGTAAGGATATTATACATACATATATATAAATACTCCTTTTAATCGTTGTAGAAGATGATATAACGACATTTTAGCATCTTGTATTTTTCTTTACAAAATAACAAAACGCCCTATAAAAGAACGCAAACTCACATCCACGTTATTTGGTATATTTGGGGCTCTTATCTCCAAATTTTGCAAGAAATCAGAGTAAATTGAGCCCCAAATATACCTTTCCTCATCGTTTTCAGTACCTATTTATATTATATATGGTACTTATTCTGGTAGTGGCGCTTGGATTTAACAGGGGCTCCATGGAAAGAACCGCTGCCCATACCGCTGCCACGAAAACTCTCATGGAAGCCTGAACCACCGCTATATTCGCCCCAGCGAGCTCTGATTCTATCTACATAATTAACCGTCTCCGTGCCTCGCATATAACCATATTTCACTACCGGGTCTGTGTAATATGCCGGTTGAGAAAGGCGCAGAATATAATCGCGGATTACGCCCCAATTGTGCGGATTCTGACCATGTTTGCGAGCCAGCGACATCGCATCTCTGATGTGGAAATAGCCACCATTATAAGAAGCCAGGGCGAAAAGCATGCGCTGGAAAGGGTCGCCTACGTCAGAGAAATGCCCCTGCAGTTCCGCCATATATCTGGCTGCTGCAGCCACATTCGCCTCAGGTTCATGAATCATGCTCATCGGCAAACCCAGATGGGCAGCCGTGCCTGGCATAATCTGCATCAGTCCGCAAGCTCCAGCCCATGACTTCGCATTCGGGTCGAAACAGCTCTCCTGATAACATTGGGCAGCCATCAGACGCCAGTCCATGCGAGCCGTTCCGCTATAGCGCTGGAAGAGGTGGTCGTAGCGGGAAATAACACCCTTGGAACGGTTCAGGAATGGTGAATAAACGTGGCGGCGAACGCTGGCAGAAGAAAGCAGCCACGATTCTTCCTGCTTGACCTGAGCAATCAGCTTAGGCTTAAACCAGCCGTTCAGGGTGTCGGCAAGACTCTTGTTACCGTTCAGTACAGCCCATTGGGTTCGGGTGCTATCGGGCGTAACTCCACAGAACAGCAGGTTGCCTCTGGTCTGTTTTCGGGGTAGGGGCACGGCAATCACATCACCTTCTCCCTTCTCCAGTTTACGCACCATTTCAGCCGTATCCTTACATTCTTCTACGCGTAACGACACGCCGATCTGCTGGGCAAACTTCTCGCAGAGCAGATATTGCAGTCCCATTCCGTGGCTGTGGTAATCATAATAGGTAGTAGGGCCGTTAACGGTAAGCATGATGAGCTCACCATTGGCCTGAATATCTTCGAGCGAAAGCCCCTTGCTGGTTGAAGCAGGTTTCTTTTCATCGCCATCAGCCCCATCAGAATTATCAGCATACTCCATTTCGCCTACGGGAGTTCCCCATGGCGTAAGCTCCTGCTGCGGTTTCTTGTCGGCACAGGCAGCGAGCAAAAATAGTGCATATAATGCGTATAAATATCCTTTATTCTTCATTTCAGCTGCAAAAGTACGAAATATTTTGCACATAAGTGAGAAATTATTTGTTTATTCTAATAAAAATATGTACTTTTGCAATGTTTTTCATACAAAATATAGAAATATGTTACGAATAGCAGTACAAAGTAAGGGTCGTCTTTTCGACGACACCATGAATCTTTTATCAGAGGCTGACATCAAAGTAAGCGCCTCTAAACGCACCCTCCTGGTGCAGTCAAGCAACTTTCCTCTCGAGGTTCTCTACCTTCGTGATGATGATATTCCTCAGAGCGTAGCCTCTGGTGTGGCAGATATCGGAATCGTGGGCGAGAACGAGTTTGTAGAGCGTGGAGAGAATGCGCAGATTATTGACCGTCTGGGTTTCAGCAAATGCCGCCTGAGCCTCGCCATTCCTAAGAAAATTGATTATCCGGGATTGCAATGGTTCAACGGCAAGAAGATTGCTACTTCTTACCCTAACATCCTGCGCAAGTTTATGAAGAAGAATAATATCAATGCCGATATCCATGTCATTACGGGTTCTGTAGAAATCAGTCCGGGCATCGGTTTGGCTGACGGTATTTTCGATATTGTAAGTTCAGGTTCTACTCTGGTCAGCAACAATCTTGCTGAGGTTGAGGTGGTGATGAAGAGCGAGGCTCTGCTTATCGGCAACTGGAACATGGACGAGGAGAAGCATGAGATTCTGAACGAGATGCTGTTCCGCTTCGAGGCTGTACGTTCTGCACAGGACAAGAAGTACGTGATGATGAATGCTCCTAAGGCAAAGGTTCAGGAGATTACAGAAGTATTGCCAGGCATCAAGAGTCCTACGATTATCCCATTGGCTGATGAGGAATGGTGCTCTATCCACACCGTGCTCGATGAGAAGCGTTTCTGGGAAATCATAGGCAAGTTGAAGGAACTCGGTGCACAGGGCATCCTGGTAACACCAATCGAAAAGATGATATTATAATAATGTGTAGTGTTTTATGTGTAATGTTTATTGAGAGACATTATGCGTTAAAAACCAAACATTAAACATGAATAATTAAATATTAATAATAGGAATGAAGGTAATAAAGTATCCTGCAAAGGAGGAATGGAGCGAGATTGTAAAACGCCCACACCTGGATGTTTCGCAGCTGAATGCGACCGTACAAGGTGTACTCGACGATGTGAAAAACCATGGCGACGAAGCCGTGAAGCGTTACGAGGAGAAGTTTGATCATGCCCATCTCGATTCTTTGGCTGTGACTGAAGCTGAAATCGAAGAGGCAGAGAAATTGGTTTCTCAAGAACTGAAAGACGCTTTGCACCTCGCCCATCATAACATTGCCGCATTCCATCATAGCCAGAAGTTTGATGGTGTAAAGGTTGAAACTTGCCCTGGTGTAACCTGCTGGCAGAAGAGTGTGGCTATAGAGAAGGTGGGATTGTATATCCCGGGAGGTACTGCTCCTCTCTTTAGCACCGTTCTGATGCTGGCTACTCCTGCCAAGATTGCGGGATGTAAAGAAATAGTACTGTGTACTCCTCCTAATAAAGAGGGCAAGGTGAACCCGGCTATCCTTATGGCGGCAAAGATTGCGGGCGTAAGCAAGATCTTTAAGGCGGGTGGCGTTCAGGCTATCGGAGCCATGGCTTACGGTACGGAGAGCGTGCCTAAGGTTTATAAGATTTTCGGTCCGGGCAACCAGTTTGTCATGGCTGCCAAGCAGCAGGTTTCCCTGCACGATGTGGCTATAGATATGCCTGCCGGTCCGTCTGAAGTTTGTCTTATTGCCGACGAAACAGCCAACCCTGTATTTGCTGCTGCCGACCTGTTGTCGCAGGCTGAACATGGTTTCGATTCACAGGTTTTCTTCATTACTACATCTGAAAAGGTGTTGGATGATGTAAAGAATGAAGTTGAAGCACAACTTGAACGTTTGCCACGTAAGGAGATGGCACAGACCTCGTTAGACAATTCTAAGTTTATCCTCGTGAAGACCGAAGAGGAGGCAATCGACCTCTGCAATACTTATGCGCCGGAGCATCTGATTATCGCCACAGCCGATTACGAGCAGCTGGCAGAAAAAGTTGTGAATGCAGGTAGTGTATTCCTCGGAAACTATGCGTGCGAAAGTGCAGGCGACTATGCAAGCGGTACGAACCATACCTTGCCAACTCATGGTTATGCTTTGGCTTACAACGGAGTGAACCTGGACAGTTATAATCGCAAAATCACATTCCAGCATCTTACAGAAGAAGGTATTCGTAACATTGGAAATGCTGTAGTGACCATGGCGGAAAATGAGCAATTGGAAGCTCATGCCAATGCGATGAGACTGAGAGTGAACAGTTTGAAACAATAGGGTGAAACGGAAAGTTGTAAAGATACTTCTTAATAGTTTTTGAAAGAAAAATGAAAGAATTGAAAGATTTGTGCCGAGAGAACATCTGGAATCTGGCACCTTACAGTTGCGCCCGTACGGAGTTTGCAGGCAGAAATGCCCGCGTCTTCCTCGACGCCAACGAAAATCCATATAATGACCCTTACAATCGCTATCCTGATCCGCTGCAGGTTGAACTGAAGAAGCAGATCAGCAAGATTAAGGGTGTAGCTGAAGAGAAAATCTTCCTGGGCAACGGTTCCGACGAGGCCATCGATTTGGTTTACCGCGTATTCTGCCGCCCGGGCAAGGATAATGTAGTAGCGATTGCACCTACTTACGGAATGTATGAAGTTTGTGCAGACATCAACGATGTGGAGTATCGCTCTGTGCTGCTTGATGAAAACTATCAGATTTCTGCAGAAAAACTGCTGGCAGCCTGCGATGAACAGACAAAGGTTATCTGGATCTGCAGTCCGAACAATCCTACGGGCAATCACATCAACCGCGAGGCAATCGTAGAGGTGTTGCAGAAATTCCAGGGTATTGTCATCATCGATGAAGCCTACAGCGATTTCTCTCCGGAGCGCACATTCCGCAGCGTGCTCGACAGATTTCCCAACATGATTGTGCTCAACACCATGAGTAAGGCGTGGGGCTGTGCAGCCCTCCGTTTGGGAATGGCTTTTGCGAGCAAGGAGATTGTTGACATATTCAATAAGGTGAAATATCCTTATAACGTCAATCTGCTTACTCAGGAGCATGCGCTGGAAGTGATGAAGAATCCGCTGAAGGTTGACGAATGGGTGAAGAACATCCTGCAGGAGCGTTCTAAGGTAATGGCTGCATTCCTGGATCTGCCTATCTGCGAGAAGGTTTATCCTACTGATGCAAACTTCTTCTTGGCTAAAATGACCGATGCCAACGCCATCTATAATTATCTGGTGGCACAAGGCATTATCGTAAGAAACCGCAACAAGGTTCAGTTGTGCGGCAACTGTCTGAGAATTACGATAGGAAACAAGAGCGAGAATGCTGAATTACTCGGCGCTTTGAGACAGTACTAGCATTTAAGCAGCACGCCCTGCTTTGAGACAATATTAGCATTTAAGCAGCACGCCCTGAAAGGGCAGAAGCCCCTAGCCCAGGGCAGCGCCCTGGGTCTATATATTAACAACCATGTCGCCCTGTAAGGGCAAAAGCTTTAAATATATGAAGCTTTTGCCCTTACAGGGCGACTTTAGTATACCACATTCTAAACCCAGGGTGTTGCCCTGGGCTAGGAGCTTCTGCCCTTTCAGGGCGTGTGGGGCTTACTTGCGAAAGTTCAGTATATAATATGAAAGTGGGTGAGTCATAAATATATGATTCACCCTCTTTTTAGCATTTATCTTCTTCTGCCTCTACCTTCATTTCTTCCTTGATTTCCACGGCCTTGATTTCCACGACCGCCGCGTTCGTTCTTATCCCCGCTGTTGTAGCGGTTCTTGCGGTTATGGTTGTCGTTGTCGAAATTAGGGTTGAAACTCTTTTTCTTCTTGTCCTTGAAGAAGCCGGCACCTTGGTCTTTCTGATTTCTCAGCTCGGCTCTGGCCGCTGCTACCGCATCACGTATGTTAGCGTTGGCGTTGTTGCTTCTGCCTTGAGAAATTTTCTGAGCCGAGCCTTTCTGGGAATGATTGCCTCTAGAAGGTTTTCCGTTTAGCGGACGGCCTTCATTCAGATATTTATCTTCATCATAGCAACCCACATTACCATATCCCTTTGGGGCAAAGCGGTCAGAAGCATTTCTGCCACGGCTTTTTCCTGCATTCGGTTCAGAAGCATTTCTGCCAGCTCCACGCTTGCCTTTAGCACCTTTTCCTACACCTGGATTATCGTATGTAGAACCTATCGCCTTATCGTCATAATGCGTCTTCTTACCCTTGAAACTGCCACCCATGCTCTTCCTGTCGTAGAGTTTGTCGATGAGGTCGGCTCTGCCTATCCGGCGAAGTTCACTCTCAATGGCGCGGCGCTCTTCAGGCTTGTACCAGAAGAAGAACATGCGCTGGGCAAGCTTCTCTTTCTGAGTCTTGGCGCTGAAGACCGGCTCCAGGGTGTAAGGATCGTAACCCGTATACCAGGTCTCGGTAGAAATGGTCATAGGAGTAGGGGTGAAATCCTGCACCTGCTCCAGATGGAAATCCAGTCCCTTCGTAATGACGGCAAGTTCGGCCATGTCTTCTTCATGACAGCCCGGATGCGAACTGATGAAGTAAGGAATGATCTGCTGGTTCAGACCTTCTTCCTTGTTGATCTTGTCGAAGATGCGCTTGAACTCGTAGAATAGATCGAACGATGGCTTGCGCATGAACTTCAAAACCTCCGGACTCGTATGTTCGGGAGCCACCTTCAGTCGGCCGCTCACGTGCTTGGTAATCAGTTCGCGCGTGTATTCTCTAGCCGCCTGATTCACCTTTTCGTCCTTGCTCTTATGCAGCAGAAGGTCGTAGCGCACACCACTACCAATGAAACTCTTCTTGATTCCCGGCAAAGCATCTACAGCATGATAAATCTCCAGAAGCTTGCTGTGGTCGGTATTGAGGTTCGGACAAATCTGAGGGTTTACACACGACGGGCGCTTGCACACTTCGCAGGCTTTCTGATTCTTGCCGTGCATTCCGTACATGTTGGCAGAAGGACCGCCCAAATCGCTCAGATATCCCTTGAAATCAGGCATCTGGATGATTTTCTTCACCTCCTTCAGAATGCTCTCCTTGCTGCGGCAAACCACAAATTTACCCTGATGGGCAGAAATGGTGCAGAAAGAACAGCCGCCGAAACAGCCACGATGAAGGTTCACGGAGAACTTGATCATCTCGTAGGCAGGAATGGTCTTGCCCTTGTATTTTGGATGAGGCAAACGCGTATAAGGCAGGTCGAAAGCCGCATCCAGTTCCGCGGTAGTCATTAGCGGGAAAGGCGGATTCACCACTACATATTTGCCGTCAACTTCCTGAATCATGCGCTGAGCATGCATCTTGTTGGCTTCTTCCTCCAGATGGCGCACGTTCTCAGCCTGTCCCTTCTTGTTGTGGAGACATTCTTCGTGGCTGTGGAGGATGATGTCATCGTCCTTGAAACCGCCCGGAATCTCACTTTCCTTGCAGTAGAAAACCACCTGCGGCATTTCGTGGATTTGGCTAAGCGTCTTGCCTCCAGCAAAGGCATTGGCCAGTTCTACGATAGAACGTTCGCCCATTCCGTAGAGAATGAGGTCGGCGCCCGAATCGCAGAGAATGCACTTGCGGAGCTCGTCTTTCCAATAGTCGTAGTGGCTGATGCGGCGCAACGAAGCCTCAATACCGCCTAGTGCTACAGGTACGTCGGGAAAGAGTTTCTTCAGTATCTGCGTATAGACGATAGATGGATAGTCGGGGCGCATGTCGTGGCGGGAGTCAGGACTGAAAGCGTCCTCGCTACGCATGCGGCGGTTGGCCGTGTAGCGGTTCACCATCGAGTCCATGGCACCCGGAGAAACACCAAAGAAGAGGCGAGGGCGACCGAGTTTCTTGAAGTCTCGGAAATCGCCGTGCCAGTCGGGCTGGGGAACGATGGCTACCCGATAGCCGTTGGCTTCCAGTATTCGTCCGAGGATGGCAGGGCCGAAGGATGGGTGGTCAACGTAAGCATCTCCTGAAAAGAGGATGACGTCGAGTTCGTCCCATCCGCGCAACTCGCATTCTTTCTTGGTGGTAGGTAAGAAATCTGTTAACTTATAATCCATTCAATATTTTTTAATCATTTACTGCGTCTGGTTCTGCATCAGCTGCAGCCTCAGCCTGCTTCTTGTCTTTCCAGTCTACGTAGAGCAGAACGAGGTTGTGAAGACCGAGCGCCTTCATGTTCTGATTGTAGATGACGTCGAGACAGAGATCGAGCAACTCCTTATCCTTGATGTCGCTGCTCTCGAGGAGTGAACGCACATTGAATTTCAGTTTATCGAGCACTTCCTCGTCGATAATGCCGTTGCTGTCTACGAGGTTGCGGAGTAACTGATACTTTTCGATGGTCTCTAAATGCTGGTCGCTCACTTCGATAGAGCGAGTGCCAGACTGGTTGGCTTGAATCTTATACATAAGCTTAAAATTTTTTATCTGTTTTACTTTTAATTTAATCTGTCAGAAATTTGAGAATGCCGAGCAATACGCTGGTGCGGGTTCTTTCGTCGATGATGCATTCCAGCGGGAATCCCATGACGAAGCTGCGGTAAGTAGTGCTCTTGTAGGCAACCGCCGCACTCGTTCCCGTATCGTATTGCATCGCCGTGAAGGCGTAATTGCCAACCGGTTTCAATATCTCGGGATGGGTTGCCGCATAATGCTGGGCATTCAGCTCGTTATAATAGCTGAACTGCAGACCTAACCCCTTGACGTTAGGCGAAGTGTAAACAATACTGTCTCGTTCTGTTACGGTTGAATCTTCGGGATTGATGTCCCTGGTGATGGCCGTAGAACCTGTAGGCTCATAACTGAGTTTCAGAATATCGCTCAGGAACGCCTGTTCCTCTTCAGTCTGCATGTCGCTTCCGGTGTAAGAACCGCTTATCAGGATTCTGCCGCCTTGGCTGGCGTATTGCCTGATGCTGTTCTGCAGGGCAGGCGTGAACGACTTGAAGAAGGCGTGAGTATAGCCGTCATGGCGCTCCAGTCCGTTGATGAGGTCAACTGCCTGATAGTTCTTCATCTGAACCCTGCCGCTGGCGATGACTTCGCTCGAACAGCTGGAAATATTATATTTGCCCGAAGCCGCAATACTTGTAGCATGCGCCTGAACGTAGTTGAAGTCGTTGCCTGCCACAAACTTGCCAATCATTTCGTTGCCGCTGAAACCGAGTCCGAAACTGGTTTCGTTGCCCATTCTGCTT
The DNA here is from genome assembly GCF_019249765.2 of Segatella copri. Taxonomy (GTDB): domain Bacteria; phylum Bacteroidota; class Bacteroidia; order Bacteroidales; family Bacteroidaceae; genus Prevotella; species Prevotella copri_K. Next base: position 1,102,616 of record NZ_CP152484.1, read on the forward strand.
CTGTCGAACACCTGTTGCTTGCCGCTCCATCCCGCCGTCAGTCCGTAGCTTACGCCCGGATCCTGATTGAGGTCAAATCCCTGCTTTTCCTCATCGTCCACGACCTGCGGAGAGGCAAGGCGATGGAAATTGTTTACGATGAGCACAGACTTGCTGGCAGCAGGATTATAGAGCACAGAGAGGGTTTCGGTGGTGAAACTTTCTCCTCCGGCATTAACCGCAGCCACCTTAAAATGGTAAAGCTTGCCCGGTTCCAGCTGCATCTGGCAGCGGGTGGTGTTCACGATGGTTCCGTTGTCAAAACCGCCTTGTCCCTCAGCCTTATAAATAATGTAAGAAGTAGGGCGGGCAGATGGTTCCGTCTTGTCCAGCTGGGCAGTCCATGAGAGTAGGGCAACACCTTGGTTCTGCGTAACGCTGAAGTTCTGCGGAGCCAGCGGCTGGACCACATATCGGGTTCCATGATTGCTGTTTACGAAGCGCAGGATAGTTTTGTAGATGGAGCGTGCGATATAGAACTTTCCGAGCGGATCCTGAGCAATTCTCATGTCAGGGAAATTCTGATGCGAAAGCATTTCGAGAATAGCAGACGGAACTTCCGGCAGACGGGTTTCAGAATAGTTTCTGTCCCATAGGTAGCGTTTGCCGAATTCTCCGAACTGAGCCGTGAGATCCGTAACGAGATTATCGCGCAGAGCCCTGGCAAAATCCTTGGATGTGAATCTTGAGATTCCGCTGTTCAGTATTCCGTCGTTATAATCTGTGGTGCAGATAGCAAGGGATCCAAAAGTAGATTTTCCGTCCTTATTGTAACCCGCATCACTATGAAGTGCCAGCGAGAGTTCTATAGGCACGTGCTTGCCATTTTTGGCAGGCATGTAAACCGAACCGCCGCCCAGCCAATTGGTCATCAGCGAACGGGTGTTGATGTCGTCGGCGTAATCATTTTCTCCCTTTCTGCCTCCGTAAACCTTATAAGGAGCACCAGCCCATTGGGCGTAGTATCTGGCTCCTTCCAGGCAACGGGGCAATCCGCTGGTGTAACCGCCACGCTCTATGTTTCCCATGCCGCCGCCAAAGCGGACAGCATCTGTAGTTACTACTCCACGGCGTGAAGCCTTGTTGGTGCAGACCACGCGGTTGAACTCGTTGCAGCCCTTGTCGAAATCGAAGGTGCCCAGGTAAACCCAGGTGCCTCCGCCCATGCGCTGGTTAACGGAAAACTCCGTGGCTTCGCCCTTGTGATAAACGATGTATCTTGCATCGCTCACGCTCTTGGGGAGCGACTGGTAGCTTACGTAGACAGCGTATTTGCCGGCTTCCTTGAAACGGGGCTGGTAGCTTACCTGGCTGGTTTTCTTGCGCTTGGTAGCCTTCGCCTGTCTCACGGTTCCCATGCGGAACGGATTTTCCCCATCTTTCAGTCGGTAGCGGTTGGCAAAACCGAGCGAATCGCAGTTTTTCCATCGCTTGCTCGCCTCCTTTTCGAAATAATAAACCGACTTGACAGCATCATCATTATCGACGACGATTTCGTTCGTCTGCCAGTCTCTTTCGCGGGGTGTGAAGACGATGGCTCCCGCATTCTGGAGCATCGGGATGAGGTAGGGCACGACGATGGTTTGGGTAAAGAGATCTTCGTTTGTGCAAAACAGGTTAGGGCGTTGCCATTTCCATACATCTCTGTCGGCATAATAATACCGTCCGTGCGAGGCCCATAGCGAAAGGTGTCTGTTCTGTAGTCCTGCCGTAACGAAATAAGGGCGGGAAACATTAAACACCCATGGGTCGCCATCATAATCTATGCCTTGCCATGCGCCGCTGTTAGCCTCATCGTAGGTAGAAATAAACGATTTGCCGTTAGCTTGAAGCGAAGCTCCAGCGGCTAACAGCAAACTGCTTATCAAACAATATGTTATGTTTTGGTGTTTCACTATACGAATACTCCTTCTTTAATAGCTGACTAAACCGTTATCTTCTAACGTTTAATCAATATTTCCGATTGTGAACTTCTCCGGTTTCTTTCCTTTGAAATCCTTGAAGTACAACTTGATTTCACGCATGTCTTTGTCAACATCTCCTGACGGGATAATCTGCCTGGTGCATTGGATGACCTTCTTCTCATAGTCAAGTCCATAGAGATGGATAGGCAGATGCGCCTTGAGGGCTATGAAATAGAATCCCTTTTTCCATTCCGGGTTGAGCGAGCGAGTACCTTCGGGCGTAATGCACAGTCCGAAAGCCTTCCGCTTATCCGCTTCTGCAGCCAGATTATCCGTCATGCTGGTATGTTTGCTTCTCCACACAGGAATACCTCCCATCTTTCTGAAGATAGGACCTAGCGGCCAGAAGAACCATTCCTTTTTCATGAGGAAATTACATTTGATTCCCTCAGCATGGGCAAAGAGCTGGCCCAGTATCAGATCCCAGTTGCTGGTGTGCGGAGCCATGCAGATAATATACTTTTCAGGAAGCTCCTGGGTGATGATTTTCTTATAGCCCAAGCGCTTATACAATATCCATTGACAAATTCCTTTTACCATATATATAAATAGGTGTATTTTCTGATTCTGATGATGAAAGGATTATGCCAGGTTTGAAATCTGGTCGATGATTTCACTCATCTGCTTGTTGAAGTCACTTATGAGCTTTTTATAATATTCACCCTTCTTGATTCCCGGTTCCGGGTGAGACACGCGGCTGATGTAATCGCCGTTGATCATGACGATAGCTGAAAGAATGCCATCCACATCTTCCTGTGAAGGCTTACCATTATACAAAGATGCAGCTACTGTCTCGGCGAAAAGTTCGCTTGTAATGTAGTTGATCGTGCGCTTTAAATCTCTTTTATTAGCCATAATTCTTTTCTCCTAATTAATGAATAATTAAAAATATCGCTCAAAGATAATCATTTTCTTTGAAATAACATCATTTTTTGGGAAAAAATGTATCTATTAACGCATTTTTAGCATTTTTCTTTCCGTATCTCGCAGAAAAGAGTTATTTTTGCAGATGTTTTTGAAGTTTCAACTAATTAAAATAAAAACGAATTATGGAAAAAAGTGCATTGCAGATTGCAAGAGCTGCTTATCAGCCAAAATTGCCTAAGGCTCTCCAGGGCCCAGTAAAGGCAGTTGAAGGTGCAGCAACACAGTCAGTAGGTAATCAGGATGAAATCAAGGCGTTGTTCCCTAACACTTATGGAATGCCTGTTATTACATTCGAGGCAGGTGAGGCTAAGGAACTTCCTGCTTTCAACGTAGGTGTTATCCTCTCTGGTGGTCAGGCTCCTGGCGGTCACAACGTGATTTCTGGTCTCTTCGACGGTGTGAAGTCTCTCAACCCAGCTAACAAGCTCTATGGTTTCATCCTCGGTCCTGGTGGTCTCGTTGACCATAAGTACATGGAGATTACTTCTGAACTCATGGACGAATACCGCAATACTGGTGGTTTCGACATCATCGGTTCCGGTCGTACCAAGCTTGAGAAGGAAGACCAGTTTGAGAAGGGTATTGAGATTCTTCGTGAACTCGGCATCAAGGCACTTGTCATCATCGGTGGTGACGACTCAAATACCAATGCTTGCGTTCTCGCAGAATACTATGCTGCCAAGAAGTATGGCGTACAGGTAATCGGTTGCCCTAAGACTATTGACGGCGACTTGAAGAACGAGCAGATTGAGACTTCTTTCGGTTTCGATACTGCCTGCAAGACATATTCTGAGCTCATCGGTAACATCGAGCGCGACTGTAACTCAGCACGTAAGTACTGGCACTTCATCAAGCTGATGGGTCGTTCAGCATCTCACATCGCTCTTGAGTGCGCTCTCCAGACTCAGCCAAACATCTGCTTGATTTCTGAGGAGGTAGAGGCTAAGGAAATGTCACTCGATGATGTTGTTACTTATATTGCAACTGCAGTAGCTAACCGTGCTGCTGAGGGCAACAACTTCGGTACTGTTCTCATCCCAGAGGGCCTGATCGAGTTCATCCCAGCTATCAAGAAGCTCATCGCAGAATTGAACGAGGTTCTTACAGACCCTGCAACAGGCGAGAGCCGTGAGTTTGCAAGTGCTGAGGAGCAGATTGCATTCGTTAAGGGTGCCATCGCTAAGGACAACCTCGCAGTATTGGAGTCTTTGCCAGCTGACGTAGCTCGCCAGCTTTGCCTCGACCGCGACCCTCACGGAAACGTACAGGTTTCTCTCATCGAGACAGAGAAGTTGCTTTCTCGCATGGTAGCTGAGAAGTTGGCTGCATGGAAGAAGGAAGGCAAGTTTGTTGGTAAGTTCTCTGCACAGCACCACTTCTTCGGTTACGAGGGACGTTGCGCAGCTCCTTCTAACTACGATGCTGACTACTGCTACTCACTCGGTTTCAACGCTTCACGCCTCATCGCTAACGGCAAGACCGGTTACATGTCAATCATCAAGAATACAACAGCTCCTGCAGCAGAGTGGATTGCAGGTGGTGTGCCAATCACTATGATGATGAACATCGAGCGTCGTAATGGTGCTAACAAGCCAGTTATCCGCAAGGCTCTCGTTGAGCTGGATGGTGCTCCATTCAAGTTCTTCGCTTCTAAGCGCGATGAGTGGGCTAAGGAAACAGCTTACGTTTATCCAGGTCCTATCCAGTACTGGGGTCCTTCTGAGGTTTGCGACCAGACCACAAAGACTCTCCAGTTGGAGCAGGCTAAGTAAAAAATAGAATAAATATTTTTTTATATGTCAACAAGACGAACGGCTTCTTCACAGAAAAAGAGTGCCATGGCGAGAAAGAAAACTCCTCGGCGTGGCGGCTCCCGTGGTAGAAGGCGTTCGTCTTCTTTTTTGCAACGCTATCCCCGTTGGGCGTGGTGGATAGGCGGAACGGCGGTTATCGTGCTCTATGTCTTTCTGTTCTATCATTTCTTTGTGGGTCCAACTGGTTTCCGCTGGCGTGCGCTTTATGGCGATGCTGAATATCCCGAAGGTTACGAGATTCATGGAATCGACATTTCGCATTATCAGGGCAAGATAGACTGGGAACAGCTCAAGAATGCGATGATCAAGGGTTGTCCTGTGCGCTTCGTCATCATCAAGAGTACGGAAGGTTCTTCACGGCTCGATGAGAATTTCCGCGAGAACTTTAATCAGGCTCGCGATTTCGGTTTCATCCGGGGTGTTTATCATTTCTGGAGCAATAAGTCGACAGCCCGAGAACAGGCTTATTATTTCCTAGACCAGGTTCATCTTACGGATGGCGATTTGCCTCCGGTACTGGATATTGAACATAAGCCGGCAGATAAGAGTGTGGAGGATTTCCAGCGTGATGTGCTTACCTGGCTGCATATTGTAGAGGATAAGTATCATGTTAAACCTATCATCTACACCTATTATAAATTCAAGGAGCAATATCTGAGTGCGCCTGTCTTCGAAGATTATCCTTACTGGATAGCCCACTATTATGTTGACAAGGTTCAGTATAAGGGCAAATGGAAGTTCTGGCAGCATACGGATGTGGGCAAGTTGCCGGGCATTAAAGGCTACGTAGATTTCAATATTTACAACGGCAGTTATTATGAGCTCAAGCAGCTCTGCATAGGAAGCAATAATAATGAGAAGAAATTCATGGAATAAAGGTTGGACTTTTGGCAATATGCGAAAATCCAACCTTTATTCGTATGTTTTAATCTGATATTTCTGATTTCAGATTTTTCGTTCTGAATGTTTAGAATCAGAAAAGAATCTTTATGAACCTAAAACAAGGCAGGCCCAATTGTTGTCAATCTGTCTGTTTATTTCATGCATTCCCAGTTCTTCTGCTTTCTCCAGGAGTACAGGAATATCTTCTTCGTAGAAGCCGCTCAGAACCAGGGTTCCGCCGATATTCATCACGCTACGGAAAGTGCGCATGTCGTCGAGCAGTATGTTGCGGTTGATGTTGGCTAGAACCAGGTCGAAAACGCCGCTGATGTGGTTGATTACCTGACTGTTGCCAAAGAGTACTTCCATGTTAGTTACGCCGTTGAGCATGGCATTATGCTTGGCATTTTCTACGCTCCACTCGTCAATATCGTAGCCTACCACGTCTTTCGCTCCGAGTTTTGAGCAGGTGAGGGCAAGGATTCCCGTACCCGTTCCGCAATCCAGGATGCGCTTGGTTCTGATAGGCATGTGGAGCAGCTGCGAAATGATCATGCGTGTGGTTTCGTGGTTTCCTGTTCCGAACGCCAGTTTCGCCTCAATACCTATTTCTATCATGTCGGGTCTGTTGCTCGTATCGGGATAGAGTTCGGGATGTTTCGCATCGTAAATCACCACCTGGTTGTCCACATAAATTGGTTCGAATCCCTGTTCTTCCCATTCCTGGTTCCAATCCTTGTCTTCTGCATCTTTCACCTCGTAGGTAATTTTCGCATCCCCGATAGGGAAATCAGCAATATAGGCATCCAGCATCTCCTTGTCGAAGAGTTCTTTCTGCACATACGCTTCCAGTCCGGTTTCTGTTTCTTCAAAAGATTCAAATCCGGCTTCGGCTGCACCATCGGCAAGCAGATCCTGAGAGGCCTGCATCAAGTCGGCAGTCGTTTCAATAGTGAATGTTGCTACTAAATATTTCATATTTAATTTGTATTAATTTCTTGTCTAAAAACGCCTTCGAATGTTCAAAAAAGCTAGATTTGTTTTAAATCTTCTGCAAAATTATAAAAAAATAGGGGAAAACCTACAATTATTTAGGGAAATTCTGTATTTTTGCATAAAGATAAGCAATATTTTTGCATCCAGATTATTATATAATCAGGAAATGGCTCTTTCTGGAGTATTTTTCCTGATGGTTTATGATAGATCTGGAAAGAGAAAAATGGAGAAAAAAAATAAATAGGAGAACAGAATATGAAAAGAAAGTATCTTCTTGCAGTCCTTATCGCAGCTGCGATGCCACTCACTTCGATGGCACAGGACGATGACCTCTACTTCAATCCGAAGAAGGAGGCCAAAGAAAAGGCTGAAAGACGGGCTCTGCTCCAGCGCCAGTATGCTGAGCAGCGGGCACGTAGAGATAGTGTTTATCGGCTGTTTTGGAGCGGAAGCGACCGTTCGGTAGATGAATACAATCGAGGCGGCAGAATCTTCAGCCATTATGAGAATGTAGGGAAAGATTCCCTTGGCAACGACATTATCCAGTTCCATGTGGGCAAGGGTGTGGCGCCAGACAGCATTTATGATGATGCTTACTTCGCCCAGAAGTATGCTGACAGGGATGAGGATTTCGTACGCACGCGCGAGATGAGCCGATGGGACGGATTCTATGATCCATGGTTCTACGATTATTATGGTTACGGTCCTTACTACTGGCGCAGCCGCATGTGGGGCTGGCACAATCCTTGGCGCTACGGCTATTATGCCGGCTGGTATGATCCTTGGTTCGACCCTTGGTATGATCCATGGTATTATGGTTACTGCGGCTGGTATGGTGGCTGGTACGACCCTTGGTATTATGGCTGGGGCGGCTACTACAATCCTTGGTATTGGGGCGGTCCGATATACGGACATGTAAGTTATGGCGGCTTCGCAGGCAACATTCGCTATAACAACCCAGGTCGTATTGATGGTTCTAATCACCAGTATACAGGTGTTGGCGGTAATAATCGTAATACTTATTCACGTCGTAGTGGTTCTAACCGTAGTTTTGGCCAGCGTCAGAATACCGGCAACTTTAACAATAACTCTTCTTGGGGTAGTCGTAGTAATTCTGGCTTTAGTAACAATAGCGGTAATTTCGGAGGTGGTAGCTTCGGAGGTGGCGGCCGTTCCGGTGGCGGTAGCTTCGGAGGCGGTGGTGGTCGCTCTGGTGGCGGCAGCTTCGGAGGAAGAAGATAAATTGATAACAATAATTAGTATTTGAGAAGATTATGAATAATTTAAAACATATATTCTTTGCCAGTATGCTCATGGCTAGCATGACGGCTGCTGCGCAAGAAACTTATCAGGACGCTAAGTTGGCTGCACCCCAGCTTACTGGTACTGCCCGCTATGTGGGTATGGGTGGTGCTATGGAAGCCTTGGGCGCCGATATTTCCACTATCAGCAGTAACCCTGCTGGTATTGGTCTTTTCCGTAAAAGCCAGGTGACTCTTACTGCAGGAGTTATCGCCCAAACAGATGCTGAGAATTATACGGAGTTCGATGGTTCTCGAATTATCTTTAATGGTAAAAAAAGTCATCCTACCTTCGACCAGGTTGGTATTGTATGGAGTCCGAAAAACAAAGGTGCCAATTGGTTGAATCTGGCTTTCAGTTATCATAAGAGTGCCGACTTTGGACAGATTCTGAATGCTGCCGGAGCTTTAAAGAATGTTTCTCTTAACAAAATAACTGCTGCAAAGAATTACAAAGAGTATGCTGGTTGGACCAGCCAGGATGCTAACCTTGGTGGATACAAGGATAATTCCGGAAATTATCAGCCAGGTTTGTTTACAGTTCCTACTGATGGTGGTTTGGCTTATGCTGAGGCTAATAAGTATTTGTTTGGTCAGTATCAGCATGGTTATATTGGCACCTATGATTTCAACATTAGTGGCTCGCTTAATAATCAGGTTTGGCTTGGTTTGACAGTCGGACTTCATGATGTTCATTACAATAGTAATTCTCTTTATTCTGAAGACTTCGTTGATGGCAATATAATGGATTCATTTGAGCAGTTGAAGATTACTGGAACAGGATTTGATGTGAAGGCGGGTGTTATCTTCCGTCCAGTCAAGGATTCTCCTTTCCGTATTGGTGCTTATTTCAATAGCCCTATCTTCTATGATCTCACAGTTAGTGGCGATAATGATATTACTATTTCGGGGAATAATGATCCTGCTACCTATGAGGAAAAAGATGGAAGTCAGCAGCCTTGTTATGTCAAGGGTAGTAGGGGACAGAGTATAGATTATGATTTCCGTCTCAATACACCATGGAAGGTGGGCGCCAGCTTGGGTCATACTATAGGAAATTATCTGGCACTTGGTGCAACTTATGAATATGCCTGGTACGATCATATGGACAACCGTGTGAAGGATGGTGGTTATTATGATTCCTATTGGGGAGACTATTATGAGAGCAGTAGTAGTGATGAGGCTATGAATCACGATACTCAATTGAACCTGCAAGGTGTAAGTACCTTGAAGTTGGGTGCAGAGATTAAGCCTGTTGACATGTTGTCAATCCGATTAGGTTATAATTATGTATCGCCAATGTATAAAGATAATGCTTTACGCGATCAGACATTTGACAGTAATGGTGTTTACATCGCTTCTTCTGCTGATTATACCAACTGGAAGGCAACAAACCGTTTTACTTTAGGTATTGGTTTCAATTACCAGAATTTGGCTATTGATGTGGCTTATCAGTATTCTACCCAGAAGGGAGATTTCTATCCATTCGAAAGTTTTGAGGATATGGGCTGTTCTGTTAATGCAACCAAGGTTGACAACAAGCGCCATCAGTTGCTGATGACAGTTGGCTATAGGTTCTAAAATGTGAAGTAGGGGAGTTATTGATTAAATAATGTGAAATCCCGATAAAAAAGCCCACTCTTAGAAAAAAAGTTGGGAAAAAGTTTGGCGGTTTCATATAAAAGCCCTATCTTTGCAATCAAGAAATCGGGATGATTTCGTGTCATAGATTAGGTTTTTAGATTAAAGGTGTTATTCACCTTATTTTCTAGGATTAAAAAATATTAGTTTTTTTAGTGGTTAATTTAGTTTTAGTAAGTATGTTTAGGGTCTGTTGTGAAACAGGCCCTATTTTTTTGTGCCTTTATTTTTTTGTGCCTATACAAAAAAATCCCCCAACAGGAAGGCTTGGAAGCCATTACCTGTCGGGGGAAAGTATTAATCCTAAATAAATCTACCTTCAATTAACTAACCTAATGAAATTATCCTTCATAAATCTACTTAAAGAACTAATACCGGCCTTATTTGAACTATTAAATCAAAAACATTATTTGTTTCTGTAATTATCCAGACCCTTGTTCAGGAAGTCGAGATAAGCACTAACATCTTCTTTGAAACTGAAGGCTGCTGCAAGAGGATTGCCATCGTTGTCAATAGCCACATAGAATGGCTGGGCATTAGCTCCAAACTTGCTTGCCTGCAGATAACTCCACTTGTCGCCAACGGTACGCAGGGTGCGCTTCTCGCCATTAAACGTTACCTCCATAGGCTCAGGAAGAGGAGTCTTGTCATCTACATAAAGTGAGATGAGAACATAATCCTTTGCCAGCTTATCGGCAACCGATGGATCTGTCCATACAGAAGCCTCCATCTTGCGGCAGTTTACACAACCATAACCCGTGAAATCAAGCAATACAGGTTTGCCGGAAGCCTTGGCAGCAGCCATTCCCAACTCATAATCCTTGTAAGCAGGCTCTACGGTCTTGGTGTTGAGGTTGAAGTCCTGTGTATTAATAGGTGGAGCAAATGCGCTCACAGCCTTGCAAGGAGCACCCCAGAGACCTGGAATCATGTAAACCGAGAATGCCAAAGAACAGAGACCCAACATGATGCAGGCTACAGGCATAGGCTTGTTGATGTCGCCGCCGATTGCATCAACCTGGAACTTCAGCTTGCCGATGAGATAGAGACCCAACAGAGCGAAGATGACAATCCAGAGAGAGAGGAATACCTCGCGGTCCATGATGTGCCAGCCGTAAGCCAGATCGGCTACAGAGAGGAACTTCAGAGAGAAGGCAAGCTCGATGAAGCCGAGCACAATCTTGATGGTCTCCATCCACGAACCCGACTTAGGAGCCGACTTCAACCATGATGGGAAGAGGGCGAAGAGGGTGAATGGGAGCGCCAGAGCAAGCGCAAAACCGAACATTCCCACGGTAGGAGCGAGCCAGTCGCCGGATGTAACGGTCTGAACCAGCAGCAAACCGATGATAGGAGCTGTACAGGAGAAGCTGACCAATACCAGGGTGAAAGCCATCAGGAAGATAGAAATCATACCCGTGGTGCTGGAAGCCTTGTTGTCTACCGCATTTCCCCAACTGTCAGGCAATTTGATTTCGAACCAACCGAAGAACGAGAAGGCGAAAACTGCCAGCAGGAGGAAGAGGATGATGTTGAACACGGCACTTGTGCTGAGCGCATTCAGGGTGCTAGGACCTGCGATGGCTGTTACGGCAAGACCCAAAACCAGATAGATGACTACGATGCTCAAACCATAAGTAATCGCATCGCGGATACCTTTCTTCTTATCGTTCTTAGCACGTTTCAGGAAGAAACTTACGGTCATCGGGATGATAGGCCAGATGCAAGGCATGACGAGCGCAAGCAGACCGCCCACGAAACCGATGAAGAAGATATAGAAGAGCGAATGGTTGGCGATGTCGTTAGCTCCGCCAAATGCCTGAAGTTCTTTAATGACAGGTTTCCATAAGTCCTTGACGTTCAGATTTTCCATAGCTGATGCCAAAGCTGCGGAATCTACAGGCTGAGTAGCGCTGTCGGTCTGAGCCAGAGCTGCAACCTTTGCCAGCGAATCGGCCTTCATCTTGGCTGCAAGAGCAGGATCAATCGCCTTCGCATTCAGAGCATCTTTTGCTCCAGCTGCAGGAGCATCAACGGCTGGCGATTTGCCGCTCTGCTTAAAACCAGCCTCGCTTGGTGGCAGACAGTTCTGGTCGTTGCAGGCGCCATACTCCAGATAGGCATCAATATGATAATTTGGTTGGGTAAACTTCACCTTCTGTACAAAGGTAACACTACCTTCAAAATAACGGAGTTTCATCTCGAAGAGAGGGTCGAACTTTGCAATCTCTCTGCCGCGTGGCTGAAGTTTTCCTACGAGTTCAACACCTTCAAGCTTGTTTACGTTGAACGAAGCGGAAATAGGTCCATCGCCACCCAAACCGGTAGAGTAGACGTGCCATCCCGGTTGGATTTTTCCGCTAAACACGATTTCGGCCACAGCACTTCCGTCTGTTTTCAGCGAGCTGGTGAACTTCACAGGGTTCATCATCTGCGCCTGAGCCAGCATTACTACAAGGAGTAATTGAAAGATTAAAAATACTTTTTTCATTTCTATTTTTTTATTTTATGTTGCAAAGTTACTAAAAACTACTCATATTACGTATTCAAAGGGCTTTAAGGGTACTCGGTTTTAATTTTTTTAAGAAAAAATGCTAAATTTCTCAGTTTTACTTGGCTATTTCGTACTTTTAATGTAATTTTGCGGGCAGAATGAAAGCAATCGTAAAATTGGAAACAGAATAAAATGGCAAAGAAGAAACTATACTTATTCAGCCTCCTGGTGGCCACGATGAGTGTGCTGCTCTCTACGGTGGTGATGCATCATCATCACATGGGGCGTATATGTATGGTTGTAGAACGTTGCCAGCAGGATGGTAAGCTCAACGATGAGCATACTGAGCATCATGAGAATGAAAACGATGGTTGCCGCGTGCATCAGATGCACCATTTTGTAACCAACGGCAAGATTGTGAAGAGCATCCAGAAGCAGCTTTTCGATGGCGACCATCTTCTTTCCGTGCTTTCTTCTGAGTATTTGTTTATCCCTACCTCGTCGATTATTAGCGTGCGTTGGCAGCAGTTTGCAGCCAGCCTTCCTTGTGTTGATGAAACGGCCATCAGTAGGCGAGGACCTCCTTCTTTTTGTTGATTTTCTGCAGTTAGAGCAACCAGGATGCAGCTTTTGCAACCGGGTTGCAGGGAAAAGTGCGTACTTTTGCACCCGAAATTATTAATCAATAAAAAGAAGAAAAAATGAAAAGAATATTGGTGGTTGCCGTTGCGGCAATCTTAGCCTGGGGTGGTTTCACCTTTTTCTCAAACCACGCCGGAGCAGAGGCTCATGCTGCCGAACACGGACATGAGCATGAACATGAAGAGGTGGATTTTGACAATATTCCGCTCTCTCAGAAACAGGTAGATGCTGTAGATCTGAAGATGGGCGAGGCGGTTGACCGCGTGATGGATGCTACGATTGCAGCCAACGGTCAGCTCGTTTTGCGCGCCCAGAACAAGGGCGATGTGGCTTCGCTCATGGGTGGCGTGGTGAAGGCTATCTACGTGAAGGAAGGACAGAATGTGAAGCGCGGACAGGTGGTGGCGCTGGTCGAAAATACAGATGTGGTCAGTCTGCAACGCGAATATTTTTCTGCTAGCAAGGAGTGCGAACTGGCACTTGCCGACCTGGAGCGACAGAAACTGCTGAACAAGGCCGGAGCTGGCGTCAAGAAGAATGCGCAGCAGGCAGCTAAGGAGTATCATGTGGCCCACGCCAAACTCATCGGCATCGGCAAGCAGCTTGCCCAGATGGGCATTTCTACCGCCGCCGTAGCCAGGGGCAAGTTTACCACAGCCTTCCCTTTGCGTGCTCCGATTGCGGGTACGGTTTCGCAGATTACAGCCAGCTTGGGCAGCTTTGCCGACATGCAGACTCCGCTCATGAAGATTCAGAACAACCAGGCGATAGAGTGCGATTTGAACATTTTCGAGAAAGATTTGCAGAAGGTAAAGCCGGGCGATAAGGTTTATCTCTCGCTTACCAATCAGCCGGGCATCAAGCTCGTCGGCCATGTCTATGGTTTAAACCAATACTTTAACGATAATTCGAAATCAGTTGCTGTTCATGTAAAAATAGATGCGCAGTCTCTTAAAACCAGCGGCGTTCACGGCTCAGCCCGACTCTTCGACGGAATGTACGTAAGCGGCAAGATAGCTACGGGCAGCCAGTCGTGCATCGCCCTTCCTTCCAAGGCCATCGTCAGTACCGACGGCAAGCAGTTTGTCTTCGCTCTAAACGGCAAGCCAGAGAAGGGCGAGTACAGTTTCTCCCGCCACGAGGTTATTACGGGCGTTTCGGATGGAGCTTATACCGAGGTAAAACTCTGCAAACATCTGAAGCAGGAGGGCAAGAAGATTGTGACAGAAAATGCATATTATCTGGCTTCGCTCACGGGCGAACATGCGGATGAGCATTAATATAAGGTGAGCTTTTCATCAATAAAGAGCTTTTTAAAGAAAAACAGATTATGTTTCAGAAACTGATTACTTACTCCATCCGCCACAAGCTGGTGGTGGGAGTTTTCACGATAGCCCTCGTCATCTGGGGCATCGTTTCGCTCATCCATCTTCCTTTCGATTCTACGCCGGATATTACCGACAATCAGGTGCAGGTTATCACCCAGGCGCCTTCGCTCGGAGCGCAGGAGGTGGAGCAATACGTAACTACTCCGGTAGAAATGGCGCTCGCCAACATCCCCGAACTCAAGGAGCGCAGAAGCATCTCGCGAAGCGGACTCTCGGTCATCACCCTCGTTTTTGATGATGATGCAGATATCTACTGGGTACGTTCGCAGGTGAGCCAGATGCTGACTCAGGTGGAGAAAGATTTGCCCAAAAATGTGGAAACCGAGATGGGACCGATTGCTACCGGACTGGGCGAGATTTACCATTATACCGTGCGCGCCGAGAAGGGCTACGAGCACAAATATTCGCTCACCCAGCTGCGAACCATCCAGGACTGGATTGTGCGAAAACAGCTCTCGGGAACCCCGGGCGTGGCTGAAGTGAGCGGCTGGGGAGGCTATGTGAAGCAATATGAGGTGGCCATCAATACGGATAAGCTCAACGCCAGCAATCTGACTGTGAGCGAGGTGTTTGATGCGCTCGAAAAGAATAACGCCAACACGGGCGGAAGTTACATAGAGGAAAATTCCAACCAGTATTTCATCCGCGGCATAGGCGTGGTGAAGAGTCTGGAAGATGTGGCAAATATCGCCGTGAAGACCGTAAACGGCACTCCTATTAAGATAGGTGATGTGGCGAAGGTTCAGCTGGGTCATGCCACCCGTTTCGGAGCCGTTACCCGAAATGGCGAGGGCGAAGTGGTTGCCGGAATAGCCATCATGCTGAAGGGCGAAAACTTTCAGGAGGTTATCAGGAATGTGAAGCTGCGCATAGAGCAGATTCAGAAATCTCTGCCCGAGGGCGTGGTTATCGAGCCGTTTATCGACCGAACCCACCTGGTTGACCGAGTAGAGGGAACCATCGCCCGAAACCTGACTGAAGGCGGACTCATCGTCATCTTCGTGCTGATTATTTTCCTGGGCAACTGGCGTGCCGGACTGGTTGTGGCGAGTGTCATTCCGCTCAGCATGCTCTTTGCTTTCGGCATGATGAAGACCTTCGGAATCGACGGCAATCTGATGTCGCTCGGAGCCATCGATTTCGGTATGATAGTCGATTCTGCCGTCATTATCGTAGAGGCAGTTGTGGCCCATCTGGGCGTGAAGAGTATTGAGCGGAAGGCGAGAATTTCTGCCGATACTCCCATCCGTTTTTCTCAGGCAGAGATGGATGAGGAGGTTCATGATTCCGCTTCGCGCATCCGCAAGAGTGCGGCATTTGGCGAAATCATCATCATGATAGTTTACATTCCGCTGATGACGCTTGTGGGCATCGAGGGCAAGATGTTCCGCCCGATGGCGCTTACCGTTTTCTTCGCCATCCTGGGTGCCTTCATCCTCTCGCTCACCTATGTTCCGATGGCGAGTGCGCTCTTCCTGAGCAAGAAGGGACATGTGCGTAAAACCTTTAGCGACAGAATGATAGAGAAACTTCAGGGCTGGTATCGACCGGTTCTGGAATGGGTCTTGGCGCGATATAAGGATGTGATTACCGGCGCCGTTTCGCTCTTCTGCATGAGCGCAGTAGCCTTCCATTTCCTGGGTGGCGAATTCATTCCGAGTCTGGAAGAGGGGGATTTTGCGGTAGAAATGAGCATGTCGCAGGGCACTTCGCTCTCGCAGATGGTAGAGAGCTGCTCCAAGGCTGAGAAACTTCTGAAGGCTGAATATCCTGAAATCAAGCAGGTGGTGAGCCGCATAGGTAGCGCCGAGATTCCTACCGATCCGATGCCGGTAGAAAGGGCCGACATCATGGTGGCGCTCAAGCCGAAAGCTGAATGGACTTCGGCAGAAACTACCGCCGAACTGATGGAGAAGATGGAAGAAACCCTGAAGACGATTCCGGGCTTGGAAGCTGAGATTTCGCAGCCTATCCAGATGCGTAACAACGAGTTGCTTACGGGCATCAAGCAGGATGTAGCGGTTAAGATTTTTGGCGACAATCTCGATGTGCTTACCCAGCAGGCTGATAAGGTTTCAAGAATGATAAAGAATGTGCCGGGCGTGAGTGGAATCTTCGTGGAAGAGGTTTCCGGATTGCCTCAGATTCAGGTAAAATATAACCATGAACGCATGGCGGCTTATGGGGTAACTGTTGACGAAATCAACCGCATTCTTGAAACCACCTTTGCGGGCGCTACGGCTGGAGCTGTGTACGAAGGCGATAAAAAGTTTGACATCGTTCTGCGTCTTGACCCTAAGGAGCGCAACTTCCAGTCGCTTCAGTCGCTCCGTATTCCGCTGGCTGGTGGCGAGAGTATTCCGCTTTCTCAGTTGGCTGATGTGGTTTACGAACCGGCTCCTGCTCAGGTTTCTCATGAGAATGGTGCCCGCCGCATCTACGTAGGTTTCAACGTGAAGGGTAGGGACGTGCAGAGTACCGTGAAGGATATTCAGTCCATCCTTGATGAGAAGCTGAAGCTGCCTGAGGGCTACTATTATAATTATGGTGGCGAGTTTCAGAATCTTCAGAGTGCCACCCAGCGCCTGATAATCGTGGTTCCGGTAGCGCTCATCATCATTCTGCTGCTGCTCTACGCTACGGTTAAGAATCTGCGCGAATCCCTCTTCGTGTTCTCCGCCATTCCGCTTGCTGCGATAGGTGGCGTCTGGGCGCTCTGGTTGCGCGGAATGCCTTTCAGCATTTCGGCGGGCGTAGGTTTCATCGCCCTCTTTGGCGTGGCGGTTCTCAACGGCATCGTGCTGATAGGTCAGATGAACCAGATACAGAAGCAGGCGGCAGCGGTTCCTGAGGAGAATGACGCAAGTTTGGCAGCTGTTATTCAGAACAGAATTATTGACAGTTGTATGATTCGTCTCCGTCCGGTTCTGATGACGGCCCTGGTAGCTTCTATGGGTTTCCTCCCGATGGCATTATCCCATGGCGACGGAGCAGAAGTCCAGCGTCCTTTAGCTACGGTTGTAATAGGCGGTCTCATTACCAGCACGCTCCTTACGCTTCTGGTTCTGCCAGCCATCTATAAGATGTTTACGAAAAAGTAAGATTTCAAGATATGAAAATAATGAACAGAATAAAGATAACAAAGAATAGGGTGGTGGCTTGCTTTGCCGCCATCCTGCTCCTGCTGCCAGCCACAGTCGGAGCCCAGCATTTTGATGCTCATATTGCGGGCAGGAAAGTTACCCTGCAGGAATGTTTCGATTTGGCTGCCAGGCAGAACCTTCAGATGCAGGCAGGAAAGAAGTCGGTAGAGCGTGCGCAGGTGATGCAAGGCACGGCTTGGGAACTGGATAAAACCGAGGTTGCTTTCTCTCAAAACCCTGCTACGGGTGGCGAATCGGACAACGGCTTTACCTTTACCCAGAGCCTCGATTTTCCTACCGTCTACGCCTCACGCCGCAACCAGCTGAAGGCTGAAACCCAGGCAGAAAAGAGCCGCCTGAACGTGGTTAGCCAGCAACTGAAGGCTGAAATCGCCAACACCTATTATCAGATGCTTTATCAGACTCACAGACTCCAGATATTGGAGCGAATCGACTCAGTATTAGAGCGTTACAGCCAGATTGCAGAAATGCGTTACAAGGCAGGAGAGAGCCGCCAGCTGGAATATCTCTCAGCCGACCGCAAATGCAACGAAAACCGTCTGGAAATGGCAGATGTAAAGAGCGAAATTGAGCGTCTGCAAATCGACCTCATGACGCAGCTCAACACGCAGGAGCCCATAAAACCGGCAGAAGAGAATCTCTCGGCCATCGCAGCCCAGAATCTCAATTCCTATAATTATCAGCAGTCTGCCGACGGCATTTACCAGCAGGACAAGCTCATCGCTCTGGATAAGGAAATCAAGGCTGCCAAATCTGGTTTTGCTCCAAGTTTATCCTTATCTTTGCGCACCCAATGTGTCATTTCCAGTTGGAATCCATACAACATAGACCGTTCGAGATTTTCCGAAGGCAATTTCTTCGGTTTCGAGATTGGCGTAGGCATCCCTTTATTTTACGGTTCTACGAAGGCAAAAGTAAAGGCAGCCCAGAAAGACCGCGAATTGGCTGAAATCGAAATGCGCCAGGAGCAGACAGAAAAAGAGCGCGATTTCCGTCTTTGTACGAAGCGTCTCCAGGCAGCATCCAACCGTCTGAAATATTACGAGCAGAACAATCAGGCTCATTCTGCGCAAATTTCGAAGTTGAGTGCGATAGAATATGAAAATGGCGAAATTTCGTATGTAGAATATGTGAATGTCATCGAGGAAACCATCGATGTTCTGATGAAGCATGCCGATGCGATTAATGAATACAATCAGGCAGTCATCGCCATCCAGCGTCTTACGGGCATGATGTAGGATTCTGTTCTGAGATGAACCCCAAGCTTTCATAATATTGAAATCAGGATTCATCTCAGAATAAAAAGAAAAGATCAGAAAGAAATGCTCAGAAAAGAGTTACTCAAAAAAGATATACTCAGAAAGGGGTGAACCGTTTCCATTTTCAGGCTCCAAATTTTACCTCTTTCTTTTTCTCATAACGCCTATTTACCATAATACCGGTTAGAATTAAAAAGAGGAAAATAAAAAAGAGAGGAAATATTCCGTTGTCAGCCACTCATGATTTCATTCCGATATTTTTCATTTTCTTCATTTCAAAATTCTCCCTTTACATGATATTCAGGTTCCTGCAGTTTTCCTGCACTAAATAACACATTTTTGATAAACCGCCAAGAAAAATGCTCAAAAAACTTTGCTTATTCAAAATAATAATCTTAACTTTGCGGCATAATTCTAAGGTAAAACCAAGATTGTCGGGCACTCAGAATCATCAAAGGTTTTATCTGCAACATAAAATGATTTCGATTATGGCAAGAATTGAAAGAACATATAGTCAGGAAAAAGTAAAGCAGATGCTGAAACTTAACGAGGTATTGCTGGATTATTTACTGAGAGAGCTACCTTCTGATGCTGTTTTCCCAAGCAAAACTGATAAGGGGATGAACGTTCTGTTCACCCCCACTCTCAAATTATTGCTCAATCTTCCATTTGCCTTCCCCGTACCATTTAACCACTTGACTTGCGGTATAAGGCTCAAAATCCCAGTCACGGGAGTGCATGAACATGTTTGTCTTGGGGTCCCAATACCAATAATGGGTGGAACCTAGACCATAGCCCAAACTGAGTCTGCATTCTTTCTCCTTATTAGGATGTTCCTTCAGATAGTTAAGCAGCTCAATAGTTGAAATCCATTGTTTTTCCATAATTTTCGTTGTTAAATTCTCAATATAATTATCAAACACGTTGCAAAGATAGAAGATCCTATCGAAATGAACAAATCAATTAGAACTTCTTAGATCGATACCCATAGGATTTAGATCTTCTTAGATCCAACTAAAAATATAATTACAAAACAACTTATAAATAAGACAATAAATATGGCAGATAAGAATATTTTTAAATTAGAAGGGAAAAGCCAGGAACAGGTAAAGGAAGCCTTTCTGGAATTTCTGAAAATAGACAAAACCAAGCCCGGTGGCTATGCCAGCGTAGGCTCAAACAAGGTTATCTGCAAGGTAGCGAAAGAGGCTTGCGGGGTAAACTCGGTATTGGAAATCAAGAAAGCAGAGGATGCCACAGAAGTGAGCAAACTCCTGACAGGCAGAATAGACGAAGAACTGGACTACGGCAAGAGGCACCAAATGACAAGCCTGAGATGCCACGTAAGAAAATACATCGAATTTCTGAACTTCTGCGAAGGTCTGAAAGGCAAGCCTGTTTACGAGTTTGACAAAGACCCAGATAAGCCATTCATCGGCGCCAGCCAATTCAAGAAGCTTGTTTCCCTGCTGAAGGCAAAGAAGAACATCATCCTAGAGGGAGCACCTGGTGTGGGCAAAACCTTTCTGGCCAGAAAGATAGCCTATCAGCTGATTGGCTTTGTGAAGGATGAGAATATCGAGATGGTACAGTTTCATCAATCCTACAGCTATGAGGATTTCGTGCAGGGCATCCGTCCTTCTGAGGAGGGCGGCTTTGAACGGAGGAATGGCATTTTCTTTGACTTCTGCAGCAAGGCAAGACGTTCGCCGGACCAGCAGTTTGTCTTCATCATCGACGAGATAAACCGAGGAAACATCAGCAAGATTCTGGGTGAGCTGATGATGCTGATAGAAGCCGACAAACGCAAGAAGCAATACGCCATTAAGCTGACCTACAGCAACGAGGATGACGAACGTTTCTTTGTACCCGAGAATGTTTATCTGATAGGCTGCATGAACACGGCCGACCGCTCGCTAGCCATCGTGGATTACGCCCTGCGGCGCCGGTTCCGCTTCTGCCCTATCAAGCCGGAATTCAACGAAGCCTTCATCAATTTTTTGGAAGAAAAAGGCATCAGTCAGAAGAATGCGGAACTGGTTGTGAGCAAGGTAAAATCTGCCAACGAGGTAATTTCTACCATCGACCGAGGGCTGGAAATCGGGCACAGTTATTTCTGTCAGGCAGAGGGTTGTGAAGATTTTTCTGTCTGGTGGAACGATATCTGTGAGTATGAATTGTTTCCGTATCTTCGTGAAATCTGCTTTGATGATGAGGATAAATATGAGTTAATCTGCAACAAACTGAAGTTCTGAAATGCAACAGAAAATTCCAATTGAAAATCTGTATTATCTGCTCTGTTATGCCTGGGGTGTAAGCGACCAGCTTGACAAGGTAAAGGTGGATGGCGAGAAATGCCATTCGCTGGAGAACCTATTGTCCATGGTTTTGTTCAACGCCTGCGATAGGCTTTTGCGCCAAGGACTTTTGAGAGCGTATCGCTTTGAGGAGCAGGAAGTGGAGGGCGTTCGCGGCAAGCTGAATCTTGCTGAGACTTTGAAAAGCGGTAAGCAGCTAAAAGGCAAAACCATCTGCCAGATAGATGAGCTTACGCAGGATGTAGTCATCAACCGGGTTATCTTTTCTACCTTGAAGAGACTGATGAGGATAGAGGGAATTGATGAGAATATCAGAGCCAGGTTGCGAAAGACTTTGGCAAAATTTCCTCATATTGAGGAGATTCGGGTTACAGAAGGTTTACTGGGGCGGCTTCTTCAGCATAGGCTTAGCGGGTTTTATAAGCTGGTTCTTAATATCTGACGGTTGATTTGGGACTCTACCCTTCCCTGCAAGGATAAGGATGGCAGACTGGAGTTTTTGGATTTCACGGAGGATGATTTCCGGATGAACTGCATCTTTGAGCGATTCCTCATGAATTTCTGCAAGCAGAATTGCCGGGATGAGTATCCTGAGGTGCATCGGGAATATATTGATTTCCAGCTTTCACCTTTCGGGATGATGTTTAAGGAGGCTGGCGAGGCTCTACCGATGATGGAAACCGACGTGACGCTTTTTAATCCGAATACGCAGGAGAAGCTTATTCTTGATGCCAAGTTTTACCGCGAGGCGCTGGTTTCGAAGTTTGGCGGCAGGGAGAAGGTTCGCAGGGTTCATCTCTCGCAGATTCTTTCTTACGTGATGAACCAGGAAGACCGGAGCAAGCCGCATACTATGAATGCTTGCGGAGCTTTGGTCTACCCTACCGTGGATGAGGATTTCGACTTTTCTTATAGGTATAAGGAGACGGGGCATCGCATCTTTGTGAGGACGGTAAACCTGGGGCAACCTTGGAGGAAAATAGAGGAACGGGTGAAGGAGATTGTGAAGGGAGAAGGCAGGGATGAATGGTGAAGATTGGCGATGAGGGACAAGCGATGAGGGACAAGCGATGGAATCGCTTGGAACGGGGGTGAGAGGGGGACTGCTCCCTTCTTTGCTTCTTTGCTGGAGGGGCGGGCTTGCAGGAGAAGGGGGGGGCGGGAACTTTAATTATTTACTTTTTTACTTATTTTATTATGGAAAGAGATGAAGCTATAGCTAGAGGATTGAGGGTGCATGAAACCCAGCACTCCATGAAACGCAGAAGCCCATGGCATGATTACCATGGAAGGGGTACTTATATGCTGACGCTTGTGGTGGAGGGACGCATGCCTCTGCTGGGGAAACTGTGGGGACGGGTGGATGCCCGTCCTGGGGATGGTGATGCGCCGAAAGTGATGCTTTCTGAACTGGGGATTGCCATCGCGAAGGAGGAGATTCCGAAGATTCATAAATATTACCCCCAGGTGGAGGTTTGGAGGGTTTGCATCATGCCTGATCATATTCACCTGATTGTGAGGGTGAAGGAGGACTTGAGAGGGGGACAAGCGATGGAATCGCTTGGAACGGAGGCTCGAGGGGGACAGGCTTCGGCTCTGGTTGGAGGGGCTAACTTGGCTCTGGCTGGAGGAGCTAACCAGGCTCAGACTGGAGAGAATGAGGCTGGCTCGATTGGGATGACGGCGAAAAGAGAGAAAGAGATGGGTTCGCTGGGAATGGTGATAAAGGGGTTTAAGATGGGATGCAACAAGGCTTACTGGAGGATTTATGGGATGAATACGGCACCAAGGAAGGGGCTCTTTGAATTGGGGTATAATGACAAGGTCCTGCTGCATGAGAGGCAACTGGAGGGATGGAAGAAATACTTGGAGGATAACCCGAGAAGACTGATGGTGAAGAGGATGAACCCGGGGCTTTTTACCGTGATGCAGAATAAAGAGGTGGCGGGTCGCAGATGCCAGATGGTGGGCAACTGTTTCTTGCTCGATATTCCAGATAAGGTGGCGGTCGTTGTACATCGCCGGTATTCTGAGGAGGATTTGAGGCGCTTGCGCGAGGAATGGCTGGCTTGCGGAGAACGTGGTGGCGTGCTGGTGAGTGCTGCTATCTCGACTAAGGAGAAGGAGGTTTTGCGCGAGGCTATGAACCGGGGGTACCGTATTGTGCTCTTGAGGGAGAACGGGTTCCCAAGGTTGTATAAGCCTTGCGGGGAGAGCTTTTATGCCTGCTCTGAGGGGCTGCTGCTTCAGATTAGCCCCTGGGATTACCATATGGAGAAGAAGACTATTACCAGGGAGCAATGCCTGGAACTGAATGAGATGGCGGAAAGGATTGCGGAATGGAGATAGGGAAAATGGAGGCGCTTGGAGAGGAGGCTGGGTGGAGGGAGAAGGGATAAGGGACAAGCGATGGAATCGCTTGGAACGGAGGCGAGAGGGGGAACTGCTTGGAACGGGAGGCGAGAGGGAAACGGATATTCTGTTTACTACAATAAAAAGCTTGGTTGAATACGAAAAAATATTGCATCAAATTGCTATTTATACATTAAATTCTGTGAAATTTAAAAATATTCTAGAGTTTTTGTGCAGAATTCATTTTTTTATTTGTATTTTTGCATCAAAACAATAATATAAAATATATGAAAGCAGATCAGAAAGAAAAATGCCTTCAGGCATATTACCATACTGATATCGAGCCTACACTAGACCGACTAAATCAGATAAAGGACATAGTCTCTAATTTTGAAAAGGATGGAGCAAATCGCCTCACTTGTGCACTCGAAATGAAGCACAAGGACCTAGACGAAATAGAAAAGCTTTCAGAATTCATAGCTCAAGCCCGCGAAAAAATGGAAAAAGAACTGGAACGACTGAAAAAGTTTGAACCCACTTTCAACAATCAATTTGCTACGGACCACAATAACTACTATAATTCTGTAAGCGAAGTTCTAAGACATATCAGAAGCCACCTATCTCCTCTGAAAATTATCCTCAAGAAATTCTGCCCAAGAAAGCATCCTACGGTTCAAGAATGTGAGACCTACAAGATTTCACCCAAATCGGTAATCGATGCATCATTACTTGGAGATGAAGTCTATGAGGCAGATTTGTTTAAACTCGATAGTTTTCCGGCAGAAGTACAGGGGCTGTATAACGAGATGATAAAATTCTTCAAGGCAGAAAAGAAATGCATGGATATCTGCACAGAAATACTAGAAGAGGAACGGGATATACGCAAAGACCCCATTAAGAGCAAATGCATATTGGATAAATACAGACAGAATGCATACAAACGTATGGAAAATATGATTATGCTCATCTCTGAAGATGCGATAGAGTATCTCAAAGCAACTAGTCCCGCTTACCAGGCATATCAGCAATATGCTTCGGAAGAAGGATTTGCACAAGGAGAATTCCACAAGCAGAATTGTGCATCGATGGATCATCTATGCCTTATTGAAGCTAAGACCGAAAATGAGGATATTACCATTAAAGAGAAGGTGCTTTGGGGCAACAATCCGAAAACCATAAAGAAAATCAGATATGTAATAAGCCACTTCGATGAACTGCTGCCAGCAAGATTCAAGCATAAACTGATGGGAATGTATGAATATATTTTCTGTCAATGGGCCTTGCCTGAGAATGTGAAACAGGCTGTAGATTACTTCCTGGAACATTACAACGGAATCTACAAACCCGTAAAATATGCCGCAGTAAACAAGCATAGTCTAGGATATGACAAGAACTCTAAAATGGTAAAAGATTTTACGGCAGGTATCAATGTTATTTTTGCAAATAGCAATAATGCTGAACTGATGGATTTTAGTGCTTAAAAAGTAGATTTGATTATGGGCGAAATGACTCGAAACTCATAAAAAGTGTATCAGATTAATGGCTGATACACTTTTTTTTGTTTGTTTTTCAAATGGTAATCTACTTTCCAAGTAAAACAGATTTACTTTTTGAGAAAAGTAGATTTCCGGTAACCTCCTAATCTACTTTTCTGTTTCTTATAATCTACTTTGCTTTCTTATAATCTACTTTTTAACTCAGATAAACATCTATATTTCGAAAAGTGTAAATATTATTCAGTTCACTTCTATCTACTTTTTTTCTTGGTTATCTCTCCCAAAATCCCGACCTTTGCAGCACCAAACCACATCAGACCTGGGCAAGCGCAGACCGAAGCCTGTTTCGAATTTGGCTGATGCGGAATGGAGGTCCCCTCTCATCGAAACAGAGGGAATAACCGGAAAGACGACAATTATGTCTAAAATGATTTTCTACCCAAACACAGAATTGGGTATCGACCTCAAGTTGATGACTAAGGAGCCAGGGCGCATGGCTGTTGGCGAGTATCTGGATGGAGCCATTACGCACGATGAAGAAGACCACTTCACCTTTGTGCAGAATGACCAGGAGAAGAAACTGAAGAAGGTGGTGCAGAGAAATCCGCACGTGTATGAAGGAAAGTACATCAACGTGAACCGGAAGAAAGACGGTACGCTCTACCCTACCTTCAACCGCCCGCAGTTCTCAGAGCGCTTTACCTTCCAGGACTTCTGCCAGGGTGCCACCAACGAGTTGCGCATCATTAGCGGTAAGAGTGATGACAGATAAACGGAGTTGAGGCTTTCTAGAGGAAATGGGGACTTCGGGGAGGCTGGTAACAGGATTATCCCTACCCTCATTTCCTCTTCAAAGCAGTCTCAAATCTCAGTCTCAGTTAGGATAAATGTCACAATCCAACTTCAAACCCGCTTCTTAAGACTTCATAACTTATTGATTATTAATTAGTTATATATAATATATATAGGAAGCGAGACCATAAAAAAACAACTGAGACTCTGAGACTGAGACTGCAAGCAAGAAAAAATGAACATGAAATTTGATTTAACTCTCTAAAAAGCAATGGATTATAATATTTTTAGCAACAACGCTCCGGCGATGCCAAAACCCAGCAAGGGTACTGAATTTGTAAAATTTGCCATCTCTCAGGCATCAAAAGACATGCAGGAAGTGCTCATTCCGATGGCAATTCCGGCATTAGCAGCTCATCTCACAGACGTAAGATTCATGTATTCCGACAACAAATATTACGAAATGTGCGGGCAAATGGGCCATCTGATAGGTCCATCGGGTATCGGAAAGGCACAGTTGGGTCATCTTGTAGAGGCCATCATGAGACCTTTCAGAAAGCATGATGAGACTGAGTTCAAGAAACTGGTTGACTGGCAGCGACAGATGAAAACCAAGGGCGCCAACAAGGAAAAACCGGAGCGCCCGGACGTGAGTTTCTGGTTTCCACCTTCTGATGTCACCAATCCTGCATTCATCCAGAACGCTATGGCTTGCGAACAGCTGGGCGGAAGAACCCAGTACATCAATCTGCCTGAGGTGGAGATGGCCGACAGAATGTGTGGTGGGCATAAGCAGGTGAGCCAGATGGTAAGAAATATCTTCGACTGTCAGAGGGCTGGAGCCTTGCGCGCCACGGCTGATGGCGTAACGGGCAACCCTCTGCTCCGCGTGAACCTCACCTTTACCTCTACTCCCGAAGCGGCCCGACTCTTCTACAAGAAAGACCTGACCAATGGTTTCTTCGGGCGCATACCTTTCGCCTACAAAGCCCGTGGCGAGCGAAGCGGAAAGATTCCGCGACAGGGAACGTACAACAAAGATTTCCTCGAAAAGCTCGATGGCTACCTGCTGAGGCTGGACAACTGCAAGGGCAGTTTTGTGGTGAAGCAGCTCAACAAGATAGCCGATAAGCTGGCAGAGGAAATGGCACGCCTTGCCGACCTTGCCGATGATGATACGCTCTGGGAACTCTCCCACCGCAGCATCTTCTCGGCATGGAAGAAGGGAGCCGTGCTGTGGATTCTGAACGACCAGAGCTGGTCGAAATCCATCGGCGACTTCGTTGAATGGTTCTGCTACTACGATTTGTGGTCGAAGGTAAAGGTGTTCGGCGACATGTTTAAAGCGGGCGATGGACAGGAAGAGGCTCAGAGAAGCGGTCCGAAAAACATGCTCGACCAGCTGGAGAATTCCTTCAACGAACTGCAGTTGGAAACCCTGCGCCTGAGTCTGGGCAAGAATCAGGAAGGTACCAAGCATCAGCTCAACGTATGGAAGAACCGCCAGTTTATTACTTATAACAGCCAGACGAAACTCTATACAAAGACTGCAGAATATCTGACGGGTATACCGGCCAAGAAAAAGAAAGGGAAAGGGATATGATGGAGAAATATGAGATTCAGAAACTGCGCGAGCTTCCAATAGAGAAGGTTGCGAAAGAGTTGGGGATGAAGGTAGAGCACCATAAGGCGCTCTGCCCATTCCATGACGACCACCACGCCAGCCTTACGTTCAGCAAGACCAAGAACAGCTGTAGATGCTATGTCTGCATGAGGAGTTCTATCGGCACCATCGACCTGGCGATGAGATACCTGGGGAAGGATTTCCCGGCGGCTTGCCGATGGCTCGCAGAAGAACATCAGATTCAGTTGGAGGAGGATTCTTCTTCGGGCTCTTCATCCGGTGATTCTTCTTCGGGTGATGATTCGGGGAAATCTTCCTTCGATGCAAGCAGGTATGCGAGATTCTTCGAACATCCCTGGCTCAACCAGGCAGCTCGGAGATTTCTCTTTGAGGAGAGGAAGATTGACTGGAGAGTGGTGAACTGGTGTAGACTTACTTCATGGACGGATAAGAAGGGCATCAACTGGCTGCAGATTCCTTACTTCGATAGCGATGGGCGGCTTATCGGTATCCAGAACAGAAACCTGGACTACACGAAGAAAAAATCTTCATCGGGAGGTGGTTCTTCTGAGGAGAATGTTTCTTCTGAAGAAAAAAGGCCGGGCGAAGAAAAGGAGCAGGATGCTCCCCGCTTCCGGTTCCCTTACGGCGCAAGATGCAGCATCTATAATCTGCCGGTTGTAAAGAGACTGAAACCGGGCGATAGGCTGTTTATTACGGAGGGATGTAGCGACTGCTGGGCGATGCTTTCTGCCGGACATAAGGCGATAGCCATCCCTTCTGCCACGCTTCTCAAGCCCGAGGATAAGCAGCTGCTGGTGGATATCGGAAGACTGTATCAGGTGGAATTCCATATGTTTCCTGATCAGGATGTGCCGGGCGAAAGCCTCTTTATGCAACTCAGGGAGATGCTCCCCCAGCTGGTTCACCACCAGTTGCCACCGGGCTGCAAGGATTTCAGCGAATACTATCTTTTAGAGGCTGCTGCAACTTCCGGGAGCAAGGAGCCGATAAACAAATGATTTAAAAAATTAAGATTATGGAAGATTTTATAAACCGTTCGTATACGAAGAAGGAACTGGGACTGATGTACTTTCCCGAGAGTATGCCACGCACGGCCGTGAATCATCTCATGAGTTGGATTCGCCGTTGCCAGCCGCTCTGGGATGAATTGCAGGAGATGGGGTATGAAAAGACTTGCAAGTCGTTCACTCCCAAGCAAGTGAAGGCTATTTTCGATAACCTCGGGGAACCGGGATAGTTATTTGTGTTTAGTGTTTAATGTTTACTTGGCGGGTGACGGACCAGCGATAGAATCGCTGGGAACGGAGGCTTTTTCAATGTTGAATGTTAAATGTTAAATGGTGAGTGTTTTGAAGAAAATGTTCCGGTATCGCATGGTATCGCACGCTATCGCACACCTGATAAATCGGGATTTCGTATCTTTGCATCGTGATTCAGAAAGCGCGCAAAATCACTTGCCCAATTGGAGAAAAATATTTCCCTAATTGGGAAAATAAAAAAGAAAATGAAACCAAGACTCCAAGCCTCGAAACGAGTCGTTTCGCTAGCGAAACTTAGCAGGGGGCAGAAAAAAAATCATGAACCAGAACATGAAGGCATTCATCAGGTATCTCATCGTGGCAATCTGCTCAGCCATCGTCACCTTCCTATCCAGCTCCTGCACGGCAGGACTCGTAATCGGAAAGAACCAGCGGCAACATCAGGAGAATAACATCTCCACCAAAGTAGATTCTACCTACTACGTGCCAACCATCACCATCCGGTAGGATTTACAAGTTAACAAGAGTATTCATCATTTAAAAATCAAAAGATTATGGCAATTAATTTGAAAGCAAAGGAGACCCTTATCCAAGTAGGCGAAATGAAGGGTCAGTACAGATTCATCCTCGGTACCGAACTTTACAACAAGCTCTCAGAGAGCAAGGTGATCAAGGAGGCTGCTATCAGAAGCGGCGTTAGCGTGGGCGTGATGCAGGTTTGCTGGGATGCAGCAGGCGAGGTTATCAAGGCGTGGTGTACCGAAGGCCATTCCGTAGCCGTTCCTGGATTGGGAACCATGCGATTCGGCGTAAGAGCCAAGAGTGTGCCTACCGTAGGCGAAGTGGCTACCAGTCTGATTACCAACCGCCGTGTTATCTTCACCCCAAGCGTTGACATCAAGCGCGAGCTGCAGGAAACCTCCATCCAGATTACCTGTTACGACCGCAACGGCAAGGTGGTGAAAAACGTTACTTCCGACGATAAGGGCGATGTGGAAGACCCTGACAATAACCCAGGTGGTGGCGGCGGTTCGGATAACACCCCGGGCGGCGGAAATACCGAAGGCGGCGGAACCACCGGCGGTAATGAGGGAGACGGTTTGGAGTAAGCGAACTCCCCGAAAAACCGAACAGGAACCCCTGATTTTACCACAATAAGAAAAGAGCCCCTGATGCGAGGAAACGAGCATCGGGGGCTTTTATCTTACTCCATTACATAGAGGATGGATGTATAGAGCTGCATCACGAGAATGTAGAAAAGAAAGCAGGGCGACAGGAGGCGGATGCCTTGATTCATCGCATCATAAACCTGACTGATGCCCTTGATGCTCTCGCTCATGATGCCGTAACTCATGCTCATCACCATGACCGAGAAACAGATGTACGGAATGAGACTATGCGTGAACGGACCCGGAAAGAGGGTTCCTACGGCATTCAGCAGAATGGCATGGGGCAAGAGTGTGAGCGCCAGCATGATACCTGCAGAGATGCACAACTCGATGAGCATCAGGCGCAAGGCCGTGCGCTGGCGATACTGGGTATGGTCGAAATGGAGCACCCTACTCTGCTTTACCACCCCGATGGTGATGCTGATGAGCACCAGCCATACGAGCCATACTGAGGTGAGATGGTCTACAAAATGGCCCGTAAACCAGCGGATGCCCTCGGGGCTGGTAAGCGAATGGGCGAACGACTCGGGCATCGCAGCTGTTAGCAGCCACGAAATCAGAATCACCACTACTTCGGCTATTCCCAACGATAATGCCAGATAGGCCAATACTTTCTTATACATTCTTTAAAAAGCACTTATTGAAACGAGTTATTCTTCATCTGCCTGCAGATGGTCGATATCGAGGATGCGGAGCTCGCAGGCTTTTACCACCAGGCGGGTGGCGTTGATGCCCATGCCGTGGTTGCCGTCAGGGAAGAGTTTCTGAACCAGTTCTGCCTGTCGCTTCTCCAGACTCTTTACGCCGAAAGGCATTCCGCGCAGGTTGGTAATCTGCTCCTTGGTATAGCCCAGCGCAAGATGGCGCAGGAAACGCTCATCATACTCATCAATCTCATAATTCACCAGAGCCTCCTGACGCATCAGCTGGCTGTTTACGCTCCGCTTGAAACGGTCTACTATCTTCTGAAGGATAGGCTGGTTGAACACCAGTTTCTTACCTCCCATGCAGCTCGCCACATCGCCACGCGTAAGGAGTTCGCCACTCTTCAGAATGATGCCGTCGCAGCCCGCATCGAGCACATCTACCCAGAGTTTTTCGTTCAGAATTTCTCCTGTAAAGATGAGCACCTTCACGTCAGGATACTTCTCCTTGGTCTGGCGGCAGATTTCTACGCCTACCGTGGTGGAACCGCCCAGTCCGAGGTCGAGCAGAACCAGATCGGGCAACTGCTGCTTGATGAGTTTCCAATAGGCTATTTCGCTCTCGGCAGTACCGATGATTTCAGCCTCTGGAATATCATTCTTGAAGATACCCTCTGTGCCCTTCAGTTCCAGGGGCACGTCTTCTACTATGATGACTTTAAAATTTTCCATTTTCTGATATTTTTATTTTCTTATGATTTTAAACTTTTCCATTTGATGCGTGCCGGCAGCACGGCCTCTATCCTGAGGCAACCCTTATCGCCCTGGCAAGCCTTGATGCCGCAGCCGCGCAGATTGGTAATCTCGCCCAGTTCCCTCACAATCTGCCGACACAGGAGATAGTGCAAATCGCCCGTCAGAGGGGTAAAGAGTTGGGCATGGAGCGCAGCATCATAGGCCACATCCTGCTGGTCAATCCAATATCTCACGTAGGCAGAACCCGGAATCTCAGCCACTCCGGTATGGTAATCCTTGGAATTGCCGCGCATCAGAGAAACAAGATAGCGGTTCAGGAAATCATCTGCCTTGATGTTGCCTTCTACCTGCTCCATCGCCTGGGCGCTGAGCAGAGAATAGAGCGATTTATAATAAGCTACCAGTTCCTTGAGCGAATCTACATCATCGGGCTGCGAATCGATAAGCTGGCGGATGCGCGACGGATAATACATCGTTTCGTGCTTGAGCGTAGACAGACAGTTGTCGAGCACGGAATTGGAGATATGAAGCTTATCATTCTCATATTCAGCCCTATGCAGCTCATCGGTCATCAGCTCCAGTTTCAGCGATTCCTGCTCAGCCTCGTCGGTCCGCTTGGCCTTGGTCTGTTCTATCATGGCAAACCGGTAGCTCAGTACGTGGCGGTAATAGAGCAGATAATAAGCCAGCGGCAACTGCAGCAGCAACAGGATGAGCAGCACCACGGCCACGGTCTTCGAGTTCTCGCTCTGCTGCATCGTGTGCACGTAATTATCGAGCGTATTATCGGCACTTATTTCGCGGAACAGCTGGGTATAAACCTTGTTGTTGCTCTGGTAGAGCGACCATTGGTGCAACGCCAGGGCAGCCACGGCACACTCGTTTCTCAGGTCCAGGATGACTTGATAATTGGTTGGCAGTCCGGAGCGCATCCAGGAGAGTTCTGCCGCCATTCCCACCTCCGGATGAGCCACCATGAGATACTTGCCGTCGGGATATTTCGATAGATAGAACGCGTTGAGATAATGGCGCGAAGAATCGGCAAAGGCCAGGGTGCGCTGGTAGGTGCCGTTGATATTGCTGAAGTAGGCGCTATCTGCAAAATCGTCGGCACGCTGGAGATTGGCATCTACGTTCGTCTTGTGATGATTGTGGCGCTGGCGGATGTCGTTGGCCTTCTTAGCCTCACAAGGCTGGACCGAAGCCGACAGCAGCACGAAGAGCATGATGATGATGCCCAGCAGCTGATGGGCTCGGCGGGCGATGCCCTTAGGCAGGCGGAAACTGAAGCGGCTCCCCTCGCCCAACTTGCTTTCTGCCTTAATCTGGCAGCCGGCAAAGAGCGAACTCACCTTCTTATATTTCTCTATGATGCCCTTGCAGTTGAGCAGTCCGAAGCCGTGACCGCCCGTATAGGTCCGGTCGAAGACATGCGCCAGCTGCTCCTCGTCCATACCCTTTCCGGTATCTGAGATGCTGATTTCCACGAAGTCAGAAACCTTGGCGCTAATGGTTACCTTTCCGCCTTCGGGTGTAAACTTGCGGGCATTATCAGCTATGGTATTGATCATGAAGAGCGTAAGGATGCGGTCGGCCTTGACCACGGCATCGGTCGGCTCTACTTCCAGTTTCACGCCCTGCATCTGGAAGCTCATCTTGCCCTTGGCAACAATATCGAAAAGCTGCTGGAGCGGGAAACTTTCTATACGCAGGCTGAGTGAGCCCTGGCGCATCTGAATCCACTCCGTAAGCACGTTGTTATATTGGTTAATCTTATCTGTGAGTTCGGCGATATACTGGTAACGTTCCTGCCGCACCTCATCGCTTTCGCCCCCTTCGGAGAGTCGGTTTACCTCGTGAATCATGCGGTCGATGAAAGGCGTAATGCTGTTTACGAGCGAAATCTTAGCCCTTTGTTCCAGATTGCGTTTCTTGTTTTCTTCGATATGCAGTCGGGTTACGTTCAGCTCATCGTGAACCTCCTCCTGCTTATCTTTTAATTCGTTGATTTTCTTAGTGTTATTCTCGCTCCACTCACGCAAAGGTGCAAGCAGTTCATCCATCGACTGGTTCTTCATCTTCTTGCGCTTCATGTGGTCGAAAACGTAGAGCAGAACCACCACGAGCACAATCATCGCCACCACGGCAGCAATCATCAGGTTGAGCTGCTGGGCGTTCTCGTCGAGTGCTGCGGCACGTGCCTCCAGCTGGCGGTCCTGTCGCGAACGGTCCTGCAAATCCAGATAGATATTGCGGTTGTAATCGCTCTGCTGCTTATCATCTATAGCCGAATAAACCAGGCAGAGTCTTTCACGTATCGACGCTACGAGGTCGGGTGCCTGCTCTATCGCCTTGTTGTCGTTCAGGGCATGATTCAGGCAGTCGAGCGCCGAAGAATAATCATGGATATCCCAGAAACATTCAGCCAGCGTACGGTTGGCTCCGGCAGTCTGATAAACATCTCCGTAGCTCGAAAAGAGGTTGAGGGCACGCTGGGCAAAGTTGCCTGCCAGCAGATTGTTTGGCATCTGCTCGATGTTGAGATATTGGAAGGCAGGCAGGTTGTTGCGTATGAGGAAATCGCTCACCTCTCCTTTTCTGAGGTGCTCGCTAATAGACTGCAGGGCGTTAGCCTGCCAGTAAGGATAAGGATGGGCAGGGTCGCTAGCCAGCATGTAGCAGCTGATCAGCCGGTCGAATTCCGCCTGATTGATTTCGTTTTCGGTTTCCTTGACGATAGCTCCGCCCGAACCTATATTATAAAGATAGTTGAGATATTGTGCCGAATCCTGTTCCAGCTCATCTGGGTCCAGACGGTTAAGCTCCTGAAGCATCGGCTCGTCTAAGCCCACATAATAAAAATAGGTGGCGGCCACAATATAGAATTCAGATTTCGCATAAATCACGCGTTTGCTTTCCCTCGGGGGCATGGAATTCACCTCTTCGCGAATTCTGCGCAAACGCCTCATCGCCTTTTCGCGATAAGCATAAAAATCTTTGTTGTGCGATTCTCTCTGGCAGAGTCGCATGTTCTGAACATCGGCAATAGCGAGTTCTATCTGATTATCGCTCTCCTCTTCAATCTTCTTCAGCCATCCCTTGGCTCCCTTGTAATCCATCTTGGCTATACATACGAAGGCAAGGTTGTTATAGGCTTCGGCACGGCCTGAGGGATAATCTTCTGAAAGCTTCAAAGCCCTCTCAGCCAGCACTTTAGTAGAATCGAGATTGCGATAATGATAAGCATAGGATTGCTCGTTCAGCTCATCTACCCTTGCCTTATTCGCAGGAGAACAAGCTGAAAGAAAAAGAGTCGCCACCACCAGAACTGATGATGGCGACATGGAAAAAAAGGATGCTGAAATTTGCATCTCGATGAAAAATAGTCTAAATTAAGCGCGAGCCTTCGCGATGTAACCGAGAGCCTCCTGACACTTGGCTGTGATGGCAGCCCAGTCGCCAGCAGCAACTGTCTCCTTAGGGAAGAGCTTAGAGCCCATACCTACGCAGAGAACGCCAGCCTTGATCCAAGGAGTAAGATTCTCCTCTGTTGGCTCTACGGCACCTGTTACCATGATGTTGCTCCAACGCAAAGGTGCCATTACGTTCTTAACGAATGAAGGACCGCCTACGTTACCTGCTGGGAATACCTTGGTTACGTCGCAACCGGCAGCCTGAGCATTATTGATTTCTGTTACAGAACCGCAACCTGGTGAATAAGGAACCAGACGACGGTTGCAAACTGGAGCAATATCTGGGTTGAAGTTAGGACCTACGATGAAGTTAGCGCCGAGCTGGAGATACAGAGAAGCTGTACCGGCATCAACAACTGTACCTGCACCCAGAATCATCTCAGGGCAAGCCTTGTCGGCCCACTTTACCAACTCTCCGAAAATCTCGTGAGCGAAGTCACCACGGTTAGTAAACTCGAAAACACGTACGCCACCCTCGTAACAAGCCTTGATGACGTTCTTGCAGATTTCAACATCCTTATTGAAGAAAACAGGTACCATACCAGTCTCTTTCATGGCTGCCATAACCTGCATTTTGCTAAACTTTGCCATTACCTTATATGAATTAACAATGAATAGTTTATAGTTTATAGGAGCTACGCCGTAAGCAAGACAGTCTATAAACTATCAACTATAAACTTTAAACTATAATTATCTCTGAACTCGACCATTAGCGTTACCGCCAGCCAGGCTCTCTACCTCGTCAGCAGATACCAGGTTGAAGTCGCCAGGGATAGTATGCTTCAAAGCAGAAGCAGCTACCGCAAACTCAAGAGCCTCGCCCTGAGTCTCCTTAGTTAGAAGACCGTGGATCAGACCACCAGAGAAAGAGTCGCCACCACCAACGCGGTCGATGATAGGGTTGATGTCGTAGTGCTTGCTCTGATAGAACTCCTTACCATCATAGATAAGAGCCTTCCAGCCGTTGTGTGTAGCAGAGAGAGATTCGCGGAGAGTAGAAACAACATACTTGAATCCGAACTCCTTCATCATGCCCTTGAAGATTCCGTAGTAACCCTCAGCATCAGTCTTACCGCCCTCTACGTCAGCATCTGGCTTGAAGCCCAGGCAGAGCTGAGCATCTTCCTCATTACCGATGCAAACATCAACATACTTCATCAGAGGACGCATAACAGAGATAGCCTTCTCAGAAGTCCAGAGCTTCTTGCGGAAGTTGAGGTCAACAGAAACAGTTACGCCGTGACGCTTAGCAGCCTCACAAGCCAACTTGGTAAGTTCAGCAGCCTTGTCGCTAATAGCTGGAGTAATACCGCTCCAATGGAACCATTGGGCACCCTCCATAATCTTGTCGAAATCGAAATCAGATGGGTCAGCCTCAGCAATTGCGCTGTGTGCACGGTCGTAGATTACCTTGGATGGGCGCATAGAAGCACCTGTCTCGGCATAGTAGAGACCTACGCGGTCGCCACCACGAGCGATGAATTCTGTATTAACGCCGTAACGACGGAGACCGTTGACAGCAATCTGACCGATCTCGTGCTTAGGGAGCTTAGATACGAAGTAAGCATCATGACCATAGTTAGCCAAGCTTACAGCTACGTTAGCCTCACCACCACCAGGGATGATGCGAAGTGATTCACTCTGAATGAAACGATCATTGCCTTCTGGTGATAAACGAAGCATGATCTCACCTAATGTTACAATTTTTGCCATGTTTGATAGTTTTAATTTTTTTGTTTTTATTTTGTTTGTTATGAGTAACAAATTAAATTCCACTTTTCGGTAGAGAAATGAAGTTCAATTATCAGTTGTCGTTCAATTTCGAGGGCAAAAATAACCATAATTTCTCGAATAACGAAATAAAATCGCATTTTTTTTTGTTTTTCGTGCAAAAAAGTTGCTGTGTCTTCGCACAATTCAAAAAATTGTTGTATATTTGCGGCAAAATTCGTACTTGTGGTCGCACACAACAGAATTGCTTAATACTAATTGTGGTCTGTGCACAGCTAGGAAGTACCTGCGACGTTTTATCTATCGTAGCCCCCAGGAGAGGCTCCTTATATAATAAGTACACGCGAGGCAACCAGACCCGTAATGCTAAAAAACAATGGCCGAAAAAATCAGAATCAAGGATATTGCCGAGAGAGCTGGCGTATCCGTTGGAACCGTAGACCGAGTTCTGCACGACCGCCCAAACGTGTCGAAACCTGCACGCGACAAGGTCGAGAAAGCCCTCAAGGAAATGAATTATCAGCCTAATGTGTACGCCAGCGCTCTGGCTTACAACAAATCCTATACCTTCTACCTGCTGATTCCGAAACATGAATCGGAGGCTTACTGGGAGGAAATAGAGGAAGGCGCAAAAAAATGTGAAGATACCCGACGTGACTTCCATATCGATGTAGAGATTCGTTTCTATGAGCGTTCCAGCGAGGAATCGTTCCGCGAAGAAGGCAACAAGATTCTTGAGGCCAGTCCGGAAGGAGTCATCGTGGTGCCTTCATCGCTCGACGTAACCCGCGAGTTTACCGAGGCGTTGCATCACAAAAGCATCCCGTTCATCCTGCTCGACTCCTACATGCCCGATCTGCGTCCGCTCTCTTTCTTCGGCCAGGATTCGTTCTGTTCCGGTTTCTTCGCAGCCAAGATGCTGATGATGCTTGCAGCAAAGGAAGATGAAATCCTACTCATGAGGCAGACCAAAGACGGAAGAGTGGTCAGCAAGCAGCAGGACAACCGAGAGGTAGGATTCCGCCATTACATGCACGACCACTTCCCTAACGTGAAGATTACCTTGCTCGACCTGCCGTTGAGCGGCACACGTGCTGAATTCGTCAAAATGCTGGAGAAGTTCTTTGCCGGGCATCCGAACATCCACCATTGCATCACCATGACTTCGAAGGCGCACATCGTGGGCGATTTCCTGCTGAAGACCAACCGCCGCGACGTTCAGATCATGGGCTATGATATGGTAGAGAAAAACGCCCGCTGTCTG
The DNA here is from genome assembly GCF_019249765.2 of Segatella copri. Lineage (GTDB taxonomy): Bacteria > Bacteroidota > Bacteroidia > Bacteroidales > Bacteroidaceae > Prevotella > Prevotella copri_K. Next base: position 1,140,029 of record NZ_CP152484.1, read on the forward strand.
CGCGAAGGAAGCATCTCCTTCCTCATCGCCCAGCACGCCTACATGCAGGGTTACTCCTGCGTAGACACGCTCTTCCAGGCCATCGTGCTGAAGAAGAAAGTTACGCCGGTAAACTATATGCCTATCGAGCTGCTGATGAAGGAAAACGTAGATTTCTATCGCAGAACCCAGCTCTAAGGCGAATTGGCAGAATTAAAGCTTTTGCCCTTACAGGGCGACAGGGTTGCGTCCGTAATTACCCAGGGCGATGCCCTGGGCTAGGAGCTTTTGCCCTTTCAGGGCGTATGGAGCCAACTAGCGACAATACAGGAACATTATAAATTATAAACAATAAATAAAAAACAGACTACGTATGGAACAATCAAGTTTTATCAAGATTAACCCTGCCGACTCGGTAGTGGTATGCTTGCGCCCTATGAAGAAGGGTGAAACGATTGAAGTAGATGGCAAGACCATCACATTATTGCAGGATACTCCTGCAGGACACAAGGTGCTCATCAACGATGCTGCCGAGGGTACAGATATCCTGAAGTATGGCTACCCTATCGGTCATGCAAAGACCGGTCTCAAGGCGGGCGAATGGGTAAACGAGAACAACCTCAAGACTAATCTTGCCGGTACGCTCGAATATACCTACAACCCGGTTAACGAGCAGCTGAACATCGCTAAGGAAAACCGCACCTTCATGGGCTACGTTCGCAAGAATGGCGAAGTAGGCGTAAGAAACGAAGTATGGGTAGTTCCTACCGTGGGCTGCGTTAACGGCGTGGCTGAGAAACTGGTAGAACTCCTCAAGAAAGAAACAGGCTGCGAAGGCATCGACGCCATCCACGCATGGCACCACAACTTCGGTTGCTCACAGCTCTCGGGCGACCATGAGAATACCCGCAAGGTGCTTCGCGATATCTGTCTGCATCCAAACGCAGGTGCCGTGCTCGTTCTCTCGCTAGGCTGCGAGAACAACCAGCCAGATGATTTCATGAAGATGCTCGGCGACTATGATCACGACCGCATCAAACTTCTTGTAACACAGAAGGTTGAAGGCGATGAGCTAGAGGAAGGCATGAAGATTCTGCGCAACCTCTATGCCCAGGCTAAGGAAGACAAGCGCGAGGAAGTTCCGGTAAGCAAACTGCGCGTAGGTTTGAAGTGTGGCGGTTCTGACGGCTTCAGCGGAATTACAGCCAACCCATTGGTAGGTGAATTTAGCGACTGGCTCGTAGCTCAGGGCGGTACAAGCATCCTGACAGAGGTACCGGAAATGTTTGGCGCAGAAACCATTCTGATGAACCGTTGCGAAAATAAGGAACTCTTCGACAAGACCGTTCACCTGATTAACGACTTCAAGGAGTACTTCCTGAGCCATGGTGAACCAGTTGGCGAGAACCCTTCTCCAGGTAACAAGGCTGGTGGTATCTCAACCCTCGAAGATAAGGCTTTGGGTTGCACCCAGAAGTGCGGCCGTGCTCCGGTAAGCGGCGTGCTCCAGTATGGCGACCGTCTGGAGACAACCGGTTTGAACCTGCTTTCAGCTCCGGGTAACGACCTTGTAGCAGCCACAGCTCTGGCTTCAGCAGGTTGCCAGCTAGTCCTCTTCACCACAGGTCGCGGAACCCCATTCGGAACCTTCGTGCCAACGATGAAGATTTCTACCAACAGCAATCTGGCAAAGAACAAGCCAAACTGGATTGACTTCAACGCCGGCGCTCTGGTAGAAGGTGTAGAAATGAAAGACTTGGTAAGCAAGTTTATTGATAAGATTATAGCCGTAGCAAGTGGCGAGGAGGCTCGCAACGAGTATAATGGCTATCGTGAAATCTCCATCTTCAAAAATGGAGTAACTCTTTAATTTAGAAGGAAAAAGAAGTATGAGTAACAAAAAAGGTTTGCTGGCGTTGTCGCCATTATTTTTGCTGATTGTCCTCATCGTGGCTTTTACCGTATATTCGGTAGACAGCAGCCATCAGGACACCAGCCTCTCGCTCACAGTAGCGTTCATGATTTCGAGCATTTATGCCGTGGCTATTTCCGGCGGAATGCCTGTCAGGAAACGAGTGGACACATACAGCAAGGGTGCCGGCGCCAACAACCTGATGCTCATGCTCTGGATTTACGTGCTGGCTGGCTCGTTTGCCGCATCAGCCAAGGCGATGGGAGCCGTTGATGCAACCGTCAACCTGGCGCTCAGCATCCTGCCAGCCAGCATGATTCTGCCAGGACTCTTCCTGGCTGCCTGCTTTATCTCCGTATCTATCGGAACAAGTGTGGGAACCGTAGTGGCTCTGGTTCCGATAGCCGCCGGACTGGCCCACTCGATGGATGCTAACGTAGGCATGATGACCGCCATCATCGTAGGTGGCGCTTATTTCGGCGACAACCTCTCGTTCATCTCCGATACGACGGTTGTTGCTACGCAGACGCAGAACTGCAAGATGAGCGATAAGTTCAAGGTCAACTCCATGATTGTGGTTCCGGCCGCCGTACTCGTGCTCATCGCCTATTCTGTCATGGGAGTCGGTCTTCAGGCCCCAACCCACATCAACGAGGTAGAATACATGAAAGTATTGCCTTACCTCACCGTCCTCGTTACCGCTATTGCCGGCATGAATGTAATGGCTGTTCTCACCCTGGGCACCCTACTCTGTGGCGCCATCGGCATAGGCAGTCATCTTCTGGGTGCCTCCGGAAGCTACGACCTCTTTGGCTGGTTCTCAGCCATGGGCAACGGCATTATCGGCATGGGCGAACTCATTATCATCGCCATGATGGCAGGTGGTATGCTCGAAATCATCCGCGAAAACGGCGGAATCGATTTCATCATCAACAAGATTACAGCCCACGTAAACAGCAAGCGTGGAGCCGAACTTTCTATCGCCGCCCTCGTTTCGATGGTAAACATCTGTACGGCAAATAATACGGTAGCGATTCTGACAGTAGGAAATATTTCGAAAAAGATAGGCGACCGGTTTGGCGTAGACAACCGCAAGGCAGCCAGCATTCTCGACACCTTCTCATGCATGGTTCAGGGATTGATTCCTTATGGCGTGCAGATGCTCCTGGCAGCCGGTCTGGCCAATCTCAGTCCGATGGACATTCTTCCTTATCTCTACTATCCGCTGGCGATAGGTGTGGCAGCCCTGCTAGCCATCCTCTTGCGCTATCCTAAGAGATACAGTTAGGAGAAGACTTCTCAAATCAGAGGAGGGTCTCCTTCTGCGTTAGAGATTTCTTGACAGGAAGAACAAAACTTTATTATTGACTATTAATAAGAACAAGGCATATGAATTTTCTTCAGCGCAACCTTTTTACTAAGCTCCGTGCCGACAACTTCGGCATCAAGGAAGAAATGGAACCGATGACTACCTTTAAGAAGAAAAAGATAGCTCAGATGCTCAAGAACGTGAATGATGTTCCTGCCGGAGAGGTGAAGATGAACAACGGTTTTCTGAACCGACGGCTCAGCAAGATTCAGGAAGATGAACGCCATGCCATCGATACCTCTATCGAGACCATTTATCTGCTGCGCATCATCGTGGCAAACGTAAATGGAATGCTGGCTAACGGAATCAATCTCAGAGGAATCATCCAGTTGGGAGACTACCTGAGAACCCGAGGCGACAAGGTAGATTTCGTGAAACTGGAGAAGTGGCTTGCCAAGCTCCGCATCCAGCGCATCGCCCAGCTGGAAGGAAGCGTGCTCATCACCTTCTTCGATTTCGAACAGGACGAAATCCCGTTCGTTCATCACATAGAAAGAGGCGCCTACAAGCTGACGCTCCGTTCGCTCTACTATAATATCATGGACCAGCAGGCCATTCAGTTTGAGCAGACCAGCAGCGGCTTTGTACGCACCACGGGGGGAACCATGCGCAAGAATCTGCGCCGCAGCATGCGCTATCTGCAATACGCTCCGATAGAAACCATGAGCAATTTCATGAACAATTTCTTCCGTTCATTATCTGAGATTGAAGAGTAAATTTCAGTAAGGACTGAAGGGGTTAATCTGGGATTCATCAGGACGAAGAGTAAAATATCTATAAAATTAATCTCTTAGTAGTACGATTTTCATCTGATTTTCGTATCTTTGCATCTATGAAAAAATTATTTATCTCTATTATAGCATCCATTATTGCCTTGGGAGCCCATGCCCAGGTGCAATGCGAAGACACTTGTCGGCACGTTCACGGCATCGACTTGAGTCATTATCAGGGCAACGTGTTCTGGGAAACCGTGGGCGACAACTCTAAGATGGCTTACGTTTATCTGAAAGCTACTGAGGGCGGAACCAACATCGACAGCAAATACAAGAAGAATATCGACCTGGCTCATCGCTACGGAATGAAAGTAGGTTCTTATCATTTCTACAGACCCCGCATCCCACAGCAGACGCAGCTGGAAAATTTCATGGCCCAATGCCGTCCGGGAGATCAGGACCTCTTGCCTATGATTGATGTGGAGACGAAAAGCGGCATGAATACAGAAGAATTCTGCGATTCGCTCTTTAAGTTTCTGCACCTCGTAGAGAAAGCATTTAAGCAGAAACCCCTCATCTATACGGGAGCCAATTTCTATGACAACTATCTTCTGGGCAAGCTAGACAGCTACAAGCTGATGATTGCCCAGTATACGAAGCGCATCCCTGTATTGCGCGATGGTAGAGATTTCGAAATGTGGCAATATACGGGTAAGGGCAAACTCAACGGAATAAACGGCTATGTTGACAAAAGCCGTTTCATGGGGCGCCACAAGCTCAGAGAAATCAGATTCAGACATCGATAGTACTTGGAACCCTGAACTTGGAACTTTATGATTAGCTTCAAGGTAAAGAGTTGATAAGGTCTGGAAGTAGAGAAGCATGAATTATATAAGTAAATTAATAAACACAAAATAGAATTATGGCAATTATAAAATGTCCGGAATGCGGACGCCAAATTAGCGATAAAGCACCTACCTGCCCTAGTTGCGGAGTAGAAATAGCAGGCAAAATTACCAAATGCCCAAATTGCGGCGAGATTTATTTCAGCAACCTGGAAATGTGTCCTAACTGCCATGAGCTGAATCCTTCGCTCACAAGAATGACGCCTCCGACAGGAATGAGCCAGCAGACTCCTGCCAGCCAGGCTTCTATGACTCAGCAGCAAGAAGCTGAAAATGTAGCCAGACAGAATGCTATCAGACAAGAAGAAATTCGCCGACAGGAGGCTCTCAGACAGGACGCTCTCAGGCAGCAGGCTCGTCCTCAGACACCTGTCAGAATAGCAACACCTCCTACTCCACCCGTTCCTCCGGTTCGCCCACAGCAATCTAATTCTCAGAACGGCGGAAACGGCGAGGGAACCCAGGAAAAGAAAAAAAGTAACCGTGGCGTCATCATCATCTCTCTGATTTTCGCCTTCCTCGTTTGTGGCATTTTCTACTATTTCTATGATAGTGCCAATAAGAATAAGGAGCTGGAAGCTTACGAATATGCGATGCAGAGTAGCGACCCGATGGTTCTGCAGAGTTACCTAGATACTTACAAAGATGCTGACGAGGCGCATCGTGATTCCATCATGGCTCACCTCGAACTTCTGAAACAGACCGATCAGGACTGGACCAACGCCGTAGTAAGCGGTTCGAAAGAGGCCCTGCAGGCTTATCTCGACAAATACCCAAACAGTCCACACAAGCAGGAGGTTTTGAACAAGATAGATTCCATCGACTGGAATGTGGCCAAGAATGCTGATAATGTAGAAGCTTACCAGGCTTATCTCGCCGCTCATGCTGACGGTTCGCATATCGAAGAGGCTGAGAATGCGATGAAGAAAGCCAAGAGCAGAGATCTGCAGCCAGAAGAGAAAGATATGGTAAGCAGTCTGTTCCGCCATTTCTTCCAAAGCATCAATACCCGCGATGCTGATGGTTTGCAGGCTTCATGCGAGGACATTCTCTCTTCGCTTCTGGGTAAGAATTCTGCTACCAAGGCAGATGTTGTTACCTTTATGAATAAGCTTTATAAGGAAGATGTGACCAACCTGAACTGGTTCCTCACCAACGATTATAAGATCAAAAAGCGCGAGGTGGGTGACGAAGATTATGAATATCAGGTTCAGTTCTCAGCACGTGAGGAAGTTCAGCTTACCGACGGTACTAAGAAAACCAACCATTTCAAAATCAACGCAACCGTTTCGCCAGACGGCAAGGTTTCTGCGTTCAACATGTCGAAGATTAATGCCGCAGAATAATAAATAGAGACTCATCTGAGACGAAGCGATTTTTATTTCAGAGAATCGTTTAAAAAAAAATAGAATAAAAAATGCCCTGCAAAATCAGGAACTTCATTTCTGAATGTTCCCTTCTTGCAGGGCGTTTCTTTTTACCTTCATGTTTCGGGAAGGTTCTCATGTCCGAGAAACTCGTTCCCTTCTTTTAGAAATTACTTTGCATCCTTCATCTGACGGAGCAAATCTTTCTGCTTATCATTCAACCCGGTTGGCAACTTCACGTTATAAGTAATCATCAGGTCGCCAAAGGTTCCGTCACCTCGGTCGTATCCTTTTCCGCGAACACGAACCTTCGTGCCATTCTGCGTTTCCGGCTTAATCTTCAGTTTGATTTTAGAACCATTACTCAATTTAATGATTCCTTCGCCGCCCAGCAGAGCCGTATAAAGGTCGATATTCACATTCATGTTCATTTCGCCGTTATTGGCACGACCATTCTGACCGCAACCGCCGCCACAACCACCAGTACCGAAATCAGCACCAGCTCCGTAGCCAGCCCCATTAAAGCCGCTACCATAACCGGCAGAACCATTAAAACCGCCAAAATTGCCGGAACCGAATCCATCAGCAGACTGCTGGCTTCTGCCACGACCTCCGAAGAGATTTTCGAAGAAGCTGGAGAAACCTCCGCCTCCGCCAAACTGGCTGAAGTCGAAACCCTCGAATGGATTTCCACCTGCTCCACCATAGCTTCCGGAACCGCCTGCACCACCAGCTCCGCCGAAACCGCCGAATGCATCAGCATTCTTCCATTGTTCGCCATACTGGTCGTATTTAGCACGCTTATCTGGGTCAGAAATCACCTCATACGCCTCGTTCAGCGCCTGGAACTTAGCCTTCGCCTTCGGGTCGTTAGGGTGCAAATCTGGGTGAAACTGTTTTGCACGTTTACGATACGCAGCTCTCACATCCTTCTGCGGAATGTTCTTGTCTACGCCGAGAATCTTGTAATAATCAACAAATGCCATATTATAAAACCTCCTATTTTTTAGTTTTTAAAAAATATCCAACAAAAAGTATGCCTATTTAAGTTCTTTTTTGTACTTTTGCAGAGAAAATAAGAAACAGAGCTCAACTGATGGGCTTTCATTACTCAAAAGTAATACATTAATTAATATGAAACAATTATTTGCTGCGCTTCTTCTGGCGCTAACTTTCAATTCACAAGCGATGGCACAACAACGTACCGTAAAACTGAGAGTGATAGAGACAAGCGATGTGCACGGCTCTTTCTTTCCTTACGATTTCATCAACCGTAAGCCAAAAGCAGGAACCTTGGCGCGCGTTTCTTCCTACGTCAATAATTTGCGAAAAGACTACAAGGATAACCTCATCCTCTTGGAGAATGGCGATATTCTGCAGGGACAGCCTACCTGCTATTATTATAATTATGTAAACACAGAGGCTAGAAACGTGGCTGCCGAGGTGGTCAACTACATGAAGTATGATGCGCAAGTGTTTGGCAATCATGATGTTGAAACGGGCCATCCGGTTTACGACAAATGGATAAAAGAACTCAATTGCCCAGTTCTAGGTTCCAACATCATCAGCACTTCTACAGGCGAGCCATACGTTAAGCCTTATCTCATCCTGAACCGCGAGGGCGTGAAGGTGGCTGTCTTGGGAATGATTACTCCTGCCATTCCAAACTGGCTCACGGAGAATCTCTGGAGCGGACTGAAATTTGAAAATATGGTAACAAACGCCCGCAAATGGGTGAAGTATCTCCAGGAGAATGAAAAACCGGATGTTATCATCGGCCTCTTCCACAGCGGAAAAGACGGAGGCATCCAGACTGCCGAATATGATGAAGACGCCTCTATCAAGGTGGCAAAAGAAGTGCCAGGCTTCGACCTCATTCTCTTCGGCCACGACCATACGCGCGACAACGAAACCGTAACCAATACTGATGGAAAGCAGGTGGTTTGCCTGGATCCTGCCAACAACGCCATTAGCGTGGCTGATGCTGAAATAACCCTCACCCTCAACAAGAAAAAGGTGAACGGAAAGAAGCAGCTGGTGGTAACTGACAAAAAGGTGACAGGCAAGATTGTGGATGTGACAGATTGTCCTATCGACGAGGATTTCATGAAAACTTTCGAACCTCAGATTGCGGAAGTAAAGAAATATGTGGGCAAGCAGATTGGCAACTTCAAGACTACCATCTACAGCCGCGACCAGTTCTTCGGCAGTTCTGCCTTCAACGATTTCATCCTCAACCTCCAGTTGCAGATGACAAAAGCCGACATTTCGTTCAACGCTCCCCTTCAGTTCAACGCGGTTCTGAAAGCCGGTCCAATCTACGTGAGCGACATGTTCAATCTATATAAATATGAGAACCAGCTCTACGTAATGCGCATGACGGGCGAAGAAATCAGAAAGCATCTGGAAATGAGTTACGACCTCTGGGTGAACACCATGAAGAGCCCGGACGACCATCTTCTGCTGCTCGATGAAAAGACCGTTGGCGACCAGCAACGCCTCGGCTTCAAGAATCTCTCGTTCAACTTTGATAGTGCTGCGGGAATCGATTACGAAGTTGACGTAACGAAGCCAGATGGCGAGAAGGTGAAGATTCTGCGCATGAGCAACGGCGAACCTTTCGATGAGAAGAAATGGTACAAGGTAGCCGTTAACAGCTATCGTGGAAATGGCGGCGGCGAACTCCTTACCAAGGGTGCCGGAATCCCGAAAGACAGTCTTGAAAGCCGAATCATCTATCGCAGCAAGCGCGACCAGCGCTACTATCTGATGAAAGAAATCGAAAAGATGGGAACGGTTGATGCAAAACCAAACAACAACTGGAAGTTTGTGCCGGAAGCATGGACCAAGCCAGCTGCCCAGCGCGATTTCGAATTGCTGTTCGGTAAGAAGAAATAGCTCCTCGAAACGCTTCTGGAAAAGCATATTATAAAGATTAAAGTAAAAAAGCAAATAAGTTCAAAATAAAGAATGAAGTATTGGTTTATATTTTGCAAGACTGATCTCTTGCTCGAAAAGAAAGAAGACGGAACCTATACGATTCCTTGTTCAGAAGAGAGTCCAATCCCAACAAAGCCTTGGACTCACATTCTCAATATTACCCCGATGGAAGACGGAACAGAGGTGAAGACCTTCACCATTCCTGAGCCCGTTACCGGCAATCCGAAGTACGAAATGTGCGGCTTGCGCCCTAGTTTCTACAAACTCTCTCCTGCCCTTTACCAGAAAGCAGGAAAGTGTCAGGAACTCAACTATTGGGACATGAATACCCAATTCTGCAGCGTTTGCGGAGCTCCGATGAAAATGGCAACCGACATCAGTAAGAAATGTACAGAATGCGGCAAACAGGTCTGGCCTTCGCTTGCCACAGCCATCATCGTTCTGATTAAGAAAGATGATCAGGTCTTGCTGGTACACGCTCGCAATTTCAAGGGAAATTTCGACAGTCTCGTGGCTGGTTTCGTAGAGACTGGCGAGAATCTGGAAGAGGCGGTTCATCGTGAAGTAATGGAAGAAACCGGTCTGACTATCAAGAACTTGAAATATTTCGGTTCCCAGCCTTGGCCTTATCCGAGCGGTCTGATGATTGGCTTCTCGGCAGAATATGTAGATGGAGAAATTCATCTTCAGAAAGAAGAACTCTCTCGTGGTAAATGGTTCACGAAAGAGAATCTCCCTATTCTCCCAGAGAAACTTTCCATCGCCCGAAAACTCATCGACGCCTGGCTGGCGGACAAACTCTAATAATGAGGACAAACTCTAAAAGTGAGGATAAACTCTAAAAAATGATGAAAGAGAAACTTTGGAATGCAAACTACATCAAGGTGATGACTACCAACTTTCTGTTGTATTTCGCCTTCTATCTGCTCACACCTTTGCTCCCTCTCTATCTGAGCGAAAATTTTGGAGCCACGAAAGATGTGATTGGAATTGTGCTGAGCGGCTATACGGTTGCCGCCCTCATCATTCGTCCGTTCAGCGGATATGTGGTTGACAGCTTTTCGCGCAAGAAGGTTCTGATGGTCTGTCTCACGGCCTTCGCCATCTTCTTTGCCGGCTATATTGCAGCCAGCACCATCCTGATGTTTGCCATCTGCAGAACCCTGCACGGAGGTCCGTTCGGAGCCGTAACGGTTGCCAATAGCACCTGCGCCATCGACGTTCTTCCGGCAAGTAGGAGAAATGAAGGAATCGGACTCTACGGACTGAGCAACAATTTTGCCATGGCAATTGCTCCATCCATCGGAATCTATCTCCATAATGCGGTAGACAGTTATATGATTCTCTTCTGGATAGCTTTCATCGTGGCGATTGCCTCAGTTGTGATTGCAGGAACCATCCGCCTCCCCGAAAAGGAAATCGTTAAGAACAAGGAGAAGCTTTCTCTCGACCGCTTCTTCCTGACGCGTGCCTGGCTCCTTGCCATCAACATCGCCATGTTCGGTTTCTGCTGGGGCGTTCTGAGCAATTATCTCGCAATCTACAGCAAGGAAGAACTCGGAATTACGGGCGGAACGGGCACTTTTTTCGCCCTTCTTTCCATGGGTCTGTTCCTGTCAAGATTGCAGGGAAGAAAAGCCTTGAGCCAGGGCAAACTTACCCAGAATGCGGCCGAAGGAATGCTGCTTTCGCTTGTTGGTTTCATAATCTTTGTTGCCGTCAAGCACCCGGTAGCCTATTATCTTTCGGCTTGTCTCATCGGCCTGGGCAACGGTCATCTTTACCCAGCCTTTCTCAATATGTTTATTAATGTGGCTCGTCACGACCAGCGTGGAACGGCAAACAGCAGCATTCTTACAGGTTGGGATTTGGGCTTCGGAATCGGCTGTCTGCTAGGCGGAGTCGTGGCAGAACATTTCGGTTACAACGGAACATTCTGGATGGTTGCTATAGAAAATGCAGCTTCCGTTCTCCTCTTCTTCGCCGCTTCGAAACAATTCTTTGAGAAGAGACGCAGAGAATAGAAAACAGTTGATAAAGAGAAATATAAGATTATGAATAAAAAAAGAGCACTTCATCCGAGACAGAAGAAAGTCTCAGGCGAAGTGCTCTTATTTTTATCTTACTTTTCTGTTTTTAGAAAGGAAGATCATCTGCGCTACCACCCTCTGCTGCAGGAGCTGCAGGCTGAACAGGAGGGAATGCTGCAGTTGCGCCATTAGCAGGAGCTGCTGGCTGAGCAGGAGCTACAGGAGCACCTACTGGAGGAAACGCACCTGGCTGCATTCCGCCCATAGCACCAGCAACGGCGTTAGGGTCAACACGCTGGATGTTCCAGGCACGGACGCTGTTGAACCAACGGCCCTGATACTCGTGAGCATCAATATCGAAAGAAACCAGGAGTTCCTCACCACTCTGAATGTTGAACTGAGCCAGACGGTCTGCTCCGAAAACATCAAAGCACAATTTCTTTGGATACTGCTCGTGGGTTTCAATTACGAACGACTGAGCTTTCCACTCTCCTCTTGCAGAGACGCCGCTTCTTTCAGGCAAAACGGCAATAACCTTTCCTTGTAATTCCATATGATAATATTTAAAGTTTTTCCTTTGTTTAAAGGGTGTTTTTTTCTTTCTGACTGCGAAATTACTAAAAATAGTTCAAAAACTAGAACTTTTCTCCAATTATTTTTGCTTATCAGCGATATTTTTTGTATTTTTGTGCTCAATTAGGTGATATTGCCTAATTAAATTAAGGTGAAACAGAAAACAAAATAAAATTTAAATAAAATACTCATGAGATTTACAGTATCAAGTTCTGCATTGAGCAGCAAGCTCAACATGCTCGCAAAAGTGATTGGAAGCAAGAATTCGTTGCCAATCCTCGATTGTTTCCTTTTCCAAGTTGCTAACGGTGAAATGAGCATCACGGCTAGCGATAGTGATAATGTCATCAAGAGTACACTCGCTCTTACCGACCACGATGGAGAAGGTGAGTTTTGTGTGCCTAACCGCGTTATCCTCGATGCGTTGAAGGAACTGCCTGAGCAGCCTCTTCACTTCGATGTGGATGCTGCCGGAGAAGCCGTTGCCATCAAGATTGTTTACCAGAACGGTCTTTACAACTTCACAGGTCAGAGCGCAGAGGAATATCCTCGCACACAGAGCATGAACGATGCTTGCACCACCGTTTCTTTGCCTACAGAAATGCTGATCAACAACATTTCACGCTCGCTCTTTGCTACAGCCAACGATGAGTTGCGCCCTGTCATGAACGGTATTTACTTCGACCTGACTGCAGATGCACTCGCTATCGTAGCAAGCGATGGTCACAAGCTGGTTCGCAGCAAGAACTTCACTATCAAGAGCGAATCTCCTTCAGCATTCAACTTGCCTAAGAAGCCAGCTTCTCTGCTGAAGAACATTCTGAGCAAGGACGGCGACGACGCTATCATCAAGTTTGATGACCGAAGCGCAGAAATCCAGTTTACTGACGGCGTTATGAGATGCAGACTGATTGATGGCCGCTACCCTAACTACAACTCTGTCATTCCAAACAACCCTAACGAGGTTACAGTAGACCGCAGAGGCTTGCAGAGTGCTTTGCGCCGCGTATTGCCATTTGCAAGCGAGAGCAGCCAGCTCATCCGTTTCCACATCGAGTCAGGCCGTTTCGAGGTTTCTTCTGAGGATATTGACTTCTCAACATCTGCAAAGGAACAGTTGTCTTGCGAATACAACGGCTCTCCTATCAGCATCGGCTTCAAGGGAAACAGTCTGATGGAAATCCTGAGCAATCTCACCAGCGACAACATCATCATCCAGCTGGCAGACCCAAGCCGTGCCGGAATCATCGTACCAGCAGAACAGCCTGAGAACGAAGATATTCTGATGCTCATCATGCCTATGCTCCTTAACGACTAAAGGAGCACGGGCTTTCTCTGAAACAACAAAAAGAAAAGTATTTCTACAAAAATGAAACTCAATTTGACAAAGCCTCTGATCGTGTTCGACCTGGAGACAACGGGTCTTGACATGATCAAGGATCGTATTATACAGATTTCTTACATCAAGGTAATGCCTGATGGAACTGAAGACCGCAAGAACCTCTACGTAAATCCTTGCAAGGAGATTCCTGCCGAAGTAGTTGCCCTTACAGGCATCAGCAACGAAGATGTAAAAGATGCGCCAACCTTCAAGCAGCTGGCTGCCACATTAGAGAAGGAATTTACAGGTTGCGATTTCGCAGGCTACAATTCCAACCACTTCGATGTACCGATGCTCGCAGAAGAATTCCTGCGTGCTGGAATCGACTTCGATTTCAACAAGTGCCGTCTCATCGATGCGCAGACCATCTTCATGAAGATGGAACGCCGTAACCTGGCTGCAGCCTACAAGTTCTATTGCGGCAGAAAGATGGAGGAAGATTTCGAAGCTCATCGTGCAGATCAGGATACAGAGGCTACTTACCGCGTGCTCATGGGCGAGCTCGACAAGTATGCTCCAGGCGTGCAGGATGAACCTGAGCGCGTGCTCAACAACAACATGGATGAACTAGCCGATTTCTCTAAGCAGAAGGATAATGTAGATTTCGCCGGACGCATCGTTTGGGAAGAAGTAAAAGACGCCCAGGGCAACGTTGTAAACGATGAGAACGGAAATCCTTTGAAGCACGAAGTATTCAACTTCGGCAAATACAAAGGATGGGATGTGGCTGAGATTCTGACCAAAGACCCGGGTTATTTTACATGGGTCTTGGGAAGCGATTTCACCAACAATACCAAGCAGGTACTTACCCGCATCCGCCTTCGTGAATTCAACAAGAGAATGGGTAAATAATTGTTACCGGGCTTTCGCAAGCAGTTGAAGAACAAACCTTGCGAAAGTCGGATTTATTTCTTAACAGTTAGAAAAATTCATGTTAAAAGGAAAGAAAATCGTATTGGGCATTACGGGCTCTATTGCAGCCTACAAGTCTTGCCTCATCATACGAGGTCTCATCAAGCGCGGAGCCGAAGTGCAGGTGGTCATTACGCCTGCAGGAAAGGAGTTCATCACTCCCATCACCCTTTCGGCTCTTACGCATAAGCCTGTGGTAAGCGAATTCTTCTCACAGCGCGATGGAACCTGGAATTCGCACGTAGACTTAGGTCTGTGGGCCGACGCCATGCTCATCGCTCCTTGCACAGCCTCTACCATGGGTAAGATGGCTCACGGAATTGCTGACAACATGCTCATCACAACCTATCTGTCGATGAAAGCGCCTGTTTTCATCGCTCCAGCCATGGACCTCGACATGTATAAGCATCCTTCTACCCAAGCCAACATGAAAACACTTCTGGGCTATGGAAATCACATCATAGAACCCGAAGTGGGATTCCTGGCAAGCGGACTGGAAGGAAAGGGACGCATGGAAGAACCTGATATTATCGTAGAATGCCTTGACAGATTCTTCGATGAACAGGCTCAGCAGAATGCAGAGACCTCTGAAGCTGCATCAGAAAACTGCAAGGAAAAAGAAAGCGATAAGCTCGATTTGAAAGGCAAGAAAATCATGATTACAGCCGGACCAACTTACGAAAAGATTGACCCGGTACGTTTCATCGGCAATTATTCTTCCGGCAAAATGGGCTTTGCCCTTGCTGAAGAGTGCTGCCGTCGTGGTGCTGAGGTTACGCTGGTTGCAGGTCCGGTTTCGCTCAGCTGTTCCGAAGCCATTCATCGCATCGATGTAGAAAGTTGCGAGGAAATGTATCAGGCAGCCACTAAAGCTTTTGCCTCTACCGATGCTGCCATTCTCTGTGCTGCTGTTGCTGATTTCAAGCCAAGCGAGATTGCTGACAGGAAAATCAAGCGCGAGAAAGATGATTTGGAACTCCGCCTCGTCCCTACTCACGATATTGCTGCAGCCCTTGGCAAGATGAAACAAAAACATCAGCGAATTGTGGCTTTCGCCCTGGAAACCAACGACGAAGAGGCTAATGCACAGAAAAAACGCAAAAAGAAAAATGCCGATTTCATCGTGCTTAACTCTACTCGCAATCCGGGAACCACATTCCGTACGGATGACAACCAGATAACGATTATTTCTGAAGAGGGTAAGAAAGAATATGAGAAGAAACCGAAAACTGAAGTGGCTCGCGACATTATCAACGAGCTGGCTCATCTCTTGTAGTCCCATCACATCAGCTGCTCAGGAGTTGCAGGCTAAGATTACCATCAACCATGCACAGATTCAGGGCACGGAAAACCGGGTATTCGATAATCTGCAGCAAACTCTTGAGCAGTTTGTGAACGACAGGCAATGGACGAATCTTCAATTCAGGAAGAACGAGCGCATCGTGTGCAACTTCAATATCACGGTAAGCAAGTATGATAAAGACCAGAATATCTTTACCTGCAAGGCGCTCATCCAGGCCAACCGTCCCGTCTACAATTCAGCCTATACGTCCACCTTATATAATAATGTGGATGAAAACTTCACGTTCAAGTTTGCCGAGTTCGACCAGCTGGAGTTTACCGAAGAGCGGATTGACAACCAGCTAACGGCTCTGCTCGCCTACTATGCATACCTCATCATCGGTTTAGATCTTGACAGTTTTGCGCCTAAAGGTGGTGAAGACATTCTGCAACGTTGCATGAACCTCACCAACAACGCCCAGAATCTTGATTTTCCGGGCTGGAAAGCGTTTAGTGACAACAGAAACCGGTTCGCCATCATTTCCGATTATCTCGACGGAGCCATGGAACCTTTCAGAATGCTGCAATACAACTATTACAGAAAAGGGCTCGATGAAATGGCGAATAATGTGGAACGAGGCAGAACTGAAATCACCAACACCCTGCTCCAGGATCTGAAGAAGGCACGTACGGACAGACCGCTCAGTCTGCTGCCACAAATTTGGACCGACTATAAGAAGGACGAGCTTGCTAACATCTATCAGAAACATGGCACTCAGAAAGAGAAAGAAAGCATTTATGAGCTGCTCTTCTCCATCAATCCTTCTCAAAACTCATATTGGGACAAAATCAAGGAATAAGGCTACATGCATAATGATTCGAAGCAACTTCCCGGATGATAAAGCAAAGATTCTTCCTAGATAAGTTAAGTTCCTTTAAAAAAATAAGATAAGAAATTATGCTCAAGCAATTATACATCAAGAATTTCACGTTGATTGACGAGTTGGACATTCCTCTTTATCCAGGATTCTCAGTCATCACGGGCGAGACGGGTGCAGGAAAGAGCATCATTCTCGGAGCCATCGGACTGCTCCTGGGCAACCGTGCTGACAGCAAGGCCATCAAGGCAGGAAGAGACCGATGCGTGATAGAAGCCCACTTCGACCTGTCAAAATACGGAATGCAGGATTTCTTCGATGCTAACGATATTGATTATGATGCAGAAGACACCATCATCCGCCGCGAACTGACAGCTGCCGGAAAGAGCCGTGCCTTCATCAACGACACGCCCGTCCCCCTGAGCAAGATGAGAGAACTGGGCGAACAGCTCGTCGATATTCATTCACAGCACCAGAATCTCCTGCTGCAGAAGGAAGACTTCCAGCTCAGCGTGGTCGACATTATTGCCCACGATGAAAAGCAGAAGAAGGCTTATCTTGCCGAATACAAGAACTATAAAAAGGCTAAGCAGCAGCTGGAAGACCTGAAAGCAGAAATCGCAAAGAACAGGGAGAACGAGGAATTCATGCGCTTCCAGTTTAAAGAACTGGATGATGCAAACCTGCAGGAAGGCGAACTTGAGCAACTGGAACAGGAAGCAGAAACCCTGAGCCATTCTGAAGACATCAAGACTGCTCTCTATGAGGCAGATAATGCACTCTCGGGCGAAGACGGCAGCATTCTCGACAAACTGAAGAATGCAGCCCAGCAGATTGACAACATCAAGGAGGTTTATCCGGATGTGAAGGAGGTAGCTGAACGAATGCAGAGCAGCTATATAGAACTCAAGGATATTGCACAGGAAATAAGTGGAAGCGTTGATAATATAGAGTTCGACCCGAACCGGCTTGAAACCATCAATTCCCGGCTTGACCAGCTCTACTCGCTCCAGCAGAAATTCCATGTGGAAAATGTAGAGGAACTCATCGCCACTCGCGAGCGAATCAACGAACAGTTGCAGCACATCGATAATGGAGATGAAGACATAGAAGAACAGGAAAAGCAAGTTGCCCTTCTGTTTGCCAAGGCTGAAAAGCTGGCTGGTGATCTGACTGCCATCCGAACGAAATCGGCCAGAAAGATAGAAGAAGAAATGAAGAAACGTCTCATTCCTCTGGGAATTCCAAACGTCCGCTTCGAAATTTCATTCTCCGCCAAGCCGCTCAGTTCTGATGGTGTTGACAAGGTAAATTTCCTGTTCAGCGCTAACAAGAGCACGCTTCTCCAGCCGGTCAGCCAGGTTGCTTCCGGTGGAGAAATCGCCCGCGTCATGCTTTCTCTGAAGGCCATGATCAGCGGCGCCGTAAAACTGCCAACCATCATCTTTGATGAAATCGACACGGGAGTAAGTGGTAAGATTGCTGAAAAGATGGCGGAAATCATGACAGAGATGGGCAACCTGAACCGCCAGGTTATTTCCATCACCCACCTGCCGCAGATTGCTTCCATGGGAACCCATCATTACAAGGTTCTGAAAGAAGAAACCGAAGAGGGAACTCTTTCTCACATGAAGGAACTCAACGAGCAGCAGCGTATAGAAGAAATCGCCCAGATGCTCAGCGGAAGCGACATTACACCTGCTGCCCTGGCAAATGCTAAGGAGTTGCTCAATAAACACAAGCAACACAAATAAGATTATGAAAAAAATAAATATGATCATGATGGGACTGATGCTCGGAGCATCGTCCCTCTATGCCCAGCCGGGTTCGGTCCAGAAACTGGCTAAGAGCGTTTTCACCTTGACTACTTTCAATCAGAAAGGCGACATTATCGCCTCTACCCAAGGTGTTTTTATTGACAACAAGGGAACGGCTATCAGCACCTTCAAGCCATTTGTCGGAGCTGTAAAGGCTAGCGTTGTTGACGCTTCCGGCAAATCGATTCCTGTTGAGGCCATCATGGGAGCCGACGAGCTCTACGATGTGGCTAAATTCCGCATCAACGCCTCTACAGTTGCTGCCCCTATCGCAACCAAGGAATCGGCTGCTGGCGACAAGGTCTGGCTGGTTCCTTATTCTATCAAGAAGCCGGCTTACCAGCAGGAGGACATCAGCAGCGTGGAGAAGTTCAAGACTACGTACAACTATTACATCTTCTCGAATAGTGCTCCCGAAAATGCAGTAGGTTGTCCGTTTGCCAACAAGAACGGCCAGGTCATCGGTCTGATGCACAGCAATGGTCAGGTAACGGCCATCGACGCCAACTACGCCAAGCAGCTGAAGGTAACCGGTCTTTCGAGTCTTGATGCAGCACTTCGCGAAACCACCATCCGTACAGCTCTTCCTGATACAGAGAACGAAGCGATGACGATGATGACTCTGAAGAAAGGCCAGACTACAGCTGATGTGTATGCGAAATATAGCGATGAGTTTATCAGCAAATTCCCTACTTCAGCCTTCGGTTACAAGGAGAAAGCCGCTTATCTGACGGATAAGGCAGAATATGATGCAGCTGCCAAACTGATGGAAGAAGGCATTAAGAAATCGGCTGCCAAGGATGAGGCTCATTCCAACTATGCCGACCTGATTTATCAGAAGATTATTTACAAGGGCGATTCTGTTTATAAGGACTGGACGCTTGATAAGGCCATAGCTGAGGCTCAGAAGGCATACGAAATCAAAGCTCAGCCTATTTACCGCCATCAGGAAGCGCAGATTAATTTTGTAAAGGGTGAGTATCAGAAAGCTTACGATACTTTCATGGATTTGACCAATACTTCACTTCTCAGCGGCGAACTCTATTTTGAGGCTGCCCAGGCTAAGAAGAATCTCAAGGCTCCAGCCAAGGAGATTGAGGTTTTGCTCGATAGTGCGGTAAGCGTTGGAAACAAGACCGGAATGGTTGCGAATTATTATCTGGCACGTGGAGAATTTCTGAAGGAGCAGGGTGAATTCCGCCGCGCTATTCAGGATTATAATATGTACGATTCCATTGCCCGTCCTGTTTCGCCAGCCTTCTTCTACACCCGTTACCAATGCGAAACCAAGTTACGCATGTGGCAGCCAGCCCTGCTTGATATTGCCCGCACCTGTTACCTGGCTCCTAAAGAGCCTACATATTTTGCAGAATGGGCAAGTCTCGACTTGCGTGTAAAGCGTTATGATGAAGGAATCAGCGCAGCCACCCATTGCATAGAGTTGGCTCCTGAATATGCTGACGGCTACCTTCTCTTAGGTCTGCTCCAGAAGGAGAAAGGAAATAAGGAAGAGGCCATCAAGAACCTGAAGAAAGCCCAGGAACTCGGCGATTCCCGCGCTGGAGAATATCTCAAGAAAATGAAGTAATTATTTTAGTAATAAGTAAGAAAGTCCGTAGGCATTTTAACAGAACGCCTACGGACTTTCTTTTACATTTTAGTCATGTGGTAACCCAGCATTTTTAGCTCTACGGCTATTCCCATGAGGAACATCTGGTGAAGGGCGGCAACGAAACCACGGAAGGCTTCCTCGCTTCCAGGCTGCAGATTCAGATGAATCAGCTTGCTGTAAGAGCGCGAAGCACATTCTGCCACTACATTCGTAACAGCCTTATGCGCTTCCTCATTCAGCAGCAGAACCTTTTCGCAGATGTAATCATCCATGTGGTCGAAATCTATTCTGTCACGAAGATATTCATAATGATTCTCTACCTTGCTGTAGAGTTCCCAATCCTCATCCCAATACTTGGCAAGCGCCATTCCTACATACATGATCCAACCCAATGAAACCGTAGGATATTTGGCAAACTCGCGAATCGCATCAGGCAGATAACTCTCGCCTACTTTCTGCCACAGCTCTTCCAAATCCGGAGCTTCCGGCAAATGAGCATCTACCTTATCAATACTCAGCAGATATTGATAAAGATCTTCCTTGAAGATCGCTTCAAAATTCTTTTTCTCTTCCATTTATCTTTTCTTTTCTAATATTTTTTACTGAACTCTGCAAACCCTGATTCCTATCTGCACCGGATGTTTGTGCATGTAAGTATAAAGCGTCATCGGTTCATCAATCACCTTCTTGTGAATGCTGCTGGCATTGAGCAGATGCAATCCGTCTTTGTGCCAGGAAGCAATACCGATGTGGGTCGTGTCGAGCCCCTTCTTGTTGGTAATGATGGCGATAATGTCACCATCGTGAATAGCGTTGCGGAAAACTGCCGTGTTGGCAATCTTACCCTTCGGAACATAACGGTAACGCTTGCCGTTCACACTCTGTTCCAGTTTTCTGATTCCCGATTTCCATTCCGGATGAGCCTTAAGCATCTTATAACTCGAAACATGCGTACTCATCCAGTTGATGTTCACGGTCTGAACGGCCGAGAAAGGAGGATTGGGCGCAATATTCTTCACGATTCCCTCGCGCTCGTTTGCATCCATCCAAATCGTGAAATAATGCTGACGCTTCACATAGGAAATCTCTCCGCCCACATAACGCACATTTCGGAGATGTTCACAGAAAGCCGAGAAAGAAGTCTCGTTCTTCTTGGCGCACAGGGTGAGCGCCGTAACCATCTCTACGTATGTGGTGCAGTCCAGCTCACGGGTGTTCACGATGAGCACCTCTTCCTTCGTCCGGTCCAGCGTGCCGCCCACATAAGGAACGCCCGCCATCTGCTTGCCAAACCAGAGCATCCAACTGGCAGGTTTCTTCTTCATCGCCCTTGCCTGCTGCAGCAGTCCTACAATCCGCAGACTGTCCTGCCGCTGATAAACCACATTCACCCTGGCTTCTCCCGGAACAGCCAGCACGCAAGCCAGCACGACAGCTGCCATTTTCGTAAATATTTTCATCTCTTCTCTTTTAATATGTTAATGATGACGTTTCCTGCCGAAGTTCACACCCACATAAATATTGAGTGAGCCAAACGAATTGTTGGTAGAAAACTGTTTTTTCTTATAGTTGTAGGAATGGATGATGGTGCTGGCGCCCGCGTACCAATGCGTGTTGTTCCACACAATACCGAAGCGGCCTATTCCATCCAGGTTCACATTCTTGAAACTGAAGTTGGTAATGTCCAGATGTTCCCTTTCATTATCCGATTTCGAGCTGTTGTAAGCCACACCTACCGAGAGCGAAGCGTTGAAGAGCCAGTTCTTGGCGAAAACCCAGTTGTAAGCATAGCCGCAGGTTACGTTCACATCGCTGTATTTCACCTTACTGAACATCAGCGAACTGTCTATCTTAGCTTCCGGAGTTCCCCCGTTTGTCAGATTTTTATTCAGCTTTTCATCTACAAGATTGGTCAGTTTATCCCAGTTCACCTCCAGTTCATGCTCCGTGTAACCGATTCCCAGAAGCATGGAACCGGCACTTCTCCGCTGCACCGTACTCTGCGAATAGGCGGCAGGATAAGAGAAGCGGCGATGGTTGAAGATGTAATAAAGATTGAATCCCTTGATGCTCGATTTGAAACCGTCGAAAGGAGCCTTGCGGATAGGGTCACAATCGATGTGCTCACCCAGATTCATCCGCAGAACATGATAGTCATTTCCCGTCTGTCGCCAGAACAGGTCTATTCCCAGCAGACTGCTGTAGAGGCTCAGGTCAAACTCCTTTTTATTAGTGTGGTTATTCCTGAAATTAATGTGTTTCAGGTCGAACGTATAACCCAGAAACACCCATCTCCAGCCCAGATAAGGCCCCAGGCGGTAAGAAGGATCAGGCGAGAAGGAAATGCTCTGTCCTTCGCTGTTTCTGAGCGTATATTCCTCGTAGGTATTGGTGTTCTGCAGCATCACCGTATAATTGTAATGCTGGTCTTCTATATAAGCCGAATCCGTACTGTTGAATTCTCTGAAGAACCGGGTGAACACATCTCCCACCTGATGGAAGAAGGTTTTGCGATGGCGCTCTTTCACGAGGCTGTCCTGGGAATTGGACATGAACATCGTCTTGTTGAAGAGCGTTCCCAGCATGGTAGAATCCACGGGCTCCCCTGCCCTTGCCGAAGTGCAGACAAGGGAACAGATAAATCCTACTATACAGAAACATCTCTTCATAACTTACGCTCTAATCCTGATGATGATTTTGTAAAAAATCAGTTCTTCCACAATACTCGGTCCAGCACCCAGTTGACAGCCGTAGCCGAAACGCTGGTGCAGTCGCATTTTCCTATTCCCTGCAGATGCTGAATCACACTCTTGATGAGCGGCAGCTGCACATAAGGCGGATTCGGAACCGTAATCAAGTTCTTTCCTTCGCTCGTAATCACTTCTATCGGCTGGTAAGTGAACACCGAGAATGAGAGCGAACCTTTCTCGCCAATCACCTCGATGCAGTCTTCCTTCGCACTCTCATGTCCCACGAAGCACCAGCTTCCGCTGCCCGGAATTCCGCTCTCAAAGAAGAAGCACGCCGAGAGCGTATCTTCAGCCTGATAAAGATGCGCTCTGTTGGCAGGATAGCCGTGCGCACGGGTAATCACACCAAACAGATTCTGGAGCAAATCTATCTGATGAGGAGCCAGGTCGTAGAAATAGCCGCCGCCCGCAATATCCGGCTGCAGTCGCCAAGGCATTTCCTTGCCGCTCTGAAAGTCGAGATCGCGCGGAGGAACCGAGAAGCGCACCTGAACATTCACCACGTTACCGATGGTTCCGCTCTCGATAATCTCCTTTACCTTCTGGAAGTAAGGAAGATAACGGCGATAGTAAGCTACGAAGCAGGGAACACCCGTCTGCTCGCTGATGCGGTTGATGCGGATGCAGTCGTTGTAGCTCGCTGCCAGCGGTTTCTCTATATAGCAGGGTTTGCCCGCATGCATCGCCATGATGGCGAAGGTGGCGTGAGAAGAAGGTGGCGTGGCGATGTAAACAGCATTCACATCGGGATCTTCTATCAATTCCGATGCATCCGTGTACCATTTGCGCACATGATGGCGCTCGGCATAGCTGCGTGCCTTGTTCTCGCTTCGGCTCATCACAGCCACCACCTGCGAACCCTCCACTTCGTTGAAAGCCGGTCCGCTTTTCTTTTCGGTTACTTCTCCGCAGCCGATAAATCCCCAGTTTATCTGTTTCATTCTCTATTGGTTTATTCTCTCCCGAAAGATTATTCTCCGGCGAGCGATTTGTTGATTTCGTCAATATAGTCGAGCACCTCGTCGCGTCCCATCTTCTTTTCACTACTGGTAATGAAATAAGGTGGAAGTGCTTCCCAGCGGTCTTCCAGCGCATGCATCCATTTCTCCGCATTCATGCGAGCCTTGACCGGACCCAACTTGTCGGCCTTGGTAAAGACGATGCAGAAAGGAACGCCGCTCTCGCCCAGCCAGTCTACAAACTCGCGGTCTATCTTCTGCTGCTCGTGGCGTACGTCGATGAGCACAAAGACATTAGCCAACTGCTGGCGCTGCAGAATATAACTGCTTATCATTTGTTCCAGCTGCTTCTGTACGGTCTTCGAACGCTTGGCGAAACCATAGCCAGGAAGGTCAACCAGATACCATTCGTTGTTGATGATGAAGTGGTTGATAAGCAGCGTCTTACCCGGTGTGGCTGAAGTCTTAGCCAAACCCTTGTGGTTGCAGAGCATATTGATGAGGCTCGATTTTCCCACATTACTTCTGCCGATGAAAGCATATTCAGCCTTCGTATCTTTCGGACACATGCTCACTCGTGGAGCCGATATTGTAAATTCTGATTTCTTAATTTCCATTCTTTCTATTTTCTTTATTATTTTTATTATTTTCAAGTTTCGCAAGTGAGCTCCACACGCCCTTTCAGGGCGAGAGGCGTTAGAACTTTTGTGCCTTCAGCCCGTACTTCTAAGTCTAGAGCATTTCAGCCAGTTCCAGCCATCTCATTTCCTTCTCATCAAGTTCATCCTTGATTTCAGGCAGGCGCTTGCTTTTCTCCGTCAGTTCCTCAACCGATAGATTTCCGCTGCAGAGTTCCTCTTCCAGCTTCTTCTGTTCCTCGGTCAGCGCATCTATTTCCTGGGTCAGCTGCTCATATTCGCGCTTCTCCTTGTAGCTCATCTTGCGCTTGTTCTCAAAATTGGCGTCGCGCTTGGCCGTGCCTGCTCCGTCGCTTTCTGCTGTTGCATTTCCGCTCTTTGCCGGTTTCGCCTGTTCTGCCTCGTCCTTCGCCTGCATCCGGCTCCATTCCCTGTACTGCGTATAGTTGCCTGGGAAATCCTGTATTTCGCCTTCGCCCTTGAAAACCAGCAGATGGTCTACTACCTTGTCCATGAAATAGCGGTCGTGGCTCACTACGATTACGCAACCCGCAAAATCCTGAAGATATTCTTCCAGTACCTGCAGCGTCTGGATGTCGAGGTCGTTGGTCGGCTCGTCCAGCACCAGGAAGTTCGGATTCCTCATCAGCACCGTACAGAGGTAAAGCTTGCGCTTCTCGCCGCCGCTCAGCTTGTAAACGTAGTTGTGCTGCTCCTCGGGCGTAAAGAGGAAGAACTGCAGAAACTGCGAAGCCGTCATGTGCTTGCCGCCCAGATCTATGTAATCGGCAATCTCCGTAATCACGTCAATCACCTTCTGGTCTTCACGGAATTTCAGTCCCTCCTGCGAGAAATAGCCGAAGCGAACCGTCTCGCCGATGTCAAACTTGCCGCTGTCGGGCTGAACCTCGCCCAGCAGCATCTTGATGAAGGTCGATTTTCCCGTTCCGTTATTACCCACAATGCCCATCTTCTCGAAGCGGGCAAAGTTGTAGTAGAAGTTGTCGAGAATCACCTTCTTCTGTCCCCTGTCGTCGAAAGCCTTGCTCACATACTGGCATTCAAAAATCTTCGAACCTATATAAACAGTAGAAGCCTTCAGCCTTACCTGTCGGTCTTCTATACGCTGCTTTGCCACCTTCTCCAGCTCGTAGAAAGCATCCTCGCGGTATTTCGCCTTGTGTCCGCGAGCCTGAGGCTGACGGCGCATCCAGTCGAGTTCCCTTCGGTAGAGATTCTTCGAGTGCTGAATTTCGGCTCTCAGATTGTCCATTCTCTCCTGCCTCTTCTCCAGATAATAGGCATAATTGCCACGATAGGTGTAGATGGTGCGGTCGTCGAGTTCCAGAATCGTATTGCACACCTTGTCCAGAAAGAATCGGTCGTGCGTAACCATGAAGATGGTCTTGTTGCCGCGGTTCAGATAACCTTCCAGCCACTCTATCATCTCCAGGTCCAGATGGTTGGTCGGCTCGTCCAGCATCAGAAAGTCGGGTTCCGTAATCAGCACATTCGCCAGCGCCACTCGCTTCTGCTGTCCGCCGCTGAGCTGTCCCATCGGCTGTTCCAGGTTGGTAATGTGCAGCTGGGTGAGAATCTGTTTCGCCTTCAGCACCTTCTCCGGATCATCCTCATGATTGAAGCACGCCTGCAGCACACTTTCCTCCGGATCAAACTGCGGCGACTGCTCCAGATAGCCCACCTTCAAGTCGCGTCGGTAGATGATGTCTCCGCTCTCATGTCCCTCTTTATCCATCAGCACCGACATGAGCGTAGACTTTCCCGTGCCGTTTCTCGCCACGAGTCCCACTTTCTGTCCTTCAGCGATAGAGAAGGAAATATTATCAAAAAGAACCTGTGCACCAAAGCGTTTGGTGAGGTTTTGAACGTCTAAATAGGGTATTTGACTAGCCATTTTTATTTTTTTTGTGCAAAGATAGGCAAAATATTTGGCAGAAACAAATTTTTTAATTATCTTTGCACACGAATTTATCAATCAATACCGTGTTTCCATTCAGAAACGCGACATTTCAGAAAGAAAATCATTAATATACAATATATAATATATGTATAGCAAAGAAGAATTACAAGCAAAGAGTGTCGTTCAGTTGAAGGACATTGCCAAGGAACTTGGAGCCAAGGTAAAGAAGAGCGATAACAAGGGAACTATCGTCTACGCCATTCTCGACGCCCAGGCAGAACAGCCAGCTCCTGAAGCAGCCCCTAAGCGTAAGCGCACCCGCATTGCAACCAAGAAAGAAGACCGTGTTTATTCCGTACACGGTAATGAAGGAGAGAATTTCGACGTGCAGAAGAACCAGGTATTGGGTCCTAACGGCGGCGAGACTGCTCCTCAGGCTATGAGCGAAACTGCCCCAGCCCCAGCGGTTGAGGAAGAAATCCAGTTCAGCCCGGCAGAGCAGAGTTTACAATCAGCTGCCCAGAAGCAGACTCTAAACCAATCAGGCGAAGACATCGAGGCTCAGGTACTTGCCAACTTCCCGAAACACCGCGGCAGAAGAAGCAAGGCTGAACTCGAAGCTATTGCAGAAGCCAGAGCAGCTGCCATCAGAAAGCATCAGGCGGTAAAAGCCGAGCTAGAAGCGCAGATGGCGAAAGATGCACAGGAGACGGCTAACCAGCAGGCTGCTCCTGAGGCAGAACAGCCGGAAGAGGCAACAGCCGATAACCAGCAGACTGCACCTGAGCAGGCAGCAGCTCCTGAGCAGGCAGCCGTTCCTGAAGAGCAGTTCTCTGCCGGAAACGCAGAGAGCGCTAACATCAGCGGCGATTTGCAGGCGATGCTCCAGGCTAAGATGAATGCACAGAACGCAGCAGCTCCAGCTCCAGCAGCCACTCCGGCTCCAGCTGAGGAGGCAAAGGAAGAAGCTACTGAAAAAACTGCAACCGATAAGAAACAGGAGTCAGCTCCTATCCACTATACTGAAGGTATGAAGGTAGAACTCGATGCAGACGGAACCTGGAAGGGTGATCCGGGCGATGGAACCGATTTCATCCCGGTAGTCGACATTCCTATCGAAGACCAGGCTGCCATTCCTACTGTCGACATCTTCGACCGTCCTACCACTCCGCAGACTTCTCACCAGCACACACCTGCTGCTGCCCCTGCAGCCAAGAACAAGCAGGAAGCACCAGCTTACGATTTCAGCAATCTCGTGAAATCCAACGGTGTGCTCGAAGTGATTTCAGAGGGCTACGGATTCCTGCGCAGCAGCGATTACAATTACCTTTCTTCACCGGACGATGTTTATGTAGCATCCAGCTTCGTCAAGAAGTTCGGTCTGAAGACTGGCGATGTCATCGAGTGCAAGGTTCGTCCGCCTCACGAGGGCGAGAAATACTTCCCGCTCACCAGCATCATCAAGATCAATGGCCGTGACCCGTCAGAGGTTCGTGACCGTGTTCCTTTCGAGCACCTCACCCCACTCTTCCCTGATGAGAAGTTCAATCTCTGTGGCGACCGCCGCACCACCAATCTCAGCACCCGCATCGTAGACCTCTTCTCGCCAATCGGTAAGGGTCAGCGTGCGCTCATCGTGGCTCAGCCTAAGACCGGTAAGACCATCCTCATGAAGGATATTGCCAACGCCATCGCAGCCAACCATCCTGAGGCTTACCTCATGATGCTGCTCATCGACGAGCGTCCTGAGGAGGTTACCGACATGGCCCGCACCGTGAATGCAGAGGTTATCGCCTCTACCTTCGACGAGCCAGCAGAGCGCCATGTCAAGATTGCCGGAATCGTGCTCGAGAAGGCTAAGAGAATGGTAGAATGCGGACACGATGTTGTCATCTTCCTCGATTCTATCACCCGTCTCGCCCGTGCCTACAACACCACAGCTCCTGCATCTGGTAAGGTGCTCACCGGTGGTGTAGATGCAAACGCCCTCCAGAAACCTAAGCGTTTCTTCGGTGCTGCGCGTAACATCGAAGGCGGCGGTTCGCTCACCATCATCGCTACTGCCCTCATCGATACAGGTAGTAAGATGGATGAAGTCATCTTCGAGGAGTTCAAGGGAACCGGTAACATGGAGTTGCAGCTCGACCGCTCACTCAGCAACAAGCGCATCTTCCCTGCTGTCAACCTCATTTCTTCGTCTACCCGTCGCGACGATCTGCTGCAGGACAAGACAACGCTCGACCGCATGTGGATTCTGCGCAAGTATCTGTCAGATATGAACGCTATCGAGGCGATGAGCACCATCCACAAGAATATGCAGCATACTCGCAACAACGACGAGTTCCTGCTCTCTATGAATTCATAACCCAAGTTTAGCAAGTGGTTTAAGTACGGGCTAGGAGCTTCTGCCCTTTCAGGGCGTGTGGAGCAAAAACTAGTATATAAAAGAAGAGAGATTTGAAAGAGAAGGGCAAGTTCCATTTTCGGGATTTGCCCTTCGTGTTTTTTACTGTTTAAAATCATTAAAAAAATATCGCATTTCATTTTTTATTCGTATCTTTGCTTATCTAAACACAGAGGGGCGCAAAGCCCTAATATAAAATGTATAACTTAAAATCAAAAGAACCATGAGCAAATATTTTGCAGAATCAGAATTGATTATCAATGAAGACGGAAGCTGCTTCCACCTTCATCTTCGCCCGGAACAAGTGGCTGATAAAGTAATCCTCGTTGGCGACCCAGGTCGCGTAGCCCTCGTAGCCTCCCATTTCGATGAGAAGGAATGCGAAGTCTCAAGTCGGGAATTCCACGCCATCACCGGCACATATAAAGGCAAGCGAATCACCGTGCAGAGCACCGGAATAGGATGCGATAATATCGATATCGTAGTCAACGAGCTCGATGCGCTGAAGAACATCGATTTCAAAACCCGCACCGAGAAACCCGAGCACACCACGCTCACCCTCGTGCGCATCGGAACCTGCGGCGGCCTGCAGCTCAACTGCCCTGCCGGAACCTTCGTAGCCTCGCAGAAGAGCATCGGTTTCGACGGACTCATCAACTTCTATGCCCGTCGCAACGAAATCTGCGACCTCGAAACAGAGGCAGAATTCAAGCGCCAGGTAAAATGGAACGACCAGATTGGCAATCCATACTGTGTAGACAACAATCCGGAACTGCTCAACCAGATAGCCGGCGATGATATGGTACGCGGAATTACCATAGCCTGTGGCGGTTTCTACGGACCTCAGGGCCGCGAACTCCGTGCCCCACTTGCCGACCCGGAACTTAATCAGAAGATTGAAGCATTCGAGTATAACGGTCTGCGCGTCAACAACTTCGAGATGGAGAGTTCAGCCCTCGCCGGTCTTTCCCTTCTCCTCGGTCATAAGGCATTAACCTGCTGCATGGTCATCGCCAACCGCCGTGCCCTCAGCGCCAACACCGGTTACAAGAGCACCATCGACAATTTGATAAAAGTTGTATTAGATAGAATCTAGCTCCATTGCAGCAATACGCCCTGAAAGGGCAGAAGCTCCTAGCCCAGGGCAACACCCTGGGTTAAAACAGCAAACACCCCCTGTCGCCCTGTAAGGGCAAAAGCTTTAAAAGAAAGAAACAAATAAATGAAGAATCAAGAAGAATGTATCTGCGCCCTGGCAACCCCAGCCGGCGGTGCTATCGGAATTATCCGACTCAGCGGCTCCGACGCCATTACCCTCACCGACAAAATCTTCCAGTCTGCCAACGGCAAATCCCTGGAAGAAGCCAAGCCCTACACGCTGCATTATGGCGAAATCAAGGATAAGGATGGCAACACCATCGATGATGTACTGGTGAGCGTGTTCCGTGCACCCCACAGTTATACAGGCGAGAACTCCACCGAGATTTCCTGTCATGGCAGCCGATACATTCTTCAGCAGGTTCTCCATCGCTTTACGGAGGTAGGATGTCGCCAGGCAGAACCGGGCGAATACACCCGTCGTGCCTATCTCAACGGCAAGATGGACCTCTCTCAAGCAGAAGCCGTAGCTGATCTCATCGCCTCTACCAACAAGGCAACCCACAAGATGGCGCTCAGCCAACTGAAGGGTCATTTCAGCAACGAACTCTCCCTCCTTCGCGAAAAATTATTAAAGATGACTTCGCTCCTGGAGTTGGAACTCGACTTCAGCGACCACGAAGAACTGGAGTTTGCCGACCGCAGCGAACTCCAGGCACTAGCCGAAGAAATCAATCACAAGATTACCACCCTCGCCCACTCCTTCGAAACCGGCAATGCCCTGAAGCAGGGAGTAGCCGTAGCCATCGTAGGCAAGACGAATGTGGGCAAGAGCACCCTGCTCAACCGTCTGCTCCACGAGGAGAAGGCAATCGTGAGCGACATTCACGGAACCACCCGAGATGTAATCGAAGACACCACCCTCATCGACGGAATCACCTTCCGCTTTATTGACACAGCCGGAATCCGCAAGACGGATGATGTGGTAGAAAACATCGGAATAGAGCGCACTTTCCAGAAGATGGAAGAGGCGAAGATAGTAATCTGGCTATTAGATGAGCAGCCGTCAGCCTCAGAAATCAAGGAGATGAAGCTGAAGAACCAGGGCAAGAAGCTGCTGGTAGTATTTAATAAGATGGATAAACTTGAGAATGATAAACTTGCGTTCGATAAATTCACCCATTCCTGTGGCTCAGATTCCAGTGAATCAGAATCCCCACTCTTCATCAGTGCCCGCACAGGCGAGAACGTTTCATCCCTGGAGCAGGCATTAGTAAAAGCCGCTGATATTCCTGAGATTACCGAGAACGACGTCATCATAACGAGTGCCCGCCACTACGAGGCCCTACTCCGTGCCCATGATTCCCTCTCCCGAGTATTGGAGTCGATGGAAATGGGCATGAGCGGCGACATCATCGCCGAAGACCTGAAAATGGTATTGGAAGAATTGGGTGAAATCACTGGCGGACAGATCAGTAGCCAGGAAACGCTAAACAATATCTTCAAGCACTTTTGCATCGGAAAGTAACCCCCTGTACAGCTCTAAAACGAACATTTTTATAACTGATTGCAAGCCATCTACTTAGGTGGCTTTTTTCGTCTTAACACATTCCATTTGTAATTTGCTGAAACCAATATTTTGGTGTATTTTTGGCTCAAATTTCATTCGTGGCCCTCAATTCTGTGAGAAAATGGAAAGGAAAAAATCTATGTTTTGGTACCTTCTGAGACAAAATGAGACAGTTTCAATCCTTCGACCATTTCTCATGTTTGGCACCTCGTGAGAAATACTGAGAATATGTGAGACAGTCTGAGACAAAATCGACGACCTCATTAACCAAAAAGAGCATGTAAAAATGAGAATAATTAAGGTGTGTGGAGTCTGTGGAAAGGAGTTTGTTGCCAGCAAAATGACCAGTAAATACTGTTCAAGACGCTGTGAACGTGTCGCTTTCCGGAAAAGAGAATCCGAAAAGAAGAAAAATGAGAAAGAAAGTGCCGAAGCTTTGCGTGAGGAAGAGAAGGTAAAATCCTTGCGAGAAAAGGCATTCCTTACCCCGAAAGACGTTGGCGTTCTATTCGGTGTAAGCCGTGCTACCGTATATAGATATTTCCAAACTGGTATTGTTAAAGCTATAAAAATTAGAAATAAAACTTTTGTTAGAACATCAGACCTAGATAAGATGTTCGATGAAGCTTCACCATACAAGAAGAGAAAATATCAAATCAAGGAAGAGCAGGAGTATTATACCCTTCGTGAAATCATGGATAAATATCACATCGGTCGCAAAGCCGTATGGGGACGTTGTGACCGTATGGGTATTCCAAAAGTTTATGAAGGTCGTAACACCTTCTTCAGTAAAAAGGCTGTTGATGCTAAGTTTGCAGATCTTCTTGAAGAAATCAATCTAGACAACTACTATACAATGGATCAGGTGATGGACATGTATGGTATGACTCGAACTAATGCAATGAGTTTTGTTACTTATCATAAGGTACCAAGAGTTAACCGTAATGGTAAGGCTTACTATTCCAAGATACATATTGATAGTATCAAGCAAAAAGGCAATGAGGTAGATCCGGACTGGTACACTTACGAAGAGATTTCAGAAAAGTATGGCCTAACAAAGGATCAGATTAGCTACACTCTTAAAAATTATGATGTAAGGACTGAGAAGCGAGGTAAGTTCACGATGATATATAGAACCGACTTCGACAAGATTACTCAACAGCGAATGGGCAACACCAAGAAAGTTGAGAACTTGGATGGTACAGAACGTGTCATCTTCCAACCAAAAGCACAGGAGAGAGCATGTCCTCCTACTCCAGAAGGATATTACTCAACTGAGGAAGTGGCAGAAATGTTCAAGATTACCATCAAGCATGTCGGTGTGATGACCAGAGAGAACAAAACTCCTAAAATAGCTCTTAAAAATTTCAACTTCTATGAGAAGAAGGCCATTGACATCCTGTATAATCAGAAACATAAGTATGCGGATATAAATGACTGGATTACTCCTGAAGAGATGAGAGATACCTACAAGATGACGCATGATGCAGTACGTTCATTCATCCACAGGCATAAGATACCTTCAAAAGTAGAATATGGAGTAACCTACTATTCAAAGCAGCACATCCAGGCGCTGAAGACTGGATATTTCGAAGGAAGAGAACGCTACTATTCCGTAGAAGAAGCAATGAAGAAGTATGGAATGACTAAGGATATTGTTCATTATTACGTCAAGCATTACAAAGTCACTAAAGTAAAGAAGGGACAATTCATGTTCTTTAGAAAAGAAGAATTCGACAGACTCATGGAAAAACGTTTCAAAAATGATGATTTGAAAACAGATTATACTGAATAGTATGATTTACTTTCTCTTTACTGCTGTCAATGTAGTATCATTTAGGAATTTTGCAACCGAATTTTATTAATTCAAAAATCAGATATATTATGCAAGTATGTAAAACCGTTAAGCTTCGTATGCGTGACAGACGCAACGGAACAAAGTCACTTTTCCTGGACTTCTGGCCAGGATATAGAGACCCGGAGACGATGGAGTTGATACGCCGTCGCTCACTTGGCATGTACATTTATGCCGATCCTGCCAACAAGCAGCAGAAGCTCTACAATGAGAAGATTCTCGCCAAGGCAGAAGCTATTCGTTGTAAGGTGTACATTGATGTTCTCGATGAGAAGTATGATTTCTTCAACCGTGACAGATTGAAGGAGGACTTTCTCGGATATTTCAGAAATATGGTCAATCGCAACTATGTGAAGTGTGATGCAGCCTACAAGCATTTCGAGAAGTTCTGTAAAGGCAAATGTACATTTGAGATGCTTGATGTTCTTTACTGTAACAAGTATATGGAATATCTCCTTGATACCAAAGTGTCATCAAGAGGTGGACATGTTATCAAGAAGTCTATTTCAAGAAATACGGCATCAGCCTATTGGAATGTGTTCAAGCAGGTCTTGACAAAGGCATACCGTGAGCGAAGGCTGACAGATGATCTTGCCAGCCTTTTGGAAAACATTTCATGTACAACGCCAGTGAAGCAAAGTCTTACATTGGAGGAAGTTAGAAGAATGTATGCCACTGAATGTTCTATTCCGGTGGTTCGAAAGGCGGCATTATTCTCCTGTCTTACAGGTCTCCGTATCAGTGACATCCTGAGATTGAAATGGGAGAATATCCGTAGCTATGCTGATGGTGGATATTATCTGGATTTCATTTGCGTGAAGACAAAATGCCAGACCCAGGTTCCAATTGGCGATGATGCTTATGCTCTAATCCATCCAAAGACCAACAGAACATATATCTTTCAAGGTTTCAAACGTACTATGACGTATGGTGTGATGCAGAGCTGGCTGAAAGAGTGCGGTATCGAAAAGCATATCACCTTCCACTGTTACCGTCATACGTATGCCTCGTTGCAGCTCGAACTTGGTACAGACATATATACCGTTCAGCATCTGCTCAACCATAAGAATGTCAGCACGACACAGATCTACGCTTCCCACGCAAACCCAAAAACACGTGAGGCAGCAGGTAGAATTACGTTAACGAACGTGAAAGACGACGAGAAGCCAACAGAAAGTACGATACACCCAAAAGCAAATAAGAGAAAATAAGATTATAAAAAGGCAAAAAAGAGAAACTAAAATATAGTTTAAAGCGTTGAAACACAGAATAATAAATAGTGTTTAAGAGACGCATTTTGTTGATACGAAATAGTAGAAAATAGCAAGATTCTCTATATCTTTGCAGCCACAAAAACTCCAAAAAGTAACAATTGCAATGATTAAAAAGTTAAAAGAGAACTTCTTGATTCTCCTCATTTCGAATATGCTCACCATCATTATGATAGTAGTCGCTCCAAGAATATATGGAGCGATTGCTAACCTGATGATGACAGTTTCCGACTCAGATTCCGGTTTCTCTTTGCCGATGATATTCTACTATATATCATTTGCCATCATTGTCTGTGCATTCATGTGCTTACGTAAGCCGCAAGCTGTGAGAGACATCGTGATCAACAACAGTATTTCTTCCAATGAACCATCCATATCGGATGTGGAGAAAGCAGAAGAAATGCGTGAACGCTATCGCAATAGGCAGTATAGTCTTGAAAGCTCAAAATATGATGCGGTCAAAGACTACACCTACTCTGTACTTTCGCCATATATGACAGATGAGTACTTGGAGATACTGTGCCAGAACATCAAACTGTACGACATCCCTGAATCATGTATTGTTCCTGTGAAGACAAATGGAACCTTGAATACTCTCGACATCAGGCATTATTCCTGGAATATTGGAGAACGCCTTGGTTGGAGCGGTCAGAAACGAGCAACCTTCATCAAGCTGTGTTTCCCTACCGAACTCAAAGATGTTGAAGTAGAAAGCATGAGACGTACATTAAGACAGAAGGGCAAATGCGTAATTGAGATTGATGTACCCGATTATAATGATTATCAATTTCATCATCAGAAATAAAGAAAGTTTTAATATGCAGAACGAAGAAAGACAAATAACATTCAATGACATACCGGAAGTATTGTCAGAGATACTGAAAAGATTCGATCTTCTTGACCAGTCTATGGAACTGATTCGAGAAGAAGTACGCAGGACTAAAAGACCTTCCCTGTCAGATCATATTCCAATGGATGTGAAGGAAGCTTGTGAATTTCTTAAAATCAAGAAATCCACTATGTACACTTACATACAAAACGGTGAAATCCCTGTCAATCAGAAGGGTAAGAAATATACCTTCTTTAGGGATGACCTTATCAAATGGTTAGAATCTGGCTGCAAGATAGAGGCTCCAATCAGCACCATGGAGATTAATCAGATACTCAGCAAAAGACCAAGACGAAGAATTTGAAAGGATAGATAAGTGCCTAAAATTCAGAAGCCTACATTGGATATTCCCTAATGTAGGCTTTTCTTTTGAGAAGAGTCTAAATAATCATACTGATGTTATTTTTTATACTGAATGCAGATAGATTGCACAATTTTGGTGTATCTTTGCACTGAAATGATGACTTACATAACAAATAAACGTCAAGTAAAATACACATTTCCGCCTGCTTCATTAAGTAGGCGTATATCAAATTTATTCATTAACAAAAAGTAATATGAGTCAGAAGAACAATTCCTCTGTGCTCTCTCTTTTTGTGTTTACAGTGTTCAGATCATTGTCCAAAACAAGAGATTGAGCTTTCCAAAGATGAACTTTGGACACTCTATCGTGCTGCTTACGAGCAGTACAAGTTGGAAATCCTTAACGATGGCAAGTTGTATGACAGATATGTCAACGACTTTGTTAGCTATCACCTGCCGGTCTTCTCTTCCGAGGAGCAGATCGTCCGCAACCATTTCAAGCATGTATTCAGCTTGTATGAGTTGCTTACAACCAGAAAAGACCTTGTCACTAAGTACTTCGCCAAGTCCTCATTTGAGAAAGGAGACTTTGAGACGATGGTTTATGAGTTCAACCACATTGAAGTTGTGGTTGAAAGTCCTCGCATTCTTGCTTCATTCACTCCAGAACAGATTCGACTCATTACGAAATTCGCCAATGAGTCGAATTTCTTTGTAGATGGTATCGATGAAGAAACGATGGACGGATTCTTCAAATGTGCGTTGGATGAATCTCTGGTTGTAGTCAACATGCGACAGGTTCTTCAATTGCTGTATGCTTTGTCTATCGAGAAGATGATTCCCCACAACTGGGTATCACTTATTGCGGACAATCAGCTGCTCACCCCTAAGAGTACGGGAAAGGCATCCAAGCGAGGTGCTATCAGCAGCCGACTTAGTGAACTGAAGGCTTCATCTGCAAAGTTCCCAAGTGGGGAGTTTTTGGATTTTGCAAAACAACTGAAAGAAATGCGATGAAGTAAAGTAAGTTAAACAACTGAAAAGAAAAATCTCCTTACATCCCCCCTGACACTTCCGAGTGTCAGGAGTAAGGTCAGTTGTATTAGATTTTATTGGGGTAATTTTGCCCCCGAATCGATTCAGTTTCGGGGGTAGCCCCCTTATTGTCTAACATTAAAAGTAATAAGAAAATGGGAAATAGCAAAATTGACATGAACATACTTGCCAAGAGAGTAGAACTCTTGGAAATGAGAGTAAAGGAACTCACTTCGGTAGAACCTGAGGCACTTAACGAGCGTCTTTCAAAGATTGAGGAAAGATATTTCTCAAACAAAGAGATGCTCACCACCACCGAGGTCGCTGAATATCTTGGCGTTTCTCAGTCTCAGATATACAAGCTCACCATGAACATGGAGATTCCTCACTACAAGCCACAGGGCAAAACCATCTATTTCGACAAGAAGGAGCTTTTGAAATGGATGCGCAACAACCATATCACCCCGGCACGAAAGGACAGTGCCAACAAATAGAGAAGCGTTATGAAAGACAGAAAGAAAAACAAGACCAGAGTTTATTCTGATGTCCAACTGACGGCTCTCTTGGAAAAGTCTGAGATAGTGATTGACCCCTCAAAGTGTAGAAATCAAATTGAAAGAAGCAATGGCAAGAGGAAGAAACAGTAAAAGTGAGAAAGAAGAGTCTGCAGCAAGTTCCTTGGAAGTAGGCATGCTGTGCAAGAGTGCTTTCAACGACAGTGAACTGGAAAGGTATCTCAGACAAGGAGAGATAAAAGCTTCAGAAAAACCGCCCGTACCACCCCAGGTGTTATGGGTCGGCGACTGTACCATTGCCACTTTCGGAAATTTCAGCGCATCAACAGGTAAGGCAAAGAGTAAAAAGACATTCAACATCACGGCGATGGTAGCAGCTGCGTTAACCAATTCGACGGTACTCAACTACCGAGCAAGTTTTCCAGAAGGAAAGAGACAAATTCTCTATTTCGATACGGAGCAGAGTCGCTATCATTGCCACAATGTTGTTGAGCGAATCTACCGACTGGCAGGACTCAGTCTTAACAAGGAAGACAAGCGCATCAAATTCTATGGTCTAAGGGAGTTCACCCCTACTCTCCGCATAGCCCTCATAGATTATGCGCTAAGAACTTTTGATGGCGTGGGACTTGTCATTATCGATGGTTTGCGAGATCTCATGTACGACATTAACAACGCCAAGGAGTCCACAGACGTAATGACGATGCTAATGGCATGGACGAGCAAGTATGATCTGCATATTCATTGTGTGCTCCACCTAAACAAGAATGACAACAATACTCGTGGTCATATTGGTACAGAGCTGGAGAATAAGGCAGAAACGGTGTTGATTATCAGTAAGAACAAGCAGGATGCCAATATCAGTGAGGTAAGACCCATGCACATGCGAGACAAAGAGTTTTCGAGCTGGGCATTCCACATTGACGACAACTCTCTGCCTGTACTTGATGTCGGTTATCACGTCACTGTTGTCAAGCCCAAAGACAAGCCGCTCACTTCTCTGCCAGACGATGTTCATACGATGGTACTTCAAAAGAT
This sequence comes from Segatella copri, assembly GCF_019249765.2. Taxonomy (GTDB): domain Bacteria; phylum Bacteroidota; class Bacteroidia; order Bacteroidales; family Bacteroidaceae; genus Prevotella; species Prevotella copri_K. The sequence continues at coordinate 1,177,944 of NZ_CP152484.1, forward strand.
ATTCTCCAAGAGTACTCCACAGAGATACGTCGATCTGGTAAAGGCTCTGGGTGAAGCTTACGCCGAAGAAGGCTACAAGCGTGGTGATAATGCAGTGAAGGAGATGCTAAAGATTTTCAATGAACGAAAGCTGATAACAAAAGAAAAAGACGGCTACCATTATCACCCAACTCTGTTTCCGTCCAAGTGAGTTTACGAGTTTAAGTTTAACCGGGTATATATATATTAAACTAATATGTGCCCATAATATATGTAACAGCATGACTATAGAAGAAATTAAATCAGTCAGCATTGTGCAGTTCCTGGAATCACAGGGCTATCATCATGTCTATATATTAAAGGAGAATTATTGGTATCTGTCTCCTTTTAGGACAGAGGCATCGCCTTCATTCAATGTCAGTCCCAAGAAGAATCTATGGAATGACTTTGGAGCAGGCGAAGGTGGCAATCTCATCAATCTGGTTCAGAAAATGAACCCTTCCTGGAACAACCATGAAGTTCTGACCTATCTGGAACAGAAGATAAAGGAACACCATCTTCAGTATTCAGAGGATTATGAAGCCCAAAGAAAGGAAGATGAGAGAAAGGAAGCCTGGAAGCAAGACCAAGTTGCTCAGCGAGAGAAGGCAAAAGAAGCCAGCACCATCATTGAGCGTATTGTTGGGCTCAGTCACCCTTATCTCAGAGACTACATTTTGCAGAGACGAATAGACTATGACATAGCCAAGGAGTATTGCAAGGAAGTACATTATCGTATCTATGACAAGAGTTACTATGCCATAGCATTTGAGAATATCGAGGGCGGAATGGAAGCCAGAAACAAATACAGCAAACGAAGCATCGGCAAAAAGTCGATTTCAATCATCAGACCAAACAACGAGCCACACAAAGAATGCTGCATCTTTGAAGGTTTCTTTGATATGCTGACATATGCCAGTATCAAGAAATGGATAACAGGAAATGAGCTTTGCCTGCCACATGAATGCGACTATCTCGTTCTCAACTCTGTCAGTAACATCAAGGTTCTGATGCCATACCTGCAGGAATACTCCGTGATACATTGTTATCTTGATAACGATGATGCAGGTGCAAAGACTGTAGAGAAGATAAAAGCTGCTTATCAGGATAAGGTGATAAATGAATCTCATCGATACGTCAACTACAAAGATGTTAATGATGTAATCAATGGTATCATCAAACCACCCAAATAGTGTGAAACTGCCATGACACTAACCAATCAGGAGGTTCTCTTTCGAGAGGGTCTCCTTTTTTGTTTTATACGCCCTTTCGTTATTCTATAGTATGATTATTAAAATATTATCATACTTCTTTTATAATCTGTGTTAAGACTGAAACGGTTTTAGCTTTGTTTTTTCATTTATCGCACAAATATATGTTCCTTTGCACTGTTTTTGGGAAATACGCCGACTCGTCGGATGTAAGTTCCGAGTATGATAACAATAAAAATAACAAATAAAATTCAGATTGAAAATGTCAGGATTCGTAATTTTTGCGCTCGTCCTCACTTTTGTGTATGTAGTGTACTTTGCAGTAATGATCACATTAGACCTACATGGAAAGAAGGATGAAAAGAAAACAGAAGAAGAGACCTATGATGTAGGTGATTTGACCAATGAGGAACAGCCAGTTGCAATCGAAGAACGCAACGAGGGTCCTGACGAGGGTGATATGACCTTCACGGAGCAAATCACGGATGATGGACTCAGAGTTGTCAACCCGACAGGAAACGTGCCATATCCGCAACCTCCTTCTGGTGAAGAGCAATCGCAGCAGCCACAGTCACATACCGTGACCAGTGAAGAACTCAATGAGAAAAACGATGAGATTTTGGAGCACATAGATCCAGTGCCACAATGCAGTTACCTCTCAGATGAGTTTATGCAGAATCTCAACAATAAGCACAACACCCGAAAAATAGAAAAGAAGAATGCCAGAGATAAGCTGTAAACACAATCTTTTGTTTGCCATAATGTTAATAGGTGTCATGCTCTTCCAGCCAATGTTGGCATCTGCCAAATGCGGAGGTGTCGATTATAGCTGGGGGGCAGACGCTCTGAGCAATGCTCATGACTTTACGGTAACAATGATGCTCTATGTAGTCTATCTGGTGTATGCCATAGCAGCCATCGTAGCCATCATAGGAGCTTTACAAATCTATATAAAGATGAATACGGGCGAAGGTGATGTAACAAAATCCATCATGATGCTGATTGGTGCCTGCCTGTTCATGATAGGTACAACTATCCTGTTCCCTGCATTCTTCGGTTATAATATAGTATAAGGTAAAAAGATAGGATAACAAAACATCTCAACCTGCAGGAGAGATAAATGAGTGTAATTTTTTAAGTAACATCAAAAGAAATCAAATGAAGAAAATCAAGAATTTCGCAAAAAAACTTTTCAGTGCCAAGCGTATGAAGACGCTCACCATGCTCCTTTTCTGTGGAACATTGGCGACCTATGCACAGAATGCAGCTGGTGATTACACAGCCGGAACAGATGCCCTCGCAACTGTGACGGAGGAGATTGCCAAGTATGTACCTTTTGTGGTTAAGCTCTGCTATGCCATTGCCGGTGTAGTAGCCGTTGTAGGTGCTATCAGCGTTTACATCGCTATGAACAATGAGGAGCAGGATGTCAAGAAGAAGATCATGATGGTTGTTGGCGCATGTATCTTCCTCGTTGCTGCAGCCCAGGCTCTGCCTTTGTTCTTCGGTCTCTAATCTATCGTTCAAGCATTAAAGAATACATCATGTCAGAAGAAGTAAACGAAAATCAGTACGTAAGCTATCCCATGTTCAAGGGTCTCCAGAAGCCCCTTGAATTTATGGGGTTCCAGGGACGCTACATCACCTGGACAGCCTGTGCCGTTGGTGGAGCCATCCTCGGCTTTATCATAGCATATTGCATTCTCGGCTTTGTGGTTGGTCTTGTGGTTCTTGCTGTTTCCCTCTGTTCGGGAGCCGCCCTCATCTTCTTCAAACAGAAGAAAGGGTTGCATACCAAGAAGGAAGAGCATGGTGTGTTCATCTATGCTTGTTCGCATAGAATGTAATCAAACAAAATTCAAACGTAAACAAATGAGCAAGTGTGTTGAAATCTGAATAGTGTAAATCGGTAGGCTCACCCTCTCGCAAGGATGAGCCTATCTTCATTTGATAAAAGAGCAAATAACAATGATCATATATGTAATCATAGCATTTGTAGCTATACTCATAGGCATGGCTATCTCAGTCTCTGCTTTTGGAACCGGAGGCAAACGCAAGAAGATCTTTCAGGACATCTACTTCTCTGTTGAGGATGTGGATGGCATTGGCGTGCTCTACACCAAGACTGGCGAATACTCAGCCATTTTGAAGATGGAGAACCCGGTGCAGAAGTATTCTGCCAACATAGACAGCTACTATGAGTTCAATCATCTTGTCACCGCACTTGCCCAGACCCTCGGTGAAGGCTATGCCATTCATAAGCAGGATGTCTTCGTGCGTAAGCAGTTTCAGGATGAGAGTAACGACAACCATGAGTTCTTGTCAGAGTCTTACTTCAAGTATTTCAATGGACGTTCCTATACTGACAGCCAGACTTATCTGATTATCACCCAGGAGAATAAGAAAAGCCGCATCTTCTCTTTTGACAGTAAGAAATGGCGCGACTTTATGGTGAAGATCCGAAAAGTCAAAGACCAATTGAAGGATTCCGGCATGGAAGCATCCTACCTGGACGGAAATACGGCTCGTGAATATGTTGACCGCTATTTCTCCATGAACTTCAACGACAAGACTGTGTCAATGACAAACTTCAAAGTTGATGAAGAGTCTATCAGCATGGGCAACAAACGATGCAAGGTCTATAGTCTTGTTGATGTTGACTGTGTCAGCACACCATCTATAGTCCGTCCATTCACCAATATTGAGGTGAACAATGTTTCGATGCCAGTGGATATGGTATCATTGGTTGACTGTATTCCTTCTGCAGATGTAGTAGTGTATAACCAGATGTTCTTTATTCCTAACCAGAAAAGAGAGCTCTCCCTTCTCGACAAGAAGAAAAACCGTCATGCCAGTATGCCAAATCCAAGCAACCAAATAGCCGTGGAGGACATCAAGAAGGTACAGGATGTGATAGCAAGAGAAAACAAACAGTTGGTATATGCCCACTTCAACCTTGTCGTTGGAGTACCTATAGATGCTGATATTCAGAAATGTACCAACCATCTGGAGAACTCCTTTGGTCGATTGGGCATTCATATCAGCAAAAGAGCCTACAACCAGTTGGAGCTGTTTGTCAACTCATTCCCTGGAAATTGCTACTCCACCAACCCAGAGTATGACCGTTTCCTGACTCTCAGTGATGCAGCAGCCTGTCTCATGTACAAAGAGCGCATTCAGCATAGTGAGGAAACCCCATTGAAGATTTACTATACAGACCGCCAAGGTGTGCCAGTGGCCATCGACATCAGCGGAAAGGAGGGAAAGAACAAGATAACGGATAACTCCAATTTCTTCTGCCTCGGTCCGTCTGGAAGCGGTAAGTCCTTCCACATGAATAGTGTAGTCCGTCAGATGTGGGAACAGAACACCGACGTCGTGATGGTTGATACCGGTAATTCATATGAAGGACTCTGCGAATATGTTGGTGGCAAGTATATCAGCTACACAGACGAGCATCCTATCACGATGAATCCTTTTGCCATCAAGCGTGAGGAGTTGAACATCGAGAAGATAGGCTTCCTGAAAAATCTGGTCATGCTCATCTGGAAAGGAACCCAAGGTGAAGTCACCAAGACGGAAGACCGTCTCATAGAGCAGGTTATCACGGAATACTTCGATGAATACTTCATGAAGAAACAGATAGAGAACCTGTCGTTCAACACATTCTACGAGTACAGTAAAGTCCGTATTCCTCAGATTATAAAGGAGAACAATCTGGCAGGAATTGACTTGGCATCCTACAACTATCTGCTGAAGGACTTCTACAAGGGTGGTAGTCATGAGCTTACACTCAATGAGAACCTCGACACAAAGCTGTTTGATGAGACCTTCATCGTCTTTGAGATTGACTCCATCAAGGATGACCCTCTCCTCTTCCCTCTTGTTACACTTATCATCATGGACGTTTTCATTCAGAAGATGCGTATCAAGAAGAACCGTAAGGTGCTTGTCATCGAGGAGGCATGGAAAGCCATAGCTTCGCCAATGATGGCAGAATATATCAAGTACCTCTACAAGACAGCCCGTAAGTTCTGGGCATCGGTGGGTGTGGTTACTCAGGAGATCCAGGACATCGTGGGAAGTCCTATCGTGAAGGAAGCCATCATCAACAACTCTGATGTGGTGATGCTGCTTGACCAAAGTAAGTTCCGTGAACGTTTCGACGAGATCAAGGCAATCCTGGGTTTGACAGATGTGGACTGCAAGAAGATCTTCACCATCAACCGCCTTGAAAACAAAGAAGGCAGAAGCTTCTTCCGAGAAGTCTTTATCCGAAGAGGAAGTGTCGGAGGCGTGTTTGGTGTAGAAGAACCTCACGAGTGCTATATGACCTATACCACCGAGCGAGCTGAGAAGGAAGCCTTGAAGCTCTACAAGAAAGAGTTGCAATGCGACCATCAGCATGCCATCGAAGCCTATTGCCGAGACTGGGAACTGTCAGGGATCACCAAATCCTTGCCATTTGCCCAAAAGGTGAACCAGACTGGTCATGTGCTGAACCTCAAACCCAAGAGGAAATTTGATGAGTATATGTAACAAGTCATAAACAATAATATTCAGACAAATGAAACGCTATCTGATAATACTTACTCTCTATCTCTGTGCCGTAGTACCGATGATGGCGCAGTACTACAGTGTTAACTATGACAAGCGCACTGTAGAAGCAATGACAGCCGCTTTTGCAACAGAGGCAGCTACTGAGGCGTATTATGCCGAACAGGTAGCTAAGATACGTGATCACTATCAGGCGGCAGAGGTGGCAGCGGCAGGAATCTTCACATCTAAGTTCCTTGACCGCAAAGCCCTCACCCATCTGGGACTATGGACAAGTGCCACTGAGAACTACTATTACCGCCGTATCTATAACATGGTGTCGGCCAAGATTATGCCGAAGATTTGGACTGTGGCAGGTATAATGCTCAAAAGTCCTCAGAATGCTCTCTATTGGGGAAGCTATTTATACAAGGTATGTGAAGAGACCAAGACTCTCTGCTATCAGTTCGAGTCTATCGTCACCAACAGCACCCTCTCGTTCAAGGATATAGCATTTCTGGAGATTAACCAGGAATTGGCTGCCATCCTGAAACTCTCGGAGTTGGGCAACGTGGATTGGGAAGCGATGTTTGACAACTTTTCAGGATTCGGTTCCAACTTCACCAAGGAGAATCTGAAGGAAGACATAGACAACCTGTATGCCATGGGAGTCAATCTTGCTTCTGCTGGAGCTGGCAATGTTGTAGGCTCAATCCTTGGCAACAGCAGTTTCAGTGGAACGATGATGGACAAGACAAGCAGCGTTATTGAGATTGCAGAAAATGTGTATGGACTCTACAACAGTCTGTCTGCAAATGCAGGCAACACGCTCTTGCAGTTTGTTGGAGGAAGGGACAGCATTGCAAATCTCTTCTCTTTATCGAACTACAATCTGACCTCCTGGGTAACAGACTATGCCCGTGAAGGAATGGGGCAATACTACACCCAGCGATGGTATATCTATAGAGTCGATGCCGGTAATGTGAAGCTGTGTGACTACTATCCACCAACAGACAATGATGCCATCATCAAAGGTGATCACTGGTATCGTATTAGCACAAAGGATAAAAACTATACTCCAACATCGGCAGAAAGAGAAGCTGCATTGAGAAACTCAGAAAGCCACGCTGGATGGAGTCGAAGTGATGTTCAGCAGCATAACAACTCGAATGACGGCTTCAATTATAGCATGACCTACTATATGTCAGGCTATATTCTCAGCAAGAAGAAAAGTGGTCAATATGCTAAAGCCTATGCTTACGAGATTCATGTTTCAAAGAGCTGGTATAAAAAGGAAGTTGCCTTTGAGGATGTCTTTGATTCCTACACGATGGACATGAACACGTTCAAAACCGGATTGAATGCACGCCTGAAAGAACTCAATGATAACGAGGAAGGTTACACCTACTATCTTTCAAGTGATGCAAAGAGATATTATCAGACAACCGATGCCAAGAAAATCGCAGGATGCGAAACCGCAACCATCAGTGTTACTTGTCATGGCGGTACCAAACTTGGTGAAGCATCGACCCAATACAAGTGTTCGAGTTGTGGAGGTAGCGTGAATGGTCACACCAAGCAGTGTGCCATGGCCACGAGTGTCACTCATGAAAGCGTCAACACTTCTGAGATTGATTCCAAGATTGCTGAAACAGAGAGGAAAATAGCTTCTCTACAGTCTGAAATCACAAACTTGGAGGCAGAGAATACGGAACTTCTGAGAAGAATCAAGAATTCAAATGTGAATGATGCAGCGAGGTATCGTCAACAGTACAATGCCAACAAAGACCGTATAACAGCATTGAAGTCAGATAAGAGCAAAGCCGAATCAGAACTTGCCCAGTACCAAAAGGCAAAGCAAGAGGCTATTGATGGAGAAAATGCCGTGACAGACGATTATTACCGCATTTCGGCCATCATGCAAGATTGCAAGACTGCCTATAATCTCAGTTGGAATGGTTCGGGGGCTTGGGAAGGGAATACTTTCGTTCGTACTGCTTCCATGCCGAATACCAATGGTGTCATTACTTTCAAGGCAACAGTTTCAATAGCAAGAAAGCCTAAGTACTTCATGGGCATCAAGATACACCGTGCCATCGTGCAGATTTCATGGACTCTGACCACGGAATATAGCGATACGCAAGTTGTGGCTGTAGTAAACCTCGATCCTGCTAAAACCGATGAGGAGAAAGCAGCCGAAGTGAATGCCAAACTTGCTGAGATAGCCCGTGACTATCCAGACTGTGACCCTACGGTTGAATATGCCAAGAGTAGCCCTGTGGAATCAGACAATACGGATGATACTTATCATTTGCTCTGGTCAAGTGACCGACTGGAGATTGCACGTCAGATAGACAGCCGTCTCACCAAGATATTTGCCGATCTGGTGTCATTGGAGAAGATGATGCATTACAAGCATTCCATCATAGACATTCTGAGGAGTGTCGCTCCCCCACTGAATGACGAGCAAGGCAGAAGACTGACGCTCATAGAAAAGTGCAGGAAACGATGGTTGCGACATGCAGCTGATAGCGGACATTCAGATAGTTATAACGGAAAATATGATGACGATGAAGAAGACAACAGTGAATAGCAAGATACTGACAATACTCATTTGTCTGTTGACCCTTTTGCCTTCGGTGGCAAAGGCTCAGGTGGGTTTTGATGCAGCTTCTATCGAGGCCTATATCAAAGATCACAAGCAACAGCGTAGTCTGCTGCTTGTGCGTTCCACCTTGGAGGCAAGCAATAAACTGCTGCATGACTACAGCGGCGATGCCAACATTGGATTCAGGGACATCAATAAGGAACTGGATAAGTACACCAGGGCATTTGATGTGATTGACATTCTGTATCAGTCACTCCGTACCAGTCTCAATGTGTACAGCACCTATGAGAATGTGAGTGACAAAGTCGGTGACTATAGAAAGATGCTCAATGATTTCAGGAAGAAATGCCTGGAAAGAGGAAACATCATGAGTACCGATACGCTGATCATCACCATCAACACCAAGGCTTTGGCTAAGATTGCAGATGAAGGCGACAATCTCTATAGGTCAGTCAGTGATTTGCTGCTATATGCTACTGGAGCTGCGGCATGTTCAACGTCCGACTTGCTTCTCATCATTACGAGCATCAACAACTCGCTCGACAACATCAACAAGCATCTCAACAAGGCATACTTCGAAACCTGGAAATATATCCAAGTGAGAATCGGCTATTGGAAAAAACAGGTGTACCGTGCCAAGAGCAAGGAGGAAATCATAAGTGATGCCTTTGGAAGATGGAGGGGCGCAGGATATTTAGGCTATTAGGATAATAAATAAAAATACAATGAATATGAAACATTTAATCTCTTCACGGACAGCACTTTGCTTATGTGGCTTGACGTTATGCTTTAACGCATCAGCCCAAGGATATGTGAGTTACAACCATGATGCAGCCAAGATGAATCAGATTACGGTTCAGGAGATTGGTTCTGGTGGTCTCACTCCTGCATTCTATTATGATGCCTTACACAACAGCTATCAGAAGACTGCAGCAAAAAAGAACAAGCAGTTTTTCAGAACCATGGCAGGAGTCTCTGCATATCAGCAGGTTGATGTTGCTGACAGTATCAAAGCATCTCTTACCCAACGAGCAGAAATAGAAGCACTCAACATTGCAGACCGGCAGATTGACATTGCCTGGCTTGCAGAAGGAAACAAGATCAACTCCAAGCTCTCGGACTTTCAGGCGAATATTGACCGAATAGTAAGCGCTGGTGGTTCTGTTTCAGACAAGACACGATGGACAGAATACTACAAGATGTATAAGACAGCCATCAAGGAGATGCAGGATGCCTATATGCCCAATGCCCAGCGCAAACAGCAGTATCTTGCCATCTATGATGACATTACCAAGCAGAATGAGACACTTATCTCATTTCTTATCCAACTAAGCAACAAGCGAAAGACATCATCCTTGCTTGCTGCCCGACTTGAAAGAAGAAACAATGTGGCCAGCCACGCATCATCAGCAATCAGCCGATGGCGTGAAGCAGGCAAAAAGAATATAGGAAATAACTCCGGAGGATCAGGAACTGATGACTCCGACGAAAATAACATAGTAAGACGATAAAACATGGCAGATTCAAACATCCTTTCCGATTTCGGTATCAAGATCCTCGAACAGGAGATTGATGATGTGATTTTCCTGACCAACGAGTTCCTTTGTGATGCCACGTTCACAGGCTCACAAGGTCCGTTTTGGTGGATATTGCAGATGTGTATGGCTCTAGCTGCGCTGTTCTCGATAGTCGTAGCTGGCAGTATGGCCTACAAGATGATGGTAAAGCATGAGCCGATAGACATCATGAAGCTGTTCAAGCCTCTTGTGGTCAGTGTGATCCTCTGTTGGTGGTACCCACCTGCAGATACCGGCATTACAAACAACGGCAGCAGCTGGTGTGTACTTGACTTTCTCTCCTATATTCCTAACTGCATAGGTTCATACACCCACGACTTGTATGAAGCGGAGTCCGCACAGATTGAGGATAAGTTTGAAGAAGTCCAGGAGCTCATCTATACACGTGATACTCTTTATAACTCATTACAAGCCCAGGCTGACGTAGCCCATTCTGGCACATCGGATCCAAACCTGATAGAGTCCACCATGGAACAGGCAGGTGTGGATGAAGTGACAAACATGGAAACTGATGCATCAAAGCTCTGGTTCACATCACTCACAGCTGGTGCGGTGGTAGGCATAGATAAGGTGATTATGCTCATAGCTTTGATTGTCTTCCGTATAGGTTGGTGGGCAACAATCTATTGCCAACAGATACTCCTGGGTATGCTGACGATATTCGGTCCGATACAATGGGCATTCTCTCTCTTGCCGAAATGGGAAGGAGCCTGGGCAAAGTGGCTGATACGTTATCTCACGGTACATTTCTATGGAGCAATGCTATACTTCGTGGGCTTTTATGTCCTTTTACTCTTTGATATAGTGCTCTGCATTCAGGTGGAGAACCTTACAGCCATTACCGAAAGTGAGCAGACGATGGCAGCATATCTGCAGAACTCGTTCTTCTCAGCCGGTTATCTGATGGCAGCAAGCATTGTGGCATTGAAATGTCTGAACCTCGTTCCAGACCTTGCTGCATGGATGATTCCTGAAGGAGATACAGCATTCTCTACCCGAAACTTCGGTGAAGGTGTGGCACAGCAAGCCAAGATTTCAACCCAGGGCATGATTAGCAAAGTGATGTAAACAGCAAATAATACATATATAATAAGGTATGGTAATAAAGAATCTCGAAAACAAAATCAAGTTGGTGATGATTATCTGCTCACTCTTCCTTGTGGGCTGCATCATCATCTGTATCTCCAGCATTTGGACAGCCAAGCAAATGGTTTCGGATGCTCATCAGAAAGTGTACGTGTTGGATGGCAATGTTCCTATTCTCGTTCAGCGCAGCACCATGGAAGAAACGCTCGATGTGGAAGCAAAGAGTCATGTGGAGATGTTCCATCATTACTTCTTCACTCTTGCGCCAGATGACAAGTACATCAAATATACAATGGATAAAGCCATGTATCTGGTCGATGAAACGGGTCTTGCGCAGTACAATACATTAAAGGAGAAAGGCTTCTACTCAAACATCATGGGTACGAGTGCCGTATTCAGTATCTTCTGTGACAGTATCAAGTTCGACAAGGAGAAGATGGAGTTCACCTACTATGGCAGACAGCGTATTGAGCGACGCACAAGCATTCTTACCAGAGAACTTGTGACGGCAGGTCATTTGAAGCGTGTTCCCCGTACTGACAACAACCCACATGGTTTGCTCATCACCAACTGGAGAACCCTTCTCAATAAGGATATAGAACAAAAGACCAAACTGACATATTGATATGGGATGGAAGAATATATTTATCGGTGAAAAGATGCCAGACAAAGATGATCCTCAATATCGTCAGAGATATGAGACTGAGGTGCAGGCAGGACGCAAGTTTGCCAAGACTATGAAGCTTGATGTGCTTGCAGCCAAGGTACAACTGTTTGCGAATGACCATAAACGGTTGTTCCTCTACCTTGTATTTGGTTTCATAATCTTCTGTTTTGGTCTGAACATCTACAGGTTGGTAGTGGTGTATAGTCATCAACAGTCAAGACAAAGTGCTACGGAAAGGCAAGAGCAGATGTTGCGTCTGCGACACTGCAAAGTCTGGAAAGCTGTTGAAAATGCCTACACCACGCATCCTGCCATGAATAGAGATTATCAAAAGAATAATAACGAAAAGATAGAAAACGATGGACGCATTGAAAAAGATTAACTGGAAACAGCCCAAGTATATGATACCGCTTATCATTTACTTCCCTCTGTTGTTTGTCGGCTACTTCGTCATTGACCTCTTTCATACGGAGAAGGCTGAGATTCCTGATGGTCTCACTACGACCGAGTATCTTAATCCAGACCTGCCTGATGCCAAAATGAAGGGAGACGGTATTGGTAACAAGTATGAGAGTATGCTCAAATCATACGGTAAGATAGACGATTATTCAGCAGTAGGAAACATTGAACGCAATGAAGAAGATACCAAGGAAGAGTATGATACAAAGTACTCAGATGAAGAACGTAAACAGGTGGAAGCCCAGGAAGCCGAGAAGCTCTCTGAGATGCAAAGGCAGCTACAGGAGAGCGCACAGAAAGGCCAGGAAATCGCCAAAGGCAACAATTCTGCAGAAAATGATCGCTTAGCTCGTGGCAAACAGCGTGAGCAGGAGGCGATGGAAGAACTCAATCGAGCCATTGCCCAGGCAAGGATTCAGGCTCAGCAGGTCTCTACCCCATCCATGCAGGCCGAAGTAACTGCCAAAACGGGCGATGCCAAGGAAGGAAAGGTTGAAATTCCGGAAAAGAAGAAGACCGATGATGAACCGCATGAGGTCGTCAAGAAGGTCAAGGTTACTTCCGACTACTTCAACACCCTGTGTGACAATGACAAGGAAGCTGGACTTATCAAGGCTATCATAGACGAGAACATCAAGGCGGTGGATGGATCAAGAGTACGACTTCGTCTGCTCGATGATATTGTCATCAATGAAACGGTCATTCATAAAGGCTCCTACATCTATGCCACCATGAGCGGCTTCGGTTCACAGCGTGTCAAGGGCACAGTCAAGAGTATCATGATAGATGATGACATCGTCAAGGTAAACCTTTCGCTCTATGATACCGACGGACTTGAAGGATTATATGTACCAAGCAGCCAGTTCAGAGAGACCACAAAAGATGTTGGTAGCGGTGCTTTGAGCAACACTTCAACCCTAACCAACAGCACATCTACTGGAGGTGGCAACCTGGCAAGTTGGGGAGCACAAGCCGTTACCAATGCCGTTCAGAAGACAAGCAACGCCATTAGCAAAGCCATCAAGAAGAACTCAGCCAAGCTGAAATACGGAACCTTTGTGTATCTCATCAATTCACGTTCAAACCAGAAAGAAAAATAATAAAGACATATACGAATATGAAGACTATCAAGAAATTCTGCGCATTGGTAGTATGCGCATTAGCCTCTCTCCCATCCATGGCACAACAGACGTATCAGGAAATAGAGCAGCTAACCATCAATGAGAATGTCACAACAGTCATTACCGCCTCTGAGCCAGTACGCTTCGTTGATATTTCTACGGATGCAGTGGTCGGCGACCAGCCAATCAACAATACCATTCGTCTGAAACCCAAGGAAGGTGCATCCGTACATGCCGATGGTGACATCCTTGCTATTGTGACGATAGTTACCGAGCGTTACAGAACCCAGTATGCTCTGATATACACTACAAGAATGCAGGAAGCAGTCACAGACAAACAGATACTTGCCTCTGAGAAGATTCCATATCATAATCCTTCTGTATCAATGAGTACTGAGGATATGACCAGATATGCCAGAAAGATATGGAACTCACCGGCAAGAATACGGAATGTGAGCACCAAGCAGCACAGAATGACCATGAGGTTGAACAACATCTACTCTGTTGGAGAATACTTCTTCATTGATTTCAGCATTGAGAACCGCACCAATATCCGCTTTGACATCGACGAGATGCGCATCAAACTGAATGACAAGAAGGTTTCCAAGGCAACTAATGCCCAGATGATTGAACTTACGCCAGCTATGGTGCTTGACCAGTCCAAAACCTTCAAGTATGGTTATAGAAACGTCATCGTCCTGAAAAAGATGACATTCCCTAACGACAAGGTCCTGTCTATCGAGATTTCAGAGAAGCAGATTAGCGGAAGAACCATTAGTTTGGATATAGACTACGAAGATGTTCTGTATGCCGACTCATTCAACTCACGCTTAATGTTGGAGGAATAAGACGATGAAGAAATACATATTGTCATTGATGATGGGACTGTGCGTTTCAGTCTCATCATTCGCCCAGAGCCATAGCGACCGAATATCCGTAGGTGTAGGTGCTTTGTATCAGAGAGGTTTGGATGCCACCATCTCATGGGAACATGAAACACGCTACCACCATGCCTGGGAGTACTTTGTCAACGGTTACATCAAATGGGATGAATGTGCATCATGCGGACACGTCTGTCCAGAGTCGTTTTGGAACAACTACCGCACATGGGGAATTGGCGCAGCCTACAAACCCTGTGTGGCAAGAGGAAGGAACAACTACGGAAACCTCCGTATTGGCGCAAGTGCAGGCAGTGACACAGACAAGTTAGTCGGTGGCTTGCATGTAGGTTACGAGCATAACTTTGCCCTACGTCATGGATGGGGATTGTTTGTTCAAGCCAAATGTGACCTCACTCTTCCCAAACGGGAAGACTTGTTTCGTACTGGCATCGTGATAGGATTCAAGATACCCACATTAAAGAAATAGCAACAATGAAGATACTAAATATCATTTGTGCTACTCTCATGGCAGTAGCATTTGCCTCATGCGATGAGCATCGAGACTTTCCTGATACGGCAATGAAGACCTGCGACATCCTCTGTACAGATGGCAAAGTCGTAAGATTCGAGGAAGTTAAGTCCCAAAACAAGACTCCTATAGCCGTGGTATTCTATGTGAATCAGAACGAGGACATCCAAGGCACAGGCTATGCTGTCTATCTAAAGGACATTGAGCCGTTTGCATACTCAGACTCTCTCGGATTGAAGCATAACACATCAGCTGATATTGCAGCATTCGATGGCAATGGAAATACGCATGCCATGTATTCCACTGGCACTTCACCTGCAGCTTCAGCAGTCTTTGACATGTGGCAGTATGGTCAGAGTGCCTACATCCCTTCCGTTGCTCAGATCAAACTCTTGTATCAAGCACGCAGTGCGGTAAATACGTATATTCGCAAGTGCGGAGGCGATGTGATACCAGACAATCCGGATGAGTGTTGGTATTGGACTTCGACAGAGGTTAAAGACCAGGAAACAGCCAAAGCTTGGTTGTACTCATTAGCTTCAGGGGCACTTCAAGAAACACCAAAGACGCAAGCACATAAAGTCCGTCCAATCATTACTTTATATAATTAGCATTAAATATTCACTATAATACAAGAATAGGTTTCATGGAGGAAACAAAAGAATTACAGACCATGTATAAAATATTCCGCTGTCTGATATACTTATCATTGATAGTGGAGTTCTTTGAGTATGCTATAGACCCTGCGTTGCTTGACTATTGGGGTGGCATTGTTTGTGACATTCATAGCCGTGTAAAGAGGTGGTTCATCTATATGGATGGAAACCTTGTATGGAGCAAGATTGCTACCATCGTGCTTATCTGTATCACCTGCATTGGCACCCGAAACAAGAAACACTTGGAATTTGATGCTCGCCGTCAGGTGTTCTATCCGTTGGTGGGTGGACTGTTCGTCACCATACTGTCTATATGGCTTTTCGGTCATCGTATGGATATGAGGTTCTATACCATCAGTCTGAACATCTGGCTTTACATGGCTGCCTCTATTCTTGGTACCATCTGCATCCATGTTGCCCTTGACAATATCTCCAAGTTCCTGAAGGAAGGATTGCTTAAAGATCGTTTCAACTTCGAGAACGAGTCTTTTGAGCAATGCCAGGAACTGCAGGAGAACAAGTATAGCGTAAACATCCCGATGCGCTATTACTACAAGGGCAAGTTCCGCAAAGGTTGGGTGAATATCGTGAATCCTTTCCGAGGAACATGGGTAGTTGGTACTCCTGGTTCTGGTAAGACATTCTCCATCATCGAGCCGTTCATCCGCCAGCACAGTGCCAAGGGGTTTGCTATGGTTGTATATGATTACAAGTTCCCGACTCTTGCGCAGAAGCTGTATTATCACTACAAGATAAACCAGAAAGCAGGGAAGGTGCCACGAGGATGCAAGTTCAATATCATCAACTTTGTGGATGTGGAATACTCCAGACGTGTGAATCCTATTCAGCAAAAATACATCGGCAACCTTGCTGCAGCTAGTGAAACAGCTGAAACCCTTTTGGAGTCTCTGCAGAAAGGAAAGAAGGAAGGTGGTGGCGGTAGCGACCAGTTCTTCCAGACATCAGCGGTCAACTTCCTGGCAGCTTGTATCTATTTCTTTGTCAATTACAAGAAGGTGCCATACGACAAGAACGGCAATCCTCTTATTGCTGAGATGACAACAGAGCCAAAGACTCATCGCCCGAAACCTACTGGCAGAGTCTTTGACCATACTGGCAGAGAGGTGGAGCCAGAGTATTGGCTGGGCAAGTACAGTGACATGCCACATATCCTTTCTTTCCTCAATCTCGATTACCAGACAATTTTTGAGGTTTTGGAAACAGATCCAGAGGTTGCTCCTCTCCTTGGCCCATTCCAGACAGCCATGAAGAATAAGGCTATGGAACAGTTGGAAGGTATGATTGGTACACTCCGTGTCTATACCTCTCGATTGGCTACCAAGGAGTCGTATTGGATATTCCATAAGGATGGTGATGATTTTGACCTGAAGGTGTCCGATCCGAAGAATCCTTCATATCTGCTCATAGCCAACGACCCAGAGATGGAAAGTATTATTGGTGCGTTGAATGCTTTGATTCTGAACCGTCTTGTTACCCGTGTCAACACTGGCCAGGGCAAGAATATTCCTGTCAGCATCATCGTGGACGAGTTGCCTACGCTCTACTTTCACAAGATTGATCGACTTATCGGTACTGCCCGAAGCAACAAGGTAAGCGTGGCTCTCGGTTTTCAGGAGCTGCCACAGCTTGAATCTGACTACGGCAAGGTGGGTATGCAGAAGGTAATCACCACAGTAGGTAACGTGGTTAGTGGTTCTGCAAGAGCAAAAGAGACATTGGAATGGCTCTCCAACGACATCTTCGGCAAGGTAGTTCAGTTAAAGAAAGGTGTGACCATCGACCGTGACAAGACTTCCATCAACCTCAATGAGAACATGGACAGCCTTGTTCCTGCCAGTAAAATCTCAGATATGCCTACTGGTTGGATATGTGGACAGTCTGCCCGTGACTTCATAAAGACAAAGACCGGACGAGGTGACAGCATGAACATCCAGGAGTCAGCAGAGTTCCAGACCTCCAAGTTCTACTGCAAGACGGACTTCGACATGAAGAAGATTGCAGAGGAAGAAGCTGACTATGCGAACTATAAGATACCGAAGTTCTACACCTTCCCATCCAAGGATGCCAAGGAACGAATCCTGTATCAGAATTTCGTGAGTGTAAACCTCGATGTCAAGAATATGATTGACGAGATAAACAAATTCAAGATAAAATGACTTTCAGAAAGATAATATTATTCCTGCTTATATCATTGAGTCTGGTTGCGAATGTCCAGGCTCGAATGCCAACAGAGCGACCGGCATCAACCCCGGCTTCCATATTCGAGTTGCCACCTTTCGAACGTGCAGTATGCTGCATTAGGTTCTATGAAGGCATGCACCGTGCTAAGGATTATCCTTATGTTGGTTATGGGCATAAGCTCAGACCTGGAGAGCGTTACTCTGCTAATATGTCAACATATGAAGCAGAGCAACTTCTTCGTAAAGACCTCAGAGAATTATGTGCTATGTTTCGTTCCTATGGTCAGGACTCCCTACTCCTTGCAGCTTTATCCTATAACATCGGACCATATAAAGTTACTGGATATAAGGGCAAATACCCGAAAAGTTCTGTCTTAAAGAAACTCGAAGTAGGCAACCGGAACATCAGAGACGATTATGTGAATCATTGCCATTGGCGAGGGAAACGAATCCCTTCCATTGAGCGCAGACGATATGCAGAACTCATTTTATTATTTACCCCATGACAGAGAACGAACCAATCAAAACAGTTTCAGACGGTATTACATTCCTATCCACTGGTAGATACTATGATGGTATTAACCGGTGGGTATGCCATAAGATAAAAGAGATAGATAAAGATGCCATTAACTATGCTGCTCGAAATATGGCAAAACTCATTCCTTTTAGTAACGCTGTACTGGTTCCTGTTCCAGGACATACTGGTGTTTCGAGCAATGCCTTGCTCTTGGCAAATGCCATTGCTTCATATTCAGATGTATTAGTGGCAGATATTCTTCGTGGTAAGTCGAGAGAGTCCAACTATCTTGCCAAATGTAAAAATCATCCATTAACAGAATCACAAATGGGATTTTACTCAGTGAAAGAACTGCCTATAGACTGCGTACCTATTATCATAGATAACTGTGTTGATACGGGTACAAGTGCAAAAGCAGCCTATCACGCTCTTGGCAATAAAGGAATTGTACTCGCTTATGCAATGAGTGATAGGCTACTTGATGATTATTCAAACTCGTTTCGTAAGGCTTTAACTTTATAAAAGAATTTTCGGGTCTTTTATCAGGTCAATTAACGAAACAAACTTAATGTTCTTATAAGGTCCGGACTTATCAAAAGTCTCAGGCTGTAAATTATAAGTTAAAAAAACAGTCTGTATTGTGTAGCTATTATCAACTAAATGACAGATTTTTGAAAATTGACGTATGTTATTACGGCACCAATTATCTCTAGAGCATACTTTTGGCAATGCGCCAATAATTTTCTTTTCTTGGTCTAACAACTGCCACAAATATCTACTTTCGACAAAATCTTTCGCCTCTACACATTTTATGATTTTTGATTTTGTGTCAATAATCAAGAGATCGATATCACCATAGTCCTTGTCGGCATCTAACGTTTTACCTTGACAGATTTTTACTTCTAGCTTAACTACAATTTCAGAGGAAGCATGATCTTTAACATATTTGAATAAAGCAGAGTTAAAATCATGACCTTTTCGGTCTCTAATTGTTCCTAAATAACTATTCATACCTGGTGATTGAGCAACAAGAACTGCATTACATATTCTATCTAATAAAATTCTACTACTTGTAGAAATAGATTTACTAGAAAAATATATATGATCATGATACTCTATCCAAGGTCGCGAAGATACTTGAAAAACTCGATTATACCTATGAGGATAAAACTCACTATATTTCGAAATTTTTGATGCAACATCTTCAGAGAGAATAAATTTGTCTTTAAATATGTTATAGTCAAATTTATTTATTTCTGTTGAAACTAAGTGTGAAAAGTCAGCGACTTTCATACATGCGATTCCACCTTGGTCTGCACTGAAGTCTATACATATTTTACAAATGTTGATGTAAGAATCGTATGACAAATCAAACTCTTCCATAAATGCTCTGTAAAAAGCATCATCATTTTTTTGAATGCTATATTCAGGAAATAATTCTGATTTTATTTTTTTATAGTTCACATTATTGTACTCTTCCTCACGTAACATTCTGAAATATTTAAGATATTTATTCAACAACAATACAGGAAGGGTGAATCTTCCGTTTTTTTAAATAGTCAGAGTTGCATCTTTTCTTCCTGTTGAAGCTAAATCCAAATACTGACAAATTATATAATATTGTTTTGCGTATGCATACAACATGTCTATTTCTTCTAGAGAAGGGGACACTCCCTGCATGGAAATAAAATTATTTCTAACAATCCTTTCTATTATAAACGTAGTTAGATTATCAGTTTCTGTATATATATCCGCAAACTGGAGTTGATTTTCAAATTTCTCGCCAACATATCGGAAGACAGAATCTATGCCATAAAACCGATTATTTGAATTAAATTTCCAGTATTGTAATGAATGATGGAGTTCCAATAATTGATAGAATAAGGCTTTTGAGTATACCTTAAGAATCATATCAATTTTTTCACCCAGAAAATCTTGAATAGTCAAAGCTATTTTTTTTGACTCATTCCCATCTAATATTATTTCCTTACCTTTCAGATTAAGATGGTTTGCTATTTCTGTTAAAACAAAATCACAACATCTATCATTTACTGAATAGAAATTCATATGTCCATCATTTTCCAAGAGTATATCATCATAGTCACACATTTGCAATATAGCCCCATGAGATTCAGAAAATACTGTAGATATCATTCCAATAAAGCCGTCATCAACTGTAACTCCAATCGTATAAAGACGACTTAAGAACTGGTAGAGGATATACCTCTCCCTTTTATCCTCTTCGGCATAGAAAGATTTCAAAGATAATGTAAACTTAAACCAACTTCTCTGACAATCACACAAAAGAGTTGTTTCCTTATCTTCTGATAAATCAATGATAACCTGTATATCACCAGATATAATTGCTTTATTAAATCTATACTCAATGGCATATAGCCAAACCAATATGCTTCTAGAAATTTCGCAACATAATGTTGAATACGGATTTTCTCTATCAATACAAAATCTTATAGAAGAATTCCTCAATTCTCCAAATTGCTCATATTGACTATGACTTCCACAAAACAAATATAATGGTACTGTAATTGGAAAATCAAAATAATGTTCCATTAAATACGATTTGCCCTTAAATACAAGATAATGAACATCCCTATTTCTACTCACATTGTATCTTAACCCCAAAGCATTACCGATTTCTGACATCATAGTGGTATAAGTGTCTTCTGTATAAAAAGTGTGCTTGTTTTGTAAATAGAATGCGAATAAATCTATCTCTTGTCCAATTAATTTAACGTTTAGATTTGCTCTATCCTCACAATAATACCATATGTCTCTTAATGATATATCTTTCAAAGAAAGCATTACTTTTAAGTCATCAAAATCAACTAAAATGTAATCTGATTTGACTTCATAATAAACCCCTAATTCTAGAGAGTTATGAGTAAATATATAATGAATCTTGTCTTTTGCGAATTGTTGAGAAAAAAAAGACTTTATTGGTAATACACACGAATTCATGTTCGATAAAATTATATCAGACACAATTATGACTACAAGTAATTTGTCTTTATCAACCCGAAATAATAAAAAAGTCCCATCATCGATATCCCCATAACCCTTATTTGACTCTTTAGTTTCTGGAGTACAATGCGTTAAATCTATCGTTAACTCCTTGTGGTATTCTGCGCTAAAAGAGTTAGGAAGAAGTTCTTTTAAAGAATTAATCATAATTCTGTGAGCTGCACTAAGCAAGGCTGATGGTTGAATTACGAATATACTTCCATTATTCAATTTGTACAACGGATTAGTTTCTACCGGACTATACCCTTGCCTTTTTAACTCAAAATCGATAAGTTTTTGTTTACAATGAACATATAACAGAACACAGATATCATTGTAGGACAAACCATTTCGATAGGCAATTTGTGAGATTTCTTCCCTAGAAAAAATCAGGTTTTGAGAGATTTTTCTTGATTTCTCAATATCAAGATATACTATTTCTTCTGCCTGAGGATTACCAAGAGTATATCGTACATACCCCATTCTACCTGCTATAATATCAGATAACTCAAGAAGGAAATTTACTAATTTTTGATCATCAGATTTGACAGATAGCTTATCAGAAAGTTCAAACAATCTAGTTAAATTATTATGAAGATTTGTAAATAGTCCAGGGAATACTCTATATGTTCGCTTTGTAGAATGAACACAATCCACGTAAAGATATTCCTGTGGGTCTTCAGTGAACTCTTGACGATAATTTTCCTTAATTAAATTTCCAAAAGAATCATTAATTTTTTCATTTCCATCACAATTAATAAGCGCTTGTATAATCAAGCGTGATTGTCTACTGGCAAATGGTGAATTAAATTCACAAAGATGTAAAGAACCAAGATATTGAATAACAATCTCTTGGTCATATTTAGAAAGAAATTCAAATTGACTATATTCTCTATCCATATTCATTTTTAATATTACGTTTTCATCAGCACCTTCCAGAAGCTGATGGGTAAATACACATTCTCCAAATAAGCTGCATCCTTAAACATAGGAGCAATCTCTTCTGGAGTATATCCAGCGATACCGCAGCCAACAGGAGTTACCAGAAACTTTAGTTCAGGATGTTCCCTGGCATATTGCGTAAATCTCATGATGGCAAGCTTTGTATTATGCTCACCCTCCATCGTGGGGATAGAGTATGACTGACCTTGCAATCCCTCACCATTTCCCCATTCTGCACCAAACTCATTATAGGCCACACGAGCAGCACCTGCATGATGCATACCCAGAGCATTGCTTCCAAACACGAAGATTTCGTTTGGTGCCAAACTGTAAATCACAGATGGGATGATACGTGTAGGCAATGTTCCTGTATTACCTCCAGTCATCCAATAACGCTCTTCATCTGTGTAGATGTTCGTCTTTTCCATCGTTCTTATGATTTTGTTTATACCACGACCTAAAGGTCTAACTGTTACAATCTGGATGCAAAAGTAGAAAGCCATTATGCAATCTATCTGCACTCTCAGAAAAAAGACGCCCTTCACATGCAAAAAAAGTGCAAACCGAACGCAATGGAGCTTGCTCCGATTGCTGAGATGCAGCCTTTTTTCTACAAAAATACAATATTTTTTCGAATAACATGACGAAAACATCAATT
Organism: Segatella copri; assembly: GCF_019249765.2. GTDB lineage: Bacteria > Bacteroidota > Bacteroidia > Bacteroidales > Bacteroidaceae > Prevotella > Prevotella copri_K. The sequence continues at coordinate 1,200,632 of NZ_CP152484.1, forward strand.
TATTTGCTTTAGGAGTGTTATTTTTATGAAAAATGTCTGTTTTTCGAAGAAAAAACCTTATTTTTGCATATTGATAATATATAAAAACAAGAAATATGGAGAAACAACCTCTAAATCGGATTAAGGTGATGCTTGCAGAACGCATGCTAACCAACAAGCAACTGGCTGAGATGCTCGGTAAAGATCCTGCTACAATATCAAAGTGGGTCACCAACACATCACAACCAACTTTAGAGAATTTGATTGAGATAGCTCGCTGTCTCAAATGCGACATGAACGACCTTGTCAGACTGGATGATGTCGTTACTATAAAAACAGATAAATAAACTAATTAAGAAAAGACTCTATGCCAACAAACAAGAATGCGCAACTTCGCTACCGGATTCTGGACAGATGCTTTAGCGATTTTCATAGAACATATAGTATTGAGGACCTCCTTGACACGGTCAATGAGTCCCTCATGGATCTCTATGGCTCGCAGGTCAGCATCCGTCAGATACGTGAAGACATCAAATACATGAGAGATAGAGTCACCTACAATGCCCCTATCGAAACATATCCCTTCGATGGAAGGAAAAGTTACTACCGTTATTCAGACCCAAGCTTCTCCATCTTTAATAATGAGTTGACAGCCGAAGAAATAAAGTCTCTTCGCTCCACTATCGACATACTAAGTCGTTTCCGTGGTGTGCCGAGTAACGCATGGTTGGAAGATGTCATCTCAAATCTCGAATTCCGTTTTGGTGTCAAGCCCAATACAGAGAATATCGTGTCATTTGACCACAATGATCTGCTGAAGGGAACAGAGTTCTTAGGCGAACTGATAGAATCCGCATTGAATCATCAGCCTTTGAATTTGCTCTATCGCACTTTCGCTGGCAATGAAAGAACTGCCATCCTCCATCCTTACCACATCAAGCAATTCAACAACCGTTGGTTCCTCATCGGATTACAGGAAGGTAGTCATGGCAATTACATCACTAATAAAGCACTCGACCGTATCGTGAAGTTCTCACGTGCCAATGTGCCGTTTATTCCCAATACGGATATAGACTTCAATGAATATTTCATGGACGTAGTTGGAGTAACATTACCCGAAGACCATCCAGTTGCAGAGGAAGTGCTGTTGAAATTTGATGAAGCCCGTTTCCCTTATGTGGTGAACAAGCCAATTCATCCTTCACAGGAGATTGAAGACGAAGAACAGCGAATCATCAAGCTTATGGTTCGTCCTAATAAGGAACTTGAAGCACGCATCTTTTCATACGGAAATCAGGTTGAAGTACTCAAACCTGAGTGGTTAAGACGGCAAATTGCTGAGAAAATAGAGAATTTATTGAAAAAATATTCAATAGTGCAGAAAGACTGCAACATAGAATGATAATTTTGCAATTAAAATATAAACAATGATAAATGACGCAGACATAAGTGAGAACCAACTCCTTCACAGCTACGGAGAGAAGGTATGTATGAATCTTCTGAAAGATCATACTACCCAGCAGAATATCTACTGGGCTACGGATTCGTATGCTGACTACGGAGAGGATTTTACTTTCTTTGCACCTATCACGCTCGACAAGATCACATCCTATGCCTCAAAAGAAGGCAAGGTGATTACGAAGGAGCAATATAATGAGTTGGTCAAAAAGAATCCTGAGGAGAAAGACAATTACCAGGAGATTATCCGACCACGTGCCGTAAAGTCGAAAGAAGAACAGACGCAGCGTGCAAAGGATAAGGCTGAGGTGTTTACTCCTGCATGGATCTGTAATGCACAGAACAATCTCATTGATGAAGAATGGTTCGGCAGAAAAGAGGGACTCTTCAATTCGCCCGACCCAGAAAACCCTCAGAAGTGGATTAACAATGAGGAGAAAATTGAGTTTCCAGAAGGTAAGACCTGGAAAGACTATGTGGCTGATACCCGTCTGGAGATTACCTGTGGCGAAGCTCCATACCTCTGTAATAGATATGATGCCGTTACTGGTGAGTATAACGAGAATGTGAAATATCGCATAGGAATGCTCGACCGTAAACTCAGAATCGTTTCCGAGAATACGAAGGATTCCAAGGATTGGATTCTTTGGGCTAAGATAGCTCTCCGTGCAACATACGGTTTCGAATGGCAAGGCGATAACCTCCTACTTGCCAGAGAAGCTCTCTTCTTTACATTCGAAGAGCATTATATCGCTCAGTTTGGCGAAAAGAAGTTCAACCAGAACAAGATGCGCATGATGCCAGGTGCTGCTTACATTATCTCCTGGAACGTGTGGCAGATGGATGGATTGACATACGGACTTCCTGGGCATACGCCTAAGGAGTTGTCTTCAGAAGAGAAAAAACGGATCATTCAAGACTTTGAAAAGAAAAAGTCTGATTTGGGAATATTCAGAACTCCAGAAGCCGTGAAAAAATTGGATGCTGAGGGAGATAGATTAATCTACAAAGAATATCCACCCTTTGAGCGGTTCTGTCTTATCAAAGACTTCCTCAAAGGCATCAACCTTCAGAAGGCAACGCTGAGAAATATAGACTTTCACGACAAGTCGGCTATCAAACAGACCTTCGAGTCGTTAGTAAACAAGAATAATAATAAATAACATAATTATGGCAACGTACTCAACCCTTGAAGAAATAAAGACCGGCATGCAGGATGACCTGTTTGCCGACGACTTTATCACTCTTCGTTCTGAGCAAAGGGACGCAATCGATCAAGCGAAGGAGCGTTTCTGTAAAAGAAGTGGAAGACGCGGTGAATACCAGTATGAAGTTCTTCCTGAATATCGCCAGTTCCTCTGGAATGCCAAGATGCGTTTCGGCAAGACCATCTGTGCCATGCAGCTTATGCGCGAACTGGATGTGAAGCGCACCCTTATCATCACCCACCGCCCTGTAGTAGGAGAAAGTTGGCTCCAAGCCTTCAAACAGGTTGTGGGCAGCAAAAGTTCTGAGCCTAAGGTAAAAGGCAACAGCGACATCCACAAAACCTATGGTTTCGGTATGCGTTCGGATGATGAGAGTGAGACTGTAGGTAACTACTATGATTTAGAAAGCTTTGTCGAGACTCCAGGCAATCATTATGCCTTCTTCGTTTCCATGCAATATATTCGTCTCTCGGAACTTGTTAATAGTAAGACTCAGGCAAAAAATGCAGGTGTTGGCAACACAACTTCCGCATCGAACGAGAAGCTGAAAGCTGACATTCTGAAAACCGACTGGGATTTAATTATTATTGACGAGGCTCACGAGGGAACTCTTACCTCATTGGGCAAAGGTGTCATCCAGGACTTTCTGAAGAAAGAGAAAACCAAGATGCTCTATCTCTCTGGAACTCCTTTCAATCTCTATGAGGATTTCAAAGAGGATGAAATCTACACCTGGGACTATATTGCCGAGCAAACAGCCAAGCATAACTGGGACCTGGAACATCCCAACGGGAAGAATCCGTACGCTGAACTGCCGAAGATGAATATCTTCACCTACGATATTACCAAGAATATTGATAATATCCTTGACCAGACAGGTGTATTCTCGTTCCCTGAGTTCTTCCGTACCTGGACAGGTAATCCTAAAGCCGACAATGCATCTATGCCAGAGGGTGCTAAAGGTCGTTTTGTACATGAGCCAGAAGTATCTGAGTTTTTGGATTTACTCTGCAAAAAGGATGCTGAGAATAATTTTCCATTCTCTACCAATGAATATCGCCAGATGTTCCGTCATACACTTTGGGTAGTTTCTCATGTCAACGAAGCGGCTGCTTTGGAGCAACTGCTGAAAGAGCACAAGATTTTCCGTCATTTCACTATAGTGAATGTAGCAGGTAGAAGCGAAACAGACGAACAAAACGAGAATGCACTTGATAAGGTGCTTAAAGCGATTGGCGACAATCCAGAGAAGACTTCTACCATCACCATATCCTGTGGCCGTCTGACTACAGGCGTTACTGTAGCGCCTTGGACTGCCGTGTTCTATCTGAAAGGTGGCGACCGTGCTGCCACTTACATGCAGACCATCTTCCGTGTGCAGTCTCCATACAAGACTCATGAAGGTAAGATCAAGAAAGAATGTTATGTATTCGACTTTGCGCCCGACCGCGCCTTGAAGATTGTGGCTGAAACAGCCAAATTCTCTTCTATGGCTACAGCTAAGGAGAAGAAGAAGCAGGAAGGCGATGAAGAGAAGACGCAGGAAATGCGCGACAAGGAGACTGTTCGTGAATTTATCGAGCTTTGTCCTGTTCTTTCAATGGATGGAGGCAAGATGAGTCCTATGGATGTCAATGACATCTACAAGCAGTTGGAGAATGTGTTTATCGACCGACTGGTACGCAAGGGCTTTGACGATCCATGCCTCTATAACCAAGATGAACTGAATAAGGTAAATCCGGAAATCATCAATCATATTGGTGAGCATGGTGGCAAGGCTCCTGACGAGAAGCGAAAAGATGCAAGCAAATCTGTCGATCTCAGTCACATGACACCAGAGGAACGTGCGGAATGGGAGGAAAATAAGAGACAAAAGATTGCTGAAGCCAAGAAGAAAGCAGAAGAAAAGCTGAAGAAAGACGAAGAATTTAAGGCGCAATGGGAAGCCATGTCTGATGAAGAGCGTGAGGATTGGCTGAAGGCAGAAGCTGAGCGCATTGCCCGACGTGAGAAGGCGAAGGAAGAACGTGAGGAGTTCAAGAAGCGTATGACCAATATCCGTGGTATTGCGCTCCGTATTCCGTTGCTGATGTATGGTGGTGCTGATGCTGGCGACCCTAAGGATGAACTGACTGTTGACAACTTCACCCGAAAGATTAAGGATGAGTCATGGACCGAGTTTATGCCGAAGGGAATCTCGAAAGAAGATTTCAACAAGATTCGTAAGTGCTTCAATGCTACCCGTTTCGAGGAAGCGGGTAAGAAATATCGTGCCCTTACCCGAGAAGCAGATTTCATGCATATTGATGAACGCATCCGTCAGATTACGGAGATTTTCTCTTATTTCCGCAATCCAGATAAAGAGACGGTGCTTACTCCTTGGCGTGTGGTAAATATGCACATGAGTGACACGATTGGTGGTTGGTGCTGGTACGACGAAAGTTTTGACGAAAAGACTGGAATGCTCTGCACTCCTCGTTATGTTGACCAGGGCGATGTCACCCGCCAACTCTTTGATAATGTTGACCTTGCAGGAGAGGTTCAGACAAAGATATTGGAGATCAATTCAAAGACTGGTCTCTATCCTCTTTACGTAACCTACTCTCTCTTCCGTCGTCGCTTGGAAGAATATATCAAGGCGGAATGCATCGAAAAGGAGACGGTCAGTGTGCAGGAAGAACAAGTGGTTTGGGATGATATAGTGGAGAACAATATGTATGTTATCTGCAATACTCCTATGGCTAAGGGAATTACTCACCGCACCCTCTTTGGCTTCCGCCAGGTTGACCAGAAAGCGAATATCAAAAACGTACAATTAATCGAACGTGCTTCTAAAGACCAGGAAGGACTCGTAAAAGAGCTGAAGTCTGTTGGTTTCTGGAAGGGCAATTCAAGTAAGCAAGAAATGAAATTTAATGCTGTAGTGGGAAATCCGCCGTATCAGATTATGGATGGTGGTGGAACAGGAAGTAGTGCTACTCCTATTTATAATAAATTTGTAGATTTGGCCAAATTACTTAACCCTAATAATGTGTCTATGATTATACCAGCAAAATGGTATACAGGAGGTAAAGGGCTTGATGAGTTTAGGGCAAATATGCTTAATGATAAACAACTCATAAAGTTATTTGACTACGAGGATTCAAGAGATTGTTTCCCTACTGTAGATATTGCAGGTGGGGTTTGTTATTTCTTATGGAACAAAGGATCTGATAACAAATGTGTAGTAACAAGCATTCTTGGTAGTTTCCGTAATGAAAGTACTAGATATCTTAATGAACATGATACATTTATAAGAAACCAAAAGGTTCTTGATATTATCAATAAGGTTAAGTCTCAAACCTTTACAGGCTTCTTATCCCAAACGGTTTACTCACGTAAACCGTTTGGGATAAGAAGCTTCCAGCGCGGTTTCCCGGCGAAGCCGGGTCGAAATATTTCACTTTTCGGCAGCGATGGAATCACCTACATGGAAGAGAAGGATGTGCCACAAAACAAAGAAATAGTAGACAAGTGGAAAGTAATCAGGTCAAAAGCTTCAGCTGAACATGCAGGACAAACAGATGCAAATGGACGCAAAAGAATCGTTTCAAGACTTGAAGTCTTACCACCTTATACTATATGTACAGAATCATATCTTCTATTAGATATATTCGATAATGAGGAAGAAGCACAGAATCTAAAAAAGTACATTCGTACTTGTTTTACAAGATTTCTACTAGCTTCTATTCTAATTACTCAAAACATCGTTAGGGATAAATTTAAATTCGTACCTATTCAAAATTATAAAAACAACAGCGACATCGACTGGAGCCAAAGCATTCCAGACATCGACCGCCAGCTCTATACTAAGTACAATCTCTCCGACGATGAAATTGCCTTTATCGAGAAGATGATTAAGCCAATGGACTAATTCCCTCTCGAGTGATTCTTCAAGAATAAAGGTATCAAAACAAAGTAGATTATGCCAAAGAAAGAATATACTTCTTTACCGATAAACTATCCTGTATGTGAGCATAGCAGTTGCCCTATGGCAGCTACCTGCTTACATCAGGTAGCCTACTCCATGATGATGGAGCAGAATGCAGAGTATTTGCGTCTGATCAATCCCACCAGATGCAGCAAGGATGAGGCATGTACATACTATCGGGATAAAAAGCCGGTGATATTCGCCAGAGGATTCACCAACTTCCAAAAGCGTATGTACCCACAGCAGTATGACCAGTTCATGACTACCCTCATCCTCCACTTCGGACGCAACCAATATTTCAAGCGTAGGCGTGGTGACATTCTTCTTCCACCAGAAGAGCAAGAGGTGATAAGACTGATGCTTGAAAAGGTAGGAGCTGACTCCAAAATGGACTTCGACAAATACGAGGAGCACATCAATTGGAGTGCCTGATTCATGCCTTCAAAGTACCTTCTCAGTACCACATAAGTGTTACTAAGGTGTCAGTTACTTGATACTCCAGTACCACCTAAGATAAACTCCAGTACCAGTTAAGCGGTACTAAAAGTGGTACTGAATGTAATTTTAAAAGGAAAAAGAGTTAAACCATAACTTAAAATAAAGACAATATGACATCAAACGATATAAACGATATGATGCTCTATGGTGAGCGCATAAACATAGAATATAAGGAAGCCACAAACGAGCTTCCAAAGTCGGTATGGGAAACCTATTCTTCCTTTGCCAACACTATTGGCGGAACAATTGTACTTGGTATCAAGGAACGCCGAAATCGTACAATTGAGCAAGGACGTTTAGAAGTCACAGGAGTTAACGATACCGACAAAATCCTGAAATCATTTTGGGACACTATTAATAGTGATAAGGTAAGTCGTAATATTCTCATGGAGGACAATGTGGAATGTATTGACTATAATGGCAAAAACATTATAGCCATACACGTACCTATGGCAAACTATACCATGCGTCCTATCTACATCAATAAGAACCTGATAGGAGGTTCGTATAAGCGCAACTTTGAAGGAGACTATCATTGCACAGATGAAGAAGTAAAATCAATGTTGCGTGATGCAAATGAAAATGGCAACGATGGTACATTGGTAGAAAATTATGATTTAAACGACATAGACATGCCTACCCTACACGCATACCGTAATCGTTTTGAAGTGAGAAATGTGGATCATGCTTTCAATCAACTTGACGACAAAGAGTTTCTGAGAAATATGGGAGGATATGTTTTTGATAGAAACACGCATCGCGAGGGATTAACCGTAGCCGGACTCATGATGTTCGGCAAAGGACTTCCTGTGCGTGACCGCTTCGACAACATACGTATGGACTATATAGACAAGACCAACTTAGAAGCAGATAGCCGTTGGAGCGACCGATTGACATATGATGGAACATGGGAAAACAACCTTTTTAACTTCTTTATGCGAGTTATTGCCAAACTCACGCAAGATTTGAAACGCCCATTCAAACTCGAAGGTATGGAACGTATCGATGACACCCCTATACACAAAGCCGTTCGTGAAGCTCTGACCAATATGATTATCCACGCTGATCTACTCATCACAGGTGTACTGAAAATAGAGAAGTACGAGAAAGAATTTCTCTTCTCAAATCCAGGCTCGCTTAAACTGCCAATGGAGGACATCATGCATGGTGGTAATTCTAAAGCAAGAAATCCACGAATACAAAATATGCTGCGTATGATTGGCTATGGTGAAAACATTGGTAGTGGCTATCCAACAATATTAAAGACATGGAAGGAACAAAACTGGCGCAAACCGATCTTGATAGATCGAACAGAATTGCGTCAGGTAGATCTCACTCTGCCTATGGTAAGTCTTCTTCCAGCATCAACTTTAGCAGAAATGAAAGCTTATTATGGCGAAGAAACATACAATAGCTTTACTGCCAATGAGCAACAAGTAATGGCATACGTTTGGAATGGTGATAGCGTAAGTAATATGGAACTGCAGCAAATGCTTGGAATGAACTCTCTGGAAATAGGCAAGTTATTACATAATATGGTTGATAAAAACCTGCTTAACCAAGAAAGCAAAAACCGCTGGACCACATATACTATAAACAAAGAAATCACTCCTGAAAACGGATGTGAGGTAAAGAGTGAGGTAAAGAGTGAGGTAAAGAGTGAGGTAAAGAGTGAGGTAAAGAATCAAACTGAAACTCTTACAAACTCTGAAAAAGAAGTATTATCCCTCATTAAACAAAACACCCAAATTACATATGAGCAAATTGGAAAAAGCTTATCATTAGGTGTAACTACTATCTACAAAATAGTAAAATGTTTAAAGAAAAAGGAACTAATCCATCGTGTAGGAAGTAGCGCACATGGTTATTGGGTAGTAAATAATAGTGAGATTTCCGAAAAATAGAATGAGGGCAATGAAACAAGAGATACCAACACCAGCATCCATCCGCAAGGCATACGTGGAAGAATATCTGAAACGCAGGCCTGATGCAGAAGAGTTTGCCCGATTCACAGAATCGGAATTGGCAGACTTCATCCGAAAGCATGAGTCGCCAAACTTTGAAAGCATCTATACGCAGCTCGACCATAACTTCTATGACCGAGTACGCCATGATATGGCTATAGACGGACTGATGAGAACAGAAGACAATGCTGCTGACAACAGGTATTCTTTACATCTAAAAACATGGTCAGGGTTCCTGGAATCAAAAGCATTCCACAATCTCATCAAAACAAAGATTGCCATAGAGGATTTGCCATCTGATGCGGAACCATCAGTACTTTCTACTCCATCATTCCGGGAAGAAACCGAAGGCGAACGGAAGCATATTCTGAAAGAGATGGATGTGATAAGGCGCAATCCTCAGCTCCGGCAGATGTGCCTTGACAAGTATGGCTATCAATGTCAATGCTGCGGAATGGATTTTGAGGGAACCTACGGCAAAGAACTGGGTGCCAACTTCATGGAAGTGCATCATCTAAAGATGATTTCCACATACGAGACCGATGGTGTGCCCAAAGACTTCCTGGAAAATCTGGTACCGCTATGCAGCAACTGCCACAGTATGATTCATCATATCAAGGATTCGGAACATCCGTTAAGGGATTTGCGTGACGCATACCGAGGCATGAAGAAAGAAATTAAAATATGGAAACAAGACTAAGCAAGAAGCTTGCAGACAAAATAGCATCCCTGGACATCACGCATCCATACGTTTGGAAGCTGAGATTGTCGGAGGCAGATTTCAATGAACTTGAAGTCTGCCTAAGCGCTATTATGTCTGATTGTGGAGTAGCAGCGTTGGCAAAACCCGAAAATGCCACATCAACCATTGTCTATATGGCAGAATGGTATAAGCGCAAATACCAAAGTGGCAACAGAAACCCACTGATAGAGAATCTGGATTTGGAAACACTCTGGTCCAACTCAGGCATCAGCAAGAAACGCTATCTATATCAGGATGATAGCGGACAGAAGCGATGGCTCTACTCCATCTATGTGCTTGGTGGTCTTGCCATACAGCATGAACTGAACCGACATGACAAGATGAAGTTCCTGAAGGGACTTTGCCGTATCTATCATGGCGAGAACTATACATTGGAAAATCTGGATGAAGCATCAAGAGCTGCAGCCTTCAGAGAGAGCATCAAGCGACAGCATTCTCTTTATGAATACATGAAGGAGATTCTGAATGGTGAAATGCCCTTCCATGAAGACGATCTGCAGGATGCTGCATCTGACGTGAATCGATTCGTGGCAACTATCAAGGCTGCCAACGATGAGATATTAAAGGTAAAATTCCGTTTTGAATGGCAAGTAATATTCTCGCCAGACTATACCTTTATGACACGCCGACTCAACCTTTGGCTGAAGCCAGAGGAGGTTGGTGGAGGTTTGCACCAGTATCTTCGTTATGATCGTGTGCATCTCTGGGGCGTGCCAAACCCTGAGAAGCAATTACACCTATTTATATATATAAGGTTCAAAAGAGGCGATGAGGTGATAGAACCATCGACCATGGAAAATCCTATCATCACCTATCTGAACCACAGCGTGAACGACTTCGTTGCCTTTGGCGTAGAAAAAGGAGTACAGATTAAAAACATCCCTACATCACGATTTGATAAGATCGAAATCGTGGTGAAGGATGACGATGGTAATGAATATCTGGCTCAAACACAAAATACAACAGAATACATCCAACTCTGGCGACAGGGAGACTATGGGGAAGCATGGTCTTCTACCCAGAACACGCAGAAGGAAACGGCAGTGCTGTTTTCAAACCGCTGCAACTTGAAGGATGAGACCTTTTCCGAAGAAGTATATCGCAAGCGATTCCGTGACCAGAAGTTTGGTACAACCGATACATGGAACTGGATTTACATCTATGATTGCGTCAGCTTCCTGGATGAGCAAGGCAAGGAAATTAACCTGTATAACCGCATAGGCTATGACCAGGTAACCACAAGGCTTTATACCGACACCATTAGATATGTGGGTGGCGGAAAGGTGAAGCATTACTATATAGACGACCCAGACATCAGCGATGAATATGAGGTAGATGAACTGCCACTGATATTTGGATGGGAAGATGTGATCGTTCGCCATTTTGCTACAAAGGATGATATTCTCCATGCTCAGCCAGAGGAGGAAACCGAGGCAGAAATGATAGAATTCAAGCAAGAGAACGGCAGATATGCAGAATGGACAAAGATGGATGAGCCTCCGTATGGTGAGGTGACATTAAGGGTAACAATAAAAGGAAAGCCGTTATTGTTTACCGTAGTTTATCTGCCAAGAATGGAGAAAGCATCGCCTATTAAGCGAGACTTTGAGCGGACTCTCATTCGATACAAGGAAGTGGACGGAACAGAGGCTGAACTTCAAGATGAAATCCCGATTGATGGAAATCCTCTCTCCCCTACACTACCCATAAGGTACGGTGAAGGTGAAAGCTACTATGAAGTAGATGTCTATCGGCCAACCCTATTGAAAGAGGTTATGCTTGACGGCAAGATTATCGAGTATCTGAATGATGAGGAAAAGCTCAATCTTCCTTACATCTTCAAAGACAGGGTTCAGCTGAATGACTTCAGCGAGAAAGGTTATCAGGCATACGAATGCAGGAATCTGCGTAGTATTTATTCGCAGGACTTCATCAATATCTCAGGTAATCCATCGGTAGGTGAAGCTGCCTTAAACGCCTGGAGAAATGACAATCACTATGTAGGAAAGCTACTCGATGCCATGGCTCCTGAAAGCCTGGTAGTTTGTTTCGGCAATGATCAAGAGCACAGTTCATGGAAAGAAGAACAAGCTCTATACTGGAACTATGATGAGCAGACTGAACCTGAGCCTATCAATCCAAATGAAGATGCAGACTCAAAGAATATGGGCGTGATATTTCAAGACATCAGCACGACAGAAAATCTGCAATGCAACCTGGGAATGGATATCGACAATGATCCATGGGCATGGGACGACATCGAGGAATCTGTTACGGAATCCATCCTTAAATCTTTTGAAGTGGCAAATCATTATGGAACATACTTCTTCCTGATGAAGCCATTGAGAGATATGGACAAGGACAAGATTGTGTCGGAAATATATGAGCCTTTACTCGAAAAGAGAAACGGCACATTAACGCCAGAAGACAAACAAGGACTGCTCCGCTTTGCCGAAGAGTCTGGATTTGACTGGCAAGAGTTTAATATACACATAGATAACGAAATATAGACAAGAAATATAACAAGATTATGAACTTCTCTGAACTATATAACAACAATAGAACAGCGGTGGAAAGAGCCCTCGTTGCGATGTGGTGCGGTGAGTCGAACAACGACAGTCAGCGCTCATACATCAAGCAGATGAAGACTCTTATCGGCAATCTATTTGCGCCTGAAAATGCCGTGCCTGTAGTTCAATGCATGAACTCATATATCCCAGTTGCGCCTGAGAAAGCTGAGGAAGCCAAGGCTTTGGTGGGCAAACTGTGGAACTTTAAATATTCTCCATACGAGCATCAGTATAAATGCTGGGATGTATTGCTCAGACAAAGAACGGCAGACGATAAGCCAAAGTCGATAGTCGTGACCACGGGTACTGGTTCTGGTAAGACGGAGTGCTTTATGATGCCATTGATTTATGACCTCTCACAAAACGCACTACCAAATGAGATACAGGCTCTCTTTCTCTATCCTCTCAACGCCTTGATGGAAGATCAGAAGGAACGTCTGGAAGAACTTCTGACGGTTGCCGAATCTTCTACCGGCACTCGCCTGACCTATACTGTATATAATGGTGACCTGCCAGAGATGGAACCAAGAAATACAGACAAGTCGGATGATGCAGAGAAAATGCGCCGTCGTATTGAGCATGTGACAGGAGGCAAATATGAATGGGTAAAGAATGATCTTGACGGTCAAGGACATTACGAGCTGAAGAACTCGAAATATCCCCACATGATCTATACCCGTAAGGATGTTCGCAACAATCCTCCCCATATCGTATTGACCAACCCAACCATGCTGGAATACATCTTGCTGAGAGGAGCCGATGCGAAGTTGATTGTTGCAGGAAAGCATAGTCTTCGCTGGGTTGCTATCGACGAGACTCACTCTTATACTGGAGCAGGCGCAGCAGAACTTGCCATGCTTCTTCGCCGAGTGCTTCTCGCCTTCAAGGTGGATGCACAGAATGTTCGTTTCGCAACATCATCTGCTACCTTCGGAAATGGTGAGGACAAAGAGAAGGAAGAAAGAGAACTGAAGGAGTTTATTGCCGGTATCACTGGCGTAAGAACTGACCAGGTGGAAGCTATTGGAGGTAAGCGTATCGGAGAAACAGAAATTCCAAAGGGTGATGACGAAGATCGTTGGAGAAAGATTTTCAAGGCTGACTATATATCTCTGGATGAACTATATCCTGAAAATGCATCTATCAGTCAGAAACTGCAATGTCTTGACGAGATGTGTCAGCGTGAAGAAGACCGCTGCAAGTCTGAAGGACTGAAGATGCCTGTATGTAAATTGAAGGTACACTACTTCTATCGTGTCCCTAACAACGGACTCTTTGTCCGATTGAATGAGTTTGCTGATGGTTCTTTCAAGATATATACAGAAAACGCCATCGGAAAGAAGATTGGTGAAGATGCTCTGTCATTGACTCCTATCGAGGAAGCTCCACTGCTGGAACTCAGCCGATGCAAGCATTGTGGCGAGTATGTAGCATTGGCTTCTGTCAATACTGAGGATTGGACTTATGAGGCCATCGCAACTGATGATAGCGATATGTTCGACCTCGACATGGCAGAAAGTAATGACAACTCAACGAAGAAGTATGCCATCTTCGGACTCTCTAATGAAAAGAACATGAAGGGAGACGGTAACGTGAAATTCCGTTTGGTTCCTGGAGGAAAACTTCAACCATTGACTCCTGCCGATGAAAAAGAAACGGGCAGTTGGCATGTTGTTGGAAACATTCAGGGATGCTGTCCTTACTGCAATGCCAAACAGACCAAGAACCACAATACAGACCAGGATGTGGAAGGTGATGCAAACGGAAATATGGAAGACAACCGTCTTCAGAAGTTCCGTCTTTCTGCCGACTTCATCTCACGCATGATGGCTCCAAGCATCCTTGATCAGTTGGATAAAGGCGATTCAAAGACGGGCGGCATCGTACTTCATGACGGTCAGCAATATATCAGTTTTGTTGATAGCCGTCAGGCTGCAGCAAAGGCTACCTTGAAACAGAATCTGGAACAGGAACGTATGTGGTTCAACAGTACCATATACCATGAACTGTGTCGCAGGAAGGCAAATGGTCTGACCAAAGAGGCTGCTATGGCACAAATCTTAGCTGCTGTTCAAGCAGATCCTATGTCTATGATGAAATATACGCCAATGATGGCTAATCTCCAGTCGCCTGATCCTAAGGTGGTTCAGAAGCAGCTGGACGAGATGTCGTGCAAGTATATGACCTGGTCAGAGATAGCAGAACTTCTGAAAAATGATCCATACTGTCCGGTATTTGCATCCGTATTCGTGAAGCGTTCGGGTGATAGCGATGAGGTGGAAAACGGACTTCCATCTGATGAAATCATTGACAAGTATATCCAAAGTATTATGGTGATGTATCTGGCACATCGTCCTGCATCTGCAGCATCTCCAGAAACTTTGGGTTTGTTTGAGACATGTTATCCTCAACTGAAGAAAATCAAGTTGCCAAAGGCCGTAGAGGACTTCAATGATTTACTTGACAACCCAGCTAACCAGATTACAGAAGAGGACTGGAGAAACCTGATGCAGGTTTATCTCGACTATACGGTACGAAGCAACCAGTCTTTCTATCTTCGCATTCCAGGAAATGACAAGATAGACATCTTCTCAACGGTACGTTTTGCTACAGAGAAGCCTCGCCGTCGTCCATTTAACAAACCTAAACTGGAAGAAGGTAAGGTTTCAACAGCCCGTATTGTGCGTTATCTCTGTGCGCTGATAGCACGTGATGACAACACATTGACCATGAACGATGCTCAGCGTCAGTATTTTCAAGAGATTTCAGCCGTAATAGATTCTCTTTGGGAAACTCTGACAGGCGATGAGTATAAGATATTGCAGGTGGGTCAGCGTCTGGATGATACAGGACACTTTGTCAATGAAAAAGACAATGCGCCTCGTTTCAATCTCAATGACCTGTGCTTCAAGCTCTATGATGACGTTTATCTTTGCGATACAAAAGCAGACGGTAACCGCCATGCAGTCTGCCTGCGCCCTATCGGAAACAATTTCAAGCGTTTCTCTCCATATCTGGAGGGTACTACTCCTGTGGAATTACGTGAGGACTTGCATGAACATTGGGAGGCTTTCCCATACTATAAGGGTTCAGCAAAGGAAGCAGACAAAAAGACTATAGAATCCTGGGCTAAGACGCATAGAGCCTTACTTTGGAACAATAACATTTGGGGAACAGATGGTGTATTCTCAGACCGTCTGGAGGATATTCATGTCTTCCCAAATCTCTTTGTACAGCAGGAGCATACTGCTCAGGTAGATAAGAGTGTGGCTCGTGGATTGCAGTCGAAGTTCAAGGATCATACCATCAATATTCTTGCCTGCTCTACAACTATGGAGATGGGTGTGGACTTGGGTAACCTGGAGGTAGTATTGCTGTCGAGTGTTCCTCCTCTGCCTGCCAACTATAAGCAGCGTGCAGGTCGAAGCGGACGTAACAATAAAGTTCGCAGTGCCTGTATAACTCTTTGTGGATCAGATGTAATAGGTCTCAGAACTTTGAGTAATCCTATAGACAAGATTATCAGTCGACCAGTAAGAGTACCATCTGTAGATTTGAAGAGTCCTCAGGTGATTCAGCGTCATGTAAACTCATTCCTTGTACGTGCCTTTGGCGTGTTTACCGAAGGTGCCAATGGTGGACGCCTGACACAAAAAGTAGCAGACTATTATACCCCATTTGAAGTGAAGGTAATCAACGGTAAAATAGAGTTTGTGAAGGACAATTCAAGTAATGCCGACCCTAACGACCTGCTTGGCGATCCAAAGGGAACAATGTATGAGAAATTCAACATTCTATGTTCCAAGCAACTTGAACCAGAGGTACGTAAGGACTTGATGAAACTTTTGAGTGGTACGGTTTATGATGATCAAATCAATCAGGTGGTCAAGAATGCTCAGGAAATCAACGAGCGTTGCTATTCTGAACTGCGCAACAAACTGATAGACTACAAGACTGCATTTTCGGGAGGTGGTCCTATCACGGACAAATTCCGCATCAAGCTGAAAATGCAGTATATAGAGGTGTTGTATAAGCGATTGTTGAACTTCTGGGCAACCAGTCGTTTCACTCCGAATGCCAATATGCCGGTCAACGTACTCACGCTCGATTTGAACAGCAATGGCAAGAAAGACTTCTTTACTCCTATGACATCATCCAATCCATCCTACTCATTGCGTGATGCCATCGCCCAGTATGCGCCAGGCAACAGCGTGGCTGTGGATGGTGTAGTATATATCGTTCGTGGTATAGAAATCACCAACATGTATGATGACAACCACAAAACATACAAGACCATCTATCGAAACAGTGACAAGACGGTGATTAATGATTCTACGCTCAGTAATCAGATCAAATGGACTGTGAATGATAATTATGGGCTGGAACTGATTCAGCCAGTTGGTTTCATGCCAGATATGAATGAGGACAAGACCCGAATCATGGACAGTAATGTCTATACACGAGTTAGTGCTCAGCTGATTGATGCTGACGACTGGGCAAACAATGTGACGGAACCTCATCTTTTCTCTGTTCGCCCTAATAGTGATTCAGGCAATGCCAAGATTCTCTATTACAACGAAGGTAAGGGATATGGATATTGCTTCTGTCCTAAATGTGGACGTACAGTATTGGAAGAAGATGTAGCAGACAAGGATGAACCATTGAAGTTCCCGTATGAGTTTAACAATATAAAGCCTGAAAAGAAGGAAGGAAAGCCTGAGAAGCCAAAATTCCATTTCGCAATCACCGGTAAGGAAATGCGCAAGGCTTGCGGTTGCTCACATGATACAACAAAGGTGAAGCGCAATGTGATTATTGGCGATACAATACAAACCGACTATAGCGAGATTCGTATTCGCCATAAGGGAAAGAACAAATGGATGTCTAACCGTGATGAGGAGGAGAACCTGCTCTTTACATTGGGTATAGCCTTCACTCAGACCTTGGTGGACATTCTGGGCAAAGAACGTGGAGCCGTTGACTTCGCCATCATGCCAAACGGTCATCTCTGTATCTTCGACTGTAATCCTGGAGGAGCTGGCTATGCTAACCAAATGGCTAACATTCAGGTAATGAAGGATGTTATCAAGGCTACGAAGAAACTCCTGTTGGAAGCTCGTGAGAAGAAATCCAAGGATATGCTCCTCGACAAGTTTACACTCAGATATGCCAAGTTCGTTGATGTAGATGCAGCTTTGGCTTGGATAGAAGAAGAGGAAGAGGTGGGTGATACTGTTCCACAAAATATCAAGGATGCGTTCCCTGGTACTTCGCCATCACAAACCACATTATACGATTTGGAGAAGGCATTTGCAGCATCCCATCAAGAACTGGTTCTGTTTGCTGACAATGACTATGCCGAATGGGATTATGAGGATAGAGAAAACGGATGGCAACCACAGTTCATGAATCGTTTTGTGATAAAGAGCCAGACTACGACTTTCTGTCTGATGGAATCGGAACAGACTGCAATAGTGGAACCTGTTGTGGCAATGTGCCGTGAGATAAAAGCATGGGCTAAAGGCGGCGATGTCAAGAATATGAAGAATCCATGGGCAAGCAAGGGTCTCTACCCTATTGCTTACATTGACGGCAGCCTTTACTTCATGAGTAATAAGGAACATACACAACTGAATGCCCAATGGGGCAATGACACCATGTTCTTTGTTCGCACGGATAATCCTATTGCTTCTGCGAAGTCTATGGACTTGTCTTATAAACCATCGGCTATGCTGCTGAAACTGGCTGGTGATGAGTTCAAGGAGATTCATACCTATCAGTTGGGTGAAATTCTCCAAACAAAATCGAATGGTCTCATTGATGAGTTCATTTCCTATGCTAAGCAGAACGGTGGCAATTTGAAGATTAGCTATCAGGACGAACATCTGAAGAGCATCATGGGTATGATGATTACCATACAGACCATCTGGCACATAGTGAAACAGATTGGTTCAAACTTCGACATCGAGTTCAAAGTTGAAGCCTACAGAGACGACAAGGGCAATGCAAACAAGATATGCACCAACATGCCATCTTCTGAAGTGCGCGACAAATGGTTGACGAACTTCACAAATGCATGGATAGATGACCTCAAATATGATCAGAACATAGAAGGTCATTTACTCCCTGTCGTTTCCGTTCCTAAGCGTACCCTCACCCATTGGCGTGTTTTGTCAATTACTTGTGGTAACAAGAAGCTCTCTATCTATCCTGATGGAGGTTTCATAAACGAGTGGAACATTGCCCGTCAGCCAAATGGCGAACGATTTGAAGTAGAGACAATAACCTACGATACAAAGATTTATCTCTATCGTAATAAGGATATTAAATTTGATATAGCAATAGAAGATACGAAATGAATTTAAGAGATATAGTTACATTATTCAAGAATCATCAAATCCAATATGGGCTAAATGGTGATTCTGAAAACCAAATGCAAGAATTATATAAATGGGAATTGGTGTCCAAACAAAATGGACACCCTGACCCTAATGCTGTAAATTTTTCTAAAGAGATTAATTCACTGGAATTTAAGAATCTATGTTTTAGTTCACAGATTACCGCAATTAGAAATTTTGCGAAATATGAACCTGAAGAGTATAGAAAACTCTTTAGAGCACTGTTTGATGAAAACATCCTTCTGCAAGAAAGAGTAGAAAATTTTACTGAAAGTTGCAAAACATTATGGGATGATAAGATCAAAGCAAAGTTTACCAATCATACGAGTGCAATGTGTGATGAGCGACTTATCAGTTGTTTCTTGGCATTCCATAATCCTCAGAAATATACTTTTTATAAAAATGACGTATATAAGAATTTATGTAAACTTTTAGAGGTTAAGCCACGAAAGGCAGGTCTAAAGCTTGTTCATTTTTACGAATTACTGGATCAATACGTTATTCCAGAGATTGAGAAAGAGAATGAATTGATTTTGTCCATCAATGACGAAATAAAGAATAATGGATGTATTCAAAGTATGCCACTTACAGCCCAAACGGTATTGTGGTACTATAATAGGACATTATTAAAAAATACAGATACTGACAAGGAAGATAATGAAAATGATCTTGTTGAAACAAAAATAGACAACACTATGATGTATCAAAAATATATTGACTTGCTTAAAGAAAGCAAGAACTTAGTTCTAACTGGTGCTCCTGGTACCGGTAAGACCTTTATGGCTCAGGCCATAGCAAGAGAAATGGGATGTGGTAAGGACGAAATGTGCTTTGTGCAATTTCATCCCTCTTACGACTATACTGATTTTGTAGAAGGGCTGAGACCTATTATGATGTCTGATGGACAGATGGGATTTGAGCGTAAAGATGGTATTTTTAAAGAGTTTTGTAAAAAAGCTATCAAGAATTTGGAGGACAGCAAAAAAACTCTCACTGAGTTATCGGAAGAAAAATCACTGAATGATAAATATAATACAGTTATTGATAAAATTAATAATGGTGATTTGAATGAATTTAAGCTTAAAACAAACGGAAAATCCATGGAGGTGGTTAAGGTTACAGACTTTAATAATATAGAACTGAAAACTCCTGGAACTAGTAGTAATCGTACTTATACCGTTTCTTTTGACAGATTAGCAAAACTTGCAAAAGTATTTACTACAACAGAGGCTTTGAACAATATTTCAAACATTAGCGATGCTGTAAGGAATGCTATCGGAGGTTGTCATGCTTCTGCTTACTGGGCTGTACTTAAAGAAGTGTACAAACAAAAGAACATTTCAACATTAACAGCAAGTAACGTAGTTAAAAAAGATTTTGTTTTCATCATTGATGAAATCAATCGTGGAGAGGCTTCAAAAATATTTGGAGAGTTATTCTACGCCATTGACCCTGGTTATAGAGGCAAGAAAGATATACGAGTAAAGACTCAATATCAGAACCTTGTCCCTGAAACAGATGTATTTACAGAAGGATTTTATATTCCTGAAAACGTATTCATTCTTGGTACAATGAATGATATAGACCGTAGTATCGAGAGCATGGACTTTGCTATGCGTCGCAGATTCACCTGGAAGGAGATAAAGCCAGAAGATACACAATCTATGCTCGACAAACTCGAATGTGCCACTAAGGCAAAGAGCGTTATGGTAAGATTGAATAATGAGATATCCAAGATTGAAGGGCTTGGTCCAGCCTACCAAGTTGGCCCATCATACTTCTTAAAGTTGGGTGATAATGGTGGAAACTTTGAAAAGCTATGGAATATGAATATCGAACCATTGCTTAGAGAATATATCCGTGGTTTCCGCAAATCAGAAGAAATCATGGAAAAGTTGAGAAATGCTTACTTCAATACCAAAGAAAGCAACTCAAATATTAATGATAACGAATTGGTCGATGAGAATTAACTTAACAGACAATAATATTGGACAGGTAAAAGCTGGGATATTTCTTCGTAAAGATATCTCAGCTTTATTCCCTATTGCCGACAAGACAATAGCTCAATTATGTCATGAAAATGAGAATCTGCTAGTATTTCCCTTTAGTATAGAGGATTCAGACGACAAAGTCGGTGAAGCTTCAGTTATGACCATTCTAAATACAAGTGACTCTGAAAAGGTACGTATTACCACAGGAAATGTGATGGGGTTTATCGGTGTTGGAAACCTGCAGATAAAAATCAAATCCCGCTTTGACGAAGGACGCGACGACTATCTCTTACATTACATGCTTCAAAAGGTCTTTTCATTCAATCTCTTTGACCTTAATCACAACAACGAAAAAGAGGATGTATTTGACTTTATCATGTTTATGTTCCCTCACTTGCTAAGGAACGCAATGCGCCAGGGCATATACAGAGAGTATCAGAACTTCAAACATAACGACTCAAAATTAAAAGGTACGATTGACTGGGGACGGCATATTGCCCAAAACATTCCGTTTGCAGGAAATGTGGCATACTCCACTCGTGAATATACCTATGATAATGACATGACAGAGTTAATCCGTCATACAATTGAGTTTATGAAGTCAAAGAGATATGGTCAATCCGTATTAGGTTTAGACCAGGAAACTATAGACAATGTAAAATCTATAATTTCACTAACTCCTTCATATAACAAAAATGAGCGTGGTGCAATTATTGGTAAGAACCTTAGACATAAGAGTCATCCTTACTATACGGAATACCAGCCCCTGCAATGCCTTTGCTTACAGATTCTAAGAATGGAAGAAGTAAAGTACGGAGAAACAGATGAGGAGATTTGCGGTATTCTGTTTGATGGAGCCTGGCTTTGGGAAGAGTATCTGTATACCATTCTACAAAAAGAGGGCTTCAAGCATCCAGAAAACAAGAAACATAAAGGTGGCATCTATTTGTTTGAAGATCATAGTGGAATCCGTTATCCAGATTTCTATAAAGATGATATTGTTCTCGATGCAAAATACAAGAAGCTTGAAAGTTATGAAAAAGTTTCAAAAGTAAATCGCAATGACCTTCATCAGTTAATTACATACATCACTAACTTACAGGCATCGAAAGGAGTTTTTATAGCTCCTTTGACTGAAAGACAGCAGAAAATTCCAAAATCACGATTGAAGGACTCATCTGCATCACTATATATATTAGGTATTGAGATTTGTCATACGTCCACATCTTATGCAGACTTCTGTGAAAAGATGAAAGCAAAAGAAGCATTCTTTGTAGATACATTAAGACAATTATAATTAGTCAAAACAACTTATTAAAGCAGGAAGAAATAGTTCTTTCTGCTTTTTTTCTTTCATTCTTGCACATTCTTTTGATTGTGCAGATAGACTGCACAATCAATTCATACCTTTGCACCAGAAGTTAAACATTAATAGAAAAAGGTATGGGACTATTCGATTTTTTATTTTCAAGCGGCGTTTCAAACAGCCAAAAGAAAGCGCATCGCAACGCTGGTAATAATACCTCAGACCATGAAAATTATGCTCGTGGCTATGAAGATGGTTATGATGACTGTTGCTGCGAACATGATTGTTCTTATGAAGACTATCATGATAGTAGTTATTGCGATCGTGATGAGTATGAAGGCTGCGAGAATGATGAGTGCTATGACGATAATTGCGGTTGGTAGTTACCTTCTGAAAATGGATTATTCACATTATTATATTATAAGGTTATGAAAAAAATAGCAATTCTTTTAGCAGCTACAATGGCTTTAGCCATCAATAGCAATGCGCAAAGTATGCAATCTGGCTATAAAGGCCATGTTGACGCAGGTTATTCTGTTGGTATCGGTGACTATGACTTTGGTCGTTTTGAAGTCAATACAACACATGGCTATCAAGTAAATCCTTATATCTTCCTTGGTGCTGGTACTGGCTTGCATTTTATGTCATCTTATAAAACTGGTGATATGGAAATACCACTTGATGTAAGAGATAGCAAAGTAGATATTCCGGTTTTCGCAAACTTCCGCAGCAATTTCACGAAAGGCAAGATTTCGCCTTTCTTTGACATCAAAGGAGGAACGTTTGTTACCAATAATGGTGGTCTTTACGTGGTGGCATCATTGGGTGTTAGATATGCATTGAATAACAAACAGGGACTTAGCTTGTCTGTAGGATATGCTGCTGAGAAACTTGAATTTGAAACATTTGAACGTTTCAATGGCAGATATGATATGAGTTATACTCGCAAGCCTGCTACATATGATACAGAGTCTGTTAGCGTCAAACTTGGATTTGATTTTTAAAAGAATAATGTATATCAAAACAATATAGAAAAATGAAAAAGTTTATTTTAGTTGCATTTGCTGCATTATTTGTATGCAGTGCGGTAGATGCTCAAATCCTGCGAGCAGAAGAGTTGGAAAAGTACGCAAAAGAAAAGTATGGAGAGAAATGGGTTGATGCAGCAACTAATCTCGGTACCCAGTTGACATTGGATAAGAACAATGCCATCACCTATACTCAGGTAATCCCTGCTGAAGGCAAGACCAAAGATCAGCTTTATGTGTTGCTTAACTATTGGTTCACCGCAACTTTCAATGATGCGAACTCCGTCATCAAATTGAATGACAAGGAATTGGGAACCATCATCGCACAGGGTTTTGTAGAGAGTATTGCACAACATGCAGGTGGTACTAACTCTTACAACGTTAATTTAAGACCAGTTATCAAGTGTGATATAAAGGACAATAAGGTTCGTGTTACCTATACAGTACCATTCTATTCTGTCAATGTTGCCGTTGGTGGCGGTTGGATGGGTGCAATGGGAGGCACTATCCCTACCCGTTCTGATCAGAATTGGCCACTTGATAAATGTTATCCTTTTGCCAAGAAGGACTCTCACAAGAAGACTTCCTGCAAAGCACTTGTCATGGCTCATGCCTACTCTAATGTTGTAATGGACAAGATTGAGGAGTGCATCAAGAATGGCTTATCTGGTAATGAAAACGACAATTGGTAAATTCAAAATAACAAGAACATTATGAAAAAGTATTTATTTTTCCTTCTTACCCTCGTGGTAGCATCTTTTGCATTCATATCATGCAGCAGTGACGATGATGACAATGGAGACTATGACAAGTCTATGATTGTGGGAACCTGGGAAATGACAGCAGTAAAGACATCGGAGTCTGGTACGTATGTTGACTGGCCTTTCAGAAAGACTTACGCCACATTCAATGCAGACGGTTCATATTACGGCTCCGGATATTTCGGAACAGGTCGAGGAACATGGTCTTTGAAAGGAAACACACTGAATACATATGTTGAAGGTGAACTATTTACCCCAGTTCGGGATAAGAATAGTTCATAAAAAAGTTGGTAGTCTCACAAATATTTTGTACCTTTATAGGTGATTTACAACAAGTTACAAATATATTTGATATGACTACCGATTACAAAGTTACAGAATTATTTTGTATTATAGACGAGTTTTGTAAACATTTTGATGCAGAAAATGCAGGAAACCTACTTGAAGACAATAGCGGAACCAAGCGTAGACGTCGTCAAGCGTCGTTGTCCGACAGTGAAATCATGACCATTCTGTTGTATTTTCATTTTGGTACATTCCGCAATTTTAAGCACTACTACCTGTTCTTCATTAAGGGTACGATGAAGTCGTATTTTCCGAAAGCTGTGTCGTACAACCGCTTTGTGGAGTTGGAAAGCCGCGTGTTCTTCCAGCTCATGTTCTTCCTTAATCTGGGAGCTTTCGGAAGATGTACTGGCATAACATTCGTTGATTCCACGATGATACCCGTATGCCATAATCTCAGGAGATATGCCAATAAGGTATTCAAGGGAATTGCCACTGACGGAAAAGGAACAATGGGTTGGTGCCATGGCTTTAAACTCCACCTTGCGTGTAATGACAGAGGCGAGATAATTGCGTTTGTACTTACTGGCACAAATGTCAGTGATAAGGACCCGAATGTATTCAAGGTTCTTGCTAAACGGTTGTATGGCAAGCTGTTCGCTGACAAAGGCTATATTTCACAGAAGCTGTTTGACTTCCTCTTTGAGGATGGAATACAGCTGGTGACAGGGTTGCGCGTAAACATGAAAAACAAGCTGATGCCGTTCTATGACAGAATGATGCTGCGCAAGAGATACATTATCGAAACAATTAACGACATGCTGAAGAATACGGCACAGATTGTACATTCGCGTCATAGGTCTGTGAACAACTTTGTCATGAACCTCATCTCAGCATTGGGAGCATATTGTTTCTTTGACAACAAGCCAATGGCATTGCAAGGATACTGCATCGAAGACACGAAGCAACTTTCATTGTTCTAAAGACAGAATAATCTCTTTCGATTCTTTATATACAGCCCATGTCTGATGGCATGGGAAGAGAACTCGCGTATCTGTCTTCACATGCAACTAATCGCTATTTTATCCCGAACTGGGGTAACTATTTGCTTCTTACACCATCATTTCTGCGACTTCTACAGTATCAGAAATGAAAATGTCTATTGGTGACGAATCTATTTGGGTAAAATGCAAGAAGCAATAATACCAATCAAGCACTACTTTGTAATGCATTGAACATACTTCAGAAGGATGACAGGGTCAAACACCTTGCCATCCTTTTTTGTTGTCAGGTGCAGATGAGGGCCAGTTGACATTCCGGAACTTCCAGATACCCCAAGCACCTCTCCTGCATTGACAAACATCCCCTTTGATACCCAGGAAGAAGAAAGATGGCAATAGCTGATGGTATAGCCGACAGTTCTGACTGTGACATACTTACCTGAGCGATTGTCATGGCCAACGCCAGTCACTTCTCCAGGAAACATGGAAAACACTTTCTCGTAATGAGCTGCCAGATCCACGCCATTGTGCATGATGGTCTTGTGCTTCACCGGGTGATTACGCATTCCAAACCTTGAATTGATCTGAATGCTTTTCAACGGAAACGAAGCCCGAAGATAAGGAAGAACATCTCGGGAAGAATCTGCCTTCATCACAGAGTCCACAGTGGCAACATGAGTTGTTTCTTGTGGACTCTTCTTTTTAGATATACTATGCTTCTTCACATACCCAATCGTATTGAATTGGGCATGTGAAGGAGTCTTTGTGAACATCATTGTCAGTATCAATATGAGTGTCTTTATTGCTTTCATGTTGCAAAGGTAATCAGACTCAGTTCAATAACACGAAAGAAGTTACCTCTTCCCTATTATATCTAACTTTATTTATGTTTATAGTATGATAATTGAAGAATAATCATACTACTTTCATAACTATCTATAAAACTTTGATGATACTAACGTACATGTTTAACTTCTTCTATATCTACAATGTAACTTTGTTGTCGGTTTGGCTTTAAGCGCAGTCTGAATAAGACTTGTCATAGGTCAGCCACCAAATAAAAAACGAATAAAACAGAAGCAAATGAATTACAATTTCGATGAGAACGAGATGCCTTATGGCATCCTTGAACGTTTCGGACTCACCCAGACAATGATTGACGACTTACCCACCGATGTCCTCCAGAACATCTACAATGGCCGCAAGTCGCCAGTCCTGCCAGTTCATATCACAGCCGATGATGGTGAGGAAGTCAAAGCACGAACCAGATTCAGCCTGGTAAGAACAGCCGAAGGTGGCGTTGACGTGCTTTTCTATCCACAGCTCGATGAGTTGGACTTGAAACTCTTCAACGAGCAGCAGGAGAAGAACCTTGTTGCAGGAAAGCCTATCGTTGGCCATTTGGAGAGCAACGAGGTTGGCAAGGAACTCGGCAGTAAGTGTTTCTTCCAGCTTGATCCAGAAAGCAAGCAGGTGCTCAGTGTTCCAACCCCAGTCATCGGCAGAAACATCCAGTATGTAGCAGACCGCTACCACCTTACTGGCGCAGAGATGCAGAAGTTGCAGAATGGTGACATTCTTACCATCGTAGAGGATGACGAGGAACAATCCATCGGTATCGACCTCAACTCCAACACCGGCATCCGTTTCGCAGCAGGCAACGAACTTGTCTGGAAGAGAGAAGCCAAGCGTGACTGGGATAAGTTCAACTTTGGCATCTTCGGCTGTTGGACTATGGATGAAGATGGCAATCTCGACTACATCCCAGAAGAGAACTATACCGAAGAGATGTGGAACGAACAGAAGAAACTGGGTATGCGCATGATGCAGCGATAACCCAAAGTATTAACCCATAAAACAAGATTTCATGGCAAATGTAAAGTACTATCCAGAAGACGTGCTCGTGGAGAAAGTCCAGAGCGGAGAATATGGCTGGCTTGACTACATCAACCACCACTCCCCTGAATGGCAGGAGGAATACACTGCCTTCTGCAAAGAGAAGGATCTCATTGTCAATGAGGAGTCGGCAGAGGAATTTGTCGATTGGAAGGGCGAGCAGATTGAAGCTGGCGAATAATCACACAGTACAGAAACAATAAACAGCATTAGAATATGTCTATCAGATCAAATGCATTACCAGTAGGCAGAGACCTGGCTCCAGAGCTTCAGGAGATTCTCAGAAAGAATGGTATGCAAGCACATATCATCAGACAAGGAGAAGGTTATCAGTTGGCTGTTCAAGGTCACGATTCCCCTCTGCTGACCTACGCCATCACAGCACAGCAGCACAGGGCCTTGGTTGACTGGGGAGCAAACTCAGCCAACAAGCAAGCCTATAACACCGTGGCAGAACTCGTGAAGAATGATTTCTACATGCCACGTGACTTCGTTCATGCCAGAAATGCCAATGGCCGTGTTGCCATGGGACTCCACGGCTACCGCATAGGCGTTGGCGAATACGGCAGACTTCCCTGGAACAAACGACATGCCCACATGATGATGGATCCATATCACGGAAGATTCCTCGGTTGGACTCCACGTTGTCAGGAAGGATTCCACATGCGCAGAGTTGGAGGAGCCATGTTCATGCAGGGTGCTCCGATCGTACCAGAACGTCCTGATGGCAGAATGAAGCCGGGCGAGTTGCAAAATGGCGGTTATGGCTTCTATTATAAAGGTGGTCAGCAAAACATGGTACAGCAACCTTCGCAGGATGTGTTGGCAGACCTGCAATCAGTCATTACCCCTGTAGTGGTTCGTCCACGTCCCCAGGAACCTGCCAAGCCATACAAAGAACTCATCACCTCCAAGGTCTATTTCAGCAATGACAAATGGCAGGAGTGTCTTTCGTCTCATGGCATTATCGTAGATGCAGCCAACAAGACTCTGACCATCCAGTCCACAGCTGCCAAGCAGGATTTTGTCTATGATCTCACTGAGGATGAGGTGAAGAAGTTGACCAACAATTCCATCAAGCAAGTACCAGTCCAGAACCGTATCGACATCATCAACAATGCCATCAGAAACGATTTCCAGGACAAACTGACGATGGATATGCTCAATTCCAAAGAGCAGATCAGCTTGAAGCTCAGACCAGAGATTGAGGCAGAACTCAACAACCGCCAACAGATGGTGATTGACCAGTCACTCCCATCTAATGGCGACCAGATTACTATTGAGCCAGAAGACCGCAGTGTTGCCCATGTAGATGGCAATAGCCTGTATGAGCAGAACGAAAGCAAGGGATGGTTCCGTGAAGGCAAGCATGGCAGAGAGGTTCAGGTTGATGACATCAAGGTTGAACCAGTGCGTAATGAGCAGGGAGAAATCCAGAAAGATGAGAAAGGCAACGCCAAGTTTCGCATGACAGCCGTCATCAACGGAGAGAGCATCAGCCATGAGATTACCCAAAAGCAGTATGACAAGTTCATGGCTATCGATGACTACCACCGCATGAAACTCTTTTCCCACATCTTCAAGGAGGTGGATATGAAAACCATCCCTGGAGAAGGCAAGAATATCGGGGCTCAGATTGGAGGAGCTCTCCTTGCAGGACTTGCTGTGATGAGCGAACTGGGCAGAGACCGTCCAGCACCGGCAGTATTTGTAGAACACCATCATGACCATGCCCATGGGCCACATGTCTATTTCAAGGGCAGCGTGGATTCACCGCAAGACCTTGCTTCACGAGCCTTCGATGCAGGACTCAATGCAGGAGAACACTGTGTAGGCTTAGGTCATGGCAGATAAACAATAATTCACATTCAAGAGATGACAGACGAACAGACATTTGCAGACTACAGAAGCCGTCTTAACATCAAGGACGTATTGGAGGACGCAGGCTACACGTTTTACAAGCGTGATGGCTTGCGCTATCCTGCGTATGTACGTCTGGGCAGCGACGGAAAAAGAATCAGTGGAGACAAGTACATTGTCATGCCCAACAAAAACTGCTGTTTCCAGCCGCCAATCATCAAGCTCTACTCTGTTACCTCCTTCATCTGGGAACATCCAGACCTTTTCAAGGAGTACAAGTATGGCATCAAGGAATCAGCCCTTGTCCATAAGGTCTGCCAACGCCTGCTTAACATCCCGGTAGAACATCGGAGTCAGGACGTGCATAATCCAACTGTCAGCAGCAAGCCATTTGATATCAATGACTACAAGATTGACCGTTTCAATCCCAAAGACTTCGAGTCACAGAAGCCGTTCTACGCCTTCTTCAAGTCAAGAGGAATTGATTTCGCCACCCGTTGTGCCTTCCATTACAGCTTCTTCCTCGCATCGAAAACAGCAAAAGATGGCAGCACCTATAAGAATCTCTCCTTCCCCATGTACATCCCTGGGCAACCGGACAAATGTGTAGGCTTAGAGGAAAGAGGCTATCCACGAAAGGACGGTTCTGCCCGAAAAGGCATGGCTATCGGCACCAACGCCAGCGAAGGATTATGGATGGCAAGTCCCAAGAATACGGCACTCCAGGATGCCCGTATCGTACTTGTCTTTGAAAGCGCATACGATGCCATGGCATTTTACCAGCTGCAGATGCGCAAGGAATCAGGATTGGACCAGCGTGGACGGCAGGATCTGAAAGCCGGAGTCTATGTCTCTACTGGAGGTAACCCAAGCTATGGGCAGATACAGGGATTGCTGAAAGCAGCACCCCAAGCCACCTTCCACCTTGGCTTTGACAAGGATGTGGCAGGAAAGCAGTTTGTGGCAAACTTCAAGGATATAGCAAGCAAACAGAGTCCTGTAGCTCCAGGAAATGTACCTGCTGAAATGAGGGAGTTCATGGAAAGCTTCGACAAACAGCCGAGAAACATCAAGGAACTGCTAAGTTTCAATGATGAGAACTACAGCTTACTACCCCAAGAACTCAAACAGCTCTACCTAATTTACGATTCTGCAAAAGAAGAGGCATTGGAGTATCACTACTCTCCCTTCTTGTGTAAAGAAGACAAGCAGGAAGCTGCTGACAAGATGAATAAAGCTTTCAAGGACTTCAAGGATGCACTGATACAGAAGCTCAACCTGCACGAAGACCAAGACCTCGTTCCCGTGAAGATTATACGGGAAGAGCCATCGGAAGGCTACAAGGACTTCAACGATGAGCTACTTGACAAGAAACAGTTCTCTATGACCGACGTAGTAGAGACCGCATTTGACGAGAACGGTGTGGACTTAACCATTGAACGGCAAGAAGAGAACGAGGAAACCAAACATCATGGATTTAAACGATAATGAATATGGCAGACCCAATCAGACGATACAACATCATCACCCTACGCCCTCATTGGGCGCAGTATATCATCTCGCAAGGGATGTCGTTCATCATCAGCTGTGCCCTGTTCCTTGTTGCCGGTCACGAAAGCATCACCTACAAGATGCCTTTCGTGGTACTTGGAGGTGTGATGACCTGCATCATGCTCTATAGATGCTTATATCTCTACAAACTCAGATACATCATCACCTCTGAGCAGCTCATCATCCAGCATGGAGTACTGACCAGAACCAGTGACTACATCGAGCTGTACCGAGTGATAGATTTCAGCGAGAACCGTGACATCCTGGAACAGTTGTTCGGCTTAAAGACAGTATGGATATTCAGCGGAGACCGCTCCAATCCCAAACTGGACATCTACGGTGTGAAAGAAAGGTTGGACGTGGTGAGAATCATCCGTGAACGTGTAGAATACAACAAAAAGAGAAAAGGCATATATGAAATTACCAACAGATAACAGAAGAAGCAAGGTTGTTGCAACCATTACCTTGGCGTTAATGCTGCTGCCTACTATAGCTCATGCTCAGGTTGCCTCCAGCAATCCATTGGAGTATGTTGCCTTGGCTGAGGGAAACGAACGTATCAACGGTCAAATCAAGAGCCAGATAGAAGACCAGCAGAAGACTGCATTCCTGCAGAACACCATCGCAGCCGAGTTCTCGCAGATTCACAAATGGGAAAAGAAGTACAACAGCTATTTGAAAACGGCATCGGGTTATGCTTCCACGTTGAAAGCCTGCACCTCGCTCTATGATGACGGTGTGAGGATCTTCATCAACTTGTGCAATCTGAAGAAGGCCATAGCAAGCAACCCACAGGGCATTGTGGCGACAGCGAGCATGAACAATCTCTATATCGAGACGGCCACAGAGCTCGTCACGATATATACCACTTTAAAGGATGCCATAGCCAAAGGTGGCAATGAGAATATGCTCACTGGTGCAGAACGAAGCAAAACCCTCTGGGAACTGAACGACCGTCTGGCACAGTTCAACAAGAAGCTGTCAAGGCTATGTCTAAGCATCAGATACTACACCATGGCCGATGTCTGGAACAATGTCACGGCAGGAATGCTCGACCGGAGCAATGCCGAAATAGCCAGTCAAGCCCTTGGCAGATGGCGCAGATGCGCCAGAGTTGTAACACCATAAGAAAGATTATTTGAGGATAACATTTATGAAACGTCTCTATGCTCTCATATTACTTCTCTTTTCTCTCATTCTTCCCTTTGATGGGCAGGATGGGAGTTTTCTCCGTGCCCAGGGCAATGACCCTGTCCTGGCAGGTATGATATTCCAATATACCGACAAAGCCAAGAAAGAGTTGAAGCAGCAGGAACAGATGATGCAACTTGTTTCTACAGGCCATATATGGATCAAGGAAGAGGTAGAAGGTACAACCAAGCTACAGAAGGAGTTCAATAACTATCTTGACCGGTTCAACAGCATCATCAGCTATGCAGCTCAGATCTATGGTTTCTATCATGAGATAGACCGACTCGTTGGACAGCTCGGCACTTACAGCCACCAGCTCAGCCATCAGACGACCAATGCTCTGGCCGTAGCTCTATCGGCAAATAGAAATAAGCTCTATCGGGAACTTGTCATGAGCAGTGTCGAGATAGTCAATGACGTTAGGCAGGTATGCCTCTCTAATAGCAAGATGACAGAGAAGCAGCGACTGGAGATAGTCTTTGGCATACGACCGAAACTCAAACTGATGAACCAGAAACTCAAACGGTTGATACGGGCAGTGAAATATACCAGACTGTCAGACGTATGGGCAGAAATAGACTATGGAGCCAGGAGTGAAGTTGACAAGCCTACCATTGTACAGCGATGCAAAGAACGATGGCGAAGGAATGCAAGACAATGAAGTAAAGGTTCAATATATTCGGTTAACAAACAATAGTACAATAATTTAGAAATAAAAAGCATTATGGGTTGGGGTTCATTTTTAAAATCAACCCTCCGATTGGGAGGAAGGATGACCAGTGCAACTGCACACACTGTGGGCAGTGCTGTGCTTCATCCTCAGCAGACATTGAAAGGCGTAGGTACTGCCACTAAAAGCGCAGTAGTCGGAGGAAGTCTCGGTTACATTGGTTGGGAGAAGCTCACCACGGACAAAAGCGTTGTTGGCATTGTCAGCGATGCCGTCATAGGAGAAGACACCACCAAGAAGATTGGCGACACCGTATCTGGGATTGGCGATGGCGTGAAAGACTTGAAAGACTCTGTTACAGGACTCTCTGACAATGTTAATGGGGCTATCAGCAGCGTGGATTCCAAGTGGAGCGGGATGTCTGGCTTCCTTAGAGCCATGTTCTCTGGTCATGGTGGTGACATGTTCGGAAACTTCTTCAGCAACATCGGCAAAGGCAACGTTTCAGGTCTCAGCCTTGTAGGACTTGTGGTCTCTGCCCTCCTCGTCTTCGGTCGCTTCGGATGGTTAGGCAAGATAGCTGGAGCCGTTCTCGGAATGATGATGATAGGCAACAATGCCAATCTAAGCAGCCTACTTGGTGGCAACAGTGGCCGTAAGGCAAGCAACCACAAGGAAGAAGAAAAGCAGCAAGAAGTAGAACAAACCAATACTGTAAGCAGACGAAGATAACAAACACTATAATAAAGTATTATACAATGCACTATACACAAGAAATGATACTGCATTCCGACAGTGGCTATTGCATGCCATTCGAGGAAAGAAACGGAGAAGTGACCATGTCCCTGGGCTACGGCAAACAGAAGCATCCGCACACTGGAGAGTCATTTTTCCATCATGGAGTTGACTTCAAGGTCAGGAACTATCTGCTGTCTGCTGTAGCTACCGGCAAGGTGACAGGTCTGGGCAACGATGCCATTCATGGCATCTACCAGATTACCAGATACGGTGACTATGAAGTGACCTATGCCCACCTGAGCAACGTGTTTGCCAACTACGGCAAAGAGGTAAAGGCAGGGCAAGTCATCGCCGTCAGTGCCAAGTCCCTCCATGTAGAAGTCAAATACAAGGGCGAAGAACTCAATCCACTGGAGTTCCTCACCATGATCTATAGCAATCTGAAAGTGATGGAACAGAACGGCAAGCCAGGTGCTGCACCTCAGTTCGTTACCCTTGACATGGATGTTCATACCATGTATGACAAAGACCAGAAGGAGATTGAAGACCTCATGATGCGCTTCTTCCCCGACTACATGAGCGACATGAGCCAAGGCATCTATGCCCTACCAGAGCATACAGAACTTGCACTTCGCAACATCTTCACCATGTCGGCCATGAAGAATTACTTCTATGAAACTCTGCCTTCCATGGCGAATCCATTGGGAATGGGATCTAGAAGCATTCCAATAGCCGAGCGAGTACAGAACCTCCTCATTGGAGATTTCCTCAACTATCTCGCCTTGCGCCATCAGATCTTTCTGTCGAGCATGAGCGCCATCGAAAAAAAAAAGCACAAGACCGGGCAATAGCGACAAGCGGAATAGTTGACCCACTGGCAGAACTGGACATCGATGTTCAAAGCTTCGACATTCCACGCCTGGTGAGCGTCTATCCCGATAAATCGGGAATCAGATGGTGGACTAAGGCTTGGTTCAACAACAGCGAGAAAGGCGAAGCAGCTATTGAGATAGAAAGAAATCTGGCCATCAAGTTCATCAACGACAACATCGAGAAGGACGAATGGCTGGAAGAATATTTCCCGAAACAGATGGAAGTCTATCACAACGCCATCGAACAGACCAGGGAACAAATCCTCAACCAATTAAACTTGTAAACATAAAGCTATGGTAGAGTCAAAACAGGATAAGATATTCAATACTAAGGTCATACCGATAATGAATAAAGTTCGGAATGACCTGCAGAACAAGCTTGCAGACGAGTTGCGGTCAAACTCCAATTCGTTTGCAGGTCTGATGGCAGCAGCAGCTGGACCTGACGGTGGTATGGCATCCATGCAGGCGCAAAATGACACTCTCAAATACACAGGCAAATGGACATCCAAAACCACGGAAGACTATATTGCGATGGTCAAGAAAGAGTTGAAGCGACAGCATATCACGGTCAATGCTTCCATGGAACAGAAGATGATCGACAAGATGATAAAGGACAAAATACCGAAATCATCCATCGACTACATCATGCGAAAGGCTGCCACCAGTACCATCTTCTACCTACCGCAGGAAGTCGCAAAATCGCCATTGGAGCACAAGATTGACTCGGAGGCAGAGAAGCGGTATAAGCCATCGGTCTGGGAAAAGAACGCTGGTATAGCCCTTGGCTCTGTAACCGACCTTGCCTGTATGGGAGGATTGGGAGGTGGCTTGAAGACTGCCGCCACATGGATTGGAAGCGACATGCTCGTCACCCATGTTAGTGACAAACTCAATGACCGTTCCGATGTTCCCATGATCATTGCACCGGGAAAGGAGGATGAATACAGACGAACGCAGCAGGAAAAGAAGAAACAAGCGGAGCAGAAACCGCAGAACAAGCCACAATCTGAGGAAGGAGCACAGCAGGCAAAACCAACAGAAGGAGTGAACCAATCTGAAGGTGAAGCCAATAACACGCAGCCCGAACAGACTAACATGAACGGTTGGCAAGGGCTTCTCACATCATTCGGCCTCAACGGTATCAGTGACATAGGCCATAATCTTGGATATGTATTGGCCATGCTTCCTGATATGCTCGTCGGCATGTTCACCGGTAAGATCAAGTCCATCAATATCAAGGACAACATGATGCCTATTGCAAGCATTGTTGCAGGTATGTTTGTCAAGAACCCGATTCTCAAAATGGTGCTCATTGGCATGGGAGGCATGAATCTTCTCAATAAGGCAGGACATGAAGCCTTGGACAACTTCAAGGCACAGGATCATCCGCAACAAGCTGGTGGCAGAGTCAACTATCGTATCTATCCCGAAGAGCCTCTGAATGCACGCATCCAGAATCCGGAGATAAGAGCCAACTGCCTGATTGCAACCATTGACAGAGTGCCCTGCACCATAGCCCTTCCAGAAAAAGTTGTGGATGCCTACCGTCAAGGAGCGCTGCCTCTCAACACCCTTGTCAATGCGGTATTGACCAAGAACGACCAGATGCGACAGATAGCATCCGAGAAATACGAGGCTGGCGAACGACAGACAGTCATCGAGAGACCACTTGCTCAAAGATAACATAGAACAAAGATGAAAAGATACTGGTATAAATTCCGTGTCAAATACGGTAAAGCCCTTGACACCGGAAAGAATAAGAAAGTCAGTGAAGAATACCTGGTAGATGCCGAGAGCTTCACCGAGACAGAGAAACGTGCCACCAAAGCTGCTACAGAGCTTATCGGTACCAGAGACTTCGACATCACGGCCATCTCACGTGAACCTATCACGGAGATTCTGAAAGAAGACGAGAATGAAGGCAGCCACTGGTACAAGACCGTCGTCTCCCCTGTCACTGAGGATGAAGACACTGGCGTAAAGAAGTTCTCACCACAGACCATCTACGTCAATGCTCCTTCGACAAAGGAAGCAGACCGCATGCTACGTCAGCACATGAGCAGCAGTGTGACAGAGTGGGAAATCAAATCCATAGCCGAGACCAAGGTTCTTGGTGTTCTTGGCTATAAGCAATGATCACAAAAACATCATATCCATGACAGAAAAGAATCAGCAAGAAAAGATGGCAGCAGAACGTCAGGTGGAACTGTTCACCAAGGCGTTCGGGAAAGCCAAGGAAGATAATGGCATTTGGCTGGACAACAATGGTCGCAAGGCTCCTGGACTCTACCAGAAGCATTTGCAGGTATCAGCCTTCAATGCCATCATCTTAGGAATGCACGCCGCTCAAAACGGCTACAAGACCAACCAATATACGCTTTTTTCGGAAGCGAAGAAACGTGGCGAGTCTGTTCAATCAAAAGAGAAAGGAGTACCATTCCTCTGGTACAACTGGAACGAGTATGTCAACAAGCACAACCCTGAGGACAAAATCAGCCGTGCAGACTACCAGGCTCTCCCTTCAGACAAGCAAGCAGATTACAAAGGTATCAGAAGCCGTGAAGTAAGAGCCTTGTTCAATATCGAGCAGACTACCCTACCCATGGTTGACAAGACCGCCTTTGAAGCAACAGTCCAGGAATATGGCAGGTTGAACGACCGAAAGGATGTAGAGTCAGCCTCCACAGCCATTCGCAACAGTGTAGAAGAACTTCTGGAGAAGGCACGTAAGAACATGGTCGAAATCCGCAGTGACTCTACAGGTGTGGCACATTACGACAGCAAGAAAGACATTGTCTTCCTGCCCAAGGCATCTTCATACGAACACTATGAGGATTATGCCCGTGATGCAGTATCGCTACTTGTTACAGCCACTGGGCATGGGCAACGACTGGCTCGTGAAGGTATGGTAACGAAGAACGGAAAGGTCTCTGCAGAGGATGCCATGAAGCAGGAGCGTCTGGTCACAGAGGTTGCTACAGCCGTAAAGCTTCAGGAATTGGGAATCTCAGCCAAGCTCTCCCCGGAAAGCATGGCTATGACCGATTATTGGTCAAGAGAACTGAAAGAGAACCCATGTCTCATTGATATACTGGAGAGAGATGTCAACAATGCCGTGGATATGCTCCACAAGGCAGAACGTGGCGAAAAGGTTGAATTGAACAGCAAGACTGCCAGAAACCAGGCAGATGCCATCAAGAGCATCCTTCCAAAGCACTACTATGTGGCTGACGAGATCAAGACCCTTCCCAACAAGTCCACCAAGGAGTTTGTCCTCGTAAAGGACGCAGAGGGTAAGATGGCTGACGTGGTACTTCCGGAAGGTGCATCCTTAGGTATGGATAACGACATCCCTGGCATGAAGAAAGGACGTATCGAGCATGCCCTACAGAAGGAAGGATATGAAACTGTCACCTTCTACAATGTTGATGGTTCCATGGGCTACCGTCCTGACGACAGTTTCTTTGACGGCAAGGCAGTCTCTGTTGCCAGACTCAACAACTGGAGCCTGGAGACCATCACCCTGCTTGATGTCTCAGATGCAGTGAAACGCTCTGGAGCCGTGGACTTCGACAAGATCCTGATGCTGCGTGACGATGAAGGCAAGTGGGCTCTCTATCTGAAACCTGAGAATGAAAAGGCTTTCAGCGTATATCCAGACAAGGCCGATGTCAACCTGTTCTTCACCACAGTAAAGCAAGGAGACGAGGAGCTTTCAGACACTATGCGTCAGGACATGGCACAGAAATACTACATGGAAGCTTCCAATAAGCCGGAAATAAAGGTTGACCTTTTCAAGAGCAACGTTCCTGCCGAAGAAGTGGACAAAATCCAACGTGTCAACATCTTCAAGACCAAAGAGACGGACAATCAGCCGAGTGTCATCCTCTGTATGCCTACAGTGAATGGTGAAAAGCTCAAACCTCGTGAGATTTCACCATCCCAGTGGCAACGTATGTGGCTCGCCGAGAACATGCAGGATTACAAGAAACACCTTGCTGCCAGTCTTTTTGCCGATGTACTGCGCAAAGACCGGACCGATGCGGTAGCTGTAGGCACTGAAAAATCGGAGCAGGAAGCCCAGAGCAATGAGGTAAAGCAGAACACCGTTCAGCAAGAGGAAGACAAGGCTACGGAGGAACAGGAAGAGGAAACTACAGAAAAGAAAGAGCAGAAGCAGAAGGAAGAAAAGGCAAAGGAAGAGAAGACGAAGGCTGAGACAAAGGCTGCCGTTGTAGCAATGACTCCGATGTTAAAGCAATTCTACGAGCTAAAAGGTAAACATCCTGATGCTGTGTTACTTTTCCGTTGTGGAGACTTCTACGAGACCTATAGCCAGGATGCAGAGAAAGCTTCAAAAATCCTGGGCATCACACTCACCAAGAGTTCCCATACCAAGGATGCTGACGGCAAGCCTCTGTCCATGGCTGGTTTCCCATATCATGCTCTCGACACCTATCTGCCGAAACTCATCCGTGCAGGAGAACGGGTTGCCATCTGCGACCAGTTGGAAGCCCCCAAACGTGCTACTGAGGAAATTTCTCCCTCCAAGGTAGAGAGTCCTCAGCAGGAACAGAACAATTCTTCAGGAATACACAGATAATATGTAATCATCATGTCAAGGAATCAAGAATATGTAGAACAATATGCAGAGTATGCCATGGAGCAGATGCGCCGATATGGCATACCTGCTTCTGTCACCCTTGCACAAGGTATCTGCGAGAGTGCAAGCGGACAGAGCGAGTTGTCCCGAAAGGGAAACAATCATTTCGGTATCAAGGCAACTTCCGGTTGGGTTCAGAACGGAGGCAAGTACCTCGTATATACCGACGACCGTCCCAACGAGAAGTTCTGTCAATACGCTTCTGTTGGCGACTCATATGAGCATCATTCCCAGTTTCTGAAGGGAAACAAGAGGTACAGCGCACTCTTCAAGCTATCCCCCGATGACTACAAGGGATGGACAAACGGACTGCAGAACTCCGGTTATGCCTCCAACAAGAAGTACGCTTCAAGTCTTCAAAGCATCATCGAGAAGAACAACCTGCAGAAGTATGACCAGATGGTCATGAAGGAAATGAAATCGCAAGGCAAATCCTTCGGTACCGAAGCCAATCCTCGTCAGCAAAGAGAACAAAGCAGCCAGAAAACGAGTGTTTCAAAGCCTACTGAGAGCGAAAAGTATTCCTATCCCTTGAAGAGAAACGAGTTTATGCTCGTCACCTCACCCTTCGGAATGAGGAAAGATCCGCTCAATCCTGCCAACACGCAAATGCACAAGGGCATCGACATTCAAGCCAAGCATGACAATGTACTGGCAACGGAAGACAAGGGCAAGGTCACTCAGGTCAATAACAATCCAAATACTGCAGGTGGTCTGTCTGTAACTGTAGAATACAACAGAAATGACGGCAGCAAGTATCAATGTACCTACATGCACCTGAGCAGCATTGCCGTCAAGATAGGCGACTCTGTAAATGCCGGTCAGCGATTGGGCGTGACTGGCAATACAGGAACCAGAACCACTGGTGAGCATCTGCATTTTGGGGTGAAAAGCATCTCTGCGGATGGCAAGGCACGGGATATAGACCCAGCGGCATATCTTGCAGAAATCTCTCAAAAGGGAAACATCCAGTTGCAGACTCTCCACAACGGCAAGGACATCACCGCTCAGTACAAGGTTAGCAATCCTGCCTCACAAGGCGAAGTGACTGACACGGCACAAAGTCCTGAAGACTGGATGAAGAAGCTTCTGTCATCAGAGGACAGCGGAGTGAAAATGCCAGGCGATGACCCTGTCATTGAGATGGCTATGACCATGTTCACCTCTCTCATGGCACTTGCCCTGCAGATAGACAACAAGAGCGAAGAAGAGAAAATGCAAAAAGTGACCGACTCGGTTGTCAGCAAGAGCATCGACCTCTCCTCGCTCCTTCCCTCTTATAAAGCCTGTTCCGTGAACATTCAGGATGGAAAGCCTTATCTCCATGTAGATAACGGAACCGTCCAGTTTACAAGAGAAATGACCCAGGCAGAAATGACAAAGCTCCAGCAGACGCTCGGCAATGCCAATCTGAGCGATGAAGACAAGCGAAGAGGTGTTGCCTCTATCATCCAGGCAGCGACAGTTTCTCAGCAGATGTCACAGAACTATCAGAAAGGCGTTGACAATCAGCAGGACAGACAGGAATCTGTTCAAATCAAATAATGAAGTAAAACAATAAGCCAAGTTTATTATGATTAAATGTAATGTAACCGTATGCGGCACGGTGTGTCGCCAGGCACAGATGCGTGCCAACAAGGAAGGTAAGCAGTTTATCTCTTTTGGAATCAGCGTAGTGGTTCAAGCCAAGACCGGTATCAACAAGACTGTAGAAATCAGCGTGGCCAAGGATGGTGACAACCAGGCTGAACTGGTCAACTATCCAGTAGGTTCCCGTATCGAGGTGACAGGAGTTCTCCAATTCCATAAGAAAGGCGATGCGCTTTACCTCAATCTCTCGGCTTCGGGAGTGAATACCTTCAATGCAGGAAGCCAGGACGCAATCACCGGCACCATCGAGTTCAGAGGAACTATCGGTAAGCAGGTTGATGTGAAGACCGACAAGAAGGGCAAGCCTTATACCCTATTCTCTGCCTACAGCAGCGAGAAAGACGGTGACAACTATGCCTACACCTGGATTCGTTTCATGCAGTTCGACACCACAAAGGCAGACTGGGTACAGGCAAAGGCAGGCATCAATGCCAAGGGTGATTTGCAGGTGGGAGCCTACAACGACCGCCTCGACCTCACTTGCCGTATCACCGAGCTTACTCCATGGGATAAGAAAGCAGCATCCACCAACCAATAATGAATAATTATGGCTGATTACAAGAAATATAATACAGATGGCCGTAGCAGTGAAGACCGGGCTTTGGACAAGTTTGCCGAGATGATGATTGAGAAAATCAATACCTTACAGAACGACTGGAAGAAGCCTTGGTTCACTGAAGGTTCCCTGACATGGCCAAAGAACCTGTCGGGGCGTGAGTATAACGGCATGAATGCCCTGATGCTCATGATGCACTGTGAGAAGCAGGGTTATAAGTTGCCTGTGTTCTGCACCTTCGACAGAGTGGCCGGTCTGAACTTCAATAAGGACAAGCAAGGAAGAAGACAGCAGGTGAAGGACAACAACGGAGAAGCTTTGCCTCAGGTGACAATCCTCAAAGGCGAAAAGAGTTTCCCGGTTTTCATCACAACTTTCACCGTTGTGAACAAGGAGACAAGAGAGAAAATCAAATACGATGACTACCGCCTGATGTCCGAGGAGCGACGCAAGGAGTATAACGTATATCCTAAATTGCAGGTTTACAATGTGTTTAATGTGGCGCAGACCAACTTGCAGGAGGCTCGTCCGGAACTCTATAAGAAGCTGGAGGCAGCTGCAGGAGTGAACCGACCTTTGAATCAGGGTGATGACTTCTCTTTCCCTGCCATGGATAAGATGATCAAGGAAAACGGATGGATCTGTCCTATCAAGCCTGTCTATGGTGACAATGCCTACTACAGCATTTCGAAGAATGAGATTGTCATTCCTGAGAAACGCCAGTTCAAGGATGGAGAGTCCTTCTACACCAATCTCGGACATGAGATGGCTCACTCTACGGGGTCAGAGAACCATTTGGGCAGATTGAAGCCTGCATCTTTCGGAAGCGCAGAATATGCCCGTGAGGAACTAGTTGCCGAACTGAGTGCCGCCCTGGTGGCCCAGCGTTTTGGTATGACCAAGCACTTGAAGGAAGACAGTGCCAGTTATCTGAAAAACTGGTTGGACAGTTTGAAAGAATCACCTGAGTTTATCAAGACTACGCTTACCGATGTGAAGAAAGCTTCTCACATGATCAACCAGCATATCGATGCCATGCAGCTGAAAATAGACCAGGAGCAAAGTCAAGAGGCTGAGCAGAAGCAAGAGATAGCTCCAACGATGTATTACGCTTCAGTGGCGTATCTCCAGACTACCGATGCTACAGACCGTCTCGACAAGTTCAAAAATGACGGCAACTACGATGCACTCCTTACTGAGGCTAAGGAATACGACCAAGGTGATGCTCCTGACCTCTCCAAAATCAATCTCTCTCCAACTAAATACCGTGGCGATGATCTCCTTGTTGAGGATGAGCATTATGCTGTGGTATATAATCCGACTGTTGGAGGCACATACGATGTGATGCGCAAGGTAAGCGCAGAGGAAATCAAGGATAACATCATCCGCTATGGTCTCCCAGAAGATGCAACGGACGACGTAAAGGAAGTTGCCAAGCAAATGGAAAAAGAAGAGGTTGTTGCTCAGGAAGAAGAGCAACATTACCATCGAGGACGATAATTCATCCCATTCAATTAAAGACAGTCACTTTGTTGGCTGTCTTTTTTGATGCAATAAATATGGGGATTTACTTTTCAAGCAGTATTGTAAGAACAGCAATAAAAACGAATGCGCTCTAACCGAATCTATAAAATGTCACTCAATGTCCCTCAAGATGTCCCCCAAGGTGTCCCTCAAGGTGTCACCCAAGATGTCACCCAATAACACGTTTTATACAGATATGACCAACATATAATAGTTTTAATTCAATAGCGTCCGCACTGCGGACGCTATTGTCAGTTGGGCTACCTAAACCTTTTCTTGGCTCAGGGGAGATAGTCCGTGGATAGACACCTCTCCTAACCAAAATATTTCTCATTCAGATTTACGATTGAATCGCTGAATTCGTTCTTTGACTATTCGTAAATAGGTACGTTTCATCTTGTCTGTCAAAAAAGACTTGTTGACCAAATGTTCTGCTTCGTCAGGCAAGACAGAAAAAGAGTCAAGAATCATTTCTATACGCTTCTTCTTCAAACCGATAAGTTCTCCGAATCTCTCAAAGTCCAGACGGCATGGATGTCCTGTTCGCTCATACACATCACTTTTCTCCAGAGTCAAGGAAAGCCCTCCATTCAACCCCAGATCATCGCCCTCGATATGGAGACAGGTGTTCATCAGGTCATAGGCGGGAGCAAGCTGGTAATGCTCGCCAATTCTCATGATGGAGAAGTTTTTCAGATGGTCGTCGCCATTGCCGTAGATGTAATTGAATACAACTAACTTAAAGAAACGTTCCATGGCTATCATCCAGGCAGGAATAAATCGCTTTATTGCACAGGCAATATCCTCGAAGCATCCATCATATTTGAAATAAGTACCTTGCTCGGCTTCATTCTTACCAACCAGAGAAGCGAAATCCTCCATGTGATATTTGCTTCCATCCTTAGCTATGTCAAATCTCTTGGTAATATATACCATATCTCCATGAGGGGTAAAGCAAAGACCGTTTTCTGCAGTAATGATACCATATA
The DNA here is from genome assembly GCF_019249765.2 of Segatella copri. GTDB lineage: Bacteria > Bacteroidota > Bacteroidia > Bacteroidales > Bacteroidaceae > Prevotella > Prevotella copri_K. The sequence goes on from NZ_CP152484.1 coordinate 1,243,975, forward strand.
CTTGTGAAGCTATTTGCATGGTAAGATGCTCATTGGCAGGAATCTGCTTCCTGGTATAGAGCGTGTTGTCCCAAGGTGCTGGCTTCAGTATATAGCGAGAGCGTTCATCTGTCTGCGAGATTCTGATGATTCCATTTTCTATCACTGCAGGAAATTTCTCCTGAGCTCCAGAAACAGAGATACGTCTCATGGCTATCATAGTCTCTGATGTCTTACTGATTTCATCTATTTCAAAATCAAGCAAATGCGACACTTTCTGACCATCAAACAGTTTTTTGCAAGCTGTAGGAGAGTAAGTGGAAAAACCATCTGCAAGGGTGGATGGGCAATGATTTAATTCTTTCATGATTCTACTTCTTTTACAGTTATTGCTCCTATCGTATCATGGGTTGCTATCTTCAGAAGAAGTCCAAAGAAATCCTTCTCATCCAATCGCCAACTTCTGCAGACAATCTTTCTGTTTGCTCCTTCTGGAAGCATATTGGTAAAAACCGGGAATAGATAATCAGACTGATAAGGCTCTTCTCTGAAAGGCATGGTAAGTGAGACAGGATCGTGGGTCTTATCCATCATATACTGCTTGTCGTATGTGAAGGTATAACCTCTGCCAGGAGTAGCTTCCTCTAAGAGTCCTGCCTCTTTGTCGTGACAATAAACGATAGCTTTTCTCATATCCTACTATATTTAAACTGTTTGACGAATCTCATATTTAACCTCCATGCCAAGGATATCCATGATTTTTTCAACCGTCGAAAGGGATGGGTTGCCTTTGCCGCTCTCTATTTTCTTGATGGTTGAAATGGCTATCTCAGACATGTCTGCGAGGTCTTGCTGGGTAATCCCCAAGGCCTTACGCTGCAATTTCATTACTTCTTGAATTTTCATATCAAGTAGTGTATTATATTGTACTTTTCGTGCAAAGATAAGAAATATTTTTGGATTTAACAAGGAAAAGTATCATATAATGTTCTTTTTATGAAAAATTATAATTTCATGAGATTTCATTTTGGTAAGGAGAGGTGTCACTTGCAAAGTGAGGTTAAGATGGAGTAAAGTGAGGTTAAGATGGAGTAAAGTGAGGTTAAGATGGAGTAAAGTGAGGTTAAGATGAGATAAAGTGAGGTTAAGGTGAGGTAAATTGAGGTAAAGGTGAGGTTAAGTGAGGTTAAGGTGAGGTAAAGAGAAATGATGTAATGGCACTCAAAGTGGCACCCAAGATACCCAAGCTGATACTGAAGATGATACTCAAATGATACCCAAGAATAAATTACTGACATCCAGTACAATTCCGTATCTTCCTAAAACAAAATTAGGGAGTTTACTCATCACGAGCAAACTCCCCTTGGTGTATGAGAGAAGAATTTTAGTGCTTTTACTCAAAAGCTACATTCAGTATATATTATGTATATATGTGTACATGTATTCACGTATTCATGAATACACGTTTCAGCCTATTTCAGCAAGACAACGGTTGTGAAGCGGTTTGCCTCATTCGCCGCATATTTGTCTATTCCGCCTAAGTTGTAGGCTTTAATCTGGCTCTTATCTACACCTCGCTTGATGAGAGCCTTGGCTATAAACTTGGCACGCCGCTTACCTAAATCCTGGTTGCCGGACTGAGTACCGGTAGCACTATCGGCTGCACCGGATATTTTAATCTTCAGATTTTCCTGCTTGGCCATCTTCGCAATGTCATCGAGGTTCACGAGCTGAGACTTGTCAACCAATTTATCAGTGTTGAGCTTGAAGAAGAAATACACCGGAACACCAATGCTTACTTTCAGGTGGTCAGAAGATGAAAGGGAATCTGAGCGATAGCCATCAGCATGACCAGCCATATTGCCATCACCGCTGCCCATTGCACCCTGCTTACTGTTGCCATTCATCGAGAGTCGGGCACGGAGGGAGTTGAGACCGCTGTAGCTGTTTTTCGGATAGACGGTCTTGCCATCATCATTTCCTGCAAGTCGCTTTTCCAGATGAGCATTCCTATCCCTCATGTAGGCTATGTAGTCCTGGAGGGCGAGATTCTGCTCGATGTAAGGAGTTGCATCCACTACTCTCTTCCATCCCGTCTTGCCTATCGTGAAGGAAAGACCGGCTGATACGGAAATCATGTTGTCGCCGAACTTGGTTGAAGTTCCGATGCCGTCAAAGTTCCTGGCGGTCAGCATTCCACTCACCTCTCCTACAAGATGAACCCGGTCGCTGATGCGGTAACGGGCTTCCACACCATAGGTGAAGGCAAACGGATGACTGCCACTTGAACCGCCCTGGCAGGTACAGTTGTTGATCCAGTCGGAATTATGAATCATGCCGACTCCTACGAAGGGAATCACATCCCAAAGAGGGATTCCGCTTTCGTTCTGACGGATGCCGGACGTGATGTTGTACAGAAAGTCTGCATGGACAAACTGATACTTCATCGTTTGGAACTCTGCGTTCTTGAAGCTGAGTCCCTGAAATCCTATTCGTCCACCGATTGCGGGCGTGAACCATTTGCCGACTCCTATCTGCAAGAGAGGAGTGACACGGTCGAACACGTCACCGCAACCAATGGGCGTCCCAAGAAAAGCTGAAGCTCCGCCCTTTGCTTCTATAAACCAATTTCTACCCCAGTTGGCTGCTTCGCTTACATGCTTGAGATATGTAGGATTTACAGGCATGAGCATCTGCTCCTGACTGTATGATTTCTGGATATAAAGACTGTCAGAACTCTGTCTGGCAGTTTGCGCCGAAGCTGTCATTACAGCCAGGCACATCATTGCTATTGATAATATTTTCTTTCTCATGTTGTTGTCTTTGATGATTGATTACTTGCGTAAACAAATGAGCATGGTGTTACATCTTCTTTCTTCTTCCGACGGACGGAGCGCACATCTTGCGTGCCATTGCCAGGCATCTTCTTGCCCACTCCCTATCGTCTTCATCCGGTCGCTTGCCCCATCCTGAGCCTGGGCTGCCGCCTCCACCTCCATGCGTCTGTGCGATGGTCGTGGCATCATCCACGAAACCGCACACGAGGTTCAAGGCTACCTTGACGACATGGTTTCCGTCTTCTGCCAACTGACAGAGAAGCGTGCCGTCGAAGTCGAGTTTTACGCTGTCAGGGAGATTCGGGAAGCGAGTGGCAAACTCATGTGCCATGGTGTCGAGCATCACTCCGTTGAGATGGTAGCTCATGTTGTGAGCCCAGGAAAGTTCAGACTGGTTGGCTTTGTCTTCCAGTTCACTCGCCTGCTTCTCAATCTCTTCCTTGTCCTTGCGGAGGGTATCAAGCAACTGGTTGGTCTCAGAAAGTTTCTTCTCCTTGTCTGCCAGTTTATCTTCCACCAAAGCCTTCTGCTGTTCAAGGCTCTGAATCTTACGGGCGATGTCGGCACTGATATTGTCGCTGTTGGCTTGCAAGGCTCTCAGCGGTTTGAGTTCAGCTTCGAGGCGGTTAATTTCAGCCTTCAGATTCTCGATCATGGAGGTGAAGGATTTCTGTTTCTTCTGGGCGATGGAGAGTTCCACATTCAGATCTTCGAGGGCTTTCCGGGTGTTCAGCATCTGGGCTTCGAGTGTCACGCACTCGTTGGCGAGCCATCGTCGATACTCTTCAGTAGAACGGTGACGTGCTCCCGTCTCTGCTATCGACACCCCTCTCGTGAGTCCCCATTTCTCATTGACCTTGGCAAGTTCGTCGTGTAGGGCAAGAAGATAGTTCTTGTAATCTATGCGGTTCTGACCATGGAAGATTTTCTTGAAGGCGAACTTCTTGTCCTTGTCTATCGGCAGAAGCGCACAGTGGACGTGCGGATTCTTCTCATCGCAGTGGACGATGAAGGAGACGATGTTTTCCTCTCCATATTTATCTGCCACAAAGCGGTAGATGTCCTGTGCCCACTTTTCTATTTCGGGCTTTCGCTGGATATGCTCGTTGCCACCTTTGCTTTCAAAATCTACCTTCTGATTGCCAAAGGCAAGCTCTCGCATGCGTTCCGTTGAACCGCCAAAGATGAAATTCACCACGGTTCGGAAACGTGGCTCTGCCAGTCCTTCGTTGGGGTCTTTGATGCCACGTGAGGCGAGATTTTCTGCCATACGCCTTATAAGCGGACGGCTCTTGTCTATCGGGGCGACAATGCCACCTGGACGGATCTCGAAGTTGAGATGCTCACGGCTACGGTCATAGTTGCCTTCACGCATGGCCTGGTTCCATCCCTTCTCCGTCCAGTCTCTCAACTCCTCGTTACCTACCGAAGCAAGACCTTTGGTGACCTTGATGTCCATGACCTGTTTTGATGATGTTCCCATATCGTATTTCTTTGCTAATGCCCTTACTCCAGGAGCCTTTTTCAGTCTTGGCAACACCAGGAAATCTGACCCAGCTTGCTGTTTATCTGGTCAGCCCTCCCGACTACTTCAGTAGGTCGGGGTATTAGGCTTCCCAAGACTGAAAAAAAGTGGCAGGTGCAAGCACGCTGCCTCACGTTGCTTGAAATCATTCAGCGATGTGCTAACGGGCGTCCTGATCGCCATCAGCGTGCCTCGCATGGAATAAGGGGAATATGACTGTTGTTTTTAATCGTCGGAAGACTCCGCAGGTGCTACCTTTTCGGATGGCTCCCTGGCCTCAATAAGAGGACGAGGGGGATTCACATAGTAGTGGGATGCGGAGCCGGAGATGTAGTGCTCGAAGATGCAATCCAGGAGTACTATCTCCGCTTTCGAATATCGGGATGCCACTTCGTCCATATAACTCGGCTTGGTGTTGCCACTGATGGCTTTAGCCAGAATGTCAAGAGAATCTATCACTTTGTGCCAGTCCCAGACATGGTCTTTTCCGAAGAGCAGGCTCACGGAATCGGAAAGTTCCTCGGGCAGTTCTTTCTCCTGATTGAGATAACGGAGGATGGAAACTGCCAGTGAATCGAACACCTGGGCTTGCTGATTGACTACACGCCTTTCAGGAATGCCGCCATATCCTTCCTGCTTGGCCATGTTCATCTTCAAGTCGTAATAACGGCTGTAGGAATCGGCTACATCCTCGGCGGTGGATCTGCCTTTGATGAAGCGGATGAACTGCATGGCGCAGAAGTCGAGGATGTCGTCCGGACTCTCGATAAGAAGAGACAGACGTTGCTCCAGATTGACTGAGAAGATGAAGCTCTTGGAGTATGGCTCTACGGAAAGCTGACCAAGTTTGGTGAGTCCGGAGATAAACTGGCGAACCGTGGCACGCTGCCATTGCCACTGACGGGCAAGTTCGGAAATAGTGGCAACAAACTGACCGGGCAACAGCTGGAGGGCTCCATCGGTTCCAGGAGACTGATAGGCTCCTGAGGATGCTTTCGAAAGCAGGTCGCAGTAGGCTTCCAGCTTGCTGTAACGTTCCTCTGCTTTCGGCTTCAGAAACTCCAGCAACGAACGGTCAACACCTCTGCATCTGTCTGCTTCTGGTGTCTGTTGATTGTGATGATGAGTCATTTGAGTCATTTTTGAATGTGGAATGTAGAGCAAGTGGATATTGTATTGTGCCAGTTGTAAGTGGCACCTAATAGTAATTTCTGATAATCAGCGCGAGCAGATCCTTCGGGTTGTTGATGGCCTCAGGATGGCTCTTCATGCTGAGCACTTTTCCAGATGGATAGAAGACTGCTGCCACGCTGACGGTAAAGAGGAACAGAGACATGCTGTTCATGTAAGGTAAGGCGTAGCAAACCATCGAGAGCAGCAAGGTGGCGAACCACAGTTTTTTTCTCTCATGCAAAAGATGGAAAGTGCTTTCTGCGATTTTTCTATTCAGAAGCACCAAAGTCAGGAGTGTTGACACTACTACTGAGAGATTGGGAGCCGTGACATGGCAACACCAGTTGATGAAGATAAGCATCAGCACGACCAGGTAGGCATAGAGATTTCTTGCGCTCTGAAACATGGGCATCTTCCACATAAACCGCTTCATGAATCCATATTCCTTCTTGTAAAGACAGAAGAACGCTGTCAGCAAGAGGAAGGGAAAAGCGAACCGGATGAGGGTTAATATCTGTATCATAATTTTCTTTTTTACTTGTTATTACCTTTGTCGAGTGATTCAAGTCGCTCAGCTATTCTGTTGTTTAATTGGATGTTGTAACTGGGCGACATCTGGTCTATGGTAGGGTCTTTTGCCAGTTCTTCATCAGCTTCTATAAGAAGACGGAGATAGAGATCCACATTGGAATTGTGGTCTGACTTCTCTGTAGGCATGGCTGCAGTCGATTTGCCATGAGGCTCTATCAGCTGCATCGTATCAGGGTCGATGTCATCTGGAAGTTGGTAAGCCGTCTGAATGCTTCGCATCACGAAGATGCAGAAGACTATCATCAGTCCGACAATCGCCTTGGCCATGATGTTTAAATCAAAGAGCATCAGAACAAGCACCATTACCAGGATGGCTATTATATAGAATGTATATACTTTTCTTTTAGTACTCATAATCGCTTAATTCAAGTTTGATGATTCCGAAGGATGCTTTCTCTATAATGTATTCGACATCACGCCGGGTGAGAGTGCCCTTCTCTACTCTACCCTTGGCACTCGGATCTTTTCTACAAAGAGCTGCCAGACCCTGGTTCAAGTCGTATTCATTGATTTTCCAGGTTCGCTTCTTTCTGAAAGAGTAATGATCTCTGTAACTCTGGAGCGAGAGTCCCTTGTAAAACAGGGTCTTCAACACCCCATCCTGCAGGATTCTCATCTCTACCAGCTGTTCCGTATCTTTAACTATTATCCATGTTCTGTATCTTTGTATGATGTCTGCAATCAGGTAATACGTCTTGTTGTTCATCTAGAGACCGCAGTTGAAATCATTCATGATCTGTACGTGTTCTCGCTTAGCCCGGAACGTGCCGCGACGCTCGTGCAGCCGGAGGTCTTCAAAAAGATCAGCCGACATGAGTTCGATGGAGTTGTAAATCGTCACATTCAACTCGTGGATGAGTCCATCGGCGGAAGTCTTGCAGTTGATCTTGAACATCCTTTCGGTGACCGGATAGCAGTAGGCGCAGCATTCATGTCCGAACACCGTATGGACTGATGGCTCCAGATGGTAGAGAATGGCAAGGTCGGCATTCATTTCGAACATATCAATCACCTTGTCTATAGGTTGTGGGATATGCACTTCGTAGGGAAGAATGGCATAATCTTCGTATGCCTTTATCTCGCCAATCCAATAATTGTCAATCAGCTCTGGCAACAGCATGGGGCCGGATGCCTTGAATTTGTAGATAGCTTCCTGTAACATGATAATGAAAGATTAGAAGGTTGATATGTAAAGACGCATCAGCTGGGCTGGAATCTTGTTGGACACTTCCTTGTTGACAAGGTGCTTGCCTTCAAGTCTCGTGATGATGGCAGGATAATCCTTGGCGATGTCCGTCATCAGCTGAGCCTGCTCCGGGGTGAGCATGGCAATGGCCAGCGCATCCATCGAGAGATAGGGCTGCAATATCATCCAGAGATAGGCATTGGCTTGGATAGCATCTCTGATTTTTCCTCGCTTCAAAGCATCACGACAAACCTGAGCGTTGAGAATCAGACGGCGGTCTGTTCGCATCGACATGAGGACGAGGGTCTCAGAAGCTGGCAGCTTATTCCTGGAAGCGGATTTGTAGATGGCAGAACAGATTTCTGCCGTATGGTTGGTGATTTCCGTCATTCCGATGGATGAGCATTCGTCGATATGGGCGAGGAACGTGCGGAAATGGCGGTCTTCCTCATGCAGGAACGCCACGAGTTCTTTCCTGGATTTGATTCCTTGCGACTTAGTGCTCAGCAGGAACTTGGAGTAGTTGGTCAAGGCTCTGTGAACTTCCAGGTCATAGACTGGCGATTTATCCAATGTGGCGAAGAACTTTGTGGCATTTTCCTTCAAAGAGCCGAGTTCCTTGTTGTCCTTATATAAAGAGGTGTGGAGCTTTACATAAGCCACATCGCTCAAAGTACAGTTGCCAGTCATCCCCAGCAGTTCTGTGCGGATGGAGTCTGAAATCAGATCATACTTCATGGAAAGTCCACTGTGCGCAGAGAACGAAGGATCCTTCCTGATGTAGTTCAAGACGGTGTCTCCATACTCGTGCCACTGGTTGATGAAACCTGCAAGCTGCTCTGAATCAGAGTCTGAATGCCCTTTTATCGTCTGAAAGAAAGCCTGGTACTGTTTCAAGGCATCTTCAGAAGACTTGAAATCATATTGACGACTTCCACTGCAGGAGGTGATCATGAGTAAGGCACATAAAAAAAGCAAGTGAAAGAATAAACTCTGCTGAGTTGTTTTTCTTTCACTTGCTTTACTTTCTTTCATTTGGTTTTTGAGACCTGTTGCTGAGGAGTTACCGAGGCAACCGACAAAACTGTTCAACTGTACTGTATTCCTATTATCCATTGGCATGTAATTGAAAATTTTGCGTGCAAAGATACAGATAAAATTCCACATTAACGACACTACAATCAGACTTTATGTTATTTTATGTTTCATACTCTTTGCAGTATGATTCTTTTAGGAGTGCTCCTAATTTATAAATTAGGTTAAATCAAGTCTGCTGACCCAACAAAACCAGACAGTATGAATCCATTTCTGAATATAATTTGTATCTTTGCAGAAGAATCGTGCCTGAGCAGGTATTATCCTGCCGTAAAAAGGCGCATAACTATCAAGTTATCAGTCAATAAAACATTTTGATATGGCAAAAGTAGGCTACATCATGGCTACATCCCAGTATGACAAACTGGAAGAAGACCGCAAATGGATGAACGAGTTCGGTTGTGTAAGAATCATCGAAGAAAGTGATGATAACGAACGCCACAGACCGCTGTGGAAACAACTGATGGCAGCATTGCAAAGAGGCGATGAACTGGTGATTCCGAAATTTTCCAACGCCTTGCGTGGCAGTCGTGAACTGGCAATATTCCTGGAATTCTGCCGGGTCAAGGTTATTCGCATCATCAGCATCCACGACCGGATTGACTCCAGCAACATTCTGTTTCCGGAAACCAAGCCATCTGACGTATTGGTAATGATGGGTTCCCTGCCCGACGAAGTACTTGCTCTCAGAAAATCTGCAGAGCATGTAATCAAGCTGCAGGAGAAGATGATTGTGTCTCTCCCTCCTGTTTCTGCCAGCAAGATGCAGAAGCTCGACAGAGAGAAGACTGTGGTGAACCTCTATGTTGCAGGACATCCGATAGATGAAATCTGGAGAGCCAGCGGATTCAGAAGCCGAAGTTCCGTATTCCGCATTCTCAACAAGCACGGAATCAAGCTGAATAGAGGCAACCACTCCGGACCAATCAAGAAAAGAGACACAAAGTAAACAAGACATTGAAGATTAGAGCATGAAGAAGATATTATTCCTACACGGATTCTTCGCCACGGGCAGCTGTCCGATGGCGAGAGCCTTGAAAGAGGCGTTTGAGGGGACGGTGGTGGTGCTGACTCCCGACCTCCCATTGCACCCCAAGGAGGCACTGAAGGAGATTCGCTCCATCATCGACCGGGAACAGCCCGACTTGCTTCTGGGCAACAGCTGCGGCTCTTTCCTCGCCCAGATGCTGGCTCCGGTGGTGGGCATTCCTGCCCTGCTCGGCAATCCGTATTTCATGATGACGGAGTTTCTGAAGGAGCGAATCGGCGAGCATGAATACAAGGCACCGAGAAGGGACGGTAATCAGCGGCTGGTGATTGACGAGGGGCTGATAGAGGAGTTTGCGGAACTGGAAGCCGTGCAGTTTGACCATTGCAACCCCTATTATAAGAATCGTGTGTGGGGACTTTTTGGTGAACAGGACACCCTGGCTCACTTCTCCCCTCTCTTCCTGCAGCATTACAATCAAGCCTTCCATTTCCCTGGCGGTCATACGCCTACTGAACAGGAGGTAAAGACCTGGTACGCTCCCCTTGCCCAGAAAATGCTGATGGAGTTTTCGGCAAAGGAAGAAAGATATTTCCAGCACTTTAAGGGCGGCAAATACAAATTCATCCATTCTGCCTTCGACTCCGAGACTCAGGAGCGCATGGTGGTTTATCAGGCTCTCTATGGAGACCAAGCCTATTGGGTAAGACCGGAAAAGATGTTCTTCGGGAAAGTAACAAGGGACGGCAGAACTTTTAATCGTTTCACGGAAATAGATAAATTCTAACAACAGGAAAATGAGCATGAAACAGATAGAAACACTCGTCTTTGATTATGGAGGTGTCATCGTGAACATTGATGATGCCTCTGTTGTAAAAGCCATGGAGAGCCTGGGCGTTACGACGTTCAAGCGGCTAATCCATGTCCGCAAAATCAAGAGACTGATGCACCAATATATCAATGGTCTGGTAGCAGAAGCAGAAACATTGAAAGAGATGCTGAGCCTTTGCCGCAAAGGAACCACAACCGAGGATATTGAGAAAGTCCTGGAAAAGTTGTGTGGCAATCTGCCCGTGGAAAGACTGAAAGCATTGGTCAAACTACGGAAGCGATACAAGGTCTATCTGCTCAGCAACATCAACGACACGCTTTGGCAGAAATCAATCAGTCTGATGAATCAGCTGGGATATTCCACAGACGAGCTGTTTGATGAAGTTTTTCTCTCATACGCCATGCGGAAGGAGAAGCCATCCATCGAAATCTACGAAGAGATGACACAGCAGACTGGATTGAATCCTGCCACCACTCTCTATTTCGATGACCGTGCAGAGAATGCCGAAGCTGGCAAGCGATTTGGTTTCCAGAGCGTACTGGTAAAGACCAATCATCTGGAAGAGCATCAGGAATGGCAAGAAATTATCAAGAATATAAAAGAATAATCTTATGCGCATAATAGGAAACTTACTTTGGTGGCTCTTCGGAGGTCTCGAAGCTGCCATCGGTTATTTCACCGGAAGTCTGGCTCTTGCATGTACCATCATCGGCATTCCATTTGCAATACAGACATTCAAGATTGGCCTGCTCTGTCTATGCCCTTTTGGCTCTACAGTAAGAGAATCGAATAGTCCAACAGGTTGCATTCGCATCCCACTGAATTTACTTTGGCTGATTTTCGGAGGATTGTGGGCTTGCCTCATGCATCTGTTCTTCGGCTTTCTCTTATGTATCACGATTGTCGGCATTCCTTGGGGCAAACAGCATTTTAAAATGGCCGGGCTTTCGCTCGCACCATTCGGCAAGGATGTGGAGTTGGGATTTTAAAGAGATAAGAAAACGCAGTTGAAGAGTATGAACACATTACATAGTTATCTCATCTACTATCTCCTGGCCATCAATGCAGTTGCATTCATCATGTACGGCATTGACAAGTACAAGGCGAAGAAAGCCAAGTGGCGCATTTCGGAAGCCACGCTTTTGTTGCTGGCTGTACTTGGAGGAAGCATCGGAGCATGGATGGGAATGAAAGTCTGGCACCATAAGACGATGCACAAGAAATTCAAATACGGCATTCCTGCCATTCTGCTGATGCAGATTGCGCTGATGGCGTATTTACATATGAATTAATAACAAATAGCTTGTAAGAAACAATGAATCCAATAGCAATACGCCTGCTTTCACAGCAACTCATCTGCCCTCAATTTGATACTCCCCAAAAGGTGGTGTCTCATTTTGGGGCCATGCAAGCCCAGGATTACCGGATGGTAAGATGGGCAGTGATGATGCGTACCCGCAAACCTTCTTCTACAGCTTTCAAAAAAGCATTCGATGAGGGTGAGATTGTCCGTCTTCACCTGCTGCGTGGCACTTGGCAACTGGTTTCAAATGAAGACTATTGGTGGATGCTGGACCTGATTTCACCTAAGGCAACTTCCGTTGTAAAAGGATGGATGAAGAGTAACAAAATCAGTATCGATGATTCTGAGCTCAATCAGATTCACGACATATTTGTTCAAAAAACCGAAGAGTTGCAGTCTGTGACAAGCAAAGACCTGAACGACGCTTTGCTCGAAAGAGGCATCGTTATGGACAGTCATCGCCTATCCTACCACATTCGTTTTAACGAATTGAACGGTACTTTCTGCAGCGGCAATCTTCTTCCCACAAAGGCAACATACAGTCTCACGGAGAAGAAGATTCCCCGAACAGCCAGGCTGGAACGTGATGAAATGCTGATGCTTCTGGCAAGAAAATATTTTCAGAGTCATTCGCCAGCCACATTCGAAGATTATGTCTGGTGGTCAGGACTGAGCACTTCTGATTGCCAACGAGGCATTGAGTTGCTTGGTTCAGAACTGAGGATTGAAAAATGGAAAAACTATCGGTTCTATCTGCATGAATCATGTAGAACACGTGGATTCAGAAGAGGAAAGACTCATCTGATAGCTCCCTTTGATGAATATCTGATTGGTTATAAAAGCCGGGAATTAGTAATCCATCCACATTAAATGCCGTCTGCATACACTAATAATGGCATTTTCTTTCCTGTTATCGCCCATGATGGCAGAATTTGCGGCAACTGGAATCCTTGGGAGAAAAATCTCAACATCAGTTACTTTGATTCGACAGAAAAAGATTTGTCATTTGAGAAGCAATGGAAAATATTTAAAGAAACGATAAAGAAGAAATAATGATTAAAAAAGAAGAAGTTATATCTTTTATATGGCAGCATATTCTGCTGCTCGTATCGCTCTATGTAATGACTTTCGGAGTCGCTGCATGTGTGCGGAGTCTGTTAGGTTCAAGCGTTATTTCCACCATCCCTTACGTGATGGCTTCGGCAGGAAAGATGCTTGACTACATTCCAGGATGGACTATCGGCGGCTACACCATCATGATGAACGCAATCTTCGTGGTGCTGCAGATTCTGATTCTCAGAAGAAACTTCGAGTGGGTGCAACTCTTCCAGCTCGCTATCGGCTTTATCTTCGGAATGCTCATAGACCTCAACATGGTGCTTACACAGTGGATGATTTCAGAAAACATTCTGGTCAATGCTCTTGTGCAGATTGCCGGTTGCACCATCCTCGGTTTCGGAATCGCCATGGAGGTGAAGTGCGGCTCAGTAACCATGCCTGGCGAGGGCATTTCCATTGCCATCCACAAGGTGACCGGCTGGCCTTTCCCTAAAGCCAAGATTCGGGTGGACATCACGCTCGTGGTCTTAGCCGTTGTGTTCTGTTTCCTGCTTCTCGGTTCATGGAAATGGGAAATTGTGGGAATCGGCACTCTCTTCGCCATGGTCTATGTAGGCGTTACGGTTCGCCTATTCAACAAGCATCTTGCGTGGTTCGACCGCCTTCTCCACTATCGCCCAGGTTGCCGCAGATATGTTTACGGACTGGCAAGATACATAAGAAGACAGATATAAGGTCAAGGTATTTAAGTACAACAGGTAAATATAGATGAACATGAATTTTCCAGAAATATACTCAGCAACAGGCATGATGGAGCTGATTCAGAAAATCGGCTTCCTCCCTCTCCTTGATAGTGGAATTGAAGGCTTCTCTGCCGAAGACATCGTGGCAGAGGATTGCGGTTATGTAAGACTTCCAGAAGGTGGTTGGGATTGGCCATTGTGGAAATGGAAGGGCGAAATTGTGCAGGAAATGCCGTGTATGTACGGAAAGTTCTTCAACAAGAAAGCGGGATTCATCAGTCTGGAATGGTGGCCGGACTTCTGCAACTACAGAAGAAGCAAATACCCCCGTCCAGATGATGACTCGATAGAAGGAGCCATTCTCAGCACGCTTCAATCATCGGGCAGTCTCATTACAAGGGAACTTCGAGCTGCCTGCGGTTTTACGGGTAAGGGAATGAGAAGCAAGTTTGACGGTTATCTCACCCGACTGGAAATGGCGACTTACATCGTGACCGAGCATTTCATCTACCCTCGTGACAAGCACAATCACGAATATGGCTGGGGATGGTCGCTACTCAATACTCCCGAAGATCTCTATGGCAGGGAGACTTGCCAATGCAATCGCACTCCCCAAGAATCTTATCAGAGGATTTTCCAACATCTGAAAGAAATCCTGCCTGATGCTTCGGATAAACAGATCATAAAATTAATAGGATAAAAATGAGAAAAGAATCAAGAGCAATGGATAGTGAGTGGGCTTTGGAAGTAATGCACAAGGCTCCGTATATAACTGTAAGTTTTATTGACGAAGAAGGCAAACCTTATGGTTTACCCCTGTCACTCGCATCAGATGATGATGTGAACTGGTATTTTCATGGTGCCTTGGAAGGCAAGAAGTTGGAGGTAATCAAGGCTCATCCAGAGGTCTGCCTTTCAGCCGTAACCCGTTGTGCGCCTACGGTTGGTCCGAAGGACGGCAGTTTTACCCTGCAATTCAAATCAGCCATTGCATTCGGCAAGGCAGAAATCGTGACCGAGGATGCAGAGAAGATTCATGGTCTTAGACTAATCTGTGAGCGTTTCCTTCCTCAACACATGGATGCTTTCGACCAGAGCATCGCCCGTTCCCTATCACGCACGGCTGTTGTTCGCATCACGCTTACTGAGCCTCCAACCGGAAAGCGCAAGCAGTATGATAAGGAAGGCGTGGAAATGAAATATGGAAGAATGGAATAAATGAACTTTAAAACATATTGATTATGAAGAAGATAAAGTTAAGCAATGGCGTGGAAATGCCGCAACTGGGTTATGGTGTTTATCAGGTGGAACCTGATGAGTGTGAGCGTTGTGTGGTAGATGCTCTCAGCGTGGGCTATCGGATGATAGATACTGCACAGGCTTATCTCAACGAGGAAGCCGTGGGCAACGCATGGAAGAAAAGCGGTGTGAATCGTGATGAGATTTTCCTCGTTTCCAAGGTCTGGCATTCCAACTATGGCGAGGGACAGACCATGAAGAGCATCGACGAGAGTCTGCGCAAGCTGCAGACCGACCACATCGACCTGATGCTCCTCCACCAGCCTTACTGCGACCGCTACGGTGCTTATCGCGACTTGGAAAAAGCTTACAAAGCAGGAAAGGTTCGTGCCATCGGAGTGAGCAACTTCTTCCCTGATCACCTTATAGACCTGGCTTCAAACATGGAGATTGCACCAATGGTGAACCAGATGGAGACGCATGTGTTCAACCAGCAGCATGAGACCCGAAAATTCATGGATGAGATTGGCACCAAGCTTATGGCATGGGCTCCGTTGGCAGAAGGACAGAACGGACTGTTCACCAACCCCACCCTCACCCAGATTGGCGAGAAGTACGGAAAGACTGCTGCACAGGTAGCCTTACGCTGGCTGCTGCAGAGCGATGTAATCATCATCCCGAAGACCGTTCATAAGGAACGAATGCAGGAGAATCTGAATCTCTTCGACTTCGAACTTGATGCTGAAGACATGCAGAAGATAGCTGCGCTCGACACCGCCCACAGTCTCTTCCTCGACCATCATAGCGGAGAAACAACCAAGCAGTTTATGGAGTGGAGAGCTGTGGTGAAACCTACAGAATAAGTAACTATCGCTCTAACTAAGGTTCAATATAAAACAAAGAAATTATGACTTCACTTCAAGAAAGACTGTTCGCCATGCAGGATAAGCAGTATGCTGCTTTTCAGGCCAAGCTGACACCGGGAGTGCCTATGGAAAGTTTCATAGGCATTCGTGTGCCTGTGCTCCGCAAGTTCGCAAAAGAATTTACAAAGGAGTCAGAATGCAAAGATTTCCTTCATCAGCTTCCTCACGAATACTACGACGAGAACATGCTTCACGGTCTCCTCATTTCCGAGGTAAAGGACTACGAGGAATGCATTCGTCTTACAGACAGATTCCTGCCATTCGTGGACAACTGGGCGGTTTGCGACATCATGTCGCCGAAGGTGTTTGCCAAACACAAGAAGGAACTGTTGGCGAAGATCAAGGCTTGGAGTAAATCGTCACACATTTATACTTGCCGCTTTGGAATAGAGACACTTATGTCTCATTACCTGGATAAAGACTTCAAGGCAGAATATCTTGAAATTCCAGCATCAATAATGAGCGAAGAGTATTACGTAAAAATGATGGCAGCCTGGTTCTTTGCCACAGCCCTTGCCAAGCAATGGGACGCAACAATCCCCTACATCGAGCAACGCCGCCTTGCTCCCTGGACGCACAACAAGACAATCCAGAAGGCAATCGAGAGCTACAGAATCACTCCCGAGCAGAAGGAATATCTGCGGACGTTGAAGATAAAATAAAAGGAAAAATATGGAAAAGGCGAATAACCATACATTGGAGAAAGATCCTTTTTAATATCCTGTACAAAACTACCACACTTAGCAATATTTGTGGTACTTTTGTACTAAAATAGCTATAAAACTGTTGAAAGGTATTAAAATTTAGGTGGATTTTAAAAGATTTCCGTACAAAAGTACCACAATTAAAAATATTTGTGGTACTTTTGTACCAAAATTAGGAGAACAATTATGGAAACAAAGAATTCATTCATATCATCAGCAAACGTCAAAGTGCAAGGACGAACAGCTTACTACAAAATGCTAGAAGCCGTTCGCCAAGGTGAACTGATTCAGGTTTGTCGAGGAGTATATGCTAACATAGACCAATTGTCAGCATGTATGGTTGATATTGAGTCTATTGTCCCAAACGGCATTCTCTGCCTTTGGTCTGCCTGGAATATCCATCAGCTTACGACATCCATGCCGCAGGCTTATCATGTCGCCATCAAAAGGGATAGAAAAGTAAAAGTTCCTTCATTCCCAAAGATAGAGCTCCATCACTATACTTCCAACATTCTTGAAATCGGCGTGATGGAGAAAGTCATAGATGGATTTAAGGTAAAGGTATATGATGTAGAACGATGCGTATGCGATGCAGTAAAGTTCCGCAATAAGGTGGGCATTGACGTCTGTTCTGAAATCATCGATAACTATCTTTCCAGACCAGGAAGAAATATCAGTAAACTAATGGATTATGCCCGACAATTGCGTGTTGGCAACATCCTGGGAAATTATCTACAAATGAAACTGTAAGTAAAGAATAATTATGACACAAGACACATCTACATATTACGTTTGGATAGGTGGTTCATGTGATTATGGCCATAAAGAGCGAGCTGGTGGTGCTGCCGTTGTGATTGAGCATAACGGCAATATCATCAGCCGTGATGTAATCAGCGACCTTCACACTACAGAGTTCCGCATGATGTTAACCCTCATGGTTAAGGTAATGCAGGAAATCCCGGAAGGTTCCGACATTCTCTTCCTGACCAACGCTGCCTATATTCAGAACTTTGACAAGACTCCAACATCAAAGTCGGCAAATCCGGACTTGATTGTCCAATGCATCGAGGAAAAGAAAAGGCACAACTCTGTTGGTGTCAAGATTGTGCAATATCACAAAAGCCCATTGCTTATAGAGACCCATGATAGGGCTACAGAAGTAATGGCTAAGACAAGGAAGGAGTTTCATCAGAAAAACAAGTAAATGTTTAGGGGCGTTTTCCGGTCATTAAGGTCACGGTCATTAAGGTCATTAAGGATTTCTGGTTATTCAAGATGCCCCCAAGTTGTCCCTCAATGCCTATCTAGCATATAAATAAGGTTAAATCAAGTTCGCCCTGCAAACAAAATTCATTCATAAAACCACTTTTCTGAATATTTTTTGTATTTTTGCAGATATATAGTGCCAATATGGGGTTTAACTTGGCTTATACCATAGATTCAGGCGCATATCTATCAAATGATTAGAGCATGAAGAAACAATAATGAATACAAAATTAACGGAATACAGAATATGGCATATACAGACAACGATACATACAGACATATTCACTTCGCCGTTATGGCAATAGAGAGTGGAGCACGGAAACTGGGCATTTCCGGAAAGGAGATGCACGACCGCCTGCTGAAGCAGGGACTGATTCATCGTAGGCTGATTAAACGGTATGAAGACCTGCATACGCAAAGCCTTGACTGGGTGGCAGACGACATTAGTGAAACATTATTAAACTGGGAGAAAGAAGTATGATTACACTATATCATGGCTCTTATATACAAGTTGGAAAACCACTTGTAAAATTAGGAAGAAAGAAGGTGGACTTTGGGCAAGGTTTCTACCTTACCAAATTGCGCCAACAGGCTTCCTCATGGGCAAAAACTATTGCTGAAAGAAAAGGACGCAACGCCCTACCGACTTTATCTATATATTCATTTGATTATGACGCAGTAAAGAATAAGGATTATCGCATTAAAATCTTCGACAGTTACAACCTTGAATGGCTGGAATATGTTGTAGATTGCCGCAAAGGAGGTACAAAGCAAACCATGTATGACATCGTGGAAGGTGGTGTTGCCAACGATAATGTCATTGATACAGTAGAAGACTACGAGAACAATGTCATTACAGCCGAGCAAGCCCTAGGACAATTGAAATACAAGGCTGTAAATCATCAACTCTGCATATTGAACCAAGAGATTGTTGACAACTATCTGTCGTTTATTTCGTCAGAACAAATAGAAAAGGAGGATTGACTATGAGGGATTCTGTATTATGGCGCAAACAAAGCCGAATAATAATGATGCTGGCAGAAACTCTGCATATTGATGCAGAAAGGGCACTCAACTTGTTTTACACTACTAAGGTGTACCAGCAACTGTCTGACCCGAAATATGGTTTACAGCTTATGAGTGATGATTATATTCTTGAAAACCTCATAGAAGAACTGAGGGAAACCCAATAACTTCAAAAATGGAGGCTTAATGTAAGAAGTTACGGAGAATATGAATTATCTCCGTAACTTTTTACATTTTCATCTTATATGTTTTTGGGAGCATTTCACTCCAAAACTATACAGTATTAGAAGTCACATGTATCTGGGTCTGAACCAATTCTGTCAGTTTTCAGCGATGCGATTTCAAGCATTTCCTGCTGAGAGAGTTCAAAGTCGAATACATCGAAGTTTTCCTTGATTCGGCTTGGAGTAACCGACTTCACCAGTGGCAGCACGCCTGTCTGCATCACCCAGCGGATGACTACCTGGGCCACGCTCTTGCCATAGTTAGAAGCAATCGACTTCAAGAGAGGATTGTCCAAGACATTGCCTCTTCCCAATGGGCTCCATGCTTCCACGAGAATGTTGTTCTTCTGGCAGAACTCCACGCACTCCTTCTGGGTGAATCCAGGATGATACTCTATCTGGTCAACCATCGGACAGATGTTTGCCTTCGCCATTACTGGCTCTGCATGATGCTGCATGAAGTTGGAAAGACCGATGCTGCGAATCAAGCCCTCTTCATGCAGACGCTCCATCGCTTTCCAAGTATCTGCATTCAGCTGATTTGCATCCTTGCCAAACTGCAACTCGTTGGCTGGCCAGTGAATGAGATAGAGGTCGAGATAATCAAGCCCTAAATCGCTCAAAGTCTTATCGAACGCCTTCAAGGTCTTGTCGTAACCACGCTCCGTGTTCCAAACCTTGCTGGTAACAAAGAGATTCTCACGCTTGATTCCACTTTCCTTGATTCCCTCGCCCACGCTCTTCTCATTTTTATAGATAGCAGCGGTGTCGATGTGGGTGTAGCCGGCAGCGATGGCAGCTTTCACAGCTTCAACGCAGGTTGCTCCATCAGGAGTGAGAAACGTTCCGAAGCCCGGTGTAGGAATCTTCACTTCATTATTCAATAATATTTCCTTTTCCATAATTAAACTAATCTTTTAAATTTAAACTATTCTTTTGACGGTGCAAAGTTACTGACTTTTTCGCTTCAATAAGTATTTCTGTCATATTTCTATTTGTTTTGATTACGGTGCAAAGGTAGTGCATAAAACAAAGACACATTATACCATATACAATTTCTTCTCTACCATTTTGAGAAAAGAATTAATTGTGACTCATCCGACAAGCAATGCCCACGCTCTTTTCTGAACGCCAAAAATGCCAAAATGATAAATCATTCTCATTCATACACACCATTCTTATAGTCATCTTGGAATTCTCTACATGTCTTGCCCGTCTGCTGCTTGAAAAAACGCATCAGGTGGGGTGGTTCGGAGAAGTTGAAAGCATAGGCTATCTCACTTATAGACTTGCTGGTGAATAGAAGTTCATTTTTGATTTCTGCCAACAGTCGCTGTTTCAGCAGATAGGTAGCCGATACTCCATACTGCGCCATCACGCTATGGTTCAGGGTGATGCGGCTAATCTTGAGTAGCGAGGCGTAGTCCTGCACACGCTGCAACTTCCGGATGTGGGTTTCCATCAATTCCACAAACTGAAAGGCATAATAATTCTTAGGAGCAGCCAGAGGCAATTGATACTCAAGGGCATAATGGCGATTCATAATTGCCAACAGATAGTAGAGCACACTGACGATAATGTTGTAGCTGTCGGCTTGCGGCTGCCGAAGTTCTGTCCGTATTTTCTTGAGCAGCCGCTGATATTCTTCGCATTCATTTCCCGAACACATCAAATAGGGCGGTATTTCGGTCTGCTGGCAGTATTGCAGACGATAGACAAAGAATTTGTCGGCAATAAACGTTCGCATAAAATCCTCGCGAAATATCAAAAACTCGTAGTCGAGAGCCTCCTCATCGATGTGCCATTCCTGCTGCTGGTGAGGCTTCACAATAAGCACCATGCCGTCTTTCAGGTTTATCTTCCTGTAGTCTATCAGCACGTAGCCATTGGCTTTCTTGATGAAAAATATTTCGAAGAAGTCGGTCTTGAACACTTCATGCTCCGTTAGCACCCAAGGGCACTCGCCGCCATAAGCTGTGTTGATGTAGAAATCTACGCCACAGTCCGTCTTGCTGAATGGCACTTCTACCAGACGCTGTCTTTGCTTTGCCATAATCTTAATCAGTTATTTTTTATGCAAAGGTACATTTTTTCGATGATTTATCAAAATGGCACAACTGGAGAATGAAATGGTATAGATAAATTTAACATTTCAGGCTACCTTTGCACCATAGTTAGAAATAAAACATTAAGATTATGAAGATTCAACAGATTAGAAATGCCACCATCATTATCGAGTATGCGGGAAAGCGATTTCTCGTTGACCCCGTGCTCGGCGAGAAAGGGTCGTTTGCCCCTTTTCCGTTCTCTCACCATCAGGAGTTGAGAAACCCGCTACACGACCTGCCCATGAAGGCAGAAGAAATTGTCAACAACATAGACTGCGTGCTACTTACCCATCTGCACCTTGACCACATCGACAATACCGCCTACAAGCTGCTGAACAAGAAGGTTCACATCTTTGTGCAAGACGAGCAAGATAGGAATACTGTTAAGAGTCATGGATTTACCAACGTGGAAATCATTGGCGAAGACTCACGTTTCGGCGACATCCGTCTGTCAAAGACAGAAAGCCGTCACGGTCACTGGTGGATGCTCCCCTTGGCAGGTCACACCTGCGGCTATGTGCTGCGTCATGAGGCAGAACCGGTCTGCTATCTGGCAGGTGACACCATCTGGTACAGCGGAGTACGCCGAAACATAGACCGCTGGCATCCACAGGTTATTATCGTGAACGCTGGAGGAAACAAATTCTATATAGGCGGACATGTCATCATGCACATTCCTGATGTTATAAAGTCAATGGACTATGCTCCTTGGGCAACCTTCGTGGCAACCCATCTTGAAGGTGTCAACCACAATCAAGTCACCCGTGCTGCCATGAGAGAAGAAGTCTTGAAGTGCGGCAAGGCAGACCGCATTCATATTCCCGAAGATGGAGAGATTATAGATCTGTAGCTCCACGATGGGCTGATAGCCTTCATCACGCATATCTTCCAACTGAAAAGTTAAAACTCCGAGAACTTTTTCAATAAGTTCTCCAAACTCATTCAAAATACAAAGATAAACGTTATCTTTGTGCACGTCAAGACCGCATACTGCTTTCATAGGCGCATATTTTGGGGGTAAAATTTCACCCAAAGATAAATATAATTTGTGACTTAGAGCACGTTGATGCAAGATTTTAGGTGTGTCGGTCTTGACATTTTAACGCAAGCAGCGAGCACTCGGAGATATTATATTGCACAAACTATAGTTCTTTTTGGGTAGTGTCGGCTACAGAAAAAGAAGCTGGAGGTGAAGTAAAGAGATTTTCTCCCAACTATGATGACAACAAGGATGCATCCATTACCACAGATTGGCTGACTGCTAAAAGTGAAGGAAATATATTGACTGTAACCATTCAGCCTACAACACTGGATGCTAACCGCTTTATGAAAGTGGAAGTGGAAGCAGGTGACGTCTTCGATGAATTCAACTTCAAACAAAGGGGGTTGAAGGTTGGATTGTAAGAAGCTAACATTTGTATTCCAAATCAATATAGCCCCTTTACAAGCAAGAATAGGTAAAACCGACTGACACTATAATCAGTCGGTTTTGCTATTTTAGAAATCACAAGTATCTGGATCAGAACCGATTCTGTCAGCCTTCAGCGATGCGATTTCAAGCATTTCCTGCTGAGAGAGTTCAAAGTCGAAGACATCGAAGTTTTCCTTGATTCGGCTTGGAGTAACCGACTTTACCAGTGGCAGCACGCCTGTCTGCATCACCCAGCGGATAACTACCTGAGCCACGCTCTTGCCATGGTTAGAAGCAATCGACTTCAAGAGAAGATTGTCCAAGACATTGCCTCTTCCCAATGGGCTCCATGCTTCCACGAGAATGTTGTTCTTCTGGCAGAACTCCACGCACTCCTTCTGGGTGAATCCAGGATGATACTCTATCTGGTCAACCATCGGACAGATGTTTGCCTTCGCCATTACTGGCTCTGCATGATGCTGCATGAAGTTGGAAAGACCGATGCTGCAAATCAAGCCCTCTTCATGCAGACGCTCCATCGCTTTCCAAGTATCTACATTCAGCTGATTAGCATCCTTACCAAACTGAAATTCGTTGGCTGGCCAATGAATGAGATAGAGGTCGAGATAATCAAGCTGCAAATCGCTCAAAGTCTTGTCAAACGCCTTCAAGGTCTTGTCGTAGCCACGCTCCGTGTTCCAAACCTTGCTGGTAACGAAGAGATTCTCACGCTTGATTCCACTTTCCTTGATTCCCTCGCCCACGCTCTTCTCATTTTTATAGATAGCAGCGGTGTCGATGTGGGTGTAGCCTGCAGCGATGGCAGCCTTCACAGCTTCAACGCAGGTTGCTCCATCAGGAGTAAGAAACGTTCCGAAGCCCGGTGTAGGAATCTTCACTCCATTATTCAATAATATTTCCTTTTCCATAATTAAACTAATCTTTTAAATTTCAACTATTCTTTTGACGGTGCAAAGTTACTGACTTTTCCGCTTAACAAAGTTCTGTATGTTTGCAATATCATCGTGTATCTTTGCAAAGTCTTTAGATTTTGCAGATGTTCAACAGCTAATCTGCTCTATTTGGCAGCCCCATTGATTTCCCTGCGATATTCTGCAGGAGTAAGATGGATGATCTTCTGAAACTGCTCGAAGAAGAGAGTCGGCGTATTGTAGCCGGAACTGAAAGCCACTTCTGTGATGGTCAAATCAGAATTGGCAAGCAGCTTGCAGGCGTATTCGATACGGATTTCTGCCAATACCTGGAAGATGCTCTTATCGGTGGATTTCTTGAAATAGCGGCAAAGCGAAGTCGGATTCTGACCTACAAAATCGGCAACATCCTTCAGCACCACCTTCTCACGGAAGTTATTATATAAATAGGTGTAGATTCTGCCGACAGGCTCCTCCAACTCGGGTTGTCTGTTGGCATTGTTATAAGCTGTTGATGACAAGAGTTGCGTTTCCTTGCAATGATGCAGACGGTCGAGAATCTGGAGCAGGATGATAAGCCGTGAGGTGTGGGTGGATGAATCGAAAGCCTTCATCATCTCTAAGAGTTCATCATACAAACCCTCATCATAGAACCGTATTCCATACTGGCTCTTTGAAAGAAGCTCTGAAATATGGGCGTAATCGGGTAGATTCAAAAGAGACGAAGGAAACAGATCGGGACTGAACTGGATGGCTTCGCCACTACTATAGAGCCTATCTTCAAGTTCTGTTTCAAGCCCTGGTTTAAGTTCTTCTTTCCCAGCATTCTCCCCACTCTTCATCCGGCTTTTACAAAGATGAAGATGCGGAACATTGCTTCCAATCAATGCCACATCGCCTTCAGCATAAGGCGCAACACCCTCGCCCACGAACTGCTTTCCGCTGCCGTGGGTGAAAATCATGAGTTCATACTCCGCATGCTTATGCAGGGGCAGAACGAACTCCGGATAAGTAATATGGCTGCACAAGGTTGTCATTTTGTGCGCAATCTTTCGTTCTAATATAGGCATAATCTCCATTTATCTGCGTTTGTGCAAATATCCACTATGATAACGCAAATATAATGGATAATATTGTGCGAGATTAGCCGTAATTTTGCACCCACAAATAAAAATAGAATAGAAACAAATTAAAAGAAGAGAGAAAATGTTAGAAACTTTATCCGTATTTCAATGGTCAATCCTGGCACTGGCTGCATTGTGCATAGGAATGTCGAAAACCGGTGTGCAGGGAATGATGCTCCTTATCGTGCCCTACATGGCAATGGCTTTTGGAGCCAAGGAATCAACAGGCGTTATCCTGCCGATGCTCTGCATGGCCGACATCATGGCTGTGGCTTACTACAAGCGCATAGCCGACTGGAAAGTAGTAGCAAAGCTCTTGCCAACAGCCTTATTAGGCTTTCTCGTAGCACTTTTTGTTGACAAGCTCGTCCCGGCACAGGGATTCCGCCAACTGATGGGTTGGACGCTCGCCCTGGCGATGGCGGTGATGATTTGGAGCGAAATATTCGGCAAGGAAAACAGATGGATGCATAAATGGTGGTATTCTGCCCTCTTCGGTCTGCTCGGCGGTTTCACCACGATGATTGGCAATGCTGCCGGACCGGTAATGTCAGTCTATCTGCTCTCGATGCGCAAGGAGAAGATGGAATACATCGGCATTAACGCCTGGTTCTTCCTCGTTGTCAATCTGCTGAAAGTTCCTTTCCAAATCTTTGCCTGGGACAATATCACCTGGGGCTCGCTCTCACTGAACCTCCTGATGCTACCGGTAATTGGAATCGGAGCCTTGCTCGGAATCCGTCTGGTAAAACTCTTCCCAGAAAAAGCCTTCCGAAGATTCATCCAGATTGTCACAATACTTTCTGTAGCAATGATGCTCGTATAGGTCATTGAGAAACAGTACACAAAACTATTGAGACCAATCCTTTTATCGGTCTCGTCTGAAATCGTTGCGTCCGTCTCCATGCCACCATGCGCCCAGGAAGGCGAGGATGGCACGGAGAACAATGTAGATAACGATGATGTCAACAAATTCATTCATAAGCTTGATATTTAGCGAGTTATTCAATATACATTTACCACAGGAATGCCCAAACAGTTGGCTTTCTTGAAAGTGTAGTAGGTTCCACCCTTCTCTCTCCCATCATAGAAGGCTATGAGAAGGGACGCATTCTCAACCATGAACTCGTCTCGGTCAAGAAAACATCGGTTGTAATAGTATTCTGAAAGGATGATCACCTCATCTGCTGAAGCCATCAATCCATCATAAACCACCCTATCACCGGACTTGAACCTATCAGCCTGACCTCTGAAAGGAATGGCTGCGGTAAGCGTCATTCCTGGGCAGGAAGGTTTCAGCGACTGCACAATCTGGGCTGCCATCAAGTCAATACCGATGGCGAATCCCGAAATAAAATTGCTGATGCCATGCTCGTAAGCTTCGAGGATGGCTTTGGTCAATCGCTCTCTTATGACCTCCTGCTGTGAGAAGTTGTAAAAGCGATGACCTGTAAAGGCTGCCGAAACAGCCTTGTCAAACTTTGTCATATTCTTTCTTTTCATTGCTGTACATATTTATATGATGTTTTGCCAAGGAAAATACCGTTTGTTACGTGCGCCCCTACTTGTTCCAATTGTGCGGTGTAGGCACAGAAAGAAGTGCCGGTAGTGACCACATCGTCCCAAATGCAGACTATCTTGTTTTTAAAGAAGTTCGCATCCACCTCAATATTATTCTTTTCCTTCAAGCGCTTTGCTCGCTCTTCCTTCTTGACCTTTGTGCCATGAACTGCGGTACGTTCGCCAACAACCTTGACATGGGAAAAGCCGTTGATTGCTCCTGAAAACTTGCAGACAAGTTCAGAAAAATTCTTGTTGCGTGCCTCGTTACGCTCCTGGCTGCTTGCAGGAACGCAAGAGAAGACAACGCTGCGAACCTTGCGACCAAACTTCTTGACAAGCATCTTTGCCACGCACTTCGCCACATCAGCATGGTTTCGACCATCCTTGAAATCATAGATAACCTGGCGGTCGAAGAAAGCATCCATACCGATGTTCTTGATACGTACCGGATAATAGCGCAAAAAGCTGCTCAACTCCTTATCCTCCTGCCCCTTGATGTAAACCTGTACCATGTTCATTGCTTTAAGTGTTGTTACTTGGCAGGTAGCAGCCATCAGCCACTACCCACCATGAAAAATGTTTTCAATCGTAAAGTCTGCTGAGGAAAGACTGCAACTCTCTGTCGATGATTTCAGAAAGCTGACATGGTTGGAATGGCTTTCTCTGCTCCACTCTGACTATGCCGAGTCCGAACTTGGTTGCGTCCAGTTCCACACTTGCCATTTCATTGGCAGAAATGTAGCTGTATTCAGTCTCAGCCAGACCTACAACGATGCCAAAGAGCACAAAATCATCATTCTCTCGCTGTCCTTCAAGAATGTACCAGCGAGCATTGCCGATGAAAAACACTGCGATGCAAACTGCATCCTTCTTCTTGCTATCCTGGGAATAGAGCGGATAGTCCTGCATTGCCTTCTCCAATTCTGGAGTAATCAGGCGGTTGTTGAAATCTTTTGCCATAGTCTCTAAATTTATTTTCTCCCTTTCGTTAAGTCCTTTCGGACTTGGGATCGGGAAGCTTTTTCTGCTTTTCAAAGTGCGTATAAGGCAATAAGGCAAGTCTGATGGGAAGAATACTCTTTTCAAGGAAAAGGAAGATTGTTACCGAATCACGACTTGCTATTTGCCAGATACGCGATAACTTTGCAGAAAAAGAATCCCGAAATCCCAAAGACGATACGGAATCAAAGACTTCTGGCTTCAGTAAGAAGAAAAAATATAACAGGGAATGACTGCAGGGATAAAAAGCCGGGTGGGAATAGTCCAAGCAAGTATCAACAGTTTTAAAAGCCAGCGTGTTGCTCCTTCGTAAGTCGATAAAATCGGCCTGCGAAAGAACAACACCCTGGCTAACTGTTCATGCTTACTGGACTATGGCGTGGGCGAAGATTATAAAGAAGAAAAACCGAAAGATTTATAAGGAAAGACAGAATGCTTATAAAGAGGAAGACCAGGATATTATAATAAGGTGGAAGGGAGGGAAAATGAAGGTTGATGCTGTGAGCCAGTGCCCTCCTCGACGAATGGACATGCAGTAGTGTCAAACTGATTAAGTGGGAATCGCTTGCGTCCCACCTACTCAGTTTGTAAGCAACCGTATGTCGTTTCGTGGGCACCTTCCGACTGAGGGGCTTTGCACTTACGTCACGCTCTGCTGACATAAATGCAAAGTCTATCAGGTGGAACTCCAGTAGCGTCCTTCATGGTGTGGAGCGAAGCATTATCATCTTGTTTATAAAAATGCAAATATATAAAGGTCTGCTACTCATCATGGTATGAGTTTCAAGGTGTATTCATGTGTACACGTACACACCTATCCATGTATATATGTATTCACGTCCACATGAATACATTTTAGAAGGAGAAATGACAGAATGCCTATAAAAACGAAATGCATTACATTATAATAAGGTGGAAGGGAGGGAAAATGAAGGACGATGCTGTGAGCCAGGGCCCTTCTCGACGAATGGACATGCAGTAGTGTCAAACTGATTAAGTGGGAATCGCTTGCGTCCCACCTACTCAGTTTGTAAGCTACCGGATGTCGTTTCGTGGGCACCTTCCGACTGAGGGGCTTTGCACTTACGTCATGCTCTGCTGACATAACTGCAAAGTCTATCAGGTGGAACTCCAGTAGCATCCTTCATGGCGTGGGGCGAAGCATTATCATATTGTTTATAAAAATGTAAATCTATAAAGACCTGCTACTCATCATGGTATGAGGGTTTAAGGTGTATTCATGTGTACACGTACACACCTATCCATGTATATATGTATTCACGTCCACATGAATACATTTTATAAGAGGAAGACCAGAATATTATAATAAGGTGGAAGGGAGGGAAAATGAAGGTTGATGCTGTGAGCCAGTGCCCTTCTCGACGAATGGACATGCAGTAGTGGCAAACTGATTAAGTGGGAATCGCTTGCGTCCCACCTACTCAGTTTGTAAGCTACCGGATGTCGTTTCGTGGGCACCTTCCGACTGAGGGACTTTGCACTTACGTCATGCTCTGCTGACATAAATGCAAAGTCTATTAGGTGGAACTCCAGTAGCATCCTTCATGGCGTGGGGCGAAGCATTATCAGGGAAAATCAGCCGATTATCACTATAAGAACAGCTCATTTAGGTTAAAATACGCATGTTTATACCATTTTTTTGCTGCTACGCAAAAAGATTTCGCACTAATTTTGTATCTTTGCACCCGTTAAAAGAATTTAGAAGTAAAATACAATAAAAATCCTATACGGAAATGAATTTAAATATGCACATAACATCACAATCATTCGTTCAGAGCTATCGACGCTTTGAGCGGAATAGTTATGTACATACATCAAGTACATCAGATACAGCCGGTATAGGATTCCCACATCATTATTCGCATAGTTATTTCTATCGGGCATCGTAGCAGCGTACCCCACAGAGAATAAAGATAATACGAAAGAGTTGGAGTTTCCTTGCCGGGAGAATCCAACTTTTTCTTTTTAGCCAAATTCTTGGCTTCAGCTCTGACATGGCGAGAAAAAGCTGGATGAAATCCAACCATTTTTTTACGCTTAAAATGAAAGAACTATGCCAGCAAATAAGAATGCCTTAATAAGGTACAAAACTATAGACAACTGTTTGAGAAACAGATACAGAAGATGGACTCTCGATGATCTCGTGGAGGCATGTAGCGATGCTCTCTACGACATGGAGGGAATCACCAAAGGAGTATGCGCCAGAACTGTTCAGATGGACATACAGATTATGAGATCTGACAAACTGGGCTACAATGCTCCTATAGAGGTTTATGATAGAATATACTACAGATACGCTGATCCTGACTATTCTATCACTGAAATGCCTTTATCCATAGAGGACTGCAAGCTGATAAAGAAGGCTATCATTCTTCTTGAAAACAAGAAGGATAAGAACAACGAAGACACCATCCAGGTGCTCAACAAGGTACAGGACAGACTCAAATCTATTCTGAACTTTGTGTAAGGATAAAGGAGGAAAATTATGAACGAACATCAACGAGACATCGTCTTACAAGAAAGCTAAAAGGCTTCTTTTCAAGCTAAACTGCCTGAAGAGAAGCCTTTCTTATGTGGAGCTTCAAGTAGGATTCGAACCTACGACCTGCTCATTACAAGGGAGCTGCACTACCACTGTGCTATTGAAGCATTTGGGAGTTTGATGGGAATCGAACCCATGACCACCAGAGCCACAACCTGGCACTCTACCAACTGAGCTACAAACTCCATATAAACTCCAGATGGATTCGAACCACCACCTCCAGATCTGAAATCTGGTATGCTACCAATTACACCATGGAGTTGTTTCTTAACTTGTCGCCCCAGAAGGAATCGAACCTTCGCTAACAGGACCAAAACCCGTTGTGCTACCATTATACCATAGGGCAAGTTGAGTTCGGGAGGTAGGACTCGAACCTACGAAGTCATCAGACAGCGGATTTACAGTCCGCCCTCGTTGCCACTGGAGCACTCCCGAATTTTAAAGTGGAGCCTCGTGGAGTCGAACCACGTTCTCGGGATTTTCAGTCCCGCGCATACACCAAGTCTGCCAAAGCTCCTTACTGATGTTGCCCCAGATGGAATCGAACCACCACTTGCAGATCCAGAATCTGCCGTACTACCGTTATGCGATAGGGCAAGTTTGCGGAGGCTAAAGGATTTCTATGAGAATCGCCAGACACTCGGCATAACCCAAGCAAGCTTGGCTTCTGCACTCGCTTAAGGCGATTTCGAACCTTTGAGACGTTGCCGCCTGCCGGTTTTCAAGACCGGTGCAATAGACCAACTCTGCCAAACCTCCAATGTTGTGACTCGTGAGAGACTCGAACTCCCAACCCCGACGTTCGTAGCGTCGTGCTCTGATCCAACTGAGCTAACGAGCCAATGTGCGGAAGCAGAAGGATTCGAACCTTCGGAACCTTTCGGTCCGGCACGTTAGCAGTGTGCTGGTTTAAGCCGCTCACCCATACTTCCTTGTTTTGACGATGCAAAGGTAGAAAGGGAGAGTGAAGTCTTTTTTCGTAGCAAGAAAAAAGTTTCAAAAAAGTTGTTTTTTGAGCGATTTTTAACTAAAAAGTAAAAAAAAAGAAAATAAAATTGGCATTATAGGAAAATTATAATACTTAGACATTAAAGAGTCACGAAAGACTAATATACTTTCATGACTCTTTAATAATTATTATTTATGATAAATCGAGTTACTTCATTAAAATTGATTTATTATTGCTGCCATAGCCGATAATCTTGACATCTACTTTTGAATGGATTAAAGTTGGTGAACCTTGTATCTTGTATTGGAAGTAGATTGTATCTATTTTCTCTGTTGTGGCTATTTTGAGAGTTTTAACTTCGTCGAATATATCCAATGTTATTTTTTTGAATTTTTTGTTGTCGCAAGCAACCACTCTTTTTTTTACAATATATCCTCGTTGGTCTGTTTTGTATTCAACAGCAACGTATGCTTCCAAATTATTTTTTTGAAACTCAATAGGATATTTACACTTTTTTTCCAATTCGTTTATGAACAACTCTCTATTTCTATAACCAGGATTACCTGTGCTTACTTGGCGTACACCAAATAGTTGCGGAGATGTTTCCATAAGAGACACATTTGTATTGGAGTTGCACGAACCAAGCACTACCAATAATGTCAATAATATAATACCCAATAATTCTTTCATCTTATTTATTTTATATCGCAGTATTTCGTTTAAACGTATCTTATAAATAGTAACATTTTTCTAATCGAGAGGCTTGTTCTGCTCTATACGAGTATTCTTAACGGCTTTTTCCAAACGGTAAGCATGTAAAGCTTCGTCCACGTCACTCTCAAAAGCGTCACGTTTCGGAGTACCAACTTTTCCAAAGTGCTTGTCAAGCACATCATCCAATGGAGTAAGATTCATCTGTGCCATATATTTTTTATTTATGTGTGAAGATAAGTAAAATGCTCCATACTAAACTAAATAGCGAGATTAGATATAGTAGGAATAGCATCAAAGCGTCCCTGCAGATAAGCCTTCTCCATATCAAGCGTGTCCCGGAAATCCTTAAAATCAAAAAGAGAATACAAATCACTGCTTCCATCCTCTCGCTTGTTCACGAAATACACCTGATCCCTTCGCTGGAAATCGGTGTTCAGCAAATGGGTGTTATGAGTGGTGTAGATGAGCTGGGCATGGTCGCTATGATTGAACATACCTATCACAAATTCCACCAGCTGGGTATGGAGACTGTTGTCTATCTCATCGACAAGAAGCATCTTGCCCTCATGGATAATACCGATCATCCTCACCATCATCCGGAACAAAGTCATGGTTCCCTCCGACTCTTCCGTCTCGAAATCAAACGCAACGGAAGGGTTGGTACGATGAAACGTCGTGATGGCATTGTTCTGAATCTTGAAGTCAATGATGTCGCTATCTGCCGTTCTCAACACCTCCAGCATCTGCTCCTTTCGTTCCTTGAACAAATTATCCAGAGAATCAATGTTAGCCACCTGATAATCAAGTACGATGTCATTGCAGAAGAACAGGAAAATCTTTTGGGCTATTTCCCTGTCCATCTGGCTGGCACGAGAAATATAGAGAGTCTTCTTCGATGTATTGTCAGCTACATCGAAAGGACGCTTGATGACAGTCTTAAACTCATAGATGTCTTTCTTCTCTGTTCCTCTACTTTCATCACGGCTGAATACCAGCGACTTGCGACCATTCGGATAATAGTACAAAGTCTCGGTGATGATTTCATCATGCATAAAGGAGAAGGAATACTCATACTCTACTCCATTCAGCAGGAAACGGATGTAGAAAGAGCTTGGCTTGTTGGCATAATCCTCAAACTTGAAAGGTGAGATGGCAAACCTGGTGTCAACATTATAATTATGTGATGAACGAACCATGTTCACACAAGCTCTGATGGCTTTAATCACATTGCTTTTACCCGAAGCGTTGGCTCCAAATAAGGCAACGCTCTTCAACATCTGTTCTCCATCCACGGAAAACAGATTACCTTCAAGCTCCCTTGCCTTCTTTGTCTGAATCTTGGCAGCCTGCAAGTCCAAAGTCACCTCGTCTCGAAACGAGAGCATATTGCTTAAACGTATCTCTAAAACCATTTTAACCTCGATATTTGTAATTTGATAGCAAATATAAGAAATAAAACTTGTTTTTATATCCATCAGACGTTATTTTTATTATTATTTAGCAAAACAAAGAGCAGGATGCTCCTTCAAGCACGCACAGACATCTAAAACTACCACCACCAGAGCACGAAGTTCTGATGGCGGAAATCTTATTTTTCTCTATCAATAAACCAATGAATAGTTCACATTGAAATAGGAATCTGAAATTTTCATGGTTGTAATCACCATGGATTTGTCCTGGTTGGTGAAGCAATACTGCAGGCTGGGTTCATCAGCAGAAACAAGCGTGTAGTGCTTCTTCAGATAGTCAATGACAAGCCCACGGTTCACACTTCGCTCCGTATCAATGACAGAATAAAGCGAACCGTCAAGACGGGAGAAACTGTAAAGAATGCCTTCACTACCCTGCCCAGTCATAAAGGTCAACTGGATGTTGTCGCCGGAAGTCTCAGCTACCTGGCGGTAACGCTTCATGGATTGAGCCATATAGCTCTTGACCTCATCCACATTCGCACCCATGATGTGGAATGGCTCTGTCCAAACGTCCAGTTTTGTTTCCGGACTCTCGACCTCCCCCATCGGGTCATCATTGCCGCAAGAGGTGAATACTACTGGTAAAGCCATCATCATCAGAAGGATGGCGATTGAAAGATACTTTTTCATTTTCATGACTTTTCGTTTTTGATGTTATTTAATTTCATTGTATTCATATCCACACGTGGACATGTATCAACGTCTATATGTATATATGTATCAACGTACACGTGTATCATTGTATTCATGTGTACATGGCTACACGTCCACACATTCTACATGACTTCCCGGATGGTTTTAGTCCTGATTTTCTTGACCTTACCATACTTCGACTCATAAGCTTCAATGCCTTGTTTCATGACGTATTCCATGAACGAGCGGATGGTGAAACCTTCCTTTCGGGCGATGGTCTGAACCTTGTCAACGAGTTCCTTTGAGCAGATAAAGGAGAAATGTCGCCAGGGTTCATCATTTGGCGAATTGCTCTCTGTCTGAGGGTTGGGAGCAGAAATCTGTTGCTCCTGAGGATTCCCAGGAGACTTGTCAAATCTGTCCTGCGGATGAATGGCAGCCTTTCCGAGAATGTTGCCAAGCAAGATGTCCATATTCTTCTTTGCCATAGTCTTTACTGATTACGTGAAATAATTTCTTCTGTCAATGCCTGATAGTCCTTCGCTCCGTTCGACTGAGGGTCGTACTCGAAGATGCTCTGACCACTGCCTGCCGATTCTGCCAGGGCGATGTTTTCACGGATGCAAGTCTTCATGGTGATAGTCTCATAACGGGACTTCACAGCTTGCTCAACCACCTTGTTTAATTTGCGATGGTTGAATCTGGCGATGAAAACTCCTCCCAGTCTGAGGTTCGGCTTCACTCGCTGCAATGTAGAGACAAAGGAATCGAGCATTCTCATTTCTTTCAGAGGAAGAAGTTCGGGAGTCATCGGAACGATAATCTCATCAGCTGCAAGGAAAGCGTTTGTGGTGACGATTCCCAAAGATGGAGGACAGTCTATGAGAATGTAGTCATAGTTCTGCTTCACGGGTTCGAGCAGTCGGCTCAGCAGCTGTTCTCTTGCCAGGAGATTGGTCAAGGCAATCTCTGCGCTTGCCATTTCGAGGGAGGAAGGAACGAGGTCGAGGTTCTCCCTGATGTGTTTCACTGGCAGGGGTGCGCCATCAACCAGAGAGTCAAAGATGCTTGCCTGCACTTCATCTTCATTCGGAATGAAATACAGGGTAAGATTTGCCTGACCGTCAAGGTCTATAAGCAGGACTTTCTTGCCCATACGTGCCATGCAAGCCCCGATGGAGGCTGTAGAGGTGGTCTTCGAAACGCCACCTTTATGATTGGCGAATGTAATGATTTTCAATGACATAATATAAAATCTTTTGTATATATGTATTAACGTATTCATGTGTACATGGCTCCACGTGTACGTGGCTACATGTATTAACGTGTACAAAGGTACGGGTATCTGGCGAAAGTTCCTTCACGCTTCCCCTAACAACCCAAAGTGTCAGGGGAAACGTCAGGATTTGAGGTATCATTTATTCAAAAGTGAAGGTGCGGATGTAGAAATAGGTGTCATCGTCCTCATACTCATATTCATTGATGAAGTCCATCATCTGCTCATCGGTTCGCTCTCCCTGCTCAATGCCGGTCTTGGAAGTCCATTCCCTGATGGCTTCTCCGATAGTGCCGTAAACATCATCACAACAATCCTCGAATGGTTCGCCGGATGCGCTGACACAACATTCTTCGGGAAAATAATCGCCTTCATCGTGTGTGTAATAGACCTCACATCCACACTCGCAGCATCTGTAGGAAATGCTCTGTTCATCATCCAGGAGTCGGTTTATCTCAAAGAAGAGGTCATTGCAAGCATCCCAGGCAGTTTCGGTCTCGAAGGAAAGCAGACTGGTGTCTTCATCCTCCTCATACTCTGCCCAGTAGATGTGACCACGCACGCTGATGTGCTTCTTCTGATAGTCGATTCCATAGTGCTTGGCAAGGTCATCCAGCCAGATGTTCCTGCTGTTCACCTCCATGCGCTGAAGGGTGTTCCAAAGGTTGCTTACTGCCTTTTGGGTTCCTGTAACCTTATAGGTTGTTGTTGCCTGATTAGCCATTGTCTTGTATATTTATTTGATTACCATTCTGTATAATAACTCTGGTCGTTGGATTCACATTCCTCTGCCCATTCCTCATCTGTGAAGTCGCTATGCAGACAGTCCTTGCTGCAATAGTAGGCTACTCCCATGTCTGCACAATAACCCTCACGCATCAGCTTGCCGCATTCAGAGCATCGTCTGCAAGCCCTGTCGGTGTTCCACCAATAGTCCACGAAAGACTCTGCCACCACGTCCTCGCTTGTGTTTTCATCCCACTTGTCAAGATAGAATGAAGCAAACTGGTTCAACTCCTGCTCATTGAAGAGCTCCTTGTCTGTGCCGCTCACTGCCTGGGTAAGTCGGCTGAGAATTGATTTCATTGTTGTCATAATGCCATCTGATTTTATCTCCCTTTCGTAGATCAACTACTTCGGGGATGGTTAAAAATTATGTTGCATTCAGAAGGTGTTATGGCTATCCATACAAGGTTTTGTCTGCAAAATACTACCCGAATGGTGTGGAGATTTTTCAGCAAAGCAACGCCCTGACCTTGTAAAGATAAGACAGAACCGTTACCTTCGCAACAGAATTCTTACCGATTCCCAGAAGTCGATGAATGAAATCCTCCTATAACAAGACTATCTTTTCAGCAAGGAAAAGTATAAGCATAAAAAAAAGCGACCCGAAGGCCGCTCTTTATAAATACACTGATTTTATATTTTACTTTTACTCAATTGTCAGCACTACATATTCTGACTGAGTACCAATGCGG
Source organism: Segatella copri (assembly GCF_019249765.2). Classification (GTDB taxonomy): domain Bacteria; phylum Bacteroidota; class Bacteroidia; order Bacteroidales; family Bacteroidaceae; genus Prevotella; species Prevotella copri_K. The sequence goes on from NZ_CP152484.1 coordinate 1,279,893, forward strand.
AATTTTCCACCCCAAATTCCCAAACCCGAACTAATGTAGTATTGAGTGTTTCCTTTTTGAAGTGAGCCATAGGCTTTCTCGTATAATGCATCGGTAACCCAGGAGACAGGCCAAACCTGTCCGTGGTGAGTGTGACCACTAAACTGGAAGTCAATGCCGTTTTGTTCTGCCTCTTCCAAATGATAAGGCTGGTGGTCGAGAAGAATGAAAAACTCATCCGAAGATTTCCCATGACGCAAGTCAGAAATGTAGCCCTTCTTTCTTGCCTCTTCCATAATCATCGCCAGGGATTTGCGCTGCATATTCGTGCGGTCGTCCCTGCCGATGATGCACAGATTGCCTATCTTTGCCACGCTATCCTGCAGCAACGTAATGCCAGCTTCGCGATAAAATCGCCTTGCCTTAGGTTGGTTGCTGTAATACTCATGGTTGCCAAGACAAGCATAGATAGGGGCTTTGAAACGATGAAACTCTTCTGCTACGTTCTCTTCCATCAAAGGACGGACGCTGTTATCTATGATGTCTCCAGCTATCAATATGAGGTCGGGCTGCTCAGCATTGATCATATCCACCCATTTCCTGAAGTCAGAACGGCGGTTGTGATAACCGAGATGAAGATCGCTAAGAAGTACAATCTTTGTACTCTTCTTTTCTAAACTGATAGCCTTATCGGTCTTGATATCAATCTGTTCTCTCACCTTATTATTATAGTGTATGCTGCCATAGCCGAAAATCAGCAGCATGAAGGCAAAAATGCCGATGGAAGTATAACCATTGTCAAATAGCCAAGCTTTAGGCACTATATGAACAAGGCGTCCAACGTCGAGCACGAGGAACAGCATTACCAGATACAACAGGATGAAGATGAAGGAAAAGCCCACTTCATAAACTGCTGTTGCCGCAAAAAGTGGCATTTTCTCTAACGCTCCCGAAAAGGCGATGAATATGGTGCTGAACCATACAACTAAAACTCCCACTGCCACCCATTTCATGGCAATGGAAAAAGGCAGTAAATGCCACATTCGCCAAGCGGTATAAAGAATACCGACTATCGACAATACCAGAAAGATAATCAACCAAATATATTTCATTATTACTATATTGCTAAGCCGCATCACGGCTCTATCCTTATATTTTACGTCACTGCTGTCCCGTTTAGAAATCTTCCGGTCCGAATAGGCTCGGCATATAGTAATCGGTTGACTCTTTCTCGGGAACAGTCTTGTTAAATAATTCATTAATTGGGGTTTTATCCGTAAGGAACAACCCGACGTTCTTTGAAATTGTGTGTAAAGATTGATTCATGTGCATCTTCTTTTTGGTTAGAGCCAATAGAAGGTATGTACAAACGGCAATCCAAATCTGGAGATAGATAGCATTCTCAGATGTTCCATAGAAGGATTTGATGTGCAAGTGTTGCTTGATCCATTTGAAGAAAAGCTCCACATTCCATCTTTCCCTATAAAGTTCTGAGATTGTAAGCGCTTCGTACTCCATGTTGTTTGTGAGAAATCGATAGACATTGTTGGTAGCATAATCTTCATAGGTAACCATCCTTATTTCTTCTGGATACCATTGTGATGTACGTAGACCGATGAGTTTTATTTTCTCATCTGCAATGACACCTGTAGACTTGTCAACTTCACAGCAGGCGGTAATATCAAAACGCATATTGTCCTTTGTTCGGGTTACGAAGAATGCATTCTTTTCATGAATGAGGTGGAACAAGCGATAGAAATCAACATATCCCTTGTCCATCAAGTATATAGCAGATGGTTCAATATAAAGATAGTCCAATGCTTTAATATCATGAACTGATGCTTCGGTTAGATAAACTGATACTGGTAGGTTACCTCTCAAATCTAATAATGTATGCATCTTGATACCTCCTTTATGCTTGCGAAACTTAGCCCAAGGGCAAAGTTTAAGACAAAGGCTGATGGTACTGCTGTCAAAAGCATAAATCATGTTATCAAGATCAAGGCGAAAGTCATCCTTTGCATAGAGAGGGCGAACCTTCTTAACAAGAACTTGAGCGAAATCGGCATAGATTCTCCAGTCTCTTTTCTCATTAGCCTTGGCAAGTGTGTTACGAGGAACAGCATAGCTGATACCGCAATGATACAGTCTGCTTGACAATGCCGTTAGACAATTTTCAATATCTCTCAGGCTACCACGATTAGTTAGCTGAGCATAGCTCATCACAAGAAACTGATCCTTGCATGTAAAGTTCCTTGATCTATAATTGCCCTTGTATCGGTCAACACAAGCCTTGAATTCTCGTTCTGGGATATTTGACATGATTTGAGAGAATATTGTTTTTCCGTTGTTCATCGCACGCTTCTTTTTAGTTGCGTGCAAAGATACAAAATCAAATCGAATACACGATTTTAAATGAATAACTAATTGATTATAAATAAATTAAATAGATGTCGTCTCGTTTAAACGGGACACTAGTGATTTTACGTATATTTATGTAAAGTGCAAAAATACTCTTTTATTTGGAAATAACCATGTTTATCTCAAAGAAAATCTGGTTTTTGCATACATTTTAACCTTTCTGCATAAAAAATGCAAAAAACTTTGGTATTACCAGTTTATTTTAATATATTTGCATCGTTTTAATAGGGTGTTAAAATGAAGCAGAATGATTAAAATGAGAAATGATGTCATCATATTAGGAAGACCTATACAGCTGCAAGAACGGAAGAAGGCGCAGATGAAAGGTGTCACCATTGGAGATTCACTTGCATACAAGTTCTTCGATGGCGAATACCACGGTATGTCCTTGCTTTTCGCCGAACCTAAAGGAAAGGTAGCTCCACCACGAAGTTTGGCCATTACAGCAAGCAATCTCGCTTCACTGTTCCAGCTTCCTGTCGTATTTCTTCTGCCAACCTGTCCTGCTTATGAAAGGCAGAGACTCATAGACAAAGATGTTTATTTCATTGTCTCGGATAAATACGTTCATTTGCCTATGCTTCTGGCTAATGAGCGTATCCGCAAGACCAAACAGGCTAAGGCTCTGTCACCAGTAGCCCAATACCTGCTTCTCTATCATCTGCAGATAGAGAGTATTGAAGGATTGGCTGCACGTGACATGGAGGATAAGATTCCATATTCCTATGCAAGCATTACGCTTGGAATAACCTGCCTTGAAGACTTGGGACTTTGCCAGAAAGTATCCGATGGATCTAAGCGAAAGGTCGTTCACTTCGACAAGAAGGGAAAAGAACTGTGGAAACAAGCCCAGCCTTACCTTCTCAATCCTGTAGAAGAACGCATCTTCTGTGACGATCTGCTTTCTAACGATTCTTTCCCAAGATGCGGAATCAATGCACTTGCACATTATACATGGCTGAATCCTGATTCAGAAAGGATGATCATGATGCCAGTCAAACAACTCCGGGAATTCAAATCATCAGGAGCTTTGGTGCGTCCTAACGAATTTGATGGCAACATCATCATTGAGGCATGGAAATACCCACCTGTCACAGCCATTGGTACCAAAGCCGAATGGGTGGACAGATTATCATTGGCCATTTCACTGAGTGAGGATGAAGACCCACGAGTGGAAGGCGAAGTTGAACGTTTAATTAATGAAATAGAATGGAACGGTTAAGCGAGAGCAGAATGATGTTTACATCAATTCTGCCGAGCGATAGTTCCTTCGTCTGAAAGACAATGGAAGAATTAGAGAAATTTCGTGAGGCTTTTGAAGCCAACTTCTCTTGATCAGAATTCATCATTCATTGAGGCTTTATTGGAACAATTAGACGAATTATTTACAACAGAACAATTATGAAAATACAATATGCATCTGACCTCCACCTGGAATTTGCCGACAACTGGAGATTCCTGAAGGAGAATCCCCTGCAAGTAACAGGAGATATTCTCGTTCTGGCTGGAGACATTGGCTACCTGGGAGACGAGAACTATTCCAAGCATCCCTTCTGGGACTGGGCTTCTGAGAACTATCAGCAAGTCATAGCCTGCATGGGCAACCATGAGTTCTACAAATACTATGACATTGCCAAGCTTAACGATGGCTATTGTCTTGAAATACGTCCCAATGTTCACAGCTATTACAATGCTGTCGTACACATAGGAGACATCGACCTCTTCATAACAACATTGTGGTCTAAAATTCCACTGAAGGAGGCATACTATACAGAAGAAGTCATAAGCGACTTTCGACGCATCATCTTCAATGAAGATCTTCTCACATTTGCAGACTTCAACCGTGAACATGAAAGATGCCTGTCTTTCTTGAAAGATGCTGTTTCATGCAGCAAGGCCAGAAGAAAGATAGTTGTCACACATCATGTTCCGTCTTTTCAGATGCAATGTCCCAAGTTCGCAGACAGTCAAGCCAACGGTGCCTTCACGGTGGAATTGGAAGAGTACATCAAGAATAGCGGCATAGATTACTGGATATTCGGTCACTCTCACTACAACGTGGATGTGAAGATTGGCAATACCAACTGTATGTCAAATCAGCTGGGATATGTATTTCATGGGGAACATGAATCATTCAATCCAGGAAAATATATTGAAATATGAAACAGATAATATTGAATCATATAGATGTTGAAATCAGGAATAATCTACACGTTCAGTTGCAGCCACATTCTGATGTTAATATCATTATGGGCAGCAATGGAAGTGGCAAGACCACATTTCTGAGAAATCTATATCAATCTTTAGCAGAAGACAAAGAAAGCAAAGATCATATAATCTATCTTCCCTCCATTGACAACATTGCATTGAGAGACAAGCGTAAGACAAGCAATGTCCTATCGCAGGAGTTGGATTACTATATATATGACATGAAGACCGGACCTTCACTCATGAGCCTCCGCATGTCTATGCTAGACAGTTCAGAGGAGAGAAGAATTGAAATGAAAGCCAAGATAGCTGATTTTCAGAAGGTAATAAACGATTTCTTTGCCATGACTGGCAAACGCATCGAAATAGAAGGCAGCAAGTTTACTGTTTTTACAGACAATGGAATATTACCTGTAGAAGCACTGTCTTCTGGCGAAAAGCAAATTCTATTGATTTTGCTGAGAGTGTTCCTGCTAAATGGAAACGAAGCCATCGTAATGATAGATGAGCCTACATACTCACTAGATATTGAATGGCAATTCAAGTTAGCCACTACGCTCACTCATCTCAACTACAAGGCTCAGTATTTTATTGCATCCCTCTCTCCTGCTCTCTTTGGCGAAGGATGGGGAGATAAGGTTTGGTATATGGATAAAATAACAAAATAATAGAGTGAATGACAAGATGCTGAGGGATTATCAATCCTGCAAGAATCTCCTTATAATAGGTTTCCCCTTTCAGCAAGGAAAAGTATAAGCACAAAAAAAGCGACCCGAAGGCCGCTCTATCATCTGGAGAGAAGGATTTACTTATCCTTCTGGGTCTTGCCCTGCTGAGAATCAGGAGCATTCTCCTTCTCTACAGCTTCATAGAACTTGGTGGCTACGAGAATCACTCGGTTGTGCTTGACTCCCTCGGCATCCTGCCATTCCTCTGGCTTGAAGTAGCCCTCTACAGTGAGGAGTGCTCCCTTGACCAGACGGTCGAATGAAGAGGTGTTCTCGTTCTTGCGCCAAGCCTCTACATTCATGAAGGCAGAAGTGCGAGAGTTTTCATCGCCATTCTTCTCATTGCGGCTGATGGCCAGTGAGAAGCGAGCTACGCTTGCTGTTGTAAACTGATGGATGCTTGCATCCTTACCTACGAAACCAGTTACTGCGAAAGAATTTTCCATCTTTTTCATAATTCAATATTTTTAGAAGTGAAACATTTATTTTTTACGATGCTATCAGAGTTAGCAAGGAAAACATAGGAAGCAAGGAATTATCGAATTATTTCACCCTTGGGCAGGAAAAGTTTTTTGGATGAGCAGCAGACGGAAAAGTTTTTGAAAAAATTCAGAGAATAAGGCACCTGGTACTTGCAGAAATGTGGCTTGCACTAACTTTGCAGCGGAAAAAGTAAGTGTGGATGCTTCGTCCAAAAATATGAATGAAAAGGATGAATAGAAAATATCTGCAGTTGGTTGGGTAAAGGAAAGCTGCATCCTCCTCGATGTTTGTTCAAGCAAACTGGTTGCTCTATATGGCTTATAAGTTCAAGAGACTGGCAGGAAAACTCAAACTTCATCATGAACAAGAATATGGGCAAGCTAAGGAAAGAACGATCAGACCTACGACTGCCAAGGGTAAGCATCAGCATGTAGAGGACAGCTAATCAGAGAAGCATGATGCCTGAGACAAGAGGCAAGCCAATGATTTTTGTCACATAAACGATGTTTTTTTGTGACATGAAGCTGTTGTATATCTAAAAGGACAACAGAATTTCAGCAAGGAGAAGATAAGTAAAGCCATGCACCAGTAAGGAGCAGCCAAGGCAAAGCTTAGGGCGCATACAAGTTTAAGGTTTAAGTTTACCCATGTATATATACAGGTTCTTTCAAACTCAAATAGTAAACCTCTACCCTCTTACAACCGTTTAAACCAGGAAGTTTACAAGTTTAAGAAAACCATATATGTATATATGCCGAAATAAACTTGTTTATTAACATATAATCAAGGAATTTGGGAAAATCTATTTTTCCTTGCTGAAATGCAAGAATAGTTATACGAAATGGAGAGGGAAAACTCATCCATATTAGGATGAAAATCGCAAAAACATGCCGATAAGTCGTGGAAATCTATCGGATTTCAATAGATTTCCACGACTTATCGATATATTTTGGAGGTTTTTGCAGGATAAATGTATTTTTATACAACCAGTAACTTCCACAAATAGCGACAGCTTTTGACAAGCAAAAGGTCGCAAATCAGCTAATTTGTGTTAATTCTGCAACGCTTTTGCAAGTATTCGACATTAAGCTATTCATTTTTCAAAGAAAAAGCTTATCTTTGCATCAACATTAATAAGAAAATGACATTGTTATGATACTTAGAGCTACATTTGAAAATATATATTCCATCAAGGATGAGACTCAAATCAGCTTTGTGGCAGGTAAGAGCAACGCACATCCGTCTCATGTTTCCCGTGCAGAGAAGCGTGACGATATTTCTGTGCTGAAGGCTGGTATCGTGTATGGTGCCAATGCTTCCGGAAAGAGTAACGTTATCAAGGCCATTGCCCTGCTCCAGCAGATAGCCAATGGAAGCTTTCCGCAAAGCAAGGTGGAACCTTTCAAACTTGCTGATACCGAAGAGAAAAACTCCAAGGTAGAAATCGAGTTCAAGACCAAGGGTAAGTGCTTCGCCTATGGCATGGAGTTCACCGTCGGAGGAATCAAGGAGGAATGGTTGTTTGAAATCAACAGCCGTACCGACAAGGAAGTTTTCACAAGAAAGGTTACTGATGACGGCAACGAGTTCACGTTTGGCAAGGTGGATGGAAATGAAGAAACATCCATGCTCCTGAAGTTCATCGCCCACAGTACTCCTTCCGATTCCAGCTTCCTTTCAGAGTATGTACGCAGAAACGGCAAGGGACTTGAAACCATACGCATGGCCAAAAACTGGTTTGCAGACGGCTTGAAGATCATCTTTCCAAGCACACGCCTGCAGGGAATTTCTTTCCTTACTGAAAACAATGACGAGCTGCAGGAAACGACTCGCTCGCTTCTTGCCTACTTCAACACGGGCATTTCAGACGTGCGCCTGTACAAAATCAAGAAAGAGGATGTGAACTTATCTTCCGATTTACTTGACAACATACTCAGCAAGGCCAAGAACGGCAAGGCGTACAGCATGGCTGCCACAGTTGGAGGCGAAATGCTTCTATTCGAGGTAAATGCCAACGGAGGATATGAGATTTACAAGCAGAAGGCTGTCCACCGGAATCTTACTTCCGGCACAGAGGTTGTTTTTGATCTGAGCGAAGAATCTGATGGCAGCATCCGATTGCTCGACTTCATCCCAATGCTCATCGATTTGAAGCAAAATGAAGTTGATTATCTCATCGATGAGATTGACCGCAGTATGCACCCTATGCTCTCGCAGAAAATCTTAGAGTGCTATTTTTCAGGACTGGAGCCTGGAAGAGACACTCAGCTCATCTTCTCCACTCATGAATGTAACCTGCTCAACCTCGACCTTATCAGAGCTGATGAAGTCTGGTTTGTCGAGAAGGGAAAAGATGGAGCATCACATCTTACATCCTTGGCAGAATTCAAACCTCGTGAAGATGTTCGCAAGGGTTATCTTTTAGGACGCTACGGAGCCATTCCGTTCTTCGCGCCTATAAGTCAATTAAAATGGTAACAGCTATGAGACAAAGAAAAGACTTTCAACGAATAGAAGGAGTTAAATCTTCTCGACTCATCGTCATAGCTGCCGAAGGAAGAGCAACCGAAAACATTTACTTCGAGGCTATGCGCCAGGAACTATGTGCAACTAATGTACAGCTGGTTGTTCTAAACCGAGAAGATGACAACTCTAATCCAGCCAATGTTCATCGCCAGATTAAGGATTTCATGGATGAATACAACATCTTGGATGATGACCAACTGTGGATTGTTATCGATCGTGACGACTGGAAGGAAAAGATGCTTGCCGACATTGCACAGCTATGTCAGCAAAACAGCAATCTCAGATTCTGCATGAGCAATCCATGTTTCGAACTTTGGTTGATATTACACCTTGAAGACATCGAAGATTATTCGGAAGAGGAAAAGAAGAACCTCTTTGAAAATCCTCGCTTGTCAACTCATGGTACATGGACGAAATATCATCTTCGCAAACTGATGGGACATTATCAGGAATCAGACTATGATCCATCCATCTTGCTTCCACATGTCGAAGAGGCTATATGTAGAGCTGAAAAGCTGGATATAAACCCAAAAGACAGATGGCCGCAGACTACTGGAACCAGAGTTTATTTACTTGCAAAAAGCATCATGGACAGATAATGACCGTACAGATAAGTCGTGAGATACATTCCAAGACGATGCAATAATCCAACGCCCCTTACGTTATTACAGAAGAAGAGGACAACCGCATCCGTAACCGAAGGGAGACCTTCATCAGGAAAACAGGTACCGAGAAAACGGTACTCATCACGATGATCACCTCCTTTGGACTTGCGCCAGGCGGCTATTCTGATGACATCCAATGCCAGCTGACGATGGCAGATTTATTCAGATAAAAGCCGACCTCTCAAAAATGGTAAAAAAACACGTTTTAGCACGAAAATGCAGATTTTGAGTGTTTACAAAGGTTAAATATGTTAAATCTTCGCCCCCTAAAAATGGGCATTTGTAAAGATATATAACAAACGAAATGAATGAAATCAAGTGAAACCAAGTGAAAATACGAAAATCGTAAGTATCTGATAATCAACATTCTTTTCATTCAGAAGGAAAGCGGCTCACAAATAGCACGTCAGTACTTAACCGATTGAGAATCAACGACATTCATTATTTGCGTGGGAAAGTGAAAGGCGTAGAAAAGGGCTTAAAAAGATACTTGAAAAAAGTAGGAAAGTAGGACTAAAAAGCACTGAATATCAGATAATTAAGGAGATAAAAATCCTTACATTTCAGTCCGGCTTTCATATGGCTCAAACATGCATTAAACAACTGGTACTCAGTTGGTTACGTATGATGCATCGGAAAGTAAGGCGAATTTTCTTTGAAAACAAGAAATCACACAAACGGCATACCACCGCACATAAACAACATAGGTATCAATTATTTACGATTTGTTAAGCAAATATAAATTATTGGGTATTGTGTCGGCAGTATGCCGTTTATGTGCTATCTTTGCGTTACTATTCTGTTACTCGTAACAAAATGGGTAACAAAAGTAACAATAATTCAACGCATAAGGATATGGCAGACATCAGCAAAGAACCGATTAAGATACGAGAGAAGAAACTTGCCAATGGAAACATATCTCTCTATCTCGACATTTACAGAAATGGCAAGCGTGAGTATGAGTTTTTGAAACTCTACCTTATCCCAGAGAAGACAAAGCAGGACAAGGAGAAGAACAAACGAACCATGCTTCTTGCAAACTCCATCAGAGCAAAGCGTACGGTGGACTTGCAAAATGGGGAGTTTGGTTTCAAGTCGGCATACAAGGAAGATACATTATTCTATCCTTATTATAGAATGATGTGTGAGAAGAGACTCGGAAAGGAAAGCAGAGGTAATTGGGGAAATTGGCGGTCATGCTTGAAGCATTTGGAGAAGTACGACCCTAACCAGAATATCACCTTTGCCGAAATCACCCCTCAATGGGTGCAAGGCTTCCGTGACTACTTGGAGAATGATGCGGTAGCATGGGGCAATGATTATCGAAAGAGGATAAAAGACCATCCCCTATCAAGAAACTCAAAGCTGAGTTACTTCAACAAATTGCGTGCTTGCCTAACACAGGCATACGAAGAGCGCATCATCCAATACAACCCGATAAGGGGTATCGAGAACTTCAAAGAGGAAGAGGGTACGAGAATGTATCTTACCATTGAAGAGGTGAAGAAACTCGCCCAGACTGAATGCGAATACCCAAACATCAAGCGAGCATTTCTTTTCTCTTGCCTTACAGGACTCAGACGAAGCGATGTTTTACGTCTCACTTGGTCAGAAATCAAAAAGCAGGGAGATTTCACTCGCATTATATTCCGTCAGAAGAAAACAGGAGGGCAAGAATACCTCGACATTACCCCACAAGCAGCAGAACTCCTTGGAGAGAGAGGTAAGCCCGATGAGCATATGTTTACAGACATCCATTCTCCTACTTGCACCAACGAAACAATCAAAAGATGGGTACTGAGGGCAGGAATAGACAAAAAGATAACTTTCCATTCGTGGAGTCACAATAAAATCTTTTATTGATTGAATATCAGCGAGTTAAACACTTTAAATAATGTAACTGCTAACGATTTAGAAACGAGCAATCTTCTTTATCTTTTACAACTTTGCGATATACAAAGAACGCTTCAATTACAAGTGCAAAGATAAATCAAAAATATGAAAAGCAATGTATTTTGCTTTGTTTTTATAGATTATTAAATTTTGAAAAGAACATAATTGTTCTTCACAAAAGCAAAGTTGCCATCTTATGAAGTGCTTACAAGTTTCATATTCGGCATTATAAACATGGAAAGTGTTAAAAAGCATTTTGCTTCCTTACAATGCGACTTTAAAAATTCATGTTTATGAATTTTTTTTGTAAATTTGTAACCAAATTCAAAATATCTTTTAGTCTGAGTCGAATATGGAACGTATTTTTCTAAAATATATATTATGCTTATTGTGTGTTTACACGATAACAGCTTGTGACAAGGTGAATGATGAGGTTCCTGACCAACCGAAATTTACTCCCTATGTATCTGAGAGTTATTGGTCTGTGAAAACTGAGGTTTATGTCGATGCACCTTTTAATGCAGAAAAGATAAAAAAGGAATTAGAAGACAATCCTCCTGCTTTGCCATCTGATGTTTACTATTTTTACATGAGGAAATTGTCGTCTGCTTTGTCGGCTGAAAGAACTGTTTCACTCCTCAATAGTGCAAGAGAAGAACAGTGGAAAGCCTATATAGAAACAACTTCCTCCATAGAATGGTCTGAAAAATATAGCTTTATCAAAACAGACCAAAAGACTCTTCCAAGTTATGAACATTGGACATTTCATTTAATGACGGATAAAAAAGACACTATAATTGCTCAATATGATGTTGCTTTTTCTATCAGCCAAGAGGGCAAAAGAACTCAATGGTACTTATATGAAGACTTGACAGACGATTACAGGAAAAAATATCCTACAATGGATATTCATTCCGTGATACGGATGCAAACACTTACACTTATAGATTTCTATTATTTGTCATAATCCTATGAATTAAATAGAATAAAGCCGTATCAAGACTTGTTTGGGGCGAGATACGGCTTTATTGATAAAAAATATCCACACGATAATGACGCTTAGATTTCTAACATCCTTATAATGTACTTACCATCTTTCTTGATAAACATGAATGGGTTGAAATGCTTATCTTGTGCATTTATTCCATACCCCAAGCATTTGTATTCAGCAGGAGCAATAGGCGGAAGTGGATATTCCTTAGTCTTCCCATTTTTCCTATTTACAATAACAAAGGAATATCTGTCTTTTTGGAAGTTGTCAGTCCTTGGCATACCATGCTTTACAAGACAATAGATGTTCCTTTTATCCATTTTTACAGTTGTGATGCACTTTGTGAAGTAAGAACGATACAGATTTCCATATTCATGCGTATAAAATTTTGTGGAGTCTGGTGCAATCATAGGAACTGTATCTGTGTCAAACACCATGTAAACCTTATATTTGTCAAGATGAAGGCTATCTGTCACATACAGTTTTCCTGTGTAACCATTTCCATACAAGAAAGTTTTTCCTTCATGTGCGAATACATTATTAAGATAATAATAGCCTGTTCTGCTATTTTCTTGAATACGCTCTAATTTGCCGTAATGTCCATCACACTTTCCGTCATTGATACGAAAAGAAGCTATTATTGGATTGAAGGTCTTATAAAAGCTGCCATTAAAAGGGTCTAAATCTTTCTGTCCTACAATATCCTCTTTCTCAAATCCATCCATAGGCCATGTCAACTTTTCGCTTCCTGTCCATAATTTGTTATTGAACAAGTCGAACACAAAGTGAAGATAGAAATACTTGGAATGTTCCAAATCGAAATCTGGTGAAATCATCTTGCCTGACGTATAATTGTTGATGTCTCGTATCAAGACAGCAGGGGCATTGTAAAAGCTAAAGTTCCATTCGTTGCCTACTTTTTCTCGAAGAATCTTTGGCAGGGAATAGGAAATTCCGATATGAGAAGAGTCCAACATATTTGCAGACAATGCTATGTAAAAGACTTGTCCTTGTTTTACTAAGTTTCTGAAATCCTTATCTGGCACGGAAACAAATTTCTTTTTCTCCGCTTCGTCTGCTTGGAAGAGTCGCTTGAATTTAAACAAACCATTTTCTTTATTAAACAGCATTATACCATTGTTCAGCATGTCGTTAAAAAAAAGGTGTCCATTCTCTATTTTGGGAATATCATATATTGACGATATTTCTACTCCATCTTTCGTGTTGACCTCAATGTCCGTTTGTTTCCATTTCGGCATAGGAACATTTATCATCGCAATCTGGTCTGACACCTCTTTATATGAGTCTTTCTTATCCAATTCATACATGTGAGGAGCAATTCTCTTTTTACAAAGTACCAACTGCTTCACAAACTCTGCCCCTAAGACCGTATATTGTCCACCTGTGACGAACACGCCTTCTTTTGGAACTAATTTGAGTATATACAATCCGTACATTCCTTCAGAGTTGAAACTGAAGATGTTGCTATAAACTGATTTCGTATCATAAATGTAATAATCAGCCTTATAGTTGTTTTTAGAATTATACCAACTTGCTGTTTTAGAATCCCCATATGCAGTTATTAGTAATAACTTGTTGTTCGGATTATTGCGTTTCAGTTTATCATAAAATGCAGGAATTGCAGCTTCACATCTAAAACATTCAGCAGGACTATAAAGAATTGCAAAAATTGTATCTTCCTTAATGTTTGCTGAATGCAAATAATCAGACAGAAGCCCTTCAGTGTTAGGCTTCTGTCTGATTTGCAAGTCGTTCTGCTCCATTTCATTTATATAATCACGCCCCTGTGCAAATATGGTCGTGCAAAACATAAAGAAAAGGAGTGCTAAAATATGCCTTATTTTCATTCTGCCACATTTGCCTTGAACGTTCCACCCAATTTCATTGTTTCAAGCTTAATATTTGCCTTTGTTTCTGACACGGAAGATGGAGCAAAGAAATTGTTTGTAAATAATGTGTTACCATCAGCATCCTTTACCTGCTGCATCACCAAAGTTTGGTCTTCAAATGACACCAAACTTGACTCTATGGTTCCGCACTTTCTGATAGTTGCTCCCTTGCAAGGATTGTTTGCGTTAGTTGAAGCCTTTGAACCATAGAAAGTAGATACAATCTTGTCTGGTGTAGATGAGCTAAGATCATCATCTGATACTGCTGAAGCCTTAATCTCATTTAAGTTTCCTGCAAATGCAGTACCACACACAATAACGGCAATCATGCCCATGAAAAACTTCTTCATTTTTTTACTCCTTATGCAACCTCTACAATAATAGCACAGCTTGGTCGAGGTCTATTAAAGCCAAGTCATGTAAGTTTTCATTTGCAAAATTAATAAAAAAACTATTTCATCAAAATGTGTCAATCAAAATATTTTTGTTAATCAATGCAATGTGTTAATTTGACACATATAAAGCGTTATTTTTAACAAAGTGAAATATAACCAACATAATAAACGGTTTGTACTTACAAATTCGTATTTTGTATAACAAACATATACAAAACCATATAATAAGAGGTATGCATATTATATATATATGTCTACCCCTTATTATATAATTTAAGACATTAGTCCCTTAAAGAGGGAATAATCGAGTTCTTTGACATCGTTGAAAATAGTCTTATCAAATAGATCTCTTAGGTGGGTTTTGTCCGTCAATGAAATGCTTAGAATCTGCAAAACTTCATATGTTGAGCGTTTCAATTGCATATCATGGTGAACAATAGCCACGAGACAATAAGTGATAATGGCAACACTAATCTGTATGCGTACAGCATTCTCCGTTGTGCCCCAGAAGCTCTTTATCTTAAGATGCTGCTTTAGCCATTTGAAAAACAGCTCGACCAACCATCTTTTTTATATAGATTCGCGACATCCAACGCAGAAAGATGCTTTGCATTCGTCAGAAAAGTAAACTCACGATCATCTTCTTCATCGTAGTATCGAATGAGTCTGAATGATTCAGGATACTTCGGCTGCAAAAGTACGGCTTTTTAGTTACAGTATCATTGCATCAACATTAAGAATCTATTACATTGTAAGAATGAAGAAAATAGGCATAGGCTCTTTTACTTTTTAAGCCTTTCTTTTATGTCGTTAGCTTCTTTGTTTAATTGTTTTGCAAGGCTATCCTTGTAAGCAGCCATTTCAATCATTTCATAATGTCGGCGGATAGAATCCTCATAAACAGCGACACGATTTCTAACATTATTAATAGTATCATCATCACGTTGTACTGAAAAGTGTTTTTCTATGTAGCGAATATTCGGGTCATCAGATGGCAGTACCATTCGCAATGCTCGATACTTCAAGTCTGCTTCCTCCCAATTTTGGTGCTCTCGCCATTGGGTGAGGTTGCCCCAAATGGAAATAACGAGAGATAGAACCAAGCTACCGATGAAAAGAAGAACATACTTGGAGGTAGGTTCAAAGCGGTGGATAACAATCTTCTTCTGAGGCGTGTTGACCATAGCATGTAGCTTTTCGTGTACTACTTGTGAAGTAGCATCTTGCTCTTGCTTCAACTGCTTAACTGTGTCAAACAAGACTTTGCTTCGCTGTTCGCCGTTGCTTGCTTCTTTCTTGGTAAGGTCGGTAAAGATGCAAATTGCCTCTCTTAATCTTGCCAATTTGTCAATAGCTTCCCCTTCTTTTGCAGCCATAGCAAGTATGGCTTTTTCAAGTATGCTCGTATCAACACTTACAGGAACAGGAGTACTTCCTACCTCTGTATTCTTTGGTGAGGCAGAAAGTTCATCGACTTTCTGCTCCAATCTCTCAACTGTGCCGTAGATGGCTTCCAATAGTTCTTCTTTCATCTTTCTTATGTTGTTTGAATGGTTTGTAACTTGCATCAAAGGCTAAAGCCTCTTCTGCGTTTCTTCTTTTTCTTCTTGGATGATTCATCCTCTGGGAATTGCTCAAAGGTCTGTGCATTGGCAGAAGCAAAAAGTCCTATGGAAGAAATACCATTCCATGGGTTCTGGCTGCTCTCCGACATGAATGGCAACAGCTCGTCCTTGAAACTACCTTGCTCATATTGTTGAGTAGAAATGGCTCTTGCTGATACATGGTTCTCCGTTCCCTCAAATCTCGCATTCAGTTTGCCAAAGCTATAGTCTCGGCTAATATGTGTACCCTTGAAGCTATATCCATCCTTGCTGAAACGGATGCCTTGTACCTTGGTTCTCTCCTTGTCCTTATAGACAAGCTCCAAGCAAACACCTCGTTTTGCAAGTTCATTCTTGAACTTCTGCCAGCTATCTGCAACTTTTAAGGCATCTTTGACTGCATTGTGAATCTCGTATTTTGCACGCTCGGCATTGCGTAATTTACGAGTATTAGTATTGCTCTTGTCCGTTCCGTAAGTAAGTCCATATTTGGATTTAAGAGCCTTGGTCACCTGCTCATTACGCCTGTAATCATTCCTGTCTGATAAGAGTTTGCTCTCATTGTTGATGCGGTTATACACGATATGACAATGTGGATTGTCCGTGTTGTGATGCCTTACGATGATGAATTGGGTATCGGTGATGCCCATCATCTGCATGTATTCAAGGGCTATCTTAGCCATGAATTCATCCGTTAAACGTGGCTTGTCCTCGGGCTTGAAGCTCAAAGCTATGTGCCCTACAGGCTTCTTAATCCTTGGATTTAGCTGCCTTTGTAGCTCGAAACTTTGCGTTATCTCGGCATTCGTGCCGAGTAACACACCATCCGAGGCGATGATTTTCGCCTCGTCCTTGCCTGTAACATAGCGGATGCAACCACCAAATGAGCTGCCTTTCTTTAGCTTGCCTATCATGTGGTATCCTCCTTTCTGCCTATTCCGCATGACTTCGATTTTGGACTTGCTTGGTGATACTCACCAAGGATGGCTTTCAATCTTCTCAACAAGTCCATCACGTACACATGGGTCTTATGGAAACCTTTCTGATGCGACAGCTTGGTAAGTTGGTTGAGATTGTTCGCCATGCCAATGAGATTCTTGGCGATGGCTATCGTCTCAGTGTTGTGTCCACTGACCACCTCGCCGTTCAAGGCGGACTCACGGATGTACTCCGCCAACTTGCGGTTGGCTTTTCTCGCCCTCAGTCTCAAAGCCTCGTAGCTTGGCTTCGAGAACTTCACCGTGACAGACTTCGACAGCTTGCGAACCCTGCCTGTGGGCGGTCTTCCGCCCTTTCTCTTGTCTTGTTCCTGTATGTTTGTCATTCTATATACTGATTACAGTTGGTACACTCACTTTCTGCGACCGTTGGGAGCAAAATTCCTCCGCCCTCATGGTGGAGCGAGGCGTTTTGGGGTTCCCAAAACATAACCTCGCTCCCTCTCAGAACACGTTAGTTGGAACTACTGCCTTTCAGCTATCCACGCCCAAGGTCGCAGACCTTAATTCTCACAATTTGCGCCAAGCCTCGAAGTCCTCTTCATAAAGGCTTAGGTGGTGGCGCACGATGTTCTCGATGATGCCCGATACGCTCATGCGTCTCCCTCCGAGGATGCGGACGACACGATCAAGACGGTCTCGTACATCGGAACTGACGAAGACTGGCTTGCGGTCGTCAATCCTTGGAACTTGGAGGAAGGTCTGCTGATACTCCTCTAATGTCGCCTTGCGCTGCTTGCCACTGATGCGCTTCTGCGGATTCGGTGGCGATTGAACCTCGTTCGTAAGCTCGTCCTCCATGTTGGAGGTTGTTGCAGCCACATTCTCTGTCACAACTTCTAAATCGGAGTTCTCCACCTCTTCAAAGAAAGAGCTATGTTTTTGGGCATAGTCTTTACCATAAGTGGATGGGTGAAGCGAAGCCATCACCTCCTGTGTCATTTTCTCCTGCTGTTCAGGAAACATTTTCGTTTCTTTTGTTCTTGCCATAGCTTATGCTGTTTTATTTGTTAGTATAGTGGTCACGGTTTGCACCATTGACCGATTGTCGGGTGCAAAGTAAGTGTACTGAGTGCAGCCATGCAACTGATTGGGTGTAACGTGGCAATTTAGTTGTGGCTTGCTTATTTGCATACCGAGATAGTTGTGAGAACTTCTACGTATTTCTCAACTCATCATCGTTCATGTATCCGTTGCAGTCGTGCAAGTTTTTCTTGTTGTTTTTGGCGTTGAAGTCGGCAAACCCCGGCAACATACTGCCACAGAAATTGAAAACGCTTGTTTTTAGATTGCCGTGCCTTATCTTTGCACTCACAAACGTGGAGCACTGCATATGCGTGGAGCTTTGCGACATACAACATAGTATTAACTTAGAAAAAAGAAAAGTATGGGATTCATCGTATTCGAGGAAGAGGCATTCAACTATCTTGATGCCCAGTTGGAGAACTTCGTGAAGCGCATGGACAGAATCCGTGAGCGCAGTGAGGACAAGACCATGAACAAGTGGCTCGACACGCAGGACGTGTGTCAGACGCTCAACATCTGCCCACGGACAGTACAGACGCTTCGGGACAACGGAACTTTGGCTTATACGCAAATCAGCCACAAGACCTACTACAAGCCGGAGGACGTGATGGCTATCGTAGCAGTAGTGGAGGACAAGAAAAAGGACATGCGCTTTCGCAAGCGCACAGGTTAGGCAGTCAATATACAACAGCCACTTTATCCAATGCAGCAAGTAAACCGAGTAACGTAAGTATCAACAATAAAACGAGACAACTATGAGCAATGAAGTAATGACAAGAAACAGCGAGTGGATGAACCACATCGTGAACCACCTCAACCGAATGGTTGACAATTTTGAACGTGCCGTGATGAACTACCGCCCCATGCTTGGCGGTGAGCGGTTCATGACGGACAAGGAGCTTTGCGCCAGGCTGCAACTGAGCCGAAGAACCCTGCAGGACTACCGAAACAACGGTGTCATCCCGTATATCCAGCTTGGCGGAAAGATACTCTACCGCGAGTCCGACATTCAGAAGATTCTGATGGCTAACTATCGTGAAGCGTACAGAATGAAAAGTGTGTAGGAGAATGTCCTTGATGAGTGTGTGAAATGAACAAGGCGACAACGTATAACTTACCGAGTGTGGCTGTTATAGGTTGTCGCCTCGTTTTATTGGCTATACCGAGTTGGTCGTGTTTGCCGAGTGTTCTCCGTATGGTCTGTATAAAATCTAATACCATGCTAAAACACTGCGGTGGTTCGCCCAAGTGGCTGGAGGCGCAAAGCCTCCAAGGAACGTTGCTTTAGGCAGGTCTATGCCATTGCGTTCTCTGTAAAGATACAGACCAGTTTAGTGCGGCTTGTCTGCTTGCCGATGACGGACTGCATAATGAACTCCCGAAAGGCTCTGCTCTCAATGCTGTCTATACGGAAGGCTACCGCAATGACGAGTTCAAGGCTATACACATCATAGCTGATGCGGTCGTTCTTCCTGACATGACGGCGTACACCCTGCTCTTTCAGAATGCCATCCTTGAATACAGCCTTGACAGCCTTGCGCACATAGCAGCCGAATACATTATACATGTCGGCAATCTCCTGCATGGTCATCCATACAGTATTGGTCGGCATGGATACCGTTCCGCTCTCGCTGATAGTTATAACACCTCTGTTCATTTTTCGTCCTCCTTATTTCTCTTTTGGTCAGTTTCTTTTGTTTTTCTGCGTTGCATCAGTTTGTCCATGTCTATGGAAATCTTGTTATCGGTGATAACGGCATAGATTTGGGTGCTTCGCAGATTGGAATGTCCCATCATCTTGGCAACGCTTTCCATTGATATGCCCGAAGTAACCATGTTTACTCCGAATGTATGTCTTGCAACATGTGCGGTAAGGTTCTCATTTATACCCAAAGCCACACCGAGTGAATGAAATTCAAACCACATGGAATCACGTGAAGAAAGAGGGAAAACTGGTTTGCTATCATCCGCTGTATTGTATAGCGACATTATTTGTTCAGCTATCGGATGCAAAGGAATGAACGCTTCGTTGTTGGTCTTTGCTCTTTTCTCACGGATGTATTTTCTACCGTCTGCCGTCATCCCGATATGGTGTGGATACAGGTTACGTAAATCGACATAAGCCAAACCTGTAAGGCTGGAGAAAACAAACATTCTGCGTGCCAACTCCAAAGCCTTATCCTCCATAGGAGTCTCCATAATGAGCAGCAAGTCATTTCTGGATATATGTCTACGCTTTGGTGAGCCTTTCTTTTCATATCCGACATCTTCCAATGGATTGAATTTCAGCAGACCTCTGTCAACAGCGATATAAACCAAGCGTTGCAGCCAACAAAGATTATGGTTCGTATTGGATGCACTATACCCTTTGCCAATCAAGAACAACTTATAAGATTTGCCAAATTCCTCAGTCAAATCTTCAAATGCAATGTCATTCATTCCTCGTAACCCGATGAACTCTCGCAAGTTTAGCTGCGATGTCTTAGATTGGCGATAAGAAGATGTTGAGTTAATACGGATGGAGCGCAGCCTAAGGCGTTCACGCTCCTCCTCGCCAGTGGCAAGCAATGTCATCGGGATAGTATTTGCATCAACAATAACATTCTTCAGAATCTCGGCGGTGACGATGCCCTTTTCCTTTGTAGCCTGCTCGTAGGCTTCGTCAATTCTTTGTCTGAACGCTTGCAGTTGTCCGTTCACTCTTGCATTCTTGGCTTCACCTTTTTTCGTGTCCCATTCTTCGGGAGCACAGTAAAGACCTGTTGCTATGGCTGACACTTTGCCGTCAATCGTGATACGGCAAAATATAGATGTGGTTCCGTCTGCCTTTACTCTGCCACGGTTGATATAATAAAACTGCTTGTATGTACTTCTCATTGTTATGTTCCTTTCTTATTTTGTGATAATATTACAGGACAAACTTGAAGTCCTTGTTAGCTTCGATGAACTTGTCCATATCCTCAAATAGCTTTTTCGGGGTGACACGTGCATAGATTTGCGTGGTCTGAATGTTGTTGTGACCAAGCATTCTGCTGATAGTCTCTATCGGAACACCTTCTTCGAGCGTAACGAGCGATGCGAAACTGTGCCGTCCAACATGATAGACCAAATCCATACTTATGCCAGATAGTACTCGGAGACTTTTCATGTTACCTCTCAGCACTCGAAATTCCTGTGGCGGTAAAAGAGTAGGTCTTGTCGGGTCTTTGTATTTCTCCAACATGGCAAGCGCCTCTGGCAGTAACTTCACACGTGCAAGCATCTTGTTCTTCTTTCTGTGGTATTTCAGCCAAAGGCTACCCTCCTCATCACGAAAGAGGTTTTCTTCCGTGATAGAAACAGTATCGGCATAAGCCGTGCCTGTATAGCAGGCGAAAAGAAAAAGGTCACGGGTCAAAGCCAACGATTTTCTTCGCTCCGGTATTTCGAGGTCACGAATTTTCAGGAAGTCCTCACGTGTCAATGCCTTTGGTGGATTTTCTTTCTTTTGAGGTAGCTTGAAGTGCATGAAATGATAACGCTCGGAGTGTCCTGCCTTGAAAGCTATTCGGCAGGTCTTCTTCAAGATGGCGAGATAGTGGCGGACTGTATCAAGTGCAAGACCTCTCTCGTCCAAGCAAAAGTCCATGTACTCACGGATAAACTGCTCGTCAAGCTCACCGAATGCCACATCGTCAGTTCCATAACGCTTCTTGATGAACAATCCCAATGTCAGGCGAGTGTACTGGTAGTTTGGCAGCGTGCCTTTCTTGTAGTCGATGCCGATTCTTGACTCAATGTCCGCAATGATGGCGTCAAGCTGCTTCAACAAGGTCATCTGAGTGTCTGCACTGCATTGAAACAGATCCTTTATCGCCTTTGCGTCAAAATCCGTCTTGCGCTCCACAAGTGACTCGTAGGCTGAGTTTATTGCCAGCAACAGCTTGTCAATCTTGGCGTTCACTTCCACAGCCTCCTTGCTCTTGCCGTCAAGTCTGCTCTCACGTGGATTCCATAACTTTGGCGTACATGACAACTTGCAACCGAACTGCGCCATTGTTCGGTTGAGGGTGATGCGTCCCATGATGGGAGCCTTACCGTTCTTGTCCAATCCGCTCTTTTTGAGGTAGAGCAGCACCTTGAATTTTTTAACTTTCATCTGCTTACTTTTTTAGTTTGCAAAAATAATCAATCAGTAAGCATTCTCTGTCATTGAAAGTTGTGCAGAACAGTGCAACAAACACTGGTGACAAACTATTTGTTTTTCACCTCGTTAGCAGTGTTGGTTTCGGTAACTGACCGCTAACGGTTTGGTAACTGAAATAACTCAATATCCTGCTCGGCTTTGCTTTGCAGCCAATTGGCAGAATTATGAAATATTGCTCATTCTCAACCACTTGCAGTTCAATCCTCTCATATTCACTTTCCGTTGCTTTTGCTTAAATTGTGCATTGCTTCCGGCACTCGTATGCAACAATCCAAATCGCCTTAGGCACAGACATTTACACGGTTTCGAAGATGCTTACCCATAAGAATGTAAGCACAACACAGATATATGCCGACCTCGTGAACGCAAAGAAAAGAGAGACAGCAAATAAGATTTCTCTTAAATAAAGCCATTGCATTCATTTCATGGTGCCCGATATTGAAAAAATGTTCAATATCGGGCTTTTTAGTTAAAGGATCCTAAAAGTTTTACGTGAGTCACGCGTGACTCACGTGTCTGTTTCTGCAGTTTTTCCTATTTTTGCGCCACAAATGATTAATAATACGCAATATGAAACAGTTTAAAAAAGAATTTTTGACACAGCATTTATTGGTTTTGTGTGCAATGTCTATCATTGGTGCACTTGTTCGCAACGAAGCTATGCAATATGGCGTAGACACCTTTAGCTGCAACTTGACGTTCGTTATCTCAACCACCATACTGATGGTTGTTTATCTCCATGCATTAGATAGTATCGTACGATTGCTTGCCCCATGGTTTAAGCATATCTTTTGTAATACAGTAAACAATACAGAAAGAAAGCGTCTGTCTTCTATTGCCATCAATGAAACAAATACATATGACGAGGGGGAAGAGCTAAACCTGGAAGATGTAACTTTCGTCTATGCAGATGAAGCCTCTTCTTGTATTACAAGCTATGAACAGTTGAGACAGGAAGCATTGGAAGACAAAGCCAAAAAGGAAAAGGTCTTGTTAAACTCAGCTATCGATTATACCAGAAGAACTTTTGCTGCCTACATGAAAGAGGAGCATTTGAACCAACTTTGTGACAACATCGCTATTTTCCAGTGTTGTGCCTCTACACACATGAGACATCATTCATTGATTGTTGATAAGGCTATTCGTACTATAGACTTAATGCATTATGCTTGGAATATAGGAAATCTCTTCAAGAAGAAAGGCATTGATACAGCAACCTTTATAAAACAAGTTTTTGCTGATGCGCTGGTTGATGTGGAAATATCCACTATTATAAGGAAGTTAAGAATGGAAGGTACCTGCATCATTGAATTACTACCAAGCTTAGATGTTCAAGGCGGAATCAAGACAAATTATTGTTGCTGATAAGCATTGAGCGGTTATTCAGAGTTTATATCTCAGTGATATTTATCCCCATTACATAACTCATTTACTTTGTACCCGAATAATAAAAAATGAACAGATATGATAAATGAAAGTATCACCTTTGATAAGTTACCACAAGCGGTATCTTATTTAACAGAACAAGTTATCGAGTTGAAGCAAATGGTATCAGCACTTCAACCTACATCATCAGCAAATAACCATATATTGGTTGAGATTGATGAGGCTGCTATTATTATAATGAAGTCGAAGCCAACCATTTATCGATTGGTTAACCAAGGCATTCTGCCATCCTATAAAAAAGGTAAGAAGCTATACTTCTATAAGGATGAGCTACTTGCATGGATTGAGAATGGTCGAAAAGCTACCAAGGAGCAGAACCATTCTGAAATGCTAAAAGCCATGCAAGGAGGAATGAAGCGCAAACCCAAGTCAATGTATAATTTTTAACTCTATGCCAAATGACAGCTTTAAATAACAATAAGGAAACTTCCATCAATCCAATGATTATCATGGATAAGGCTATTGATGTGGGTACTCGCCTATCAGGAAGCCAGTTTCCCGTAAGCATCTTTCCTGCCAAGATTCAGAGAATCATCAAGGAGGTACACGAATGCCACAGTTTTCCTACCGACTATATATCAGCAGCCATACTCACTGCATTGGCTGTTGGTATCGGCAATACGCACTTGGCACAGATGAAACAAGGTTGGCTTGAAAGTCCTATCTTATACATGGCTCTTATCGGAAGACCAGGAGCCAACAAGAGTCACCCACTTAGCTTCGCTATGAAGCCATTCCTCGATTACGACTATGAGCAAAACAAGTTGTTCGAGGAGCAATACAGTAAGTTTGAGGAAAAGATGTGCATGTCTCGCAAGGAACGCATTGAAAATGGAGAGGATGGATTTCCGCAAGAACCTGTACGCAAACGTTTCTTGGTCTCTGATGTCACACCAGAAGGCTTGAGCTATATTCATGCGCAGAACAAGAGGGGTTTATGTCTATGGACAGACGAGCTATCTGCATGGTTCAAAAACTTCAACCGCTATAACAATGGTTCAGAGGAACAGTTCTGGCTATCTGTCTTTAGCGCCAAGACAACCATATCAGACAGAAGAAGTTCCAAGAGTTCCATCTTCATTAAACGCCCCTATATCTCAGTAATCGGAACCATCCAAAAGAAGATACTTAGTGAGTTGGCGAAAGGCGAACGCTCCAGCAACGGCTTCATCGATCGCATTTTGTTCGTCATGCCTAACCTTCAGCAGAAAGCGAGATGGAGTGACCGAGAGTTGCCCGATAATATAGAGCGAGATTGGCAAACCATCATTCAACACCTTATTGATATGGAGTGTCCAATAAATGAGCAACAGGAAATCGAGCCTCATGTCTTATCATTCACTGAAGAAGCTAAGACAAGGCTCTATGAATGGCAGCATCATTTCTCCGAGCAATGCGACAATGAAACAAATGATACAATTGTCAGCATCTATTGCAAGTTGGAGATATACATCATCCGTTTCAGTCTGATTATTCAATTGGCACGATGGACGTGTGGAGAATGTGATAAGGAAGCCATCGACCTGCTGAGTGTAGAGCGAGCCATCCGATTGACAGATTATTTCAAGAACTCTGCCATATCAGTACAAAATATCCTCAACGAGAATATGCTCACCGCTCAACAACAAGCAATCGTCAACCATCTTCCTGCAACATTCACCACGGCCCAAGCTCATGATGTCGCCAAAGAGAACGACATGAAGCCAAGGACATTGGAAAGATTTCTGAATGATAACATCGGAGTCCTATTTCGCAAAGAGAAGCATGGAGAATATTCAAAGATTAACTCGTGACGGTATTGTCGGAATTGTCGCTTTTGACGGTTTTAATACCAAAAGCGACAAAACCGACAGAACCGCCACATAAAAAAAGAAATGAAATGAGTACACATAGATTCATATTAGAGCCATACAAAGGCATCACTACCCGACATACATGTCCAGAATGTCATAAGAAACGTAGCTTCGCCCGATATATTGACACAGAAGGGAAGATTGAGTTTCCTCCTTACGTAGGGCGCTGCAACCATGAGCAAAGTTGTGGTTATCACTTCACTCCCAAGGATTTTTTTGAGAAAAATCCCGAAAAGAATGAGACATTCACAAAGGATGATACTATTTCATATAAGAAGAGAGAAATGCCGAAGCCATTACCCACTTCTTATATAGACGAGAACATCATGCGAAGTTCTCAGAAATGTTATGAGGCGAACAACCTTTTCTTGTTTCTATCTTCTCAATTCGGTGAAACAGCTACTCTTTCTTTGATGGAGAAATATCATGTCGGAACTTCCAAACACTGGACTGGTGCCACGGTATTTTGGCAAGTTGACAATCAAGGCAAGGTGAGAACTGGTAAGGTAATGCTCTATTATCCCGAGACTGGTAAGCGAGTAAAAGAACCATACAACCATATTTCATGGGTACACTCGCTTATCCCCCACAAGGATTTCAATCTCTGTCAATGCTTCTTTGGCGAACATCTTATCAATAAAGACAAGACCAAGCCTATAGCATTGGTTGAAAGTGAGAAGACAGCCTTGATAGCCTCCTACTATCTTCCTCAATTCTTATGGATAGCAAGTGGTGGTAAGAATGGTTGCTTTAACACGAAGTCGTTATCTGTTCTGAAAAACAGAGATGTGGTCTTATTCCCTGATTTGGGAGCGACAACAGTTTGGCAAGACAAGCTGCCAATGATGCAAGTTCTCGGCATCCGTGCAACGCTTTTCGACTTTTTAGAGCATCAAGCCTGCGAAGAAGATAAAGCTAAAGGCTTGGACATTGCTGATTATTTGCTCAAAATCAAGCCTGCAGAAGCAAAACTTCAAGCCCTCATCAAACAGAATCCTGCCATTCGGAAGTTGATAGATGTCTTCAAACTCGAAATTGTTGACGAGCCTCAACCACGTTTCCGCACTCCTAAAAGGCAACGTGGTTTCAGACTCTGAGATGATTTGAAAAATCGAGGTATCTGACGATAGCAAGTTATGTTTTGAGTTACTCAAAACCTTTCGAGTTACTCTCGAAAGCACTTGCCTATCGGTAGATACCTCTCCAAAGTCGAGTATCTGAATCAACCTATCGGTAAGCAGAGAATTGCATATATGATGACTTACTGTCGTATAGATTCATTGATTTACTGTCGTATATATATGCATGTCATATGATAAAACGTTTTACATGGAATGAGTAGAAAAAGCCAATTTTTTCTTTCTACTATATATGTCATCGATTAATGATTCCTATTCTTGCGACAACTCCCAAGGCATACACCTACTATATGAAGATAAAGGCATTTGCTTGCCATCATACTCTTGTACGATTTGTTTGCGAAATAAAAGTCCAGAGTCATGTTCTTCCCACTTTATGCCCGTCACATAAGCCTTACCTTCTATCATTTTGATACCTATTGTATAATAAATCTTGTACCCATTACCATCACCATATGAAAGAATGAAGTCACTGCGTTCTACAAAATCCGTAGTTTTGTCTTTCCATGGTTTAACCAGCATTTCATATGGTAACCACCCACCAGTAGGCTCTCCATTGCCTATCACATTATCATAAACCTCCTGTTTATTTTTATACTCAACAAGCAAGAGACGATCAGAGCAAATCGGAGGTATAGGAGCATCTTTCCAACTATCAAAATTAGGAGACAAAATTGCCACCCTAAAATCTTTAGCGAGCTTTAAGCTATCAACTACATCATAATTGGTTGAGATAGCAACTCCATGCCATTTATTAAATTCATCAATACATTGAGGACTATCCTTTATCCATAATGTGTCATTACAAAATACCATGGGAAGTTTGCGTTTGCCAATGGCAGAGATTTTCATTTTTCCACCCTGTTTGGTAAGTGTATATGGTCTTTGAATATGTAGGGAATCTGTTTGCAGATGCACTATATAAACATTCTTGTCATATTTCATCTTTTCCACATACAAAGAACCAAATACACTATCATTAAGGGTATCTATATCGCACCCATATATATCAAAATTCATCCTATTAACGTCAGCAACAATATCATCACAGCAGAAGTTTTTGAGGAATGATACAAAATCGTCTTGCAAAGCTTGACAGTAGGCTTTGCCTTTAGAATCATCGACATTAACTCTTTGAGCATAATAGTCATTACAGCCAACATAAAACTTCCTAAAAAATTCCGCTATGCTGTCATTCTCAGAGGTTTCTGTGCATTGGACTTTTTGATTGCAACCACAAAGGGGCAAAATGACCACCAATAATAAAATTATCTTTTTTACCATATTTTCCACCAAATAATGATTATACACAAATAAATTTCGTGCCATTAAAAGGCACATAAAGTCAAAAACAGATATAGAATCTTTACTAATTGTCCTTACGACTGTCAATCCGCAGGGACAACTTCAGTTTTCAAATCCTTGACAATAGGTATGCCATAAAGACCTTTACACAAAGTTACATTCACGGTATCACCCTGGTCACATGTTTTATAAATATCAGAATCATCCAATCTAAAGTATTCTTTATTATCTAAAAATATTAGACTCACATTAAACTTTCTGAAGTTTCGCAAGTGAATAAATATCAACTTGCTTGTTTATAAATATGCATATTACGTAGCGTATGGGCAACAGGATTACTTTCGATGAAATCTGCCAGCAACTCTGTAGCATCTATAGAGTAACGCTCTGCTGCTTCCAGAACGAAGTCCAAAATGATAGCCCATATCTTGTCCGTTACGGACAACTCGAGAGTGTCATTGGTAACCTCTGTAAAGAGGCCGCCGATGGTTTCATACGCTTCAAATCTCTTCACTGTACACAAGATGTTATACTGCATCATTGTCAAAGTGAAGCTAGCAATTTGAGCGGCAAAATGTACAGACTGGCATTTGCCAAAGTTCAGCAAGGTCTTACAATCCTTGTATGCAACTTCGGTAGCCCATCGTCTGGCATAAATACGATACGCTTCAAGGAAGCTAAGAGAAAGGTCTGTGGTCAACAACCCATTCCAGTTTCCCTTGCGTCCTCGTTTGCAAAAGAACAAACGGACTGGCACACCATCCAACTTGACGTCCATTGTACAATAGGTACAGCGAAGCATTTTGTTGTATTTGCATGCCTTTTCCTTTTGCAGGTGCTTGATGATTTGCTTGGCATTCATCTTACCATGCTTCGTTGCATAGTTGGTTTTGCCCAGTTTAATCATGCCCAACAGGTGACACTTGATATGTCTGCTGGAAATGAAACGCACGAGCTTAGTGTTTGTAAACCAGCTATCTACGAGCAAGTAATCAAAGCGAACACCTCGCTTGATGGCATACTTGACCATATCTATGGCCTTGTCTGTCTTCTTCATCAGATATTCATCCACACGCTCTTTTACCGTTTGCCCTTCGTGGTCCTCGGTATAGCGAGCTTTGCGTTGCTTAGCAGTAAGTCCCTGAACCTTTTGCTTGTCCTTTCCCTCCTCAACATGAAGAGAGAAATCGAGAAAGAGCTGGCTAACGCCATCGGACAACATCATGGTCAGGCACTTATAACCAAGGATGCTCTTTTGATGAACATGAGACCAGATTCTTCCTATGAGTTCGGTCGTCATACCAGTCTTAGGTGCATCAGTATCATCAATAATCAAACAAACTGGCTTGTCATGATGAACAGTTGTGCTGCTTGATATCTTCTTTATCAGCTGAAGATTCATTGCATATAGTAACTTGCGCCACTTGACGTTGCCATCATTCATAAAACGATAGAACATGTCTTTATCACAATTGAACAATTTACTCAAGGACGAGTTTGAGTATCGACTCGCATTCTTGACTACGAAGAACGGGAAGAGCATGAGGAGGTTGAGTACCTGCAAGGTAGTGAACTTGCAGTTCTCTTTCTTCTCTACTCCAATCTGGCTGGAGCGTATATTTATATGTTCCATCACACCCATAATGCACTTAATTGCACGATTATCGTCATTTTTTGCGAAAAAGCTTCGCAGATCTGAAATAATTTTTGTATCTTTGCTCACGGCTTTGAAGTTTTATCTTTATTGTTTAGCGATTATAAAGATACTCATTTTCTGTGAGTTATACAAACTTCAGAGCCTTTTTTATTCCAAAATTACGTTAAATCACGCTTGTGAATTTTCACTTGCGAAACTTTAGCTTTGAAAACCAATGTCTATAACCATGGTTTGTTATATGTTTCTTCCCCATAACATACGCTTCTCTATGATAGGATTCCGAATTAGCAAACCAATAGTTAGTTGATTGAACCAGCATAATCAGCAATCCAGTAATAAAAATACCGACACAGCACCCGAAAAATATAGCAAATGGAACTTCTTTTCCCTTAGCTCCAACAACGAACAACAATACATAAATAGCTATGGCAGGTATGATTCCCCACACCCAAAATGGAAATTCAAGGATTGTATGTGCAGAAATGTAACTGTAATAAAGACCAATCCTCATTACAATAAAGATAAAAGCAATATTTGTTACCCACCTCATAATCTTATTCTTTCTCATGCGTTTAACAAAGCACACAAGTTTCTTGAACCATTCTTTTTTTATGAACGGTTCAAGAAATTTTAGACATTCAATCTTGCTACTTTGTTTTGTTGATACTTTCATACGTCTTTATTTTATGTTTTATCTAAAGAACGATAGACATTTGATTTTATTGCATAGAATTGCAGCATTACCTCAAAATACAGATCTATCAATGGTTTTATACGTATTACGCTATATTTAAATAATCATAGAAAACTTGGCGACATGCATATATTTCAATTAAAATCGAATGATATGCTTTATAAAATAGAGTTAGCTTGGATTCCATAGCTGAAACTTATAACGGTGTGTTACCGCCGAATGTGGAAACAACTCTCACGTTAAATGCTGATGGTTCCTACTTGTTGATACGGACATTCAAAGAAAAGCAGAACGAACAGGAAAGGTTAAAAGGTTCTTTCCAAGTGCTTGACGGCAACATATTGATGCTTGTGCATCCTTTGAGTGGTGACATTTTTTCCATAAGGTGATTGATACAAACTACATTATTCTTATAGACTCGTTTAGCAATGAAACTAAAAAAGAGGATGGAAAGAACTATATTCTGAATAAGAAAGTATGGAGAGTGTAAATAAACTGTGTTGGACTATAATTGTTATAGCTTGACACGGGGGTGTAAATTAAACTGTGTCAAGGCTTGTTCTTAACTTTCATTCCCACTCCCTGCTGGGGGCATGCCCCCAGCAGGGAAGTCTTTTCGGCTGCAAAGTTACATAATTTTAAATCTATCTCCAAATTTTATTGCCAATTGTTGAGAAAGTTGTCCCCAATTTGCCAGTGGCATAGTCCATTTCTTACGGATGTTGCGGTAAGCTAAGTATACAAGCTTCTCCAAAGAATTATCCGTAGGAAAGACCCCTTTAGTCTTTGTGACCTTTCTTACCTGTCTGTGATACCCCTCAACCGTATTGGTCGTATAAATGAGTTTACGGATGGCTGGAGTATATTGGAAATACTCTGTCAGACGTTCCCAATTGTCACGCCATGACTTGATGACAATTGGGTACATCTCTCCCCACTTAGACTCTAACAGGTCTAAATTAGCAGCAGCGGAGTCTTTGTTTACTGCACCATATACTGTTCTTAAATCCTTGATAAACTCCTTTTGATGCTTACTGCCAACATACTTGATAGAATTGCGTATCTGATGGACAATACAGAGCTGCACAGAACTCTCAGGAAATACGCTTTGGATGGCATCTGGGAAGCCTTTGAGACCATCAATACAACAAATCAAGATGTCTCGAACACCACGGTTCTGAAGATCCGTAAGAACTTCTAGCCAGAAGTTAGCTCCTTCACTCTTAGACACATACATACCTAACAGTTCTTTTTGGCCTTCCTTGTTGATACCAAGAATGTTGTAAATGGCTCGTGTGACAGCTCTGCCATTCTCATCCTTTACCTTATAATGGATAGCATCAAGCCAGCAAATGGCATATACAGGATCGAGCATGCGAGACTTCCAGGCGGTGATTTCGGGTAATACACGGTCTGTTATAGAGCTGATAGTATCGGCTGATAGAGTTGTGTTGAACTCACGCTCAAAGTAGCTGCTGATGTCACGTGTGCTGGTGCCCATGGCGTACATCTCAATAATCTGGTCTGCCATGCCATTGGCAAGAATAGTCTCACGCTTCTTTACGGTCTCAGGTTGGAAAGTTCCGTCTCGGTCACGAGGAGTCTCTATAGTGACCTCACCATATTTTGTTTGAACCTTCTTACTCATCTTACCATTACGACGGTTGCCGGAAGAGCGTTCCTCTTCACTTAAATGAGCATCCATCTCACCTTCGAGAGCTGAGTTGAGAATACGCTCTAACAATGGAGCTAATGCTCCGTCCTTGCCAAATAAGGCTTCACCACTACGCAACTGCTGAGCTGCTTTCTTGTAATCAATTTCTAAGTTGTCCATAATATAAAAACTGTGTTAAACTACTTTTATTGTAGCTTGACACAGTTTAATTTACACTCTCGCTTGACACTGTTTTACACTCTCTTCCATTTAGACATTTCTAATATGATGAAATGCTCTATTTGGGCGACTTTTCTCCACTATTTATATCGGTTGAGGATATATTTTGCAAATATGACCTACAATATACTCTATCGGAGTAAAAAGCTCAATATCATTATTCTCAACTAAATCTTCTATTGAAGATTTTACAAATTCCCAAAGCCTGGATGCCTCATATTCTTCATGTGGATGTTTCATTCTTTAATTATTTCATTTTCTGTTTCAATGATGATATTGACCTATCAAATAAGGCGACATTTAATTTCGACACATTATAATAGCCTACACTTATATCTTTCAATAGAATATCCTTCCACATTAATTGATTTTCTTGAATTCCCTTCAATTTAATAGTATCTGGTTTTATAGGAATTTTGTTCTTTGTAAGAAGCTCGTTAATTTCTTTAATTAGTTTCGAGTTTTGAAAACGAAGATTATATATACTATCCCCTAAAAGACTTATATTTCGTTCATTTTTACAATAAAAGAAACCACTTAAATAGATACATGAAGAATCTTGATATCTAAACAAATATTCGATTTCTTCTGTTGTATAGTTGATTGACAACATGTATCCTTCAGGTACACAGAGTTCGAAAGTTTTATTATTTAATTGTAACTTGACTTTTTTGAGTTTCTCCTTAGGCAAATTATAATTTGCAATTGCAGAAAATGTTACTAATAACAAAAATAATAATGTAAACTTTATTTTCATCTGTTCTATATTTTTGATAACAACATGTTCGTACGATGAAATATGTAAGCAATTTTATCGTACGAATTATTTTACTTTTTATACCAATATAGCGAAATTGGAATATTTTTGTCTGCTAAAATAGAAGGACCATCGCCCCCTACATAATTACCTGACGGGGCTTTTGTTGTTATATAATAAGTTCTTAAAGGTCGATTTAGTTGACCACGCGAAATATTCTCACTATATACAGCCTGCCATTCACTACGTTCCAAACCGTTGTGTGAACGATTATCTTTGATGATTTTCTTTAACTCCTTTTCTATATTTTTTTTACATCTATATATTTTTCTTTTGTCATCTTTTATATAATCATCACATATGAAAAAAGTCTGATGATAATTTGTACCTTTTATAGTTAATACTAATCTTGGAGGCAATTTGATTATATCACAGAGAGTTGCATTCTGTAAGAGTTCATACAGTTCTTGAATTGAAACATTATTATTAATAATGTATTCATTATCATTAAAATAATTTTTCACTAATATTTGCTTACAAACTTTTTTGTTTATAAGATTAGGATGTATGCTATTTTTACTACAATTCCATAGGCAAAACAACCCACAAAAACAAAATATTTTTAATAACTTATTCATGAAGATAGTGTATTTTAAATTATAAAACTCATCCAGCAAGATAGTAGAACCTTTTACTTGTGGAAATTCGCTTAGGTGTAATTAATTGAAGTTTCGCAAGTGAAAATTCAATAACCTTATAATCAACAAAAAAGCCATCAGTCTCACTACCAGCATACTGGATGCGGCGTGGGTCTGAACCGTAAGAGTCGAAATATCTATTCATTCTACCTCCGTTTTAAAGTGTTCTATTTTTGATCAAATAACAAAGGACGTTTACTGGCGATGCGCCTTAATACTATATATCT
The DNA here is from genome assembly GCF_019249765.2 of Segatella copri. Lineage (GTDB taxonomy): Bacteria > Bacteroidota > Bacteroidia > Bacteroidales > Bacteroidaceae > Prevotella > Prevotella copri_K. Next base: position 1,313,576 of record NZ_CP152484.1, read on the forward strand.
CCATCTTGGAGAAGCCAAACCGCTTTTTGCCTAAGTCCTTAATGGATGCACCTATGTGATATACACAGTTCGCTGCTCTCCTTTTTTTCTATTTTATCTGTCATATTTATATTCATTTTTCCAATATCACAAATTGTGACTTTGAACATTACCATATTTAACAGCATTCAAAGGTAGTGCTTTTAGCCTATAAGCCACTATTGCACAAACCCCTTTCTTTGAAAAGAACGTAAAATCAATAGTATTATTGCGGTGATTGCACTTTTATTAATCGCTTAACTCGTTGCACCGTACTCACGCCCCTTCCACTTAACTTCGCCACATCCCGAATGGAATACCCCTTGCGGAGCAAACTAATAACTTCCCTATATTCGGCTTTCATCTGTTCTGCCGTTTTTACAGAGCCTACATTGCGTCCGAGTTTTCCACCTTCTCTCTATATACCGCTTCCTTCCTGACTGCAATCGGAATGAGATATTATCACGTTCCAATTGCGCACAGGTTGAAAGCGTGGCTATCATTATCGGAGCAAAGAGGGACGGATGTCCTTCATCGTCCAATAATATAAGCTGTTCCTTTTGAATGTAGAGGTTAATGCCACAGTCAATGAGTTGCAGACAATGTGCCGTTAAATTTGATTTTGGTTTTGCAGCAAGAGTCAGAATATGGAAAGATACAGGAGAACCATTGGATGTAATATTCGGTAATGGTATGGGAAGAAATTTTCTCTTTAAAACCTTTGTAGAGCAAACCAATCACTCACCAAATGACTATGAGAAAGTGGCTTCTGACTCTCTTGTTAAAGTACCATTGCAAACTATACATGAACCAGAGGTTATTTGGAACGACAATAGTGACAAACAAGATGAACGGCTACGATAATAAGCCTGTATTGATGAAATAACACAAGGAATAAAATAATATTTTTTAAGATAATAGTTTGCTCTAATCCAATATAAATCTGTATCTTTGCAACCAGATAAGCGTTCTGTAACACAAGAAACGGAAGAGGCTGAGAAACAATGCATTGCATTTGTTTCCAGAATCTTACAAAAAAGGCTAAAAAGGAGCGGTACAACTTCATCGCTAACAGGCTGAGAATAAGCATATTACATTTGTTGTTCATTTTCTCTGCACTTGTAAAAAGGGTAGTTGTACCGTTTAAAAGATAAAAGCTTAACTATCAGCAACATCCACATGTTGCATCGGGAAATAAGTATAAATAGGGAACGCAGCGCGTTCCCTATCTGTTAGCCCCACTCCTTCTTCACATCAAAGCAGGGCAAGCTTTGTTGGCAAATTCATTATGACCATGAATCGTGGCTAATGGATATTCCTCCATCAGCTGCTCAATGAGGGCATGAATTAAAGGGCAAAATCGGCTATTCATGGGCTAAAAAACGGGTTTATGTAATCAGAAAACTCTAATTTTTCCGTTTTTCATCGCTGAAAACAGGTATTGGGAGAATGCATAAAAAGCGAGCGCTATGATTTAAAAAGTAAATATATATTCCATTCGTAACCCAACATACAGACTTCACTTTACACACGAAATATACATACAAAATAGCTATATAACAATAGATTACCCATTTCCATCTCAGCATTGTTGTTATGTAGTTTCTAGCTTTCCGAACTATTGATACGTCAATAATTTGTCAATTACTAGCAAAGATAATAAAAAGCAGGCAAACCAAAGAATTTTATCACGTTATTTAACGGAAAAATGCAAAATATGGAGGTTAGGAAGATGTTTTACCCCCTCTCCAAAGGATGAAAAATGCCCCTCCTCAGACATAAATCTGTCTCAGACTTGACGTATTTTTGACAAATTCGAGGGGTAAATAAGGGGTAGAATGAGGTAAACAGAGGAGATAAAGCAATGCAAGAACTCATTTCCGGCACTAGAGAATGTAGATTATACTTATACATAAAAACATTAATAGCAACTTTAATATACAGGTATAAATGTGTAATAAACAACTAATTACGATACGTTACCTTATTTACTGCAAGTCTTTAAAACAGAAATATTCTATCCGGTCATTAAGGTCAAGGTCATTAAGGTCATTAAGGTTTCGGGGGAAAAACATTTTCCTATAGTATATATATAAATAATATTTATATATACTATAGCTCAAAATGACCGATTCCCATTTTCTTAATGACCTTAATGACCTTGACCTTAATGACCGCTTTTTCACGTTTCTTCGGCTACCTTCAATGCGTATTTTCCTGTTTTGCTATGTTTCTGCAATAAAGTTCTGATAGAAAACGATAGAAAGTATTATCTATCAGCTACTTACGTCATTTTCTGCATAGAAAGTTAGGGTAAAAGCTTGTATTCTGCCCGAAAATGTTGTATCTTTGCACCGGCAATCGAAAGAACAGCCTTTTGTGCCTTGCTCGGGTCTTCTATTAAGACCAACACGGGTCATAAATGATGGCAGGCGCCGGTCATCAATGAAGACCCCGAAAACGGCAGGAACGGGGCGTTCTGGGGAGTTGCAAAACAAAGGACTCTAAACATACTACAAACGACTATGATTAATTACAGCATCGTAATGCGTAGCGTGAACGCAAATCTTCTGGAAATCAACCAGGCTAAGTCACGCATCAACCAGGCAAAGAAGGAGGGTACTACCCCTGACCCAAAGGACCTGGAACTCGTGAAGACTGAGAAGCAGAACGCTTTCGCTATCTCACAGTACACTGACATCATGACCATCGAGAAGTTTGCCAAGCACATCACCTCTCATGGAAGTGTTTATTCGAGAGCCGACATCAGCGCCATCCTCTACATCGCCGTAGACTGCATGCGTGAGATGTTGCTTGAGGGCAAGAAAATCCGTCTGGGCGACCTCGGCGATTTCTCTCTCCTTCTCACCTCAAAGGGTGCCGAGGATGCCGACAAGTTCACCTCGCAGAACATCACCGGTGTGAAGGTTCAGTGGGAGCCTGGTCAGGAGTTCAAGAACCTTCGCGATGACGCCGAGTTCAACCTCGTAGCCAGCCGCAGCGCTCAGGCAGCCGTTATCAAGGCGATTAAGGAGGGTAAGACCAACGTTGACCTCAACGCGCCAACTACTCCGGATAATACGCCAGACGGTCCTACCCCAGGTGGTTCAAACACCGGTCAGACCGGCAGCGACGGCCAAGGCTCTGAATCAACCGGCGGTACTACCGGCAAGGACGATACTGGCGACGGCCTTGAATAGCCCAAGGATAGACTGGCTAGGGTGCTAGCCCCTAGCCCAGCCTATCCGCCCACAAAAAATTCAACATTCAACATTCAACATTCAAAAAAAAATGAAAACTTGGAAAACAATTCTGCAGATAGCCATCAGCATTCTGACCGCTATCGCTACTACGCTCGGAGTAACGAGCTGCATGGGATAAAGAACATGGAGTCTACCTTATTATAATAAGGAGACTCAACCATAAAAATAGACCGCTCACCTCTGAGTAAAAATCATGAGGAGAGCGGCCGTTTTCGTTCTACCGAGAATTCCGGTCATGAAGGGTCAAAGTCATTAAGGGTCATTTTCATTTTCAATCCCCCCAAAGGGTCCGGTCATTAAGGTCACGGTCATTTTCGGTCATTAAGGATTTTTTGGGGGGCAAAATGCGAATACACTGGTAACTAACAGAATGCCATTCGACACGTATAACTTAAGTGCCAAATTACGAATTTCCAAGGGTGTCATGAAGGGGCAGTGTCTTTTTATGAGCTTAAGCCAATAGCGTCCGCAGTACGGACGCTATTGCTTCTCTATATAATGTAGAGCCTCAACTAAAGCATTAAATTAATACATTTCTTTGAATCAAAAGACTCAGATTCTCCATGATTCACATACCCAAGCTGATTCGAAACACATTGAGTATTTCCTATTATCCTGTCTATGTTACGATGAGAATGACCATAAATCCAATAGTCTATTCGGCTATAAGCAATGAAGTTCCCCAGCTCTGCTGTGAAAGCACCGTTTATCGGACTTCCCTTAAAATCCGGAGACACCAGTTGAAATGATGGAACATGATGCGTTGCCACAACAATATGCTTTGCCTGGCTTTCACTAACAGCCTTTTCGATGAAAGCACGGCACTTAGCATGCTCTTGATTAAACCGTTCACTATTTATCACAACGCCACAATCCTTAATACGGTAGAAATCATTTACTCTGCGCTCGGTTGAAAAAGCATCCTGCGGCTCTATATATCCCCATAGTGTAGAAACGATAAGGTCTGTATCATCCGAAAGATGTATTACAGCATTATAATAGCATCTGATATTGTGCCGAATTTCCATGCACCATCCATCATGGAGTTGCCCCAAGTCATAACCCAAATAAAACTCATGATTACCTGGTATTACTATTACTTGCTTGAAATTCTCTGAAGCCCAATCCCAGAATGGATGCTTGACAAAGCCTTCATCACCTAAATAGCCAGTATCTCCAGCCAACACCAGGATGTCAGCAACAGGCTGAAGAGGATAAGTCTCCAAATACAGGGTATTCTCCATGAATTCCAAATGCAAATCTGAAGCATATTGTATCTTAACCATAACTACAACATTGATTCCTTAAGTTGTTCTATAATCTGCAGGCTTGTCACATTGCCAAGTCCTGCAGACTTGATGAAATCGGCATTAGGCAAATCCTGCATGATAGCATCACAAAAGTCACTAACATCAGTTTTTAATGTGTCGGGCAATTCATATCTACTTGCTGGAGTAAGCATTGCTGCAAGACGAAAGACATCTTTCTTATGCTTTGCAATATGCTTGCTATCAACACTTTCACCTTTAGCTTTTCTTTGACTTAAATCCAAGAAAGCCTTGCTTTTCAAACAGATAAGACTCTCGATATTGGCGATATGCACGCCATCTTCCTGCAAGCTATGTTCTATCGTGAAACGATAATAGTCTTCATCCATGAGTATTGCCGATAAACTTGAAAGGTCTTCATCCACTGGAATCGGTGTGATACGAGCCTCCTCTGGGAAATTCATCAAGCCAAGACTACGTGAGAAGAGTTCAACCTGATATGGGAAAGCAGAATTAGCAGGCTTCATGAAGCGGAAATATTCATGTTTGGGCTCAACATTCTCATTAACACCCTTGTTTCGCTGCTCATAATTGCCTTTTTTTACAAACTCCCAGAATTTAGCAACAAACTCAGCCGACAAAGCTTCAACCACTAAGATAATGTCAATATCCTTAGTAGCACGAGGTACCTGAGCATACAAATCCTCATGAATTTCGCATGCCGTGCCACCTATTATAACATAATTGTCCTCAAAACCTTTGAAGAACTCCTTGAAAGTATCTATTCCTCTTACCATGACATTTCATTTATTAATCGTTCTAACTCTATTTGTATTCGCTCATCTTCATTGTCTTTCAATGACAGATAAAGCGAAAGCTTATCAACCACTCCTTCAGTACTTAATATTTTTGGGTTATACTTCCATACTTGAATTTCATTTTCTCCGAACTGCTTGTCGGTTACGATGGCCAGAGTTTTCAGCTCTTTCTTTGTAACAGTCCAACACTGCCATGATTCTTCATTAAGCATCGTGTAGAAAGCCAGCGCATTCACCCCACTTATCTGTTGTCCTTCAAGTACTGCATCCGTATAATAAAGCTGCTCAATCGGAGAAACCAACATTGGCAATGCTTTATTCCAAAGTTCCCTATTGCTTATATCAATTTGCACCGTCTTGGTCTTTGTTCCTTCCAACTTAATCAGATCTTTGGAGACAAGCCAGCGCAATGATTTGTTTGCGGTCGCATAAGAAACGCCAAACTTATCGCTCAGTCCATAACCTGTTGCCCCAACAATGGATTCAATCTGCAAATGATAAAGCAACAAACATTGGGCAAAGGGAGGAATAGTTTCTTTCAAATCCAAGCCAACCTTTCTGTCTGGTTTGATGTCAAGCAAAAGAGATGGCAGGAACATTTGCCTGTTGGGGATAACAAAGTTAACTTTTTGTGCCACCAATCTAACCTTATTATAAGATGAAATGCATGGAGTGATTAAAACGACGACGAGCTGTGTCTGTCGACCTATAATATCCAATAGTTTCTTCAACTGGGCAGGTGGCACAGAGTCACCATCCTTTAGGTAAGCCATCAAAATGTGCTGCCCCCAAATACATCCTTTATAAAAAGAGAACCTGGAAGAAACATTCATAGGGATTCCTTCCAGCAAATCTTTATCTGCTGGTTCCAAAGCTACTTTTTCGCCCAACATGTTGCCGAAATATGCAGCAGTTTCAGCTATATAATATTTAATATTGCACATAATAACACCACTAATATTACGTGCAAATATAATGATTATATTCTGAATATCAAAACTTTCTATAGAATAAATAAGATTTTTTAAGATAATTATAGGGGAGTTTACTCATCACGAGCAAACTCCCCTTGGTGTATATGTGTACATATATTCATGAATCCGGTCATTAAGGATTTCTGATTATCAAAATATCCCTCTATCTTATAAAATAAGGTTAAATCAAGTTCGCCCTGCCAACAAAATCCATCCATAAAATCACTTTTCTGAATATTTTTTGTATTTTTGCAGATATATTGCCTAATATGGGAGTTGAGCATGGCTTATCTCCCTAAATTACAGGCGCATCATTATCAAATGATTAGAGCATGAAGAAGATATTATTCCTACACGGATTCTTCGCCACGGGCAGCTGTCCGATGGCGAGAGCCTTGAAAGAGGCGTTTGAGGGGACGGCGGTGGTGCTGACTCCCGACCTCCCATTGCACCCCAAGGAGGCACTGAAGGAGATTCGCTCCATCATCGACCGCGAACAGCCCGACTTGCTTCTGGGCAACAGCTGCGGCTCTTTCCTCGCCCAGATGCTGGCTCCGGTGGTGGGCATTCCTGCCCTGCTCGGCAATCCGTATTTCATGATGACGGAGTTTCTGAAGGAGCGAATCGGCGAGCATGAATACAAAGCACCGAGAAGGGACGGAAATCAACGGCTTGTGATTGACGAGGCGCTGATTGAGGAGTTTGCGGAGCTGGAAGCCGTGCAGTTTGACCATTGCAACCCCTATTATAAGGATCGTGTGTGGGGACTTTTTGGTGAGCAGGACACCCTGGCTCACTTCTCCCCTCTTTTCCTGCAGCATTACAACCAAGCCTTCCATTTCCCTGGCGGTCATACGCCTACTGAACAGGAGGTAAAGACCTGGTACGCTCCCCTTGCCCAGAAAATGCTGATGGAGTTTTCGGCAAAGGAAGAAAGATATTTCCAGCACTTTAAGGGCGGCAAATACAAGTTCATCCATTCTGCCTTCGACTCCGAGACTCAGGAGCGCATGGTGGTTTATCAGGCTCTCTATGGAGACCAAGCCTATTGGGTAAGACCGGAAAACATGTTCTTCGGGAAAGTTACGAGGGACGGCAGAACTTTTAATCGTTTCACAGAAATAGATAAATAATTATGGAGACATTTAATAATGTAATAAACAGTGGCCAGCTTGTTCTGGTCGATTTCTTTGCTACCTGGTGCCAACCTTGCAAGGCGATGCACCCCATTCTGGAACAGGTGAAGAGTGTGTTGGGCGACCGTATCCGAATCATCAAGGTGGATGTGGACAAGTACGGCGTAACAGCAAGCCAATACCGCATCCAATCCGTGCCTACGCTGATGCTCTTCCGCAACGGAGAAGTATTGTGGCGCACAAGCGGTGTGGTAGATAAAGCCGAACTGCTGGCTACGCTTGATCCATTCTTGATATAATCAAAAATATAAAAGAATAATCTTATGCGCATAATAGGAAACTTACTTTGGTGGCTCTTCGGAGGTCTCGAAGCTGCCATCGGTTATTTCACCGGAAGTCTGGCTCTTGCATGTACCATCATCGGCATTCCTTGGGGAAAACAGCATTTCAAGATGGCCGCGCTTTCGCTCGCACCATTCGGCAAGGATGTGGAGTTGGGATTTTAAAGTGATAAGAAGAAGTTGAAGGAAATATGGCAATAACTATTGATACAACAAACCTCTGCTCGCATCTTCAAAAGAAGTTGTTTGAACCTGAGGGAGTATATTATCCTATCTGGCAAGCCATGCAGAACGATGAGGAGTTGACTGCCGCGGTTCGCTCACGACAGCTTCATATTTATCGTAATGGTAAAAAGATTCTCGTTCTCGCTGGCAAGGCTCAGCCTAAGATTATCAGAGAGGACAATTTGAATGAATTGATTAAGAAAATAATATAGATGATTAAGAAAGAAGAAGTTATATCTTTTGTATGGCAGCATATTCTGCTGCTCGCTTCGCTGTATGTAATGACTTTCGGAGTCGCAGCATGTGTGCGAAGTCAGTTAGGTTCAAGCGTTATTTCCACCATCCCTTACGTGATGGCTTCGGCAGGAAAGATGCTTGATTACATCCCAGGATGGACTATCGGCGGCTACACCATCATGATGAATGCGATCTTCGTGGTGCTGCAGATTCTGATTCTGAGAAGAAACTTCGAGTGGGTGCAACTCTTCCAGCTCGCTATCGGCTTTATCTTCGGAATGTTCATAGACCTCAATATGGTGCTTACACAGTGGATGGTTTCAGAATATATCCTGGTCAATGCCCTTGTGCAGATTGCCGGTTGCACCATCCTCGGTTTCGGAATTGCCATGGAGGTGAAGTGCGGCTCAGTAACCATGCCTGGCGAGGGCATTTCCATCGCCATTCACAAGGTTACCGGCTGGCCTTTCCCTAAAGCCAAGATTCGGGTGGACATCACGCTCGTGGTCTTGGCCGTCTTGTTCTGTTTCCTGCTTCTCGGTTCATGGAAATGGGAGATCGTGGGCATCGGAACGCTCTTCGCCATGGTCTATGTAGGTGTTACAGTTCGCCTATTCAACAAACATCTTGCATGGTTCGACCGCCTGCTCCACTATCGTCCAGGTTGCCGAAGATATGTTTACGGACTGGCACGATACATAAGAAGACAGATGTAACGTCAAGATTATTTAAGTTCAACGGATAAAAAATAAATGAATATGAATTTTCCGGAAATATATTCAGCAACAGGCATGATGGAGCTGATTCAGAAGATCGGCTTTCTCCCTCTCCTTGATAGCGGCATTGAAGGCTTCTCTGCCGAAGACATTGTGGCGGAAGACTGCGGTTATGTAACATTTCCTGAAGGCGGTTGGGACTGGCCGCTTTGGAAATGGAAGGGCGAGATTGTGCAGGAAATGCCGTGTATGTACGGAAAGTTCTTTAACAAGAAGGCTGGATTCATCAGCCAGGAATGGTGGCCGGACTTCTGTAACTACAGAAGAAGCAAGTTTCCTCGCCCGAATGAAGAATCGATAGAAGGAGCCATTCTCTGCACGCTTCAATCTACCGGCAGTCTCATCACAAGAGAACTTCGGGCAGCCTGCGGTTTCACCGGCAAGGGAATGAGAAGCAAGTTTGACGGTTATCTCACCCGACTGGAAATGGCGACTTACATCGTGACCGAGGATTTCATCTACCCTCGTGACAAGCACAATCACGAATATGGCTGGGGATGGTCGCTGCTCAATACTCCCGAAGATCTCTATGGCAGGGAGGTTTGCCAATGCAATCGCACTCCCCAGGAATCTTATCAGAGGATTTTCGAGCATCTGAAAGAAATCCTGCCTGATGCTTCGGATAAACAGATCATTAAATTAATTGGATAAAAATGAGAAAGGAATCAAGAGCAATGGATAGTGAGTGGGCTTTGGAAGTAATGCACAAGGCTCCGTATATAACGGTCAGTTTTATTGACGAAGACGGCAAACCTTACGGCTTACCCCTGTCACTCGCATCAGATGATGATGTGAATTGGTATTTTCATGGTGCTTCCTTCCTCAACACATGGATGCTTTCGACGAGAGCATCGCCCGTTCCTTGTCACGCACGGCTGTAGTTCGCATCACACTTACTGAGCCACCAACCGGCAAGCGCAAGCAGTATGATAAAGAAGGCGTGGAGATGAAATATGGAAGAATGGAATAAATCTCCGATAATGGTAAAATCTTCCGGAAACCAGGTATAAGTTTTTTTGGAGAATGTGCGTATCTTTGCACCCAAGAAATTTAAAAGGCTTAGGATTATGAAGGAATTATTCTTTAATACGATACAGGAGTTCAACGACTACATTGGGGTGAAAACGCTTCATCCTCTGGTAAGCATTGCACGTGTAGAGAACACCTCTCCGATACAGGAGGCTGTGCACCATTACGGACTTTATGCCCTCTTCCTGAAGGAAAACAAGGGCTGCAAATTGTCATACGGCAGAACAGAATATGATTTTGACGAGATGACCGTCACCTCGTTTGCTCCAGGACAGTCGGTTAAAGTAGAACCTAATCCAGGAGTACCGCTTGCCAAATATACGGTATTGGCTTTCCATCCCGAGTTGCTCAACCGCACCCAGCTTGGCAAGAACATCTCCCGCTATGAGTTCTTCGACTATACAAGCAACGAAGCACTACATCTATCCGCTGCCGAGGTAAACATCTTCCGTGACGTGCTCTCAATGATCAAGCAGGAACTCGAGCATCCTATAGATAGACATTCGCGTGAACTCATCGTTTCAAACATCGAGTTGCTGCTAAACTACTGCCTGCGCTTCTACGACCGACAGTTTATTACACGCGAGGAGATTAATCATTCGGTGGTAAAGAAGTTCATCTCTCTGCTCGATGAATACATTGTCCGGAAAGCGGAGCATGAAGGGCTACCTACCGTAGCCTACTTTGCCGACAAATGCTGCTATTCTACCAAATATTTCGGTGAATTAGTCAAGACAGAGACTGGCAGAACCGCCAAGAGTCTGATCAACGACCGACTGCTTTCTGCAGCCCGCCAACTACTTGTAGATGAAACCTTAACCATTACGCAAGTCAGCCAGCGCCTCGGCTTTGAATATTCTCAGCACTTCGTCCGCTTTTTCAAGGCGCAGACGGGAAAGACTCCAAGCGAGTATCGCAAAACAGCATAGATATGTAGATATAATGATGTATATATAGAATAACTGTTATTTTTAATACATTGAAGATGTTCCTGAAGAAGAATTTAAAAATATGATACAATGAAGAAAATAGTACAGACAGCAGGGCGCACCCAGCTGGGTGAGTTTGCCCCGGAGTTCGCCCACCTCAACGACGACATTCTCTTCGGAGAAGTATGGAGCCGCAATGACCTGCTTTCATTGCGTGACCGCAGTTTGGTAACAATCACTTCGCTCATCAGCCAAGGAATCACCGACAACTCGCTGAAATATCACTTGCAGTCGGCAAAGAACAATGGAATTACCCGCACGGAAGCAGCAGAGATTATTACTCACATCGCCTTCTACGCCGGTTGGCCAAAGGCCTGGGCTGCCTTCAATCTGGCAAAGGAGGTATGGAATGAAGATGTGAAAGGAGAAGACGCCAAGGCTGCTTTCCAGCGCGAGATGATATTCCCTATTGGCGAACCCAACACCGCTTACGCCAAATACTTCAAAGGCAACAGTTATCTGGCACAAATATCTGATAGTCAGATACCTTTCTTCAACGTTACCTTTGAGCCAGGTTGCCGCAATAACTGGCACACGCACCACGCTACAAAGGGTGGCGGGCAAATGCTGGTAGGCGTAGCCGGACGTGGCTGGTATCAGGAGGAAGGAAAGCCTGCGCAGGAAATCCTCCCCGGCACAGTCATCCATATTCCTGCCAACGTGAAGCATTGGCACGGTGCAGCAAAAGACAGCTGGTTTGCCCACCTCGCCTTTGAAATTCCTGGCGAGAACACATCCAACGAGTGGCAGGAGGCTGTGAGCGATGAGGAATATAACAAGATAAAATAACAATAAGATTTATGACTTCACTTCAAGAAAGACTGTTCGCCATGCAGGATAAGCAGTATGCTGCTTTCCAAGCCAAACTGACACCGGGAGTGCCTGTGGAGAGTTTCATAGGCATTCGTGTGCCTGTGCTTCGCAAGTTCGCAAAAGAATTTACAAAAAAGGCTGAATGCGAGGAATTCCTTCATCTGCTTCCTCACGAATACTACGATGAGAACATGCTTCACGGTCTCCTCATTTCCGAGGTGAAGGACTACGAAGAATGCATTCGTCTTACAGACAGTTTCCTGCCTTTCGTGGACAACTGGGCAGTGTGCGACATCATGTCTCCGAAGGTATTTGCCAAACACAAGAAGGAACTGTTGGCGAAGATTAAGACTTGGAGTAAATCGTCACACGTTTATACTTGTCGTTTTGGAATAGAGACACTTATGTCTCATTACCTGGATAAAGACTTCAAGGCAGAATATCTTGAAATTCCTGCATCAGTAAGGAGCGAAGAGTATTACGTAAGAATGATGGTAGCCTGGTTCTTCGCCACCGCCCTTGCCAAGCAATGGGACCAGGCGATTCCCTACATCGAGCAACACCGCCTTGCTCCCTGGACGCACAACAAGACCATCCAAAAGGCCATCGAGAGCTACAGAATCACGCCCGAACAGAAGGAATATCTGCGGACATTGAAGATAAAATAATTATGACACAAGATACATCAACATATTACGTTTGGATAGGTGGCTCATGTGATTATGACCATAAAGAGCGAGCTGGTGGTGCAGCCGTTGTGATTGAGCATAACGGCAATATCATCAGCCGTAATGTAATCAGCGACCTACACACCACGGAATTCCGCATGATGCTAACCCTCATGGTGAAAGTAATGCAGGAAATACCGGAAGGTTCCGACATTTTCTTCCTGACCAACGCTGCCTATATTCAGAACTTTGACAAGACTCCAACGGCTAAATCAGCCAATCCGGACTTGATCATTCAATGCATCGAGGTAAAGAAAAGGCACAACTCAGTCGGAGTCAAAATCGTGCAATACCACAAGAGCCCATTGCTGATAGAAACCCATGACATAGCTACGGAAGCAATGGCTAAGATAAGGAAGGAATTTCATCAGAAAAACAAATGAATGTTTAGGGCCATTTTCCGGTCATTAAGGTCATGGTCATTAAGGTCATTAAGGATTTCAACTTCTCTATTCTGGTAACACATTAGCGCTTTTTGATAACACATTTGTAACACACATGGATGATTTCTCAATACGTCAAATTCATAACATATTGATTAATAGCCATTTACAAAAAGAGTATATAAAAGAGGAATAAGTGATAAAATATATTTAAAAACAAAAAAGAACAACAGAGATAAGTACCTATGAATAAGTAACTTACTACTATTGTTCTCTCACGCTATTTTTGTACAAATAAGTTTCATTTTGCCTATTATAGTGATTCCGTTGGGGTTCGAACCCAAGACCCACAGCTTAGAAGGCTGTTGCTCTAATCCAACTGAGCTACGGAACCAACACTTTTAAATCGCAAACCAGCTAACCAATAACGCAATCAGCCACTTTTCTTATTTGCGGCTGCAAAGGTACATATATTTTTTGAATACACCAAACTTTTTCTCACTTTTTTCTTTTTTTATGCTTAAATATCGCAAAAAATAACTACCTTTGCATCCGTTAGGAGCAAGAAACAGCATTCTGGCCCCGAAAGAGAAGAGATTTTTATAACGCATATTCAAACATAAAACATACGCAAATGAAAAAGTTAATCTTTTCAGTAGCCCTGCTCTCAGCAGCACTCTCTGCCAGCGCAGAAGAACATCCGCTCTGGATGCGCTACCCAGCCATCTCGCCTGATGGCACTACCATCGCCTTCGCTTATAAAGGCGACCTCTACAGTGTTTCTGTCAACGGCGGTGAAGCACGACAGCTCACAACCCATGCAGCCTTCGATTCGCATCCTGTATGGAGCCCTGACAGCAAGAAAATTGCCTTCCAGTCTAACCGCGAAGGAAGTCTCGACATCTTCGTAATCGATGCAAAAGGCGGTGCTCCTACCCGACTCACCACCAACAGCGGCAGCGAAACACCTATCGCCTTTGCAGACAACGACCATGTGCTCTACTCTGCCAGTCTGCAGCCTACAGCCCAGAGCATCATCTTCGGCGACAACACATTCCCACAAGTATATAAGGTAAGCACCAAGGGCGGAAGACCGGAACTCTTCTCTACCCTCACCATGGAGAATATCAGCATCGCCAAGAACGGCGACATTCTCTACCACGACAAAAAGGGATACGAAGACCCTTGGCGCAAACACCAGAAATCACCTATCGCTCGCGACATCTGGCTGAAGAGCAACGGTAAGTTTGCCAAGCAGACTACCTTTGCCGGCGAAGACCGCTCGCCAGTATGGACATCAGACGAGAAATCATTCTTCTATCTGAGCGAGCAGGACGGCACATTCAATATCTACCGCCGCAGCCTCAAAAGTTCAAGCGACAAGCAGATTACCCACCACAAAGGCAATCCGGTAAGATTCCTCACTGCATCCAGCGCCGACCTGCTCTGCTACGGATATGATGGCGAAATCTACACCGTGAAAGAAGGTGGAGAGCCTCAGAAGGTGAACATCTCCATTACAACAGATAACGATGCTCCAAGCCTCGTACGTCAGATTAAAAGCTGGGGAGCTACAGAGATTTCCGTTTCGCCAGACGCCAAGGAAGTGGCTTTCGTGATGCATGGCGACGTATACGTAACTTCTGTAGAATATACCACTACCAAGCGCATTACCGACACACCGCAGCAGGAGCGCGACCTGAGCTTCTCGCCAGACGGCAGAGCCCTGGTCTATGCAGCCGAGCGCAACGGCGTATGGCAGATTTACCAGTCTAAAATCAAGAACGAGAAAGAGAAGAACTTCACCTACGCTACCGATATCGAGGAAGAGCAGCTGGTGAAAACAGGCATTACATCGCAGTATCCGCAATACTCTCCTGACGGCAAGGAAGTGGCTTTCTTCGAAGACCGTGCAGCACTCCGCATCATCAATCTGAAATCGAAGGAAATCCGCACCGTGCTCGATGGCAAATACGTCTACTCTTACAGCGATGGAGACATCGCTTTCGAATGGTCGCCAGACAGCAAATGGCTCCTTTCAACCTATATCGGCAACGGCGGCTGGAACAACCAGGATATTGCGCTGGTAAAGGCTGACGGCAAAGAGGTTCACAACCTGACCAATTCCGGCTACAGCGACAGCAACGGCAAATGGGTGCTCGACGGCAAGGCAATGCTCTTCCAGAGCGACAGAGCCGGCTACCGCAGTCATGGAAGCTGGGGAGCAGAAGACGATGCCTACATCATGTTCTTCGACCTGGACGCCTACAACCGCTTCAACATGAGCAAGGAAGAGATAGAACTGGCTGACGCCAACAAGGACGAAAAGGAGAAGAAGGAAGACGAGAAGAAGGAAGAGGCAAAAAAGAAAGCTGACGAAAAGCAGAAGAAGACCGGAAAGATAGAGGTGGAAAAGGTAAAGCCACTGGAGCTGGACATCGAAAACTGCCGCGACAGAATCGTACGCCTCACCGCAAACTCTTCGCACATGGGCGATGCTGTGCTCTCTAAAGACGGCGACAAGCTCTACTACCAGGCAGCCTTCGAGGATGATTACGACCTCTGGCAGCACGACCTGAAGGACGGCTCTACCAAGCTCGTGATGAAGGGCGTAGGCCAGGGCAACCTGCAGACCGACAAGGATGTGAAGAACCTCTTCATCTGCAACGGAAGCAGCATCAAGAAGGTGGATCTGAGCGGATTCAGCACCAAGGATATCAGCTTTGAGGCTAACTTCAATTATAAGCCAGCCGAGGAGCGCCAGTATCTCTTCGACCACATATGGCGACAGGTGAAAGACAAGTTCTATGACCCTAAGATTCATGGTGTTGACTGGGAAGGTTACCGCAAGACCTATGAGAAGTTCCTGCCTTACATCAACAACAATTTCGACTTCCAGGAGATGTTGAGCGAAATGCTTGGCGAGCTGAACGCTTCGCATACAGGAGCCCGCTACTACGCTTCGAACAGTGCGTTTACCACCGCCAACCTGGGAGTATTCTTCGACCCTCAGTACCAGGGCGACGGCCTGAAGATTCAGGAGATTATCAAGCGTGGTCCTTTCGATGTGAAGAATACGGGCGTTACAGCCGGCAGCATCATCGAGAGCATCGACGGCGAGGAGATTAAAGCCGGAATGGACTACTTCCCATTGCTCGACGGAAAGGTTGGCAAGAATGTACGCCTCGGCATCAGAAACGCCAAGGGCAAGAAGATGGAGGTTACGGTGAAGGCTATCTCTCAGGGCAAACTCAACAACCTGCTCTACAAGCGATGGGTAGACCGCAACCGCGCTTTCGTTGACAGCATTTCGGGCGGACGCATCGCTTATGTTCACGTTAAGGCGATGGATTCGGAGAGTTTCCGCACCGTTTACAGCGAACTGCTGAGCGACAAGAACCGAAACAGAGACGCTGTAATCGTAGACGAGCGCCATAATGGTGGCGGCTGGTTGCACGATGATCTCTGCACCCTACTCAACGGCAAGCAGTATCAGGAGTTTGTACCTCACGGTAAGGTAGTTGGCCGCGATCCGTTCAACAAATGGGTGAAGCCATCTTGCGTCATGATCTGCGAGAATGATTACAGCAACGGTCATGGTTTCCCATGGGTTTACAAGGAACTCGGAATCGGCAAGCTGATTGGTGCTCCTGTAGCAGGAACCATGACAGCCGTATGGTGGGAAACGCTGATGGACAACACGCTGGTATTCGGTATTCCTCAGGTAGGCTGCCGCGACATGCGTGGCGTGTTCGGCGAAAACACCCAGCTGAACCCAGACATTGAGGTTTACAACAGTCCGGAAGATTTCATCAATGGCCATGATACCCAGCTCGAAAGAGCCGTAAAGGAAATGATGAAGAAATAAACAGAACGCCCTGCAAGGGTCCAGAAGCCAAACCACTTCTGTCCCTTTGCAGGGCGATTTGTTTTTGTATCTGACAACATTATTTATTAAACCTTATTAACCCACAATATCGGCGAAAACTCTTCCATCATGACATAAAACCCTCTAAATCTTTACTTTTTTTCTCGAAAAGGGCGAAAAAGCAAGTGAAAAAGCCATAAAATAAAAAAAAATGAGTATCTTTGCAGAAGATAAGCTGCACTCGGCAATTTGAAAGCAAGTTTTCATTGCGCTCGTTTGCATTATCTTTGCAGAAGATAAAAAACAAAATTATGGGATTATTCGGATTATTCAGCAACAAAAAGAAGGAAACTCTCGATAAGGGACTTGAAAAAACCAAGGAGAGTGTGTTTGGCAAACTGGCGCGCGCCGTTGCCGGAAAGTCTACCGTCGATGATAATGTGCTCGACGATCTCGAAGAGGTACTCATCACTTCAGACGTAGGTGTAGAAACCACGGTCAAGATTATCCGCCGCATCGAAGAACGTGTGGCCCGCGATAAATATGTTTCAACCAGCGAGCTCAACCGCATTCTGCGCGAGGAAATCGCCATTCTCCTCTCTGAGAATCACAGCGATGACCTGGCAGACTGGGAACTTCCTGCCGACCATAAGCCTTACGTTATCCTCGTAGTAGGCGTAAACGGCGTGGGCAAGACAACCACCATCGGCAAGCTGGCTTACCAGTTTAAGAAGGCTGGCAAGAAGGTTGTTCTGGGAGCAGCCGACACCTTCCGTGCCGCTGCCGTAGAGCAGATTTGCATCTGGGGCGAGCGCGTGGGTGTGCCTGTAGTGAAACAGCAGATGGGAAGCGATCCGGCAAGCGTGGCGTTCGACACCCTGCAGAGCGCCAAGGCAAACGGCGCCGACGTGGTGCTCATCGATACGGCAGGCCGACTGCACAACAAGGTGAACCTGATGAATGAGCTCAAGAAAATAAAGGAAGTGATGAAGAAGGTAATGCCTGAAGCACCAGACGAGGTAATGCTCGTGCTCGACGGAAGTACCGGACAGAATGCATTCGAGCAGGCTAAGCAGTTCTCTGCCGTTACCAACATCTCCTCGCTCGCCATCACCAAGCTCGACGGAACCGCTAAGGGCGGCGTTGTCATCGGCATCAGCGACCAGCTCAAGGTGCCTGTAAAATACATCGGACTGGGCGAAGGTATGGAAGATCTGCAGCTCTTCAACAAGACAGAATTCGTAGACTCGCTCTTTAAAAATTAGAAAATGAAGAAAAATCAGATAGATATTATTACCCTGGGCTGCTCGAAGAATCTCGTAGACAGCGAGTTGCTGATGAAGCAGTTTGAGGCAAACGGCTACCATTGCGTTCACGATTCAAAGCGCCCTCAGGGCGAGATAGCCGTCATCAATACGTGCGGATTCATCGAGGATGCAAAGCAGGAAAGCATCGACACCATCCTGGAGTTTATCCAGGCTAAGGAAGAAGGCCGACTCAGAAAGCTCTACGTAATGGGCTGCCTCTCGCAGCGCTACCAGAAGGAACTGGAAGAAGAAATGCCTGAAGTGGATAAGTTCTACGGCAAATTCAACTACAAGCAGCTCCTGCAGGAACTCGGCAAGGCGGAAGTTTCATCCTGCAACGGCCAGCGTCATCTCACCACTCCGCACCATTATGCCTACATCAAGATAGCTGAGGGCTGCAACCGCCACTGTGCCTACTGCGCCATTCCTATCATCACCGGCAAGCACGTTTCCCGTCCGAAGGAAGAGATTCTGCAGGAGGTGCGCGAACTGGTGGCAGAAGGCGTGAAGGAGTTTCAGATTATCGCTCAGGAACTCACCTACTACGGCGTAGATATTGACGGCAAGCATCATATTACCGAACTCATCAGCGAGATGGCTGATATTCCGGGCGTGAAATGGATTCGCCTGCATTATGCTTATCCAAACCAGTTCCCTATGGATCTTCTGGACGTGATGCGCGAGAAGCCAAACGTATGCAAATATCTCGACATTGCCCTCCAGCACATCAGCGACCACATGCTCACCAGCATGCATCGCCACGTAACGAAGCAGGAAACCATCAATCTGCTGAAGGCCATCCGCGAACGCGTGCCAGGCATTCACATCCGCACTACGCTGATGGTTGGGTTCCCAGGCGAGACAGATGAGGATTTCCACGAGCTCCTCGACTTCGTACGCGAACAGAGATTTGAGCGCATGGGCGCCTTTGCCTACTCTGAGGAAGAAGGAACCTACAGCGCCACCCACTACGAAGACAACGTGCCTGCCGAGGTAAAGCAGCGCCGGCTGGACGAACTGATGATTCTGCAGCAAGACATCAGCTCTGAGATTGAGGCAGATAAGGTGGGCAAAACCATGACCGTTATCATCGACCGCAAGGAAGGCGATTACTACATCGGACGAACAGAGTTCTGCTCTCCGGAAGTAGACCCTGAGGTTCTGATCCGTGCCGATGAGAAGCGTCTGCGCGTGGGCTGTTTCTATCAGGTAGAAATTACTGCAAGCGAGGAATTTGACCTCTATGGCAAGGTGGTGAAATAATCATTCTCTCCCCCATAGCCTGGAGTTTAAGAAATTTTGACTACATATTAAATAAATATGAACAATAAGGAATACATCGCTGAACTGGCTCAGCAAACCGGCTATTCGCAGGAAGACACCCAGAAGTTGGTGCGCAAGGCGATAGACGCTATGATTGCCGAGTTTGAGGATGGAGAAGCTGTCTCTATCCCCAATTTTGGCACCTTCGAAGTGAAGAAGCGCATGGAGCGAGTGGTGGTTAATCCTACTACCAAGAAGCGCCAGCTGGTGCCGCCTAAGTTGGTGTTGGGTTTCCGACCGGTTGCTTCGGTCAAGGAAAAACTAAAGAATGGAGGGGATGAGCAATGAGCAAATTCAGTTTAAATACACTCGGAAAACTGCTGGCAGATAAGAGCGGTCTGAGCCAGGTGGAAGCAGAACTCTTCATCCGAAAGATGTTTGATGTGTGCAACCAGGGACTCGAAGCCGACAAGCAGGTGAAGATAAAATGGCTGGGCACCTTTAAGGTACAGGCCACGAAAGACCGTGAAAGCATCAATGTGAACACGGGCGAGCGCTTCACCATTGAAGGCAGAGACAAACTCACCTTCACGCCTGACAACATCCTGAAAGAAATCGTGAACAAGCCATTCGCCCAATTTGAAACGGTGGTGGTAAATGACGGCGTAGATTTCGATGAAATAGATGAGAAGTTTGGAGAAGAACAGACAGAAGATGCTCCTGCACAAGTAATCGATTTTCTGGACGAAGAAAAAACTGCAACTCCAAATCCGGAGGCTGTCGTAAACGGATCTGAAAAGGAAAAGGAAAAAGAAGCCGAAGACGAACTGGCAAAGCAAATTGCTATTGAACAAGCTAAACTGGAAAGATTAAAACAAGCTCAACTGGAGCAGGAAAGAATACAGAAAGAAAAGCAAGAGCAGGAAAGGCTGGAACAGGAAAGACTTGAGCAGGAGAAACTTGAACAGGAAAGACTGGAGCAGGAAAGACTTGAGCAGGAAAGACTGGAACAGGAAAGACTGGAGCAGGAAAGACTGGAGCAGGAAAGACTGGAGCAGGAAAGACTTGAGCAAGAAAGACTTGAGCAGGAAAGACTGGAACAGGAAAGACTTGAGCAGGAAAGACTGGAGCAAGAGAAGCTTGAATTAGCCCAGCAACAGCAAGCCCTGAAAGCAGTTGTTGAACCCGCAGTACCTGCATCAGATGAATCTGAAGATGAAGAGGAGGAAGAAGAATCTTCCAATTCTCATCATATTGTTATTCCTCGCTATCTGGTCGTTGCAGTCTGTCTCATCGTAGTAGCTTTGATTGGCGGAATGGGATGGTTTGCCTTCAACTATGGTCAGATGACTGCCCAGCGCGATCATCTAGCCATGCAGCTAAACCAGTATCATCAGGCTCCAGCCAAGAAAGTCCCAGCCAAACCAGTTGCCGCCCCACTCTCTCAGGAACAGAAACTCCGCCAGAAAGCGATGGAAGACAGCATCCGTATGGCTAAAACTGCAGAAGCAGTAAAACTGGCTGAAAATTCGGATGAGGAAAGTGCTAACGCTGAAAAAGCTAAGCAGACTGAAGCAAAAGCTAAGGCTGAAGCGAAAGAAAAGGCTAAAGATAAAGCCGAAGAAAAGGCTACTTCGAAAATAGCATCATCCCAGTTTGACAAGGATGCTCGCGTACGCACGGGAGCTTACCGAATCATAGGAGTTGCCCAGACCGTTACGGTTGGCGCCGGTCAGACCCTCGAACAGATCAGCACCCGCTATTTAGGTTCTGGCATGGAATGCTACGTAGAAGCCCTGAATGGTACAAGCACCGTAAAAGCCGGACAGAAAATCAAGATTCCGAAACTGGAATTGAAGAAGAAAAAGAAATAAAATACTGAACAAACAAAAAATCGCCCTGTAAGAGCAAATGTAATTTTGCACTTACAGGGCGACATTGTTTTATATTAACATTACTTGCCCAACACTTCATCAAGCAAAGTGTAGAAAGCAGGATCCTCACCAACGATGGTCTTGATTATCTTACCGTTAGCATCAATCACAATCTTAGTAGGGAAACCCTGAACAGCATAGTCGCTGAGAACCTTACTGTCCTTAGGATTGTAAACATGAATCCATGGCAACTGATGCTTCTCAACAGCAGCCTTCCACTTAGCCTCTGTATCATTACAATCTACACCAAGAATTTCAAACTTGCCCTTGTACTTCTCGTAATACTCCTTCATCTTAGGCATTCCCTTGATGCACCATCCGCACCATGAACCCCAGAAGTCGAGAACTACAATCTTGCCGCGAAGACTGGAAAGCTTGAAATCATTTCCCTTAATATCCTTCAGCGTGAAGTCAGGAGCCTCAACACCGGCAGCCTGCACCTTCTTTGCCTTCTCCTCAGCCTCAGCACGCTTCTTAGCCATATCAATCATTGGCTGGTAGAAAGCCTTCATTCTGCCGTTCTTCACATTCTCAGAGAGCAAGCCCAGCAGTTTCTCCATCTTGCTGACATCATCAAACTGCTCTATGATAGTAGCACAAGCCTCATAATCAGGATGCTGTTTTACGAAATCGAAAATCTTATCGTCCTTTGCCTTTTGCAGGGCAGGAGCCTTCTGCTCATATTCTGCCATGATGCTCTGCTGGGTCTCACCATTCTTGATTCTCTGGTCCAGGGAAGCTTCGTAATCTCTCAACTCCTTATTAGCATTCTCCAGCAGAACATCTACTTCATGATACTGCTGATAGAACTTAGAACCCGAAATATCGAAGCGGGTCTTTGCATCGCCCTTAACTTCAGCCTTCTCGCCAGGAACACAAGGCAGGTTGAACATAAACTGACCTGCACCACGATAAGCTTCAGGTGAGAGGAAAACGTATCCGGCTGCCTTATCAAGGTCTGCAGAATAGGTAAACTTGCCATTCTTCACCAAAACCGTATCCATCTTAACATTTCTGCCCTTGTAAACAAGTACAGAATCGGAATTGAAATTCTTCAAATCCACCTTCAACTGGAAGTTGCTCTTCTGAGCCATCGCAACGGTTGATGCAAGCATCAGAGCCGCAGATAAAATCGCTGTTTTCATTTTCTTTTATTATATTTATTCTGATTACACCTTATTATATATAGGGAACGAAGAACGCCTGGTTCGTCGTCATCCTTATTCTTCATACTCGGTAGTATCCTCAATACCCGCCTCGGCCAAAGCCTCCTTGCGCTCAACGCAAGTTCCGCATTTGCCACAATGCTTCTCACCACCCTTATAGCAGCTCCAGGTTTCAGCATAATCAATGCCCAACTTCTTACCTATCTCCGCAATCTGCCCTTTGGTAATATTCGTATAAGGAGCCACCACGCGCACATCAACGAACGTTCCTGCTTCAGCAGCCTCATCTATCGCCTTGATAAACTCCGGACGGCAGTCTGGGTAAATCGTATGATCGCCACCATGGTTAGCGATGAAAACTTTCTTCAGATTATTACTCTCAGCAATGCCGATGGCAATGCTCAGCATGATTCCATTACGGAAAGGAACCACCGTACTCTTCATATTATCATCAGCATAATGACCTTCAGGAATCGCATCGGCACCTTCAAGAAGAGAACTCTTGAAATACTGATGCATGAAACCCAAATCTATCGTAATATGCTTGATTCCCAAACGCTCACAATGCATCTTGGCGAAAGGAATTTCACGCTCGTTATGATTACTTCCATAGTTAAAACTGATACCCAGGGCTATCTCGTCCTTCTTGTCATAGAGCAGCGTGATGCTATCCATGCCGCCGCTCACAATGATTACTGAATCCTTCATTTTACTTTGAACTTTGAATTTTGAAATTTGAACTGTTTGATTACTATTACTTCACCCGAACAGGCAGCGGAATGCTTCTTCCACCTTCCTTACGGGATGAATTTCTATCTTATATTTCTTATGGTCGAAACCATGATTGTTGTACTTCGGAATGATGATGTGCTGGAATCCCAGTTTCTCGGCCTCAGCAATACGCTGCTCGATACGGCTCACCGGACGAACCTCACCGCTCAGACCTACCTCGCCTGCCATACACCAACCTTGCTCGATAGGCGTGTCAACATTGCTGCTTAATACGGCTGCCAATACACTCAAGTCCATGGCAGGATCGGTTACTCTCAATCCTCCGGCAATATTCAGGAACACGTCCTTCTGCATCAGTTTGAACCCCACACGTTTCTCTAGAACCGCCAGGAGCATGTTCAAACGGCGCTGGTCAAAACCAGTTGCCGAACGCTGCGGAGTTCCATAGGCTGCTGTTGAAACCAAAGCCTGCGTCTCTACCAGAAACGGACGGACACCCTCGATGGCTGCGCTGATGGCAACACCCGAAAGCCCGTCATGATCTTCAGTAAGCAGCAACTCTGAAGGATTGCTCACCTGTCGGAGTCCGCCTTGCATCATCTCATAGATTCCCAACTCAGAAGTACTTCCGAATCGGTTTTTGATGCTTCTCAAGATGCGGTACATGTAATGCTGGTCGCCCTCAAACTGAATCACCGTATCTACGATGTGCTCCAGAATCTTTGGTCCGGCAAGCGTTCCCTCCTTATTAATATGTCCTATCAGAATAACCGGAATGCCACTCGTCTTGGCAAAACGGAGCAGGGAGGCTGCACACTCACGAACTTGGGAAACAGAACCCGGCGAACTGTCTACTTCTTCCGTAGCAATAGTTTGGATAGAATCTATAACTATCAGTTGTGGAGCCACTTCCTGAATATGGCTGAAGATTTTCTCCAACTGCGTTTCACAGAGGACCGTAATATGATCAAAGGCTCCTTCTGATGAAAGAGAAGCCGTTTTCAGAATGTCTGCAGAAGAACCCTCTCTGAGCATCGCCTGTCCTTTAGCCAACCGGTCGGCACGGAGTTTAATCTGATGGGCACTTTCCTCTCCGCTCACATACAGGATGCGGCGGTCAGTCATGTTCAGAATAGTCTGCAAGGTGAGCGTACTCTTACCGATTCCCGGTTCACCGCCCAGGAGCGTAATGCTGCCAGGAACCATTCCGCCACCCAGCACACGATTCAGCTCCTCGTCCCTCATATCGATGCGCGGTTCATCAATCGCAGAAATATCGCGAAGCTTCATCGGCGCAGCATCATGCTCGCTGTGCTGCCCGCCAAACATCGTGGCAGCCCCACCATGACGCATGGTCATTCCGGCGTTCTTCGCAGCCTGCGATCCGGAATCAGCAGCAATACGAATTTCCTTAAATGTATTCCATTGTCCGCAGCTAGGACATTTGCCCATCCATTTGGCACTTTCCTGTCCGCAATTGCTGCACACAAAAGCAATTTTATCTTTCGCCATTTTATCTCATTTATATGTAATAACGTTTTAACTGCGCACAAAGGTACTATTTATTATCGAAAAATCCAAAAAAAAAGTAATTTGTTAAGAATATATTTCATTTCTCTCCATTTTGTTTAACAAATCAGGCAGAAGGAAGCGCAAAACACGAATTTTGCAAACCCGATATAGCAAACAGACGATTTCATCTACTAAAAATCATAAAAACCGCTACTATATTTTGCTGATTCAAATATAATTTGTATCTTTGCCTTCGGTTTTTGAAACCAGCAGAAAGGTTTAGAACAATAAATTAGTACATAAACTAAATAAAATTTAGGTAAAATGAAAATTGAAGATTTTAACTTTGCCGGTCACAAGGCAATCGTGCGCGTTGACTTCAACGTGCCATTGGATGAAAATGGTAATGTAACAGACGACACTCGTATCCGCGGTGCCCTTCCTACATTGAAGAAGGTACTTGCAGACGGCGGTGCGCTCATCATGATGAGCCACATGGGTAAGCCAAAGGGCAAGGTTAAACCAGAGCTTTCTCTCTCACAGATTGTTAAGAACGTATCAGACGCTCTCGGCGTAGACGTTAAGTTCGCTAAGGACTGCGGTAACGCTGATGCTGAGGCAGCTGCCTTGAAGCCAGGTGAGGCTCTCTTGCTCGAGAACCTCCGCTTCTATCCTGAAGAGGAAGGCAAGCCAGTTGGCGTTGAGAAGGGTACTCCAGAATTCGATGCTGCTAAGGCTGAGATGAAGGAGCGTCAGAAGAAGTTCGCTGCCAAGTTGGCTTCTTACGCTGACGTATATGTAATGGACGCATTCGGTACAGCTCACCGCAAGCACGCTTCTACAGCTGTCATCGCTGATTCTTTCGACAAGGATCACAAGATGCTCGGCTTCTTGATGGAGAAGGAAGTTAAGGCTGTTGACGCAGTTCTCGGCAACATCAAGCGCCCATTCACAGCTATCATGGGTGGTTCTAAGGTTTCTACTAAGATCGGTATCATCGAGAACCTGTTGACTAAGGTTGACAACCTGATTCTCTGCGGTGGTATGACTTATACATTCTCTAAGGCTCTCGGCGGCAAGATTGGTATGTCTATCTGCGAGGATGACAAACTCGACGTTGCTCTCGACGTAATCAAGAAGGCTAAGGAGAACGGTGTAAACCTCGTACTCGGCACAGACTCTATCTGCGGTGACGACTTCAAGAACGACTGCAATACTCAGGTTTGCCCATCTAACAACATCCCTGACGGTTGGGAGGGTATGGACGCAGGTCCTGAGACTCGCAAGGCTTTCGCAGCTGCCATCAAGGGTGCCAAGACTATCCTCTGGAACGGTCCTGCAGGTGTATTCGAGTTCGACAACTTCGCTGGTGGTTCTAAGGCTATCGCTGACGCAATCGCTGAGGCTACTAAGGAAGGTGCATTCTCACTCATCGGTGGTGGTGACTCTGTAGCTTGTATCAACAAGTTCGGTTTGGCTGATCAGGTATCTTACATCTCTACAGGTGGTGGTGCTCTCCTCGAGGCTATCGAGGGTAAGGTATTGCCAGGTGTAGCAGCTATCGAGAAGTAATCTCATGTCAAAAAGAAAGCCATTTGTAAAAAGGGCTTGATTTTTTACAAGAAAAAATAGGTTGGAGGGCATCCTATGTGATGTCCTCCAATTTTCAGTTTTAACTGAATCCCCTAATAATCTACAGATTCTCTCTATAAACAGAACTGTATCTTTCATTTAAAACAAGCAACAGAAAACATAAATTCTAAAATAATTTGGTAAACTACAGGAATATAATTTTCTGATTTTAAAACGAATACATGGATTGGATTGTTAATCTCTTCACCAATACCGAGTCGGTGGCTCACATCGCCCTACTCTACGCTATCGTGATAGCTATTGGTGTTTACCTCGGAAAGCTAAAGATTGGCGGCATTTCGTTAGGTGTCACCTTCGTTCTCTTCGCAGGTATTTTGGCTGGCCACGTTGGCTTCACCGGTCCAAAGGAAATTCTCACTTTCGTGCAAGACTTCGGCCTGATCCTCTTCGTCTTCATGATTGGTCTCCAGGTAGGACCTGGCTTCTTCGAGAGTTTCAAGAAAGGTGGTGTTACGCTCAACATGCTTTCGGCTAGCGCTATTCTGCTCAACATTCTCGTGATGTTTGGTTGCTATTATCTCTTCTTTGATACGAGCAACCCTAACAACCTGCCTATGATGATAGGTACACTCTATGGTGCGGTTACCAATACTCCGGGTCTTGGTGCAGCCAACGAGGCTTTGCTCAGCGTCTTCCCTAATGGCGCTCCAAGTATTGCCAATGGTTATGCTTGTGCTTATCCTCTTGGTGTAGTGGGCATTATCGGTGCTACTATCCTTATCAAGTACATCTGTAAGATTAATACTGCTGATGAGGAAGAACAGCTTAACGAAGAAGATGCTGCCAACCCACACGCTAAGGCCCATAACATGCACTTGCGCGTGGAAAATGCTTATATTACAGGCAGAACGCTGAGAGAAGTTTCAGAATTCTTGAACCGTGACATTGTATGTTCACGACTGCTCCACAATGGCGAGGTGAGTATTCCTAACAGCAAGACTAAATTTGAGGTTGGAGATGAATTGCTCGTTGTATGTGCAGAGGCTGATGCTGAAGCCATCAAGGCTTTCATCGGACCAGAGGTTGAAGCTGAATGGGACCGCGAGAAGGATGAAGTACAGCACTTTGTTTCTCGCCGTATCATCGTTACCCGTCCGGAAATGAACGGTAAGACCTTGGGTAAGATGCACTTCTCCAGCGTATACGGCGTTAACGTAACCCGTATTTCCCGTCAGGGAATGGACATCTTTGCAGGTAGAAACCACCACTTCCACGTAGGTGATAAGATTCTGGTTGTAGGTCCTGAAGAGAATGTGAACCGTGTGGCTGAAATCATGGGTAACTCTGTAAAGCGCCTCGATGCGCCTAACATTGCCACTATCTTCGTAGGCATTATGGTAGGTATTATCTTCGGTTCTCTCCCATTTGCCATTCCGGGAATGCCGGTGCCTTTGAAGTTGGGTATTGCCGGAGGTCCGCTTATCATCGCCATCCTCATCGGTCGTTTCGGCTATCGCATGAAGCTGGTAACTTATACGACGACTTCGGCTAATATGATGCTGCGAGAAATAGGACTTGTACTCTTCCTGGCGAGTGTGGGAATCAAGGCTGGAGCCGGATTCTGGGACACAGTAGTACAGGGTGACGGTTTGAAATATGTGGGATGCGGTTTCCTCATCACCGTTATTCCTATCTTCATCATCGGTACGATTGCCCGCCTGAAGTTTAAGTTCAACTACTTCACCATCATGGGTATGCTCGCCGGTACTTACACAGACCCTCCTGCATTGGCTTATGCAAATGCTTCTTGCTCTAAAGAGGCTCCAGCTGTAGGATACTCTACGGTTTATCCATTGAGCATGTTCCTCCGTATCTTTACAGCCCAGATAGTGGTGCTGTTCTTCTGCGGAGCGTAAGACTTACAAAAGTTAACAAAACAACTGGAAATAGTTATAAATTATAAAAGAGGTGCACAATGACTAAAAATTGTGCACCTTTTTTGTTGTCCTTTCAGAAATTCTTCGTACCTTTGAGCACAAGAAACAAACCTAATGAATCTTCTAGGAACAGCTATCGTTCCTATATGATGCAGATTTTTTCGAAATATGAAACAATAACCCTATAAACGTTAGTAAGCGTATGAAGAAATTGGGATTTCTGATAACCATGCTAGTCATCACGTCCTTGCCCGCTTGGAGTCAAGGAGCCAAAAGTATCCGTATTACGGAGGTGATGACCGACAACCGTACCAATCTTGTAGATGAGTACGGGCAGCACAAACCATGGGTGGAATTGAGCAATTCCTCCTTTACCACGTATAATGTGCGTGGTATGTTCCTAACCACCGACCGAAGGGTTCTCGACAAGAAAATGTCGCCTGAAGCTCGCCGACAGTTGATGTGTCCATTGCCTAACAATGAACCACGAACCACACTGGGAGGCAAGAAGAGCATCGTTATCTTCGACAGCAGTTCCTGGTACCAGAATGGCAGGAACGGACAACATTGGAAGGCAAAGAATTCTTCCAACTCGGGACCTTTTCATCTCAATCTTATTCTACAGGAAAAGATGTCCAACTGGATAGCACTCTATGACGGAAATGCCGTTGACCTGATAGATTCCGTAAGCGTGCCAGTGTTGGCTGCCGATGAGAGTTTTGAACTGAGTAAGGACTTCAAGACATGGGAGAAAGCCATTGCCGGATCAGTAACTCCAGGCTATCTGCCTCAAAACACAGGTTTGAGTAAAGCCCAGCAATTGAAGAAAAGCGACCCATACGGAATAGGAATCGCCGTACTTTCAATGGGAATCGTATTTGCCTGCCTTGCTCTCCTCTTCATCGTGTTCTGGGTTTTCGGAGCCTACATGAAACATAAACAGCGCATCGCCCGTGCTACTGAGAAGCACGCCACCTTATTATATAAGACAGGAAAGAAGACCATCGAGGTTACTCATGACCTCAGTCATAAGACCAACGTGATTCTGAAAGATGGTTTAGAAACCAAGGGTATTGATAAGGAGATTTACATGGCAGTCATCTCCCTTGCACTACAGGAATATCTGGAAGATGTTCATGATGTAGAACCAGGCATTATCACCATCAAGCCAAAACAGACCAGATGGAATGCTCCGAAATTCAACAACAACAATAACAACGTTAAAATATAAAACTATGGCAAAGTACGAATATAAGGTTAAAGGCGTAGATTACGTCGTTGAAATACAGGATATTGAAGGCAATATCGCCAATGTAACCGTGAATGGAATTCCATTCGAAGTGGAAATGAAACAGCCGGTTAAGAGCAGTAAGCAGAAAGTAAAGTTAAGTGATGGACAAAACAACATTTCTGCCAGCTCTGTTGCAAGCGCAGGTTCTGCTGCAGGTTCCAGTTCTGCAACAAGTTCTGATTCTGCTTCATCAAGCAAACAGGCAACTCCTGCTGCAGGCAAACCAGTTGTTGCCCCTCTGCCTGGCACTATCAACGAAATCAAGGTGAAAGTCGGTGACAAGGTGAACACAGGCGATACTGTTGTCGTTCTCGAAGCCATGAAGATGCAGAACAACATCGATGCAGAAACTTCGGGAACCATTACCAGCATCAACGTGAACAAGGGAGACGCAGTAATGGAAGGAGACACGCTTGTTACAATCGCGTAATAAGCTGTTTAGACAAAAGCTAATGATTACTCTTCCAATCAAAAGACTAATCATAAAGTTCAATGTTCGACTTTCAAAGTTCAAAGTAAATCAATGTCTAACTTTCAAAGTTCAAAGTAAATTATGGATTTCATCATACAAAACTTCAATGAGTTTCTTACCTTTACGGGCTTTGCCAACGCCTCGGCAGGAAACCTCATCATGATTCTGGTGGGAGCACTCTTTATCTGGCTCGCCATCAAGAAAGATTTTGAGCCGCTGCTCCTGGTTCCTATCGGATTGGGAATCATTCTTGGCAACATTCCATTCCGTGCCGATGCAGGACTCGAAATAGGTTTATACGAAGACAACTCCGTTCTGAACATCTTCTACCAGGGAGTGAAACAGGGCTGGTACCCGCCACTCGTATTTCTGGGCATTGGAGCCATGACCGACTTCTCTGCGCTCATTTCCAACCCGAAGCTCATCCTGATTGGAGCCGCTGCCCAATTTGGAATCTTCGGCGCATATATGATTGCACTGGCTCTTGGGTTCGAACCTAACCAGGCAGCTGGTATTGCCATTATCGGAGGAGCAGACGGACCAACCGCCATCTTCCTGAGCAGCAAACTGAGTCCGAACCTCATGGGAGCCATTGCGGTTTGCGCCTACTCTTACATGGCACTGGTGCCTGTAATCCAGCCACCTTTGATGCGACTGCTTACAACCAAGAAAGAGCGCGTCATCAAGATGAAACCGGCACGTCAGGTTTCACAGACCGAAAAGATTCTCTTCCCTATCATCGGTCTGCTTCTCACCACCTTCATCGTTCCATCCGGTTTGCCATTATTAGGAATGCTGTTCTTCGGAAATCTTCTGAAAGAGAGTGGAAAGACAACCCGACTCGCCAAGACAGCAAGCAGCAGCTTGAATGATATTGTCGTTATCCTCCTCGGCCTGACCGTAGGCTGTTCTACCCAGGCTTCAGAGTTTCTGACATTAAACACCATCAAAATCTTTGCTCTCGGTGCTCTTGCTTTCATCATCGCATCGGCAAGCGGAATCTTATTCGTCAAGCTGATGAATCTCTTCTTGCCAAAAGGCAAGAAACTGAATCCACTTATCGGAAACGCCGGAGTGAGTGCCGTACCAATGAGTGCACGCATCTCCAACAACCTGGGTCTGGAATACGACCGCCACAACTTCCTTCTCATGCACGCCATGGGACCAAACGTTGCGGGAGTCATCGGTTCTGCCGTTGCAGCCGGAGCTTTGCTGGGATTCTTCAATTAAAAGTTGAGCCACCAAGCTATCCCTCCAGGATAAGCACATAAAAAATAGAATCGCCCTGAAAGGACAAAAGCATCTTACATTCAATGCTTTCCCTTTCAGGGCGACTTTTTTATTTCTTTTTTTAGCTCTTAACCCGCATTCTCATTTTTCCTTCAAAGGAAATGATAACCTCAACCTGATAACTCAAACTGCTGTCAGGCATTGCCAGAACAGCAAGATAATGAATGCCAGATTCATCTATCTTATTGAATACGATGTCGCTCAATATAGACTGGTTCAAGAAAGAAGCAGGAACCTGCTTATCGAAATCCTTCTTATGAAAATCACGAGAGAACAGACAGTTGGCACCATGATAAACATGCAAGTTCACAATATTATCATAATAAACATTGTCTACCTCAACACCATCATCATTATAAGAACTCTTGTAGACCTTATAACTTGTTGGGTTAACCTGTACGTAGAGATGATATTTCTCATCGCCCCTTACAACCACAGTATCACGTTTAATCAGCGTATTCTGATTCAGCGCCACGGAAACATGGTTGTGGATGAACTGCTGCAAATAAGACTTATCTTCCGTCTTCACCAGCTTAACCACATCCCCATTCTGCACTTTAAACTGGAAAATATGCTCAGCCTGTTTTACGATCGGATATTTTGCAATATTAGCACCCTTCATTACAAGCGTATCGCCAGCAATGTAGAAGTAGACAGGCTGACTGGTAGAATCAGGATAATAAATCGTATCGCCTTTTACGCGGAACGCCACATCATCCTCATCGTCATCGTTCAGCCAAATGCCTTGCAACATCTTCTTAGCCGCAGTATCTTCCTTCACTTCCTGTTGCTTTTCGGTCTTCTGCCCACAAGCAACAAGAGTCAAGATACAACTGAGCAGCCATAAATTAACTATCTTTTTCATGATGAGTTCTTTAAATAAATTAACCGATAAAAGCTGATACCAATTCTACTCGAAATAATCAGCCTCTTCGAAAGACTTTGCCTTGGTTCTGTCTTTTTCTGACGTAAGCACCTTAACTCCTTCAATAGGCCATTTTATTCCGATAGTAGGATCATCCCAATGAATACTGGCTTCGTAATCAGGAGCATAAACATTATCTACTTTATAAGTAAAGATGGCTTCGTCACTCAGTACCAGGAAACCATGGGCAAAACCGCGAGGAATGAAAAACTGACGTTTGTTCTCTCCACTCAGTTCAACCATTACATATTTACCGAAAGTCTTACTGCCCTTTCTCAAGTCAACAGCTACATCCAGCACGCGGCCTTTGATGACACGCACCAACTTAGCCTGCGAGAATTCACCTTTCTGATAATGCAAACCTCTGAGCACACCACGAGCCGACATAGATTCATTGTCTTGCACAAACTCCACATGCCCTCCAACGTGAGCATCAAAGTCAGCCTGCTTCCATGCTTCAAAGAAATAGCCGCGAGCATCATCAAATACCCGAGGTTCTATCAGCCAGACTCCTTCAATTTCTGTCTCTGTATATTTCATTGATTTATACCTTATTTATTTTAGGCACAAAGGTAATACTTTTTCCCGAAACGACAAAACAAATTAGACTTTTTATGATTTCATCGAAAATTTTCTCTATTTTCTGTTGGTCATTTCCGAAAAAATCACTACCTTTGCAAACGTGAATAGACTAGAAAGACATATAGAGATCCTACTTTTGAGCAACGATTGCGTGATTGTCCCAGGATTTGGTGGCTTCATGGCTCATCATGTAGATGCGCGTTACGATGGCAGAGACAGCATGTTTTTGCCACCGCTGAGAACTATTGGATTTAACCCACAGCTCCAGATGAACGATTCTCTCCTTGCACTTTCGTATGTTGAAGCATACGACATCAGCTATCCGGAAGCTTTGAACCGCATTGCTGATGAAGTGACAGAGATGCGTCAGACTCTGGAGAATTCAGGAAAATTTGAACTGAATGATATTGGCACCATCATATTGAACGAAGACGGAAATTATACCTTCGAACCATGCGAGGCGGGCATTCTTACTCCTGAGTTGTATGGTTTGGGTGGCTTAAACATGCTCCCACTCGCGCAGATTTCTGCAGAAGAGGTTCAGAAGGCTGAAGATTCTGCTGCTTCAATCATTGAAATGCCAGCAAAGACAGTAGAAAGCAATCGTACAGAAAGCGAAGTCAAGAATCAGGATAGTAACCAGAAGATGGAGAGTGGACTCTCTGTCAACAATTCTGTGTTCGTTAACGAAGAAGATGAAGAATCAAATGCCGAATTTATCAGCATCAAGAAGAGCTGGTTGCGCAATATTGCAGCAGCCTGCATTGCTCTCATTGCATTCTTCACCTACTCTTCTCCATTGGGAACCCCAACCGTTCAGAAGAGCCAAATCGACACAGGCATGCTGAACCGCATCATGCCTAAGGAGATTAATAAGGTTGCGCAACCTCAAGAACTGGTACTTAGTACAGAATCGCAGGCAGAAGAGAGCATTCCTGCCAAGTCTGTCAACATGACTCAGGACAACGAATTGCAAACAGCTTCTTCTTACTATAGCATCGTTTTGGCAAGTCGTGTTACCAAGCGCAATGCTGCCTGCTATGCTGAACTCCTCCAAAACAAGGGATTCAAGGAAGCTAGGGTGTTGATTACGGATAATAATGTGAAAGTTATATACGGAACATACTCTACCGAGGGCGAAGCTTATACTGCTCTCAACCGTTTACACAACTATGATGCTTTTACTGACGGCTGGATTACGAAAGTGAAAGAATAGTTGATAGTTAAGAGTTTATAGTTTTTAGCTAGAACAAAGAGCAAGGAGTATCGGAAACTTCTACAACACATTATTATAATAAAGACAGAAAAGTAAGAAAAAGAATATGAAAAGAGTACGTTGTCCTAAATGCGATAATTTTATCACCTTCGATGAGACCAAGTATCAGGCAGGTCAGAGTCTCGTTTTCGTTTGTCCTAATTGCAATAAGCAGTTTGGTATCCGAATGGGAGTTTCCAAGCTCCGCGAAACTCGCAAGGAGGAAAAACTTGATGAGAATGCCAACGAGAAGGGATACGGTTCTATCGTTGTCATCGAGAACGTATTCGCTTACAAACAGGTCATCCCGCTCCAGTTAGGCGACAACATCATCGGCCGCTACATGAAGAACAGCGGAATCAACTGCCCTATCGAAACCGTAGACCCAAGCGTTGACATGAACCATTGCGTAATCAACGTTAGCCGCGACAAGAAAGGCAAATTGAAATATGTACTCCGTGATGGACCAAGTTATACAGGAACTTTCGTTGACAATGAGATTCTGGGCGACAGAGAACGCCGCGTTATCGAAGACGGAACCCTGTTCACCATCGGAGCAACTTCTATCATTCTCCGCACAGCAGACAGTGAAGAAGAAAACTAAGAAGTTTCGATTATCAAAATAAACACTTCAAAAGGAGCAATTGGATGTTGGTTTACATCTAATTGCTCCTTTTTCACTTAACGAAAACGTAAAATCCCGCCATATTTCTAACTTTCTGAAAGAAATCTACTATATTTCGTAATCTTTTTGCTTTTATTTTCTTTAAATTAAAAGAAAATGTGTACCTTTGCA
This sequence comes from Segatella copri, assembly GCF_019249765.2. Lineage (GTDB taxonomy): Bacteria > Bacteroidota > Bacteroidia > Bacteroidales > Bacteroidaceae > Prevotella > Prevotella copri_K. The sequence continues at coordinate 1,348,497 of NZ_CP152484.1, forward strand.
TCGGAATATAAGAAATAGAAATGAATTACGTTAGGTTATGGATGTAGCAATCGTAAAATATAATGCCGGAAATATCTATTCCGTAGTCAACGCCATGAAGCGTTTAGGCATCGAACCTGTACTTACAGATGATGCAGAAATGCTCCAGAAGGCTGACCGCGTTCTCTTCCCAGGACAAGGCCAGGCAAGAGAAGCAATGGAATATCTGAAGGCTCATCAGCTTGATCAAGTAATCAAGAACTTGAAGCAACCCGTCCTGGGCATTTGTGTAGGACAGCAGCTCTTGTGCCGCCATTCGGAAGAAGGTGACGTAGATTGCATCGGAATCTTTGATGTAGATGTAAAGCGATTCCAGCCTCAGAAACACGAAGACAAGGTGCCTGCTATGGGATGGAATGAAATCTATGATTTGAAGACTGACCTTTATAAGGGGTTCGGAAACAGAATAGATTCTGACTCAGACAAGTCTACCGCTGATGCGCTGCTTCATCCCTACTCCTATTTCGTACATAGTTATTATGTGCCACTCTGCGAGGAGACCATTGCCAAGGCAGAATACATTCTTCCTTATAGCGCATCGCTCCACAAAGACAATTTCTATACCTGCCAGTTCCATCCGGAAAAGAGCGGAAAGGTGGGAGAACAGATTTTAAAGAACTTTTTTGAGATAAAATAAAAGAGGAAATACTAATATGATAGAATTAATTCCAGCTATCGACTTGATAAATGGCCAGTGTGTTCGTCTTACAAAAGGCGATTACGACCAGAAGAAGGTTTACAATGACAATCCTGCCGATGTTGCAAAACAGTTTGAGCAGATGGGCTTCAAACGCCTTCATGTAGTAGACCTCGATGGAGCCAAGTCAAAGCACATCGTAAATGATGCGGTGTTGAAGGCCATTACCACAGAAACCTCTCTCGTGGTTGATTTCGGTGGCGGAATCAAGACCGAAGAAGATATTGAAAAAGCTTTTGCTGCGGGAGCAAGCATGGTTACAGTGGGCAGTATTGCCGTCACCAATCCTGAACTCTTCATGCAATGGCTGGACAAGTATGGAGCTGACCGCCTGATTCTGGGAGCCGACGTAAGAAACGGAAAGATTTCTATCAACGGATGGAAAGAAGATTCTTCTGAAGATCTCCTTCCTTTCCTGAAAAAGTACATCGATAAAGGAGTACGCTATGTTCTCTGCACAGAAATCAGCAAAGACGGAACGCTGCAGGGACCTGCCATAGAACTCTACAAAGAAGTAATGGCTGCTTATCCTCAACTGCATCTTATCGCCTCAGGCGGAGTGAGTTGCAACGAAGACATCGAAGCATTGGAAACTGCAGGAATTCCTGCCGTAGTATTTGGAAAAGCTTTCTACGAAGGGAAAATCGATGTTAAGAAACTAGTTAATAGCTTCAATCGATAAGAATTAAAATACAATGGTGAAAATTCAAAGTAAAAGCAAAGGATTAGCTAAACGAATCGTTCCTTGTCTTGATGTAAAGAACGGCGAGACGGTAAAGGGAACCAATTTCGTAAACCTTCGCAGCGCTGGTGACCCGGTAGAACTGGGAAAAGCTTATAGCGATGCTGGAGCCGATGAGCTCGTATTCCTCGATATTACAGCGAGTTTCGAAGAGCGCAAAACCTTTACGGATATGGTAACCCGTGTGGCAGCCGAAATCAACATCCCATTTACTGTGGGAGGTGGAATCAATGAACTCAAAGATGTTGACCGCCTGCTCAACGCAGGAGCCGACAAGGTTAGCATCAACAGTGCTGCCATCCGACATCCGGAGCTCATCGATGAAATTGCCAACCATTATGGCTCACAGGTTTGCGTATGCGCCATTGATGCACGTCTCGATTCTGACGGCTGGCACTGTTATGTGAAAGGCGGAAGAGAACGGGTGGAACTAGGACTGTTTGACTGGGCAAAGGAAGTGGCCGACCGGGGTGCCGGTGAAATTCTCTTTACCAGTATGGATCATGACGGTGTGAAACAGGGATTCGCAAACGAGGCCCTCGCCCGTCTTGCTGAAGAAGTAAGCATTCCTATCATCGCCTCAGGAGGTGCTGGAAAGATGGAGCATTTCCGCGATGCGTTCACCCAAGGCAAAGCAGATGCTGCCCTGGCAGCCAGCGTGTTCCACTTTGGCGAGATTGCCATTCCTGACCTCAAGAAATACCTGAGAGAAGAAGGAATCAACGTGAGAATATAGAACACGGGGTATATAATAATGTAAGAAAATAAAAACAAGATAAAATGGAAATAGATTTCGAAAAATTAGGCGGACTGGTTCCTGCCATCATCCAAGACGCAGTTACAAAGAACGTCTTGATGCTTGGCTTCATGAATCAGGAAGCATACGATAAGACAATAGCAACCAAAAAGGTAACATTCTGGAGCCGTTCACGCAACTGCCTCTGGACAAAAGGTGAAACATCAGGCAACTTCCTGAATCTCGTTAGCATTCAGAACGACTGCGATAACGACACCTTGCTGGTTAAGGTTCACCCTGATGGTCCAACCTGCCACAAAGGTACAGACACCTGCTGGGCAGAAGAGAATACGCTCAACCCTATTCTCTTCCTCTCAGAGCTTCAGGACTTCATCAACAAGCGCCACGAAGAAATGCCAGAGGGAAGCTACACTACCAGCCTCTTCAAGAAAGGCGTTAATAAAATGGCACAAAAGGTTGGAGAAGAAGCTGTTGAAACCATTATCGAAGCCACAAACGGCAACAACGAAAAACTCGTTTACGAGAGTTCAGACCTTCTCTATCACCTCATCGTTCTGCTCACAAGCAAAGGCTTGAGAATAGAAGATGTAGTGAAAGAACTTCAGATGCGTCACGATCCGGAATGGGATAAAAAACGCCGCGTTGCCAAGAGCAAGGGCGAAATGAAATAACAAACCAACATTAAGGAGAAAAAAATAGAAGATGTTAATAGATTATCAGAACGTCAGCATATATCAGGCCGACAAGTGCGTGCTCCAAAACATCAATTTTCATATTGACGAAGGAGAATTCGCCTACCTTATTGGAAAAGTCGGCTCTGGTAAAAGTTCGCTATTAAAGACACTTTATTGCGAACTAGACCTTGTAGAAGGCGAAACCGAGAAGGCTGAAATCCTCGGCAGAGACCTCAAAACTATCAGACGAAAGGAGATTCCGGCTCTGCGCAAGGAATTGGGAATCATCTTTCAGGATTTCCAGCTGCTACATGACCGCACCGTTCGCAAGAACTTTGAATTCGTACTCAAGGCAACAGGCTGGAAAAACAAAAAAGACAGAGAAAAGCGTATCGAAGAGGTGCTCAATGAAGTAGGCATGATTGATAAAATCGACAAGATGCCTCATGAGCTCTCAGGTGGTGAGCAGCAGCGTGTAGCCATCGCCCGCGCCATTCTCAATAATCCTAAGATCATCATCGCCGATGAGCCTACAGGCAATCTCGACCCAGAGACAGCCAGCAACATCGTGAGTCTGCTGAAAGACATCACCAAACAAGGCACAGCTGTTGTGATGACAACCCATAACATCCCGATGCTCGACAAATTCCCAGGCATCGTTTACCGCTGTAAGGAAGGTGTGCTCTACGACGTAACCAACGAGTACAACCACATCGACCTCACAGAGGATGGAGAAGATAATTAAGTGAAATAATTAAATAAAATTACGACTATGAAGGTAATGAAATTCGGAGGTACTTCTGTAGGCTCACCAGAGCGCATGAAGGGAGTAGCCTCTTTGGTTACAGAATCAGGTGAACCAACTTTCATCGTATTGTCTGCGATGAGCGGTACAACAAACTCTCTCGTTGAGATCTCTGACTATCTTTACAAGAAGAATCCAGAGGGCGCCAACGAGGTAATCAACAACTTGGAGAAAAAATACATGCAGCATGTAGAAGAACTCTACTCTACCGAGGAGATGAAAAATACGACTCGTGAGTTCTTGCAGGGCGAATTCAACTATCTCCGCTCATTTACCAAAGACCTCTTCACTTCTTTCGAGGAGAAGAGCATCGTGGCTCAGGGCGAGATGATGAGCACCAACATGGTTGCAAACTACTTGAAGGAACAGGGTGTAAAGGCCGTATTGCTCAGTGCATTAGACTTTATGCGTACTGACAAGAACGCAGAACCGGATCCTCAGTACATCAAGGAGAAGTTGGCTGCTATCATGGAGCAGAACCAGGGCTATCAGATTTACATCACTCAGGGATTCATCTGCCGCAACGCATACGGCGAGGTTGACAATCTGCAGCGTGGCGGTAGCGACTACACCGCATCTCTTATCGGTGCAGCTCTCCCAGCAGAAGAGATTCAGATCTGGACCGATATCGACGGAATGCACAACAACGACCCTCGTGTCGTAGAGCACACTGAAGCTGTCCGCCAGTTGAACTTCGAGGAGGCTGCTGAGTTGGCTTACTTCGGTGCCAAGATTCTCCACCCTACCTGTGTTCAGCCAGCTAAGTATGCAGGCATCCCTGTACGCTTGAAGAACACCATGGATCCTAAGGCCGACGGTACAATCATCGACAATGTCATCGTACGCGGCAAGATCAAGGCTGTTGCTGCCAAGGACAACATCACAGCCATCAAGATCAAGAGTAGCCGCATGTTGCTCGCTACAGGTTTCCTCCGCAAGGTATTCGAAATCTTCGAGAGCTATCAGACTCCAATTGATATGATTGCCACTTCTGAGGTGGGTGTCAGCATGAGTATTGATAATGATTCTCATCTTAACGACATCGTAAACGAGCTGAAGAAATATGGTACAGTAACTGTAGATTCTGATATGTGCATCATCTGCGTTGTAGGTGATTTGGACTGGAGCAACGTTGGCTTCGAGACCATCGCTACCGATGCGATGAAGAACATTCCTGTACGCATGATTTCTTACGGTGGTTCTAACTACAACATCTCATTCCTCATCAGAGAGAAAGATAAGAAGCAGGCATTGCAGAACTTGAGCAACGTATTGTTCGAGAAGAAGTAATGCAAATGAAAACGAAGAGTGAAGAGTGAAGAATTCGTATGTAATGCTTCCTATCCACTCTTCGTTGGATATTCTGATTTACTATAAATTGGATATTCTGATTTAACTATAATAAGGTATTAATTTAAGATTAAGCGAAATGAAAGGTACATTTCCGATAGATAAGTTTCAGGAGATACAGACTCCGTTCTACTATTACGACACCAATGTGTTGCGCCAGACATTGAAAACCATCAATGAAGAGGCTGGCAAGCACGAGGGATTTGAAGTGCACTATGCCGTAAAGGCAAATGCCAATCCTAAGGTGCTCAATATCATCTGTCAGGCTGGTTTAGGAGCTGACTGTGTGAGCGGAGGAGAAATTCAGGCTGCCATCAAAGCCGGATTCCCAGCCAGCAAGATTGTTTACGCTGGTGTAGGCAAGAGCGATTGGGAAATCAACCTCGGATTGGAAAAAGACATCTTCTGCTTCAATGTAGAGAGTATTCCGGAGTTGGAAATCATCAACGAACTGGCTGAAAAACAGAATAAGATTGCGCAGGTTTGTTTCCGCATCAATCCGGATGTCGGCGCCCATACGCACGCTAACATCACAACAGGTCTGGCAGAAAACAAGTTCGGAATTGCCATGCGCGACATGGAAGCCGTAATCGAAGAGGCTGCCAAGATGAAGAACATCCAGTTCCTCGGACTGCACTTCCACATCGGAAGCCAGATCCTCGACATGGGGGATTTCGAGGCACTCTGCAACCGTATCAACGAACTTCAGAACCAGCTTGAAGCACATCACATCGTTGTGAAGAACATCAATGTGGGCGGCGGACTGGGCATTGACTACAATCATCCAAACCGCCAGCCAATCCCTAATTTCAAGGATTATTTCGATACATACGCAAAGAAACTGAAGTTGCGCAATGGTCAGAAACTTCACTTCGAGTTGGGCCGCGCCGTAGTGGGGCAGATGGGTTCTCTCATCACAAAGACACTCTACATCAAGCAGGGCACAGCCAAGCAGTTTGCCATTGTGGATGCAGGAATGACCGACCTCATCCGTCCAGCACTCTATCAGGCTTACCATAAGATTGAGAACATCTCAAGCGATGAACCTGTAGAAACTTACGACGTAGTAGGTCCTATCTGCGAATCAAGCGATGTCTTCGGCAAGGCTGTCGACATCAACAAAGCCCATCGCGGCGACCTCATCGCCCTCCGCTCAGCCGGAGCCTATGGTGAGATTATGGCGAGCCAGTATAACTGTCGCCAGTTGCCAAAGGGTTATATTACAGAAGACTTTTAATATAGTTGAAAGTTAAAAGTTAAGAGTTTATAGGATTCTCCTTTCTCTAGCTTTCTATATTACGAGAAAAAGAATATGATGATCATTAGTACAACTACTATAATAGCAGGCGCAGTGGTGGTTTTATTGGCGGTTCTCGGATCGCTGATAAATCCATTTCTGCGCTCGTTGCGCTTTCAAAAAACAGAAACGGCAGAGAATCAGCCTCCTGTCAGTATACTCATTACCGCACACGATAATCTTGCAGAATTGGAGAGGAATCTCCCTATGTTCCTGCGTCAGCAGTATGCTGCCGACTATCAGGTAATCGTAGTCTGCCAGAGTACAGATGGCGAGACACAGGATTTTCTGAAGCGAACAGCAGCCGAGAACCCTCATCTGTATTATACTTACATTCCTGAGAGTTCACGCTACATGAGCCGCAAGAAATTGCAGATTACACTGGGTGTGAAGGCAGCCAAACATGAATGGATTATTCTGACAGAACCTAATTGCCGCCCAAGCAACGACAAGTGGCTGCAAACCATGGTCCGTCAATGTCAGGACCCAAACCATCTGGTATTGGGATATGTAGCCCTTGATGAGGAAACCAAGAGCGTACGCCGTTTCGACAGCATCCGCAAGGCTTACTATGTTTTGCGCCGTGCCCAGCAGACCTACGGCTATCGCAGCCACATGCCAAACGTAGCGTTCCGCAAGAGCGACTTCATGAAGGAACAGGGCTATCAGGGCAACCTGGAATATGTTCGCGGCGAATACGATTTTCTCGTCAACAAGTATGCCCTTTATGGCGATACTGCTACAGAACTGGATTGCGATGCATGGCTCATCCGCGAAGCACCATCGAACAAGAGCTGGCACAATGCCCACCTCTATCTGCAGGCTTCACGCAAGAGTTTGGAAAGAGCCGGTTCCATGCGAACCCTCATGTTCTTCGACCATCTCATGCCACATCTCAGCCTGATAGCAACACTGGCCGTTGCAGCCTACTCTATCCTCATGAAGAATTGGATTCTTACAGGATGCGCAGGTTTCAGTTTCCTCCTGCTGTTTATCGTGAGAATGCTGATAGCCAACAAGGCCATCAAACACTTTGATGACGGAATAGCGATGTTCAAACTGCCATTCTTCGAATATGGAATTATCTGGAGAAATCTGGCTACCAAATTGCGCTATTGGCGAGCTGACAAAAACGATTTCACTTCTCATAAACTCTAAACAGGGTAATAAGGAAGTAACAGTCTATCAGAATAATAACAGTTAAAAATAACCGACAGAACGATGAAAGTATATTTGTTCATTTCCAACCATAAGAAGTTGCTGAAGATGTATCTTCCATACATCGAAGCCTTGAATAAGCAGCTCGACATCACCAACAGCCTGGTTGATGCCGACATTGTGTTGATTATAGGAGCATGGACATGGCAGGGAGCCCAGATAGCCAAGAAAGCAAAGCAGATGGACATTCCCTACATCGTTTGTCCACTAGGTGATATTTCTGAGAGAAACTGCAAGAACCCTTACTTGAAGCGTTCACTGCAACAGTCTATGTATCAGAAAGCCATGTACGCCAAAGCCAACCTCATAGTAGCTACTACCCCTATGGAGAAAAACTATCTGGAAAAGAAAGGTTGGAACAAGCGCATCGCCCTGATTCGCTATGCAGGCTACAGTCATCTTACCAACACTGAAGCCATGATGCAAAACTGGCAGGAGACGGATGAGGAGACGCTGGCAGTCTTCGAGCAGCAAAAGGCAGAAGCCATCGCTGCCCAAACCAAACAGGCAATCATCGCACAGATTATGCAGATAAAAAGCCGCATGCCGCATCAGAATATTCCGCAAAAATATCTTGACGATTTACACACTCTCCTCTATGCTGATGATTATGATGAGGATGCTATCAAGCAAGAACTGGCAGAGAAGAAACTCTCTTCCTATGCCGCCTCCGTTTTCCAGACCATGACAGATAAAACAGGACTCACAGAAGGCTTCATGCCGATTCCTGCCAAAAAGGGCAGAAAGAGTAAAGAGATTCTGAAATTTGTGAAATAAAAGAAATCTGAAGTTTGTGAAATAAGAAGAAATGAACTTAGATAGAATAGAACAGCAGGCTGGTCATCTGCCAGCTTACCAGATAGCCGACTCTGTCAATGAAGCATTGATGGAGTCGGCTAACCTTGTTATTACAGCTCCTCCTGGAGCCGGTAAATCTACCCTCCTCCCGCTCACCATTCTGCGGGGCATGAGTGATCAGGCATTGGAAGGCTTCATCCATAATCATCTTAAAAGTCAGGGTAAGATTCTGATGCTCGAACCGCGCCGCCTGGCTGCTCGCCAGATAGCCGAACGGATGGCACAGATTCTGGGAGAACCCGTGGGCAAAACCATCGGCTATCGGGTAAGATTCGAAAGCAAGGTTTCGGATGAAACACGCATCGAAGTCCTTACCGAGGGCATTCTCACCCGAATGCTGGTCAATGATGCTACACTCGAAGGCATTTCGTGCCTTATCTTTGATGAGTTTCATGAGCGCAGCATCAACTCCGACTTGGCGTTAGCACTGGCCCGGCAAACACAGGAAATCATCCGCCCCGACCTGAAGCTCATCATCATGTCGGCAACCATCGATGCTTCCAGTATCTGTCAAGCACTCCAGGCTCCGCTTATCGAGAGTGAAGGCAGAATGTTTCCGATAGAAACCATTTATGCAGACCACGACATCGACAGATATCAGGTAGCGCAGGAAATGGCAGCCACTATCTGTCAGGCTTTCAGAAACCAGGAAGGTGACATTCTTGCCTTTCTGCCGGGACAGGGAGAAATCATGATATGCGAAGAACTGCTTCGCTCTGCCTTATCTTCAACGGAAATCTATCCACTCTACGGCAACCTCTCGCCAGAAAAGCAGCGGCTCGCAATCGCTCCTTCCAAACCGGGTGAACGAAAAATCGTACTGGCCACTCCTATCGCCGAAACATCTCTCACCATCGAAGGAGTAAGAATCGTTGTGGATTCCGGACTCTGCCGAAAACTGGTTTATGATGCCCGTACAGGCTTGAGCCATCTCGAAACCGTTCGTATCAGTCAGGACATGGCTACGCAACGAAGGGGGCGTGCGGGCAGAATAACATCAGGCGTATGTTACCGGCTTTGGACACAGACCTCGGAACATCTGATGCCAGAACAACGGCTGCCCGAAATACTGGATGCAGATCTCTCTTCGCTGGTTCTCGACATTGCAGCTTTCGGCGAAAACAAACCGGAACTGCTGCCTTGGCTCACCCTTCCTCCCAAGGGCAACCTCGTATTGGCACAGCAACTTCTTATGTCGCTCAACGCCCTCACTCCTGATCATGATGCTCACGCTCTCAGTGGCAGCATCACCGCAGAAGGCAGCAGAATGGCTCAACTTCCTTGTCATCCGCGCATTGCCAAGATGATGATCAGCAGCGATTCTCCGGCGAGCCAAGCCCTGGCCTGCGACATTGCTGCTCTGCTGGAAGAGAAAGACCCGATGGGCGAAAATGAGGATTCAGACATGACGCTCCGCCTTTCTATCCTACGTTCCGCACGCTGCAAGAAGAATCTGGGACGTTGGAACCGTATCGCTCAGATTGCCCAGGAATACAGGAAGATGCTGCGTATCAGGGAAGACAACGAGCCAATTGATGCTGAGGAAGTGGGCCATCTCATCGCCCTAGCCTACCCTGAGCGCATCGCCCATGCCACCGACCATGCGGGCAACTTCAAGATGTCGAATGGCAACACGATTTTCATCGACCCGTGCGACAGCATGGCAGCAAACGAATGGCTTGCCATCGCATCACTCAACCTCGCTTCAACCTCATCATCCAGTTCTAGGCAGGGGCGGAAAGGAAGGGTATTTCTCTCAGCCCCCGTCAACTGGAAGAACTTGCCGGCACAAACCTGCGAGAATATTTCATGGGACAGCAAAGCGCTGGCAGTAAAGATGCAACAGGAAACACGGATAGGAGCACTCGTCATAGACAGCAAGCCGATACAGAATGCCAGCCGAGAGACTGTTTCTAATATTATCTGCGAAGCTGCCAGAAAAGACGGACTCAGCATGTTCGATTGGAACGAATCGGTTCATCGTCTGCAACAGCGCGTGGCGCAAGTAGCTGAATGGCATCCGGAACTGGAGATTCCCGACCTGTCAACAGAGCATCTCCTGACAACAGCCCGAGCGTGGCTCCCTTTCTATCTCGAAGAAGGTGGTAAGATGAAGACTTCTGTTACAGAGCTGAAGAAACTCAACCTGTGCGAAATCCTTTGGAACATCCTTCCTTATGAGCTTCAGCAGGAGATAGACCGCCTTGCTCCCACTCACATCCGTGTACCATCGGGCAGCAATATCCGCATCGATTATCGCTTGGGGGCCGAAGCCCCGGTTCTGAGTGTGCGGCTTCAGGAGTGTTTCGGAATGACATCAACTCCCACTGTCGATGCTGGCAGACAGCCTCTTCTGCTTGAGTTGTTATCTCCCGGTTTCAAGCCCGTTCAGCTTACTCAGGATCTCGCAAGTTTTTGGCAAGGCACTTATTTCGAAGTGCGCAAGGAACTGAAGCGCCGATACCCTAAGCATTTCTGGCCGGAGAATCCGTTAGAGAGCCAGGCCGTGAGAGGTGTCAAACGATGATAAGAAGAAGAAGCAAACGCTAAGAAGATTCGTAAGAGACGATGAAAGAAGCTTCAAGTAGTATTGTAAAAGGCCAAAAGCTGTTTTCTTGACCTTAGAAAAGAAAAAGAAGAAAAAAAGGTCGCTCCCCTATCTAGGTAGCGACCTTTATCTTTATATTTGAATTTTGATGTAATCTAAATTCAACGATGCATCATCTGCAAGGAAATTAATCCTTGAAGAAATCCTTAACAGCCTCGTTTGGTACCATCTTCTCATCGAAAACGTATGCACCAGTCTTAGGGCTCTTAACCATCTTGATAACCTTTGTATATGCGCGACCATCCATGTTACCTTCGTGGAGGGTAGCGACCGCTTTCTTTGCCATAGTCTATTTAAATTGATAAAATTATTAAACTTGTAAGCTAAGCTTACTTAATCTCCTTGTGAAGAGTCATCTTCTTAAGGATTGGGTTGTACTTCATCAACTCAAGACGCTCAGGAGTGTTCTTACGATTCTTTGTAGTCACGTAACGGCTTGTACCTGGCATACCACTGTTCTTGTGTTCAGTGCACTCGAGGATAACCTGTACTCTATTACCTTTTGCTTTCTTTGCCATGATATTTATTCTCCTATAACTTTAATGTCCTTCCAATCTACGTAGCCCTTCTTTACTGCCTGATTCAAAGCAGCATCGAGACCTACCTTATTAATAAGACGAAGACCAGCAGCACTGATCTTGAGGCTGATCCAGCAACCCTCTTCTACATAGTAGAATTTCTTGCTGAAGAGGTTAACATCAAAGCTTCTCTTTGTACGGTGCTTTGAGTGAGACACATTGCAACCTAACTGTGCCTTCTTACCTGTAATTTGACAAATCTTAGACATTTCTATCTTTAATTTTGTAATTCGTTAATTGATACCTATTCCAAACAGAGTGCAAAATTACAAAATAATTTGGTAATAACAAAATAATCCCTAAAAGAACGCTGTCTTTTAAGGATTATTAATATTTGATAGCCTTAAATTAGCAATTTAAGCCTCTTTTTTAAGTTCTTCAGCATGTTCTTTCAAGAATTCGAGCATGCCTTTAAGCGCTGTATTTGTGGCAATTGCAAGGTTGATGTCGCGTCCGAAATCTTCGGTGAGTTTTACCACGCGAACATCGTTCTTATCGCCATAACCTACATAGATTGTGCCCACAGGAATGGCTGGAGTTCCACCCGTTGGACCAGCCACACCCGTTGCTGAAATGGCGAAGTCTACATTCAGGGTCTTGATTGTGCCGAGCACCATCTCCCTAGCCACTTCTTCGCAAACGGCAGTCTGCTCCTCCAGAACCTCATGGCTCACGCCCAAAAGATTCTCCTTTACCTCGTTGGTGTAGCTTATTACACCACCCTTGAAGTAATTGCTGGCACCTGGCACAGAAATCAGCGCCTCGGCGATACGACCGCCTGTGCAGCTCTCTGCTGTGCCTACTGTCTTGTCACTATTGTAGAGCATCTCCTGGATGCCCTTGCTCAATATCTTTGTTTCAAATTCCATCTTGTTTTGTTAATTACTTAAATGTTACTTTACTATAGGCTGGCAAGTCGATGGTTGCAAACTCGCCATCACGATACTTGAAGGTTCCCACGCAGCCTATCATCGCCGCATTGTCGGTAGTATAGCTGAACTTTGGGATGTAGATAGTCCAGCCGAAGCGCTTGGCATGGTCGTGGAAAGCGTTGCGCAAACCATTATTGGCGCTCACACCTCCAGCTACAGCCACATGCTTGATACCGGTCTGCTTGACAGCCATGCGGAGTTTCTTCATCAGAATATCAACGATGGTAAACTCTATGCTGGCAGCCAGATCGTACTTGTTCTTTTCAACAAAATCAGGATCAGCAGCCACCCATTTGCGCAGGCTGTAGAGGAAACTTGTCTTGAAGCCTGAGAAACTGTAGTTCAAACCCGGAATATGAGGCTCAGAGAAACTGAATGCCTTCGGATTGCCCTGGCGTGCATACTTATCTACGACAGGACCACCAGGATAGCCCCACTCCAGTACCTTGGCACACTTGTCAATAGCCTCGCCAGCCGCATCATCAATGGTCTGGCCCAGCACTTCCATATCGTTGTAGGCATTCACCTTTACAATCTGCGAATTTCCACCGCTCACGAGAAGACAGATGAACGGGAATGGAGGTGCACTCTGGTCATCATCGCTTTCCTTGATGAAATGAGCCATCACATGACCCTGCAGATGGTTTACATCTATCATCGGAATATTGAGCGAACGGGCGAATCCCTTGGCAAAACTTACACCCACGAGAAGCGAACCCATCAGACCCGGACCACGGGTGAAGGCTACGGCAGAAAGATCTTCCTTCTTGATGCCGGCACGCGCGATGGCCTGGTCAACGACAGGAACCACATTCTGCTGGTGGGCACGGGAAGCCAACTCCGGAACAACACCGCCATAAGCCTTGTGAACCTCCTGAGAGGCGGTTACATTGCTCAGCAGCACACCATTCTTGAGCACTGCAGCAGAGGTATCGTCGCAGCTGCTCTCTATACCTAATATATATATATCCTTCATTTCTTAACATTTAACATTAATAAGTCAAAACCTCCACACCTGTCTCTGTCATCACAAGCGTGTGTTCCCACTGCGCAGATGGCTTCTCATCACCGGTGATTACTTCCCAACCGTACGGATCATCGGCATCGAGGAAAACCTGCCAGGTGCCCATGTTGATCATTGGCTCGATGGTGAATACCATGCCCGGAACGAGCAGCATGCCCGTGCCTCTATGACCATAGTGAAGAACCTCAGGCTCTTCATGGAACTGGCAACCTACGCCATGACCGCAAAGATCGCGAACCACACCATAACCATACTTCTTGCAATGCTTCTCGATAGCATGACCGATATCACCTACGAACGAGTATGGCTTGGCAACCTCCATACCGATTTCCAGGCATTCCTTGGCTACGCGAACCAGCTGCTCCTTTTCAGGAGTAGTCTTGCCGCCAACGATGAACATACGGCTGGCGTCAGCGTAATAGCCATCTACGATGGTTGTCATGTCCACATTGATGATATCACCCTCTTCGAGCACATCCTCTTCCTTAGGAATACCATGGCAAACCACCTCGTTGATAGAGGTACAAACGCTCTTAGGATAGCCTTCGTAATTGAGACACGCAGGAATGGCATTATGATCCTTGCAATACTGCATGCAGAGATCATCAATCTCCTGGGTGTTGATTCCCGGACGGATCATCTCGGCTACCGCATCAAGACAACCGGTGTTTACGACACCACTCTTGCGGATGCCTTCTATCTGTTCTGGAGTTTTAATCAAGTCACGGGTAGGAACAAGTTTACCCTTGTTTTCCCAAAACATTACCTGCTTGTCGAGCTCTGTAAGAGGCTGACCTGGCAAGCAATGCCATCTTTTCTTCTTAATCATTGTATTATGTATTTAATATTTGCGACTGCAAAAGTACATTTTTTATTGCAGAGCACAAAATAAAATGGCAATTATTTGCATTTTAGTGCAAATAATCACCACAAATAATTACTTCAAATGCTCGTAAATCTTATCGCACCAGTCTTCGCCATTCTGTGGACAATAAGTAAACAGTCCCAGTTCAGAGGCTGCACAGCAGTTACGGGGACCATCATCAATAAACAGGCACTCCTCTGGCATAATCTGCTCCTGAGAAAGGACATAACGGAAGAAATTCTCATCCGGCTTCATATACTTTACTTCATAAGAACGATACATCGCATCGAAATAATCGCCGATAGGATGACCATCGCCGGAGAACGCCTCGCTGTCTACCCAGGCTGATACATAAGGGTTGGTATTGCTGAGCAAGATTACACGGTAGCCCTGCTTCTTAAGATTGCGGAGAGTAACCAGATTGCGTTCTGGAATTTCCTTCATGTAGCCCAGCCAGCAATGCTGCAGTTCCTCGAAGGTTACCTCGCGGCCAATCTTCTTGCACACTTCCCGACGGTATTCCTCCTCGGAAATCTTGCCCTCTTCCAGCTGGCCGTTTAAGCCAACCTGTTTATAAGGGTCCATCTTCTCCGCAAACTCCTTCATACCCAACTCAATGAAACGTTTGCCTGCCTCATTCTCGTCGAGGGTGATGATGACACCACCCATATCAAAAATCACAGTTTTAATCATATAATTATCCTAAAAACGTTGTATTCTTTAATCTTGTCAGAACAGCTCCAGCTTGTTCTTTCTTGCCTCTGAGAGCGAGGCTATCTTAGCCTGCTCTTCATGATAGTTCTGGCGAAGTTTCTCGTAGCGTTCCTTCAGTTCCGCCTCAAACTTAGGACATTCAGCCTCGTTGAGGAAGCGGGCACAGATTCCGGCATTGAGCGATGCGTCCTTCACCCAGATGACCGGTCCGTCATATTCAGGCGCAATCTTCAGAGCCACATGCAGTTCGCTCGTCGTTGCCCCACCCACCATGATAGGAATGCGCAAACCAGCTTTCTGCATTTCCCGGGCCACATGAACCATTTCTTCAAGCGAAGGAGTGATAAGTCCGCTCAAACCGATTGCATCTACCTTTTCATCGATAGCTTTCTGTACAATCTGTTCGGCTGGAACCATCACACCTAAGTCGATGATTTCGTAATTGTTACATGACATAACCACGCAGACGATGTTCTTTCCGATATCATGAACATCGCCCTTCACGGTTGCCATCAGAATCTTGCCGGCAGTTGTTGCTCCACCCTGTTTTTCTGCCTCGATATGAGGCTGAAGGATAGAAACTGCCGATTTCATCGTGCGAGCCGTCTTGACAACCTGCGGCAAGAACATTTCGCCTTTTCCAAAAAGTTCGCCTACCAGGTTCATGCCGTCCATCAGAGGACCCTCAATTACGTTTACTGCATGAGGATATTTGGCAAGTGCTTCGTCAATATCCTGCTGCAGGAAATCGGTGATTCCCTTTCTCAGCGCATACTTCAGACGTTCTTCCACACTCTCCTTTCGCCATTCAGGAGCAGCCGGTTTCTTGGGAGCAACACCGCCTGCCTTAGCTGCAGCCTTGGCAGCATCAGCCTGGGCTTTTATCTCTGCCGCAAGCTCGATGAGTTCATCAGCTGCACCTTTTCTCCTATTCAGCACCACATCCTCGATGAGCTGAAGCTGTTCTTCAGGAATTTTATTGTAATCCATTCTGGCTTTGGCATTTACAATACCAAAATCCATACCTACCTGCTGGGCATGATGCAGGAAAACACAATGGATAGCCTCACGGATGTAAGTATTGCCACGGAATGAGAACGAGAGGTTACTGACACCTCCGCTGACATGTGCACCAGGCAGATTCTGATGAATCCACTCCGTTGCACGGATGAACTCAACGGCATAATTATCATGCTCCTCCATACCGGTAGCTATGGCAAGTACGTTCGGGTCGAAGATGATATCGAGCGGATTCATGCCCAACTTGTCTACCAGAAGATGATAAGCACGTTCTGCTATCTCGATGCGGCGCTCGAAAGTGGTAGCCTGTCCTACCTCATCAAAACACATCACAACAACGGCTGCACCATAGCGCAACACATCGCGGGCATGAGAAAGGAATACTTCCTCACCCTCCTTCAAACTGATGGAATTGACAATACACTTGCCCTGGCAGCACTTCAAGCCAGCCACGATGACGTCCCATTTGGAAGAGTCGATCATCACCGGAACCTTCGCAATGTCTGGTTCGGCTGCTATCATATTCAGGAAATTAACCATCTCGGCTTTCGCATCGAGCAAACCATCGTCCATATTCACGTCAACGACAGCCGCTCCATCAGCCACTTGCTTTCTGGCAATACCGATGGCTTCTTCATAATTCTTTTCGTTAATCAAACGCAGGAACTTCCTGCTACCAGCTACGTTACAGCGTTCGCCCACGTTGACGAACCGGCTGGCGTCAACCGGCAAATGTACGGAATCATCGACCTGCAGAAGGTCTAATCCCGAGAGCCACATATACTTAGGTTTCTCCACCACTTGATGCGGCTTCTTACCCTCAGCGATACGGGCGTAATGCGCGATAAATTCAGGACTAGTACCGCAGCATCCGCCTATGATGTTCACGATGCCTTCATCGATGAATTCGGCTATTTGCGGAGCCATCGATTCGGCTGTTTCGTCATATTCGCCCATTTCGTTAGGCAAACCGGCATTAGGATGCGCACTAATATAATAAGGTGCAACCTGAGCCATGTGCTCGATGAAAGGTTTCATCTGAGGAGCACCAAAGGCGCAGTTCATGCCGACAGAGAAGATAGGATAAGGAGAAAGCGAAGCAAGGAAAGCATCTACGGTCTGACCGCTGAGCGTTCTGCCCGCCAGATCACTCACCGTAAGACTGATCATAACAGGCAACTCTACTCCATGTTTCTTCATCATGGTGAGCGCTGCATCTATCATCGCCTTGCAGTTGAGTGTATCAAAGATGGTTTCGATGAGAATCACGTCAGCACCTCCTTCGATAAGTCCGTCCACCTGTTCGCATACATCGGTGAAAAGCTCATCGTAGGTAATCTCGCGGGCGGCAGGATTGCTGACGTCCGGACTCATGGAGCAAGTCTTGTTGGTTGGTCCCACATCTCCTGCAACGAAGCGTGGTTTATCAGGTGTAGAAAACTTATCGCATTCGATACGTGCCAGTCGGGCACCCTCGAATGCCATTTCGCGGGCGCAGTTCTCCAGGTGATAATCAGCCTGCGAAATGCGCTGGCAGGAAAAAGTATTCGCGGTAATAATATCGGCGCCAGCCTCCAGGTAGCGTCGGTAAATATCAGATATCACATCAGGACGAGTAATGTTGAGCATATCGTTGTTGCCTTTCATCATACCCGGCAAATCGCGGAACCGCTCTCCTCTGAAGTCTTCTTCTGTAAGATGATACTTCTGAATCTCAGTACCCATGGCACCATCGAGAATCAGAATCTTCTCCTTCACAATCTCTCTTAAATTCTTCATTGCCTAAAAGTGCTTGATTGCTCTATCCATCTCCCTTCTGTCTTCCTTTTCTTTCAGAGTCTGGCGCTTGTCATACTCCTTCTTTCCCTTACAGAGGGCAATATCCACCTTGGCTCTACCGTGATTATCGATAAAGATGAGGGTTGGAACAATGGTGAAACCAGGCTGCTTGCTGTCCTCTTCAAGACGGCGCAATTCGCGCTTGGTGAGAAGAAGCTTGCGGTCGCGGCGAGCCTCATGATTGCTGAAAGAGCCATAGAAATAAGGAGAGATGTTCATTCCCTTGACCCAAAGTTCGCCCTGATAGAAATCGCAATAACAATCTACCAGCGAAGCCTTTCCGCCACGGATTGACTTAATCTCTGTTCCCGTAAGCACAATGCCTGCGGTATAAGTATCAACGAAGAAGTACTCGAACGAAGCCTTCTTGTTGCGTATCTGTATCGGACTCTTCTTACGGAGTTCCTGTTCTTGCTTGTTCATATATATAATAATGTATTATAAGTTTATAGTTTGACAATTTCGCAGAAATTGTCGATATGATCATCGATGTAGAAGGCAACCTTGCTGGTCCACTCTTCTTCGTTCTCAACGAACTCATCGTCAAAATCATCAAACTCAGGAAATTTCTCGTAGAGCGCCATAAACTCCTCATCGGTCAGATCGCGCTCAATCTCCTCATGGTTTGTTTTATACAGGAAATGACTCTTCTTGATGAGTTTGGCGAGTTCTGTCAATCCCCAGTTTTTAAACGCCTTGTCGGTAGGGTTCTTCCAGAGGAAAGCACCGTAACCGTTATGTATGAGCTGAACCATTCCGCCATCCATCATCTCCTCATGCAGGATATCCCAAGCCAGAAGAGTAATCTGGTCGCTGTTGAGCTGCGCCATGGTTTCGGCAGTCAGTTCACCACCAATCGCTTCGCGGATAGCGTCCACGAAAGCCTTTACAAATTCATCCATGCCCGCCTCGGCAGCATGCTGAAGCTTGGCATCGTTTATCTTTACTTCGATCATAATCTACAAAATTGCAATTTTCAGTTTGCAAAGATACATGAAATTGTGCATAAACCCAAGAAAAAATCTAAATATTAGGTTAAAGAGTTAAAAAGAATACCCATTTTTAGGTATTTTCCGGATTTTTTTTGTACTTTTGTGCTCGGAATTGAGGTGATGGCACCGATGTTTCAGCAAAACAATATGAATTAAGTACAGAACTTTATACTTATAATATTCATTAATATAAAATTTAGCGAATATGATCTATTCTAAAGAAGTAGACAACATGTGCGTTGTCGCTAAGGGTCCTAACCACGGACCAGCTCCAATTCCTGAAGAGGGAAAATGGATTCAGGCAAAAGAGATCAAAGACATCTCTGGTTATACTCACGGTGTGGGTTGGTGTGCTCCTCAGCAGGGTGCTTGCAAGCTCTCTTTGAACATCAAGGAAGGCGTTATTCAGGAGGCTCTTGTTGAGACTATCGGTTGTACTGGTATGACTCACTCAGCTGCTATGGCTTCTGAGATTCTCCCAGGCAAGACTATTCTTGAGGCTTTGAACACTGACCTCGTATGCGATGCTATCAATACAGCTATGCGCGAGCTCTTCCTCCAGATTGTTTACGGTCGTAGCCAGAGCGCTTTCTCTGAGGGCGGTCTCGTTATCGGTGCAGGTCTTGAGGACTTGGGTAAGGGTCTTCGTTCACAGACTGGTACTCTCTATGGTACTGTAGCTAAGGGTACACGTTACCTCGAGCTGACAGAGGGTTACATCACAAAGCAGTTCCTCGATAAGGACAGCCAGGTTTGTGGTTATGAGTATGTTCACCTCGGCAAGATGATGGAAGCTATCAAGAACGGTATGGACGCTAACGAGGCTGTCAAGAAGTTCACAGGTAGCTACGGTCGTACAACTGCTGAGCAGGGTGTTGTTAAAGCTATTGATCCACGTAAAGAATAATAAGGAGATACAGATATGATTAGAAAAGTAAGTTACGAAAGTCAGGAACGTCGCGAGAAGCAGGTTCTTGCTGCTCTTAATGCTAACGGTATCAAGAGCTTGGAAGAGGCTAATCAAATCTGCGAGGACGCAGGTGTTGACCCTTATCAGATGTGTGAAGATACTCAGCGTATCTGCTTCGAGAACGCTAAGTGGGCGTATGTAGCTGGTGCTGCTATCGCTATCAAGAAAGGTGTTAAGACTGCTGCTGATGCAGCTGAGGCTATCGGTATCGGTTTGCAGGCTTTCTGCATCCCAGGTTCTGTAGCTGACGACCGTAAGGTTGGTCTTGGTCACGGTAACTTGGCTGCTCGTTTGCTCCGTGAGGAGACTCAGTGCTTCGCTTTCTTGGCTGGTCACGAGTCTTTCGCTGCTGCTGAGGGTGCTATCAAGATTGCTGAGATGGCAAACAAGGTTCGCAAGAACCCATTGCGCGTTATCTTGAACGGTCTTGGTAAGGATGCTGCTCAGATCATCAGCCGCATCAACGGTTTCACATACGTACAGACAAAGTTCGACTACTATACAGGTGAGTTGAAGGTTGTTAACCGCATCGCTTACAGCGACGGTCCACGTGCTAAGGTTAACTGCTATGGCGCTGACGACGTTCGCGAGGGTGTTGCTATCAACTGGAGCGAGGATGTAGACGTATCAATCACTGGTAACTCTACCAACCCTACACGTTTCCAGCACCCAGTAGCTGGTACATACAAGAAGGAGCGTATTGCTGCTGGTAAGCCATACTTCTCTGTAGCTTCTGGTGGTGGTACAGGTCGTACTTTGCACCCAGATAACATGGCTGCAGGTCCTGCTTCTTACGGTATGACTGATACTATGGGTCGTATGCACTCAGACGCTCAGTTCGCAGGTTCTTCTTCAGTTCCTGCTCACGTAGAGATGATGGGCTTCCTCGGTATGGGTAACAACCCTATGGTAGGTGCTACTGTTGCTATCGCTGTAGCTATCGACCTCGCTATCAACAAGAAGTAATTTCTTTGAGATACAAAACATATAAAAGCCTTGAGAATCAACTGATTCTCAAGGCTTTTTCTTATTTATCCTACTGGAATAATCCTATATCCTACTGGAATAAAAAAATATCTCCGAGAGATATTCTTTTATCTTTCGGAGATATACTTCTATCTTTCGGAAAAAATAATTTATCCTACAGTATTTCTATTCTTATCTAACAAGTTTTCGAATTTTCCTAAAACTAAACGATGTGCTCATAAGTGCAATGATTACGCCAATCAGCCAGTAAAGCCAATCACGATAACAGATCATGAAAACCAGGAACAACACCAGAAGCAGAATCAGAAGTTGAAAAATACTGAATCTGAAACCAAGAGCGGATAACCGATAACCGTAAACGGCTCTGCTGAAAGCCAATACAGCTAAGGTCTCTATGGCATAAGCCACAGCAATGCCTCCCCCTACTCCTCTCAATCCATCTAACTGATAACCAGCTATTTCACAGATTATCAGCAAGATAACACAAAAACTTTCCTGAATGAGAAAAAGTCTGGAATCGCCTCTTGACAGCGGGAGATATTCTATTGGAAGATAAACCGCCTTGAACAACATGGCAACAGCAGCAAGCTGAGTCATCTGGAGCATCCCCATAAACTGGGCATTGTATAAAATCGGAATAATGAGAGGTAGACCTAAAATGATAGCTGCAACGATAGGCCCCAACAACAGGACATTCATCTCAAGCTGGCGGTTTACACAGAGATTGCGTTCTTTTACAGACTCCTCGTTTTTTCTGGAACCCGAAATGCCGGAGAGACGGGGATAAAAATCCTGATCCATGACCGAGAACACCATTCCCGCATAAACAAAGACAATCGTTATACCGGCATTGAAAAGTCCGACAACTTCCAGATCGCCTTGTTGGTTCAAAAAGGCACGAATCAGAAATTCGCATCCGCTATTCATCAAACCCGAAAGTACAAATGCCCCGCCAAGTCGCAAAAGTGGGAAACCTGCAACTAGCGTCATTTTTCGCATATTTACGCCCCACCTTACAACTCGTCGGGAATATCGAAAATTCAGAGCCCATTGCATAAATGCCAAAATGAACAGAACGGGCAGAATACCTCCCTCACCAAATATCCAATAAACCGGAACCGAAACCAAAAGCAGAAGAATAGCCAGAAGACTTGCCTGCATCGCCAACGCACGCAACTGTCCGGTAGCTTTCAGAATGGCTGTTTCACCTCCAGCCAGAATCGTGAAGAAAATGGTTGGTGCCAGGAGAATGAAATGTAGCGTATGATTGCCCCAGGAAAAAGTAAACCCATTGAGTAACGGCCCCAGAAGAACACAGACGATGGCTCCGAAAAATGCAGCAAGCAGACTATAGGTGCGGACAAGAAGAACCGCCCCGGCGATATCAGCCTTTTCGGACTGCGATTCATCTGCAGCATGTTCCTTTTCAGAAATAAATTTAACACCACTTGTAGGAATGCCGAAATTACACGCAGAACTGAGAACAGAAATCGTTGAGCTGAAAAGAGACAGCAGTCCCATTCCAGAAGGTCCGAGGAAGAGCGCCGTAAATTTATTACGCAAAACTCCTACAAGAATTCCCAATCCTTGCACACTGCCAAACAATCCTGTATATTTCAGAATATGCGAATAACTGTTTTCCTTTTTATCACCCATAATCAAAAGAAACAAAAAAAAGGTTGGATTTCCCGAAAGAGAAATTCAACCTTTATACTTTAAAATCTCAAAAGAAGATTCTGTCGAAGATTAAGCCTCAGCTGGAGCCTCCTCTGCAGGAGCTTCCTCAGCAGCCTTAGCCTCTGCCTCAGCAGCAGCTGCAGCAGCCTTCTTATCAGCTACCTTCTTAGCGATTGCCTCGTTCATCTTCTTCTCAGCCTCGAGCTCCTTAGCAGCAGCTTCCTTCTTTGCCTTAGCATCGCCCTCGCGAACAGCAGAAATCTTAGCGTCCTTGCTATTCTTCCAAGCGTCGAAACGCTTCTGAGCCTCAGCATCGTCGAATGCGCCCTTCTTAACGCCACCCTTGAGGTGCTTCATCAAGTATACGCCCTCGCCCTTGAGGATGTTGCGAACTGTGTCTGTTGGCTGTGCACCAGTCTCTACCCAGTAGAGTGCGCGCTCGAAATTCAAATCTACAGTAGCTGGATTGGTGTTAGGGTTGAAAGTACCAATCTTCTCAGTAAATTTACCATCACGTGGTGCTCTAACGTCAGCGATTACGATGCTGTAGAAAGCATAGCTCTTACGACCGCCGCGCTGCAATCTGATTTTTGTTGCCATTTTTAAATCTTAATTTTAATTTAATTTATAATGAGGTTTGAATTTTATGCTGCCATCTCGTGACAGCGGGTGCAAAATTACTACTTTTATTTGAATTGAGCAAACTTTTATCGATATTCAAATGCTTTTTTAGCATTTTTTATCTGATTCGGTCTGCTGCTCTCAAGAGTTTGATGTCATCGTTCACACCTTTCATTGCCATCCATTCGAATATGATTGCTACCAAAGGAAGGCAAGCGGCAAATTGAAACTTCATCGTTCCTTCTGCTTCAGGAACAGGAATCAAGCCCATAAACATCACGATATAATCTACATACCATAAACCTGCAAAAAGCATGGCCAGAGTACAGAGTGATTTCTGAAGCTTCAGATTCTTGTACAAAAAGATGTTTACCAATGCTATGATGGCAGAAACGGCGAGCAGAAGGAACAGAGGAATGCAAGTAGTTGAAATCTGCATTCCTGCCTCCCCTACCACTCCGAGATTATAAACCATAGCGTCTCCTCCCATCGTCTTAGCTGCGATGCTGGCGATAGGAAGGAAAAGACAGATAGCAATGGCGATGACAGCAAAGAGCAGAAATAATGTCTGTTTACGCTGTATCATATAGCTCAGGAATATTAAATTTCGCTCTCGTGAACCATTGGTGCAGATGTCTTGGTAGGATCGCGCCAATAAATATTATTCTCAATAAACTCTTCTGTAGCGAGCAAAGTTGGCTTTGGCAACTTCTCGTAGTAGCGAGAGATTTCAATCTGTTCGCGGTTCTCAAAAACTTCCTCCAAAGAATCGTTATAAGAAGCAAACTCCTGAAGTTTCTTGCTCAACTCCTGCTTGATTTCGATAGAAATCTGATTAGCGCGCTTTGCAATGATAGCTACGCTCTCGTAGATATTATGGGTATCATCGCAGAGATCCATAATGTTGCGAGTTACTGTGTTTACTGGTGCCTTTGATTTTTTGAAATCCATAATTATAGTACTATTATTATTATATTGTTTTTACCTTATTATATATATGCTTTTTTTAATTGGCATTATTGCCAAGCTGGTCGAGAGCTGACTCCGGATGCTCTTTCTCGTACTGCTTGCACTTCTCGATATACTTCTCGGCAAGTGCACGGTCCTTTGAATCAGGATATTCGTTGATAAAGCCATAACACTCATCCTCAGCATCCTGATAGCGCTCCAGCTGCTTTTTCTCGACACTCATCTTTGCCAGTTCGTATTTACCTTTCATGATGAGCGATGCAAACTCCTCGCGTCGGTTGCTGTAAGGATAATCCTTAAGCGCATTCTGTGCAGTTACGATACAAGCCTCATAATTGTTGCCTCCGCTGGTACAGTTCCCGAAATAGGTACCCATATCAAAATAGAGCTTGGCACTCTTATACTCCTTCTCAACCAAGAGGTCCTGAAGAGCAAAAAGGCGGTTTGTAGCCTGCTGCTTGAGTCGGGCATCTGGATAAAGATCCAGGAACTCCTGGAAGGCTGCGATGGCGGTAATCGTGGTACTCTGGTCAAGACGAGGCTCTGGAGCATTCTGATACAGACTCTCTCCCACAAAGTACTTTGCATTTTCAGCAAACTTACCTTTAGGATAAGAAGAGTAATACTTCTTGAAATACTCTGCAGCAGTCTCATAATCCTTCATACCATACTCGGCCATAGCCAGCATGTACAAACATTCCTCACCCTCGGTAGAACCTTTCTTCATCGTTACCAGTTCCTGCAGAAGAGGAATGGCACGGGAATACTTGCCCTGGGCATAGCTCTGCTTGGCGTACTCATACTTATAAGTATAATCGCCTGATTTCAATACCTGGTTATATTCGTGGGCACAGCTCGACAAGAGCAATGCAACACACGATGCAATAAGAGTCAATTTTTTCATAATTCTCATTTTGAACTGCAAAGTTACTCATAATTTACTTATTATCAAAAGAAAAGATACATTTTTTCGTAAAAAATTAATCTTTATAACGATTAATGGCGTTTTTTTTGTAATTTTGCACCTTGAAACAGAACTTTTGAGAAGAAATCAGGAAGAAAATGGATTTTAAGATTACATCGAAATATAAGCCGACTGGCGACCAGCCGCAAGCCATCAGGCAACTCACAGAGGGGGTGCTTAAAGGAGACCCTGCACAGGTGTTGTTGGGTGTAACCGGCTCGGGTAAAACCTTTACGGTGGCAAACGTGATTGCCAACGTGGGGAAGCCTACGCTCATCTTGAGCCACAACAAGACTCTTGCCGCCCAACTGTATCAGGAGATGAAGGGTTTCTTCCCTGAGAACGCTGTAGAATATTATGTTTCATACTACGACTATTATCAGCCGGAAGCTTATCTGCCAACGACTGATACATATATAGAAAAAGACCTCGCCATCAATGATGAAATAGACAAGTTGCGACTCGGTGCTGTTTCTGCCCTTCTCTCGGGCAGAAAGGATGTCATCGTTGTCTCATCCGTATCGTGCATCTATGGTATGGGCGGACCTGTGGCGATGCAGGAGAACATCATCAAGATTCATCGCGGGCAGCGACTCGACAGAAATGAATTTCTGAGGAAACTCGTTGATGCACTTTACGTTAGAAATGACATAGAACTGCAACGTGGCAACTTTAGAGTGAAAGGCGAAACGGTTGACATCTTTATGGCTTACAGCGATCATGTTTTGCGCGTAACATGGTGGGACGATGAGATTGACAGTATCGAAGAAGTGGATTCGCTCACTTATCACCGCCTTGCCTCGTTCGAAGATTACGAGATTTATCCAGCCAACCTTTTCGTAACAACAAAAGAACAGCAGGAAAGTGCCATTCGCAGAATTCAGGACGACCTGGTTAAACAAGTAGAATTCTTCAAGAGTATTGGAGATGGAATCAAGGCACAGCGCATCAAGGAACGTGTAGAATATGATATGGAAATGATCAAGGAATTGGGCCACTGTTCGGGCATCGAGAACTATTCCCGCTATTTTGATGGCAGACACGAAGGCGAACGCCCGTATTGCCTGCTCGATTTCTTCCCTAAAGATTTCCTGCTTGTGGTTGACGAGAGCCATGTGAGCATCCCGCAGATTGGAGCCATGTATGGAGGCGACCGGGCACGAAAGAAAAACCTGGTAGAATATGGTTTCCGCTTGCCTGCAGCCTTCGATAACCGTCCGCTGAAATTCGAGGAATTTCACGATCTCATTCCGCAGGCCATCTATGTAAGCGCAACTCCAGCAGACTATGAATTGAGAGAAGCCGAAGGCGTGGTTGTAGAACAGTTGATTCGTCCTACAGGACTCCTGGACCCGGAAATCGAAGTCCGTCCAAGTGAGAATCAGATAGATGATCTTCTGGACGAAATATTAACAAGAACACACCGCAACGAGCGAGTTCTGATTACGACTCTTACAAAGCGCATGGCAGAAGAACTCACAGAGTTCCTGCTCAACCACAACGTAAAGGCTGCCTATATCCACAGTGATGTGGCAACCTTAGACCGAGTAAAGATTATGAACGATCTACGTGCTGGCGTCTACGATGTGCTGGTGGGCGTCAACCTGTTACGAGAAGGACTCGACTTGCCGGAAGTTTCGCTCGTAGCTATTCTCGATGCAGACAAGGAAGGCTTCCTTCGCAGTCACCGTTCTCTGACCCAGACGGCAGGCCGTGCTGCCCGAAACGTGAACGGCAAGGTAATCATGTATGCAGACAACATCACAGACAGCATGCAGAAAACGATAGATGAAACTGCCCGCCGCCGAAGCATCCAGTTGAAATACAATGCCGACCATGGCATTACTCCAAAACAGATTGTGAAAGCAATAACCTCAGCTCTGCCTACTAGCAAGGAAGAAGGAGCAAAGATTGTTCCGATGGGAGCCGAGGGTTCCAAGCCTCGCGTTTACGTGGAACCGGAAAGTGCAGCCTTCGTTGCCGACCCTATTGTTCGCAGTATGAGCAAGGAAGAATTGGAGAAGAGCATTGCCAATACTACGGCATTGATGAAGCAAGCTGCCAAAGACCTCGACTTCATGCAAGCTGCCCAATATCGCGATGAAATCATCCGATTGCAGAAGGAATTGGAAGAAAAGGGATAAATTCAAAAGAAATAACCATCAAAAAGAGGGTGTATCATAAATTAATGATTCACCCTCTTTTTGTTTACCCAGCAGTTATTCATCTGTCTGTCAGTTATCTGCTATTCAAACGACAGCTTTTTCAGACGGGAACGTAACTGCTCAGCCTCGCTCTTTCTGATAGAAAGTTTGATGCTGCAAGTATTATCGAAAGTCTGATCCAGGATACGCGGATTCATATCTTTGACTATCCTCATCACATCATTCATCATCGGATAAGTAAAATCATAGGTTACTATTTCCTCTATCTGTTGCGTAACCTCCTCACAATGAGCCAAAGCATCAATGGCAGCTTCACGATAAGCAACAATGAGTCCGCTGGTTCCCAATTTCACTCCTCCAAAATATCGGATGACGACAATTAAAATATCCGTCAATTCTGATTTCGTGATTTGGCCGAGGATTGGTTTTCCTGCCGTAGAAGAAGGTTCGCCATCATCATTGGCACGGAACTCTGTCCGTTCAGGACCTAGCATATATGCATAACAACAATGTCGGGCATCGTAATATTTCTTACGGTACCCGGCAACAATTTCCTTCACCTCGTCAACAGTTGTAACATGGTGAGCAAAGGCGAGAAACTTACTCCTTTTCTCGGTGTAATATCCCTCGCCTATCGTATCTGATATAGTCTTAAATTCGTCTATCATTAATCCAACTTGTGAATAATCAAACCGCTACGCAACTTAGGTTCAAACCATGTTGCCTTAGGTGGCATAATCTTACCACTGTCAGCGATGTCCATAATCTGCTGCATAGTAACCGGATGCAAAGCAAGTGCCATCTTCATCTCGCCGCTATCCACACGACGTTTCAACTCACCGAGACCGCGAAGACCGCCCACAAAATCGATGCGCTTATCAGAACGCAAATCCTTGATACCCAGAATTTCATCAAGAATCAGACGAGATGAAATATCCACATCAAGCACGCCGATTGGATCAGCATCATCATAGGTTCCCGGCTTGGCAAACAAACCATACCATTTACCATCCAGATACAGGAGGAAAGAATGGAGAGCTGCTGGTTTCAGAATATCCAAGCCAAACTGGCTAATAGCATCATCAATAGCCATCTTTTCATAGCAAGGTATGCCCTCTTCATCACCAGATACATTCACATTGATTGCATCAATATCTATCACCTCGAAGTTCTTTGTCAAAGCATCGAGGAACTGATCAGAAGTCAGGCCATTCAAATCCTTCACAACTCGGTTATAATCGAGAATGGTAAGCTGACTTGCCTGGAAACAAACTGCCATAAAGTAGTTATATTCCTCCTTACCTGTATGATTAGGATTCTGCTTAGCTTTTTCTGCACCTACCAGAGCTGCTGCTGCACTACGGTGATGACCGTCAGCAATATAAAGGCTAGGCATCTTGGCAAATTCCGCTGTAATTGTGGCAATATCCTGATCATCGCTTACAACCCAGAACTGATGACGGAAACCATCAATTGGAGCAATGAAATCATATTCCGGTGTTGTTGCTGCATAACGCATCAGAAGTCCGTTAAGCACCTCATTATCAGGATAAGCGAAAAATACTGGTTCGATATTGGCATTGCATACACGCACATGCTTCATACGATCTTCTTCCTTATCGCGGCGTGTCAGCTCATGTTTCTTGATGACACCCGTCATATAGTCGTTTACATACGCACCTACCACAAGACCATACTGAGTCTTGCCATTCATCGTCTGTGCATAGATATAATACTGTTCCTTATCATCCTGTTTTAACCAGCCATTCTCCTGGAACTTTCTGAAGTTCTCGGCAGCGCTTTCATACACTCGTGGATCGTACTCAGAAGTTCCTGGTTCGAAATTGATTTCAGGTTTAATAATATGATAAAGGCTCTTCTCGTTATCGCCTGCCTCGGCACGTGCTTCCTCAGAATTGAGAACATCGTAAGGACGAGACTCAACTTGCTCAACTAAATCTTTTGGGGGACGAATACCCTTAAATGGTTTAACTATAGCCATAATGTTTTATTGATTTTAATGAATAAAAGCCCACGAAGGGTAAGTATATCATGAAGTCTGTAAAGATAAAAGCCCATAAAGGGCACTAGTTAAAGCACCCTCTATGAGCTTTTTTATATCCTAATTTTTATTTATTTACTTGATATTTTGTGCAGCCATCAGCAAAGAACGCATTAATCTGCTTAGCTGCTGCAATACCGGCATTGATATTTGCTTCAGCTGTCTGTGCACCCATCTTCTTAGGAGTTGAGAAGTAGCGACCCTCGAACTTGGCAAAGTCTGCATCAGCATCAGGCTTGATATCAGTGATGAACTTCAAGTCCTCACGCTCAGCAAGAAGTTTCAGGAGCTCAGGCTCATTGATAACCTCCTTACGCGCTGTATTGATGAGGATGCCACCCTTAGGCAACTGGTTTACAGTCTTGTAGTCGATGCTCTTGATAGTCTCTGGAGTAGCAGGGATATGAAGAGAAACGATGTCACAAGTTTGGAACAACTCATCCTGTGACTTTACAGCATGCACACCGGCAGCCTCGATAACATCAGCTGGGCAGAATGCATCGTAAGCAGCTACTTCCATGCCGAATCCCTTGGCGATGCGAGCCACATTTCGACCTACATTACCAAAAGCAAGAATACCCAGTTTTTTACCCTTCAACTCGCTGCCAGCCTTGCCGTTGTAGAAATTACGTACAGTAAAGACCAACAAGCCGAATACCAACTCAGCTACTGCGTTAGAGTTCTGACCAGGAGTATTCTCAGCCACTACATTATGAGCAGTAGCAGCAGCAAGGTCAATGTTATCATAACCCGCACCGGCACGAACGATAATCTTCAGGTTCTTTGCTGCATCGAGCACCTCGGCATCAGCCTTGTCAGAACGGATAATCATCGCGTCCACATCCTTCACTGCATCGAGAAGCTGAGCCTTCTCTGTATATTTTTCGAGCAGCACCAATTCGTTGCCTGCTCCCTCTATTTCTTTCTTAATGCCGTCCACAGCAGCCGCTGCGAATGGCTTTTCTGTTGCAACTAATACTTTCATACAAATTCAAAAATTAATGTTGTGCTTCAAAATCCTGCATGGCCTTGACGAGTGCCTGAACACCCTCCATGGTCTGTGCATTGTAGCAGCTGGCACGGAAACCACCCACTGAGCGGTGACCCTTGATACCTACCATGCCACGCTCTGTAGCGAAGTCGAGGAATGGCTTCTCCAACTCCTTGTACTCATCGTTCATCACGAAGCAGATGTTCATCAAAGAACGGGATGCTTCTTCAACAGTACCCTTGAAGAGTTTGTTGCGGTCGATTTCAGCATAAAGAACTTCAGCACGTTCGTGAGCACGCTTATCAGCAGCCTCAACACCACCATTAGCCTTCAACCAGCGGAGATTCTCCATCAAGGTATAGATAGGAACAACAGGAGGAGTATTGAACATACTGCCCTTCTCAACGTGAGTACGATAATCGAGCATTGTAGGAAGCTCGCGAGGAGCCTTGCCGAGCATATCATCCTTTACGATGATAACGGTAACACCTGCCATAGAAAGATTCTTCTGAGCACCTGCATAGATGGCAGTATACTTAGAAACATCTACTGGACGGCTCATGATATCTGAAGACATATCAGAAATCAATGGTACGTTTACGTCTGGATCAACACGGAGTTCAGTACCATATATAGTATTGTTGCTTGTCAAATGCAAGTAATCACAATCGGCTGGTACAGTGTTAGGAACCTGTGGATAGAAAGTGAAATTGGCGTCGGACGATGATGCGATCTCCACGACCTCACCAAAATGCTTCGCCTCTTTCATTGCCTTCTTAGCCCAAGTGCCAGAATTAATGTAGGCAGCCTTCTTGATGAGGAAGTTTGCTGGAATCTGCATAAACTGCAATGACGCACCACCACCAAGGAAGATTACGGAATAACCCTCAGGAATGTCAAGAAGCTCCTTGAATAAGGAGACTGCCTCATCAACTACTGGCTGGAAATCCTTAGCACGGTGGCTGATTTCCATCAATGAAAGACCTGAACCATTAAAATCCAAAATCTGCTTTGCTGTGTTCTCAATCACTTCGCGTGGAAGCATTGATGGACCTGCGTTAAAATTGTACTTCTTCATCTTTGTATAATTATTTAAGTTTTATACGATATAATCCTGTTAGCAGGAAAAATTAGTGCACAATACACCCATATAGGATACATAGTAAACCTTTGGATTGTATTTACGACTGCGAAATTACACTTTTTATTTGAAACTACCAAACTTTTCTGCACATTTTTAGCGTTTTGCGCAGATTTCTTTCATTTTGTTAGTCATTTTAGTATAATAACTGCATATTTATGTCTATTTTTACATTTATTATACATTAGCAAGCAACAGAGAAAAGATAATAGCAGTTTGTCAACTACCTTACCTCTTCCACTATCGTTTTGACGCCTTTTATCTTTTCGCCCTTTACATTATTCAGTACGCTGCGCAACTTCGTTCGGGAAATGGCAGCATAAGCATAACGGTCATTAACATCAATCTTACCGATTTCAGCCGACTGCAGCCCACCCTTCTTGCAAAGGAAGCCTAAGATGTCACCCTTACTGATTTTATCCTTTTTGCCTTTACCTATATATATAGTAGCCATCTTAGGTTTGGCTGGCGCAGGAAGCTGATCAGCAACGGGCATCTCATAATTCTCAATCTTTGCATCCACATATTCCGGAATATGCTCTTCAGGACCTAACAGGAAGAAAGCCTTTCCCTGGGCTTCCCATCGTGCCGTACGTCCTACACGATGGATATAACCATCTTCGCTCTCCGGCATGTGATAATGGATAATATTATCTATAT
Source organism: Segatella copri (assembly GCF_019249765.2). GTDB lineage: Bacteria > Bacteroidota > Bacteroidia > Bacteroidales > Bacteroidaceae > Prevotella > Prevotella copri_K. Next base: position 1,380,713 of record NZ_CP152484.1, read on the forward strand.
CAGGAATATCAAGTCCGCGCGAAGCCAGATCCGTACTCACCAGGATATTAGCACTACCGTTGCTGAAACGATAGAGAGAAGCCTCGCGTTCCTTCTGTTCCAATCCACCATGGAAGAAAGAAGTTGAAAATCCCTGCTCCACCAAATATTTATTGGTGCGCTCCACACTGTCGCGATAATTGAGGAATACAATGGTACTCTGATCGCCTAAACTGCGTAGCAAAAGTGCCAGGCTCTCCAGTTTATCCTTTACCGGACTTTCCACCTTATATATATGTACACGGTCAGGAACCTGATCTTCATCCACACGGTAATCTATCTTTTCTACCCTACCCATGTGTACGAAATGAGGAATTTCCTCTGCCTCGGTAGCAGAAAGCAGGAAATGTCGACGCAAGCCAGGCAAAGACTTGATCAGTCGGTTCATTTCGTCCTGAAAACCCATCTCCAGACACTTGTCAAACTCATCAATAATCAGGTATTTGATGTGATATGGAGAAAGATTTCCCTTATCCAGATGATCATTGAGACGACCTGGAGTTCCAAATACGATCTGAGGACGAACCTGTTTCATCACGCGATGCTCATCCATCGTAGCACGACCACCATAGCAAGCCATCGCACGCAAACCGCTGCCCATATTCTTCAATACGTTAGCCGACTGCAAAGCGAGTTCCCGACCAGGAGTTACCACCACCGCCTGTGCCTCGTCATCAGTAGCATCTATAAGTTGGGTAAGAGGCAAAAGATAAGCCAGTGTCTTGCCACTACCTGTTGGCGAAAGTATCACCACATCCTTGCTCCCGTGCAAGATTGCCTGCATGGAATCCTGCTGCATATCATTGAGCTCAATGCCCAGTTTATCTAAAATTCTGTCTATCATAAATTTCTAATAATCAATTTCTAAAGAGAAGTATTCTTTTATTAAAGAGAAGTTTTCTTTTCAAGAGAAGCTTTCATAAATTCCTCATCATGAGGCATTATTTCTTTTTCTGATTGAGAAGTTTGTCTATCTCATCAAACTCCTTACCCATGTTCAGGTTCAGATAGATGGTATATAGCGGCAAAGCCCACTGGTCCTGCATATCAGGCGCCATCGTTCTGTACTTCTGCAGATAAGGCATCGCACTCTTGTAAAGTCCGTCTATCTCCTGATGAGTTTTGCGGGATTGCTGCGAATTCTTATCCATTTCAACCGCCTGATTGAAATAAGCCAAACCTATATTATAATAAGCACCAGCCAAAGAATCGTTCACGGCAAGTGCCTTTTTGCTCACTTCGATGCATTGCTTGAAATCACCCATATTCAGGAGAATGGTTCCCTTGGTAAAGAGATAGATATCATTGTCGGGAGCTATCGCCAGCGCCTTATCTGCTACGGCGAGTGCAGAATCGAGTTGGTTTTTCTGCGAATAATACTCTACCAGACGCGGGAAGAAGAACGGGAATTTCGGATCCCGCTCAAAACCTTCCTTCAAGGTCGAGAGATAGCGCGCAGTATCCTTCTCCAGTTTATAAGTCTCTGCCAGATACTGTAACATATAGTTATAATGAGCCGTATCTTTCAGCGCCTCATAAGAATGATGAAGCGTAGCTTTGGTATCTTTCATCTTATATCCGGCATATACAGCCCAATAAGCTGCCGAAGAAAGATATTTGTCTTTCTGGACATACTTATAAGATTGGAACATCGGAGCTGTACTGCACTCTATGTACTGGTCAAAGAACTGATAAGCCTCCTTGTATTTCTGCTTCCTGATAAACCAGGTTCCTCCGTTATAGAGGTTCGGACGTATCCTGTTCAAATATTCAGAATGAGACTTACGGAAATCAAACTCACATTTTCCTTTCTTGTTAGGAATCATCTCAACGGAATCAAGTCCTTGGGCTATAACGAAGAGCTGTCGGGTTGCATTGAAGAGTTGGGCTGTATCATACGCCTGTTTGAGGTAGAGTTTCTCATTACCCTGTTCATACTGCTTCTTCACAGCATCGAAGAGAATATTCCAAATTTTCTTGTTATTCCGGTTGGCAGAATCCGTCAGGAGTTTACGCATACTGGATTCGGCTTTCGCCAAATCCTTGCCCGCCTTTACCAGATCTTTGGCTGCAGAAATCTCCTTCTTCTGTGCCTGCAACCCTAATGGCGCCAACAGAAGAAAAGCTATCTGTAAAACCCATAAGTTTCTGAATATCTGCATTTTCATATTAATCTCCTAAATTAAAACTTTCATTTATTTCCATACTCATAATAATACCAGTAGGTATTTCCATAAGTATCCCGAAGAGCATTCTGCTTTTCTGTCTCATTAGCATATTTGTGATCCATCTGCTGGAAATCCTCAAAGTCTGTATCCATCACATTATCGTGATAAACGATACTTGGATTACTGCGGCGATGCGTATAAAGAACCAACGCTTCCTTATAATGAACAGGCAGTTTGCCCGAAGTTACTTTATAATGTTTCTGCACCTCTGCTACGAACTTGTCTAGTTGCTTGTCCAGCAAGAGTGCACAAAGCTGATAGTCAACAGGCAGACGATACTTGAGATGATGTTTAACCATCCATGCCGAAGGTTTCTGCATCCATTTTGGCGCCTTCCACATCATAGCCTTCACGGTTACGCTATCCGGCATCATCGCCTTACTTCCACCTACCAGCGGATAAGTAAAGAGACGGCTGCCCAGCTCGCCTGTTTCGTTGAGACAGGCTATACGGAGCATCGTCAGCGAAGAATCTGTTTTCAGAGATTTTTCACCTACTTCCAAAGCTTTTTCATACTGTTTTTCTTTCATCAGATGTTCCATGCGCATACGTTCATGAAACAGCCGATCATTGCTAGCAACAAAGTTGACAAGCAATATCATCACCAGCATCTGGAGCAAATTCACCCACATATAGCGGGAGAACCAGCCGTTGCTGTGAGGCTCTGTTTCTATCGGCTCCAACTGGCGGGCTATCCATATCAATCCGCCCCATAGAATCAGACAGAGTGGCAGGATAATCCACCACGCCCCCAGCGAATGATAACGGTCGATATCAACGGGGATATCGGTAATCATCGTCAGGATGAGGAACGAAGGGAAATAAGTAAGCCCGTGGAAACGGCGTTTCACACGGGTTACCGCGTACACTCCCACTTGCAGCAGATAGAGTACGAGCGTGATAAGCAGTGGAGCCAGCGTGTAACTGTAGTTGGTCAAACCGCCTGAGAAAACATGCTGAGCCACAGCCAGTACGTCTGCCTGGTAAAATGCCAGGTAGACGTAGGTAAATGTGATAAAGATGATAGCACAGGCGATTTGCATCTTCGCAGTACTACTCCTTTTATTTTTCATAAATCAATCTATTAATTTTTCTTCAGCACCAAAGCTGTACGAGCTGGCAGATAAAGTTTCAGCCACTCCTTACGGTCTTTCACATAAAGTGGATCGTAATTAGTCAGATGCGTCATCGTGTCATCATTCAAGCCATTACCGCCGAAATCCTTGCTGTCAGAATCAAGCACTACGCTGTAGGAACCGGTTGGAACCAGGAAGCCATAGTCGGTGAAAGAGCGGGTTGGCGAGAAGTTAAACACGAAGAGCAGATCGCCACGCATAAAGGCGAGAACCTGATCGCCATCATTATGCCAGATTTCTACAACTGGTGTCTTGTTAAAATTCTTTTCGCTTGTAATCGTCTTGAGCATTTCTCGGTCGAAATCTCCAAGATAGTGGTAGCAGAGTTCATGATTATCTACCAGATTCCACTGCCTGCGGGCGTATTTATGGCTCCAGCCATTACCCTCGCGAGGGAAATCAATCCACTCTGGGTGACCGAACTCATTACCCATGAAGTTGAGATAACCGCCATTGATTGTAGAGGCGGTAACCAGACGGATCATCTTATGCAGAGCAATACCACGATGAGCCATTTCGTTTTCATCGCCCTTCTTGAAATGCCAGTACATATCGGCATCAATCAGACGGAAGATGATGGTTTTATCGCCCACCAATGCCTGGTCATGACTCTCACAATAAGAGATGGTTTTCTCATCCGAACGGCGGTTCTTTACCTCCCAGAAGATGCTGGATGGTTTCCAGTCTTCATCCTTCAGTTCCTTGATGGTCTTGATCCAATAATCTGGAATATTCATCGCCATGCGATAATCGAAACCATAACCGCCATCCTCAAACTTGGCTGCCAGTCCCGGCATTCCGCTCACCTCTTCGGCAATCGTAATGGCATGCTTGTTAACCTCATGAATCAGACAGTTGGCAAGGGTAAGATAGCAGATGGCATTATCATCCTCATGACCATTGAAATAATCGCCGTAGTTGCAGAATGCCTCACCCAAGCCATGACTGTAATAGAGCATGGATGTTACACCGTCAAAACGGAAACCGTCGAAATGGAACTCATTGAGCCAATACTTGCAGTTGCTCAGCAGGAAGTGGATGACTTCATCCTTTCCATAGTCGAAGCAGAGACTGTCCCAAGCCGGATGCTCATGACGGTCGCCAGGATAGAAATACTGGTTAGGATCGCCAGCGAGATTACCCAGTCCTTCCACCTCATTCTTTACGGCATGAGAGTGAACGATGTCCATGATGACGGCAATACCATTCTGGTGAGCTGTATCAATGAGATCCTTCAACTCTTCAGGAGTTCCGAAGCGGCTACTTGCAGCAAAGAAACTGCTTACATGATAGCCGAAGGAGCCATAATAAGGATGCTCCTGGATAGCCATAATCTGAATGCAGTTATAACCATCCTTGATGATACGTGGCAACACATTCTCCTTAAATTCTGTGTAACTGCCAACCTTCTCAGCATCCTGTGCCATACCGATATGGCATTCATAGATGAGCAGAGGTGCCACATTTGGTCTGAAGGTTTTCTTCTTCCATTTATATGGTTCCGGATTCCAAACCTGAGCAGAGAAAATCTTAGTCTGGTCGTCCTGTACTACGCGCTGTGCCCATGCTGGAATACGCTCGCCTTCACCACCTTCCCAATGAACTTTCATCTTGAAGAGATCGCCATGTTTCATCGCTTTCTCCGGAAGTTTGAGTTCCCAGTTACCGGTATTCTTTATTCTTTTGGCACGATACTTTTCGGTTTCCTGCCAGTTGTTGAAGTCACCTATCAGATAGATGTCTGTAGCATTAGGTGCCCACTCACGGAACACCCATCCACGGGCAGTCTTATGCAGTCCGAAATACTCGTATCCATTGGCAAAATCGCTCAATGTCTGTTTGCCGTTATTAGTCAGCTGACCGAGTTTCCAGAGTGCATGGTCGTGTCGGCCCTTGATGGCATTCTCATAGTCTGCCAGATATGGGTCGTTCTTCACGAGTCCGATATGCTTTACCACAGCCTTCGCTGCCTTTTTTGCAACTGTTTTCTTTGCAGTTGCCTTTTTAGTTGCAGCCTTCTGGGCTGTAGTTTTCTTTTCTGTTGCCATATATCATGATTTTAGATGGTTACTCTATATTATTCTTTAATTTTATCTTGAAGATTTCTTATTTAATTCTTAATCTTGAAGATAGCCTTGTGGATATCACCACTACCGATGCATGGCTGATGACCATCTTGTGGCCAGAAGATAGCAAACTGACCTGGCTTGCAGGTAACGAGCGTCTGCGCTTTCACACCAGGATACTTGGTTACATCCTTAGCCTCGTTATATTCCACTTCAGGAAGATCAGCAAGAGGAGTATAGCCATAAGTCTCCTCGTTGTCAAGAGGAATCTGAATATCAATCATCTTGCGATGTGTTTCAAGAACAGCATCTTCCTCGCTTTTTCCGTGAGCTGTCGTTATGTTAACAAAGAGGTTACTCTCCTTGATAAAATGCTTACCGTCCTCCAATTTAGAGAGGTCATTTTCCTTGATAAACTTCACGACATCAGCGAAGAGCGGATTGAGAGAAACGTATTTCTCCAGATTGTCTAAAGTATCTACTACCATAATTCTAGTTTAAGCTTTGAGATTTGAACATTTACTTTTAACTTTGAGATTTGAAAACAGAACATTGAACATTCAATATTCAAGATTATAATATGTTCTTTTTCTCATTATTTAAAATATAAAGGTTCTCTATCTCGTTATTTATAATTTCTTTGTATTTTTCTAATTTTCTGAAGAGATTAGTCTTCAAATCGTTTGCCGTTTTCGTAGGCTCCCTTGGCTGTAACCTGTCCGTTGCGGTCTTTTTCTACAAATCTTCCGTCACGCACATCGTTACGGTAGGTTCCTTCGAAACGCTTACCGTTTTTATCTTCTTCTATGCAAGGTCCCTGGCGCTTACCTTTGTGATAGGCACCCTTGAATCTTCTGCCATCAGCATAATGAATCACGACATTACCATCAACCAGACCGTTCTTGAACTCACCTTCAAACACGTCGCCGTTCTTCTTGGTCAGTTTGCCCCTGCCGTTCTGCAGATCATCCTTCCAGTCGCCTACATAGATATCGCCATTCTTCCAGATGAAGGTACCCTGACCGGTACGCAGGCCATCCTTAAACTGTCCGTTATACTTGGCGCCCTTTGCAGAGCGGAAGATGCCTATACCCGTGCGTTCTCCCTGCACATAATCGCCTTCATAAATGTCGCCATTATGAAATTTATAGATACCCTTTCCGTCCTGGATATCATCCTTCCAGTCGCCGATATACACATCGCCATCAGCATATTTGAAAGTACCTTTTCCTGAGCGCTGGTTGTCTAGCCACTGACCGTCATAAGTAGTTCCGTCTCCCCAGTTGAAGAAGCCGTTTCCATTCTTCATATCGTTCATCCACTGGCCTTTATACTGTGCGCCATTGGCATAAGTATAAACGCCGCGTCCCTGACGCTTGTCCTTATACCAGTCGCCGTCATATTTATCACCATTATAATAGAACATGACGCCATGACCATGCTGGTAATCGCGGAACCAGAGGCCTACATATTTGTTGTTGTTCTGGAAATAGTAGGTACCCTTACCATGCTGCTGGTCCTGCATCCACTGTCCCTCATACTTTTCGCCATCACTGAAGGTATAAACGCCATAACCTTCGCGCTTACCTTTCATATAAGAGCCTTCGTAGGTATCCCCATTCTTATAGATGGTAGTACCTTTTCCCTGCGGCTTTCCGCTCACCATTTCGCCTTTAAACTGACCTCCGTCACGGGTGATGCAAGAGCCTAGCGAAATCTTCTGGGCTGAGGCATCAACCGATGCCATAGCCAAAGCCAAGGCAAGGAAAAAACACTTGCTCCGACAGGACAATTTGGTATGTTGTTTCTTATTGTATTTCATATTCTACAGTTATAGTCTGACTTATCAATCTCCAAAATTACGGTTTTTTCCTCAAATAGCCAAATAGATTAAACAAATTTAAGGTAAAATCATGAAAATAGATTTTTATCTGAAAAAATCTGCAGCTTGACACAATAAACAAACACAATTTTCGTTTTTACGGAAATCGAGAATAAAATCACTAAAACAGTAAAATTATGATTTTAAATTGCGCCATCATAGATGAAGATCCGGAAGCTTTGCAACTCCTGGAACAGTATATAGAGAAAACTCCGACCCTGCATTTGATCGGAGCCTACAAAAGTGCGATAGATGCTGTAGACGGCATCCATCACAACCATCTCGACATACTTTTTCTCGCCATCCACATGCAGCAGATCAGCGGTCTGGAATTTGCAAAGGTTGTACCCAAGAACGTGAAGATTGTCTTCACCACCGCATTCAAGGAGTATGCCATCGAAGCCTACAAAGTGAATGCATTCGACTATCTGCTCAAGCCCATCACCTACGATGATTTTATGGGATCATGCCAGAAAGTCTTCGAAAGCTACATGCAGGACGATAACTACAACCCTATCAAGCGCGACGGTTTTCTGGTGGTAAAACGAGATTACAAATGCGTAAGAATCCCGATAGATGATATTCTGTTTGTTGACTGCGACAAAGACTACATCCGTTTCCATCTTGAGGGCAGGCCTAACATCAGAACCCTGGGCAACCTCAAACAGTTGGAAGAAAGGCTGCCAAGAGAGAAATTCAAGCGTGTACACCGTTCGTTCCTTGCCAACATGACAAAGTTCGATACGGTAGACCAGCAGCACATTACCTATGGCGACCAGAGCATTCCGATATCAGAAACCTACTTTGAATTTATCAAGAAATATCTGGAAGACCATTCTCTATGATGGTCTTCCAGATAGTTCTATCCTACCTTTCTTATAATATCTGCAAGGGTGATGATACCAGGATAGAAGCTCCATGCGCCAACAGAAAATCGTGATCTCTGAACCCCCACAGCACTGAGATACAAGGCATTCCGCTGTTCTTCGCCGTCATCACATCCACATCGCTGTCGCCGATATAAACCGCCCTGTCTCTATCCGCATGCAGCTGTCGCAAGGCTTCGTTTACGGTATCTGGAGCCGGTTTTTTCTTGATATTCTCCCGCTCTCCTATCGCCACATCTACCAGATCGCCGAAGAAATGGCGGCAGATTTCCTGGGTAGCTGCATAAAACTTGTTGCTTACCACCGCAATGTTCTTTCCTCTGTTTTTCAGTTCCTCCAGCATCTCCATCACGTCCGGATAAGGTTTCGTATTATCCATATTGTGCACCATATAATGCTGGCGGAAATCCTGCAGGGTTTTCTCAAACTTCTCATTCTCCAATCCTCCCGGCACGGCACGTTCCATCAGTTTCTTCACCCCGTTTCCTACAAACATGCGTACCTCCTCCAGCGTACGTTCAGGCATCCCGTTCAGCTTCAGCGCATAATTGCAGCTTGCAGCCAGGTCGTGGAGAGAAGAAATCAGGGTTCCGTCAAGATCGAAGATATAGGTATCGAAATTGAACTGGGCATGAACCGGAACCCTCTTGATGCGGAACTCACCGCCGTGTAGCACATAAACATCCTGATGGTATACACGGATTTCACCCTGAGGAGTTCCCTGTCCACCAGCCTGTTCATTACCCGAAATGCCAAAGATTCTGTTATCCCCAAATTCCCATCTCTTCAGTTTCTGGGTCTGTGCATCAATCACCACATATTTATATTCTATCGGCTCATCGATAGCCTGCACATTCACAGATATTTCCCAGTCCTTGCCATGATTGTTCTGCATCTTCAGGAAATGAGCAGGATTCCATTTGCCCAGCGTAGGATGATTTCCCAACAGAGCTACAGCCTCACCCTCATAGAGTTTCGGGGCATGAATCTTGAAGATGATAGTACGGTCGAAGAGAGGCAGACGCGCTGGCTTGACATCAGTAAACTTTACCTGCTGCAATACGAAGGCATTTTTTTCCACGTAAGGATTATCCTCCTCCAGCCAATAGTCCTGGAAATAGAAATTCTTACTCTCATCAAAAACATATTGGCGGGCAGAAGCGAGCGATTCCCTACGCAGCACCTTTCCCTCAGCATCTTTCACGCAGTAGCAGTAAGCCACAGCTACGAAAGGATGATGGCGGTTCTGCCTTGACGCCATTTCCACCTCCCAGAGATAACCGTCCCGGGTGGTCATCGGCAAGTCCATCGTATCTTGATAGCCGTCAGCGGCGGCAAAAGTTAATTCTACATGCAGGGCATGACCCCACTTGGCAGCATACGCTATAGAAAACTTCATTTTCATAATCCTTTTATAATAATGTGCCCGAAAGCACCGATACACATGTTGATTCTCAATGTCAAGTGCAAAGGTAACAAAAAAGCAGACACAACGGATAAAGAAAGATGACAATTAACCTATTTTAAATTCCTATACTTTGCTATTTCCTATTTTTACTGTACTTTTGCACCCGAAAAATAACAAACAAGAAGAATATGAAAAAGAAAAAATCATTTTCTAAGCTCTATCTGTATGGTGCTATAGGCTGCATCGCAGTCATCGCCATCGTGGGCTACATCTACTGTTTCTCTTCCTTCTCGAAGAGCAGCAACACCGAGTATGTTTACATCGACAGCGATGATAACATCGACTCTGTATACAACAAGCTCCGCCCATTTGCCAAGAGCATTCCGTTCCAGGCATTCAAGACCCTGACTCTCCATTCCGGCTATGCCGATCATATCCGCACCGGCAGATACGCCATTGCTCCGGGCGATGGTGCCCTCAAGACATGGCGCCACATGAAGAACGGTTTGCAGGAACCGGTTAGCCTAACCATCCCTTCGGTCCGCACGCTCGACAAACTCTCTGATGAGATTGGCAAGAAGATGATGTTTGGCAGCAACGACCTCTACCATGCCCTGCGCGACGAGAGCGTCTGTCAGAAATACGGTTACGATACTGCCACCATCGCCTGCATGTTCGTACCTAACACCTACGATCTCTACTGGAACATCTCGGTAGATAAATTTCTGGAGCGCATGAAGAAAGAAAGCGACAAGTTCTGGAACTTTGAGCGTACCGAAAAGGCAAAGGCTATGAAGCTGACACCGGTGGAGATCATCACCCTTGCCAGCATCGTGGACGAAGAAACAGCCAACAACGGCGAGAAACCGATGATAGCCGGCATGTATTATAACCGCCTGATGCTTCGCAATGCCGAATATCCAGAGGGAATGCCATTGCAGGCCGATCCTACCATTAAATATGCCTGGCAGCGATTCGACCTCAAGCGCATCTACAACAACCTCCTGTCTATCAAGAGCCCGTATAATACCTACAAGAACCCAGGTTTGCCACCGGGGCCTATCCGTATTCCGAGCGTAGCAGGTATCGATGCCGTCCTCAACCATGTGCATCACGATTACCTCTACATGTGTGCCAAGGAGGATTTCAGCGGCACTCATAATTTTGCCCGCACTTACGATGAGCACCTGCAGAATGCAGCCAAATATTCTAAGGCACTCAACGAAAGAGGTATCAAGTAAGATAAGGAAACAAGAAAGGTAAAAATGAGTCAGAAAACTTGCAAAACGTTAGTGATTTTACAAGTTTTCTGACTTTTTATTTGGTAGTCTAACAAAATAGTTGTAAATTTGCAGCCGAAAACTTACCAATTTAAAATAAGGAATAAATACATGAACAGAACGATTATTACAGTAGTGGGCAAGGATACCGTTGGTATCATCGCCAAGGTATGTACCTATTTGGCAGAGAACAGTATCAACATCTTGGATATCTCTCAGACCATCGTACAGGAGTATTTCAACATGATGATGATCGTAGACATGGGCAAGATGCAGAAAACTTTCGAGGAAGTAGCCGATGAACTCACCAATGTTGGTAAGGCTATGGGCGTGCAGATCAAATGCCAGCGCGAGGAAATTTTCAATATGATGCACAGAATTTAAAAAGCAAACAATATGATCAATATATCTGAGGTTATCGAAACCAATAAGATGATAGAGCAGGAGAATTTCGATGTGCGTACCATCACCATGGGTATCAACCTTTTGGATTGCGCATCTACCGATCTCGATGAGCTCTGTCAGAACATTCATAATAAGATTACACGTCTGGCAAAGAACCTGGTGAAGACCGGCGAAGAAATCTCCAAGGAGTTTGGTGTGCCTATCGTCAACAAGCGTATCTCCATCACTCCTATCTCGCTGGTAGGCGGTTCTGCCTGCAAGACTACCGACGATTACGTGAAGATTGCCAAGACCCTCGACCAGTGTGCCAAGGAGCTCGGTGTCAACTTCCTGGGCGGCTATTCTGCCATCGTAAGCAAGGGTATGAGCAAGAGCGATGAGCTCCTTATCCGTTCTATCCCTCAGGCGATGGCACAGACCGATTTCGTCTGCAGCTCAGTCAATGTGGGTTCTACCAAGACCGGTATCAACATGGACGCCGTCCGACTGATGGGCGAAATCGTAAAGGATACAGCCGAGGCAACCAAGGACAGAGGTTCTCTGGGTTGCGCCAAACTCGTTGTTCTCTGCAATGCGCCAGACGACAATCCGTTCATGGCTGGTGCCTTCCATGGTGTTTCTGAGGCCGATGCGGTAGTGAGTGTCGGTGTCAGCGGTCCTGGCGTTGTAAAATATGCATTGGAGAAGGTAAAGGGCGAAAGCTTCGAGGTTCTTTGCGAAACCATCAAGCGCACCGCTTTCAAGATTACCCGTGTAGGTCAGTTGGTAGCCAAGGAGGCTTCACGCCGTCTGAACGTACCTTTCGGCATCATCGACCTTTCATTGGCTCCTACCCCAGCAATCGGTGATAGTGTAGCCGATATTCTCGAGCTCATCGGTCTTGAGCATGCCGGTGCTCCTGGTACCACAGCAGCTCTTGCACTCCTGAACGACCAAGTTAAGAAGGGCGGTATCATGGCTTCTTCTTATGTAGGTGGTTTGAGCGGTGCCTTCATCCCTGTCAGCGAAGACCAGGGTATGATCAACGCTGTAGAGGCTGGTGCGCTGACCATCGAGAAGCTTGAGGCGATGACTTGTGTCTGCTCAGTAGGTTTGGATATGATTGCCATCCCTGGCGATACTCCAGCCACCACCATTTCCGGTGTCATTGCCGACGAGGCTGCCATCGGTATGGTTAACCAGAAGACTACTGCCGTACGTATCATCCCAGTTGTGGGCATGAAGGTAGGCGACAATGTAGATTTTGGCGGTTTGCTCGGTCATGCTCCAATCATGCCTGTAAACCCATTCAGTTGCGAGGCATTCGTAAACCGTGCCGGTCGTATTCCGGCTCCAATCCACAGTTTCAAGAATTAAACTGTTTTGATTCAAAATACCAATCCCCCATCCTGCTTTCTCAAGCGGGCTGGGGGATTTTTTCATTGTATAATCACTTATCTATCTTCTAAAGCGGTTCATCATGGCAAAACATAGGTGGATAGATACTCAGAAACATCAACTACAGATATTTAAATCCAATCCTTAAATAAGACGGAAGCTCCCCCAAAAGTCAAAAGAATCGGGAAAAAGAAAAATAAAGGGTGAGACTTCTCCCACCCTTTATCTGATATTATAAAAAAAGTTTGTCTAAAGTAAATTACAAACGTTTAAAGTTTTTTCAGCTCTTCTTTCCATGCAGAATAAGCCTCGAGATAAGCAGAACGGTTAGCCTCATCAGGGTCTATGACTGCAAGTTTCTTCAATGAAGCAAAAGCCTCATTATGATCCTTATAGATACCGGCACCAATACCAGCACCCTTAGCAGCACCTGCACTACCATCTGTCTCATAAAGTTCGATAGTAGCACCACTCACACCCGCCAAGGTATCTCGGAACAACGGACTGAGGAACATATTAGCCTTACCTGCATGAATATTCTTAATATCCATACCCATCTGCTGCATGATTTCCATTCCATAGCAGAAACTGAAGACGATACCCTCTTGTGCTGCACGAACAATATGAGCACGATTATGCTTATTAAAGCTGATGCCACGAATAGAACAACCAACTTCCTTATTCTCTAATACACGCTCAGCTCCATTACCAAATGGGATAATCTTAACACCATCACTACCTATTGGCACAGAAGCTGCAAGATCATTCATATCCGCATAGCTTACATCTGGAGTGATATTTCGATGAACCCACGCATTCAAGATACCAGTTCCATTGATACACAACAATACACCAAGACGGTCAAGGTCTGTAGTATAATTAGCATGAGCAAAAGTATTGACACGGCTCTTTGGATCATAGTTAACATCACCCAATACACCATATACAACTCCTGATGTACCTGCCGTACTTGCAATTTCACCCGGATTGAACACATTCAGACTCACAGCATTATTTGGCTGGTCACCCGCACGATAAGATATTGGTGTACCTTCTTTCAGACCAAGTTCTTCAGCTGCTGCTTTACTTACTACACTCTGTACAGAGAATGTAGAAACAATATCAGCCAGAATGCTTTCATCGAAGCCAAAGTAATCAAGCAGGAATTTAGCAGGCTTTTTCTGGTTGAAGTCCCACATCATACCTTCAGAAAGGCCACTGATAGTAGTCTTAACTTCACCTGAAAGTTTCATTGCCAGATAATCACCAGGAAGCATAATCTTATCAATTTTATCAAACAGTTCCGGTTCATTATCCTTTACCCAAGCAAGTTTAGATGCAGTAAAGTTTCCAGGAGAATTGAGCAGATTACGCAAGCAGAAGTCCTCACCTAAATCATGAAAAGCCTTCTCGCCATAAGGTACGGCACGAGAGTCGCACCAGATGATACTAGGACGCAAAACTTGCTGATTCTTATCAACACAAACCAAGCCATGCATCTGGTACGAGATACCAATTGCAAGGATATCTTCACCCTTGGCACCAGATTCTGCCATGATTTTCTTAAGCGCCAACTTAGCATTATCCCACCACATCTGAGGATCCTGCTCTGCCCAACCAGTCTTTACAGCCATAATGGGTGCTTCATGATCCGGATAGAATGCAGAAGCTACGATTTCTCCATTGTCAACATCAGTAAGCGAAGCCTTTACAGAACTTGAGCCTACGTCAAAACCTAATAAATATCTACTAGCCATAGTTTATTCGTTTATATGTTTATTGTTTAACTTTTATCAGTTATTATAAAGTCTACATATATTATACGAACATACTACAACATTCCCCTCATAAAAAAAATAATTTAGAACATATTCTCATCAAAAAGACTTTGAGGAGCACTATCGTCAGCCTTGTCCTCCCCTTCATTACTATTTTCTAATACAGAAGAAGAAAAATTAAGCATCAGTTGCTGTACGGCCTTTGAATCAAAATTAACATGATATACACCATACCCCTTACCTTTTTCTATAAGCGATTGTGGGTCTTTAGCGCATCTGGTGAGATATTGTGTAACATAGCTATGAACATCCTTGTAATTCAGAGGTGTAAAAATCGAATTACAGGAATTATATACATGACGAGCTATTTTTTCTACTTTCAACCCTTTTGCACCCGCAGCCAAAAGAACATTGAATATCTCCTGATCAAGTTTCATATAATAATCATAACATTCGTCCTCTTTCAAGAGAGAAGACAGAAAAAGAAAAAACCGCGGTTACTCACTTACAAGCAACCGCGGCTCTTTGAAAAATAAACCTTATTTAAGCGAGAGCAACCTTGTTGTCCTCATCCTTAATCTTACCCTCTTTGAAGAGCCAACCGATACCAAGGATTACATCCTCTGTACTAATCTTAGCAGCCTTAGCAATTTCTGCTACTGTGAGAGCTTTTTCTGAAGCTGCCAATGCCTGATATACATCACCAGCTCTAAAACCTGCGTTCTCTGCGTTCAAGTAAAGAACGTCCTTCTTTGCTGCAGGAGCCTTCTTTGCTACTGGAGCCTTCTTTGCTGCTGGCTTCTTTGCAGCAGTCTTAGTTGTCGCTTTCTTTTCTACCATGTTTTAAGAATTTTATGATTCTATTGAGCCTCATTTCGTCAGCTCAACCTTAATATCTGCTGCAAATTTATAACTTTTATTTCGAAATAGTGTTAGAAAAATAGAAAAAACTACTACTTATAAACAAAAGTGCTGCATTTCTTGATTTACGTCAAGAAGCGCAGCACTTTATTTACTAAAAATCAATTACTTATTATAAATCATTGATTTTTTCTCAAGGCATTTTACGCATACTCTTTTATGGAGTGAATACCTTCGTTTCTCTATTTTTATTCAGCCTTCAAATCAAGTTTGATTTCCAATTCATCCAACTGCTTAGGGTCAAGTTCAGAAGGAGCATCGAGCATAACATCTCGACCTGAGTTGTTCTTTGGGAAGGCAATACAATCGCGAATACTGTCGAGACCAGCCAAAATGCTGACAAAACGGTCCAAACCGAAAGCAAGACCTGCGTGAGGTGGTGCGCCATACTTGAAAGCGTTCATCAAGAAACCGAACTGAGCCTCAGCACGCTCTGGAGTAAAGCCGAGAACCTCGAACATCTTCTCCTGCAACTGAGTATCATGGATACGGAGAGAACCTCCACCTACTTCGATACCATTGCAAACAAAGTCGTATGCCTTGGCACGAACCTGCTCAGGATGCTCATCGAGCAATGGGATATCATCAGGATTTGGCATAGTGAATGGATGGTGCGTAGCCATCAGGCGCTGCTCCTCATCGCTCCACTCAAAGAGAGGGAAGTCAATAATCCAAAGACACTTGAATACGTTCTTATCACGAAGACCAAGACGATCACCCATTTCCAAACGCAAAGAGCAAAGCTGAATGCGTGTCTTGTTAGCATTATCACCGCTCAAAATCAAAACGAGGTCACCATCCTTGGCTCCCATTACGGTCTTGATTTCTGCAAGTTCCTCTGGAGAATAGAACTTATCTATGCTACTCTTTACGGTACCATCAGCATTATACTTGATATATACCAATCCTTTGGCACCGACCTGAGGACGCTTAACAAAATCGGTCAATTCGTTCAACTGCTTACGGCTATAATCAGCACAACCTGGAACACAGATACCGCCAATATACTTAGCCTCATCGAATACAGAGAAATTACCCTTACCTGTGAAAGCATCTTTCAACTCAACAAATTCCATACCGAAGCGCAAGTCTGGCTTATCACTACCGAAACGGCGCATAGCATCGTGCCAGGTCATCTGCTCCAACTTAGGAAGTTCTACACCACGAATCTCCTTAAACAAATGGCGAGCCATTTCCTCGAAAAGGTTGATGACATCATCCTGATCAACAAAACTCATTTCACAGTCAATCTGTGTAAACTCTGGCTGACGGTCAGCACGAAGATCCTCATCACGGAAGCACTTGGCAATTTGGAAATAGCGGTCGAAGCCAGCAACCATCAAGAGCTGCTTTAAAGTCTGAGGACTCTGTGGAAGAGCGTAGAACTGACCTGGATTCATACGGGAAGGAACAACAAAGTCGCGTGCTCCCTCTGGTGTACTACCAATAAGAATAGGAGTTTCAACCTCCATGAAGTTCTGTGCATCGAGGAAGTTACGAATCAAGATGCACATACGATGACGCAACTCCAGATTTTTGCGCACTGCAGGACGACGCAAATCAAGATAACGATACTTCATACGAATATCATCACCACCATCAGTATTATCTTCGATAGTGAAAGGAGGGGTCTGGCTCTGAGAGAGGACATTGAGTTCCTTCACCAGGATTTCGATGTCACCAGTATCCATTTTAGGATTCTTGCTCTGTCGTTCACTTACTACACCCTTTATTTGAATGCAGAATTCACGACCTAGCTTGTTAGCTGCATCACACAAGTCTTTGTTATCAGCCTCGTTGAAGACCAACTGTGTGATACCATAACGGTCGCGCAAATCGACGAATGTCATACCACCCATCTTTCTTGAGCGCTGTACCCAACCGGCAAGTGTCACTTCCTTGCCGGCATCAGAGAGACGTAACTCTCCACACGTATTACTTCTGTACATACCTTATTATATTATATTATTATTTTCCAAAGTGCAAAAGTACAACAAATAACGGAAAGGACAAAATAAAATCGCGAAAATATTATTAAAAATATCTTCGCGACCCTATTAATGTGACCAAAAGTCACATAAATACATATTAAATAGTTTTATCTCTACTTTTTTAGAGATTTATTTCTTCATCCGCCTGAATGCCTGCCGATGGAACCGTTCCTCTGCCTTGATGACACTGAACACCTTATTAGGTGGCAAGATGGTCATAAATCTAGAATGATACTCTTGCTGCAACTGTTTCAGCTGAATATCCAACTCATCCTGTCTTCTGATAGCTTCGGCACATGCCTCATTATCATTCGGATTCACATGACGGAATCGGCGCATTTCATCGAATATCATACGCATTTTCTTACCCATCTGTCTATATACCGGGAAGAATTTAGCAGCTTCTCTCGGAGTAAGACAGGCATTAGTCGTAATAAACTGTTCTAGTTCTGCCTGAAACCTTTTAGGATCAAATCCATCATGATGTTTTCTACCCTGAGGCTGTGAAGCAAGTGAAACCAGGCTAATCATCAGCATAGCTAAAAGCGCAAGAAACCTATGTTGCATTATCTTTCTCATACCTTATCTTTTTTTAATCTTTATCTGTAGACAAAAAGAAATACCAACCATTAATTTTCTGCAATCAGCGATGCATAGATAGTTTCATTATCCATCATCGTATAATCGGCCATCTCATTAAAAGTAGCATCTTCATTATTATTCACAGCAGCTTTCTGAACTATATGGTCCACATGTGCCATAGCAGGCTTACTGCTTCCCGTATATTTCAGCGCCAGTACCGAACCACCTCCCATCACAGCCAAAACAGCAACAGCCGCCGCAATCTTTCGAATCGGCATACGCTGCCATAAGCTAGGCTGCATGTGAATGATGCGGGGTTCCTGCTCCGGCAAATTTGCCATCACCCTATCCGTCAGCTGGTCGAAATAACCAGCCGGCACCTGGAAATGGTTTTTCTTACCAAAACGGCTATTCAATATATTGTCTTCTTTTAACATATTCCTCATTCCTTTCTTTTATACTTTATTAAATAGACGAAAACTAACCGAAAAGGTTTAATCCTTACGATTGAAAAAAACAATTATTTTTTTCACAGCAAGATGATAGGAAGCTTTCAGAGCGCCTTCGCTTGTTGACAGCACCTTGCTCATCTCTGAATATTTCATATTATCATAATATTTTAGAGTGAAAACTGTGCGCTGTACATCGGGCAGTTGGGCTACAGCCTCTTGCAATTCTGCCTGAATCTGGTCTCCATCAAAATAGTCATCGGCAAGAAGACGTGAAGCCAAGCCCGGCTCGTCTTCGGTACTGACATTTACCATCTGCTTCTTGCGTCTCAAGAAATCAAGCGCTTCGTTAATTGCTATACGGTAAAGCCATGTTGAGAGCGAAGACTTTCCCTGAAACGAATCGAGATTGGTCCAAGCCTTAACAAAGGCATTCTGCAACACATCATCAGCATCATCATGATCTAAAACAATATGGCGAACCTTCCAATACAACGGCTCGCTATACTGACTTACCAGTACAGCAAAGCCTTCGCGTTGGGTCTTAGGATCCCTAATCATCGCCAAGAGTTCTTTATCGTTTATCATTGCTTTTACAAATGTGTTGTTTATAGATATTTTCTCAACATATCGAATATTACCGCATCAAATCCATACACATCAGAATATTCAGCTATTCTGCCTCCTGCTAACGGATAGAGTGTATAATAGGTTATGAAGAGAGGAACTTGAGGATTAACCTTTACGTTATTCACAACAAGTTTTTTATTGGCTAGCGAATCTGCTGTCATCGAATAGTATATCTTTTCCTTCAGTTTCTCGTTTTTGTCAGCCAATAGAAAGACTGCGAAATCGTATGGTTTTTCTATTCTGATACATCCATGCGATACTCCTCTATCCTCTTGTCCAAACACGCCCTTACTGTTAGTATCATGCAGGAAGACCGAGAAATTATTATCAAAACGGAAGATGATTCTTCCCAGAGCATTCCCCTTTCCGCCCCGCTGGGCGATGCCATAAGCACCAGAAATAAGCATAGATCGAGTTACTCTGTTTAAGTCAACCTCCTTACCTGTTGCCACTTCCCTTACATAGTAGTTACGCGCGCGAAAGTAGCCATGATTCCCCACCCGGTGTATCATATCATGGAGAACGATACTACGGGGAACAAACCATTGAGGATTCAACTCCATACGTTTGATATGACTGTTCAATATCGGGGTTTTGGTTTTACTGGCTCCACATCCTATGCGCATCGAGAGCGTATCCTGATGATCAATAGCCATCAGATGGAACGATGGTATATTGACAACCACATATTTTTCGTGTTGCCAGGGATTATCATACTGTCTCCAGCGGCAACGTTCCATGTTGCAGAGAATTTTGATTCTCATCGCCTTGCCCAGTCCTCCAGCCTTCAATT
Source organism: Segatella copri (assembly GCF_019249765.2). Lineage (GTDB taxonomy): Bacteria > Bacteroidota > Bacteroidia > Bacteroidales > Bacteroidaceae > Prevotella > Prevotella copri_K. The sequence goes on from NZ_CP152484.1 coordinate 1,400,565, forward strand.
TCTCCAGCAGTTGATAATAGAAAGGATTCTTAGGCTGTACTTCTTTCAGGAAGGAAGCCACCGAGTCGCATCTAACCATTTGCATAGCCTTCTGATAGAACGCATCATCTGCATGAGCCATTTTTACATCAAACAGACCTCTGAACCTAACGGGTCTATTGCTACTATCATAAGGATTGGGAGCAAGAGTATCTAAACGATTGAAAACAAAACTAGGATTCATAAATCCAAAATTCTGCCCCATCGTATATCTGAAGTAAGCTTTGGTCAAGCGATACTCCAGTCGGGCTATCACTTGATTTATCTGATTATCAGCTGAATCTAGATTTAAATCTCGTAACCTATCAATATCTCGGGCAATAGCATCCACATAGAACCGACGTTTATCAAATCCCATATCCGCTACAGTACGCAGGCAAGTCACCAGGGAGTCAGCCTGACTATTTACCCCATGACGTGTAATCCAAAGCAGATTACCTTCATTCTGATAATAGCGACGGGTATGCAAATCAGCAGCATGTCGGTCTTTATCATTTCGCATGATGCTGTCTATCAGATTCCTTACCGCCCTCGAATTGATAGCATAGGCAGAAGAACGTAAGTCCTGATAATCATCTAACGATAATTGGAAATTGCTGTTTGGCACCCTGTCGTGGCAAGAACAGAACATCAAACAGCAAGAAATGATAAGTAACGAAAAATGAAAGACTTTTACTTTCTGATTAAAGTAAAACGGCATTCTAAGGCCTCTATAATACTATTAATGCTTTACGCAAATTTTGCGCGTAAAGGTATTTCCCACCTTTACAATATAGATACCATCAGCCAATGGCAAGTTTACGCGCTTGTCATTACCTTCTATGCGGAAGGTCTTGATAGTAACACCTGCCACATTATATATTCTCACCACTTGCCCGCTAGCGCCTGTGATATGCATCACGCCCCCAGCATAGTTCAAGTTGATATCTGCCACATCAAGGTCTGCCCATTCTATGTTTCCCTCGTTGGCCATAGCATCCGAAGGAACAGAAAGTGCTAACATTGCAATTGTCAATATTGAAAGTAAAGTCCGTTTCATATATTTTCAAGTTTCGTTAAACCAATAGTTCTTTCTGCAAAGATATATAAAAAAAAGGAAACTTACCGTCTTCCCGACGATAAGTTTCCCAAAAATTAGCTTTTTTAACCTTTCAGAGGAAAAAAGTAACTACTCAGCACCCCTATAGAAAACTTCTCGTTAATAAAGCATAAACTTGATTTTGCTTATTTTCTTCATCATTACAAACTTTTTAATGATTGAGTCGATGAGGACGTAGGCTGTTTAAAACAGTTCATTTAACGAGTTCTTTTCCGATGATGCCTCCAACATGTCTCCTTTGTCTATTATCGCCTTTCAACAGATTATCTGCCAGGAGATGCGTTTTTGCATTCCCCGTAAGTCAAAAGTCTGCGTTAATGGATGTAAATCGTGATTTTGCCATGTGGAGAAAAATGCTTATCTTTGCACCAAAAAAATGGCAAGCGACTGTACTGACATAGATGTTGTTTTGCGCCAGATAAACCAGCGTCTGCGCAAACTTGAGAAGTCCGACTCCGAGAAGACTGAGGAGATCGGACGCCTCAACCGTGTCATTAACCAGAAGGACGTGGAGATACATAATCTAAAGACAGAACTTGCTTCCACAAAGGCAGAACTTGCCGTTGCTAAAGAGCGCATCAAGGAACTCGAGGGAGCTGATGACGATACATCAAGTACACCAGGAAAGCCCGAGAAAAACAGCAGTAACAGCAGTATCCCTCCATCCCAAGAAAGTATCGCTTCCCGTGAGCTGCGCAGGACAAAGTCTCTTCGCAAGCCAAGCGGAAAGCCGAGCGGTGGACAGCCTGGCCACAAGGGTCACACACTGCAGACTATAGCAGAACCAGACGTAATTGTAAAGCACGAACCAGTCTATTGTAAATGCTGTGGTCGGCTCTTGATTGATATACCATGCCAGAAGATCCGTAAGACACAAATTGTTGATATCAAGGTGGTCGTAGAGACCTGCGAGGAACAGTATTACGAGAAGGTCTGTGAATGCGGTTGCGTAAACAACTGCGAAGCTCCCAACTGTCGTATCAAGTATGGTGACAACCTCCGTGCACTGGTGACATACCTTAATGTAGTGCAGTGTATTCCGTTCAAAAGGATTGCAGAACTTATATCCGACCTGTCCGGCCAGAATATAAGTGAGGGTACAGTGCAGAACATACTCAAAGAGAATAGCGGCAAGGCAGACTGTGCATATGAGGAAATACGCAAGAGGCTGGAAACAGCGTCTGTCGTAGGAGCCGATGAAACTGGTGCTACGGTAGGAAAGCATCTGCATTGGAACTGGATATTCCAGAACGACCTGCTTACATACGTGTTCCAGTCAGAATCGCGAGGTCAGAAGGCCATAGATTCCAGGTTTCCAAAGGGACTTCCCTATTCGACACTTGTGACTGACAGACATCAGAGCTACTTCAAGATGAATGTTAAGGACCATCAGGTCTGCCTGGCTCATCTTCTTAGGAATGCAGAGTATCTGAACGAACTGGATCCAAACCAGAACTGGTCACGGAGATTCATCCATCTGATAGAACACTCTATAAATCTCAGAAGAGAGGACAACATTACCTCTAGAAAGATAAAGGTACTGAAGACAAAGATGAAGAACCTCTTGGGTGAAAGCCTCACGCATTTAGATAACGAGTTTGAGAAATTCAAGAGGGGTATCCTTAAAGTCAAAGACTACCTATTTACCTTTCTCTCCAATCCAAGTGTGCCTTACGAGAACAATGCCAGTGAGCGGGGAGTTAGGAAAATCAAGATAAAGCAGAAAGTCAGCGGTTGCTTCCGAACAGACAGCGGTGCCGATGATTTTGCCAAGTTGCACTCCATTGCTGAAACTGCTATGAAGAACGGAAATTCTAAATTTAATGCAATTCTTGCTGTAGTACAACAGTAAGACGATTACTCATGCCCATAGGGGTGCTGAGTAGTTACGGAAAAAAGAAGCCAATTCATATTATTTTCTAAAACAACCAACACTTTACATGATGCCATCAGCGCGAAGTTTCTGCTGCCATTTCCAAGCAGAAGCCAACACATCTTCAAGCTTAGCCTCAGCCTTCCAGCCGAGTACCTTGTTCGCCTTGGTGCAATCACCCCAAATTTTCTCAATATCGCCCTCTCTTCGTGGACCATACTTCCAATTCAGTTTCACACCTGTAGCTTTTTCAAAAGTCTCAACAATTTCGAGAGTTGAGTTTCCATTACCTGTACCGATATTGAAATATTCGATAGGCTCAGTCTCCTTATCAAGAACACGTGCCATAGCAGCTACATGTGCCTTAGCCAAGTCTACAACATAAATATAGTCGCGGATACAGGTTCCATCAGGAGTATCATAATCATTACCAAAGATAGTGAGTTCCTTGCGGATACCCATAGCTGTCTGAGTAACGTATGGAATCAGATTGTTTGGCACACCATTTGGCAACTCACCAATCTCAGCAGAAGGATGTGCACCGATAGGATTGAAATATCTCAATACAATGCTCTTGATGGCTGCACCACTATGGATATAATCAGCTATGATCTGCTCATTAATCTCCTTAGTATTGCCATAAGGTGAAGTAGCCTTCTGATGAGGAGCCTCTTCTGTTACAGGCAAATTCTCAGGCTTCGGCTGACCATAAACGGTACAAGAAGAAGAGAAGATGATACCCTTTACCTGATACTTTGGCATAAGTTCCAAGAGATTGATGAGCGATACGATATTGTTGCGATAATACAACAATGGTTTCTGTACGCTCTCGCCTACTGCCTTGCTTGCAGCAAAGTGAATGATACCCTTAATATCAGGATATTTCTGGAATACTGCCTCGGTAGCAGCCTTGTCGCGCAAGTCAACCTGTTCAAAAGCAGGGCGGATACCAGTAATCTTTTCGATACCATCGAGTACTTCAATCTTTGAGTTTGAGAGATCATCTACGATAACAACATTGTAGCCTGCCTGCTGCAACTCTACTGTAGTATGGCTACCTATGAAGCCTGTACCACCTGTAACAAGAATAGTTTGTTTCATAATCAAATATAGTTAGTTTGAAGAATTATTATATTTCTTCTGCAAAAGTACTGCAAAAATCTGAAAAAACAGAAAGATTTTTCAAAAAAATACTTTTTTCCTTTGTTTTATCTATTATTTATACTATCTTTGCAAAAGATAATAAATAGTAAAAAGGCTCTAAGAAAATGGAAAAAAACATGAAACATTATAATATAGAACAAGACATGAGATATTTGCAGTTGCTCTCTCAGTCGTTCCCTACTATAGCAGAGGCGAGCACCGAGATTATCAACCTGCAAGCCATCCTCAACCTGCCAAAGGGTACCGAGCATTTCCTTGCCGACATCCATGGTGAGTATGAGGCCTTCCTGCATGTACTGAAAAATGCATCAGGAAATATCAAGCGTAAGGTGAACGAACTCTTTGGCAATACCCTTCGCGAACAGGAGAAGCGAGAACTCTGCTCTCTTATTTACTATCCTGAGCAGAAACTGGAACTCGTCAAGCAGAACGAACCCGACATCAACGACTGGTATCACATCACCCTGCACCAGTTGGTGGCTGTATGCCGTGATGTTTCCAGCAAATATACCCGAAGCAAGGTGCGCAAATCGCTGCCATGCGATTTCTCGTATATTATCCAGGAGCTTTTGCACGAGCACACCGAAGATCATGACAAGACAGCCTATGTCAATGTTATTGTTGATACGATTATCAGCACAGGCAGAGCCGATGATTTCATCATCGCTATAGCCAACGTCATCCAGCGCCTGGCTATCGACCAGCTCCATATTCTGGGCGATATCTACGATAGAGGTCCAGGAGCCCACATCATCTTGGACAAGATGCGCCGCTACCACAGTTGGGACATCCAGTGGGGTAATCACGATGTACTATGGATGGGAGCAGCTGCCGGCAATAATGCCTGCATCTGTAATGTGATCCGTCTCTCCCTGCGATACGCCAACCTCTCGACATTGGAAGAAGGCTATGGCATCAACCTCGTACCACTCGCTACTTTTGCGATGGAAACCTACAAGGAGGATGATTGCAAAGAATTTCTGCCTAAGCTCAGCGGAGGTGCAGCAGCAATGGATGAAAAGACCCAGCGGCTCACCTCTCAGATGCACAAGGCTATAGCTGTCATCCAGTTTAAATTAGAGAGCCAGCTTTTCAAGAAGCATCCGGAATGGAAGATGAAAGACCGTTGTCTTTTTGACCATATCGATTACAGGAAAGGCAAGGTAGAGATTGACGGAAAAGAGTATGACATGACCTCATGCCACTTCCCTACCATCGATCCGGACAATCCGGACAAACTATCTGAAGAAGAGGAAATTCTGATTCAGAAACTGCATCATTCGTTTATGGTCTGCGAGAAGCTGCACAAGCATATCAAGGTTATGCTGCAGCATGGTTGCATGTACGCTATCTTCAACAACAACCTGCTTTTCCATGCTTCCTGTCCGCTCAACGAAGATGGTTCATTAAAAGAGGTAGAAATATATCCTGGCAAGAAATTCAGCGGCAGAGCCCTGATGCATCATACGGGCATGCAGATACGCACAGCTTTCCAATCAGATTCTGATCCGAATGAAAAGGAATATGCCATCGATTATTTCATCTACCTATGGTGCGGTCCTGACAGTCCGCTCTTCGACAAGAGTAAGATGGCCACCTTCGAGCGCTATTTCATTACCGATAAGGAGACTCATAAAGAAGAGAAGGGATACTACTTCCTGTTGCGCGATAACGAACAGGTTATCGACCATATTATGGATGAGTTTGGGGTAACCGGTCCTAACCGCCATATCATCAATGGGCACGTGCCCGTTCGCACAACCAAGGGCGAGAACCCTATCAAGGCAAACGGCAAGCTGATGGTTATTGATGGAGGTTTCTCTAAAGCCTACCACAACGAGACTGGCATTGCCGGCTACACCTTAGTATATCACTCCCGCGGATTTCAGCTGGTCCAGCACGAGCCATTTACGAGTATGGAAGATGCCATCAAGCAAGGTACCGACATCAAGAGTACCACACAGATTGTAGAAATGTCGAACCGCCGAATGCTGGTAGCCGACACAGATATAGGTTGCGAACTCCGTAAGCAGATAGAAGACCTGAAAGAGCTTCTCTATGCTTACCGACATGGTTTCATCAAGGAATCAGAAAGGAAGAAGTAAGAAACCGAGCATACAAAAAGCCCCCGGTGCTACATGCATCGAGGGCTTTTTTTCAGAATTTTCTGAACCGCAATCTCAGGGTTTTACTCTTCAGTTGCATCTTACCTCCGGTCATTACCTCCTTGGCAAAATGCTCATTCAGATGATTGATGCCACAGCTACGCAAAGAATCATTCATTTCTGTTAAAAGTACATCGCCTCCATAATCTTCATGCCATTTATTACGATAAACAGATGTAATCAGCAAACTGTCGGAGGTTTGCTCAAAACGCAGATAAAATCCTCTTCCATCACCAAAATAGTCATAATCAGCAACCTGAATCAACTTATACTGGCAGCCCCAGAACACGCGCTTATCTGCAAAGTTACAAGTACCCCCTGTAGCTAAAGTATCTACCTGCTCCAGATGCCAGAAACCATCCAAATCACCATTCTGGCTTGTTTCTACCTCACATGAGCTTAGAGTGAGCATCATAACAGCAAGGGAAAGCACCCCTATTATCTTTTTCATATTTTCTATCTTATCGATTATTATTTTCTTTTCGTCAGCAAACCTCTTTTGCTGATGGTTATCTGCATACCGGCATTATGCCCCAGCATCTTTTCGCTACCGAAATCCATCGCATAGCCTGCCTTCAACTGCCACTGATGCGGGAAATCGTAATGACCCTCTACCAGAAAGCTTACATTATGATGCTTTTTTGTAAACGGGTTGCTATATGTACCCCAACCTTTCTGATAGGTGCCTAATATACGATAGCCCAACCGCTGTGTAGGCTGACCATCAAAACCCAGATGATAAGCTATGAAACGGTTGTTTCTGATATCAATATATCCGTCATTATTATAAATAGGCGAACGGTAGAGTGGATTTCCTATCACCTGGCCCCAATGCTGCCATCCAGGATAGATGCTGTGGTTATAATAATCATCAGTACCCGCTATATGGTCTGCGATACCCGATGTACGGTCATGATTGTACGGACCACTCTGATATTTGGTATAGAGATACTCCAGCACCACATTTTTCAGCCAGCGCGAATACTTCAGATTCAGTTCGAAGCCCAGCATGATGTCCTTCAGCGAATACATGAAGAAACGGCGTTTTACTTTCTTATTCCAGTCTGCGCCCTCACCATATCCATTATAGTCGAGGAGAAACATCTGGCTGTGATCTTCGAAATAATGATCGGCATAGATGGCAGCTTTCCAACTGTCAGTGTCATAATTGATACGCATCAGCCAACTGCCCAACTGGTTGCCGGCAACATTGGCATAAGCCCCTTCACCTGCATCAGATCCCGTTGCCGACAGCGCATGCCAGAAGCCTTTCAGATTTTTCTCGGTAGGAATCTGTACCATACTGTCACCTATTGGACGATATGCATTGCCACCAAACTGAGCAACCATTTCCAAGCCCATTTCTATGCTGAGCGGACAGAAAGCATTCTCGTTTCCGATACGCAGAAAACCAGCTTTGCTGTGATAGAGCATGTGGTCACAATATTTAGTCTGCCGTTTCGTAAAATCATGCTGCCAGCCATCATCCGTAGTCATACCATAAGCCAGATGACCTTTCAGTTGCAGCCAGCCTCTACCAAACGGAAGCGTCCAATATTCAGGAAGCGCCAGACGAACCTGAGGTATCGGACGGGCATTGATACCCAGACACTGGCTACCACTGGAGAGCGACTGGTTTTTTAGCTCCATCGGATATTCCTTGGCACCTGCAGTCAGCACACCATAAAGCCAGCGGGCCTCCACATAAGCCTGCTGCACCACTACATGGCTGGTATAGTTTACCGGTACTGCCACATCTACTCCATATCCTACAGCCCAGCGGCGAGCAGAATCTGCAGAAAGCGGACGAACCAGACTACCTCTGAGATAGCCGTTATTCTTCTCTAAAGAACTTAATCCATGTTTGTTTGCGTTAAGCCACAATGGGGTTTTACCTTTCGAAAACGACCCTTGCATCTCAACACCATATTGTATATCTGCCCGAAGATCTAGCTTCTCCGTGCCATCCTCCTCTTGCCACATATACTGTGCCATAGATGGGGCTGCCAGACTGCAAAGGGCAAAACATACACCTACCTTTATCTTATTCATAATTAAATCTATACTTTCAAGATAAAAACGTAATTATCTCTATTATATTGTATATATTCAGAAAAATAAAAAAAGAGCAACACTTGCCTCTCATTTTTTGAGAACAAGCATTGCTCTTTTGATTGAATTATCGTTTTATCCGAAGTTATCATACATGATGCTCTCAGGATCTACTCCCAGAGAATCCAGATAATCTGTTACTGTCTTGATCAGCATTGGAGGTCCGCAGAGATAGTACTCGCAATCCTCTGGTGCCTCGTGATCCTTCAAGTAGGTATCACGGATGCAGTTAACAGCAAATCCCTCGTAGTACTTCACGCCCTGAGCATCTGCCACTGGGTCCTTGCGGTCGAGTGAAAGATGGAAGTGGAAGTTAGGGAATTCCTTCTCAAGCTCCCAGAAGTCCTCAAGGAAGAATGCCTCACCCAATGCACGCGCTCCGTAGAAGAAGTGAAGCTCACGGTCGGTGGTGTGCAGGGTCTTGGTCATGTGCATAATCTGCGCACGCAATGGAGCCATACCGGCACCACCACCAATCCAGATCATCTCCTTGCCTGATGTGAAGTTAGGATGGAAGTCTCCGTAAGGACCACTCATCATTACCTTGTCGCCTGGCTTCAATGAGAAGATGTAAGAAGAAGCGATACCTGTTGGTACGTTCTGGAATCCTACCTGTGGACGTGGCAAGAATGGAGTTGTGGCGATACGAACCGTCAAGGTGATGATATCACCCTCGTCAGGATAGTTCGCCATAGAGTAAGCACGAACGGTAGGCTCTGGGTTGTGAGCCTTCAAGGAAAGAATGTTGAACTTCTTCCATGCTCCGATGTACTCCTCGCCAATGAGATCCTTGTCGAAGTCCTTGTCGTAATCGATGCAGTCGTATGCAGGAATCTTGATCTGAGCGTAAGAACCCGGAACGAAGTCCATGTGCTCGCCTGGAGGCAATGCCACCTTGAACTCCTTGATGAAGCTGGAAACGTTCTTGTTGGAGATAACCTCGCACTCCCACTCTTTCACGCCCATCACACTCTCAGGCACCTTGATCTTCAGGTCGCCCTTCACCTTGCACTGGCATCCCAGACGCCAGTGGTCCTTAATCTGCTTGCGGGTGAAGTGAGGCTTCTCTGAATCGAGAATCTCGCCGCCGCCCTCGAGCACCTGAACCTTACACTGGCCACAGCTTGCCTTACCGCCGCAGGCAGAAGGCAGGAAGATGCCGTTCTCATTCAGCGTAGTCATCAAACTGCTGCCCTGAGGCACGTTGATGGTCTTGTCGCCATTGATTTCGATATTTACATTTCCGCTAGGGCTCAGATACTTCTTAGCCACGAGCAGGATGATAACCAGCAGGAGAATCACCACGAGGAAAACTCCGATACTAGCCAATATAAATGATGTATTACCCATATCTATAGTCCTCCTATTTTAGATTTTCAAGCCTGAGAAGCAAAGCATAGCCATTGCCATGAGGCCTACTGTGATAAATGTGATGCCGAGTCCCTGCAATGGCTTTGGCACGTCGCAATACTGCATCTTCTCGCGGATGGCTCCCATCAGCACGATGGCGAGAGTCCAACCCAGACCGGAACCTACGGCATAAACGATGCTATCCCATACAGAGGTGATAGCCTGAGTATTGGTAGGCTCCATCAGGATGCGCTGCTGCATGAAGAGCGATGCACCCATGATGGCACAGTTTACGGCAATCAATGGCAGGAAGATACCCAGCGCTGCATAGAGCGATGGTGAGAACTTCTCTACAATCATCTCGACCAGCTGCACGATACCGGCGATGACGGCGATGAAGAGGATGAAGCTCAGGTAAGTGAGGTCAACACCCAGGATTCCATCGGCGCTGAGCACCTTGGTCTGCAACAGGTAATCTACAGGCACGGTAATGAGCAACACGAAGGTTACTGCCAAGCCCAGGCCCAAAGAGGTCTTCACGTTCTTGGATACTGCCAAGTATGAACACATACCCAGGAAGTAGGCGAAGATCATGTTATCGACGAAAATCGAACGGAAAAACAAACTTATTGCGTGCTCCATCTTACTTCTCCTCCTTATAAATATAGGCACGATGTACCCAGATTACACATCCAACGAGAATCAATGCCATGGCTGGCATGGTCATCATACCGTTGTTAACATATCCAAAGTCGTAAGCTCCCTCCGGTATCAGCTGGAAACCGAGCAATGAGCCGCGGCCCAGGAGCTCACGAACAGCACCCATAATCACGAGGATAAGGGCGTAACCCAAACCATTACCTATACCATCGAGGAATGAAGGCCAAGGCTTGTTCATCATGGCGAACGCCTCCAAGCGACCCATCAGGATACAGTTGGTGATGATAAGACCCACATACACTGAGAGCTGCACGCTCACGTCGTAGGCGAAAGCCTTCAGCACCTGGCTCACGATGGTAACCAGGGCAGCAACTACCACCAGCTGGACGATGATACGGATGCGCTGAGGAATGGTGTTGCGGATGATGGAAATAATCACGTTAGAGAATGCCGTGATGATAGTAACGGCAAGTCCCATCACAATGGCTGGCTTCAGCTGGGAAGTAACAGCCAGGGCACTACAGATACCAAGCACCTGGACGAGGATAGGGTTGTCGCCGTTCAGTGGCTTGATGAATGCCTCCTTATTTTGTTTACTAAATAATGCCATAATTTCACTTAATTATTTAATGAATTTAGCAAGACCTTCCTTGAGCATGGCATCCACACCGTTGGATGTCAATGTAGCACCGGTAACGGCATCCACATTGTTAGGGTCGCTGGCAGGAGCGTCTTTCTCTACGCCCAGAGCGATGCCCTCTACTCCATCCTTGTGAATCTTCTTGCCCTGGAACTTCTGCTGCCACTTCAAGTTGTCCTTGATTTCAGCACCGAGTCCGGCTGTCTCGCCTTCGTGGTTGAAATATACGCCATAGATGGTGTTGTTGTCGGCATCCACGGCGATGAAGCCTGAAATGCCGCCCCAGAGACCCCTACCCTTTACAGAGTAAACGGTCTTCTTCTGACCATCAATCTCGCACTCGTAATACTTCATGCCGTCTTTCTCCTTCTCGTCCTTCACCACCTCTTTATATTTGGCAGCCGCAGTAGCGTTGTCAAGGTCGCGCAGGTTCAGCGAGTTCAGAATCTGCTTCTGAGTATCAAGAGCCACGTTGGCATCCTGTGTTGCCTTCAGCGAAGAAGACACGAACGCGAGCAGGAATGCCACGATTACCACGATGATAACCGAATAGATAATAGTATAGCTATTTGAATTTGTCTTCATATCTACATTCCTCCTACATTATTTAATAGCACGTTTAGCACGGCGAGAGATGTTGCTCTGAACTACACAGTAGTCGATGAGTGGAGCAAACATGTTGCCGAAGAAGATAGCGAGCATCATACCCTCTGGATAACCTGGGTTCATCACACGTACGATAACGGCGATGGCACCAATGAAGAATCCGTAGAAGTACTTACCCTTCTCAGTACGGGCAGAGGTTACAGGGTCGGTAGCCATGAATACGGCTCCGAAGCAGAAACCACCGAGAACGATGTGCTCATACCAGGCGATAGGTGTCATGCCGAGAGCCTGGAAGATAAGGGCCATCACGATGCCGCCTGCGAATACTGAGCCCATGGTCTTCCATGATGCGATGCCTGTCCAGAGAAGGATGATGGCACCGATGGCGATGGCGATGACTGAAGTCTCACCGATACAGCCAGGAATGAAACCGATGATAGAATCGCAGAGACTAGCTGAAGGCATGCTGCCCTGAGCCAGCTGACCGAGAGGAGTAGCAGCTGTGAAGCCATCAGGCAGGGTGTTACCCAGACCGAAGATAGCATCCTTAGCCACCCAAACCTTATCACCACTCATAGCCAATGGATATGAGAAAAAGAGGAACATACGGGCACCCACAGCCACATTGAAGATGTTCATACCGGTACCACCGAAGATCTCCTTGCAGAAGATGACTGCGAAGGCGCACGCCAGAGCGAGCATCCACAGCGGTGTAGAGATAGGAATGATCAATGGGATGATGATACCGCTGACGAGGTAACCCTCCTGGATTTCCTCGTGCTTCCACTGAGCCCAGGCAAACTCGATGCCGAGACCCACGATGTAGCTTACCAGCAACTTAGGGAGGACAGCCAGGAATCCGAAGCCGAAGACCTCGATGAAGCTGGCAGCATCCAGTGTACCTGCAGCCTTGAAATTCTGGTATCCCACATTATACATACCGAAGAGCAAAGCAGGAATCAGGGCGATTACCACAAAGCTCATGATGCGCTTCGAGTCGATGGAATCGTGGATGCTGGCTCCGCTCTTCGCTGTCGTATTAGGCACGTACAGGAAGCTCTCAAAACCGTCAAACACGCTCTCGAAGGCATGCAGCTTACCTCCCTTCTGGAAGTTAGGCTTTATCTTATTGAGATAATTTCTTAATGCACTCATTATTATAATAATTAATAGTTAAAAGTTTATAGGGGTTTAGCAGCATTGCTATCAACTATAAACTGTCAACTGTAAACTAAAACTAAGCGTTCTCCTTGCGCAGGGTATTCAAGCCCTCGCGTACAATCTTCTGCAATTCGAGCTTAGATGAATCCACGAACTCAGCCACAGCAAAATCTTCAGGACTTACCTCGTAGATACCGAGCTGCTCCTGCTTGTCGATATCGCCGGTGATGATTGCCTTGATGAGATACTCACCATAGATGTCCATCGGGAGCACCTTGTCATACTCGCCGCTCATGATCATGTGGCGCTCGCCACCCTTCACGCGGGCATCGAGATTATACTCCTTCTTCTTGCCGAAGAGCCAGGAGAGATATGAACGCGATGTAGAGAACTGATCGGTACGTGGAAGAATCCAACCTAGCATCTCGTCATTGTCATCACCCTCTGGGATAGCTGTAATCTCTGACGTATGACCACCTACGAAATCGGCTACAGTTGTCTTTACACCTGTAAGAGGATTACCATTGATAAGTCGCACATGGTCAGTAGCTTTCAGCTGATTGGCTACAAAACTGCTTAAAGGTGTACCTACCAATACTTCAGCATAGCCAGGAGTCTTGATTTCACTACCAGCCACAGCTACAGTCTTGTGCAAATCAACCTTACCTGTCAGGAAGAGTCTTCCGAAGAAGATAACCGATGCTGGATCTACTGTCCAAACCACCTCGCCCTTGTTAACCGGGTCGATGTTGTTCACCTGTACGCCTACATTACCTGCTGGGCAAGGACCGTCGAATACATTGAGTTCTACGTTCTTAGCCTCGCCGAGCGCATTGCTGTGCTGGTCAACGCCAACACCAAGATAAGTTTTCGCAATCTTGCTCAAGGCTGTCAAACCCGTCTGGAAAGCCTCTTCGTTGCCTTCGAGTTCTACCTCAAAGTCGGCTGCGAGCGGCATGTCGCGGAGGGCAGAAACGAAAATTGCCTTAGGCTTGGTGTCGGGAGTTGTGGACACAGCATAAGGCAACTGGTTGATGTATCCGAAGAGACCAGCCTCAAGCAGCGCCTGCTTGACAGCCTCACCGTCTAACGCATCAACGTTTTTCTTACCAAAATCCGTAGAGGTCTGTACTGCGTCGGCCTTCACCTTCACGCAGAGCACCTTTCGGCGCTCACCTCTCTCAATGGCGGTTACTTCTCCGCTCACTGGCGAGGCAAACTTCACCTCCGGGCAAGCCTTGTTCACAAACAAGGCATCTCCGGCATTGACATGATCGCCCTCGCGTACCACTACCTTAGGAGTCACACCCGTGAAAGCCGCAGGAACCAGCGCATACTCGCCAGCCTGAGCCACCTGGAGCGTTACATCCTTGGAAGCCTTACCCGTAAGGTTAATGTCCAAGCCTTTACGTAACTTAATTACATTTGCCATAACTACATTAAAAAATATTAAATATAAATTTACTAATCACTTCAAGATATATGCGTCAGCGCCCTCATCAAGACGCTATACTGGCCATCTGCCATAAAACATATATTTTATCTACTTCTATGCTGAAACTTCTAACGTGCTGCAAAAATAGTGAAAAAAAGTGATATAAAAAAGAAAAATTGTGTGAATTATTCGATTTTATGCCGATTTTTCAGTAATTTTGTCGCAAAATTCAAATTAGTAACATTTTTGTAAACTAGAGAAAGCAACTCTGAAACATTTAAAACATATCATCAATAGCATTATATGGACGCTGGCTGCTGTCTATTTCTTGCTTGTCGTACTGTTGCACGTGCCACCAGTACAGGCCTTCATCGGCTCTGAAGTAGCCGGTGCACTGGCTCAGAAATTCGGCACTCAGGTAAGTATCGGAAAGGTGAATCTGGGCTTCTTCAACCGCATTATCATAGATGACGTGATGATGCTCGACCAGAAGGGCGACAGCATGATCTGTGCTTCGCGCGTATCGGCAAAGCTCGATTTCCTGCCTTTGAAGGATGGCAAGATTTCGGTTTCATCTGCCCAGCTCTTCGGGCTCAATGCCAACATCTACAAGCAGGATGCCAAGAGCCCGATGAACATCCAGTTCGTGCTCGATTCGCTGGCTTCGAAAGATACCACCCGCCATACTCCGCTCGACCTGCACATCGGAAGCCTGATTATCCGGCATGGTGCCGTTGCCTACAACCAGCGCGATATTGCACCTAAGCCGGGCGTCTTTTCGCCGCAGCATCTAGGCATCACCGACCTCTCTGCCCACATTATTCTGGGCCATCTCACCGACAAGGATATCCATCTGGCTGTCAAGAAGATAGCGCTGAAAGATAAATCAGGACTTCAACTCAGAAATCTGAGATTCAAACTCGATGCCGACCAGCAGCAAGCCCTGCTCAGAGACTTCAGCATCGAGCTCCCTCATTCGCAATTGCAGTTTGATGACCTGCGCGCTACCTACCGCATCGAGAACAAGCATATCGTAAAGCCTACACTCCAGTTTCAGGGCGGCATCAAGCCATCCGTCATCACGCTTGCCGATATTGCCTGCTTCGTGCCTGAACTCCGCAAGTTCAAGGATGCCCTGCAGCTTCATCTCCAGTTTTCGGGCACCAGTACATCTGCCCGCATCCATAACCTCGAATTCAAGACTCAGAGCGGCAGTCTGCTGCTCAGGGCTAACGGCCGTGTGAGCGATTGGGACCGCCTTCTGCGCTGGAAGGCAAACATCTCAGCCCTCAAGATATCAGGCGATGGCATCGGAGAGGTTTCCAGAAATCTGGGCAAACGCATCAGCATTCCGAAAGAAGTGCTGCGCTTGGGCGACATATATTATATAGGTGAAGTATATGGTGCTGGCAAGAAGGCAGGCACCCGCGGCCAGCTGAAGACCGGCGTGGGCGAAGTAGCCATCAAGGCCGAAAAGGCTGGCTCCGAGCTCAAGGCTAGCATCAACACCCAGGGCATCAACCTGGGCCGAATCCTCGACAACGGGCAGTTCGGCATTCTGGCAGCATCGCTTTCGGCTCACGGCAACAAGCAGCATTTCTATGCCAAGGGCAGCATTCCGCGCTTCGATTTCAACAAGTACAGCTACCGCAACATTCAGATAGACGGCAGCTATAACCGGGGATTGCTCGAGGGACTCGCATCCATCGCCGACCCTAACGCCAACATCCAGGTAGAAGGCTCCTACTCCATCCCCCGCAAGCAGTATGCAGCTACTGCCCATGTACAGCATCTGCTGCCAACCATCCTGGGACTGAAGGTTTCTGACAAGACCTACAGTCTCGATGACATCACCGTAAGCGCCAAGAATCAGGGCAAGGACAGCTATTTCGACCTCGAAGCCCCGTTCGCCAGCATCCATGTTAACGGAGAGTACGATTACGCTACCCTCACCAAGAGCTTCACCAACCTGGTAGCCAGCAAACTGCCTACCCTTCCGGGCATCGGCAAGGTAGACAGGAGTGCGAAGAACCATTTCACCTTCCAGGCAGAAATCACCTCTACCGAGATACTGCAGCGCATGCTGGGCATTCCGCTGAAGATAGAGCAGCCCGTCTTTGCCGATGGATTCATGAACGATGCCGAGAAAACCGTCAACATCTATGCCAGCGTGCCTGACTTCAGCTATGACGCAAAAGACTATCATGGAGCCAAAGTGCGACTGCATACCATCAACGATTCGCTCAAGATAGATGCACAAATCAGGCAGGGCAAATGGGGAGATAACGGACCGGGCATCCACGTAAAGGCAGCCGCTGCCGACAACCAGCTCTTCGCCAAGCTCTTCTACAACAACCATTCGGCTAAGCTCCCTATCCAGGGCATCATCGATACCAGGGCGCAGTTCTTCAAGAACGAGAATCATGTTTCTACCGCCCACGTAACCATACACCCGTCTGAAATCAGAATCGACGGCACACCGTGGAAGGTTCATCCTGCCGACATCATCTACAGCAAGAACCGCCTGCTGGTAGATCATTTCGCCGTGAGCCACGACCAGCAGCACGTCATCGTTTCCGGTCTTGCTACACCCGAGAAAACCGATTCTATCGTAGCCGACCTGAAGGATGTGGATGTGGCATACGTGCTGAACCTCGTCAATTTCCATTCGGTAGATTTCACCGGCAAGGCTTCGGGCAAGGCTATCATCAAGAGCCTCTTCAACGACCCTGATGCCTACGCCCAGCTAGACGTGAAGGAGTTTACCTTCGAAAACGGACCGCTCGGTGTGCTCCATGCTGGTGTCAACTTCAACAAGGAGCTTGAACAGATTGATATTCATGCAGTTGCCGATGATGGTCCTGAGCATCAGACGCTCATCAACGGATACGTCTCGCCTAAGCGCAACTATATCGACCTGGGTATTGATGCCCAGGGCACCAGCATGAAATTCCTCGAGAATTTCTGCGGCAGTTTCATGAACCAGGTAGAAGCCTGGGGCGATGGCCATCTCAATGTGGTGGGCGATTTGAAAAACATCAATCTCGTGGGCGATATTACCGCTCACGGCAAGGTACACCTCAAGCAGCTCAACACCGATTATACCTTCGATGCGCTCCGTGCCCACGCTATCCCAGATGATATCCTCATAGAGAATGATACCATCTTCGACCGCAACCGCAACATAGCCATCCTGAGCGGAGGCATCCACCACAAGCACCTCACCAGGCTGAGCTACGACCTCGATATCAAGGCGCACAACTTCCTGGGCTTCGATACCCGCGAGTTTGGCGACAACACCTTCTATGGCACCATCTATGCCACGGGCGAGGTAGGCATCCACGGCAAGAGCGGCGAAACCGTCATCGATATCAACGCCGAGCCCGAACCGGGCAGCATCTTTGTATATAATGTGGCAAGTCCGGA
Organism: Segatella copri; assembly: GCF_019249765.2. GTDB lineage: Bacteria > Bacteroidota > Bacteroidia > Bacteroidales > Bacteroidaceae > Prevotella > Prevotella copri_K. Next base: position 1,418,295 of record NZ_CP152484.1, read on the forward strand.
CGCCATCAGCGACAAGAGCTTTATCCACTGGCACGAGATTGTGCCGGATATCATGGACAGCCTGAACGGGGCTCCAACCACGAAACAGAGAGAGGATGACATCGATTTCGAATCGGATATGCGCATCAACTTCCTCGTAAACACCAACCAGAACCTCACGCTCAAGCTGATTATGGACGAGCAGTCGGGCGATTACATCACCCTGAACGGAGATGGCGTAATTCGCGCCAACTACTTCAACAAGGGCTCGTTCGACATGTTTGGCAACTATGTGGTAGACCACGGCACCTACAAGCTCACCATCCAGAATCTCATCAAGAAGGAGTTCGAGTTTATGCCGGGCGGCACCATCGCCTTCGGTGGCAACCCATACAACGCCCCACTCAATCTGCGGGCTAAATATACCGTAAACGGAGTGCCGCTGAGCGACCTGCGCATAGGCCGTTCGTTCTCGGGCAACAACATCCGCGTAGACTGCCTGATGGACATCACCGGCACGCCTCAATCGCCTAAGGTAGATTTCTCTATGGACCTGCCTACGGTTAACAGCGATGCGAAGCAGATGATCTACTCTATCATCAATTCTCAGGAAGAGATGAACCAGCAGGTGCTCTATCTCTTGGGCATCGGCCGGTTCTACGCCCAGACCAACAACAACCAGGTGAGCGAGGACGGTGAACAGCAGAGTCAGACTTCGCTGGCGATGCAGAGCCTGCTGAGCGGCACCATCTCGCAGCAGCTGAACACCGTACTTTCCAACGTGGTGAAGAGCAACAACTGGAATTTCGGTGCCAACATATCCACGGGCGATGAAGGTTTCAACAATGCCGAATATGAGGGCATTCTGAGTGGCAAGCTGCTCAACAACCGGTTACTCTTCAATGGCCAGTTCGGTTATCGCGACAATCCGAATGCCACGCAGAGTTTCATCGGTGATTTTGACCTCCGCTACCTCATCTTCCCTAACGGCAACCTCGCCATACGCATGTACAATCAGACCAACGACCGCTATTTTACGCGCAACAGTCTGAACACGCAGGGTCTCGGTCTCATCATGAAGAAAGACTTCAACGGCTGGCGCGATTTCTTCGGCATCAAAAAGAAGAAGAAGAAAAAGAAATAAAAGCCAAAAAGAGGGTGTGTCATAACCAGATGACTCACCCTCTTTTTTATTTTCAGATAACCGTAATCCATACAGATTCCCCCTGCTCCCTAGCCTCGGCGATGCGGCTGATGAGGCGGTTGAGCCAGATGCGGGAGTTCACAACCATTCCCCTGAACTTGTTCTCGCCCACCAGGATGCAGCCTTGCGTGTCGTCAGGATAATTGCCTGCATGGATGCGGATGCCCTCGAAACCGGGCACTCCCTGAACGAGAGGCAGAAAACACTTAAACCTGGGCGACGGGGTAACAAGCAGCGGATAAGTGCCCTCGGGTATCGCCGTCTTGCCCCGAACCTTGCGCGCTATCTTGCCGCTCACCCTGCCCGAACGGGCATCCACTTCCCCAGCACTCAACGTGATGCCCAGCAGATTGCGCCAGGTAGGCTCCAGCGTATCGCAGAAATAATGCTCCTTATCCAGCAGCGTCTCAGAGAAGGTATCGCGAAATTCACGTTTGTCTTCCAGACGCTTGCTGAAACTTTGGCGGCTCTCTACCTCCTCCTCTTTCAGAAGATAAAGATGACCTATCGTATAGGTCTTCTTCTTGGCTATTCGCTTTACTATTATTTCCATAAGCTTATTCTTTATTGAGAAGATAACTTCTGTTGTAATGTACCTTGCGGAAAATTAAACTGTCAGTGTCAGTGTCAGCAGTTTCATCTTTAAGCAGCTTCACCACATATCCGCGCGATACCCACTGGTAAACAGCATCCATCGTACGCTTGCGGTTGTCGTCGAACCCCTGCTCCCTGCGCAGATTGGCATAATCCTTGAGCGAGAACTGTTCGGGCAGCATCTCAAGCATATTCTTCGGACCCCTCGGTGCTGTCTTAGGCACGCTGTCCTGCTCTCTGTCTGCATCGTAAATCATCTGTCCAAATAATTTCAACTTACAGTAGAGGTCATAACGCTCGCTCCAGCGCACGAAATCTGCGATGGATTTCTCCCATTTCATGCCGTTTGCCACATACAGCACGCATGCCTTCAGATAGGCGATGACATTGGCTCTGAACGAGAGATTCTCGAATACCACATCCTGCGACAGACGGGCAAACTGGGCATTTTCATCCAGAAGCGTCTGAGCCAGCTTGCGGGCTCCAGGGCAGTCTACCAGTCCTCTAGCCTTCACCAGATTGTCGATATAGGGCTTCAGCTGTTCATCGAAGGCTGCATCATAAGTGCCGTATACCGGAAGCTCCGAACCGCATGGACGGCGCTCGATGGTGCTGAACGAGATACGGCTGATAGGACCATCCGTTACCACCCTTTTGAAATATTCGCGACACTTTTTCGGGGTGCAGCAGGCATTCCAGTTGAAGCGCACCTTGATGGTTTCGGTAACGCTCTGTGTGCCCACTCTGTCCTGTCCGTAATTACCCAGATCGAAGGCAAGCTCCATGATGCGGAAGTGCTGGTTAGTCTTGCCCTTCAGCGCATCGAAGAGGTTCAGCTCGTTCAGTTTTGAATAGAGGAAATGGTTCTCAGCCTCCTTCATTCTGAGCACAAAGGCAGGGTTCGTCATATCAATATTAACCTCTTGTATAACAAGTCCTTGCGGTCTTTCTCTCTTGTCTTTGTTCGAGCCTTTGCGGTTGCATTCATCTTTCCATAGTCGCTCTCTTTCTCTCTGTTCAGCATCCCGCTTTCTGATGTCAGCCATGATGTGGTTGATAGGTTGCGTGATGGCTTCCTTTCCGCTTCCTGTAGGGGCACACAAGATAGAAGAAATGGTAGCCTCATGCTCTACATTATCGAGATAGCGGAATCGGGTTTCGCAGAGATGCGATGCCAGTGGCGGGAAGATGGCCTGCGATACGGCTGGACGGTAAATCCCCGGTGTTTTCGAAATCAGGAGTCTGATGAGTTTGGGCAATTTTTCCGGCATCTGATGAATATGATAGAAGTAAGATTCCGGATTGTTGATATCGCCGAAATCGCTGTCATCATAGTTGGCAGAAAGCGTATTCATCTCTTCATTCCTTACCAGCTCTACGGCCTTGCTCACGATGCTGGGCATTCGGTAGCTCTGCTTTCTGTTGCAGGCACTCTCCACGGTTATGAACGCCCTCTTCCGGTCTTCGCCAAAGGTTGGAATCACCTGCTTGATCCATTCCGCATTATCATCGCAGAGATAACGGAGATAGCAGCTTAATGTAAAGATAAACGAGTTTCTGGAGCCATGTTGCGGCTCTCCTCCCAGCAGCTCTATCAGCTTCTCTATGATAACCGGATAAGGCACCCCCTGGTATTCCTTGGGATAGCTGGCAGGAGCACCCTTGCCGTCAGCCTGCTTGCCGTCAGCGCCAGCTCCGTCTCCTTCAGCAGCTCCGCCGTCAGCCTGCTTGCCTTCAGCACCAGCTCCGTCTCCTTCAGCAGCTCCCTCCGGTCTCCCGTCAGGCAGCCCCCGTTCCGGGGCTTTCCAAGCCCCGTCCCCCTTCAGTTCTCCGTTCCCCTTCAGCTCTCCGTCCTTTTTCAGCTTCTCGCTCGGGGTTGCAGCCTCTCTATCCTTAAACAGCTCCTCTTCATTAATAAAGAGGATATAGTCTTCGGGCACGATGAACGAAGGCCGAGCCAGGTCCTTCACGCAAGAATCATAATCCTTATCCTCCAGCTGCTCCGACATCCATTTCTGCGCATCAGCCAGGTTCATTCCCCCCGGGATAACGAAGACAAGCCTCAGTCCCTCGAGCGAAGGCGTAACATGAACCAGCAGGATGCATTCCAGCACCTCAGGCTTATTCTGCTTCAGCTCCTGGCTCTTCGTCTTCCACCACCCTCTCGGGTCGGGAATATGGTCTTTGTCGTAGATAGAAAGCCCGCTGGGGATGGCATCCGCATTCAGTCGTCGGCCGTTCTTGAAGGTAGCATGCGGAGTGAGAATCGGGAGTTTAGCCTTCAACTTCGTCTTCAGCGCCACATAATCATCCTTGCTCATCTCGCCTCTGCGCAGGCTCTCAAGTGCGTCTTCTATCTCGGCGCAAGTCTTCACCACCACACCGCTCTGGGCTGCCTGATGAAAGAGCTGGGGCGTACAAACCTGTACCGCCCTGCTCCTTACACTTTCGGATATTCCAAAACTCATAGACTAGCAATTTTTCATTACAAACTCACCGGCAATCTCACTCTCTTCGCAGATAACCTGAGCCGGCATAACCTCGGCTTCTCTGCGGCTGATACGCAGATGCATTCTCACATCCTCATCGCCCACGCTGGCACTTCCATGAGCCAGCCGTATAAACTTGCGTTGTTTCCGCGTTTCGCTATTGCTGGCGAATGCGTTGAAATTACCCTCCTTGGGGCTGACCAGGGCGATAGAGCCCTTCTTGCGTTTGCCCTGCGTCAGGAGAGCCTGATACACAGCATCTGAAATCTGAATCTTAATATACATAATTCTTTATTTTTTTATAATAAGCAAAACTCTATAAACTATTAACTGTCAACTATTAACTAACATCAGAATGGCTGTACTTGCTCAAACTCCGAGATATGCGTCTCGCCATAATATCTGCCGTTATACTCCCTCACGCTGTGGCGGAGCCCGATGCCCAGTACATCGCCTTCCTTAGCCGTAAACTTGTCTACCGCATCGCCGAAGAGCCGCGCCACATACCGGTCGGGATGAACCGCATTCTCCATTGATTCCACCACTACCTCGCGAGATTTCCAAGGATTACCTGTCTGCTGGCTTACACCACTCTGAACGTCAAGAAGCTTGACTACTTTCATCTTTTTCATAAACTTAATAATTAAAAATTAATAAATCATATTTACGGACAAAAAAAATGCCCCGCAACCAGACTTGTCATCTGATTACGGGGCAAAGATACGGCTTTTTCACCTTTAGGATAAATAGGCAAAATAGGATTAATTATTTTTTCCTACGTTTTTTCTTTTTTTCAGTCATTAATCCTACATATTCTCTTCAAAAAATGCATCCACCAGCTTCTCCATATCGGAATCCTTTTCCAGGGGCTTGTTACAGAAGGCATTATTGAACGACTTCTTTATTGCATCCTTCTTGATTTTGCAGTCTTCGGTCAGGAATCGGAAGATGGTGTTCACTCCTACCGCTCGCTTGCGGGGAATTACCCCATATTCTTTCCAATGATCAAGGAAGGAGAAGATGGCGATGTTCAGGGGCGAATTTCTACTAGAACTGGTAGGCAGCCCTGCCAACTCATTCTGCTCTAGGAATCTGCAGAAGAGATCAGCCTGTTTGCGGGTTTCCGCCTCGTCCTTGACGCAGTAGTTTTCATCACGGGCAAAGAGACACTCGCTCTTTCTGCCCCTACCGGTTTCCTTCTGGCTGATGTCAGCAGCAGCAACATCTTCCGCCTCGAGGTCCTCATCCTCCGAACAGTCAATCAGCTGTACAGAAGAAACCGTCTGTCCGCCTCTCCCTCCATCTTTCGGCGGATATACATTCACCACGCCAAAGATATTCTGCTGTTCAACATGCTCGTTGTAATAAGCCCCAGGGCATATAATAATCTTATTTCCACTCATAATCTTCTCCTTCTAATCTAAATCTTCTACGTTTGTATCTAGGCAGAGAATCCATCAAATCCGCCTCAGGAAGAGAACCCGGCAGGTCCGCCTCAGGAAGAGAATCCCGCTTGTCCACCTTAGGATGAATATCCTGATGATGAACCTCAGCATTGTACACCCCTCCTTTTTCTACCGTAACATTGTTAGGCCTAGGTTCATTCTGCTCCTTTGCAACTTGTTCACGACTGCCAAAAATGCCTTGAATCATATCCTTCAGTTCGCGATGTATAGGTTCATGTTTGCCAAAGCAATCATCTGTCATATGGTTTAACAGCCCCATACATTTAAAAGTCTGCGAATCATCTATCGCAGTCTTCATATCTTTAACAAATCTGATACCGGAGTCAATCATTTCTCTGGCAAATTTTTCTTTCACCTCAGATACATCGACCTGCATGGCTGTATCTTTACGTTCTGCATCTTTCTTCATGCGACGAATGGCGATATCCTGACTGCTGATTTCATCTCTTGCTTCATCAAGTTTCTTACTGAGCTTCTGGTTTTCCGCCTGAGCCTCTTCCAGTTTATATTCCAGCATACTGCATTCCGCCATAGCCTCTCCCTGACCCCGAGCCAGCTCCTTATTTTTCGTCTGAGCCTCACCCAAGTCATGAGCCAGCTGCTGGTTTTCCTTTTGAGTCTCATCAAGTTTCTGAGCCAGCTGCTGGTTTGCTTTCAGAATATCTTCACTATTCTTCGCCAGCAGCTTGTTTGATTCCTGAGCCTGATATAGTTTATACGCCAACTGCCTGTTTTCCGCTTGAGTTGCTTCCAAGTCATGAGCCAGCTGCTGTTTTTCCGATTGAACCTTATCCAGCTTCTGAGCCAGCTGCTGTTTTTCCGATTGAACCTCGCGAAGTCTATGCGCCAGCTGCCTGTATCCCGCCTGAACCTTATCAAGACTCTGAGACAGAACCTTATTTTCCTCCTTAGCCTCATCCAGATTCTGAACCAGCTGCAGGTTATTCGATAGCAGACTATCGGAGATACTCTTCTCTTTAGCTAGCTCCTTCTTCAGCTTGTTAATCTCTCCTTCCTTCGCCATTATATACTGTTCGAATCCAATCTTCAGTTTCTGGCTAACGTCATCAATCATGTCGTGGTAGGTGCTGACAGAAACCTGTTTTTGCCCATTTTTATCCTCCACCTTCTCTTTCTGCTTCTCCGCTGTTGTATTTTTTTTCTTATACAACTCAAAAGGAGTTTTCTCCTTAGGATAAACAAAGTAATGTTCATCATCAGCTCCATAATTAAGGCTATGGTCCCCTTCGAATACTTCTCTCATAAATATAATTTTTGTTTAAATTGTGTTTTTAGGGTAAAGTATAAGATGCGGTTCCGGTTCGGGGGTTCAAGTTTGTTGAGCTTGGGCTCGGGAAACAAAGCTGCAGGGCCTCATCCTTTATCTAAAAATATATAGTTGTTAATACAATTCCCGCTTAAAGCGAAAAGTAGCACAAAGGTATATATAATTTTTTGAATGACCAAACAAATGAACACATTTTTTCTATCATTTTCTGACACTGACACTGACAGTTATTTTTTCCGAGGGTAGTAAAAGAGTAAGAAGAAAAGTTATATTTATATATATAAATATAAAATATTATATTAACATTCTTTTACCTATTAGAGCAGCTAGCAGAAACAAAAACTGTCAGTGTCAGTGTCAGCAAAACGCAGCACCAGAATCACCCTCCATAGCGTTTCTCTCTGCGCTAATCTATGACTTATCCCTCATAACTCTAAGAGTAGCGAGCCCCTACTCTATATTTTTTGTTTTATTAACGAGAATCGCTCTTCCCCCGCCCTCTCGCCTCGCCTCCCCCGCCTGCCCCCGTTCCCTGCGGTTCCATCGCAGGTCCCCCTCCCTTCTCTTCCTCCCTCCATCCCCTTTGCTGAAAACAGCCCTTATCTGCAACCTGAAATTTGGCAGTTACAGAAAAAATGCGTATCTTTGCATCGTGATTAGGAAAAGCCTCATCAAGCTCCGGACAAAAGATGGCGGCGGCTTCCCATAACACCAGACTCTAAACATTAAACACTAAAAGAACATGGAACAGAAAGGAACATTGAAGTATCGTAAGATTCAGCGTACACCACAGAGTGGAGAAAACGCAGGTAAGAAAAAGTGGTATGCCACCTCAGTAACCGACCGCGAAGTAGATTTCGAAGGCTTCGTTTCTCACATCGCCGACCACGGATCGCCATACAGCCGAGGCACCATCCACGGTGTACTGATGGATGCTCTCGACCACTTGCAGGAGTTGATTCTCGACGGCAAGAGCGTCCGCCTCTCAGGTCTCGGCCTCTTCTCCATCGGCATGAGTTCAAAAGCGGAAGACACCCGCGACAAAGTAACCGCTGCCAGCGTTGAGGGCGTTCACCTGATTGTACGCAACACCAAAACCTGGAGCAACTCCGAGCTCAGAAAGAAGTGCAAGATTGAAGAGTATGGCGCCTTCATCGGCACCGACAACACCGGCACTCCTGGCGGCTCACCCCAGGGCGGCTCAGGAACCACCGGTGGCACGGGCAGCGACGGCCAAGGCTCTGAATCAGGCGGCGGCACTACCGGCAAGGACGATACTGGCGACGGCCTTGAATAGTCCAAGGATAGACTGGCTAGGGTGCTAGCCCCTAGCCCCAGCCTATCCGCCCACAAAAAGTCAACATTCAACACTCAATATTCAACATTCAAAAAAAATGAAAGCGAACACCTGGAAAACAATTCTGCAGATAGCCATCAGCATTCTGACCGCTATCGCTACTACGCTCGGAGTAACGAGCTGCATGGGATAAAAAAAATGAGTTAAAGAATTATAAACATTTATTCATATCAGCCGACATCGGATTTTATTCACTAACTTTGCATCAGAATATACATTAGAATTCTTTACAAACAATAAAATGGAGAATAAAATAACGAAAATGGAGCGGGGAATGCAGCGACGCACCGAACTGCTCCTGGGAAAAGATAATCTTGAGAAAATTCAGAAGGCAAGAGTGCTCATCTTCGGTATCGGAGGAGTAGGATCATGGTGCGCAGAAGGACTCCTGAGAAGCGGCGTGAGAAACATCACTATCGTAGACAGCGACAGGGTATGCGTAACCAACTGCAACCGCCAGCTGATGGCTACAAGCCGAACCATAGGCGATGTGAAGGTAGAGGCGCTGCGCAACCGACTGCTCGAAATCAACCCCGATGCCAACATCACAGCCTATCAGAAAATATATCAGGCAGAAACTGCCGATGAATTCCACATGGAGCAATACGACTTCATCATCGATGCCATCGACTCGCTCAAGGATAAGGCTGACCTCATTCTGCGTGCCACTGCCCTGCCTAAGGAAATCACCTTTATATCTTCTATGGGAGCTGCCCTGCGCACCGACCCATTCATGGTAAGAAAATCTGAATTCTGGAAGGTGGATGGAGACCCGCTGGCAAGAGCACTGCGAAAGAAATTCAAAAAGAACAAGACCTTCCCACGACGAAAATTCCAGTGCGTATACAGTGAAGAAAAACCGATGCAGAACCAAGGGGTGAACAAAGCCTGCGGCACGGGCGGATGCCTATGCCCGAAAGCCAAACTCATTAGCGGAGAGAGGGGTACCGATACTGCCGTATATGATGCTCCGGGCGACCAGCAACTGGTAGAACACGAATGGTGCTCTACTAAGGCACAGATCAACGGTTCGCTCTGCCACATCACCGCAACCTTCGGAATGGCTATCGCAGGAATGGTCATCAACCACATCATTGAATAACTGTTTTTCTTTACAACAGTCACTTGAAAAGAAACTTACAAAACATACGTAAAAGGCGAGGCGCTTTCACAAGCTCCCCGCCTTTATTAATTATTCAAGTTTCGCTAGGTTCAGAAGTTTCTCGGGAGTAGTCTTATCGGCGTTCGCCTTTATTCGTCTCTTCATATCGCCAAAGAATAAAGGTTAAATCCGATAAATCTTGTTAAACAAATTCTATCTTACCGCTTATGTTTATACCTTTGCACGCAAATTTATAATCACAAAGGACATTTTCATGTCCCAAAAAGGATAATATTTAATTTAAATAAGAGAAGAAAAATGAAAGAAAAAGCAGAAAGTTCAGTAGCCTGCAATCATCACAGAGTAGGCTTTCTGGGATTGCTCGTTACATTAGGCATTGTATTCGGAGACATCGGAACATCACCTCTCTATGTGATGAAGGCTATCCTGCATACGGGCGAAAGCATCAGCGAGAGCACCATCCTGGGCGCACTGTCATGCATCATCTGGACACTCACCCTCCAGACCACCATCAAATATGTATGCGTGGCGCTGCGTGCCGACAACAATGGCGAGGGAGGCATCCTCGCCCTCTATGCCTTGCTGCGCCGACTCAAGTACAAGTGGATTTACCTACTGGCCATCATTGGCGCAAGCACCCTGCTGGCAGACGGAATCATCACCCCTGCCATCACCGTGACCACAGCCATCGAAGGACTCGAAAGCATCAGTCCCAACCTGCCAGTTATCCCCATCACCCTTGCCATCATCACCATCATCTTCTTCGTGCAGCGGTTTGGCACAGAGAGTATTGGCAAATCGTTTGGCGTATTTATGCTGCTATGGTTCCTGCTGCTGGGCGTAGTGGGAGCTTTCAGCATCACGTCTTACCCATTGATACTGAAGGCTTTCAACCCCTATTATGCAGCCATGCTGCTGGCAAAATCGCCTGAATGGTTTCTGATTCTGGGTGCCGTATTTCTCTGTACTACCGGTGCAGAGGCTCTCTATTCCGACCTGGGACATTGCGGCAGAAAGAACATCGCCATCAGCTGGGGCTTCGTAAAGACCATGCTCATTCTCAACTATCTGGGACAGGGAGCATGGGTGCTGAATCATGCTGATACGGCACTGGCAGCGAATCCGTTCTTTGCCATCATGCCGCAGAGCATGCTGTTCTTCGCCATCATCATGGCCACGGGTGCGGCAATCGTTGCGAGCCAGGCACTCATCAGCGGAACCTTCTCCATATTGAGCGAAGCCATGAACCTGCACTTCTGGCCGCGCATGCGAATCAAGCATCCTACCCATGTTAAGGGGCAGCTCTATATCCCGATGATCAACCTCGCCATGTACATCGGCGTGGTTCTCATCATCCTGCTCTTCCGCGACTCCTCGCACATGGAGGCAGCCTACGGACTCGCCATCACCATCACCATGCTGATGACTACCCTGCTGCTCGGTTTCTACCTGCACAGCAAGGGTGTGGCACGGATTTTCACGATGCTGTTTATGGGCGCATACTGCATCATCGAAGCCATCTTCCTGACTGCCAATCTGTCAAAGTTTCTTGCAGGTGGATGGTGTACGATGCTCATTGGAGGAATCCTGTTCCTGATGATGTACGTGTGGGTGAAAGCCATGAAGATACGACGCCATTATATCAGTACCAAACCGCTGGATGATTATTATCAGATTATCTCCGACATCAAGGCCGACGAGAGCATCCCTAAGTACGCTTCCAACCTGGTTTATGTGAACCATGCCAACAAGGAAGGTGCCGTAGATGACAAGTTGCTCTACTCCATCATCAACAAGCAGCCGAAACGTGCTGACCATTACTGGCTTATCAACATGGAGTTTGTTGACACTCCTGACACGCTGGAGTACAACTGCGAGACCCTGATTCCCGACACCCTCTACAGCGTAACCATGCACATTGGTTTCCGCATAGAGCCTAGGGTGAGTCTCTATCTGCGACAAGTAGTGGAAGATCTGGTAACAGACGGAAAGGTAGATTTGCAAAGCACCTATCCTTCGCTGCGCAAATACGGAATTCCGGGCGATTTCCGATTCATCATCATTCACCGCGTATATTACCCGGAGAGTTCAGATAATCGCCAACAGAACCTGCTGATGAGTATCTACGCTCTTATCAGCAAGATAGGTATTGACGAGCCTAAGGCATTGGGCCTCGACACTTCCATGGTAGTGGTAGAAAGAGTGCCGCTCATCATCAACCATCCGGTCGTTAAGGACAAGGTCATTAAGGTCATTAAGGATTCTGAAACATCACAAAGCTGACAATAAGCAAAAAGGCGAGGCGCTTTCACAAGCTCCCCGCCTTTAACCTATTAGCTAGAAGATTATAGCTAACAACTAACACAAAACCTTATAACTATTTTCAAATCTAAATCGTTATTTGAACCTATGAACGAACATTTTTTTTAATTAGAGGATAGTCTTAACAGCCTCCAGCATGCCCTTCTCCTGAATAAGGTCAAGATCCTTCTTAACCAACTCGGTAAGGCCAGGAACTGTCTTGTTCAAATCCTCGTGCCAGATATAGTCGAAGCCCAATACGCCCTCAGCTACCTTCTGAGTATCGCCGGTAGCCCAAAGCTCGGTGAGCTTGTCCATAATCTTCTGGTCATCGTTTGGCTGGATAGGGGCACCATCCTCGCGAACACCACCCTTATAGTAAGTGATGATAGCAGCGAGACCGAATACCAATCCCTGTGGCAACTCGCCCTTACGCTCAAGATAAATCTTGACACCAGGCAGGTCGCGAGTTTCAAACTTAGGGAATGAGTTGAGCATGATGCTGGTTACCTGATGATCTACGAATGGATTCTCGAAACGCTCCAATACGTCAGAAGCGAACTTCTGCAACTCATCCATTGGGAGGTTCAGCGTCTGCATCAACTCCTCAAACTGTACCTTGTGGATGTACTTGCCCAATACCGGGTGCTCGCAGGCATCGCGAACAATGTTTACACCACTGAGGTATGTAACAGGGCTCAATACGGTGTGAGGACCATTCAGCAGGGTAACCTTACGCTCGTGGTATGGCTTCTCGTTATCTGTGATAAGCACGTGGAGACCTGCCTTGTGAGCTGGGAACTCCTCCTGCATCTGCTCTACAGTCATATTTTCTGCCTTCTCGATAACCCAGAGGTGGAAGCTTTCTGCCTTAACTACGAGGTTGTCCTTGTAGCAAACCTTCTGCTGAATCTCCTTGATGGTATCGCGTGGGAAACCAGGAACGATGCGGTCTACCAATGTAGCGCAAACGTAGCAGTGGTTTGTGAACCACTCCTTGAAGCCCTCGTAATCAGCACCCATATCGCCCTTCCAGAGCTCGATATACTGATAGATACACTCCTTGAGGTGGTGACCGTTGAGGAAGATCAGCTCACATGGCATCAGGATCATACCCTTGGTTGGGTCGCCCTCGAAGAACTTATAGCGGTGGAACAAGAGCTGAACCAACTTGCCTGGATAAGAAGCTGCAGGAGCATCTGTAAACTTGCAAGAGTCATCGAATGCGATACCAGCCTCTGTTGTGTTAGAGATGATGAAACGCATCTCTGGCTGCTCAGCCAAAGCCATGAATGCCTGGTTCTGAGAATATGGGTTCAATGCACGGCTGATAACGTCGATACGCTCCAATGTGTTGATAGCCTGGCCGTTCTCCTTACCCTGAAGGTTTACGTGATAGAGGCAGTCCTGACCGTTCAACCAGTCAACCATACCGCCAGCCAATGGCTGAACTACAACGACAGAACCGTTGAAGTCGGTCTTCTTATTCATATTCCATACAATCCAATCTACGAATGCACGGAGGAAGTTACCTTCACCAAACTGAATGATTTTCTCTGGAGCGACGCTCTTAGGAGCGGTGCGCTTGTTTAATGCTTTTAGCTCTTTCATGATTTGTTTATTTTGTTTTTATTATTTTTACTTTCCGTTTTAAATTCCAATCTATTCATCAGATTGTTTTTTTCTGAGTGCAAAGGTAGTAAATATTTCGTTTGATTGTTCCAAAAACTGCGAAAATCTTCACGCAAACCTTTACGCTCCGCCCCGGTTCTATACCTTATTATATATAGAACTGCGCAGGCACAAAATAAAGAAGTAGGGATTTTCCCCCACCCCTTTAGGGGAAATCCCGACCGTAGAAGCAAAAAACATCGTATCTTTGCACCAGAAAAAAGAAACATGAAGTATAACAATTAAAAAATATACGATTATGAAACGAATGATAATAGCTCTGGTAGCCATGTTCATGATGACATTCACTACCGCTTCAGCAATGAGTTATGAGCAGGCAAGACAGCAGGCTCTCTTCCTGACAGACAAGATGGCTTACGAGCTCAATCTTACGGAAGATCAGTATGAGGCAGCTTACGAGGTGAACCTCGACTACCTGATGAGTGTAGATACATACGATGACCTATATGGTGCTTACTGGCGCCAGCGCAATATGGATTTGAGCTATATCCTGCTCGACTGGCAGTATAGAACATATCTCAATGCCACCTATTTCTACCGTCCGCTCTACTGGAATGCAGGCTACTGGCACTTCGGTATCTACGCCCGCTATCCTCGCCGCGACTACTTCTACTTCGGTCGCCCTCACTTCTACGTATCTTACCGTGGAGGTCATAGCTGGCGAGTAAACGGAAACAGAAGCTGGTATCACGGAAGAAGCTTCGGCGGCCCTCGCCCTGGAGGAAATCCGAGAATAGGTATGAGAGACGGATTCAACCGCGGCGATTACGGCAGAGGAAGATCTTTCGGAAATCTGAACCGCGAGAACAGACCTCAGATGAATCCAAACCGTGGTTTCGGTAATGCAAGCCGCCCTAACAACAACGCTGGCTTCGGAAACAGCAGCCGCCCTCAGAACGGAGGCTTCGGAAATAACAACGGAGGCTTCGGCAACAGCAGCAACCGTGGCTTCGGCAATAGCAACAGTCGCCCTAACCGCGGGTTCGGCAGCAGCAACAGCAGCACCAGCAACAACCGTGGCTTTGGAAACAACAGCCGTCAGAGCAACAGCAGCTTCGGAAGCGGAAGAAGCAATATCTTCGGGGGCAACCGCAGCAGCATGAGCCGTTCATTCAGCAGCGGGTCTGGCAACCGTGGCGGCGGGTTCACCCCTCGCTCTTCTACACCAAGCAAGAACAATGGCGGTGGAAGCTTCGGACACAGAAGATAAGAAAAGAGAAAGAGTTAAAATTTCAAGTTTATAAAGACAGAGAGTTAAGAAAAAATCAAGACCTCAAGTAAGAGAGTAAGAAAAATCAAGTACAAAAAATGGGAATTTGCATCGGTTCATACCGTTCGCAAATTCCCATTATTATTTTATCAACTTCCAGTAAAAGATTTACTCCAATCCGAAGAGCGATTTCAAACCGCCATCTACGCCCGAGAAGCCCATGAAGGCAAGGCTGAGGAGAGCGGCTGTTACCATGACGATAGCTACGCCCTGCATGCCCTTAGGAATGCGAACCAACGCCTGCTGCTCGCGAATGCCGGCGAAAACGATAAGCGCCAGGGCAAAACCGAGAGCGGTAGAGAAGGCGTAAACCACGCTCTCAAGCAGATTGTAATCCTTCTGGATAACCAGGATGGCTACACCCAGCACGGCACAGTTGGTAGTAATCAGAGGCAGGAAGATACCGAGTGCCTGATAAAGCGCAGGAGAAACCTTCTTCAGGATAATCTCTACCATCTGAACCAAGGCTGCAATCACGAGGATGAATGCCAGGGTCTGGAGATATTGCAATCCGAACGGATCGAGTACATACTTCTGAACACACCAGGTAATGATGGTTGCCAGGGTCAAGACAAAGGCGATGGCACCACCCATACCGATGGCTGTATCAACTTTCTTCGATACGCCCAGGAATGGACAGATACCGAGAAACTGCGACAAGACGATGTTGTTGACGAATATCGCAGAGATAAATATCAATAAATATTCCATAATTTCTATTTTATTTCATTGATTTGAAGCGATGCCTACGCTTACTTCTTTACCTTATTAAATATAGCAATGATGTAACCCAAGGTGAGGAAAGCTCCAGGAGGCAGGATGAACATCAGAATGTTGGTAGTCTCCGGCAACAGAGTGATACCGAACACACTACCTGCACCGAGAATCTCGCGGGCACTACCCAGGATGGTCAAACCGAGGGTGAAACCCAAACCGCAACCAATGCCATCGAAGAGGCTGGCAATAGGCGAATTCTTGGCAGCAAAGCTCTCTGCTCTACCCAGGATGATACAGTTTACTACAATCAATGGGATGTAGATACCCAGAGCCTGGTTGATGCTGTCAGGAGCATAGGCGCTCATCAACATCTGCAGGATGGTTACGAAGGCTGCAATCACGACGATGAAAACTGGAATGCGAACCATATCCGGGGTAATCTTCTTGATACAGGAAATAACAAAGTTGGTACAGATCAGCACCGCCATGGTAGCCAATCCCATAGAGAGACCGTTGATGGCGCTGGTTGTTGTAGCCAAAGTAGGACACATACCGAGAAGCAACACGAAGGTTGGATTCTCCTTGATGAGTCCGTTCATCAAAATCTTAACATTACTCATATCGGTTTATCCTTTCTTTTCGTTATGTTCAACTTTAGATGCACCACTCTCTGCATCTGCTTTCTGAGATGCACCGCTCTCGCCGTCAACACTCTTACCTGCATAGGCAGCATAAGCCTGATTGATAGCCTTGAGGAAGGCGCGGCTGGTAATGGTAGAAGCGGTGATGGCATCTACTGCATTGCCACTCTTATCGTCCTTAGATACGTGGAGGTCGCCATCCTTTGGAGTCTTACCGATGATGCTACCCTTTCCGTCCTTCTGGAACCAGGTAGCAGCCTTGGCACCCAGACCTGGAGTTTCTGAAGCCTGAAGCACGGTATAACCCATAATTTTGCCCTCGGTATCGAAACCTACGAGCACCTTCAGATCGCCACCGAAACCACCGGTAGTACTCTCTACGGCAGCACCCAGCTGCTTGCCGCTCTTGTCAGAGCACTTGTGGATGGTAAAAGAGAATTCCTTACCGCCAAACTCCTGCTTTACCTCTTCAGGCTCAGCCACCTGGAGGTCTTCAGTACCCATCACACTCTTGATACCGGCAGCCAGACTCTGTGCAGCCTTCTCGGCGATAGGACCAGATGTAAGATGATTGATATATGCAAGCACGGCACCTACGATGAGCGCAACGCCCACCAGCACAAGCACCATGTTCTTTAATGATGATTCTAATTTCTGCATGTCTCTGTCCTCCTTATTTCTTAACAGGCTTCTCACCGAAGCGCTTTGGTTTAACGTATGTGTTAATAAGAGGTGTGAACGCATTCATGATAAGAATGGCGAACGACATACCTTCTGGATAGCTACCCCAGTTACGGATGATGACGGTCAGCAGACCGATACATACACCGTAGATAAGCATGCCCTTGTGGGTCATCGGAGAGGTTACATAATCAGTAGCCATGAAGATGGCACCGAGCATCAGACCACCACTGAAGATGACAGCCAGAGGATTGGCATAAACAGGATTAGCCAAATGCATCAAACCGCTGAAAACGAATACGGTAGCGATGATGCTGACTGGAATATGCCAGGTAATGACCTTCTTCCAGAGCATGTAAGCCAAACCGAGCAAGAGGGCGAATGCACAAACCTCACCGGTAGTACCGGCACCGAAGGTATCGCCAGTGGCACCGAAGAGCAGGCTCAGCGCATCAGGCAACTGGTTGAGAACTGAAGCATCGCCCGTCTTGATGGCTGTCTTCATGATAGCCAGCGGAGTAGCACCCGTTGTAGCATCAGTATAGTTGAGCATCTGTCCGGCTATAGGCCATGAAGTCATCTGGGCAGGGAAGCTGACGAGCAGGAAGCAACGGCCTACCAAAGCGGGATTGAAAGGATTGTTACCCAAACCGCCGAAGCTCATCTTACCTACACCGATGGCAAACAGGGCACCGATGATGATGATCCAGAGAGGAAGGTTACTTGGCAAGTTCATGCCGAGCAAGAGACCGGTGATGATGGCAGAACCATCGAGCAAGCTGGTCTCCTCCTTCAGGAGATATTTTGTAATTGCCCACTCAAAGAAGACGCAGGCTGCCACAGAGGAGAGCAGTACGACTGCTGAACCCAAGCCGAAGAAATAGAAAGATGCGAGGATGGCAGGCACTAGAGCGATAATCACTCCGTACATGTTCTTCTCTACGCTCTCATTTCCATGAGCGTGTGGCGATAATGAAACGATTAATTTTCCCATTTTATCTTTTAAATTCTTTCTTAAATGAAATTCATTCTTGACGTGAAAGCTTACTTCTTGGCATTGCGAGCTCTGATGATGCCCATTACCGCTGCCTTACCGTTGATGATATTATCGAGGATAGGACGATGAGATGGACAGGTGAACTGGCATGAACCGCAGGCGATGCAGGATGTAACCTCCTCTGCCTCCAGGCGCTCATAATCCTTCACTACGCTCAGGGTAGCGAGCAAGTATGGCTCCAGGCCCATTGGGCAGGCATCCACACACTTGGCACAGCGGATACATGGCTGAGCCTTCTTGCGATGAGCATCAGCATCGGTCAATACGGTGATTGAGTTGGTACCCTTGGTTACCGGTACATCGAGGCTGATTACAGCCTTACCCATCATCGGACCACCAGCCAATACCTTGTTGTCGCCCTCTGGCAAACCGCCGCAATTCTCTATCATCTGAGAGAATGGAGTACCCATACGTACGAGGAAGTTGCCCGGGTTCTTCACCTGCTTACCGGTAACGGTAGTATAGCGTTCGAAGAGAGGTTTATTCTTCATAACTGCCTGATAAACAGCGAAGGCAGTACCTACATTCTGAACAATTGCTCCAACGTTGACCGGGATAGCTGGAGGAGCAGGAACCTGACGGCGGATAACGGCATCCACCAGCTGCTTCTCACCACCCTGTGGATATTTCTTGGCTAGAGGAACAATCTCGATACGAGCGTCATTAGCAGTCTTTTCCTCGAAGAGTTTGATGGCAGCAGGTTTGTTATCCTCGATACCGATGTAGCCCTTCTCTACCTTAGCCGCCTTCATCAGGAGGTTCAAGCCAACGAGAATCTCATCAGCATGCTCCATCATCAGGCGATAGTCGGCTGTGATATAAGGCTCACACTCTACACCGTTGATGATGACGCACTCAGCCTTGGCTCCTGGAGGAGGACAAAGCTTGATGAAGGTAGGAAAACCGGCACCACCCATACCCGTGACACCTGCTACCTTGATGCGGTTTACGATTTCCTCTGGAGTAAGCTCAGTATGAGCCTCAAGCGTTTCGAGTTTATCAGAGCGGTCGATACTCTCCTCCCACTCATCGCCTTCTACATTAATAATAATACAAGGCTTGCGATAACCGGTAGCATCAATAGATGTATCTACCTTGAACACGGTTCCTGATACGGAACTGTAAATAGGAGCACTCACAAAGCCACCAGCCTCAGCAATAAGTGTACCCACCTTCACCTTGTCGCCCTTGGCAACAACAGGCTTGGCAGGAGCACCGATGTGCTGACCAAGTGGGAAAATAGCCTGCTTAGGGAGAGGAGCTACCTGAGTAGCCATCTCGGCAGTAATCTTATTCTCTTCTGGGTGAACTCCACCAATTCTAAAAGTTCTCAAATTCATGATTATTCCTCCTTTTTCTTAACTGGGAAATTAACTTTTACGAGAGCACCTGTTGGGCATTCGTCAACACACTTGGTACACATGCGGCACTTATTGAAGTCAACATAAGCCACATTGTTCTCAATGGTGATAGCATCAAACTTGCAGACCTTCTGACACTTACCGCATCCGATGCAAGCAACGCTACAAGCTTTCTTGGCAACAGCACCCTTGTCGTGGTTTACACACTGAACGTAAACTCTACGGCCCTTAGGACCCTTCTTGCGGAGCTCGATGATATGACGTGGACAAGCGTTGGCGCAAGCACCACAACCCGTACACTTCTCTTCATCAACCTCAGGAATGCCAGTTTCAGGATTGATAGAGATTGCGCCAAACTGGCAGGCTGCCACGCAATCGCCACAACCCAGACAGCCGAACCCGCAGCCTGTTTCGCCAGCGCCACATGAATTCATAGCTGCACAAGTGTGCAAACCATCATACTCGGCAATGCGAGGACGATTCTCGCAAGTACCATTACAACGAACCACAGCCACCTTTGGCTCGGTATTGGCTACAGCCATACCTAAAAGGTCGGCTACCTTGTCCATCACGTCGGCACCACCTACCGGACACATCAGTCCATCGATAGAACCGGCATCAGCACCCTTCACCAGAGCTGCAGCCATACCGGAACATCCGGCAAAACCGCAACCACCACAGTTGGCACCTGGCAGAACCTCTCCTACCTGGCCCAAGCGAGGGTCTTCTTCGACGGCAAACTTCTTAGATACTCCGAAGAGAACCAGCGCTGCAATCAGCGCGATTGCTCCGAGAACCAAGACAGCAATCAAAATAAAATTCATAATTTTTTGTGTTTTGTTTTGTTATTTTCTTTGTTTTAAAATAAAAGCTCATCGCTGAAGCCACAGAAGCACATCACGTACCCTATGTTTCTATAGAGAAGCTCAGTTTGTTTTTAAGTTTGTTTCTGAATAAGTAGAGCACCACATAGTATGGAATGAGAATGCCCAATGCCGAGAGCGCAGCGGCTCCCTCTGAGTGAGTAGCTTTCAGTACACCGACCAAAGCAATCACCATCAGTATCAGCGGCAACAGATAGCCATAGAAACTGGCTCTGAATCCTACAGCCGAATCAGCCGTCACCACTACGCTATCGCCTTTGTGGTAGAGAGACGCCTCTGAGGTAGAAACCTCAATCATCTTCTCTTTCGATTCAGATGCAGTACAATGAGCAGCCACCTTGCAAGCGCTGCAGGCTGACGACTGTACGATGCGAATGCACACACAACCTTCTTCTACGCTCTCTACGATGCCAGAATGTTTTATTTTGTTATTCATTTGTAATGTTGAGATTGCATTTTTGCAATTCAAGTGCAAAGATACTACATTATTTAGAAATGGCAAACAAAATCGAAAAGAAAATATGAAAAAGGAGCGTAAACGTTATCTATGCCCTAAAAATCGGGGTATTTGAAAACAAATTAAAAGCAAAAATGCTTTTTTTTAGCAACTTCTTTTGGTGATATCAATTTTTTATGTATCTTTGCATTGATTATTAAAGAATTGATATGGAAACATTAGAGCAAACAATCATGCAAGTAGAGCGCTTTATCAGAAAAGTAGCTCAAAAGTTCCCTGCGCCAGAATCTGACGACGAGACTTCTCAAATGACCGACATCCACGTAAGGGTTTCGCAAGACAGTGGCGAACTCCTGGCCTTTGACGACGATGACAACGAGATTACCCGCTGCGTTGTTGAGCAATGGATAGAAAACAAGGATGAAGACTTCTACGACGAGGTAGCAAAGCTGCTTCGCGATGTATTGCGCAAACAGGCTGATATCATAGATCATCTCGGCATTCTCAAGCCATACAGCTTTGTGCTCGAAGATGAGGATAAAGAGCATATTGGCGAGCTCTATCTTGCTGACGATGATACAATCATCGTAGGTGGTGACTTGATGGAGAATCTGGACAACGATCTGGATAACTTCCTGAACGACCTGCTGAAAGAATAAAAAAAATACAGGATGTAAGGACTACCCGCTCCCCCATCCCAACAAAATAAAAAACCGTTGCACTCTCTCCTATCGAGTACAACGGTTTTTCTGTTTTTAATGGTCTTTCCGTTTATATCATCTAACCAATCTAAAAAGAAATTTTCTTTTTCTTACCTTTACTTTCGTTTCCTACACGGTCGAGAGCAGTTACTACATACACATATTTCTTGCCACTCACATAAGGGATGCGATAGAAATTATCATAAGTAACTGCCTGGAGTGCAGAAACATCATTGAGATTTACCTTAGCTCCTTTCTCAAAACGGTAGATAGCAAAACGGTTCACCTGATCGCCCCACTTTTTCTTTCTAGCCTTAGGAGCCTTCCATACCAGCAGCGGACCTTTCTCAGTCCACATCAGTTTGAGACCCTTTACCCCCTTTGGCGCCTTATTATCAAGGAAAGGCATAGAGGGTGGCAATGCTGGATACTTCCAATAATTATTGCGGAGTGTATGTCCGATATTACCTACATTATCGGCAGCAGTCTGCGCATACCAGAGCACAGTGCCCTTCACATTATTCATCTGCTGATGCAAACGGTGCTTGGCAGGCAACTGATGACTGCGCGGATTGACTGGGTCAGCAAACTTGGCTGTACGCTCTATATCTTCACCTATATATAATGGGCGGTTGCCAGCATGCTTATTCCACCAGGTTATGAGCGTCTTGTAATCGGCAGCACGATTGCCTATCTCCCAATAAATCTGAGGCACACAATAGTCTATCCAACCATTATTCACCCAAAGCAATACATCTGCATAAAGATCATCATAATTCTGAAGGCCGAAGGTTTCTGAACCATTAGGATCGGTACGTTTGTTGCGGTAGATGCCGAATGGGGAAACACCAAACTTGACCCAAGGCTTAACGGCATGAATGGATTCGCTGAGCTGCTTTACAAACCGGCTCACGTTATCACGGCGCCAATCACCTATGTTTCGCATGCCGCGCGACTGCTGGCGGAAGAGCTGCTGATCAGGAATCTGTCGTCCGGCCTCTGGATATGGATAGAAATAATCATCAATATGGAATCCATCAACATCATATCGGCTTACAATGTCCACAGCCACCTCGCAAATATAGTCGGCTGCAGTCTGCAACCCAGGGTTCAACAGCGTCAGCTTGCCATACTGAAAACAGAGATCAGGACGCCTCTTCACGATATTCTTCGGCGAAACCTGCTCATAGGAAGTTACGCTATGCTTGGCACGATAAGGATTAATCCAGGCATGAAGCTCCATGCCACGATTGTGACACTGCTCTATCATCCACTGCAACGGATCCCAATAAGGAGAAGGAGCCTTTCCCTGCACCCCCGTAAGAAACTTGCTCCAAGGCTCTAAATCACTCTTATACAGAGCATCACACTCAGCTCGAACCTGAAAGATTATCGCATTCACGCCATCCTTCTGCAGTTCATCAAGCTGTCTGGTAAGCATCGCCTGGATCTGCTGCGTACTCTTGCCCAGATACTGTCCGTTAACACACTGTATCCAAGCTCCACGAAACTCTCGTTTGTTCTGAGCCTTCATTGTTGCCGACGACATCAGCATCATTGCAACAACGAGCATCAAAATCGCTTTCAGTCTTTTCATCTGTTATCTGTTATTTATCAATTTCATTTTTTCCTTTTCATTCTACAGTTTGTTCTTCATCCCTCAGCTTCGGGAGTGAAATATGGTATCTTACAGCCAGCAATCGGATGGCGCAGACCACACTGAAAGCAACAATCACCGTAATATAGAGGCTCACACCCAGATAGCTCAATCCCCAATAAGCCAAACCACCGGCGACACAAGCCATCGCATAAATCTCCTTTCGGAAGATGACCGGCTCTTCATTAAGAAGCACATCGCGGATAACACCGCCTGCAGCACCCGTGATACAGCCCATGATGATGGCTACCCAAAAAGAGAAACCACATTCGAGCGACTTCTGGATGCCCGCAATATTGAAAAGCGCCAAGCCCAAGGTATCAAACAGAAACCAGGTATTGTCAAGACGCTTGAGATAGCGGTGGCAAGCAATCACTACCAACTGCGCAAACAGCGTACAAATCAGGTAGATAGGGCTCAACATCCAAAACGGACGCACACCAAGCATCACATCTCGTATGGTTCCACCACCTATGGCTACAGCCACACCACAAACAAAACCGCCCAGCCAATCATAGTGCTTACTTGCTGCCAGACGAATGCCCGAAAGGGCAAAAGCAAATGTTCCGATGAATTCTATCACGCTATGAAGCGTGAGCACGAATTCAGGATCGCCATGTATCATCATTTTCTCGTATCAGTTAGTTGCTCTAAATATCAATTTCTAATTATTCTTTCTAATCACTAATTCTTGAATCTTTCTCCCCAGCAGGTAACCATCCAGTTGTAGAGGCGCTCCTCGGAAGGCGAATGCTGCGCATGCCAGAAGCGGGCATCCTTCAGTTCGTCTGGCAGATACTGCTGCTCAGTGAAATGTCCAGGATAATCGTGAGGATACTTATATCCGTCATGATAGCCCAAATCTTTCATCAGTTTGGTAGGAGCATTGCGGATGTGCAGCGGAACAGGCAGATTCCCCGTTTGCCGTACAGTAGCCAGCGCATCATTAATGCCCAGATAAGCACTGTTGCTCTTCGGACTCGTGGCCAGATAAACCACAGCCTCAGCAAGGGCGATACGCGCTTCGGGCCACCCTATCTTCATCACCGTATCGAAGGCAGCATTGGCAAGCAGGAGTGCATTCGGATTGGCAAGTCCCACATCCTCAGAGGCACTGATTACAACCCTACGGGCTATAAACTGCGGGTCTTCTCCTCCTTCTATCATCCTCGCCATCCAATAAAGCGCAGCATCGGGATCGCTTCCGCGAATACTCTTGATAAAGGCTGAGATAATATCATAATGCATCTCACCCTGTTTATCGTAAGCCAGCGGATTCTGCTGCAACTGCTCTTCTACCATCTTGTCGGTAATCACAATCTCTGAAGATCCGGCAGATTCTACCACCAGTTCCAAGATATTGAGCAGTTTGCGGGCATCTCCACCACTATATCGCAGCAGCGCGCCCGTCTCTTCCAACTTAATATTTTTTTCTCTGAGTTCTACATCCTGCGTAATGGCACGATGCAGGAGTCCTTCAAGATCAGCCTTTTCGAGCGGTTTGAGCACATAGAGCTGACATCTGGACAACAGCGGCCGAATCACCTCGAATGAAGGATTCTCGGTGGTAGCACCTATCAGCGTAACAATACCCTTCTCTACCGCACCCAAAAGCGAATCCTGCTGACTCTTGGAGAAACGGTGAATCTCATCAATAAACAATATAGGAGAAGCCGAATTAAAGAATCTACCACTTTTTGCTCTTTCTATCACCTCGCGGACATCCTTTACGCCACTGGTCACCGCAGAGAGGGTGAAGAACGGCACCTTGATGGTTTGTGCCACGATTTGAGCAAGGGTAGTCTTGCCCACTCCAGGGGGTCCCCAGAGGATAAAAGAGGATATGCGCCCTGCGTCAATCATCTTGCGCAGCACGGCCCCCTCACCTACCAAATGCTGCTGTCCTACATAGTCAGCAAGCGTGTGAGGTCTCATTCTTTCAGCTAACGGTTCACTCATAGTACGTGCAAAGGTAATGAAAAAAATCGAATTCCAAATAAAAAAGTGACCAAAAACACAAAAAAACAGCAAGAAAATTTGGATATATAAAAAGAAGTACTTACTTTTGCACACACAAACATAATTGAAGATGAATAAAGATAAAATATTAACACTGAAGAATGTTACTAAAAGTAGCATTTGGGAATTGCAGGAGAACGATGTGTTCCGTCTTTGGGAAGCAGCTGAAAAGGATGCTGACCTCAAGGATTACCAGAACAAGTATATCGCAGTGATCCGCAGCGCATTCGAAATGGAACCAGTGACGGTAGACCGTCCTGAAGTGATTGACAAACTGATGGCACGCGGCTTTAAGATTGGCACTTTCCGTATCAACGACAAGAAAGAAAAGTATGCCATCAAAAAGCGCCCTATCATGCGTGTTACCGATCTTACTTACGAAAATGTAAGTCACATCACCGCCAATAAGCTCATCGAACTCTTGGAGCGCAACTTTGGTGGTGGCTGGGAGAGTCTGCCTCAGAGCATCCAGGACATCATCGAAAGTAATTTCGACATCAGCACAACTACTCTTCCTGCTGACCGCCTGAAAAAGCCAGGAGGTCTGTACGAGAAGAAACTCGCCGATGACTACGAAGTGCTCGTAGTACCAAAAGGTTCTTGGGTTGAAGCTATCTTTGCCAAGGAGAAGCCAAAGGTAGAAAAGGTTCGCATGAGATTCGAAGATGAGAATGATTTGAAACGCAACGACGACCTGCTCGACCCAGACGAGGATGAAGACGAGGATGCACCTGAAATCGAGGATCACTACAACGATCCAGATGAGGATGACGATGCATTCGATGACGACAAGCTTACTGAGGAAAGCTACCGTACTACCTTCGAAGACCCGGAGAACCTCGGTCTTGATGATGCAGAAGACGTAGCCGACGATGATTATTAATTCAGTTTATACATTATTATAATATAAAGAGAAATGAACGCATTAATTGGATTTGTTGCATTAATCGCTATGGGCCTCGTAGGTTGGGCGATTGCAGAATTTAAGTACAAGGCTTTCACTTTCACCCGTTCAGAAAAGGACATCGAGGAAGAGAAAGAGCTTGAAGAGCAGAAACGCGCAGAGGGTTTCAAGGAGATGAACATCCGCGACATCATGCGCAAAAACTCAACCAATGGTTATAACGCCGTAGGTTAGTTTTATGTTAATTTACCTATGCTTATGATACAGTATATCATCATAGCAATCATATTGGCGGCATGCATCACGTATGCCGCCATTTGTATCTACCGCTCCATCAAACAAGCACGAGAGTGTAAAAACTATCAATGTTCAGGTTGCCCGTTCGTTGAGAAATGCCAAAAGAATAAAAAGAAAGAGGCTACTCAGCGGAAAGAACAAGAGTAGCTCTCATAAAAGAGCTGCTAAAACTACTTTTACTGTCATGCAGCGAGGAAACCAGACAAAAATTAAAGCATTTCAGAACCCGTTCATTATGAGCAAGATACAAAGAAAGTGATTGTTTTAATTAAAAAAGTTGCATAAAAATTTGGTAGAACCAATAAAAAGTAGTACCTTTGCACTCGCAAATCAGAAATGATTGTTCTACACAAGGTGTCTTAACCGAGCGGTTAGGTAACGGTCTGCAAAACCGTGTAGAGCGGTTCGACTCCGCTAGACACCTCATAAAAAAAGGAAGTTCTTCAATAAGGACTTCCTTTTTTCATATCTACTCTCCCCCATTTTCATTCCTCATTTCTAGGTATTCATCAAAACCCCCATTTTTAGGTATTGCACAATTATAAAAATCTTCGTACCTTTGCAACCGTAAATGATAAACATCAGAACTGAGGTTATCCTATGAGTAGGAATTGCCCCTTGCCAAAAGCAATTCTGGTGAACGTTTGAAACTTTTAGATAATTGAGACAAAGATAGAAATTAAAATCTTGTTCGCTAATAGAAATAATTCATAATGTTTTTGTATAATATGAAAAGGAGTGCTTGTGAAAGTACTCCTTTTATGTATAGGTTTACTACATGGCGATGCATTTTGTTCTATGTCACGACGCACAGACTTCTACATCGCCATGTAATTTCAAAGATATCGGGAGTTTTAAAAAAGCCTGTTACTATTTGATTTTAGCACCAAATGACTTTACAAACTTAATCTTCTTGCCTTTTGCGATGATTGGCTTCTTCCATTCACCACCCAAAATACGGATAACAGCCTTCTTGCCTACAGGAACCGCATCTATAGCCTTCTGCAAATCCATGAAATTGCCTCGACCTTCTGCAGAGACTACATAATCATAATGGCAGACATGAGACTTCAGCGCTGGCACCTGCTCAGCTACAGCATCAGCAAGCGCACCGGCAACCACACGTGCACCATATACATTATAATGGGTATTATCTTTCTTACCCTTAGGAACCTGCGGATTCTCGCCAGGCATAAACCACATATGTAATTTACGGCTACCTTCAATACCCATGCCCGTTTCTATATCGTGGGTAATCTTGGTAGCATCAACAAACGGAACATTCAGCTGCTTTGCTACATTGCGGGGAGCTATCACATAAGCTCCGTGGGTGTCGATAAGCGTATCGCTATTAATCTGCTCCTTTCCATCATATACTTTATTGCGAAGCTTCTCGTCATCATCATTCTTCAATTCTGCAGAATAGTAGCAGCGACGAACCACCGCATTGAACAGTACAGGAATGCCACCCTTGGCACGGGTCTCATTTACATATCTGGCAAGGTTTGCATCAAAAGTAGATCCCGGATCAGTATGACGGTCAGGCATTGACTTCTCATCGTTATGCCCAAACTGGATAAACACATAATCACCTGGCTTTATTCTATCCAAAACCTTTTTCCATCTTCCTTCATTGATAAAGCTCAAAGAAGAACGACCATTAACAGCATGATTGTCAACAATCACCTTGTCATCAAAAAAGCCTTGCAATACCATCCCCCATCCTCGCTCTGGACTATTTCTAAAACCGGCTTTCTCGGCAGCAGTAGAATCACCGATTACGAAAATCGTTGTTGTCTTTGTGCTGGATGTCATCAGCAACGCCAGTATGAATACACATAAAATAGCTTTTATTTTTTTCATTTGTCTGTAGTTTTTAGAAGTTACTAAAATTATAGTTAGGCATACACGCTAACACATAAAAAGCTCTCGCCCTGCCGCACTGCATATTCACATATACAAGCACGAGAGGACGAGAAAGAGAGTATTATTTATTTACTTTGGCTATCAATTCCTCGGCAGTAACCAAGGTTTGTTCGCCAGTTTCCATATTCTTAAGCGTAACCTTGCCCTGAGCCATCTCATTCTCACCTGCAAGCACCACAAACGGAATATTCTTGGCATTGGCATAGCTCATCTGCTTCTTCATCTTCGCCTTATCAGGGAAGATTTCGGTACGGATACCGGCTGCACGAGCTGCACTTACTATAGGCAGGCAGTAAGCTGTCTCCTTTTCACCGAAGTTGATAAACAGTATCTGAGTAGCATTTACTGCCTCCTTCGGATAAAGGTCGAGCGCACCTAACACATCATAAATACGGTCAGCACCAAAACTGATACCAACACCGCTCAAACCTGGCAAACCGAAAATGCCGGTGAGGTTGTCGTAACGACCACCACCTGTAATACTTCCCATTGGAGTATCAAGCGCTTTCACCTCGAAGATTGCACCTGTATAATAGTTCAAGCCACGAGCCAGAGTGAGATCCAGTTCTATCTCGTTGTTCAAGCCAAGAGTCTTCAAGGTATCGAGGATAAACTTGGTTTCCTCTACACCCTTTAAACCAACTTCTGAACCTTCGAGAACCTTCGCTATCACTTCAAGTTTCTCATCATTAGTTCCTGACAATGAGATGATTGGCTGCAACTTCTCAATGGCATCTTCAGAAATGCCGTCACTGCGCAACTCTTCGTTTACATTGTCAAGTCCGATTTTATCAAGCTTATCGATGGCTACTGTGATATCTACAATCTTCTCAGCCTCGCCGATAACCTCTGCAATACCGGTAAGAATCTTGCGGTTATTAATCTTGATGCATACACGAACACCAAACTTGGTGAACACGGTATCAACAATCTGCATCAATTCGACCTCGTTCAGGAGAGAATCAGAGCCAACCACATCAGCATCACACTGATAGAACTCACGGTAACGTCCTTTCTGAGGGCGGTCTGCACGCCATACTGGCTGAATCTGATAACGTTTGAAAGGCATCTGCAACTCCTCGCGGTGCTGCACAACGTAACGTGCGAAAGGAACAGTCAGGTCATAACGAAGACCCTTCTCACAAAGTTTCGCTGCTAATTTAAGTGATCCGAGAGAATGAATATCCTCATCGCTCACCTTATTCATATAGTCGCCTGAATTCAATATCTTAAAAAGCAGTTTATCACCCTCTTCACCATACTTGCCCATCAAAGTCTGAAGGGTTTCCATGGCAGGGGTTTCAATCTGCTGGAATCCATAAAGAGCATACACTTCCTTGATGGTGTTGAAGATGTAGTTGCGTTTCGCCATCTCAACAGGACCAAAATCTCTCGTGCCCTTTGGTATACTTGGTTTCTGAGCCATTTATTAATGTTTAATATGAATGTTAAATGTTTAATGTCTAGCGCCATGTAAACCCCTCAAAGTAAACATTAAACACTAAACATTAAACACTATATAATTTACTTGCGTACAATAGTCTGAGCACGGTCTGGACCGATAGAAATGATACCGATCTTAGTCTCAAGGAACTCTTCTATGAAAGCAATATAATCCTTGAACTCCTGTGGGAACTGATCTTCAGATGTGAACTTAGTCATATCTGTCTTCCAGCCCTTGAACTCCTTGTAAACTGGTTCAACATCATCGATTTCGTATGGGAAATCTGTTGTAACAGAACCATCCTTCAACTTATATGCCACGCAAGCCTTAACGGTATCGAAGCCATCGAGCACATCACTCTTCATCATGATAAGCTCAGTAACACCGTCCACCATGACAGAATACTTGAGCTGTACGAGGTCGCACCAGCCACAACGACGCTCACGACCAGTAACAGCACCATACTCATGACCGAGTTCACGGATCTTAGCACCTGTCTCATCGAAGAGCTCTGTAGGGAATGGACCTGCACCAACACGTGTACAGTAAGCCTTCATGATACCATAAACATTGCCGATACGGTTAGGACCGACACCTAAACCGGTGCAAGCACCTGCACAGATGGTATTAGAAGAAGTAACGAATGGATAAGAACCGAAATCAACATCGAGCATAGTACCCTGAGCACCCTCGCAGAGGATATCCTTGCCAGAACGGAGCACCTTATTGATTTCTACCTCGCTATCAATAAGTTTGAACTGCTTCAAGTATTCGATGCCCTCCATCCAGGTCTTCTCAACCTCTGTAATATCGAAGTCGGTATAACCGAGACTTGCGATGGTTTTGAGATGAGCAGCCTTGTGAGCAGCATACTTCTCCTCGAAATTGTCAAGGATATCGCCTACGCGAAGACCGGTACGGCTAACCTTGTCAGTATAAGTAGGACCGATACCCTTACCAGTAGTACCTACCTTGTTCTTTCCCTTAGAAGCCTCGATAGCAGCATCGAGTACACGGTGAGTAGGCATGATGAGATGTGCCTTCTTAGAGATGTAAAGACGGCTCTTCAAATCATGACCGCTCTTCTCAAGATCCTTAGCCTCACCCATAAAGAGGTCTGGAGCCAAAACCACGCCATTGCCGATGATGTTCACCTTACCACCCTGGAAAATACCAGAAGGGATAGAGCGAAGCACATACTTCTCGCCCTCAAACTCCAATGTATGTCCAGCATTAGGACCACCCTGGAAACGAGCAATGACATCATACTTAGGGGTCAACACGTCAACCACCTTACCTTTACCTTCATCGCCCCACTGCAAACCCAGCAGGACATCTACTTTACCTGTGTTCATTTTTTATCTTTTTATCTTGATACTTATTCTTTTTTGCGTTTGCGAGTCATCTTGCTTTGACAGCCGCTGCATACGCCATAGATGTAAAGAGCATAAGCATCTTTACGAAAGCGCTGCATCCTGATATCCTTCACAGCAGCCGTAACCTGCGGTGCTACAATTTCGGTTACCTTGCCACAAATCGTGCAAACCTGATGCACATGATTGTCCTCGCTATAACTGGCCTCATACTTGGTGCCGTCTGCCAGACTGTGCTTTACCACAAGCCTCAGTTCCAGGAACAGATGCAATGTGTTATAAAGCGTAGCCCTGCTTACGCGAAAATTCTTTTTCAGTAGCTCTCTGCCCAAATCTTCTATCGAGAAATGCTCTCCCATAGAATAAATGGTGTCGAGGATAGTGGAACGCTCCGGAGTGCGCCGGTGATGATTGCTCTCCATATAATTGTCCAAAACCTCATGAGCTTTTGCTAAAATTTCTTCACTCATAATCCTTGTTAGTTACATAAAACGCACAAAGATACTCATTATCTACGACATAGAACAATATTTAATTTTAAAAAATCTAAATTCGCCTCAATTCCTCATAGATACGCTGAACCGGAAGCCCCATCACATTAAAATAACTCCCCTTCAACCCCGTACAACCTATGTAGCCAATCCATTCCTGAATACCATAGGCGCCAGCTTTGTCAAACGGCTGATAATGATTTATATAATAACTGATTTCATCATCAGAAAGCGGTTTGAACGTCACTTCTGTTGTTACTGAAAAGGAACGCTGCTTATGCTGGGTAGTAAGACAAACACCTGTAACTACATGATGCGTCTTTCCGCTCAACATCTTCAGCATTCGTCTGGCATCTTCAGCATCACGAGGCTTCCCGAGAATGACTCCCTTTCCTTCCAGATCATTCTGTTCGCCAGCTGTTGGCGCAATCACAACCGTATCTGCTGTAAGAATCAAAGTTTCTGACTCGTCCAACTCTTCAACACTATTATTTCCGTTCAAAAGCGGACGGTAAGCCTCAGCCTTTTTCTTGCAGATGAATTCTGCCACCTGATAAGCATCGAGGTCAGCAGGATAACTTTCATCAATACCACTAATCACCTTCACCTCAAAAGGAATATCCAAACCTGCCAGAAGTTCCTTGCGACGAGGCGAATTACTCGCCAAAATGATCTTATAATTCATCTATTTTAAACCTTATTACTTTGAACTTTATGATTAAAATTCAGTTGCAAACTTTCTACTATAAACTATCAACTTTCAACTATTAACTAAATACTACCAGCCAAACGCCTTAGCATCTGAAAGCCATAAACCCTTGGCTCTCAGTACCTGTTCTACGACGTCACGTCCCACACCATCACCTCCGTTACAAGCCGAGATATAAGTAGAAATTTCTTTAATATCGGAGCATGCATCTGCTGGGCAACATGGACATCCGCAACGACGCATTATCTCATAATCAGGAATATCATCACCTACATATATTATTTCCTCATCTGTAATTGAGTATTTCTGCTTGAACTCCTCATAAGTCTTTATCTTTACAGAACACCCCATAAAGATATCCTCTACACCAAGATTTTCATAGCGTACCTGTATGGCATGAGAATTACCGCCTGTCAGAATTACGATACGAACACCTTTCTTCTGAGCCAACTGAATGGCATAGCCATCTTTGATATTAACAGTACGCAAAGGTTCGCCGGCACTGGAAAGCGTGATGGTCTGTCTTGACAGTACTCCATCAACATCAAAGATGATTGCTTTTATCTTATTTAAATCGTAATTTATCATATTTATTTCTGTTTCTAGAACTTAAATTACTAACTGCAAACTTAAACCGACAACCGTTTTATTTCTTGAAGTTGAATATACTTTTGCTCATCATTTCATAAATCTGCTGTAGTTCTGGCTGTTTTTCAAGAAGTTGCATTTGTTTCTCCATTACGTTCCGATCATCGCGAATAGCCGGTCCTGTCTGCACTTCAGCTGCCGAATGCGAAGAAGCCTTGTCCATAGTTTCCATAACCAGAGGACGGAGAACACTGCCAGGAATATGATGATTTTCGAGAATCTGCTGGCCTACAGCTACGCAATGATTCGCAAAATTACAAGCAAAAACAGCTGACAGGTGCAGATACTTACGATTATCAGAATCCAATTCATAGACACTACGAGAAATCTGTTCTGCCAACCTCTTAAGGAAAGAAGTTTCGAAAGCACCACATCCCTCAATGAAAATAGGAATATTTTCGAATGCAACCTTTTTATCTTTCGTAAATGTCTGCATCGGATAAAATACGCCATAATGACGGGCATAATCTTTGAAAACATCCATCGGCATGGAACCAGCTGTATGAACAAACATCTTATCTTCTCTTCCTTTGCACAGTTCAGGAATAAGCATTTCAAGCGCATCATCCTTCACTGAAACTATGTACAAATCTGCATCACAGACCACCTTACTCATCTCATTGACAGGCTCACAATTCACCTTCTCGGCCAATAGAGAGGCCGACTCCCTAGTTCTACTGAAAACTTGCACAATCTGATGTTCTGATTGCGATATTTCGAGCGCAAGATTGGTAGCAAGATTACCTGCCCCAATAAACACTATTTTCATACGTAATTTTGTTTAAAGTTCTACTTTTTATGCAAAAATACTAAAAAATAACGATAGAGGAGCCCTTTTTCTTGCTTTTTTATGATAAATTTATTATTTTTGCCTTCGTGAGAAAATATGATGTAGAAATATATGGTAAACTGGAAGAAATGCCGCATTTATTGGAAGGCGACTTTTTTCATAGCTTGGAGCTTTTTCAGATTCTTGAAAAAACACCCGGCATAACCCCTTTTATGGCTGTCGCCACACAGGAGAACAAGGTGGTAGGACAAATGCTCGTCATCCTCTATCACCGCAAATCTTTATTTCCACCTTATTTATATACGCACGCGCACGCGTATGGAGAGGGATTTTATGCACCCGATGCTGAACAGAATGCTATTTTCCCATTGTTACTCCGCAGCCTAACTATCCACTTACACAAACGACTCTGCTTTTACATCGAGTTCTCCCGAATGAGCAAAAAGATGCTGGGTTACCGGGAATTCAGAAAATTGGGCTATGTACCTATTGCCTGGCAAGAGATACATAACTCCCTACACAGCAAACTTCCCCAAGAGCGACTCTCAGACAAACAAATTGCTATGATTGAAAAAATGAAAAAAAAGGGAATAAGTTGTAGAGAGGCAACTTCACCCGAAGACATCCATCGTTATCACCAGTTGCTCAAAAATTATTATCGGCTGAAACTTCGCCGTTATGTTCCTGACGAAACATTCTTTCAGAAACTGAGTACAAGTAGTAATGCCAGAAACGTCATCATCACCTATAAGGACAAAGTGATTGGCGGCTATACCTGCATCTACAACCAAGGCAATGCCTTTCTTTGGTTTTCTGCATTCAAGAGAAAGACTTACATCCATCTGCATCCGGACACAATGACCATCTGGCAAGCACTCTCTGATGCACAGGAGCAGGATGCCCAACACCTCCACTTTATGGACGCAGGACTTCCGCTTAAGAGTAATCTCTACCGTGAATTCATTCTCGGTTTCGGAGGCAAACCTGTTACCAAGTTTCGCTGGTTCCGCTTCTATCCAAAAGTTATAAACCTGCTCCTCCACTGGCTATACAAGGATTAAGAAAAAGAGGTTCCGTGAGCCTATATAAAGCATCTCCGAAACCTCTTTCTCTTTTTAAGCGTAATTACACATACGCTCAAAAAGTACATTTTGTATATGAAAGCCAACGCCTCTACTCTTTCAAAGCACGGTCAAGCTGCTCCAAGCCGCGCTCTGTACAGAATCCACGAATCAGGCACAAAATATAATTGTCGTATATCTCCTGCATCGAATGAACACGATAGAGCTGATGATGCATGATTTCCTCCATCATCACATGTCCTATGTCCATAACAACATTGAAGTCTACATCCTTACGGAAAAGCCCCTCCTTGACACCAGCCTCAAAGAAACGCACACTCTCCTCCCGTTCATGAGCATGATTTTCCTGGAAGAATTTCACTACACGAGGCATCTTATGAACCTCCTCATAAAAAAGAACGCCCACCATCCCATTGCGCTCCATCTGCAATTTATAGACATAGCTGATAATATCTATCACATTCTTCGCTTGGGTCTTGGCGAAATTCTCTAACTTCGAACGATTTTCTTCTAGCTGACGCATCATACCAGCAAGCAACAATTCTTCTTTGTCACCAAAAATCTCGTACACAGTTCTCTTAGATACATGAAGTCCCTGTGAGATTTCATCCATCTTGACAGCTTTTACCCCACGCTTATAGAATTCAGGCATCGCATAAGAGATGATTCTGTCTTTCAGTTCTTGTCTATATTGATTGATTTCTGCCATTTTACTTGTTTGAAGACTATTTTTGTGCAAAGATACAAAAAAAATCAAAAAACCATTCTTTTTTACTAAGTTTTTTTGTACCTTTGCACAAACTTTTAAATTTCGTACGTAAAATCCACGAATATGAAAGAAAAATAAACTTTAAACCAATATATTGTTATGGTAAAAATTACAAAAGAGGCGGCTTTAAGTTATCACGAGACTGGCCGTCCTGGCAAGATTGAGGTTAAGCCAACAAAACCTTATCACACACAAACGGATCTGAGCCTTGCTTATTCTCCTGGCGTGGCATTCCCATGTCTTGAGATTCAGCAGAACCCAGACGATGCATACAAGTATACTGACAAGGGTAACCTGGTTGCTGTTATCAGTAATGGTACAGCAGTGCTCGGACTTGGCGATATCGGTGCCATGAGCGGAAAGCCAGTGATGGAAGGTAAGGGATTGCTTTTCAAGATTTACGGTGGTGTGGATGTCTTCGATATTGAAATCGATGAAAAAGACCCAGAAAAGTTCTGTGAAACCGTAGAGAAAATCGCTCCTACATTTGGTGGAATCAACTTGGAGGACATCAAGGCACCTCAATGTTTCTACATCGAGGAACGCCTGAAAAGAACTCTCGATATCCCTGTAATGCACGATGACCAGCATGGTACTGCTATCATCTCCGCAGCAGGTTTGAAGAACGCTCTTGAGGTAGCTGGCAAGAACATTGCCGATGTGAAGATTGTCGTAAATGGTGCTGGTGCAGCTGCTATCAGCTGTACAAAACTCTACGTAGCGCTCGGTGCACAGGTAAAGAACATCATTATGCTCGACTCTAAGGGTGTCATTACCAGCGACCGCGAAAATCTGACAGAGCAGAAAAAGCTCTTTGCAACAGACCGCCGCGATGTCCATACACTCGAAGAGGCTGTGAAAGGCGCCGATGTATTCGTAGGACTCAGCAAGGGTAACGTGCTCTCCAAGGATATGATTCGCTCTATGGCAGACAACCCTATCGTTTTCGCTCTTGCTAATCCAGTACCTGAGATCAGCTACGAGGACGCTATGGACAGCCGCCCTGACGTATTGATGTCAACTGGCCGTTCAGATTATCCTAACCAGATTAACAATGTAATCGGTTTCCCATACATCTTCCGTGGTGCACTCGATGTTCACGCCCGTGCTATCAACGAAGAAATGAAGATGGCTGCTGTTTATGCAATTGCCGATTTGGCTAAGCAGCCGGTTCCTGATGTAGTAAACGATGTTTACCACGTTAACGACCTAACATTCGGTCCTAAATACTTCATTCCGAAACCTGTAGATCCACGTTTGATTACAGAAGTTTCTGCTGCCGTAGCTAAGGCTGCAATGGAAAGTGGTGTGGCTCGCACCCCTATCACAGACTGGGAGAAGTACAAGCAGGATTTGCGCCAGCTGCTTGGTCAGGAGACCAAACTGACCCGCAAGCTCAACGATACAGCGCGCCTTCACCCACAGCGTGTAGTATTCGCTGAAGGTGGCAACCCAACTATGCTGAAGGCTGCAGTCCAGGCAAAGCAAGAGGGTATCTGCCAGCCAATCCTGTTGGGTAACCCTGACCGTCTGAACCGTGTTGCTAGCCGTTTGAAACTTGACCTTTCAGATATTGAGATTGTAGATATGCGTGCCGATAACGAACAGGGCCGCCGTGCTAAGTTTGCCAAGCATCTGGCAGAGAAGCGTGCTCGCGAGGGCTACAGCTTCGAGGAAGCTTATGATAAAATGTACGAGCGCAACTACTTCGGTATGTCAATGGTAGAACAGGGTGACGCTGACGCATTCATCACTGGTCTTTACACAAAGTACAGCAATACTATTAAGGTGGCAAAAGATGTAATTGGAATCCGTGAGCCATATAAGACTTTCGGTACCATGCATATCCTTAACACCCAGAAAGGTATTTATTATATCGCAGATACGCTCATCAACCGCCACCCAGACGAAGATGTGCTGATCGATGTTGCCAAGTTGTCTGCAGGTACAGTGAAGTTCTTCAACGAAGAGCCGGTTATGGCCATGTTAAGCTACTCTAACTTCGGTACAGACAATATTGGCTCACCTGTTAAGGTAAAGAAAGCCGTTGCTGAGATGCAGAAGGAGTTCCCAGAACTTGCTATCGATGGTGAGATGCAAGTAAACTATGCACTCAACAAGGATCTGCGCGACGAGAAGTACCCATTCTCCCGCCTCAAGGGCAAAGACGTCAACACTTTGGTGTTCCCTAACTTGAGTAGCGCCAATGGTGCATACAAACTTCTCCAGGGTTTGAATCCTGAAGCAGAGATTATCGGCCCTATCCAGATGGGATTGAATAAGCCTATCCACTTCACTGACTCAGAAAGTAGTGTACAGGATATCGTAAACATCACAGCAGTAGCTGTCATTGATGCTTACGTAGAGAAAATCAAGAAGCAGAAGTAATCACTTCTTTTTCCTGATTCGAACAAACAGAATAAGATAATAGTATTTTCCATAAACAGGTTGGCGCTTCTGCGCCAACCTGTTTTTATTTTCTCTACTTCACTACTCGTCTCGAAAGTTCGTCTCTTTATACTTTTGAAGATATCTAAACAAAAACAAAAAGAAAACAGAATTGCAATCGATTACACAGTTTTTCTTACTAAAATAAGTTAATTTATGCCCTTGTGCGCCCACACAATTAAATTACGACAAAAATAATCAAATAAATATTTGGTGATTTGAAAAAAATCGTGTATCTTTGCAGCCAGTTATCCTGAAAACAATCTTTTTACCTTAATGGAAACTAATACCTATTGAAGATTTGGAGCGGTAGCCTGTGAAGGTCATCGCTTTTTTCTTTTTATAC
Source organism: Segatella copri (assembly GCF_019249765.2). GTDB lineage: Bacteria > Bacteroidota > Bacteroidia > Bacteroidales > Bacteroidaceae > Prevotella > Prevotella copri_K. The sequence continues at coordinate 1,456,460 of NZ_CP152484.1, forward strand.
ACCTCCTCCATCAAATAGCATATAGCATATATTGTTCCCAAGAAGAAAGTATACAATTAAAAGGTAATATCACTTGAGTCGGAAGACTTGCTGACTGCAGTCAGCAGACCTGTCGACTATAGTGAGCAGACCTGCTGACTAGGCTCAGCAGAGCTGCTGACACTAGTCATAACTTTAACGAAGGTATCTTCTTGAACCTGAGAAGTCGTATCCTTAAACCTAAGAAGACATATCATTGAACCAGAGGAGACATATCATTGAACCAGAGGAAGTATATCATTGAACCAGAGGAGACGTATCATTGAGCCTAAGGAAGTATATTATTGAACCCAATAAAGAACATTATACTATTCACGAGTCCCTTATCTGGTAGCAAATAATCGGTATTCTTATAAAAAACAGGCTTTTCTGTTAAATCTTTCTAAAAAGCAATCTTTATTTCCCCAACATTTTGTTCATATCAAAGATAATTTGTAATTTTGCACCCCGAATGCTCATGGATTGGGCAAATGTTACAGAAAAGTTTAGTTCGAAGGGGCTCAAAGAAGATCCGGCACAATGCAGGACGCCTCCCGAAGAAACCCGTTTATATAATTAATTTAATGTACGCAATTGTAGAAATTAACGGTCAGCAGTTCAAGGCTGAGGAGGGCAAGAAGCTCTTCGTACATCACATCAAGGATGTTGAGGCAGGTCAGACTGTTGAGTTCGACAAGGTTTTGCTCGTTGACAAAGACGGCTCAATCACTGTCGGTGCACCAGCTGTAGAGGGTGCAAAAGTAGTAGTAGAAGTAGTGAACCCACTCGTAAAGGGTGACAAGGTAATCGTCTTCAAGATGAAGCGCCGCAAGGACTATCGCAAGAAGAACGGTCATCGTGCTCAGTTCACTGAAGTATCAATCAAATCTGTAATCGCTTAAAATTAGGAGGAATTAGAAAATGGCACATAAGAAAGGTGTTGGTAGTTCTAAGAACGGCCGTGAATCAGCTTCACAAAGATTAGGCGTTAAGATCTGGGGTGGTCAGAGCATCATCGCAGGTAACATCATCGTTCGCCAGCGTGGTAACAAGCACTTCCCAGGTGAGAATGTAGCTCAGGGTAAGGATGATACATTGTATGCTTTGGCAGATGGTATCGTTTACTTCCACAAGGGCCGCAAGGACAAGAGTACAGTTTCTGTTCTCTCTCCAGAGGTTTACGCTGAGAAGACCAAAAAAGCTGACGCTTAATTTTTAAAGTTTTAGAAAAAACTATTCCAAACAAACAACATAGAAGCCTGCTCATACCTAGAGCAGGCTTTCTTCGTTTATATAAGTTTTTAGGCACGGATTACACCACACCCCCTTTCTCTAAGCTCCTTAACCCTGTAAAACAACAAAAAAACTTTAATTCTACCCTTCCCTGTAAAAAAGTCAGCAATTTTTTACGCTATCACAAATATTTTTTGTACTTTTGCCTACAAATAGTAAATTATTTAATTAAAAGACATTTTATGCTTACACTTAAACTTATCAGTGAGGAAACTGAACGTGTAGTTAAGGGTCTCGAAAAGAAGCATTTTCCAAATGCTCGTGAGGCCGTAGAGAAAGTTTTGGAGTACGACAAGATTCGTCGTGAAGCTCAGCAGAAGTTGGATAACAACAAGCAGCAGGCTAACCAGTATGCTAAGCAGATTGGTGCCCTTATGAAGGAAGGTAAGAAAGAGGAAGCTGAGAGCGCAAAGGCTCAGGTAGCTATGCTCAAGGCAGACGCTAAGGCTCTTGAAGAGATCATGGAGAAAGCACAGAACGATATGACCAACCAGTTGCTCGAAATTCCTAACATCCCTTGCGAGCAGGTTCCTGAAGGTAAGGACGCAGCCGACAACGTTGTTGTGAAAGAAGGCGGCGAAAAGCCAAACCTCGGCGAGGATGCTCTCTGCCATTGGGATCTCTTGAAGAAGTATAATCTTGTAGACTTCGACCTCGGCGTTAAGATTACTGGCGCAGGTTTCCCTGTATATATCGGTAAGATGGCTCGTTTCCAGCGTGCGCTTGAGGCATTCTTCCTCGATGAGGCTCGCAAGAGCGGATATCTGGAGATTCAGCCTCCTTACGTAGTAAACGAGGACTCTGGTCGTGGTACCGGTCAGTTGCCTGACAAGGAAGGTCAGATGTATCATGCTAATCTGGATAATCTCTTCCTCATCCCTACTGCTGAGGTTCCTGTAACCAACATCTTCCGCGATGTTATTCTTGATGAGAAAGATCTCCCTATCAAGCGTTGTGCTTACTCAGCTTGTTTCCGTCGTGAAGCAGGTAGCTATGGTAAGGACGTTCGCGGTTTGAACCGCCTGCACCAGTTCGACAAGGTAGAGATTGTTCGCATCGATAAGCCAGGTCACTCTTACGAGAGTTTGAACGAGATGCTCGACCATGTTGAAGGTCTTTTGAAGAAGTTGGAATTGCCATACCATATCCTCCGTCTCTGCGGTGGTGATATGAGCTTCACCTCTTCTATCTGCTACGACTTCGAGACATGGAGTGCTGCACAGGGCCGCTGGTTGGAAGTTTCATCAGTATCTAACTTCGAGAGCTATCAGGCTAACCGTCTCCACTGCCGCTATCGCCATACAGATGACAAGAAGATTGAACTTTGCCACACATTGAATGGTTCAGCACTTGCCTTGCCACGTATCGTAGCAACCATCTTGGAGAACAATCAGACCCCAGAAGGAATCCGCGTACCTAAGGTATTGGTTCCATATTGCGGTTTCGAGATGCTTGATGACAAAAATTTCGATTAATTTGAAGTATCGGTAAGACTTTCAGTTTTTCTCGATTATACAAAACATTCGAAAAACAAAAATAACATATATTGTACGAGGATAACTTCGACTGCCACAAAGGTAGCCGATGTTATCCTTTTGCATTTTTATGTACCATGAAGCAAACTCTAAACAGCTAACCAGAAATATTAATATATCAGCATTAAGAATTTTAATAGCCCATGAACAAGATTATCAAGAAAGTACAATACTCAGAGAAAGTATTCCGCTTCGATGTAGAAGCACCGCTTATAGCCAAGAGCCGAAAGGCAGGTAACTTTGTTATCATCCGTGTAGACAACAACAGCGAGCGCATGCCGCTGACCATCGCAGATGCTGACATTGAGAAAGGAACCATCACGCTGGTTGTACAGAAGGTAGGTCTTTCATCTACCAAACTCTGTGCATTGAATGAAGGCGATGAGATTCACGATGTGGTGGGACCACTTGGAAATCCTACACATATCGAGAACTTCGGAACAGTCATTTGTGCCGGAGGTGGTGTAGGCGTAGCTCCTATGCTCCCTATCATCAAGGCACTGAAAGCCGCAGGAAACAGAGTCCTTTCCGTAATTGCGGGTAGGAACAAAGACCTCGTGATTATGGAAGATGAAGTGCGTGCATCTAGCGATGAACTCATCATCATGACCGATGACGGAAGTTACGGCGAGAAGGGTGTTGTAACCGTAGGAATCGAGAAGTTTATCAATCAGGAGCATATCGATAAGGTTTTCGCCATCGGTCCTCCTATCATGATGAAGTTCTGCTGTCTCCTGACCCAGAAATATAATCTTTCCACAGACGTTTCGCTCAATACCATCATGGTGGATGGAACCGGTATGTGCGGTGCCTGCCGCCTGACCATCGGTGGCAAGACCAAGTTTGTCTGCATCGACGGTCCTGAATTTGACGGCGCCCAGGTAGATTGGGACGAGATGTTCAAGCGCATGGGCACTTTCAAGGATGTTGAACGCGAAGAGATGGAACACTTCGAAGAGCACCTTGCAACTGTAGACGCAGGAAAGAAGAAAGAAACTACGGATGTAATCATGGACGTAGAACCTACAGATGCGAGCATCGAAGAGTTGACCGACCGTAACGCTGAGTGGCGCAAGGAGTTACGCGCTTCGATGAAAGCAAAAGAACGTACAGCTATAGAGCGCGTAAAGATGCCAGAGCTTGACCCTCTTTATCGTGCCACAACCCGTACGGAAGAGGTAAATATCGGTTTAACCAAGGAAATGGCTTTGACCGAAGCCAAGCGCTGTCTCGACTGTCCTAAGCCTACCTGTATGGAAGGTTGTCCGGTAAGCATCAACATTCCTTCCTTCATCAAGAATATTGAGCGGGGCCAGTTCCTTGCCGCAGCCAAGGTTTTAAAGAACACCTCTGCCCTACCTGCCGTTTGCGGACGAGTTTGTCCACAGGAAAAGCAATGTGAAAGCAAGTGCGTACATCTCAAGATGAACGAGCCTGCTGTAGCTATCGGATACCTGGAGCGTTTTGCTGCCGATTACGAACGCCAGAGTGGCAACATCTCTGTACCAAAGTGCGATGAACCTAATGGCATCAAGATAGCCGTAGTTGGTTCAGGACCTTCCGGATTGAGTTTTGCAGGCGATATGGCAAAGAAGGGATTCGATGTTACTGTTTTCGAAGCGCTTCACGAGATTGGCGGTGTATTGAAATATGGTATTCCGGAATTCCGTTTGCCTAATGCTATCGTAGATGTAGAGATTGAGAATCTCCAGAAGATGGGCGTAAAGTTTATTACAGACTGCATCGTAGGCAAGACCATTTCCGTAAAAGATCTGAAAGAACAAGGATTCAAGGGAATCTTCGTTGGCTCAGGTGCGGGTCTACCAAACTTCATGAATATTCCTGGAGAGAATGCCTTGAACATCATGTCTTCTAACGAATATCTTACCCGTGTAAACCTGATGGATGCAGCCAATCCTCATAGCGACACCCCTATCAACTTGGGTAAGAAGGTGGTTGTTGTAGGCGGCGGAAATACAGCTATGGACAGTTGCCGTACTGCAAAACGACTCGGAGCAGACGTAACCTTGGTATATCGCCGTTCGGAGGCAGAAATGCCAGCCCGACTCGAAGAAGTGAAGCATGCCAAGGAAGAAGGAATCAACTTCTTTACATTGCACAATCCTAAAGAATATGAGGCAGATGAGAAGGGCGCAGTAAAGGCTGTAGTTCTCGATGTGATGAAGCTTGGCGAACCTGATGCCAGCGGCCGTCGTCGTCCAGAAGCTACAGGCGAGACCATCACGCTGGAGTGCGACCAGGTAATTGTTGCCGTAGGAGTAAGTCCTAATCCACTCGTTCCACAGAGTATCGAAGGTTTGGAACTCGGCCGGAAGAACACCATTGCCGTAAACGACCAGATGCAGAGTTCCATCGAAGAAATCTACGCTGGCGGCGATATCGTACGAGGAGGAGCCACAGTAATTCTTGCCATGGGAGACGGCAGAAAGGCCGCTCTCAATATGAGCGAAAAATTATTGAATAAGAAATAAGAAAACGGGAAACAATAAAGGGCAGCCATGCATCACGCAGACTGCCCTTTCCTTTTCTCGTATGTAATGTTATAAAATGAAATGTAGTTCGTACATATATTTATTAATAATTGGACTCAAACACTATTTCAGATTAATACGGAGTCCGAACTGGAGATTAAAATTCCACTTCTTATCTTTAAACGTATTTTCTATTTCGCTGCCATTATCAAAATAATATTTTGCACCTGGCTCAATATAGAAGCCCACTTGTGGTGTAACATCATACTGTGCACCAAGCGAAGCCTTACCCGAGAACTGAACGCCATCACGTTTCACGTCCTCTTTATGACCAGAAACCTTTGTATCATTCTTTACGTTGAAATCGGCTTCTCCACCCGCCATTACGTACGCATGAAAGCCTCCCGTGCTCCAAACCTCATAGTTTAAACCAAGTGGAACACCCACATAATGCAAAACCTGATGTGTATCAAATTCTGAAACACCATAAGATTTGAAATCAGAAGCAACACGCGTATAAACGACACCGGTACTCAAAGACAAACGGGGCGCAAGTCCGATACCAACCTGAGCACCTATAGCCAAAGGAGCATGATGTTTCGCTTCAACATATTTCGGTATTGCATATCTTAAAGGAGAAGCAGCAGCCAGGAAAACACCATGATCAGCAAAGCCGCCACCAGCAAGAGGATCTGAAGACGCATACATGCCGTTTGACATTCCATCACTGCCAGAGCCCAGACTTACATTCTCTGCATACAGGTTCATGGTCCAGTTCTGTTCATGCTTGTCCTTATAACTGCGTTCAAAATGACCATCCTGCGCCCTACCTGCATAAAGCTTCTGCCCACTATCTGCTTCCAACGGCTTGGTTGCATGATTAGGAGAAACTGCCATCTGTCTTTCAGAATCCTCATTTTGCTTTTGCAAAACAGATAATTCCCGACCATTTACCTCTGCATTAACAGACTGTTCTGGCATTTCTACCTCTGCTGCAAGCATTACTTCATTATCAGCAGCAACAGTCCGCTCCTGGAAAGAGACAGAAGATTTACTATGGTTCAATTGACGCCCCGATGAATGGCGATTCACCTGATGTGCAGATGCATTGTTTTCAGCAAGCAAGATAGCATTTTTACTTCCTGCCGATTGTGCTTCTGCACGGACAGCAGAAGAAGTCCTGCTTGAACCTGGTGCTGTAGAGAAAGAACTCTGAACAGCTAAGTTAGCCTGTCCCGGTTCATCATCATGCAGATAAACATAACTGCCTCCTACTCCCAATAAAGCAATCGCTGCAGCTACTGACCATCTTTTCAAGACAACATAACGAGTCTGTGGTCTCTTTTTTACATCAGTTTCCTCATCACCAACCTTTTTAGACTGAGCAAGCGATTGTTCTATCTCAGCCCACATGTCGTGGCTGACAGGCTCTTGGTAGTCTGCCAACTGATCTCGAAGTTTATTTGTCCAATCGTTACTCATTACTTTTCTCATTTATATGATTCAACTCTTTATTATCACTACAATCTGCCTGGCTCAGATAATCTTTCACCTTTTTGCCCAACAGCTTTTTCGCCCGCAAATATTGTGAAGCAGAACTGCTTTCTTTGATGCCTAACAGCTGTGCAATTTCTTTATGGCTTTTCTGTTCAAAAACAAACATGTTAAGAACCAGTCTGTACCCATCAGGCAATTCTCCTATCATTCTAGTCAGTTCTGCAGGCGGAACACTTTCTACTTCAGGCTCTTCATCCTCAATATCATCGGGAACTTCGTCCACGATAGTGAAGCGCTTTTGCTGCCTTACAAAGTTGACAGCTTCATTTGTCACTATCCGCAAAAGCCAAGCCTGAAGAGCACCCTCACCCCGATATTCAAACTTTGAAATGCCGGAAAAGACTTTTATAAAACTATCTTGCACTACATCCTCAGCATCATCGCGCATAGGGACATACCTCAGCGCTACGGCCATGGCATACCCCACATAGCGTTCGTACAATCTGTGCATGGCTGCCCGACTGCCGCTATTGATGTCGTCTAAGAGTTTCTTTTCCGATTCCAATTTCAAATCCTTTTTAAAGATTAAACGATATAAAGAGAAAACCTTGCATCAAAAATGAACTTTTTTTTTGATGCAAGGCATTTTTTTTATATTTCTATATTATTCTATAGAGAACACTTTACCTTCCTGAGTAAGATAACTTTCCGTAAACACCTCTTTAGCTTCATTCAACAATACCTCTTCATTATTATATCTTGCACTATAATGTCCCAGAAGAAGTTTGCCTACACCCGCATTTCTGGCTATAGTTGCTGCCTGTCGAGCCGTACTGTGATAATAGAGTTTAGCCCTGTCCTCATTCTCCGAAGTATAGGTGCTCTCATGATAAAGCACCGTAACCCCCTTTACCTTTTCTGCCAACCCCGGAACAAACCGGGTATCACTGCAATAAGCATAACTGCGGGGAGTAGCGGCAGGCTTTACCAATCTGGCATTAGGTATTACATCCCCCTCCTTCGTAGTCCAGTCAGCTCCATTCTTGATGTTATTAATCTGGCTTACAGGAATCTCGTAATAATCTATCATATCACGACGGATATGAGGCAATGTCGGTTTCTCTCTGAAAATGTAACCACAACAAGGCACACGATGCTGCAGAGGAACGGTTTCTACGGTTACAGAATGATCTTCATATACTACTTGCGACTTCTCGGTATCTACAGGAACAAATTCGATTTCATATTCCATTCCCTGCATGAAGAAATCTATCTGACGCTTAAATAAATCTTCGTAACTTTCTGGCGCATATACCTTTAACTTAGCCGTTCTGCCCAGCATGCCTAAGGTAGAAAGAAGTCCCAGCAAGCCAAAGCAATGGTCACCATGAAGATGCGAAATAAAGATAGCATTTATCTTAGCAAAGTGAACATGAGTGCGACGGAACTGCATCTGGGCACCCTCTCCACAATCCATCATAAAGCATTTGCCACGCATCTCAATAATCTGGGCCGAGGCACTATGCTGAAGGGTGGGCAAAGCACTGCCACACCCCAATATATGTACTTTAAATGGTTCCAAAACTAAATCATAATTTACAGGTTCAACATGATGACCTTACTCTTGGCGCTTGAAAACAAAGATACCCTGAGTGTTCTCCAACATAAGACTGTCAGAACCCAACTTGTCAATGGCAAAAGTATCCTTATTCAGCAAAAGTTTACCATTGAGTATCTTCCAGCTAGTCCAAGGATTAGTTTCAGCCTTCACATTATTCTTCACCTCTCCACCTTCCAAGATATCAAAATTCTTATCCAGAGAAGTCCATTTACCCAAGAGGGATGTCAGGTTGATAATCTTCTGGGCCATCATCTCTCCATCCTCTGCCTTATAACCGATAAGAGCAATACGGTCGCCAGCCAGCAATCCTCCCTGAACAACATCAGGATTCTCATCGTCAATAAACACCGAAAGGGTGTCACCATCATCAGAAATCAGCTCCAGGCTATGCATAGAGGTTCCCTCACCGCATACACCATAGATGGTAGAATCGTTCATTGCATCCTCTACCTCTACCGAATCTGCTGCACTGATAACAGGAACATTATTTTTGTTCTTACAACTGTTGGCAGCGAAAAGCGCCACCAAAGCTATTGTTACATAAACTAATTTCTTCATAACACTTTTGTTTTTATTATTATATTGATGAGTCGATAAGATTATCTGATTCACCGTTATTTATCATCCTTTTTCTCCTGAAGTTTTGCTTCATTCCATAGTTTATCCATTTCTTCTAAGCTCATATCTTTCAAGTTTTTACCTTGCTTTAAGCTATGATCTTCTACGTAGTTGAAACGGCGGATAAATTTCTGGTTGGTTTTCTCCAGCGCATTATCCGGATTGAGTTTATAGAGACGTGCTGCATTGATTACAGAGAAGATGAAATCGCCCAATTCCTGGGTAGAATTCTCTTTGTCGCCTTTAGCCAGTTCCACCTTGAGTTCTTCCAGTTCCTCCTGCACTTTGTCCCACACATCTTCTTTTTCTTTCCAGTCGAAGCCTACATTTCTAGCCTTGTCCTGAATGCGATAAGCCTTGATAAGAGACGGAAGAGAATTAGGGACACCGCTCAACACCCGCTCATTTCCATCCTTCTCCTGCTGCTTGATCTGTTCCCAGGTTTTCTCAACAGAAGTAGCAGTTTTCGGCTTGCTGCCGCCAAGAGCCAAGGTTTCTTCCGAACTGGCAGTTCCAGCCTTCCCGGTTTCTGCTTCTTCAGACTCTCTATATATCACCTGTCCCTCATCGTTGATATACATATCAGGATTCGAAACCGTCCAATTTCCTTCCTCCTTCCAATTGATGAAAGGATGGCGGAACATCAATTTATCTGCCTCCTGATTGCAAACATCACAGATATCGAACTCGCCGTCTTCTCTGCCGATGATGCTATAGAACATCACGTGCTCCAACACATCGCCCAACTCCTTCTTGATATCTTTGTAATCGCGCTTCATCAAGGCGTCACAAAGCTCGAAAGTCTCCTCGATCGTATTCGGACGAAGACTCTCGAATGTCTGCTTTTTATCCCATGGACACTGCAGGCGCAAACGGTCCTGCACATCCAGCAAGCGGCTGAACGCCGCCAGTTTTTCTTCTTTCGTATGTCCTTTTCCTGTATTACTAACCATCGTTTTGTGCAAAAATTAATAATTTTGATGCAAAGATAGTATTTTTCGCCCAAAAATTAGTATCTTTGCACCGTTTTTTAAAGAAAAAGAAAGAAAAAGAATAAAAATTAGATATAAACAATGGAATTAGCAAGTAAATACGATCCACAAGCAGTGGAAAGTAAATGGTATCAGTACTGGCTCGACAACAAGCTTTTCAGCTCTAAGCCAGATGGTCGTGAACCTTATACAGTGGTTATCCCTCCACCAAACGTAACGGGTGTGCTCCACATGGGACACATGCTCAACAATACTATCCAGGATATTCTCGTTCGCCGTGCTCGCATGGAGGGCAAGAACGCATGTTGGGTACCAGGTACCGACCATGCCAGTATCGCTACCGAGGCTAAGGTGGTTAACCGCCTCGCTCAGCAGGGCATCAAGAAGACCGACCTTACCCGCGAGGAGTTCCTCAAGCACGCTTGGGACTGGACTCACGAGCATGGTGGCATCATCCTCAAGCAGCTCCGCAAACTCGGTGCCAGCTGCGACTGGGACCGCACAGCATTCACCATGGACGAGACCCGCTCTCGTGCCGTCATCCACGTATTCTGCGACCTGTACAAGAAGGGTCTCATCTATCGTGGCGTGCGCATGGTTAACTGGGACCCTAAGGCTCAGACTGCGCTCTCTGACGAGGAGGTTATCTACAAGGACGAGCACTCTAAGCTCTACCACTTGAAGTATTATGTAGTAGAGCAGGACTGCCAGCAGGTGGATGAGGAGAACGTGATACACAAGGATGAGAAGGGATACTATGCAGTAGTAGCAACCACCCGTCCTGAGACCATCATGGGCGACTCTGCCATGTGTATCAACCCAGAGGATAAGAAGAATACCTGGCTGAAGGGTAAGCACGTAATCGTTCCTCTCGTAAACCGCGAGATTCCTGTCATCGAGGATACATACGTAGATATCGAGTTCGGTACTGGTTGCTTGAAGGTAACTCCAGCTCACGATATCAACGACCACGCCCTCGGTTTGAAGCACGGTTTGGAGACCATCGATATCTTCAACGACAACGGTACCATCAGCGAGGCAGCAGGTCTCTATGTAGGTATGGACCGCATGGACGTGCGCAAGCAGATTTCCATCGACCTTCAGAACGCCGGTCTGATGGAGAAGATTGAGGACTATAATAATAAGGTGGGCTTCTCTGAGCGTACCAATGTGCCTATCGAGCCAAAGCTCTCTACACAGTGGTTCCTCAAGATGCAGCACTTTGCTGACATCGCCCTTCCTCCAGTAATGGACGATGATATCGAGTTCTATCCTAAGAAGTACAAGAACACCTATCGCCACTGGTTGGAGAACATCAAGGACTGGTGTATCAGCCGTCAGCTCTGGTGGGGTCACCGCATCCCTGCCTACTATTTCGACAATGCCGGCAAGAAGGATTTCGTGGTAGCTGAGACTGCAGAGGAGGCTCTGAAACTCGCTCAGGAGAAGAATGCCAACATCAAGGCAGAGGATCTTGAGCAGGAGAGCGACTGCCTCGACACCTGGTTCTCTTCATGGTTGTGGCCTATCTCTCTGTTTGATGGTATCGAGCATCCTGACAATGAGGAGATCAACTACTACTACCCTACTTCCGACCTCGTAACTGGTCCGGATATCATCTTCTTCTGGGTAGCACGTATGATCATGGCTGGCTACGAGTATCGTGGCAAGATGCCATTCAAGCACGTATATTTCACAGGTATCGTTCGCGATAAGCTCGGCCGCAAGATGAGCAAGAGCCTCGGTAACTCACCTGACCCATTGGTTCTGATTGACAAGTTTGGTGCCGATGGTGTTCGTATGGGTATGATGCTCAGCGCTCCTGCCGGCAACGACATCCTCTTCGACGAGAGCCTCTGCGAGCAGGGACGTAACTTCAACAATAAGATCTGGAATGCCTTCCGCCTCGTGAAGGGTTGGGAGACTGCAGATATCGAGCAGCCTAAGAGTGCAGAAATCGCCGTGAAGTGGTTTGATGCCAAGCTCAAGGAGGTGAACGAGGAGATGCAGAAGCAGTTTAAGGACTACCGTATCTCTGAGGCATTGATGACTGTATATAAGCTGTTCTGGGATGAGTTCTCATCCTGGTACCTGGAGATGGTGAAGCCAGCTTACGGCCAGCCTATCGACCAGAAGAGCTACGATGCTACCCTCCGTTTCTTCGATGCACTTCTGAAGATGTTGCATCCATTCATGCCATTCATCACCGAGGAGTTGTGGCAGCACATCTACGACCGCAAGGATGGCGAGAGCATCATGCGCGAGAAGCTGGAGATTCCTGCACCTACAGCCGAGGAGCAGAAGTTGGCAGCCGACATAGAGGCTGTGAAGCAGATTATCGCCGGTGTTCGTACCGTTCGCAACCAGAAGAACATTGCCCAGAAGGAGCAGTTGTCTCTCCAGGTAGTAGGCAAGAACGATTTCGAGGCTTACAACGACGTAACTCTGAAGATGGCGAACCTTGATAAGATTGAGGTCATCGCTGAGAAGAGTGCCGATGCATCAAGCTTCATGGTAGGTACCGACGAGTTTGCCGTACCATTGGGCGACCTGATCGACGTTGCTGCCGAGATTGAGAAGGCAGAGGCTCAGCTCAAGCACTTGGAAGGCTTCCTGATGGGCGTACGCAAGAAGCTCAGCAACGAGAACTTCGTAGCTCACGCACCTGAGAAGGTAGTAGCTCTGGAGCGCAAGAAGGAAAGCGACTCTGTTGAGAAGATTGCTGCCCTCAAGGCAACCATCGAGGAACTCAAGAAGAAATAATAGTATTATATTTAATGTTGAATGTTGAGTGTAGAATGTTGAATTAGTCAAGCTGATTCGTTAGCAAGATTGCAACTCAACATTCAACATTCAACATTCAACATTTTTAATTATGATCAAGAAGCTTTTCACCTTATTTATATGTACGCTATCTCTAGCAGCAACTTTCACCAGTTGTGGCGATGAAGCTATTGATGTAGAAAGCGTCAATAAGCAGACTATCTTCGTCTTCTATCCTTGGACGGGTGGAACCAACACTTCCGGTCTCACAAGTTTTTTGGAAAACAACGTTGACAGTATCTGCGAAGGTATTGTTGCCAAGAAAGGCTTGAATAATTCGCGTGTAATGGTCTTCATGAGCCAGAATTACAGGAAGAGCTATCTCATAGATCTTCAGTATGACGGCAATAAGAAAGCCGTAATCCGCGACACGTTGAAGACTTACGATGAAGCTACATATACTACAGCAGAAGGATTTGCAGAGATTCTGAATGAGGTGAAACGCCGTGCTGAAGCCCTGAATTATTCGCTCATCATCGGAGCTCATGGCTGCGGATGGACCTACAAGAGCGATTGGGTTCACTATCCCTATATGGCAAGACCTAATGCCGGTTTTGCTCAGAAAGGAAGTACCAGCTACCCTACCGCTACCGGCAATTTCAGCGGAATACAGTATGGTCCCGATCCCAACAACCCTGTCACCCGTTTCTTCGGAAGCGTAAGTTTAGAAGAAAACGCTCTCGACGTTCCTACCCTAGCCGAAGGAATCAAACTCAGCGGCACCAAGATGCAGTACATCCTCTTCGATGCATGCTATATGGGCAATGTAGAGACTGCATACGAACTGAAAGATGTCACTAATTTCATGATCAGTTCAAGTAGCGAAATAATGGGAGCCGGCGTTCCATACAAAACCATGTGGAGTTACCTCAACAGTTCTGCGCCCAACTACTCAGGATTTGTCAACGGAGTTGTCAATTTCTACAAGAATAGTAGCGATCCATTCTGCAACATGGCGGCCATCGACTGCAGACAGATGGATAATCTAGCCCAAGTGATGAAGGAAATCAATAGCAAATATACCCTCTCATCATCCGTTCCGCTCGATTCCATACAGCCTTTGGATGGTTTCTCTCCCAACCTCTTCTACGACATGAGCGTATACGTAGATAGTCTTGTTCCAAGCGGCTCTCTGAAAGACAAATTTAATTCACAGATGAAACTCACAATCAAAGCTGCTGCTCATACAGATGAAGCTTATACAATGTTAATGAGTTATAGAGGTACAACCTTTAAAGTGAAAAATTATTGCGGTCTTTCTATCTCCGACCCTAGCCAGCACAGCGTAGCTATCAAGGGCAGAGAGAAAACAGCATGGTGGAAAGCTACACACTAATAAGCAATGAAGAGTGAAAGAAACTCCTTATTGGCTTTTCAAAAAAATATTATATAAAAGAATACATGATGGAATATTTTATCATTGAGAATAACGGACAACAAGCGGGTCCATTCAGCCTGGAGCAACTCGTCCAGAAGGCTATTACACCCGAAACCCTTGTTTGGGCACAAGGCATGAAAGACTGGACTCCAGCTTGGAAAATAGCAGAACTGAAGACTGTTCTTGAAACTGTAGAAGCAATCAAAGCTAATACAGCCAACAAAGAAAATGCAGAAGGAACATCAGCAGATGCAGCCAGCAACAACGGGACAGAAGCAGCAAACTTTCAGGCTGCAAACCAGCAGGGTTTCCAGCAGGCACAGCAGGAAGCTTACCAGCAAGGCTTTCAGCACGGCGCAGCAATGAACCAGGGCTACAGACAGGAACCGGAAAAGAAAAAATCGAGCAAGACCCTCTGGAAAATCATCTTAGGTCTTATCGTACTTCTCTTCCTGGTTTTCGCCATAACCAATCCAGGACCTGATGCCCACAAAGAAAAGGTAAAGACTGAGGCAGCCAAGGCTATCGACAAGGCTACAGAAACCAGTGATAACAACTTCTTCACCCAAAGCATCCGTTCCATTGCCAAGATGATGGCAGGAAGCGCTATTGATGAAGTGATGAACCAGCTCTTCGAATACCACAACTATATCGTATGCTCTAAGGGAACCGTTGAGTTTAATGGCAAGCAGCACACCGTAAGCTTCGGAATCCTTGGCAGCGTTTACACGATGAATGCTGATGATATGGTGAAGGCGCTGGAAGGTGCCGACAATCTGCAGATAGAAGAAACCACCAGCTCATCAACCGATGAATCCCCTTCGGTAAGCGATAATAGCAACGATGGTTCAGAAGAAGACGGACTGGGCGCTTCCGTTCAGAAGAAACTGGAAGACAAGGCAAACCAGGCCATGGATCAGGCTGCCGACAAGGTGAGCAAGAAACTGGAAGAGAAAATCAACCAGAAACTCGATGAAGCAACCGATTCTTCAACCGTAGAAAAGATTCTCGACAAGATTCTGGAACTGATCTAGCATCAGAAATCCGAAGAAACATAAGAAATATGACACATTTCTCAATATGACAGCATGGCGGCTTGACGTATATCAAGCCGCCATTGCTGTTTAGTTGACGTGTATCAAAAAAAGCCCCTTTTTCATCATTTTGTCATGTCTTTGTGACAGATATTCAAGAAAAAGGCATTACCTTTGCACCAGAAAACAGTGAGATTGTAAAAGGATAATGTAAAACAGGAGACCTCACATGGAGGCTCCACAAAGAAAGAAAGGAAACAAATTATGATGACGACAGTAATGATTCTTGCAGTTATGGCAGCAATGATTGCCAAGGCTGTAAATGTAAACAACAACATGGAGATGGGCAAGTAAAATTGACCACCGTTCATGAACAAAAGGATAAAGGAAATGGCAGAAATGCCGAGTATTAATTTTTTAAAAAAGGATAACGATTATGAAAACAATGTATGCAAACATCAAGAAGGTCTTGAAGGCTATTCTTGCAAATTACATGACCGCAATGGAAATGTATGGTGAGGCTTTGAACAGAAGCCGTGGCTGTGCTTGCGCATAAGGGTTCCAATCCCTTCATGCTGCGGCATAAACCAGATTGAAAGCAAAAAGTAATTACGTTTAAATAAAGAAAAAGCGTGTAAGTTACCATACTTACACGCTTTTTTTGTATCTTTGCAACCGGTTAGTAAAAATTTAAAAAGAAGAAACGATGAACTCACAAGATATGATCAGCAGGTTGGAATCGAAAGGCATTCGGCCAACCGCCAACCGCATACTCGTAATGAAGACCCTGATGGGCGAACAGAACCCGCAGAGTCTGAGCAATCTGGAACGAAAGATGGTTTCGATGGACAAGTCGAGCATCTTCCGTACCCTTACCCTCTTTCTGGAACATGATGTGGTACATGCCTTCGAAGATGGGCGAGGCGTACTCTGCTACGAACTCTGCGAAGAAAAAGGGGCTTGCGATCATCACGACGGGCATATTCATTTCTACTGCGAATCTTGCCAGCGTTCCTTCTGTATGGAGGATATCCATATTCCAAGTTTCGAGCTGCCCGAAGGCTTTTACCCCCACTCTATTTCCTTTGTCATCAAAGGCGAATGCCCGGATTGCAGAAAGAAACACCAGTAAAGCGAAAGGTACATTCTGCGTTAATTTAGCATAAATATTTTTGAAATTCTATTGTTTTTCCGATATTATCATTACTTTTGCAAGCGATTATCACGGGGTGCTGAAAGATTCGGCTGAGATGATACCCATTGAACCTGATGCAGGTAATGCTGTCGCAGGGATATTTGATAGCGCTTTATTTTTTCTCTTAAGGCTTTCATCTGGAAGTTCACCGTGTTTGATCACATATTAGCTTATCATCGCTTTCGGGCGATAGAAAAAGCGTAAACAAACGGATTATTCATCATATAAAACGAACAGAATATGAAAGTAACTATCAACAACAAAGAGACCGAGACACAGGCTAAAACCATCAGGGAGTTAGCCCAGGAACTCGATTTGCCAGCTACAGGAGTTGCAGTAGCTATCAGTAACGAAATGGTGCCTCGTGATGAATGGGAAAACACACTCATCGCAGAAGGAGCAGACATCGTTATCGTAAAAGCGTTCTGCGGAGGATAACGGTCCCAGAATACTGCGGAAAAGAATCACCCAAAAGTACTTTTCCTACAGAAATGAAAACAAAAATAACAACTCTATAATAAAACAATGGAAAAATTAGTAATCGCAGGCAGAGAGTTTAACTCACGCCTCTTCTTGGGCACAGGAAAGTTTAACAACAATGCCCTCATGGCTGAAGCCATCAAAGCATCAGAAACAGAAATGGTTACTGTTGCTATGAAACGTATCGAACTCGAAGACAAGCAGGACGATCTGCTCTCTCATATCGTGCAGAACCCAAATATCCAGCTCCTTCCTAACACCAGTGGCGTGCGCAACGCCGAGGAGGCTGTATTCGCAGCACAGATGGCTCGCGAGGCTTTCGGAACCAACTGGCTCAAGCTCGAAATCCACCCAGACCCTCGCTATCTTCTTCCAGACTCTATCGAGACACTGAAGGCTACCGAGAAACTGGTAAAACTCGGTTTCGTGGTATTGCCATATTGTCAGGCAGACCCAACCCTCTGCAAGCACCTCGAAGAGGCTGGTGCTGCTACCGTGATGCCACTTGCTGCACCTATCGGTACTAACAAGGGATTGAGAATGAAGGACTTCCTACAGATCATCATCGAGCAGGCTACTGTTCCAGTTGTAGTAGATGCAGGTATCGGTGCACCTAGCCACGCTGCCGAAGCCATGGAGATGGGTGCCAGCGCTTGCTTGGTTAACACAGCTATCGCCGTTGCCGGTGACCCTGTAGAGATGGCTAAGGCATTCAAGGAAGCAGTAGTATGCGGTCGCCGTGCTTACGAGGCAGGTCTCGGAGCCATCAGCGATTGTGCTGAGGCAAGTTCTCCTCTCACCGCATTCCTCAACGACTAATTATAATATAGATAATACAAAGGCATGAAGGATGAAGGCAAAGAAGCAGAATGTTCTTTTTACCTTTTTACCCTTTTACCTTTTTACCTTTAAAAAATTATGCCAAACGATAAGAAAGCTTACGCCCAGAGAGAAAAGGCGTATATGCAGGGAAAACTCTTCCCACAGATCAAGGTTGGAATGACCAAGGTAAACCTCACTCCTACTGTTGTGAAGGATGAGCGCGGCATTCCTCATACAGAGCCAAACGCTCCGGTTTACATCTACGATACCAGCGGTCCTTACAGCGACCCTAACTATCAGGTAGATTTGAAGAAGGGCTTGCCAAGAATGCGCGAGCAGTGGATTCTCGACCGCAACGATACCGAGCAGCTCAAGGAGGTTACCAGCGAGTATGGCAAGCAGCGCCTTGCTGACCATAGCCTCGACCACCTCCGCTTCGAGCACATCCAGTTGCCTCGCCGTGCTCAGGCTGGCAAGCACATCACCCAGATGGCTTATGCCAAGGCTGGCATCATCACTCCAGAGATGGAGTACGTGGCTATCCGCGAGAACATGAACTGCCAGGAGTTGGGCATCGATACCCATATCACCCCTGAGTATGTTCGTGATGAGATTGCCCGCGGACGTGCCGTTCTTCCTGCCAACATCAACCACCCGGAGAGCGAACCGATGATCATCGGCCGCAACTTCCTCGTGAAGATCAATACCAACATCGGCAACTCTGCCACTACCTCCAGCATCGAGGAAGAGGTGGATAAGGCTGTATGGTCTTGCAAGTGGGGAGGCGATACCTTGATGGACCTCTCTACCGGCGACAACATTCACGAAACCCGTGAATGGATTGTGCGCAACTGTCCTGTACCGGTAGGAACCGTGCCTATCTACCAGGCTTTGGAGAAGGTGAACGGCAAGGTAGAGGATTTGAACTGGGAGGTATTCCGTGATACCCTCATCGAGCAGTGCGAGCAGGGTGTTGACTACTTCACCATCCATGCCGGCATCCGTCGCCACAACGTGCATCTCGCCGACAGCCGTCTTTGCGGTATCGTGAGCCGTGGCGGTAGTATCATGAGCAAGTGGTGTCTCTACCACGACCAGGAGAGTTTCCTCTATGAGCACTTCGACGATATCTGCGACATCGTGGCACAGTACGACGTAGCCCTCTCTTTGGGTGATGGTCTGCGCCCAGGCTGTATTGCCGATGCCAACGATGCAGCCCAGTTTGCCGAGTTGGATACCATGGGCGAGCTTGTTACCCGTGCCTGGGACAAGAACGTGCAGGCATTCATCGAGGGCCCTGGTCACGTGCCATTGCAGAAGATCAAGGAGAACATGGAGCGCCAGCTCGACCACTGTCACGAGGCACCATTCTACACCCTCGGCCCATTGGTTACCGATATCGCTCCAGGTTACGACCACATCACTTCAGCCATCGGTGGCGCCCAGATAGCATGGCTCGGCACCGCAATGCTCTGCTATGTAACACCTAAGGAGCACCTCGCATTGCCTAACAAGGAAGATGTGCGCACAGGTGTGGTAACCTATAAGATTGCCGCTCATGCAGCCGACTTGGCAAAGGGTCATCCAGGTGCAACCATCCGCGACAACGCCCTCTCCAAGGCCCGCTTCGAGTTCCGCTGGAGAGACCAGTTCCACCTCTCACTCGACCCAGAGCTTGCCTTGAAGTATTTCGAGGAGGCAGGTCATACAGACGGTGAGTACTGCACCATGTGTGGTCCAAACTTCTGTGCAGCCAAGTTGACACACGATTTGAGAAAGTTTAAAAAGTAAGAAAATGTTTTCAGACGAATTAAAGAATATCAGTTGGGAGGAGACCACGGAGCGCATAGCTCGAATGACCGATAATGACGTGCGCCGTGCCCTTGCCAAGGACCATTGCGATGTGAACGACTTCATGGCGCTGATTTCACCGGCAGCCGAGCCATACCTGGAGGTAATGGCGCGTCTTTCCCGCAAATATACCGAGGAGCGCTTCGGCAAGACCATGTCGATGTTCATTCCTCTCTACATCACCAATTCATGCTCCAACTCCTGCGTGTATTGCGGTTTCCATCGTGAGAATCCGATGGCTCGTACCATCCTCACCCCAGAGCAGATTGAGAACGAGTATAAAGCCATCAAGCAGCTGGCTCCATTCGAGAACATCCTTCTCGTTACGGGCGAGAACCCAGCCAAGGCTGGCACCCCTTATCTTGCCAAGGCCATCGACATCGCCAAGAAGTATTTCTCTAACGTGAAGATAGAGGTGATGCCGCTCTCTACAGAGGATTACAAGACCCTCGCCGACCATGGTATGAACGGCGTCATCTGTTTCCAGGAGACCTACAACCACGAGCACTACAAGCTCTACCACCCACGTGGCATGAAGAGCAAGTTTGAGTGGCGCTGCGATGGTTTCGACCGCATGGGTATGGCAGGCGTTCACTCCATCGGTATGGGTGTGCTCATCGGACTGGAGAAGGAGTGGCGCACGGATGTAGTGATGATGGCTCATCACCTGCGCTACCTTCAGAAGCACTACTGGAAGACCAAGTACAGCGTGAACTTCCCTCGTATGCGCCCTGCACAGAACGAAGGTTTCCAGCCAAACTGCTTCATGACCGATAAGCAGTTGGCCCAGGCAACTTTCGCCATGCGTATCTTCGACCACGATGTAGATATCTCCTACTCTACCCGTGAGCCAGCCTACATCCGTGACAACATGGCAACACTGGGTGTCACCACCATGTCGGCAGAATCAAAGGTAAATCCTGGCGGTTACCATACCTATCCTCAGGCATTGGAGCAGTTCACCGTAAGCGATGAGCGTACCGCCAAGGTAATCAATGCGAGATTGAAGGAATTGGGCAGAGAGCCAGTCTGGAAGGATTGGGATGCCTCATTCGATTTCTTCGGAAATATCGCAAACGGATAAAGAAGATGTAATTAAACAGAATAAAAAAAAGAGTGTATCATAAATTCATGACACACTCTTTTTTGTTAATATTCTCAGACCGACGCCCCTTTATCGCCCCCAGCCCATCAGCAACTTATCAGCCAATTCCCCAAAAATCATCAGTAAACAGCAACCTATAAACTATTAACTATAAACTATTAATTGTAAATTACTGAAGTTTCGCAAGTGAATAAATATCAACTTGCTTGTTTATAAATATACATATTACGTAGCGTATGGGCAACAGGATTACTTTCGATGAAATCTGCCAGCAACCCTGTAGCATCTATAGAGTAACGCTCTGTTGCTTCCAGAACGAAGTCCAAAATGATAGCCCATAATTACCTGCGCACCATTAGATACAGCCGTAGTACTATCTACACCACAATATCTACCTATCACGAAAAGATCGGCCAAACCATAGAGAATCTGTAGGAAATAAGCCAGAATATAAGGTAACAAAAAGGTCGTGATATTCCCCCAAATGCTACCTTGTGTCAAGTCTATTCTATTCATCGGTTGCAAAGATACTATAAAAAACAGAAAAAGCAAGACTATCTTACTTATTTTTTCTCAAATTCTGCAAATTTGTGATATATCACCAACATTCACGGAGCCGTGGTTACCTCATACCGGACATACATAAAAAAAACTCCGAAGAACCAAGATTGATTCTTCGGAGTTTTTTGTACACCCTTAGGGATTCGAACCCTAGACCCACTGATTAAGAGTCAGTTGCTCTACCAACTGAGCTAAGGGTGCCTCTGCTAAAAGCTTTGTTTTCAAAAGCGAGTGCAAAGGTAATACATTTTTCTGAAACCACCAAACTTTTATGGATATTTTTTTGAAAAAATCTTTCATTTTATCCATTATGATTGGTTCATGGAAGCATTATTCCTTCAGCCAACTACCTATCAGACTGATGATTTCCTGTCTTGTAGGCTCAGGGAACGACAAGATGCGAGTTTTGTGCGAACCGCCATGACACATATAAACATGCAGGTTCTTCTTGTTCTTGGTGAAAGGCAAGCCATAAATGCCCGAAGCTCCCCATGGGTCGATATCGCCATAAATATAAACCATCTTCGGATCATTCTTGGTCAGGAACTCTACCGTATGATTATAGAGTGCTGGCGAGAACTTCACGTTTTCTGCCCCCTTTGGCACCATCAGTTTCTTCAGATAACCCTTAGCTGTCTTGATACTGAGATATTTCTTGAATGGTTTGGTATAATAGCCGTAATAACCCAACTCCCGGGCTGCCTGCACATCAAACGAGGCTGTGGCATTATAATTGGTGAAATAGTCAGGCTCACACATATTAATCCAGTAATCAAACACCGTCTTGTCATCTGCCTCTCTTGCAGGAATCTTGTTGATGTCTTCTCCCCACTGCCAGAAAGCAAAGGCGTATTCGAATACAGAGTAATCAAAAATCTCTGCCAGCGGAGCATTGAATACATATTTCTTATCGTTGCAATATTTCTCGAACATTGGCAGCAACGCAGCCTTTCGCTTGAAGAGGAGCAACTGGAAATCGAGCACCTTCTGTCGGTTTTCCTTGGTTGATACCTGATATTGCAGGAACTTCTCATGTCGTCCATCCTCCACACCCTTGTTGAGCGGAGCTACGTATGGCACAGAAATATCTACATCATCAGGGAAGTAAGAACGGTAGAACATCGTAGTCTGTCCGCCCTTGCTGATGCCAGTAGCAATCCATTTTCCCTTGTACATCGCATGCAGAGTCTGGTTTACATGATGCAGGTCATAGAGCGAATTCTCAACGGTAAGATAATCCCAGTTGCAAGGACTAGGCATCGACTTGTCGAAATAACGATACTCTACGGTAATGATATTCGTATCGAAGAGTTTGGAAAGTTCTTCAATATATCCTTCGCGCAGCGCATAGTTGGCATTATATCCTTCTGTCACGAGCACGGTAGGACGGTCGAATCCTCTATGGCAGAGCACCACCCTCTGTTCGAAATAGCCCTTGGATGCATCCTTGGCATCGAGCTGTTGCCTGATAAAGAACACATACTTTTCCGGGAAATGCGTACTTTTCAGCGTTTCCACGTTACTTACTCCAGGCAATGCAGCCAGTTGCTTACCAGCCACGCCCAGTTCTGCCGCCAGCATCTGCAATGGCAGGATGAAGAGCAGCAGCATCAATTTCAAAAATCTCAGTTTCATCTGATTCTCTCTTTTTATTTATTATATTCTAAAATTCAAGATTGCAAAATACATTCTATATGTTTTCTAAAATCAGAACAAGAATCCTGCATTGATATAGAATCCTACATTCTTACCCAAGCTAGAATAATTAGCCTGAATGCTTACCGGACCCAATACGAAATCATAGGATGCTCTCAAGGCTCCTCCCCACAAATCATCACCGATGAGAATATGGGAAAACTTGCGGGCTTCCTTGCCATACTCTCCCAAAGCGGTAAGATAGAACTTTCCTTTCACCCGATAGCGGAAACCGAGCTGACCTGTCACCACATTGCGCTCCAGCAGATGGACATGCTGCGCACTCTCCCATGCCACCTGCCAAGGCAGATAGTAACCGTCAGCTACTCCACCTGCATAATTCTGATAAATGGCAGGTACGGAACTGCCAAACAAGAAGCGGCTCTTGAGCTTAGGAAGCAGATAGAATCTGGAATTGAGACGTACGGCACATTCTCCTTGAAAAGCAGCCTCGCCGAAAGGATTACCATCAGCATAATGTATTCCGTCATCCGTATGCAGAATGCCCTGAACCTGAATGCGACTGCCACGGGTCGGGAAATAACGGCGGTCGTAAGTATCCATCACAACAGATGCAAAGTAGTTCAGAAAATGGTCTGACGAACGTGTCTGGATGCTTCCGTCGCGTTCGAACATATCAGAATGATAATGATAATAATCAAACTGCACTCCCGATTTCAATCTGAAATTACCGATATCGCGGGTATAGAATCCAGCGAAAGAATGCGAAAGAAACTCCAGGGCATCCAACTTATGCTTGTCCGCATAAAGGTCGAAATCATAATGAGCCATACGATAGGAAATGCCAATTTTCGCTCCGAAAAGGTTGCCATAGGCATATTTCATTTCCAGATATGGATTACGGGAAATGCGTCCTGTAAAGGCATAGTGATGACGGGTAGAAAACTGCTGGTTGTTGGATATCTGAGCAATGACGCTTGCCAGATCCTGCGTATCAAAACGTGCACCTACACTGATTCTTCTCGATTCGTTGGGTTCCAGCATGAATACCAGGTCATAAGGTTCCTCGTTAGACTGTCTGTATTCTACACGCGAAAAGATATTCAGTCCCCTGAGCATAGCAAGTGTGCCATCTATCTCCTCAGGACTGACTTCCGAATTCTCCCGTAAAGCAATTTTCTTTCTAATCCACTTTTCCTCCTCTCCGCTGATGCCTTCTATCCGGATGCTTCCTATATGATAAGCTTCCGTCTGAGAAGGTTTCGGCTGTTTGAGGCGTTTATCCTGTAATGTATCATCAGAGGCTACTGAATCACAAGCATCAGCATAGATATACTTTCTCAGAGCCATCAGTTCATCCCATTTCTGGCGGGCAGCCTGTTCTCCCCGCTGTATCATGGTATCAATGGCTTCAGATTGGAAACTGGCTGCCGAATAACCTTTCAGAGAAGGATTGATATAAAGATCGGCTTCTGCCATATTCTTCCGGTATTTGTTCTGCCCCATCATACTTATGAGCTGTTCTACAACAGAAGAAGCCGATTTCAGCTCTTCCTTTTTCTTCCAACCGGTACTCAAATCTACACAGATAATCACATCCGCTCCCATTTCCTTTGCCACATCAACCGGCAGATTGTTCAAGGCGCCGCCATCCACCAGCATCTTCCCTTTCCATTCTACCGGAGCAAACACGCCCGGTATCGACATGCTGGCACGCATCGCCAATGGCAACGAGCCCGATGAAAACACGACCTCCTTGCCTTCTACCAGATCTACCGCCACGCAACGGTAAGGAATAGGTAGGTTGGAGAAATCATCCACCTGATGATACCCCACGGTAAGTTTAGAGAAAAGGTTAAAGATATTCTGCCCCTTCACATAACCGGTTGGCAACGAGACCTTCCTCTCTTTGGAAAGAGGAATATGAACGATATATTTCTCCCTTTCTTCTTTAGAAAGAAAAGTCTCCGATTCACGTTTCACCTGGTCGCTCAAAAGGAAAAGCCAGTCCTGGTTACGGTAGAGGCTATCAATATCCGCAGCATCGTATCCGATGGCATAGAGTCCGCCCACGATGGCACCGATACTGGTTCCGGCAATATAATCTACAGGAATATCAGCCTCTTCCAGCACCTTGAGCACACCTACTTCAGCCGCACCCTTGGCACCACCTCCACCCAACACCAGTCCCACCTTCTTGCGTGGCTGCTGGGCTTGCAGAGGAGTATATGCAAAGAAGCAGCAGAATAAAACCCAAAAACATAATATATTATCTCGATGTACCATCATATTGCTCCTTATTAAAATGAATAACTGACACAGCAAATACTCTTCACTCTTCACCAACCCCTCCGGAATACCGATAAACAGGGCGGTTATCGGAGGTGAAGAGTTCTCAGAAGCTCTTCACCCACTCTTCACCACTCTTCACCTAAATGCTTTTTCAAGAATCCGACAGAAAAGAGAAGAATGATATTTCTTTTCCTCCATATTTCTTTCGCTTTTAAAGTTATATAAAATCACTTGTATTTTGAGACAGAGAACCTTTTTGGATTCTGTCTCATATCCCAAATATCAACAATATGCACCACATCCAAGGATTCATCATAATAATAAACCAACTTGAAATTACGCATAAAATTAGCACCCCGAAGCAAATAGCTAAACTTTGGAGCACCAAGAAAAGGGGGCTTACCTTCAGGATATTTTCTCAGGAAGTTCTGGATTTTCATCAGTTCCTCTTTCCATCTTCGAGCTGTTTTCTTACCAAAATTCTCATAAGCATCGATAATATACTGGCGTTCCTTTTCTTCATACAGTTTGTGAACAACTATTTCAGCCATGGGAATTCCTCATATAAACGTTCGTTAAAGGCATCAACAGATTCCCATTTAGAAGGATCATCCTTAATGGTTTCACAATAATCGATACTACCCAAAAGACCCTCATAGCTAAAATGATTTTTAAGAACAGGAATTTCATCTTTCTGCTCTATTTCAGAATCAATCACGTGATGAGATACAGACTCTGATGCAACAGATGCATAAACAGGCGATGGCTCACAAACCTTATCCCCGGCTATCTTCGATTCATCGATATGATATTTCTTTTCCTCCATATTTCTTTCGCTTTTAAAGTTCCACGTTACTTATTGGTGCAAAAATACGAAGAAAGATTGGAACTTGCAAGAAAATCTACAAGAAAATGGCAGAGAACGCTGAAAATTAATAGATTATACGGATTAAGTTGGATAAAAAAACACCCTGTATTAATTTTTCTTCTTAAAATCTTTGGAGTATTAGCAAATATCTGTATCTTTGCACATGAAATATTTAAAATTAACAATTATGGCAACACAAGTGAAGCGCATGAACGAGCGGATGCAGCAAGAATTAGATAAGCTTTGGGAATCTGGCGAACTGAGTAATGAGAAGTTGCAGGAAATGCAGTCTGATCAGCTAACGCTTTCATTGGTACCAAATTGCTTTTGAATACCCTAGGGTCATACTGAAAAGTTTTCTCCACGTTAAAAGAAGCATCATAAACAGTAAACTCAGGTGTTTGGTTGCTACTATTATTTTCAACTCCGATAGTTGAATAAGGAGTAATAACACCTGTAGTAGTAAGCCCTTTAGGGATGAAATCAAATCCATCACCTTTCACCTTAGTCACTTCAGAAATCTGTGCACTAGCAGCCAAAGCCATGACTGCAAAAGCGGAAACAAGTAATGTTCTCTTCATAATTAATTACAACAACAAGTTTGGATGTCCTGCAAACTTTAATTTAAAACGTTTATAAGTTCTTTTTCCTGCAATAACAAAGCGTAGACATCTTCACTTGACATTTGCCTAGCGACACATTTGCTATGCAGTTGCTACATATTATTCTACCCTTGTGAGCATCACCCTTCATAATGATTTTGCAAAAATAGTCTTTTTGATAGTATTCAGAAAATAAAAGCTACAGCCAAACACCCTTATCCATAGCAACAAAGCCAACCCTGATGCACATCAAGACCAGCCTCATCCCCCATTAGAACGCAGAAACGTGGACGATCCACTTATCCAACGTTCCAAGGTGTTTGGCCTAACCTATATGCAACAGATAAGTTTTACGTCCACGCTATAGCGGACGCTTACTTATTTATTCTGTTGCACATGTTCTTCCGCGGCCAAACTTCAGGAACATTATTATCGAATAAACAGCAAACGCTATTATTTTAACCCACAAAAACAGACGTCATCGCCCCTTAGGGCGAATCAATCCGAATGCAAAGTAAATGCAAACGAGCGCAATGAAAGCTTGCTTTCAAATTACCAAGTGCAACTTTGCTTCTGCAAAGATACTGCAAAAATCAGAGATAACAAAAAGATTCGCCATTTTTTTATATTATCCCCCATTTTTTCTTGCGAAACCAAAATATTTATCGTATCTTTGCAGAAAGAATTTGTAGTAAGGCGAATAGCTCGCAAAAAGCTATCCTGAAAACATAGGAGATTAGATTATGACAGAAATGAACGATAGAAGATTGCCGGTAGGCATCCAGTCTTTTGCTAAAATAAGAAGAGAAGGATACCTATATGTTGACAAGACTGATATGGTATGGAGACTTGCTCATAGCAACAAGACTTATCATTACCTAAGCCGCCCACGCCGCTTCGGTAAGTCCATTCTCGTGGATACACTCCAGGCTTACTTCGAGGGGGAAAAGGAACTCTTCGAAGGATTGAAGGTGATGGAGTTGGAGAAAGAATGGACCTGCTATCCCGTCATTCGACTCGACATGAGTTGCGGAGGTGCAACACCCGAAGAACTCAACTCCTATCTCGACGACGCCTTCTATAAACTCGAACAGAAGTATGAAGTAGCGGTGCGCCCAGAGGTTTCCCTTGCTGTCCGTTTCCAGAACATCATCGAAACGGCATTTCACAAGACAGGCAAACAGGTAGTTATTCTCATCGATGAATATGATTCACCTTTGCAGCATTCTTGGAAGACTCCAGAGCATGATGCCTGCACAGCCATCTACAAGTCCGTGTTTGCCGTCTTGAAAAAAGAGGACGAGCACGAGCGCTTCGTCTTCATCACGGGCATCACCAAGTTCACTCAAATCTCCCTCTTCTCCGTGCTCAACAACCTGAGCAACATCAGCTTTGATGCACCATACACTACCATCTGCGGTATTTCAAAGCAGGAAGTTGCCGAAAACTTCATGCCGGAGATTGAGGCGATGGGTGAAGAAAACGGATGGACTCCGGAAGAGACGCTGAAGCAGCTCACGGCCTATTACGACGGATATCATTTCTGCCACAGAAACATGGTAGATATTTTCAATCCATTCAGCCTCATCAACGCCTTATCGGATAGGGAATTGAGAAATTACTGGGCTTCATCTGGCGCCACTTCCCTATTACCAAAATTTGTGGATAATATGGAGATGAGGATGGAATACTTTGACCATTGTTTTATCGAGGGCGATACCCTGGAGACATCGGATGTGGTGAATGGCGGAGCCGAGCTCTTCCTCTATCAGTCGGGTTATCTCACCATCAAGGGTTACGACGATGGCGTTTACATCCTGGGCTTCCCTAACTTTGAAGTTCGCAAGGCATTATACCGGGTAGTGGTTCCTGCCTTGACCATGAAGTCGAATTCGGAAGTGGTTTCTGCGCAGAGCTTCCTCAGAAAAATGATGCAGGACGGCAATACCGCTGAAGCCAAAAAGGCATTAAAGGCTCTTATCGCCGATGTTCCATACAGCAACAAGAAGATGGCAAGTATGGATATGGAGGAACGTTACCGACTGATAATGAGTACGATATTCAGAGCCTTGGGCTTTAGGGTGGAAGTAGAAAGGATGCTGGCCACTGGCAGGATTGATATGATTGTAGAGGTTCCATCCTTCATCTACGTCCTGGAGCTGAAGCTATCGAACAATGGCGGCATTTCTGCTGCCGAGAGCCAGATAAAGGAAAAGAGCTACACAGAACCATTCAAGGCAGACAAACGCAAAGTTATCGCCCTGGCAGTGGAACTCGATGAAAAGGGCAAGGGATTGATAGATTGGAAAGAAGTGGATGAGTCTTTGTAATCAAGATAAAGCTCTTCACCCTACCCCAGATAAACAGGGAGGTTGACGGAGGTGAAGAGTGGTGAAGAGCGGGTGAAGAGTTGCTGATGACTCTTCACCTCCCGAAATGCCGATAAACACAGGGGATTTGGGAAGAAAGGTGAAGAGTGAAGAGATTTTTGCAGAATGCTAAACATAAATCATATTGATAGGATTGGGAAATCTGGTTTCCCCGTCTGCGATGACTGTCTTATAGGAACAGTCTACTGTTCCCTATTCCGCTAGTAGGCTGTTCGCCCCAAACAGCCGACTGGCCATAAGAAAACAGCACACTTATCTTTCAGAGATAAATATCAGAACATCGGAAATTTATCTGCCAAAAACCGAGATATAAAACTAAAACCGCAATGAAACTTCCCTGAAATTTGGAGGGTTTAAAAAAATATATTACCTTTGCACCCGCAAAAAAATAAGATTATGAACGGATTGTATACTATATTATTATTGGTGCTGAGCAACATCTTCATGACGCTGGCTTGGTACGGACACCTCAAGTTGCAACAAACGGGCGTGAGCAGCAACTGGCCTCTTATCGGTGTCATCGCCTTCAGTTGGGCCATCGCCTTCTTCGAATATTGCTGTCAGGTACCAGCCAACCGCATCGGTTTCGTGGATAATGGCGGACCGTTTAATCTGGTCCAGCTCAAGGTGATACAGGAATGCGTATCGCTTATCGTCTTCGCCATCATCGCCAATATCCTCTTTCAGGGACAGGGATTGCACTGGAATCATTTCGCAGCCTTCTGCTGCCTGATTGCAGCCATTTATTTCGTATTCATGAAATAGCCGGATAAGGAGTTAACTCAATATAACTCCTTATCCGGCTACTTTTTTAGTTTTACACCTGCCCTACACCAGGTTATAGATTTCGCTCGGCGTCTTGCGCTTCAATACTTCCAGCTGGAAATCCTTGCCGGCTATGATGCCTTTGCTGCGCAGGATCTGCTCCACGGTTTTGCGTGCCAGCTCAGGATGGTTGTTCTCCTCGCTGAGATGACAGAGCCAGACGTGATGAAGCTCCGGTGTAGCATAATTGGCAAGCGCCTCGCCACAATCGTCGTTGCTCAGATGACCGTTATCTCCCAGAATGCGCTCCTTCAGATACTGGGGATAATGACCCTGTTGGAGCATCTCTACACTATGGTTCGCCTCGAGTACAAGATAGTTGGCACGGCCGATAAAGTCGTGCATCTCTTCGGTAATATGGCCCACATCGGTGATGAGGCAGAAGTTCACACCTCCGCACTCCACGAAATAGCCAACATTGTCGGTACTGTCGTGGGGTACGCCGAACGGAGTAATCTTAAACTCGCCCAGTGTGAAAGTTACGTTCTTCTCTATCACACGAGCATGGTTAGGCTCTATCTTCTTTCGAACACAATAGTTGCGCTCGATGCCTTGATGTACTTTACGGGTCGTATATACCGGTAGATGATAGTCAGTACTCAGACTCCCCACCGACTTTACATGGTCGGCGTGGTCATGGGTGATGAGGACGTGATGCACATCCTCGAAGCGAAGTCCATAGTTATGGAAATGCTTCTTCAATATTCTTATTCCTACTCCTACGTCTATCAGTATCGAATCCGTATCAGTGTAAAGATAATAGCAATTGCCACTACTTCCACTGCCAAAGGATATAAATTTCAGCATTTTAATTGTTATTTTCCATGCAAAGTTAGCAAAAAAGATTCTTATTACAAAGTTTTTTACTATCTTTGTGCCGAAATATCGCAAAAAAATAGAATTTTTAAGATTTGAGAATCATGATGAAGAAGTCGATGATAGGTTTATGCATAGCTGTGGCATGCATGACCGCAAGTATATTCAGCCTTTCGGGCTGTGAACCTCACGAAGGCAGCGAGGACCAGCTGAAGGCTGACGTTGATTCGTTTGCCAACAATTATTTCAACTGGCATTTCCCGAAAGCCGTGAAGTATTGCACCCAGAAATCGGAGCGCTGGCTGCGTTATGCTGCAAGTAATGTGAACGAGACCGACGTGGAACTGCTGCGCCAGAAACCGGAGGATGCCAGCATCGAGATTACGGATATTGATTTCGGTGACGATGAAACAAGTGCCACCATAACCCTTACGGTTCATAATTTTCTGCAGATGGACAGCATCGGGCAGGACCCGCAGCTCATAGAACAGGCCGATTTCCAACTGCCGATGTGTATGGAAAAGGGACTCTGGAAGATTAAGTTGGAAAAATTGCCTTGAAAAAAGTAAGGAGTTTCTGAGGGGCATCATAATCAAAAAAAATGCCCTACAGAAACTCCTGGCTATAAACTATTAGCTATAAACTATCAACTATTAGCTGCATTTAGAACGGCAAACCAACTGCGAAATGGAAGGCGAAATCGCGGTCTAGTTTCGGGTGGATAATCGCCCAATGCTCTTCCTTCGTTCCGTAAGCTGGATTGATTGCCTTCATACCCATATCCAAACGGAGGATGAAGTAATCGAAATTCAACCTGAGACCTAAGCCATAGGCTACAGCTATCTGTTTGTAGAATTCATCTATCTTGAACTGGCCACCAGGCTGATCCTGATAATTGCGAAGTGTCCAGATATTACCGGCATCGATAAACGCTGCACCCTCAAACTTCCAGAAGAGCGAAGTGCGGTATTCTGCATTCAAGTCGAGCTTCACATCACCCGTCTGGTTGATGAAATCTATTCTGCCGTCAGTTCCCTTAAACTTGCCCGGACCTAATTCTCTTACGCCCCAACCTCTTACCGAGTTGGCACCCCCCGAGAAATAACGCTTTTCGAAAGGTAGCACCGTACTGTTGCCGTAAGGATAAGCCACACCGATGCCCGCATGCAGCGCCAGAGCATTGCGCTTATCAAACTGCATCAGATGGGTATAATCTACATCAAACTTGGCATACTGGGCATAAGCTATATTAAATAATGTACGCTGCCCCTGGCTGTTCACCTTGAAACCGAAAGTCTTGGAAACACCACTCAGCAGATTGCCCGAACTCTCTACATTCACTCGCACAGCATCTACCCCATCGCTATAACTCAAACCGAAACCCATCTTCATGATAAACAGGTCTTCGTAATTGTAGCGGAGTATGGCATTTCTGTTTTCTGCATTATCGAGATAGTCTCTCTTGAAAGTCTCGGATATCCATGGCATATACACATAGTTGAGATCGAGCAGGTCGAAACGCCAAGCCAGGTGATGACGCGGTTCTGTCCAGCGATAACGCCAAGCAGTAGAGAATACGCGGCGATGAAACTCCGGACGGTTCTGAAGATTCCAACTTGCCGACAACTCGCTGTTTGCCGTCTGTCTTCTTCTGAAATTTCTTGAAAGGAAAGGCGCCAAGAAACGAGGGAAAACCAGTTTGCCTTCAACCGAATATTCAGTATAGTTCTGGTCCTGATACCCCTCCAGACCGGTAATAGCCTCGTAAGCTCCACGAAGTTCGATGCTCAGCTGCTCACTGCCTCTGAAGAGATTTCGGTTGGTATAAGTGAGCGATGCAGCAGCTCCCAAGTCGCCCGCCGTATTGGTTCCCTCCGGCTGGAAGGCGATGGTAGAAGGCTTGTTGGTACTGATCTGGATATTGCAATCCATCTGCCGGCTGATGCTGTCCCTCTCCATTCCGTTCTCCGTAACCTGGTTGCTGTCAGGAACTTCCGAGAAACTGATGTTGGTATACTTCACCGCCTGCAGACGGGCAAAGTTGTTATAGGTGCGCTGCAAGGCAGCAGCACTGTAGGGACGGCCTTCTCTGAGGGCAGTGGCATTGAGCAAAACCTGATGGCGCAGATGGATTCGGTCGCTGTCATTACTCAGATAGTTGATGTTTCTGATTTCATATCGGGGATGATCAACCTCAGGAGCATTACTGTTTGCCTTATACTTCATCAGGTGGAGCGTCAGGGCGATATCCTTCTGTCCCGCAATCGTATCGGCAGAAAACTGGATAAAATCTTTATGAAAGCGGAAATAGCCATCATTGGTCAGAAGGCTGGAGATACGCCTGCGTTCATTATCCAATGTTTCTACCGTAAATCTCATTCCCGGCTTAATCTGCTGATTATCGGGATTATCGAGATGCAGAAGTTGCTGGATATGTTCATCTTCCACTTCATATTTCACCTTACCTATCACAAAAGGTTCTCCGGGATGCAACAGATAGGTAGCATCCAGTTTCTTTCCTTTCTTGGTGGTATAGAGCGACACCCCGGCATGCATGAAGCCCTGGTTCTGCATGGCGGTAAGCAGATCCTGACAGGAGAGCCGCGCCTGCAAAGTATCGTAGATGACAGGCTTCTTGCTGAAAGGATTCTTGAAGAGCGAGAAGAGTTTCGGTTTCTCTTTCTGGCGCACATACTGCTTGAGCGCCCCGGCATTATACCCTGCCGAGTCGCTCTTCACTTCTACCTTATTTAATATATACTCCCCTTCCGGCACCATTTTGCTTGAAGAACAAGATGCTATGAGCAGCGGCAAGGCAAGTAATGAAATCTTCTGTATTTTCAAAATATCTATCGTTTTTGATATGCAAAGATAATGCAAAACAAATTAAATACAAAATATTTAGCACTTTTTATTTTGAAATGTCTATATTTTATGTTACCTTTGCACACATATAGACAAAAAATAAATGATTAGCAAGAATAAAATAAAGTACATACGTTCGCTCGAACTGAAGAAGAACAGAAATAAAGAAGGAAAGTTCGTGGCAGAAGGTTTCAAGGTGGTAGACGATCTGCTCGCTCTGCAACCTGCCGACCTGATTGTGGCTACCGGCGAATGGCTCCGGGGCAAACACTTCGGGGCTGAAACCGAAGTGATAGAGGTTACTGATGAAGAACTGAAGAAGGTAAGTTTCCTGCAACATCCGCAACAGGTGCTTGCCGTATTCAAACAGGCAACATCAGGAGATTACTCTATTAATACCAGCGAACTGAGTCTGGCGCTCGACGGCGTTCAGGACCCGGGCAACCTAGGCACCATCATCCGCATCGCCGACTGGTTTGGCATCACCCATATCTACTGCAGTCAGGATACTGCCGACGTATATAATCCGAAGGTAGTGCAGGCCACGATGGGCAGCATAGCAAGAGTGAAGGTAGAATACGGAGACCTGCTGGGACTGGTAGAATCACTTCCTGCTGATGTTCCCGTTTACGGCACCCTGCTCGATGGCGACAACATCTATCAGCAAAAACTCGAAAACCGAGGACTTATCGTGATGGGAAACGAAGGAAAAGGCATCTCGCCAGAACTGGCAAAGAAGGTGAACCACAAGTTGCTCATCCCTAACTTTCCGGAAGGTAGAGCTACAGCCGACAGTCTGAATGTGGCTATCGCTACCGCCATTACTTGCTCTGAATTCAGAAGAAACTTTTAAAGGTAAAAGGGTAAAAAAGTAAAAAGGTAAAAAAATAAAAAAGCGATAATTAGAAATTAAAACAAGATAGTTATGGAAGTAAATGAATTATTTAAGCACCGAAGTATAACTTCCTGCATGAGAGCATCATACGATACCATAACAAGTGACTTCAGATCACTCGTAAAACAGACATGGACTACCCATATTCCATTTGCTGTATTGCTGGCTATCGTACTCTATTTCCTCCTCCCCAACAAACCGCTTCACGATTGGGGAGCCGTGAATCCGATGGCTTCGTTCATTCTGCAAACCATCATTTACGGAGCCACTATCATGATGGCTATCGTATCATTCTGGCATCTTCTGCCAAGAAAGCAACTGTGTCCTAAGGGCGAAAAGCGCAAGATAGGAAAATCCCTCCTCCGCATTCTCCGCCACTTCGGAGGTTTCTTTCTGACCAGTTTTCTCGGCATGATTATCGTAGGCATCGCTACCTTTATCGCAGCCCTGCCTTCCATCATCCTCATCATCGCACAGTTCTATTCACAGCTCGGTGCACTTGATGGCGACCCGCTCGGTGTGCCGGGTTATTTCACCCCACTCCTCTTTCTGGTGTTCACCATCACCTTCCTGCTCATCATATACGCCCTGAGCTGGCTCGGCATTTCACTTGCCTATCAATTCGGCTCTTACAAGGTGCAAGACGAAGAGAAGAAGAGAATGAAGGAAAGCCAGAAAATGGCAACTACAGAGATAGAAAAATATTAATCGTATTAACATAATATATAAGAGACATGAAACAGACAAGATTACTCTTCATCGACCGCGATGGAACTCTGATTCAGGAACCAGAGGACGAACAGATTGACAGCTTCGAGAAGCTGGTATTCACCAAGGGCGTGTTCCGCAATCTCGCCTTCATTGCCCAGCACACCGACTACGAACTGGTGATGGTGAGCAACCAGGACGGCTTGGGTACCGACTCCTTCCCGGAAGATACCTTCTGGCCAGTCCACAACTTCATCATCCAGACCCTGGAGAGCGAAGGCATCCACTTTGCCAAGCAGCACATCGACCGCCACTTCCCTGAGGATAACTCACCAATGAGAAAGCCGGGCACAGGCATGCTGACTGAATATATCGACAACCCTGCCTACGATATGGCAAACAGTTATGTAATCGGCGACCGTGAAACCGATGCCCAGCTTGCCGAAAACTTGGGTTGCAAGAGTCTGATTCTCGGAAAAGACGGCATGGACTGGGATAAGATTGCTGAGATTCTCTTTGCCGGCGACCGCATCGCAGAGGTGAAGCGCACCACCAAGGAAACGGATATCTACATCAAGGTAAATCTCGATGGTTCAGGAAAATGCGACATTTCTACCGGTCTTGGTTTCTTCGACCACATGCTGGAACAGATAGGCAAGCACGGCATGATGGACCTCACCATCCACACCAAGGGCGACCTCTATGTGGATGAGCATCATACCATTGAGGATACGGGTATTGCTCTGGGCGAATGCCTGCTGCAGGCTTTAGGCGACAAGCGCGGAATAGAAAGATACGGCTATAGTCTGCCGATGGACGACTGTCTCTGTCAGGTAGCATTGGATTTCGGTGGCCGTCCATGGCTGATTTGGGATGCCGAGTTCCACAGAGAGAAGGTGGGCGAAATGCCTACAGAGATGTTCAAGCATTTCTTCAAGAGTCTGAGTGATGCGGCAAAGATGAACCTCAACATCAAGGCTGAGGGCGAGAACGAGCATCATAAGATAGAAGGCATCTTCAAGGCGCTTGCCCGTTCGCTGAAAATGGCGGTAAAGAGAGACATCTACCACTTCGAGCTTCCTAGCTCTAAGGGAATGCTGTAAGAAAAACAAATAGTTATTATTAGCAGCACGCCCTGTTATTAGCAGCACGCCCTGAAAGGGCAGAAGCTCCTAGCCCAGGGTAACACCCTGGGTATATAATGGGATAAAGAAGTCGCCCTGTAAGGTAGGCTGTTCAAAATCCGAATCAAAATCTGGTATAAAAAAATGGTGTTATATAGGTGTATTTAAGTTACTGATATTTAACACTTTAATATACAAAATAGTTCTTTAAAAATTTGTATAACTCGCTGATTTTTAGTATCTTTGCAAATAAAAACAAATACATAAGATATGAAAAAATCAGTCAAAGATATGGAGCCAAAAGAGCTTCAAAAGTATGCCGAAAAACTAAAGAAGGAAAATAAGTCTCTAAAAAGGGACAAACGTAATCTTGAGAGAAGATTGTCTACCTCTCAGAATAAGTCCAATAAGTATCGTTCTGAACTTAAAAAAAAAGAAAAGCCGAACGTAGGATTGGACAAGGAGACTTACGAACAAATGATGAGTCTATTAGACGACATCATTATTCATCCTTAATGGTTGCTTTGAGTACGGCTTTTTATGCTCGTCTGTCTATAGGTTCACGTCAGATTGTTGAAATATTCAATATCCTGAATGAGTTTATGGACAATATTTTCGGTAAAGTACCAGCTTATACGACAATTGGCTATTGGGCACAAGAGTTAGGGCTTAGTGTCTATAAGGAATCGTGTACCCTTTTCAAGGGTAAGCGTTATGCCTTGATTGTCGATGAAAGCATGATGATTGGCAGTGAGAAGATGCTGCTTACACTTGCTGTTGCGGCAGATAATATAGGAATGGCTATTACTGAAAAAGACATATCCATTGTAGACATATCTATCGCTAAGAGTTGGAATGGAAAAACTATTCAGGAAGTATTGGAGAAAGTCGCAGCTAAAATTGGGCATGAGCCAGAATATGTTATCAGCGACAACGGCTCCAGTATATGTAAGGCCATTAGAGATGCTGGCTATAAACATCACCATGATATTAGTCATACTCTTGGCATGTTTCTTGAAAGAGTTTACAAGAATGATCTTGATTTTCAGGAGCTTTCAAGTAATGTTCAGATGGCACGTCTTAAATATAACATGCAAGATGTTGCTTATATACAACCTCCATCGCAACGAAGTATTGCACGTTTTATGAACATGTCAAAATGGATTGACTGGATAAGCAGGATGCAGTATGTATATCATACATTGCAAGAGGATATAAAGAGCATATATGCCTTTATTCCGCAGAATGCTTCTCTGGTTGATGAATTGGCCGAAACGATGGACTGTATAACGAAGATTGAAAAAGACATAAAAAACAACGGGTGGTCTCAAGTCTCTATTGCCCGTTGCAAAAAACTCGTGACAGAAAGCTTGATGTTGAAGCATGAGCGACAGCGAAAAGTTGGCTCTTATATCTTGGGATATTTAGAACGTGAGCTCTCTCTCTTAAATGAAGGAGATGTACACAATGCAAGTTCTGACCCAATAGAATCAACATTTGGAGTGACTAAGGCTAGAATGTCTAACGACAAACTTACTGGTGTTACCCCAATGATTCTTATAATACCTCTGCGCATAGCCTTGGCTGACAAAAATAGGCGAGTTGGTTTCGAATTTAAAGAACGTTTGGAGAAAGGAAGACATCGTCACATCAAAGAATGGACTAGTACAAACCTCTCTCCTAATTTGACCGTGAAACGCATCAATACCTTAGGGAATAAATGCGTCGGATTTTAAACGGATTTTGAACACCCTACCTGTAAGGGCAAAAGCTTTGTATTTGAGAAGCTTTTGCCCTTACAGGGCGTCTTTCTTGCTTATGCGTAACCCAGGGTGTTACCCTGGGCTAGGAGCTTCTGCCCTTTCAGGGCGTATGGGATGTGGCTTATGACACACCCTCGCCTATTACATCCAAAAACAAGTTTTATCTTGACTAAAACTTTGTCATGAACTCCACAACAATCTTATCCTTTTCTGAAACTTTAGCTATACCACCCTTGCGATAGAAATACTTCTCGTAGTTGATACGGATATCAGAGATGAATGGCTTGGCAAGACTCAGGGTTACACCGCCCGTAACACGATGGCGCTTATAATCATTAATCTTCAAGGCACCGAGTTCGGTATCAGAACCGCCATATCTTGTACCATCACTGTGGTCGCTCATGAAATCATATCTTGCCAAAGGCGAAACCTTCCTGATGAGGCTCTTAGGATTAGCCACCGGAATGTCATAGCATACGAAACCATCGAATGCATGAACATCGTGGAAGGCATCCTTGCTGTAATGCTTGTAAAGATACTCAGCCTCAGCAATGAAACCGCCCTTGTGGAAGGTGATACCGCCATCATACATCGTTACCGTAACATCAGATGGCTTGATCTTCTGGGTACTCAACACCAGATTGACATTCGGAAAGAGGAACTGAGCCTTGGCTGAATAGTTGACACCCTTGGTCCAGTAATCCTTCTGGTTGGTCAAACCCGAACCGTTAAAGATACCGGCATTCACCACGATAGGGAAACCTACATTCCAGGTGTATCCGATTTCGGCACCCACGTCGCGCACGTTACCCACCTGCTTGGCGATGAACGAACGGTTGGCGAAATACTGCTGATGAGGAGAACGGTGAGCGTCAATGGTGAATGGCACACGCTCCTGACCGATAGTGAACTGCAGGGTCTTCCAAGGCTTGATGCGTGTATAGGCATCGAGCATCTTGATCTTACCCTCGTCGCAGAGGTCGATTTCCGCCTTATAGCTTACCTGAGGTGTTACATTGCCAGCCACGTTGATGCGGGCTGTACGCACCTCGAATCGTCCCTCCCCCTCTTCGGTCTGGTACTCATACTTAGAGCGGATGGTTCCACCAATGGTCATGGTCTTGGCGAAATTCTCAATACCCTTCTCAACAGAGCTTTTTCCAAAATTCTGGGCATTCATTCCCATCGACACCATCGTGAGTGCCATCAACAAATACGTTTTCTTCTTCATTTCTTACCTTATTATATATACACGTAAATCTGATTTTCTTTATTCCGAATGAAATCTTTTCCGATGATGCGGAAAGACATCTTCTTCATTTCGACTGCAAAGGTAAGGAGAAGATATTTCTACCGTAAAACATAAGTATTACAAAGCTGTTACATCACTGATTTTCTGCACCTGTAATATCATTGTAATGATGGCTAAAACAGAGGAATAAACCACTTCATCCACAAATAAAATAAAAGATATGTCTATATCTCAAATTTTTATGCTATCTTTGCACGGAAATGTGCGAAGGTAGCATTTTTTTGTTTACCTTTCGCCTCTTCTTGCGTCATACACATAAAAAGAAACAAATGGAAGAAACAGAATTTGAACATATCGCCCAGGAAATGCGCCCCAGGTTGACGGCACATTGTCAACGCTATCTCTCGGCAGGAACCCTTGCCGAAGAAGCCGATGACATCGTGCAGGAAACCCTGGTGAAGCTCTGGAAGATGCGCGAAAGGCTCTCTGAATACCAGAGCATCGAGGCCCTAGGTATGACGATAGCCAGGAATCTCTGCATCGACCATCTGAGACGCAACAAAGCCCAGACGGCATCGCTGGAACAGATGAAGCATCCTGCAGAAATCTGTACGGCAACCGAACGTACCGACCAGACAATCATCGGCGAAGATACGCAAAGGCGACTCAACAAAGCGATGGACAGGCTTCCGGATACGCAGAGAAGAATGCTGCTATTGAGAAGCGAGGGAAAGAGCCTCGATGAGATTGCCGAAATCTGTGGAGCCAACAAGACGAGCACCAAGACGATGATTTCTGCAGCAAGAAGATCATTGTTGAAAATGATGAAGTCATAAAAGGCTGGTGCTCAAATTGAGCTCTATATTAAACTTCAAATTGAATTCTAAAAAAGGAACTCTAAAAATGAAAGAAATGAAGAAACTAGAAGATATAACCTATCGCCACGAGCTGATAGAGTGCTACCTCGATGCTGATACCAGCGTGGAGGAAGAACAGGCATTGGCTGATTTCTATCGCCATTGCGAGAATAAGGATTTAACGGATGAGGATCTCGACATCAGAAACCTGATGCTGGGAATGGAGAACTATACTCCGAATTTCCATCAAACAGAAATGGAAATGATGGAAGAATTGGACGGAAAAGAAGAGATGAAAGAACTGGACAGAAAAGAAGAAGCTGATGGACAGCTGCAAACGAAAGAGATGTCCCTTGCAGCTTCAAAAAAACACGAAACAAGATGGGTACGCCTCTCTGCCATTCTTCTCGCTACGGCGATGCTGGCAGGACTCATCTTCCTGCTCTTCCCTATCAAGGATTATTTCTCATCCTCTTCTGAACAACAACCTGGCCTTGCCAACCTGGTTCCTACAGAGCAGGTGGTTCGCTCGCAGCCATCTTCCGAGGATGAAGACGGGAACCTGAATGCGTACGAAAAGATGGAACGTGCCGACTCCCTCTTCCTGGCTGCAACCCAGGATATCGTGACCCCGCAGGAAATGAAGTCAAGCAAGATGGCCCTTGCCAAAAGAAAGAATATCGCAGAAAGAAGCGAGAAACATGCAGGGAAGACTGCAGAAAATACAGAAGAGACCTCTTCTGAAACAGAAAGAAGCATTCATGAAGATTTCAATCAGATTTATGAAGTAGCCTCTGCCGCCCTGCCTTCTGCCGAGCAGCTTACCATCAACCGCCAAGGCGATAACATCGTTATCTCAACCCTGGACAACGAAGGCAACATGCTGCATTACACCATCAATGTCGCAGAAACACAAGATGGTAGTTATCAACTACTTCCACTGGCACAGTTAAACGAATGATAAAACATTTCACGCTGAATTATAAACATTTCACGCTTATGAAAAAGTATATTTTCACCATTGCATTTGCTCTGCTGGGCATAACCAGCAGTATGGCATCCAAGGCAGATACCCTGCGTATCTACAGCATTGACGGTGAGCGCATTCCAAACTTCACCGGCAAGGAACTCATCGGTAAAACCATCAAGAATTACCAGGTAAACACCAACGTCCTGCCGGCACCCAAAAGAGATGTGATAGAGATTCATATCATCACCACTACCACACCTCCTGCCCCCAAGCCAGCCCCTCACTATCTGATCAAGGGCAGAGAGCAGGAACTGACTAAAGAGGAATTCTACAAGATTTCTCCCAGCAAGATCAGAGCCATCGAGGTCTTGAAAGAGGGCACCAAGGCCATTCTGGAAAGAGGTCTAAAAGACGATGGCAGAAGCTACATCATCGTTACTCTGGAGAAATAACAGACAAGACATATCCCTTTTTCTTCAGCGACTCAATCTTAACGGTCGCATCATGCTGAAGAGCATGGCGAAGATACGTCATCTGCACATTCACAGCCAGGGAGTTGGCATAGCTTACGGTACCCCACACCGCCTCCTGTATCATCTCCTTGCTTACTACATTGCCGATATTCTTCGCCATCAGACGGAGGATGTCGGCTTGTCGGCTGGTGATGAGCACACGAGAGGAACGGGTACGAAGCTCATTGTTGTTATAGCAGAAGGTGGTTTCTCCGAAATGATACACCTCCTCTTCTATCGTCTCACTCTCATTCATGGAGAACCGCTCCTCTATTCTTGCCAGCAACTCTTCCGGATAGAAGGGTTTGGCAAGATAATCGTTTGCCTTTAGGGAGAAACCTTTCAGTCGATCGTTCTTCTCCGTACGGTCAGTGAGAAAGAAGATAAGCACCTTCGGGTCGATGGTTCTGATGCACTCAGCCACCTCATAGCCATCCATCTCCGGCATATTGATGTCGAGCAATACCAGGTCGGGCTTCACTTCCGGGAACTGTTCCCATGCCTTTTTGCCATTGCCGGCATAAGTCACATCGTAGCCATGCTGCTGCAGGAAACTCTTCAGCAACATGGAATACTTCAAGTCATCGTCTGCAAATAATATCTTGATCATTTTTTCTGTTCTTTATAGCGTTAAACCGGATGCATCAGGAGTGCTGCGGGATGACAATCGAAATCCTGGTTCCCTTGCCCACTTCGCTCTGCATCATTTTCCTGCCCCCATGGGCCTTCACAATCATATCCACAAAACTCAAACCCAATCCGATGCCCGGCTGCATCATATCCGGGTAAGCATTGCTGCG
The DNA here is from genome assembly GCF_019249765.2 of Segatella copri. Lineage (GTDB taxonomy): Bacteria > Bacteroidota > Bacteroidia > Bacteroidales > Bacteroidaceae > Prevotella > Prevotella copri_K. The sequence goes on from NZ_CP152484.1 coordinate 1,498,970, forward strand.
ATAGAACTTCGTCCAGACTCTCTGCTGTTCATCGGACGAGATGCCGATGCCATTATCTGATACAGAAATCATGACTTCCTCCTTCTCGGTATCTCGGCAGGCAACATGGATATTGACTATGTCGCCAGAATACTTCACCGAGTTTTCCATCAGATTGCTGACCACATTCAGAAGCTGGTCTCTATCTCCCATCATCCGGTCGGAAGTGCGCTGGTAATCGAGCGAAACATTCACCTCCTTCTGCTTATTCTTTCGATAAACTGCCACCAGATTCAGTAAAGCGGCATGGATATCGAAAGAAGTTATCTGGAGTGGGATATGTTCCTCTGCCCTGATTACTTCTCGGAGTTTGGCGAGATAGGCGGTCAGGTTATCGCTCTCCTCTCTTACGGTCTCCATGATAAGGGCATTCTCATCCTTCTCATCAGTCTTTTGAGCAGAGAATACGGATACACACATCTTCAACGTCTGCACGGGGCGCTTCAACTCGTGAATCATCGTATGCACGAAGTCGCTTCGCATCTTATCCACCTTCTTCTGCAGGAGCATCACCTTGATGAGATAAGCTATGCTCAGGAGAAGCATGATGGTAACCAGCAGACTTCCTATCATCTGCCACATCATTCCCTTCAGGATGGGCAGCATCGGCACCTGCATCCTCATCTGCATCGACTGATACTGGATAGGATTGAAAGGCACTTCTACCAGCATTTCGTGATGAAACAAGGTAGGAGGCTCTACGATTCTTGTCTGCCACAGACGATGCTTTCCCGTCTTCATCTCTGCCCCGATGAAATCATTGCCCAGTTTCCTACTGATGAAACGATCAAAATGCGCCTTGTCAAAGCGGGTAAGCTGGTAAGTGATGTAAGTATTCAGGCAATCAAAAGAATTGTTGGAATCCGTCTCACGCAAATCGAAAGTATCTCTCTTCTCCATCACGTTGCCGAATCCCGGCTTGCTATACACCACTCCACCAATGATTGTATCCATATCCAGCGGAGAGCAAATCGTAGTACAGGGACGCTTGAAGTCTGAAAAATATGCCGTAACGACATAACCGATATGTGATTTTTCTTTTACCGCTGCTCCGATATTTGTCTGATAAGTGACTATTGCCTGTTCCGCCTTTTCGGCATTTTTCTTCCCCATCTCTCCCATCGAATAGGTCACGCTATTATAGAGCCAATAGGTCTGCAAGCCTATCAGCAGGAAAGAGGAAAGGATGGCGAGCAGCCAGACTTGTTTGATTCTTCTATTCATATCATTTTTTCTTTTTTCAGTGCAAAGGTACGAAGATTTCATTATATATAATAAGGTGAAGCAAGATTATTTTGCCAGCGTAATGTTTCAGTAATGATTATTTGCGATTTTGAGCCCAAAAAACTGTTCCTTTGCAGACGAAAACAAAAACAAGGAAGAAAATGAAGAAAGAAACAGTTTTATGGGCGATGCTAGCCACCACCACCTGTGCAACTGCACAATACGGGAAATTCCCGACATCCGGAGTTTCCGCAGACTCAATACAGACGGAAAAAGATTCGATCAAAGCTAACCAAGAAGCTGAAATCAAAGCAGACAAGGAAGCCGAGATTCAAGCCGTAACCGTAACAGGTCATCGCCCGATGTACAAGATGAGAAACGATGCCCTGGTTACCCGTGTCCGCAACACTCCTTTGGCAAAGGAGCCAACGCTGGAAGATGTATTGAAGCACATCCCCGGCATGAAACAAACCGTCGATGGAACTCTGGAAGTAAACGGACTGGGAGCACCCACCATCTATCTCAACGACAAGAAGGCTACCTCTGCCGAACTCTCTCATCTCGATGTGAAGCTGATAGATGAAATAGAACTCATTACCTCTCCTGGTGCAAAATATGATGCAACGACGGGAGCCGTACTGAGAATCCTGACAAGAAGAACAGACGAAGGTATATTCGGCAAGATGCAGGTGTATGATAAATTGAGCGAGGTGAACACCAACCACGAGGAATTGACTCTGGGTTGGGTAACGAAGAAAATTTCGCTCACAGGATTTTACGGTTACACAGACAACCGATACAATGTGCATCAGCCACAGGAAGCGCTCGTAAGAGCCAATGATGGCGAATATCTCTTCGGAGCCGACCGCCATGGCAAGAACAAAGCAAATTATAACGCTACGGAACTCAACTTCGACTGGTTAATCTGCAAGCAGCACGAAGTGGGAATACAATGGGAAGGGCTTTGGCTGAATGGCGGTAGAAGCGAGAAACAGCAGCAGTACTATCGCTATCCTAACCCAGCAGGAGAAGATACAAATAGCAAGATGAAGCTTTCTGATGCGGATGGCGAAATGAAGTATTTTGATGCGGAGAGCCAGCAATGGGGACACCAGCGCAGCCACCACTTCAATCTCTTCCATCTGGCTAAATGGTCGAAACATCTCTCGTCACAGATTTATCTGGACTATGCCAGAAACAAGGATTCTGACAGACAGCCTATCACGGAGAAAGAAGGTAGCGAGATGCAGGAAACCCTCAACCGCTCTAATTCCAACTACGATATCTATAGTGGAAGAATCGAAGTCAAGCAACTCATCTCAGACAAACATTCCATCAACTATGGTGGTGAATGGAGCCTGATGGATGGCAAGGGAAAAACCGAAAGTTCTGCCGATAAGCTCGGAACTACGGAATACAAAAACCACGATACCAAGACGGCTGCTTACCTGCAATATCAAGGTGAAGCTGGCAGATGGAGTTGGTGGGCAGGCATCCGATACGAGCATCTCACCTCCCGATACACCAATCTGTCGGAGGAATCTCCCGACAATATGGAGCGCCATTACGACCAATGGTTTCCATCGTTCGGTATCACTCTCAACGAACCATCGTGGCATCACTCGCTCAGTTTCCGAACTACCACCGCCCGACCTTCTTTCAGTCAGCTCAGTGGGAACATCTACTATATCTCGCGCTTTCAATATCAGATCAGCAATCCGAAGCTGCAGCCTGTCAACACCTATCGTCTGACCTACTCGGTACAGTGGAAAGATTTCATGGGAATGCTGAGATATACCCGTATCGACCACTCCATCATGTACGTGCATGAAGTGCCGGAGGACAAGCCCGTAAGATACGTGAGTACATTCATGAACTTCAATAAGATGCAGAAATACATGGCATATCTCAACTGGGGACACGTCTTCGGCTACTGGCGTCCGAATGTCAATGCAAGCATCACTTACCAGCGCTTCTCCGTAAATGATCATGGAGAGCTAATCAGTTACAACGGAGCAACTTGGAATGCATCGTTTGATAATTACTTCACGCTACCAAACGACTATCAGCTGTCGCTCTCCTACAGTTTTGACAACGGAGGACAAGTGGGCAAAACGAAGTTCAGCCCCACTCAGAACTGGAGTCTTGGTGCCAACAAATCGTGGATGGACGGCAGATTACAGGTTGCCTTCAGTGCCAACGACCTCTTCCATCAGCAGTTCTTCAAGGAGCGAACCCACGAGCATGCCGTTGACTTCTCCCAGACTGAGGATTACAAGCTATGGAGCTACAAGTTGACCGTAACCTGGAAATTCAACAAGCGCAAGGGAAGATACAACGGCATGAACAGTGCGGAAGATGAATTGAACCGACTATAGCCGGACAAGACTCTCTTATCTTAATGATCTTTATAATTTCAAGTATCCGGGTTATCCCACTCCCAGCAGTTCTACTTCGAATATCAGGGTAGAACCGCCTGGGATGCCCGGCTGCGAGAACTTGCCGTAGCCCATTTCGGCTGGGATGTAAAGTTCCCACTGGTCGCCCACGTGCATCTGCTGCATGGCAACAATCCAGCCATCAATCAGGTCGCTCAATCGCATGGCGAACGGCGTGCCGCCACGGCTGGAATCAAACTTCTTGCCGTTGATGGTCCAACCGGTGTAATGAGCTGTCACGATGCTGCGTCGGCTAGGCTGTGCTCCCTTCGGGTCGCCCTGCTTCAACACCTTATAATAAATACCACGAGGCAGCGCCATAACGCCCTCCTCCTTTGCCTTTTCCTCCAGCCAACGCTTGTTGGCCTCAACATATTCTCTTTTTGCCATAAATCTATTTGATACTTAATATACTATGATTTTTGCGCAAAGTTACAAAAATCTATCGTGTCTGCAAAAGAAAAAGGAGAACTTTTCTTCTTTTATCAAAGAAAAGCAGTACCTTTGCACCCTAATCAACCAAAAATACGATATGCCACAATCACTACATATTGCAATTATTGGTGGGGGTGCCGCAGGATTCTTTGCGGCGAAGTGCTCGACATTGATGCCATCACCGGCGGCTTCAATCTGCAGGCAGCCTGGACCACGGGGTATGTGGTGGGACAACATATCGGAGAATAGCCTATTCCTCTTTCGAAACAAAGGCTTTCACGATGCGGGTGTATTCCTCGTGATGGTCGCGATATGCCATAGCATGAACGGAGCCTTTAGCGATGAAGATGACTTTTCTGCCTTTCGTCTTTGCCTCGTAAAGGGGATGAAGCATGGCGTAGGGCACGAAGGCATCCTTGTCGCCATGGATAAAGAGCATCGGTTTGGTGCTCTTGCGAACCTGCTCTATCTGCTGAGCCTCGGCAAACGACCAGCCGTAGCGATACTGGCAAAGGGCGGAAGTAGTATTCATCAGCGGGAAGGAAGGCAAGCCAAACTGGTCTTTGAGCTGAGCAGCAAACTCATCCCATACGCTGGTATAGCCGCAGTCCTCCACAAAGCACTTCACGTAATCGGGAGTCTTCTCTCCCGAAACTGCCATCGTGGTTGCCGCACCCATCGAAATACCGTGAATCACCTGACGGGTATTCTTCACTTTTCGTTCTTCACCCTTCACTTTAAAAATCTCATTGGCGATTTCCGACCATTTGATCACATCCCATCTATCCTTCCATCCCATCTGGATATGGTCGCCCTCACTCTCTCCATGTCCATACAGATCTGGCAGGAGTACATTATACCCCATATCGTGATTATAGAGATAGGCGATGTGCAGCATTCCCTCGGAGCGCACCTGATAGCCATGCACCACCACGGCTGTCTTTTCCGTAGTCTTCGGTGCATAGAGATAGATGGCATGTGCCTTGTAGCCCGATGGCATCGTGACAAAGGTATCCTTCACGCAATGGTGCTGATACACAGAGTCCATCCAGCCAATCATCCAGGGGCACTCGTTCTTCATTCTGTTCTTCCAATGCTCAGCCGTCATTCTCTCCTCCTTCGGATAGTTGAGCGAATAATTGAGCATATAGTTGCTGGCACCATACAGTCCCAGCATCACGAGCACCACCAGGCCCAGAGCCGAAGCGATGCCTATCTTTCTCATCTTTTTCTGTTTCATCTTCATTCTTATTGCCATTACATATATCTATTATAAAGTTTCCGCTGCAAAATTAAGGAAAAAGATGGAAATGGCAAAGAAACGGAGGGAAAAATCCTGTTAAATTGAAGCATAAAGCTGCATTTCCTGACTTTGACAAAATGTGTACCTATAAAATAACATATCCTAATTTTCAGGCATTTAGCAAAAATAATCTCTGTAAATGGGTGACGCAACGACTATTTTTTGTATCTTTGCACCATGTTTGTACGTAAGAAGAAGCACCGCAGTGGGCATATCGGAGTGCTTGTGGTGGACAAGAGCAATGGCAAGTTCCGTGAAATCAAGAGTTTCGGTGTTGCGAAGACAGATGCCGAAGCGGATGCTCTGTGCCTAGAAGCGAACAAATGGATAAGAACTTATGGTGGACAGCAAGAGATTAACTTCACAGAACCAGACATCAAGCAAAACGAAGAGGAAGAGACAGAACGAGTACTGTCTAACATAGACTCCCTGCTTCTAAATGGACACCAAATTATCCTAAACCAAGTATATGACAGCATAGGTTTCAACCAAATTCAAGATTCCATACTTCGCCATTTGGTTATCGCTCGCATCTCTCAACCCATGAGCAAACACGCAACAGTAGATTACCTGAAGTCATACTTTGATGAAGATGTCGAGTTGTATAAGCTTTATCGCTACATGGACAAGTTGTACTATACCCAAAAAGAAGAGGTACAACGCATCAGTGTAGAGCACACCAAGCGCATACTCGGTGGACATGTAGGTCTGATGTTCTATGATGTGACCACACTGTATTTTGAGACCAGTAGAACAGATGTGCTGCGAGAGTCTGGTTTTTCAAAGGATGGCAAGACATCAGAGTCGCAGATAGTGCTAGGCCTCTTGGTCAGCCGTGATGGCTATCCTCTGTCGTATTGTATTTTCAATGGAAGCCAATACGAGGGATACACCATGCTACCTATCATAGATGATTTCATACAACGCTTCTTTCTGGACGATTTTGTAGTGGTGGCTGATGCAGGGCTCATGAGTAAGCGCAATGTAAAGTTACTGGAGGATGCAGGATACAAATATATAATAGGTGCTCGTATTCATACAGAGTCTGAGCAGATAAAAGAATGGATCTTGCAGCAAGACAAGATGCCTGGAAAATTTCACGAATACAGATATGGTGACAATGCAAGATTGATCCTCGGCTATTCCGAAGAACGAGCAAAGAAGGATGCACATAATCGTGATAAGGGAGTGGCAAGGCTCAAGAAGGCATATGCAAATGGAAAAATCACAAAAGCCTCCGTAAATAAGCGTGGCTATAATAAATTCTTGGAAATCAGCAAAGACATAGATGTAGTTATCAGCGAAGACAAAATCAAGGAAGATTCACAGTGGGATGGCTTGAAAGGTTATATAACCAATACTTCCATCACACCAAAGGAAGTTGTCGAACAATACCACGGTCTATGGGTCGTGGAACGAGCCTTTCGTGTAACCAAAGGGAACTTGGAGGCACGCCCCATCTTTCATTTCACAGAGAAAAGAATAGAGGCACATATCTGCATATGCTTCATTGCATACAAGGTGTATAAAGAACTGGAGCGTATCTTAAAAATTGCCAAGATAAACAAAAGTGTAGATTCAGTTTTGAAAATTGCTAAGACCATAGCTACTATCAGAATCAACATGCCGAATAATGGGAAGGTCAGGCAAGAAACATTGCTGCTGACTCCTGCCCAACACTCTATCAAGCCCTTGTTTGATGTTCAAAAGATACTAGACGGGGGCAAAAGTGACGATTCTGCCCCCGAAAAATAGAAAAATCCAAGATGGGTGACGCATAGTCAAAGTCAGGAAACGGAGGGAAAAATCCTGTTAAATTGAAGCATAAAGCTGCATTTATAAGGGTATATGAACTACGACAAACAATCGATAAGCATATCCCGGAATGGATAGAGTTTAAACAGTTACAATCTATCCATTTCCTTTTTCCCTGCCCCTTTACCTTTATATTTTGTTTTAACTGTATTAAACTTATATCTTACGATACATTCCACTGCCCTTACAGACGCAGCCTTTTCAAGATAGACATCATTCATTCCGCTGAAAATGGTAAAAGTATTTTTGCGGGCAGTATTAAAGATGTCATTTGCAGACAACTTGACATTCCATTTTTCAGATAAGTCCTTAGCCAAAGAAAGATTTATCTGTCCAACACTCCCCATCTTAATATTCTCACTATTTCCCTCACTACGCCAACTGTAATTTACTGTCGCCATATAGTTGTTATGGAATTTGAAAATATTATTGAACTTAACTACAACCAAAGGATTGTCCACGTGTTTTATATTTCCTCTGTAATCAATCTTGTAAAATTGCGAGACAACACCACATGCCAATACAGGATAATAGCATTTCCAAAGGAATCCGGGCATAAAAGAAGCCATTATCTGTAAGTTAGACAGACTGTTTCTAGAATTTTCCTTTTTGAGCAAAGCAATAGTCTTCGCATCATCATAATATGTATATGATGTTATTATTTGGTTTTGCACCTTTTTATAATTAGCAGTTAATGCCAGCCAGCGATACCTCAAATTTAAAGAGATGTTGTCGCTATAGGATGGTTGCAAATACGGATTTCCACTTTGATAGAGATATTTGTTAACATAGTGAACCGTGTTGCTCAACTGAGAGTACAATGGACGATAGCACTGCTTAGAATAGCTCAGCTGCACCATAGTTTTTCCAATGGGCAGAGACAATGAAGCAGTCGGGAAAAACTTATCATAAACATGTGACTGTTCGTGATTTTTTCTGCCACCTATAAAATATTCACTGTTCACATGCTCATACCTGCCACCGATACGGAATGTTACATTGCCTAGATGCTGCATTGTTTCAACGTAATATGCCATATTCAGCTCCTGTATTTTATTGTTCTCGCCTGCCATAATGCTATTTTCACTTTCTGAATTTTCCTCACGGCTACTATTGGTGAAATCTACTCCAAAGCTAAAATTACCTTTAAGAAATGGGTGTGACGCATATAATTCCGTTGCCATTAACCTAGCATGCCCAACATCTTTTATTCCGAAATTCTGATTGATGCCGGTTTGCTCTATAACGTTTTGATTTTCATGTGTTTTTTTCCACATTAAATCAAAAGTCATTTCCAAATTCCATTTTCCCCAAGCCCCATGGCAATATCCATCTAACAAATGTTCCAAATCTCTTAATTTGATATCCTTGTATGCAGAAGTCTCACTTTCAATTACATCATCAGAATACAATGATGACATAATGCTCGAATTGGTCTTTGTTGGAGCATAAGATACTTGGTAAAATGCGCCAAATGAGAGTTTTGGAGATGAGGAAAAATCAAATCCCCATTTACCATCAATCAACTTTGAGTGCTGTGTCGATTTCATAGTCGTATTCTGCTGATGATGTGACGAGAGCCATGAATTCTGAACATTTTTGCTAGAGTTCGTATCCTTACCTTTCTCAAATCCCAACGTTCCAAAAACATCCAAATTGTCAATTCTATAGTTCAAGTCCAAATTGTCTTTGCCATACAGATAATTACGATAACCAATAGTCGCGATGTTATCAAAGGAGAAACCATCCCCAACCTTTTTAATGGTTGTTATCTTTATGATGGAACCTACGGTTGAAGCATAACGTGAACTTGGATTCGTTATAACTGTTATCTTATCTATTTGGTTAGCCTTCAATTGCTCAACTTCTATATTATTGCGGACAATATGTCCATTGATATAGAAGACTGGTTTTCCCTTGCCAAAAACTTCAATGGAACCATTATTATTCAGTACACCAGGCAACATACCCATAACGTCTTTTGCAAAACCAAGTTTTTCCAAAACGGTACCTTTGACTTCTGTCACAAAGCCTTCGCTGTTCAACTTTGCCAAAGGACGGGTGGCTCTAACAACAACCTCCCTTAATTGCAGAGTATCCTTTCCAAAATTTTGGTTAGCGATACCAGTCTGAGCTAAACAGATTTGAGCTAAAATCAAATGAAATATAATACCAACAAATCTTTTTACCTTAAAATCTAACATTTTCATCCGTTCCTATATCTTTTGTTTTATAAAACTCTACTCCACTCTTAACAAAGAGCTGTTTATGTTCTTATTAACATCCTTCTCTACTTTTTGGGTTTTCCTGCCAAAGTCGAAGGAGTAAGCAACCTTGATGCTGGCATATTGCGAAGCCGTCTGGTCTTTGATGCTCTTACTGTAGCTGTAGATAGGCAAATCCAACCAATATCGCTTCTCCTGCTTTTTGAAAGGCGATGCTGCCTGAAGTTCTACATAGAGATTGCCCCTGCTGTAAGAACCCGACATTCCATAGTCGACAGGAGTCTTGCTTATCACCAAAGCAGCTTCATCTAAAGACTTCTTGCCAAAATGCAGGTAAGGCTTCAAGGCAAAATCACCCATGAACATATTCAACCCAAGATTACCCGTCAAATTGTTGTTATGCTTCGACCAGGTAGTCTTCACCTCCGCATGGTTATATCTGATATCTCCCGACAGATTGGCAAACTTACACAATTTGTACTGCAAGGCGAGGATAGCAGAATAATATTGAGCATTTCCACCATTCGAGTAAGTCTTCACTATTTTCCCGTTTGCCTCATCCAGGTAATAATCATCAGTTACAGGATGATGATTGTAACGGAATTGTCCGATGGCAGAAACACTCAACCTGTTGAAACGCCCCATATAATACAAATAGGTGTTGATGTCATGCGATTTCTTCAGTTCGGGCATTCCCTTTTCCATCATGTGGGAATTGACCTGAATCATAGCCCGGTTGATGACATCCATACCATGATTGGAGTTCACAAAGCTGAATGACCACAAGAGCATTCCCTTATTCAGCTGGTATTGCACATTCGTATTGATGCGAGGAGACAGCTGGCTAAAACTGTTGTCTCCGTGCAGATGATATTGAAGCCAATCCAATCCGATGCGGGTTTTCAGGCTCAAGCGCCTGCTAGCCTGGAAATTATAGGAGAAGAAAGCCAACGACTCCCCTTTCCACAGATGCTGCCAAAGTTCGCAATTGCCGGAATAATCGGCATTCCAGACATCGTGGTAATGAAACAGTTCCACAGATAAGGAATGCTTTTGAGAGAAATAATTATAGATGGCAGACAGCTGGAACGACAGCGCTTTCTCGTCTTCATCGGTCATTGCCTCGAAAGGCTGTTCCTGATAAAGACGATGATAGGAGTTGGCAGAATACTTGCCATGTACTCCCAAGGTAAGCGTCTGATTCTTGCTTAATGGCAAGTTGGCGTTCAGATCAATCTTAGGAGACAGACTCTTCTTCCGGATATTTGAGAAGATGTCCGTCTCTGTGCTTTCCCTCGCAAAACCAGAAGATGCATTTCTTGGAGTAGAGAGGTTGACGAGCGTAAACTTACCCACCCAATATCTCTTTCCCTTCTGGTTCTGATAGCGGAACTGCATATATTCCTGATGATTCCGGTAAGAATTCTTACTATAGCTCTCCCTATCAAATAGGGATTGCGGAAACAGATAGTTCTCATTGTTCCAGGTCTCAGTACCATCTACATGACTATAGTTTGCACCAGCAAATACAGTATAGGAATTGTTACCTTTTACATAATTGGTGGCAACGTTATAGTCGCCATGGTCATATCCTATTGTCTGCAGTCCGTCAGCCTGCACATATCCTCCATATCGGTATTGTTTGGTGATGAAGTTGACGACAAGCTTATCCTTGGCGTATTTTCCCGATGGAGCATCATGATATTCTATCTTCTCGATGTCACGAGGTCGGAGCATCTGTATTTCCCGGATGTCGCATTCCTGCCCATTCAGATACAAGGTGGCTTGCAGTCCCATCACATCCACCTGATTCGACTTCGCGTCGATGATGAGTCCTGGGATATTCAGGTTTTCCAACACCTCGAATCCATTAACCGCATGTTTTCGTTGCTGGCTGTTGGGATAGATGACGAGATGATCACCCACACGACTGATATTGGAGGCTGATACCACCACATCATCCAAAGCTTTAGTAGAGACTATAGAGTCCTTCCCAGTGTTCTGAGCGAACACGGGTACAGCAGCCATCAGCAGTCCAAAAGAGCAAAAAACCGTCTTCATTCTTACAATATGTTTTTAATTCATCATTATCTAGTACAAAAGTACACATTATTATCCAAAGCCATTACATCTCTTCCGTTAAATTTGTATAACTGCATCAAATTACCAATTCCATCCAGTTCTTCATCCCTCCTAGCCTGAAGCATAGAAAAAAACAACACGGACAAATTGAATTTGTCCGTGTTTTAAAAATGAGCTATAATCTGCTCTTTTCTGCATTACCAGCACCTGTACCCTTATACTTGCTCTTGGTGGCATTGAAGTTATAAGTTACATTGACCAAGAACATGCGGGTATTATCTATACCGGTTCTGGTGAAGTGCGCATACGAATTATTATATTTCCAACTCTCGTTCTGACCATGAAGCAAATCCTCTGCTTCCAATCTCACAACCAGTCGGTTGTTCAGGAACGACTTGGAAATAGACGCATCAAGGGAATTCCATGCATAGTTGACACCCAATTCGCTATAATTACGCGACTGGTAAGCGTATTCCAATCGAGCCTTCCAATGATGTGGCAATACCCAGGTATTCTCCAAATCCAGATAGAGAGAAGGACGGTTGGCATTATAGTCGCTGACATATTTCTCGGCATTAAAGAACTGATTGACCAGACCTACCGTATAGTCAAGATGCCATAAGCCTATCACAGGAGTAGCCTCAAGATAGAACTTCAGGTTCTGAATCTTATCTACATTCTCGTAATATGACAGGGCTATATCCTTATTGCCCTGGAATGGCTTCATCATATATACCGAGGCATTCTTGTTGTAGATATATTCAGCAGAGAAACTCAGCCAGGAATATTGCGCATCCCATTCCAGATGATAGGCATCCGTAGGACGCAAGTTCGGATTGCCGCTTTCATAGGAATGACGACTCGTATATCGGGTATAACCGGAAAGACGGAAGTAACTTGGTCGATAGGTCTTCGCCGTAAAACTCAACGAAGAATGCCACTTGCCCTTGTCATATCCCAAGGATACATTAGGAAATACATTATCATACTTTCTACTCATATCCGGATTGAGCACTCCATCGGCATAATAGTCTGATTTCACATGCTCATATCTCACACCGGCATTCAGAGAATAATCTCCCAACGACCATGCAGCCTCAGCAAAGGTGGCAATGTTCTGTTCCTTGATTCTGGAATCATTGGATGCAGCCACACCACCCTCGTTCTGGTTGTTGGTATGACTATCAGAATTTGTGTATTCCGAACCAAAGTCTATGTTCAACTGGTCGGTCAAAGGATAAGAAACAACCAATTTACCGGCAAGCAACTTTCCTTTGGTATGACTATCTGAACATACAATCTGGTCGCCCAACTCAGTACTGGTTTCGGTGGCTTTCTGTATCTGGTCTTTCGTCCGCCACATAGCAGATGCATTCAGGTCTATACTCCACTTGCCTATCTTACCATTATAATAAAAGTCAGCCTGATGAATAGGAGTCTGCTTGGAATCAGACTCATCGTTGAGATAATTTACATCTCCCTGGTGAACTCCATCCTGAAAGATGGAATAGTTCTGCCTAACAGTAAAATACTTAGTATTGCCAGAACCAAACTTATATTTCAGACCGATGGTATGATTTTCGTTGAATTCATAATTGAAACCCAGATTGGCATCAGGTCCATAATCTCTAGAATCAATGCGCCCTACTGATTTTTGATATATCTGATGCTGATTTCCATTGATATATTCATCCAATCCCAACTTATCATAGAAATACGAATCTGACCACATCAATCCACCGAATACATCCAGTCCACCCACACGGTAATTGAGATTAGCCTGCTCTTGCCAGGTATTCTTCATGGCAAAACCATATTTTGCCTGGAAATTACCACTCCATCCATAACCTTGCTTCTTGACCGTGGTTATACGAATCACCGAATTGACCTGGGCATCATACTGCGCACCAGGAGTCGTGATAACCGTCACGTTCTTCACATCCTTTGAAGATATGGTTTGCAATTCATTTTTGTCGGTCAGCTTTCTGCCATTGACATAAATCTCCGGTGTGCCTTTTCCAAACACCGAACAGTTTCCATCCTTATCCACACGCACTCTTGGAACCTGCTTCAACAAGTCGGCAACCATACCTGCATCACTCAGTATTGTACCCTGCACCTGGGTCTGGAATCCCTCGCGAGTCAGTTTTGTCTTGGGGCGAACCGCCTTCACTATCACCTTCTGCAGGTTCATCGTTGCCTCCTTCAGAGTAATTGAACCAATCTTACCTGTATTATATGTATTGCTTGTCGTATTATAGCCCACGCAACTTACTCTTACTATCACCTTTCTGGCTCCACAGGGAATCACGAACTGGCCGTTTTCATTCGTCACACCGCCATTTATCAATGAAGAATCACGAACATTCAGCAGGGCAACATTGGCGAAATCTACAGGGCGATGATGCGCATCTACAATGCGACCTATCATCTTGGTGGGAGTCTTCTGCGTACACTCCACAAAGATGTTTTCGCCATCTATCGTCATCTTCATCGGATAGAAGCCCATAATCTGGCGGATGGCATCCGGAGCGGTTCGCTTCACGATACTCGTAGTAACCGTGAAATCCTCCAGTTCATCATACATAAAGTTGATACGATAATCCTTGGTGCTCTTGGCAAGGATGGTGAGCGCTTCTGACATAGAAGTGTTGCGGAAGCTGCGAGTGATGCGTTGGGCATAGATGGTCTGAAGAGAAAGGGTCATCAGACCTGCCAGCAGCATGATATATCTTAATCTTTTCATCTTATTCCACGATTAAAGTTTGACCTTCATGACGAATATTCACTTTCTCGAAATGATTCAACAGTTCGATGATATCATCCAGACTCATGTTCTTCTCCAGTTGCAGGAAGAGACGGATATGGCGAGCCGACTCGTTCTGATAAGTTACCTGGAGATGGAAATGCCCGGCAATGGGAGTCAGGATATTCTGAAGCTCAGCGTTTTCGTAAACCAATGGGAGCTGGGCAAGACTTGCAGAATCTGTCTTTTCTTCTATGTTGGATTTCTGAGGAGCAGAAACCTGCTGGATAGAATCCTTTCGGGATGACACGAGTTCGGTATTGTTCTTATCTGATGCCTGATGAGAACGGGTTACCAGATGAATGGCAGCAAAGGTGATGCCGGAGACGACAAGGACGGCAGCAACGGCAGCCACCTTTCTCATCGGGCTCCAGAGAGGAAACGACTTGGCGGTTTGCTGGTTTTCTGCATTCTGACTCATCTCTTCTTTCTGCTGCTTTTCTTCTTTCTGCTGCTTTTCTTTCAGTTTCATCTCATCTTTCAGCTTCTCCCATTCTGCATCAATCGAAGGCATCTTCATCTTTTCCTTCGACTTGGCGAAATCCAGAGACTGTCGGGTCTCTACCAACTGCTGATAGAGTTCATTCACTTCCTCATCGCCCAGAAGTTCATCCTTCTGGGTTTCGGAATACTTTTCGGGATGCTCCAGGAGATCGAGGAGCATATCCCATTTCTGAGAATCCATCTTCTGAGGATTTATGTCAGATAATTCATGTTTCATTTTCTTTTCCTTTCTTCATTTTAGGGTTATTATTTTCCTTTCAACTTTTCTCTGAGCGTTCGCAAACCTTTCACGATATGCTTGTTCACTGCAGAGACGCTGATGCCCAGTTCCTCCGCCGTATCCTTATACGACATTCCTTCCCGATAGCACAATCGGATGACGGAAGCAGTCTGGTCGGTCAGGTCATGGTCGATGCAATCCACGGCAGCCTGCCATCGCTCTTCCAGACGAGAAGGTTCTTCCTCCGTCAATTTCTCTTCCGAGAGAGGGAGAAGCCGTTTCAGTCGTTCATCTCTCTTCTTTCTGGCTATAAGATTGATGCAGGCATTCTTCACGCTCCGCATCAGGTAAGCCCGGTCTGGAACCAGCTGTTTATCCCACAATCTGGAGAACACGTCGCTCACCACATCCCTCGCCTCCTCATTATCATGGAGCAAGGCAAAGGCGAAGCGATACATCTGTTCGTAATGGTCGTGGAACAGCCGTTCCATCCGCTGTTCATTTTCTTCTGTCATCACGTCATTTTCTTCTTGTTTCTACTCTTATATACAAGCTTTCCTGAAATCAATTACCCCTAAAATGAAGAAATCTTCTACTTCCTTTGGAAAAACCAATGCAAAGGTAATAAAAAACTGGAAAAAAGCTTGCTCTTTCGAATAAAAAGTGTATCTTTGCACCAAGAAACAACATCATTATATTATGGGTAAACGAGCCATCATAGAAGCTTTACGCCATTATTTCAGCACCCAACCCGTACTGAAAGCCTGGCTGTTCGGTTCTTTCTCCAGAGGGGAAGAAACGAAGGATAGCGATGTCGATATTATGGTTTCTTTGGACAAGAGCAAACCTATTGGTTTAAAATTCTTCGGCATGTGGAGTGATTTGGAAGAACTCTTAGGTAGAAAAGTTGATTTGGTATCAGAAGGAACCTTACTCCCTTTTGCACAGGAATCAGTAGAACGTGATAAAATCTTAGTTTATGAGAGAACGAAGTAGAGATAAAAACCGCTTAGAGCACATGCTCCAGGCAATAGAAAGAATCTGCCGATATACAAAAGGTAAAAACTTTGAGGATTTTATCGCAGACGACATGATGTATTACGCAGTAGTCAAGAACATAGAAATTCTTGGAGAAGCATCGAATATGCTAACTGAAGAATTTCGACAAGCGCATCCTAAGACTCCTTGGAAACAAGTGAACGGCATGAGGAACTATATCGTTCATGAATATTTCCAAGTTGATAACAACGTTGTTTGGGATGTGATTACAAACGACCTTCCGATATTAGAGCAACAAATAAAGGAGTATCTAACAGAAGAGAAGTAAAAAACATCGGTCAAGCAAAGAGCAAACCAACATGGTTTTGCCTTCGCTTGACCGATTGTCATATATTCATTGTTTATTAAGAGAGTTTCTTCCTAACAAGAGCTACAATCGGCTCTTTTCTTCATTGCCTGCTCCCGTACCCTTATACTTACTGCGCTTGGCATTGAAATTATACGTAACCTGCAAGGAGATGTCCTTGCTCTCGTCATCATCCGAAAGAATGCATCTGGCCAGATTGTACATCTTCGTGTAATGCTGACGGAATAACTGTTCTATGTCCTTTTTTCTGTTCATATACTATCTATACAGTTGAGCCAAGCAAAAAACTAAGCAAAACAATAACTTTTTTGTTTTTTCCTTTAAATCCGAATCGAAATCACCAAGAATCTCTCCGAATTTGAATGCAAAAGTACACAATCTATCGGAGATAGAAGACAAATGGTAAGGATAAATCGATTTTCTGTTGATTTATTTGTTCATTCCAACATTTTTTAGTACTTTTGCCCATCAAATTACGAACAAGTAAATAAGATTGGTATAAAAATAGGTATTACCAAGATAAAATAAAGAATAGATTAGATAAAGGAGAATAAGATTATGTCAACGATTATTTATCCATCACCGATATTCGGTCCGGTAAACTCCCGCCGTCTGGGAGTTTCACTAGGCATCAACCTCATGCCATCTGATGGCAAGGTCTGCTCATTCGACTGCGTTTATTGCGAATGCGGATTCAACGCCGACTTCCGTCCTAAGAAGAAGCGCCCTACCCGCGAGGAGGTAAGAGAAGGATTGGAGAAGGTTCTGAAAGAGCGCCACGACAACAACCAGCCTCTGGACGACATCACCTTCGCAGGAAACGGTGAACCTACGGGACACCCTGACTTCAAGGGAATCGTGGAAGATACGATGGAACTCTGCAAGAAATATTTCCCTGAAGCACAAGTATCCGTACTCAGCAACGCCACCTATATATATAAGGAGGAAGTGAGAGAGGCGCTGATGCTCGTGGATAACAACATCCTGAAACTGGATACCGTGGATATGGATTACATCAAGAAGCTGGACCGCCCTCAGCAGCCTAACTACGACGTGAAGGATGTGATCAAATATCTGAAGATGTTCAAGGGGCACGTCATCATCCAGACCATGTTCCTGAGAGGTGACGGTTTGGACAATACCAGCGAACATTTCGTAGCTCCTTGGCTGGAGGCAGTGAAAGACATCCAGCCTCAGCAGGTAATGGTTTATACCATCGCCCGCGAAACACCAGACAAGTTGCTGGAAAAGGCACCAAAGGAAGTACTCGATGCCATCAAGGACCGTGTAGAGGCACTGGGCATCAAGTGTACAGCCAGCTATTAAGAGATAATCAGGATAAGAAAGAAAAGCAAGTAGAAAAAAGAAAGAATGAAAGCGAAAAGTAATATCCTTATTATCAGCGATATGTGTGGCTACGGAAAGGTATCTGCTGCAGTTCAGATGCCTATCCTCTCTTATATGGGACTCGACGTGTTCAATCTGCCAACCATGCTCATCAGCAACACCTTCCCATACGGCAAGTACGCCATTCTGGAATGCACTTCGTATATCGAGGAAGCCTTGCAAAAGTGGAACGAACTGGGCATTCACTTCGATGCCATCACCACGGGTTTCATGGCTTCGGAGCGTCAGGCTAAGCTGGTGGCACACTATTGCAGAGAACAGGCTGCACTGGGCACCGACATCTATGTGGATCCCGTGATGGGCGATTACGGCAAGCTCTATGGTGGAGCCAGTGAGAGTACCGTGAGATGCATGAAGGAGATGCTGAGCGTATCGCATCTTTGTTTTCCCAACTATACCGAGGCTTGCCTGCTGACGGATTCGGAATACAAGGAAGAGGGAATCTCGGAGAAGGAAGCCTATGAACTGATAGATAAACTGAGAGCCATCGGTTCCCACTCCGTGCTCATCACCTCGTGCATCGTAGAGGGTCAGCATGCCGTGGTAGGTTTCAATCATCTTACAGAAGAGTATTTCCTCCTGCCCTACGAAGAAATCCCTGTTCAGTTCCCGGGCACCGGCGACATCTTCTCCAGCATCATCGTGGGCAGACTGAAGGACGGCGATCATCTCCGCCATGCCACCCGCATCGCCATGGATACCCTGCGCAACTGGATAGACATCAACAAGGATGACAAGGACAAGAACCGCGGAATTCCTATAGAAAGGCATCTGGGGGACTTGTAGATTGCCATTTAGCAAACACAGAAGCAATTAGCAAGGGAATATCAATTAAGTTATAATGGAAAAGAAAGAAACAAATACACTCAGTTTATTTCAGCGCCCGGTATGGGTAAGCCTGTTCGCCCTTACGGCTGCTATCTCGTGGGGATGGGCTTACCCATTGATAAAAATGGGAATGGAGGAATATCAGATTACAGCAGACATGACCGGAAGCAAGATGCTTTTTGCCGGCATCCGCTTCTTCATCTCCGGCATCATCATCCTTGCCATCGCCAGAAGTTCACACCGTAAATTCGGATTCAAGAAGAAAACTGTTCAAGAGAATGTCTGGTTCCTTCTCCTCTATGCACTCCTCAACACCACCCTTCATTATGCTTTCTTCTATTTCGGACTCTCGCATAATGCAGGAGCACGTTCGGCGATACTCAATTCGATGAGCGTCTTCACGGTGGTTATCCTTGCCTGCATCTTCTTCAAGAGCGACAGGATGACGTGGCGAAAGGCATTGGGCTGCATCATCGGCTTCCTGGGCATCCTTGCCTTGAACCTTGGCGGAAAGGAAAGCGGAAGTTTCACATTCCTGGGCGATGGTATGATTATCCTCAATGCCCTGTGTGGAGCCAGTGCTTCCCTGCTGACCCGAGGATTGAGCAAGAGGGTGGATGTTTTCGTTGGAACCGGTTATTCGCTGAGCATCGGTGGAGCCTTGCTGGTGATTCCTGCATTGTTAATGGGTGGCTATCTGCCAGTCATCAGCCTCTGGGGCATCACTATCCTTCTGCTGCTCATTGCCATCTCAACCATCAGTTTCGCTCTCTACAACAAACTATTGAGCTGCAATCCCGTAGGAAAGGTAGCGATATACAATTCGCTCATCCCCGTAGTAGGAGCCATCACCTCCTGTCTCTGTCTTGGTGAAGCCTTCTACTGGAAGTATCTGATAGCAGGCGCATTGGCTACTGCCGGAATTTATATCATCAATAAAGGGAAGAAATAAATTCCGGCTGTTGCCCATGCAACCCATATAGAAAGCAAAGCCACCTATTTCAAGATACCCGTTTCGCGCTCCTCATTGTTGATATTCCGCTGTATCTTACGGTATTCCTTTCCCCGATTGATATTCCAGGCAACACCGATACGGAACAAATTACCTCCCGAATTGTCATAACCACGAACCTGCTTACGGAGCAAGGCATTGACGATTTCTGCTGAATAGGATTTCGGATGAGCCATAAACGGATTATGCATATAGAGCGTAAAATCGAAATCACCTATATGATAACTGGCTGAGACTGCCAATGAAGGAGGATTATGCCCGATGTTCTCTCCCTCCATAAAGTTCCAACCGTTATCAGCATACAGCATCACTGTCCATTTTCCCCAATACCCCTGTAATGTTCCACCATAATTATAAGCGGTATAACAATGACTGTACTCATCGCCCTTATTGAAAAAACGGTAAATACCTGCGTTCACAGATAATATAAGGTGGTCGGGGATAATGTCAAACCGGGTATCATTCGTAAGATACAACATATTACAATGGGGCTGATTCTCCTGGGTATAAAGAAACTGATCATCTTCCGTGCGGGTGTATTTCGCCAAATTACAATGACGATTGATGCGATAATTCAAGGTAAAATCAGTATTTATCCTTGGTTTACTGAAAGAGAATACCACCCAGTTCTCATATATACTGTTAGGCTTAAGCGAAGGATTACCCACAGTCCATTCCATACTGTTCTTTCGAATACGGGTATCCGAAATCATAGCTATCTGCGAAATATGCTGTGATAATTCACTTCCCAAGCGGATCTGAAACGAAGATGTCAAGGAATAAGCCAATGTGAGTTTCGGACGACAAAGCCAAAAACTAAATTCCTCATCTCCCTGTCGATAAGACTGATTACTCAACCCGAAGCCAGCCACATAAGTTAAACGTGATGTTCCTTCCTTGAATTGTCCCAAACTTCCCTTGATTTGTGCAAAGCCATAAATACCCAATGAACGGATACCATTCTCGCTAACCACATCACCCAAATACTGATTATCCATATATTTCCAGTTCAAGTTGGTTCCTGCAGAAAAAGTAAAGGGTTTCAACCGGTTTTCATAGATAGCCTCAGCTATGAGCGAATAGGTCTTTCCAGCTACCAGATATTGATAGGGTTCGCCCTCACCTTCATAATAGGCTCCTTTGGTGTGGATATAAGTGCCCAAAACATCTGCCGACAAAGACTGATGCTCGCCCAACTGATGATAGAAATACAAATCGAGAGCAGGAGTAAAATCCCTACCCTTGCTGGTTCTGTAAACAGGATACGCAGGCTTTCCAGATTCAGAAAACCACATCTCATTCGATGTATAAGGCTGATTGCTGAAATCCGTGGTAAGCGTTGTCTGGAATACATATAAGGCAGAATCAGCCAGATTATACTTCAACTGCAATGTATTATCATAATTTCGAGTTGCCACATTCATGATTTTTCGAGATATCTGATACTCAGAACCATCATGTAGAAGATACTGAGCATCCTCATTATATTCGGATGCCTTATTATCCACATAAGTCTGCTCATATAAAATATTCAATTGGCTCTTGCCCCTATTGACAGATGCATAGACATCGTTCGAACCGAGCTTGGTAGTTAGCGCATTAGTCAGGTTGAAGCCCAAACTGCCACCCGATGAAGCCCTGCGGGTATGAATATCTATCACGTATGCAATATTCTTTCCATATCTTACGCCAGGGCTATCGATATAATCTACACTCATAATAGAAGCTACATCCAGCATCTGCACGTCATGCTTATTGGCGAGAATGCCATTGATACGAATCTGCACTTCTCCCTTATGATCGGTAGCAGAAATGGAACGACCAGCCTCATCAACCCTGATATGAGGCAAAGCCAACTTTCCTAAAAGCGAAAAACCAGAAAAAGAACGCTGCTTCTGAATATCGCTTGGGAATATCAACTTGCCATCTTCCTTGTTGACCACTCGTGCCGCCTTCACAACAACCTCTTGCAAGGCTATAGAATCATTCGATACCTTCTGGATCTCCTGGGCACGTATTTCTACACAAGAGATCAATGCCCACAGCATCACCATAGCTGTTAACAATTTACTTTTCTTCATTGTCATCATATACTTTCCTAAAACTTGTTTTCTGCTGCAAAGGTATCAAAAAGAGAAGACCGAAGCGAAAAATATGACTGACATGAGTCTGACATTTATCAATTAACGAATATTATATCTAGTTTTATACCATCTTTCATAGAATTTCTGTACTTTTGCATTTGAATCTTTAAACAGTATATCATTTAAACAGAATAGATAATATGAAACTGAAAGCATATCATTCCATCCTCATCTTTGCCATCCTTGTGATGTCTGCGGCATTCTCCAGCGTAAGCAACTACCGCAAGGCACAGTATGCCATTGTACAAGATATGAACAAAGCTTTGGCTCTGACTCTTCAGGAAAATAAATATCAATGGATTACGCCTGATACCATCCAGAGCTACCGCTCGCATCTCAGCATCGACCTGCTGAAGTCGACCAGTTATCTCTGCTATGTGATGGAAGACAGAAGAAGAGGCAAGAACAATTCCCAGCTGGTAAATAGCGCCAACCTGCTCAGCAGCAAAGAGATGCTTCTCAACGAGCATTCTATCCAAAGTTATGCTAACTGTTCGATGGCAGATGTTTTGAGTATGAGCAACCAGCGGACCTCTTTGACGCTTACCCTCATGGCTATGATTTGGGCTATTGGATCGCTATACTATCATCGCAGAAAACAACCCTGGAATCATGAGGCTGATATGTTCGGCACCATGTGCTATACTCAAGACGAGGATTCCTTCTACAATCAGGAAAACGGACAAGCCGTCAAGTTTACTCCGATGCAGCACCAGCTGATGCAACTCTTCTTCAACAATACGCATCATCAACTCTCCAAACAGGAGATTTGTGATGCTCTTTGGCCCAAGAAACCGGATGCCAGCGAAACGCTCTATACCTTGATTCGCCGTATCAAACCGGTGATTGAGCAGAATAGCAACCTCATGATTGAGTCGGAAAGAGGCAAGTCTTACCGACTGATAATCAGATAAGTTCAGAAATGTCAGCCAAATGTCATACTTTTTATTTGGCTGTTTCCCATCTTCTTCATACCTTTGCTGCTAAAATATAAAAGTGACAAAGATATGAAGAAGATTTTTTTGATAGCAGTTGTCTTGCTGATGATGATAAACTTCATCATCAACTATCACCATGAGGTTACGAAAGAGAAGCATACACCGATGGCGGATTTCAAAACCAAGGTAGAGATGGCACCCATGAAGGAATACAATGACCCGGACTTCGGCTACGTTGTCAAATATCCTTGCTTCTTCCAGCAGGAGGATACTTCGGTATCGGGATACCAGGGCTATGCCCGCTTCTCATTCACCAATCATGCCAACATCATCCTGGAGAGTTACGTTACCCCCAACTATAGCAACACCCTCCAGGCTTGTGCCGATTCTCTTGCCCAGAAGCTTCATTCGGAGCGGACGATGCAGGCATCGAATAAAGCATTCATACTCTCCGGTCCTGTTTATGAAAACGGAGTAAGAGTAGATGGCTACAGTCATTACGATAAATTCATCAAGAGTGGCAGAATACTCTTCGTTTATTCCCTCACCTATCCCGACAGCTACAAGCCAGCCATGCCCCGCCTGTTCAAACTCATAGACGACTGGAAGGTTCTAGGGGCATATTAATCTGCCTTGAAGATATCCTCACGAGCCTCTTGGGATTGTATAAAAACAGCTTTCAAAGAAGATAAAAGCGCTTGATTATTTGCATATATCAAATAATAATTGTACATTTGCGGTGTAAATATAAACATCGAAGATTATGTCAATATTCAGTCACCTCTTTGGAAGGAAGAACAATCTCACCGTAAACTCTGACATCAAGAAGAAAGATGCCAGAAGCAGGAACATTGCCTTCGTGGATACCGAAGTGGGACTGAAAGACCATAAAATACACGATATCGGGGCATTAAGTTATGACGGAGCTACCTTTCACCAAGCATCGCAGACGGCACTGAACAAGTTCCTGCAGGAAAGAAAGGTTGACTATATCTGCGGGCATAACCTCATTCATCACGATGCCCGCTATCTCCAACTCAACGGCATACTGATAGATACCCTCTATCTCTCCCCACTCCTCTTCCCCAAGCGCCCTTACCATCATCTGGTAAAGGACGACAAACTGATGAGCGAGCAGATGAACAATCCTGTCAACGACTGCGAGAAAGCCAAGGAGCTGTTGATGGATGAAATCGCTGCATGGAATCAATTATCAGAAAGGAAGAGGAAAATCTTCACCTTGCTGCTACAGAATGAAGAGGAATTCAGAGGATTCCTGATGTATGTGGGAGCCATCGAAAAGGATGACGCAATGATAGGCGTTTCAGAATACATCCTTTCTGAATACAAGAATCATATTTGCGCCCATGCCGACATTCCGGCTCTTGCAGCCCAGTCGCCTTGCGGCTTGGCATACGCCTTGGCTCTCATAGGCACAGACGATTACCAATCTGTAACCCCAGGTTGGGTACTCTTCCATTATCCCGAAGTAGAACATATCATCTATATGCTCTGCCATACCCAATGCACCGATGGCTGCGAGTATTGCAACCGCATGCTCGACATTCATCACAACCTGAAGCAACTCTTTGGCTATGATGCCTTCCGTACCTATGACGGCGAACCGCTGCAGGAACAGGCATCGCAGGCAGCAGTGGATGGCAAGTCATTATTGGCGATATTCCCTACAGGTGGCGGCAAGTCGCTCACCTTCCAGTTGCCAGCCCTGATGGATGGCAGAACCGTACATGGACTCACTGTGGTTATCTCGCCTCTG
This sequence comes from Segatella copri, assembly GCF_019249765.2. Lineage (GTDB taxonomy): Bacteria > Bacteroidota > Bacteroidia > Bacteroidales > Bacteroidaceae > Prevotella > Prevotella copri_K. Next base: position 1,523,533 of record NZ_CP152484.1, read on the forward strand.
CAATCATTGATGAAAGACCAGGTAGATAACCTCGCAGACCGCGGCTTCACTGATGCCGTAACCATTAACGGTCTCCTCGACCCTATCTCCCGCTCCCTAGCCATCGAACGAGTACAGAGCGGAGATGCCACCTTATTATATATAGCACCAGAGATGTTGCGCTCCAAAACCATCGAGCGCATCCTGATGGCACGGCATGTGGTGAGATTCGTCATTGACGAAGCTCACTGCTTCTCTGCATGGGGACAAGACTTCCGGGTGGATTACCTATACATCGGCAAGTTTATCAAGGAATATCAGGAACGCAAGTTTGGCAAGGATGCTATGGCCCGCAACCATGGTCAAACCTTGATACCCGTATCTTGCTTCACCGCCACAGCAAAACAGAAGGTGGTGCAGGACATCTGCGACTATTTCAAGCATTGGCTGGGTACCGACCTCCAGCTCTTCGCCTCATCAGCCTCACGTACCAACCTGCACTATTCCGTTATCCACGTAGATAGTGACGGCAACAAATACAATCTACTGCGCTCGCTGGTAGAGCAGACAGATTGCCCTACCATCATCTACGTATCCCGCACCAAGCGAACCCGGGAACTCGCCCTGAAACTGACACGTGATGGTATATCCGCCCTGCCCTATAATGGCAAGATGGATGCCGATGAGAAGATACACAATCAGGATGCCTTCATGAGCGACAAGGTAAGAATCATCGTTGCCACCTCCGCCTTCGGTATGGGAGTAGATAAGAGCGATGTGGGGCTGGTTATCCACTACGACATCTCTGACTCTCTGGAGAACTATGTACAGGAGGCTGGACGTGCAGGAAGAGACCCACACCTCAATGCCAAATGCTATGTACTCTATAGCGATGAGGACTTGGACAAGCACTTCATCCTGCTCAACCAAACCAAGCTGAGCATCAGCGAGATACAACAGGTATGGAATACCATCAAAGTTCTTACCAAGCAGCGCCCACATGTAAGTTGTTCGGCACTGGAGATAGCCCGTCAAGCCGGTTGGGATGACTCGGTATCCGACATAGAAACCCGTGTTCGCACCGCCCTTTCTGCTCTAGAACAGAGCGGATACATAGAGCGTGGCAACAACATTCCGCACGTCTATGCCACAGGTATCACCGTCAAGAACATGGACGAGGCAAGACTGCGCCTCACCGAATCCCCCCTGTTCTCAGAAGATGAGATGCAGAATGCCATCCGCATCATCAAGTCGCTTATCACCCAGAAGCATATAGCCAGGGCGCAGGATAGCGAGGCAGAATCCCGCATCGATTACCTCGCCGACATCCTCGGACTCAGCAAGCGAGACGTCATCTCTTCCGTTGACCGAATGCGACAGGAAGGCATTCTTGCCGATACCCGTGACATCTCAGCCTATCTGCAAGACATCAGCGACAAACAACGCAAGCCTCAGCAGATGCTGGAGAACTACGCCAAACTGGAAAGATACATCCTGGAACATATCCCGGATGAATCGCTGCACATCACATACAAACAACTCAATGACAATGCCGTACATGACGGCATCAACACTTCAACCGAAAAGAAAATCCGCACACTGCTATACTTCCTGGCAGTGAAGAGATATGCGCACAAGAAGGAAGACGGTGGTCGCAATCTCATCGTAACAAGAGACAAGGATATAGAGACCATCATCAAGCGATTCGAAAGACGAATTGAGGTTTGCCGATTCATCATCGAAAGACTATACAGCCTGGCTGAAGAAAACAATAAAACTATAACAGAAGAGAGCAATAATAGCTCTTCTGTAGATTCAAAAGAGAAGCCTCTCCAATTCTCGGTAGTTGAACTTCTGAACGATCTGAAATCCAGCAACCAGTCACTCTTCTCCGACTTCTCTTCCTTGCAGTTGGAAGACGTGGAGGAAGCCTTGCTCTATCTCTCCAAGATAGGAGCCATGAAGCTGGAAGGAGGATTCCTGGTACTCTACAATGCAATGGCGATTAAGCGTACCAAGGAACTTCGCCTCCGCTATAAACAGGAAGATTATCGCATGCTCAATGAATTCTACAAGCAGAAGATTCAGCAGATTCACATCGTGGGCGAATATGCCAACCTGATGGTAAGAGATTACGACGCTGCCCTGCAATATGTGCAGGATTACTTCCAGATGGACTACCACTGCTTCATCTTAAAGTACTTCAAGGGCAACCGGGAGACTGAGATAGAGCGCAACGTAACACCTTCGAAGTATAAGAAACTCTTCGGAATGCTCTCCAAGCGACAGAAGGAAATCATCGACGACCATGAGTCTCGCTGCATCGTAGTCGCTGCCGGTCCTGGCAGCGGCAAGACACGTGTGCTCGTACATAAGCTTGCCTCTCTCCTGCTGTTGGAAGATGTAAAGCACGAACAACTCCTGATGCTCACTTTCTCACGTGCAGCCGCTACCGAGTTCAAGCAGCGACTGATGCAACTCATCGGCAATGCCGCCCATTTCGTTGAGATCAAGACCTTCCATTCCTACTGCTTCGACCTGCTGGGCAGGGTTGGCAATCTGGATGAGGCTGGAGATGTGGTTAAGCAAGCCGCCGAAATGATAAACAATGGAGAAGTTGAACCCAATCGCATCAGCAAGACTGTGCTCGTTATTGACGAGGCACAAGACATGAGCAAGGATGACTATGCCCTTGTCTCTGCTCTGATGAAAGCCAACGAAGAGATGAGGGTGATAGCCGTAGGCGATGATGACCAGAACATCTATGAGTTTAGGGGGTCCAACTCGCAGTATCTCTATGAACTGACCCAGACAGAGCACAGCCGTTTCATCGAGATGACGGAGAATTACCGCAGCCTTCGCCACATCGTGAATGCTGCCAACGACTTCGCCCGCAACATCCGTCAGCGAATCAAATCTACCCCTATCATCTCCATGAGTCAAGAAGATGGAGAGGTAAGAATCGTGAAGCATCCATACGAGATTCAGGAGAAAAAGGTTTATATGTTTCAGCCTATCCTTGAAGATGTTACGCGATTACTAGGAAGTAACGCTTCAAAAGAAGCCGATGCATCTTCCCGAAAGAAGAACGAAACCATCAGTATCCTCACGCAGACGAATGAGGAGGCTGTCATCATGCTGGCTCTTCTTCACTGCCATAACATCAAGGCCAAACTGGTGCAATCAATGGACGGCTTGCGCTTCTGGAATCTGGCAGAGGTAAGATACTTCTTGAAAAAGATAGACCAAGGTATCAAGGAAACGAAATCCCCTATCATCCCTGATGATATTTGGGAAACAGCCAAGCAGCAGACATTCCAAAAGTATGCCACCAGCCAGGCTTTGCCATATCTGCGCCACAGCCTCCAGGTATTTGAGCAGACCAATCGTGCCAAGTACTACAGCGACCTGAGGGAGTTCGTGTTCGAATCATCAGTAGAAGACTTCTGTGATATCTCGAAATCAGACATCGTGGTCAGCACCATCCACAAGGCAAAAGGTCATGAGTTCGACCATGTACTGATGCTCATTACCCATCCCGAACATCCTACCGATGACATACTGCGCCGATACTATGTGGGTATGACCCGTGCCAAGCGTACGCTTGCCATCCACACCAACGGCAATCTCTTCGACAGCCTGAAAAGTGCCCAGCATCTCTATGATGCCCAAGCCTACGATGAGCCCAACGAAATAGTACTCCAGCTCTCACACAAGGATGTAAACCTGGGCTTCTCCAAGCCTCACAAGGACGCTATTCTTTCCTTGAGAAGTGGCATGCCGCTAACCTACCACGACCATTGCCTCTGTCTCCCATCAACAGGCAGAGACATAGCCCAGCTCTCCATCAAGATGAAGGAGAAACTAGGCAAATGGGAGTTGAAAGGCTACAAGGTAACCGATGCCCGAATCCGCTTCATCGTGGCATGGAAGTCAAAGGATGCACCGAGGGATGAGAAGGAATCCGCCATCGTGCTCGCTGATTTGGTGATGAAAAAATAAGGTAAATTCATCAAAAATCTATCACCAAACACTATTTATCCTTTCTTTTTATACACAAAAGTGTAATTCTTAAGCCACACTCTTGAGAAATACACTTTTGTGTCAAAGGCTTTTTCCTTAAAAGCTATACTTTTGCAGCAGAAAAATAAAAAAATCAAGCAAAACTGTAGCAATATGAAGGAAAAAGTAATTTTTACCACAGCGTTGTGCCTCTCGGCTATGACTCCGATGATGGCGCAGAATATCATCGGCAAGGTGATGAACACCAAGGGAGAACCTTTGGCGTTTGCCAATGTAGTATTATTGAATAGAACAGACTCGGCTTTCATCAAGGGCGCAGTGAGTGGAGAGGATGGCAGCTTTGTCATCGACTCTTCCTGCAACGGTGGAATCATCAAGGTGACATCCGTAGGCTATAAGACAATCTGCAAGGATTGCACAGGCGAGAATGTGGGCATCATCAAGATGGAAGAAGACAGCAAGATGCTCGGCGAAGTTGTCGTGAAGTCATCCCTGCCTAAGACTATCCTGAAGAATGGCGGAATGACGACAACCGTCGTCGGATCCGTACTTGAGAAGGCAGGAACCATGGAGAACCTGCTCGACCGCATCCCCAACGTGTCTGCCCAGAATGGCAGCATCAAGGTATTCGGACGCGGTGAGCCTGTTATCTATATCAATGGACGACAGATGAGAGACAAGAGCGAGCTGGACCGTTTGCATTCAGATAACATCAAGTCGGTGGAAGTCATCACTAACCCTGGTGCTCGTTACGCAGCCAGCACCAAGGCGGTCATCCGTATCACAACGAAGAAGATACAGGGCGAGGGTTTCGGATTTGATGCGAAGACTACTGGTGAATATGATGAAAAGAAAAACTTCGGCGGGTTTAGCCAATTGAATATGAGCTATCGCAAGAATGGCTTAGAGCTGGGCGCATACGCCTTTGGAGCAAGACAATACCAGCCAGACAATAAAGACTTACAGCAGAAGACTTATCTTGACAAGACTTGGAACCAGAAAAGTGAGATAAGACAAGTAGGTATTATCGAAGCCATGAACTTTCGCCTGGATGCCAGCTACCAGTTGGATGCCAACAACTCTATAGGTGCCAACTTTGGTTTTCTTAGAAATCCTAAGCAAACATGGAACGGCGATATGAGTTCTTCTATATTGCAAGACGAAGAATTGTCTGAAAATTCTGATAGTCATGCTGATTTCTTTTGGCAGAAGAATAATCTTTCAAGCAATATTTACTATGTAGGAAAGATTGGTAAGCTCAGCATCGATTTCAATACAGATTGGCTATGGTCGAAGGAATACCAGAACGATGTTACCAAAGAGCAATACCAGGAAGTGGGAATGGATGCGCAAAGCCAGACGGCTCATAGCTTGACTAACAAGGACTATCATCTGCTCGCTTCCAAACTGGTGCTTTCTTATCCATTATTAGGTGGTAATTTGTCTTTGGGTGGTGAATATTCCAACACCCATCGTACCTCAAAGTATCAAGTGGTGCCAACTAACTTGGTATCGGATGACGACAGCCGTATTACAGAAAGTATGACATCTTCATTCTTGACCTATTCAAGAGATTTCGGTAATCTGAGTTTGGAGGCAGGTATGAGATACGAGTACATCGACTTCAATTACTATGAATATGGCAAGTATGTGCCTGGGCAAAGCAAGTCGTACGGCAATTGGTTCCCATCGCTTAGCTTATCGATGCCTGTAGGCAAGATACAGATGCAATTGAGCTATGCAGCCGACATTAATCGTCCTTCCTATCATAATTTGCGCAGTGGCATTCAGTATGACAACCGATACACGTATGAAACGGGAAATCCATTTCTGGTATCTCAGATAAGCAGAAATCTCAACTACGAGTTGGCTTACAAATGGTTGACATTCGATATGACCTACAGCCATACTTCCAATCCGATTATATCCACAGTGGAGACTTATAAGGATAATCCTGCAATAGGCTTGATGAAGCCAGTAAATGGGAATTCGTATAATGACGTAGCTGCATCCATCAACTTGCGCCCTTCGTTTGGCATCTGGTATCCTTCGCTTACAGCATCCGTTGACAAGCAATGGTTTGATATGGAGACGCACGATGGGAAATCGCTCAATAAACCAATGGCTTCATTCCGTTTTGACAATACGCTCAACACCAAATTAGGAATGTTTACGTTGATGATGTCGTATATCACGAAAGGCCATGAAGAGAATCAGTATCTGTACAAGCCAATGTTTTGCACGAATATTTCCGCGTATAAGGCTTTCTTGAAGGATCGTTTGTCGTTTCAGCTCTTCATCTATGATTTGTTCGGGACAAACGATAGTCATATGATTGCTCATTTTGGCAAAATAAAGGAAATGGTGTATGATGGACTGTCAACAAGCAAAGTGTCGCTTACTGTACGGTATAAGTTCAACACTGCAAGAAGCAAGTATAAGGGTACAGGTGCAGGAGAAAGCCAGAAGAACAGAATGTAATCTGTCTATCTGCTGAATCCAGCAATGGTGTAATGACAATAAATCTCTCTATAAATGAACAACCCAATAAAATTGTTGATTAGTGGCGCAGACATGGGAGGCTTGATAGCCTCCTGTGCTTTGCACCATGACTTCCATAAAAGCCCTCGGCAGGAAGATAGATTTCAAATCTATCGCATAGAAAAGGATACGCTGACGATGGAAGATGTGGATGCATGCGACTTGTCGGGCATCCGGTATGCGGTGAATGCAACCTTACATGACAACGAAGCCTCTTTCGCTTTCGATGAGAAATGTAAGGAGCAGGGCATCCCCGTTATCCATGCCGTCAATCTTGGCAAGGCTGCCTTTCTCGCTATAGAGAAACCGAAAGGCTATCCATTCAGCGAAGTAGTGAAAAAAGGAACGGATGATTTCCGGTGCTCACTGGGCAAGTATATCTCGCAGTACGGTATGTTCTGGCAGATGCCTGTGCCTTGGATAGATGAAGCCATCAGGCACTATTCCAAGGAGTCTTTCCCGCAACTGGGCATCGGGGCATACATAGCCGCCGGCTATTGTGCCAACATCCTCGCAAACCTTGCGGAAGGCAAGGAGGTAAAATACTTCCCCAAGTTCTATCTCTCGCCATTGTTGGAAGAGATATGATTGCGATTATATCATCTGATAGTTTGTGGCATGAAACAGCGCCTCGGCAATGTTCTTCACGCCCATCTTAGCGAAAAGGTTGCGCTTGCAAGCCTTTATCGTATCCACCGACTTGCATAGTCGGTCGGCAATATCATTCATCGTGTAACCTTGGGCAGACAATCTCAAAACATCTCTCTCTGTCTCGCTCAAGGTTATGCCTTCTTTCTTTTCCCACTTATGACGTAACGTGGAATATTCAAAATAGCTACGCTCACCATTCTTCTGCATGATGATATGTCCCGGTTCATCGGTTGCTGCCAATGATACGGTGCAGAGGGCAAGCCAGATTCTTCCATCATCAGAAAGAAGTATCGGAGTGAGGTGATGATGAATCAATCGGCTATGTCTGCCATTGGTAAGATGAAAGTCGTACGAGATGGTATAGTCCAGACGGTCGCCCACAGGCAATTCATTGAAAAGATCAAAACCTTTCTTGTTCACTTCGAGCAGCATCTGCAGGTCAGCATCCGGAACATGGTCGATATACATCTGATAACCAGCCTCCATCAACTGCTCCGGTTCCAATCCGCAGAGATAAGCGAGGTTGTCTGATGCATAGATGAAGTCCTGATGAAAATAGTCGATGATATAGACGCACTGGTAGGTGCTGCGGGCAAAAGCCTTTGCCGCATTCACCAATAATTCTATCTTGTCGTAATCTTCTCTGTTGATATGATTCACCTCGTTGGAATGGAGGAAGAAATCTTCTTTTTCTTTATTCATAAGCTATTCTGAATATTCCATAAAATTCGTTCATTTACTTGGTTTTAACAAGAAAAAGCACTATCTTTGTAGCGTTGATTCCCGGTAGCCTCTGATTCGTCAAGCTATCGGGTCTTGTTTTTATACGATTCTTGCCTACAAAAATACATTTTTTTTTGCAATTACGATAATGCCACATTATATAATTACAGAAAATTAACCGTAAAAAGTTATAAAAAGTCCTTGCAGTTTCGTATTATTATTGTATTTTTGCAACACATATATTAATATTGATAGATATGGAGAAGAAACGAATCATAGAAGCAATGCACAATAGATTGCATGAGATTGATCCTCATGCAAAAGCTATCTTGTTTGGTTCCCGCGCTAGAGGTACAGAACATGAAGGAAGTGATTGGGATGTATTGATTCTTCTAGACAAACCAAAAGTTACGCTTCAAGATTACGATAAGTATTCTTATCCACTAAGAGAATTAGGCTGGGATATTGATGAAATCATCAACCCTGTACTCTTCTCCCAAAAAGAATGGGAGGAGAACCATTATACCTTATTCAATCATAACGTAAATAAGGAAGGAATTGCAATATGATGAAGGGAGTTACAAATTTTACTGCACAACAACTGTTTTACGCTCGCACAACACGTGTTGTGCAAGCGCATAACAGCTGATATGCAAGCGCACAACAGCTGTTGTGCGACTGACGGAAGTGACTTTCCCAGCAACATATACTTACTGTTCCAACAACTTATCCTACTTCTTCCGACAACTTATAAAGGCTTCTTACGATGCTTATTCCTATTGATAAGCAGTTCTAACCCACATCAATAACACCGCTCATTCGTATCAATCAAACCGTTCATCCATATTAGTGCCATTTTTATTTGGTAGTTTAAGAATAAAAGATTACCTTTGTATCGCTAAACAGAAAGAAGAATACGATGGCTATAAAATATGAAATCCATTATCTTCCCAATGCAGGAGGAAATGAAGAGACTCGCCGATTCGCCCATATCTTTGAGCAAACAGCTATGACTGACAAGGAGATGATCAGCCGAATCGCCAGACATAGCTGTCTGGGAGAAGGAGAAGTTTCGTCCGTACTCATGAAACTGCGTGATATCATAGAAGAAGACCTGCAGGATGGAAAACGTGTCAACATTCCGGAAATAGGTTATCTCTCGCTCTCGGTAGATCTGGATATGGATGACCTGAAACCCGACAATAAAGTGAGAGCTGAATATGTAAGCGTAAGAGGCATCAAGTTTCGCCCCAATGCAGACCTGTTGAAACAGGTGAAATATAATACTCATTTCGAGAAATCACAGTATACTTCCCGCTCCTACCCTTTCTCTGAAGATGCATTGAAGGAGAAAATAAGAGAGTATCTGAAGCATAACCGTTCCATTAACAGAAAAGTACTGGAAGCGGAATTTCATATCCGTAAACAGACAGCACTCAACTGGCTGAAGAAACTGGAAAAATCCGGTTTCCTGATTAAAGAAGGTTCCCGGAATGCGCCGGTTTATTTCCTGGCTGAAGAATAGGAACCCATCGGATGATAGGTCTCATCATGATAGAACTCTCTAGATGACTGCAAGCCATAGCCTCCGCGACCATCTAGGCTTCATTACATTAAATCTACCCCCTAAAGATAAAGTAATATGCCAAATAAAGAAGAAAAGAGAATAACAGAGCAGAGCTCGCTCTACGAACATCTGGAAAAGATGAGCGTGGATGAACTCACCGCTCATATCAATGCAGAAAACAAGAAGGTGGCTGTGGCAATAGAACAAGCATTACCTGCCATTAACCAACTGATTTCCGCCATCGAAGGGCAGCTGAAGAAGGGCGGAAGACTCTTCTATGCCGGTTGCGGAACGGGCGGAAGACTGGCTACGCTCGATACCATCGAAGTGCAGAACACCTATGGCATCGACGGTTCGCAGATACAAGCCATCTTCCCCGGAGGCATCGGCTGCCTTACACAAACCAGGGAATCCAGAGAAGACGACCTGGAGAATGGTTGGCACCAGCTCTGCGACAAGCATATCTCAGAGCAGGATTTCGTGCTCGGTTTTTCTGCCAGCGGAACAACCCCCTTCGTGCTTTCCATCTTGCAGCATTGCAAGGAGACAGGCATTCCTACGGGTTGCATCGTCAACAATCCCCACGCTCCCATCGCCCAAGCAGCCGATTATCCCGTAGAAGTAATCACGGGACCGGAGTTCGTAACGGGAAGTACCCGCATGAAAGCAGGATCATCGCAGAAGATGATTCTGGATATGATCAGCACTTCCCTACTGATAAGACAAGGACGGGTGGAAGGCAACAAGATGGTGAACGCCAAGCTCATCAATCATAAACTCATCGACCGTGCCTGCCGCATCTTCATGGAACGCAATCCGCAATATACGGATTACGAGAAAGTGAAGCAACTGATACTGAAAGCAGGAAGCGTGAAGAAGGCGGAAGACCTGCTGAAGAGTAAAAGCGATTTAGATATTTAGATAAATTTAGACCAAACTTCACCTTATTTAAATAGAACTATCAAAATTTCACCTTATATAATAGGACTATATGGCAAAGAAAGCAATTGTAATGGGTGCCACATCGGGCATCGGAATGGAAGTGGCAAAACTGCTTGCTGCAAAAGGATGGCAGGTCGGAATTGCCGGAAGAAGAATTGAAAGATTGCAGGCTCTGACTTCGCAGAGCGGCATTACCTGCTACCAGCAAATAGACGTAACTTCTCCCGATGCTCCTGCCCAACTTCTCGAACTCATCGATAAGTTGGGAGGCATGGACCTCTACTTCCATAGTTCCGGCATTGGCTGGCAGAACAACTCGCTGGATATAGAAAAGGAGTTGAAGACTGTGGAAACCAACGGCTTGGGATTCACAAGAATGGTGGATACGGCATTCAACTGGTTTGCTACTCATCATCAGAGCAATTCAAAAGCCCGCATTGCCTGCATCACTTCCATTGCCGGAACCAAAGGTCTCGGTGCCGCCCCAGCCTACTCTGCCACCAAGCGATTCCAGAACCATTATCTGGAATGCCTGTCGCAGCAGGCACGGATGCGTCATCTCCCTATCGCCATCACAGATATCCGACCAGGCTTCGTAAAGACCGACCTTATCGCAGGCAGCAGCTATCCGCTGCAACTCAAACCGGAAGATGTGGCGAAGCATATCGTAAGTGCCATCGAAAACGGAGAGGAAGTTAAGGTGATAGACTGGAGATATGATATCCTCGTCTTCCTCTGGCGACTCATTCCTAGATGGTTATGGACGAGATTGAAGATTACAACATAACAACTTTATTCCTTTCTGATGACAATCGTCTTGAACCAGTCTTTCAATACTCCCGCATATTGATCCTGCGAATCAGACAGCAGGATGACAACCTGGGAACCATCTTCTAACTTGGGTCCCAGACACATACCTTCGTAATTGGCAAAGGAACGCTTGGAAAGTGACAAGCCGGTTTTCCATTCCGTGAGCAATCTCTTCTTCAAGAAAGGAGTATCTGATGAAAACTTCTCTTTCAAAGCAAACTCCTCAGAATTCAAAGGATTAATCTGATAGAGTTTACACTTGCAGAAAGCCCCAATCTTAATCTTCGGGATAAAGGCCTCACGCTCCAGAACCAGAAGCTGTCCATCGGACAAGGCGCAAAGCTCACTCACCCCCATCACATAGATATCTGCTTTCTTATGGGTAGAAGGTTGATCCATCTGATAGGCATAGGCTGTCATGTAACGAGAGGCTTTCTTGCTACTCTCTTGCTCGCTACAGTCTTCCTTGCCATTATTTTCCTTGTTACGATTTTCCTTTATCTTTCCCCAATCATACCTCATCAAACGAAGCTGGTTGGCCAATCCGTTTTGAGGAGTAGCAGGCTGTCCGTCTTTGCGGAGCGTGCTCTCAGGAATCGTCCAGAGATACTGACGGACGGAATCAAAAGCCAAAGACTCAAAATTATAATTTTGATAAAAATCAGAAGAAGGCCATCTGCTCTCCCAAAGGTTCTGCTGATAGCTAATCTTGGGAGCATTAGCCGAAGTAGACAGAACAGGAAACTCCTTTAAACGGCAATATCCTTCGCTTGTTATCACCAAGGTAGAATCAGAAGCCTTCACGATGGCTTCGTGGTCAAAACCTTTCTCCTGCCCCTGCCAAAACTTTCCATCGTTCAGCGTTCCATCTGTTCTCTCGGTAAACCCAAGGTTCTCTACCTGTTCCAGTTCGCCGGTCTTGGGATTCACCTGAATCCGGAAGTTGAAGTACAGGGCACTATCCGACTTGTCGCTTACCACTGCATAGATATCATCATGCAGATGAGCAATGCCACTGTAGTTACCCGCAGCCACGGTTTTCGGAAAAGCTTTCTGAGAATTCTCTCTCACTACTTTCCAATCCTGTGCCCCAGCCAGCAAGCTGAATGCCAGGAAGACAGACAGGATATTACAGCGCAGCATAAGTCAGAACAAATTCCATGGTTAACTCGAAATCTACATGCGCCGTCTTCCTGCTCTTAAGATTCTCCACATCACACGACCAATCTGCCATCGTATCAAACGGCTTCACCCGCATATCCTCAAACATCAGGTTTTCTTCAGAGAATAACTTGAAGACCGTTTCCTTGGCACACCAATGCACCAGCTTGGCATCCAGATCTTCCGCCTTCTCATCCTTGCGCAGGAATTTGGATGCGATGCGCTCTACCCTATCGCTGAAGTATTCGATATCCACCGCCACTTCCTGATTTTTGGAAAGGATAAGCGCAGCATAACCCTTGGTATGCGAAACGCTGATATGATAACCACGGAACAATGGCTTGCCAGCCTCGTTGTGGGTAATGTCACCCGCATGAGAAAGCAAGCCCTTGGAAGCCCCGTTCGTCTTGAGCATCTCATACATTAATGCACGAATGGCAAGAAACTCCAGTTTCCTGCCATCGTTCTTATATTTCTCTTCCACCTGAGAACGGTAAGCCTGCAGATGAGGATACTGCTCGAACAACTGTTCTACAGTTTCATCCATCTGCCATAAACCAAGACTCACTCCCGGATAAACTTCTCGTATATTGACAACTGCCATATTTTTTATATTCTGATATTGATGAATACTGATGATTACTTAGAAGAATCCTCCACGTTATCTTTCAAAGGATGTACCGTCACCTTAATCTTGCTGATGCGACGCTCCTCTATCTGCATAACCTCGAAAGTATAGTTCTTATAATCTATCTTCTCGTGCATACTTGGGAAATCGCCTTTGATTTCCAAGAGCAGACCAGCCAGAGAATCAGCATCACCCTCAACCTCCTCGAACTCTTCGTCATCTACATTCAGGATTTTGCAGAAATCAGAAAGAAGCGTTTTACCTTCAAAAACAAAGGTATTGTAATTTAATTTCGAGTAGAACTTCTCCTCCTCATCGTATTCATCATTGATTTCACCTACAATTTCCTCCAGAATATCTTCGAGAGTAACAATACCCGATGTTCCTCCGAACTCATCTACCACAATGGCGATATGAACCTTGTTGTCCTGGAACTCGCGAAGCAGATCATCTATCTTCTTGGTTTCAGGAACAAAGTAAGGAGGACGAATCAGGCTCTGCCAACGGAAGTTGGAAGACTTCGTAAGATGAGGCAATAAGTCCTTGATATACAGTACACCACGAATATTATCTGTATTATCCTGATAAACAGGAATACGACTGTAATTATTCTCTTCAATGCACTTTAATACTTCTGGATAAGAACTACGGATATCCAGGTCAACAATATTCTGTCGGCTGGTCATCACCTCCTTGGCTGTTTCATCGCCAAAGCGGATGATACCCTTCAGCATGCTCTGCTCGTCCTTGATATCATTTTTATCAGTCAGTTCAAGAGCTTGTTCCAAGTCATCAACACTCAGCACATGATTTTCCTTCTGTATAATCTTTTCTGCAAGAATTCCACTTTTCAGCAAGATAGTTTCTAAAGGCCAAAACAACTTTCTGGCAAACAGAATTCCCCCTACGCACCGGCGACAGAACTTCAGAGAATCCTGGCGGGCATACACTTTCGGCATAATCTCACCAAAAAGCAAAAGCAAGAAAGTAAGAATAACCGTAATAATCAGGAACTGAAGCCAATAAGCTTTAGGACCAAACTCTACGATTCCTGCGAATACATAATTAAGGAGCATGATGATTGTGACATTCACAAAATTATTGGTTATCAAAATGGTAGCCAACGTACGTTCAGAATCATCACGCAACATCTGTATTTTCTTATCAGCATCAGTCTTTTCATCCTCAAGTTCCGCAACATCAGTTGGTGATAAACTGAAAAAAGCAATTTCGGAACCACTGGCAAAAGCAGACATGCCTAACAATATAGCTGCAAGTACAGCAGCTACAATAACCCCGGCGGAAGGCTGCATCAGCATCACATCACCAAAGGCATCAGTTATGGTGGATATATCCAATTTCTGAGCTAAAAATTAATAATTATTGTTCTTTAGTAGCAGGGCGAGTACTCAACATCTCCATATTATCTACATAGATTTCCGTAATATATTGTCTTCTACCCTGCTTGTCATCATAGGAGCGGTAGCGGATTCTTCCTTCCACATAAAGGCGGTCACCCTTATGCACATACTTCTCTACTACCTTTGCAAGCCCACGATAAAAAACAAGATTGTGCCAATCTGTATGGTCTGGCACTTGGGTACCATTAGGCAAAGTATATCCTTTCTCTGTAGTTGCGAGAGAGACCTGAGCTACTGCCTGATCTGCTTCGAAATAATGAATGTCAGGATCTTTACCTACATTACCAATTAGCATAACCTTGTTCATGACACGAATCTTTTAAATTTCTGAATATTTTATTTCCACATTCCCAGATAGCGGAAATGGAAATTCTTACCTTTTGCAGATGGGAACTGGCTGCGTGAATCTACACAATCGCGCAGATAATCTACGATGCGATTGTAGCAATCCAAACCTGATTCAGCTTTAACATCCGCAACGAAATGAGTATCACGGTACTCAAACTTTCCTGTAGCCGGTACCATCACAACACGCTTGAAATCAAGTGATCCTTCATACCAGCCTGGAGCCTCTTGAGCCAAACTGGCAACAACAGGATTCTCCATTCTCTCTGCAGGAGTAGGAGTACGCAATGCTTTCTTATCCTTAAAATCCTGCATAGTTTGCGCCGTAGTCTTTATCACAATAAAATAAACACGTGGGCGTACCTTATATCTTTTTGGATACGTCAAATCGCTAGCGGCATATTCACGAACATCTGCCTCTAGCTCCGCATCCATCTCAATCTCAGGAATACTCTTTAAAAAACCAATAGCATCATCAACACTAGTAACTAATGTCTCCTGATCAAAATATCTTAAATATAAATTCATAAATGGGTATGTTTCTCGAGTTCAAAAAAAAGAGCGGAAAACGGGACTCGGACCCGCGACCCCAACCTTGGCAAGGTTGTGCTCTACCAACTGAGCTATTTCCGCTTATAAAACAACAATAAAAGTGAAGAGGAGGAGACTCGAACTCCCACGACACAATTGTCACTACCCCCTCAAAGTAGCGCGTCTACCAATTCCGCCACCTCTCCAACACTAAGCTAATTTAAACATTGTGCCCAAGACAGGACTCGAACCTGCACGTTGTGAAACACACGCACCTGAAACGTGCGCGTCTACCAATTCCGCCACTTGGGCCCTAAACTTAAACCTATCTTGGTTTAATACAAAAATGATCGAGCGGAAAACGGGACTCGGACCCGCGACCCCAACCTTGGCAAGGTTGTGCTCTACCAACTGAGCTATTTCCGCTTGTAAGATAACAATACCAGTGAAGAGGAGGAGACTCGAACTCCCACGACACAATTGTCACTACCCCCTCAAAGTAGCGCGTCTACCAATTCCGCCACCTCTCCAAGTATATTGTCATCAATTATCTAACCAAGATAAAACTTGATGTTGTTTTCAAAAAAAATGAGCGGAAAACGGGACTCGGACCCGCGACCCCAACCTTGGCAAGGTTGTGCTCTACCAACTGAGCTATTTCCGCAGTTTTTCCTATTACTTAGGAGCGTTCCTCTGAATGCGAGTGCAAAGGTACTACTTTTTTCTGAATTACCAAACTTTTCTTCGATTTTTTTGAAAAAAAATGTGCATTTTGCCCTTTTTAGTGAGCAAAACACACATTTTAAGCCTTATTTTGCCGATTTTTAAACTCATCCGGCAGAAAAATCGGGAAAATGGAAATTATACTAATCCATCCTACTGCGATAATCTTCGTAGCTGAAATCTCTTAGAATTTCCAATTTTCCATCTAAATGTACGATTCCTATTGATGGATGAGTGATTCCATTAAAGGTATTTGTCTTTACCGTAGTGTAATGCAGCATATCTTCGAAAATAACATTCTCGCCTATTTGCAATTCATGGTCAAATTTCCAGAAGCCCATAAAATCTCCACTCAGACAACTGTTGCCACCTATTCTATATATATGTGCGCCCTCAGGAGCCTTCGTCGGATCATCAACCTCCAGGGTTTCTGCATTTCTGACAGCTGGCATATACGGCATCTCCAGACAGTCGGGCATATGACAGGTAAAACTGGCATTTATGATAGCTGTCCTGATACCTTTATCTTCAACCACATCTACTACTTGAGTTACAAGCGGCCCGGTCTGCCACCCAAAGGCACTACCAGGTTCCATGATAATTTTAAGATGAGGATAACGCTGATGAAATCCCTTAATTATATTAATAAGGTGTTCCACATCATAATCCTTCCTGGTCATCAGATGACCTCCACCGAAATTAATCCATTTCAGCTGCGGAAACCAAGGAGAGAATTTCTCTTCGATATGAGCTAACGTACGTTCAAAGACATCCGCCCCACTCTCGCAGTGACAATGACAATGGAAACCTTCTATATCTGAAGGCAAAGTTTGAGGCAATTTATCTGCCGATACACCGAATCGGGTTCCAGGTGCACACGGATTATACAGCAATGTTCCGACTTCAGAATATTCCGGATTTACTCTCAATCCCAGTCTGATGTCAGAATTTGCCCTACGAGCCCGTTCATGATATCGCTCATATTGCGTAAGCGAGTTGAAAGTAAGATGACTTGAGCATTGTGCTATCTCATCAATCTCATAATCGGTATAAGCCGGCGAAAAAGTATGCGCCTTACTGCCAAATTCATGATACGCCAGTTTTGCCTCGCTAAGAGAGCTGACCGTGGTCGAAGAAATATACTCTCTGAAAATCGGAAATGTCTTCCAAAGAGCATAAGCCTTAAAAGCTAGAATAATTTCCATATCGGCACGCTCAGCCACACTCCTGATGAGCGACAGATTGTGTCGCAAACGTTCTTCCTCTAAAACGTAAATTGGTCGATGAATCTCATTAAAATTCGCTAAATTTACTTGCATAACTTGATAAATATTAATTTTATGGTGCAAAGATAGCTTTTTATCCCGAATATAATTGCTAGTTTGCGTTTTTTTTAATACTTTTGCATCATAAAAATCATTTTGACGATGAAATTAGCGATAATGACCAAGTCCACATTCTTTGTGGAAGAAGATAAAATACTATCCTCGCTGTTCGACGAGGGCATGGACAACCTGCATCTTTTCAAGCCAGGTTCGTCACCAATGTATGCTGAGCGACTGCTCACGTTACTGCCTGAAGACTATCTTCGCAAGATTACTGTTCATGATCATTATTACCTCAAACAGGAGTATGATTTAGCAGGAATCCATATAGACGATCCGCTAGCACCGGTACCGGATGGATACAAAGGCAAGTTCAGTCGCACCTGCACAGATCTCTCGATGCTGAAAGAGATGAAGAAGAAATCAAACTATGTGTTTCTGAAAAACATCTTCGACTGTATTGAGTTTAAAGACGAAAAGTCTTCCTTCAATCTGCAGCAGCTTGAGAATGCAGCCAAGGCAGGACTCATAGACAAGAAGGTATACGCCTTGGGAGGCATGAGTCTGGAAAATCTCAAGATTGCCAAGGAACTCGGATTTGGAGGAGTAGTAATCTGTGGAGATCTCTGGAACCGTTTCGACATTCACAACGAGCGCGATTTCAAAGAGTTGATTCTTCACTTCGAGAAATTGAGAAAGGCTATCAGCTAATACTGAGGTTCCCGAAAAAAGATTCATCCCCCTACATGAAAACAGATAAAAATAACTATTAATACACATAAACACTAATAGAAATGAGTGACAAAAACTCTTTTTTGGTATTCTCTGGTACTAACTCGAGATACCTTGCAGAAAAAATCTGCGCTAGTTTAGGTTGCCCACTGGGTAATTTGGTTGTAACCAAGTTCTCTGATGGTGAATTTGGCGTATCTTTCGAGGAGTCTATCCGCGGACGCGATGTTTTCCTCGTACAGAGCACATTCCCTAATTCAGACAACTTGATGGAGTTGCTCCTGATGATTGACGCAGCAAAGCGTGCTTCTGCCCGCAATATTATTGCTGTTGTTCCTTACTTCGGATGGGCCCGTCAGGATCGCAAGGACAAACCACGTGTCAGCATCGGCGCTAAACTGGTAGCCGACTTGCTCAGCGTTGCCGGTATCGACCGTCTCATCACCATGGATCTCCATGCCGACCAGATTCAGGGCTTCTTTGATGTTCCTGTAGATCACCTCTATGCATCTGGCGTTATTTTGCCATACCTGCAGAGCTTACGCCTCAAGGATATGGTCATTGCTTCTCCAGATGTTGGTGGTTCTAAGCGTGCCAACACTTATGCTAAGTACTTCGGCTGCCCTCTCGTGCTCTGCAACAAGACCCGTGCTCGCGCCAATGTAGTAGCAAGCATGCAGATTATCGGTGATGTAAAAGACAAGAATGTTGTCATCATTGATGATATGGTCGATACAGCCGGTACTATCACGAAGGCTGCCGACATCATGAAGCAGGCTGGTGCAAAGACTGTTCGTGCATGTGCATCTCACTGCGTGATGAGTGGTCCTGCATCTGAGCGTGTTCAGGATTCAGCTCTTGAGGAGATAGTATTCACTGATTCCATCCCTTACACCAAGCGTTGCGCAAAGGTTAAGCAGATTTCTATTGCAGATATGTTTGCAGAAACCATTCGCCGTGTTGAGGATAACGAGAGTATCTCTTCCCAGTATCTGGTATAAGGAAATATCATCATACAAGTTTACAAGGAGTCTTTCTTTTAAAAAGGAAGACTCCTTTTTTATGATTCCATTCTTCCCCTGTTTCTAATCTACTTTCACAATTCACTTTTCACAATTCACTTTTCACAACTACAATAACACTGTTCATTTTTCGATTTCAACAAAAAAAATCCTGTATCCCAAAAAGAGATACAGGATTCATATATTTATAATGTGACAATGTCGCTATTATATTAGTTCAACCACTTCACGTAGCAGAAGTCCTGACGGTGTGGCAACTTATCATTCTTAGGATACATACGTACGCCTGTCTTGAATGAACCAGCATTGATTGGCTCAATCTCAGCCTCGAATGTAAAGTTGTTACCCTCGTGACCAACCATCTTGAATGGATAAACAGCATAAATCTGCTTGCCATCCTCTGGCTGATCCTTCAATACAACAAGCTCCAAGCCTACTGCATCGTTCAAGCCCTGCTCATCGATAACATACTGAACCTTAATCTTCTGACCAGTCTCAGCAGCCATCAGCATGCAGTCGTCCTTAGATACAACGTGGATACCATCCCAACGCTCTGCAACGCTCTCCTTCCAGAGTGCAATCTCCTTAGCAAGTGCATTGTCGTTAGCGCTCAACTTCTTGAAGCGGGCAGCCTCCTTATTGTAGAACTTATCATAGTAGTCATCCAACTGGCGCTTCATTGTATAGTGAGGAGCGATAGTAGCAATAGAGTTCTTTACTACCTGGATCCACTCCTTGCTGAAGCCTTCCTTATTCTTGTTGTAATACATAGGGATGATGTCGTTCTCCAAGAGGTTGTAGATAGTAGCAGCATCAAGCTGATCCTGGTAACCCTGGTTCTGGTATGTACGCTTCTCAGGAAGAGCCCAACCAGCACCCTCGCGGTAACCTTCTACCCACCAACCATCAAGTACAGAGAGGTTGACAACACCATTCATCTCAGCCTTCTCGCCAGATGTACCAGAAGCCTCCAATGGACGTGTAGGAGTATTCATCCAGATATCAACACCTGAAACCAGACGGCGAGCCAAAGTCATATCGTAGTCCTCGAGGAAGATAATCTTGCCGAGGAACTCAGGACGCTGACTGATCTCGAAAATCTTCTTGATCAAGCCCTGACCTGCACCATCAGCTGGGTGAGCCTTACCTGAGAAGAAGAACAATACTGGGTGCTCAGGATCGTTAACGATCTTAGACAAGCGTTCCAAGTCGGTGAAGAGCAGGTGAGCACGCTTGTATGTAGCGAAACGACGGCAGAAACCAATCATCAAAGCGTTAGGGTTGATACGCTCGAGCAAAGATACTACACGAGCAGGATCACCCTGGTTCTTCAACCATGTCTGGGTGAACTTCTCACGGATATAAGCTACGAGCTTCTTCTTCAATGTCATACGGGTATTCCAGATTTCAGCATCTGAAACATTGTAGATAGCATGCCAGATTTCCTCGTTGCTCTGGTCGTTCATGAAGTTCTTGTCGAAATATGTATCGTAGAGCTTACGCCACTCTGTTGCAGTCCAAGTTGGGAAGTGAACACCATTGGTTACATAACCTACGTGGTTTTCCTCTGGGAAGTAGCCCTTCCAGATGTTAGAGAACATTTGCTGGCTTACCCAACCGTGAAGCTTACTTACACCATTAACCTCCTGGCAAGTGTTGCATGCGAATGTAGAGAGGCAGAAACGCTCGTTGTGATCGTCTGGATTTTCACGACCCATACCGATGAACTCATCCCAAGAGATACCAAGACGCTGTGGATAGCCACCCATGTACTTGCCGAAGAGAGCCTCGTCGAAGTAGTCATGACCAGCTGGCACTGGAGTGTGAACAGTATAGAGAGAAGAAGCGCGAACCAACTCGAGAGCCTGGTTGAAGTTCAAGCCATCCTCCTCGATATAGTCGCAGAGACGCTGCAAGTTGCAAAGAGCTGCATGACCTTCATTGCAGTGATAGATATTCTTCTTGATACCCATCTTCTTCAATGCGAGCATACCACCGATACCGAGCAGAATCTCCTGCTTCAAACGGTTCTCCCAGTCACCACCGTAGAGAGAGTGAGTGATAGGACGGTCGAACTCTGAGTTCATATCATTATCTGTATCCAGGAGATACAACTTGATACGACCTACATTCATCTGCCATACGTATGCATGTACCTGATAGTTTGTGTAAGGCACATCAACTACCAATGGGTTACCATTCTCATCATATACTCGCTCGATAGGGAGAGAGTTGAAGTTCTGAGCATCATAGTTAGCAATCTGCTGACCATCCATACTCAAAGACTGCTTGAAATAACCATATCTGTAGAGGAAACCAACAGCACACATATCCACGTTGCTGTCAGAAGCCTCCTTCAAGTAGTCACCAGCAAGCATACCAAGACCACCAGAGTAAATCTTAACCACCTGGTTAATACCATACTCCATGCAGAAGTAAGCTACAGATGGGCGCTTAGCATTAGGCTTCACATCCATGTACTCGCGGAACATCTTATAGACGTTCTTAACCTTAGCCATTGTCTCCTTGTCCTTAACAATAGCCTCCTTGCGGTCGTAGCTCAAACGCTCCAAGAGCAATACAGGGTTAGCATTGCACTTCTCGTACAAATCAGCATCGAGGCTCTTGAACAAGTCACGACCTTCATAATTCCATGCCCACCACATATTGTGAGCGATCTCATCCAAGCACTTCAACTCCTTAGGAAGGCTTGATTTAATGGTTGTCTCCTTCCATTGAGGAGCATTAGCATAGTCTGCCTTAATTTTCATTGTGTTTTATTTTTAAGATGTATATTTTCTATCTTGCAAACATAGCGATTCTTGCAGAATCCAAATATTTGTTTTATGGCTTACGCCATCAAGAAAGAGAGATTATTATTTCTTCATACGAACTTCAGCCTTGCGCAGGGCAAAGTCATAAGCATCATAGTAATACTCGATAAAGTGTTTCCACAATGCTTTTTCTGAAAGAATCTCAGCATTTTTACGACACTTGTTCACCTGTGTCTTGGTGAATCCCGAGTACTTAGCTACGGTATCCTTGATAGCATCAGCTACCTCAGAATAATTATAGTCGGTACGCTTGATAACCTTCACACCATCCTCTATCTCACTGTAACTTCCTTTCTCTGAGTTAGCCCAAAGACCGAAACCAGCCAAATCGGTGGTGATACAAGGCACCTTGAACGCAACAGCCTCCAATGGAGTATATCCCCATGGCTCATAATAAGAAGGATAGATACAGAGGTCATTACCCAACACTACATCATAGTAGCTCTTGTTGATAATACCATCATCGCCTGTCAAGTAGCAAGGTAAGAATATCAGTTTCACCTTGTCTTCCTTATTATTATGCATGTTGAAGTACTTCAGCATACCCAATACATTATCATGACTCATATTATGCAACCAATGGGTAATCTCCGGAACCTCCAATGGCGTGTCAAACTTCTTACCGCTATTCAGACGATCCAACAGATCCTGACGTGGATCTCCTACCCAACCAGGTACGTCAATGAATGCCAATACATTCTTCTTCAAATTGTTGTCACGAAGCAGTCGGTTCATAGCCTCAATATAGACATCGATACCCTTGTTGCGGAACTCGTAGCGTCCGCTGGTAGAAACGATGAGCGTATCATCATCCAAATCTGTACCCATCAAAGCATTGGCTACATCGAGCAAACGCTTTCTTGCCTCCTTACGTTTCTTTGTAAAGGTACTTGCTTTAGGTACAAAACTATTGTCAAATCCGTTAGGCAAAACGAAATCTACCGGTTTATCGAGCAATTCCTTGCACTCGTTGGCAGTAATATCACTCACTGTTGTGAAACAATCAACATACTTAGCAGTCTGCTTTTCTATAGAATGCTTGCTTTGCATATTGAGTTCCTGCGCCATCTGATCACCATTATAGGCAAAAAGATAATCGTAAAGAGGCTTATTATTACCGGCAATACTACGACCGATACTTGTAGCATGCGTGGTGAACACAGTAGCCACCTCAGGAAGATGCTTGTTCACATAGAGCACACCAAGTCCTGTCATCCATTCATTTCCATGATAGATAACTTTCTTGCCTTTTCCAACAACATGTTTGTAAAAACTCTCTACTACCAGAGCGGCAGCATAAGAGAACATCGATGCTTCGTCATAGTCACCATAAGCATGAAGACTATCAACCTGATAGTCCTGCCATAGTTGTCCATAGATCTGGTCTTTAACAGCATAGTAAGGATTAAAATCTACCAAAACAGCTACTGGCTCTCCCGGTATATTCCATCTACCTACTTTAACCTTTAAGCCCTCTTTCAGAGCTTCTGCTTTCCACTCCGCATAAAGCGTATCATCTTGAGAGAAATAAGGATTCACCTTGTCTCCCCAGCAATCAGGACCAATGAAGATTAGCTGATCCTTTAACCTTTCCGTAAGAGTCTTAGCTCGAGTTGAAAGAACGGTGTAGATACCACCAACTTTATTACACACTTCCCAACTAGACTCAAATATGTAATCTGGAAATAATCTTTTCTTTTCCATATATAATTATCAATAAACACCGCAAAGATAGATAAATATTTGCAAAAAAACGAATTAATCTTATTAAAATCCTAAAAAAAATGCAGTTTTCTTGATTTAAATGAATAACTTTGTCGCAGTTAATTGAAAAAAGAGATGAAAAGAAAGATTTTAGCAACATTATTATGCCTAATTAGTATATCTAGTATGGCACAAACAGACAGCACCCTATTCAAGGGGAAGATTACAAACAAAGAGTATGATGTCTATATGAATATAGACTTCTACCATAAGAACCTCAAGGTTCCAGGACAGGAACTGTTCGGT
>NZ_CP152484.1:1550000-2285000 GCF_019249765.2 Segatella copri
GACGGCGGTCTGGATTCTTCTCCTCTCGGGGACGGACCTTAGCACCCGCCCCCTTACTGCCGGACTGCAGACCGTGAGCATTCGGAGTTCGTCAGGACTCGATAGGCGGTGAAGCCCTCTTGTCCTATCGGTCGCTCTACCTCTCACGGTGACCATCCGACGCGGCACCTAAATGCCTTTCGGGGAGTACGAGCTATCTCCAAGTTTGATTGGCCTTTCACTCCTACACTCGGCTCATCCAGAAGCTTTTCAACGCTTATTGGTGCGGACCTCCATCCCGTGTTACCGGGACTTCATCCTGGCCAAGTGTAGATCACTTGGTTTCGCGTCTACCCCCACTGACTGTGCGCCCTATTCAGGCTCGCTTTCACTGCGGCTACGTGTCTCGTGACACTCAACCTCGCCAGTGACGGTAACTCGTAGGATCATTATGCAAAAGGCACGCCGTCACATCTTGCGATGCTCCGACCGCTTGTAGGCGTATGGTTTCAGGAACTATTTCACTCCCCTGCTCGGGGTTCTTTTCACCTTTCCTTCACAGTACTCGTTCGCTATCGGTCTCACGGGAGTATTTAGCCTTACCGGATGGTCCCGGCAGATTCGCGCAGGATTCCTCGTGTCCCGCGTTACTCAGGATACCGCTATGCTGCATTTCGCTTCACATACTGGACTATCACCGTCTATGGTCACATTTTCCAAAGTGTTCTGTTCACGATTTGCATACAATGTCGCGGTCCTACAACCCCGCTGGCGCCTTGCGACGTCAACGGTTTGGGCTGTTCCCCGTTCGCTCGCCACTACTGGGGGAATCATTCATTTATTTTCTCTTCCTGCAGGTACTAAGATGTTTCAGTTCCCTGCGTTAGCTCTCAATCTTGAAGATTGAGTAACCGTCCTTCAGACGGCTAGGTTGTCCCATTCGGAAATCTTCGGATCAAAGGTTATTTGCACCTACCCGAAACTTATCGCAGCTTATCACGTCCTTCATCGCCTCCGTGAGCCTAGGCATCCGCCATACGCCCTTTCTTACTTTCTTTACGACTGTATTCTTGTTACTCGTTTCCGAATAACGAATAAGTAGCTCATACTTTCAGCTGTATTCTAACAAAGTGAAATCTCATCTTGCGATTTGATTTACTTTAGTCTGAACTAAAGTTCATTACTTACAGTTTTGCTTGTGTCAATATGTCAAAGATCTTCTTGCCTTAAAAGGCATGGTGGAGATTGTGGAGTTGAACCATTTTTATTGAGCCATCCCTATATATTATATAATGTATAAGGAATCCCAGTCTCCTGTATTTAACTAAACAGATGGTGCGTACAAGAAGAGAAGCGAACTTTAATCAGTCACTATCTCAACAAATATAGAAGTAAGCAAGAATGAGAACTCAACATTCAACACTCAACATTCTCTCAATATTCGTCTCTCCAGAAAGGAGGTGTTCCAGCCGCACCTTCCGGTACGGCTACCTTGTTACGACTTAGCCCCAATTACCAGTTTCGCCCTAGGCCGCTCCTTACGGTCACGGACTTTAGGCGCCCCCGGCTTTCATGGCTTGACGGGCGGTGTGTACAAGGCCCGGGAACGTATTCACCGCGCCATGGCTGATGCGCGATTACTAGCGAATCCAGCTTCGTGGGGTCGGGTTGCAGACCCCAGTCCGAACTGAGACAGGCTTTAAGGATTTGATCCGTTTTGCAAAGGACCATCTCTCTGTACCTGCCATTGTAACACGTGTGTAGCCCCGGACGTAAGGGCCGTGCTGATTTGACGTCATCCCCACCTTCCTCACACCTTACGGTGGCAGTGTCCCCAGAGTGCCCAGCTTGACCTGATGGCAACTAAGGAGAGGGGTTGCGCTCGTTATGGCACTTAAGCCGACACCTCACGGCACGAGCTGACGACAACCATGCAGCACCTTCACAGAGGCCCCGAAGGGCGTCATTGTCTCCAAATCCTTCCTCTGCAATTCAAGCCCGGGTAAGGTTCCTCGCGTATCATCGAATTAAACCACATGTTCCTCCGCTTGTGCGGGCCCCCGTCAATTCCTTTGAGTTTCACCGTTGCCGGCGTACTCCCCAGGTGGGATGCTTAATGCTTTCGCTTGGCCGCTGACCTATTCAGACCAACAGCGGGCATCCATCGTTTACCGTGCGGACTACCAGGGTATCTAATCCTGTTCGATACCCGCACTTTCGAGCTTCAGCGTCAGTTGCGCTCCAGTGAGCTGCCTTCGCAATCGGAGTTCTTCGTGATATCTAAGCATTTCACCGCTACACCACGAATTCCGCCCACTTTGTGCGTACTCAAGGAAACCAGTTCGCGCTGCAGTGCAGACGTTGAGCGTCTACATTTCACAACACGCTTAATCTCCGGCCTACGCTCCCTTTAAACCCAATAAATCCGGATAACGCCCGGACCTTCCGTATTACCGCGGCTGCTGGCACGGAATTAGCCGGTCCTTATTCATAAGGTACATGCAAAAAGTCTCACGAGACTCACTTTATTCCCTTATAAAAGCAGTTTACAACCCATAGGGCCGTCATCCTGCACGCTACTTGGCTGGTTCAGACTCTCGTCCATTGACCAATATTCCTCACTGCTGCCTCCCGTAGGAGTTTGGACCGTGTCTCAGTTCCAATGTGGGGGACCTTCCTCTCAGAACCCCTACTGATCGTCGCCTTGGTGGGCCGTTACCCCGCCAACAAGCTAATCAGACGCATCCCCATCCATCACCGATAAATCTTTAATCTCTTTCAGATGTCTTCTAGAGACGTCATTGGGTATTAGTCTTACTTTCGCAAGGTTATCCCCAAGTGATGGGCAGGTTGGATACGCGTTACTCACCCGTGCGCCGGTCGACGCCCATCAAAAGCAAGCTTTCGATGTCGTTTCCCCTCGACTTGCATGTGTTAAGCCTGTAGCTAGCGTTCATCCTGAGCCAGGATCAAACTCTCCATTGTAAAATATCATTTTTACCTAGCCTTGCGGCTTGGTTTGTTTGTTGTCTGTACTTAGGACGAATATCCTTTTCGTTTATTGAAGCTTAGTAAACCTGACTTGTCAATTGCTTGACGGTTCGTTTCTTTTACCCAGTTTCTTTATACTCCCTATATAATAGGGGGTAATCCAAAACCGCTTCTTGTACTACTTGTCTGTTTATGTAAAATCTTTCAAAGAACTCTTTCTTTAATCGCTAAGAGAAAGTGTATTTCTCAAAAGCGAGTGCAAAAGTACTAACTATTTTCCATTCCACCAAATCTTTTCGCAAAAAAGTTGAGATTTTAGTGCGTTTTTAACACTTATAAAGACTTTCTAGAGTTTTTCTTACCACTACACTTTATTTTATACATGCACACGCCTGCCTGCATGTGCGGGCGCACACCCGCAAGCGCATTAATAATATTGTACTCATATTCCAAGACCGAAAAGAAATCAGGATTCAACTAGAAAAGTATTATCCGGAGAATATATCTATCAAAGAAGAATATTACTATACGAAGAAGAATATTATCGAAGAAAAGGGAGAAACTCAGAAAAACATTTTGCCAATTAAAAAAAATATAGTACCTTTGCACACGTTTTAACGGATAACAAGATTAATTACATATATTTTAAAACTTTCAAATGAAGGCATTAGCAATTAAGTCGAGTTTGTTTTCCTGTTTAAAGACATACAACAAGAAAACATTCATGTCTGACCTCATGGCAGGTATCATCGTTGGTATCGTAGCCCTGCCTCTGGCCATCGCATTCGGTATCGCCTCTGGCGTGACCCCTGAAAAGGGTATCATCACCGCCATTGTAGCAGGTCTCATCATCTCCATCTTCGGTGGAAGCAAAGTGCAGATTGGTGGTCCTACGGGAGCATTCATCATTATCATCTATGGCATTATCCAGAAATATGGCATGGAAGGTTTGACGATAGCGACACTGATGGCTGGTCTGTTCCTGGTTCTCTTCGGACTTCTCCGTCTTGGAACCATCATCAAGTACATCCCTTACCCTATCGTTGTGGGATTTACCAGTGGTATCGCCGTAACCATCTTCACGACCCAGATCAAGGATCTCTTTGGATTGACGTTGACTTCAAATCCTTCTGATTTTCTGGAGAAATGGGGCGTCTACTTCCAAAGTTTTGACACCATAGATCCTTGGTGTGCCCTTATCGGAGTAGTAAGCGTAGTGGTTATCGCCATCACCCCTAAGTTCAGCAAGAAGATTCCGGGCTCTCTTATTGCCATCATCCTGATGACCGTTGTAGCCTTACTGCTCAAGCAGTTTGCCGGTGTAGAGAGTATCGAGACCATTGGTGACCGCTTTTCTATCAGCAACGAACTGCCTGCAGCTCAGGTACCAGCCATGAATTGGGAGACCATCAAGAGTCTTGTATCACCAGCTATTACCATCGCCATCCTGGGAGCCATTGAGAGTTTGCTTTCAGCAACTGTTGCCGATGGTGTAATCAGCGATCATCACGACAGTAACACCGAGTTGGTAGCTCAGGGTTTGGCCAATATCGCCTCTCCCCTCTTTGGCGGTATTCCTGCAACAGGTGCCATTGCCCGCACAATGACCAATATCAATAATGGCGGTAAGACTCCTATTGCAGGTATCATCCACGCCATAGTTCTGCTGCTCATCTTCCTCTTCCTGATGCCTCTTGCCCAGTACATACCAATGGCTTGTCTTGCCGGTGTATTGGTAGTTGTATCTTACGGAATGAGCGGATGGAGAAGTTTCCTGGCATTGATGAAGAATCCGAAGAGCGATGTAACCGTACTTCTGATTACCTTCTTCCTCACCATCATCTTCGATTTGACAGTAGCCATTGAGGTGGGTCTGATTATCGCCTGTCTGCTCTTCATGAAACGAATGAGCGAAACCACCGACGTGACAGCTATTACCGATGATGAGATTGACTTGAACAAGGAGTTTGACTTCCTCTCTACCAACCTGGAGCACTATACGATTCCGAAGGGCGTAGAGGTATACGAAATCAATGGTCCTTTCTTCTTCGGAGCCGGTAACAAGTTTGAGGAAGTGATGGCAGCTTTCGGTGACCGTCCACTGGTACGCGTCATCCGTATGCGCAAGGTTCCATTTGTTGATTCAACCGGTATCCACAACCTCACCAACCTCTGCGAGATGAGTCAGAAGGAGGACATTCAGGTTGTACTCTCCGGTGTTTGCGAGAAGGTAAACGCCCAGTTGGAAAAGGCTGGTTTCTACAATATTCTTGGCAAGGATAATATCACAGATCACATCAGCAAGGCTCTGAAACGTGCTGAAGAGATTATTGAGAAGAAAACTGTTAATAGTTAATAGTTTACAGTTAACATTTTACTGATTGTAGACCATCAAATAAAAAAGATGCATTGCTGAATATACCAGTAATGCATCTTTTTTTATTGTCATTAAGTAACTGTTAACTATAAACTGTAAACTATCAACTATTACAGAACTGTTAACTATAAACTATTAACTATCCACTATTACAAAACTTTTCCCAGAAACTCCTGTAGTCTTGGCGATTTTGGATGGTTGAATATTTGCTCAGGAGTTCCGTCTTCCGTGATATAGCCGTCGCTGAAGAAGAGAACACGGTTGGCCACTTCTCTTGCAAATCCCATCTCGTGGGTCACCACCACCATCGTCATTCCCTCAGCAGCAACATCTTTCATCAGCTGCAGCACCTCTCCCACCATTTCCGGATCGAGAGCCGAAGTCGGCTCATCAAAGAGGATTACCTCAGGATTCATCGCTAAGGCACGGGCGATAGCTACGCGCTGTTTCTGTCCGCCCGACAGACTGTCGGGATAACTGTCGGCCTTATCCAGCAATCCGATACGGGTCAGGAGTTCCGTTGCTTTCTCATCAGCTTCTTCCTTTGTCATCTTACCCAATTCTACCGGAGCCAGCATGATGTTGCGGCGTATGGTCATATTAGGGAAGAGATTGAACTGCTGGAATACCATACCCACCCTCTGGCGCATTCGGTTGATATCAACATCGCTTGATGTGATATCCATATCATCGATAAAGATTTTACCCTCGGTAGGTTCTTCCAGAAGGTTGATGGAACGCAGGAAGGTACTCTTGCCACAACCCGACGGACCGATGATGGCAACCACCTCACCTTTCCTCACCGAGGTGGTAATGCCTTTCAGCACCTCGTTGTCGCCGAAGCGTTTACGAAGTCCTTCTATCTTGATTATTTCGTTCATTTTATCCATTGTTTTAAAGCTTTTGCCCTTTCAGGATTCCTCATTTCCTTTCGCTCTTTCTCAGTCTCTTCTCCAGCCTTCTCACTCCTGCGTTCAGTCCGAGAACAAGAACGAGATAGAGGCAGGCTACTACGCCCAACGGCATCATCGCTTCGTAAGTAATGCTTCGGATGATGTCGGAACCCTTGGTCAAGTCTACCAGTCCGATATAACCGCTGATAGAGGTTTCCTTGAGCAGAGTGATAAGCTCGTTACCCATAGCCGGAAGCACATTCTTGAAGGCTTGCGGAAGGATGATGAGACGCATCGTCTTGCCATACGAAAGACCGAGACTTCTACCCGCCTCCATCTGACCATTATCCACCGACATGATGCCCGAGCGGATTACCTCGGCAATATAAGCTGCCGAGTTCAAGCCGAAGGCGATGACAGCCACCAGTATCTTATTGACATCTGCTGATGCAAACACCACATAATAGATGATGAGCAACTGCACCATGGTTGGCGTGCCTCGCATGATGGTAAGGTACAGCTGGCAGAGCATGTTCGGAATCTTCCAGTCGCCCTTACGTTCATGACGTGCTCTGACAATAGCTATCAGCGTTCCGAGTATCACGGAAAGGATGATGGCGAAGAAGGTGATGATGAGCGTATTGCCCAAACCCTGCAACAGATACTGATAACGGTTGTCATCTATGAAGCAGGATTTAAACTTATCTATCACTCCCGGCTGGTTACCAGCTGCTTTCACTTCATTGGAATTCACCATGATAACCTGTCGCACATCGGCATAGGAATCTGTAAATCCGATATTCTTCTTCCGTTCAGGAGTAACCGTGATGCCGGCAATACCCGCATCCGCCTTACCAGCCTGTACAGAGGTGATGATGGCATCAAACTCCATATCGAGAATCTCGACATCCACGCCCATCACATCGCCGATGGCATTCGCCACATCCACGTCGATGCCCACAATCTTGCCATTCTGGTAATATTCGAAAGGCTCGAAGGTAGCATTGGTGGCAAAACGGAGACTCGACTTCAAGCCGAGTTTCTGCAGCGCTTCCGGCCCCACCTTCTTCACGTCAGAAGTCTTTGGCGTATAAGCCACGGCTATGCCCCGTTCCAGATGGCGGTTGACGATGGAATCGATGACGCCATTCTCTTTCAGGATACGGATGGCATGATTGATGGACTGCTGCAACTCAGCATGATCCTTAGCCACACAGATGGCGAAAGAGGACGCATCGAAGGTTTCGGGCAGGATACGGAGCGATGGGTTCACCCGTTGGAATGCCTTGGCTGGCGCCTCATCGGTCACCATGCAGTCTATCTTACCCTGCAGGAGTGCCTGGATGGCATCGGCACCCTTGTTGTACCGTTCTACCTTGGTACCGCCACCTTCCTTTTCCAGCTCCGTAGCTAGTCCGTCGCTAGTGGTACCGAGCTGCACACCAATCACAGCCCCCTTCAAATCAGTCTTGCTCTTGATTTGTCTGTCAGCATCTGACGCTCCCGAGCCACACGCCACGAAGAGCACACTCAGGAGTAAAGTCAAGAAGCCCAGCTTAAACTTTCCCGTTTTTCTGTATTTCATCATTCCAGGCATTCGTTTATTGTTGTTTCAAATACTCAGCACACATCTCTGCACATCTTTCTCCGTCTACACCAGCCGATACGATTCCGCCTGCATAACCAGCACCTTCGCCACATGGGAAGAGTCCCTGGATGCGGACATGCTGCAGGGTTTCGCGGTCACGGACGATGCGGACAGGCGATGAGGTTCTCGTCTCCATCGCTATCAGCGTAGCCTCGTTGGTCAGGAAACCATGGGCATTCTTGCCGAAGGTCTTGAAGCCTTCCTGCAGTCGCTTGCTCACGAAAGACGGCATCCAGAAATGCAACGGACTCGAAATCAAGCCTGGTGCATAGCTGCTCTTTGGCAGATCATAACTCAAGCGATTGTTCACGAAGTCAGCCATGCGCTGTGCCGGTGCAGTCTGCTTCATGTTGCCCTGCTGCCAGCATTGCTTTTCCACGATTTCCTGGAAGTACATCATCTGGAGTGAATCATGAGGAGTAAAGGCAGAAGAATTCTCCTGCGCCTTCATTTCCTGCTGTTCGATGACAGACTGATGTTCCTTCACAAACTGCGCCACATCCTCGGGATGAGTTTCCACCACCATGCCCGAGTTGCTCCAGGCAGTACCGCGGTTGCTCGGACTCATACCGTTCACCACTAACTGTTCCGGTCCTGTGGCAGCCGGAATCACAAAACCGCCCGGACACATACAGAAGCTATAGACACCTCTGCCATCTACCTGAGTAACAAAGCTATATTCGGCAGCAGGCAGATATTTTCCTCTACCACTCTTATTGTGATACTGAATCTGGTCGATGAGTTGGGAAGGATGTTCCAGACGCACACCTACGGCGATGCCTTTTGCCTCGATATCTATCTTTGCCGAAGCGAGATAACGGTATACATCGCGGGCACTATGGCCTGTTGCCAGGATAACCGGTCCGCGATAAGTTTCCTCAGCACCTGTAGCCAGATTTACGGCTTCTACACCTATCACCCTATCGCCAGCTGCGGCATCAGGTGCCGTCAGTTTACCTTCACTCTCAAGGATCAGACGAATCATCTTGGTCTGGAAATGCACTTCGCCGCCACACTTGATGATGGTGTTGCGCATGTTTTCAATAACGCGTGGCAACTTGTCGGTACCGATATGCGGATGGGCATCTGCCAGGATATTGGTATTGGCACCATGCTGGCAGAATACGTTCAGAATCTTGTCTACACTTCCCCTTTTCTTGCTTCGTGTATAGAGTTTGCCGTCACTATAAGCACCGGCTCCACCTTCACCGAAACAGTAGTTGCTCTCACCATCTACCTTCTGAGTCTTGGTAATGTTAGAGAGGTCCTTCTTGCGTTCGCGCACATCCTTGCCTCGCTCCAGCACGATAGGACGGTATCCCAGTTCTATCAGGCGCAGGGAAGCGAAGAGACCGCCAGGTCCCTCACCCACAACGATAACACGAGGTCTGCTGCTCACATCCGGATATTCGGTATGGACATACTGGTCGTCCTGCGGAAATTCGTTGATATAAGCACGCACCTTCAGATTGACGAAGATGGTGCGCTGACGGGCATCGATGCTTCTCTTCAAAACCCTCACCTGGTTGAGCGTTCTTACATCCAATCCCTTTTCTTTGGCGAGATAACGCTTGATGCCTTCCTCGCTTGCTGCCTGTTCGGGCAGAATTCTTATCTGGTATTCTTGAATCATTTACTTTGAACTTTATGATTAGTTTTATAAAAGTGACGAGTGACAAGTGACCGATTCCCTATTACGGATTTCGCATTACATTCACAATTCACTTTTCACTTTCACTTTTTCATGCTTCCATTGTAGCCAGCACTTCGAGCGTATCCAGCTGATACATGGTGAACTTACCATCTTCCAATGTTGCAAAGGTTGGCGGATTGCCACCCTTCGGGAAGGTGATGCTGCCGGTATTTACGATGGCCTGCCCCTTCTCGTTATGAGAGAGTTCCCAGAGATGGGAGTGGCCATAGATCATAGCCTCGTAAGGACCCTTCGGCATGTTTTCCTTATTGTATACATGTCCATGGGTCAGAAGATAGCGCTTGCCTCCGTCTACCAGCAAGGCATAGGTCTCCATGATAGGGAAATCGAGAAGCATCTGGTCTACTTCCGCATCGCAGTTGCCACGCACAGCGATAATCTTATCTGCCAGCGCATTCAGTCTTTCTACGATACCCTTAGGATCGATTCCTTCCGGAATGCGGTTGCGGGGACCGTAGTTGATGATATCCCCCATGATGCACATCATGTCACAATGTTCAGCCTCGAAGAAATCGAGGACCTTTTCCAGGGCTGGCAAACAGCCGTGGATATCTGAGAATAAAAGATATTTCATTACTTGATTCAAAAAGTATTAATACTCACCCTCAACCCATTTTTTACCTGATTCAGTATATTTCATCCAAATAACCAAACCGACACCAATGATTGCTGCTATTGCAAAAAGTATTGTCAACATTTCCATAATTATTTCTTTTTTAATTCTACTTTTAATAAATAATTGCCTGCATAAGCAAAACATGCAGCAGCGATTACTGCGCATCCCATGCAAACATAGTTAGTTACTCCCATTGCCTCACCTGTAAACAGTGGCGACAATGCACCAATTCCAATACCGCTGCATACCATCTTTGACAGACCAAAGAAATACTCAGCCAGCATCTCATTTCGTTTGAAATTGCGTTCAACGAGTTGATTTTTACTATTTACTTCTGTAACCATATTGCTAATGCTTTGAATTACATCGGCAAAATTAAGCAAATAATCCGAAACACCCAAACATTTCAACGTTTTTTATATATATAATAAGGTATAAGGGAGAGGAAAAGCCTGTAATTATCTACTGAAATAGCTTTTTCATCTACAATATGCTACTTTTTTGTTAAAATCCTTGGCAGTTTGATATATTATTCGTACTTTTGCCCTCAAGTTCTGCTTCGGCCCCGGTCGTTTCGGGGGAGGCATTACATTACCAACGTAAAATTCAAGAACATATGAAAGTATTAAAATTCGGCGGAACATCGGTTGGTTCCGTAAAAAGCATCCTCAGCTTGAAACGTATCGTTGAAAACGAGGCTAAGAAACAGAGTGTAGTGGTTGTCGTGAGCGCGCTTGGCGGTATCACGGACAAACTCTTGCAAACCTCTCAACTTGCCCTCCAGGGTGATGAACAGTGGAAAGTAGAATTCGAAGCCATGGTTGATCGCCACCACAAGATGATAGATACCATCATCACCGACACTACAGACAGAGAAAACTTATTCAAATCGGTTGATGCCCTCTTCGAGCAGTTGAAGAGCATCTATTTTGGTGTGTACCTCATCCACGACCTCAGCGAGAAAACGCAGGATGCCATCGTGAGTTATGGTGAAAGACTCAGTTCCAAGATTGTTGCCACATTGATTCGTGGAGCCAAATGGTTCGACTCCCGCAACTTCATCAAGACTGAGCGCAAGAACGGCAAAGGCAAGCATGTACTCGACAGCGAGCTGACCAACAAACTGGTAAAAGAAGCCTTTGCAGAAATTCCACGCATATCTCTCGTTCCGGGTTTTATCAGTCGTGACAAGAACACAGACCGCACCACCAACCTTGGCCGTGGCGGTAGCGACTACACAGCAGCCATCATAGCAGCTGCCCTCGATGCAGAAGTGCTCGAAATCTGGACTGATGTAGACGGTTTCATGACCGCCGACCCACGTGTCATCAAATCAGCTTATACCATCAACGAACTGAGTTACGTTGAGGCGATGGAGCTTTGCAACTTTGGTGCAAAGGTCATCTACCCTCCAACCATCTACCCGGTTTGTGTCAAGAATATTCCTATCAAGGTTAAGAACACCTTCAACCCAGATGCTCCGGGCACCATCATCAAGAACAAGATAGATGGCGACCAGAAGCCTATCAAGGGTATCTCTTCTATCAACGGTACAGCGCTCATCACCGTAACCGGTCTTTCCATGGTCGGTGTGATTGGTGTAAACCGCCGTATCTTCACCGCTCTTGCCAACGAGGGCATCTCTGTGTTCATGGTGTCACAGGCATCATCTGAGAACTCTACCTCTATCGGTGTGCGCGAGCAGGATGTAGAAGAGGCTGTAAAGGTATTGAACAATGAGTTCCACAACGAGATTGCCGATGGTGCCATGTTCCCAATGCACGCAGAGAAGGGCTTGGCTACTATCGCCATCGTGGGTGAAAACATGAAGCATGCTGCCGGTATCGCCGGTAAGCTCTTCGGAACCCTCGGCCGTAGCGGTGTTTCCGTCATTGCCTGTGCACAGGGTGCTTCAGAAACCAACATCTCGTTCGTAGTGAAGAGCGATTATCTGAGAAAGTCACTCAACGTGCTCCACGACAGTTTCTTCCTTTCAGAATACAAGGTGCTGAACCTCTTCATCTGCGGTGTGGGTACCGTGGGCGGAAAGCTCATCGAGCAGATCAAGAACCAGTATGCCGACCTCATGGAGCGCAGCAAACTGAAGCTCAACGTGGTGGGTATCGCTTCTTCCAAGAACGCCATCTTCAACCGCGATGGTATTGATCTCGAGAACTACAGCGAGGAACTGAAGAAATCAGACCCAAGCACTCCAGAGGTTCTGCGCGATACCATCCTGGCGATGAACATCTTCAACAGCGTGTTTGTAGACTGTACAGCCAGCAAGGATGTAGCCGCTCTCTACCAGAGTCTGCTGGAGCACAACGTAAGCATTATCGCAGCCAACAAGATAGCTGCATCAAGCGAATATGAGAACTACGAGAAACTGAAGAAGACAGCCATCCAGCGTGGTGTAGTATTCCGTTTCGAGACCAACGTAGGTGCCGGTCTTCCTATCATCGGAACCATCAACGACCTCCGCAACTCCGGAGATAAAATCCTTAAGATTGAGGCAGTTCTCTCGGGTACGCTCAACTTTATCTTTAACGCCATCTCCAGCGTCGTTCCATTCTCTGAGACCGTGAGACTGGCTAAGGAGAAGGGCTACAGCGAGCCTGATCCACGTATTGACCTGAGCGGTATGGACGTGATTCGCAAGCTGGTGATTCTCTCCCGCGAGGCAGGTTACCGCGTAGAGCAGGAAGATGTAGAGAAGAACCTCTTCGTGCCAGACAAATACTTCAAGGGTTCACTCGACAACTTCTGGAAGAAACTTCCTGAGCTCGATGCCGATTTCGAGGCTAAGCGCAAAGCGCTCGATGTAGAGCACAAACGCTGGCGCTTCGTTGCTACCCTGGATGGCGGCAAGACAAGCGTAGGTTTGCAGGCTGTCGGTCCTGAGCATCCGTTCTACAATCTGGAAGGTTCCAACAACATCGTACTGCTCACCACCGAGCGCTATAAGGAATACCCTATGATGATTCAGGGCTATGGTGCCGGAGCCAGCGTAACTGCTGCCGGTGTATTCGCCAACATCATGAGTATCGCTAACATTTAACACTTAACATTAAAAGAAGAAATGAAACATATTATCATTCTTGGCGACGGAATGGCTGACCACCCGGTAGAAAGACTGGGTGGAAAGACTCTCCTGCAATACGCCAACAAACCCTATATGGATATGCTTGCCAAGAAGGGCAAGACAGGAAGACTCGTTACCGTGCCAGATGGATTCCATCCGGGTTCTGAGGTAGCCAACAGCTCTATCATGGGCTACGACCAGAACGAGGTTTACGAAGGACGCGGACCGCTCGAGGCTGCCAGCATCGGCTATGAACTGGAGCCTACCGACCTTGCCCTGCGCTGCAACATCATCAATGTGCAGGACGGCAAGATTATCACCCACAACGGTGGTAACCTGGAAACGGAAGATGCGGATGTGCTCATCAAGTATCTCAACGATACCCTCGGCAAGAAATATCCTGACGTCAAGTTTGTTACCGGCATCCAGTATCGCCATCTTCTGGTGGTGAAGCACGGAAACAAGCATATCGACTGTGCCCCACCTCATGATCATCCCAACGAGGAATGGCATAAGCTGATGGTGAAACCTATCTTGCCGGAGATTGGAGGCGATGAGGGTCACATCAGCCGTCGTGATACAGCCGACCTTCTGAACCAGCTGATTCTCGAGAGTCAGGAACTCCTGGAGAACCATCCTTTCAATGTGGCGCGCAAGGAGCGTGGCGAACGAATGGCCAATCTTATCTGGCCTTGGGGCGGCGGTTACCGTCCACACATGCTCACCCTCTCCCAGATGTATCCACAGATCAAGAAGGGTTCTGTGATTTCTGCCGTAGACCTGATTCGAGGCATCGGCCATTACGCCGGTCTGCGCAACATCATCGTTGAGGGCGCTACCGGTCTTGCCAATACCAACTACGAGGGCAAGGCAGCCGCAGCTATCCAGGCATTGAAGGACGGCGACGACTTCGTTTATGTTCACGTAGAGGCGAGCGACGAGGCAGGTCATGATGGCGATCTGGAACTGAAGCTGAAGACTATCGAAAACCTCGACCAACGACTCATCAAGCCTATCTTCGATGAGGTAAGCACCTGGGACGAGCCGGTATGTATCGCTGTTCTCCCCGACCATCCTACTCCGGTAGAGATCCGTACCCACGTAAAGGAGCCTGTGCCTTTCATCATCTATTACCCTGGCATTGAGCCGGATAGCGTAGAGAAGTATGATGAGGTAAGCTGCGTGAGTGGCGGTTACGGCATGCTGCAGCTGCAGGAATTCATGAATGCCTTCATGGCGATCAATTAAAACCAACGGCTTCATGATAGCCCCCAAAGCTAATCATAAAGTTCAATGTTCAAATCTCAAAGTTCAAAGTAAAAAATGAAATATTATTCAACAAATAAGAAAGCACCCATCGCCGACCTTCACAAGGCGGTAGTTAAAGGTCTGGCAGAAGACCGTGGTCTCTATATGCCAGAAATCATCAAGAAGTTGCCACAGGATTTCTTCGACAACATCGAGAAACTTTCCTTCCAGGAGATTGCCTACAAGGTAGCAGATGCCTTCTTTGGCGAGGACGTTGATGCCGAGTCATTGAAGAAGATTGTATACGATACCCTGGCATTCGACTGCCCTGTAGTCGAGGTAGAGCCAAACATCTACTCTCTCGAGCTGTTCCATGGTCCTACCCTCGCCTTCAAGGATGTGGGTGCGCGCTTCATGGCCCGTCTCCTGCAGTACTTCGTACGTCAGGAGGGCAAGGAAGAGGTGAATGTGCTCGTAGCTACATCGGGCGATACCGGTTCGGCTGTTGCCAACGGTTTCCTCGGCGTTGACGGCATCCATGTTTACGTGCTCTATCCTAAGGGCAAGGTGAGTAAGATTCAGGAGAGCCAGTTCACTACCCTCGGCCAGAACATCACAGCCCTCGAGGTAGACGGCGTATTCGACGACTGCCAGGCGCTGGTGAAGTCTGCGTTCATGGACGAGGAGCTCAACAAGCACATGAAGCTCACCTCAGCCAACTCTATCAACGTAGCCCGCTTCCTGCCTCAGGCATTCTATTATTTCAATGCCTATGCCCGCATGAAGGAGAAGGGCCTCGCCGACAAGCTGGTTATCTGCGTACCTAGCGGCAACTTCGGCAACATCACAGCCGGACTCTTCGGTCATGAGATGGGATTGCCTATCCACCGCTTCATCGCAGCCAACAACGCCAACGATATCTTCTACGAGTATCTGCAGACAGGCAAGTACAATCCACAGCCTAGCAAGCAGACCATCGCCAATGCCATGGACGTAGGCGACCCATCAAACTTTGCCCGCATCTACGACCTCTACAAGGGCGATCATGATGCCATCGCTGCCTACATCGGTGGTGCTACATACAAGGACGAGCAGATTGCAGAAACCATGAAGCAGTGCTACAATGAAACCAAGTATGTGCTTGACCCTCACGGAGCTTGCGGCTATCGCGCCCTGAAGGAGCAGTTGAAGCCAGGTGAGGTTGGCGTGTTCCTCGAGACCGCTCATCCAGCCAAGTTCAAGGAGAAGGTAGACAGCATCCTTGACAGCGACATTGAGATTCCTGCACGCCTCGCAGAATTCATGAAGGGTGAGAAGAAGAGCATCCAGATGACCAAGGATTTCGCATCATTCAAGAACTACTTGATGAACGAATAAACCATACATACGGAAAAGCCTTTCTCTTTCTCAAGGGGAAGGCTTTTCCCATTAAAATAAACTCAGACTCAGATTTGTCAGGACAGATGGGTCTTGAATTTTATAACAACAGAAAACGGGAAAAATTTATGAAGATTGTTATTCTAGACGGCTATGCCGCAAACCCGGGAGATTTGGATTATCATCTTCTGGAGAAACTGGGCGAGGTGGTAGTTTATCCTCGCACATCAGATGCAGAGAAAGTGGAACGTGCCAAGGATGCCGACATCATCCTTCTGAACAAGGTGCAGATAGATGCAGAGACGCTGGCGCAGCTTCCTAAACTGAAATACATCGGTATACAGGCTACCGGTTTCAACGTGGTAGACATCGAGGCTGCCAAGAAACAGGGCATCATCGTAACCAATATTCCTGCCTACAGCACCGACAGCGTGGCGCAGATGACCTTCGCCCTCATCCTTGCCGTAACCAACCGCGTAGAGCATTATACCCAGGAGAACCGCAACGAGCGCTGGGCTTACAATAAGGATTTCTGTTATTGGGATACCCCACTGATGGAGCTTGCCGGCAAGACCCTGGGTATCATGGGACTGGGCAATATCGGCATGAAGGTTGCCAAC
The DNA here is from genome assembly GCF_019249765.2 of Segatella copri. Taxonomy (GTDB): domain Bacteria; phylum Bacteroidota; class Bacteroidia; order Bacteroidales; family Bacteroidaceae; genus Prevotella; species Prevotella copri_K. The sequence continues at coordinate 1,566,546 of NZ_CP152484.1, forward strand.
ATCGCCCGCCAGTTTGGCATGAACATCTGTGCCTGCACCAGCAAGAATTCGAGCAATCTGCCTGAGTGGATCCAGAAGGTGAGCAAGGAGGGTTTGCTTGCCACGAGCGATATTCTCTCGCTCCATTGTCCGCTTTCTGATGACACCTATCATTTCATCAATAAGGAGAGTCTGGAGAAGATGAAGGATACCGCCATCCTGGTTAATACGGGTCGCGGTCCGCTGGTAGATGAGGAGGCCGTAGCTGCCGCCCTTCACGAAGGCAGTCTGGGTGCCTACTGTGCCGACGTAATGGCTCAGGAGCCGCCATCAAAGGAGAATCCGCTCTTCGGCGAGCCTAATGCCTACCTCACCCCTCATATTGCCTGGGCCACCTACGAGGCTCGCGAGCGCCTGAACAAGCAGGTAGCCGCCAACGTAAAGGCATTTCTCGAGGGCAATCCGATTAATGTCGTGAATAAGTAAGAATGCTACTTTAAAAATCTGCATTTCTTAAATGAAGACAGCCAACCTTCAATATCCCAATTGAAAGTTGGCTGTTTACTTTTTCTTATAGTTTTCTTATGAACTGCCTAATCAGGTACTTGGGATTTCGTCTCATATTCCATAAGTCAACAAGAATAATTCTATCGTATTCCGCATCATATCGATAGATGATTTTCCAATTTTTATTCAAACAATTGCATGATATCCATACAGAAGAATTCTTCAAATGGAATACCATCGGTGCCAACAACGATTGATTTCAGAGGATGGAATTTCTCTTGAAACATAGGAATACCACTATTCATGCCTCTCTTTCCACTCTTAACCTCTATGGCAACGAAATCTCCTTGTGACTCCAGGATATAATCCACCTCATTATTATGATCTCGCCAATAATAGAGATGACAGTCATTGTCCTCCACAAAATCGAGAAGACAAGTACCCACTGCCGATTCCACCCATCTGCCCCAAATCATTGGGTCAACATAATCTTTGTCAAACCCCTTACCGCGATATGCCGTGAACAAAGCATTGTTAAACACTGTAAACTTTGGGATAGACTGTCTCTTACGAGCCTCATCGCATGCAAACTTTTGAAGTCCGCAAAGCAAGTTGGCTTGCTTCAATATTTCGAGATAAGAAGACAAAGTCGTGACATTGCCTGCATCTTGCAATTGTCCAAGCATTTTGGTGAGTGACAACAACTCACCAGAATAAGAACAACCTACCTCAAAAAGCTGTGACATGAGTGAAGGCTTGTAAATATTCGAAGTCAAGAGAACATCCTTTTCAATGGCAGGTGCCACAAGAGAATCCTTGACATATTTCCTCCAACGCCTAAAATCCCCGATATAATCCACCGAGCCTGGATAACCTCCAAAATAAATCCATTGTTGGAGTGATAACCCGAAGGCAGCTTTCATTTCCGGAAAAGTCCAATGCCCCATACGAATCAACTCGAATCTACCAGCTAAAGACTCGGTTAGCCCTTTGCGCAAAAGCAAGCGAGACGAACCAAGCAATACGACTTTCAGGTTTACATGATTTAGGGTATCGGCATCCCACTCTCTCTTCACATATTCACTCCATCTGCGTATTTTCTGTATCTCGTCTATTACAAGAACAGCTTCTTGCAAATGCTGAATATCCATTCGGCTTCGAACAGACTCCCAAGAACGTCGAATCCAATCCGAATCGTCTTCATTTACAGAATCAGCATTAAATTGAAATACTACCTTATCAATAGTCTCTGCTATTTGCGCCATAACTGTTGATTTGCCAACCTGTCTTGGTCCTGCCAAAACAAATATACACTTACGTCTTTCGCTCAACCTACTCAACATCAAGTTGTAATGTGGTCTTCTATACTCACCCATATTCTTTAATTTGTAATATTAAACAACTCTATTCTTTATAACGAATTACTCAATTCTTTATCACGAATTACTCAATTCTTCGTCACGAATTACTCAATTCTACTTTGCAAAGATACAAAGAATAGATGAGTAAACACATTACCCATGATTATTTTTTAGCATTCTTAACTCATCATACAGCTTTGCCCTCTCCTTCACGCGCTTAGGATGCACCTGGCCAGATATACATCTTCTCATAATGCTGACGAAACATTCGTTCTATATTCTTTTCCTGTTTTATACACTATCTATACAGTTGAGCCCAGCAAAAAACTAAGCAAAACTCAGACTTTTTCCCTATCTCCTCTTCACCAAAACATAGATGATGACGGGAGCACCGAACAGCGGGGTGACGGCATTCAGGGGGATGATGCCACCTCCTGCTGGCAATACGCAGAGGGCATTGCAGAGCAGGGCGATGGCGGAGCCCATGAGCATGGTGAGAGGCAGGAGCTGACGATGATTGTCAGTACGGATCAGGAGGCGCACGATGTGGGGCGTGGCCAGGCCGATGAAGGCGATGGGACCGCAGAAGGCGGTGACCACGGCTGTCAGGAGACCTGTAACCACTAGGAGCAGGATGCGCAATCGGCGAATGTTGAAACCCAGGTTCTCGGCGTATTGCTCGCCCAAGAGCAGGGCATTGAGAGGCTTTACCAGCAGGAGCGAGAGCAGCAGGCCGATGAGGGTGACCGTGGCGAAGTAAGGCACTTCTGCCATCGACACGTTGCCCATGTTGCCCATGCCCCATATCATGTACGACTTCATGCCCTCTGCCGAGCTGAAGAAATTGAGCAGGGAGATGCCGCTGCTCGCCAAATAGCCCACCATGATACCGATGATGAGGAGCACCACTTGATTGCGCACCATCGCCGAGAAGAGAGTGATGATGCCCATCACCAGCATGGCTCCAGCGAAGGCGGAGATGAGGATGGCTAGGAAGCCACCGATGGTGAGTCCGTCCAATGACAAGAAGCCGCCGATGCTGAAGCCTGCGATAGAGATATTGCCGCCGAAGGCGAGCATCACCACCGCCACAGCCAGTGCTGCTCCGCTGCTGATGCCGAACACGTCAGGCCCCGCCAGGGGATTGCGGAAGGCAGTTTGCAGCAAGAGTCCGCTCGTGGCGAGGGCTGCGCCTGCCAAGAGGGCTGTGATGGCATTGGGCAAACGGGATTCCATCACGATGTAATGACTCATCGACTCGATGGTCTCATTGGGATAATAGGAGTCTGCCGGGGTCATATCTACCCCTGGGTGCGCCAATATGCTCAGCACCTCCCTCAATGGAATGCTCACGCTACCCCACGCCAGGTTGGCAAAGAACAAGGCTACTATCGCTAGCACCAACGTAATGGATATAATCGTTGTCTTCTTCATTAATATTTCTTATAGAATCTGAGTTTGCCAAACTTATCTCCTGCTTCTGGATGCGAGAGGACGATGAACTCTCGGAGCAATATCTCGGGATGGAAACTGGTGAGTTCGAAGTATGGCTCACAGCTGGTATCGGTCTCGTAGACGGTGCCCGTCTGGAATGCTTTCAGAGCCTGATAACCCTGATATTCAGCTAGAAGATCCTGCTTGGTTAAAGCATTTCCGCCGAAGTATTTGAAAGCCCAGACATCCACCTGGTTGCCCTTGGCGATGATCTGTTCGGGGCTCATGGAGAGGCTGCCGCTGTGGGTGTCGTCGGCGAAGATGTAGCGGGCATGGGCATCACGCAGCAGGATGCCCATGGTGCTCTTGCCGCCCGGCACATACCATACATTGCCCGTCTTGCGCTCGGTGAGGATGGAGAGACCCAGTGGCAACTTCGCAGCCTCCGCCTTCAGCTGGAGATACTCCTTCTCGATGGCAGAGAACAAGGAATCTGCCTTCGAACTACCCAATAGCAAGCCATATAGCTTGATCCATTCCGCCCTGCCCAGAGGCGAGGTCTCCATATAGTCGGCTGTCTCGATGACAGGGATGCGGAGCTTGTCTAGCTTGCCATATCCGCCGCTGTTCTCGAAGGGCGAGATGAGCAGAGCCTCAGGATGGAGGGCGATGATGCGCTCGATATCCGGCTGCATGCTGGAGCCGCAGTCCATGATAGGATGGGCTACCTTGGCATCAGCCTGCGCCCTACTCTTGATGTCAGGGATATTGATATAGTCCTTGTCGCACACGCCCGTGATGGCATTCTGGCAGCCCAGCTCGGTGAGGAGCTGGCAGTGAGGGGCGGTGAATACGAGGTTGCTCTCCAGCGGTGTGCGCACGGTATCGGTAGTGCATCTCGCTCCCGTGCTGCGCCTTCTGGCAAGCATCGCCACCGTCTTATCCCCCTCCTCTCCCTTCGGAATCAGGATGTAGCGATGCAGCATCGTTCCCGCCTTCCAGGGGTTGGCAACGAGAGCCTCAGCATACTGATAATCAATGCCTTCTGCAGCGTCGGAAGTTTCTTCCCCATCGCCATGTTTCACGATGGTAAGCAACTTGGCGTACTTCATCTCCAGGGTATCGCCAGCCTCCGCATCAGCAGCAGCCGTCTTTCCTCCCTGGCATGCCGCCATCAGCAGGGCCGCCGTAGCCCCACACAAAAGAATATACAGTTTCTTCATAATCTTACAAAATATGTGTGCAAAGATACGAAGAAATCTCCATTTTCCGTTTGTTTTCTCGAATATTCTTTGTACTTTTGCCCTCAAATTTAACTAATGCTACAATTTAATAAGTCAAAATGAAGAAAATTATCTGGGGCATAGCCCTATTATTCTGTACATCGCTGACTGCAAATGCGCAGAACGGCTGTAAGAATTCTGCACAGAAAAGCTGCTGTAAGAGAGGTTATTACACACAGTATTACAGCGATAAGCCCGAACTCATAAAAGAGGCAAAGGCTTGGGCAGAGAGCGGCATCTGGCGCAATGGTTTCGATAAGGCGAAGCCACATTCCAGCGTAAACCTCATAGATTTCTATCTGCAGTATCAGAAGAATCCGCAGCAATGGCAGGCGCTCTTCGATTATCTTGCCAAGACCGATCTGCTGAGCATTCCGAAGGGAAAGCACAAGATTCCGGGTTCCGACCTCGTGGTAAGTGTAGAGGACAGCAGGAACGAGCCGCTGGAAAAGCGCCGCAGCGAGAGTCATAACAAGCACATCGATTTTCAGTATGTAGTAAAAGGCACAGAGCGTTTTGGCGTCATCGACCATTACACCAGTACCCCCAACTGCAAGTACCGTCCCGACGTGATTCATTATGATTACGACCGCCGGAAGGCCCGTTTCTTCAACAGTACCCCCGGCGAATTCTTCATCTTCTTCCCTAGAGACTGGCACATCGCCAAGTTGGCAACAGATGGTGAAGACCAGACCATCCGCGTTATCGTAATCAAGGTAGATTATAAGGATTAAGAATAATTAAAGAGCATATGAAAGTTTATATAGCCAATCCATTATATGATGCTGCGTTCAAGCGCATCATGGAAGAAGAGCGCATCGCAAAAACGTTCTTGTCTACGATTTTGCAAAGAGAAGTCGTCAGTATCAAGATATGCCAAGATGGATTCCGCAATATCAAAAGCAATAGCATTTCGATATTTAAGATGGGATTTGTTGCCAGCATAAAGAATAACGAGAACAGCAACGAACTTATAAACATAAGGCTGTATAAAACATGGGTTGACACGGACGTCTTGGAACCTCGCCAGCATCTGGCATGGCAGCGCTATATAGAAGAGAAAAACTCGGATGGTATGGGAGATGAATCTCTCCCAACGATTTCGGTTTTTCTCCTAGCCCACCGTATAGGAGATTTCGAAACTCCAGTTGCATGCCCTGCCCCCGGCAACATTATTATCCAATTGCCAATAATCAGCAAGACTCAAAACTCGAGTCAAAAGAAGGTATTAAGCATTTTTGACCAAGCAAGAACTTGCAGGGAAGACAAACACCTCTTGAAAGTAGATTATACACCCTATGATGGAGATACGGATATGGAGTATATGATTAAAATGCTTCTTTCAATGGCATCCGACCCAGATATGCAATACCAGATGAATATCGAAGATGAGTATATCTCCTTACTTGAAAAGAAGGATACCGAAATCCTCCAACTGGATCATTTGATTGAGCAAAGTAAGCTGAAGGAGAAATAAAAACAGAACTTCCCCAAGTTTACCCCACACGCCCTGAAAGGGCAGAAGCTCCTAGCCCAGGGCATCGCCCTGGGTATAATGGCAAACAGCAAGGCGCCCTGTAAGGGCAAAAGCTTTAAATACTTAGTAATAATAAAGCTTTTGCCCTTACAGGGCGACAGGTTTGCGTCCGTATTTACCCAGGGCGATGCCCTGGGCTAGGAGCTTTTGGGCCTTCAGCCCGTTCTTGAACCACATGCTAAAATACAACACCATGATATTAAAGTGAATTATATCGAAGAAGATGATGTTACTCAAGATGTTACTCAAGGTGAGTCTCAAGGTGGTATTCAAGATATCCCTTACCCCACTTCCACTACTACCTCGCTGCCCCTGACCATCGCCTTCTTGATGCGGTCGTAGAGCTGGAGGAAGCGTTCCTGACTCTTGAGTACGAACCCGGGAGCATGGGCCTCGCCGATGAGGATGCCACCCTGGCGCAGACGGAACGGGCCATTGCCCGGCTGCATCATGGGACAAGGAAGGGCATAAAGTTCTTGCAGACACCCGAACTCATGACTCTTGCGCTCCATGCGGCAAAGCTTGCAGGTTTCGGGGAGAGGAAGAGAGGAAGATGATGAAGAATCATCCCTTATCGGTTCGAGGAAAAGCATCTGGCGGGCGAAGCATTTGCATTTAGCCACCATGATGTGATATTCACCCGGCTCCAGACAGCCACCCTCGCGCTCCATCGTATCACAAATGTACTGATGGCCTACAACGATACCCTGGCGATTAACTACTTCCTGACTAAGGCGACCAACAATAGCGCCATGATCTCTACGAAAACGATTTAAAAACAACTTCATCATAACACGCAACAACTTAAAAACAACAATAGAAAAACATTTGAAATTCACATTCACTTTCACATTTTCTGAACGTAAAACGACTGGTAATAATCAGACAAATCCTTGCAACCTTCCGGCAACTGATGGTACACCAGCTGAGGGAACATTTCCTTCAGTTTCATATAAAGACCGATGCCCGGCTTGTCCTGATCAGGCCACATGTGAAGATTCCTTCCCGCTAAAAGATTGCGACATTCTTCATTACAAAGCGTAGCACTCGGGATGGCTATTGCCTTGTAACCCATAGACATAGCGCTCCAGCAGTCGGTACATCCCTCGGTAATAACCAATGGCTCTTTTTCTGTCACCTGCGGCAAGATCTGCATCCCATATACCATCGGCTTGCTACCTGGTGCAAACTTAAACCGCGGTTTTTCTTCAGTCTTATCTCCCAGATATCTGCTCTGAACCGTCAGCAGATTGCCATGAACGTCATAATAGGGAATCAACAGGGAAGGACCATCAAAAAACTTTCCACCAAAGCGATAGCCAGCAATGGAGAAATCTGTGCTCACCACTCTACACCAATAGATATATTCCGGGCGCAACTTTCTCTGAAAGAACAGGAAATCCTTGGCTTTATCTGTCAGTTTCTCACCCATGAGCATACGCATCAGATAATCTACGTCAGGCTTATGCTGAAACTCGCCTCTGAGATTGAGTCTGTCCGTATCACATTCAGATTTTCTATGCCCAGCAACAGCTTTATCCCGATGAAGCACCTCCTTACGGTTTCCCGCAGAATGATTACCGGTGCTGATATTGAATCTTCTGCACAGCCATTGGCAAGCCTCCGAAAAAGAGAGATTCTCCCGTTTCATCACCAGGTCGATATTATCTCCACCCCACCCGCATGCAAAGCAATGACAAGTGTTGGTGGAAGTCCAGAAATGCAAACTCGGATGGGTATCATTATGACTGATACAAAGGGCATTATGATACCGCAAACCCATTCCCAATTCATCAGCAACCTCCAGGATGCTGATAGCTCTAAGTTTAGAGAGCGTATTTGAATCAATATATTCTGCCATCTTCTAATTGTCTTTTTTAATATTACCATCACCAATAGTACCTTTCTGCTGCGTCTTTCTAAGCACCTTTCTATCCTCGCCCTTTGCTGGTTTTTCGAGCCATCCCCATCTGCGCCAGTTGCATACCATGTTGCGGGCAGGCGTCTTGAGCTCTTTCTGCTTCAGAAATTCCTCCAGGAACTGATAAGAGAATTCCTGCGGCAACTCGCTGAAATAGTCTACAGTATGATAAGGCTCTCCTTCGCCCTCGGCAGATATCTGCTCGAAAGCCTTGCCCCACCGCTGCAACATATTCTGCAAGATGCGGTCGGCACAAGCCAAATAGGTCTGCCTAACCAGTTTCCGGATTTCCTTCTCGCTCTTCTTCCCTTCCACTTTGTAAAGCACTTGCATGAGGGCAGCGATGCGGAAGGCTGAAACCGAACTGCGCTTGTAGAAGACATCCATCGACTTGGACATGGTTTTCACCACCTGCTGGCGGCAGTCGTTACACCATTTTACCACCGTCTTGTAGAGCCAGCTCATATCTTCCTCTATCTCCTGATGGAATTTTCCATCTTCCTCGTAGCACAACCCGAAGAGCTTATCCAATGTATTCTCCATCTCATTACGCTGCATATCGGTCAACGCCTGAAACTGAGGTGGATTGTCGCCCAGATGACTGATGAGCGGGCATAAGATGGTTCGGGTTACAGCACCGCCCTCAATGGCAGCTTTGTTCATATATCTGCTCACCGCACTCTGAGTGCCGCAGAATACGAACGACAGCAAGGCATCTACCATGGCACTATAGCTGGATTCGCTCATGAAATCCTGACCATAGACGCTACCCAGATCGTATGCCGTCTTGATAACCTGCGATAGGTCGGCAAACTGGCGCTTGGCAGAATGCACGATGGCAGAAATCTCATCGGCAAATTCGAAGAGCGTCTTCGGAGCACCATAGAGCTTGACGGCTGCATCGCATCGCTTGATAAACATGGTGAGCGATACGGTTTCGGGCAGGATGGTGATGTCGGTCTTCGGTTCGGGTGGCAGCTTGCCATCCTTCTTTCCCTGGCGTCGCTTCAGGGCAGCATACTCCTGCTCCTTGGCTCTCATTTCGCTGTCGCGCTCGATGAAAGGTTTCATCAGGGTACGCATGATGTATCTGGCAAACGACTTTCCGCTCGACTGCTCGCCCTCTACGATGACCTGCAACACGATGGCCGATTTTTCTCCCTGATTATCATACACATACTGTATTCTGACACGTGTAAGATAAACGCTGAGCATGGCAGCAGCCACCACCAGCGTAGGATACTTGAGGTCAGAAGGCGAAGTGATCATCCATTCTCTGATGCCCGACGGATAATCCTTATCGGCAATCAGGTGATGCAGGGGCATCTCTTCATTCTCTTCAGCCTGTTCAGCCAGCTTTTTTCCTATCAACCCAGATGATACCTTGTTATTGATTCCGCCCTTGGTATCCTCAGGCTTTGCCACTGGATTAGTCCGAGACGCTTCCTGTGGAGGTATTTTCTTTCCTTTTTCCATAATCCCAATCATTGATTATTTCTGTATGCAAAAGTAAGGAAAAAAAGCCTCCCCGGCAATAGGCGTCCTGCCGGTTCGCCTCCTACTAAGCCTCATCGCCGGCAACTAAGCCTCCAGCTCATCTGAAGGCATAAAAAAAAGCACTCTTTGCTTGCAAACGAAGCAAAAAGTGCTGATACTGTATTATTTCTAAAAAATACGCTACAATCTGCAGAATAGCTTAAAATGAGCGATTTATGAGTGTTTTACCTCAATAGAGGTAATGATTTGGCAACAGTTTCAATTTCTGCAATATGCATACGTTTGCTGTCAAACAACTCTTTTCGTTTGCAAAAATATAACAATTTATTGGATACACAATAAAATGTATGTTTTTTAACGATTGATATTGATAAGTGAGAATTCTGTGGATGAACATCTCGGTTAATAAATCCTGAGATATTCATCACACAGAATTTGGGTATTGCATTTTAGAGGTTAATTTGAAAACCAATGCTTTTCTAAAAACGATTAATCTCATCCTCAGCAGAACCGCTTCCGTTGTATTTATCTTTGAAACTATTGAAGTTGTAACTAATGGAAGCTATGATGCAGCGATTGAAGTTATTCACCTTTCTATTCTGCACCACAAAATTCACCCTCTTTACATCGTTCAACTTCGAGCTATCAAACAAGTCCTCTGCTTTCAATGTTATCGTCAATTTCTTTTTAAGTAACTGTTTCTGTACCATCATATTGAATGACGAATAACCGTTTTGCTCGTAGATTCCATGATGTCCCTTAATGTTCCAAAAGAAATCACATCGAAAAAGCCAATCGCTTCTTAGTTCCACTACATTTTGGAAAGCGAAGAGACCGTATGGATGATTGTAGTCTAATTGCTCTCCATTATATGATAGCGTGAAATAAGGTTTATAGACACCCATCGTCAAAGTAGGTCGCCAACAACCAAAAACAGGTGAAACAACACATTGCGCTCCTAGTTGCAGGAAATCCTTGGCGTTGGTTGACATCCAAGTTACCGTTCCAGGTTTGCCGGATACAGCAACGACAGTCGGATGGATGTAATCCTTGATATACTGATAATCCAACTTGAAGTCGAATATGCTATAATTCACACTAAGTTCTGTATCATACACGTATTGCGGTTTCAGATAAATGTTGCCTTGCTCATAATGGTATTGATTGTTGTAGCTCACACTGTTATTCAACTGACGAAACGAAGGACGGTTGACCCTGCTACTGAAATCAAGATTCATCCCCACTCTCCCAAACATAGTGGAAAGAGAAAGGGATGGAAGTATGTCCGAATAATTGGTCTTGTTCTTTACTTCTCCTTGGTCTGTGTTGATGGCATGAATGTACTCATAGCGAAGCCCGATGCTTCCTTTCCATTTGGAGGCAGACAAACGAAAAGTGGCAAATCCTGCATACTTGGTTTCCTTATTCTTGAATTGGTCATCGGCTATCTTCCCTTCTTCGTTTACAGACATACCCCATGAACTGATTTTACTGAAATCCGTTCCGAAATCAAGCCTATTATTCTTATTCATGTTCCAAGCAAACACCCCTTTGAGTGCAGTCGCACGATTTCGCTGGTCGTTTTGCATATGTGTGATTTCTGAGACAGCATCTATTCTACTTGTCTCGCTCACTTGTTGCTTATGTTTCAGTTGAGCATAAACATAGTCGGCATCCAAGTTGAGCTGTAGGTTGTCTGTTAGTTTGCCGATATAATACAGATTGACATTGTGAAACCTTTCCTTTTCAGATTCTTCAGTCTTGTTGTCTGTAGATGTCAGCAGTTCATCATTCTTGTACGTCTGCATATAGTCGAAAGGAGAGTCGAGCATCTTGTAGTTGGAGATGCTTCCCAAATATCTTCCGCCGATAGTGTGATTCTTGTTTATGGCATAATTCATACCAACATTATAGTCATGAGAGTGAGAGCGGTCGGAATATTCAGAAGCAGAAATCTCATGAAATGTATCTTGCTCGTAATTGAACTGGTTAACATCATATCTGATGTCACTTCTCGTATTGTCATATTGATATGCGAGGAATACATCCAAAGCTCCCTTGTGGATGTTGAGGTTGACCTCCTCGTTGTTAGACAAATTCTTATGTTTGGAGATTTCCGCACCCACAATACCAGAAAGTCCATCCAAGGAATGGTGTACGGTAGTGATGTTTATGACACTCCTTGTTTCTGCATCGTATTCTGCCCCAGGGTTTGTTATGAGCTGTACAGACTTCACATTGGTAGAAGAAAGGAGTGACAACCCTGAAGTATTAGTCTGCTTTCTTCCATCTATATAGATGACAGGCTCACCCTTACCAAACACCTCATACTTTCCATTTGTATAGAGCATCCCAGGAATATATTTGATAACATCTGTTGCCTTGCCAATATTTTTCAAATTGGAATTTTGAACGTCAAGCGTAAGTTTACCGTTTTCTCTTAATATGTATTTACGATGCCCTTTAATCACAATTTTTTGCAGATTAATTGTAGCATCCTCCAAGGTTATGGCACCAACTTCACCGGTACGATATGCATTACAATAAGTTTTGTAGCCCACACAACTCACTTTCACAATCGCCTTTTTCACCTCGCAAGGAATTACGAACTGACCATTCTCATTTGTCACACCACCCGTGACTAAACTGGAATCACTAACATTGAGCAAAGCGACATTGGCGAAATCAACTGGGCGAGAATGCTTATCCACGATACGACCAATCATCTTGGCGGAAGCCTTCTGAGTGCATTCCACTACAATGATGTTATCCATCTGCGTCATCTTGATGGGGTAAAAGCCTATCAGCTGCATGATGGCATCGGGAACACTCTGGTTTCTGATGCTCTTGGTTACTCTGAAATCCTCCAACTCGTCATACACAAAGTTGATGACATACTTATCCTGTCGAGCATTCAAATCCTTCAATGCCGCAGAGAATGACACATTATTATATTGTCGGGTAATGCGTTGGGCAGAAACGCCCATACTTATCACCGAAAGCAAAATCAAACTTATCAGATATTTACTCATAGCCTATTCTCTGTTTTATAGTCCATATACTGTATATACAGTTGAGGGAATCAAAAAACTAAGCAAAACAACAACTTTTTTCAAAATTTACAGAAAAAACATTCAACGACTCCTTGTCTTCCACAAAGCCATAGGATGAAATTTGATTCTATTGACCATCTCTTTATCCTCGAACAGCAATTCTGGAATATACTTCTTGTCATTGAATTCCCGCACGTATTCTTTCTCTGATTCTGTCAGAACCAATAGCTTTGAGAGAAAGTCTTTCACTTCTGTCTTGGCTTTTTCAAAGTCAAAATGCTCACTGCGCCTAAGCACAGGCAAGAGTTGCGAACGAATCTGCGGAAAACGGATTTTGTCTATCTGCGGAAAGTCAGTATATTCCGTAGGCGTAGCGTTGTCTTTTCTGCTTGAGCCAACAGTCAGATAAAAGACAGTCGCTTTTCTCAGCAACGTTTTCTCTTCATCGCTCACGAATAGCTGATGCTTCACCATGTTATAGACATCATAAATGTCACGTGCAGCACTTCTACCTATCAAGGCGTTTATCTTGGTGGCAAACAATTCGACAGGTGAAAGAGAACGTACCTTCACATCGCTCAGAAACGGAATGGACACATGAGTCTCTATGGCAGGCAGGATATGGCAACGGTCGGAATAGTTGATTTCTATCTTGATGCCATCGTTGTTGCCTGCGGCATTGGTATAATGAAACACCCATGAGTCAAGCGTATGCGGTGTCTTGGAGCCAGGCGCAAGATGATAACCATCCGACTCCATATAGCGTAGAATCTCGTTATTCACTTCTTGGCGAATGGAGAGCATGGATTCTCGGTCGCAATCCACCGTAAAGTCAAGGTCTATATCTACCGAGAGTCTTGGCAGTTGGAAAACGGTGAGATTGATGGCTGTACCACCTTTCAGCACAAGAGATTTAGACAGCAAAGGACTGTCATGGAAATAGTTGAGTATCTCCACCAGTCGCATCACCTTTTCGAGGTTGTCGCGAATAAAGCCTTGCTCCTTGGCGATGATGTCAAGAGCTTGTTTGTTATATGAGTTCATATTCTTCCTTTGATGTTAGTTCTTGCGGCACATACATGCGCCATTTATTTACAAATGTATCCGACTCTTCGTTGTTAGTCAACCACTTGACGCTTTTGGTTCCCTTGGCTCGGCACAGCTCCAAGAGGGATTCTGAGATGTTGGCTTGTTCCTTGATTCGCTCCAACAGATAGCCTGTCTTCTGGTACAGGAATGCCTTGTCGTACCTTGCGAGATAATCGATGAGCCTTTCCTCATTGAGCAAGACGATACCCTCCATGCAATGCAGCAATTCCTCAATACCCCCAGCTCGGTCGATACGGTCAAAGCAATCCAACAACGTACTCTCCATATCCGTTACTCGTACATAAGGGTTTCCCTTGGGAGTCATCATACCAACGATTTCCTTTGTTTGTCGGCAATAGGTATAATCTACATCGTCGAAAGAAAAGGGATTGAAGCGAGTCATGCTTTTCACAAAAACCTCATTGAAGGGTTGATGAGCCAATCCATGAAACTCCAATGCTGTATGATAACTGATGCAAGCTGTAGGTGACAAGTGGCTTCCTATCTCATACTTGTCGCAAACAGGTAAACCCGACGCAATATCCTTCATGCAATAGGTATTACGCCGTATAGCTACAATCCACCCTTGTTGCTTGTACCGAGCAAGCAACGCTTCCACCGCCTTCACCTTGCCTTTCAGAGCCTCAGAAAGTTCATCCAAAGTGAATATCCGCAGCTTGTATAATATACTCAATAGTTCCGTCATCGTTTCTAATTTTGCGCAAAAATATAAAATCTAATTTATTTATGAGAAAAATCAGAAACTTTTTATGCTTTTTTATATGTTCTTTCCATCTTAATTGTTCGACTACGGAAGCGGATTTGCAATCCGCAGCCGTAGGCTTTTCATATCTCCAAATTTGTGATGCTGCGTTCTCGCTTGAGGCGGATTTCAAATCCGCATCAAATAGGTCGAGCCTTTTTTGTCTGCGGATTGCAAATCCGCAGGAACGCCTAGCGGACTTGCGTATCTCCCTAACGCCTAGCGGACTTGCAAACCAGTATTACGGACTTATACCACAGCACCTATTCTTTTATATTATCACCCCCACTGACATAAGAAAGAACCAAACGGCGAACCACGGCATGAATGTCTTCATTAGGGAACTTCTGGCGATATTTCTCCGTAAGGTCTTCGCAGAAATACATCTTGCTATGAACCACAGAAGCAGGAATATTTTGCTTTATAAACACATCGTATGTTGCAACAGGCTTGCCATCCTTTGTGTCGACAGGCACAATATCCATCTTATACCAAGCATTTGCAGATGCGGCAGGGAACAATCTATAATTGTCATTACTCTCCACTTTACCAGCGATGTCCAGTATATATCCGTCAGCAGACTTATCGTCCTCAGGATTCACCGCATATAGCATAAGCGTCGAGTGACTTATGATAAACTGATATTTCTTGCTTCCTCCAAAAGGAGGGTTTGCCTTCAAATCCTGCTCTATATCCTCACGAATTTGTGGCGCATCCACCACATACTCTACTTCGCCAGTATAATTGACGACAGTTTTCGATGATTGTGGATTGGGCGGAATAACTTCACCATTGTCATTGCTGTTGTCACACGCACAAAAAGCCAAGACTACCAACAATAGTAAGACTGATTTTTTTACTAAATACTTCATATCCTAATTTGTTTATTAAACCTATTCTATTGTTAAACGTAGAATATGCCTAAAACTTGCTCTATTTTACGTTTTTAACATTCCATCTAAAACTTGCCAACACTCACAAGAAGCAATCATTTCCCCGCTTCCTACTGTCCCTTACGGTAGATGGCGACAAAACGTTTAGCGATATTGTTGAGTTCCTCCCGGGCGTTAGGATCTCTTACATCATCAAAACTCCAGTTGGGAAATTCGCCACGCATTTTGGAGAAACGCTTGGAGATGGCACCGCCATTGGTCAGGTCGGAAGGCAGCCCCAACTGCTCCGTAAGATACTTGCAGAAAGATGCGCCATTATCAAATTTGCCTTCAAAATCTTTGATTTCAGAGAGCGCCTCCATAATCAGGGCATAGTCTTTCTTCAAAGGAATAGCCTTCTCGTCTATCATCTTCTGCAAAGCCCTCTTAACTCTTTCTCCCTGGCTCAAGTCGCCCCATTTCTTCTCATTATCTTCTTCCGTTTTTTCCTGCCCGCCGTTTTCCTGATGCTCATCGTCTGTCACTTCCAATTCCAATGTCCTCTTCTGTTCAGGCTCGAATCCGTGCAGATAATCTTCATCATTGTTCTGGCGCATCAGTTCATTAATCTGAGATGAAACGAAGAAACCATCCTCGCCATAATAACCGATATTGGCTGCCAGCCGCTCAACCACATCCCGGTTCTTCACGACTGCTCCGAGACACCGCTGAGAAAACTCCTGAGTTACGTAGCCTCTCCATTGCCCCATAATCATTGAGCAAAATTGAAACACTTTCGACTCCAAAGGCATCATCTGAAGTATCACAGCTGCCATATACAGGATGACAAATACGATTCTCTGCCGCTCTTCCTGAGCTGTAGCATACTCATCCTCGTCAACATAGTTTTTCTCATATTGCCCTATTCCTTCCACAAAGGCAAGGCGGCTCTCGGTATCGGTATGCGAAAACATCATTTTGTCTACGATGCAGAATACCTCATAAAAAACATCCTCGCATGAACATCTGGACGTAGGAAACCACGTCTTATCATTGAAGATATCATGGGTGATGGCTCTGAAAACCTGATAAATCATGTGTTGCGAAAAAGATTTATCTACCATCTGTCTGGTCTTCATCTTAAATAACCTCATCGTCGTAACCATTTAAATCATCAAGAATCACATCAAGAGAATTGATCAAAGCAAACTGAGAATCTCCATGACAATCGCAACAGACAGCATCTCCATTAACCAGAGCAACAATCTCAACATCGGAGATTTTCACCTTGGTTCGTTTCAGCGAACGGGAAGAGGTGCACGGACCTTTCCTATAATATACCTTGATGCCGTAATCTTCCTTGCTGCACAGGTTCACCATCAAGGCTATGTCTCGGTTTGCCTTGTCTAAGTGCAACTGCTTACCTTTATCTGTACCAAATTTTACCTCATACATACTGGCATTGAGACACTCCATTAATGACTGCTGCATCTGTAATTGCATGACAAAGGAATATGGCGCATCGCTGAGAGACTGATGGCGAGGAAAAGAAAACACCACAGCCCTTGGCCTGCAGCCAGCCTTGATTCTTTCAGCCACGGCATCAAAGAAATCACCAGGTGGCAACTTGGCAGAAATCACCATATTCCAGCCATATTGATTCGCCACCCTGTTGATATTATCACGCAGAAGAGCCACCACCTTGTCCTGTCCCCTTTTGCCGCCGAAGATTCTAGATTCTTCCACAAAAAGGAAACCTCTGTTGGGGCGATTATCAATGATTACCTTACAGAAAGGCTGGTTATGAATTTCATTCTCCTTAAAGTTACTCCAATAAAATTCTTTTTTGTCTGCGCATACATCCAGCACAGCCACACCTTCGCGAAATCCCAATATTCGGTTGTCGTGAATAACGTCTTCCTCATTCTTCCGTGATTCCACCAAAGTCATTTTCTTGCTTTTCAGCAAACTGTCCATTACCTTCTCGAAACCAGTCTGACATTCCTGATATTTTTCAGGCGATGACATTTCGAGAAAATCCAAGGGTAGAGTACCCTCGATACTTGAAAGATTCCGGCTTTTGCAGAAATCATACTTGAAGACAACAAAAGAAGTCTTTTCTGTGCTGTTTTTAGTTCGTCCAGTCATTAGCTTCTGGTTTAAATTATACCATGAAAGTTATTTTCCATAGCAACTACAAAAGTAACACTTTTTCCCCGAATAAACAAATAAATTCTAAATTATTTTTACCAAATTGTCTTTTTTCATAAAACCATCAAAACAAAATGTGAATGTGAATGTGAATTTGAAATGTAAATCAATGTATCGGGTTGTTCCATCCATTCCTTTTATTGGATATTGTGAATGAAATTCAGTCCTCGCGCGCGTACCTTATTATATATATAATATGAACCTATTATAATGGCTACTATTACTTAAACACGATTATCCGCTTCTCCTTCAGGTAACATTGAAAAACATTTCAAATTCACATTCACATTCACATTTTTGCCTTTCCTTCTATCCACCAGCTAACCCACATAGCAAGTAACTGTGCGCCCGATGCCCCCAAAACTGCGTCCCGACGCGCCGCCAGCCACGTCCCGACACAGATGGCGATACGTCGGGACGTAGCGCCGACTGCATCGGGACGCAGTTGGCGGTACATCGGGACGCAGTTGGGGGTACGTTGGGACACGCCCTGAAAGGGCAGAAGCTCCTAGCCCAGGGCAACGCCCTGGGTAGCTATTGACGCAATCCCGGCGCCCTGTAAGGGCAAAAGCTTTAAAACCTCAAGCAAAAAATATAAAGCTTTTGCCCTTACAGGGCGTATTGGCTACATCCTTAAAACCCAGGGCGTTGCCCTGGGCTAGGAGCTTCTGCCCTTTCAGGGCGTGTGGCGTCAAGCAAATACATGATTAATGAGGAAGGAATGCACGTGATTCGGGACAAGGATGCACGTGATTCGGGACAACTATTGTTTTTCAGAGAAAAATGTTGTATCTTTGCATTGTCATTCAAAGATAGGCTGAATTAACCACTAAAAAACTGAGAGGCTACCGGGGAGTGCACACCGATGCCGATGAGTAACTTAAGGAAGCTGACCGATGAACCACAGAAAAAGAAACTGATTGTTGAACCATTAAAAAAAGAAAGGAAAAAGAAAATGAAAAAGGAAGTTTGGAAAACTATCTTGCAGGTGATTATCGCTGTACTTACTGCCGTAGGCACTACGCTCGGCGTTACCAGCTGCATGTAAACTGATTTGTTTAACCATTAAAAAAAACGATTTGAATTATGGGTATTAAAGTAAAAGCTATTGAGCGCAACGTAGCGTTCGAAAAAGGTAAGCAAAAGTGGGCATTCGTGATGCAGGCTGAACTCTATAGCCAGCTCAACGCCGCGAAGGTGATAGAAGAAGCTGCCGTGCGCAGCGGATTGCCTAAGGCGGTGATCAACGCCGGATGGTCCGCCATCGGCGAAGTGATTGCTGCATGGGCCACCGAGGGCCACAGCGTGGCTGTGCCAGGACTGGGCAGCCTCCGATTCGGTCTTAACTCTACCGCCGTAGAGGATGTGAACAAGGTGAGCGCCAACCTCATCACCCGCCGATACATCATCTTCGTGCCTAACACCGACATCAAGAAGGAACTCGAAGAGACTTCCGTCAACATCACCTGCTACGACCGAAACGGCAAGGTGGTGAAGCAGGTTACCTCTACCGATACGCCTCCTACTACCCCATCCGACGGCGATAATCCATCCGGAGGCGATAATCCATCCGGAGGCGACACCCCATCGGGCGGCGATTCTACTGGTGGAACCGGAAGCGAAACCGGCGGCGATGGACTTGAATAAAAGGTGCTGAGCCTGAAAAAGTAAAACCCTCCCCAGGTCTTAAAAAGTCCTAGGGAGGGTAAACTTTGTCTGGCAGTTAAATTGTTTACGCAATGTACCATACCAGACGCCCGAATACAACATGCTAACCCACCTTTCCCCTTACGGAATCAGCATGTCGCTAACAATCCTTTGTGCCTCAAAAAAAAAAATACTTTTTTTCAAACCAAATCAACAGCCTAGCCTCACGGCTAAAACGTATATAATGTTCTTACCTTATTTCAAAACATGATGGTAACATATTCTGCAGCGATATCAACCAGCTTCTTGCGGCGGGCTACACCTATTATATAATGAGCCTCCTTCGCCGAACAGTGGAAGTATTTCTTCACAGCTGTTACCAGTTCTTCCTTGCTTATCGAGCCTATACCCTTAGGATAAGCCTTGCGGATAGCCTTCTCGATATCTGCCATCTTATATTCATGGTGGCGCTTGTGGAAGTACTGCGATACGATGATAGAGAGAACTATCACGAGCAGGATGATAATAAATACTACAGACTTGTTCATTTCCTTATCTCCTTTTAATTGATTAGACATATCAGGTTCGCTGAATCACCCTTCCGGGTGCTCCAAGTTTTCGGCATCACCGATAGCCGTTATCGGTAAATCCTCTGCAAATATAGCATTTTTTCTTGAAACAACAATATTTTTCGGCATTTTTTTCACTATTTCTGCAAAAAAACTTGCAAAATACAAAAAAAACACTTATTTTTGCAAGAAAATAATCCTTAAGACAGAAAGATAATGCAAGAAACTGTAAAGAAAGTATTGAATGGCGATTTTAATCGCAAGAAAGCATTGCTGTTTCTCATAACGGCTCTGCTTACCGTTATCGTCTGGAACCTGCCCATCGACAGCTTCGGCATCGACGGGCTCACCATTGTGCAGCAGCGCGTCATCGCCATCTTTGTCATGGCCGTGATGCTCTGGCTCACCGAGGCCATACCGGCATGGGCTACCAGCGTAGTGATCATCTTCGTGCTGCTGTTCTTCGTCAGCGACTCCGCCTTTAAGATCATGCAAGGCTCGGAGGCAGAGATGGGCAAGCTGCTCGACTATCAGGGTGTGATGGCGTGCTTCGCCGACCCTACCATCATCCTCTTCCTGGGCGGTTTCGTACTCGCCATAGCCGCTACCAAGAGCGGACTCGACGTGATGATGGCGAAGGCCCTGATTGCGCCATTCGGCAAGCGTTCTGAGAACGTGCTGCTGGGTTTCATGCTCATCACCGGCATCTTCTCGATGTTCATTTCAAATACAGCCACCGCCGCCATGATGCTCACCTTCCTCACACCGGTGTTCAAATCATTGCCGCCTTCGGGCAAGGGCCGCGTGGCGCTCACCATGGCCATACCTATCGGAGCCAACCTGGGCGGTATGGGAACCCCTATCGGAACCCCGCCTAACGCCTTCGCCTTCAAGGTTTTGAACGACCCTGCAGGACTCAACCTGGGTCTCAGCTTCGGCGACTGGATGATGATCATGGCCCCTATGGTGCTCATCATGCTCGTGATGGCATGGATCATCATACGCAAGATGTTCCCGTTCTCTGCCCCGACCATCGAGCTCAACATCGAGGGCAACATGCAGCACAACTGGCGCACCACGGTGGTGGCCGTCACCTTCCTTGCAACCATCGTGCTCTGGGTATTCGGCAAGCAGCTGGGCATCAACGCCAACACCGTGGCCATGCTCCCTATCGCCATATTCGCCCTTACGGGAGTGGTTACAGCCAAGGACCTGAAGGAGATTGACTGGGCTGTCATCTGGATGGTGGCAGGCGGATTCGCCCTCGGATTGGCGATGAACGGCACCGGTCTTGCCGAGGCAGCCGTAAAGAGCATTCCGTTTGCAGAATTCAATCCGCTGGTCATCATGATTGTATCCGGACTGGTATGCTTCATCCTGAGTAACTTCATCTCCAACACCGCCACCGCCGCCCTGCTCATCCCTATCCTCACGGTGGTATGCGCCGGCATGGGCGACAAGCTCAACACCATCGGCGGCACCTCTACCATCCTCATCGGAGTAGCGGTATCGGCCAGCTGCGCCATGTCGCTGCCTATCTCAACCCCTCCTAACGCCATCGCCTACTCTACCGGCCTCATCCAGCAGACCGACATGGTGAAGGCAGGACTCACGGTGGGCATCCTGAGCATGATAGTGGGCTACGCCGTGCTCATCACCTTCTGCAAGATGGGCGTGCTCTAGAGGGGCATCATCTGCGAAAATACACATTATTATATATATAAAGGAATGAAAAAGATTGTTATAGGAATCGACGTAGGCATCTCTACGACCAAGATTGTGGGTATCGATGAAAGCGGCGTGGTGGTAAGCCCCATCCGCATCAAGGCCACCGACCCTATCACCTCGCTCTACGGAGCCTTCGGCAAGTATCTTCACGACAACAAGATTGCGCTGAGCGATGTAGAACAGGTGATGCTCACAGGCGTAGGTTCTGCCTATATCGACGAGCCCATCTACGGACTGCCTACCTCGAAGAGCGAGGAGTTCGTGGCCGACGGACTGGGCGCCCGATATGAGAGCAAGCTCGACCGCATGATCGTGGTGAGCATGGGAACCGGTACATCGCTCGTAAAATGCGATGACAACGAGATAAGGCACATCGGAGGCATCGGCATAGGCGGCGGAACCCTGGCAGGACTGAGCCGCATCATGCTCAAGACCGACGACATCAAACAGATTATCAACCTCGCCAAGGACGGCGACGTGAGCAAGATAAACCTGCTGATAGGCGACATCAGCGCCAAGCCTCTGCCCGGACTCCCGATGAACGCCACCGCATCGCTCTTCAGCAACGCCAAGGCCAACGCTTCGCGCGAAGACATCGCCATGGGACTCATCTGGATGGTGCTGCAGTCGATAGGTTCGGCTACCATCCTCTCATCGCTCGAATCGGGCATCAAGGATTTCGTGCTCATCGGCAACCTCACCCTGCTGCCGCAATGCCGCGAGGTGTTCCCAGCCATGGAGAAACTCTACGGAGTGAGGTTCAGAATACCGAAATACTCGGAATTCTGCACAGCCATCGGAGCTGCGCTCGACTATAAGCGACAAGCAAAATAATCACCCCCGAATCGCCGCAATGCCCTATACACGGGCGTTGCGGCGATTTTCATTTCCACCCCCTGCCACGGCACACAGACAACAAGGGAAAAACGCACACAAGCGCACAAAATGCGCAACACGCTGATAGATAACAACTTAAACGTTTCGGAAAACAGAAATTTATCAAAGTTTTCCAAAACTTTTCGTTTCCTCCTGATTATCAGCGACTTAATATTTTTTAACGATAAAAAAGTTGTCCAAAAGTAATTACTTTCAGAAATTATTTATATCTTTGCAATGTCAAAAGGAGGTACATATCTACCTCTTCAAGTCATAAGGACTTAATACTAAGTAATTTAAACATCAATCGTAAAAGTAATACTAAAATGATCCAGACAGTAGTAAAGCGTGACGGACGCATCGTTGGATTCAACGAACAGAAAATCATGGCAGCCATTCGCAAGGCCATGTTACATACCGACAAGGGTGAAGATACCACTCTCATCGAGCAGATAACCGACCACATCTCTTATCGCGGCAAGAGCCAGATGAGCGTTGAGGCCATTCAGGACGCCATCGAGATGGAGCTCATGAAGAGTGCCCGCAAAGATGTTGCCCAGAAGTATATCGCATACCGTAACCAGCGTAACATCGCCCGCAAGGCGAAGACACGCGACGTGTTCATGAGCATCGTCAATGCCAAGAACAACGACATCACCCGTGAAAACGCCAACATGAATGCCGACACACCAGCCGGCATGATGATGAAGTTCGCTTCAGAAACCACTAAACCATTCGTCGACGACTACCTCCTCTCAGAGGATGTACGCGACGCCGTCATGCACAACTATATACATATTCACGATAAGGACTATTACCCAACCAAGAGTCTCACCTGCGTGCAGCATCCGCTCGACGTGATTCTGAACCACGGTTTCACAGCCGGTCACGGTTCAAGCCGTCCTGCCAAGCGCATCGAGACCGCAGCCGTGCTGGCTTGTATCTCTCTCGAGACCTGCCAGAACGAAATGCACGGCGGTCAGGCTATCCCAGCCTTCGACTTCTATCTGGCTCCATACGTACGCATGTCGTACCAGGAAGAGGTGAAGAACCTGGAGAAGCTGACAGGCGAAGACCTGAGCAACCTCTATGATGCGCCAATCGACGACTACATAGAGAAGCCACTCGACGAGCTGCAGGGCCGCGAGCGCCTGGAGCAGCACGCCATCAACAAGACCGTGAACCGTGTGCATCAGGCGATGGAGGCATTCATCCACAACATGAACACCATCCACAGCCGCGGCGGTAACCAGGTAGTATTCTCAAGCATCAACTACGGTACCGATACAAGTGCCGAGGGTCGCTGCATCATGCGCGAAATCCTGCAGAGCACCTATCAGGGCGTAGGCAATGGCGAAACAGCCATCTTCCCTATCCAGATATGGAAGAAGAAGAGAGGCGTAAACTATCTGCCTGAGGACAGAAACTACGACCTCTACAAGCTGGCGTGCAAGGTAACAGCCCGCCGTTTCTTCCCTAACTTCCTGAACCTCGACGCCACCTTCAACCAGAACGAGAAGTGGCGTGCTGATGATCCTGAGCGCTACAAGTGGGAGATTGCAACCATGGGCTGCCGTACCCGCGTGTTCGAAGACCGCTGGGGCGAGAAGACCAGCATCGCCCGCGGTAACCTGAGCTTCTCTACCATCAACATCGTGAAGCTCGCCATCGAGTGCATGGGCATCGAAAACGAAAAGCAGCGCATCGACATGTTCTTTGCCAAGCTCGACAATATCCTCGACATCACAGCCAAGCAGCTCGACGAGCGCTTCCAGTTCCAGAAGACGGCGATGGCCAAGCAGTTCCCTCTGCTCATGAAGTATCTCTGGGTAGGCGCAGAAAACCTGAAGCCGGAAGAGACCATCGAGAGCGTCATCAACCACGGAACCCTGGGTATCGGCTTCATCGGATTGGCAGAATGCCTGGTTGCCCTCATCGGCAAGCACCACGGCGAGAGCGAGAAGGCACAGGAGCTGGGACTGAAGATTGTTACCTACATGCGCGACCGTGCCAACGAGTTCAGCGAGCAGTATCATCACAACTACTCTATCCTGGCTACTCCAGCCGAGGGATTGAGCGGTAAGTTCACTAAGAAGGACAGAAAGCAGTTTGGCGTCATCCCTGGCGTTACAGACCGCGACTATTATACCAACTCTAACCACGTGCCTGTATACTATAAGTGTACAGCCCTGAAGAAGGCACAGGTCGAGGCTCCATACCACGATCTGACCCGTGGCGGCCACATCTTCTATGTAGAGATTGACGGCGATGCTACCCACAACCCTTCTGTTATCGAGAGCGTGGTAGACATGATGGATAAGTACAACATGGGTTACGGCTCAGTAAACCACAACCGCAACCGCTGTCTCGACTGCGGCTACGAGAATGCTGACGCCCACCTCGAGGTTTGTCCTAAGTGCGGCAGCCACCACATCGACAAGCTGCAGCGCATCACCGGTTATCTGGTAGGTACTACAGACCGCTGGAACAGCGGCAAGCTTGCCGAGCTCCACGACCGAGTAACCCATATCGGAGGGGAAAAGTAAAATGATCAGCGTATTAAGCATCGTACATGATACGATGGTAGACGGTCCGGGCTTCCGCACATCCATTTATTGTGCGGGATGCCCCAACCATTGTCCGGGCTGCCATAATCCGCAGTCGTGGGACATCAGCCACGGCACGATGACCTCTACCGACGAGCTGATGAAGGAAATCATGAGCGACCCCTTCGCCAACGTCACCTTCTCGGGCGGCGACCCTATGTTTCAGGCAAAGGGCTTTGCCGAGCTGGCGCGCGCCATCAGGGAGCAGAGCAGCAAGAGCATCTGGTGCTTTACGGGTTATCTCTTCGAAAACCTCGTGAAGAATCCCGAGCAGCTGGAACTCCTCCGCCAAATCGATGTATTGGTAGACGGCCCCTTCGTACAGGCATTGCGCGATGAAGACCTCTTCTTCAGGGGCAGCAGCAACCAGCGCATCATCAACGTGCAGAAGTCGCTGAAAGAAGGAAGAGTGATAGAACTCAATCTTACAACAGAAAACCCGAATCCGGTATTGTAAATCTACATACCAGATTCGGGTTTCCCGTTTATTTTTTCGGGCACGGATTACACGGATTTTCTTATCTTAAATATTTCCTATCCCTCTTAGCATCCTTCTCTTCGAGGTAACTGATAGAACTCTGAATATAATCACGCTCCCACTCGCTCTCGTGCAATTTCTCATCGCCATAGAGCAGAAGGTCGAGATCCAGCGGAACATCTACCTTACGATAAGGACCACGGATTCTGCGTCCGCATCTCTGCTCCACACTCCGCAGCGCGGCAAGCACAGACTTCTTAGAGCAGATAGTCTCCCCCAACATCACCTGATTCAGAAACTTGTCAGAATTCTCCAGTCCGATAGGCTCAGTCCACATGCGCGGACCAAAAAGGCTGTTCTTGAACATACAACTCAGATGTTCATGCGCCTTCAACACATTCTCCTCCTGATTTCTGTTAGAGCCGATAGCTATAATTACTTTTGTACGAGTTTTCATTATTAAAATCATTATTTCTACAAAACAAGTCAGTTTCTCTCAGAAGAGACAGATAGCCCCTGCATTTGTATGTCATATTTTGTGCAAAGATATTAAAAATTTTGTAATAAACCGCGATTTATCCGTTTTTTTTTATATTTTTGCAGAATGAATCATCTAAAAGCAAACATTTTAGGGCTCGCTCTGCTCTGCTGCCTCCCGATGGGCGCACAGCTGAAGTGGAACCAGGCCTATCAGACATATATCAACCAGTATAAGGATCTTGCCATCGAGCAGATGCTCCGTTACCGCATTCCAGCCAGCATCACCCTAGCACAGGGACTGTTTGAGAGTGCGGCAGGAAGGAGCGACCTCGTACGCCAGGGCAACAACCACTTCGGCATAAAATGTCACAACTGGACGGGACCAACCCAGTACCACGACGATGATGCCCGTGGCGAATGCTTCCGCGTATACCAGGACGCAAGAGACAGCTACGAAGACCACAGCAAGTTCCTGGCGCGCCAGCCACGCTACGCACGCCTCTTCGAACTCTCGCAGCACGACTACAAGGGATGGGCTCGCGGACTGAAAGCCTGCGGCTACGCCACCAACCCGCAGTATGCCAGCAAGCTGATACAGATCATAGAGCTCTACAAGCTCAACCAGTATGACAAGGCCAAGCGCTACGACCGCTTCATGGCTACCCACAGCGGTACCGACCAGCCTGTAAACGCCGAAGGATTGCTGCACCCAATCCATATCTTCAACAAGAATTACTATCTCTATGCCCGCGAAGGCGACACCTTCAAGAGCATAGGCAAGGAGGTGGGCATCAGCTGGCGCAAACTGGCTCGCTACAACGAGCGCAACAAGCACGCCGTGCTGCACAAGGGCGACATCATCTATCTGAAGAAGAAACGCTCCAAGGCACCTAAGCAGTATAAGAAGCGCCCTCACGTGATACAGCCGGGCGAAAGCATGTACGCCATCTCGCAGAAGTATGGCATCCGACTGGAGAAACTCTACAAGATGAACCATCTCGACCCTAACATCCCGGTAAGCGTAGGAACACGACTGAGGGTAAGATAAGTGATGAGTGATTCGGTCACTTGGTGATTCGGTGAGAAATGTGAATAAAATGTGAATGTGAATGTGAATTTTAAATGAAAATACAATGAAGAGAATGATATTATCCCTCGCCACCATGGCGATACTGATGGCGCCCGGCACAATAAAGGCGCAAAACTTTGACGACTATTTCACAGACAAGACGCTGCGGGTAGACTATACCTTTGCCGGCAACCAGAAGCAGCAGATGATAGCCGTAGACGAACTCAACGTAATGCCACGCTGGTACGGCAAACGGCAGCGACTGGCCGAACTCCCGGTAGAGGGCAACGGACAGATAACCGTACGCGACCACCGCTCGGGCAAAATCATCTACCGCAACTCCTTCTCCACCCTCTTCCAGGAATGGCTCTCCTATCCTGAGGCAGAGAAGAACACGCAGAGTTTCGAGAACGTATTCCTCGTTCCGATGCCGAAAGATACCGTAGACATCACCCTCGACCTGCGCAACAACCGCCGCGAGATAACCACCACGCTCACCCACCAGGTAGCGCCGAAAGACATTCTGATTCATCAGAAAGGCAACAAGCCTACACCATACGTCACCCTGCAGCAGGCTGCCGACACCACCCGATGCATCCACATCGCATACGTGGCTGAAGGCTATACCGATGCAGAGATGCCTGTCTTTCTGAAAGATGCGCAGGAGGCTACAGAGGCCATCTTCGCCCACGAACCCTTCAAGAGCATGAGAGATCGCTTCAACATCGTAGCCGTAAAATCGCCATCCAAGCAGAGCGGACCTAGCATCCCAGCCCAGGGCATCTGGCACGAGACCGCCCTCAGCTCTCATTTCGACACCTTCTACAGCGACCGCTACCTTACCACCCTGCATCTCAAAGACCTGCACAACTGGCTGGCAGGTACCCCTTACGAGCACATCATCGTGCTGGTAAATTCGGATAAGTATGGCGGTGGCGGCATCCTCAATTCATACAATCTCACCACCTGCCACCAGAAATGGTTCAAGCCGGTAGTGGTGCATGAGTTTGGCCATTCCTTTGCCGGACTTGCCGATGAATACGCCTACGAGCAGGAGCAGATACCGATGTATCCTCACGATGTAGAGCCTTGGGAGAAGAACATCACTACCCTTGCCGATTTCCACGGAAAATGGGAGAACATGATAGACAAGAAGACCAAGATTCCTACTCCGCTCTCAAAGAAAGAGAAGGAGGCGGTGAGCAAGGTGGGTGTCTTCGAAGGTGCCGGATACAGCGTGAAGGGCGTTTACCGCGGTGTGCAGGACTGCCGTATGCGCATCAACGAAACGCCGGAATTCTGTGCTGTATGCAAGAAGGCGCTGCAGGACATCATCGACTTCTATACGAAATAAAGAAATCATAAAAACATTATCTCTATGAAAGAGCAAACCCTAAACATCAGATACATGGTGGCTCAGCTCTCAGAGTTGAGCCAGCAGGAGCAGGAGCTCGTAAACAGGGCAAAGGCTGCCACCAGCAATGCGTATGCTAACTACAGCCACTTCTATGTGGGAGCAGCCCTGCTCTTGGGCGACGGCAGAATAGTGATTGGAGCCAACCAGGAGAACGCCGCCTTCCCGTCGGGACTCTGTGCCGAGCGCAGCGCCATCTTCGGTGCCCAGAGCAACTATCCCGACCAGCCTATCCTGACGCTCGCCATCGCTGCGAGAAACGGGAATGGTTTCCTCAAGTCGCCTATCTCGCCATGCGGAGCCTGCCGCCAGGTGATACTGGAGATGGAAGACCGCTACCAGCGCCCCGTTCGCATCCTGCTCTATGGCGAGAACGGCATCTACTGCTTCGACAGCATCAAAGACCTTCTCCCCTTCTGCTTCGTAGATTCGAACATGAAGGAATAAGATTCGTAGATTCGAACATGAAGGAATAAGAAAGGTAAAGAACCAAAGTTCAAGAAGCAGCACGCCCTGAAAGGGCAGAAGCTCCTAGCCCAGGGCAGCGCCCTGGGTGTAATAGCAATCAGCAAGTCGCCCTGTAAGGGCAAAAGCTTTATTAATTCCGGTATTTTAAAGCTTTTGCCCTTACAGGGCGACAGGTTTGCGTCCGTAATTACCCAGGGCGATGCCCTGGGCTAGGAGCTTCTGCCCTTTCAGGGCGTGTGGCGAAAAAATTCGAAAGTTCAGTCATTATTTCGCCTTATAATCATTATTCCTCCTTATACTCAAAGCATCCTGCGGCAGGCTGCTCTTTCTTTCTCGGCAAACCATCACGGTCGGTTGCAGGCAGGGTTTCGGCATCTGCCTTACCTATTGCTGCCGACTCCTTGCGCAGATGGAAATCATACTTCAGATTGTCGGTGTCGAAAAGGCGGAAATGCTTCTCGGCAAACACCGTCGTATCCTTGATGTCCTCATAAACCACATGGGTGAACTTCAGACTGTCGTCGGTCTCCAGCTTCTCCGTGCGCAACACACAATGGTCGAAGAGGAAATTGAAGGCATCCTCCTTTTTCGGAGCCTCCCAGACCACCTCATCATCATGATAGCCCGTTACGAGCGAATTTCTCACCTCGAAACGAGGCAGCGGAGAGGCAAAACCGATGGCAGACTCGCGGCGCCCGTCAAACGGATAGAACTGGGCTATGGTGCAGCCGTTTACCTCAACATCGCCACCCTCTACATAGAGCGGATGGTTCAGACAGTTGGTTATCTGCGAGTTATAAATCTGCACCTTGGCAGAATCAACCCTCACACCGTAGCCCTGACTGTTATGAATCGTAGCGTTCTCGATAAGCAGTTTCTGCTTCGTAGCATCGCCCGGTTCTATCATCACTGCATCATAGGTACTATGAATATCAGCAAACGAAATCCTGCAGTCATGAGCCGAAGACATCAGTCTGATTCCCTGCCATTGTCCCGGTGTGCGGTCATAAGGCAGATAATCGAACATGTGGTCCAGTCGGTCGCCCCGCATCACCACTTCCCTGTTCTTTTCGCCCTCAATCTTCAGCGACCCGAACACCTGCAAACCCGCATTCTCGTGGAAATAGAGTTGGGTGCCCGGAGCAATGGTCAGCGTAGCCGCCTCATCAACCCTGATGCCCCCATAAACCACTACCGGCAGCGTGCTCTCCAGCAGCTGGTCCTGCTTCACCTCAAGCGAATTGAGTTTCATCGCATCCCATGAAAACGCCCTCAGGTTCACCTTCTGCTCCACGCCACTTTCCAGCGCAAACACCAGGTTGTCGCTCACCAGCTGCGGCTCTTCGCTGTTTTGCATCGCCGAAGTCAGTTCTACGAACACACGTATGCTGTCACCCTTCCTGATCTCCACATTCTGCGTCTGGAATCCCGCTTCGGTGCCCAGATAAGAGCCGTCAACATTCACCCGGTAGCCCTTCTGGTTACCATTTTCCAGCCGCACCGACTGGCAGCGCAGAGCCTTGCCCGTACGGTTGTAAACCCAGAAGCTTCGGGTAGGCGTAGGCACATTCGAGAAGGTGGTGTCCATCTTCAGCGTATCTACCGAAAACGAGAGCACATCTCCCCTCGACGTTGAGAAACTCTCATCGTCGGCACAACTGGCAAGCAAGGCGCTCATCGCCATCCCTACACCCATTATATACAAAAATCCCTTTTTCCGTTTCATATCTATAAAAACGGAAAAAGGGAAATATTATTGTATCTGTCTCTACATAAACAGAGCAAAGATGGATGAGCCTACAACCGTCATCACACCGCAAACCACGATGCTCAGACTGCTCATGGCTCCCTCTATGGTACCCATTTCCATCGCCTTTGCCGTACCCAGCGCATGGGAAGAACAGCCGATGGCAATACCTTTGGCAATAGGCTCCTTGATGGAGAGAAGCTTCAGGAATTTCTCGGCGAAGATGTTGCCCAGCACACCCGTTACGATGATGACAACCACCGAAACCGAAACATGACCGCCCAATTCCTCAGAAACGCCGATACCGATGGCGGTAGTGATGCTCTTAGGCAGGAAGGTAACGTAGGACGCATGGTCGAAATGGAAGATGAGGGCGAGAATGAGCACGGAGCAGAGACTCGCCAGCACGCCCGAAACAATACCTATCAGCACAGCCCGATAATTCTTCTTCAGAAGCTCAACCTGCTGATAAAGCGGCACAGCCAGACAGATGGTGGCTGGTGTGAGCAGATAGCTGATGCTGTTGGCGCCCGCCGAATAGGTCTTGTAATCTACGCCCGTCAGCAGGAGCGTGATGATGACAAGGATGATGGAGATGAGCAGCGGGTTCATCAGCGACCATCCCGTCTTCAGCTTCAGCAGCATGCCTATGCCGTAGGCAGCCAGACTGATGAGAACGCCGAAGAAAACCGAATCCTGGAACAACTGGTTCATTTCTTCGCCTCCTTTCCTTTTCTGATTACCAACTGCGTAATCCAGCCCGAAGCACCCATCACGACGAAGGTGCTGACCACCGTAACTACGATATACTGGAACCATGCATTACCGATATCCTGCCAGGAATCAATCAGTCCTACGGCAGCCGGAATAAACATCACGGGCATGATAGCAATGAGGAAACTGCTGGTTTCGCGGATATGCTTCACCTTGATCAGTTTTGTTTCCAGCGCAAGGAAGAGCAGGATGATGCCATAGATGCTTGCCGGAATAGGCAATGGCAGCAAAAAATGGAGCAATTCCCCAGCAAAGGAGAACGCTATGATTATCAAAAATTGAATTAAAAACTTCATGTTGAATTACTTTGAATTTATATCAAGCTAACGTACTGCTCAATGAGGCTTGCCGTCTCTTCTACGCCCAGGCGCACAGTATCCAGGCAGATGTCGTAATCATCGGCATTTCCCCAGGTAAGGTCTGTATAATACTTATGATAAGCCACTCTGCAATCCTCGGTGTGCTCCACAAACTCCTCAGCCTCCTCATACGAAAAGCCCTTCTCCTCCTGAATTCCCTTGATGCGAGCCTCCAGATTGCCGCTCAGGAAAACAGAAATCAGGTCTTTGCGCTCGCGAAAGATATAGTTGCCGCAACGGCCGATGATGATACAGTCTTCATCGCCTATCATATCGGCAAGTGTACGGAGCGGTTTTTCTGTCAGCGACCTCTGCGTTTCGCCAAGCGACGACATCGAGAAGAGCAGTTCATCTACCGGCCGCTCATCGAAGAAAGCCTCCATCTCGTCGAGCACTCCTCTCTGTTCAGCCATTTCCATCAAATTCTTACGGGTATAAAAAGGAATACCATACTTTTCGGCGAGCAGCTTGCCCACGCGAATAGCGCCACATCCACACTGGCGCGCTATCGTAATAATCATAAATCTATAAAATTAAAACGTATATAATAATTACTCTGTTGCGTTATCCCCCTCCAGCCCATTCTGGGCGGGAGTTTTATATAGCAAAAAAGCTAAGAAGATTTGACTCTTCTTAGCTTTCTTGTGTCGGGGCGACAGGATTCGAACCTGCGACCACCTGTTCCCAAAACAGGAGCGCTACCGGGCTGCGCTACACCCCGCTTGTGCTTTGCTAAAGGTTTGAGTGAGAGAAAATAGTCGGGGCGACAGGATTCGAACCTGCGACCACCTGTTCCCAAAACAGGAGCGCTACCGGGCTGCGCTACACCCCGCTTACTCATCTCTACGATACCTCTTAAGCATTGCTTTAAGCATCATTTCTGAATTGCGAGTGCAAAGGTACTACATTTTTTCGATTCCACCAAATTTTTCCCTAACTTTTTTCAAAAAAATATGCATTTAAATGCAAAATGGCTGGGAAACAGGCAAAAAATAAGGGCAACCCCTATCCGGAATTGCCCTTATACCTTATTATATATAGTAGCGGCAAAGAACCGCAACCATACTTGCTAAACTTTTAAATCAGAAACCGGCTGCCCGAATCCGTAAAAACCGAGAAGACCGGCAAATCTGATTTTACTTGATGATTCCCTCTTCTACGAAAATCTTCTTCAAGATCTGGACAGCCTGCTCAACCTGCTCTCTTGTATGAGTAGCCATGAGTGCGAAACGTACCAATGTATCCTGAGGAGCACAAGCTGGAGGAATAACAGGGTTGATGAACACACCTGCATCGTAAGCCATCTTGGTAACAACGAATGTCTTCTCAGCATCGCGTACATAGAGAGGAATGATAGGACTCTCTGTCTCGCCAATCTCGAAACCTTCCTCGCGGAAACGCTTCAAGGCATAGTTGGTTACATCCCAGAGATTCTCGAAACGCTCTGGCTCATTCTGAATGATGTGGAGAGCCTCGAGAGCTGCTGCTGTGGCAGCTGGAGTGTTAGAAGCGCTGAAGATGTAAGTACGGCAGTTGTGACGGAGGAAGTTGATAGTATCCTTGTCTGATGCGATGAAACCGCCGATAGAAGCCAGACTCTTAGAGAATGTACCCATGATGAGGTCTACCTCGTCGGTCAGACCGAAGTGGTCGCATACACCACGACCCTGCTTGCCGAATACGCCAAGACCATGAGCCTCATCTACCATGATAGAGCAGTTGTACTTATGCTTGAGCTTAACGATTTCAGGCAAATTAGCCAGGTCGCCCTCCATAGAGAACACACCGTCAACAACGATGAGCTTGATAGCCTCCTCAGGGAGCTTAGAGAGCACGCGCTCCAAATCTTCCATATCGTTGTGCTTGTAGTGAAGCTGGGTAGCGAATGAGAGGCGGCGGCCATCTACGATACTTGCGTGGTCGCGGTCATCGCAGATAATATAGTCGTTACGACCTACTACGCAAGCCAAGACACCCTGGTTTACAGAGAATCCTGTAGAGAAACACAAAGTTTCATCCTTGCCCATAAACTCAGCAAGCTCCTTTTCGAGCTGCACGTGCAAATCGAGCGTACCATTGAGGAAACGGCTTCCTGCACAACCAGAACCATACTTGTCGAGCGCAGCCTTTGCAGCATCAATAACACGCTGGTCGTTAGTCAAACCCTGATAAGCATTAGAACCGAACATCAGAATCTTATGACCAT
Source organism: Segatella copri (assembly GCF_019249765.2). GTDB lineage: Bacteria > Bacteroidota > Bacteroidia > Bacteroidales > Bacteroidaceae > Prevotella > Prevotella copri_K. The sequence goes on from NZ_CP152484.1 coordinate 1,600,474, forward strand.
CGATGTCGGTTACCTCTGTCATCTGCTTACTTGTGATCTCACGGAAATATGGATACACACCGGCAGCCATATACTTCTGAGGTTCACGATAATTCTTGTATCTTTCTTGTAATTGTCCCATTATTAATAGGTGTACTTTATTTTCTTTTTTTATACTTTTCTAACTTTCAGGGTGCAAAGATACAAAAAAGAACTCAATAAACGGCTTTTTTTATAAGAAAGTTTACTTTTATAGTTTTTTTAATCGATATTTCTTGTTATTTTGGGTATTTTTATTACTTTTGTAGCCTAAATTTTACAAACTCTTGACTATATAATGAAGAAAAAGATACTTTTCATCATGAATCCGATTTCAGGAACAGCCAGCAAGGCGGCAGTTCCCAGTCTGATAGATTCTGTTTTGGACAAAGAGCTTTTTGAGTACGAGATAAGAATGACTGAAAGAGCTGGGCACGCTTCGGAAATTGCTACCGAAGCGAAGGACAACCATGTAGATGTGGTTGTGGCGGTTGGTGGTGACGGAACCGTCAACGAGGTGGCCCGCTCACTGGTTCACTCCGATACTGCCCTCGGCATTCTGCCTTGCGGTTCGGGCAACGGACTGGCAAGACATCTGCTGCTCCCGATGAACCTGAAGAAATGCATAGAGGTCATCAACCAATGCCAGATTAGAGATTTGGATTATGGTGTCATCAACGACCACCCGTTCTTCTGCACCTGCGGCATGGGCTTTGACGCTTTCGTCAGCATGAAGTTTGCCGAGAGCGGCAAGCGTGGTCCTATCACTTATGCTGAAAATATCCTGCGCGAGGGATTGAAGTATAAGCCTGAGACGTACACGCTGGAGGACGAGACGGGCACCAAGCAGTATAAGGCGTTCCTCATTTCCTGTGCCAACGCATCTCAGTATGGCAACAATGCCTATATTGCCCCTCAAGCATCCATGAGCGATGGTTTGATGGATGTCGTCATCATGGAACCATTCGATGTCATCGAGGCGCCTCAGGTAAGTTTCGACATGTTCAACAAGACGTTGGACAAGAACTCGAAGATCAAGTCGTTCCGCTGCAAGAAGCTCCATATCACCCGCAGTCAGCCAGGCGTAATCCATTATGATGGCGACCCTGTGATGACGGGTGCAGAGATTGATGTTCACCTGGAAGAAAAGGGAATCAAGATGGTGGTGAACCCATTTGCCAACAAGAACGACCGCAAGCCGAACATGATTCAGTCTGCCTTTGCCGATTTCTTCAACGACATCAATGCCGTGCGCGATGATATTCATAAAGACATCCAGCGCCAGAGCAAAAGAGTAGAAGCTATCAGCAAACTGGTACAGAAGAAGCTGAACCTTTGAGGGAATGTTGAGTGTTGAATGTTGAATGTTGAATGTTGAATGTTGAGTGTTGAGTGTTGAGTGTTGAGTGTTGCCCCCAATCCATTCAACATTCAACATTCAACACTCAACACTCCCTCTAAATTCAACATTCAACATTCAACACTCAACATTCCCCTATCCATTCAACACTCCTAGAAAAGGTAAAATTCTTCCGTTATTTTCCTATACCATTCCGAGCGGTTTCCCTGCGAATCCATCATCGTTTCAACATACTCTTCATAAGGCGAAATACGATGTTTGGCAAAACTCAGCATAAAGCGCTTGGGCTGCTTGCGCTCTACCGTCTTTACACCACACTTCCGTATAAGATAAAAGCCTAATATACAAGACTCTGCAACAAACTGCTCCACTACTTCTACGGGAACAATTGCAGAGAAAACACCGTCATCAGAAAGCAGCCGTTTTACCCCCGCAAACAAATCGCGGAACGGAAGGCTGTCCGTATGTCTCGCCATCGCCCTCTTACTGTCCGGATTTTTCAAGCTATCTACAAAGAACGGAGGATTGCTCACTATCGCATCAAAAACACCGGCAGCCTTCAAACCTTCAGCAGTTCCAGAAGCCTCAGCAGCTTCCGAAGTTCCCCCGAAATCCTGCAGTCTGCAGCATTCTATTTCCACCCTGTCGCGAAACGGACTTGCCATCACATTCTCCCTCGCCTGTCCGCAGGCATCAGCATCCATATCAATCCCCACTACCTCAGCTTCAGGAAAACGCTGCGCCATCATGAGCGAAATCAGTCCCGTTCCGGAACCAATGTCCAGAATCCGCCTGCCACCTTGCGCCCATGCACCCAGCAAAACGCCGTCAGTTCCCACTTTCATGGCACAACGGTCTTGCTCTATCTCAAACTGTTTAAATCGAAAATTACCCATAAATTCTTCTGTCTCTTTACAGAAGAAAACGAATGCGCCGCCAATTTATTTTATCGCAAGCAGCAGAAATTGCCACTTCCACCTGCAAAAGCAGCTACTCACATCTATAAAAACGGGTACTAATATATAGAAAAAGCAATTTTATTATTAAATAATCTATCATCTTCCACGATATTTCATAAAAAATGAGTACCTTTGCACGGAAAATAGAAATCATAACAAAATGGATAATAGAAGAACAAGTACCCGAATACAAATGATTGCAGATTACGAGGGCGACCCGAAAACCCTGATCGAAGACCAGGAAGAAGGCTTGTACCCTACCCTCTGCATGCGAGATATTGTAGTTTTCCCTACCAACATGACCCCTATCGTTGTGGGCAGAAAGGAAAGTCTGAATCTCGTCCGGATGCTGGAAAAGAAACCAGACACCATATTCTGCGTATTCTGCCAGAAGAACAAAGATACAGAATCGCCCTACGAAGAAGACCTCTACCCTGTAGGTGTCTTCGCCAAACTCATCAAGGTGATCAAGATGCCTGGCACAGAGCAGATGAGCATCATCATCCAGGGTCTGGGCAGATGTCAGATGAAACATCTCGTTCAAAAAGAGCCTTACACAGTAATTGACGTAAAAAGTCTTCCGGAGAAATGGCCTGACGAGAACAACGATGAACTCTTCAGAATGCTCTACGAGAACTTCCATTACGAAGCGACAGACTATATCAAATCAAGCGCCAACTATTCTGATGATGCTATCCAGGCAATCAATGAACTGTCGAGCATTCACATGCAGTGCAACTTCATGTGCTCCCTCCTTCCTTTCAGCATCGAGGATAAAATCAAGATGCTGAAAGAGGAAAAGCTCAGCGAGCGCATCATGATTGCCATCAGATCCCTGAACAAGGTGCGCCATCTGCTACGCATCCAGACTGAGATTGAGAACAAAACCCACTACGACCTCGATGAACAGCAGAAGGAATACTTCCTCAAGCAGCAGATTAAGAACATCAGGGAAGAACTGGGAGAAGGCAACGCCAGTCCGGAGAAGAAGGAGATTCTGGAGAAGGCGAAAACGAAGAACTGGAGCGAAGAAACTGCCAAAATCTTCAAGAAAGAAATTGCCAAGCTCGACACCCTGAACCCGCAGAGCCCTGACTATTCGATACAGATAGGATTCCTGCAGACCATGGTAGATTTGCCTTGGAACTCCTACACCCTGGACGACCTCAGTCTGACCCGTGCCAAGCGCATTCTGAACCACGACCACTACGGCATGGAGAATGTGAAAGAGCGCATCCTGGAATTCCTCGCCGTAAGAGCGCTGAACGGCGGCGGCAAGAGTCCTATCCTCTGCCTCTACGGTCCTCCGGGCGTAGGAAAGACCAGTCTGGGCAAGAGCATCGCAGCAGCCATGAAGCGCAAGTATGTACGCATGTCGCTGGGCGGTCTGCACGATGAAGCCGAAATCCGCGGTCACCGCCGCACCTATGTGGGAGCCATGCCGGGCCGCATCATCAAGAACATGCTGAAGGCAGGCAGCAGCAATCCGGTCTTCATCCTCGACGAGATTGACAAGGTGGCGCAGAGCAATTTCAACGGCGACCCTGCATCAGCCCTGCTCGAAGTGCTGGACCCGGAACAGAACAATGCCTTCCACGACAACTATCTCGATATGGATTACGACCTCTCCAAGGTGCTCTTCATCGCCACAGCCAATGACCTGAGCGTCATTCCGCGTCCGCTCCTCGACCGTATGGAGCTGATAGAAGTAGGCGGCTACATCACCGAAGAGAAGACAGAGATTGCCAAGCGCCATCTCGTACCGGAAGAGCTGGAAAGCACCGGACTCGACAAGGTTTCGCCGAAGGTAAGCTTCAACAAGAATGCCCTCGAGTTCATCATCGAGCACTATACCCGTGAGAGCGGCGTAAGACAGTTGAAGAAGCAGATTGACAAGAGTCTGCGAAAGATGGCTTACAAACTTGCCTGCAACCAGGAGCTGAAGAACTACACCATCACCCCTGCCGAAGTAAAAGACCTGCTGGGCAATCCGCCGTTCAACCGCGACATCTACCAGGGCAACGACTATGCAGGAGTGGTAACCGGACTGGCCTGGACCTCAGTGGGCGGCGAAATCCTCTACATCGAAACCTCGCTCAGCAAGGGCAAGGCAGGCAAGCTCACCCTGACCGGAAACCTGGGCGACGTGATGAAGGAATCAGCCATTATCGCACTGGAATACGTCAAGTCGCACATCGACCTGCTGCAGGTAGACTACCGCATCTTCGAGCAGTGGAACATCCACATCCACGTGCCTGAGGGAGCCACCCCGAAAGACGGTCCTTCTGCCGGAATCACCATCGCCACCAGCATCGCCTCAGCCATCACCCAGCGCAAGGTGCGTGCCAACACAGCCATGACCGGCGAGATAACCCTCCGCGGCAAAGTGCTCCCGGTAGGCGGAATCAAGGAGAAGATTCTGGCAGCCAAGCGGGCAGGAATCAAGCACATCGTGATGTGCAGGGAGAACCAGAAAAACGTAGAGGAAATACCGGAGAAATATCTCAAGGGCGTAGACTTCCACTATGTAGAGAATGTGGCTGACGTCTGGCAGTTCGCGCTGACCGACGAGAAGGTGAAAAACCCTACAGACTTCAGCATTGAGGAAAATGATAAAAAAGAATAGAAATGAAATTTGAATTACAAGTAACAGATAAAGCAAGCGATGCGCGTACAGGCATCATCACCACCGACCACGGACAGATCAAGACCCCAATCTTCATGCCCGTAGGAACCGTAGGAAGCGTGAAGGGCGTCCACTTCGAGGAACTCAAGAAGCAGGTCATGGCACAGATTATCCTCGGAAATACCTATCACCTCTACCTGCGCCCAGGTCTTGACGTCATCAGGGCAGCAGGCGGACTGCACAAGTTCAACGGCTGGGACCGTCCTATCCTCACCGACAGCGGCGGCTTCCAGGTCTTCTCGCTCACCGGCATCCGCAAGCTCAAGGAAGAAGGCTGCGAGTTCCGCTCCCACATCGATGGCAGCAAGCACTTCTTCACACCGGAGAACGTGATGGACACCGAGCGCGTCATCGGAGCCGACATCATGATGGCCTTCGATGAATGTCCACCGGGACAGAGCGATTACCAGTACGCCAAGAACAGCCTCATGCTCACCCAGCGCTGGCTAGACCGCTGCATCAAGCGGTTCAACGAAACCGAGCCCCTCTACGGCTATCAGCAGAGCCTCTTCCCTATCGTTCAGGGCTGCACCTTCCCGGACCTGCGCCGCGAAGCTGCCAAATACATTGCCGACAAGGGAGCCGACGGAAATGCCATCGGCGGACTTGCCGTAGGAGAGCCTACCGAGGTGATGTATGAGATGATAGAAGTAGTGAACGAAATCCTGCCGAAAGACAAGCCGAGATATCTGATGGGCGTAGGAACCCCGCAGAACATCCTCGAAGCCATCGAGCGCGGCGTAGACATGTTCGACTGCGTAATGCCGACCCGCAACGGCCGCAACGCCATGCTCTTCACCTATCAGGGCACGATGAACATGCGCAACAAGAAGTGGGAGAAAGACTTCAGTCCGGTAGATCCAGACGGCTGCGACATCGACCTCGTAACCACGAAGGCCTACCTCCACCACCTCTTCAAGGCACAGGAGCTGCTGGCGATGCAGATAGCCAGCATCCACAACCTCTCTTTCTATCTGCGCCTCGTGACCGATGCCCGCCATCATATCGAGCAGGGCGATTTCGTGGCATGGAAGAATTCCATCATCGACCAGCTTGGCCGAAGAATTTAAGTAAGCAAGCATCATGAAAGATTTTAAGAAAATAAGAAAACACCGCCGGCTCTACCGCACCGGCCGATGGGCTTCCCGCAAGTTCGGGTGGCTCATCAGGGCTGTGCGCTGGCTGGCTCACAAGCTCCGGTTCCTGCGCATTTTCAGGTTTCTCAACCCGTTCAGGTACATCAAGAAGCTCGACTGGTACATTATCAAGAAGTTTCTGGGCTACTATTTCTTCTCCATCGCCCTGATCATCTCCATCGCCATCGTCTTCGACTTCAACGAGAACCTGTCAAAATTCACAGAGCACCATGCACCGGCGCGCGCAATCATCTTCGATTACTACGCCAACTTCGTGCCCTATTTTGCCAACCTCTTCAGTGCGCTGTTCGTGTTCGTGGCGGTCATTCTCTTCACCACCAAGCTGGCAAGCAATTCCGAAATCATCGCCATCCTGGCGTCGGGAGTATCCTTCAAGCGTCTCCTCCGCCCATACATGATTACCTGCGTGCTGCTCTCAGCCCTCTCCTTCGGGCTCTCAGCCTACGTCATTCCCCACGGAACCGTCATCAGGCAGAACTTCGAGACGATGTACAAGAACAAGAAGAAGAATACCAGTGCCGAGAATGTACAGCTGCAGGTAGACAAGGGAGTGATTGCCTATATGCAGCATTACGACAACAGCATGAAACGCGGCTACGGATTCTGTCTCGACAAGTTCCAGGACAAGAAACTCGTAAGCCACCTTACAGCGATGGACATCCAGTACGACACCATTTCCGACAGCAAGTATCACTGGCAACTGAGCAACTGGAAAATCCGCAAGCTCCAGGGCATGAAGGAGCATATTACGAGCGGAGCCCAGAAGGACACCATCATCATGATGGAACCTACCGACCTGGTCTATTCCAAAGGTCAGCAGGAAACCTTCACCAGTCCTGAGCTCCGTGATTACATCTCCAAGCAGATTAACCGCGGTTCGGGCAACGTGGTGCAGTACGAGGTAGAATACCACAAGCGCATCGCCTCTTCCTTCGCCTCGTTCATCCTCACCATCATCGGTGTCTCCCTCTCAGCCCGCAAGCGCAAGGGCGGCATGGGAGCAGCATTGGGCGTTGGTCTTGCGCTGAGTTTCGGCTACATCATGCTGCAGACGGTTTCTGCCACCTTCGCCATCCAGGCCAATTTCCCGTCTGTTCTGGCAGCGTGGCTTCCAAACTTCCTCTTCGCCATCGTAGCCTACTTCTGCTACCGCAAGGCACCGAGGTAAAAAGTCAACATTCAACATTCAACATTCAACATTCAACATTAAAAAAAAATGTATTTCGACGAATTAGATTTAAACGACAACGTGCTCGACGCATTATATGACATGCGTTTCGACACATGCACTCCAGTACAGGAAAAGTGCATTCCAGAGATATTAGAAGGTCACGATGTATTGGGCGTAGCCCAGACCGGAACCGGCAAAACCGCAGCCTATCTGCTGCCAGTATTGAGCAAGCTCGATGACGGCGGTTATCCTAAAGACGCCATCAACTGCGTCATCATGTCACCAACCCGCGAGCTCGCCCAGCAGATAGACCAGGCGATGCAAGGCTTCGGCTATTACCTGCAGGGCGTGAGCAGCGTAGCCGTATACGGCGGCAACGACGGCAACCGTTACGATCAGGAGTTGCGCAGCCTCCGCATGGGCGCCGATGTAGTCATCGCCACCCCGGGCCGCCTCATCTCCCATATCTCTCTGGGCAATGTAGACCTCAGCAAGGTAAGCTTCTTCATTCTCGACGAGGCCGACCGCATGCTCGACATGGGTTTCTCAGAAGACATCAAGACCATCGCGGCAAAACTGCCAAAGACCTGCCAGACCATCATGTTCTCGGCAACCATGCCTGAGAAGATAGAAGAACTGGCTAAGACCCTGCTCAAGAATCCGGTAGAAATCAAACTTGCAGTCAGCAAGCCAGCCGAGAAAATCAAGCAGGAAGCATACGTATGCTACGAAACCCAGAAGATGACCATCATCAAGGACATCTTCAAGGCAGGCGACCTGAAGCGCGTCATCGTCTTCAGCGGCAGCAAATTCAAGGTGAAGCAACTCGCAGCTTCCCTCCAGCAGATTGGAGTAAACTGCGGAGCCATGCACAGCGACCTGGAACAGGCTGAGCGCGATGATGTGATGTTCAAGTTCAAGAGCGGACAGTATGATGTTCTCGTAGCTACCGATATTGTGGCGCGCGGAATCGACATCGATGATATTGAGATGGTCATCAATTACGATGTTCCTCACGATACAGAAGATTACGTTCACCGCATCGGCCGTACAGCCCGTGCCAACCGCGATGGTAGAGCCATCACCTTCGTGAGCGAAGAAGACCAGTACTGGTTCCAGCAGATAGAGAAGTTCCTGGAGAAGGTGGTAGACAAGATGCCTCTCCCTGAGGGATGCGGCGAAGGTCCTGAATACATCAAGCTCAACAAGCCGAAGAAGAAAGGCGCAAACGGAAGAAACAACAGACGCGGTAACGGCGGAAACGGCGAGGCCGGAAAGAACAGCGCCAAGAACCGCCGACAGAAAGACCGCGACCAGACTTCTCACAAGCGCAAGCCAAACAAGCCAAACGAGCGTCAGGAAAAAGCGCCACGCAGCAACGAGCAGCAGCCACAGCAGGGCAACAGGCAGCAGAACGCAAAGCAGCAGCCTCAGCAGGGCAACAGGCAGCAGAACGCAAAGCAGCAGAACAGAAAGCCAGCCCAGCCAGGCGAGCAGCCAAAGAACAGCAACAGCCAGAAGCGCCGCAATAACAGCAATAACAGCAACCAGCAGCGCCCAGGCAACGAGAACAATGTTCGCCCAGGCAGCAACGGCCGTGGCAGAGGCGTAGCCCAGAAAAAGGGCGACAAGCCGGCTGCACGCAAGCACACTCCTATCGTAAATCCACAGAAGCAAGAAAACGCTGTGAAGAAATTCATCAAGCGCATCTTCGGATTCAAGAAATAGGAAATAAATTATCTTTTAAAAAAGGAAAGAGGAATGATGAAAGAGCTACCCCTCACCCCGCTCATGACCATCAGCCTCACACTGACGATCGGAATCATCATAGCCAAATGGGGCTATGATGATTTCAACATGCGCTTCTGGCTCATCATCTCCATCATTTCATGCGCCCTTGGCAGCATCATCTTTTTCCTTACTGAGTTCTTAAACCAAAAAGCTTACTTCTGCAGGAGCCACCAGTTTCTCATCTTCTCCCAATGCGTGATGATTCATTTATGCATCCTGAGCCTTGGGGCTTTTCTTACCTGTAAGCAAATAACTGATTCTCAAACCTCTACACAACTGAAAAACTGGCAGGAACTGTCTTACCTCACACGGGCAAAAATCAATACCGAACGCTATAAAAGCAATATTGAAAGCAAACTGGTTTCCCTTCACGTAAAACAGCAAGACTATGCAGTCATCGCAGCCATGGCGCTGGGCGACAAGAGCGCACTCGACTCGAACACCCGAAACAGTTACTCCATTTCCGGAGCCAGTCACATCCTGGCAGTAAGCGGACTTCATATAGGCATTATCTTCCAGCTTTTCATCTTTCTGCTAGGCGGCAGAAAGTACTCAGTTTACACCATCATCCTGTCCCTCATCTCCATCTGGACCTACGTTTTCCTCATAGGATTGCCGGCAAGTGCAGTCCGTGCAGCCATCATGCTTTCAGCCTACAGCTTAAGTTTAGCTTTCCATCGTACCGGTCTGCCGCTCAACACCTTAGCCTCAGCTTATATATTTATGCTCTTCATCAGTCCGCTCTACCTTTTCGAGTTGAGTTTCCAGCTTTCGTTCCTGGCCGTAGCCTCCATTCTGCTGTTCTTCACACCCCTTTACACCCTCCTCTCCATCCGCAGCCGTTTCATCCGTTGGGCATGGGGACTCCTTTGCGTTTCACTGGCAGCCCAGATAGGAACCCTTCCGGTCATCGTCTACACCTTCGGCAGAATATCGTGCTATTCACTTCTCACCAATTACATCGCCATTCCCGCAGCAACCCTCATCCTATATCTTGGAGCAGCATTAATCCTGTTCTCCCCACTCACGTTATGGGCGCCCATAGCACCGGTTGTCGCCCCACTCATCAGCCTTACATCAGGCGCCCTGACCAGCATCACCCAGTTTTTGAATACAGCCATAAAACTGATCAGCATGCTGCCTGGAGCAAGCATCGAAAACGTAAGAATCAGTCTGCCTCAGGTAATCGGTCTCTACGCTATCATCCTGCTCATTTATGCCCTATGGCGCAGGATAGATAAACAGAAGTCCTCAGAATGCAAGATTCCCTAAAACGGAGATAAAGGCTTAAACCCCGAAAAACGTCTCTTATATAATAAGGTGTGCGTACACAAAAGCGCTACAAATCGTGATTAAGAATGTTAAAAAATATCTTTTTTCTACTTTTTCTGCATTTTTTCTTTCTTTTTGTTGGTGTTTTCAAGAAAAACATGTATCTTTGCAAGCAGAAATAAAGAAGTAAGAATTTAAACACAATAAAAGATTAAAGATTATGAAAGCATCAGAAGTAATCGCGAATCTCCAAAGAAGATTCCCAAACGAGCCTGAGTACATTCAGGCAGTTAGTCAGGTTCTCGGTACTATCGAGGAAGAGTACAACAAGCACCCAGAGTTTGAGAAGGCAAACCTCATCGAGCGTCTCTGCATTCCAGACCGCATCATCCAGTTCCGCGTATCTTGGGTAGATGATAAGGGCAACGTACAGACTAACATGGGTTACCGCGTACAGCACAACAACGCGATTGGCCCTTACAAGGGAGGTCTTCGCTACCACAAGTCAGTAAACTTGGGTATTTTGAAGTTCTTGGCTTTCGAGCAGACATTCAAGAACTCTCTTACTACTCTCCCAATGGGTGGTGCTAAGGGTGGTTCTGACTTCTCTCCACGTGGCAAGAGCAACAACGAGGTAATGCGTTTCTGCCAGGCTTTCATGACAGAGCTTTATCGTCACATGGGTCCAGACGAGGATGTTCCAGCTGGTGACATCGGTGTAGGTGGCCGTGAGGTAGGTTACCTCTTCGGAATGTACAAGAAGTTGACACACCAGTTCCAGGGCGTCTTGACCGGTAAGGGTCAGGAGTTCGGCGGTTCATTGATCCGTCCTGAGGCTACAGGTTACGGTAACGTATACTTCCTCTGCAACATGCTCGCTACCAAGGGTATTGACATCAAGGGCAAGACTGTTTTGGTTTCAGGTTCAGGTAATGTAGCCCAGTACACTATGGAGAAGTTGCTCCAGTTGGGTGCTAAGCCAGTTACATGTTCAGATTCAGACGGTTACATCTACGACCCAGACGGAATCGACCGCGAGAAGCTCGATTACATCATGGAGCTCAAGAACGTAGAGCGTGGCCGTATCAAGGAGTATGCAGAGAAGTATGGTGTAAAATATGTTGCAGGTGCTAAGCCTTGGTTTGAGAAGGCAGACATCGCTCTCCCATCAGCTACTCAGAACGAAATCAACGAGGAGGCAGCTAAGGCTCTCATCGCCAACGGCGTAATCGCAGTAAGCGAGGGTGCTAACATGCCTTCTACTCCAGAGGCTATCAAGGTATTCCAGGATGCTAAGATTCTCTACTCTCCAGGTAAGGCAGCCAACGCAGGTGGTGTTGCAGTATCAGGTCTTGAGATGAGCCAGAACTCAGAGCGTCTGAAGTGGTCTCGTGAGGAGGTTGATGCTAAGCTCCACGACATCATGAACGATATTCACGCTAACTGCGTGAAGTATGGTACTGAGCCAGACGGTTACGTAAATTACGTAAAGGGTGCAAACGTAGCCGGCTTCCTGAAGGTAGCTAAGGCTATGATGGCTCAGGGCATTGTATAAGGCATCTTTTATTTTTGGTGATGATTAAAATTCATTCCAGAGTATTTATTAAATATCAAATAGCGGGTCTGTGAAAGATCCGCTATTTTTGTGTTTACTCCTTCCCCCACTCCTTCTTTACATTAAAGCAGGGGCAGGCTTTGTTGGCAAATTCATTATGACCATGAATCGTGGCTAATGGATATTCCTCCTTCAGCTGCTCGATGAGCGAGCGCATTGCCGCTTTCTGGTCTCGGGTTCTTGTATCCTTCGGCTTGCCTTTCTTTGATAAGCCGCCGATGTAGCAAATGCCTATACTGATGGAATTATGGCCCTTGCAATGGGCGCCAACCTCCTCTATCGCACGGCCTACATGAATGCTGCCGTCACGATAAATCACGAAATGATAACCTATGCAGCGCATTCCGCGCTCCCGGTGCCAGCGGTCAATATCCGCTACGGTGAAGTTGCGACCTTCCTTGGTCGCACTGCAATGAATGATGATTTCCTTTATCTTACGCATGATATTGAATATTAATTATTGAAAAATAAGCAGATAATTAAGGGGGATTTCGTCAACACCCCAATCCCTGATACACAGATTGATTCTGCACGGTAGATGCTTTTTCTTCATCCTCTTGAATTCCTCATCCAACAACTGGCAAAATTCATTATAGCATTCTTCTGATTGCGTAACGATTCCGGTATAATGAGACTTGCCCAGAATGATACTCTTGTTTCTCAGACGTAGCGGACCGTTGCCAGGCACGAAGCGAGCTCTGCGCCTAACAGTACGAGGCACGTAATTGGATCTTAACAGAATAACAGGCTTGATAACAATTTCATATTTTCCTCTTTCATACTTATTTTTCTTCTTTGTCTCCGACACCTTCTTTTGCTTGGTAGGAATGAGAGAAATCTTATAACGTCCTGCTGGCAAATGACGGTTAGGACGTTCTAAGGTGTCGCAGAAAATCTTGCCACCTATAACCATTGTGCCATCCACACTCCATGGAGTGAAGCGACGGCGGAATATATTGATGTTCATGATAATTTACAATTAATAATTGATAATGAATAATTGGATCAAGGCCGGTCATTAAGGCTGATTTAAGAACCGAAAACCAAAATGACCGGAAATGACCATGACCGGAAATGACCGGATTTTATATGATAGAAGTAACTTTCTGATAACGCTTGTCTGGTAAAATACTGATCAAACCTTGACGCTTCCAATTCTTCAGCATCTGCCTTACCGTCTCATGGGTAGCAGTTGCGCCCTTTACGGCAACACTCTGCTGCTCTGCCTGCTCAAAGGTGAAAGTTACGTCAAGACGTTCGAAGATGGAATCATTCTTACCTCTATGTGTACGATCGTAGGGCGACTGACTGCAATAATTCTTGGATGAGAACGCATCCTCTATGCGACTACGGAAGAAGTAGAGCGCATTATCCAGCTGATAGTCAGCCAGTACATCAAAGACATTCAGCATGGTTGATGTCTGCGTCTTTACGAGCATTCCCTTCCACAAATCAGGCGACTCCTTCAGCTGTTTCTCGGCTCCATTGAATCCATGCTTCTGAATCAGCGTTTCCAGAACCTTGCAAAGCATGATGCAGGTCATCATTCTCATCGTGGTTGGACAGATACGGAAACGCTGGCGGGCTTTCACCTTGTCGTCATTTTTCATCGTTTCCAGTCTTATCTGTTCCAGCCATTCCCTACCCTTATCCTCCAGCTTGGGCAGAACCACCTCACCGGTCAGCAAAGGCAGAAGATGAGCTATCTGAATAATGCGGTCGCGCTGACGTTCGTTCATAACATACATGTTGTCAGAAAGTGGAGTGAAGGTATTATCGGGCGTTTTTGCCACGATGATACGGCTCTGGAAACCATCCGTATAATTGCTTACTACTCGATAGAGCGCATCAGGAGTGCCGCACATCACCACGTTCCATAACAGTCTGTCTATATGAACATTCACTGCATCCGCACTTCTTGCTTCACGCTCATAGCTTGTTCCGTCGTAAGCCTGTCTCAACATGACTGAAAAGTCGCTCATCGCCGATTTCCACTTCTGCGCTACGGTGTCAGCTTCCGGAGTAAACGAGAAGGCGTGCTTGCCTTCCGTGTTCGCCAGTCGTTCAGCCAGATTCGCCACCGTATTGTTCAGTGTCAAGCATCTTACAGGCAGTTTCGGCTCTTCCGGCTGCTCCTTCTTGTTCTTGGCTGCACGTTTCTTGGCTCGCCATTCATCCTCCTTCTGCTGATACATTTTGTCCATTTCCTTCACTTCCGAAGTCCATGCGTCAATCACGGGGTCAATACTTCCCTTACCAGATGCAAAATCACCGGCGATGTAGGAGATGAGGTTCAGCGAGTTCATCTTACCGTGAACGGAAACCTTCACGCCCGTTGCGAGCATTCCGATGGCAGGACAGATGGCTGTGATTACAGGCAGAGCCAGTGCCGGACCCACTGCGCTGATGGAATCCCGAATGCCTTGCGGCAACTTAGGCAGCGCATTATAATAGAACAGATCATCCTTGGCGTTAGCCTCGTCCAGCGCATTTACCAGTGCCTCATTGTCAGCCGCCGAACCACTACCCACATTTCCCTGCTTCATTCGTTCCTGACGGATGGCAGAGAGCACATCCTTCAGCCGCTTAGGCATTTGCGTGATTTTCTCGTTCAATGCCGAGTTGATGCAAGCCATCTTTTCCTGTTCGGGAAACCCATCGTAGCAGGGAATAATCTGAGCCAGCAGATTGCGGTCAAAACCACAGATGTGGCGCAGGTTCACAGCCAGCTCAAAGGTCAGCGTATTGCGGTTGGAGCGCATCGGCTCCTGCCCATCATTATACATCTGCCACCACTTCTTAATGATTTCCCCATAAGGAATCCCGAGATAATTGTCCTGAGCAGCAGAAGTAGTTGAAGCAGCAGCAGTTGACGCGGTAGAAGAAGTTGACGCAGCAGAGGCAGAAGCAGCAGAAGTAGAAAATCTCGAATTCTTAAATTCCTGACCCTTAAAAACCCCTTGAGAAGCTTTCTGAGAATCCTTAAATTCTTGACTCTTTAAAACCCCTTGAGGATTCTTCTTGATTTCTTCCAACCAAGGCATAAAGTGCTTGTTTGCCTTGTGCGCCCCTTCCGGCAGTTCCTCTTGTCCGTACCTTTCACGCTCTTCCAGCACTTTCCCCTCAGCTGCAACTGCAGCCTCATCATAAGTATCCTTGAAGAGCCGTGGCGAAAGAAAGAGCAGGTCTTCTCCATCCGATGTAGTAGTGAAATAAACCCGGTTAATGTCGTGAGCCGAAGTATCCATTTCGCATTTCAGCATCGTAGCAATTCGTACCTGATTCTCCAGAACCGTCTTACCCTTTTCGCGCTCAAACACCGCATGACCGCCTTGTCGTGCGCTGCGTTCCAGCATCAGAAGTCCGTACTTGTCCGGTTCTTTCAGCAGCAGCTTGGCAGCCTTGGCGAAAGCCTCCGGCTCATCCATATCAAACCCGAAAGCACCGCTTGGCAGTTTCATTCCCTTCACCACGCCTTGCGGATAATGGCCGGAGTAGTTAAACTGCACCAGTCTCCGTTTCGCAGCATCGTTTCCGGCACGAGCCAGGCGAAGATTCGCCTTCTGCTCATTGCTTCCACGCAACTGCTTATACTCCTCTTCCGAGGTGATGGAGCGGGCAACCTTGTGCCCATTCTCCACCTTTATTAAATAACAACTCATCTATCTGTTTCTACTTATCGTTTTTAAGTTGAATACAAAAATCCTAATGTTTCAGTTGGTAATCCACTACCGCCTCAGCCCCTTCTTCAGCCTCAACAGCCAGCGTTCGGGCGATGTTGATTCCCTCATGGCAGAACACCTTCAAGGTAAGCTGAACAGCACCGTCCTTGGTCTTGCTCACACGACCATGCGCCAGTTTCTTAATCAGTTCCGACTGAGTTCTGAGGCGGTGCTGAACCACGAAATCAAATGTTCCGTCAGGCATTTGCTGAGCCACGCCCATCGAACGGAATCGAGGAACCTTGTTCACCCCCGATTCCTGGGGACTGAAAAGGAAATACTGCTTAGCATCATAGTAAGCCATTCCACCCAACTGCACATGCTGGCAGTCATTATTATTCACCTGCTGGTTCTGAACATTATTCTGAGCATTGTTCTGAACCTTGTTTACTTTCTTAACCATAATCTGAATTGAATTTTAGGAGAAGAAACATCCGGATTGTTGCGCGCTTTACCATGGAAAATCCTCCTCTGTTTCAACTCAGTTAATAACTAAGAATCTCCGCAATAAGTCTCCAAGCGAAGCCTCCCTTTTTACCTTTTTACTTTTTTACCTTTTTACCTTTAAAAAGCCTTTTCAATGTCCGTAACCAGAATATCCTGATAAACCTGACCATTGTGCTCATGGGTAGTAAAGCGGAGCGTAACAGCCACCAGCTCACCCGGAGCATACTTACATTGCGCCATATTGCCGAGCATTGCCGCAGCGTACTGGTTCTCATACTTGCCGCCCATCTCCTGGAGAACGATGTTGCATTTCATCATCTGTCCGTTCTCACTTTTCTGACTCTGCACAGCGAAGGTCTCGCCCTGCTGCACCACTCTCATAATCTGAGTATACATATTATATAATGTACGAAGAGGTTTTCAAGAGCACCAAACCATTTCAGCGTTGTCTTGTTTCTTCGACGCTGCAAAAGTACTGCAGAAAATAAGGCAAAACAATGCTTTTCCCACAACTCCCCCGAAAAACCCACGTATTTGGGAAAAATCGGGCATTTCTTGGGAAAAACAAATGGCCTACTCGCTCAGTAGGGAAAAAACAATGAAAAATCGTATAATATTAACAAAAAGGCAAGAAAATACTCTCATTTTCCTGCAAGCCTTCCCCCACACTTTTCCCGATAAACTGCTGTATTTGGGAAAAATCGGGGCTTTCTTGGGAAAAATCAAGGCATTATTGGGAAAAATCCCATGTTTCTTGGGAAAATGGTAATTTAGTAAAAAATATAGTCCATGCCCCACACGCCCTGAAGGGGCAGAAGCTCCTAGCCCAGGGCACTCGCCCTGGGTAAACCAGCAATCAACCTTGCGCCCTGTAAGGGCAAAAGCTTTAAAATTCAAACATTAAAGGCACCTCCTTCACAATTCCATGAAAAAGATGCCTTTAACAAGTTCAACCTTAGTTACCAAAATATTTTATCACCAAAACGGGAACTTAATTCTTGTCTAAGAGTATTTGAGAGATTGCAATTTGCAAAAGCATGATGCCCAATGTAAGTAACACTCACTGGAATAACAATACTGCTCAAAGAAGAGCAATCACTAAATGCATAACACTCAATGCTTGTAATACTATCTGGAATAACAACGTTACTCAAAGAAGAGCAATGCCTAAATGCACACACACCAATGCTAGTAACGCTATCAGGAATAACAAGACTGCTCAAAGAAGAGCAACCCCAAAAAGTACTATCCCCAATGCTAGTAACGCTATCAGGAATAATAATACTACTCAAAGAAGAGCAATCATAAAATGCACACTTTCCAACACTAGTAACACTATTAGGAATAACAATACTACTCAAAGAAGAGCACCCCCAAAACGCCCTCTCCCCAATGCTGGTTACACTATCAGAAATAACAATACTACTCAGAGAAGAGCAATCATAAAATGCACACTTTCCAACACTAGTAACACTATTAGGAATAACGAGGTTGCTCAAAGAAGAGCAACCCCTAAATGCATATTCCCCAATGCTCGTAACACCATCCGGGAGAATAAGACTTTCCAAAGAATAGCAACAATAAAAAGCATAATCACCAATGTTAGTAACACTATCAGGAATAACAAGACTACTCAAAGATTTGCAATATCCAAATGCTTCATCCCCAATACTAGTTACACTGTCAGGAATGACTATGTTACTCAAAGAACTACAACCAAAAAATGTCCTCGCCCCAATGCGAGTCACACCACCAGGAATAACAAGGCTACTCAAAGATTCGCAATCCCTAAATGCACCATCCCCAATGCGAGTCACACCACCAGGAATAACAAGGCTACTCAAAGATTTGCAACCCCTAAATGCACTTTTCCCAATGCGAGTTATACCATCAGGAATAACAACGTTATTCAAAGAAGAGCAACCTTCAAATGCACTATTCTCAATACAGGTAACACTATCAGGAATAACAATGTCTGCCAAAGATTTACAACCCCCAAAAGCACCAATCCCAATGCTGGTAACACTGTCAGGAATAACAAGGCTAGTCAAAGAAGTGCAACCACGAAATGCGCTGTCTCCTATGCTGGTTACACCATCAGGGATCACAATTTTAGCATGAATAGCGAGATAACATAAAGAAATACAACCTTTAAAGGCTCTATCCACAATACTCGATCCAGTAGCACGAATAACAAGACTGCTCAAAGATGAATATGTAAATTCTCTATCCACAATACTAGCAACACTATCAGGAATAATAAGGCTACTCAAAGAAGAGCAATCCTTAAACGCCTCATACCCTATACTAGTTACACCATCAGGAATAACAAGACTACACAGAGATTTGCAGCCATAAAACGCTCTATTTCCAATGCTAGTAACACTATCGGGAATAACAAGGCTACTCAAAGAAGAGCAATCTTCAAATGCACTATTCCCAATGCTAGTAACACTATCAGGAATAGCTATATCTGTCAAAGATTTGCACCCATAAAATACACTATTCCCAATGCTAGTAACGCTGTCAGGAATAACAAGACTGCTCAAAGATTCACAGCCATGAAATGCATCCCAAAATAAGCAAGTAACACTATCAGGAATAACAAGACTACGCAAAGATTTGCACCCACTAAATGCACAATTTTCAATGCTAGTTACACTATTGGGAATAACAAAACTTTTCAAAGACTCGCAATCACTAAACGCACCAGTCACAATGCTATTTATGCTATCAGGAATAACAATATCTGTCAAGGAACGACAACTTCGAAATGCCCAAGCCCCTATGCTAGTAACACTGTCGGGAATAACAAGACTACGCAAAGATTCGCAATATTCAAATGCCCTATCCCCAATGCGAGTTACACTATCAGGAATAACAAGACTACGCAGAGACTTACAATATACAAATGCCCTATCGCCAATGCTGGTAACGCTATTAGGAATAACAAGACTGCTCAAAGATTCACAATATTCAAATGCACAATCCTCAATACGGGTAATGCTATCTGGAATAACAAGGCTGCTCAAAGATGAAAAGGAAAAAGCACTCTCCCCAATGCTAGTTACACTATTAGGAATAACAAGACTGTTCAAAGATTCGCAACCTTCAAAGGCACAATCACCAATGCTAGTTACTCCAGCTGGGATGACATAAGATGTTGTGTCTTGGTCTCTAAAAGAGATAATTGTACTTTTGTCTTTATCAAATAATACATTATTTTCATAAATAAAGTACGGCGACAAGCATATCAAGTCGCCATACCAACCGCAAAAGAGATTGCCTTTAATGCTCACTACCCTATTAGGAATAACAAGACTACTCAGAGAAGTGCACCCATCAAATGCACTCTCTCCAATGCTTATAACACTCTCAGGAACAACAAGACTACGCAAAGAAGTGCAACCTTCAAATGCCCAATCACAAATAATCTTTGTATCTTTTTTAATTGAATAGTTTCCATCAAGTTCTTTGGGTGATCTTAACAATTTTCTCCCGTCTTTGCTATATGTCACTCCATATTCATCTGTAATAGCCTCATTAAAATTTTCATGTATTGTTGATGTAGTCATATCTTCATTCACTGACAGAAAAGTTATCATCGATTTCTCGTCTATCCAATCTGCCAACAGTACCGGAAATTTTCCCACTTTGTCTTGACTATGAACTAAAAGTTCCTTCTCTAGATACTTCACAGAAGTACTGTATGAAGCCCTAACCATATTCTGTTCATTAGTAATCTGACAACACGAATCATCGTCACGTTCCTTCTGATTTTTCAAGAAACACTTGAGGGTATAATACTTCCCAGTACTCTTGTCCTGCATCTTAAATACAACGGCAAAAGCATCACAAATATGATATGGCTCTCCGTGATTATCTAATACGGGAGTCAGGTGAGCCAACTTGTCAAGATTGTTACCAGCATCTTGAATGGCCTTTACATATTCTAATATTGTTGGATATTGCATACTATGTTCTTTTATTAATTGTTTTTAGTCGTATTTTCATTCGACATTGCAAAGATACACATTATATTGAAAAACAACAAAGAAAATATGAAAATTACAAGGTATTTTAAAGCTTTTGCCCTTTCAGGGCGGCAGGGTTGCGACCGTAATAACCCAGGGCGATTGCCCTGGGCTAGGAGCTTCTGCCCTTTCAGGGCGTGTTGGGGCTAATCATCAGCTACGTTTCCTGCTTGCGAGACGACTCCACAACGCACTACTTTCCCCAATATCTTTCTGCCATAGGCTGCAACCTTTCCTTTATTACTTCCATAACAGTCTTGAAATCAAGAGCTTCTTTCCATTGAATCTTTTTCAGAAATGCTTTCCAGCGAACTATACGTGCTGCGTCTGTCGCAAAACTTTCTGTAAACAACTGCAATTCGGGATTGTATGTAAGCCCTCTATTATCGAAAGCCGCCTTAATCGCATCATATAATGTGTCATCAGACAAGTCTCTCTTTGTCAGGAGTTGGTAACAGTCGAAGAAATCTTTCATGCGACTGTTGAGCACATCTCGGTCTATCATCGTATGGAATTTCTCGGCAACAACTGTCTCCAAGGAATACGCCTGTATGTTCACAGATGGAATGTCAGGCAAAAGCAATGGCGGGTCTTAACAGACTTACCGTAGTTTTTCTTTCCCATCTTATTCTATAGCTATTTCAACATAATTTTTCAATGTATTGAATACTCTGAGGCGTTGGGCGTAATCCTGCAAACGAGTGAGATTGCGATTGGGCTTTCTCAAATAAGAACGAATCACTTCCGCACAAACATCCAGCCCCAATTTGTTTCTGTATTTCACTGCATCACAAACACTTCGCTCCAAGTCGGTTATGCGAACATGGAAACCGGATATTTCTGCTTCCATAATGCCAAACTCCAGATTTTCCTTCTTCCAATAATACAATTCTATCGGAAGCGTTTCAGGAATCTCTACTTTCCGTTTATTGGCGATGGCAATGCAAAAAGCTGGTGGAACAGTTGTCGAAAGCTGATGATAAGCCCAGGCATTGTATAGACACACAACACCTTTAGGTACAATCCGCTCCACATCTATCATTGTATTCAGCAGGGCTTCCGGAACAGCATAAATGCCCTGGCGCAACTTGATCAAGTCGCCACGTTCCTTAGCTCTCAACAATCGCTTATACTCTGCTATATGAGGAATATCAGTAGTAGAGATTGTGCCTCCTAGTGCTTCCACTTTACAAACTATATTGTCCATATCACATTTATATTAATATCATTGTCGCTGCAAAAATACAATATTTTTTTGAAAAGCGGTAATATTCTACGGAATATTTTCAAAAAAGCCGTAGAATATTACCGGAATTATCCTTGTTTTATACCCAGGGACGATAGTTATCTCTAAATCTTCCTCTCTACTTTCCTATACCAACTCAAATACTTCTCATATAACCATCCCTTTTCGCCAGCTTATAATACAGATCCTGGGCGGTATGATAATCGGGATCGGAGCCTTCAAGCCACTCCGAGAAATGGTGGTTGTGGTTCTTCTGCGTTTCCTGCTTGCGGAACGACTCCACCACACATTTCTTTTCTGCATCCGGAAACATCAGGTTCATGCGGGCGGCAAAGGCTGCCTTGTCCTGATTATCACGCACCATGTGGAACGTATATTTCATCAGGCACCAGACTATGTACCAGCTTTGCTGAGACGTAATGTTGCCTTTTATCCAGAACTTCAACTTCTCCTCCAATTTTATAGAATCTACCCAGTTCACAAAGAAAGAGTCGCTGTTACGCTCAAAATCATCAGCCCTGGCTATTTCAGCCTCCCACATTTTATGCTCACCCTGATACTTGAATAGCGTTTCAAAATCCTCGGGCGAAGCCTGCTCCCTGACTAGCGTACGGACAAGTTCTTCTTCCTCATCCTCCTCTCGCTCAAACCAGTCAGAACAAAGCGTATAATTGTTGTATTTATCCTCAACCTCATCCATCACTTTCTGTAAGCTGTCGTTGGTAATGGCTATTCTCCTGCTTTCCATGCGGTGCTTCTTTACCTTTACCTCATGTTTCAGATGGTCAGGTAGCGTGCCCTCGTCGAAAATTCGCTTGATATAATGGTAAATAATAACAGCCTCATGGTCGGTGCGGAAAAGGCGGGTTCTGTATAAGGCTAGGAAATCAGCACAAATAGCGGTAACTGTGGAGATGGTTTCAGCCAAAGCCATCTGCAAACCGGTAGAGACAAAGTTCTTGAAATGGGAATCAAAACGGGGAAAATCGTCTCCGGCAGGAACTTTAAGCTTCTCGCATTGCTCGAAAATAGCCTTGGCATAGGGAATCTGACCATACTCCTCTTCCTTATCGAGCAAATAGTCTGAATGCTTCCGGGCGATGGTCTGAATATCCTGGAGCACCTGCTCTAATACATCAGTATAAATCCCCATGAATTCATCATCGTAGCTCTTGTAGATGGAAATGTAGACTTTCTTATGGAGCGTATGAATATATTTAAGAAAATCTGTCAACTGTTCGGCAAGGTTCTGGTAAATATGAAAATAACAGGTAAGACCTTTATGCTTTCCTGCATTCCATTTAAATTCATCTTTAGCATGCTGAATCTCCTTATACAAATGTTCTGCCTCTCTCTTAAACTGACCCACATCAGTAGTTGTTACTGGAGTGTATTTCTTGACTCCTGTTACTTCATCTTCCACAAAAAGATCTTCTTCTGATGAAATCTTCAGAAGAGAATTGTAGTTATTGTCAGTATTTGGTATTTCCTCTGTCTGCATATTCTTTTTCTAGGTTTGATTTGTTATGTTGTTTAAATAAGCGGCATGGGGTTCCCTGTAAGTACCAGTATTAAGGTACCTGCAAGAACCTACGACAAGGTACAAACAAGTACTGCCCACGCCGTAGAGGAGTGGACGCCTTGCTGTCACCTTCTTCTTGTCGTTTTTGAATTTTGCAGGTTCTAAATACTGTAGAAGTGCAGATAATCAGCGTCAATATCTATATGTTATTTTTCTTGTTTACTTTCTGTTTCTTACTTCAAATTTTAAAGGGTTTATACTACGTTTTCTTCATCATCCGCCCAGTGGTCGCATTGGCGCATCACAGTTTCCAGCGCCTTTTCTGCACCCTCTGGTGGATACTTATACTTCTTGAGCAGTCGCTTCACCATCACTCGCATCTTCGCCCTGGCTGATTCCTTCCGGTTCCAGTCGATGGTGCGGTTGCGGTGCAAGACTTCTGTCAGTTCCCGGGTCAGCGCCACAAACTCCTCGTCGGAGTAAGCCTGCCGCACACCTTCGGGCGTGGAGAGCGCATCATAGAATGCCTTCTCCTCGGGCGAAAGTCCCAGGTCGTTGCCCTCTGCCTCTGCCTGCTTCATCTGCTGAGCCATCTTCAACAGCTCCTCTATCACTTCCTCGTTGGTGAGCAAGCCCTTCAGATAGTTGGAGAGACTCTGGCTGAGCATGTCGGAGAAGAGGTCGCTCTGAACCACGTTGGTCTTCTGCTGCTGCTTGATTTTTTCTTTCATCAGTTTGGTGAGCAGTTCCACCGCCAGGTTGCGCTCCTTCATGTTCTTCACCTCCTGGATGAAGGCGTCGTCGAAGAGCGAGAACTCTATCTGGCGGTCACCAAAGAGATTGATCACTCCGTCGGTCTTCACACTCTGACGGAGCAGCTCACCGATGCGCTCGTTGATTTCATGGCGGCTGATCTTGCCCTTCTGCGAGAGTTTGAGCATCATCACGCGCAACGCATCCATATAGCACACCTCTGCCTTCTGCTGCTCATTCAGAAGCGAACGGCAGAGCGTGGTGGCGTTGTGAAGCAGATTGCTGTGCTCCATGAAATTCTTCTTGCGCTGAACCATGGCTGGAGAACTCAGGAAGTTGGCTCCGCTCGTAATGGCGAGTGCCCGCTTCGAGTTGTCCTGTTCGAAGAAGCCGGAATAGTCGAAACCATGAAGCTGGTCACGGCAGATTTCCATCTCTTCCTTCCATTTCACCAGGGCGGTCTTGGCGATGTCGGGGTCTCCGAAGCGGCGGCGGTCACGGTTGGTGTACTGCTGCATGGCACTCTTCAGCGCCTGCGCAATGCCTACGTAATCCACTATCAGTCCGCCTTCCTTGCCCGGAAACACACGGTTTACACGGGCTATTGCCTGCATCAGGTTATGACCGCTCATCGGCTTATATACGTACATGGTGGCGAGCGACGGAACATCGAAGCCCGTGAGCCACATATCTCTTACGATGGCGATTTTCATCTCATCGTCGTTGTCCTTGAATTTTCTTGCCAGTTCCTTCTTGTAGGCTTCGTTGCCGATAATCGGCTGCCAGTCTTCGGGGTCCTGGTTCGAACCGCTCATCACTACCTTAACCTTCTCCGTCCACCCGGGGCGAAGCTCCAGCATCTTGCGGTAGATTTTGATGGCGATGCTTCGGGTCAGCGCCACGATCATTGCCTTGCCGGTGAGTTCCTGCGCACGGTTCTGCTCGTAGTGCTGGATGATGTCCCTTACCAGCGTGTCGATGGTGGCGTCTTCGCCCAGGAGCACTTCCAGTCGGCTGTGCTCCTGCTTTGCCTGCCTGATCTGCTCCTCGGTGGCTCCCTCTTCGGCTAGGTTGTCGAACTCATCGTTCAGCAGCTTCATCGTGTCTTCGTCGAGGTTCAGGTTCACCACACGGCTCTCGTAATAAACCGGACGGGTGGCTCCATCATCTACCGCCTGACTCATGTCGTAAACGTCGATGTAGTTGCCGAACACTTCCTCCGTGTCTCTGTCGCGGTCGCTGATAGGCGTTCCGGTGAAACCGATAAACGAGGCGCCTGGCAGGGCTTCTCTCATCTTCTGGCTGAATCCCTTCTTCATCGTCAGGCTCTTGTTGTCCCAGTGCTCCTCGCCGTATTGCGAGCGGTGCGCCTCATCGGTCATTACGATGATGTTGCGGCGGGTGGAGAGTGCCGAGTCGCCTTCTTCAAACTTCTGAATGGTGGTGAAGATGATTCCCCCACTCTTTCGGTTACGCAGCAGATTACCCAGGTCTTCACGGCTCTGGGCGTTCTGTGGTTCCTGACGAAGGAAGTCCTGGCAGCGGCAGAACTGACCGAAGAGCTGGTTGTCGAGGTCCTTGCGGTCGGTTACTACCACGATGGTTACTTCGGGCAACCGCTGCACCAGCTGGTGGGCGTAGAACACCATGGAGAGGCTCTTGCCCGAACCCTGCGTGTGCCAGAACACGCCGATTTTTCCGTTGCCTTCCACGGCGGTACGGGTGCGCTGCAGGGCTTTGCCCACGGCGTAGTACTGATGGTAGGCGGTAAGAATCTTGGCGTATTTGCCCTGGTTCTTGTCGAAGCAGATGAAGTTCTGCAGAATGTCGAGCAGTCGCTGCTGCTGGAACATGCCGAGAAAGAAGGTGCGATAGTCGGCAAAGAGGGTTGACTCGTATGAACCGTCTACGGTCTTCCATTCCATGTAGCGTTCCAGCTTGGCGGTGATGGTTCCGGCACGTGTTTCGCTCATGTCGCTGATTACGTTGAAGGCGTTGTAGCAGAAGAGGCTTGGAATGCTCTGCTGATAGTTCTTGATCTGCTTGTAGGCATCTTCTACGGTTGCATCTTCGGAAATGGCGCTTTTCAGCTCCACCACCACGAGGGGCAATCCGTTGACCATCACCACCATATCGCAGCGCTTGTTCTTATACTCTTCTACCCGCCACTGGTTCACCACCTTGAAGAGGTTTCTTTCGGGGTGGTCGAAGTCGAAGAGCCTCATCAGGGCTGTTCGTTCTTCGCCATCTTGCAGGAATCCCACCTCCAGACCGTTTTGCATCCAGAGTGTAAACTGCTCGTTGTTCTGTTCTAAAGTACCGATGCTGATGTTGGCGATTTGCTTGATTCCTTCATCCATTGCATCGGCTGGCAGTTGAGGATTAAGCCGTCGCATCGAGGCGACCAAATCGGCACGATAGAAAGGCTCCTTATAGTCGCGCTCCACCTCGTAGCCACATTCGTACGCATAGCCGAGTTCGTCGCGGAACAGGGCAATGAGCGTTTGCTCGTATGCGTCTTCGGTGAATTTCTTGTCGTCTGCCATAATGTTAATATTTTATATTTTCTTTCTCGTTATTTTCTTTCGTTGCTCTTCTTATTCCGGAACTTCCAGCTCGCCTGACATTAAGCGAGGGAGAAGGGTGTCTCGGAGAAGGGAGAGGCGGGAGTTCTCCTTGTCTATACGTAATTTCCTATCCATCATAGAATTTGCAATATTAGAGAATCGTATTAACCAATCCTTAGAATATGGGAATTTTTGTTGAGTAATGTCACCCATAACAATATAAGGAATAGATGACCCTCTTGTTCCTCCCATTTTTGTAGGTTCAAAGAACTGTTTCATCATGTGATAAAAGAATATCATAAGATTTTCTTTATCTTGTTCTCTAATTGTACAAGCGTATGTACGCTGGTACAAATCAAATCCTCCATTATAGAACGAAGTTCTTCCTGTATAACTCCCATTTCCTGCTATAATAATGGCTTTACCATTAAATATTGCATCGTTAGAAGCTAATGGTTCTGGAGCACATGAAAAGAACGGATATAAGCCCTTTTCTATCGCTTGATTAGTATTTTTCTTGCCTGTAAAAACATTGCAAAAATCACCCAAGCTTCCAACTTTCCATCCTTCCGGAATCATTCCCAATTCACTATCCACGAACTTACCATCCTTGAAAGGCTCAAAGTCAACGAACCAATTCTTGAAAATAGCCTGCGCCATCTCCTCCAAATCAGCATTGATCTTGTTGTTCAACTCTATCTTCCGGTCGAGAGAAGAAAGGATGGAGGCTATGCGGCGCTGGTCTTCTTTCTCTGATGGGATTTCTATTTCCCAATTCATAATTTGCTGTTTGTCACCTCTTGGCATTTTACTTCCATTTGCACCCGACATAACATAAGCAAAAAATAAATCTTGGCTTAATAAATAATATAGAAATTCTGCATCTACATTATTATTAGCTCTAATACATAAGACATCATTACTGCAACATCCCCTTCTGTCTGCCTTCCATATCTTTTTAAAGTATGGTCTAATATTTGAAATCAAGATATCATTTTCTTGAAATTCAGTTACTTTACCACTTGGAAAAGAAGATGCGACTGTTATTCCACCCTTTTCAGGTAACATATTTTCAGTTGAAATATAGTCTTCTATGGAATAGTTGGATGTCTCCACTTTTGTCTTTACGTATGAACATATATCTTGAAGCTCCATACTTTACACCTCCCATCCTATTTTCTTCAACTGCAATCTGATCTCTTCTTCCTGCTTCTTGCTTTCCTCAAACAGCTGCTTCAGCTCTCCGGTAAGATTCGTCATTTTCTCCTCGAAAGGCACTCCGTCGCCTTCGTCTTCGGCGATTCCTACGTATCTGCCAGGAGTCAGGATGAAGTCCTGAGCAGCTATCTGCTCGGTGGTGCATACGGCACAGAAGCCCTTCTTATCCTCCAGAGTTCCCTGCTGGAACGCATGGAAGGTGTCGGTAATCTTCTTAATATCCGTATCAGGCATCAACTCACGAAGCTTGCGGGTAACCATCGTGCCCAGATTGCGGGCGTCGATAAACACGGTCTTGCCCTTCTGCGCCTTGTTGCGGCTGATAAACCAAAGACTTACAGGAATACCCGTACTGTAGAACAGCTGCGAAGGCAATGCCACGATTCCCTCTACCAGGTCGGCTTCGATGATGGCTTGGCGAATCTGTCCCTCGCCACCACTCTGACTCGAAAGCGCACCATTCGCCAGCACCAAACCAATCTTTCCGTTAGGTGCCAGATGGTGAATCATGTGCTGCATCCATGCAAAGTTGGCGTTGCCAGCTGGTGGCAAACCATACTGCCAGCGCACATCTTCCTGGAGCGCACTCTGCCCCCAGTCGCTGAGATTGAAAGGAGGATTGGCAAGAATGTAATGTGCCTTCAGCGTAGGGTGCTGGTCATCATAGAAAGTGTCGGCAAAGACTTTTCCTAAGTTCGCATCCAAGCCACGGATGGCAAGGTTCATGTGCGCCATCTTCCACGTATCAGGGTTTGCCTCCTGACCGTAGATACTGATTTTGCGCAGGTTTCCCTTGTGGCGCTCTATAAACTTGGCGCTCTGCACAAACATACCACCGCTTCCGCAGCAAGGGTCATAGACTCTGCCCTCGTAAGGCTCCAGAATCTCTACCAGCGTGCGGACAATGCAGGAAGGCGTATAGAACTCGCCACCATTCTTGCCCTCCAGGCTGGCAAACTGCTGCAGACAGTATTCGTAGGTTCTGCCCAGCAGGTCTTTCTCCTCGCCAGCATCGTGCATTTCTATGTTCGTAAAGAGATCTACCACATCACCCAAACGGCGCTTGTCCAGCTCCGGACGGGCGAAATTCTTAGGCAGAATGCCCTTCAGTCTTTCGTTTTCTCGCTCAATGGCAGTAAGCGCTTCATCTATCACCACGCCTATTTCCGGTGTGTGGGCAGCAGCACTAATCTTGCTCCATCGGGCTTCAGCAGGCACGAAGAAGATGTTCTCGGCAGTGTATTCGTCCTTATCTTCCGGGTCGGCGTATTCGTCGCCCTGCAGCTCCTGAAACTTCTGTTCGAAGCGGTCGCTGATGTATTTCAGAAAAATGAGTCCGAGCACCACACCCTCGTATTGCGAAGCGCTGAGGTTGCCTCTCAGAATATCGGCAGCCTTCCATATTTTCTCTTCAAAACCAATGCTGATTGTATCTTGTTTCTTAGCCATAATATGTTTATTTTTCTACGAGCACAAGCTTCCAGTCCTCATTCTGCAGAACGAGGGTTCCGTTGTTGTCCGTAATGGTGAATATCTGATTATCTATCTGTATTTTGTTCTCCTTTATTAAATAGGTGTACTGACCGCAAGCAACGTTTTCGGTGGTAGTTTGGGTTATTTTACCGCCTTCGTCGAAGTGGTTCACTTCCGTCGTTTCGGAGAAAGAAATAGCATCTGAGGTGAAACTGCAGAACAAAGGAGCCTCTTTTACGTCGATAAAGATACTTCCAACGCGCTGATAAAGGGCTGAAATCTGCCATTCGTGGGCTAAAAATGTGGTTTCGTAATGAAAAACCTCTGTTTTTTCTGTTTCTTCGTCGCTAGAACAGGCGGTGGAAGAAAGCATAAAAAAAGCGACTATTATCATATAAAAATAAGATAATATTCGCCTGCGGATAAGAACATGATGATGTTGGGCTAACTTTGCCTGAGCAAAATTACCCCCCCCCTAAAGCTTTGTACGTCAAGAAGTTACACCTTTTCATCTTAGTACTGTTATTATGTAGTTTCTAGCTTTCCAGACTATTGCTACGTCAATAATTTGTTAATTGCTAGCAAAGATAATAAAAAGTTGGCAAACCCAAGAATTTTATCACGTTATTTAACGGAAAAATGCAAAATATGGGGGATAGGAAGATGTTTTACCCCCTCTCCTAAGGGTGTAAAATGCCCCTCCTCGGACTCTAAATCATGCTCTAAAGGTAGGTATTTTTGACAAAAATAGAAGAAATGACAGGTAGAAAAAGGGCAAAAGAAGAACAATAAGGTACAAATATGAGCCTGATGAATGTAGATTATTTTATACGTACACAATTATAGCAAGACTACATACAAATCATATATAACATTAATAGCCAACACTTTAGCGTATCTAACAATTTATTATCTCCCATCACTATGAAGATTATATTCCGGTCATTTTCGGTCATGGTCATTTCCGGTCATTTTCGTTTCGGGGGAGAAAAGGTCATCTATAGTATAATATAAATATTATTTATATTTACTATAGCTCAAAATGACCCAACTCATTTTGAAAATGACCGAAAATGACCATGACCGGAAATGACCGCTTTTGCCTTTCTTTGTTCTCCATTGTGCTTTTTCTGCGTTTTTCTGTTATTTGCAACAAAGTTCAGACAGAAAATCAATAGAACTTATTGTATTACAGCTACTTATAGCCTTTCTCACATAGAAAGTTAGGGTGAAAGCTTGCATTCTGCCCGAAAATGTTGTATCTTTGCACCGGCAATCGAAAGAACAGCCTTTTGTGCCTTGCTCGGGTCTTCTATTAAGACCAACACGGGTCATAAATGATGGCAGGCGCCGGTCATCAATGAAGACCCCGAAAACAGCAGGAACGGGGCGTTCTGGGGAGTTGCAAAACAAAGGACTCTAAACATACTACAAACGACTATGATTAATTACAGCATCGTAATGCGTAGCGTGAACGCAAATCTTCTGGAAATCAACCAGGCGAAGTCACGCATCAACCAGGCGAAGAAGGAGGGTAAGAATCCTGACCCAAAGGACCTGGAACTCGTGAAGACCGAGAAGCAGAATGCTTTCGCCATCTCACAGTACACTGACATCATGACCATTGAGAAGTTTGCCAAGCACATCACCTCTCATGGAAGTGTCTATTCGAGAGCTGACATCAGCGCCATCCTCTACATCGCCGTAGACTGCATGCGTGAGATGTTGCTTGAGGGCAAGAAGATTCGTCTGGGCGATCTTGGTGATTTCTCTCTCCTTCTCACCTCAAAGGGTGCCGAGGATGCCGACAAGTTCACCGCACAGAACATCACCGGTGTGAAGGTTCAGTGGGAGCCTGGTCAGGAGTTCAAGAACCTTCGCGATGACGCCGAGTTCAACCTCGTAGCCAGCCGCAGCGCTCAGGCAGCCGTTATCAAGGCGATTAAGGAGGGTAAGACCAACGTTGACCTCAACGCCCCAACTACTCCGGATAATACGCCAGGCGGTTCTACCCCAGGCGGTTCAAACACCGGTCAGACCGGCAGCGATGGCCAAGGCTCTGAATCAACCGGCGGTACTACCGGCAAGGACGATACTGGCGACGGCCTTGAATAGCCCAAGGATAGACTGGCTAGGGTGCTAGCCCCTAGCCCAGCCTATCCGCCCACAAAAAATTCAACATTCAACACTCAACATTCAACATTAAAAAAAGATGAAAGCGAACACTTGGAAAACAATTCTTCAGATAGCCATCAGCATACTGACCGCTATCGCTACTACGCTCGGAGTAACGAGCTGCATGGGATAAAGAAAGGGAACTACGAATGTGGTTCAAGAACGGGCTGAAGGCCCAAAAGCTCCTAGCCCAGGGCAATCGCCCTGGGTTTTAGGATAAATACAAAAGGTCGCCCTGTAGGGGCAAAAGCTTTATAAATTACCTGATATTTAAAAGCTTTTGCCCTTACAGGGCGACTTGTTTGCGTCCGTATTTACCCAGGGTGTTACCCTGGGCTAGGAGCTTCTGCCCCTTCAGGGCGTGTGGGGCAAAACATGTTAAAGTTTAGCTACTACTGAAGCCGGTCATGAAGGGTCAAAGTCATTAAGGGTCATTATCATTTTCAAACCCCTAAAGTTCGGTCATTTCCGGTCATGGTCATTTCCGGTCATTTTCATTTCCTTATGCCTTGCCCCCTAGAGAAAAATCAAACCGGTGTATCGGTGGCTGAATCCTTGAAGAGGTCATCGGCTGATGGAATCTCGTCTTCATCAAACCATTTCTTTAACTTGTCCTGAGCCTTTGCCTTTACATCTTCTGAAACCTCGCCCCAAACTTTCTTGAGCACAAACAGCAGCACGGCCAGGTCATCGCCCAAACCGGCAATAGGAATGGCATCTGGAATGACATCGAGCGGACTGATGAGGTAGCCCAATGCTCCTACAATCAGAGCCTTGTCCTTCAGCGAAACCTTGTCACTCTCTAACGTATAATAGAGAATGAGCGCTGTATAAACCATCTTGGCACCGGCACGTTTGGCAACATGCGAAATCTTCTCGACAAATGCACGCTGGGTGAACTTGTCCTTATAGTCCATAAAGTCTGGTAATGTCATACTACTTATAGTTTATAGTTTATTATTTATAGTTTACAGTTACGACCGCTTCTCGTAGAAGAGGACTGCCTTGATGAAGGTCTCCATCTTAGGCTCCTTATGATGGTTCACGCGATAGGCGATGATCATCTGGAGAAGTGCCTTGACAAAACACGCCAGCAGCAGACCGATGATGACGGCTATGACCGTGGCGAGCATCTTGCCGTTGTCGTAGACGGGTGACTGATCCGGGAAACAGGACAGCACCAGTACGGGGAGGACGGTGATGAAACCGCCGATGGTGAGCTGGCTGCGCTTGGAACCGCCCATGTCGAGCATCGACTGCTTATCGAAAAGATAATCATCCAGCTCCATGCGGGTAATGCCATAGTTCTCAAACTTCGGGAAATCGGGTTCATTGCCATATTTCGCTATCTTGCCCGTTACCTTATGTTCGAAATCATCTAATATCTGCTTTTCCGGTTCTCTGAGTTTCATAATCTTGCTAGTTTTTAAAATCGTTTAAAAATGAATGCATCTTATACCTTATTATATATAAAGGCTGCGATGCTGAAAAAAAAGAAAAGCAGTGCCCCTGTAAGCCGAGTTCTGTGTTTCTATATCAGATATGCTGTTATGCTGTGTTCATACCAGATATAAGAACGTCTGTCATTTATCTAGTCCCAAAGTCACCCTTGGGCTCAAGCACTCTACCCTCCGCAGCAGCCCTAAGGCAATCGGACGAGCCGCCCTCAATCTGCGGTATACATGAGCTTACAGCTCCCAGATGGCACAGCCTGACGATCACCCGCCAGCTGGTGGTCTCTTACACCACCTTCTCACCCTTACTCTCACCACCCCAGACTGGACAAACGGGATAAGTGAAAGCGGTTATTTTCTTCTACCGACACCTACTGTCACCAATAGCTTCTAGTTTCGGAAGTGGGATGCTCTATGCTGCCCGGACTTTCCTCTCGCACCTGAAAGATGCCAGCGACAGACCGGAGCACTGCTTTCGACATGCAAAAGTACAAAAAACTTTTGATACTATCGCACGATTCCTCACTTTTTTATGCATCATTAGTTATTCGCAAGGCTATTTTCACTCTTCCCCCCGGTTAAACCGAGTTTCCGAGCCGCTTCCTTTTAACAGATATTCAATGATTAGCAAAAGATAGTTCTGTATACAAAACTAAGATTTTCATACTTACATTCAAATATTTGTGAATTTAGGGCATTTCTTGTTTAATAGCCGTTAAAGTGTTAATTTGAAATGTTAAAACGGAATAAATTTATGCAGAGAATGAAGCGTATCTCAAAAAATGACCCTATATTTGCAACCGGAAAACAGAGCGATGCATGACAAGCTGACTTTTGGCATGATATTAGCTGCTGCAGTTCCAAGGAAAAGAAAAGTAAACAATAAAAAATAAGAAACATGAAAAAATTAAGTAATTATGTTGTGGCTGTGCTCTGCGTTGGTTCGCTCGCATTTTCAGCCGGTGCTTTCATGAAAGTAAATGCTTCACCTGCAGTTACCGCTGCGCCAGCAGGTCAGCCTGTAGACTTAACCTATGCTGCCGAGAAGGCGCTGCCTGCTGTAGTACATATTAAATACGTACAGAACTCGAAGGTGAAGACGGTAGATGTGCAGGACGACCCATTCGGAGGATTCTTCGACCCGTTCGGCTTCTTCGGCAACCCGGAACAGGGCAACGGAGGAACACGCAAGCAGAAAGTGCAGACTCCGAAGAGAGAGGCTACCGGTTCGGGCGTCATCATCAGTCAGGACGGTTACATTGTTACCAACAACCACGTGGTAGAAGGTGCTGACGAGCTGACCGTAACACTGAACGACAACCGTGAATTCTCTGCACGCATCATCGGAACCGACAAGACTACCGACCTCGCCCTCATCAAGGTAGACGGCAAGAACCTGCCTACCCTGCCTATCGCCGACAGCGACAAGGTGAAGGTGGGTGAATGGGTCATCGCCGTGGGCAACCCATTCGGACTGAACAATACGGTTACAGCCGGTATTATCTCTGCCAAGGCACGTTCACTCGGTGCCAACGGTGTAGAGAGTTTCATCCAGACCGATGCTGCCATCAACGCAGGTAACTCGGGCGGTGCACTCGTCAACACCCAGGGCGAACTGGTAGGCATCAACGCCATGCTCTATTCTCAGACCGGTTCTTACTCCGGCTACGGTTTCGCCATCCCTACCTCTATCATGAACAAGGTGGTAGACGACCTGAAGAAATACGGCAGCGTACAGCGCGTGATGCTGAGCATACAGGGAAGCGATGTGCTGAACTATATCAACGCCCAGAAGGAGAACGGCAAGGAAGTGAACCTGGGAACCAACGAGGGTGTTTACATTGCCAAGGTTGATGAAGACGGCAACGGTGCTGAGGCAGGACTGAAAGAAGGTGACGTGATTACCAAGGTTGACGGCAAGAAGGTGACCAAGATGGCTGAGCTGCAGGAAATCCTGAACGGCAAGCGCCCTGGCGACAAGATGAGCATCACCTATCTGCGCAACAAGAAGGCAAGCACCAAGACCATCACGCTGAAGAATGCCCAGGGTAATACTTCGGTTATCAAGAGTGCCGACCTTGACGTGCTCGGTGGCAGCTTCCGCCCTATTACTGAGAGCCAGAAGAACCAGCTCAACATCAAGTATGGTGTAGAGGTAATGAAGGTGAACAGCGGCGCCCTGAAGGATGGTGGCATTTCACGCGGTTTCATCATCCAGCGCATCAACGACAACAACATCAATACGATTGATGACCTGCAGAAGGTTGTAAAGAGTGCTTCTACCAGCAAGGACCCAGTGCTCTACATCCAGGGTATATGGCCAACAGGCAAGAAGGCTTACTTCGCTGTTCCGCTGCAGAAAGACTAAGGGTAAGCGTTTGAAGAGAAACGTCTCATGATTGAGTAGTGAAAAGGCATTTTTACTGCCAAAAAACTCAAGAAACAGACAAAAAACAATAAAATAGTAGGTATTTCTGAAAAATATCTACTATTTTTTTTGGTATTTAAACAAAAAAGTGTATTTTTGCAACTACTTAAAATTTGATGCCAGCATGAGACAATTAAAAATTACTCAGTCAATTACGAATCGCGCAAGCGCATCGTTAGAAAAATATCTTCAAGATATTGCTCATGAGGAGCTGCTCTCTACAGATGAAGAGGTGGAGCTCGCTCAGCGTATAAGAAAAGGTGACCGTAGGGCATTGGAGAGATTAACAAAAGCCAATCTCCGTTTCGTGGTGTCTGTTGCCAAACAGTACCAGAACCAAGGGCTCAGCTTGTCTGATCTTATCAACGAAGGAAATGTGGGGCTTATCAAAGCCGCACAGAAGTTTGATGAAACCCGAGGCTTTAAGTTTATCTCTTACGCCGTATGGTGGATTCGCCAGAGCATTCTGCAGGCCATAGCCGAGCAGAGCAGACTTGTGCGCCTTCCGCTCAACCAGGTGGGAAGCGTTAACAAGATTAACAGAGAGATGAGTAAGTTCGAACAGGAATTTGAACGCAAACCGAGTGTAGACGAAATAGCTGACCGCATAGACTTGCCGGAAGACAAGATAGAGGACGCCATGAAGGCTACATCGACAAGTCGCCACCTGAGCGTGGATGCGCCTTTTTCTGATGATGAAGATGGCAGCATGCTCGACCTGATGGCCAATTCGGATGATCCGACCGACAATGAACTGCTGGCAGAGTCGCTGAGAGCAGAAATAGAAAGACTGCTCGGCACGCTGCCGGACAAAGACCAGAAAATCATTGCTGCCTTCTATGGCATAGGAACACCTGAACTGACGCTCGAAGAAATCGGAACCAAGTATCATCTCACCAGGGAAAGAGTACGCCAGATTAAGGAAAAAACGATCAGGCGACTCCGGAACAAAACGACAGATAAACTGCTGAAGTCCTATCTGGGATAAGGAAAGATCCTGCATGACTGATGGGGCAGACAGCACAAAACAAAATAAGACAGAAAAAGAAATGAAAATTACAAAAATTGCATTAGCATCTATTGCATTAGCATGTTTCAGCTCGCTCTCTGCATCAGCCAAGAACGAAGTTAAGACTGCATACATCTTTGGATTTGCCTCGTCGTTTAATGACTCTACAGTCTATTTCACAGACGTTCAGAAGGTTGATTCTGCCTATTTCACCCGCAAGAACAAGTTTCTGGTTAGCCGCGAGAACTATTCATACCAGTTGCGCGACTATCTGGAGCAGAAAGGTGCCGGCAACCGCACGTGTATCGTGATGTTTGACTTCAACCAGAAGAAGGCTGAAAAGAAATGGAACAAGCTCTATGCAAGATACATTCAGAAGCCAAAGGCTAAGAAGGCAAAGAACGGACAGCAGATGAACGATGCGCCTAGCCCTTATCAGGTGAAGACCATCAACTCTACAGATTTTCATTTTTCATCTGTTCAGCCAAACGATGAAGAGGTTGAAGAGGTAAAAGTGAAGAAGGCTAAAAAAGCCAAGAAAGAAAAGCGCAGAAAAGGCGCTAAAAATGAATAAGAAATCAAACTTATCCTTACTCTGCAAAGTAAAAAGGAGAACATTAAATTAAGAAGCCATTCCCTTTCAGCCGGGAATGGCTTCACTTTTTTTATATCATATCATTTTCTACTTCAGATTCTGCTTGAACCAGTTAGCTATCTGGCGAAGCAGATGGTTACGGGTATTGCCACCCGAAATGCCGTGATTACGGTTCGTGTACCACAGGGTCTTGAAGTCCTTGTCTGCCTGAACCAAAGCCTCAGCATATTCGAAGGTATTCTGCGGATGCACATTGTCATCTGCCAATCCGTGACAGATAAGCAACGCACCATGCTGCTGCTTTACACGCTCGATAGGGTTCACCTTGTAACCCTCTTCGTTCTCCTTAGGAGTGCGCATGTAGCGCTCTGTATAAACCGAATCATAGAAGCGGTAGCAGGTAGGAGGAGCCACAGCCACACCTGCCTTGAACACAGGACGGCCCTCGCTCATACTCATCAGCGTATTGAAACCACCATAGCTCCAACCCCAAATGCCGATATTATCCTTGTCTACATAAGGCAGAGAACCCATGTAGAGAGCTGTCTCAACCTGATCTTTCGACTCTAAATCGCCCAGACGGAGATAAGTAGACTTCTCAAACTCAGCTCCTCTACCGCCTGTTCCACGACCATCTACGCAG
Organism: Segatella copri; assembly: GCF_019249765.2. Taxonomy (GTDB): domain Bacteria; phylum Bacteroidota; class Bacteroidia; order Bacteroidales; family Bacteroidaceae; genus Prevotella; species Prevotella copri_K. Next base: position 1,637,789 of record NZ_CP152484.1, read on the forward strand.
GCAATGATGAAACCTTCCTGAGCAAGATAATAATCGAAAGCACCGCCATTGCCCATACTGCCCGTGCTCCATGAATCGAGCACCTGCTGGTTGCCCGGACCGGAATACTGGAAGAGGATGACAGGATACTTCTTGCTGGCGTCGAAATCTACAGGCTTCACCATCCAGCCGTCCAGTTTCACACCTTCGGAAGTGGTGAAAGAGAAAGTCTCGCGCTTGCCCCAATTATACTTCCGGGTCTTTTCGAGCAGCTGCTTGTTGTCTTCCAATGTCTTGATAAGCTTGCCCTTGTTGCTGCGTACGGTGAAGACATAAGGATGGCTGTAGCTGCTCCAGGTATTGACGAAATAGCGGTAATCGCCCGAGAAGTAAGCCGAGTTGGAACCAGCTGCATCAGTAAGGCGCTCCACCTTTCCGTTCTTATGAGCCACGTAAACCTGGCGGTCGTGCGCATTGAGCTTGGCAGCCTGGAAATAAACATCGCCCGTCTTCTCATCCATTCCGTAGATAGAGGTAACATCATAGTTGCCCTTCTCTACCTGGCGCAGGAGCTTGCCGTTCATATCATAGAGATAGAGATGCATGAAGCCGTCGCGGTCGCTAGGCAGCAGGATATTCTTCTTGCCCACGATGCTGTTTTCAATCACCTCTTCCTTTACAAACTTAGGCACGCTCTCCTTGATGAGCATCCTGCTCTTGCCGGTGAAAGGATTGACTGCATAGAGGCGCATGTCGTCCTGATGGCGGTTCATCGTATAGACAATCAGACTGTTGGCGTCTGGCGATGTCTTGACGCGTGGATAATAGCCGTCGGAATCTACAGGCACATCGAGCGCCACGGTCTTGCCGTTCTTCATATCATAACTCCAGAGGCTCACCTTAGAGTTGTCCTGTCCAGCCTTAGGATATTTATAGGAATATTCTCCCGGATAGTCGTGATACTCGCTATGGGTAGGATGAGAACCTTCGAACAGCTGCAGAGAATAAGTCTTTACGTGCGATTCGTCGAAGCGTATCCATCCGATGGCAGTTCCATCCGCATTCCATGCAAAGGCGCGGTTGAAGCTGAACTCCTCTTCGTAAACCCAATCAGGAATACCATTGATTACCTCGTTGAACTTACCGTCGCGGGTAATCTGGGTTTCCTTATCTCCATCGGTAACAAAGAGATTGTTATCCTTTACGAAGGCGATGTGGCGTGAATCAGGCGACCAGGTAGCCACCTGCTGGTTAACGCCCTGGGAAAGTTTCTTCAAACTCTTCTTAGCAATATCGTATACGAAATACTCTGCCTTGAACGAGCGGCGGTAAATAGCCTCGCGATGGGTCATGATAAGCAATTTCTTGCCATCAGGACTGATTACATAACCCTCAATCTGTTCGAAGGGAGCCTTGACTGCGTTCACATCGAAGAGGATGCTCATCTGCTTACCCGTCTTGAACGAATAACTGATAACCTGCTTGCCATCATTGCTGATAGAAGCGTACAAATCGGTGCCATCAATAGGGTTAATACCGGTAACATAAGAGGCAGCAAACTCGCCGGAGGTAATGGCCTTCAGGTCGAGTTTATCTGCAGCTTGCATTGCTGAAACCATCATGACAGTTGCAATAAAAACTGGAAATTTTTTCATGTGTTAATCTTTATGTAATGCCTCAATAGGCGAATAATCTTCATCCTTGAGCAGTTGTTCTACTGTTACTTTAGGGTTGCGCTTTACATAAGCGCAGATTGTCTTCACATACTTGGTCTTGAAAATCTCCTTGCCCATCGCCTTGTTGACAGCCCACATAATCTTGCCCATGTGCAGATCGCGGTCGAGCTGCGGACGGGTGTCGAACTGATCCATCGGATAGATGCTCAGCAGATAGAAGGTAAGGCAATCTGGCACAATATACTGGCGCGACATGGTGCTGCGCTGCTGTGGTGTATAGAATTTCTTGTAGAGCGGATAGTTTTCGCCCATGTATTTATCGAGCGAAATTCCTACTGAGTGCTGTCCTACTACGATGCTCTGGTCGAGAGCACCAATCTGGGCATAGAAACAAGGCTGCTGGAGCTCCGGAATCCAACTGTTCAGACGTGAGAAGGCTGTTTTCAACTGCTCGTTGATGTCTTCCATATTGGCAAATTCTGCCTCAGCATCGGCGATAAGTGCCTGCAGGGTAGAATCCTGATAGAACATGAGGAAACGGTTGCTGATATTGGCGTCGGTAATGGTGCCAAGCTGGAGCATTTTCTCTATCAGCGTACGGGTTTCTATCGGGTAATCGGTGTTCATCTGCTGCAGGGCTGAGAAATCACCGGTAGTAAGATATCTGCTTTCCAATCGGTCGTAACGCTGTACCGACAGGGGCACAGCCTCTCCTTCCTCGTTCGGCTTGAACTTAAACTCGCAGGCCGAACTGAGAAGCACGATTGCTAATATGACTATATAATTAAAAAACCTTTTCACGATAATTTACAAATCTTCGAGTTACGTCTGCAAAAATACTAAAAATTATTTAAATTACCAAGCTTTTTTGCTAAAAAATCATACGCATTCGCAAAAAAAATGGGTTTTTCTCTTAAAATTGTTTGCAAAATAGCCAGCAATGAGCAAAACGTAAGGCTTTTTTGCTCATTGCTGGCTATTTGCGCAGTTTTTCTGCTTATCGGATGATAAAAGAAACAGCTTATCGAATGATGACAGAAACTGAAACCTGAACCGGCTCTTCTATCTGCTTCTTCCAGGCTTTCAACCACTCATACCACTCCTTCTCGCCCTTGAAACCATAGGTTTCGTTGGCACTGGTATAAGCAAGCTTATAACTGAGCTGGCTGCCTGCAGGTTTCACTACCTGAGTATAGCAATCCTTATTGGCTGGCTGCTGACTTACCAGGGCTGACTGTGGCACATAAATGCCCAAGCCTACGGTCTCCAGCTTGTGCTTCCCATCGTCCTTGCCTGTTGGCCAATCGCTGCCGTAACAGCCTCGCAATCCCTTGCCATCAGCAAATTCGCTGGAACCCTTTACGTTGATGAGTCCTGTAGCAAACTGATAATCAGAAACATCCTTGTTGAAGAATACATCTACATCGAAATCGCGATGACCGGCATAGATGGTGTAACGGATGGTGGCATTGACAGGCTGCAAGCCCGGAGCCGGAACCCAACCCTTATCCACTACCTCGACGATGGCACGGAGCGGACCTTCTGAAATGACGCGCTGCTCCTGGTATTTCACGTTGTTGAACAGCACCTGGTCTTTACCGTCCCAGCCACGGAGCGCACCCAGTCCGTAGGTATTGCCTACCCAGAGGCAATCATCGCCCGAACCAGCCTGAATCTGCTCTTCTGAAGGATAGAACTGCGTATCCTGAACCACCAATCCCTTGTTGATTTTGCCATAAAGGTCGATGGTCTGACGATGGTCGAAATAAACACGCATGGCAATCAGTTCACTTTCGAAGCAGATGCCATGAGAATGGACGTAGTGATAAGGGTCCTTGGTTTTCTTATCAAACGAGATGCTGCGCAGATAAATATCCTGCCTGTTCTTAGCCAGTTTCCTGTTTCTGCTTGGCAGACAGAGTTCGGCAAAGGTACGAGCCGGATACTGTGCCTGCTCGCCCTCACGATAGAGATGCACCTGATAGGTCTTGGTTTCTTTCTTGCCCAAATCGGCAAGGAAACAGAGTTCATCGTTGGTACAATCGCGGTTGGTGTCGTCGAGCTGTGAAGGAATCTCCTTACCGTCAACGGTTACTACAGCGCGCTGAATGTCGCCGATAGCGCCCAACTTGCTGAGATCTACAACCACCGGAGCATCGGTTCTTGCCACCTTGGAAGGATTGGAAACCGACACCTGGAAATTAGCCTGCGCCTGGGCTGACAGAACCATCAGCGAAACCAGTGCCATCATCATTTGTTTTTTCATCATAGATTTTATTTTTAAGTTTGTTTATGAATAGTCTACAACTGCGAGAAGAGTTTCTTGCCCTTGGCGTAATATTGCCAGATGATAGAGAGATTGTAAACCTGCGGAATCTCCTCCTTCACCCTACTCGCCTGTATCTTTCTGCGATCTTCGTCAAACTCATGTTTCCATGCCTTGAAAGCCCTGCGCGCCTTGAAGATAGCCTTGAAGTCACCCCAGTTGCGATTCAGAACCAATGTCTCGAAAGCAGCAAGGTAATCCAGGAATCTACGCATACGCATCACATGAGTCAACTCCGTATCACTCAGATTCTTATAAAGCATGGTTAAATTATTTCTGAAATTCAGATAAGTCTTCATCGGATTGCTTTTCGGCAGGGTTCCACCACCCACATGATAAACCTCACTCTCAGGAATGCAGTAGATTTTTCTGCCCATCAGACGCAAGCGCCAGCAAAGATCTATCTCTTCATTATGGGCAAAGAAACGGCCGTCTAAACCGCCGGCAGTCCAATAATCCTTTGAGCGGATCATCATACAGGCACCCGTAGCCCACAAGATTTCCTGCTGGTAATCATACTGCCCGTTATCGCGCTCTACCGTATCAAAGATGCGGCCGCGACAGAACGGATAGCCGTATTTGTCGAGGAATCCGCCGCAAGCGCCAGCATACTCAAAACTGTCCTTATCGTATTCCGCAAGCAGCTTAGGCTGGCAGGCAGCCACCTGCTGATGCGAATCCATAAACTCGATGAGCGGTGTAAGCCAATGATGCGAAACCTCCACATCGCTATTCAGGAGCACGTAATATTCTGCATCTATCTGCTTCAAGGCACGGTTATAGCCTTCAGCAAAGCCGAAATTCTGCTCCAGCACGATGGTCTTCACCTGAGGAAACTGAGTCTCCAGAAGGTGCATCGAACCATCAGAAGAAGAATTGTCTGCCACCCAGATTTCAGCATCCTGACGGGAATATTCGATGACATTCGGAAGATACTTTGCCAGCATCTTCTGACCATTCCAGTTTAATATAACGATTGCTACTTTTCCCATATTTATTGTAAACTCTTTAATCTGTTATTCAGGAGATTGGTAAACTCATAGTTCTTGAGTCCCCATTTGGGAGCAATCAGCAGTTCTTTGGGCGACTGACTGACGAAGCGCTCCAGCACCAAATCCTTTCTGAGCAGACGGATGTATTTCACGATGACATCAATATACTCCTCTACCGTGTAAACATGAAAGGGATGCTCAGCATATTCCTGTGCCAGCCGGGTGCCCCTGATAATCTGCATCTGATGAATCTTGAGAATATCAAGCGGCAAGGAAGAGATGAGAGGAGCCTGGCGCAGACTTTCTTCCGCATCTTCTCCCGGCAAACCGATGATGATGTGGCCGCCCGTAAGGATTCCCCTGGCATGAGTACGCTCTACAGCACTACGGCAACAGGCAAAATCATGTCCACGGTTGATGCGTTTCAAGGTTTCATCATTGGCACTCTCAATGCCATATTCCACCAGCACGAAGGTTCGGCGGTTCAGTTCTTCCAGATAATCGAGCAATTCATCGCTCACACAATCCGGACGGGTTCCGATAACGATTCCCACCACATCTTCCACCTCAAGAGCCTCTTCATACATCTGCCTCAGTTGCTCCACCCTGGCGTATGTATTGGTATAAGCCTGAAAATAAGCCAGATATTTCATATCAGGATACTTCCTGCTGAAGAAAGCCTTTCCCTCCTCCAGCTGTTCAGTAATCGACTTTTTCCGGTCGCAATAGCTCGGATTGAAGGTGCGGTTGTCGCAATACGTACATCCGCCACTCGAAATCCTCCCATCTCTGTTAGGACATGAGAATCCCGCATCTATCGAAATCTTCTGAACACGAAAATCAGGAAACTGCTTCCGGATCCATGTTCCAAAATCGTTGTAATACATTGGACTTTGAACTTTATGATTAGCCCTATTAACTATAAACTATTAACTATCAACTAAAGAAGCTCTGCCTTCAGCGCCGTCTTATCGTGATTGAAATCACCCAGACGAACCTTGATAAGCTGGTTGTCGTATTCTTCCTTGGCGAGAGCCGGCGAAAGTTCTACACGGATATAGTTTTTGGTGAACCCATGCATTGCCTTGCCTCTTGGCGCCTTTTCAAAGAGAACCTCAGCCTCAGTACCGATGTATTGGGCATAGAATTCCTGCGTCTTCTGATCGCTCAACTCCAATAGTCGCTTGGAGCGCTTCTTCTTCTCCTTCTCGTCAACCACATACGGAATCTTCAAGGCAGCCGTGCCCGGACGCTCAGAATAAGGGAAGACATGGAGCTGGGTAACAGGCAGACTCTTCAGGAACTCATAGCATTCTTCAAAACACTCCGGAGTTTCGCCGCGACAGCCCACCATCACATCGACACCGATAAACGCATCAGGCATCTTCTCCTTGATAAGATTCACTTTGTGGGCGAAGAGCGCCTTGTCGTAACGGCGATGCATCAGCTTGAGCACCTCATCGCTTCCGCTCTGCAGAGGAATGTGGAAATGGGGCATAAAAGCACGGCTCTGGGCACAATACTCTATGAGATCATCATCACAGAGATCAGGCTCCAGACTCGAGATGCGGTAACGCTTGATTCCTTCTACCTGATCCATCGCCTTGACAAGGTCGATGAATCGCTCGTGGGTAGTCTGACCGAAATCGCCGATATTCACACCGGTAATGACGATTTCCTTACCGCCTTCAGCAGCCGCCTGCTCACATTGAGCCACAAGCGACTGGATACTCGGGTTGCGCGAATTGCCTCGGGCAAAAGGAATGGTGCAATAGGTGCAATAATAATTGCAGCCATCCTGCACCTTCAGGAAATAACGGGTACGGTTGCCACGCGAGCAAGAAGGCTGGAAAGTCTTGATTTCCTTTGTCTTCACGCTATAATGCTGATGAAGAGCCGCAGCATCGCCGTTCTGAGAACTTTCCTCATTGACGTTCTGAGGAGTCTGAGCAGCCAATCCGTTTTCCTGGGCAAATTTCTGCGCCCATGCATCGCTGAGATATTGAATCAAGTTCGCCTTCTCGTTAGCACCCAACACGAGGTCTACACCCTCTATCTTGCTGACATTCTCAGATTCGAGCTGCGCATAACAGCCCGTCACGATAACAAATGCGCCCGGATTGTTTCTCACCATCCGGTGGATAGCCTGACGGCATTTATGATCGGCAACTTCTGTTACCGAGCAGGTGTTAATCAGACAAATATCAGCTTTCTCCCCCTTTTTAGCAGTAATGACGCCCATGTCTTCGAGCATTTTGCCAAAAGTGGAAGTTTCAGAGAAGTTGAGTTTGCAGCCTAGCGTATAGTAAGCTGCCTTTTTACCTTGGAAGGCACTTGAATCTATCATATATTTATCTTTTTCTTTGGTTTCTTTTAAGCTTTTGCCCTTACAGGGCGCATTGATGATTGCTTTCATCCCCAGGGTGTTGCCCTGGGCTAGGAGCTTCTGCCCCTTCAGGGCGTTCTCCCCCAAAAAGACCTTAGGGTCTATAAAACGAAAAAAGCCGCTAGACCGAAGTCCAGCGGTTGTTTCTCTCATTTTTTCGTTCGCAAGTAATTTCAAATTACTTAGCAGAATCAGCAGCAGCTGTATCAGCAGCAGCAGTGTCAGCAGCAGTTGTATCTACCTGAGCTGTGTCAGAATCAACAGAAGCTGTGTTCTGAGCTGTTTTGTTACCACATGATGCGAAAGAGATAGCTGCGATAGCTACGAACATAAAAACTAATTTCTTCATTTTCTTTGCTTTTTTAAAATCTGTAAAACAATCATTTGTTCTTTTGAACGATGCAAAGGTAAGCATTTTTTTGATACGTTGTTCTTTTTTTTGCGATTTTTTTTTAGGTGATTTTGTAACAAAATTACAAATCGCTATAAATCAGATACTTACAAAGTGCTAACAAAGGTTAAAGTTTTTAGTGTGCTCGGAAACAGCCTAATTTTAACACTTTTCGGTGTTTTTTAGCGTAACAAGGGTGCGCGCCAACACCTCTTCAGAGCAGCACTATATACATATAATAAGGTACGCGCGCGAGGGAAAGAACAGAAGATTTTCCCAAGAAATCGTCCCCAAAAACTTTGATTGCCGAGAATTTTTTCGTAACTTTGCACTCAAAACAAAGAAACAAACAGACAGAAAATGATACAGCTAAAAGAAAATCAGGGCATTCCCCGCAGCATTCTCCTGATGATGGCTATCGTCGCAGGACTCACCGTAGCCAACTGCTACTACAATCAGCCGCTTCTCGAACTCATCCGCCACGACCTGGATATTACCGAGCAGAAGGCTAACCTCATCACCGTCATTACCCAGATAGGTTATGCGCTGGGCTTATTCTTCCTCATTCCCTTGGGCGACATGCTTTCGCGCAAGAAACTCATCCTTGTCAATATGACCATTGCTGCATTGATGGCTATCGTGATGGCTGCAGCGCAAAACGTTTGGATGCTCTGGGGAGCTTCACTGCTGATTGGCGCCTGTTCGGTGATTCCGCAGTTCTTCATTCCGATAGCCGGACAGTTTTCGGAACCCAAGAACAAGAGCAGGAATATGGGCATTGTACTCTCCGGACTGCTGACGGGCATTCTCGCCTCACGAGTCATCAGCGGTTACATCGGCGAATGGCTGGGATGGCGGGAGATGTTTATCATAGCTGCTTTCGTGATGGTGTTTTGCATGGGAATCATGCTGCTGATGATGCCTGAAATGAAGCGCAACTATGTAGGAACCTACAGAGGGCTGATGACCACGATAGCAGAAATTTTCTTTTTCCATTCTTCTATCCGCATCTATTCCACCCGTGCAGCCTTCGGGTTCGGCAGTATGATGGCAATATGGTCTTGTCTGGCGTTCCATCTGGCGCAGCCACCTTTCAGCGCAGGAAGTGATATGGTAGGAATGCTCGGACTTTGCGGAATCATGGGAGCCGTTGCTGCCAGTGGTGTGGGAAAACTGATTCCTAGGTTTGGCATTCGAAAATTCAATCTGTTCGGAGCAGGAATGCAGATCATTGCCTGGGCAATAGCCTTGCTTTTCGGCGACACTTACGCCGGACTCATCGCAGCCATTATCCTGGTTGACATCGGTCTGCAATGTCAGCAGCTCAGCAATCAGAGTGGTTGTCTGCAGGAGGTTCCGCAGGCTTCCAACCGCGCCAACACCATCTTCATGACCAGCTATTTCATCGGTGGTTCGCTAGGCACTTTCTGTGCCGGTTACGTCTGGACGCAAGCCGACTGGCTCGGTGTCTGCATCGTAGGAATTGCTTTCGCCATGATTTCCCTGCTTATCACGCTAAACTGCAAGAAATAAACATATAAAAGAAAAGAGATTATATTCGCCTTGTTTTTAGGGAATATAATCTCTTTTTTATTTGATAGAGACTGAAGTTGGCATTTTTGCCGAAGCTTCAACTACATCTTTTCATCTCCGTACATTTCTGTCCACCAGGAAGCATCATCCTGAAGCCATTTGGCAAACCAGGCAAAGATGGTGTTCTGCCATTTCAGTCGCTTCTCGTAGTCGATGATGTGATGATCCTGACCATCTACCAATACCATCGCCGTAGGACGGCCAAGGAGTTTCAGCGCTGTATAGAGCTGGATACTCTCGCCCACAGGCACATTATTATCTGCCGTGCCGTGAACAAACAGCAGCGGAGTATGAATCTTGTCGGCATTATAGAGCGGACTCTGATCTACAAAGAGATGCTTGTTGGTCCAAGGATATTCGTTCGCCATAGAAACTTCGCTGTAGCTGTAGCCCCAATAGCCCTCACCCCAATAGCTGGTATGGTCGCTGATGCCTGCATGCGAGATGGCAGCTGCAAAGAGGTCGGTCTTGGTCTGAAGATACTGGGTCATGAATCCGCCGTAGCTGGCACCGATGCAACCAATCTTCTTGCGGTTTACGAAAGCATGCTCATCGCAGAAAGCCTGGGTGCTGGAGATGATATCTTCAGCCACTCCCTCGCCTGCCGTATCTACATGGCGGGCTGAGAATTTCTGACCGAATCCGGTGGCTCCACTAGGATTCACAACCAGCACTACATAGCCCATCGCTGCATAAACATGATGAGGATAACGGCTCTGGAACATGCGGCTCGTAGGACTGCATCCGCCATAATAGTTCACTATCATCGGATACTTCTTGGCAGCATCAAAATGAGGTGGCAGATAGTAACGGCAGCAAAGGGTGTCGCCTCTTGAATTGACAAAATTCCAAGCCTTGCATTCGCCCAGTTCAACATCCTTCAGTTCGCGCGCACTCAAATCGTCAACCAATTGCGATTTCAGCACCTTCGTATTCATCTTATAGAGTCGGTCGGCATTGGATGCACTCTGACCGGAGAAAGCCATTTCTGCTGCAGAAGATGCAAGCGAGAAACTCTTGATGTACTCTTCAGGAGTCTTGAGAAGCGTAAACTTGCCCGATTTTGGATTGAGTTGGAAGAGGTGCACGCAGTCTTTATCTTCAGCTGTAAAATAGATGTTTCCATCAGCCTTGCTCCATTCCACACTCTGCACGTTCGGATTGAAATCCCTGGTCAGCGGACGAACCTTCTTATCCGACAAGGTCATCAGATAGAGCTGGGTGTCGATCATGCTAGGCGTCTGTCCTTCTTCCACATTCTTTCCAATGCCGTTGAAAGCTTCTGGCGAAGCGCTCACGAGAATGCTCTTGCCATCTGGCGAGAACTGGGCGCTGTTCAGAAATTCACCCTTCTCTATCAGGGTTTCTACCTTTGGCGTTGTGGCTGAAGAAGTATTCATACTGCCCAAATCCAGGCGGTAGAATGATGTCAGGGTTGTAGGACGCTTGGTGAGTCGTTCCTCTCCCTTTCCTATCAGCAGATAACGCGAATCGGCAGAAATATCCATCAGATAGATGTTGTGGTAACCGAAGGTGAGCGGCTGGAGAATGCCCGATGCAAGATCATATTTGGCGAGATTGCTGCGCTCGCGCCAACCAGGCTGTCTGTCTTCCGGTTCTTTTACATCATAAACTTGCGGATCTTTTTTTCTGCCTTCAGTAGTGAGCGTATAGATGAGCGTTTTTTCATCGGGTGTAAACTGGAACCAGCCTTCAGGAAGATGGCTAGCCAGCACTTCGCGCTCCATCGTCAGCGGATTGATGGTGATGAGCTGCAATGTGCCATCCTGCTTTTCTTCTCCGGCAATACTGCTGTCGCTCGCCTTCTGCGTGAAATACAGTTTATTGCTTGAAGGCATCCATTTTACGTTCTCCTCAAATGTAGCCATCACTCTGTTAGTCTGAGAGTTGCGCAATTCGCTAATGCTATGGTTATTACCTTTTCTATCTACCCAGGTTTTCCGAACTACGATAAACTTTCCGTTTGGTGAGATAGAAACACTCGGATAGTTGGGCGCACAAATCACATCATAGATGTTATAGGCGCGCTTGGCTGCCGCATCGCCTACAGAAAGCGGAGCACCGTTGGCTGCGGTTACGGTCAACTTGATAGATTTCTTATCAGAAGATGCATTCTTCCGGGTAAGATATTTGATGACAACCGTATGCTGCGAAGGAGTCAGGATGGTTTCAGCCTTATCGCCGTTCACCGCTACCTGTTCGCCGTCTACAAACAGGCGGTATTGCTCCAATCCTTCTATCGCGATGGTTGCTTTGGTGCGCTGGGTGTTAGAAACGCAGAAAGAAGCCAGATGGAGCGCATCCTGCTTGTCGGCAAGGAGTTGGGCTGCAGTCACCTCCTTGCCTTTATTTAATAAGGTGAAAGACAGCGGCGAATCGAGCAACTGCTTAAGGTCGAACACTTCGCCTTTGATGTTCACACTGTCAGCCATCCAAGGCTGTGCTACGGCATAGGGGCCTGCATATTTCAGCGTTTTCACCTCTATGGTTTCGGCACTGGCAGAGATTGAAGCCATCAGGGCAGCTGCCAGCAGTCCACTTTTTGTTGTTTTCAGAATCAGTTTATTCATAAATATCCTTATTTTTGTTTTTGGTGCGAAATTACAAATAAAATTCGAGATAAACGAATATTTCTGTTACAATTTGCTCTTTTTGCTGCATTTTTGCCATACAAATGTTATCTTTAAGTTAATCGGATGAGCCAATAGGTTATTGTTGGGTTAAACCCCTCTCCAACGAGTTGCAATGCATAAAAAGCATTCGCAACTCGTTTTTTTTTATGCAATTTATTGTCTATTTGATTTCTTTTTTGTACTTTTGCACGAAAAATATCACATAAAATAACAGAATGATGAAGAAACAGACTCAAGCTATTCATTTGGAATATGAGCGCCGCGATGCATACGACTCGCTGAGCGTGCCAGTATATAACACCCTTGCCTACGAATTCGACAATGCTGCCGTCATGGCTGAAGCATTCACCGACAAGATCAAGGCTCCAGATTATTCGCGCGTAGAGAACCCTACGGTAACCAACCTGGAGCGCCGTGTGGCAGCCCTCACCGATGCTGCTCATGCCACCGCCTTCAACTCAGGAATGGCAGCCATCAGCAACACCCTCATGGCGCTGGCAGCACAAGGCAAAAATATTGTTACATCCAAGCATCTCTTCGGCAATACTTATGCCCTGCTCGTAGCCACTCTGCGCCGTTTTGGTGTAAAGGTGCGTTTGCGCGATTTGACCAATATCGAAGCCGTGCGCGAAGCCATTGATGATGACACCTGCTGCGTATTTCTCGAAATCCTGACCAACCCGCAGCTGGAAGTTGCTGACTTGAAAGCCATCTCTGAAGTGGCACATGAAAAAAATGTACCTTTGGTGGTGGATTCTACCGTAATTCCTTTCACACAATTCTCGGCTAAGAGTCTGGGAGTAGATATTGAGGTGGTTTCCAGTTCTAAATATGTAAGCGGCGGTGCTACTTCGCTCGGCGGTCTGGTTATCGACTACGGTACTCCTTACAACGGCGATTTCGCCAAGCGTCTTTATGGAGAAATGCTCTTCAATTTCGGTGCCTATATGACCCCACAGGTGGCTTATATGCAGACCATCGGACTTGAAACGCTCGATGCTCGCTATCGTGTACAGAGCAGCAATGCCTTGGAGCTTGCCAAGAAGCTGCGCTCTCTGCCTCAGATAAAATTAGTAAACTATGTGGGTCTGGAGGATAATCCTTATCACGAGTTGGCGCAGCGCCAGTTTGGAAAAACTGCGGGAGCCATGATCTGCATCGACCTGGAGAGCAAGGAAGCCTGCTTCAGTTTTCTGAACAATCTGAAGCTCATCCATCGCGCCACCAACCTCTTCGACAACCGTTCGCTCGCCATCCATCCGGCAAGCACCATCTTCGGAGCATTCTCTGAGAGCATGCGCAAGTCGATGGACGTGAAAGACACCACTATCCGATTGAGCATCGGCTTGGAAGATGTGGATGATCTCTTCGAAGACATCAAGCAGGCGGTTGATAGTTTATAATTGATAGTTTATAGTTAATAGGGCTGAGTAAAAAGGGCTAATCATAAAGTTCAATGTTCAAAGCTCAAAGTTCAAAGTAAAATGTACAATTTCGATAAAGTCATAGACCGTTCGGGCAGCGACGACCTGAAGCATGGCGCCCTGTTGCCTCGTTGGGGGCGAGATGATTTGCTGCCACTCTGGGTAGCTGATATGGATTTCGAGACCCCATCTTTCATTACAGATGCCCTCAAGGCACGTCTGGAACACTCTCTTTTCGGCTACACGATGGAGCCGGAAGATTACCTTCCTAGCATCATCGACTGGGTTCGCGACCACCACCAGTGGGATGTGAAGCGAGAGTGGATAAGATTCATTCCTGGTATTGTTAAAGGCATCGGACTCGTGGTGAATGTCTTCACCCAGCCTGACGAAAAAGTCATCATCCAGCCACCCGTTTATCACCCATTCCGCCTCACCCCAGAGGGTAATGGCAGAGAGGTGGTCTTCAATCCGCTGAAGATGAGGGAAGACGGATATTACGAGATGGATTTCGAAAATCTCGAGAAGGTTTGCGATGAGAAATGCAAGATTCTCATCCTCTGCAATCCTCATAATCCGGGCGGTATTACCTGGAGCAAGGAAACCCTGCAGCAGCTTGCCGACTTCTGCTATGAGCACCATCTGCTCGTTATCAGCGATGAGATTCATGCGGATATGGCGCTCTTCGGTCACAAGCACATCCCGTTTGCTTCGGTTTCAGACAAGGCACGCAACATCAGCATCACCTTCCAGGCTCCTTCCAAAACCTTCAATATAGCTGGAATTGTGAACAGCTACGCCATTATTCCAAACGAAGATATTCGGAATAAGTTTTATAAATGGTTAAGCGCAAACGAGTTGGATGAGCCAACCCTCTTTGCTCCTATCGCCACTATCGCAGCCTTCCGCAAGGGAGAAGAATGGCGCAAGGCGATGCTTGCCTATATTGAGGACAATATCCGGTTCGTAGAAGATTACTGCCGTGAACATATTCCGGGCATTCGCCCTTTGCGTCCACAGGCTTCCTTCCTCGTATGGCTCAACTGCCGTGATCTGCATCTTTCTCACGATGCACTTCTCGACCTATTCATCGACAAGGCGCATCTGGCATTGAATGATGGAGAGATGTTCGGTCCTGGCGGAGAAGGATTCATGCGATTGAATGTAGCTGCACCAAGAAGTATTATCAAACAGGCTTTGCAGCAGCTGGAAGAGGCTGTGAGCCAACTCTAGATAATTTTTAAAAAAATAGCCGTAACTACTGCAAATATAGTTACGGCTATTATCATAATATGGCGGAAGAATGCTTTATTCCCCCTCCATCAAATCATGAACCAGTTTGATTTCGTAATACTCAATACCGGCTCCCAGGGCTTCCTTTATTTCACTAAAAAGCTCCAATTCTGGATGAGCCTTCATGAAATCACGGATTTTCTTTTCATGGGCACTTGAAATCAGCGCCCGCAGTCCAATCTTTCCTTCTTTCACATAAGGAGTAAGATGACCAATAATGGTGCCTTTTGTATAGCCCCGCTTAGCAGCAATCTGATCTACCGTCATTCCCTGCATATAGAAATCATAACTTACCTCCTTCGAAGCGACTTTCGGCACCTTCGGTTCATTCGGTTTCTTCTGTCTCCTTGACTTTCTGCCCGAACCGCTATCTGATGAGGCATCTGCATCCAACAGCAAGAACTGCGCCTTCTTTTTCAGATAATCTGTTACCGTGAATTCTGCACTACATTCATACTTCAAAAGCCGTTCTTTTAATTTTACATCCTCTGAGAAAACAGAGAAGCGGTCTTCAAACTGTTTCCTAGCTACCTTGTTGTCTGTATCAAGATTCGACTTTCTGATTAAATCACTCAGAATGCCGATTTTGTCAAGAAAATACATAGCTCCCTTATGAATACGGTCTTGCAGCTCAGCCTGTCTTACATCAGGATTCCGGGCAAGCATACCCGTATACTGCACACGGAATTTATCCGATACGGCTATCAGACTCTTCAGCACCACCCGCAGCTTCTGATACTCGCTTACCACGCGCGGATATTTACCATTAAAAAACTCTACCAGGCAGCGCATCAGATGCTCATAGCTGGCTCTGATGGAATAAAAATCGAAGAGTTCGCTGATGCAATAAATGATGTATTGCAGCTCCAGGCTGCTGATTTGCTCCTGACTAGGCGCAGCAAGCTGGCTGGTGAATGCATCCACCGTCTGACTGCTGATAATGGCTCCGCGAGAAAGCGGTTGACTGAGCACCATGCCCTCCAAAGTCTTGCAGCGGCTCAGCGCCACATAGGTCTGACCATGGGTAAAAGAATGAGAAGCATCGATGATGGCATGTTCGAAAGTAAGCCCCTGACTCTTGTGGATAGTTATCGCCCACGCCAGACGCAGAGGATACTGCATGAATTTTCCTTCCACCGTCTCCTCTATCTCCTTGGTTTTCTCGTTCAGCGTATATTTCGCATTGGTCCACTCCATTTTCTCCAGGTCAAACTCCTCGCCCGAATCCTTACTGCGAACGGTAATCTTGCTGCCATCATCATCGGTCCTAACCCCTATCACCTCGCCTATCATACCATTATAAAAACGGTGCTGCGGGTCGTTCTTGATGAACATCACCTGTGCTCCCGGCTTCAATGTGAGCTTGAAATCGGCCGGATAAGATGTTTCCGGGAAATCGCCCTCTATATCTGCTGTAAAAGAAAATGACTGCGCAGGCAAGGCAGCAAGCTGCTGTTCGTTGATATACTGGGCAGGCGCATTATGGGTGGTAAGCCGGATATAATTGCCCTCCTTTGGTGGTACAAAATTTGGAATATAGCGCTGGTTCAGAGCCTGCAGCGTAGCTTCAGAAGCCTTGTTCTCCCTAATCTGGTTGAGCAGCGAGATAAACTGTTCATCCTGCTGCCTGTACACTTTTTTAAGTTCGATGGTGAGATAACCCACCTGCTTCAGAGCGTTGCTGCTGAAGAAGAAAGGAGTATCATAATGCTGCCCCAGCAGATGCTCTTCCTGTGGCGTAACCACGGGTGCCAACTGCTGCAAATCGCCTATCATCAGGAGCTGCACACCACCGAAAGGCAAATCGTGGCGCTTGCGATACTGGCGAAGCACAGAATCTACAGCATCGAGCAGATCGCTGCGCACCATACTGATTTCGTCGATAACGAGCAGGTCGATACTGCGGATGATATTGCGCTTGAGCTTGCTGAACTGATAGCGTTTCTGTTCGCCGCTGCCAAAGGTCGTGCCCGGCACGTATGGCGAGAAGGGAAGCTGGAAGAACGAATGGATGGTCATTCCTCCGGCGTTGATGGCAGCAATGCCCGTAGGAGCAAGCACAATCATTCGTTTTGGCGACAGTTCTTTCAATCGCTTGAGGAAGGTCGTCTTACCTGTGCCCGCCTTTCCAGTAAGGAAGAGGTTGGCATTTGTCTTTTCTATGATATTCCATGCCAGGATGGATTCTTCGTTCATTTCCATACAGCTTCTTTTTATACCAGTTTTTATAACAGCTCTAGATTTCTTCTTATATCAGAACTAGATTTCTTCCGTGATTTCGCTCATCTCCTTACGCTTCTTCTCAGCGCGTGGACAGTCTTCAGCAATATGACCTACAGGGATAATTACCACCGCCTCATAGCCCTCGCGCGAAAAGAACTGCTGCATCTTCGCCGTATCGTAATTGCAGACCCAGCAGGTGCCCAGTCCCTTTTCGGTGGCAGCCAGACAGAGATGCTCTGCCGCTATCGCCACATCAATATCGCCATGCGGTTTCTCATCATATCTGCGCACCCAGTTCTCATTCACGTTTTTCATACCTATAATATATATAGGAGCCGTCTTGAACCATTCGCGGTCGTAGCAATCCTGCAGTTTCTTCTTCGCCTCTTCTGAGCGCACGATGAGCCAGCGCCAAGGCTGCCTGTTCACTGCCGATGGTGCCAGGCGTACACACTCCATGATATAGTCCAGATCCTCCTGGCTCACCGCCTCCGGAGTAAACTTGCGAGCCGAAAAACGCTCCTGGCTCAATGCCAACATGTTATTCTTATGATTCATATCGTTCAGTTTTATGATGTTTCAATACTAGCTTATGACCACAAAGGTAAGAATAAATCACGAAACGGCAAAAAAACTTGAATGAAAAACTATCGTTTCGGATTATTTTTTGTATTTTTGCACATCAAACCAGGATTTCTGGTGAGAACAAGAGGTGTTAATGATAAGATATGATAGGACTGGCAGACTGCAACAACTTCTACTGTTCGTGCGAGCGAGTGTTTCGCCCCGACCTGACAGGAAAGCCCGTGGTTGTATTGAGCAACAACGACGGGTGCGTCATCGCACGCTCTGAAGAAGCCAAGGCATTGGGCTATAAGATGGGCGACCCCTTCTATCAGGTGAAGGAAAAACTGGAGGCTGAAGGAGTGGCTATCTTCTCGAGCAACTATACGCTCTACGGTTCGCTCTCCAACCGCGTGATGTCGATGCTATCCCATTATTCCCCACGCATCGACCAATACTCTATCGATGAGAGTTTCTTCGAGGCAGACGAATCAATGGCGAAAGTTTTCTTTCGGGAGCATGCGGAAGACCATCCTACTTTGTTCAATAAAATGACAATAGACGAGCTATCAGAAAAGCCCGATAGCCTGCTCCATCGCTATGGCTCCAAAATATCGGCAGATGTACTTCGGGCTGTTGGGATCCCGATATCCGTAGGCATTGCAGAAACGAAGACATTGGCGAAAATCGGCTCTAAATTCGCCAAGAAATACAAGGGCTTCCAAGGCTGCTGCCTCATCGACACGGATGAACGGAGACACAAGGCGCTGTCTCTCTTCCCCGTAGAAGATGTATGGGGAATAGGCAGACAGATAGCCCGAAAGCTCGATTATATGGGCATTAGGACCGCCGCTCAGTTTGCCGACAAGAAAGAAAGTTGGGTCCGCAGCCATTTCAATATCACCACCCTAAGAACATGGAAAGAACTGAATGGCGAAAGCTGCATCAGCATCGAGGAATTGCCGCAGAAGAAGAGCATCTGCACCAGCAGAAGTTTTGCCAACGAGGGCATTACCGACAAAAATGTGATAGAAGAAGCCGTGGCTAATTTCGCTGTACGTTGTACAGAAAAATTAAGGAGACAAGGTAGCGTATGTCAGGGCATCACGGTGTTCGCATGGACTTCCCGTTTTAACGAGCATGTGCCTGAATACACCATCCACGATTCCCTCACCCTGCCCATCGCCACCAATGCGCAGGAAGAGATAGTAGGTGCCGCCCTCAGTATTCTCCGGGCTAAATACCCGAAACCGATGGCAGACAGCAGGCCCGATCGCTCCGACATGTCGTTTCACTTCAAGAAAGCTGGCGTTATCCTGTGGCAAATCTCACCCGACCATCCTCGCCAGCAAGACCTCTTCGACACCATCGACCGGAGCAAGCAAAAAAAGCTGATGGAGGCTATCGACGCCATCAACCGGAAGAATGGTTATGGCACCATACGCCAGGCCATACAAGGCACAGACTGCCGATTCGACCTGAAACGCGAGTACATGTCGAAGCAGTTTACCACGAACATCCATGATATTCTGAAAGTAAAAACAAGATGAATAAGAATAACGATAACAAGATAAAACTGACATTTCACCCTGCGGAATTCGGAGCCAAGATGCCTATTCCGCTGGCAGAGCAAAGCGTAAAAGCAGGCTTCCCTTCGCCGGCACAAGACTATATGGAGGGAGAGATAGACCTCAACGATATTCTGGTTCGCCATCGTGAGGCCACCTTCTACGTGCGCATATCTGGCGACAGTATGCAGGATGCAGGCATTCTGGACGGTGATCTCGCTGTAGTTGACCGTCAGATAGAACCCTCAAACGGCAATTTCGTAATAGCCTTCGTAGATGGCGAATTCACCATCAAGCAATTCAAGATGGATGAGAGCGGCACCTTCGGCTGGCTCATCCCATGGAACAAGAACTTCTCCCCTATCCGGGTAGATGAAACCAACCGCTTCATGATTTGGGGCGTGGTTACCTATGTGATTCATCAGATTGCGGAATGATTCATCTGATTGCGGAATAACTCTTAAAAATAAAAAACTCGGGATGCTTCTAACCTGAAACATCCCGAGTTTTTGATATTCTTCTTAATTTATGTCTTACTATTGCCTTTTATGCCTCCTGCTTCTTATACCCCACAAGTCCGTACCAGAGGATAACGAACTCGCAGAAGAGAGGAACGAACCAGGTGAACTGCCACGAACCGATATAATCGGCAAGCAAACCCTGAAGCACAGGGAATACTGCACCACCGAAAACACCCATCATAAACACGCCCGAAGCCTTGGAAGTATATTCCTTCAAGCCATCAACAGCCAGTGTAAAGATGCAACTCCACATCACACTATGGAACAATCCCACAGCAGCCATCAGCCAGAGATTCTCGGTAAACATGGAAACAGACATCAATACGATTGCCACCACCGTAACGGTGATGAGCATAGGGCGAGGTGCCACGTTCTTCAAACCGGCAGAAACCATTCTGCCAATCATGAATCCACCCCAATAGAGTGTGGCAAGAAGGGCTAGAGAAAAATCGTAACCATGCCCCATCAAATCCATTGCATGGAGATTCATATTGTTGCCGATTCCCACCTCGGTTCCCACATAGAAGAAGATGGTAATCACACCATATTTCAAATGGCGGAACGACCAGATGCTGCGTTTCTTCGCATTTCTGGAATCATCAGAAGGAGTTGTCTTTCCTTCAGATTCCACATTTTGAGTCTCCTCTCTCGTACCCTCAATGTCTGGAAGATTCGCCTTGGAAGTGCTCCATGTTGTAAAGGCAATGATGAGCATCATTACCAGGAATGGAATGGTGAGCTGGTCGGCAGAAACACAATCCAGGGACACACCTGCAAACATCACGCCCGTTACGAAGAATGGAGCGATGGTAGTTCCGAAAGAATTCACCGCACAGGTGAAGTTCATGCGCTGCACCGGTTGGGTTCCCGGCAAAGGATAGGCAGCAATGTAAGGATTGATCACCACCTGAAGCATTGCCGCTGACGTACCCATCAGATAAGATCCGAAAAGGAAAACGAAATATCCGAATGGTACGAAATCCTGCGAGAGATGCACGCCTGCCCCACCCCAATATTCAGCAATCAGCGCCGAAGCAAGATAGAAAGCGAGACCCAGCACCATTACCAGCATCGAACGGATGAGCGTCTTCTTATAGCCCACTTTGTTGAGCAAGCGTCCCGTCTGCGCACTATTGAGCAGATAGCCCAGGAAGAAAGCGAAGGAGATGAGCGTTGCCAGGGAGTTCTTGGTAGTGGTAACCTCCGAGAGGAAAGCTATCTTCAAGGGGCCCTGACACTGACCGTTGACGGTAGTAAGGAAGCCCACTATAAAATAGATGAATGTCAGGAGTAGAAATGGTCCTGCACTCCTAAGCGTTATCGATTGTTTCATGTTTATCTAGGTTTAAATGAGAGAAAGTTACGCTATCGTCAGGTGTTTCGACGAATTAAACAATCCATAAAAACACCTGACTCTTATTTTCAAGAGTTTCTCTCTATATTACAAGATTTCATCTTCCAAAACCTTCATGGCACCCTTTGCCTTGATGTCTTCTACCATCTTCAAGTAAAGCTCTACGAAATGAGGAGCTGCCTTGAGATCAGTACTTGTAAAGGCTGAAATGCCGAGAAAATCGAGCGCATCATCGCTATCGATGGCCTTATGGTCATCAACGGTAAGCCATGGATCTGCCACTTCGAATGCATCACCATTGTCATCTACCTGATACTTCAGATAATGACGGTAAGCAGCAAAGAGGTAAGCCACACGCTTGAACTCCACATTCTGGCGCTTGCCAGAAGCATCATCAGCAATCATCTTCTCCAGGTTCGGCATTACGTAAACCGGGAACTTGCTGGCACCATCGAAGCAGAGACGAGCCACCTGGTCGCTGACCATGCGGTTGCCGAAGCGCTCAACCAGGCACTGCTTGTATGCCTCGAGATCAGTATCCTTTGGAGCTGGCACGTAAGGAGTAATGTCATCGTCCATGAAGGCACGTACAAACTTACGGATTCTCTCATCGTGCATGGCTGCATCTACCTTGCGGTAACCGCCGAGGAAAGATGGATAAGAGAGCAATGTATGTGAAGCATTCAAGAGAGAAAGCTTCATATTCTCGAAGGCAGTCACATCGTCGGTCATCTGAGCGCCCACGGTTTCCCATGCTGGGCGACCGGCTGCAAAATTATCCTCTACTACCCACTGGATGAAATCCTCGCAATAAACAGGAGCCTCATCGCAAGTGCCGTTCTGAGCATTCAGTCGCTCGATGTCGGCAGGACGGGTAGCTGGAGTAATGCGGTCAACCATTGAGTTAGGGAAGGTAACGTTCTCCTCCATCCAGGCAGCGAGTTCCTTGTCCTGAGCTCCCACGAAAGTCATGAAAGCCTTGCGGGCTGTATTGCCATTGTGCTGCAGATTATCGCAGGAAAGGATAGTGATAGGACCATTGCCTGCTGCCTTGCGGCGGCGCAATCCCTCGGCTACATATCCGAAGGCTGTAACCGGCTTGGCTGGATTCTCGATATCGTGAGCCACCTGCGCATTGTCGAGCATGAATTCGCCACTCTGACGTGAAATGTTGTATCCGCCCTCGGTGATAGTGAGGGTGATGATTTTGATATCCTTAGACGCAATCTTGTTCAGAATCTGTTCCTGCTCCTCAATGCCCCAATAGAGTTCAACGAGCGCACCCAACTGATAAACCTGGATGCTGTCATCACGTCCACATACGGTAAGGGTGTATTCACCGTCCTGCTTCTTCAGGGCATGGTAGAGACGTTCATCACCAGGGAGTATCATTGCTCCACAGATGCCCCAGTTCTGCTGGGTATTGTTCTCGAGGAGCTTATTGGTCATAAACTCCAGGTGAGCACGATGGAAGTTACCTACTCCGAAGTGCAGGATACCTGCCTTTACCAAACTGCGGTTATAAGCATAACCTTTTACTACCTGAGCTGCATTTGCTGCGTTTGCATTCACTAAATTTGCCATAATTCTTTTATTGTTAGCTGTAAATATTAATTGTTTATTCATTTTTGGGGAAGCAAGTAGCCGAGGAGTTTCCTCAGCTATCTTATCTCCCGTTTCCGATGGCAAAGATATTGCGTTTTTTCGAGATAAAAAGATGTTTTTTTCGAAAAAAACTTGCAAACGTTCCCGCAAACGTTCCCAATTTCTGCAAACGTTTTAAATACTTTCAGGCGATTACCGGGAACCACTTTCTAGGGATTACCGGAAACCACGAAGTTTGATTATTCTCCCGTAGATTCTCTACATTTCATCGTGGTCTTCAGCACCACCTGTCTATCTTCCATCTCCGGATTATTGATTTTCTCCATCACCAGTTCTGCCGCCTTTCTGCCCATCTCCTCCAACGGAGGCTCCATAGTAGTAATCTGAGGAGATACGATGGTAGATAGTTCGGTACCCGAAAAACCAGCCACGAAAATCTCTTCCGGCACCCGTCTACCCAAGGCACGGAGTCGATTCTGCGCACCTATCGCCAAAGTATCAGTAAAGGCGAAGACGGCATCAAATTCCACCTTATTATATATAAGACGGTCGATGGCATCAGCTCCATTCTTGAAGGTCATTCCCGTCTTTACAATCAGCTCCGGGTCGAAAAGATGAAATTTCTCCATCGCCTCACGATAACCCAAGCCTCGCTGATAGGCATTATAAATGTCGTCGGGTCCCTGCAGATAGACGATGCGCTTCCTGCCCAGGCGAATCAGATGCTCCACCATGAAATAAGAATCTACATTATCATCCACCATCACCTGCGGCATTTTCAATCCGTATGGAATGCGGTCGTAGAAGACTATCGCCATACCATCTGCTGCCAACTGCTGATACATTTCGATATTCTTGCGGTAGCTGCAGAGGCTCACAATCAGACCATCCACCATAAACTGCTCCATCATCTTCAGGTTCTCCAACTCCCGCTCCGGTTTCTCATCGCTCTCGGCAATCATCACCTTCTGGTTCTTCTTGTAAAGTACCTCCTGTATTCCGTTAATCACCTGCGAAGCATAAGGAGTATGCATCTCCGGCACGATGACACCAATGGTGTTCGTACGCCCCATCTTCAGGTTCATCGCCACCGGATTGCGCTTGTAGCCGAGTCGTTTTGCCTCCTCAATCACCATCTCGCGCGTCTCCTTGCGAATGTTCTTGTCATCCGTCAACGCCCTGGAAACGGTAGAAACCGAGATGCAGAGCGAACGGGCTATATCCTTAATTGTTACATGTTTCATCATGATGTTTTTATAAAAATTCGTTCGTCTTTTAAAATTGTCGATGCAAATATACAACTTTTCCTTTAAACCGACAACATTTCTCAAAAAAAGTGCTCATAAAATGCTATCTGAATATTACATTTTACAACTTCATTTTCCTGAATCTAAAAAGAGAACGATTGCAACAATCTTCAATCCCATATTTCTACCCATCTTCCTTTGCCACATCATCAAAATGTTGTACCTTTGCAATCGAATTTTCAGCAAGAACCAGGCATTACGCCTTATAGAGAACAGAATTTTCAGCAAATATATGTAATTAATATGTAAAAACAGCAGTAGTTATGAGCATTAATATCAAGAGAAATCAGTTGAAGAGAGTTGTGATTGTAGGTGGTGGACTCGGTGGTCTTCGTTTGGCAGAAGACCTCTGCAATTCAAACCTGCAGGTGGTGTTGATTGACAAGAACAACTTCCATCAGTTCCCTCCGCTTATCTATCAGATAGCTTCGGCAGGTATCGACCCAAGTTCCATCTCCTTCCCTTTCCGCCAGATTTTCCGCAAGCGCAAGAACTTCTACTTCCGCATGGCAGAAGCAAGAGCCGTGTTCCCAGACAAGAAGATTCTGCAGACTTCCATCGGTAAGATCGAGTACGATTACCTGGTATTCGCAGCAGGAACCACCACCAATTTCTATGGCAATGCCAACATCGAGAAATGGGCGATTCCGATGAAGACCGTTTCTGAGGCAATGGGATTGCGCAACGCTGTGCTGAGTAACCTGGAGCGTGCATTGACCTGTGCTACGGAAGCAGAGCGACAGGAACTGCTGAACGTGGTCATTGTAGGCGGTGGTGCTACAGGTGTGGAGATAGCCGGAGCCCTCTCTGAAATGAAGCGCTACGTGATTCCTTATGATTATCCTGATATGGACTCATCTCTGATGCACATCTATCTTCTGGAAGCGGGCGACAGACTGCTCGCCGGTATGTCAAAGGACTCTTCTAAGAAAGCATACGAATTCCTTACCAGTATGGGTGTGGATGTACAGTTTGGCAAGATGGTAACCGACTACAAGGACCACAAGGTTCTGATGAAGGACGGTCAGGAGATTCCTACCCGTACCTTCCTCTGGGTATCAGGTGTAAAGGCACAGCCTATCACGGGTATTGATGGCGACCATCTGGGCCGTGGTTTCCGAATCGTAGTAGATGAATTCAACCGCATCCCTGGCATGGACGGTCTCTTTGCCATCGGCGACCAGTGTATCCAGACCACAGACCCAGCTTATCCTGGCGGTCATCCACAGTTGGCTCAGGTAGCCATTCAGCAGGCAGCACTCCTGGCTAAGAATATCCAGAAGATTGCCGAGGGAGCCACTGATTCCCAGCTCAAGCCTTTCCGCTACAAGAACCTGGGTTCTATGGCTACCATCGGAAGACACAAGGCTGTGGTAGAGCTTGGCAAGTTCCACAGCCAGGGCTTCTTTGCCTGGGTATTGTGGCTGGTAGTTCACCTCCGCTCTATCCTTGGCGTAAAGAACAAGGTAATGGTAATGCTCAACTGGCTCTGGAAGTACGTGAGCTACAACGATTCTATCCGAATGATTACCTACGCCACCAAACCTAAGGAGGTGCGCGACCGTTTGAAGCGTGAACAGACCACTCACCTCGGCACCGACTTGCTGGAGAATGAAGAAGAGGAAGAGGAAGCTTAAGATAAGGCGATAGATTAAGTTTAAAAGCTTAAGATAAAGAGATAGAAAACGGGTGTATCATCTATATTATTGAATGATACACCCGTTTCTTTTATTACTGTTTTCTGAAACAGCTTCTTTTATGCAGATTCCTGAAGGCGATATCTTTATTAAGTAGATTCCCTTATCACGGTTTCACCTCTCAATGCAATTTCCTCTATCCTTCTATAACCATCGGCAATATGCTCCAGCAGCAGTCGGCAACTTTCCTGCGCCATTTTCTCAATAGGCTGCTCCACTACCGTCAACTGAGGATGAACCAAGGTAGCCAAGGCTGTGCCCGACATGCAGCAAAGTGCCACATCCTCCGGAATGCGCAAGCCACGCTTCTGGATAGCACTCTTGGCTCCCAATACGGCAGTCTCCGTAAAGCCAAAGACCGCATCAAAGGGCACATTCTTCTCCAGGAAACGCTCCATCACCCAACTACCCTCTTCAGCCGACAAGGCTGGCGACAAGACATCCTGCGCCTGATACTCTATATGAAACTTTTCCAGCGCATCCCGATAGCCCCTCAATCGTTCATAGCTGTTTCGGATATAAGCAGGTCCCGGGATATGAATAATATGCTTATACCCCTTGCGCAACAAAGCCTCCACCATGAAAAACGACATGATGTAATCGTCCATGTGCACCTGTGAAGCCTTTACCTTCTCCACCGTTCTATCGAAAAACACGATGGGAATGCCCCTCTCTATCACCTTATTATATAGGTCCACATTATGCTCCTTATCGCATGCACTCATCAGGATGCCATCCACACGCAGCTGCTCCATCATCAGAATGTTCTCTCTCTCCTGCTCAGGATTCTCGTTAGAGATGGCAATCATCACCTTATACCCCTGCTTGCGCAAGATGGCTTGAGCTTCATTGATAAAGGTCATATAGAAAGTGGTGACGATTTCGGGAATGATGATGCCGATGTTATGAGTACTCTGCTGGCGAAAGTTCACAGCCAGTTCGTTGCGATGATAGCCCATCCGCTCGGCAGTTGCCAATATCTTCTGCAAGGTTTCCGCCTTCACATTACCCGTATCTCCCGAAAGAGCACGCGAAACGGTGGACTTGGAAATCCCCAGTTCCCTTGCAATATCCATGATGGTTACATATTTTGCCATATCTCTTTTTCTTTCTTGTTAAATGCGTCCGCAAAGATACTTATTTTCCATGAAAGCAACAACAAAAAACTGAGAAATCTTTTTGGGAACGGTTGCGGAAAATGGGAACGGTTGCGGGAACGGTTGCGAAAAAAGAGTCGATTTTTTTCTTGTTTTTCCAGCAAAATCGTTCTATCTTTGCAACGTGAAAAGGAAAAACGATATTTCAAATCGCTCCATTCCTTCGCAAGAAAAAGAATAAACAACATTAAGTATCACAATCAAACCTAAAAAAAGGATATGGAACAAGATTCTAAATTTCAAGCGAACTGTTCGCTAGAGAACAATTCACAGGGAAAGGTTCCCTTCATCAGTAAGCTCGCCTATGGCATGGGCGATGTGGGCTGCAACTTCAGTTGGATGTTCGTGGGCAACTTCCTCATGATTTTCTACACCGATGTGTTCGGAATCAGCATGAGTGCCGTAGCAACCCTGATGCTTGTTTCCCGATTCTGGGATGCCATCAACGACCCCATCATCGGCACACTTACCGACAAGACCCACACCCGATGGGGACGATTCCGCCCATGGCTGCTCTTCGGAGCTCCTATCACGGCACTGGTACTGATACTCACCTTCTGGGCACATCCGGAATGGAGCCAGACCGCCAAAATTATCTATATGGCAGTAACCTACTGCATCCTGGTGCTGGGATATACCTGCGTGAACCTGCCTTACGGCACACTCTGCGGAGCCATGACACAAGACATTGATGAGAGAGCCAAGCTCAACACCAGCCGTTCGGTGAGTGCCATGATGGCCATCGGAGTAATCAACATCGTAACCGTTCCGCTCATCAGCTGGTTTGGCGCAGGCGATACCAAATATGGTTATCTGGCTGTGGCTGTACTCTACGGCATCATCTTCGCTGCCTGCCATCTGTTCTGCTTCCACAAGACCAAGGAAGTGGTAGAAGTTCCTGTGGGACAGAAGCTCCCATTAAAGGTGCAGCTTCGCTCCGTGATGAAGAACAAGCCCTATCTGCTCGCCCTCTTAGGGCAGTTGCTCTTCGGTTTCATCCACTACGGACGCAACGCCGACATGCTCTACTATTTCACTTATGTAGAAGGTTCGGCAACGCTCTTCTCCTACTATTCCATGGCCATCATCGTGCCAAGCATCATAGGTGCAGCCTGCTTCCCTCTGGTATTCAGAAAAACGGGCAACAAGGGTTTCACGGCAGCCATCTTCGCTTTCCTCACCGGTATTACGATGATAGGTCTGTACTTCTTCAGCCCTAACGGCAGCGCCATCATGTTCTATCTGTTCTCTGCTTTGTCATGGTTCTTCTTCTCAGGCTTCAATACAGCCATCTATGCCATCATCCCCGACTGTGTGGAGTATGGCGAGTGGAAGACGGGCATCAGAAACGACGGATTCCAATACGCCTTCATCTCGCTGGGCAACAAGATAGGAATGGCACTCGGCACATCGCTCCTCGCCATTGCTCTGGGCAATGCAGGATACGTAAGCAACGCCATGCAGAATCCAGAAGTATTGAGCATCATGCACCACGCCTTCAGCACCATTCCTGGAGTATTGTGGATTATCACCGCAGGATGTCTCTGCTTCTACAAGCTCAACAAGAAGCAATACAAGCAGATCATGACCGATCTGGAGAATAAGAAGAAATAAAAAAGAGCCCACTTAAAAAGTGGGTTCAGAAAAGAATACAAAGATAAAACGGGATCTTTTATCCCACCAACATAACAATAACAATTTCAAAACATTATAATTATGAGACAGGCAATATTGGTAGAACCAAAGCATATCGAATTCAAGGAAGTAGCAGAACCAAAGGCAGCAGACTTAACTGCTCATCAGGTTCTCGTCAACATCAAGCGCATCGGCATCTGCGGTAGCGAGATTCACTCGTACCACGGTCTTCACCCAGCTACCTTCTACCCAGTGGTTCAGGGACATGAGTACTCAGGAGTGGTTATGGCTGTAGGCAGCGAAGTTACCGTCTGCAAACCTGGCGACCACATCACCGCTCGCCCACAGTTGGTTTGCGGCAAGTGCAACCCTTGCAAGCGCGGACAGTATAATGTTTGTGAGCACCTGCGTGTTCAGGCTTTCCAGGCAGATGGTGCAGCACAGGATTTCTTTGTAGTAGATGACGACCGTGTGGCTAAGTTGCCGGAAGGCATGAGCCTCGACTATGGTGCCATGATTGAGCCTTCAGCCGTTGGTGCCCATGCCAGCAACCGCACCGATGTGAAGGGTAAGAATGTAGTAGTGAGCGGTGCAGGAACCATCGGCAACCTCATAGCCCAGTTCTGCATTGCCCGTGGCGCCAAGAATGTACTCATTACCGATGTAAGCGACCTTCGCCTGGCTAAGGCTCGCGAATGCGGCATCAAGCACACCCTCAACATCACCAAGAAGACCTTGAAGGAGGCTGCCCAGGAACTTTTCGGTGAGGAAGGCTATCAAGTAGGTTTCGAGGTAGCAGGTGTAGAAGTTTCCATCCGTTCGCTGATGGAGACCATCGAGAAAGGTAGCGACATCGTGGTTGTGGCAGTCTTTGCCAAGGACCCAGCCCTCAGCATGTTCTATCTGGGCGAGCATGAGTTGAGACTCATCGGTTCAATGATGTATCGCCACGAAGATTATCTCACAGCCATCGATTACGTAAGCAAGGGCATCGTCAACCTCAAGCCACTCGTAAGCAACCGCTTCGCCTTCGAAGAATACGATGATGCCTACAAGTTTATCGACACTCATCGCGAAACCAGCATGAAGGTTCTCATCGATTTCGAACAGAAACCTGGAGAGAAGAAGTAAAGAGATAGAAGAGAAGAAACATACTGCAAACGATTGCAGAAATTGGAAACGATTGCGGGAACGTTTGCAGAAAGTTTAGATGATTTTTCTTTGTGAAGGTAGCTGAAAAATGCTACCTTTGCAACAGAAATCAAGTAACATCTCTAACATTCTTAAAGTAAAAATGACAATGGAAAAGAAACAATCAGTGATAGGTATCGGCGAGGCACTCTTCGATGTGCTTCCTGAAGGAAAGAAGCTAGGTGGCGCTCCAGCCAACTTTGCTTACCATGTTTCGCAGTTCGGACTCAATAGCTGTGCGGTCAGCGCAATGGGCGATGATGAGTTGGGCAAGGAACTGGAGAAGGAACTCAACGATCACCATCTCAACTATCAGATAGACAAGGTAGCCTACCCTACAGGCACCGTCCAGGTTTCACTCGATGCCAACGGCATTCCTTGCTACGACATCAAGGAGGGAGCAGCCTGGGACAACATTCCTTACACCCCAGCCCTGGAGGATTTGGCAAAGAACTGCACCGCAGCCTGCTTCGGTTCACTGGCTCAGCGCAATGAGGTTTCCCGTAACACTATCTACCGCTTCCTCGACCACATGCCTGAGGGAGAAGGAATCCTCAAAATCTTCGATATCAATCTCCGTCAAGGCTTCTATACCAAGGAGATTATCACCGAGAGCATCAAGCGATGTAACATCCTCAAGATCAACGACGAGGAATTGATCACCGTAAGCCGCATCTTCGGCTATCCGGGCATCGACTTGGAGAATAAATGCTGGCTCCTCTTGGGCAAGTACAATCTGAAGATGCTCATTCTTACCTGCGGCGTAAACGGCAGCTATGTATTCACCCCTGGCGAGGTTTCGTTTATCGAGACACCGAATGTGGAAGTGGCAGACACAGTGGGTGCCGGTGATTCATTCACAGGCGCATTCGTGGCAAGCATCTTGAAGGGTAAGAGCGTAAAGGAAGCTCATGAATTGGCAGTAAAGGTTTCGGCATTCGTCTGTACACAGAATGGAGCCATGCCGGTCTTGCCTAAGGAATTTACAAGATAAGCCCTTATTTGCCCAAATTATATGCAAATTATAATTATCTGTAATATATGGTTTAAGTAATTAGTTAACGTTTATAAGGTTCATAGTTAGTTAGGTTCAAAAAGTTTATTTTGTAGTAAAACCATGAAAAGAATTGTAGTTATTGTTTTGATGATGGCTGCTTGCCTGGGAAATGCCCAGGCACAGCTCCATCTGAAAGCCAACGTGCAGAACAATCATCTGTGGCGTGGCATGGAAGTTTCCGACGGCATCGTCCTCCTCACCGACCTGAGCTATACGATGGCAAATGACCACGTTACCGTGGGACTTTGGGGTGGCTGTAACTCGGAAGGCTCCTACAAGGAGTTTAACCATTATCTGAATCTGAAGGCTGGCGGTTGGGGATTCGCCCTGTGGGACACCTACAACTTCTCCCCTGGTGCCACCTATAATAATAAGGAATACTGGAACTACTCTGCCCATACCACGGGCCGATTTCTCGATGCTACATTGAGCTACCGGTTTCAGGACGAGAAGTTTCCACTGCTCCTGAGCTGGTCAACGGTAGTCTTCGGACGCGACCGCAACAGCGATAATACCAAGCAGAAATATTCCACCTTCGCCTATGCGGAATACCCTATCTACCAGAAGGATGGCTGGAAGGTTGATGCAGGAGTAGGTGGAGCCTTTGCCCTGAACAGAGCTGGCGAGGATGCCCACTTCTTCGGAACCACGGCAGGCATCGTTCACGTATCGCTGCAAGCCACCCACGACCTCAAGCTCGGCAACTACACCGTTCCGGTTTATGCCAAGGGCATGTGGAATCCGCAGAGCAACGAGAGTTATTTCCAGATTGGAGCAGAAATCATCCGCTTCTAAATCTTCAAAAAAACACAGAAAGTTTTATCATAACAATCATCTAAACACAAATTCATTATGAAGATTAAAGATTTTACAACAGGCGTGCAGCATATCGGCATTCCTACCAACGACATCAACAAGACCATTGAGTTTTATCATGCCCTGGGCTTCGAAACAGCCCTCCGCACAGTGAACGGCACCGAGGAAGTAGCCTTCCTCCAGCTCCACAATCTCATCATCGAGACCTATCAGAACCACCAGGCAAAGATGGAATATGGAGCCATCGACCACATCGCCATCGATGTAAAGAACATAGACGATCTCTTCCTGGTAGTGAAGGAAGCTGGCACCTTCAAGATGCTGGATCAGCAGGTAAATGGTCTTCCATTCTGGGAGAACGGCGTAAAGTTCTTCACCATCGAAGGTCCAAACAAGGAGAAAATCGAGTTCTGCGAGAAACTATAATCAGCAGCATATTCTTTTAGATAAAAAACAGATGACTATAGCAACATAAGAGAGAGAGAGATAAGAATGACGAAAGTCCAGCTTGGAGCCTTTTTATAAGAGGCATCCGAGTTGGACTTTCTTTTTTCATTTTCCTCAGGAGGAACATGATGTGATTTTCCCTGATACTCCAGGGATATTAATGATGCTCAGGCACAATGGCGAGATACACCAGATCATGATCTGTGAGATTCTCCATATAATGAGCATGGTTCATAGGACAATAATGCACCTGTCCCTGGCGAACCTCTTCTACGGCATCATCATAATGGAAAGTAGCAGTGCCGCTTACCACATAGATAATCTCGCAGTTGCCCTCATGAGTATGAAGACCAGTTGATGCACCCGGACGCAA
This sequence comes from Segatella copri, assembly GCF_019249765.2. Taxonomy (GTDB): domain Bacteria; phylum Bacteroidota; class Bacteroidia; order Bacteroidales; family Bacteroidaceae; genus Prevotella; species Prevotella copri_K. The sequence continues at coordinate 1,670,018 of NZ_CP152484.1, forward strand.
GGTAGAATACATAATCTTCACCTTGTCATCCACATAGTTACGAGTATCGAGTTTACCCTGTCCACCCTTGAAGCCCTCCAAGTGAGCCTCAGCAATCTTTTCGAAATCTATTACCATCTTTATAATGTTTATTGTTTAATGTCTAATATTTACTTGGCTTTTATAAATGAAGCCCTGCAGCTTACTTTGCTTTCGCAAAATACTTCCATAGCGGAGCCGCCATCAGGCTTTGCCAGATTTCTCCCTTCTCCAGCATTTCCATCACTTCATCCCTGGAGAAGAGGCGAACCTCGATATCCTCAGCCTGGTCAAGATGCTGAACATCCATGCGCTCCACATCCGTAGCCAGATAGCAATGGGTAAGATTGGTATGCGTACTTGGGTTGGCTGAAATCGTCATCCACTTCTGCCAGTTTCCGCCACCGAACCCAGTCTCTTCCATCAGCTCTCGCTTGGCAGCCACCATCGGGTCCTCGCCCTTCTCTATCACTCCTGCGCAGAGTTCATTCACCGTCTTACCTATCGCATAGCGATACTGGCGAACGAAGACGAACTCTCCCTCCTTCGTAATGGCGATGGTGTTCACCCAATCGGGATATTCCAGCACGTAATATTCATCGATAATGGCTCCCGTAGGCAATTCCACCTTATCCACTCGTGCCGTGAGCCATGGCTTCTCTATCAGATATTTCTGCGAGAGCGTCTTCCATTTCATATCTTTATCAGCCATTTTCTTACTTCATTTAAAAAACTGGATTTTCTTTATTTTAATTGATGGTGCAAAAGTACGAAAAAAGATTGAAAAACAAATAACTTACTTGTTATTTCTTTCGAAAACTTTATCCTTTGGAGTATCCTGGGTAGGAGTTCCCACCTTGCCGCCTATGCTGCATTCACCCATGTTCACACCCAGCACATTCTCGAAGCTGATGCCTGTCTTAGCATTTTTTACTTCAATCTTGTCGAATGAAACATTAGTAACAGGCTTAGCCTCTGTACCCTGCAAAACCAAGGCTGCAGCACTCACGTTGTTACACTTCAAACCATCCACGAAGATATTCTTCACGGTAGAGAAATGATGGTTTGTCTGTCCCTCACCTGCATAACGGCTGGTTACGTAGAAGAGATCCTCCACATCACCAAACGTACAGTTTTTTACAAATACATTCTCCACAAAACCGCCACGATCAGGATTGGTCTTGATAAAGATTCCACGCTTGCAATAGCCAGCATAATCACAGTTCTCTACGATTACGTTTCTTACACCAGAAGACATTTCGCTGCCGATAACCACCGCATGCAAGCCCTTGAAATGACAGTTGCGGATGATGATGTTCTCTGATGGCATCTTGGCATTCCAGCCATCATTGTCACGTCCGCTCTTAATTGCCACGTTGTCGTCACCATTATTAAAAGCAATGCCCTCTATCAGGATGTTTCGGGAACACTCTGGATCAAGACCGTCGTTATTGATAAGCTTGGCATCATATCGCAAATTACGACAGATGATATTCTCACTTTTCAAGAGATGGATGCACCAGAATGGAGAATTGGTGATCTTCACGCCTTCCAGGGTAATTCCCTGGCAGTTGTAGAGCTGAACGAGCTGAGGACGAAGCCAGTAGCCATCTCCAAACTTGCGCTCACTTACAGGCACTTCCTCGTGATTCATCTTGCGGCTCAACTGCTGCGCTTTCTTCTGATTAGGCTTCCACTTGGCAAAGGTAGTCATGGCGTTGCCGTCGATGGTTCCCTCGCCAATGATAGAAACATTCTTACAGCCATAGGCATAGATGAGAGGAGAATAGTTGTAGAGGAAAGTTCCCTCCCAACTGGTATTAACGATAGGATAGTACTTCTCTTCTGGCGCAAACTTCAGGGTAGCTCCCTTCTGCAGTTCCAGACAGATATTGCTTGCCAGTACGATAGGTCCCTTAATATAATAGGTACCCGCAGGCACCACAATCTTGGCACCCTTCATCGCCGAAGCCTTCTTGATGGCCTTGGCAAAAGCTGCGCGACAATCGGTCTTACCATCGTTCTTGGCTCCAAAGTTCTTAATCTGTAATGATTTCGCTGCAATCTTTGCACCAGAAATATGGTTCAAGATACTGTCACGAAGAGTGACTCTTCGCTGCTCAATGGCAGTAGCAACCAAAGTATTCCCTCCTGCTACCTGAGCATTTCCCTGAAGGCTGTTGAATGTACAAAGGCAAGTCATAGCCATTAAAATAGTTTTTGTATTCATTATAGTTTGTTTTTATGATTTCGATTGCAAAATTAATAAAAAAACGCCAGATAACATAGAAAAAGACCTGAAAAATATCTTGTTTAAGTCAGGCTAACCTATTCTTAGCCCCTAATTTTAGAAGGTTTGATTCATTCTTAGCCCCTAATTTTAGAAGATTTAACCCATTCTAAGTCCCTAATTTTAGAAAAAACAGTATCTTTGCAAGGCATAAAAATCATTCGCATAAAGGGATTTAATCAAATAAAAAGACATCATGGCAGAACATCTTATTATAAAAGGAGAAACGAAGGAGGAACTTTACGCCACGCTCCTCCCTCAGCTCAAGTCGCTCATAGAGGGCGAAAGCGACATCATCGCCAATATGGCGAATATTTCAGCATGCATCATGGACACCTTCCACTTCTGGTGGGTGGGCTTCTACCGGGTCATCGACGGAACTCTTGTGCTGGGTCCTTTCCAGGGACCGCTGGCCTGCACCCGCATCAAAAGGGGCAAGGGAGTTTGCGGCACAGCTTGGAACAAGGCGGAAACCATCGTGGTAGAAGATGTAGAGAAATTTCCGGGGCATATTGCCTGCAGCAGCGCCTCCCGTTCGGAGATTGTAGTGCCTGTTATCAGGAATGGTGAGGTAATCGCCGTACTGGATATTGACAGCGAACACCTCAGCACCTTCGATGATATTGATAAGAATTGGCTGGGGAAGGTAGCAGAACTGTTCACCTGATTCCTTAATATTCATTTCCCTCTTGCTTGATCACACTCGGACCATCGATGAGTTCTGGCTGAGGGGCATTTCGGTTCACATCACCATATGCTCTGCCCAGATCGCTCATCGTAATACTGATGTTGCGGTTCACGGGTCTGTCTTTATTTAATAGACTGTGCGAAAAGAGCCACTGATAGGTTTTCTTCAGATAAAACACGCGGGCAGGGGTACCGTGATTGGCACCCTTCCACCAGTCGTATATCAATCGGGTATCCTTGCCATCCTTCACAAGTTTATCTACCACCACCTTCGATTGCTTTACCGGTACTGCCCTATCTGCTGTGCCATGGATAATCCAGAAAGGCAAATCGCCCAATCCACTCACATCCTTATACGAACAGCCGCCACACAGCGCCATGCCGGCAGCTATCCTGTCGGGATAAGTGGCGCAGACATCCATGGTACCATAACCGCCCAAGCTCATGCCCAAGACATAAACCCTATTAGAATCGCATGGGTAATTCTTCTTCACCCAGTCTAGCATATCCATGATTTTCTTCGGATTCCAAGCTCCTCCCGGATTCTGCGGAACGATGGTCAGCGCATCGATATCGCGCCCCTTGACGATGGCATCAAGCGGTCCGTATCTTCTCACCTTATTCAGATTCTTGCCGCAAAGACTGGCACCATGCAGAAAGATGATGACCGGTGTCTGCTCTTGCGAATAAAAATAATCTACTGGCGTATAAACCCAGAAGTTGTAACCTCCCGGAATCTCATCTTTCACAGCTCGCAGAAAGTCGTAAGCCGACATGCTGCATACGGAAAGACAGAATAATATAAACAAAAATATCTTCTTCATTTTCTTCCTTTTTTACCTGTTTAGTATCACGTTCCCTGTTTCATACCATGAACGTTCATCACACAAAAGTAAGTAAATATCAGCATATTACCAAATATCCTCCCTATATTTTTCTTTTTTTATCCAAAAGAAAGATTCGTTTAAACTTCCAGGTAGAAAGATAAACAACGATTATTTGTGTTAAAAATCATAAGAATCACATCGGTTCGCATTATTTTTATTATCTTTGCATCATAACAAGACATATAATTAATAAATATAGAATTATGAATATAGGAGATAAAATACCAGAGATTCTTGGCATTGACCAGGACGGACGTGAGATAAAGGCAAGCGACTACCGTGGTCGCAAGATAGTGCTCTACAGTTATCCGAAGGCTAACACCAGCGGATGCACTGCCGAGGCTTGCTCCCTGCAAGCACATAAGGAGGAACTGGCTGCAGCCGGTTACGAGATTATCGGCGTGAGCAAGGACAAACAGGCTTTGCAGAAGAAGTTTGCCGAAGCCAAGGGTTTACAGTTCCCTCTTATTGCCGATACCGAGACCACCCTTTTGCAGGAACTCGGCTGCTGGGGCGAGAAGGTAACCTGCGGCAGAAAGACCATCGGAATCCTCCGCACCACCTATCTTGTCAACGAAGAAGGCGTCATTGAGAAGATCTTCACTCCTAAAGAGATCAAAACCAAGATTCATGCAGAGCAGATTCTGGATTATATCCATCAATAGAGAACAAAGATGACAGAATTTGAAAAAATGAGAAACAGCGAGCTCTATGATTTCAGCAACAAGGAAGGCATGAAAAGCATAGAGCACGCCAACCGTCTCTGCTGCCGCCTGCAGACGCTAACCCTGTTTGATGAAGACTATCGAACCATTATCGAAGAACTGATTCCTGGCATTCCAGCTTCAGCCACCATCTGTCCACCCTTCCACTGCGACCATGGTCACGGCATCAAGGTGGGTGAGAATGTATTCATCAACTATGGCGCCACGATGCTCGATGAAGGCTGGATTACCATCGGCAACCGCACCCTGATAGGTCCGAACTGCCAGCTGGTAACCCCTAACCACCCCATCAATTATATGGAACGACGCAAGCCAGAAGAAACAGGCTTCCCCATCACCATTGGCGAGGATTGCTGGCTGGGCGCAGGAGTCATCGTCTGCCCTGGAGTAACCATCGGCAACCGCTGCGTAATCGGTGCCGGCAGCGTAGTGGTCAAGGATATTCCTGATGACTCCATGGCTGTGGGAAATCCGGCAAGAGTTATCAGAAAGTTCAGATAACAAGAAAAAATAAAATCAAAAGAGTATGTTAGAACACATTGCAGATTTCACAGCGTGGCCAATCCTTACGGGAATTTTCATTGGCTATATTGCCAACCGCATCATGAGCGGCGAAGGCAAAGGATGTTGTATGAATCTCTTCATAGGTATTGTAGGCAGTTATGCCGGTGCCATCATCAGCAGTCTGCTGAACATTGAGTTGTTTGGCAAGGGTTATCTTACCAATTTCATCTTCTGTGTCATTGGTGCCATAGCGGTATTGTGGATTTGGAAGAAACTCTTCGATTAGTATTCTTTTTATTGGTTAAAACATAAAATGATGACAAACAAGGAATTGATACTCGCCCAACTGATGAGGGCGATGATAAAATATGATGGTGGCGATGCGCCTCGCATCCAGCATTTCGTAAAGGTGCACGACTTTGCCCGTATGATTGCGATAGCAGAGGGAATGAACGAGGAAGACCTCTTCGTGCTCGAAGCAGCAGCCATTCTTCACGATGTAGGCATTCACGTTTCAGAAGCCAGATACGGCAACTGCGATGGCAAGCACCAGGAAGAACTGGGTCCTGACGAGGCAAGAAAAGTACTGTCAGAAGTAGATGGATTCACAGCCGCACAGATAGAAAGAATCTGCTGGCTCATTGCCCATCATCATACTTATAAGGATGTAACCAGCCTCGACCACCGCATTCTGCTCGAAGCAGATTTCCTGGTGAATTCCTTCGAAGACCATCTTGCTCTTGAAGGCATCATCACCTTCCGCAATCATGTCTTCCGCTCGGAATCAGCAATCAGTATGCTGAATGATATGTGGGGGCTGTAACGAAAGCTACTTTCTTGGAAAGAGCATCATAGAGGGAAGGTGAAAGTACAACAAACTGCTGTTATGTATTTTAATTAAAATAATACCTTTATTCTATTTTACTTCTGTCAGTTTGCCCGTCTGTGAGTCAATAATATAGCCATGAAGATTGACGTCTTTTGGTACGAGAGGGTGTGTACGGATCGTATTGATGGTATTCCTTACAGAATCCTCTGTGTCGTGGAATCCCTCCAGCCAATGGTCGAGGTCAATACCGCAAAGCCCGATGGTATCGATAACATTCTGATGGATGCCACGTTTGAGCATCAATTTCTTCATCTGCTGTCCGTTCATGTGGCATGCACCGCAGTTGGAGTGGGCAATGACCATGATTTCCTCTACACCCAATTCGTAGATGGCTACAAGGAGACTACGCATGGCTGAGTCGAAAGGACTGATAACCAGTCCACCGGCGTTCTTGATGAGCTTGGCATCCCCGTTCTTCAGGCCCAAAGCTGCTGGCAGAAGCTCAGTGAGGCGGGTGTCCATACAGGAAAGAATGGCAAGTTTCTTGTCTGGATATTTACTCGTAAGATACTTTTCGTAAGCCTTACTGGCTACAAAGTTTTCATTATACTTGATGATTTCTTCTATAATCATAGTCATGTAAATTGAAATGTGAAACTAAATTTTCCTATTTCTCAGGGGTTGGCTTGAGGTAAGCCATGAATTTCTCTGGCTGATAGTTGAGAACCAGCTCATCCGGGAACTCTGCTTTTTCTACCAGTGGCATAATGTTGCTGTAGTCGGCAATCATCGTAGAGAAGTGGGCATCACTTCCGAAGATGACTGGAGTTTCATACTTCTTGGCAAGTTCCAGCAGTTCCAGATTATTGGGAGCAGCCACCGTCTTGTGGCGGATGGGAGCCATGGAATGGTTGTTGATTTCAAGCAAGGTATGCGTCTCCCTGGAAACTTTCATGAGTTCCTCGAAATCCAGTTCTGCCGTACCATCGCCGGGATGAGAGATAATCTGCACGAAGGGATTGCGCATGGCATTGATGACACCCTGCGTATTCTCCTCCTTACTTCCTCCCTGCCAACAAAGGCTATGGATGCCTGCTATTCGGATATCCAGCATACGCCAGTAATCCTCGTCGAGATCGATATCTCCCTTCGTATTGAGGATGTTGAGTTCTGCTCCAAGCATCAATTTGATTCCATAGAGCTGGCGTGGAACACAATGAAGGTTTCTGAAATAGATAGGATCACAGGTACCCGGGATATTGGGACCGTGCTCTGTGATTCCCAAGATATCCAACCCTTTCTCCTTTGCTGTCAAGGTCATTTCCTGCAAACTGCTGAAGGCATGACCTGATGCTATTGTATGTGTATGAACGTCTAATAATGTTTTCATGGGGCAAAGGTAACAAATATTTATAGATTACACAAGAAAAAGTACTATATAATACTCGTTTTATAAAAAATTTTAATTTTATGGGATTTTTCTTGGCTATTTAGCATTGTATATTGATTTTTTTTTATCTTTGCAAGTACAATTCAAAAGATTGATTATTATGCAGATATTATTGGCAAATGCCAAAATCATGTTTGAGAAGGCAGACAGGAAGCCTATCTCCGTGCCACTATTCCAATCAGTTGCCAATGACTTGGCCAAAGAAATGGCAATGATGAATGTAGAGGAATTGGCTAAGCAACTGGATTGCAGCAGCAAGATTGCAATGACGAACTGGAAGCGATATCATGATTTTATGGCAACCGAAAAGATGCCTGCTATCCTGGCTTACAATGGTCAGGCATACAAACATTTGCGTGCCAGTTCTTTGAGCGAGGAGTCGTTAGAGTATGCCCAGAAACATCTCTGGATTACCTGCTTCCTTTATGGATTGCTTCGACCGTTGGATGGCATTGTACCTTATCGTATGGAGCATTGCGTATCGCTCGAAGCTACAAACGACAAGCCTATCAATCAGTTCTGGAAAGACAAACTGACAGATGTTCTCATCGATAGTGTGAAAGCTGATGATGGTATACTCATCCATCTTTCTACAGAGGAATATGAACATCTGTTCGATTGGAAGAGAGTCTGTCAGGAGATAAAGGTCATTCAGCCACTCTTTTATGTCCGCCAGAAAGACGGCAGATTGAAGATGCAGGCTGTATGGGCTAAATCTTGCCGTGGAGCCATGGTGAGATATATCTTGAATAATCAGCTTCTTACTCCAGAGGAACTGGCAGGCTTCAGTTACGAAGGTTTTGAATATGCGCCAGAATTAGGAGAAGCTGCTTTTCCTCATTTCGTTCGTTGAAATAGAACAAAAGCAAACGAACGTTATAAAAGGAAGATACTGTATGTTTGGATTGAATAAGAGCACCCAATATATCATAGAAGTATCATCATTTTACGATTGTACAACTAAAAAGTGTATAGTTGTACGACTAAAGAGGTTATAGCTGTACAACTATAGGGTATACAGTTGTACAACTAAACAGGTTATAGCTGTACGACTAAAAGGTGTTGTCACTAGGCTCAGCAGAGGTGCTGACTGCAGTCAGCAGACCTGCTGACTAGGCTCGGCAGAGCTGCTGAGCCTAGTGGCAATGTCTGAGAAGGTATATGCTTGTACTCTAAAAGACGCTTGTTCTGACTCCAGGAAACGCTTCTTTTAACTCTCGGATACGCATCCTTCAACGAGAAGAGACGCTTCATTCAAGTTAAGGAGACGCTTCATTCAACGAGAAGAGACGCTTCATTCAAGTTAAGGAAACGATTCCGTCAACCTAAAGAGCCGTTTCAACAACTACGTCATAGTTACTCCTTCTTCCACAAACGATAGAGCGTTATAGGACCTTCCTTGGTAGCATACATTCTGGCAGCCGGTTCCTCACAGAGATCATTCAACACCTTATTGGCATGATAGCGGGTGACACCGAATTCACGAATCATATCCTTCACCGTGATATAACCCTGCTGCTGACAAATCTCTACAATATCAGCAAACTCCTTATCCGCCTCTTTTGGAGTAGATTTCACACTCCAATACTGTCGGCTGCAACCATTAGAGTGGCGCTTCAGCCTCTCCAAAAACTCCTTCGTGGGCTGAATTTCCAAGCCGCAGATATCCACCTCATTGGCTGGAATCAGATCCCCCTCATGATAGGTCCTTTTCCATTCGATTCCATTCTTGTCCTTATGCTTCACCATCCCCAGCTTAGGCTTGACGATAAACATATCGCCTACCCTCACCTCGTTGCCATCCGCCAGGGCGTAAAGCGTTTCATCCTCCAGCGTTTCCAATGCGGAGATAAAGGACGAAACGTTCATCGCACAATGATCGCGAACACGCTTTTCCATCTTCTCCCTGTCAACGACATCCTGTTTCACGAACATCGGATGTATCTGATACTTACCGCTTTCGTCCTTCAAGGGCGTGCGATGCTCCAAATAATTGATTGAACCTGTTGCTCTAGCCATATTCTTAGTTTTTTTGATCCTTTAAAAGATTATGCGCAAAAATACTGATTATTAGTGAGATAAGCAATTATTTTATGTTAACTTTGTTAAAAGATAGAGTTATAAATGGGTGTTTTGTGATAAAAGATAGAGTTATCAGACTCTTTACATTATGATTATCTGTGTAAAAAATCAAATCAGCAAGTATACCAGAAGTCTTAAGACGTTGATATACTTGCTGATTATATTATCCCAAGCAACGAGACAAGTAGCCAATGCAACAAGTTACAAAATCTATATTATCACTATTCATATCTTCTGTTTTTACAAGGCTGCAGCCACCCTTCTTACTTTTGCCAATCTCGCCATAAAAGTAGAATCATTTTTAGTAGATTGCAGATTATATCTCATCTGCATTTTCAACAAAGGCTCAGCATTCACTCCAAGTGCAGCCTCAAAGAGCAGGGCCGTTTTTTCCGTTACTGGGCGACGAGCATTCAGAATTTCGTTCAGGGCAGAATAAGCAATCCCCATTTCCTCCGCCAACTGGCGCTGAGAGATTCCACGGTATTCTATCTCATCCTTCAGAACATCCCCTGGATGCGTAGGAAAAGCTGGAGTCATCTCGTTTGCTCGCATTTCCTTTGTTGTTTTATTATCGTTGCTCATAACTATATTATTTATAATGGTTGGATGTTGCAAAGATAATATTTAAATTCGATATTCACAAATTTTGTGAAGGAAACTTTTGCTAAACAACTATAATTGTGATTGTCTATGTTAAAAATCATAAGAACACCTCATTTCTCATTATTTTTTATTACCTTTGCTCCATATAACAATTTAAAACAAAGGATATGAGCACATCAACTAATGCGATTACTCCCGATTTGCAAGCGAAGCTTGACAAAGCGAGAGAAGAAATTCATAGTGGACAATGTATCACATTGAAGTCGCATGATGATATTGACAATTATTTTGCGAGTTTATGATTTATACAATCATTACTTCCAGGAGTGCAGAAGATGTCATCAAGAAATGGAAGAAATCCAATCCAAAGCTATTCAAAAAATACAAAAAAATCTATCATGAACTGGTAGATCACCCAAGAACAATACCTGGTAAATTCCTTGCAGGGATGTAGGATGCTGCCCTATCCACAAACTACCGAAGAGTTTTTCGAAACTCTCCTTCTGATTACAGTCATAGTAAGAGTAGAGCATACTGAGAAACAGGCTTTTTCTAAAACGACGGGGACGGACGAAGAAGAGATTGCGAGGCTGCTTCTCCAGCTCTGCAAAAACATCGTCTTATCGACATAATATAGATTCTGACTCATCACCGTGGCAAAATCAGATACTCCGTATGGTACTTGTTTTACTTGCTGTTTCATCATGCAATGAAATTTAACCAGTTTACATGTGTAAAGTTACGGCTTTATTTTGAAACGACCAAAGTTTTCACTGCTTTTTTGTTCAAATAAAAATCCCTGCCATAGGAAGCCTTTCCTACAGCAGGGATTTTTCTATTGGGAATCATCAAGAATGACGAAGCCATCAATCCTTAACTATTATTAACTATCAATTATCAGTTCGTAACTACTCAGCACCCCTATGGGCATGAGTAATCGTCTTACTGTTGTACTACAGCAAGAATTGCATTGAATTTAGAATTTCCGTTCTTCATAGCAGTTTCAGCAATGGAGTGCAACTTGGCAAAATCATCGGCACCGCTGTCTGTTCGGAAGCAACCGCTGACTTTCTGCTTTATCTTGATTTTCCTAACTCCCCGCTCACTGGCATTGTTCTCGTAAGGCACACTTGGATTGGAGAGAAAGGTAAATAGGTAGTCTTTGACTTTAAGGATACCCCTCTTGAATTTCTCAAACTCGTTATCTAAATGCGTGAGGCTTTCACCCAAGAGGTTCTTCATCTTTGTCTTCAGTACCTTTATCTTTCTAGAGGTAATGTTGTCCTCTCTTCTGAGATTTATAGAGTGTTCTATCAGATGGATGAATCTCCGTGACCAGTTCTGGTTTGGATCCAGTTCGTTCAGATACTCTGCATTCCTAAGAAGATGAGCCAGGCAGACCTGATGGTCCTTAACATTCATCTTGAAGTAGCTCTGATGTCTGTCAGTCACAAGTGTCGAATAGGGAAGTCCCTTTGGAAACCTGGAATCTATGGCCTTCTGACCTCGCGATTCTGACTGGAACACGTATGTAAGCAGGTCGTTCTGGAATATCCAGTTCCAATGCAGATGCTTTCCTACCGTAGCACCAGTTTCATCGGCTCCTACGACAGACGCTGTTTCCAGCCTCTTGCGTATTTCCTCATATGCACAGTCTGCCTTGCCGCTATTCTCTTTGAGTATGTTCTGCACTGTACCCTCACTTATATTCTGGCCGGACAGGTCGGATATAAGTTCTGCAATCCTTTTGAACGGAATACACTGCACTACATTAAGGTATGTCACCAGTGCACGGAGGTTGTCACCATACTTGATACGACAGTTGGGAGCTTCGCAGTTGTTTACGCAACCGCATTCACAGACCTTCTCGTAATACTGTTCCTCGCAGGTCTCTACGACCACCTTGATATCAACAATTTGTGTCTTACGGATCTTCTGGCATGGTATATCAATCAAGAGCCGACCACAGCATTTACAATAGACTGGTTCGTGCTTTACAATTACGTCTGGTTCTGCTATAGTCTGCAGTGTGTGACCCTTGTGGCCAGGCTGTCCACCGCTCGGCTTTCCGCTTGGCTTGCGAAGAGACTTTGTCCTGCGCAGCTCACGGGAAGCGATACTTTCTTGGGATGGAGGGATACTGCTGTTACTGCTGTTTTTCTCGGGCTTTCCTGGTGTACTTGATGTATCGTCATCAGCTCCCTCGAGTTCCTTGATGCGCTCTTTAGCAACGGCAAGTTCTGCCTTTGTGGAAGCAAGTTCTGTCTTTAGATTATGTATCTCCACGTCCTTCTGGTTAATGACACGGTTGAGGCGTCCGATCTCCTCAGTCTTCTCGGAGTCGGACTTCTCAAGTTTGCGCAGACGCTGGTTTATCTGGCGCAAAACAACATCTATGTCAGTACAGTCGCTTGCCATTTTTTTGGTGCAAAGATAAGCATTTTTCTCCACATGGCAAAATCACGATTTACATCCATTAACGCAGACTTTTGACTTACGGGGAATGCAAAAACGCATCTCCTGGCAGATAATCTGTTGAAAGGCGATAATAGACAAAGGAGACATGTTGGAGGCATCATCGGAAAAGAACTCGTTAAATGAACTGTTTTAAACAGCCTACGTCCTCATCGACTCAATCATTAAAAAGTTTGTAATGATGAAGAAAATAAGCAAAATCAAGTTTATGCTTTATTAACGAGAAGTTTTCTATAGGGGTGCTGAGTAGTTACATCAGTTCTATCAATCGCGAACTTTCTGCTTGCAAGGAGATATTGGTAAACAAATGAATGTCATACTCCATACCTATATGCTTACCACTATCAACATTCATTGGTTTCAAAAAGGCATAATGATAACTATCAGACTCATAAATACGTGAGTCATCCAAAAGCCAATCCTCATGCCCAAACCCTATCTTGTTTTCATAGGAATCCCCATACTGAGACTTTCCTTCGCTTCCCGAAGGTCATTTCCTGTCATGGGTATTCCAACATATTATTGCAATTTTCTCCATATCGCACTATTTTAATTGCAAAATTAATTTAACTCTGTGCAGTCTTTCTGCATCAATTCATTTATTATAGCTTATTATATGAAATCGTATACAAGATTCCAGAGTAATTTTTCTTTTTATTATACAATGGAACATCCATATCCCAATCGTATCTAAAGTCATCGTCCGTACAGTCAGAGTTGCTTCTTCCAAACAAATTCCATCCATGAGCAATACCTGCGTCAGGACGAATACAAAGTTCCTCGTCTGCTGTTTTTATGGACATACAGCGTTCATGCTCTATATAGCCGTAATCCACAATTTCAGGAGTTATGCCAGCTATCTCCCTGATTGCATCTTCCATGAAACTGTTTCTGGCAACATTGTCTCCGTATTCTCTTTCCAAGCCAATCCTTTGATTACCATAGGCATCACCGTTAGGCTTCTTAACATAGATATTCAACGAAACTATATTGAGTTGAAGTTTTTGCTGAACATCCGCAATGAAATGGGCCAAAAGGATGCAACCCAACGGAGTGACCAAATAACGGTCAGAATAGGTCACTGAAACATTCTTTCCTCTCATACTTAGAATAATTCTATCCCATTTCTCAGATTTGTATTTCAGCAACTTTTCGCACAAATTGTTAACTCTGCAATCTTCCAAGATACGAGCGTCAAACATAATAGAGCCATCATCTGCATTCATTTCTGACAAAATATCGGACGGATTAATCGGAACATATTCCATCCGAATATCACTTAAAGAAGAGAACACATCTCCATCACCCCAATTAGCATTCAAAGAGACATCGACATTTTCACCAAAATACATCTTGCTCGTTCCATCACTGAACGTTACGGCAAGTAATGGTTTCAATGATTCTTTCAGCCCAACCTTGACATACTCGAACCTGTTCTTAAAAAGTGCTGCCATTAAAATAGCTTTTGAGGAAGCGGAACATGACGATAACTGTATGTTCTTGTTCAAAACATAAGCCACATCAACACCAGAAAGAGAAAGTTCACTCAACAATTTTCCATAAGAAAAATCATCAAGTTGCCAACTATCATACTCATTATCCACAAAGACTTTTAAAGACTTCACGTTATCATTGCGAGTAAGTTGGTAGAATTCCGTCGCAAAATCAGTTGTTACTGCGGAAGCATCAGGAATATCAGACACGATTGACTCTGGAGCTACTCTTGAATTGCGCTCCATTTCTAACCACTCTAAAGCCTTTTGACGGTTCAAGTAATTGATATACCACTGAGATCTGCGGTCAATCAAGCACTTGGTGCAAGAACGCTCACAATCACACTTCGCTAATGCTTCATAAGCTTTTTCCAACACCTTGTCTTTATACTCACGGAAAAGTGGAGAATAGCCAGCTCCCCCGAGAGCCGTATCATAAATGAAGATAGAATGACTAGCCTCATTATAACCAAAATCAATCTCTCTATCATTTACGCCCAACAATTCTGTTAGTTTTCTACTCAAGACGACACCCAATGAATATAGCGTTTCACTATCTCTCACCAAGACATTTGCTGCATCATAGAATTTAACTTCTACGAAATCTGTCTGATAACGACCTACAAGCAGAACATGTCTTCTAATATTTCTGCCATTTGCCTCACCTCCAGGACATGGAAGACCTGTAGATAAATGTTTATGACCTACAAGGATATTATCCGAGTAATCAGGACTTTGTTCATATTCCATCCTACCACAATAAGGACAAAAAGCAAAACCAAAGGTACTTCTACCTCTATTAAAGAACAATATTTCAGACTCGTTTGTAGAGCACCGCACAACCATTTTGGCAGCAGAAGTCTTTTCCTGCCATGGATCCATTTTTAAAAGTACAGGTTGAACAAAGCTCATCTCTCCTTGTGCATTCATTTTTCGAGTTGGCTTTGAACCAAATGCCACACTGAATGCCACAGGCTCAACCACTTCTGTAAAACGTTGCTCTGTCGAAATACTCATGTCCTTAATTCCATGCATTGAATTTTCCTTGCCACATTTTGGGCAATCGTTCAGGACATTACCTTGTCGAATAACAGTATAACCACAATGCGTACAATTTTGCAGTACGTATCTTGTCGTATTATCATCATACTTCGTTTTCATTAAAATTCCAGCAGGCTGATATATCCATTCATTCTTCACTACTTGCTTGCCAGGAGCATAGGCAGAAATAGCTTGGCTTAAATGCATGGTAGGAGAATTCTCATCATAACCCTTACCCAACATACATTGCACCAAACCTGTCGGAATGCCAGCACTTGGCAAGAATGAATGTTCTGCCATATAAGTCAAGAGAGAAGTTGAAAGGAAGTTATCCTTTTGATGTGACACTGATTTTAGTGCAATACCATTATCACCTTCTTCTTCTAACATTTTTATCGTTTTATCCAAACTGTCTATGCGTGCTTGGTAAAGTCCTCGAACAGTTGAAATATCTTTTTTCGTAGAGAAAATAGCATCTGACAAAGGTACGTTATCCAATGCCGTACCTTTTACCAAAGACTTATATGATACTTCAAGGTCAGTTCTGTTACCACCAATAATATTATCAATATGATTCAGGAACTTATCCAAATAGCATAGTCCATCGATAGCAACAAAGAAATCTCCTATATTGGCAGTAACCCTTATTCCACCCTGCAAAGACACGAAATCAGCAAACACCATAGCATTAACATGACGTTGAATCAGTTGTCGACTTTCCAACTTCAACAAAGGTGTCTCCGTTAAATGCGTAATTGGATAATCAGGATGCTTCCACGTGTTTGCACCTATTGGATTAGGAGCACAGAAAGTCAGAGCCAAAGCCTTTGACTCGCTTCTACGACCTGCACGACCTGCACGTTGTAGATAATTGGCAGATTTTGGTGGTACATTATTCATAACCACCTCACTTATACCACCTATATCTACACCCATCTCCATTGTTGTCGAGCATGACAACACATTAAGATGTCCCTCATTAAATTCCTTTTCATATTTATCCAAATCTTCACGAGATTGCTGTGCAGAATGTTCTGCAGAAATAAAGATTGGCTTCTGGGAATAAACTCTCTCATGCAAACCTGTATAGACACCATGTTCTTTTTGAGAGACCAAATTTTCATCAATCCATGCAGCAATCTTCTTGTCGTCCAGCTCAGCCGACTTGAATGGGAAATATGGATATTCAAATGTTGTTACAACCTTGAATCTATCAAAGTTTTCTTTCCCTATATAGCCGTTCATTCGAGGGCTGTAGCCATGGAAGGTCACATCTACGACGACATTATCCACAGGGCAAAGGTAACCTTTTTCTATTAATTGCAATTTGACCTTATTTCCTATCAAATCCAACATATATCCCTTACTTTCTGTATCTACAGGTTCCAGAATGTTAGATGTCAGGAATCCCCATGCTTTATCCAAGAGACTATTGATAATTGCAACTTTGCCATCATCAATCTGTTCTGCATCATTATAACCTAAAACAGCACAAATAAGAAGTACCAATCTATTTTGATCATCCTGTACTGTTCCATCCATTCTCTGTTTCACAACAGGCCATTTGCTAACAGGTTTACTTTTTATACGCTTATCAGAATCCTTTGGATAGATTTCAGACATATAGACATTCTGCGTCAAATAGGTTTTGACTTCACCAGCCATCATGTAATGTCTGCCGCCACGAATAACATAATCGATGCAAATTTTCAAAAAGTCTTGCCAATCTTCATCTTTACATCCCTTTGACAAAAGAATTTCTGGGCATTTTGCCTTCTTCAAGTCAGGATATACCAGTCTTACAAATCCCATGGTTTCCATAGAATTTGCTCGCTTTGGAATCCACCCAAATTGGTCTATCAATAACGCTCTCAGATAGACTGTCGAGTTTTCTGCACCTTTTCCTCCACGTGCCTCATTAATATGCTTATAAAGTTTTCTAAAGTCAGTATTATTTTCTAACGTTCTACTAATTTCATCCCATGAAACTTCTGGTGGAGCAGGGATAACCTTTTTTCCACTTTTCTTAGCTTCCAGACGTGACAACTCAGTTACAAACGCAGGTGGAAGTAGTTCCTTTGGCTGACCTTTCAAAAATTGATATGTTTTTTCCTCATCAGCCGTCAAGCCTGATGGGTCAATATTTTCAAGTCTCATATCAGCCATCTTATGGAAAATACTGGAACGAATCCAAGTGCGTTCTACATCTTGGTTTAACCCCATAGCTGTTCGAGCAGAACCTTGTCTATTATCTGTAAAAGCAATATACTTTTTACCTTTATACAGGATTTCTGAATCTGTATTTTTCAATCCTTCTGCATTGTCCAAGATTGTGGTTGCCAATGCACGTCCCATTTGGGTAGCACTTGCTCTAAGATAATTAACATGCCCTAAGGAATTACCACAATAAGGGCATAAGTCCTTATTGTTTTCTGAATGACGTAAAGATTCAAACACAGCGGCTTTGTCTGCATCATCTGGTGCTATCTCTATCTTGTTCTTCTCAAGATTAAAGATATGTTTTTCCACATGGGTGTGGTGTCGCAAACATGGTTTAGACGGCTTGGCAAAATAGAATGACGTATATCCTGCCGCTTCCTGTCTAACTCTACTGTCCTCTTCTATGAGACCTTCGCTCTCAACAAGGTCCTCATCCGTATCAAAGAACACTCCATTATCCAAGTCCACTGTATTTACATGCATTCTGAATCCATCAGAGGTGCTGTTTTCTCCTACGACAATCAAGCCTCCACATGAAGGACAGGTTGCTACTTCCAGCATTTTTGACTTACATACTGGACAATTCGTGTTCTGATAAGTAGTTAAGCTACCTATCCCCAATCTTATCTTCTTATGTCGACTACATTCTGGATTTACGCAAACATATACGCCGTTGATTGAACGTATAAAATAATGGATTCTTGAAGGCAACAATGCCGTCTTTCCACCATCAGCCTTATTCAATCCATCCACTTTATCACCCAAAACGTTTATTACTTCAAGCGATTTCAAAGTATCTTTACTTACAAGGGTATCCAGTTGTTTAGCAATCTGCTTTGTAGAAAGCACAGGATTGGCATTCAACTTCTTACGAAGTCTTTCTATATCAGCAAGTGAAATATGAGTTCCATATTTAGCATTAACGTTCTCTATCGCTTGGGAAGCTTTAGTCTCATCCATTTCTGGGATGATTCGCTTTCCCCCGATAACAACAATACTTTCAGCAGGCTTTCCTGTTAATTGTGAAACAAAAGTCTTTAGTTTCTGTTCTGCCGCAGGATCATCTTCATCACCAATCGTAGCAGATGTTACAGCAAAGTTCACCTGGTCAATCGTTACCCCAAAAGCATCAAGGACACGTCTCAACTGCAATGACAATTCCGCAGCAGAAGAACCAGTATAGGTATGAGCTTCATCAAGCAATATCCATTTTAGCTTGCCTTTTGACTTCTCTAAAATAGCCTTATCCTCGGCACGAACCAACATATAATTAAGCATCGTCGGATTCGTAAATAACACCTGTGGAGGAGTTTCACGAATCTGTGGTCGAGTTACTAATTGAGGGAAGAATTTAGAAGTAAAGTTTACTGTTCTTCTATCCTTTTCCGTATCACCATTATAAATGGCATAGGTGATTTTGTTGGGAAGAGCATTGCACCAAGCATGAATACGCTTTTGCTGGCTCTTCATCAAGGCATTAAGAGGATAAAGAAAAATTGCCTGTACACAATCCTTCTCATTTCTATTTGCAATATCTTGAAGAACTGGTATCATAAAACACTCCGTTTTACCTGAACCAGTACCAGAGGTTACAACTATCGTCTTGCCCTCACCAGACAGCATTGTTTTCCAACTCTTTGTCTGATGCTTATAAGGGCAACGACTCATAGGAAATCTCATTTCCTCATCAACCTTGTCACTACCCAAAGCCTCCACGAAAGAAGGGGATAGTATATGCAATTTTGTTGCATGCTCACCAAAGGTTTCCTTGCTACTTTCCCAAGGAAATATAGATTGAAACACAGGTTCCGCCATCAAAGGTTCTTCCTTTGATAAAATATGGCGCATATATGCCTGTTCCTTGGCTTTACCTCCGAGCCAGAGAGATACCAAGGAGTCTATAAGCACTTTTTCTGCGGATGTATAGAAATCTGCGTAATTCATATCTTATCTATTTAATGTATTAATATATTTAACCGTTTTGAAGAAAATGTCGCTATATGTCTCTTTGAAATACTTTCTGTAGAAATTGACAATACGAGCAAACTCCCTATTTTCCCAAGCGAACAAATCTATGCGATTCTCTTGAAGACAAGTATTTTCTGCAGCACACATAGCAGCCTCCATCATAACCCTATATGAAGGCAACAATTTTTGACCCTGATTGTAATAAGCATTGCTCAATGAAAATTTAGCAATCGGCAAGTCTTTATTCGTATCAGACAAACCATGTATTTTTGCACAATAAGCATTGATATCTGCAATGTTAAACGCTCTTTCTGCATCAATATTACCAGAAACAAGGAAAGCCGCAAAAGCTTGCGCTATGTCTGTAGACACTGTCGAATTAAACAATTCTTGCAACAGTTCCACCAAAGACTGCATTTTTCCAAACATTATAGGCTGTATTGCTTCAGGAACACTTGCCAAAAATTCATCAATACATTCCTCCCAAATTTTGGCAGGAATCCAATGAATTGCAACAATCATCTCTTGCTCAAACCTGTCAATATCTTGCAACAAGACATCCTTGTACTCGTTAAGCCACATGGCAATGACAAACTTTGCCAACAATTTGGAGTTGCGCCCAAGTGGCTTTAATCCATTATACGTTGGGAAAGGCAAATTATATCGACTACAGATGTCAAATGCCTTACATACACCTTTCCAATGTTTGCCCATCATGACATCCTCATTTTTCAAAGCCTCATACCAATCTTTTGTATTGCTTGAAGAACGTTCTGTTCTTTCTTGTTTATCAAAATCATAAGCCTCCCTATTGTAATATTTTGGAATCATCCTACGCTTTGCCTCTGGACCCGAAAATACAACGACCTCTTGTTGATTAAAGTCATCTGGGAATGTGAACAGATTCTCAGAATTATCTAATCGCTCCAATTTTACAACAAAGAAGTCTTCTGATGAAAGTTCATCTCCAACAGGAAACGCATAAACTTCGCCATCATAGAGAAAATCATCAGTATCTTCTTCTGTGCTGTCGATGACCCTTATTTTTCCGTCTTCAATGGTTGACTCCAATACGAATTTTCTAATGAATATCTCTGTACCATAAATATTCATGGCTACGGAACTGGAACGGTCAAAACTATTAGCGCCATACAGATTAAACATGCGAACAATAAGGTCATTATAGTCAGCGAGAGATACCAACCCATCTATCACCTTACTACGTAAATGTTTCAATAAGCTATAATCTTCAACCTTATCAGAAACATATGACACATCTATATTGCGTTTTTTACCATAACAACCATGGCTTACAACACAAAAGTTTGTCAAGTTAGCCAATGAAACAATCTTTCCATTTGGTACGATATTTCCTTTTATATCCGTAACGGTTACTCCATCAAAAGGAATAGCTATGGACAAACGCAAAGTTGGATTTCCAGCACAGTAAAGACTGAAATCACATACAGATGGTGTAAACTTACTGTCCTTACTTCGCTTAACCATCCATTTGTTGGTTCCTAATTTCGTAATACCAACTCCCTCTGGCGTATTAATTTTAGGAAGCATATCCGCACCACACGAGCAAATGATGTTCGTCGAGAAGACACTTTCATTATCAGAAGTAAACTTCAATTTTCCTATTGAATAGAAAGTTTCCGTAACAATATGCCCATCGGGTAATTCCACACGAATATCAACCAATCCGCAAGGGAAGACACAGGAAGATTTCAAGCTACGCCATTTTATATAGATGTCGTTTCTGAATCTATATTTTACTGTGGAGTTGTGAACACGATTTTTCTCTTGGTCATACACACGAACAAAAGGTATAGTTGAAAGCAATTTATAGTTTGACTTTTCAACCCAAGAAATATAATTGCCAGAAAACTCTACGGTATATGGCGTAAAGTTATTGGTCAACTTAACATCTTCACCTGTTTCAGAGTTTTGTAAATCCAACTCATCCGTAAATGCGTTATAATAGAGTTCTTTGTCACAAATGGTTATAGGCAAGGATTTGCCATTTTTCCACTCATGAGAAAATATTGCTACGTTATTCTCTGCATTGGCAGTTTCTGACATACTATAGAGATTGTCATCCAACATCTGGAATACCTGCGGATAGTAAAAGTTTGGAGGATAGCAACCTGCAATAGTCAAGAATAGTCGATCATCGTTGTCACATCTTACCTTCACCTCTACTACAGGCTCACCAGTCCACAAGATATCGCTCTGCATACCCACTGTAATGCGAGTATACACAGCATACAGGACATTACCTTCTTCGTCTCTAACATTATCTTTTCTCACATACTTACCTACAAGCGTTCCTGCAACAAACACATCGAAGGAATAGCACGTAGTTATATTTAAACCTGGTATGGAATCAGACGAAATATCCTTGACAACTTCCATATTGACGTAAAGTTTTCCTTGTCCCTGTCCAAAAGTTCTGAGCTTCCAATGCAAGGACAGAGGGCGTGTTTTGCGCTGAGCTTTAGCTCGACTATATGCGGTTTCCAAAGACTTGGTAAGCTCTGCGAGCGAGACATCTGTATCATCATAAGGGAGAAGTTCTTTTTCTCCCACGATGATGGCATGGGCTATCTGCATGGAAACATCATATATGTTTTCATTTCTAAAAGCCTTACCCAAATATGAAATACAGTTAAACTGCTGTATGATAGAACTATCCACCTCATTCCAGTCAAGATTGATTGAAGACAACTCGCTCACCAACTCTTTCAAGAATTTAGAGAAATAGCCAATATTGCCACTGTTCTTAATATAGTTGACAGGAAGTCCACCTTGATTCAATAGAGTACGGAAATACTCTGTACCTTTCAAAGAATGCAGGAATGCGTACCCATGCTTCTGCAAAGCTTTTCTGGCAGCCATATACAAGTCATCCCCCAAACGCCTATGCAAGCCTATACCCATAGCAACATCCTCTTTGGATGGGATAGACCCCCGATAGTCTCTTCGCCACCATTCAGCATAGCACAAAGCGGCTTCCTCACCATATCTGGCGAGGTCGCTTGTATGACATCTTAGCGTTTGTTTCAAAGCTTCATACTCTTCTTCTGATAGCTTGAACTTCCACAACGGCATATTCTTTTGAAGTCCTTGCATTCCACGAGTCTTCAAAATATTAAAATATGCTGTATGGCTATATACTAAATTCTCATTGTTCATTGTCAACTCATTTTAATGTTGAACCTTAACCGATCAATCTTTGTGCGCATCTTCCGCAGCAAATCTGACCTGTCCTTCATCTATAGGTAACTTATATGGCTTCCCTCAATCTCTCCAGAATGTAAAATATTTGCAATTCTAACAATAGGGACTCTATCTTTACAAAACGAGGAACACTGAAAAGCATAGCCTCCTTGCAAAGCCGCAACTTCTTCTATTTTTCCACTTTTCCATTCCCTCTCAAATCCTTGAAATCTTATTTTTGGTTCATTCATATCTTGTTTCTCCTTGTCATTTATTATTGTTATGTTTTGCCTTACCTTCATGCTGCAAATAGAACAATTGCTTCTGGCGTTCTATCTCCGTGCGAAGCTGTTCTTCTGTCGGCAGATAAGTCTTGTACTTTGTTGCAAAGAGATGGTCATTATCTTTGAGGATGGAATAACGTGCAATATCCTTGCTCGTCTCTGAACAAAGCACGATGCCGATGGTTGGATTGTCACCTTCCGTAAGCTTGAACTCATCATACATACGGACGTACATATCCATCTGTCCCACATCCTGATGGGTGATAGCACCAAGTTTCAAGTCTATGAGGACATAACATTTCAGCACGACATTATAGAACACAAGGTCTATGAAATAATCCTGTGTATCTGTGCGTACCAACTGCTGGCGTCCCATGAAAGCAAAGCCTCGTCCCATCTCCATCATAAACTCCTGCAGGTGGGTGATGATGGCAGACTCCAACTCTTCCTCAGAATAAGAATCATCCTGCTTGAAGCCTAAGAACTCTGCCACAACAGGGCTTTTCAATAGTTCAAACTGATGTGGTTCAGTCTCTGTCATAGGAAGCGAAGGCTGCACAAAATGACGTTCAAAGTATTGAGTGGAAATATTGCGGTCGAGCGTACGCACGCTCCACATTTCCTTTGAAGCCATTTCGAGATACCAACGAATTGCAGTAGAGTCTTCCACACGAAGAACTTTTGTTATATGTGTCCAAGTAAGATTTTGCAATCGCGATTGCAAAATTCGTATATCACTGATTGTCAAGTAGAATTGGCGGAAATAAGCCAAATTTCTTTTGCTAAATCCTTTACCATATTGATGTGTCAATAGCTCAGATAATTGCGCAATGATCTGAGCCCCATACTCAGCACGTGCCTCACCATTCTGTTCTTCTTCCACGATGCGTCGCCCTATGTTCCAATAGGTCTCTATCATCTTATGATTGACGGAGGCATAAGCTTCCTTCCTGCCTTGCTCTATGATGGAGCAGACATCGGTATATAATCTTGTATTTGTCAATTCATCCATAACTTAAAGTCTTGTTCTTTGGCGATTTTTATCAAACGTAGGCATTCCTCTTTCTCTGCAGTTCTCGTGCTTTGCCTGTTATCTCCATATTGTTGAGTGGATAGCCCAGTCTCAAACACTCGAATATCGCTTCGGTCGCTATCTGCCTGTACTTTTCGCTCAGGCTCATAACATATTGCAGGGCGTTCCGCCCATCTCTTAAATATATAGTCGATAATTTTTCTTCCATAACTCTTCATTATTATAGTTTTTGCTGCAAATTTACGATTTAATTGTGAAACAACCAAAGTTTTCACTTCTTTTTATTCAAATAAAAAATCCCTGCCATAGGAAGCCTTTCCTACAGCAGGGATTTTTCTATTGGGAATCATCAAGAATGACTTAACTGTCAATTCTTAACTACTAACTATCAATTCTTAACTATTAACTATCAACTATTTATACTCGCCCCAAGCCTTGATGTCGATATCCTCCAGCTTGGTGGTGCAGAATGCATAGATGAAAGCACTCGCCAGACGGCTGTTGGTAATCAATGGCACGTTCAGGTCGATGGCTGCACGGCGAATCTTGTAACCATTGCTCAACTCGCTGCTGGTCAAGTTCTTCGGAATATTCACTACCATATCAATCTCATGGTTGTGGAGCATCTCCAAAGCCTTAGGCGCACCGCCTTCTGCCTCCTCTGATGGCCAGAGCACACGGGTGTTCTCAATGCCATTCTCGGTGAGGAACTTGCTACTACCACCGGTTGCATACAGCTTGTAACCATGCTTAACCAGCATCTGGGCAGCATCAAGCAAATCTACCTTCTGCTTGGCAGAACCTGTAGAAAGCAGGATGTTCTTGGCTGGAATACGATGACCCACAGAAAGCATACTCTTCAGAAGTGCGGTAGATGTATCGTCGCCCAAGCAACCTACCTCACCCGTACTGCTCATATCCACACCCAATACTGGGTCCGCCTTCTGCAGACGGTTGAAGCTGAACTGAGATGCCTTGATACCTACATAGTCGAGATCAAAGAGGTTCTTGTGTGGCTTCTCTACTGGCAAACCGAGCATTACGCGGGTAGCCAACTCGATGAGGTTGATCTTCAATACCTTGCTCACGAATGGGAACGAACGGCTGGCACGAAGGTTACACTCGATAACGAGAATATCATTGTCACGAGCCATGAACTGGATGTTGAACGGACCGTTGATGTGCAACTCCTTGGCAATCTGACGACCAACTCGTTTTACACGACGAACTGTCTCAACATACAACTTCTGAGGAGGGAACTGGATGGTTGCATCGCCTGAGTGAACACCAGCAAACTCGATGTGCTCGGAAATCGCATAGGCAATCACCTCGCCATTCTTTGCCACTGCATCCATCTCAATCTCCTTGGCATGTTCGATAAACTTACTTACTACCACTGGGTGATCCTCACTCACGTTGGCAGCTAACTGCAGGAATCGCTTCAGCTCATCCTCGTTAGAACATACGTTCATCGCAGCACCAGAAAGCACGTAGCTAGGACGAACCAATACTGGGAAACCTACACGCTCGATGAAGTTGTCGATATCCTCCATAGAGGTCAGGGCGCTCCACTCTGGCTGGTTGATGCCGTTGTTGGTCAACATCTGAGAGAACTTGGCACGGTCCTCAGCGTTATCAATGTCCTTGGCAGCAGTACCCAGGATTGGCACGTTCTGTGCATCGAGGTGCATAGCCAGGTTGTTTGGAATCTGACCACCGGTAGATACGATGACGCCATGAGGCTGCTCCATCTCGATGATATCCATCACACGCTCAAAGGTCAACTCGTCGAAGTAGAGACGGTCGCACATATCGTAGTCGGTAGATACGGTCTCTGGGTTGTAGTTGATCATCACTGAGCGCCAGCCTTCCTTGCGGATGGTGTTCAATGCCTGAACGCCACACCAGTCGAACTCTACAGAAGAACCGATGCGGTAAGCACCCGAACCGAGTACGATGATAGAACGGTGATCGTTCTCGAAGGTGATGTCGCTCTTCACGCCAGCGTAAGTTACATAGAGGTAGTTGGTCTGAGCAGGATACTCTGCTGCCAGGGTATCAATCTGCTTCACTACAGGCAGGATGCCATAGCTCTTGCGCTTGTTGCGAACCAAGAGGGCAGCCTTGTGCATGTTGCCCAACTCCTGCTCCAAGCCCACGGCACGGGCTACCTGGAAGTCGGTAAAACCGTAAACCTTAGCGGTGCGGAGCAAATCCTGGTCAAGAGTATTGATGTTGCACTTCTTCATCGCCTCGTCGATGTCGATGATGTGCTTCAACTTCTCAAGGAACCACTTGTCAATCTTGGTCAAGTCGTGAATCTGATCTACGGTATAGCCCTTGTGCATTGCCTTTGAAATCACGAACACACGCTTATCTGTTGGCTCGCGCAAAGCTGCATCGATATCATCGATTTCAAGTTCCTTGTTCTCTACGAAACCGTGCATGCCCTGACCAATCATACGAAGACCCTTCTGGATAGCCTCCTCGAAGTTGCGGCCGATAGCCATTACCTCACCTACTGACTTCATAGATGAACCCAACTCCTTATCTACACCACGGAACTTAGACAAGTCCCAACGTGGAATCTTACATACCACGTAGTCCAATGCTGGCTCAAAGAAGGCAGATGTGGTCTTGGTTACAGAGTTCTTCAACTCGAACAGACCGTAGCCCATACCGAGCTTGGCTGCAACGAAGGCAAGAGGATAACCAGTAGCCTTAGATGCCAAGGCTGAAGAACGACTCAAACGGGCATTCACCTCGATTACACGATAATCCTCGCTCTTAGGGTCGAAGGCATACTGCACGTTACACTCACCCACGATTCCGATGTGACGGATAATCTTGATGGCGAGGGCACGGAGCTTATGATACTCAGCATTGCTCAGGGTCTGAGATGGAGCGATGACGATACTCTCACCAGTATGGATTCCCAGTGGGTCGAAGTTCTCCATGTTACAAACTGTGATACAGTTGTCGTAACGGTCGCGAACTACCTCATACTCAATCTCTTTCCAGCCCTTCAAACTCTTCTCTACCAATACCTGTGGAGAGAAAGAGAAAGCTTTCTCAGCGAGCTTGTTCAGCTCCTCCTCGTTGTCTGCGAAACCAGAACCGAGACCACCCAAGGCGTAAGCAGCACGGATGATGACAGGATAGCCGAGCTCAGCAGCAGCCTTGCGGGCCTGCTCGATGTTCTCGCAAGCCTCGCTCTTGATGGTCTTCACGTTGATTTCATCCAGTTTCTCTACGAAAAGCTCACGGTCCTCTGTATCCATGATAGCCTGAACTGGAGTACCCAATACCTTGACATTATATTTCTCCAGGATGCCCTGGCGATAGAGTTCCACACCACAGTTGAGGGCTGTCTGACCACCGAAGCTGAGGAGGATACCGTCTGGATTCTCCTTCTGGATAACACGCTCTACGAAGTATGGCTGCACTGGCAGGAAGTAAATCTGGTCGGCAACACCTTCTGATGTCTGTACGGTTGCGATATTCGGGTTGATGAGCACAGTCTCGATACCTTCCTCGCGCAATGCCTTCAGGGCCTGCGAACCTGAGTAGTCGAACTCACCTGCTTCACCGATCTTCAAGGCTCCAGAACCTAAGAGGAGCACCTTCTTTATATTTTCGTCTTTCATTATTTTCCTAATTATTTAAGTGTTTCTACAAACTTATCAAACATGAACTCTGTATCCACAGGGCCTGAGCAAGCCTCTGGGTGGAACTGGCTTGAGAACCAAGGGTTCACCTTGTGGCGAATACCCTCGTTAGAGCCATCATTCATATTTACAAAGAGTTCCTCCCAATCGTTGCCCAATGTCTTGGCATCAACGGCATAACCGTGGTTCTGAGAGGTGATGTAGCAATTGTTGGTTCCTACCATGCGCACTGGCTGGTTGTGTGAACGGTGACCATACTTCAACTTGTAGATAGTAGCACCGGCTGCCTTAGAAAGCAACTGGTTACCCATACAGATACCGCAGATAGGCTTGCGGCTCTGGCTGATCTGCTTGCGAATAATGTTTACTGCATCCTCGCACATATCTGGGTCACCAGGACCATTGGCCAGGAACAATCCGTCGAAGTCCATATCGGTGTAATCGTAATTCCATGGCACACGGATTACCTCAACGCCTCTGTTGATAAGGCAACGGATGATGTTTGCCTTCACACCGCAGTCAACGAGTACCACCTTCTTGCCGGCACCCTCGTTATAACGGATAATCTCCTTGCAGCTTACCTGGTCAACAAAGTTTACACCCTCATAGTTAGCCTCAGGGATGTTGTCTGGTTCATCATCAAAGAGAATCTTACCCATCATCACACCATGCTCACGAAGCACCTTAGTCAACTCACGGGTATCGATGCCTGTGATTCCTGGCACCTTTTCGCGCTTCAACCAGTCGGCAAGACTCTCCACTGCATTCCAGTGGCTGTACTGCTCGCTGTAATCATTCACGATGATGGCAGAAGCATAAATCTTGTCACTCTCCATGAAGGTTGGCAAACCATTCTCCTCGAAAGTAAATGGTGGCACACCATAGTTGCCCACGAGAGGGAATGTAAGTGTCATCAACTGACCGGCATAAGAAGGGTCGGTCAAACTCTCTGGATATCCCATCATGGCTGTGTTGAACACAACCTCGCCCGCTACAGGAGCGTCATATCCAAAAGATTTGCCATGGAACTTGGTTCCATCGCTCAAAACTAAGGTTACTTTTTTCATATCTGACATTTGATTCTTTTATTTCATACTTATAAGAGCAAATGAATTCTTCACTCTTCGTTCTTCTCTATTCACTTATTTATGATAAACGTTTTCGATGTAGTTTACAAACGACTGGTTGCAGAGCTTCGTGCCGCCTGGGGTTGGATAATGACCGGTGAAATACCAGTCGCCCTTGTGGTTTGGAATCGCCTCGCGCAAGCCCTCGATGCTCTGGAATACGAGCTGGATAGGAGTGGTCATGCCCTCTGGGCGAAGCATCTCAACAATCTTCTCGTTGATTTCCTCGGTGCTGAATGGCTTGTAGATGGAGCGTACCGGATTGATCTGCTCCTCCTTTGGCTTTGCCAATTCTGCCTTGCAAGCCTCATAGGTCTGCTCGATAAGGTCTTCCATCTTGCGCTCTTTCAAAAGCTGGATGGCAGCACGGAACACGCAGAACTCTTCCAGTCTTGCCATATCGATGCCGTAGTAATCCGGATATCGGATCTGAGGGGCACTGGAAACCACTACAATCTTCTTAGGATGCAGACGGTCGAGGATGCGGAGAATACTCTCCTTCAGGGTAGTACCACGCACGATACTATCATCGATAATGACAAGATTATCCACATTCGGCTCGATGCTTCCGTAGGTTACATCATACACATGGCTCGCCAGGTCGTTACGACTGTTGCCCTCGGTGATGAAGGTACGGAGTTTGATATCCTTCCATGCTATCTTCTCTGAGCGGACAAAGTCGCCGAGGATTTCGTATAATTCTTCTTTTGATGGAACATGGTCGAGGTTGGCAATCTGCTCAATCTTGGTCTCATTAAGATACTTCTTGAAACCGCTCAACATGCCATAGTAAGCCACCTCGGCAGTGTTCGGGATATAGCTGAACACGGTGTGGTCTACATCATAATCCACAGCCTTCAGGATAGGCTGGGTCAACTGCTCGCCCAACTGCTTACGTTCCTTATAGATATCCTTGTCGGAACCACGACTGAAGTAGATGCGCTCGAATGAGCAGGCTGAATCGCCCTTCTGCTCCATGATGCGCTCGATGCTGCACTCGCCATTCTTCTTCACGAGAAGCGCCGTGCCCGGCATCAGTTCCTGCACTTCCTCTGCCTCCAGGTCGAAGGTGGTCTGGAGTACAGGGCGCTCGCTGGCTACTACCACGATTTCATCGTTCTTGTAATAGAACGCAGGACGGATGCCCCAAGGGTCGCGCATAGAGAACATCTCGCCCGAACCGGTGATACCGCAAACCACATAACCGCCATCAAAGTTCTTCATCGTGGTCTTGAGTACATTGCTCATCTTCACGTGGTCTTCTATATAGTTGGTGATATCGGTATTCTGCATCTCCATCGCCTTTGCAGCTACGAAGTTGCGCTCCACCTCTCTGTCCAGACGGTGGCCCATCAGTTCAAGCATGATGTAGGTGTCGCTGTAGATGCGAGGACTCTGGCCCTGCTTGGTAAGTTCCTCGAAGATTTCATCTACGTTGGTCATGTTGAAGTTACCACAAAGGCAGAGGTTCTTCGCCTTCCAGTTGTTACGTCGCAGGAATGGGTGCACATACTGAATACCACTCTTTCCGGTGGTACTGTAGCGCAGGTGTCCCATATAAAGTTCGCCTGCAAAAGGCAGTTCCTCTTTAGCGAACTTTGCATCAGCAAGCTGCTCGGGAGTCAGGCTCTTGAAGTTGGCATTCGCCTTGCCGAAGATTTCGGTCACGGCATTCTTGCCCTCTGCACGCTCACGGAACATATACTCATGACCAGGCTTACCGCCCAGTTTGACACAAGCCATACCAGCACCCTCCTGGCCACGGTTGTGCTGCTTCTCCATCATCAGATAGAGTTTGTTGAGTGCGTACATCCAAGTACCATACTTCTGCTGGTAATACTCCAGTGGCTTGAGCAATCTGATCATTGCTACACCACACTCATGTTTCAATGGTTCCATCTCTCTATTATCCTTATCTTATTTAGTTAAATTTGAATATACCTATCCGAGGGTTCCCCCTCCAAAAAAAGGGAAACGTCAAGAAATGACGAATCCCTTTATATATTATTCTACAGTAACTGACTTGGCCAAGTTTCTAGGTTGGTCAACGTCCTTGCCCTTACATACAGCTACATGGTAAGCCAGAAGCTGCAAAGGAATGGTAGCCAATAATGGCTCCAGGCACTCCAAGGTCTCAGGGAGTTCAATCACTTCGTCGGCAATCTTGGAAATGGTTTCATCGCCATTGCTGACAATAGCAATAACACGACCCTGACGGGCTTTAATCTCCTGGATATTAGACAAGACCTTCTCGTACATGAAGTTGTGGGTAGCAATAACTACCACTGGCATATCGCTGTCAATCAATGCGATAGGGCCATGTTTCATCTCCGCTGCAGGATAACCCTCAGCGTGGATGTAGCTAATCTCCTTCAACTTCAATGCACCCTCAAGGGCCACAGGATACTGGAATCCACGGCCCAGATAGATGAAATTGCGAGCGTATGTAAACGTACGGCTCAAGTCAGCTATCTTATTGTTGAGCTTCAACACTTCCTTCATCTTGGCAGGAATGTTCCAAAGCTGTTCTGTAATCTTCTGATATTCATTTTCGCTGATGGTTCCCCTCTCCTTACCGATGGCAAGTGCCAGGAGGATAAGGACGGTAACCTGACCAGTGAACGCCTTGGTAGAGGCAACACCAATCTCCGGACCTACGTGAATATAGGTACCTGTATCTGTCTCTCGTGCGATGGAAGAACCGATGGAGTTACAGATACCATAGATAAACGCACCGCTCTCCTTGGCAAGCTTGATGGCAGCCAGGGTATCAGCGGTTTCACCACTTTGGGAAATGGCGATGACGACATCATCCTTCGTTACCACAGGATTACGGTAACGGAATTCAGATGCATATTCCACTTCCACAGGGATGCGGCAATAGTTCTCTATCATCTGCTTGCCGATAAGTCCGGCATGCCATGATGTACCACAAGCCACGATGATGATTCGCTTGGCATTGAGAAGCTGCTGGCGATGGTCGGTAATGGAACTGAGCACGACACCCATCTCAGTCTCCTTCTTGCTGGTTGTATCGTCGCCATCAGTCATTACGCGAGTTTCCACTGTGCGGCTAACTACACGGCCACGCATACAGTTACGAAGGCACTCTGGCTGCTCAAAAATTTCCTTCAACATAAAGTGAGGGAAACCGCCCTTCTCTATCTGACCGAGATCAATGTCTACGGTCTGTACCTCAGGGTTGAGTTTAACGTTCTGGATGTTCACCACCTGCAATTCCTCACCGAGGCGCATCACAGCGATGTTACCATCCTCCAGATAAACCACCTTATCTGTATATTCGATGATAGGACTGGCATCAGAACCGAGATAAAACTCACCATCCTTTCCGATACCTACAACCAACGGACTCTGCTTACGGGCAGCAATGATCTGATTAGGGTTACGCTTATCAAGAATAGCGATAGCGTAGGCTCCGATTACCTGACGGAGAGCCACCTGAACGGCAGTCAGCAAGTCGAGATTTTTCTTTATCTGAATATATTCAATCAGCTGAACGAGAACTTCAGTATCCGTCTCGCTCTTAAACTCTACTCCCTTAGCAATGAGATTCTTCTTGATATCGGCATAGTTTTCTATGATTCCATTATGAATCATGGCAAGGTTCTTGCTAGAGGAATAATGCGGGTGAGCATTTACAGCTGAAGGCTCTCCATGGGTAGCCCAACGAGTATGAGCAATACCCACATGTCCCGAAATATCCTTATCAGAGCAGAACGCTTCAAGATCTGCCACCTTACCCTTTGCCTTATATACATTCAAAGAGCCGTCATTGCCAATAAGGGCAACTCCCGCAGAATCGTATCCGCGGTAC
The DNA here is from genome assembly GCF_019249765.2 of Segatella copri. Lineage (GTDB taxonomy): Bacteria > Bacteroidota > Bacteroidia > Bacteroidales > Bacteroidaceae > Prevotella > Prevotella copri_K. The sequence continues at coordinate 1,702,462 of NZ_CP152484.1, forward strand.
TCCAGACGCTTCAAGCCCTTGATGAGGGCTGGATAAGCGTCACCCTTACCTAAATATCCTACAATGCCACACATATATATATTATTATTTTTGTAGTATCCTGATTTTACTCCCACCTATTACCTGCTATCGCAAGATATTGACAATCAATGATGCGATAGAAATCAATGTACCAACGGCAGAGAACCACAATGTAGTAGATGAACCGATAGATGAGTTTTGAGCTTTCACCTTATTTGGTTCTACATAGATAATATCATTCTGCTGCAGATAATAGAATGGTGAATTAATAATATTTGCATCATTCAAGTTCATACGATAAGTATGCTTCTCTCCTGCTGCATCCTGACGAATCAATAATACATTGTCACGCTTACCATAGATAGTTAAGTCGCCACACTGTGCCAAAGCTTCAAGAATACTCATCTTCTCCTGTGGAGCATAAATAATTCCTGGCTTTTCTACTTCACCTAAAACAGATACATGGTAACTGCCCATGCGAACCGTAACAATAGGATTTTCTTTTTCTGCCAGATAAGGCTTCACCTTATTCTTGATGAGATCTTCAGCCTGCTTCTTGGTCAAACCACCGACATGCAAGGTTCCAACAACAGGAAACTCAATATTACCATCATTATCAACCAGATATCCTTGCAGGGAACCACTACCATAACTCAGCTGTCCGCCTGTACCCAATGTTTGAGAGACAGAGAGGTTGAAAGGCATGGCAGCCTTTGGATCTGTTGTAATTACTGTAATTGTAAGTTCGTCCTTAGGCATAATCTTGGCTTCATAAAGCATTCTTGAAGCAGCCAAGCTGATAGAATCTGCATTTTGGAAATAAGCTACATTCTTAGTACTTCCACAACTGCCAAGTACTAAGAGCATAGTCAAAGCGACTAAAACTGAACTAACGAGTTTCTTCATTTTCTAAAATTTTCGTTTTAAAATATTGGTGCAAAATTACGGTATTTTTTTGAATACTGCAAATTTTTGCACCAATAATTCTATTTACGTCTATTTTTTTTTGAAATAATAGCCTTTTTTACTTATCTTCGATGCCATTTGATGGCAAATTAAAGCTATAACTGTTATCGAAAATCTTCTTCACTTTATTAATCTCAACGAAGGTTGTGCCTCCACCCTCTCCAAAGCTACCGCTCAGATAAGCAATCTTATCCTCCTCACATAAGTAGCCTTTCTGGCGAAGCATACGTACCGCAGCGGTAAACATAGCCTTGGTAGAAACCTGATCCTTCTGATGAATTGGAATAATACCATAGCTCAGATTCAACCAGCGCTGGAGTTTTTCCTTATAGCAGATTGCCAATACCGGATTTGGACCACGGAAGGCTGCCAGGTCGCGTGCAGTCTGACCGGTCTCGCCATCGGTAATAATACCAGCAACACCCAACTTCTTAGTAGCTTCAATGGCAGCATGAGCCAGGAAGAGCTTCTGGTCAATCTTACCATCTTCCATTGGATCAATATCATTCAGTGGAGACTTATCCTTCTCTGCCTGCTCAGCAATACGGGCCATGGTCTGCACAGCTTCTACAGGATACTTACCGCTTGCTGTCTCACCAGAAAGCATCAGCGCATCGGTGCGATAGAAGATAGCATTGGCAATATCAGTTACCTCAGCACGAGTAGGACGTGGATTCTTAATCATGGTATGCAACATCTGTGTTGCTACGATTACCGGTTTCTGCGCCTTCACACACTTAGAGATGATGCGGCGCTGGATGCCTGGAATTCTCTCGATTGGCACCTCGATACCCAGGTCACCACGGGCAACCATGATGCCATAGCAGGCATCAATAATCTCGTCAATATTATCAACACCTTCCTGATTTTCAATCTTAGAGATAATCTTGATATCACTGTTGTGAGCGTCCAAGATATCCTGAACTGCCTTCACATCGGCTGCATTGCGCACAAAAGAGTGAGCGATGAAATCAATATCCAACTCGATAGCGAGTTCAATATTTCGGCGGTCTTTCTCTGTCAGTGCAGGCAGGTCGATATGCTCTCCCGGCACATTCACGCTCTTGTGAGCCCCGAGCACTCCCTCGTTCTGAACCTCGGCAACCAGCATAGGGCCCTGGTTGTCGATAATCTTCATATCGAGTTCACCATCATCGAAGAGCAAATCATCACCTACCTTAACATCGGCTGCGATGTCAGGATAGCTCACATTCACAATATCATGAGAAGACTCCATTTCCGGACGTCCAAAGATTTTCACTACATCACCAACATTGTAGTGGATAGGTTCCTTCACACCTGTAGTTCGCACCTCAGGACCTTTGGTATCAATCATAATACCAATATGTGGAGACACGGCTCTTACATTCTTTACGATGGTGCGTATACCTTCTTCTGTGGCATGAGCAGTATTCATACGAACAACGTTCATACCGGCGAAAAACAGTTTTCGGATAAAATCCTGATCACATCTACGATCACTGATGGAAGCGACAATCTTTGTTTGTTTCATATTTGTAATTAACCTTATTGAAATTTCAATGTTTGCGGTATTTCTACCATATTTCTTAAATTGCGTGCAAAGATACAAAGAATTTCTGAAATAAAAAACATCTGAAATACAAAATATATATAAAATATTGAGTTACTTTCAAATTGAAAGCGCATAAAACAGAAAATCTAGCCAATGGGACACTTCTCGTTCCCATTGACTAGATAACAAATCTATTAATCCCGTTGAAAAACAGGATTTTTAATGATCAATTCTAAATTAGATATCCAAGTCTGGCGCCTTCTCAGTTCCTGCTGCTGCCTCAAACTTAGGCATCACATTGAAATTGAAGAGGCCGGCGATAAGGGCACTTGGCATTTTTCTAACCGTCTGGTTATAGTTCTGAACGGCTTCATTATACTTGCGGCGTGCCTCGCTGATACGGTTTTCCGTACCCTCTTCCTGAACCTGAAGAGCCTTGAAGTTCTCGTTGGCTTTCAACTCAGGATATTTCTCGGCCACTACCATCAGTTTGGAGAATGCATTCGCCAACTCACCCTGTGCAGCAGCATATTTCTTCAGGCTAGCCTCAGTAAGATTATTGGCATCCAGCTTTACCTGACCAACAGCAGCACGAGCCTTGGTTACCTCGGCGAAGGTTTCTTTCTCATGCTTGGCATAAGCCTTTACTATCTTTGCCAACTGTGGCATCATATCAGCACGACGCTGATACTGAGTCTGAACATTAGCCAACTCTGTGGTAGCCAACTCCTGTTTCTCTACCAATCCGTTATAACCACTGAACATCCATAGTACCAGCACAACTACGATGCCCAGAATAATCCAGCTTTTCTTTATACCTCTCTTTGCCGGTTGCATGTTTGAATTCATTGTCTGTTCCATTGTCATTATTATTAATTAATTATTTACTATAAACTATTAACTATAAACTATTAACTATAATCAATCATCACCATCCTCCGCCAGAGCCACCTCCGCTAAAGGTACCTCCGCCAAAAGAACCGCCCGAGAAACCGCCGCCGGAAGAACCGCCACCTCCCATAAAGAAAGGAGGTATCCAGTCATCGTCGTTGTTTCTCCTACGAGACTGATTTCTCTGATTGCTCTTCGGTCTTGGCTTCACAATACCGAGCATCTCCAGAATATACCTGATAAACAGATAGATAGGAATACCGAAGAAGATAAGGAACAGGATAATGACCAGGAACCAGTCCTCTTCGTCATTAACCGAACCTTCATCAACATCCGCAATTCCCGTCCGTCCACTTTTCACCTTATTATATATAGCACGGCTCACAGATGCTACCGCCTCGCCCGGATTGCCTTCGCGCATATACTTCACGATGCAAGCCCGGGCAATATCATCACAGTCCACATCAGTCAACTCACCCTCCAGTCCACTTCCTGGAGCAATAAAGTACTTATGGTCCTCCACCGCGATGACGATAACCAGTCCTCTCCGGCTCTTCTTGTAACCGATACCATATTGATTGCCCACATCCTGCGCCATCCGAAAGGCATCCTGGTTGTCAACCTTTCCCACAATGATGAGCACATTCTGTACGCCACACTCCAACTTCAGTTTCTGAAGATAGAAATTGGCAGAATCCTTCTGAGCCTTATCAACATATCCATCCGGGTCGGAAACATATTGCGTAGAATCCCTGAGGAAAGGAATCGGTACATTTTTCGCCGTCCAGACCTCCCCAGCCGTCAACGCCAATGCATGAAAGGCAACCATCATCAATGCAAAAAAATATCTCTTAAATCTCATAATTTCTCTATTTTGGTGCAAAAATACGCAATAAAAACCTTATATGCAAATACTTAGAGCATTATTTTTGCAAAAAAAGCCTTAAGTATTTTGTTATATCATAAAAAACTTGTATCTTTGCACACCGAAATAAAGATTAACAAGTAAAATTAGTAAAAAATAAAGAAATGACCAAAGCAGATATCATTAATGAGGTAGCTATCGCTACTGGTATGCCTAAGAAAGAAGTAGGTACTGTAGTAGAGGCTTTTATGGAAGAGGTTAAGAAGTGCCTCATCGAAAAGAAGGACAATGTATACTTGCGTGGCTTCGGCAGCTTCAACATCAAGCATCGTGCTGCTAAGACTGCCCGTAACATCTCTAAGAATACAACCATCACCATTCCAGCTCACGACTTACCAAGCTTCAAGCCATCAAAGAGCTTCATCGAGGAGATGCAGAACGCTCAGTAATACTGCTGGACAGGAAGAGAGAAATATCATTTTTTATAATAACAATATTTTAAAATTTTAAAATCATGCCAAACGGAAAGAAAAAGAAGGGCCACAAGATGGCTACTCACAAGCGTAAAAAAAGATTACGTAAGAACAGACATAAGAGCAAGTAAGCTAGCATTGTAGCTAGTCTACTATAGCTCTCGGTCAGTTCGTGACTGAGGGGGTGTGTCAGTTCTGATATAGAATGACATACCCTTTTTTTGTATTAATTTAAAGTTAAAAGATTATTGAAGATATGACAAGCGAAGTTGTAATTGATGTCCAACAGAAAGACATCTCTATCGCACTCATGGAGGACAAGCAGCTGGTGGAATACCAGAACGAACCTCGTGAGGCATCGTTCTCTGTGGGCAACATCTACATCGCAAAGGTAAAAAAACTGATGCCGGGTCTTAACGCCTGCTTCGTGGATGTAGGTTATGAACGCGACGCCTTTCTTCATTATCTTGACCTAGGAAGTCATTTTAATTCCTACCAGAAGTACCTTAAACAAGTACAGAGCGACAGAAAGAAACTTTTCCCATTCTCTAAAGCCAGCAAAATGCCTGAATTGGAAAAGGACGGCAGCATACAGAATGTACTCAAAGCAGGACAGGAAGTGCTGGTACAAATCGTAAAGGAACCAATCTCTACCAAGGGACCTCGACTCACAGGCGAAATCTCATTCGCGGGCCGATACCTGGTACTCATGCCATTCGGTGATAAAGTTTCTGTCTCGTCGAAAATTAAAAGCGGTGAAGAACGCTCCCGACTCAAACAACTCATTCACAGCATCAAACCAAAGAATTGCGGCGTTATCGTCCGCACTGTGGCTGAGGGTAAGAAGGTCGCTGAGCTCGATGCTGAGCTGAAAGTCCTGGTGAAGCGATGGGAGGATGCTATCGCCAAGGTACAGAAGACCCAGCAGCGCCCGCAACTTGCATTCGAGGAGACCGGAAGAGCCGTTGCTCTCTTGCGTGACTTGTTTAACCCATCTTACGAGAACATCTACGTGAACAACGAAGATGTAATGAACGAGGTGAAGAACTATGTTTCTCTAATAGCCCCTGAAAAGGCGGGCATAGTTAAGCTCTACACCGGCAAGGTGCCTATCTTCGACAATTTCAGCATTACCAAGCAGATTAAAGCTGGCTTTGGTCGTGTTGTTAACTACAAGCATGGTGCTTATCTCATCATCGAGCACACCGAGGCCTTGCACGTTGTCGATGTAAACAGTGGTAACAGAACTCGTGAGAAAGGTCAGGAAGCAAATGCACTGGATGTTAACCTCGGCGCTGCTGATGAGTTGGCTAGACAATTGCGCCTCCGAGATATGGGAGGTATCATTGTTGTCGACTTCATCGACATGAATCTTGCCGAAGACCGACAGTTGCTCTATGAACGCATGTGCAAGAACATGCAGAAGGACCGTGCCAAGCACAACATCCTGCCATTGAGCAAGTTCGGACTGATGCAGATTACACGCCAGCGTGTACGTCCGGCTATGGATGTGAATGTAGATGAAACCTGCCCTACCTGTTTCGGTACGGGCAAGATTAAGTCGAGCATCCTCTTCACCGACCAGTTGGAAAGAAAAATCGACCGCCTAGTCAACAAGATCGGCGTCAAGAAATTCACTTTGTATGTGAATCCTTACGTGGCTGCCTTCATCAACAAGGGTTTCATTTCCTTGAAGCGCAGATGGCAGTTTAAGTATGGTTTCGGCTTCAATGTGATTCCTTCACAGAAACTGGCATTCCTCCAGTACGAATTCTACGACAAGGACAACCAGTATCTGGACATGCAGGAAGAACAGGAAACAAAGTAAGTTTTTAATTATCAGAAAAAAGCTCCATTCGCATCTGCTTGCGAATGGAGCTTTTTTATTTTGTTTTTCTACACCTTATTATATATAGGGCATTTTAGTACTCTATCTCATTATTCACCATCTTCTCTGTATCCCAAGGTGCAGGAGCACCGCCGAGATAACGATGGAACCAGTCGAGGTGCGCGTTGTAATAGAGCGGCATCGACTTCAGGTTGCTTGGCCAGTGACCATCATACTTCAAGACTATCAGTCGAGAAGGAATGTTCAGGGTCTGCAAAGCTGTGAAATACTGCAAACTCTGGGTATACGGTACACGATAGTCCAGCTCACCTGTCATCACGAGGGTTGGTGTTGAGAAGTTCTTGATGTATGAGGATGGTGACCACTTCTTGTAGAGATCGGAATTATAAGGCTGTCCCTCTAACTCAAAGTTAGGAAACCATACTTCCTCAGTACTGCCCCACATAGAGCGCAAGTCATATACGCCCATCATGGAAGCCAGACACTTGAATCGCTTGGTATGTCCCTGCAGCCAGTTCATCATGTAACCGCCATACGACCATCCCATCGCTCCCATCCTGGTAGAATCAACATATTCCAGGGTTGCCAATTTATCGGTAACCTTCATTACATCCTCGAATACCTTTCCGCCCCAGTCACCGGAAATGGCACGGGTAAAGGCCTGACCATATCCCGTAGAACCGTGAGGATTAGGATAAGCCACCACATAACCGGCAGCAGGATAAACCTGCCAGTCGCCACGGAAGGAATTCATCCACTGCATCTGTGGTCCGCCATGCACATTGATGATAAGCGGATATTTCTTGCTGGCATCAAAGTTGTGTGGCTTCACGATGAATACCTGTACCTTGTCGCCACCAGCGCCATCTACCCAGATACTCTCAGATGGACGGATATCCACCTCATCCTCCAACTGCTGGTTGAGGAAGGTAATCTGCTGTTCCTTGCCGCTTGCTACAGGAGTTCCATTCCACTTTTTCATCTGCTGGCGATAGAGAGCCGATGGCTTGCCTGTCGTGCTATAGGTATAATATACCATACCCTTATTGTCGAAATCAAACTCCGAGATGGCCTTGCCCGTCAATACCGGCGAGATGGTTTTTCTGGCTATATCGAGCTTGTAGAGCGGCTCAGCGCCCTGTACCTGACCGAGGAAGAAGATACTCTTGCTGTCGGGAGCCCATTTGTAATCATCTACCCAGTTGTCAAACTTCTCTGTCAGGACGGTAGACTTCTTTGCAGCCCGGTCGTAGATAGCAAGACGGAAGCGATCAGACTCATAACCAGGTACTTGCTGCAAGCGATAAGCGATATACTTGCCGTCAGGCGAATAGGCTGGAGTACCATCCCAAGCCTTGTTCTCCTTCGTGATGCAGACCGGTTCTCCCCCATTCACAGATACCGTCCACAGGTCGGCATTGGTGCTAGCCTCCTGATGCTCATCATAATTGGATACGAAACAGATCTCCTTGCTGTCAGGAGAGAATTGATAGGTGATTCCACCCCCAACTACGAATATCAGCGAATAATTGCCCGGAGTCAGATCCTTGTAAGTCTTCGTCTGTGTATCGAAAAGGATAAGGTGATTGCATCTGCCATCATTATAGCTCGTCCAATGACGGTAGAGCAACTTGTCGGCGATATGCGCCTGTACAGGTCCCTGCTCCTTTTTCTCCATCCGGGCCTTGTTAGCCTTGGCATCAGCTCCCAGGTCGGGATATACTTCTGCGGTAAAGGCAATGTATCGCTCATCCGGAGAGATGACAGGACTACCGATACCCAACTCATAATCAGTTACCTGTTCCGTCTCGCAGGTAGTCAGATCCATGCGAAAGATCTGAGCCGTCCCTTTCTCATAATTAGTAAAGAAGATACTCTTTCCATCCTTGCTCCATACGGCAGAACTGCTCTTTCCATCCTCGGTAAGAGCCTTGGTGTGAGAGCCATCCGCATTCATGATGTAGATATCGGAGCCAGACTTCTGGTTCTTCAGGTCAGAAGAACTGGCGGTATAGCAAACCGTCTTACCATCAGGCGAAAGGCTCACCGAAGAAACGCCCTTCACCCTGTACAAATCCTCGATGGTAAACGCCCTTTTCTGAGCGTTTGCCGAAAGCAGCGCCATCACGAGTGCTGCCGAAAACATCAATCTCTTGTTCATATAACCTATAAATATTTATTTTTCAGATGCAAAAGTAACAATTATTTTTGGATTTTCTGCAACCTTTTCACTACTTTTATCGTCTAAGCCATAAATAACATTGATAATAACATAAAAAAAGAAAGGAAAAGATTATGATTTTAAGTACCACTCCAACCATAGAAGGCCACCCTATCCGTGAATACCGTGGCGTAGTAACCGGCGAAACCATCATCGGTACCAACTTTGTAAAGGATTTCTTTGCCAGTGTCCGTGATGTAATCGGCGGCAGAAGCGGTTCTTACGAAAGCACCCTCCGCGAGGCTAAGGATACAGCCCTCAGAGAGATGGCCGACCGTGCCGCATCCCTGGGCTGCAACGCCATCGTGGGCATCGACCTGGATTACGAAACCGTAGGCAACAGCGGTTCCATGCTGATGGTAACATGCAGCGGAACGGCAGTGATTATCTAAGTTCTGCAACTGTACAAAAGAACAAAATATGCATGAAATGGGGCGGTAACTACCTAAGAAATCGAGTTACCGCCCCTGTTCAGTTATATTTTTATCTATAATAGTGTGGTGATATACACCTGATGAAGGTCACCAACTTTCTTCTATTTCATTTATTCTATCACCCAATCCTCTATACTTCGCTGGTTTTCCGAGAAGTTAATACCCACTTTCACAACCTTTCGGCCATCATCGGCAAAAGCCTTGGCATAGTCCTTGTCGCTAATTTGCGCTATGGCGATGTCGGCAGACTTCTTATATTTCAACTCAAAGATAAAGATACTCTTATCCGTCTTGAGAACAAGGTCTATTCTTCCATCCGAAGTGGTATGCTCCACCTTCACATCTTCGCCAAGCATGGTGAAGATGGTGAATATCACGGCTTGATAGTGACGCTCATTATTGTTGATAATCGTATATGGGAACTTATCATAGAATGCCTTCAAGTGAGGCATAAAGGCACCCATGTCGTCATTGATGAGCACATTCTTTTTATAAGCATATACGATAGCATCAAGTTCGCCTACCTCTGAAGGGGTATAATATTGGCAAAGGCTTTCCGAAAAACCTTGTCTAACTTCTTGATTAGGAAAACTAAGGTAATACATACCTAACTGCCTGTCATATCCCTTAATCGTAAGATACCCACTTTGGAAAAGGACTGGCACAGGGTCAGTAATCGTCTCAGTAGGAACATCGAAGCGTTTAGCTCTAGCCCAGATATCATTTAAGTCCATCATATCCAAATTCTTCTGCTGCATCAGTTCTATCAGGAACGTAGGCGTACCAGATGTAAACCAATAGCTATTAAACTCCTTATCATCCAAAGCATTGATAATGCTGTAAGGATTGAAGATATCCTCGCTATTAATACTGAAGTGGTAGCCATCATAATGCTGCTTGAGTTGCTGCAAGGTCTCCTCATAAGTGAGTCCATTATGCTCAGCCATCTCCTCGATTCCCTCACGGAAATACTGAGTCAATTCACTCTTGGTAATACCACAACAGCTACTGTATTCATCCTTCAACGTGAGAATCTTGAGATTGTTCAATTCACTAAAGATGCTGAGCTGACTAAACTTGGAAATGCCTGTGATGAATACAAAGCGGATGTTTCCCTCTTGCTGCTTCAAGGGGCTAAAGAAATCTCTCATGATGTTGCGGATAGTCTTCTGCAACTCTTCGTCACTTACAGAATCATGCATAGGTGCGTCATATTCGTCGATGAGAACGACAACTTGTTTACCTGTTTGAGCAGCTGCTGCAAGCAATATGTTCTTGAGACGTGAGCCAAAAGACTTCTCATCTATCGGATTAACCTTTAAACCATATTTTTTCTCTTCTACTTCTAGTATTCCGTTTAGAATTGAATATGTATTCTCCAAACTATAATACTTACCACAGCTCAAATCCAAGTGGATGACAGGATATGCCGTCCATTCCTTCTCCATCTGTTCGATGGCAAGGCCCTTAAACAGTTCTTTCTTACCCTCGAAATAAGCCTGGAGGGTAGATACAAACAAGGATTTTCCGAATCGACGTGGGCGACTCAGAAAATGAAATTTGGCATAATGAGCCAACTGATAGACGATAGCCGTCTTGTCAGCATAGAAGTAATTCCCCTTCACGATTTCGGAGAACGTTTGTATTCCCAAAGGATATCTCTTTGAAGCCATAATCTTACTCTTAATAATTAATGTACAAAGATACAGATAATATTTCAGAAAACAAGCATTTTTCTGATTATTAACAATATATCACTGCAAAAATAGAACCGCAATTCAACAAAACATGCTTGAAACGGGGCGGTAACGGCCTTAAAAAACGAGTTACCGTCTCTGTTCAAGCATATTTTTATCTAAAATCCTTTGCGGTATTCAATATCTTTGTAGCCAATTATCAGAGCCTTAGGGCTAATTGTTATCATAAAATAAGACTTTACAGACTAAACTACCAGAGTCTATTTCAAGAAAATAGGGAACGTTATGAAATATCAACGCTCCCTATTTTTGTATATCAATACCCTGGGTTTTGAGTCAAATTTGGATTCATATCTATTGCATTTTCAGGAATAGGTAAAAGCAACTGATATTTTTCTAATCCGAGTTCTTTTATCGCCAAACCATTCCTTTTCAAGAAAGCAAAATAGTCTTGCAATTTAAGAGACTTCCTCAGTTGCTTAATTCCCTCAACTGAAACATTTGTTCCGGAAATACCATTTATATTACCCACTTCTGAAATATATTTTGAAGCCTTTGCATTGTTACCCAAGTGAATTTCGCATTCAGCATATAAAAGCTTGACATCTGTAGTAGTCATGATAGGTACTACCTTTTCAGGACTTCCGTCTACATTTACTCTAGAGGCTCTTGACCCATTACCAAACTCCAATGCCAATATTAAATCTTTGTTTTCAGATGTATATTTTGTTGGAACTTTTTCCATAGAGTATATATTTTTGTCAACAACTTGTTGGAGAAGATTACTAGCTGCAGCCCATTTTTGCTGATACATATATACTTTCGCCAAAAGAATACGAGCCACATCCTTCGATACGAACAGAGCATCATTGGCGTTGGTTGCAAAAGCTACACATTTCTTTTCATCCAAATTTTTTATTGCATCTACCAGTTCTTCTTCCAGCATTTGCAGAATACTAGATTCAGATGTTTTTGAAACATAAGAATCTGCATAACCTTCAAAACCTGCATTAGGCATCACAACTACACCACCCCACCAAATCAACATTTGATAGTAGCACAAATCTCGATAAACATTCAGATAAGGAGAATATACTGCCCTATACATGGCATCTGCTCTATACAGCCATGCAATCATATTCAGCGCTTGGTATGAATCATTCCAACACTTACGGATATTCGGTTCACTGCTACGAATAGGAGCAACAAAATTAGGATCATTTATTATCTTTGTATAACGATAATTCATCTGAGCCTCAAGGGTTACAGCATTTGCCAAACTTATCAAAAATCCATAAACACAACTGAGGCCTTCACTTCCGAGTCGAGGTACTATGATTTCTGCATTAGGATTAGCTTGCTGAGTTAAGTTCAAGCGAGCCACTACATTACCCATACCATCATATAAAGGAATTGAAACTGCTTGTTCCTTTCTAAAAGAGGCAGCCTTTACAACCACCTTTAAGATATTATTTTTCAATTCTTTAGTATAGTTGATACTAGGTACACTTCCACTTCCGGTTTCATAAATTCCCATTCCCGAAACAGAAGTCGAATTATCGTATATATCATCACCAGGAATACTTGGTCGCTCTAAGTAAACAGGTACAGTTGTATTCACCTTTACCTCATAGCTTCCACCTTCCATAGGTACATTGATATTATTTTCTTCCAAACTGACAGGATGATTTTCAGGCGCAATTTCATTTCCTGCGGTTCCATCTCCATCCCAATCGAAATAATAGATAAGATTCTTAACGGCAACCTCTTTACCCATCTCTTGATAGCGTTTCTTGATATTCTCTGCTATTTGAGGCAATTTGCTTTCCAAAGAGAACATATCTTTACGAATTTGTAGTTTGGTAGTTTCTGAGAAATTACCATCCTCAGCAAACTCTTCTGAAAGTTGAGATAAATATTCAGTAATTTGTGCTTCAGAACGATTGTACAGAATTAAAGATGACACGGCAATAAGAGCTGCTGCTTCATCAGTACCAGAAGTAATCGAGAAATGATTAACATCAGTCTTGGCATACTTTTCGAGACCAAAAGTCTTGAGAACTTCTTCTTGTGCCTGATTGTTTGCTTCCTTAAATGACTTACCATCCTTAGCTACCAAATCCATAACTCTCTGATACTTAAGATGTGAAAGAATATTCAAATTCACATCAGCTGCATTTTGAAGATTAGCAACAGCATTTAAAGCCAAGGTTCCTTTAGAAAGTTCGCCAGTTACTTCATTAAAATAATATCCAGAAGCAGACAGTTTTACATATGGAGACTTTAACAATTTAGATCCAAAAGTAAAAGTACCCTCATTATCTGTAATCGTAGAAGTAAAAGATTCACCTGTTTCATCTAGGTCAGCATCTAAAGGCTGCATTTGAATAGCTGTACCTCTAACAAAAGGACCTTTTTCTACTTTACCACCTACATTAAAATTAGTAGGAGTGTAACCATCCAGGTCGTCATTACTAGAACAAGACTGTAGCATTGCCATCATTCCTATGGTAACAACCACAACGGCTTTCTTTAAAATTACTTTCATAATCTCATTATTTATTAGTTAAACTTTCATATACAAGAAGCGTGGTCTACATATACCACACCTAACTTTGGAGGTCCTGAGAAAACCCTGAGATACAGATATAGTAATAGTAGCCCACGCTATGCGTGAGAACCACTATGCTACCATTGTATCTCTTTTTGAAAATTTCTCAGGTTTCCAAAGTTACAAGATAAGCATAACGCCTCTTTATATTCTAATATGTCTTGGAGATGGCATACACCAAATCCGCTTCAAAATTACAAAACTTTCCCGACATAGCCACAAGTTTTAGGGGAAAATTTGCATATAAGCCTCACTTTTCTTTATTTTTCGTTGCTTTTTCTATTTTTAATCACTTTTCTTCTATTTCACCAGATATTTCGCTACCAAATCAATGAGCATCGACTCTGAAAGATCGGATACTCCCAACTCTTGAATCAAAGCATATTCTGGCTTGTTCTTTCAGATAACAAACTTACACTCTCTCCCATCAATGCGCGCATGCAAATAGAAGTTGCTTTTGTAAGCCTGCTACGAACATCAGTACGCAGAAAACCATTGTCCTTGGCAAACAGAATAGTATCATCATTTTGTATGACGTATTCTCTGTGCCTTCTTCTCATCCTTTCTCATCAGATAAGGTGATGGAGGAAGTTCGGGAAGCACATCATTGATGGCATCAATCTGACCCACCACCTTCAGCAAGAGGAGAAAAGTGGAAAGCGAAAGATTGCCCGCTGTACCATTCTCAAACTTGTGGATGGTGGTCAAGCCAAGCCCAGTAAACTCGGCAACCTTCTTCTGGGTGAGAGCCGCTTACAAATGACGCAGATTCGCCCATCCCTTTATCCTCGCACATAAATGTTTTTTTCTTGAAAAAAGTCTCAAAGTATCATTATTTGCAAATATATCACTGATACATAATGAGTTGCAAAATGATACTTCCAAATATATTTACAAAGAAGTATCATAGAAGTATCATGAATTCCATAGAAGTATCATTAAATCACCATGATGCATCATAAAAAAACACGAAATTATAGTCAACTAAATATAAAAAAACTACAATTTGCTTGCTCAAAATAGTGCCCAAAAATCACCACACGAAATGGGCACTCAATGCCCGCAGTACGGGCAATGAGTACCCAACACTTGGTCTATCGATACCCGTCACTTGATCCCTTAGTGACCGTGTGACGGGCACTAAGAGACCAACCTATGTGCTTATTCCTAACTACAGTTGTCTGTGTTTTCCATCTTATTCCTAGTTAATATTGGCATACTTTATAAACTAGAAAGGTAGACACTATCAATTTTATAAAACGGAAATAGTAGACATTATCAATTCTATAAAACTGAAATACTAGACATTTCTTAGTTTTTGTGCCTGTATTTCTAGACATAAATCCTCAAAAAAGGCTTTTTTGCAAGCAACTTACCTGAATTTTATGATACTTCTATTGAATTTATGTAAGCGGCTCCGCGTTTATACCATTGTAGTCTTCTCATTTATTCGTACCTTTGCACCATCATTTTAAAATCAAACAAATTATGACAGCAAACGAACGTTTTGAGAAGGCTTGGGATTCCTTCTTAGTCTATCTGAATCGAAACCCCAAGGCCCAACTTACTCCTTTCTTGAAGGAAAGACATGTAAATCATCGCACCATGATGAACTGGATGTGCGAAAAAGGATATTCTGTTTTGCGTGCCAAAAAGGAAATCCGCCAAGCCCAGGAGGCAGCCCGCAGAGAAAAAGCAGAAGCATCTGCATCAAGTACAGGCATGATGTTCGTGCCTATGGAACCTCCTACCATAGATCTGCCTATGGAAGACCTCCTTTATGGCATAAACATAACCTTTCCAAATGGAACTTTGGTTTCCGTTAAAAAAGGATGTGCTAAGTCTGTTATGGCGTTGATGAAACTTTATGAGAAGGAGGATGCAGGATGTTTGGATTGAATGAGAGTACCCAGTACTATGTCTGCCAGAGATACGTACGAATGAACATGGGCATAAATGGCTTGTATCAGATAGTGAGAACCGAGATGGAACTTCCGCCACTTGGTGGTGCGGTATTCATCTTCTTCTCCAAGAACCGCCAGCAGGTAAAAATGCTCAAGTGGGATGGCGATGGTTTCTTGCTGTACCAGAAGCGATTGGAGCGAGGAACCTTTGAATTACCATTCTTTGACCCCAAGAACAAACAATGCAAAATGCCGTACAGGACACTATCGGCCATCATGAGCGGAATTTGCCTAAAAAGCATGAAATATAGAAAGAGACTCAATCTATAGTAGTAGTAAGATAACCCTAATATGTTGTGTATCAATAAAATAACTAAAAATAATATATAAGAACATTTGCATATCTCGATATTTTTTCGTACCTTTGCACTATGAAAAAGGACGAAATTATAGAGCTTCTAAAGGAGCAACTAAAAGTTGCTAATGATACAGTGAGTTCGTTGACTGCACAGGTCAACGAACTCATTGAACGTATAAAGTCACTTGAAGAACTACTCGTCCAGAAAGGAATCGCCATTGACAAAGCGAATCGTCAGAACAAGGCACTCGGCAAGCTCGTTTCAGGCAAGAAGTCCGAACGTCAGGAAAAGAATCCACAAGCCTCGATGACGCAGGAGGAATTTGACAAGAAGGAAAAAGAGCAGGCCGAAAAGAGAAAGGCACGCAAAAACAACGGTGCCAGGCGTGACATGCATTACGAGATGAAAGAGGTGCATGTTACGATAGATCCAGTCATGGATGCAGAGTTTTTGAAGACGTTGCGTCTCTTCGGAACTCGTACCTGTATACGTTACAGCATGGAACCCATCAAATTCATCAAGACCGTGTATCACATCAACACTTATACTGATGGAAGTATCATGTATCCGGGGAAAACTCCGCCGGCTCTGTTGTTGAATTCTTCCTATTCACCTTCCTTTGCAGCAGGACTCCTGCAGATGCGATACATCTATTCCATGCCGGTAGAGCGAATTATCAAATACTTTGCCGACAATGGGTTTACGTTAAGGAAAGCCACGGCAAACAAACTGATTGCCAGAAGTGCCGATGTACTGGAAAACTTCTATAAGGCTATCTGCCAAGTAGTGTTGCAGCAGGATTATGTCTCGGCAGACGAGACATACCATAAAGTGCTGTTAACCAAGACAAAGCCTACAGACAAGGGTTCGAAGAAAGGCTACTTCTGGGCTGTAAGTGCGCCTAAACTGGGACTTGTCTTCTTCGTATATGAGGATGGATCACGCTCTGAGCAGGTCATACTTAACGTATTCTCTGATTATAAAGGTACCATACAGAGTGATGCGTATGCTCCTTACCGGAAACTGGAGTCGGATGCTTATCCGGACATCATGAGAATCGCCTGCCTACAGCATGTCAAGAGAGATTTCGTCGACTGCGGCAAGGAAGACAAGGATGCTCAGGAAGTCGTAGATATCCTCAACAGATTTTATCGAGAAGACAAAAAACATAAGGTTGGGGTAAATGGATGGACCGTTGAAGACCATCTTGCCTATCGGCAGTCATATGCACCGGACATTTTACAGGATTTATTGGAGAAACTGGAGGAAATATCTTCCAGGAAAGATTTGCTGCCCAAGTCTACCTTGGCGCAGGCGGTCGGTTATGCCCTTAATGAATATAATGCCATTTGTGACATCTTCAAAAGAGGTGATACGGCTCTCGATAACAACTATATTGAGAGAATCCAGAGGTACATATCACTATCAAGAAGAAACTCAATGTTCTTTGGTTCGCACGAAGGAGCAAGCCGGGCGGCTATCCTATATTCTATAGCCATCTCATGCAGGCTGAATGGCATTAATCTGTTTGAATACATATGCGACGTAATAGAAAAGACTGTAGAATGGCAACCCAATACCCCATTGGAAAAATATAGAAACTTACTTCCTGACCGATGGAAAAAGCAGTAACAGCATTAGTTTAATCAGCTGTTACTGCTTTTTTTTGAATTATGCAAGGTATAAACGCGGAGCCGCTTACGAATTTATGATACTTCTATGATACTTCTTTGTAAAATAAACAGGAAAGTCTCATTTTTATAAACCATTACATATCAATCATATACATCGGTTTTAGCCACAAATGATGAGACTTTGAGACTTTTTTCGAGAAAAAAAAACTTTTTATGTACGCGAAAGAAAGAAGAAAGGAAGCGATGATGATACAAGAAAAAAGCAGCAATGGCTACTACTCCATTGCTGCTTATTTTATATTTTACTGAACAATCTTGAAGCGGATACGCAAAGAATGCGCATGTTCATCCCAATTGGTACCAAGCAATACGAACTTGCCAATCTGAGCTGTTGAGCGGACATGCTTGCCGATACATGGACAAACATCATAATCACCGATACGAACCAGACGCAAGGTCTCGCTCGCATCATCCGGCAGACGGTCTAACTTGACGTTAGCCGGAATATGGTCACGATCCACAAACTCGTAAGTAACAGGCATATCAAGCTCTATCAGGCGATTCATCTCCGTCTCAATCTCCTTCTCCTCCTGGCGGGTAGGCTTGTGATCGACTACGAAGGTCATCTTACTCTTCTTGCGCTCAATATGTGCATTACGGCTGCGCTCACAGCCAAACAGGCGAACCATCAACTGATTGAGCAGATGCTCAGCCGTATGAGCAGGAGGGAACTCCTCCTTATGATGCTCATTCAATATGATATCACTTTCCTCCATCTTGACATTGAATTTATAGATTCTTACTCCGTTAGCATCCATTGATATCGGGAACACGCCATCCTTCTTCAATTCAACCTTCTTCTTGCCACCCGAGAACAGTTCTGTTACCAGCACCTCCTCTTCAGCAATATGGAAGAAATCGAAAGCATGACCAGGGATGCAAACCTGCAACTGGCGCGCCTCCTGAGCAAAATTGAGCACTATCAGCATGGCTTCATCATCCTTCTTGCGAAGGAAG
Source organism: Segatella copri (assembly GCF_019249765.2). Lineage (GTDB taxonomy): Bacteria > Bacteroidota > Bacteroidia > Bacteroidales > Bacteroidaceae > Prevotella > Prevotella copri_K. The sequence continues at coordinate 1,720,938 of NZ_CP152484.1, forward strand.
GCGAAATTGGTACGGGGATCGAAATTCTCAGAACCCGGATTCACATACATCAAATCGAAGGTCTCACCCTCGCGGATGGCTTTCTCTTCATTGGCGAAGCGAAGAAGCTGGCGATAAGTGGCTGCCAGATATTTCTGCTCCTGACTCAATGCCGAGTCAGATGAATCCTGATAGGCATGCGCCAGAGTTTCCGGACTCCAATAGTCGAATATCGTGGTACGGCCATCCGTGCCGCTGAATCCTTCCTTATCCATTCCCTTCTCGCCGAATTCCTGACCGCTGTAAAGCATGAAAGGATTCTTCTGGAAGAAGAGACTCATGGCTGCAGCAGGAATCGCCTTCATGGCTGAGCCACAGAAGAAATCGCTGGCGATGCGCTGCTCATCATGATTCTCAAGGAAATAGAGCATGTGATCGCGGATATCATCCACTACCTGCCACTCGTGAGTGATACTGGCTGCCGGACGCTCACCACGAACCACGCCACGCAGGCAATCATACATTCCTACCTTGTCATAAAGATAATCGAAACCAGCCTTTACATAGTTGCGGTACTGGTTAGGATCATAAACCTCGCCGATAACCACGATGTGAGGATACTTCGCCTTCAATATTCCGGTAGCGTATGACCAGAATGCCGTTGGCACCATTTCTGCCATATCACAGCGGAAGCCATCTACACCCTTGCTTGCCCAGAAGAGGAGGATATCTGTCATCTTGCCCCATGTGTTTGGAACTGGTTCATAATGATAGCTTCTGCCTCCTGCATCACAGTAATCTACACCGTAATTGAGTTTCACGGTCTCATACCAGTCGTTACAGCCAGGACGGTTATCAAACCGGTCGTTTCCTGTAGCTCTGGCTGGGCTCTCGGTATAAGGTTCATAAATCTTGGCATCTTTCAAAGAAAAAGCCTTGAACTCTGGTTTGGATTGACGGATTTCATTCAAATCCAAATCGCCCCATGCATAATAGAAATTATTCCTGGTAGAGAAGTGCATGTTCGGATCATCATCTTCTCCCAAATCCCGTACACCTGTTGGTTTGCAAATGGAATGATACTCTCGGGCTACATGGTTCGGAACGAAATCCATGATTACTTTCATACCTGCCTTGTGAGTACGCTCTATCAGCTGCTCCCACTCTTTCATTCTCATACTGACATTCACAGCCAAGTCTGGATCGATGTCATAGTAGTCGGTAATAGCATATGGCGAACCTGCTTTTCCCTTCACTACCTCTGCATGCTGAGTAGGAATTCCATAAGAAGAGTAGTTTGTCTGAGTGGCATGACGAATCACACCCGTATACCAAATATGTGTAAATCCCATATCGTGGATGCGTGCCAGAACTTCATCTGAGAAATTATTCAGCTTTCCGCAACCATTCTCTTCGATGGTACCATTTTCCTTACAGGTTGTATTCTGGTTTCCGAAGAGTCGTGGGAGAACCTGGTATATAATAACTTTTTCCTTCATTTAGCGGCTTTACTAAAAAAAATGAAACGTTTTACCTTTCCAACAACGCCTTTGCTGAAAAGATAAAACGTTGAATAGTGTTATTGTTGATTAAGCAATACCATGAGCGGCAACATTCTTGTCGATGCGGCCAATCATACCCTGCAATGCCTTGCCAGGACCACACTCTGTGAAGTCATCAGCACCATCAGCAATCATAGCCTGTACAGATGAAGTCCAACGTACAGAGCTTGTAAGCTGTGCGATGAGGTTCTGCTGAATCTCAGTTGGATCAGTATGAGGCTTACCGTCTACATTCTGGTAAACCGGGCACTTAGGAGCAGAGAATGTAGTCTTCTCGATAGCAGCCTGAAGTTCATCCTTAGCTGGCTGCATCAATGGAGAGTGGAAAGCACCACCAACCTTCAAAGGCAATGCACGCTTAGCACCGGCAGCCTTCAACTTCTCGCAAGCAGCATTGATAGCATCTACGTTACCTGAGATAACGAGCTGACCAGGGCAGTTGTAGTTAGCAGCAACTACCACGTTGCCTTCTGTGCTTACCTCAGCGCAGATTTCCTCAACCTTCTCATCTGGCAAACCGATGATGGCAGCCATAGTACCAGGGTTAGCCTCGCAAGCCTTCTGCATAGCATTGGCACGGGCAGCAACGAGTTTCAAACCATCCTCGAAAGCCATAGCACCGGCAGCAACCAATGCAGAGAACTCACCGAGAGAGTGACCTGCAACCATAGCTGGCTTGAACTCCTCACCCAGGCAAAGAGCAGAGATAACAGAATGGAGGAATACAGCAGGCTGGGTAACCTTGGTTTCCTTCAACTGATCGTCGGTTCCGGCGAACATGATATCAGTAATCTTGAAGCCGAGAATCTCGTCGGCCTTATCAAAAAGTTCTTTTGCCAATGCGTTGTTATCGTAGAGATCCTTACCCATACCTACGAACTGAGAACCCTGTCCAGGGAAAACAAATGCTTTCATTTTATCCTATTATTTTTTAAATTTATAATAAATATTCCTGCAATATACATGAATTCTTTGAATCCGACTGCAAAGGTACAATAAAATTCTGAGAATCAGCAGAGAATATTAAAAAATAAAGTTATATATTCTAAATTACTACAAGAATGGTAAAAACTTTCTTTTCAGAACTGGGAAAAGATACAAAAAAATCCCTAATGCCTTGCGGCAAAAGGGATCTTTATATTAATTTGCTTTACAGTGCGAAAAATATCGTACTTCATACAAATTGATTGAGCTAGGATTATTCAGCTGCTGGAGCCTCTTCCTCAGCTGCAGCCTCAGTAGGTGCCTCAACTGGAGCCTCCTCAGCAGCAGGAGCTGCAACAGGAGCGTTCTCAGCAACAACATTAACAGGAACCTTAACCTCAACCTCCTTGTGGTAGTGTACAGTAGCCTCGTACTCACCAACCTTCTTAGCATCCTTCATAGTGATGATCTTGCGATCAACCTCGATGCCCTTCTTAGCGAGTTCCTCAGCAACAGTTGCAGCGTTAACTGAGCCATAGAGCTGACCAGTAGCGCTCACCTTAGCAGCGATAGTAAGAACAATGCCCTCGAGAGCCTCGCCCTTCTTAACAGCCTCAGCCTTGATAGCCTCAAGCTTGTGAGCCTGCTGCTTCAAATCCTCAGCCAACTGCTTCTTAGCAGATGGAGATGCGATAACAGCCTTACCTGTAGGGATAAGGAAGTTACGACCATAACCACTCTTTACATTTACGATATCGTTCTTATATCCAAGACCGATAATATCTTGCTTCAAAATAATTTCCATTCTTCTTTATCCTCCTTAAATTACTTCATCAAATCGGTTACGTAAGGAAGCAAAGCGATCTGGCGAGCACGCTTTACAGCCTGTGCTACACGGCGCTGATACTTCAAAGATGTACCTGTGATACGACGTGGAAGGATTTTACCCTGCTCGTTCAAGAACTTCTTCAAGAACTCTGGATCCTTGTAGTCGATGTACTTAATACCGCTCTTCTTGAAACGGCAATACTTCTTCTTCTTTGTGTCGATAGAAGGAGCAGTCAAATAACGGATTTCTGATTTCTGATCTGCCATGATTAAGCCTCCTCTTTTTTACCAAGCTTTGCACGACGCTTCTCTGCGTAAGCGGCAGCATACTTGTCAAGTTTAACAGTCATGTAACGAATTACTTTCTCGTCGCGGCGATAAGCTGTTTCGAGCTTAGCGATAACAGTTGGCTCAGCCTTGAACTCAACCAAGCTGTAGAAGCCTGATGTCTTCTTCTCGATGTTGTAAGCCAACTTCTTCAAACCCCAAGCCTCTTTGTTCAGAATCTCAGCACCATTATCGGTGAGTACCTTCTCGAACTTAGCGACCGTTTCCTTCATCTGTTCATCAGACAAAACGGGAGTCAAAATGAAAACGGTTTCGTATTGATTCATACTACTTTAAATGATTAAATATTAATATAAAAATTCTCATACAAACCGGAAAATGTGTGCGGAAACACAGCCTTTTCACGAATTGCGGTGCAAAATTACGACTTTTTCTTGAATTAACCAAATATTTTTCGTACTTTTGCACAAAATAATTGTTAATAGTATAAAAACAACCTCTAAATTGTAAAGAATATGGCAAAAATGAACAAGAAACTGATTACTCTGCTCTATACCCTACCATCTATGGGCATGGCTTTCATCGTTTTAGGCGTCCTGCTGATGGCAGCCAGTTTTGCGTTTTCCATTCAGGGAAACAGCGTACTCTTCGCTGGCCTCTTTTTCATTCTGGCGGGAGTAGCCGGATTTGTATATTCATTAAAAAAAGGATAAGCCGATCATCGACTTATCCTTTTTATATCTTTGGGAATCTTTTCCCAATTACAGAATCATTTAATCTTCGTTAGGAACTATCAGTTTGTATCCCTTACCATGGATATTGATGATTTCAATCTGAGGATCGTCCTTCAAATGCTTACGGAGTTTGGTGATATAAACATCCATTGAGCGTGCATTGAAGTAATTGTCATCAATCCAGATGGTCTTCAGAGCAAAATCGCGCTGCAGAATTTCATTAGAGTGAGCACAGAGCAAAGCAAGAAGTTCATTCTCCTTGGTGGTAAGCTTGGTCTGCTTTTCACCAATGGTAAGAAGCTGCTTCTGTGTATCGAAGGTAAAGTCACCAATGTGATACATGGTAGACTCCTTGCTCTTCTTGCCACGTACGCGGCGGAGAATAGCCTCTACACGGAATACCAATTCTTCCATAGAGAATGGCTTGGTGATATAATCATCAGCACCAATCTTGAAACCTTCAAGGATATCTTCCTTCAATGTCTTGGCAGTAAGGAAGATGATTGGGAGGTCGGCATTGGTCTGACGAATTTCCTGTGCCAGGGTAAAGCCGTCCTTCTTTGGCATCATCACGTCGAGTACTGCAATATCAAACTTATTCTTATTGAATTCCTTATAACCTACCTCGCCATCAGGGCACAGAACTGTAGTAAATCCCTTTGCCTGCAAATATTCGCGAAGCAACATACCTAAATTTTCATCGTCCTCGCAAAGCAAGATTTTAATTTTCTCTTCCATATCTTTATTCTTTAAAATTATTAATATTCTTTTAATTCTTTATTCTGTTTCTTCAAGTTTTAACTGTGAATCACCGGCAACTTGATGGTAAAGGTTGTGCCCTTTCCCAATTCGCTATCTACCTTGATTTCACCATCATGAAGATCTACTATCTTCTTGACATAAGCCAGTCCCAGTCCGAATCCCTTCACATCATGGACATTGCCCGTATGTACGCGGTAGAACTTGTCGAATATCTTCTTCAGATTCTCCTTCTTCATACCCAGACCGGTATCCGTGATTGAGAGATACAGATGCTCTTCATCATTCCAGGTCTTCATCGTAATGTTAAGCGGCTCGTCTGGCTTGCGGTATTTCACGGCATTGTCCATCAGATTGAAGATGACATTCTGGAAATGTACCTCATCAACATAGAGTCCCGAATCGATAGCCTCAATATCGGTATAGACCTTTCCGCCAGTATGCTCAACGCGGAGCGAGAAGGAATTGGCAATATTCTCAACCATCTCGTTCAGATCGAGTTCTTTCTTCTTGAACACCGCCTTCTTGCGGTCGAACATACTCATCTGCAATACCTTTTCAACCAGGAAGCGCAGGCGCTTCGATTCATCGTTGATCACGTTACCCAGATGTTTCTGCATCTGTTCGCTCTTTGCTACCGAGGTATCATTGAGCATCTGCGCTGCCAGACTGATACTGGCAATCGGCGTCTTCAGTTCGTGGGTCATATTATTGATGAAGTCGTTCTTTATCTCAGTATATCTCTTTTGTCTGAAGATAACCACAATGGTAAAGATGAAGGTAATCAGCAGTACCAGCGTGAAGATGACACTAGGAATCATGAAGCGCACACTGGAGAAGATATAGCTGTTCATATCCGGGAAATGCACCCTTACTACGCCCATCTTCGACTGTGGGTCGTTGCGGAAGAGCACCTGTGAGTAGCTGTATTCCTCACCCTCGTCCGTATAGTCAGGACAGCGGTAAACCTCTCGTCCATCCTGGGTAGTCACGGTGAAATGATAAGGTATGTTGATACCATTATTCATCATCTCAGCCTTGAGGTCCTGATCGAGCTGCTTGAAGTTGATTCTCTCCTTCAGCGGCTTGTCTGATGCCGAATAAAGGATAGAATATACCACCTCATCCAGCAACGCTTTCTGATAGACATAGCGGTTCTTCACGATTTCCTGAAGCGACTTCTGTGTTTCTGTCAGCGAATTCTTATCGCTACGCAGTATCATCGCCTTCGGCATATTGCCAGGATGTGTGGCATTTGTTTTCAGCTCGAAAGTTGAATAAACTGCCGTTCCCTTGTTCTTATCTTTATTGGCCTTACGTTCTGTCTCGTTGACATTCTTTTCGAGATAGCGCAGAGTTTCATTAAGCTCCAAATTTCTTGAAGCTTGATACAGGGCTCTGTTGACCGACTCGTCAAACTGTTCCTTCTTCATGTTTACCATCTCCTGGATGTAACTGAGCTGCAAGTACAGCAGCGCAAGGAACGAAAAGCCCATGATAATGGCTATGGTCCAAATCGTTTTCTTCTTCATGGGGGCAAAGATAAGAAATTTCTTAATCAGTTAACTTAAAATCGTTAATTAATTATTCATCCTTTCTGATTTTTAACATTTTTCTGTATTTTTAGTTTCGTATATAAAACTAAACTTCCGTTTTTCATAAAAAAAAGAGAGGAAGTATACATATCACATGCACACTTCCCCATATTGGTCATATCAACATAAAATTTTAATTTATATAAGAGAGATTTTTCTCTAACCTAACAATTGCTATTCAGCATCCTTCTCCAATTCAGCCTCATGATCCGCAATCAGCTTACTCTGAATGTCGGAAGGAACTAACTCGTAGCTGGCAAACTTGGTAGTGAATGAAGCACGTCCACCTGTCAATGAACTCAGAGAGATGGAATAGCTGGCAAGTTCCTTCAGAGGAATCTTGGCACTCAGCTTCTGGTAACCGGCCTCGCTGTCCATACCCATAATGAGAGCACGACGTCCCTGGAGATCACTCATCACATCACCCATGAAATCAGCAGGCACATAAACCTCAAGATCATAGATAGGCTCCAGAATCTTCGGACCAGCCTGTTTGAAGGCATCGCTGAACGCATGGCGGGCAGCAAGCATGAACGAAAGTTCATTACTATCTACTGGGTGCATCTTACCATCATAAACGATGACACGTACATCACGTGCATAACTGCCCGTCAACGGACCATGTTCCATACAGTCCATAATACCCTTCAGAATAGCTGGCATGAAGCGGGCATCAATGGCACCACCAACCACAGAGTTGAGGAATACCAGTTTACCACCCCATGGCAAACTAACCTCTTCACGGCTCTTGATATTCATCTTGAATTCCTGGCCGTTGAAGGTGAATGATGTAGGATCAGGCATACCTTCTGCGTATGGTTCAACAATGAGATGAACCTCACCAAACTGACCAGAGCCACCACTCTGTTTCTTATGACGGTAGTCGGCACGAGCCTTCTTGGTAATAGTCTCACGATATGGAATACGTGGCTCTTCGAAAGTCACATTGAGTTTCTCGTTGTTTTCCAGACGCCACTTCAGCGTGCGGAGATGGAACTCACCCTGACCTCTTACGATTACCTGACGCAATTCCTTGCTCTGGTCTACAATCCATGTAGGGTCTTCCTGTCGCATCTTCAGGAGTGCAGCCATCAGCTTCTCAGTATCCTGAACATTGGCAGCCTTGATAGCACGTGAATACTTAGGATTAGGATATTTAATGAAGTCGAAACGCCACTCAGCCCCCTTACCATTAAGGGTATTGCCGGTCTTCACGTCCTTCATCTTCACGGTACAGCCAATATCACCAGCATTCAACTGCTCTACAGGCACACGGTTGGCACCCGCACAGGCATAAATCTGTCCGATACGCTCCTTGGAGCCACGATCTGCATTAGTCAGATCGTCACCATTCTTGATAGAGCCGCTCATCACCTTGAAGTAGCTAACCTCACCGATATGAGGTTCCATACCAGTCTTGAAGAAGTAAACACTCTCAGGACCATTGCTGTCTGGCGTAATTTCCTCACCACGTGTATTATGCAGTTTCGGCATCTCGCTTACGAAAGGAACCACATTGCCCAGGAACTCCATCAGGCGGTGAACGCCCATCGACTTACCTGCACAAACGCAGAATACAGGGAAGATGCTACGGGTAACCAATCCCTTGCGGATGCCCTCGCGAAGTTCATCTTCTGTCAGACTCTCGCTCTCGAAGAACTTCTCCATCAGTCCCTCATCGTTCTCGGCTGCAGCCTCAACAAGAGCCGTATGAAGTTCCATGGCTTTCTCCATTTCCTCTTCTGGAATATCTTCAATAATAGGAGCACCGCCCTCAGGCTTCCAGGAATATTTTTTCATCAATAAGACGTCAATGAGAGCATTGAAGCCTGAACCGGTCTCGATAGGATATTGTATCTGCACACACTTAGAGCCGTAAATGTCCTTCATGGTGGCTATGATATTATCAAAGTCGCACTTGTCTGAGTCGAGCTGGTTTACCAGGAAGATGACAGGTTTACCCAACTTCTCTGTATAACGGAAGTTGTTCTGTGTACCTACTTCTGGACCATACTGACCATTAATAAGGATAACTGCCTGATCGGTAACATTGAGTGAAGTAATGGCGCCTCCCACAAAATCATCGCTACCTGGGCAATCTATAATGTTAAGCTTCTTGTTGTTCCACTCTACATGAAAAACTGTAGGGAACACAGAGTAGCCGTATTCCAACTCAACTGGGAAGTAGTCGCTCACCGTATTTTTCGCTTCTACAGAGCCTTTACGCTTGATAACGCCTGCTTCAAATAACATACTCTCGGCAAGTGTAGTCTTGCCGCTACCCGCACTGCCCAACAGCGCAATGTTTTTAATCTCATTTGTCTGATAAACTCTCATGACGCTTATAGATTTTTAAGGGTTATACTTAAATTTGCTAGTTGCAATCCACAGTCAAACTACCGGTTTTTCTGTTTCATGCTACTAAAGTACAAAAAAAATCGCACATTGCCAAAAGTTTTGGGCAAAAAACTTCTGTTTTTTAAAACATATTAGTACTTTTGCACTTTGTTTAGACATGTTTTTGTCTTTACACCTTATTATATATAGAAAAAGAAGTTCAGAAATATGGCAGGACTATACATACATATCCCCTTTTGTGAAAGCCGGTGCATCTACTGCGGTTTTTACAGTACCACCTCCCTCAAGTTAAGGGATGATTACACTGATGCTCTCTGCCGGGAGATGCAGATGCGCCCGGCAAAAGCCGCTCTCGGAAGCAATGAAACTATCGAAACCATCTATCTGGGCGGTGGAACCCCGAGTCAGCTCAACGGCTCCCAACTCAACCAGATTTTCTCTGCTATCAGAAAAAACTATACGCTGGCAGAGAATATGGAGATCACGATGGAATGCAATCCAGACGATGTAACCGGCGATTTCTGTGAAACGCTGAAGAAACTCCCCATCAACCGCATCAGCATGGGGGCACAGACCTTCTATAACGAGCGTTTACGCTTTCTGCATCGCCGTCATAATGCCGGAGAGGTAGAAGAAGCCGTCACCCGACTCCGTAACATCGGCATCCGCAATATCAGTATCGACCTGATGTTCGGATTCCCTGAAGAATCTCTTTCCCAATGGATGAGCGATATCAGGCACGCCATACAGCTGGATGTGGAACACATATCTGCCTACAGTCTGATGTACGAAGAGGGAACGCCCCTCTACCATATGCTGAAACAGGGAAAGATTAGCGAAATAGATGAAGAAAACAGTCGCAAGATGTATGAAACTCTGATAGACCAGCTTACTGGAGCAGGCTACGAACATTATGAAATCAGCAATTTTGCCCGTCCGGGCTTCCGTTCACGTCACAACAGCAGTTACTGGCACGAGGTACCATATATCGGAATAGGAGCAGCCGCCCACTCCTACAATAGGAAGCAGCGCAGCTGGAATATCGAAAATATCCAGACTTATATTCGAAGCATCGGCGATGGCATTCTGCCTTCTGAGAGTGAACAGCTAGATATTTCCACCCGATACAACGATCTGATAACAACCGCCTTGCGAACAAGCGACGGAATAAACCTCATGAAGATGGAGCAGGAATTCGGAAAAGAACTGGCAGACAGACTGCTCCAGGAAGCCCAGTCGCATATCAGCCGGGGGCTGATGAAAATAAAGAACGGCAAGCTCTCCCTCACTCGGGAAGGTCTTTACATATCGGATGATGTGATGAGTGATTTCATGATTATATAATGGTTTCAATAAACAAAAAAGCCTTGGAATCTAATTCCAAGGCTCTAATTTCTTTAAACCATTTTTCTTGTATACTTCATAATAAAAAGCTTTAATGCTCTTGACCACTTGTATGGTAGATTTCTTTTTCTGCAACATAGGCTTAACCAGCTGCATCACAGCAAAACAAACTACCACAATAAGCAATACTACTGCCCAAGAGAGAATCTCACTCTGAATATCCAAAATTGGCTGGAGGCCAATGCCCAAAGCCACAGGCAGGATAAAACAGACCCAATCTATCGGGCTGTCAAGCTTGGTTGATTCGAAATATTCATCGCGTAGTGCTTTTGGAGCATTCAAGATTAATCTTTTCTGGTGCTTATTCCAGTAATCTTCAAATTCTTTTTCCATGCAATCCATTTACTGTTTTGTCTTAAAACTAGACGGTTAAAACTTCAATACTTATACTTTTCTTTATACTTTTCGGCTACAAAGATAAGAATAATTATTCATTTCTCCAAAATTACAACATACTACTTTGAATATTTAACGTATATTAATTCTAATGGTCAAAACAAAAACTTCACTGCATCACTTGACAATAGCCTGCTTGTATATAGACAGGAAAAGGCAACACCCAACGACGGGCATTGCCTTTCTTGTATAATAACAAAGAGGAATTTTATCTCTCATTAAGTGGCTTATACTCCAGTTCGCCAAGAATATTCTTATATGCAGGACGGATAATACGACGGCCTTCGAAATTGAGTTCTTCAATACGATGGGCTGTCCAACCCACGATACGTGCCATGGCGAAAATAGGTGTATAGATTTCCTGTGGCAAACCAATCATTTCATAGATAAAGCCACTGTAGAAATCAAGATTTGCACACGCTGGCTTGCTGCCTCCACGGTGTTCCTGCAGACATTTGATACCTTCCTGCTCTATCAGCTTCAGGAAATTATACTCGTCTTCTCTACCCTTTTCCTTGGCAAGTTCACCTGCCAGGCGCTTCAGTTCAACGGCACGTGGGTCACTCAAAGTATAGACCGCATGACCGATACCATAAATGAGACCTGTCTTGTCATAAGCCTCCTTGTTGAGCATTCGCTTAAGGTAAGTATCAAGTTCAGTTACATTACCCCAATCCTTGATAGCTTCTTTCAAGTGGTGGAACATATTGATAACCTTGATATTGGCACCACCATGCAAAGGACCCTTTAAACTACCGATACCAGCAGCAATAGAACTGTAAGTATCTGTACGGGTAGAAGATGTTACACGTACTGTAAAGGTTGAGTTGTTACCACCACCATGTTCTGCCTGGATAATCAGGAGAAGGTCGAGCATACGGGCATCCAGTTCGGAATAGTTTTCATGCTTCATCATATAAAGAAAGTTTTCTGCAATAGAGAGATTCTCACGAGGATGACGAATATGTAGACTTCTACCCTGAACAGAGTGACGGTAGATATTGTATGCATAAGCAATGATGGTTGGGAACTTGGCAATCAACTCAATGCTCTGGCGCATCAGATTGTCACGGCTGATGTCATCCGGATTCGGATCGAAGGTGTACATTTCGAGCACACAACGGGCCAGGATGTTCATGATATTGCTGCCTTCCAGCTCGATGATATGGGTAATCGTACGATGATCAAGCGGCATATTATCGTTCAGGAGTTCTCTGAAAGCATCCAATTCCTCCTTATCAGGCAACTGGCCCGAGAGCAGCAGGAAGGCTACTTCCTCGAATCCGAAGCGCTTCTCCTTCAAGAGAGGAGTTACCAGGTCATCAAGTTCATAACCACGATAATAAAGTTTACCTTCTGTAGGGGTCAACTTACCTTCTGCATCGCGCTCATAACCCACTACATTACCGATATTGGTCAGTCCGACCAACACACCAGAGCCATCCTCATTACGAAGTCCACGCTTCACATTGAACTTCTTGAATGCATCCTTATCAATCTTGCATGAGTTTTTTACCTCATCGCTTAATTTATATATTAAATATTCTTTATTCATAACTGTTACTTTTTTAGCTGCATGGCTACAACTATTATTTCTTTGCAGCAAAGTTCAATGCAGAACCAGCCTTAAACCATGCAATCTGTGTATCATTATAAGTATGCTCAACCTCGAAACTATCCTCAGAACCATCCTTGTGCTTCAGGGTGACGGTGAGTTTAGAACCTGGAGCAAACTCCTTCAAACCTGTCAAAGAGATGCGGTCGTCCTCCTGCACCTTATTATAATCATCCTTGTTGCAGAATGTGAGGGCAAGCATACCCTGCTTCTTCAGGTTGGTTTCGTGGATGCGGGCGAAACTCTTGGCGAGAATCACCTTCACGTTGAGGAAACGAGGCTCCATAGCTGCATGCTCACGGGAAGAACCTTCACCATAGTTATCCTCTGCCACCACGATGCTGCTGATGCCTTTTGCCTTGTAAGCCTTGGCAGCGGTAGAAACCTCGACATAAGCACCATCCAACTGGTTCTTCACCTTATTGCTCTCACCGTTAAAGGCATTAACGGCACCCATTAAAAGGTTGTCGGATATGTTCTGCAAATGTCCACGGAACTTCAGCCAAGGACCCGCCATAGAGATGTGGTCGGTGGTACATTTGCCCTCGGTTTTGATAAGAAGCGGCATATCTGTCAGGTCTTTTCCATCCCATGGAGCAAACGGAGCAAGTTTCTGGAGTCGGTTGCTGTCAGGCGCAATGACTACCTCTACATTGGCATTTTCTTCGCTTGGGGCAATGAATCCCTTATCCTCTACGGCAAAACCCTTAGGTGGGAAGGTGAAACCTGTAGGCGCATCGAGCATCACGCTGTTGCCCTCCTTATCCAGCAAGGTATCTGTAGCCGGATTGAAGTCGAGACGGCCCGCAATGGTGAGAGCCACGGTGAGCTCTGGACTGCCGATGAAGGCAAACGTATTAGGGTTACCATCAGCACGGCGGCGGAAGTTTCGGTTGAAAGAAGTGACGATGGCATTCTTGCGCGTATTATCGTCTGTATGACGCTTCCACTGTCCGATGCAAGGACCGCAGGCATTGGTCATGATGAGGGCTCCAATCTTCTTGAAATCATCGAGGATACCATCACGCTCGGCAGTATAGCGAATCTGCTCTGAACCCGGGTTGATGATAAGCTGTCCCTTCACCTCAATACCTTTCTCATAAGCCTGACGGGCAATGCTGGCAGCACGGGCCAAGTCCTGATAAGAAGAGTTGGTACAGCTACCTACCAATCCTACTTCTACTACCATCGGATAATCGTTGGCAGGACCTTTTGCCTTCATGTGAGAGATTGGTGTGGCTGCATCTGGAGTGAACGGACCGTTAAGATGAGGTTCAACCTTAGAAAGGTCGATTTCAACAATCTGGTCGTAGAAAGCAGACGGATCTGCCAACACCTCATCATCAGCACGGAGTTCGGCTGCATTCATCTGTGCGAGAGATGCAATTTCTTCACGGCCTGTCTTGCGGAGATACTCGCTGGCATTCTGGTCGAATGGGAAGATAGAGCATGTGGCACCCAATTCGGCTCCCATGTTACAGATGGTAGCCTTGCCGGTAGTAGAGATGCTGTCCAATCCCTCGCCGAAGTATTCGAGGATGGCATTGGTTCCGCCCTTTACGGTAAGGATGCCGAGGATTTCGAGAATCACATCCTTAGGAGTGGCCCAGCCAGAGAGTTTACCTGTGAGATGCACACCAATGAGACGTGGCATCTTGAGTTCCCAAGGCTGACCGGTCAACACATCTACGGCATCAGCACCACCTACACCTACTGCCACCATGCCGAGACCGCCGGCATTAGGAGTATGAGAATCGGTACCCACCATCATACCTCCAGGGAATGCATAGTTTTCGAGCACTACCTGATGGATGATTCCGGCACCTGGTCCCCAGAAACCGATATGGTATTTCTGAGAAACAGACTTCAGGAAGTCATATACCTCTTTATTAGTCTTGCAAGCCTCAGGAAGATCTTGTGTTGCGCCCACATCGGCACGAATCAAGTGATCACAATGTACGGAAGCAGGTACGGCCACCTTGTCCTTACCCGCATTCATGAACTGCAAGAGTGCCATTTGCGCAGTCGCATCCTGCATCGCCACGCGATTAGGACGGAAGTCAACATATTCTACACCTCTTTTATATGGTCGCAACTGTGTTGGGTCGAAAAGATGTGCAAAGAGCACCTTCTCGGCATAAGTAAGAGGTCGTTTCACCGTAGCCTTAGCCTGGGCTACACTTTCCGAATACGAAGCGTAAAAGCTTCTCAGCATTTCAATGTCCAATATCATCTTGTTCACAATTTTAATTAATTATACACTCTTTCGAGCAATTCTGTTTGCAAAAATACAACTTTTTCTACAAATAGTAGCATGTTTTATCGAAAATTTATCATTTTGATATGATTTTTCTATTTTTTTGATAATTTTGTTGCATATTTATACGTTAATCACTCTCTTTTTCCGGAAAAACAGGATTATGATATGAAAAGACAAGAATGGCTACGGAAAGGCAGGAAAACAGAGAAAAAAGAAAGGAAAGTGAAGAAAAGAGGAGTTAAAATGAAAGAAAAAGCAAAAATTTTTGGTACTCTCCGCATTATTTATTATTTTTGCAGATGTTATGAGAATAGACATTATTACAGTATTACCAGAGATGCTGGAGGGATTCTTCAATGAGTCCATTCTGGCACGTGCGCAGAAGAAGGGTCTAGCGGAGATTCATCTGCACAATCTGCGTGACTACACATTAGATAAATGGAAGCGTGTGGACGACTATCCATACGGCGGAAGTGCCGGCATGGTGATGCAATGTGAACCAATAGACCGCTGCATTGCTGCGCTGAAGGCAGAGCGCGAGTATGATGACGTGATTTATGTTTCGCCAGATGGTGAAACCTTCAACCAAAAGATAGCCAACGAAATGTCGATGCAGGGTAACCTCATCATCCTCTGCGGTCACTACAAGGGTATTGACCAGCGTGTGCGCGACCATCTCATTACCCGAGAAATCAGTGTAGGTGATTATGTGCTGACGGGTGGCGAACTTGCTGCAGCCATCATCTCAGATGCCGTCATCCGACTGGTTCCGGGTGTTATCAGCGACGAACAGAGTGCACTTTCCGACTGTTTCCAGGACGACATTCTTGCCGCCCCTATCTACACCCGTCCTGCCGACTACAAGGGATGGAAGGTGCCGGAGATTCTGCTCAGTGGCAACGAAGCCAAGATTCGCCAGTGGGAATTCGACCAGGCCATGGAAAGAACCAAGCGCCTGCGCCCTGACCTGCTGAAATAAGAAGAAATCATTGCTGATTGCTATCATACCCAGAACGGTGATTTTTAGGCACGGTGTAATCCGTTCCTAAAAATCACCGTTCTACTCATTCTCAAGCCATATACTAAAACTCTACACCTTATTTATCAACTACACCTTATTAATATTATTCTTTTTCTACGCATTTTTCGCAGAAAGCCTCACCCAGCATGAAACCTTCTTCGTAGAGGCGTTCCAGTTTATCGGTATCCTTCTCTATTCTGCCAACTTCCAACGGACGGATTGGACGGATACAGGTAATCTTACCCGCAGCCTCCAGATCATCTACAAGCTGGATCTGTTCGTTATAAGCCCGATGACGGTGACTCAGAGCCACACGCAGGCGAGGATAGTTCTTATATAAATAAGGTATCTTATGGTCTTTGCCCATATCACGCCATCCTTTGTTGCGAGTCAGGACAACCACATTGTGTTGCCACCCCATGTCAATGGCGTGCTGTACCGGAATACTGTCCGCAATACCACCATCCAACATCGGAATGCCATCCACTTCCACAATCTTGCTCACATATGGCAAACTGCTGGAAGCACGCACAACATCCAGTGCACGCTGCCTGTCATGATTCTCGGAAAGATACATAGCCTTGCCCGTAAGACAATTGGTAGTAACCATCTCGAAACCATCGGCATACTTAAAATAGGTATCAAAATCGAAAGGCAAGAGCTGGTTCGGAAACTTATCGTAGAGCAATTTGCGGTCGAAGATACACCCCTGAGTCACCAGATGGCGAATACCGATATACTGGTATCGGGCCAGATAATCGATGTTAGAGATACGGGCACGCCGAGGTTGGCGGCTCATATACGACATGCCATTACATGCCCCAGCCGATACAGCCACCGTATAAGGGAAATGAACATCATGCTTCATGAAGGCATCCAGTACCCCACTAGTGAAGACCCCTCGCATGCCTCCTCCCTCAAGAACCAAACCTGTTGTTTTCAAATTCAATTTCATAACACACTCTCTGCTTTTAAAATTCTGAAAATAATTATATTTTGCTCGCAGCATAGACAATTTTCTTACATTTTGTCTAGCAAAAAGCCGTTTTTATATTAATTATTTATAAATTTACGCGTTTTATTCAATTTTGCTTGCAAAGATACGTATTTTTTGGGAAATAATTGCTAACTTTGCAAGCAAAATAATGTAAAAAACTAAAAATATGTTCAGCAAAGAGACTTACATCAGCCGCAGACAGGAGCTGAAGAAGCTTGTGAAAAGCGGCGTAATTATACTTTTCGGAAACAACAATTCACCATGTAATTTCCCTAATAACGGATATTACCCTTTCCGTCAGGACTCGACATTCCTCTATTATTTCGGATTGCAGCGCGACGGTCTGGTAGGTGTGATAGATATAGACAACGATATTGAAACCCTGATTGGCGACGACATCGACCTCGTAGACATCGTATGGTACGGAAGCGTTGACAGTGTTCATGATCTTGCAGCACAGGTAGGCGTTCATAACTCAGCACCTATGAAAACGCTCAAGACTATCTGCAACGACGCCATGTCGAAGAAGCGCAAGATTCATTTCCTGCCACCTTACCGCTACGACATCAAGCTGCAGGTATTCGACCTTCTGGGCATCCATCCTAACCAGCAGAAAGAAGAGGCCAGCATGGACCTCATTAAGGCTGTTGTGAAGATGCGTTCAACTAAGACCCAGGAAGAAATCGAGGAATTGGAGCGTGCTGCTGTCATCGGATACAAGATGCATACCACAGCGATGAAGCTCGTACGTCCGGGTGTGACAGAAAAATATGTTGCAGGTCAGGTAAGCGGCATTGCCCACTCTTACGGAGCCATGGTCAGTTTCCCAACCATCTTCAGTCAGCACGGTGAAATTCAGCATGGTTATCCATCTATGAACGTACTGGAAGAAGGCAGACTGGCACTCTGTGATGCAGGTGCAGAAACTATGAACAACTACTGTTCTGACAACACCCGCACCATGCCGGTGAGCGGAAAGTTCAGCCAGCGCCAGTTGGAAATCTACTCTATTGTAGAAGAATGCCACGACCATGCACTGGATGTAGCCAAGCCAGGCGTAAAATGGGCAGACGTACACTTCTCTGTTTGCCGCCTGCTCTTCGACCGCATGAAGGAGCTCGGACTTGCAAAGGGTGATACAGAAGAGGCTGTAAAGGCTGGAGCACACGCCATGTTCCTGCCTCATGGTTTGGGCCACATGATGGGAATGGATGTTCACGACATGGAGAACCTCGACCAGATTAACGTTGGTTTCGACGAAGAGGTACGCCCTAATCTGGAGCAATTCGGTACCAACTGCCTGCGTATGGGTCGCCGTCTGCAGGAAGGTTTCGTGGTAACCGACGAGCCGGGAGTTTACTTCATCCCTGCCCTCATCGACGATTGGAAGGCATCCGGTCACTGTGCAGAATTCCTCAACTTCGACAAGATTGAGACCTATAAAGATTTCGGTGGTATCCGAATTGAGGACGATGTACTCATCACCAAAGATGGTTGCAGATTCCTGGGCAAAGACCGCATACCTTATCATCCAAAAGATGTTGAGGAGTTCATGGCAGCCAACAAGGAATAAAATTTCTGAAAGAGAAATCATTTCAGGAATAAGGAATCAGAGAGAAGATATAACAAGAACATTAATATAAAGAGAAAAGAATTCATGAAGAAAACTATGATTGTTGCAGCCTTGATGGCTTTGGTAGCCACAGGAGCAAATGCGAAGAAAGCTGCAGACTCTGCAGAAGTAGCAAAGAACAAACCTGTATTTACTGTAGTAAAGCAGAATCCTATCACTAGCATCAAGGACCAGAACCGCAGTGGTACGTGCTGGGCTTACTCTACCCTCAGCTACTTCGAGAGCGAAATTTTGAAGAAGACAGGCAAGACCTACGACCTCAGCGAAATGTTCGTAGCCAACAAGACTTATATGGACCGCGCCACAGTGGCTGTAAGAATGCACGGCGACGTGAGCTTCTCTGAGGGTGGTAGCGCCTACGATGTACTCTATGCTTTGCAGCACTATGGTATTGTACCTGAGTCTGCCATGCCTGCACCAGGTTCATTGACAGGTGACTCTTTGGCTAACTTCGGTGAGTTCTTCAATGTAATGACTCCATACGTAGAGGCAGTAGCAAAGAGCACAGCTAAGAAGCTTTCTCCAGCCTGGAAGAGCGGTCTTCAGGGCATCATCGACTCTTACATCGGTAAGGCTCCTGAGAAGTTTACATACGAGGGCAAGCAGTATACTCCACAGAGCTTCTGCCAGAGCCTCGGTTTGAATCTTGATGATTATGTAACCATTACCAGCTACACCCATCACCCAATGTGGAGCAAGTTTGCTGTTGAGGTACAGGATAACTGGCGCTGGCCTTTGAGCTACAACGTTCCTATGGAAGACATCTGCAAGATTATCGACAACGCTGTAAACAATGGTTATACAGTAGCATGGGGAGGTGACGTAACAGAAGATGGTTTCACTCGCAAGGGTCTCGGCATCGCTTACGACGTAAAGAAGGTTCGCTCTATGGCCGGTACAGATGCTGACCATTGGTTCAAGCTCTCAAAGGACGAGAAGAAGGAGAAGTTTGATTCTCTCGGCGTAAATGCTCCTGAGATTGTTCCTACACAGGCTATGCGTCAGGAAGCATTCGACAATTGGGAGACAACTGACGACCACGGTATGCACATCTACGGTATCGCTAAGGATCAGAACGGCAAGGAGTACTACATGGTTAAGAACTCTTGGGGCGAGTATGGTGACTACAAGGGAACCTGGTACATGACCAAGGCTTTCGTAGCTTACAAGACTATGGACTTCATGGTTAACAAGAACGCCCTTCCTAAGGACATCCGCAAGAAGCTCGGAATCTAGGAGAGTTTTAATAGTTAAAAGTTTATAGTTAACAGTCTATAGGTTTTCTATGGACATTCTCCTAAACAAAAATATTCAAGGGGCAGCAAACCGATGAGTTTGCTGCCTTTTTTGTTGCCAAGAAAATCTCTTATTTACTTATTTTGGGTTGCCAACAAGTCTTATTTTTACTTATTTCTAGGTAATTTAGTAAAATTCCTCCCTAAACATTTCCTTTTGTCATTTTATTTTCGTAACTTTGGGGGCAGAAATAAAAAATAATTAAAATGCATTTTAAATGGAATTACGAATCACCAACACCTGAACAGCAAAAAGCAGCTGAAGAATTAGGCGCCAAGCTAAATATGAGCCCAGTTCTTGCCCATTTGCTCATCAAGCGCGAGATTACGACAGAGTCTGCAGCCAAACGGTTCTTCCGTCCACAACTCTCAGATCTCATCAATCCATTCCTGATGAAAGACATGGATATTGCCGTAGACCGCCTGAACGATGCTATGGGTAGAAAGGAACGTATCCTTGTTTACGGAGACTATGACGTAGACGGATGCACCGCCGTTGCCCTGGTGTACAAATTCTTGCAGCAATTCTATTCAAACATCGACTACTACATTCCCGACCGCTACGACGAAGGTTACGGAGTGAGTAAGAAAGGAATTGATTTTGCTCATCAGACTGGTGTAAAACTGATTATTATTCTAGACTGCGGAATCAAGGCTATTCAGGAGATAGAATATGCCAAGAGTCTGGGAATAGACTTCATCATCTGCGACCATCACGTTCCTGACGATGTGATGCCACCTGCTGTGGCCATACTCAATCCGAAGCGTCCTGACGATCCATTCCCATTCAAGCATCTCTGCGGATGCGGTGTAGGATTCAAGTTTATGCAGGCTTTTGCCAAGAACAACAACATTCCGTTCTCCAGGCTCATTCCTCTGCTCGACTTCTGCGCCGTGAGTATTGCTGCCGACATTGTGCCGGTGGTAGATGAGAACAGAATACTCGCCTTCCATGGTCTTAAGTTGCTGAATACCAATCCAAGTATCGGTCTGAAATCCATCATCGACATCTGCGGACTGAACGGACGCGAGCTCTCTATGAGCGATATTGTGTTCAAGATTGGTCCCCGCATCAATGCTTCAGGCAGAATGGAGAACGGCAAGCTGAGCGTAGATCTGCTGGTAGAAAGAGACTATTCCTCAGCCCTGCGCATGGCCAGACACATCAATGAGTACAATGAGCAGCGCAAAGACATAGACAAGCAGATGACTGAAGAAGCCAACGGCATCGTATCGCGTCTGGAAAGCATGAAACACAACTCCAGCATTGTGCTCTATGATGAAGGTTGGAAAAAGGGAGTCATTGGCATTGTTGCTTCCCGACTCACCGAAATCTACTTCCGCCCTACCATTGTTCTGACCCGGGATGGTGATATGGCTACAGGTTCAGCACGTAGCGTAACGGGATTTGACATCTACTCAGCCATCAAGAGTTGCCGCGACCTCCTGCTCAATTTCGGTGGTCATACCTATGCTGCCGGACTTACCTTGAAGTGGGATAAGGTTAGAGAGTTCAGAGACAGGTTCCAGCATTATGTAGAAGAGCATATTTCGCCTCAACAGACAGAACCGATGCTCAACATAGATGCTGAAATTGACTTTAAAGACATTACCAAGCATCTGCAGGCCGACTTGAAGCGCTTCTCTCCTTTCGGTCCATGTAACCAGAAACCTATTTTCTGCACCAACCGGGTATATGATTATGGTACCAGCAAGGTGGTGGGCAGAGAACAGGAACACATCAAGTTGGAACTGGTAGACTCAAAATCGAGCACGGTCTTAAACGGCATCGCTTTCGGTCAGAGTGCAGCTGCCCGCTACATCAAGAGTAAGCGAAGTTTCGACATAGCCTTCACCATAGAAGAGAATATTTTTAAGAAAAACCAAGTTCAACTTCAGATAGAAGACATCCGTCCAAACGAAGGATGAGGTACTTAGCCCTATGCATGGATTAGGCACTGATTACTCGGATTACACGGATTTGTAGAGCAAATCCGTCAGGACGCAAAAGCATCGAAATCTGCAAGGGCAAAAGTTTCAAAAAATGGCAGATAAATATCAAGAAATACTACGTACATATTGGGGGTATCCTGACTTTCGCGGCATACAACGAGACATCATCGAGAGTATAGCCCGAGGTGAGGATACCCTCGGTCTTATGCCTACAGGTGGCGGTAAATCCATCACCTTCCAGGTTCCAGCCCTTGCCCAAAAGGGCGTCTGCATTGTGGTAACTCCACTCATTGCGCTGATGAAGGATCAGGTACAGCATCTCAAGGCCCGCAACATCCTGGCTGAAGCCATCTACACAGGATTGTCGCGCCAAGAGATTCTCCGAATATTGGAAAATTGTATTTTCGGTGAAATCAAGTTTCTGTATGTTTCACCAGAACGTCTTTCTTCAGAATTGTTCCAAACTAAACTGCGCCACATTCCGGTGAGTTTCATCACGGTAGATGAAGCTCACTGCATCAGCCAGTGGGGTTACGATTTCCGCCCGTCTTATCTCGAAATTGCAAAAATAAGAGATATGAAGCCCGGTGTACCAGTCCTTGCTCTTACGGCTACGGCCACTCCCGATGTAGTAGAAGATATCCAGAACCAGCTTCACTTCAAGAAGCAAAACGTATTTAAAATGAGTTTTGCCCGCAAGAATCTTGCCTATGTGGTGCGCACCACCAACGACAAGTTGACCGAAATGGTTCATATCCTGCAGTGTACCCAAGGCTCGGCAATCATTTATGCGAGAAGCCGAAAACGAACCAAGGAGATGGCAGAACTTCTGAACAAACAAGGTATTTCTGCTACATTTTACCATGCCGGACTGGATTCCGACGTGAAGGATATCCGACAGAAAAACTGGCAAAATGACGAGATAAGGGTAATGGTAGCAACCAATGCTTTCGGCATGGGAATAGACAAGTCAGATGTGAGAATGGTAATTCATATAGATTGTCCAGACTCACTGGAAGCCTATTTTCAAGAGGCGGGTAGAGGCGGAAGAGACGGCGAAAAGGCTTATGCTGTGCTGCTCTACAACCAGAGCGATGAAAACAAACTCATGAAACGCATAGACGAAACCTTCCCAGACAAAGAATTCATCAAAGACGTTTACGAGCATCTTGCTTACTTTTTCCAGGTGGCAGTTGGAAGCGGAATGGGACAGACTTTCATGTTCGAGATAGAGAAGTTCTGCTTCACCTACAAGTACTTCCCTACTCGCGTAGACTCGGCTCTGCGCATTCTGGAGCGCTCAGGCTATATCCACTACGAGGACAATCCTGACGGAAAAGCAAGAATCAGATTTAACATCAGCCGAAATGATCTCTATCTGCTAGAGAATGTTTCGGAGAAGGAAGAGTCTGTTATTACGGGGCTTCTGCGTAATTACGGCGGTCTGTTTACCGACTATGTTTACATTGATGAGTCGCTGATAGAGCGTGTAAGCGAACTAAACCGTCAGCAGGTATACATGATTCTGAAAAATCTGAGTGCCCGCCACATCATCGACTTCATTCCCCGCCGCAAGACACCTTATATCAGCTATACGCGTCCTAGGGAAGATGGCTTCAGAGTTATCATCCCTGAGGAGGTATGGGAAGTACGCAAGAAACAGTTTACTGCCCACATCAAGAGCATTATCAGTTATGCAAAGAACGACAGCATCTGCCGTTCACGCCAGCTTCTGAGTTATTTTGGCGAAAAAACGAAAATGAAGGACGACTGCGGGATATGTGATGTCTGCATAGACCACAAAATACCCCAGAAGCAAACTATTATATCAGAAATTCTAGACTTGCTGAAAGACGGAAAGCCACATGACATTACAGAATTAAACCAACTGAAATATGATTCAGAAGATATGGCTGCAGTTCTTGAAGAAATGGTTGTGGAGAATATGATGAATGTTGAGGAAGATGAAATCCGGCTTGAACCGAAACCGGAAATGAAACCCTAATATCTTATAAGTCCTGAAGGAGTAAAAGCTTTTCAGAAGAGAGATGCTTTTGCCTTTTCAGGGCTTTTTGTATATGCCAGCATTGGGATTTCGCATACGCCAGCAGCGAGATTTGTATATGCCAGCAACTTATACCCACATATAAACATGAAAAAAGGGAACGACACCTCTCGGGCCATTCCCTTTTCAACATTATGTACGAGAAAAAAATTAGTTATTCTCAGGGCGAAGTTTACGAACTGTAACACCAGCCTGCCACATTTCCTTGTTGCGCATAGCCTCGAGTTCAGCGTTCAACTTCTCACGGTAATCAGCCTGAGAGTTCTTGTCGATAGAAATCTGAGCCTCGTTACCAGTCTTTACAGAGTAGTACAACCACTCCATTACAGGCTTGATAGCCTCACGGAAACGAGGAGCCCAGTCAAGAGCACCACGCTGAGCTGTTGTTGAACAGTTAGCATACATCCAATCCATACCCTTAGCACCGAAGAGAGGGCCAAGGCTCTGTGTGAGCTCCTCAACAGTCTCGTTGAAAGCCTCAGATGGTGAGTGACCATTCTCGCGGAGCACGTCATACTGTGCCTCCAACAATCCCTCAATTGCACCCATCAATGAGCCACGCTCACCTGTGAGGTCAGAAGTAGCCTCACGCTGGAATGTTGTCTTGAACAAATAACCGGCACCGATACCGATACCGAAGGCAATAGTCTTCTCCTCTGCCTTACCAGATGCATCCTGGTATACAGCGTAAGAGCAGTTCAAACCACGACCCTCACAGAACATAGTGCGGAGAGAAGTACCAGAACCCTTAGGAGCAACCATGATTACATCAATATCCTTTGGTGGAACAACGCCTGTGCGGTCGCTCCAGTTGATAGCGAAACCATGTGAATAATACAAAGTCTTACCTGCTGTGAGGTGTGGCTTAATCTTTGGCCAGCATGCAATCTGACCGGCATCAGAAAGCAACATGCAGATGATAGTACCTTTTTCAGCAGCTTCCTCGATAGAGAACAGAGTCTTACCAGGAACCCAACCATCCTTCAGACACTTCTCGTAGGTCTTACCCTGACGCTGTCCGACGATGACGTTGAAACCATTATCGCGAAGGTTACAAGCCTGACCAGGACCCTGGATACCATAACCGATAACTGCGATAGTTTCGTTCTTCAATACTTCACGTGCTTTCTCCAATGAAAATTCATGACTGGTGACAACAGTTTCCATTACGCCACCGAAATTCATTTCTGCCATAATTTTTAATTTTTTGTGCGGCTTGCCGTTTGTGGAGCCGCGGGTTATACTTGTCCATACGGATGCGAGCTGTATTCTTATCCAAAGATAGCCTGTTTGATCCGTCCACCCCCTATCCAAGAAGGCGGCTCTGGGTTTATTTTTATTTTCTGAGTGCAAAGATAAGCAAATAAAATGAAACTACCAAATTTTTCTTTCAATTTTTAATAAATTTAGCCTTACTTCTTACAACTTCCACCTCATTTACGCCATTTTTGCCGGTTTTCGTTATCTTTATGCAGTATTCTTGCATTTTTTCTGCCTCACTTGTTTCTTCCAAATAGAAATGAAGTTGGTCTCCCTGGTGACTTTCTGCTACGTAAGCTATCTCAAATCTTTGCAAAAAGTGATTTTTGTAATAATCCAGATCAAAGAGGTCGAGGATATGTTCGATGTATTTTACCGAGTTGATGTGTCCGTTAACATCTACATCATGATAATAGGTGTCAATGGTTCTCACCAGCTTGGCATCCTTGCCCATTTTCACTCTCGAACTTGCCTGGATAGGACAAGGTTTTTCCGAATCAATATATTCTTTGATAAGCCCGTCGTGAATTTCAAAAATATCAACAGGCTGTCGGGTTTCTGTATCAATCATTGCCCACACGCTCTTGCCGTAACCGTAAACCTTGGCTTCTTCTGATGATGATGTCTTGCCGCAGATTTTGAAATCTCGGGATGTGAAATATTTCATGGCACTCTCGCACCAGGTTTCTACCACAAAGCGGTCGTAAGACTTCGGCATCTCTGTCATCTCAATGGCCAGTCGGCTGAGAACCCATGTCTTGTGTCGGGGCATGAGGTAGTTCATACCGAACCCGCGGTCGTTGCTGTGAAAATCGGCAGCATTGAGCAGATGATTTCCGAGATGCCCCATAAAGAGGTGGCTGCTGAAATCGCAGTGGAAAGGCTCCGAAAGAAATTCGTAACACCCTACCTTATCTAATATTTTCTGTTCCATAATATCTGTCTCGTCCTTTTATCTTGTTGTTTGTCTTGTTGTTTTAAACCGAAAAAGCCCCCTGCTCCGCTAGTTTGAAGCCAGGGGAACAAAGGGCATCAAAATATGAAAGAAATCTAATCTTCTGAATTCTGCTTGAGATAATCAGAGATGGGTTCGTCAAAACTTCTCGTAACAGCGATTCTGCCGCTTCGGGTATACTGAAGGAGGCAGTTGTAACTGTTGAGCTGCTGGAAAAGGTCAGCTATGTCTTCGGTAAGTCCTGCCAGAAGCACGGTGCTGTAGGTAGGATTCACCTCCATCATGCGGGCATCATGCTTGCGGATGGTGCGCGAAACCTCTGGATTTTCGAGCAATACCGGAGTGGAAATCTTGAAGAGAGCCACTTCATGGATGAAGATCTGGTCGTCGGAGTAGTAATCGCTCTTCACCACGTCAATCTTCTTCTCTATTGCCTTGTTGATTTTCTCAATCTGCTCTTCATCACTCCAAACCGTGATGGTATACTTGTGTATATTCTTGATACTGCTGGCCGAAACATTCAAGCTCTCGATATTTACCTGTCTGCGAGTAAACACGGCAGTAATCTGATTCAGGATACCGGCAATGTTTTCTGAGTAAACAAGCAATGTATATAATTTCTTTTCGTTGTTATTCTCCATTTTTCCAAATTTTAAAATAATCGGTTACTTTTCGGAGTCTTTCCTTTTCGGAGGATGCTCCCTCTTGAAGGAATTTACACCTTATTATATATATAGCCGAGAACTTTTAATAATTCAACTCGAGTTGCATCTCATCTACACTCTTGCCCGGCAGCGTCATCGGAACGATGTCTTCATTCTCCTTGATGGCGCACTCCAGCAGGTAAGGACCCTTGGTGCTGATCATCTTCTCCACCTTAGCCTGAAGGTCCTTGCGGTCTATTACCACATCGTATGGTATGCCGTAGGCCTTGGCAATCTCTGCATAATGAGGATTCATCATGTGGGTGAAGGAGTGACGGCCGCCGAACATCAGGTCTTGCCACTGGCGCACGTTGCCCAGATAGTTGTTGTTCAGCAGAATCATCTTTACCGGTGCCTGTTGCTCCATGATGGTGCCCAGTTCCTGGATGTTCATCTGGAAACCGCCGTCGCCGAAGAAACAGCAGATGGTGCGGTCGGGAGCTCCGAAGGTGGCACCGATGGCTGCCGGAAGACCAAAGCCCATGGTTCCGAAACCACCACTGGTTACGATGCTCAGCTTCTTGGTAAACTTGAAGTAGCGGCTACTGATCATCTGGTTCTGGCCTACGTCGTTTACGAGAACAGCCTCATTATGAGTAGCTTCCGTTACCACGTTGGTCACCTCGCCCATGAGCAGCGGTCCCTCTGTAGGATGGATATCCTTCTCTATTACCTTTTCCTGTTCCTGCTGGCGGTATTCCTCGAAGGAATCTCTCCACTCGCGGTGAACATTCTTGTTCAGCAGACGGGTAATGGCTGGCAGACTCTGCTTGCAGTCGCCCACAACAGCCACATCGGTCTTGATAACCTTATCAATCTCAGCCTTGTCAATGTCCAGGTGGATAATCTTTGCCTGAGGAGCATACTTAGAAGGCACGCCTGTGATACGGTCGCTGAAACGCATACCGATGGCGATGAGCACATCACACTCCTGGGTCTTCATGTTGGTAGCATAAGAACCGTGCATGCCGAGCATACCCATGTTGAGCGGGTGGTTGCTAGGCAGGGCAGAAAGGCCGAGCAGGGTTCTGCCGGCAGGGATATCTGCCTTCTCGAGGAATTCGATGAGTTCATTATGTGCACCGCCAAGCTCTACTCCATGACCCACGAGGGCGAATGGTTTCTTGGCATTGTTGATGAGTTCGGCAGCTTCAGCCACCGCCTTTTCATCTATCGTAGGATAAGGGTTGTAAGATGTAACCTTCTCACATTTCACTGGTTCCCACTCGCATGTAGCCACCTGCGCATTCTTTGTAAAGTCGAGCACCACAGGTCCCGGACGTCCGCTGCGGGCGATGTAGAAAGCACGGCTCACAGCCCATGCCACATCCTCGGCACGGCGTATCTGGTAAGACCACTTGGAGATTGGCTGGGTAACACCCACGAGGTCTACCTCCTGGAAAGCATCGGTACCCAGGGCACCTACGCCTACCTGTCCGGCGATGACTACGATTGGTGTAGAATCCATCATGGCATCAGCGATGCCGGTCAATGTATTAGTAGCTCCAGGACCACTAGTGACAAGAGCGACGCCCACTTCGCCGCTGACTCGGGCATAACCCTGTGCAGCGTGAGCAGCAGCCTGCTCGTGACGTACCAATATGTGGTCAAACATCTTCTTTTCACCTCTCGTGTAACCGTACAGTGCATCAAACACTGGCATGATGCTGCCGCCCGGATATCCGAAGATGGTTTTAACATCCTCGTTTTTCAGGGAGCGCATCAGTGCTTCGGCTCCTGTTATTACTTCTTTTGCCATTTATATGTTATTATTCTGAATAATTCAAAAACTTTTCTTTTCTCAAAGACTCTAAAAACTGTCTTTTCAAAGACTCTCGAAGACTAGTCGATGATTCTCACACCGCCCTTATCTGCCGAACTTACGCTTTGGGCATAAGCGCGCAGTGCCTTGCTAACCACGCGGTTGCGCTTCAGCGGCTGCTGTGGGCGTGCTGCGAGTTCCTCGTCAGAGAGCTTCACATTGATGGAGCGGCTAGGGATATCAATGACGATGATGTCGCCATCCTTAATCTTGCCGATGTTACCACCTGCTGCAGCCTCTGGACTGATGTGACCGATGCTCAAGCCTGATGTACCGCCTGAGAAGCGGCCATCGGTGATGAGGGCACATTCCTTGCCCAGGTGACGGCTCTTGATGTAAGAGGTTGGGTAGAGCATCTCCTGCATGCCAGGGCCACCCTTCGGACCCTCGTGGGTGATGACTACGCAGTCGCCTGAGTTAACCTTGCCGCCAAGGATGCCTTCGCATGCATCTTCCTGAGAATCAAAGCATACGGCTGGACCCTCAAAATGCCAGAGCACTGGGTCTACTCCAGCTGTCTTCACTACGCAACCATTCTGGGCGATGTTACCGAAGAGCACTGCCAGTCCGCCATCCTTGGTGTAGGCATGCTCGAGGTCGCGGATACAACCCTCGGCGCGGTCGGTGTCGAGACTCTCCCACTGAGCGTCCTGACTACCCATCTGGGTAGAGAACTTTCTGCCTGGTGCTGAATGGTAGATTCTGTCAGCCTCGGCATCAATCTCTGTGCCGGTAATATCGTATTTCTTCATCTGCTCATCGAGTGTCTTGCCGTCAACACGCTTTACGGCGCCGTTGATCAGACCGCCCTTATTCAGCTCGTTCAGGATACCGAGGATACCACCTGCGCGGTTGCACTCCTGTACACTGTATTTCTGGGTGTTAGGGCTCAACTTGCAGAGGCAAGGCACCTTGCGACTCAATTGGTCGATGTCTTCCATCTTGAAGTCTGCGCCAGCTTCCTGAGCTACTGCCAGCAAGTGGAGCACAGTGTTGGTGCTTCCGCCCATGGCGATGTCCAGGGTCATGGCGTTGAGGAATGCGTCTCGGGTAGCTATATTGCGTGGCAATACGCTCTCGTCGCCGTCCTCATAATATGCATAAGCGTTCTTAACTATCTGGCGTGCTGCATCTTTAAAAAGTTGGATGCGGTTTTTGTGGGTAGCAAGAATGGTTCCGTTACCTGGCAAGCTCAGACCGATGGCCTCGGTGAGAGAGTTCATAGAGTTGGCGGTAAACAT
Organism: Segatella copri; assembly: GCF_019249765.2. Lineage (GTDB taxonomy): Bacteria > Bacteroidota > Bacteroidia > Bacteroidales > Bacteroidaceae > Prevotella > Prevotella copri_K. The sequence continues at coordinate 1,750,586 of NZ_CP152484.1, forward strand.
ACCTGAGCAGCTACCGCAACCTGGGCAGGCGCACTGCTCAATCTGCGTCATCTCCTCGTCAGAAACGCTTGTATCAGCACCCTTAATCATAGCTGTAATCAAGTCGGCGTTCTCACCCTTCCAGCGTCCGGCTTCCATAGGTCCACCTGAGCAGAACACGGTAGGAATGTTCAGTCGCATAGATGCCATGAGCATACCTGGGGTTACCTTGTCGCAGTTTGAGATACAGATCATGGCGTCGGCCTTGTGAGCATTGACCATGTATTCTACAGAGTCGGCAATGATGTCACGGCTTGGGAGGGAATAGAGCATTCCGTCGTGTCCCATTGCGATACCGTCGTCAACGGCAATAGTATTGAATTCGGCTGCGTAGCACCCCATAGCTTCGATTTCCTTCTTGACGATCTGACCGATTTCATGAAGATGGGTATGACCTGGCACAAACTGAGTAAAGCTGTTCACGATAGCAATGATTGGTTTACCAAACTGCTCGTGTTTCATACCTGCAGCTACCCAGAGTGCTCGGGCACCTGCCATTCTTCTGCCTTCAGTGCAGACGCTACTTCTTAATGGATGTTTCATATCTTTTTTTCTTTTATTTCCTTGCTTAAAAGGGCTCTCTCGAGCCCATTTGTTATAATTTGCCTGCAAAGATACAGAGAATTTATGTAATAGCCAACTAATTTCGTATAAAATTTCAGAAAACTTCGTTTTTTTGTTAGAAAAATAAATAAAATGCTTACAATTTATCACGATAGATACTCATTTCTGCTGATTTTGTGCAAAAAAACAAGAAAGAGCTTATTAACCACACTGAACTCTTATCTTATTAAGATTACCTGACGAAAAAGTATAAAGCGAGGCGGCCAGACATGTAAGAAAGGTAAGAAGAAAAAAAAATCCTCCTAAACCGAAGTTTAGGAGGACCTGGTCACAAGACCAAATATCTGAAACTACTTATTTCTTTATTCAGCTGCATTGTTATCATTGAATGTAGCAACACGGTTGAACTCAACCTGCTTGAAGAGCTTGTCAGTAGCACCCATACCCTTAGCCTGAAGACGATTTGCGCTAATCTTGTAAGTCTTAACGAGAATGTTCTTTACAGCATTGGCACGAGCCTCAGAAAGTTTCTGGTTAAGTTCCTTAGAACCCTCTGGAGATGCATAACCCTTAATTTCAACCTTAGCATTTGGATGATTCTTCATATACTGAGCAATCATCTCGATGTTTGGCATCTGGCTACGCTCTACTTTTGACTTACCTACAGTAAACAATACTGTTGGCTGCAAATTGGTAGCAGTAGCTGGCTTTACATACTTAGGAGCCTTCTGGCACTCATTGAGCGCATTCTGGAGATCCTTGATCTGCTTGTCCTTAGCTGCGAGTTCAGAATCCTTGCTATTCAAGTCGTTGCGGAGGTTGTTGATCTGACCATTCAAACCATCAATCTCGTTCTGGTCGCGTGGAGTTACGATAGTGAAGTTGTGAGAGTTGTTAGAACCCTTGAACTTGTAGTTAACACCCACCTTAACCTGGAAAGCAGACTTGTTAACATCAAACTGGCAACCATTGCAAGCACTCTTGTTGTCGTGAAGGAACCAATTCATAGATGGCTCTACATATACCTGCCAAGCCTTGTTTGCGCCAAGGTTGAATGCGAAGTCAACACCTGCGTTAGCTGTGAGGGCATTGAGGTTGCCATTATGAAGGTTGAAAGAGTGGTAAGCGCCGATGCCTGCCAATGGGATGATTTCGAATTTACGTGGCTCACCCTTGTAACCCAAGAAGAGGTTTGTTGCATTGATAGTACCGATGAACTTACCGCTTGCACCACGAACCAAAGTCTTATGTGTAAAAGGCAGGTTGCGGTTACGAGCATAGAGGTCAGCCTCTACAGCAGCACCCCAAACTGGAGTAAACCACTTTCCGAGACGTACACCTACTGAAGGATTTACGTTCTTGAACCATGCATTGTGAGTAGTCTTTGTAGCAGCTCCAACGTTTACACCAAGATACCAATTGTCAAAGAACTTGCTCTCCTGTGTAGTCTGAGCAGATGCAGATACTGCCATTACGGCAGCAGCAAACATTAATACTAACTTTTTCATTTTCTCTCTAAAATTTGATTTTATATAAATTACTTAAAACTTCATTTTCAGGGTGCAAAATAATAAAAAAAATTATTAACTACCAAATTTTTAGCCATATTTTATGCTGTAAAACATAAAAAATGGAGAAAAAGAACATTTTAATATCCTATTTCTCCATTCTATTTTACTCAAAATGAATAATCTGAACCATTATTGGTTCTATCCGTTTCTATCAGAAAACATCTTCTGAAGAAAGCTAAAGTTCGAAAACCTGAGCGCTTCTGCCTGTGATGGTTACCTGCTTGTTGCCCAAGCCAGAAACCGAGAGTTTCAGCGTGCGAGGCAAGGCATTCACCACTTTAAGCCAGGTTTTGCCCGATTTAGAATCCTTCACCACACTGGTGCCCACATATTTCTTCAGCGCATCCGGCAGGCTGAGCACGGATGAGATGTAGAGGTCACCGGCATGCTGCCCGAACATCTTCTGCATCTTGTAGCTCTCGCTCGCGCGTACATTATTATTATCAAAGTAAATCATGTCCGGCTGCCAGTTGCTGTATCCGTCCTTACACAAGAGAGGAGCATAGGATGTCATTTCAACCACATCGCCGTTGCGCTCCACATTGCAGAGGTATATGCCCTCAGCCAGCGCATTGTCTACCGCATTGGCGCCGCGAGATGCATATTCGCCCAGATAAACCTTAGGAGCCTTGCGGTCGTAATGGTCGTAATAATCCTGATGGTTCAGGAACCAGCCCGGCTGCTCGTAATAATGCTCGTCTACGGCATCAATCCAGCGCTTGTTTTCGCGGGCAATCTTCCAACCCTCAATATAATCGGAAGACGGGAAGTGGAACGGACCTACGGTACCCACCACCTCTATCTGAGGATACTTCTTCTTCACTGCCTTGCAGATCATCAGGTAGCGCTGCTCGAAATCGGTAGAGATGAGGTCTTCGTTGCCGATACCTATCATCTTGAGGTTGAACGGAGCCGGATGACCCGCATCGGCTCTCATCTTAGCCCACTTAGAGGTGGCAGGGTCGCCATTCGCCCATTCTACCAGGTCTAGCACGTCCTGAATATACTGCGGCATCTCGCTCATCGGGATTCCGCCCTGCTGACCAGCCACTCCGCGCTCATCTGCCACAGAGTTCTGACAGGGAACACCTGCCGCCAATACAGGCAGCGGCTCGGCTCCCATATCCTCGCACCACTGGAAATACTCATAGAAACCCAGCTGGCGGGTCTGATGGTATCCCCAGATGTTGTAGGCTGGCTTGCGATCTTTCTGCGGACCCACGCTCTCCTTCCAGTGGTAAATGTTCTTGATCCCCTGACCGTGGAGCATGCAGCCGCCCGGGAAGCGCACGAAGCGAGGCTTCAGGTCGGCAATGGCTTCGGCAAGGTCTTTACGCAGTCCATGACCCTTGTAAGTATCTTGTGGTTTGAGACTTACCAAGTCTACCGCCACTTTCTGCTCGCCCTTAGGCAGGATGGCGAACCGGATGTTCTTACCCAGTTTGCCCTCCTTGGTGGTGGCTTCGCTGGCGAGTTCGCCCTCATATTTATCGGTCACGATGAGCTGCGCCTTATATTCCTTCCAGTCTGCGCCCTGCACCTTGATCTTGGTCTGGCATACCGGCAATCCCTCCTGGTTTACGAGCGCCAGGGTGAGGTCTTTCTTCTTGGCATCGATGCAGCGGGCGTGCAGGCTCACCTCGTAGATGGCCGGCTGATGCTTACCCTCCTTGCCCTCAACGGCAGCTCCGCGACGTATGGCGATGCCGTCCCAACCTATATTATAAATAGGTGTAGCGCCCAGAACGGCATAATGGGCATTGTTCTGGCTCACCCCGTTTTCGGTGGCGATGCTCTCTTTCTCTACCCCCACCCATGCCGTGGTGGCATTCCACTGGTGGCGGTGGTCTTCCTTGTTATACTCAAAGTCGCCGTTCTGCAACATTTCTGCAGAGAGTCCTCCGTCGGCAGCGCGGCTGATGTCTTCGAAGAAGATACCCATCAGTTTGTTGGAGATGCGGTGGGATTTCTGTGGATTGATGCTGAGGTTGGCAGGGATTTCCGAATCTATCGGCAGGTCGATGTGGTTGTCCTTGGCATAAGCTGCGAGGTCGGAATCGGTCTTCGGTATCGGCTGGGCGTTGAGTTTTGCCTCTTCAGAAAGGGCGTGGAACCAGGAGCGAATGTAGTTGAGATGTACGGCCGGCACCTCGAAATCGCAGCCCTGGAAAAGTTTTCCGCCTATGGTTGCAGTGTCGCGCTGCCAGAGTATCTCATCAGCTGAAGCCTCCAGCGTATCTTCCTTAAAGGTACGGAAATCGTTGCTTGCCTGTACGTATCGCTTGCCCTTGGATGTCTTGAGATAGATGTCGAAGTTGCCGTCATCCATCTGATAGGCAGCCACATCCTTCACGCCCTTTTCGCGGATGATGGGATAATCCTGCGGGCGCCAGGTGATGAGGTCTTCTGAATAGGCTACGGCAAACTGCGGTGCATGCTGGTTCACGCTCCAGAGTGCGCGCCATGTGCCGTCGTTGGCTTTTACCACGAAGGGGTTATACATCTTCTTTTCAGCTCCCCACGGACCGTAGTCGCTGGCGCAAAGCTGTCCTACATCCACCCAACGCTCATCGTCGGTGAAATAAGCCAGATGCAAGCCCTGGTTGGGTGCTGGCGAATAGATGAATATCTGGCAGATGGAGTCCTTGCCCTGTATGGTGTATGCAGGGGCATCCTTGTCTGTTTGCTTCTGCATCTGCTGCCTGCTGAAAGCCTGACTGGCACTTGCAGCTGCCACGAGCAGCGCTGATGTAAATATGTACTTTAGTATTATCATGTTTCTATATTTTTAGATTAATATTGTTTGTTCATTTTACACTCTTTCTCTCGGCTTGATAAAAAGGCAGAGTGCATCACTGCACCCTGCCCCACAAATTAGAGAGTTATAAAAAATCAAGTATGCAGTGACTTAAGCACTGCTTCTTTCTGAAATAATTATCTTCTTTTTAGCTGTAATATTCCTTCTTGCCGGCAGCCAGCGTATTCTTCATCAGCGAACAGATGGTCATCGGACCAACGCCTCCCGGAACAGGAGTGATGAAGGAGCACTTCTCTGCCACCTCGTCGAATTTCACATCACCGTTCAGGCGGAAACCACTTTTCTTCGTAGCATCAGGCACGCGGGTGGTACCCACATCAATGACTACGGCTCCCGGCTTCACCATATCGGCTGTCACGAAATCAGGACGGCCTATGGCTGCGATGATGATATCTGCCTCCTGACACTCTTTCTTCAAATTCTTGGAATGGGAGTGGCATACGGTGACAGTAGCATCGCCATACTGCTTCTGCATCATCAGCTGAGCCATTGGCTTGCCTACGATGTTGCTTCTGCCCAGAATGACGCATTTCTTGCCACTGGTCTCAATATTGTAATGCTGCAGCAGGGTGAGGATACCGAGCGGAGTGGCAGAGATGAAACAAGGCATGCCGAGCGACATTCTGCCCACGTTTACTGGGTGGAATCCGTCTACATCCTTGCGGTAATCTATTGCCATAGTCACCTTCTGCTCATCGATGTGCTTAGGCAGAGGAAGCTGAACGATGAATCCGTCAACATCATCATCCTGGTTCAGCTTGTCTACACACTGCAGAAGCTCTTCTTCGGTAACATCCTCCTCATAACGGATGAGGGTCGACTTGAATCCACACTTCTCGCAGGCCAGCACCTTGTTCTTCACATAGGTTTCACTGCCTCCGTCGTGCCCTACGAGCACGGCTGCCAAGTGTGGCTGCTTGCCACCGGCGGCTACAATCTGTGCCACCTCCTGGGCTATCTGTTCCTTGATGGCGGCTGCCGTCGCCTTTCCGTCGATTAACGTCATTCTTTCTTTAGTTTATAATTTATAATTTATAGTTTATAGGGCATTCTTGCTTTATAGGGCATTTTTGCCTATCGCAAGTTTGCTATACGGCAAAGCCGCTATAAACTATTAACTATCAACTGATTTACATTCCCGGCATCTTAGGCATGCCTGGCATACCCTTCATGCGGCTCATCATCTGCGCCATTTTGTTGCCGGTCATCATCTGCATCATCTTGCGGGTCTGGTCAAACTGCTTGATGAGTTTGTTCACCTCCTGGATGTTGGTGCCCGAACCCTTGGCGATGCGCTGGCGGCGTGATGTGTTGAGGATGGCTGGATTGGTGCGCTCCTTAGGAGTCATACTCTGGATGATGGCCTCTACGCCCTTGAATGCATCCTCTGGGATATCTACGTCGCGGATGGCCTTGCCAACACCCGGAATCATCGCTGCCAGATCCTTGATGTTACCCATCTTCTTGATCTGCTGGATCTGGTTGTAGAAATCGTTGAAGTCGAACTGGTTCTTTCTGATCTTCTTCTCCAGTTTCTTGGCCTCTTCCAGGTCGAACTGCTCCTGTGCGCGCTCTACGAGGGATACCACGTCACCCATGCCGAGGATTCGGTCTGCCATACGAGCTGGGTGGAACACGTCAATGGCGTCCATCTTCTCGCCGGTACCTATGAACTTGATTGGCTTGGTTACCACGGTACGGATACTGAGGGCAGCACCACCACGGGTATCACCGTCGAGCTTGGTGAGAACAACGCCGTTAAAGTCGAGGCGGTCGTTGAATTCCTTGGCTGTGTTTACGGCATCCTGACCGGTCATGGAGTCAACCACGAAGAGGGTTTCGTCTGGACGGAGATGATTCTTGAGATTGCTGATCTCGTTCATCATCTGCTCATCAATGGCAAGACGTCCGGCTGTATCGACGATTACCACATCGTTGCCGTTAGTCTTGGCCTGCTGGATAGCATGGTCGGCGATACTGAGCACATCCTTGTTCTCTGGCTCGCTGTATACCGGAACACCCACCTGCTCACCCACTACATGGAGCTGCTGGATAGCTGCCGGACGGTAAACGTCGCAGGCCACGAGCAATGGCTTCTTGCCTTTCTTGGTCTTGAGCATATTGGCAAGCTTTCCGCTGAAGGTAGTCTTACCCGAACCCTGCAGACCGCTCATGAGGATGACGGCCGGATGGCTTTCGAGCTTCAATGGGGCTTCTTCGCCGCCCATGAGTTCTTCCAGTTCATCGTGCACCAACTTGATCATCAACTGTCCCGGCTTTACGGCAGTAAGTACATTCATGCCGAGTGCTTTCTCCTTCACCTTGTTGGTGAATTCCTTAGCCACTTTATAGTTTACGTCGGCGTCGAGGAGTGCACGGCGCACATCCTTCATGGTTTCCGCCACGTTAATTTCTGTAATTTTTCCCTCGCCCTTCAAGATTTTGAACGAGCGTTCCAATCTATCACTTAAATTTTCAAACATTTTTCTTTCTTTATTTTTTTGGCTACAAAGATACGACTTTTTTTCGAGAAAGCCAACTTGTTTATGCTTTTTTTTATCCCGTCGGCTAAAATAGCTGTCGCTCTGCCTTTCCCGAGTTCATTTCTTCAGTTTACTCTTGTGCTTATTTTTCAGGATTCTCCTTCTTTTTCGATTTTGATTCAGCATCAGAAGTTGCTTTTTTCTCTTCTGTAGCCATTTCAGAAGGAGGATCTTTCTTAAAAGCCGAGACATCATACGGATTAGTCAATTCATACTTTTTCCCCGTTGCTTTTTCATAAGCAGCTACCACAGGATCCTTATGTTCCATTTTTTCAAATACCTTTTTAGCCTGTTGTAGATGCTTCTTATCACGTTTTCCCTGTTTATCCATCCAGCCGAAAGCATCAAACCCGATGCCAGCAGATGAAGTTGGCAAAGAGTTTATCTTCTCCTGAATATCCTCTTCCATGTTTTTGATGCCTTCCTGATTCTTGCCCCAAACTGTCACTTCGCCTAATTGTTTGGCATCCGGCAAGAGAAACAGAGTATCCGGCAGTTCCTTGTACCGGATAGTTGCCTTCATAAAACCAGGTTTCGATACGGTTGCTGAATCAAACTGATAGCGCATCGTCCAATAGCCCCGATAATCTGTTCTTGCCCAATGATTGTTATTGGTATGAATAAGTGCTTCACGAATAGGCACATGATTTTCTGCCGATGCGATGACACACGTTTTCTGCGCATAGGCAACCTGCCCTAACATGGCAAGCAATACTGTTAAAATCAATATGATACGCTTCATGCTTTTTCTCTTTTATATCTTTTCTTTGTACCAGACAAATTACTTCTTCTTAATATGAATCTGATACAAAAGTAATGATTAAATCTGATATTTCATTAAATTCCCCAAGAAGTTTAAGTTCATTTAAAGAGTAATGTAAAAAAATTAAGCGTCTATAACAGTTGGTCTATTTATATAGTATCATTCAAAGGAAAGATATGGTGTTTTCAACACTAAGAAATATTTTTATAAGTAAAAGCATATAGTTTTTAGAGTTCTTGCATATAGTCTTTTTAGTCAAAACACATAGCTTCCTAGATATTACCACTAGGCTCAGCAGCTCTGCCGAGCCTAGTCAGCAGGTCTGCCGACTGCAGTCAGCACATCTGCCGAGCCTAGTGACAAATCCCAGTAAAAGCAGTACCGTTACTGCAGAAATAATTCACTTAATTCTATTGAATTCATTTGATTATTCGACTATTCCACGTTGCTCGATTCTCTTAGCCTCTTCAAGAAGCTTGATGGCATCTACATACTGAGCGATGCCCTGAGCCACCTCCTTGGCAGCCTTCATTGCCAGGACTACAGTCTGCGGACGGTGTACCACATCACCTCCGGCAAACACACCGCGACGGGTGGTCATACCGAACGGACGTTCAACAACTTTTACATATCCCTTCTCATCCACCTCGATTCCGGCAGTGGTAGAAACGATACGGTTGGCTGGTCTTGAACCGATGGCGAGATAGATTCTGTCGAATTTTTCTACCCTTTCACCCTCAGGAGTGTTCAGAACACAGCTTCCCAGACGGCCGTTTTTGCCCTTCAGAAAGGCCTCGACGGTAGTTTTCCACTCAAATTTCACGCCTTCCTTCACAGCATCTTCATATTCGCTCCGGATGGCAGGCATCTCTTCCTGGGTCTTACGATACAGCACGGTAACATCGGCACCCAGTCGGATAGCAGTACGGGCAGCATCCATGGCCACGTTTCCGCCGCCAATGACACCCACCTTCTCGCCGTCGCGCAGCGGAACCATGTCGCGGGTCAAAGCGCCTTCGTTATAGGCATTCACGTTATGCAGAAAGTATGTACTCTGGCTCACACCGTGGAGCTTTGAACCCGGTGTAGAGTCCATGTTCTGAGGCACGCTGGTACCTGTGCCCATAAAGATGGCGTCGTAGCCTGCACGGAACAGACTGTCGATGGTTACATTGTTCTCGCCCACCATGCAGTTGGTGATAAACTGCACGCCGAGGGCAGCAATCTTAGCCACCTCATCGCGCACTACCGACTTAGGCAAGCGATACTCAGGAATACCATACATCAACACGCCTCCCGGCTCAGCCTGGCCCTCGAAAATGGTGACGTTGAAGCCCTGACGCGCCAGATCGCCGGCTACGGTCAAGCCCGCTGGACCCGAACCGATGACTGCCACACGGCCACGTGTTTTCTGTGGCAACATCTCGCGCGAAAGGTTCATTTTGGTATCAAAATCGGCAATAAACTGCTCCAGTTTGCCGATCTGTACCGGTTTGCCTTTCTTTCCGAGCACGCAGTTGCCCTGACACTGTTTCTCATGAGGGCATACACGGCCGCAGATGGCCGGCAGGTTGCTCTTGGCATTGATGATGCTCATCGCCGCACCCATGTTACCCATAGAGAGTTCGTGTACGAAATCAGGTATATCGTTGCCTATCGGGCATCCCTTCTTGCACTGCGGAATCTTGCAGTGGAGGCAGCGTTTTGCCTCTTCAATGGCTTCGTGGGTTGAAAAACCCTCGTTCACTACCTGGAAGGCAGCAGCATCTGTCTGCTGTTCAGCTGCATCATTCTTCATATTTTTCATTTCTTTCTGTTCACTCATAATAGAACTGCTCTCCTGTTTTATTGATTCTACAATCTATCCTTTGATTTGTGGGTGCAAAGGTACAAATAATATTTCATAAATCGCCCATCCTCCTTACATATTTTCATTTTTCCCGTTTTTTTCCTTATTATCTACAAAAATAAAGCCCTACATTCACATGCAAGGCTTTTTGAGTGTTAATATAATTCTCGAAAGTTCTACATTCACATGCAAAACCTGCAAATTTACGGATGGGGGGAAATCATATAAGTGCTCCCCCCTCTAAAAACATATTAATTATTTTTCTTTAATCTCAATATCTTCCTTCACATGATTCCGTATCTTGGTAAGGAAGAGTTTCATACGCTTCGCATCCTTGTGGTCAATGATGTCGATGAGCTCAGCAAGCTCCTCTCTGATCTGTGCCACCTGACCCGATGTGTATGGGTTGAAGAGGATTTCCTGCAACAGGTAATCATCTTCGTTGAGCACGCCCTTGGCTATCTGCATGTGGCGCTTGAAGGTGGTGCCCGGAGCATCCTGGTGCTTCATCACTGCCGCAAAGGCAAAGGTGCTCACGAAAGGAATACTCAGCGAGTAGGCCACCGTCTGGTCGTGCTCATCAAATGTATACTCATGCAGACTCAACCCCAACTTCTGGTAGAGGTCCTTGAAGAATATCTTGCCCATGTAGTCACCCTCCTTGATGATGACTGCATTCTCCTCTGAAAGCTGGTTCAGATTGGCAAAGGTCGGGCCGAACATAGGGTGCGTGCTCACGAAGCGGAAACCGCTCTTCTCGTAAAACTCCTGCAGCCCGGTCTTTACCGAAGCAATATCGCTGATGATGCAGTCGTGAGAGAGATGTGGCAACACCTCTTCGAAGGCTGGCAGCGTATATTTTACCGTCACCGCATTGATAACCAGTTCGGGGCGGAACATCTCTATCTCTTCCATCTTGGTGAAGCGGTAACAGTTGTAGGTGAAGCGCAGTCGCTTGGCATCCTTCTCGTAAACCGCCACCTCGTGGTCGAAACTGAGCAGGTCGATGAAGAAACTTCCCATCTTACCTGCTCCCATAATTAATATTCTCATCGCCAGTATCCTTTACTTCTGGTTCAGGATTTCCAACTGCTGGCGGACACTCTCCTCATGGATGTGCTCGAAAATCTGAGCGGCAAACTCAGGGCTCATGCCGCAGAGGGCTGCCTGGGCTCCACGCTTGTCGAGAATCTCGTTGTAACGGCTGGTCTGAACGATGGTCATGTTGTGCTCCTTCTTGTAGGTACCAATCTCGCGGCAAACGCGCATACGCTTAGCCAGGAGATCCATCAGCTGGTTGTCGCACTCGTCAATCTGACCGCGCAGCTGGTGCAGACCCTCTGTAGAATAATGCTCATCGCGCACTACGAGGAGGCTGAGGATGTAATCCAGCACCTCTGGGGTAACCTGCTGCTTGGCATCGCTCCATGCATCGTCTGGGCTGCAGTGGCTCTCAACGATGAGGCCGTCGAAACCTAAGTCCATTGCCTGCTGGCAGAGAGGGGCGATGAGGTCGCGTCGGCCGCCGATGTGGCTAGGGTCGCAGATGATTGGCAACTGTGGTATGCGGCGGTGCAACTCGATAGGAATCTGCCACATAGGAAGGTTGCGGTAAATCTTCTTGTCGAAGCTGGAGAATCCGCGGTGGATGGCACCGAGTTTCTTGATGCCTGCCTGGTTGATGCGCTGCAGGGCACCGATCCAAAGCTCGAGGTCTGGGTTTACTGGGTTCTTAACGAGCACAGGCACGTCTACGCCCTGAAGACTGTCGGCAAGTGCCTGCATGGCGAATGGGTTGGCAGATGTACGTGCGCCTACCCACAGAATGTCGATTCCATATTTCAGTGCGAGCTCTACATGCTCTGGGGTAGCCACCTCAGTAGCTGTCAGCATGCCTGTTTCTTCCTTCACCTGCTTCATCCAAGGCAAGGCTGTTTCACCATTACCCTCGAAGCCTCCCGGTTTGGTGCGTGGTTTCCACACACCTGCGCGGAACATGTGGCAACCTTTGGCAGCCAACTGCTTAGCGGTAGTCATAACCTGCTCTTCTGTCTCTGCCGAGCAAGGGCCGGCAATGACGCAAGGGCGTTCCTGATCACTAGGAAAATTCAATGGTTCTAATTCTAATTCCATAGTCGTATATTTTTATTTTTTACTTTTTTACTTTTCAAAAACCTTCTTGATTCTCTCCAGGGCCTCTTTCATCTTCTCATCCTTGGCACAGAGGCTGATACGGATGTAACGCTTACCGTTGGTTCCGAAGATGAAGCCAGGGGTGATAAAGACGCGAGCCTCATGCAGAATCTTCTCTGTCAGGTCTTCTACATCAGCATATTTCTCAGGTATCTTGCCCCAGAGGAACATGCCTACCTGGTTAGGGTCAAACTGGCAGTCGAGCACCTTCATGATCTCCTCAGCAATGTCGCGGCGGCGGCGGTAGTTCTGGATGTTGTTCTCGCGGTGCCATTCATCCGTGTTGTTAAGCATCGCTTCGGCAGCTGCCAGCTGTATGCCTCGGAAGCTTCCGTTGTCGATGTTGCTCTTCACCTTCAGAATCCATGAGATGAAAGTCTTGTTGCTCGAAATCATCGCCACACGCCAGCCTGGCATGTTGTGGCTCTTGCTCAGAGAATTGAACTCGATGCAGCAGTCCTTAGCTCCCGGCACCTGCATGATGCTCATTGGGTGCTCGTTGAGGATGAGCGAATATGGGTTGTCGTTCACCACCACGATGTTGTGCTTCTGGGCGAATGCCACCAGTTTTTCGTAGGTTTCGCGCTTTGCCACACCACCTGTCGGCATGTTAGGATAGTTGGTCCACATCAGTTTTACGTGACTCAGGTCCATCTTCTCCAGGGCGTCGAAATCGGGCTGCCATCCGTTATCCTCTCTCAGATCGTAGTAGGTAATCTTGGTACCCAGAATCTTGTTGATGGCGGTATAGGTAGGGTATCCCGGGTTCGGGATAAGCACCTCATCGCCAGGGTTGCAGAAGGCGAGCGTTACGTGCAGAATGCCTTCCTTGCTACCTATGAGGGGCTGGATTTCTGTAGCCCAGTCGAGGTCTACATCGTACCAGCGCTTATAGAAACCAGCCATTGCTTTGCGCAACTCTGGTATGCCCACCGTAGGCTGATATCCGTGTGCGTTTGGATTGTTGGCTACCTCGCAGAGCTTGTCAATGGTCTGCTTAGAAGGCGGCATGTCTGGACTTCCGATGGCCAGACTGATGATGTCTTTGCCCTCGGCATTAAGCTTAGCCACTTCCTTCAGCTTGCGGCTGAAGTAGTATTCCTGTATTTCCGTTACTCTATTGGCTGGTTGTATCATAATTCTTATTTTTAACTATTAACTGTTAACTATCAACTATTCCTTCTCCTCATATTCTCCCAACACCTTTATTTTCTTCACGAGCGGCGTAATGGCGTCGATGCTCTGACGGTATCGGGTCAGGTTGTCGAAGGTGAGGTCTACGTAGAAGAGGTATTCCCACTCATGTCCGATGTTTGGCAGCGACTGGATCTTGGTGAGATTGATGTCGTAGAAACTCAGGATGGTGAGCACCTTGGAGAGCGATCCCTTATCGTGAGCCAGACTGAAGACGATGCTCGCCTTGTTGGCCTTTTCGATGGGACGGAGCAGGGCTGCCTTCTGGGGATTGCAGACCACGAGAAACCGGGTGTAGTTGTGCGGATTGTCGTGGATGTCTTCCTGCAGCACCTTCATGCCGTACATGTGGGCGGCGTAAGAAGAGCAGATGGCTGCCCATCCCCTTACCTTGTGCTGGGCGATGTAGGCTGCCGAGCCTGCGGTATCTTCTGCCTCCACCGCCTTGAGGTCGGGATGGTTGGCTAGGAACTTGCCGCACTGCATGAGGGCTACCGGATGGGAGTGAACCTCCTGCAGGGTGCTCCAGTCGTCTTCTGGCAGACAGCAGATGCTGTGCTCTATATGGAGCTTGTGTTCGCCTACCACGGTGGTTCCGCTCTGCCGGAGCAGTTCGTAATTGTGGAGCAGGCTGCCCGCAATGGTGTTTTCAATGGCGCAGATGCCTACTACAGTAGGGTCGCGCTTGATGTTTTCGAACACCTCTTCAAAGGTAGCACAACAGATGATTTCAATCTGTTCGCCCTCGAAATACTGGTGGGCGGTAATGTCGTGGAAAGATCCCAGCTCTCCTTGAATTGCTATTCTCTTCATGTTTCTTTTATCTTGTCTAATGTTACGAAAAACGGTCCTACTCAATAAGAGCGGGACCGTTTCGATGATTTCAAGAATCTAATATCCTAAGTTGAAATTTACACGCAACTTCCCGCTTTACAATTATTTGCAAAGTAAAAGTAATAGCTAAAAAAGAATGCGTTAAACTTCTTCATTGTCTTTACATTTTATATGTTACTCACTTTTGTTCTTTCCGAGCCCGTTTCTCCTTTATTATATAAGGAGCAGGTAGTGCTCAGATTTCGAGTCTCGACTTGCAAAAATCTCAACTCGACTGCAAAAGTAACATTTTTCTTTGATATTGCCAAACAATTTGATATATTTTTCTTCATTTTCCTTATATTTTATGCTAAAAAACATATTTTCGCCCGATTTTTATCATCAGAATACGGAAAATGCAGAAAAATGTACTCAAAAGCCAGGCGCTAGGGAGAGACGCAACGCCGGATTCCGTGAGGCAAGCCCCTTCCTTTATCTGCAATGTTCTCTGCCTTCAGCCTTGAATTCTCCTGTCAGCTCCCCTACTTTCTCCGGGTTCAGCTCCAGGTAGCGCTTCATGTCCTTTCCGGCACCATCCTTGTCGCCCATCTGCATCAGCAGATTGCCGCGCTTCAGGAGGTTCTCGCTCAGAGAGGCTTTTACAGACGAGTGTTCCGCAGAATCCTTCTGTTCTGCCAATTCTTTCTCCTGCTCTACAATCTGCTGCGTCAGCGTAGCAAGCAACAGAACAGGGTTTATCTGGTTCAAATCCATAACCTTATATTTTTACGAAAAGTTATTCTATTGTATATCAATGAGTTAACCCACTTGACACCCTAAAACAGGGTGTCAAGGTATGAGCCACTCCTTATTATAATAAGGTGAATTTACTTGATGGCCCCGATAATCTCAGTCACACTCTTGCATCCGTGAGCATCAAGCCACTCGTTGATTCCATCCTTCACCTTCTTCGTAACCGCAGGATCTATGAAGTTGGCTGTACCAATCTCAATGGCCGTAGCACCGCACATCAGGAACTCAATGGCATCCTTGGCAGAAGAAATGCCGCCCAGACCAACAACCGGAATGTTTACGGCATGAGCCACATCCCAAACCATGCGCAGGGCAACAGGCTTAACGCAAGGACCGCTCAAACCACCCGTACGGATGCTCAAGAGAGGCTGGCGCTTCTCAATATCCACCGCCATACCCATCAGCGTGTTGATGAGAGAAACAGAATCGGCACCCTCAGCTTCCACGGCACGGGCGATGTCGGCAATGCTGGTAACATTAGGCGAAAGCTTCACGATGAGGGTCTTCTTATAAACCTTTCTCACCGCCTTCACCACGCTGGCTGCACCCTCGCAGGTTACACCGAAGGCCATGCCGCCATCCTTCACGTTAGGACAGGAGATATTCAGCTCTATAGCCGGAATCTTATCCAGCTCGTTGATGCGCGCCGCACACTCAGCATAGCTCTCAGGCGAATGTCCGCTCACGTTGACAATCATATTGGTATCAATGTCCTTGATCTGAGGATAAATATGAGAGCAGAAATACTCCACACCCTTGTTCTGCAAACCTACGCAGTTGAGCATGCCCTGAGGCGTTTCAGCCATACGCGGATAGTCGTTTCCCTCGCGCGGTTCCAGGGTAGTGCCCTTCACGATAATACCGCCAATCTCCTCCAGAGGAACGAAATCGGCAAATTCTAATCCGTAGCCGAAAGTACCCGATGCAGTCATCACAGGGTTCTTCAACTCCAAATCCTTTATCTTTACACTTAAATCAGCCATAATCTTCTGTTTTACTTAAAAATGTTTTTACAAACAAAGGCAAAAGAATTCTTCGTTCTTCACTCTTCGTTCTTCGTTTCCAACGAATTCTTCACTCTTCGCTTCCAAACGAATTCTTCACTCTTCGTTCTTCACTCTTCACTTAAATTTCCCAAGTAAGTTTCTTGATGTTGATGACAGGTCCATCCTTGCAGACGCACTGGTTACCCTCGGTAGTTTTCTCTACGCAGCAGAGGCAGGCCCCCACGCCGCACGCCATCTTGTTCTCGAGAGAAACCTCACACTCCACGCCAGCCTTCTTGGCAAAGCGAGCCACGCTCACCATCATCGGCTTAGGACCGCAGGTAGAAATCATATCAAACTTCTCATTCTCCAAAACAGAGTGGTTGGTAACGAAACCTACCTCGCCAGCCGAGCCATCCTCGGTAGTGATGCATACCTTACCAATCTTGGCAAACTCATCCAGTTCGAGCAGATCTGTAGCCTTGCGTGCACCCAGCAGGAAGGTAACTTCAGCCCCGAAATCCTTAATGAGTTTTCCGAAATAGAGGAGCGGAGCCACACCTACGCCACCACCTACGAGCAGATATTTCTGGCTCTTCCCGGTAGGCATGGTGAAGCCGTTGCCGAGAGGCAGCATACAGTTAAGCACGTCGCCCTCCTTGAGCTGTCCGAGCTGACGGGTACCGTCGCCCACCATTGCTACGAGCAACCAGAGCTGATTATTTTCACGATCCACGAAATTGATGGAGATAGGACGACGAAGCATGGTAGTAGGCGAATGGTCTACTCTTACTTCAACGAATTGGCCAGGCAAGATTTCAGGCAAAGGTTTCTCATCGGTAAGCTTAATCAAAACGTGCTTATCGCTAAGCGCCTCTACAGAAACCACCTTCAGGTCGAGAACATATTTTTTCATCTTATTGCTAATTTTTAATATGCTTATTATATAATGTACGTATATTATAAAATAGGTACGCGTAGCTTCCGGTTACGCCCACCTACGTTTCTACGATGCAAAGGTACATCAAAAATCCGAATTTACGAAAAGAAAAGAGATATTTTTTCTTTATCGCCGCTCCTATGTGTTTGTTTTAGGGTTCTCCAATCCCTACTTTATTTCTTAGGAACGAAGGTTTCCCAGGTCTGATCATCGTAGAAAATACGGATTTCGGTAATTTTTCTTTGCGGTTTGTCTACATATTTTACCGCCGTTTGGGCGATATTTTTAGGTGTACGATTTACACCCTGCATTTGAGGCTGGTCAAAGAGCGAGGGAGAAGTAGGGGAGGCTGTGGCTCCTTCGGCTCCAAAATCGAGCATAGGCTCGGCAGAGGCGGCTCCAGAAGGCAGACTACCCTGCTTCATCCCCTCAGCACCACCGGCTGCTCCATCCGTAATGCTCTGATACATGTCAGCAGCACCCTCTTCGCTGCCACCCTGGGAAGCCTGGTTCTGATACATAGGAGGAGTACCGTAGAGTACCCAATAAACGTTTACCTGAGGAAAACTCTTATGGATGCCATCCACAATACTGAGCGATGGATTGGTCTTCCCGTTGAAAATATTGCTCAGCGTAGCGGTCGAGATTCCGATCATCTGAGCGAAGTTTTGCTGAGTGAGGTGCTGGTCCTCCATCAGCTGTCTGATTCTATCTTTCATGCTCTAAAAATTTTAGCGTTCATTTTTCTACTGATACGATGTTTTATTTCCGAACAAGCCACTTTTGGGCCCTTTTTCGGTTGATTTTACAAAGATAAAGCAAAAATTTAGAATAACCAAACATTTCTGAATAAATTTAGATTTTTAAACTTTATATTTCTGTTTATAAATTTAAATTCTACTTGCTCCAGTGTTCGGTTTTTAGGTTTAGCTTTATAAATATAAACCTATCAATCAAAATATATGACGAACCTTTTCTTTATAAATTTTGGCTAAATCACTGGTTATTCATACCATAAACCACCTAAATAAAGGCATATAGAGCGGTTTATGCAATATTTTCACCACACCTATGTAAAAATCTATGGTTTATAAAACAACTAAAATACATAACTAACTGAGTTTCCGCTACTTATAAATTTAAAATATAGCATGAATATTTATTCATTCATAACCATAAACACCCTGTTTTATCTTTATTTTTATAAATACAAAACATAAATTCGTGTATTTAGTTTTCTTGCATTTATGTTTATAAATCAAAACTACCCGTTTTGATTTATAAATTTAAAAACATAAACTTAGGAAACGTAAACCTTAACAAATGCAAACGACCGATTTCAGACAATGGGAAATGGCAAATTTTTCCATTTCTAGCGTATTCCAGCCCATCGGAAAGGAAACGGGCAAATTCGCGAGTAATGAAGAGGGTTAATTTATGTAAGTTACTGATAACCAATAAAGTTAAGTCTATTTTCAGGCGAAAACGAAAAATGGGCATCTAGCTCGAAAAATCGCTTAAATCCCCCATTTTTGCCCAAAAATCGCCCAAAATGAGCCCAGATAAACGCTCCAAAAAGAGCTGAAAATCCCCTATTTTGGGCAAATTTATAATGCTAAACGCTAGTTGGCTGCTTTCTGGAAACAGGCGGCAAAGAAGGCCGAAAACGGAAACGAGCTCCTGCCAAGAGAAAACTCTCAGCAGGAGCTCGCCTACTCTCCCCCACCTCGCTCTTCAGCATCAGTGAAGGATAAAAAAGATGAGTTCTTTCATCAGTTCACCCACCGGAGTGGATGGATTATCCAGTCCCTTTATCTTCGCATCCACCTCCTTAAACTTCTCAATAATCGCCATCACTTTCACGCCCGTATAGTTCCTCATTCCTGTAATATATTCGCGCGCCGCCCAAGCTCCGCGCAAATCCAGGAATTTTGCGAGCTCATTTTCGTTCTGCCTGTTGGGTGCATAATAAGCAATCATCAGGTTTTGGAAATAAGTAAAGAGCATCGGGAGAAGCGTGAAGAGAGAACCACTCTTCGGATTGCTGTCAAAATAATTTATTATCTGATTTGCCTTGAACACATCGCGGTTGACGATGGCACTTCTCAGCTCGAAGGCATTGAAGTCTTTGCTCACCCCTATTTCTCGCTCCACAATCTCCGGAGTAACACGCCGGTCGTTCTCAGGAAGAGAAATGAGCAGTTTGTCGAGCTCGGAAGTGAGTCGGTGCAAATCTGCCCCCACATGATCTGCCACCATCTGGGTAGCCTTGGGTTCAATGGTTGCCTTACGGGTCTTGAGATAAGTCTCGATGAAGCCCGGCAGATTTCGGTCGTAGAGCTTCTTGCTTTCAAAAACCACACCCGCCTTGGCAGCGAGGGCAGAAAACTTTTTACGACTGTCGAGCTTGCCGTTTTTATGACAGAAAACAAGGATGGTTGTTTTTACCGGATTTTCGAGGTACTTCTCGAGCGCTTCCAAATTCCGCAAATTCTGAGCCTCTTTCACAACCACCACTCTATACTCCGCCATCATCGGGTAACCCTTGCACAAATCTGCCACTTGCGCACCCGTAACATCAGCTCCGAAAACCACCGTCTGATTGAAGTCACGCTCCTCGGGCTGGAGCACATTTTCCGAAATGTAGTCGCAGATCTTATCTATATAAAAAGGTTCCTCGCCCATCAGAACATAGACGGGAGAATACTTCCGAGCCTTCAAATCTTTCATGATTGACTCGTAACTTATTGCACTTTTCTTTTCTACCATTGGATTATTTTTTGTAACTTTGCACCCAGCAAACTCCGGGGGTGCGGACAAGCATTTGCTCCGCCTCCAGGTTCGCAGTTTTCTGAGGTGCAGTTTTCAGCTGCACTTCGACTGCAAAGTTACAAAAAATAAATTGAACTGCCTATATAAAAGAGGTAGTTTTTGAAAATGAGGTATGGTTAAAAGAAGAAAAGAAACCATATCGAAAACAGAAAAGAAAGAAATATAACCCCTATATATAATAAGGTATAGAAAAAATGATTCGCTTAAATTTGCCATCTTTCGACATCAAGGTTTCGGGCTCAAAACAGCATCCCCAGATACTGGATGTGCTGCGCCGGAAGTTCATCACGCTCACTCCCGAAGAGTGGGTGCGCCAGCATTTCGTTCATTTTCTCATCGAGCACAAGGGGTATCCTGCCTCTCTGCTCGCCAACGAAATCCAGCTGAAATGTGGCGACAAGGTGCTGCGCGCCGACAGTGTGCTCTACTCCCGTGAGCTTCAGCCCCGCATGATCATCGAGTACAAAGCCCCTCACATCCCCATCACGCAGAAAGTGTTCGACCAGATTTCAGTCTACAATCTTCTGCTCCATGTCGACTTTCTGGTGGTGAGTAACGGGCTGGAGCATTACATCTGCAAGATGGATTATGAAAGTAAAAAATATGTATTTTTAGAGACCATTCCCGATTATTCCGATTTATTGACATTATGAGAGTATCGGGGCCAGTCCGGAAGTTTTTAAACAGAGTTTCCCCAGCCTTCAAAATTTGCGAATTTCCGCCCAACCGGCCATCCGTTTTAGAATTCGCGAATTTTGGAGGCCTTTTTCTGCCTTCTTTTCCTCTCCCTTTTTCTGCCTCCTTTTCCTCTCCCCATCCCCTTTCTCGCGTTATTTTTTAATAAAAAACCCATTTTCATTTTGTAGTCTCCTCCTTTTGCATTATCTTTGCAACTAATATATATATTAAGGTATAGACTGCCTAAAAGAACAGAAAGAAATGGAGAATAAAAAGATAAAAATCGCCGTAGCCGGAACAGGATATGTAGGCCTGAGCATCGCTACCCTGCTGAGCCAGCATAATGAGGTGGTGGCAGTAGACGTGATACCCGAAAAGGTGGAGCTCATCAACTCGCGCCGCTCGCCTATCCAGGACGAATACATAGAGAAATATCTGGCTGAAAAGGAACTCAACCTCAAAGCCACAACCGATGGAGAAGAAGCCTATAAGGATGCCGACTTCGTAGTGATTGCCACACCAACCAACTATGATCCGGTGAAAAACTACTTCGACACCTCGCACGTAGAAGAAGTCATCCGTCTGGTGATGCAGGTGAATCCCGATGCCATCATGGTCATCAAGAGCACCATTCCGGTAGGCTACACTGAAAGCATCCGCCAGAAGACGGGCAGCAAGAACATCATCTTCGCTCCTGAATTCCTGCGCGAGAGCAAGGCACTCTACGACAACCTCTACCCGAGCCGCATCATCGTGGGCAGACCGAATGGTGACGAGCGACTGGAGCAGGCAGCCCACACCTTTGCAGAACTGCTGAAAGAGGGAGCCATCAAGCAAGACATAGAAACCCTATTCATGGGACTTACCGAGGCAGAGGCAGTGAAACTCTTCGCCAATACCTACCTCGCCCTGCGCGTGAGCTACTTCAACGAGCTGGATACCTACGCCGAAATGAAGGGCCTCGACACCAAGGCGATTATCGACGGAGTGGGTCTGGACCCTCGCATCGGCACCTTCTACAACAATCCTTCCTTCGGATACGGCGGCTACTGTCTGCCGAAAGATACCAAGCAGCTGCTCGCCAACTATGCCGATGTGCCTGAGAACCTGATTCAGGCGATTGTGGAGAGCAACCGCACCCGCAAGGATTTCATCGCCGACCGCGTGCTGAACATGGCTGGCTACTACGATTATGCCAACCAGAACAACTTCAGCGAGGAGGAAGAGAAGCCTTGCACCATCGGCGTATACCGCCTCACAATGAAGAGCAACAGCGACAACTTCCGCCAGAGCAGCATACAGGGCGTGATGAAGCGCATCAAGGCAAAGGGCGCGCAGGTTATCATTTACGAACCTACGCTGAAAGACGGAACCACCTTCTTCGGAAGCCGCATCGTAAACAACCTGGATGCCTTCAAGCAGCAGAGCCAGGCCATCATCGCCAACCGGTATGACAAGTGTCTGGATGATGTGGAAGAAAAGGTTTACACCCGCGATATTTTCAGAAGAGACTGATCTGAACTGAAAGTTAATAGTTAATAGTTAACAGTTGAAAGCTGAAGACGGAATATAGGAAAACAATAATATTTATAATAAAGAGAAAAATAAGAAATGGCAAAATTAGTAATCAATTCCTACGAGGAATTTGCATCTCACCTCGGTGAGAAGTTAGGAGAATCAGACTGGTTGCAGATTGACCAGGACCGTATCAACAAGTTCGCAGACGCTACACTCGACCCACAGTGGATCCACGTAGACGTAGAGCGCGCCAAGGTAGAGAGCCCTTACCACAGCACCATCGCTCACGGTTATCTCACCCTCTCAGTACTCCCATACCTCTGGCAGCAGATTATCGAGGTAAACAACCTCAAGATGCTCGTAAACTACGGCATGGACAAGATGAAGTTCGGTCAGCCAGTCATCACCGGTTCACGCGTGCGTCTGGTAGCCACTCTCCACGACATCCAGAACATCCGTGGCATCTGCAAGACCAGCATCAAGTTTGACATCGAAATAGAAGGTCAGCGCAAGCCAGCCCTCTCAGGCATCGCTTCTTTCCTCTACTATTTCAACAACTAAAAGATGGCAGCAGGTAAATGGATTGGTGGTGTGCTAGGTTTCATCACAGCCGGTCCGCTGGGAGCCCTGGCAGGCTATGCCCTCGGTTCCCTCTTTGAGCACGGACTGGATGCGGTAAACCGCGACGGCGACCACCATTACAACAACGCCTACGATGCCTACAGCGGCCAGCAGCACAGCGGCCGCCAGGGCTTCGGCAACCAGGGCTACAGCCGCCAGCAGAGCTATGAAGGAGAGCGAAACTCCTTCATGTTTTCGCTGCTGGTGCTCAGCTCCTACATCATCAATGCAGATGGCAAGATCATGCATTCCGAGATGGAGCTGGTGCGCCGCTTCCTGCGTCAGAATTTCGGCGAGGCAGCCAAGCAGCAGGGCGAGGAAATCCTCCTCAAACTCTTCGAACAGCAGAAGCAGATGGGCATGCAGCAGTACCGTTCGGTGATACAGGACAGCTGTCATCAGATACGTGCCAACATGATGTATGAGCAGCGCCTGCAGTTGCTCAATTTCCTCGTCATGATAGCCCAGGCCGATGGAGTTGTGAATTCTCAGGAGATTCAGGCACTCAAGGAGATGGCCATCCACATGGGTCTTTCTGCCGAGGATGTAGACCAGATGCTGAACCTGGAGAGCGGGGCTTCTTCAGCAGGCAGTCTGGATGATGCCTATCGTGTTCTGGGTATCAGTCCTGACGCCTCAAACGATGAGGTGAAGGCCGCATACCGCAAGATGGCGCTCAAGCATCATCCTGACAAGGTAGCAGCACTGGGCGAAGATGTGCGCCGTGCAGCCGAGAAGAAATTCCAGGAAATCAACGACGCCAAAGACCGCATTTACAAGGCTAGAGGACTCTAGGTTCCAGATTAGGATTAAAAGTTCCAGATTAGGATTAAAGGAATTAAGACAGATTGTCCTAGCTGCCTGAAAACGAAAAAAAATAAAGGCTCGCCAAGCAATTTTGGCGAGCCTTCATTGTATCTTATCGTATCTTTATCAGAAGATTATCATCCGAAAAGAGCGGAGAGAGGAGTAAGATTAATCCTCATCCTCAGTCTTTCTTCTGCGGATAGCGCGCTTGCGCTTTGGCTTCTCCTCTGTCTTAGGAGCCTCAATCTTAACACCAGCCAATTCTGGGTCGATGAGGATACGGCCGCAATACTCACAAGGGATAATCTTCTTGTGCATCTTGATATCGAGCTGGCGCTGAGGTGGAATCTTGTTGAAGCAACCGCCACATGCATCACGCTGCACGTAAACGATACCCAAACCGTTGCGGGCACCATTACGGATGCGCTTGAAGCTCTGGAGCAAACGTGGTTCAATCTTCTTCTCGAGCTCGAATGCCTTCTCCTTCAAATTCTCCTCTTCCTCACGGGTTTCAGCCATGATTGACTCGAGCTCAGAACGCTTCATTACCAAGCCCTTCTCGCGGTCTGCCTTCTGGTCCTCAGCCTTGTGAAGGTCGTACAGGCGCTCGTTGATTGTCTGCTGCGCCTCGCGGATCTTCTTGCTGCAAAGTTCGATTTCCAGCTCCTGGAACTCGATTTCCTTGCTCAAAGTATCATACTCGCGGTTGTTGCTAACCATTTCGAGCTGCTTCTTATAACGCTCCACGCTAGCCTGAGCCTCCTCAATCTCGTGCTGCTTCTGATCGATGGCGCGGTCAAACTGCTCAATATCGGTCTGGATTTTCTCGATACGAGTGGTAAGACCAGCAATATCGTCTTCCAAATCCTGAACTTCGAGAGGCAACTCACCTCTCAACGCACGCTTTTCATCAATTGCAGACAAGGTGGTCTGAAGCTGATAGAGAGCCTTCAACTTCTCTTCCACTGTCAAATCTGTAGGATCTTTCTTTGCCATAACTTTATTTTTTTTAATGTTGAATGTTAAATGTTGAATGTTGAATGAGGCTTGCGCCCTTCCAACCTATAAATACAATATCGGATTCGTATTTATCTCCGAGATGCAGCATTTGGCATCAGGGAAATTCTCCTGGATGATGCTGCGGAAGATTTCGCCCGTAAACTGCTCACTCTGATAGTGGCCGATGACGCAGATCTGAATCTCCTGTTCGTGGCCGAAATACTCGTGATAGCTCATCTCGCCCGTGATGAAGGCATCGGCACCTGCCTTGATGGCTGCGTCGAGCAAGAAAGCACCTGCTCCACCGCAGAGTGCCACCTTCCTGATAGGACGTCGAAGCAACTGGTTGCACTGCACGCACTCCACGCCAAACCGTTCCTTGAGCATCAGCACCAAGTCGTCGGCTGCCAGGTCCTCAGCCACCTCTCCGATGACGCCCTCGCCGCCCTTCACGCCGTCCACTTCCTTCTCGCCAGCAAAGAACTGCACGTTTCGCAGCCCCAGTTTCTCGGCAATCTTGAAGTTCACGCCGCCCGCAGCCGCATCCATGTTGGTATGCATCGCCACGATGGTAATATCATTCTTAATCGCCTTGCGCACGGTACGCTGCACGTAGTTCTCGTCCGAGATTCTCGCCAGTTTGCGGAATATCAGCGGATGATGGCTCACGATGAGGTTACATCCCTTCCGGATGGCCTCGTCTACCACGGCTTCAGTAACGTCAAGACACAACAATGCCCCTGACATTTCTACCGCCTCTGTCAATCCAACTTGCAGGCCGGCATTATCATATCCTTCCTGCAAGGGCAGAGGCGCGTAATGTTCAAGGGCATCAACTACCTGTTTTATTTTCACGCTCCTATTCAATATTTTATTTTTAGACTGCAAAGTTACTCATTTTTCCCCGATTTTATCTCCATACAGCCCTCCGTTTAAACTTTTTTAATACAAAGTTTCGCTTTTGCGCAAAATATTTCACAAAAACAGCCGATAGTTGTAGATTTTTTATTAATTTTGCAAGCATACTTCATAAAAGCAGAACGGAGCCCGTCCCCCAAGGAAAGGTTCCCGCTGAAGAACAGAGTATAATAAATTGGTTTAGAACATCGTATCATAAAAATAGTATAGCTTATGCATCAATCTACATTACCCTGCGATTTCGCACTCCCTGCCGAATGGGAGCCACAGAGCGCCATCATGCTCACCTGGCCACATGCCGGCACCGACTGGAAGCCGTATCTGCCTGAAATTACAGATACTTATCTCGAACTGGCAGATATCATCACGCGCTACGAGCAGCTGCTTGTGGCTACACCCGATGTGCCTGCCACCCGATACCAGCTCAAGAAAAAGCTCTCTGCCGAACAGATGAGCCGCGTGCTGCTCTACGAGGTAGAAAGCAATGATACCTGGGTGCGCGACCACGGACCCCTCACCATGGTGCTGCGCAAAAAGCAGAACACCTGGATGGTGCCTTACCGCATACTCGACTTCAAGTTCAACGGCTGGGGCGAAAAGTTCAGATGGGAGAAGGATAATGCCATCACCCTGCAACTATACTATCAGGCAGCCTTCAATGCCGATATAGAGAACCACCAGGGCTTCGTGCTCGAAGGAGGCAGCATCGAGAGTGACGGAAAGGGTACACTCTTCACCACCTCACAGTGCCTGCTGGCGCCTCACCGCAACCAGCCGCTCGACCACGACAGCATCGACCATCTGCTGCAGACTTTCTTCCAGCTCAAGAGAGTCGTCTGGCTGGATCACGGCAATCTGATAGGCGATGATACCGACGGCCACATCGACACCATCGTGAGAGTGGCTCCACACGACACCTTATTATATGTAGGCTGCGATAATCCGGAAGATGAGCAGTATGAAGACTTCCAAGCGCTGGAGAAGCAGCTCAAGGGCCTCTTCACCTGGGAGGGATACCCTTACCGCTTGCTCAAACTGCCGATGCCCGACCCTATCTATGATGAGGGCGACTGCCTCACCACCAACCCGGAGAGCGAGGGCGACCGCCTGCCTGCCACCTATGCCAACTTCCTGATACTGAACAAGGCGGTGATTTATCCCACCTACAATCAGCCAGAAAAGGACGAGGAGGCACGCAAGCAGATTCAGCTCGCCTTCCCCGACCGCGAAATCATCGGTGTAGATTCGCAGACCATCATCCGCCAGCATGGCAGCATCCACTGCATCACCATGCAGCTGCCCGAGGGAGCCCTCAGAGACTCAACATTTCACATTTAACATTCAACACTCAACATTCAACACTCAACATTAAACTATGAACGTCGGTTTATTACAACTTCATAATACGGCAGATATCGCCAACAACAAGCAGCGCCTGGCAGAAGGCATCATCGACCTCGCCCATCGCGGCGCAGAGCTCATCGTGCTTCAGGAGCTTCATAACTCCCTCTATTTCTGTCAGGTAGAGGATGTTGACCTCTTCGACCTGGCAGAGCCTATACCGGGCCCTTCGACCGATTTCTACGGCAAGCTTGCCAAGGATCTCGGCGTTGTCATCGTCACCTCCCTCTTCGAGCGCCGCGCTCCGGGGCTCTACCACAATACGGCGGTAGTGATGGAGAAGGATGGAAGCATAGCCGGAAAATACCGCAAGATGCACATCCCCGACGATCCTGCCTACTACGAGAAGTTCTATTTCACTCCGGGCGACCTCGGTTTTCACCCTATCCAGACTTCCATAGGCAAGCTCGGCGTGCTGGTTTGCTGGGACCAGTGGTATCCCGAAGCAGCCCGTCTGATGGCGCTGCAGGGAGCCGAAATGCTCATCTATCCTACCGCCATCGGCTATGCCACCTATGATACCGAGGAGGAGCAGCAGCGCCAGCGCGAGGCGTGGACTACCGTGATGCGAGGCCATGCCGTAGCCAACGGATTGCCGGTCATCGCCGTAAACCGCGTAGGTTTCGAGCCTGATCCAAGCGGTCAGACCGAGGGCATCCAGTTCTGGGGCAGCAGTTTCGTAGCCGGTCCTCAGGGAGAGCTCTACTACCGTGCCAGCGATCAGGAAGAAGAGAGCCTGGTAGTAGATATCGACCTGAAGCACAGCGAGAATGTGCGCCGCTGGTGGCCATTCCTCCGCGACCGCCGCATCGAGAACTACGGAGATATTACCAAGCGATTTATCGATTAACCCATTTTTTGCCGGAAATTCCGAGAGAATATCGGGATTCCGGCATACATATATATAAGGTATAGATTTTCAGGATAAATGGAGAATTTGGAAGTGATGGTGATACTTTTCATCATCGTGATTTTAGGTTACGTCGCCTGCAAGTTAGGATATATGGGCGACAAGTTTGACAAGAAGTTATCCAGCATGGTGGTAGATATCACCTGTCCCCTACTGGTGCTCTCGTCAGTAATGGGCGATGAGCTGCCCGACCGCACGCTCATTCTTCCCCTCCTGGGCGTAGGTTTTCTTACCTACATCCTTTTGCTGGTATTCGGTTTCTGGGTGCCGCGTCTCATCACTCGCAATCATGATGACCAGGGCATGATAGGTTTTGCGCTGATGTTTGCCAACGTAGGTTTCATCGGCTACCCTATTGTTTCAAGCATATTCGGTCCGAAGGCCATTTTTTATGCCGCGCTGCTCAACATGCCGAACACCTTTTTTATTTTTACGGCAGGTGTAATGCTCATCAAGGGCGAGTACAGCATCAAGCAGTTCAATCCTAAGGTGCTGTTTTCTCCGGCTCTTTTGGGTGCCTTTGTTGCCGCCCTTCTGGTAGCTTTCGGGGTTCATACGCCTGATATCATTGCGCGTCCGGTAACGATGGTGGGCAACATTACGGTTCCGGCAGCCCTGATGATTATAGGTTCCTCGATGGCTAAGTTGCCGGTGAAGGAGATTATCGGCAGTCCTAAGGTATACCTCTCCTCGTTCTTGCGTCTTGTGGTAGTACCTCTGAGCATTTATTTCCTGTTCAAGGTATGTGGTGTAAGCAATCAGGTCAACGACATCAATACGGTTGTCATTGCGATGCCCGTAGCGAGTTTCGGCACGATGTTCTGTCTGAAATACGGCCGCAATCCTTCGCTCATCACCGAGATGACGTTCATCACCACGGTTGGCAGCATCATCACCATCCCGCTCACCACCCTCCTCTTTTCGTAATGCAGGAAGGGTGAAATGCCTGGCGTACTTGCGTATCTTACTGCAAAAATCCCCTGATGCTACAGAGAGCACCAGGGGATTCTTATCTTTTAATTGTAATAATCAACACTCAACATTCAACATTACCTAACGCTTATTTTCTTGCCATTCTTGATGTATACGCCCTTCTTCATAGCCTCTGTTATGCGGCGGCCGTTCAGGTCGTAAATGGCAGCATTGCCTGGCTTCTTATCCAATGTTACAGAATGGATGCCGGTAGGCTCCAGATCCTCTACCACATTATCGAAGTACTTAATCCAGTTCTTGGTGTATCGATGAGCATTATACTTCGCCTTGCTGCCAGGATAGAGATGCAGCGTACGGTACAAATCATCGAACTTGCTCGCGAATACACACCAGCTGATCCAGTAAGGAGGCTCCTTATGACGCATATATACATCCGTCAGATAGAAGCAGGCATTGAATGTATTGCGGCCGAATTCCTCTATCGTCTCAGGCAAATCAATCTCCTTCAACATGGTTGCTCTGAAAGCATTGAAGCCCAACTCCTTGACACAGGCAGGCATTTTGAAACTCTCCAGATATTCATTGGCTTCGAATGCATAGTCAGGAACCATATCAGCCTTGTAGCCGTCATAAGCCACCACCTTTGCTCCGCTCAGGTCGATGCTCTTGAAATAATGACTCGCCAGCTCATCAAAATCGCGCTTGTCAATCTCACCGTTCACTTTGATATTTCGGTATACAAAATAGTCAGGATTTTCTTTGGCAAGTGCTTGCTTCAGCGTTCCAGCCCCCGTCAGGTTGATCGTGATATCCTTTTCCTGATAGTTGCGATAAGTCTTAACCTCAAGGGTATAAACCGGTTCAATACCTCTGAAAGAATTTGGGCTCTCAGTACCCAAATTGATATCATTAACCAGTTTGCCATTCAATTCAACGCAACAGTTCGCAATGCCTGCATCTAACGTCAGATAATAACAGTAATTGGCACCGATAACAGGTTTGCCATTATAGAAATTGGTGGAAGGATTATACCACGTTTCTGCTTGCTTAATAGTTGCACCTTCTCCCACTTTCGTTCTGATCTCGTATGTAAGAGGCTTATATCCGGTTGCCGGCAGACGCTTTCTCTCAAAGTCCGGATCATACAGCTCTATATACTCTTCTGAGCCTTCCTTTGCCACCATAGCCAGATAATCACCCGGTTCTGCATCTACAGTACTCTCAATACTAAAAGACAAAGAAGTATAATAATAACCAGGGGCAAAATCTGTAAGTTTAAAAGGCTGACGTGTCACGGTTTCCCGTATCTCGCCCTTCGCATTCATCAGAGCTACCGCAATCTCTCCGTTAAAGTTGTGGTCTCCCGTATTGCCGATTGGCGCAGAAAAGATGGTACCTCTCTGTCCCTTCTTCACATCGGTAATATTCATATTCAATGTCTGCAACTGATTGGTAAGCTTCTTGAATCCCATGGTAGAGACTTTCTCCGTTCCGCCAGATGGTTCCATGCCGAATACTGCCGATTGTCCTACATTATATTTATCGCCCGTTGGCATTCCTTCGCTTTCCGGATTCAGGGCTCCAATCTGGTAGAAACCATCACAATAGCCACCCCAGCCCCAGTTTACGCTGAAGCTTTCGTCCTTGTATCCATCAATTACGAAGGCGTGGCCGCCACGAGTTGGGTCAGATGCAGCATAGAGCACAGGGCGGTTGGCATCAATCTCCTCGCGCAGTCTGCCGTTCCACGCCTCAGCACCCACATCTTCTATTGCCATCAGATGCGAAAGTTTGCTGTAGCCGTAGTACTTCTGCAGGGCGGTTACCAGGTTGCCGATATACGAACCGCTGCCGTCTTTAGCATAATTCATCTCCACTGCCACACCGAGGTCTGACATCAGTCTTGCCACGCCGTCGAAAGCGGCATCGTTGGTGCCGTCATATTTGACAGGCATGCTTGCCCAATCATAATCGTGCTCGAAATTGGCTGAGAGGGTCTTGCCGTTCAAGGTATAGGAATGGCTTCCGGTACCCTTGGCAGGATAACCGTGGTGCTTCATTACGATGGCACCAGCCGTTGCCACACAGCCTGTTACATAGTTGTTTGGCGTATACTTATTGAATGGATTGCCCTGGTTCCATTTTGCGGTATTGAGCAGTTTTTCGCCTGTAAATGCTGCTCTCGTGGCAGTCTGGTTCGCTACATAATTGTCGCCCAGCGCCGCAATCTGCCGTTCATAGCTCTTCAGCAGGTCCTTCAGTCCGTCAGGCAGATTCTCGGCATCAAATGCTCCCGTTGAGGTATAGCCCAATACTGGCGTTACGGCATCATCACCAGCGATAATGACGAATCCGCCTGCATCGTTGTTAAATACATAGTAAGCATCCGATGGCGATGCAGTAGTAGCCGTGCGGCTCTTCGCCTTCGCCTTCTGCGGCATCTGCTTTCCCCAGAAGCTGTAGGCCTGTTGCTGAGCCTGCCACTGTGTGATTCGCTTGGCTTGCAGAGGAGAGTATCCCAGCGCCAGCAACAATACCAATAGAAATTGAATGTGTAATAGTCGCTTCATAAGTTCTTATCTTTAAAGGGTTATTATATATATGTATAGTTCTTAGAAATTTCTTCTTTTGCAAAGATAATGTTTTTTTAAATGCCACGCAAGTTTTATGCTCTCTTTTTTCGTCCCGTTCTCCACTTTTTTACGCAATGATACCTTTTTTACGCATTGAACGATAAAAAAATCTCCATTTTTTCGTTATTCCCCAATTTTTGCCTTATCTTTGCAAATAGATTTGGCACAAAGAAATCCTTTTTACCAATAAAATAAATTAGGAAAAAAAATGAAGATAAACAACAGTACGAAGAAAAGCCTGCTCATCATCGCACTCGCGATGGCCAGCACTACTTACCAGACACAGGCCGCCCCAATAGAACATATCGGCGACAGATACATCATGCATATTCCAGAAATGGAACTCACAGGCGAAGAATCACTCCTCGATGTGCTCATGATGTGCCCGGAAGTCATCTCGCTCGACGGCAACAACATCATCGGCGGAGATCCATTCGCCAACCTCTACGGCAAGTTCGTCATCCGTATCGACAACCAGGAATACGGACTCGATTACGCCACCTTCCTCCACCATTTCAAGGCTCGGGAGATTGAAACCATCAAGGTGTGCCAGAACGCCGAAGTGATGAAGGGATGCAGCAGTCTGAAGAAAGTCATCGACATCACACTGCGCAAGAAGGAGAACGGAACCACCGGCAGATGGGGGCTCTTCGGTGATACCTACGGCGGCGCAAAAGGCATCGTCAGCGTCATCAGCCAGCAGGATAAACTCCGTGTGCTCAGTCATGTAGAAGGCAACTTCCAGCGCACCTCCAGCAGCGATAAGGATGCCTACCAGGGCATCTCAGGAGCCACCGTGAACCACTACTCCCACGAGGGTGCCAAACTCAATCTGCTCTGGACGCCTACCGCGAAGGATGTGCTCGAAATAGATGCGATGCAGACCTATACCCGCAACCATTTCACCCACACCCCGGCCGATTACGTGCGCGCCTATCATCTGCAGGCCGACTATACCCGCACGCTCGCCGACAACGGCTCCAGCATCCTCTTTACCCTCGGTGCCGAGCATATCAGCGACAACGGCCGTACGCAGGAAGAAACCCAGACCGCACCTTATCAGAACCACTCTACCTACCCCTTCATGGTGGTAGAATACGCCACTCCGGTCGTCACCTCCAATCTCTGGATTACGGCAGGTTTCGAGGGCGGTCTCTCCATCGAGAAGAACTGCATCGCCGGTTACACCAACCATTCCAACTACCAGGATTTCTACGCCCAGCTGGATTACAACATCGGCAAGTGGGGATTCATGGCAGGCGACCGCTTCCGCATCATCAACTTCCGTCCTAAGCAGATTGCGCCGGAAGAGCACTGGAAGCATACCACGCGCAACCATATCTACTCGGCGAGCGCCTATTACAGCTTCACGCCGGGTCATACCCTGCAGGCCACCTACTGCCGCCGCATCTTCAATCCCGAGTTTGGCGATTTCGTAACCGCGGGCGATATGGAGGGCGCCTGGCAGCCGGTTTATACCGCCGATATCGTCAACAGCATGGCGAATGTGGTAGAGCTCAAGCATACCTACAGCCGTCCTGCCTTCGTGCTCAGCACCTCGGTGAAGAACATCCACCAGCACCTGTTCAGTGCCACTCACGACAATACGCTCGGCATCGGCTCCACCGCCTTCTGGCACAAGGGCATCCTTCGCCTCACAGCCGGAGTCAACTACTTCTGGCAGCGCAGCGAAACCCCTTCAGAGGAGGCTCAGCAGCGCAATGCGGAGTATAATCATTTTGCCGTATTCAAGTTGGCACCGCAGCTCACAATGGCCGACGGCTGGCGCTTTACGGGCAATCTCATCTGGTGTACCCGCCGCCGCAGCGATGCCTACACCCCGGCTAATCTCTATGCCGAGGTAGGGGTATACAAGAATCTGGGCAAGCACTGGACGCTCGAAGGCCGCTTCCACGATATGGCGAGCCAGCACTTCGGCAACCGCGCTGCCACCATCGGCTGCACGTATTATTTTTAATTGAGCTTTTAACAATCTTTTTCTAAATCAGAAGCAAGATTTCTGTTCCTTTCTTATTTTATTATCAGAAAGTGAAACAATAAAAAGAAAGGAACATTATATATGAGAAAAATTGATTTCAAGAAGATCGGGCTGGCAGCGATGATGCTCCTGTCGGCCCTCACATTCCAGTCGTGCGATAACGATAACGATACCGACTGGGACCGCGTTTTCCCTAACGCACTGGTAACCGTGAAAAAGAGTGGCGATGCCTGCTATCTGCAGCTCGACGACAACACCACGCTGCTCGCCAAGAACCTGAAACCTACCATCTTTGACGGTAAGGAGGTTCGCGCCCTGGTCAACTACACGCAGACCTCGGAGAAGAGCGAGAAGTATAACCAGGTGATTCACGTCAACTGGATAGACAGCATCCTGACCAAGAAGCCAGTTCCTTCGCTCGGTTCTGATACCGAGAACCGCGAGAAGTATGGCGACGACATGGTCGACATCGTGCGCGACTGGGTAACGGTAGCCGAAGATGGCTATCTCACCCTCCGTTTCCGTGCTCTCTGGGGCGGTCAGAAGGTGCATTACATCAACCTCGTTACGGGTGTGAATCCAGATAATCCTTACGAGGTAGAGCTGCGCCACAATGTTAATGGCGACCCTCAGAACTACTGGCGAGATGCCCTCGTAGCGTTCAATCTGAACGGAGTCGTGCCTGATACCGAAGGCAAGACGGTGAAGCTTACCATCCGCTGGCGTTCCAGCCAGGGCTACAAGGAGGTAGATTTCGACTACTGTTCGCGCAAGCCTATCAGCAGCCCGAAGATGCTCGAAGGATACAGCCAGGAAGGAAGAGATATCCGATAAACGAAGAAAAGCAGATAAAAGCAAAAGCCCCGATGCGTGATGCATCGGGGCTTTTTTGGGTTTTCTTTATGGTAAAGGCTTTTTGGGGGGACCAGCGATGGAATCGCTGGGGACGGGAGCACAAAGGGGCTAAGGTTCTTTTTACCTTTTTACTTTTTTACCTTTAAATTCCGCTGCAGCTTGTTACACCGAGGGTGGTAGCGATAGCTGTAAGGAAGGAGATTGCAATCTGCAAAATTGTTTTCCAGGTACTTGCTTTCATAATCTTTAATGTTTAATGTTGAGTGTTGAATGTTGAATGTTGACTTGGTGGGGGTTGGCCTCAGGCGAGGGCTTTATTCAAGCCCGTCGCCGCCTTCCTGAGAGCCGCCTGGCTGTGTACCGCCGCCGGTAGTTCCGGAGCCGCCCTGGCTGGTGTCGCCACCTTGTTCAGTGCCGCCTGAGGTACCACCAGAGGTGCCACCCTCGTCGGTGCCGGTATAGCCGCCGTACTCCTGAATCTTGCACTTCTTGCGCAGCTCAGAGTTGCTCCAGCTTTTTGTGTTTCTCACAATCAGGTGTACACCCTCTACGCTGGCAGCCGTTACCTTCTCCTTGGTATCCTCCGCCTTCGAAGTCATACCGATGGAGAACAGACCGAGGTCAGAGAGACGCACACTCTTGCCGTCGAGAATCAACTCCTGCAGATGGTCGAGTGCATCCATCAGCACACCGTGGATAGTACCTCGGGAGTAAGGCGAACCGTGGTCAGAGATGTGGGATACGAATCCCTCGAAATCCACCTCGCGGTCGGTTACCGCAGTGGCATACCACTTTTTCTTACCAGCGTTCTCGCCGCTCTGTGGTGTACGCTGCAACTTACGATACTTCAATGTTCCTTTCTGTTCCATGATCTTAAATTATTAAAGGGTTAATATTAATGTTGAATGTTGAGTGTTGAATGCTTCTTTTTAATGTTGAATGTTGAGTGTTGAATGTTAACTTGGTGGGGTGCGCAAGTTTTTGCCCACACGCCCTGAAAGGGCAGAAGCTCCTAGCCCAGGGCATCGCCCTGGGTAATTACGGACGCACCCCTGTCGCCCTGTAAGGTAGGGTGTTCAAAATCCGTTTAAAATCCGACGCATTTATTCCCTAAGGTATTGATGCGTTTCACGGTCAAATTAGGAGAGAGGTTTGTACTAGTCCATTCTTTGATGTGACGATGTCTTCCTTTCTCCAAACGTTCTTTAAATTCGAAACCAACTCGCCTATTTTTGTCAGCCAAGGCTATGCGCAGAGGTATTATAAGAATCATTGGGGTAACACCAGTAAGTTTGTCGTTAGACATTCTAGCCTTAGTCACTCCAAATGTTGATTCTATTGGGTCAGAACTTGCATTGTGTACATCTCCTTCATTTAAGAGAGAGAGCTCACGTTCTAAATATCCCAAGATATAAGAGCCAACTTTTCGCTGTCGCTCATGCTTCAACATCAAGCTTTCTGTCACGAGTTTTTTGCAACGGGCAATAGAGACTTGAGACCACCCGTTGTTTTTTATGTCTTTTTCAATCTTCGTTATACAGTCCATCGTTTCGGCCAATTCATCAACCAGAGAAGCATTCTGCGGAATAAAGGCATATATGCTCTTTATATCCTCTTGCAATGTATGATATACATACTGCATCCTGCTTATCCAGTCAATCCATTTTGACATGTTCATAAAACGTGCAATACTTCGTTGCGATGGAGGTTGTATATAAGCAACATCTTGCATGTTATATTTAAGACGTGCCATCTGAACATTACTTGAAAGCTCCTGAAAATCAAGATCATTCTTGTAAACTCTTTCAAGAAACATGCCAAGAGTATGACTAATATCATGGTGATGTTTATAGCCAGCATCTCTAATGGCCTTACATATACTGGAGCCGTTGTCGCTGATAACATATTCTGGCTCATGCCCAATTTTAGCTGCGACTTTCTCCAATACTTCCTGAATAGTTTTTCCATTCCAACTCTTAGCGATAGATATGTCTACAATGGATATGTCTTTTTCAGTAATAGCCATTCCTATATTATCTGCCGCAACAGCAAGTGTAAGCAGCATCTTCTCACTGCCAATCATCATGCTTTCATCGACAATCAAGGCATAACGCTTACCCTTGAAAAGGGTACACGATTCCTTATAGACACTAAGCCCTAACTCTTGTGCCCAATAGCCAATTGTCGTATAAGCTGGTACTTTACCGAAAATATTGTCCATAAACTCATTCAGGATATTGAATATTTCAACAATCTGACGTGAACCTATAGACAGACGAGCATAAAAAGCCGTACTCAAAGCAACCATTAAGGATGAATAATGATGTCGTCTAATAGACTCATCATTTGTTCGTAAGTCTCCTTGTCCAATCCTACGTTCGGCTTTTCTTTTTTTTTAAGTTCAGAACGATACTTATTGGACTTATTCTGAGAGGTAGACAATCTTCTCTCAAGATTACGTTTGTCCCTTTTTAGAGACTTATTTTCCTTCTTTAGTTTTTCGGCATACTTTTGAAGCTCTTTTGGCTCCATATCTTTGACTGATTTTTTCATATCTTATGTATTTGTTTTTATTTGCAAAGATACTAAAAATCAGCGAGTTATACAAATTTTTAAAGAACTATTTTGTATATTAAAGTGTTAAATATCAGTAACTTAAATACACCTATATAACACCATTTTTTTATACCAGATTTTGATTCGGATTTTGAACAGCCTACCTGTAAGGGCAAAAGCTTTAAAACTTGTGATTGCCTTTCTTCGAACGACGATGCAAAGGTACGGCAATTTTCTGATACTACCAAATTTCACCCTGCAGAGTTATGTTAAACGGATTTAACACTTCGGGCGTATCCGGTTAATCTTGCCAACTCATAATTTATCGTGCGAGAAAACTATGTGATGTAAAAAGTTTCTCTATGCTTTCTCATCCCGAAAACAGCAGGAAGCAAGAAATCCATCATCAACCACCGACCCCATTTCCACCTCCAAAGCGTGACAGTTGTGACAGTTGTGACAGTTTTCAGCGCCTACCCCCACCTCCCTCTCTTTAGAGGTAACTTATAATATATATAAATATATATATAATAAGTTAAATATAATAATAACAATTTGAAAGCAGCCCGAGTTCATATACCCCTCCCCTGAAAACTGTCACAACTGTCACAACTGTAACGCTCCCTCAATCCTTCTCCTCTCCTTCTCCCTCCATCCTGTTTTGTAAAGAAAAGAGGAATCACCCTACCCCCCTGGAGGTTATTAGGGAGATACGCTCATGCCCATAGGGGGTGCTGCTGAGTAGTTACTTCATTTTTCATCCTTTAAAATCAGTTAAAAAATGGGTGCTCCCCATAAAATGTGCAAAAACATGATAGGATTCCCTCATAAAATGTGTATATTTGCAGCGTTATTCCCTCATAAAATGTGGGATAATAGGTGATTATTCCCTCATAAAATGTGATTTTAAGATACGGATTATGGAAAGATTAGCTATCAATGAACTTCTGAAATGGAAGAATAAACAATATCGTAAACCTCTTATTATAGAGGGCGCCAGACAGGTGGGAAAGACTTGGCTGGTGAAGGAGTTTGCCCGCCAGAATTACAAGCAGCTGGCATATGTGAACTTTGAAGAGATGAAGATCCTGCAGAATCTATTTGAACAGGATTTCAGTATTCCTAGAATTCTTACAGCTATTGGGGCTGCAACGAATGTAACCTGCACAGAGGGCGAAACGCTGATATTCCTGGATGAGATTCAGGCTGCCCCTCATGCTGTTACTTCTCTCAAATATTTTGCAGAGAATGCGCCGGGCTATCATGTCATAGCTGCAGGTTCTCTTCTGGGTATCGAACTGCATCAGGGGGAATCTTTTCCTGTGGGTAAGGTGGATTTTCTCTCTCTGTATCCAATGAACTTTATCGAGTTCGTGATGGCTATGGGGGAGAAGAATCTGGCGCAGCTGCTTCAGACGAAGGATTGGAATATGATAACGATGTTTGCTCCCAAGTTTCAGGAACTCTTGAAGTATTATTACTACGTGGGAGGCATGCCTGAAGCCGTATTGAGCTTTAGCCAGAATCGTGACTGGAAAGAGGTGAGAACCATACAGAAGGACATTCTGAACAGTTATCAGAGAGATATGTCGAAGCATGCTCCATCGGAGATTATTCCCCGTATTACTGATTTGTGGAAATCCTTGCCCGCCCAGTTGAGCAAGGAAAACAGGAAGTTTATCTATGGAGTGGTGCGCGAGGGGGCAAGAGCCCGGGAGTATGAGTTGGCCTTGCAGTGGCTGCTGGATGCCGGACTGATATATAAGGTATATAATGTGAAGGCTCCCCGACTGCCGCTTGCCAGTTATGAAGACCGGGCGGCCTTCAAGATCTTTGTCCTGGATGTCGGGCTTCTAGGTGCGATGTCTAATCTCAAGGCTGCGACAATAGTGGCTGGCAACAGTATTTTTACAGAGTTTAAAGGGGCATTGACGGAACAGTATGTTTTGCAGCAGCTAATTCTCAGGTATGAACCGTATTATTATGCCAAGACCAACAGTACTCAGGAGATTGATTTTCTGCTCCAGGATGAGGAGGATGAGATTGTTCCGCTGGAGGTGAAAGCCGAGACGAATGTCAAGGCAAAGAGCCTGCGCCAGTTTGTTGCAGACAACCAGTCAAAGAAGGCCTATCGCATCTCCATGAATGATTATCTGCAGGAAGATTGGGTTACTAACGTACCGCTCTATGCGGTAAATGGTCTCGAATTTTATTCGATACAAAATTAATCTTTCTCACGAAAACACAAAAGAAATCCCCCAAAAACTTGCAGAAAAGAGAAAAATTTCTTATTTTTGCAGCAGATAAAAAGAAAAAAAGATGGCAAAGGAAAATATAAGCTGGGACGAGACATTGAAGCTAAGCAATACACCAACAATTATGGTTCTGGCTTTTACAAGAATCTCAGTCAAGACTTGAAGAATGAAATGCCGGGGGTGAAGGGATTCTCGCCAACCAACTTGAAGTACATGAGCTATTTTTATAAGCTCTATGCTCCATTGGCTGCAAATCGTCAGCAAGCTGCTGACGATTTTGAAGAGGACTTGTATAAAACAGATATTCAGCGAGTTGGAGATAAAAAACAAAATCGTCTACACGGTGTAGACGATTTCAAAATTCTATTCTTTATTCCATGGTTTCATCATCAACGTATCATCGACAAATGTAAGGATGATGTGAACAAAGAGAACTTATCCATAGCAGAAATGAGCGGCAAGAAACTCGACTGGTTCCGCAAGGTCTGCGCAGCAGTACTGTAATCACTTTTTCCGATTGTTGACAAATCGTCCGCAACTTGCGGACGAATTCACAGATAGCACAATAGTCATTGATATTCAACAAGTTGCAGTCAACAAGCAAAATCGTCAACAGCCTGTTGACGATTTCAAATTATTGGTTCCTAACTCTAGTTCCGCATGTGGTTCAGGTACGGGCTGAAGGCCCAGAAGCTCCTAGCCCAGGGCATCACCCTGGGTATAAGCGCAATCAGCCTTGCGCCCTGAAAGGGCAAAAGCCTTAAAAATTTTCGTGAAATCCCTGCCTATTCCTCTCGTCTTTCCGCCTCCGGCTCCGCCACCATTTCCGGCACTTCTTCCGGCAATTCATATCTCCTGATATGATGATCTTCCAGATAGATATGGTTCAGCGTAAAGGCGAGCGACTCCAGCGTTTTCTCCCTTACCTCCGGCTTCAGTTCACATTCCCATATCACGATGGTATGCCATCCCATTTCAGCCAGCCAGTGCAGCACCTCATGGTCCCTCTCCCGGTTCCTCCTGATCTTCTCCATCCAGAACCCGGTGTTCGATTTCGGCACCACATAATATTTGCACCCCTCGTGTCCGTGCCAGAAGCATCCGTTCACCAGAATACAGGTGCGGTATTTCCTCAGCACGATGTCCGGCTTGCCCGGCAACCGCGGATGATTGAGCCGATACCTGAATCCCCTACTCCACAGAAATTTCCTGACAAGAATCTCCGGTTTGGTATCCCTGCCCCT
Source organism: Segatella copri (assembly GCF_019249765.2). Classification (GTDB taxonomy): domain Bacteria; phylum Bacteroidota; class Bacteroidia; order Bacteroidales; family Bacteroidaceae; genus Prevotella; species Prevotella copri_K. Next base: position 1,790,831 of record NZ_CP152484.1, read on the forward strand.
TATTGCCGCCATATTGTTGTGGCGCTGTTCTATGGTCAAACGGTCCGACATCTTTAATTTATCATCAACATCTGTTTAACATTGCAACATCGCAGCAGGCGTTATGTTCAGAACCTTGCATAGCAATCTAGCTATTTTTAGAGTAGGCTCAGAGCGCCCTGTTACATAATCGTTAATACGTGAAGGACTTACTCCAATTTCTGAAGCCAGTTGTTTTTGAGTCATTTTCTTTTCATTTAAAGAAAGTTCGATAAGTTCAGAAACAGAAGGCTTTCCGATAGGAAAATGTTTCTTTTCGTATGACTCAACAATGTCCGACATTAATGTCAGTTCTATGGCATTCTTATCATTGGCAGGCGTATCGTCCGTTACCAATGGCAGGAGATCTTCTATTCTGTTGAGTGCAAACTCATATTGTTCTTTCGTAATTCTATCCATAATTGTTTTTATTAAATGGTGGAACAATCTATTTTGTCATATTCACTATGTGTTCCGACAAATCTTACGAAGAGTCGGCCTATTGTAAATTTAATAACCACAACTAACCTATATTTATTTCCTCGAATGTTAAATACGTAATGTTGATTACCTACGTAGTCAGCATCAGGAAAGTCAGTTCTTATATCAGAAAAGTTGCGCCATTCTGCTTCTTCCGCAATCTGGTACCATCTTTCCAGAGCTACTTTTGAGTCTTCTCGCCCAGGGGTCTCGTAAAACTCTTTTATTTTCCTATGCGAAATAATTCTCATAATTCCATGATTTAAATTTTCATTGCAAAGATATATAGAAATATTGAAATACAATAGTTTCTTCCATAAATATTTTGTTTTTTAGGATTATTTATATAATTAAGCTTGTTTTTCTACTATTTAGCTTCCACCTTCCCCCCTTACGGGCTGAAGGCCCAGAAGCTCCTAGCCCAGGGTAACACCCTGGGTATAAGCGTAATCCACCTTGCGCCCTGAACCAACGGTCACCGGCGCGTAGCGGAAAGGTAAAGGGCAAAAGCCTTTTTAAAAAGGATATTAAGAATGAAAACAAGAGAAGGCGAGAAAACAGCACCACGATGGCAGCGATGTAGATATCTATGTAGAAATGCCCCCTAAGTTTTTCCTGATAGTCCGTCTGAAGGCATACCTTGAAGCCCTTCTATGTAAGGGCGAAAGTTTTGAGAAAAAGCCTAAAAATTTGCAGAAAAATATACCTAATCTTACTTTATATCATACATTTATCAAAATAATCGAATTAATACTTGGTCATTTCACCGAAAAGTTGTACTTTTGCCTAAATTTCAATAAAGAAACAACATGGAAGATTACGATAAACTTATGGTTGGCGACCAATCTACTGACGGGCGCATTATAATTGCTGATAAAGACAGACTTTGCTATCTGGTAAAATCAGGGAGCAAAGGCAGCTTTAGTATTCGTACCATATCCAAGCAATTGCTGGGAGAATTTATAGACTACTATAAAAAGAACCCCAACAAAAAGGCTGAGGATGCCAGAGTAGAACTCAAAGAACTGTCTGACATTGATAAATATGAATATGGCTACAACGCTACGTTGACAGCGATGGCTAAGATGGTTCTTGACCCAAAGAACGAACTCGTCAGAAAAGGGAATCCAGCAGAATCTTCTCGTGCAGAAAACCATTTGCTTAAGACTACAGACCTTCAGCAGATTTACTATGGTGCTCCTGGCACAGGCAAATCAAAGACCATCAAGGATTTGACTTTCGGAGAGAGCGTGATTCGTACTACATTTCATCCAGACTCAGATTACGCCTCTTTTGTAGGTACTTATAAACCTATTACAGAAGAAGTTGATCTCCGAGATTGCTATGGCAAAAAGGTCATCGACGACGATACAAAGGAAGTCGTAAAGGAAGAAAGAATTGCCTACAAGTTCATTCCTCAGGCTTTTCTCGAAGCCTATGTTGAAGCGTGGAAGAAACTAGGCTCCAGCAAGAAGCAATATCTTATTATCGAGGAAATAAACCGAGGCAATTGTGCCCAAATCTTTGGTGATCTGTTCCAATTGCTCGACCGCAACGAATATGGTTTTTCTGATTATCCTATCGTTGCAGATAAGGATATGCAGAAGTATCTCGAAAAGGAATTTGAAGGATGGGAGATTACGAATAAAGACGAAATCAACCAGCTCTATGGCGAAGCCAATATGGTAAGCCTCATCATGAAGGGAGAGCGCCTTGTTCTACCTTCAAACCTCTATATTTGGGCTACAATGAACACCAGCGACCAGAGCCTCTTCCCTATCGACTCTGCCTTCAAGCGCCGCTGGGATTGGAAGTATGTCCCTATTCGCGAAGGTCGTGACAAAGAAACCAACGCTCCTCTCAACTGGTACATCAACACGGGAGATAAGCAGTACGACTGGTGGTCATTTATCAGCAAGGTTAATGAGCTGATTGGTTCACTTACCAATTCTGAAGACAAGAAACTCGGCTATTTCTTCTGCAAGGCAAAGGATGGCGAAATCGATGCCGACTTGTTCGTTAGTAAGGTTATCTTCTATCTCTGGAATGATGTGTTCAAGGACTATGGTTTCGATGATAAGGACTTTCAGGATGAAGAAGGCAAGATTCTGTCTTTCGACCGATTCTACGAGGATAAGAACGGCAAAACTAACGTTGATATAGCTATCGTTGAGCAGTTCTTGGAGAATTTGGGAGTAGAGGAATACATTTCAGAAGAAGAGGATTCTGATGATTCATACGATTCATACGAAAAAGAATCTGATTTCGAACTTAACAATAACAACAATAGCAATTCAACTTCATACGATTACACAAAATATCGAGTTAACGGAAGCAGCGAACTCCTAGGAAAAGGGAAAATGGCTCTTGCCGTAATGGAATATCTGGTTAATGATAAGAAAGAAACATATTCTGAAATATTATCAGATATATCAAGGATTATCAATTCAAAGACAGATCGAATTGTTATTAAAGTTGAGGACTATCCTCAATGGAAAGAGAAATATAAAAATGACAAAGGTAAACGTTGGTATGACGATTATCCTTTAACAACAATAGATAACGTCAAATTTTATTTTACAACACAATGGGGCAAAGGAAACATCCAAGCTATTCTTCATTTAGCGAGAACAAAAGGATGTACTGTTGAATCCGTAAAATAATATAACATGAGAATCCTCATAGAAGAACATCAGTATCAGGCTGAACAGATTAGGGATGTTCTGCACGGCATCGACGCCATGCAGGACATTGACGGCAACGTCAGCATCAACTACGTTGGGTATTACTACAATACCCAGCTCAACGATTGCGTCTTTATTTTGCCGAAAGTACTGCTCGAAGACACCCCAGAGGGCGAAAAGGTATTCGGCAAATACGCCCCGGAAACCATCGTCAACCTGAACCAGAACAACCCACTCTCTCAACAGGAGAAAGACTTCATCTATGAGTTCTCTGTCTGGATTTACCGCACCATCGAGGTTTACAACAATACCACCCGAAACGGCATTGTCTATCACCAGAAAATAGCGTGCCTCGGTAAAAGTAACAGGCAAATCAACAACACATTCCTCGATATTCTGCTGGCTCTCATCGACTTCAACAAGCATAACCAGGATTTCATCTTCTTCATCCTGAAGAACATCCATTCCGGTTACAACCGCATTCATTGGTCAAAGACCATAGCCACCACGAGTGCCATCATCAGCAAAAACAGCCCTGTTTATCCCCATCCTGTCAACAGGAAAAAGCAGATCAATTTTGATGAAGAACTCCTGATTATCTTCTATTCCATCCTGAATTATATCAGCGAAAGATACGGCTTTGCCAATCATATCAACTGCAATTTCCAGCTGATAACAGGCTATCGTTTCAAGACCTATCTGGATGGATTAGGAAAGACCAGGCTGCTCCAGATTAAGTATAAATACTTCTCAGACAAGGCTTTACACCTCTGGCAACTATGCTACGATTTCTTTGATAATGCCAAGCGCATGAACATCCAGCAGGAACGCAAGGAGTATCTTCTGGTTAAGAGTTTCAATATCGTTTTCGAGGCTATTATTGATGAACTTCTAGGCGAGAAGAACATTCCAGCCGGACTGAAAGAACAGGCTGACGGCAAGCGCATAGACCATCTGTACAGCTACCAGAACCTGATTACAACAAGAAATCAGGAGCCAGTTTATTACATCGGCGACAGCAAGTATTACAAGTTAGGTCATTCCATCGGCAAAGAATCTGTGTATAAGCAGTTTACGTACGCCAGAAACATCATCCAGTGGAACCTGAACCTCTTTATGAACGACGATAAGGACGATGAAGAACTGCAATACGACAAGCGTAATTTTGGCAACGTACCTAAGCTTCGCGATGACCTGACGGAAGGCTACAACATCATTCCGAACTTCTTCATCAGCGCAAAGATGGCAGAGAATCTCTCTTTCTCAGACCAGATTTCGTCAACCGACAGGGAAAAGAAGTGCTTCAACACCCAGCATTTCAACGACCGCCTGTTCGACCGCGACACCCTTCTCGTCTTCCACTACGATGTCAACTTCCTCTATGTAGTATCTCTGTATGCCCGTCATAACGAGCACCAGAAATTCGCCTGGAAAAACCGGGTTCGCAAGATGTTCCGTGATGAAATCCAGAAGATGCTGGACGAAAGATACGACTTCTATCGCCTCACGCCGAAAGAAGATACACAAGTAGAAGAATTCGTCAGCCGGAATTTCAGAAAGCTTATCGGCAAGATATTCTCGCCAACGAAATCCAATGATTATCTGATACTTGCGTTCGAGAAAGAAGACTCCAACGAGGAGCAGAAAGAAGCTATCATAAACGATGTTAAGGAAAAATTCTATATAGAGGGATTTGCCTTATCAACTAACGGCAAGATTGACTAGCGTATTATAAGATACCTTCCACAACATCAATATCTGCTGCAGCCCAGTTGAGCCCTTTCAGCTCATCTTTGCTGCACCACTTGCTATCAGCGTGCTCACGCCTCTTAAACCCATTAGCATCGCCTTTTGGCGTACACAGAAAGGCAGTCATGGTTATTGAGAAATCAGGATACTCGTGATTCACAGTTACCAACTCCTCTCCTACTTCTACAGGATACTCCATCTCCTCCATCAGCTCACGAGCCAGCGCCTGTTGAGGAGTTTCACCAGGCTCAATCTTGCCACCAGGAAACTCCCATTTATAGCTGGTATATTCAAACTTTGTCTTGCCTTTCTGCATGCAGAGATACTTGCCATCATGGCAAACCACGGCTGCAACCACATTATAATGTTTCATTGTTCTTATCTTCTATTTAAAACTATACATTTGCCAAAGTTGCTGCATATTCGTATACAGAACCAGGCATTGGAGTCTTCAGATTCCAAACAATCTGCATCGGCTTATTGCCCTCAAAACTATCAAGAGTAACCTTGCCTAGATAAACATATCCAAGGGTACGATACTTGTTTTCAGCAGCATTTCTCTGCTTTCTTACAAACAGCAGCATTTCTCGCGAACCCTTTATATAACTTTGACCGGTAGGCGATTCCTGTCTGACTGAGTTTTGAGTTTCCCAGTGAAACTTAACAGCGGTCTGGGCAAAGTCCTTATAGTTAGTATTTGAGCCCTCTTCTCTATCCTTGATTACATCTACAAACATCGCTTCCATAGGGATTCCATTCAGCGTATTGCGTTCGCAACCCTCTCGGCTTGGTGACATTTTCTGCAAAGTTGAAGTCTCGATGGCTACCTGTATCTGCGCTTTGGTATACACTCCGTGAAGTTTCAATGGGAACGAATCTCTGAAAGCGGAATTATCATCCTGCTCCAATGCGTTGCAGCGAGACATCAATATCTCTGTTAGCTGACATACCTCATCCGCAAAAAACTCATCCTCGCTTAACCTATTGAACATCAGCTGCAAGCTATCATATTCACCAGCAGAGATATACAAATCATAATATAACATCAACGCCATCTTCTGCTCCCTTGGAGTCAGCAATCCCTCGCTCACCTTAAAACGACGAGCAGCCAAATCATGGATAAAACTGAAGTAAGAATACGAATCGGTAGAGAGCCATTTCTTGCTCACGGCACGAGATAATTCTGCGTTAAGTTCCGACTCCTTAGCAGTTACTCCAGCCAGGCAGCAGAGGCTATTCCAGGTTGTGCCATTATAGAGCTTTTCCAGAGGCACATGAGTGAGTCTGAGGAAAGAAGCAAGAGATAATGGTTCGCTGAATTTCTGCTCAAACTGCTTGATGGTCTGAATGATTCTAGTCTTCTTAAAACTATTAATATAGCCATTGATATTCTGAATGATATACTCCTTTGCCTTTGGCTCTAACTGGATGGTACAGCCCAAAGGAAGATGAGGGAAATCCTTTTCCACCTCTTCCTTCACGCTCATGGATGTTCGTCCCATCAACGCACGGAACCGATCCATATAATTGAACTCGGCACGAGAATGACCTACGAAATCCAAGACCGTAAGATACTTCTTGTCTTTTGCTTTTCTCAGACCACGACCAAACTGCTGCAGGAAGATGGTCAAACTCTCTGTCGGACGAAGGAAGAGTACTGTATCTATCGCAGGAATATCGATACCCTCGTTAAACATATCTACTACAAAAAGATAGTTTATTTTCTTCTCTGCCAAACGTTTTATCTCGACACTTCTATACTTAGAATTCTCGCTCGTCAGAACAGCAGACTTCAAGCCAGCCAAGGTAAACTTGGCATTCATGTAGTTAGCATGCTGCTGGTCTACACAGAAGCATAAAGCCCTAACATCGTTATAGTTAGGCAAATATTTCTCTAAGGTTTTGAAGATAATATTGGTTCGTAAATCGTTGTTGGTATATATTTTGGAGAGCTCAGAAGCCACGAATCTGCCTCGCTCCCATTTCACCTCAGACAAATCTACAGAATCGGTGATGCCGAAATAATGAAATGGAGACAGCAGGCGATTATTCAGAGCAGTATCCAAACGTATTTCTGCCGAAATCTGATGATAGAAGTATTGGGTAATATCGTTGTTATCCATTCGCTCAGGCGTGGCGGTAAGACCCAAAAGTACCTTCGGCTTAAACTTATGCAAAATCTTCTGATAGGTATCTGCCACGATATGATGAGCTTCATCAAACACGATATAGTCATAATAATCATCTGGCAGCTGGAGCTTGTCCAATCTGTTATTCAGCAAATCCTTTGATGAAAAGAGATGCGAATACGAAGAGGCTTCATGTCCACCATACCACATATCACCGAAATTCGGATCTCCCAATACCGCACGATAGGTAGCACAAGCCTGTTTGATAATCTCTTCACGATGCACCACAAAAAGGAAATTAGCCTTTGTATGCTGCTCCTTAAAACGCTTATAGTCGAAAGCGGCAATAACTGTTTTACCGGTACCGGTGGCAGCAACCACCAGGTTTCGCCAGTTATTATGGTAACGGCGTTCCTTCTCCAGCCTGTCAAGGATGTCGTTCTGATATTCTTTGGCTTGCATCAAATCGAGCACCGAATAATCTATTCCTTCAGAAGTTTGAGCGTTCTTATCGAGTGCCTTCTTCAAGCGCTCGCTATCCCGATTCAGATTGAAAGTTTCGAATACATCTTGTTCCCAATAGGTATCAAATGTATTCTTAACGGTAGCGAAAATATGCGGCAATTCCATCTGAGTTACCTTCACATTCCACTCCAAGCCTTCGGTCAATGCTGCATGAGAAATATTGGAAGAGCCAATATATGCCGTATGGAAGCCACTATCGCGCATAAACACATACGCCTTGGCGTGAAGGCGGTCTAAATCACTATGATAAGATATCTTGATTTCGGTATGAGCCAGTTTGGAAAGCTTCTCTACAGCCTTATATTCCGTAATCTGCATGTAGGTAGTGGTTATCACTCTCAAACATCCGCCACGGGCCACAAACTCCTGTAATTCGGGCAGCATCATATTCAAGCCGGACAAACGTATAAAGGAAACCACGATATAAATCTTGTCGGCAGACAGGATTTCTTTCTTCAGTTCGCTAATCATATTTACAGAGTTCTTTGCCCCTGTAAAAAGACTACTTTTAGTAAGCGAAGTAAGAGGGGTGATTCGCTGTATATACTTCTGTAAATCAGGATAATCGCACTTCGTCTTATCAATGACACTTGTCAGGATAGAGTTGCTGGCATCTACCAAATCATCCTCGTAGTTCTCGATGGCAAACTTTTCGCCCAACTCCTTTATCACGTCATTGGTAAACTGAATGCACTTTTCTACTCCATTCTCCTGCTGAGCCACATCATCAATCGTACTCTGAATCAAGGCATAAAGATAACGTGAAAGATATTGAATCGCCTCATCGCGACCAATTTCTTTCATTCCTATATGATATATTTTTCTATCATATTTTTCAAGTTTTGCCTTGAAGAGTTGGTTTATGATTTGTTCGTATAATCCAGCCATATTATCTTCTTTATTTGACTTTATTTCTTCTAGCGTGCAAAAGTACAAAAAAGAATCCATTTACATCATCTTTTCTCCTATTTTTTTCGGCTTATTTATTACAATAGTTCGTTAATAATTCAATAATGTGCTAAGCAGCTATACGCTGTAAGCACGAGAGATCTTTGAAAATCTTGCTAATTAAAGTTCGGTTCGGGGTGTACCCGCTTGCTTTAAAAATTCGTTTCACCAGATAAATGTTGGTCATCAGTGACTTGAATGAAGACATAGAATATTCCATTCCCATCTCCTTCATAGTTACCTTGGCAACATTTAGTGATGTGAACGAAGCATTGAAAGCAAAATCGAGTTTCCACTTATCGCGAGCCTGGCAGTCCATAAGACCAGTATAGCCTTTGGCGTCACGAAAGCAAAATTCGATCTGGAACCTGGTTCTATAATAAAGAAGTACCTCTTCACCCGAAAGTGAGGGGTCTGTAGAGAAGAATAGTTTCTTCTTGCCATTCGGCATCTGCCAGATGACAAGTCTAACTTTACACCTGAGTGCCTTGGAATAGGCTATCAAAGTATAAGCTGTTCCTTCTATATCTTTCATCTCCATCTTCCCTGTTTACCAAAGAAGCGCTTGGCAAGTGAGACATTAAGTTTGAGCCAGTCAATGCTTTTCGACTTTTTTAAGCCGAATGCGTTGCGATAGGTTTGCTCAACATGCGAGCCATACCTCCCCATTTGGGTGAAATTTATCTTTCTTGGTATTACCATGAACAAAATTATCACCTCGATGAGTATTTTCTCGAAACTTTTTGTTAACTTTGCAGCCGAATCTTCAACTGCATCTTTAAAGATATCCATATATTGGTCAAGTCCTGTATTCATATAATTTTGCGTTTGTCGTGATTTGCAAAGTTACTGAAAATCAGCGACTTGACCAACTTTTTACAGTTAAGTTTTCATAAGCATTTCTCAATATAAGTTATTGATTTACAGACGATTAAATGTTAATTTAACGCAGCATTGTAGAATAATAATATATAAAAAACAAAATAAAAAAAAGAGGAAGACTTTCCGTCTCCCTCTTTTCATTTATTTCTTTACATAGAGCTTGAATGCCTTCACGCTGCCTGGAGCACCCTGCTCGGCACGTGGCAAGTACTCGAAGGCAGAGATGGTAACTTCCTTGCCCATATCCACGATGCCGAGGTGTGGGAAGTTGGCACCCTTCTCGGTCTGCCAGTAAGTGCTCTCCTGCAAGTCAAACATCTTGTCGAGTGTTGAGTTGCCCTTCTCGCTGTCGGCATAGAAGGCTACCCAGTTGTTGCGGTCGATGCGGTTGCCCTGTGCATCCTGCAGATAAACCTCGGCGATGGCAATCTGGCTGTCACCGCTCTGGCTGCTTTCTGCCTGGATGGCGAAGTAGCGACCGGTTACAGGCTTGTCGAGCTTGATGGTCTGCCAGCCGTTGCCAGCCTTGAACTCGCCCTTCAATACAGGAGTCTCTGAATTGAGATCCATGCGATGACCTGGCTCGTTATGCTTGTTGCTCTTTTCGAGATTCAGCTTGTCGAGCTCCGGATGATCCTGGCAGAAAGCGGTAGGAGCCACGGTAGAACCTGACTTTCCTGCTTCACCCTTAGGACCTACAACGTCGAGAACAATCACCTCGTTCTTGCCCTTCTTCAACCAGCAGCCTGGAAGATATAAGGTCTGCTGAGGACCAATCTGCCAGAAGCGACCGAGGGCATGTCCGTTGACGTAAACCTGACCCTTGCCGAATGCCTCCATATTAATAAAGGTGTCGCCCACCTTCTTCAGGTTGAAGTAGCCGCGATAGTAACCCGCCTTGGTCTGGAGACCGCGCATCTTGTTGGTTGGCATGGTGAGTGCCTTGACTGCAGTCTGGTAATCATCAGCGATGCTGCTGTTGTTCCAACGGGTAGGGGTGAGGGCAAGTTCGCAATCCTCTTTCTGTGTAGTGATGGTTACGTTGCCGATGATACCCTTGTAGTCCTTGATAGCACGACCGAAGTTGATTCTTCCCATACCTTCTACTACGATGGTGAGCTGTGCACCCTGTGGCATGGCTGGCAATTCGAGTGATTTCTCATTCTTTACACGGTCAATCTTGCCTACATACTTTCCGTTCACATATACCTGGGCAAAATCGTGGAACTCGCCGGTAAGGGTTGATGTACTTTCGATGGCTGGAACCTGGGTCTCGTAAACCATGGTTCCCCATCCCATATCCATATCCTCGAAGCACTGAGGAGCGTTGCTTTCTTTCTCCTTTCCGATACCATAGCTCAATGGCTTGTATTCGGTAAACTTGAACTCTGGTACCTTGATGATCTGCATCGGAGCCTTAGGTACGGCTGGCAACTTCTTGCCGTCGTTGTATTTCGCCATCATCTTCTGGAGTTCGTAGAACTTAGGAGTAGCCAATCCCCATTCGTTGATAGGGGCATCGTAATCATAGCTGGTTACGTCTGGCTGGAAACCAGGAGAGTTGGCACCTGCCCAATGGCCGAAGCTGGTTCCGCCGTGGGTCATATAGAGAGAGAAGCTGATGCCTTTGCTCAGCATCTCGTCCATTCCTTCTACCATATCCTTGGCAGGGCGAGTTTCGTGGCGGGCTCCCCACTTGTCGAACCAGCCGCTCCAGAACTCTGAACACATCTTGGGAGCATTCGGACGAACCTCGCCGAGACGCTTAAACTGCTGGTCGATGTTGGCACCCGTACCGAAGTTCATGGTCCAGGTCAGGTCATCGAGACCATTGTTCAGGAAGTTGGATGACCAGTCGCATTGGAAGAGGCTTACCTTATCAAATCCGCTCTTGCGGACGATGTCGCGGATGGCACTTACGTATGGCTTGTCCTTGCCGTAAGAACCATATTCGTTCTCCACCTGAACCATGATGATAGGACCACCATTCTGGATGGTGAGTGGAGCCAGCTGCTTGCCCACTTCCTTCTCGAAGATTTCTACTCGCTGCATGAAGTAAGGATCCTGCTCACGCAGACGGATATCCTTCTTCTTGAGGAGCCACCAAGGCAGACCACCCATTTCCCATTCTGCACAAACGTATGGACCTGGGCGAACGATGACATACATGCCGTTCTTCTGGGCGAGGCGGCAGAAAGCAGCCACATCGTTATTGCCAGTGAAGTCGAATTTGCCTTCCTCCTGCTCATGGATATTCCAGAACACATAGAGGCAAACGGTATTCATGCCAAGAGCCTTGCACATCTTGATGCGATGCTCCCAGTAGGCACGAGGAATACGAGGGTAGTGCAACTCGGCAGCCTTAACCACGAAAGGTTTGCCATTGAGAAGGAATGTCTTGTCGCCAGTAGTGAAGGTGCCACCTTTTTGTGCCGCCATCATCTGAGCCGGTGCCAGTGCCAATAGTGAGGCAAAGGCTAATGTCTTGATTGAAGTTGTTACTGTCATTATACTTATTTTTTAGTATTCTTGATAAAACATTTGCAAAGATAACGGAAAATCTCCTTTATGAAGGATAAAAATCGTTCAATAAAGGGGATTTTTCGTTAAAAAGGGACTATTTCAATCATTTTTGCATAAAAGTCGTAATGCTTCGTGGAGCCAACTGCGTGGTTCCATCGCAACTTCCAATAGGCGCTAAACTCTCGGAAGAGATGTCACTGGTACGATACATCTGCCAGTTTTTCTGCTCATGATTATCGAGTTGGAAGTTGACAGGCTTCACATCCTCAGAATAGTTGATTGCCACAATCACCCATTTGCCGTTGGCATTCTGATAGGCAGAACACATTACTCCGTAAGGGTCGTTGTAGCCTTCCTCTATCTGCTTTCCGTCGGCAGAAGTTGTAGCGATATCGAAGCGCTGGGCACCTGGACGGATAAAGCGGGAATAGTTGCCGAGTGCCCACATCAACTTGGAATCTACTGCCCAGCCGCTCTTCCATCCATCCTTGCTGTATATGCGGATGAGTCCATCACGGTAGTCACCGCCTGCAGAACGCCACCAGCTCCAGCTCTCGGCATTGGCATATACCAGGTCATGATGGATGACACGAGCCACATAGAGGGCTGTCTTCATCGAGAAGTCGTAAGGAGTTCCGCCGCCAATCTCCTCGTCGTTGCCCATGATGCAGAGTTCTGTTTGCCAGAACTTGATGTTCTTCTGCTTACATGCTTCCCTAATCTTCATTCTGATTTCTCTCATGTATGGGATAGGGGTATTGGTCCAGTAGCTATGAGCACCGATGAGAGGGAGGAGTTGCTTGGTCTTGCCCAGATAGGTCTGCGTACTGTCCTTGGTGAAGAAGGAGTTGATTTCGTAGCCTCGCTGCCAGTCGGCCATGTGGGTGCCAAGCATGCAGCGATAGTCGCTCGACTCATTGATGAGAATCTCGGTGTTGAGCTTGTTTTTTACCAATGCTTTGCTTACCTCCTTTGCCACCTTGGCAAACTCGCGGTTGGTGGCTGGGGTTCCTTCCTGCTTCGGTCCTGTCCAGTTCCAATGTCCATCCGGCTCGTTGATAGGGCTGATGTAGTTGAAGTGGATGCCATCGTGCTCTTCGATGCCTTTGAGAGATGTGGCGATGAACTTTCCGAATTTGCCGTAGCAATCATCCTTCAGATTGATGGTGCCGCCGCGCCCTGTGTTGGTTGCGAGTCCGTTCTTGGTATAGAACACGGGTGCTGAGTTGCAGAAGGCGAGGAAATAAGGCACACCTCTCTGCTTGGCGAGCTTGAGAAACTTGCGCTGTCCAGCCTGTTTGCTCCAGTCGTAGGTGCCGTCAGCATTGAGAAAGCATTGGGTTCTTGTGCCCGGCTGAATCTGCGAAGCCTCTCCCTGTTCCTCGCTTCCGGCTCCCAGATTGAATCGCCAGATAGACAAGCCGATGCCTTTAGGTTTGCCTAAGGCATCATTCTCGGTAGAGAAGAGCCAGTCGGCAATCTGCTCCTGCTGTTTCTCTGACCATAGACCGAGAAACTGCATACTCCATGCATCGCTGGCACCGAAGTGCTGGATGTGCTGCTCCGGGCTTTGGGTAAGGATGGTATAACGGGTTGTTCCTTCCTGTGCTGCCTGCATGTTGATGCTGGCGATGAGCAATGCAGATAAAGCACCGTATTTCATATAATTATGTGCCATAATAGAATTTTATGTTTGATGAGTTGTTCAAAAGCAGATGGATGCCCTTGCTGTTATTTTATCACGAATTTCTTTCCGTTTTGGATATAGATACCCTTGGCGAGTCCTTCTGTAGAATCTGCATGTTTGCGAACCAATTTGCCCTCGATGCTGTAGATGTCATTGCTACCGGCCTTATCTGCCTTGATATGGCTAATGCCAGTATTGATGGCATCTTCGAAATCAATCACGATGGTTACAACGCTCTTGGTTGGGATGGCAATCAGCTTATCCAGACTGAAACTGCTCTTGATGTGCTTCAGGTTTTCTTTCGCAGATGTGCGGTAAACGTTGATATCCTTGGCTGCCTTCTGTCCCTCAATGTTGATGCGTACACTGTTTTGTGATGCCATCATGTTTACATATACTAAAACGATTCGTTTGCCATCTGGAGAAAGATAGGCAGATCCCAGAAGCTTATTGAGATTTTCTTCCTTATTGGTGATATGGTCGATACGCTTGTAACCAGGGCGGATGAAACGGCTGTAGTTGCCGAGTACCCAGAGGTTACTGTTGTCGGTGATGGTACCGCCGTTCTGGATATCACCATAGCTCTCGTTGTTGTTATCGCCCTGGGTATTCATTCGCAAGAGATAGAAGCGGTTCTTCTGTCCCCATTTCTCTTGTGCGAAAGAGGTCCAGTAGCTCCATGATGCCATATTGCCGTAGGTGAGATCGCAGTGGATAAGCTTACCCATATAGAGCGAGATGTCCATATAGCTGGCTGCATCGTAACTGGAAGGGAAACCTGCTGAAGTGGATGGCTCCTTATCGAGCATGCTCCATTCGGTTTGATATACATCGAGATTGTATTCCTGAGCCTTGTTCCATACGTTCTGACGGATGTCCTTCAGGTCGGCATTCGTGCCGAAGGTCCAGTAGCTATGACCAGCGATGGCTCTTTTCAGGTTTTTCAAGTCGCCGATGTAGGTGCTGCTGTTGCTGGTATTGAAGAAAGCCTCTATCTGGTTGTTGGCTCTCTTCTCGGTTCCGTCTTGATAGAGTGCCTTCCATTGGCAGGCTTCCGGCAGGAGTATCTGGGCAGAGAGTCCCTGGTCGGTAATGCTTTTGTCCAACTCTCGGGCGAGCTTGGCGATGCACTCGTTGGTCCATGGTGAACCTTCCTGACCTTCAGTCCAATCGTATTGTGGCTCGTTTACCGGATCAATGAGGGTTATGTTGTAGCCTTTGTCGGTGAAGTGTTTGGTTGTTGTCGTGAGGAATTTGGCAAAGTCGGCATAGTGATTGTCTGCGAGATTGCTTCCGCTCACACCCTTGTTGGCGCATGCCTTGCCGTTTTTGGTAAACTGTACTGGGGCTGAATTGGAGAAGAGCAGAAAATGATCTACTCCATATTTCTTGGCTTGCTGCATGAAGTATTGTTGACCTGCCGACTTGGTCCAGTCGTAGTTGCCATTGGCATCTAGATAGCAGTAGCCACGTCGGGTGATGTCTTCGATGCCGCTTTGGCTGCCTTGTTCTGCTGAACCGGCACCCAGGTTTACGCGCCACATTGAGAGACCGATGCCTTCTGGGTTACCATCGGCATCCATTTCCTGGCTGAAGAGCCATTTCGCCGATTTCTCTTTTTCTGCATCACTGAAATATTTGCCCACAAAATCGGCTGTCCAACAGTCGCTTGATCCGAAGTCTGCTATGGTCTGATAGCAGATGTTGGGGTTTACGGTGACCTTATATGATGATTGCGCATATAAGTTGGCAGTCATCATCAAGGCAGCTGTGAGGCTGAAGATGGATGTTTTTTTCATTTGCTGAGGCTTTATATATAATTAAAGTGTATGGATAACAATATTTTTATGAAAGAAAAGGGGCAGGACAAGAGATTTGTCCTGCCCCTTTGATATTTTAGTTGTAACCTTCGTTCTGCTTGATGGTTCCGTTACTCATGGTAATTTCTGAGTTAGGGATGGCGAAGAGAAGGTCGCGAGGTGCCTGGAAGTTGATACCCTCGTTGCTGTTCTCCTGCTGGTTGGTGGTCTCGTATGGGTCGGTAGATTCCTCCATGTTGTACTTCACGAAAGTACCGTTAGGACCGAATACGTGTTCCATCATTGTCTTTCCATCATCCATCTTCCAGCGGCGCAGGTCGTCGAGGCGGGTCCCCTCAAGTGCCAGCTCCAGACGGCGCTCGGTGCGGATAGCATCACGAAGGGCTGTACCTGTGGCGGTAACTTCTGGAAGTTGAACACGCTGGCGTACCTTGTTGAGTGCCCACTGTGCCTCACTGTCGTGATTGAGAGCATTCTCTGTCTCTGCATACATCAGCAATACCTCTGCATAGCGGAGCAAGCGGATGTTCAATGGATTGTGAGGTGCATCGTATGGACTAGGGCGCCTGTTCACTGGGATGAAGAGCTTCATGTTGCAACGGCCAGACTTATGCTTGCTGGCTGAAATCACGTATGGGTTGTCCTCATTCCATGTTGGGTCACCAGGAACTTCTGTCTGTCCATCGTGAAGGATGGTATAGCGAAGTCGAATCTCGTCTCCTGCATCCTTGAAAGCCTTTTCCAGGTTGCTGGTAGGAAGACCCCATGCCCAACCAGCGTCGTCACGTGAACCAACCAAGACAGAGTAGCGCTCACCCAGAGAATACTGGGTATCATCACTGGTCTGAATCTCGAAGAGACTCTCCTTGCCATTGTTATAGTCGATGTTCCAAACCTGGCTAAAGTCATCCATCAGTTCATATTCCGGTGTTCCGCTGGCATGAGAGCCACGGCAGGTGAGTTCCTGCAGGATAGGCTCAGCTTCAGCATACTTACCCTGGTAGAGATATGCCTTTGCCAACATACCCTTGGCAGCACCGCTGGTAGCACGACCGATGTCGTTGGCAGATAGCTCTGCCTTCTTTGGAAGATCGGCGAGGGCATCCTTGAAGTCCTGCTCAATCTGAGCGTAGGTTTCTGCGCTGGTAGCTCGGGTGATACCCTGAACCTCAGAAGGCATCTTGAGTGACATTACCAATGGTACACCGCCAAAGTTCTTCACCAGTTCGAAGTAGTAGAAACCGCGGAGGAACTTAGCCTCGGCAATCAGTCGCTTCTGATACTTCTCGTCGTTGAATTTCAGTTGTGCAATCTTTTCGATGGCGATGTTGCACTGGGTGATACCCTTGTAGCGATACTGCCAGAAGTTCTGTACAGCATTACCCAAGTCGATGGTGTTGCCGGTAAACATGGCTGCTGCTCTATATTCACCCGGGTCCTGTGTGGTGTTACCCATCCAGCAATCATCGGTGGTAATGTTGCAGAGGTTGTAGAATTTGTAAATCTGCCACCAGTCATCACATGCGATGAAGTTGTAGCAACCGGTAATCTGCTTTTCACATTCTTCCTCGGTGGTGAAGTAGTTCTCCATATCCTGCTGACCGCGGATAGGCTCCTCAAGGAAGTCGGAGCAAGATGTCAAGCCCATAGTCAAGGCAGAAGCCAAGGTCAAACCTATGATATATCTTTTCATAATCTTGTTTCTTATTTTAATGATTACATATATTATAATAATGTATATTCCCTGCGATTAGAAGCTCATGTTCAAACCGAAGAGGAAGGTACGTGGGTTAGGATAACCTGTGTAGTCGATACCTGCCTCTGTTACACTTTTACCCATTGATGCTGCTTCTGGATCTGCACCAGAGTAGTTGGTGATGGTAAAGAGGTTCTGAGCTGAGAATGACAAACGCAAGTTCAGCTTGTTGTTGAACCACTGCTTAGGCAAGGTGTAACCAATCTGGAGCAACTTGCAGCGGAAGTAAGAACCATCCTCTACGAAGAAGTCGCTTACTCGCTTGTAGTTCATGTTGGAATCGTTGACAGAGAGGCGAGGGTATTCTGCACCTGTGTTGTCGGTTCTCCAGGTCTTGTCGTAAGTGCCGGCATATACATTCTGACCGTCGGTTCCTGCATAGCGACCGATGTTCTTGTTGAAGATGTCGTTGCCGAAGGTTCCGTAGAAGTTGGCTACGAGGTCGAAGCCCTTGTATGCCGCATTCAGGTTCAAACCTACCATGAGGTCTGGGAATGGATTACCGATATGAGTCTTATCGTTGCTGTCGATAACGCCATCATTATTCAAATCCACGAAGCGGAGGTCACCTGGCTTGGCATTTGGCTGCAATGACTCGCCATGCTCGTTGGTGTATGACTTCACTTCTGTCTCGTTCTGGAAGATACCTGCTGTCTTGTAACCCCAGAACTGGCTGAGAGATTCGCCCTCGGCATTGCGAACGATGTAGTCGCCACTGAATCCACCTGTCCAGATGTAGTCACCATTCAGTTTCACTGCCTTGTTCTTCACCTGAGAAAGATTCAGACCTACGCCGTAGGTGAAGTCCTGGATTTGGTCGTTCCAGTTGATACCAAGTTCCCAACCAGATGCCTTCATTTTACCTACGTTCTCCCACATCTGTCCGTTCCACATTGGGTAACCGAGGATGAGGAGGTTGTCTTTTTTCATCAGCATATCGTGAGATGTCTTCTCGAAGTAATCCGCTGTAATCTTCAGGCGGCTCTGGAGAAGAGCAAGGTCAAGCCCCACGTTCCAGTCCTCCACGGTTTCCCACTTCAGGTTAGTGTTTCCGATACCGCTCACAGTAGAACCGATGATGCGGTTTGGAGTTCCACCGAATACATAGGTTGTTGTACCGATAGAGCTGAGATATGCCGAGTTGTCGATGTTCTGGTTACCAACCTTACCCCAACCAGCACGGATCTTGATGTCATCAAACACCTTCTGGTTCTTCATGAACTCCTCGCCGGTAAGGCGATAAGCTCCAGATACAGATGGGAAGGTAGCCCATTTGTTGTCCTTGGAGAACTTGGAAGAACCATCCACACGGATAGATGCTGTGAGGTAGTACTTCTCTGCGTAGTTGTACATTACACGTCCCAGGTAAGATACCAGCGAAGTGAAGCTGTCGGTACCCGTAGCTGCCGGGTTCTTGGTTCCTGAACTAGGGTAGCGCAGAGACTCATCATTATTTGGAATGTTCTCTGAGTAAGCATTAGCCCAGTAGTCCTGGAAGCGCTCCATAGTGTAACCGCCCATCAAGTTGATGTTGTGTTTCTTGTTGAGGGTTGTCATGTAGTTCACTGTGTTGGTCCAGTTCCAGTCCACCCAGTTCTCCATCTTTCTGGTAGCATTGTTGTTCTGGTTCTGCTCCAGGTTGTCGATGAAGAAGTTAACGTTGAACGAATCGGTTCTGCGGAAGCGGGCGTTCAAGCCGAATGCTGATTTGATGGTCAATCCCTTGATTGGGGTGAGACTTACGTATGGAGTTGCGAGCAATCCATATTCGCTAGCACCAGAGTCCATACGTGCCATAGAAGCCACTGGGTTCCATTCCTGGTTGTTGTGCGAACGGTCATAGTTGCTGTATGGATTGCTGGTCCATTCGCTTTTTGGTCGCATCACTGGAGTAGTTGGATCCATCGCCATGATGGCACTCATCAGTCCTGGGGTGTCATCCCACTGCTCGTAGCGAGGAGTGAAGTCAACACCAGCCTTGACAATCTTATTGAAATTGTATTCGGTAGAGAAACGTGCAGAGAGTTTCTGCCACTGACCTACCTTGTACTGAGAATCCTGCTTGTAGTACCCGATGCTTCCAGAGTAGATCATCTTGTCGTTACCGCCAGAGAAAGAGATGTCGTAGTTCTGCTGTACGGCTACATCGTTGATACATTCTTTCCACCAGTCTGTATAGGTATCAGCGCTTCCCTTGAAAGGAGAAACGTTGCCATCATTGGTATAACGAGCATCAAACACTTTCTTGTATTCCTGAGAGTCTGCCATATTCTGCTTCTTCAATGTTTGGAGACCTACGGTGGCTGTGACATTGAATTTGGCATCTCCCTTCTTGCCTTTTTTGGTGGTGATCAAAATCACACCATTCGAAGCACGGGTACCATAGATAGCTGATGCAGAGGCATCCTTCAATACCTGCATGCTCTCAATGTCGTTCTGGTTGAGGAAGTTGATGTTGGTACCTACAGGCATACCATCTACAACGTAGAGAGGATCAGAACCATTCACGGTAGTGACACCACGGATGATGACACGAGGAGAAGCACCAGGACCACCGGCGCCACTGATCTGTACACCGTTCACCTGACCCTGAAGGGCGTTCATCACGTTACCGGTAGAGAGCTTTTCCAGCTTGTCGCCCTTGATGGCTGAGATAGAACTGGTGAGGTCGCCCTTCTTTACCTGACCATAACCGATGACAACCACCTCGTTCAAGTCGTTGGCATCGTCCTTCAGCACAAAGTTGATCTGTGAACGGTTGCCAACCTTTTCTTCCTGGTTTGCCATACCTACGTATGAGATAACAAGGGTAGCGTTCTTGTCGGCATCGATGGTATAATGACCATCCAGGTCGGTAACAGCACCTCTGTTGCTACCTTTCACCTTGATGTATGCTCCAATAACTGGTTCGTTGTTGCTGTCCACGACATTACCCGTCACTTTCACGCTCTGAGCGTTCATATTGAGGGCGAAACTGGTTGCCATGGCTGCTATGATATATTTCTTGTTCATATTACAATGTTTCTAATATTCTAGATGACTGTTCTTTCACACGTGTTATACTATTTGATAGAGATGATGCGAGAACGCAAGAGAGCGTAGTCGAACTCGAAGAGGTACTTTCCTGTAGCAGGAACCCTTACCGCTTTCATGTTGTCACCGCCGTTGAGCTTGTTGGCCTCGTTCTCATCCGAACCATCGAAGCGCCAGTAAGGCTCTGGCCACCAACCCCACCAGTGAGTCTGGCTGATGGTGAATTCAATTTCATCACCTGCCTTGAGGTTCATTTCGCGATAGAGGCGATATGGGTTGTTCTCGTCCTGATTCAAGATGAATGCACCTGCGTTCTGATTGGTTGTCCATTCGCCGGCTCCCTCTGGCAAGTAACCCTTACCTGCTAGACAAATCTGTGCAGGCTGTGCGCCAGAACCGTCGTTGAAGTCAATCGTGGTAGAACCGTTGAGGGGCATCTTCTTGGTTGTAGGAGTATATTCCTCTACCTTGTATTCACCTGTGATGATGTTGAAGTTGATTTCGTAGTAACCCACCTTTTCCAAGATGATAGGCTTTGCATCGCTAGCCTTGCGGGTGAGCAAACCTGTCTTCTCGTCAACACCGAAGCAGAGAGGAACGAAATCAGTCTTCTGTGGAATGAAGCGTATGCCTGTGCCTGGCTTCTGGTTGTAGTAGCGGGCACGATACTGGAATTCGCCTACGTGATCAACCAGCATTGGTACACCATAAACATCGCTTGTCAGTTCTGCTGCTGAGTTGACATCTGCAAGATACATCTTCTCAAAGTCAACCAAGTCGCTGACGATGATGGTGCTCTTCTGCTCGGTCATGTTGTCCATACTGTCATACACCTTGATGCTCATCTCGTAATCGGCATCTTCTGATGGGAATGTATATTCCTCGCTGTATTCGTACTCGGTACCAGAGAGTGTTACCTCGTCGTGCTTGTTGATGCCAGGAATATCAATGACCAACTTCTTCAACGACTTGTTGTCGGATACGGCAACATTGAGCAGGAATATTGGGTCTTCCTTCATCACGTTCACCTTATTAGATGGTGCTACTGTGAATACCGGGAAGGTAAAGTCGCCGTCACCCTTGATGGTGATGTTGGCTGTTGATACTTTTCCCACCACGTCTTCAACGGTCACTTCCAATGGAAAGCTGGAGTTGTCGGTCCAGTCGTCTGCAGGAGTATAAGCATAGTCGAGATTATACTCATGGAGCAGGGAATCTTTGTAGATGTCGAGCAGGTTGATGGTCTTGTCGAGGAGCATTCCCTCGTTCTTGAGTCGGATAGACTTGATACCGTCGGCATCGCTAATCTTACCTGTGATGTTGAAGGTACGTCCTGGTTCTGCATGAATCAGGTCTGATGTTAATGAAATCGTTGGATTCTGACCATCCACTGTAGGATAATCATCATCGTTACTGCATGCCTGGAATGTGAATCCACCCAAAGCAATTGCAGCCCATAAAAGGACATTCTTTAGATTAAATGGTTGATGTGCCATAAGACATTCTTTTTAGTTATTTATATTTGTTGTTTTGTTTATTATGCGTTAGTTGAGTAACTTTGTGTTAGTTGAACAACTTGCGTGTTGTTTATTCGGTTGCAAATGTACGGCGATTATTAGGAATTAATGGAGAAAAATCATTCAAAAGGGGGCATAAATCGTGCAGTGAAGGATTTGTGCCTCTGTTTTTCTCGTTTTTTTGCTTGTTTTTGCCCGATTTTTGGCGTTTTTTGTTAATTTTGCAGCAAATTGAAAATTAAAAACCATATACCTTCGATGAATATGATAGAAATAAAAAAGACACTTTGGGTGGTCTTCATCTGTTTGATGGGGCATATTGTTGCCTTGGCTCAGAAGTATCAGGTAAGACCATTGGACTTGGAGCAGGGCTTATCGTGCAATTATGTTGTAAGCATAGCGCAAGATAAATATGGCTTTCTTTGGTTTGCTACCGAAGAAGGATTGAATCGGTTTGATGGTAATAGCTTCTTTACCTATTACAAGCAAAGAGACAGAAAGGGCATATCCAGTAGTGAGTTGAACTGTGTGATTGATGATGCCAAGAAACCTGTTGTCTGGATTGGAACCAAGAATGATGGTCTCAATTCCTTTAACTATCAAACAGAAGAATGGCATAGCTATAAGCATGACGGCAAGAATCCTTCCAGCATCGCAACGAATGATATTACGCATATCACACCCTCTGCCAATGGTAAACTCTGGATTACCACCTATTGGAAAGGTGTAGAACTGTTTGATCCCGAAACCGGCAGGTTTGTGCATTTTGATAAAGATAGAGTGCAAGGTTTGCCTGATAACCAATTGTGGTGTGTGCTCGATTTGGGAAATGGCAATCTTTTGGTGGGACATGTCAAGAGTGGATTATCCATCATGGATACCCAACATTTAACTGCCCGGAATTTTAAGCACAACGCCCAAGACATCTACTCTATTTCGGGTAATGAGGTAATTTGTCTGTATCGCGACAAAAAAGGAACGATATGGATCGGTACTAATATGGGTATAGATATTTACGACCCACTTAGCCAGCGATTTCTGCATGTGGCGGATCAAACCATCAAGAATCATCGTATTTTTGATTTCTGTGAATTGCCGAATGGTAATATGCTTGTAGCAACCGAGCAGATGGGTATAGCTGTATTGGATGTTGCCAACAAATCATTTACTGCAAGTACTCAAATTCCATGTTCTTTCATCAGCGAGGGGTTGGAAGAATTTAATCTTACGGGTAATAGTGTGCGAAGCCTATTGCTAGATAAATATAATAATGTATGGGCAGGATTTTATGGTAGCGGCATCAATTTCCTGACTCAATCTGTTGCACCATTCAGTACCATTCGGGCTGGTGTTCCTGATCAGCTGGAACGACTTACGGAGAAATCTGTGATGGGATTGGTTTTCGATAAGGATGGGCAGCTATGGGTAGGTACTGATGGTAAAGGACTGAATGTCTTCTCGCCAGAAAAAAAACGATTGGCTACCTATGAACATGAAGGTGGCAGTATCGTGGCAGCTGCAACTCGAGATAGCAATGGTAATTTGTGGTTTGGATCTTTCTTTCAGGGTGCTACCGTAAAGATGGCGGGGGGGGGAGGTTTCCGCAAGGTTTTGCCAGATGCGCATGAAGATGTCAGATGTTTCTATGAAGATGACAAGCAGCAGATGTGGATAGGTACCGCTCATGGCATCTATGTGGTTGATATCAAGCGGATGAAGGTGGTAAATAATTATCATCTTGGCAATGATATGGTACGTGCCATCTGTATGGATGCACAGCATAGAGTCTGGGTGGGCTATTTCGGCATTGGCATTGAGGTGTTTTCGCCTCAAATGAAGCGGATCAAGTCGTTTAATTCAACTAAGGGTGAAAAAGAATATATTCCTTCCAACGCAGTGAATCAACTGATGCGTGATTCCCAAGGTCGTATTTGGGCAGCTACCAACGAGGGAGCCATCTGCTTTGATGTAAAGCATCAGGATAGACACGTGATTTATGACCAGAGACAGGGAATGAGCAATATCCATGTGCGTGCCATTATAGAAGATGAGATGCACAACATTTGGATGAGCACCAATCGTGGTATCAGTTGCTTAAAGGCAGGACAAGCTGGTAGGTTTATCAATTTTAATGAGAAAGATAATGTCGTTAAGGCTAATTTTAACGATGGCAGTGTGGCTCGTTCCGAGCAAGGTGTTATCTATTTTGGTTCGACTCAGGGATTATGCTGTTTCCTGCCAAGACAAGTCTTGTCTGTCAACCGAGCGCCTAAAACGATTATAACTTCGTTGCGGCTGATTCGTGGAATAGAGCAGACTGATAGTGTCATCAATCTTGCCATACGCAACCATATCTCGTTGGCGTATGATGAAAATTCCTTTGCGATAAATTTTACCGTGAAGAACTTTGCCATGGAGAACTATGTGGAGTATAGCTATATGCTTTCTGGTTTGCAGAATGATTGGATTACAGCACAGAATGGAACCATTACTTTACGTGATATTCCATCAGGAACCTATCAGTTGCAGGTACGAGCTCGCTTTCATAACCAGCCATGGTCTTCTGAAATAGCCGAGTTTACCATCATCGTTCGGCCTCCGTTCTGGCTTTCATGGTGGGCTAAGTTGTGCTATACCTTATTCGTTTTGGCGATAGTGTATCTGGCTTTGAGAATATATCAGCGTCATCTCCGCTTGAAATTCGAGTTGAAAGCAGAAAAGGTGAACCATGAGAAGGAACAGAAACTCAACGAGGAACGCCTGCGCTTCTTTACTAATATCACTCACGAACTTCGCACGCCACTTACGCTGATTCTCGGTCCGCTCGATGACATCTCGCATTCGTCGGATATTACGAAGGCCGTGAAGCATAAGCTGGCGGTGATATATCAGAGTGCGGTGAGATTGAACGAACTGATTACGCAGATATTGGAATTCAGAAAGACGGAGACCGACAACCGTCAGCTTCGTGTAGTGAAGGCAAACGTGGTGGATGCCGTGCATGAGGTTTCTTTGAAGTACGAGGAATTGGCACAGAAGCCTGACGTAGCCATCAAGTTTGTGGCTCCAGAGAATCCGATTATGATGTATATCGACAAGGAGGTCATCGCCATTATCTTGGATAATCTGGTATCGAATGCCATCAAATATACCGATCAGGGTAATATTGATATCAGTGTGGAGCGTCGTCGCAGCGGGGAACGTCATCTGGTAGATATCACGGTGAGTGATACGGGCCATGGCATCTCTGCAACGGCATTGCCGCATATTTTCGATCGCTATTATCAGGAGAATGGACCCCATCAGGCTTCCGGCACAGGTATCGGTCTCTCACTGGTCAAGAAGTTGGTGACCCTGCATCATGGTGAAGTGAAGGTAGAAAGCAATCTGGAGCAGGGTACCAGTTTCATCGTCACTCTGGATGAGAATGAAATTTATCCCGATGCCTTGCGAGGTGATGAGAATGCTTCTGCTAAATTGCAGGGTAATGATACTGCATCTGGTGTCCTCAATTTGGAGGAAGCTGTGCTCAGTGTGGAGAATGGCAAACCGTTGCTCCTCGTGGTAGAGGACAATAGGGAGATACTCGACTATGTGGCAGAATCGTTTATTGACGAGTTTGATGTGTTGAAGGCTGGTGATGGTCGGGAAGGATTGGCTTTGGCATTGAATAAGGTGCCTGATGTAATCATTTCAGATGTCATGATGCCAAATATGGATGGCAATGCCATGTGCAGGGCCTTGAAGAAAGATATACGCACGAGTCATATTCCTATCATTCTTCTTACGGCGAAGGATTCTTTCGAAGCCAAGGAGAAGGGCTATGATTCGGGTGCCGATTCGTATATCACCAAACCTTTCACGCATTTGCTCTTGCGTAGCCGAATCCTTAACCTCTTGCAGCAGCGTCGGCGTGACAAGATGCTGATACAGGAATCGAAGGAAACCAATTTGGCACGGAAGAAAGAACAGTTGAGGGAATCGCTCAATAAGGTAGATCAGGAATTCTTTGACAAGTTGAATAAGCTGATAGAAGAGAATATCAGTGGTGATGTGGATGTTAACTTGATTGCCAGTAACTTGGCGGTAAGTACCAGTACGCTCTATCGCAAGATGAAGGCGCTCACGGGTATATCTACCAACGAATATATCCGCAAGTATAAGATGCAGTATGCCGAGCATTTGCTTCTGGAGGGTAAGTATAGCATCAGTGAGATCTCCTTTATGGTAGGTATGAATAGTGTGGCTTATTTCCGCCGGTGTTTCAAGGCTGAATATGGGGAGATTCCTTCTGAATATCTCAAGAAATTGCAGAAAATGTGTAACTACTCAGCACCCCTATGGGCATGAGTAATCGTCTTACTGTTGTACTACAGCAAGAATTGCATTGAATTTAGAATTTCCGTTCTTCATAGCAGTTTCAGCAATGGAGTGCAACTTGGCAAAATCATCGGCACCGCTGTCTGTTCGGAAGCAACCGCTGACTTTCTGCTTTATCTTGATTTTCCTAACTCCCCGCTCACTGGCATTGTTCTCGTAAGGCACACTTGGATTGGAGAGAAAGGTAAATAGGTAGTCTTTGACTTTAAGGATACCCCTCTTGAATTTCTCAAACTCGTTATCTAAATGCGTGAGGCTTTCACCCAAGAGGTTCTTCATCTTTGTCTTCAGTACCTTTATCTTTCTAGAGGTAATGTTGTCCTCTCTTCTGAGATTTATAGAGTGTTCTATCAGATGGATGAATCTCCGTGACCAGTTCTGGTTTGGATCCAGTTCGTTCAGATACTCTGCATTCCTAAGAAGATGAGCCAGGCAGACCTGATGGTCCTTAACATTCATCTTGAAGTAGCTCTGATGTCTGTCAGTCACAAGTGTCGAATAGGGAAGTCCCTTTGGAAACCTGGAATCTATGGCCTTCTGACCTCGCGATTCTGACTGGAACACGTATGTAAGCAGGTCGTTCTGGAATATCCAGTTCCAATGCAGATGCTTTCCTACCGTAGCACCAGTTTCATCGGCTCCTACGACAGACGCTGTTTCCAGCCTCTTGCGTATTTCCTCATATGCACAGTCTGCCTTGCCGCTATTCTCTTTGAGTATGTTCTGCACTGTACCCTCACTTATATTCTGGCCGGACAGGTCGGATATAAGTTCTGCAATCCTTTTGAACGGAATACACTGCACTACATTAAGGTATGTCACCAGTGCACGGAGGTTGTCACCATACTTGATACGACAGTTGGGAGCTTCGCAGTTGTTTACGCAACCGCATTCACAGACCTTCTCGTAATACTGTTCCTCGCAGGTCTCTACGACCACCTTGATATCAACAATTTGTGTCTTACGGATCTTCTGGCATGGTATATCAATCAAGAGCCGACCACAGCATTTACAATAGACTGGTTCGTGCTTTACAATTACGTCTGGTTCTGCTATAGTCTGCAGTGTGTGACCCTTGTGGCCAGGCTGTCCACCGCTCGGCTTTCCGCTTGGCTTGCGAAGAGACTTTGTCCTGCGCAGCTCACGGGAAGCGATACTTTCTTGGGATGGAGGGATACTGCTGTTACTGCTGTTTTTCTCGGGCTTTCCTGGTGTACTTGATGTATCGTCATCAGCTCCCTCGAGTTCCTTGATGCGCTCTTTAGCAACGGCAAGTTCTGCCTTTGTGGAAGCAAGTTCTGTCTTTAGATTATGTATCTCCACGTCCTTCTGGTTAATGACACGGTTGAGGCGTCCGATCTCCTCAGTCTTCTCGGAGTCGGACTTCTCAAGTTTGCGCAGACGCTGGTTTATCTGGCGCAAAACAACATCTATGTCAGTACAGTCGCTTGCCATTTTTTTGGTGCAAAGATAAGCATTTTTCTCCACATGGCAAAATCACGATTTACATCCATTAACGCAGACTTTTGACTTACGGGGAATGCAAAAACGCATCTCCTGGCAGAGAATCTGTTGAAAGGCGATAATAGACAAAGGAGACATGTTGGAGGCATCATCGGAAAAGAACTCGTTAAATGAACTGTTTTAAACAGCCTACGTCCTCATCGACTCAATCATTAAAAAGTTTGTAATGATGAAGAAAATAAGCAAAATCAAGTTTATGCTTTATTAACGAGAAGTTTTCTATAGGGGTGCTGAGTAGTTACGAAAATGTAATATTGGTATAATAAACATTAAATTAAAGTGAGCGTCATAACGCTCACTTTTTATTTGGTTATTTGAATGTTTTTTATTACCTTTGCACGAAATTTTGAAATTATGAAAAAAATGAAGCATATTAACAGCAATCACCTCGACTTTATGAAGAAAAGGTGTTTCGGAAGCTTAGGAGAACTCCTAAGCGAGCTGTGGTATGCTATAATTATTAACAATCGGTCGAGATGCCAGGTATCTGCGACCAAGTATCAACTTAATGCCATATCAACAACCAGAAAGTAAACACAACCTTACCCGCCCCCACACCTTACGATAGTAGGCGCTCGGCAGTCTCCAGCGGCTTACGCTAAAAACGTTAGCGCAAACACACGTCCTCTACTAAAATGAGGCGGAAACAGTTAACAATCAACATAAAAACAACAAAAGAAGATGAAACTTTTTTTCTATAGAAAATTTATTCGCTTCGTAATAAAGCACTTTACCATCGTTATCAACAATACCATACAGATGAATGGTGGACAATATATCGAACACATGAACAACTATCAGGGAAAGGAGGATGAGAAATGTCTGGACAAAGAATGATCATCATGAACGCTGGTAGCTCGTACTTCGAGCATGTGGAAAACTATTATGGCAGCAATGCCTGTGAGCAAAACTCATGCAGAAATGCTGAGATGCCGGCAGAGCTGAAAACGGAAAAGGCTCAGAGGATAAAGAACAACCTGATAGAGATAGGCTTGGTAACCGAAAATTTCATGCCCTCAGGACTGTCTTCATCCGAAGCTGCCATCCTTGCCAACCAGATAGGTACAGAGTTGAAAATCGATAATATATGGAGCGTATTCGGCAATTATTGGGGTCCTAATCCGAACTCGATGAGAGCCGCCTACAACCGAGGAATGGATCAGAAGAAAACGATTCCCTTCCTCGAAAAAGTGATGCCTGCTATCAGAGGCTAATCTGGCAGGTAGTACTAGTACGCGTACATAGTACGTACTAGGTAGAAGCGAGAAATTTGCCTTACCTTTGCCCCCGGAATTCAGAACCAATGCGGTCTGAGTTTCGGGGGCTTTTGTGTATCTGCACATCAACCATGGTGGGAGCCCCCAATCTTCTAAATTATTTAAAATGATGGAAGTGAAAGCGTATGTGTTCAGTCCTCCTCCTTACAGACGGCTGAGAGTGGTGAAAACGGAAGAGGGGATTACCCCACAAACCAATCTTTTATTAACGAAATAACATGACAGAAACACAACATGTAATTGCACTGAACCCTTATCGCAAGGGCAATAAGGGGAAGGTGTTTTCAAACAGTATGGCGGTGTATGACAAGGTGATTGCATCGCCGGAAATCAGGAAGATGATCCGGCAGATCAGGGGCGAGCTGCCTATCCCGAAGGTGAATGCCAACGATGCAGAGGCGGTGAAGAAGGCGCAGGACAGGCTGAAGAGCGAACTGCCTTTCTTCTGTCCCCACTACGGCATTTTCAAGAACAATGTGCGCAGACAGGAGAATGCCCAGCCCGAGAGCTTCATGTTCCAGACTATCATCGACGTGGATGACAGGGAGTATGTAGACAAGGCTATCGAGAAGGCAAGGGAGCTGAACTGCTCTGACAGCATCTGGAACGGCTCGCTGCTGCACCTCTGCTACAGTGCCCGGAAGAAGCTGCACATCGGTATCAGACTGCCGGTGGGAATGACCATCGAGGAGACGCAGAAGGCGTATTGCGAGGCGCTGGGGGTGCCGTATGACGAGAGCTGCATCACACCCGAGAGAATGATTTATCTTACGGATAAGGACTCGGAAATCTACAGGTCGAAGATGTGGTGCGCCGTGCTGAGCGAGAAGGAGATTTTGATGCGAAGGCAGGCGTATCTGGACCGCGGACTGACCGTGGACGGAAGAGGGAAAGTTAATAGTTTACAGTTAAAAGTTAATGACAATGGTAAGAATAATGAAAATAATAGACTATCGGGCAACGACGGCAATCCTGCTGTTTCTGCTGGCTCTGCTGTTCAGCCTGCCCAACCTGGTGATAGCCATGGTGCTGATGCTCCTCATATCGGGGATTCTGGAGGCAATCAGGATGCTGGCGGATTGGAAGCCAGAGAGAAGAATCTGATTGCGTTTGACCTCTTTACGCAGGCTGCCGGACTCGGGGGTATGGAGATTGATACCGTGGGGTCGAGACACTCCTCGCTGCTGGCTATCATGAGCGCCGGTGCTTCGAGGGTGATGGAGGAAGAGGAACTGATGAAGGTGGTGAGGGTGAAAATGCCGAGCTACTATCAGGAGAATGACTGCCATCAGCTGATTCACGACTTTTATGCGAAATATGCTGACAATACGAAGCCGATGTCGAGGGAAGTGATGAGGGTGAATGCGCTTGCGGAGCAGAAGGCTAATCAACAAGTTAATAGTTTACAGTTAACAGGTAATAGGGCTGATGAGGATTATCCTGACCCGCCGGAGATGCCGAAGAAACTGCCGAAGCTGGTGGAGCTGCTGATATCGAGGACGCCGGAACTTTATAAGCCGGCTGTGGCGCACGCTATCTTCCCGCCGCTGGCTACGCATCTCTGGAAGACGAGGTTCCGGTATATTGACAACGTGGAGCACGAGGCGAGACTGATGACGCTGCTGCTTGCGGGTACCGGAGCAGGTAAGAGCAGCGTGAACAGGCCCATCGATTTCATTATGGAGGATATCAGGCTGAGGGATGCTGAAAACCTGAAGCGCGAAAAGGCGTGGAAGGATGAGATGCTGCGCAAGGGTGCCAACAAGGATAAGCGCAAGAGACCTGAAAACCTGATTATCCAGGAGATTGATGCGGATATGACGAACCCGGCTTTCGTGATGAGAACGGCTGAAGCGCAGGAACATTTCCTCTATACTTCGCTCAATGAGCTCGACCAGTTTGATGCGCTCAAGGGCAGCGGAAGCCAGCAGTTCCGTATCATGTGTCTTGCCGCAGACCCGGGTAACAAATATGGACAAACTCGCGTAGGAACAATGAGTGTCACGGAGCGTGTTACCATCCGGTTCAACTGGAATGCATCTACCACCATCCAGAAGGGTCAGCGTTACTTCTCTAAGGTTCTTACCGATGGTCCTATCAGCCGTATCAACTTCTGTACCATCCCCGAAAGGGAAATCGGCGAAGATATGCCTGTTTACGGAACCTATGATGAATCGTACCGTGAGGCGCTACGGCCTTACATCGAAAATCTGAACAAAGTAACGGGCTTGATTGAGTGTAAGGAGGCGTTTCTGCTTGCCCTCAAACTGAAGGATGAGAATGCTGAGTTTGCCCGGCTGTCGCAGGACAGGACGTTTGAGAATCTCTCGTTCCGTGCCAACGTCATCGCTTACCTGAAGGCGTGTGTGCTGTATGTAGCCAATGGTTGCAAGTGGGAGCCGGAGATTGACGATTTTATCCGCTGGAGCGAGCAGTATGACCTGTACTGCAAGATGCGGTTCTTCGGCGACATGATTGCGAAGGAGAACTTTACGGCGCAGAAGAGTTCGAAGCGTGGGCCTCAGAATCTTTTACAGATACTGCCCGATAGCTTTACGGCTGCGCAGGTGCTTGCCATCCGGCTGGAGCATGGACTGGATGCGAAGGGTACCGATATGATGATCAGGCAGTGGCTGCACCGGAATTACATCAGGCGAGCGTATCAGTATACGGGCAAGCGTGACAGTTGTGACAGTTGTGACAGTTTTGAGAAGCTTAAGTACCGCCACGACGGTATGGTTATTAAATCTTAAATTTATTTTTACTTATGCAGATAGTTTTAAAACGTATAGCGAAGAAGAAGACCTACACGATAGGTCGCCTTTACATCCTGAAGGATGAGGACGTGAAGAAGCGCACGATTGAGAGTGTGAACAAGTGCAGGGGGCTGAAGACGGTGTGCGAGGTGCCTGCGGAGAAGTTGAATGCGGACTCGTATTTCTGTGATACGCTGGAGCCGTGCTGGCGCAACCTTCTGGGTGTGGAGCTGAGTCCTGCCGAGGAGAATGTGCGGTTGGGGCGTGTATCGGGCAAGAAGGCGCAGAAGATGAAGGGCAAGACGGCGATACCTGAGGGCACTTATCCGGTGGTGATCAGCAAGTCGCCGAGGTTTCAGATGTGGTTGCCGCTGCTGTTGGGTGTCCCTAATTTTGAGGGCATCCGCATCCATGCCGGCAATTATCCCGATGATACGCAGGGCTGCATCCTGGTGGGTGAGAACCGTGTGAAAGGCATGGTTGTGAACTCCCGCATCTGGCTCCACCGCCTCATCAATGCCATCACCGCTGCGAGAGACAGGGAGGAGAGCATTTGGGGAACGATTTTGTAATGTTGAATGTTGAGTGTTGAATGTTGAATTAGGCTAGCGCCCTTGAGTCCGTTAGGCAAAAAATCAACATTCAACATTCAACACTCAACACTAATAATTCAACATTCAACATTCAACACTCAACATTCAATTTAACATTTTTATATCATGGAAAAAAATTATAAAACAAAAAAAGAAGAAATGAAGAATGAAAAGACAGCGGGTAATGCTGTCGTGTTTGAAAACCCTGAATTCGGTAAGATTCTTACTCAGACCGATGAAAACGGGGAGCCTTTGTTCTGTGCGAAGGATGTCTGCGATATACTGGGGTACAAGAAATCTTATAACGCTGTATATCAGTTCGTTAACCCACATGACACCTTAAAACAAGGGGCATGGGTAGTGACAGGTATTAAGAAGGATGGAAGTGAAGCTAAGCGATGGTCTCAAGTGCTTTTCGTCAACGAGAGCGGATTCTATGCTTTGGTTCTCGGGTCCAAGCTTCCAACGGCGGTGAAATTCAAAAACTGGGTTACTTCCGAGGTGCTGCCGCAGATTCGCAAGACGGGCGGTTATATTCCGGTAAATCAGGGCGAGAGTGATGAGGAGACGATTCGGCATGCTGAAGAGATTCTCAGAGCTACACTCAAGGAGAAGGAGAATCTGCTGAAAAACCAGCAAGTGCAGATTGATCAGCAGAAGAAACTCATCGGAGAACAGGATACGGAGATTCGTCGGCTGAACGGTGTGGTGGATGAGCAGGTGGTTTGCATCGCCAAGAACGGTGAGAACATCATCCAGTTGGAGAATCAGGTGGATCATCTTCTGCCGAAGGCGCTCTACACCGACAATGTTCTCAACTCTGTTTCCTGCTATACCACCACGCAGATAGCGAAGGAGCTGGGTATCACGGCACAGGAGTTGAACCGCCAGCTCTGTGCCCTTCATATCCAGTACTACCAGAGCGGTCAGTATCTGCTCTATGCCGATTATGCCCACATGGGCCTGGCGAAGAGCCGCACCCGCTACTCTACCCTCCCCGACCCTCACTGCGATGGGGCACAGGAGAAGCTGGGCACCGCCTATACCCACACCTACCTCGTATGGACAGAAAGAGGAAGGAAGTTCATACATCTATTAAAGGTAAAAGGGTAAAAAAGTAAAAAGGTAAAAAGAGCCTAGCGGGGGGTAAGCTAGCTAGGGCTCTTTTTACCTTTTTTAGGGGGACCAGCGATGGAATCGCTGGGGACGGGGGCAGGAAGGGGGGAAAGCCTCTTCCTGCCCCTTTCTGCCTATTCCTGCCCCGTTGCGCCCCGTTCCCAGCGATTCCATCGCTGGTCCTCTAAAAAAAAGGGGAGAAAAATTTGGTAATTAGTGAATAAAGCCGTAACTTTGCATGCTCTTAAGCAGAATAAAGGAAATAGATTAGTAATTAAAAGCAAATATGAATAATCATACGACATCAATAACGACGAACAAGAAACATCACTACCGGGAACTGCTGGCTATCGGCATTCCTATCATCATAGGACAGCTGGGTACCATCATCCTGGGATTTGCCGATACGCTGATGATAGGCCATCACAGTACACCCGAACTGGCGGCTGCCGGACTGGTGAACAATATCTTCGGTCTCGTTTTCGTATCCTATATGGGATTCACCTACGGACTCACTCCTATCATCGGACGGCTCTACGGCGAGGAACGGACTGACTGCATCGGACAGAAAGTGCGCAATGCCTTCTGTGCCAACATGCTGACGGGCTTCATCTTCACCCTCGCCCTCGTTGTGCTCTACCTGAACCTGGGGCACATCGGACAGCCTGAAGAGCTGCTCTCGCTCATCCGTCCTTACTTTCTGGTAAACCTCGCCTCGGTGCTCTTCATGGGAATCTTCTTCACGATGAAGCAATTTCTTGACGGACTCGGACAGACCAAGGTGGCGATGTGGGCGATGATTGGCGGCAACGTAATCAATATCCTGGGCAACTGGGTACTGATTTACGGTGTGGCGGGGTTCCCGGAACTGGGTTTGCTGGGAGCCGGTATTTCGACGCTGGTGAGCCGTATTCTGATGGCGCTGGCAATGGTGGGCATGCTGATGACGGGCAAGAATTTCGGGGAATACAGACGCGATATTCTGCACAGTTCTCTGACCAGGGCTGACTTCAAGGAGATGAACCGGTTGGGCTGGCCTGTGGCGCTGCAGCTGGGCATGGAATCGGCTGCCTTCACGCTGAGCTGTGTGATGGTGGGCTGGCTGGGAACCATTCCGCTGGCGGCTCATCAGGTGATGATTACCCTCTCGCAGCTCTTCTATCTCGTGCTTTCGGGCATGGCGGCTGCGCTGGCTATCCGCGTGAGCCATTTTATGGGACAGAAGGACTACGGGGCAGTTCGCCGAAATGCTTACGACGGGTTCCGTCTGAACCTGCTGTTCTCGCTGTGTATGGGTTTGCCGGTGTTCCTGCTTCGCCATCAGATAGGTGGCTGGTTTAATGATAATGTGGAGGTGCAGGCGTATGTGGCTACGCTGATTATCCTGTTGATGGTATATCAGTTTGGCGACGGACTGCAGTATACCTTTGCCAATGCGCTGCGTGGCATCGCCTGTGTAAAGCCGATGGTGCTCTATGCCTTCATCGCCTATTTCGTCATCTCCCTGCCGCTGGGCTACACCCTAGGTTTCCCATGCGGCTTGGGCATTCTGGGCATCTGGTTAGCCTTCCCGTTCGGTCTGACCATAGCGGGAGAAATGTATCGCAGAAGATTTGAGAAGGAATTGAAAAAGATTGAAAAGGAATAAAAAAAGGGTGTATCATATTCTATTTCTAGAAGTATGAACACCCTTAAGTATAATACAACTGCAATTTATTTTTTACTCAGCAACCTGCTCAGCACGATCATCTACGTTCTCACCCTCTGTAGGAGCGAGAGTAGCCTTGAAATCGGTGATGCCGTACTTAGCGAGAATGTTGTACCACTGGAGGAGCTTCTTGATATCGCTGTCGTGAACACGGTCACGATCGTAGTTAGGAAGAACCTCAGCAAAATAAGCGTGGAGCTCAGCAACAGGCGCCTTCTTGTAGTTGAAAGTGCTAGGCTTGCCCTCTTCCTTCTTGCTTACGCTGTCGAGCACTTCCCAGAGTGGCACCTCATCAGCGTCTGTATACATAGCGATGTCACCAAGGCTTGTTACGCGGTCGGTAGCGAAAGCTGGGATACGCTTGTGAGTCTCATCGAGTGTTTCTACGATGAGGTTTCTGTTACCTCTTGATACCAATTTATAAAGGCCTGGTTTGCCTGCAATTGAAAGGATTGTTTCCATTGTCTTTTCTATTATTCTTTATTATTAATGATATCTAATAATTTCCTTACCTGTGCATCGATATCCTGCTCGCCATCGTTCACGATTTCGAAATCGGAGCGGGCTGCAAGTTCTTCCTGCGGCATGACGGCATCTATCCACTGCTGCGCCTTCTCTGCCGGGATATGGTCGCGCTGCATGATGCGCTGGATGCGAACCGGTATGGGAGCCGTTACGCAGACCACGAAATCGAGGTGGATACGGCGGTAGAAACCGCTATCGAAGAGGATGGCACTCTCCATCCACTCATAGCTGCTCTGCTCGAAATCGCGCGCCACAGCCGGATGAACCACATCGTTGACAGCCTGCTTGTTAGCCTCGCCAGCCAGCAGAAACTGAGCCAGCACGGGCTTCTGCAAAACGCCCTCTGCGCTGTAAACCTGCTCGCCCACCAGCTTCTTCAAGCCAGCCTGCAAGCGGGCATCGGTACGCATGAGCCGCTTAGCCTCAGCATCGCAGTCGTAAACCCGGATGCCCTGTTTCTCCAATATCCGGCACACATAGCTCTTTCCGCTACCTATACCGCCCGTTATCGCTATCTTCATCACGATGAATTATTAATTGTAAATTATAAATTATTAATCATCATTGCTGTTCCAGCAGATAATCTACCGTTTCCAGTTCGAGATGCGCCTTGCTCACCGAGCGTGGCACGCTGCGCAACTGGAGTTTGCACTTGTCAGAAGGGTTGTTAGCCAGATCGTTATAATCTACTACCACCTTAAACTGGCTCGGCTTGATGGTTCTGAAGAGGCTGGCTCCGATGGTGAATCTTACCGCCACTTTAGATGGGAAGGTACGGAGCACCATGTTATCAGGCATGTTGATGGCCGTAACAGGCACATCGACCGACTCTTCGGTAAGCACATCAGGATATACCGCCAGTCGCACCATCTGAGGCACAATCTTCATGCCACGTATCTTCTTGATAGGTACGCTGCGATGAATGGTATCCTGCAGGTTGCGCATGTTGAACGGCTCGATTTCTACCGATTCCAACTGGTCGAGCTGCTTCTTGTTGGCATAAACCGTAACCGTAGACGGCAGGAATTCGGTATGTGCCAGATAATAGCTCTTGCTGGTTGTAATCCTACCTCTGAACACCACAGGCACTCGCTTGGAAGAGCCGTAGGTGAAGAAGAAATCGAATTTTGCCGGCTTGATGGAGATCAGTTTGGTAGAGCCATAGAGCTGGGATGCCACCTGTTTCTGCACATCAGCCATCGGGATCTGTCCCGTTCCCGTTTCCTCGTCGGCATAATTGGCAAACCGGAATGTGAGCGGATGAATCTTGCCTCCGTAAGCATAGGTAACGAGTGTGAATCCCTTATCGCGCACCGTAATATGCACGGTATCAGGGAGTTCTCCGGTTATCACCGCATTGCGGGGCACGCCGGTTAACTGCACAGGAATATTGAATTCTCTCTCGGTAGTCTCATTGAGCGTCATCATCAGCCAGAAGATGCCGCTGAGAGCGAGAAAGAACAAAAAAATCAGAAACTCCTTATTCAGACCACTGAACAGGAAGTTTCTGACAGCTTTTAATATGCTCTTGATACTATGCATTAGGTGTCTGACTAGCTGCATCAGCAAACACGTAGCCCTTAGCTACAGTGATTACCACGCCACGAGCTATCTCAACATCAACGGTATTAGCCTCAAGGTCAACACGCTTAACAGTGCCATAAACACCGCCGCCTGTAACCACCTTGGTACCCTCTGCCAAAGCATTCTGGAACTTGCGGATTTCCTTCTGCTTCTTCTGCTGAGGACGGATCATAAAGAACCACATGATAGCGAAGATAGCTACCATCATGATGAGAAAACTCATGCTGCTACCACCGGCAGCTGCTTGCAATACTAAATTTGTCATGTTGTTAAAGTATTATCTATTATTATTTTATGTTCTATATATAAATAAGGTGTGACCAGCAAGAAAGGCCTCCGTTATTTACTCACCCTCGCCCGGAGCGCGATGAATGCGCGGACGACGGCCGGCTGGGTGCTGGTTGTCTGGGCGCTGTTTGCCGGCATGTTCGCCGTGCTGTGCATGCTGATGCTGCTTGCGCTCAGGCATCTCCTTCTGGATGAGGTTGCGGCTGATGAGCTCGCGGCAGATGCTGTCGAGCATACCGTTAACATAACCGCCGCTGCGAGGAGTGCTGTATGCCTTGGCAAGTTCTACATACTCGTTGATAGTGACGGTAGCCGGGATGCCAGGGAAGTTCATAACCTCAGCGATGGCAATCTGCATGATAATCACATCCATATAGGCAAGACGGGAGAAATCCCAGTTGCGCAATGCCTCGCTCATATAGCGCTGGTAGGTATCGCAGTTGAGGATGGTAGCACGGAAGAGCTTGCGTGCAAACTCTCTGTCTTCAGCATCCTTATATTCCGGCAGCAATTCCTGCTTGGCCTTAGCTTCCGGATCGAAACGCTTGATAGTCTTCAATACGAAAGTATCTATGATATCCTTGTCATCATTCCAGTAGAGGCTCTTCTCCTCGAGGAATGCATCAAGCTCTTCATTATTCTGAATGAACTGCTTGTAGATGCGGCGCCATACCTCGCGGTCGCGGCTGTACTCGTCGAGATCGGCGAGTTCCTCATCAATAGCACCGCTGACATAATCAGCATAGAGATCGCTAGACGTAATCGCAGTATACACTTTGCGCACCATTTCGATATCCTCATCCCAGTTGGAATGCTTAACATCTATCCATTCGAGCAGCATCTTGTTCTCTTCGAGCTGCAGAGCGAACTTATTGAATGCGAAACGTGGTGAAGGTTCCTGCTCACCCTCTCTCTTGGCACGAGCTACATCTACATCGTAGCGCTTGCGTGCCTCCTGGGTGATGGCAACGATGAGCTGCAACATGTAGTTGTACAAATCGTATGACTTGGAGAGACTAAACATCAGCTCCTTTTCAGCGTTCTCCATGTTATGATCGCTGTTTTGATAGTATGCGTAGGTTAACTGCACAATCTTACGTCTTATCAAATCCCTATTAATCATTCTCTAATGTTTTTAAAAGATTCATTTATTAAATTACCTAATACGCTTGCAAAAATACACATTAAATAGGTAATAGACAAGAAAACGGGCAAAAATTTCAGTTTATTTAAGCAAAAAATTGTATTTTCAATATTTTTTCTGCATATAAAACATGTTTTTCGGCAAAAAGTTTGCTCGTTCCAAATAATTTTCGTAATTTTGCACCCGCTTTAAGCAAAGCTAATCCGTGTGATGGCGAGTTAAGGCACATTTTTTATTAATAACTTAATTTAGAGTAACACAAAATGAAAGAGATTAATGTAACAGGTCAGAAGCGTACAGACCTTGGCAAGAAAGCTTCTAAGACATTGCGTAAGGAAGGTTTTATCCCATGTAACCTTTACGGTGAGAAGAAGGGCGAGAACGGTGCTCCTGAGGCTATGTCATTCGCAGTTCCATTCGCTGAGTTGCGTAAAGTTATCTACACTCCTCATGTATACGTTATCAACCTCATCATCGACGGTGAGAGCCACACAGCTATCATGAAGGAGATCCAGTTCCACCCAACAACAGACGCTCCTCTGCACGTTGACTTCTACGAGGTTAACGACCAGAAGCCTATCACTATCGGTATTCCAGTTAAGTTGACAGGTCTTGCACAGGGTGTACGTGATGGTGGTCGTATGAACCTCTCTATCCGTAAGATCAACGTTACAGCTCCTTACCAGGTTATTCCTGAGCACCTCGATATCGACGTTACAGAGTTGAAGATCGGTAAGAGCATCAAGGTAGGTGACCTCTCATTCGAGGGTCTCGAGTTGGCTACAAGCAAGGCTGTTGTAGTTTGCTCTATCAAGATGACACGTAACGCTCAGCTCGCAGCTCAGACTACTGAGGAAGAAGAGGCTTAATCACTGAGTCATCTAGAGATTTTACGAACCTGAGTAAAGCATTATCAAACATTGGATAAATATTTGATTTGTGGGCTTGGTAACCCTGGCGATGAATACGCCGGCACCAGGCACAACACAGGATTTATGGTATTGGACGCTTTTGCTAAAGCGTCCAATATTCATTTTGAGGATAAGCGATATGGCTTCGTAGCCGAGACTACGCTCAAGGGAAGAAAGATTTTCCTGCTCAAACCTACCACATTCATGAACCTCAGCGGTAATGCGGTAAGATATTGGCTGAATCAGGAAAAGATTGACCAGAGCCGACTCCTCGTTATCAGCGATGAGCTAGCCCTGCCTCTGGGTGCTTTCCGACTGAAGGCGAACGGCAGTAACGGCGGCCATAACGGATTGGGACATATCCAGCAGCTTATCGGTCAGAATTATGCCCGCCTGCGCATGGGCATCGGCAACGATTATCCGCGTGGCGGCCAGATAGACTGGGTGCTGGGCAAATATACTGAGGAAGACATGAAGCAGCTGCAGCCGGCCATCGACCTGGGTGTAGAGATTATCAAAAGCTTCGTCCTTGCCGGTATCGACATCACCATGAACCAGTTTAACAAGCTAGGGAAGAAATAGGAAGCCAGCAGAAGCAGAAGCAGAAGCCAGTCCCCCGTTCCAAGCGATTCCATCGCTTGTCCCCCCAAAAAACAAAGCAGAAATGAAAGAATCAGCAAGAATAGACAAGTGGCTCTGGGCTGCCCGCATTTACAAGACCCGCAGCATTGCTGCCGAT
Organism: Segatella copri; assembly: GCF_019249765.2. GTDB lineage: Bacteria > Bacteroidota > Bacteroidia > Bacteroidales > Bacteroidaceae > Prevotella > Prevotella copri_K. The sequence goes on from NZ_CP152484.1 coordinate 1,831,127, forward strand.
GCCTGTAAGAATGGCCGCGTCATGGTGGGAGGCGTAAACAGAAAGCCTTCCTTCATCATCAAGCGTGGCGATGTGGTGAGCGTAAAGAAAGCCCCTATCACCTACTCTTTCGAGGTTCTCGACTGCATAGAGCAGCGCGTAGGCGCCAAGATGCTGTATGGTGTCTATAAAAACGTAACCGACCCTAAGCAATACGAGCTCCTGGAGATGAGCCGCATCAGCGGATTCGTAGATAGAGCAAGAGGCACCGGTCGCCCTACAAAGAAAGAACGCCGTGCCCTGGACGCCTTCGTAGATCCCGCCATGTTTGGATTTGACGAAGAAGACTGGGACGAGGATGAAGAATAAAAGAATCCCCTATACATCTTTTACACTGTATAGGGGATTTTTTTATTCCCATTGAGCATTCTTCTTTTGCTGGCTCTTTTCGTGAATAATCAACCCGACAGCAAAAAGACAAATCAGGATGAGTGCTCCACAAATCATTGCGAAATTAATTTCTTGTGTAGTCATAATTATCTTTCTTTTTTACTTTGCAAATATACAACATTTTAAGATACGATGCAAAAAAATTGGGATAATTATTGCTAAAAATATACGAAATAGAAACTTATATGTAATATTTGGCTACTTATTTTAAAATAAAGCTTAAAATATTTGGAGCGAATAGAGAAAAAACATACCTTTGCACCTAGTAAAAATGATGGAATCAGCATACACACTGATAACTAATCATACTCTATATGAGCATTATAAACTATTAATTTAAAATATTAGAGATTATGAAAAAATTATTCGTTATGGCAGCTATGGTGCTGTCTTCAGTAGGTGCTTTCGCACAGCAGGCTGCAGGTACAACAACTATTCAGCCTAAGGTTGGTTTGAACGTTTCTACAATCGGTGACAACGATTGGAAAGCAGGTTTCGCTGCTGGTGCTGAGTTGCAGTATCAGGCTACAGATAATTTAGGCGTTGCAGTAGGTGCTCTCTACTCTGTACAGGGCTTCAAGGCTAAGGATGTAAAAGTTGCCGGTATGACTTTTGAAGGTGGCAAGTGGAATCCAGGCTATATCAATGTGCCTATCACTTTGAACTACTACCCAATAGCTGGTTTGGCTCTCAAGGCAGGTTTGCAGCCAGGTTTCTTGGTAAACAAGGATGATGCAGAAGACGTTAAGACATTCGACCTTTCTATCCCAGTCGGTCTTTCTTACGAGTACCAGAACATCGTATTCGATGCTCGTTACAACATCGGTGTAACTAAGGTTGCAGACAACTGGGATCATTACAACAACGTAATCCAGATTACTGTAGGTTACAAGTTCGCTCTCTAATCGAGAACTCTTGATAAGACAAAATAACAATCCCCGTTCTTCATTACGAAGAGCGGGGATTTCTTTTTTTCTCGTCATATCTGTTTGAAATAAGCCTCACGTAAACATGAAGTGAGGCTTACTATCGTTTAAAATGAAGCTTACTTCATTTTCTTTTCTAGAACATTCTGCCGCCTGGACGACCACCGCCAAAACCGCCATTGAAAGGACGGCCATGGAAGTTTGGACGGCCACCAGGACCACCAGGACCGCCAGGACCTTCAGGTCCACCCCTACGGGCATCCTTGCCTCCGAAGAGATTCAGGCGGTAAATCACGTGCAGCATCGCATAGCTGTTGATGGCATTATACTCCGTATCCGTGCGTGATGTAGCAGAAATGGCACGAGAGAAGGTGCTCTGCTGACGGAGAATATCGTAGAACTGCAGCATGATGGTAAGAGGCTTGCCCTTCAGGAAACCCTGAGAGAGCTGCGCATTCCATACAAACTCATCCGTATTCATGCTGCTGTCGCTATAACCGCGACGGCTGCTGATAGAGAGGCTTGAGTTCAGACTGGTACCCCAAGGCGCTGTAAGCGTCATGCTTGGTCCATAAGAGAACTGCCAGGTATTGAGGTTGCTGTTAGGCTGCAACTTGTTTGTAGCATGGTTATAATTCAATGTTCCATCGAGCGAAAGCTCCAGCCAGTTGTTGCGATAGCTGAAAGAGAGGCGTTCTCTCCAAGTAGTACTGCGGGTGGTATTCTTCTGGGAATCAGACTGCTTGTCGAGACTCAGATAGCTCACGTAGTTGTTGTAACCCAAGTAGGTGTCGGTATTCAAGTTCCATACACCGGCACTATCGATAGAGCAGTTGAACATAAAGGCTCCCATCACATTCCAGTTGCCATTGATATTCTCAGGTCGGGTGATTCTTCCACCAGTCTTCTCATCGTAGGTCACCTTATTGCTGATGCTATTGTTGGTGGTTGAGAAGTTGATGAAGGTCATGACACCCTTGTTATGGTTCTGCACGAAGTTGTTGTAGAACAATCGGAAGTTCTGGGTGAACGATGGCTTCAATCCAGGGTTACCCTTCGAGATGTTCAGCGGGTCGCTGTTATCTGTGATGTCAAGCAACTGAGAGATGCTTGGCTGAGAGGTGGTACCTCGGTAATTCACGCGCAGGTTGCTCATCTTTGAGAAGCGATAACGGAAATCGAGGGTTGGACTGATATTCGTTACGTTGCGAACGGTATCTACATGCACTCCCTGATATTCCTGGATATACTTCGACTGTTGTGGCTGAATCATCACACCGAAGTTCAAGTTATACTTCTGACGGACGAATCGCATCATCACCTGGATATCGTGATTGTAGTTGCGATACTCAGAGAAACGGCTCAATTCATCATTTCTGTAATCGCCAAGCTGACCGGCAAACGGATTCAGGTAGCTATCCCAACCACGATATTCATGATCGCCATTCATGGCATACTTGCTGAAATCGTAGGTGCTGCGGTCGCTCTTGGAGTAGCTGTAAGTAAACTTATAGCTGAACTGCAGGAAGGTAGCCTTCCAGAGCGGCTCACTATAGGTCAACTGACCCGCATAGCTGTAATTCTTCGAAGGAGTCAGGTTATAGCGGTTGGTCTGATAAGTAGAATCCTTACCCTCCGCTGTCTGTACGAGATAGAGCTTGGCATTGTTGAGCGAGATGCTCTTGCTGTCATTATCCGTATATTTGGCATCCATACGCAAGGTGATGTTGCGTCCCTTGTTGCCCAACTTGCGGTTGATCTGCAGCATACCCCTGATATTGTTATTATCAGAATAGGTGATTCCGTTAGTCAACTGACGGTTCACCATAGCCTCAGCCTTGTCCAACTCCTCAATACCTTCCTCAGAAAGAGGGTCTTTGGAGGTAATGGTATAAGGATCCTTGTTGTAAGAAGCCGACTGGCTGCCACTCAATCCATCGCTGGTACTCCAGGAGATGGAAGGACGGAAGAGGATATTGGTCATGGAATCAGGCATCCACTCCAAGCGGATGTTGCCGTTCCAGCTGTTGCTGCGGGAGAAATTCTGAGTCAAGCTGTTGCTGAACGAAGAGCTGCTACCCATGAAGTTCTCGCTGGAACGACGGCTCCAAATATCGCCATCGCTGTGATTCCAGCGAAGTGAAGTATTGAACTTGAATTTATCTTTCAGTTCGTAATTGTAGTTGGCAGCAATCATCTTACTGGCATTCAACCCGTTAGCACCACCAAAACCTCTGCCAGGGCCACCGCCTCCGAAACCACGGTCGCTGGTGTTATTGGCATTGGCAAAGAGCATGAATCGGTTGTTATCATTGAAATAACCTCCCATGCCACGCATGTTATAGCGGCTCTTGTTGCCCACGCCCAGGTCGATATTGGAAATCAAGCCCTTGTTCATACCCTTCTTCACACCGAAGTCGAGCACGGTCTGCTCCTCGCCATCATCAATACCGGTCACCTTAGAGAGATCACTCTTCTCATCGTATGCCTTGATTTTCTCGATGATGCTGGTAGGCAGGTTCTTCAAGGCAGTCTTGGTATCGCCCGTCATAAACTCCTTGCCATCTACGAGAATCTTCTTTACCTCCTTACCGTTGATCTTGATAGTACCATCATCGCTCACCTCTGCACCCGGCAGACGCTTTACGAGTTCCTCTACTACCGAGCCTTCCGGTGTGCGATAGGCAGAAGAATTGTACACGAAAGTATCCTCCTTCAGAGTTACCTTCTGAGCCATAGCTGTTACCACTGCGCCTTTCAGCATGATAGCCTCAGCACCCAGCACAATCTTCCCCATAGCCAGATCCTTGTTATCAGAAATTTGGATACGCTTCACGGTAGCCTTGTATCCTACGCTCGAAATCTTGAGCAGATACTTGCCATTAGCCGGAGCGGTGACATGAAAGAGTCCGTTCTCATTACTGATGGCACCAGCCACATACGTGCTGTCGCTCTTAAGCAATTGAATAGTTACCTGCTCAATGGCCTCCTTGGTATCGCGGTCGGTAATCTGACCGGATATCAGTCGCTGTTGAGCAAAGGATGCTATTGCCATCAACAGCAGCAGCATCGTCAGAATCGATTTTTTCATTCTTATTTTTAATTTGTTATTATTTCCAACTATGAGTGTTTTCACACATAATCGCTATGATATTCTATTATCATTTTTGTTACTCGATTGTTTTGACGCGTTAAATACACCAAGGTTTAATGCATTCTGAGATAAAAAACGCAAATTTAGCAACTTTTTTTTTGTATTGTCTCCATTTTAGTGTATCTTTGCACAAAAATTAATACGTTAGAATGTTATGGAACAAAGAGTAATCATATCAACCCAACTGGAAAGCGAACTGGTAAGTGCACTTTCTGAGTGTGAGCACGACAAGCTTTTTGTGCTTACAGATACTACGACATTGGAACTATGCATGCCTGTATTGCAGAATTTTTACTGCATGAAGGAAGCCCATATCATCACTATTCCGGCTACCGACAGCCATAAAGACATCGAAAGTCTGATGATGGTATGGAAAGGACTGCAGGAGGGGGGAGCTTCACGCCACTCCTGTATGATTAATCTGGGCGGCGGTATGGTAACCGACCTGGGTGGCTTTGCTGCCAGCACTTTTAAGAGAGGTATCAACTTTATCAATATTCCTACCACACTGCTGGCTATGGTAGACGCATCGGTAGGTGGAAAGACAGGCATCAACTTCGGCGGACTGAAGAACGAAGTAGGTGTGTTCAACGATTCTAAGTTCGTTATTCTCGATACAGAATTTTTAAAGACGCTCGATGCAGAAAACATCTGTTCGGGCTATGCAGAGATGCTGAAACACGGTCTGATTTCTACAGAAGCAATGTGGGAAGAACTGGTCAGTTTCGACCTCGACAAGCCTGATTTGAAGCTGTTGCAGCGCATGGTAGGCGACAGCGTGAAGGTAAAGGAGCGCATTGTAGAGCAGGATCCTCACGAGCAGGGCATCCGCAAGGCGCTGAACCTGGGGCATACTTTCGGTCATGCGTTTGAGAGCTGGGCTTTGAAGCGCAAGCCTATCCTGCATGGTTACGCTGTGGCATTCGGCCTGATTCCAGAACTCTATCTGAGTGTTGCCAAAACCGGATTCCCTACTGAGAAGATGCGCCAGACCGTAAACTTCATCAAGGAATTCTATGGTACACTGGATATTACCTGCGATGACTATGATGAGCTCATCGAACTGATGCATCATGACAAGAAGAACCAGAATGGCATCATCAACTTCACGATGCTGGGCGGCATAGGCGATATCCGTATCAACCAGACAGCTACGACAGAAGAGATCAAGGAAGCACTCGACTTCTTCAGAGAAGGATAATTCAGCTAAAGAATCTTTCTTCAGAGAATCCCTTTAAAGAAAGATAGAGCGCTTCGGCTTTCCGGTTTCGGTAAGCGGGAGATGCTCTACATGAAGGAATTCCCTTGGAATCCAATATTTATGATCAGATAAGAGGCGGCGAACAGTCGCCTCTACTTTTTCTATCTCCTCATCTTCCGTCAGGAGGACAGCAATCTCTCCAAACTTCCCGTCTTTCTTCTTGGCTATCATGAAAGGTTTTTCGAGATAAGGCTTCAACAGAGCCTCAACCTCTTCTATCTGTATCTTGATACCTCCGCTGCAAATCACATTGTCTTTTCTGCCTTTGATGCGAAAACGGAGTTTTTCCACCTTATTATATATATAGGATTCTATTTCCACTATATCGTTCGTTACCAGGGGTTCAGCACAGACCTGCGGAGCATCTATCACCAGACAACCTTCATCGGTCTGACTGATTTTCACACTATCGAAAGGCTGGTACCATTCGCTGGCCTCAGCACCGTTAATTCTTCTCAGGGCAATATGCGAGAGCGTTTCGGTCATTCCGTAGGTACTCCAGATGGCAATATCGCCGGGAAGAGCCTTCAGTTTCTGTTCGAGAGCCTCATCTATGGCTCCGCCACCGATAATAAGATGCCTGATGCGGCAGAGACGAGCCCGCTCTTCAGGAACCTGCAGGGTATTATAAACCTGCATCGGGACCATCGCAGCAAAGGTAATCTCTTCATTTACATCTTTCAAAGGATGCCCACTTGGGCAAACAGAAATAAGATGGAGATGGCGCTCTATACTCCGCACCACCACCATCTTACCTGCAATATAATCGAGCGACATACAGAGCAAGGCACTGTCTCCAGGTTTCAATCCCAGGAAATCACAAGTGATGCGGGCTGAGTTGAGCATTCGCTTCTTCTCTACCATCATCGGCTTGGGCTTGCCTGTAGAACCACTTGTATGAACAAGCACCCGGTCGCTACCGTTATTCCATTCTGAAAGGAATTCTTCTAAAGTCATTTTACAACAAACAGTTTGTCACCACGAATCTCCAAAGGCATCGGTATATTATCAGTAAAGAGCTGACCGGTGCCCAAGCCTTGCGGCATCTTGACATTAGGACCATATACTTTAGCAGCATAATGAGCAATAGCATTCAGACCGATATTACTCTCAAGAGCAGAAGTAATCCAACTGCCGATACCGCGCTGATTAGCCAGTTCTATCCACTCGTTGCATCCATAGATGCCACCATGAAGTGAAGGTTTGAGGATGATATACTGAGGACGGACCGTATCGAGCAAAGCCTGCTTCATACTCCGGACATTCACACCAATCAACTCCTCGTCCAGAGCGATAGGAAGCGGTGTTTCGTGACAGAGCTGGGCCATCTTAGGCCACTGATGCTGCTTGATAGGCTGCTCTATCGAATGAATGTCATATTTAGCCAAAGCCTCCAGCTGGCTCATCGCATTCTCCGGCAAAAAGCCGCCATTGGCATCTACACGCAACTCAACCTGCTCCTTGGTATACACATCACGGATGCGCTTGATGAGATCGAGTTCCTTGAAGAAATCGATGGCACCGATCTTCAGTTTCACGCAATGGAAACCCGCCTGGAGTTTCTCCTCCAACCGGGCCAGCATCTCCTCATAGGTTCCCATCCACACCAAACCGTTGATGGTGATACCTTCTTCACCTCTTCCGAAAGGAGAATCGAAGAGATCTGTCAGGTTCTCCATTCCGGCTGGAACAGAAACCCCTTTCTGCTTCAACATTTCTGAAGAAGAAGATGCTCCTTCAGCAGGAACAATCTCCAAAAACTTCTTCGCTGCATCGAAGAACGAAGCGAAGGCTGTTTCCAAACCGAAGGTGATGCTAGGGTAAGCACGAATCATATCGTAAGGAATGCGTCCCATCTGCTCCACCATCTGACAAACCTGTCGCAGGGTCATCTCATATTCCGGTTTGGCATCGCAACTGAGATCAGGGAGCGTAGCACACTCTCCCACTCCCTCTATCCCCGGCATTTCATCCGAGGTGAGAGTGAGATAATAACTGTGTCTCGTGGTATATACCCCACGAGACGTGCCTGCCGGCTGCTTGAAGTGGAGCGTGCGCTCCGAGATTTCTATCTTATACACTTTATTTAAATGTTAAATGTTGAATGTTAAGTGTTGAGTGTTGAATGTTGAGTGTTGAATTATCCTTCCTCACTTACTTCTTCTGTTTCAATTCATACAGATCCTTGCGGCGGTCGCGAAGATTTCTTACAGCACCGTAGGTATGGAGCTCATTCAAGAGATTCAGGTCAACATCTGATACGAGAATCATCTCGGTATTAGGTGTTGCCTCTGAACGCTTGCCATCGTTAGGGAAAGCAAAGTCGCAAGGGGTGAACACGGCACTCTGGGCATACTGGATATCCATGTTGTGAACACGAGGCAGGTTGCCCACACTACCCGCAATGGCTACATAGCACTCGTTCTCGATGGCACGGGCCTGGGCACATACTCTTACTCGGGAGTAAGCATTCTGGGTATCGGTCATGAATGGAACGAAGAGAATCTGCATGCCATCCTCAGCCATTAATCTTGACAACTCAGGGAACTCCACATCATAGCAGATGACGATACCAATCTTACCGCAATCGGTATCGAAGGTCTGGATATGGCTACCACCACTCAATCCCCAGCACTTCTGCTCATCTGGTGTAACATGAATCTTCTCATACATATCCACGCTACCATCTCTGCGGCAGAGGAAGCCTACATTATAGAGGGAATCATCCTTGAGATAAGGCATACTACCCGTGATGATATTGATGTTGTAACTGATGGCCAACTCGCGGAAACGGTCACGGATTTCTTCGGTATACTGCGCCATCTTTCGGATGCTCTGTGCCTCACCCAAGTCGTTGAAACGAGCCATCAAAGGCGCATTGAAATACTCAGGGAAGAGAATGAAATCGCTCTTGTAATCGCTCACAGAATCAACGAAGAACTCTACCTGTTCGAAGAGGTCATCCACCGAAGCGTATGGGCGCATCTGCCACTGTACCAATCCGATTCTTACGGTAGGCTTGCGGTCTACATAAGAATCCGTAGGTGGCTGATAATAGATGTTATCCCACTGCAAGAGGGTGGCGCAGTGTTCGCTCTCCTCATCGCTAGGAAGATAGTTGCGGATTACGCGGCGCACGTGGAAATCATTGGAAAGTTGGAAGGTAAGAACCGGGTCATAGATTTCACGGTTTCTTACATGCTCGATATACTCCTTAGGGCGCATCTTATCGGCATACTTGTGATAGTTTGGTATACGACCGCCAAACATGATAGCCTTCAAGTTGAGCTTCTCGCAGAGTTCCTTGCGATACTCATACATACGGCGAGCCAGGCGCAAACCACGATAATCAGGGTGGATAAATACCTCGATGCCGTAAAGAATGTTTCCCTTAGGATCGTGGGTATTGAAAGTTTCATTACCCGTAACCTGAGCATAGGTATGATCACCCTTCACCATATTATAATTGACGATGATAGAGAGCGCACAGCCCACAATCTTATCATCAACGATAATAACCACCTGTCCCTCAGGGAAGATAGTAATGAGTTTCTTAATCTGTTCTTTTGTCCAGAATACATCTGAGTCTGCGTAAATACGCCTAAATGACTTGGCAAGCTGATCATAATCCTCCATACGGAGGTTGCGCATGCCTACCTTTTCGATTTTTCGAGTTGGTTCCATAACAACTGTATTTTTATTATTATCTAAATCCGGGTGCAAAGATACAGCAAATTATAGATACAGCAAAGAGTTTTCGCAAATAATTGACATTTACGAAAACTCTTTTCATGTATTTTACACAAAGAGCGCGTTTACGCTTAAAATCAGATGCTAATATTTGGCATTTTCCTGTGGAATCGCTTTATCATGATCATCCAGATAAAACAACTTCACAGGATGATACTTCTCACTTGCCACAGAATATTCATCCTGGCGATAACGGGTCAGGATGCCTCCTATCCCCAACATCGTATGAAAAGCCGAAAGACTCGTCTGTACCTGTTGGGTACGATGACCAGATAACATTTTCAGTATTCCCGGATATTGTTTTCCATAACCATCTGATGTCCAGATGATGAAAGGAACATGCAGTTCATAATCAGATGCCTTCGGGGCGGCGTGCAGAAAGAGGTGACGGTCATCATCAAAGATATTCTCTCCATGGTCGCTGGTATAGAGCATCGCCGATGTAGGTTGGCTATATACCCCATCCGTCTTTGCCTGAGTCTTCTCCCATTTCTGCAGACGTTCTACGATACCATGCAGGATATAATCGGTATACCGGATGGTATTATCGTATGCATTCAGCAGGTCATGCCGGTTCTCCGGCTTCGCTTCGCTCTTACTGTCAGGTTTAAAGAAAGCGAAATTACGGGGATAGCGCTCCTGGTAATTAAAGTGAGAACCATAAGTATGAAGTACCACGAAGAGTTTCCGATAACGGTATTGCTTGGATGAAGAAGCATCTGCCGCAGGCAATATCCCATCCAACTTCTGCAACAAATCACTATCATAATGATTATCTTTTGCAGAAGCACCTTCCTTCAGGAAGTAATGTTCATCAGCCTGTTCGCCAAGGAAATCAATAAAAGAATGATTAGGCAGCTGATTGCTGATAAATACGGTATGAAATCCCGCCTCCCTGAAAGCAGCCAGGATACCTTTCTCATGAAAGAGACGTTCGAAATCCTCTGCTGATGCAGCCGACAGGAGCATAGGAACACTCTTATGCGTAGTATTACTCTGGGTTGTAGCATCGGGAAAAGCTATGATTCCAGGAGTCTTGGAAAGCAAAGGATTGGTATCGCGCGGATAACCATAGAGACTGAAATTGTGGGCTCTCGCCGTCTCTCCCACCACCATCACATACACCTCGGGAGCCTCAGCATCGTGCTCGTTCCTGGCATCAAACCTGAAATTCCTGCTTGCCTCCCTGTAATTCTCTGAAGCCGCATCACGCTCGAAAGCAAGATAGAGATTATAGCAAACGTTAACAGGATAAAGCTGGTTGCGCAAGCGATAATCATCTACAGCCACATAGCAAGCCAGCAGACAGAATAAACCGACAGCAGCTATCTCCAAAGCCCAACGACGCACTCGATGCTGGAGTCGAACCACTATCATCCCTTTCTTGCTGATATTGACAATAGCCAGAACCAGCAAAGGAAGATAAACCACAAAAACACCCACCACAGCAGGCAACAGATTACCAAGCAGTTCCTTCACCTCGCCAGGATTGGTAGTTACAAGATTCAGAAACATATCTACCGCTATCACTCCCGTCCCGAAGAGATAAAGCAATACCAGTTGGAAGGCAGCGAAAAAAACAAAAAGAAAAGCCCACCAGATCATCTTACCCGGGCATCTGGTTAACGAAAAGAACCACATGTAGAGTGCCAAAGGTAGCAACACATTGGCACCACAAGCCCAAGGAGCCAGACATTCGGTATAGCACAGAGCTATATTAGGCAACAACAATGCTACCACAGCATACCCGTAAAGGAATGCGCCCGATGACACCTTATTATATATAGGCAACACCACCTTATTATATATATCCGTAAAACTGTTCATTCTACTTTTTCATTAACACTTTAAAGAGCATTATCAAACTACATAAAGAGCATTATTACTAAAACGCTTCATTGATATTGAAGAGAAAACCAGACTGCCCCGACTTACCGAATCCATAATCCAGACGTACATTCACATTCTTCTTAAATTCCCAGCGATATCCTACACCGGCATTCGGCAAAATCTGTTTAGAGCGCAATGCCGAGAATTTCGGGAAGATGGTTCCTGCTCCAACCCACACTACGATGCCATTACGCTTCCATACATGTTGGCGCAACTCAACCGTAGCTTCCAGAGAATGTTTATCGCGATAACGGCCTTCATAATAGCCACGCATGGAATGAGTACCACCCAATTCAGCCATCATTCCCCACGAAGGATTACCAAAGTTGAGGTTAGCCCCAATGTCCTCGGCAAGAACCGTTCCCTTACCCAGTCGCTGATAGGCATCAAAACGAAATGCCGTCGTACTGAAAGCATAATCATTCCCCATAAATCCAGGTCTGAACATCTGATTGATATTCAGATAGATACCACGATGTGGATTCGTAAGATTATCTCTGTTATCATATACCAGAGAAACGCCAGCTCCTACATTCCAAGTATGCTGATCCATGCCTTGCAGCAATTCCGGACGCTCAATATGTTTACCTATTACATAGTCATAACTCGCCATCGGTCCGATATAGAAATTATCTGCTACACGAAACAGGAAGCTAACTTCAGCCTGAGCCTGCCAACGCTTCATGTCACTCTTATTGGCATCGTTATCGCCCATTTCATAACCTATTCCCCAAAATTCAGAGGGAAAAGAATAGAAATAAAGGTGATAATCGATGCGATATCTTCCTTTAGGAGCAATATGGTTACCACGGACACCCAACATATAGAAACCTACAGAACTGACATCACCATAAAGCGAGACATTAGAAGGAGGAAGAATACTGTCATTCGGATCAGTACGGTATAGTCCTGCTGCCACCAATCCCAATCCAAACTTGGTATCAGAGGCATAATGAGGGCCACCTATCACACTAAAATCGAAACGCTTATGCTTCTTGTTTTTGTTGGAATCATTAAAGTAGTCAAGAATCCGGTTCACCCATGATTTCCCGGCATGTAAAGCCATCGTATCCACCTTCTCTGCAGATGAGATACTATCGGTTACATAAGGCTCAGAGGCATAGCTGCCCAATGCCAACATCATAATAAGTATTGTCAGAATATGCTTCATTTTGTCGATTTTATTATTTTAATACACCAATGCTACATTATCAATCCACAAGGTATTGCCTGGAGTTCCGATATAGGCTCCACCATCGGATGAGGAGAACTGAAGAATCAGATGAGTAGGTGTTTCGTTAGCACTCGCCCATCCTACTTCTTTTACCGGCACACTCTTACCTTTGCTGTTACGGGCATAGTCAGTGGATCGCAGTCCCATAGTAGCAGCCTGATAACCTGCCATGTGGCGGATATCGCCATAATGGATTGTATAGGTAGCATCTTCCACCCATCTATCGGTACTCTTTCCGAATCTGACTACCATCGTACCCACACGTTTAGCTGTTATATTTCCCTTAGCATCTTCATGCCGTTTCTGCAGATAGAGCACAGCTATAGCATGATCTCGACCTGCAACCGTAGAGGCTCCGCTAAATCCATTCTGCTTGATACGATTGGCTGCATGAGGGAGAGATGTCTTATAATCAAAGCGCAAAGCCTTAGGACGTGCGGTGAATGGTATACCCCAGTTGATGGCTTTAGGACCATCCTTGGTACTTGTTATCGGTTCACGAACATTACCCAGAAAGAGAGAACCGGCAGCCAAGACCTTGATATTGATGAGTCCCAGCACTTTTACTTTCTCAATATGGGTTACCAGTTTGGCACAATATCCACTACCATGTTTATCACGAAACACAGAGTTATTCGTCTTATAGATGCCCGATACATGTGCCAGGACATTAGAGGAACCCCAAGGCGAACCACCCTTATTGGTATAAGGAATATTACCATTGATAGTCATATTAGGTCCAACGGCATAAACAGTTTTCCGATTTCCTCCGATAATGCCTGATTCTTTGATATTCCTGATTACCCAGTGGTCCATATTACCATATTTAAAAGGAACCACCCTTTCCTGTCCCTTAACGGGAAGGCACGACAAGGTAGCAACCGCCATGACGATGCCTGATAACATTATTTTCTTCATATCTGTTTCTTTTATATATCATTAAGGCTGCAAAGATAGAAAAATATTTTCTAGTTTTCAGTTTTCTTCGACATAAAGCATAAAAAATTAAGAAATAATAATATATTTACTGCATTTTAATTGCCATAAAACAAAAAAGTCCTGCATTTGCTGTTATAAACAAATACAGGACTCCTGATTCAATATGCAAAACAGAATCTCTTGCACCGGTTACAATAGAGACATACACCGGTTACAATAGAAACATGTTCCGATTACTCCAAAAGCTATTATCGGTTTGAATACATATTATCGTAATACTTCTGATAATCACCAGAGGTTACATTGTCCATCCATTCCTGGTTATCAAGATACCATTTCACGGTCTCCTCGATACCCTCTTCAAACTGCAGAGATGGCTCCCAGCCGAGTTCCTTCTGCAACTTTCTAGAGTCGATGGCATAACGCATATCGTGACCCTTTCTGTCGGTTACATAAGTGATGAGGTCCATATCCTCGCCTTCCTTTCTGCCAAGCAGACGGTCAACGGTCTTGATAACCACCTTGATGATATCGATATTCTTCCACTCGTTGAAACCGCCGATGTTATAGGTCTCGGCTATCTTACCCTTGTGGAAAATCATATCGATGGCACGGGCATGATCTACTACATACAACCAGTCGCGCACGTTCTCACCCTTACCATATACTGGCAATGGCTTGCGATGACGGATATTGTTGATGAACAAAGGAATCAACTTCTCAGGGAACTGGTATGGACCGTAGTTGTTAGAGCAGTTGGTCACGATGGTAGGCATACCGTATGTATCGTGGAAAGCACGGACGAAGTGGTCTGAGCTTGCCTTGGATGCAGAATATGGAGAGTGAGGATTGTACTTGGTAGTCTCCAGGAAGAACTCCTCGCCGTAAGCCTCGTGGTTCTTACCGCTGGATGCCTTGGTGGTGAAAGGAGCAGGAATGCCCTCAGGATGAGTCATCTGCAAGGCACCGTAAACCTCATCAGTAGAGATGTGGTAGAAGCGCTTACCCTCATATCCTTCAGGAAGACTCTCCCAGTAAATCTTTGCCGCCTGGAGCAGAGATAGGGTTCCCATCACGTTGGTCTGAGCGAAAGTGAATGGATCCTTGATACTTCTATCTACATGGCTCTCGGCAGCGAGATGGATGATGCCATCCACCTTGTAGTCCTGCATCAGTTTCAACATCAGGTCGAAATCACAGATATCACCCTTTACGAAAGTATAGTTAGGCTTGCCCTCGATGTCCTTGAGGTTAGCCAGATTACCAGCGTAAGTCAACTTGTCGAGGTTGATGATGTGATACTCAGGATATTTGTTCACGAAAAGTCTTACTACGTGTGAGCCGATGAAACCAGCACCGCCCGTGATAATGATATTCTTCATTTCAATTAATAATTTATAATTAATAATTATTTTGATGCTGCCAATTCAGCGATGCACTTCTTCAAACTGTCAGTCCAGTATGGCACCTTGAATCCGAAAGTCTGCTTCAGCTTACTCTTGTCAAGTACAGAGAAGTGAGGACGCTTCACTGGGCTTGGGAACTCCTCGCTGTAGCAAGGCTGTATATCGCAAGTATTTCCGCTCAGTTCGCAGATAATCTTAGCGAAATCAAACCAAGAGCAGACACCCTCATTAGAGAAGTGGTAGATGCCCGTCTTATCCAACTGGTCAGTTTCGATGATATGTGAGATGACAGCAGCCAGGTCGCCAGCGTAAGTTGGAGTACCCACCTGGTCGAAGACCACCTTCAGGGTGTCGTGGCTTGCCGTGAGACTCTGCATGGTTTTCACGAAGTTCTTACCCCACTGCGAGTAGAGCCATGCTGTACGGATGATGATATGCTTGCATCCAGTAGCTTCAATACTCTTTTCGCCTGCAAGTTTCGTTTTACCATATACCCCCAAAGGATTCGTTTCCCAATCTTCACGGCAAGGTATATTCTTGTCGCCCTGAAAAACATAGTCGGTAGATACATGAATCAAAGTACCATCTACCTCCTTCATAGCCTGTGCCAAATTTCCCGCAGCAGTATTGTTGAGCAGATTAGCCAGATCGTAATCTGTTTCAGCCTTATCTACGTTGGTATAAGCAGCGCAGTTAACAATTACCTGAATATCATTCTCCCTCACCTTTTCTCGGATAGCGTCAAGATTGGTGATATCCAGTTTTTCATAGCCTTCAGCCACATCGGTGAAGACAAACTTGTGATTGCTTTTTTGGGCACAGATTTGCATTTCATGTCCCAATTGACCATTAGCGCCTGTTACTAATATATTCATTGTTTTAATATTTTATTCAATATAATATTTTAAAGTCTACTTACCATTTCCCTCTACACATGAAGAAAACTGATATTTTCTCTCGAAATCTATTTCCTACTACCTATATATATAAATCCATTCATCTATATATAAATATGTGGCAAAGGTAAAAAAATAATTTGAGTTGACCAAAGAAAAGAAAAAGAAAAGAGAAGAAACTAACATATATTAATCGAGTAGGAGGAAAACGAAGCAGTTTTCTTCCTACTTTCGTTTTCCGACCTCTCACACCACCGTACGTGCCGTTCGGCATACGGCGGTTCCTATTTTGGATACCATTCGAGATACGCATCCATTAAAGTAGCATACCCTGCAGAGCGCAGATTATTGTTGTTTATCGCCCTCGTTAATACAGGACTGTCAGCTATGCGCCAATAGCCCTTGCGAGTATTACCCCATTCGTATGCTTGGTATTTATTGATACCACATTTAATGAGGTTTGCCACTTTTGTCTTGGGTTTCTTCCAAGCTTTCCATATACACATGCGGATTCTACGTCTTAACCATTTGTCTGTTTTACGTAAAAGACTTTTCATATCGGCAAGATGATAATAACCAACCCATCCTCTTATGTATTCTTTCAGTTTTTGCTTTCTCTTGGCATATCCCCAACCATTGCTGCGACTTGTCAGTTCTTTCAACCTTGACTTCATCTTAGCTTTGGACTTTGGATGTACCGTGAGTTGGCATTTGCCTTTCTTCACATAAAAGGAGTAGCCGAGGTATTTCACTCCGCGCACATACGACACTACGGTCTTTTCCTTGTTGACTTTGAGATATAGAGTATTCTCTATAAATCGGGTTATAGACTCCTTCACTCGCATTGCAGCCCTCTTGGACTTGCAGAATATCATCGAGTCATCTGCATAGCGTACAAAGGGAAGCCCTCTGCGTTCAAGTTCTTTATCCTGTTCGTTGAGCATGATGTTACTCAACAACGGACTTAGCGGTCCTCCTTGGGGAGTCCCTTCCTCGCTCGCTTCGAACAAGCCTTTGTTCATTACACCACTTCGGAGATATTTGTGTATAAGACTGACAACTCTGCCGTCTTTTATCGTACGGCTGAGGATTTCTATGAGTTTGCTATGACTCACCGTGTCGAAGAAGCGTTCAAGGTCAAGGTCTACTACATATATGTAGCCTTCGTTGATTATCCTTTGCGCTCCTCGCAGTGCGTCATGGCATCCTTTTCTCGGGCGGAAGCCGTAGCTCGTCTTGGAGAATTGGTTCTCATAGATGGGAGTCAGTACTTGGTTGATGGCTTGTTGCACCAGACGGTCTACTACTGTAGGTATTCCTAACAGGCGCTTCTTGCCATTGTCTTTGGGTATTTCTACCCTTTTCACTGGGTTCGGACGGTAAGAACCGTCCATCAAGGAACGGATGAGCACGTCCTTATTGGTCAAGAGCCATGGGAGCAGCTGCTCACATGACATCTTGTCGATACCACCACAGCCCTTGTTTCTCATCACTGCTTTGTAGGCTCGGCTGAGATTTGCAGGACTAAGGATTTGCTCGAAAAGGTGTTCCTTGTCGAATGGTACTTCCACGATGTTGTCTTCACACATCCACATAAAGGTCTGCACTCCCCCATACCATTCGGTTTCCGACCTATCTCTTTGGGGACAGCCATTAACTTGGGATAATGTTTTCTGCATTCTTTCCTTCATAAGGTATGTTTCAATTACTATCGTTTAATATATAGGTTCTGCCCTTTATGCAACATTATCGAGTATTGCACTACTATGGCGTCTGCTGACTTCTCACGGCAAGCTTTACTCCGCTTCTTTCGTAAAAACAACTATTTGAAGCGTCCGTGAGACCTCCTCGGATAAGGGCATTGTCTTTCCATCTTATACCTACTTCATTTACACCGACCATTCCGAATAGCTATGGGACTTTGATTTGTGTTGCAATCTTATCCATGGTCAAATGCCTTATATGAAGTTTCTGTTCGTTAGGTCAGATGTTTGCCGCCAGCTTCCTTCAGATTTCACCTTACGATGAACACCCTTGCTCTTGGCTATGTAATTCCCGCTATTAGGGCTTACTCGGGACTTTCACCCGTTAGACAATGCTCATGCCGAGCGTACAACAAAGACCGCCACACTTTTTCACAAAAGCATGGCGGTTTTCCCTAAAACATAATAGATAAGCTTTGCCTTTAAGGGCAAACTTGAATCATCAAGTAGCCTAGTCTATTACCAATCCTTTTTCCCTAATATAAACTAAACCTGTTTTCCTATTTAAATCAACATACTAAATCAACAAAAGGAATTTTCTTTATCATTAAATACTTTTAGAAGACTTGAAGTGGTAATTAAACCATTAAAACTACTGTTTTCTGATTTCGTTTGCAAAGTTATATCATTTTTTTCAAAGTTGTATACCCAAGTAGCATTTTGGTAAAAAATCAGCCTACTAAAGAATCAGATAACTCATTAAGAATCAGAGGCTTTAATATATTAACTATTTTTATCTAAAGTAAATGGTATTATATGAAAGGAAATTTGCATCTTTGCACCACAAAACGGACAAAAGGACGAAAATAACATTTAAAAGACTATTTTGTTATAATTATAAAGAAGCATTAAAGATGAAACTACTTATATATTTACTTCTTTTGCTTACTATGCCATTGGCTGCTCAAGGCAAAACGGACGAGAAGACTTTATTGGATCGTATTGACAAGATGATTGAAAACGACCAATATTATCAGGGAATCAAGGAAAAGGAATTGAAACATCTGAAGCGGCAAGCTTATGAAGCTGAAGACGACCAAACCCGACTACTGTTTCTTGACAGCATATATCATGCCTATAGTGCTTACCGCTACGACTCAGCATACGCATATATGAAACAGGGGCTTGAATTGGCAGAAAAATGTCATAACACCTATTATATATTACGTAACCAGATAAACCGGGCGTCCATACTCTCGGTAAGGGGATTTTATGGCAAAGCAGAAAGCTTACTCCAATCGCTCAATCCTGATGAGATGCCATACCAGTTGAAGCTATACTATTACTTCACTTTCGCCTGGATCTATAATTACTGGGAATCATACGCCAAGAACTCAGATTACGCCGAAGAATTCCGTGCCCAGAAGAAACATTATATGACCCTTCTGATACAGAGTTTCAACGAAAACAATAAGCATAACGTCTTCTATCAGTATCTCATGGGCGAATACGCCTATCTCCACAACCCTACCAGCAAGGAATCGCTCAACTATTATCTGAAGGCACTGAAGATGTCGCCAGCCAAATCCCGCATACATGCCATGTCGGCTTATGGTATAGCCAGATATTACAAAAATACCGGCAAATTCGACCTTTACGAGGAATATCTCGTAGAGGCATCCGTGAGCGATGGATTGTGCCAGCTCAAAGAAACTATTGCGCTTCAAAAGCTAGCCTACTACATCTTTAAAAAGGATGCGAGCAACAGTAAGAGAGCTGCCAAATATATCCAGCACACGATGGAAGATGCACAGTTCTTCAACAACCAACTGCGCATGATGGAGATTTCCAACATTCTTCCAGTCATCGCTTCAGCCAACCAGCAGGCTGCCGAGCGCTCTCGTACCCGCTTTCTTTGGGGGTTCATTGGTGTAAGTATAGCGCTGGTCATCATCCTCATCCTCTCATTCGTCAACAACCGACAGAAGAACAAGCTGAAGAAAAACAAGGCTGAGATTGAAGAACAGAACGAGAAGCAGAAAGAGATGAATGCACAGCTCACCGAACTGAACCAGCAGCTGATAGAGACCAATATCAAGCGAGAGACCTACATGCGCCTCTTTATGGACATCAGTGCGGCTTATATCAGCAAGTTATCAGATTACCGCAAACTGGTAAGCCGTAAGATCAAGGCAAACCAGACCGCCGATTTGCTGAAGAGTCTCAACACCCATAAATTGGAAGAAGAGGAATCACAGATGTTCTACAACCGGTTCGATAAGGCATTCCTGGAGTTGTATCCGGATTTCGTTACTGAGCTGAACAAGCTCCTGCTGCCAGAATGTCAAATGGAAGTTCCTACTACGCACGACCTGACTACTGAGATTCGCATCTTTGCCCTGATGCGACTGGGTGTAACCGACAGCCAGGAGATAGCTACCCTGCTGCATTACTCCACCCAGACCATCTACAACTACAAGTCTGGAATGCGGGCAAAGGCGATTAATCGAGATACATTCGAATCAGATATCAATCAGCTTTGCCACATCATTAATAGTTAATAATTAATAGTTTATAGTTTATAGCATAAATCGCTTTGACAATCTTGCTCAACGGCGCAGCCTCTATAAACTATAAACTATTAACTGTAAACTATTAACTAGTTTCTGTGTATCACGGTTCCGTTAGCCTGATGTGTAGCAAGAACCAGCACCTCAGCTATTTGCACATGTTCTGGAGCACTTGCAGCATAGAAGGCTACATCAGCCACGTCATCGCCGTTCAGAGGCTCTATGCCGCGGTAAACGTTGTCTGCGCGGTTCTGGTCACCATGGAAACGGATGTTAGAGAAGTTTGTTTCAACCAAACCCGGTTTCACATTGGTAACACGCACTTTCGTATGTGCCACATCAATGCGCAAGCCGTCTGTAATAGCCTTTACAGCCGCTTTGGTAGCACAATATACATTACCTCCCGCATAAGCAGCATCACCCGCCACACTACCTATATTGATTACATGACCATGATTACGCTCCACCATACCAGGTACTATCAGGCGAGTCATGGTTAAGAGTCCTTTAATATTGGTATCAATCATCTGGTCCCAATCTTCAAAATCGCCCTCATATTCAGGTTCCAGTCCACGTGCGAGTCCTGCATTATTGATAAGCACATCTACATTGCGCCACTCCTCAGGGATGTAATCCACCGCTTTCTTGGCAGCTTCACGGTTACGCACATCGAAAGCCAAGGCAAGCACCTCAACGCCCTCAGCCTCGAGTTCTTTCTTCAGGATTTCCAACTTTCCCGTGTTTCTACCTGTAAGAATCAGGTTATAGCCGCCACGGGCAAAACGACGTGCACAACCTTCGCCAATACCGCTTGTTGCGCCTGTAATAAAAGCAATTTTATTCATATTCTTTGATACTTTGAATTATACTTAGAACTTTTGATACTTTGAACTTTATGATTAGCGAAGCAATTGAATTTTTCACTCTTCCCTTAAAGAATAAGGACTCTGACCTCAGCATTCGCCATTTTCTCTATCTGGTTCATCGGACGTTTATAATAAACACTCTGGATAGCCTTGTTGATGATGCCATGCCCCACAGCAAGAACGGTCTGGTCAGGATAAGTAACCTTGAGCCAGGTAAGGAAATTTTGGGCTCTTGATTTCATCTTTTCCAGCGTCTCTATGTTGTCCGGCCAATCCTTTGGGTCCTTCGGCAGGTCAGGGATGAATTTACCCGTAAAATCGCCCCAATCACGCTCTCTGAGCAAGGGAGTGGTGACAACGGGATGCGAGCCGGCGATAATTTCACAGGTCTGTATACTGCGATAGAGATCGCTCGATACGAAAACATCGATAGGCGTACCCGCCATTTTCCTGGCCACTTCCTCAGCCTGCTCAATACCTTTCATATTGAGTTTTCCCGGTGTTTGTCCCTGCATAATTTGCGCCTTGTTATCCACCGTTTCACCATGGCGCACCAAATATAATTTTGTCATTGTCTTTACTTTTTCCGTCTATATCAAAAATGAGTTTTTACTTTTCCTAAGTCTATACTCCAGATATAGTTTTTACTTTCACTAAGTCTCTTTCCAAGACATCATGATTCTGATTTTGCTTACAAAATTACGGCTTTCTATCGAGACCAACAAATAATTTGCGTTAAATATAGCAATAATTAGCGTTAAATATAGCAATAATTTAAGTTTATATAAAAAACTTCTTGCTAGTTTCGGATTTCTTTCGTAACTTTGCCCCGAAATAACAAAATCAGTTTTAGTATGAAGGTAATACACAGTTCAATATTCCGCGCAGTATGCGCCATCATCGTAGGAGTCCTGCTCATCCAATATCGTGAGCAGACCGTCACCTGGATAACCATCGCCATCGGTGTTTTGTTTTTCCTTTCAGGTGTCATCTCCCTTGCCAGTTATTGGGCAGCCAAGCGCAATGCAGAGAAGATGCAGGGCCAGATTCTGTCTGATTCCAATGGTAAGCCTATCATGGGTATGATACCTAAATTCCCGCTTGTGAGTGTAGGCAGTCTTATCCTGGGATTGCTGCTTGCCCTGATGCCTCAGGTGTTTATCGCCTGGCTGATGTTCATCCTGGCGTTCATCCTGATTTTGGGCGCTCTGACCCAGTTTGTCAACCTGGCTTCAGCAGCTAAGATGGGACGCGTAGGCATTCTCTTCTGGCTCTTCCCTTCAGCTCTTCTTCTGCTGGGTCTGCTCGCCATCATCAAGCCTTCAGCCATCGCCTCTGCTCCTCTTTTCATCATCGGTTGGGGTATGCTCATCTATGGAGTAGTAGAGCTTCTCAACGCCTTTAAAGTCTCCAACAACAAGAGAATCTGGCTGAAGAACCAGCAGCAGAAACAGGATTCAAAGGAGATTTATGTGGATGTAGAGGAAGTGAAGAACGAAGAGTAAAACAACGAAATCATTATATCATCATATATGAATAAAATTAAGTCTCTCTTTGCCTGGTTATGGCAAAAGTTTCGCGCATTCTGGCCTTGGTACAAGGGATTGTATCAGGGCAGAGCGTGGTATACCAAGACCCTCATTGGCTTGGCAAGTTGTATAGTCGCCTTCATCTTGTATCTGGGCGCAGTAGATATCAACTTCTTATGGCTCTTCGGCAAGTCGCCTGGCTATTTCTCAGGCATTCTGGATCCACAGACCTCTGAGGCCTCTGAAATCTATTCGGCTGATGGAAAGCTCATCGGCAAGTATTTCAACGAAAACCGTACTCCGGTAGAATATGATGAGGTAACACCTGATTTCTTCAAGGCACTGGTAGATACCGAGGATGAACGATTCTACAAGCATATCGGTATCGACCCTATCGGTGTGTTTGCTGCTGCCAAGGATGCACTCCTCCATCATAACGGGCGCGGTGCTTCTACCATCACACAGCAGCTGGCGAAGAACATGTTCCGTGTACGTTCGCAATATTCTACCGGTTTGCTGGGCAAGATTCCTGTACTCCGCCTGCTCATCATCAAGAGCAAGGAGTGGATCATCGCGGTAAAACTCGAAACGGTGTTCAGCAAGAAGGAAATCATCACCATGTATGCCAACACAGTAGATTTCGGTAGCAATTCCTATGGTATCAAAACCGCTGCGAAGACCTACTTCAACACCACCCCTAAGGAGTTGACCACCGGTCAGGCTGCCGTGCTCGTAGGCATGCTCAAAGCTACCACCTACTACAACCCACGCACCAACCCGGAGAACAGTCTTGCACGCCGCAACACCGTATTATATAATATGGTGACACATGGCGATCTCTCAAAAGACAGATACAATGAACTGAAAGATGAGCCTATCAAGCTCGATTTCAAGGTAGAAGAAAACTACGACGGACAGGCTAAATACTTCCGTGAAGCAGTAGCCAACTACCTGAAAGACTGGTGTAAAGACGAAGGTTACGACCTCTATACCAGCGGTTTGAAGATTTATACCACCATCGATACCCGCATGCAGAAGTATGCAGAAGATGCAGCCCGCAAGCAGATGAAACAGGTACAGCAGAACTTCAACAACCACTGGAGCATCCGCCGTACCCAGGCAGGCAAAGGCAACTGGATGGGTCAGGATCCTTGGCAGGATGAGAACCACAACGTGATACCAAACTTCATCCAGGGCATCGCCGAGCGCCAGCCATTCTACAAGGCATTGGTAGCCCGCTTCCCTAACAATCCCGACTCAGTAAACTATTACTATAAGGAGTGGGTTCACCCGGTTAAGGTATTCGATTATGACAAGGGCAGCATCACGATGAACATGACATCAGAAGACTCCATCAAGTATATGACCACCTTCATGCACTGCGCCTTTGTTGCCATGGAGCCACAGACCGGAGCAGTAAAGGCATGGGTGGGCGATATCGACTTCGACCACTGGAAGTATGACAAGGTAACAGCCGAGCGCCAGCCTGGTTCTACCTTCAAGCTCTTTGTTTATACCGAGGCGATGAATCAGGGTTTAACCCCTTGTGACAAGCGTCGCGACGAATATATCTCTATGGAGGTATACGATAAGAAGAAGCACGAAATGACCATCTGGCGTCCATCCAATGCCAACGGTTCGTTCTCGGGCGACAGCATCCCATTGAAGAGTGCCTTTGCCAAGAGTATCAACTCTGTGGCTGTAAGATTAGGACAGGAGATGGGCATCAAGCGCATCATCGAGACAGCCAAGAAGATGGGTATCAACAGTCCGCAGGATGACACCCCTTCTCTCGCCCTCGGTTCCAGCGATGTCAACCTCCTGGAGATGGCATGCGCCTACAGCACCATTGCCAACAATGGCAAGCACCACGACCCGGTATTGGTTACCAAGATTGTAGACCACGACGGTAAGGTGGTTTACGAGGGTCCTACCGATTCCGAGCAGGTAATACCTTACAAGAGTGCCTTCCTCATGCAGCAGCTCTTACAGGGCGGTATGAAGGAGCCGGGAGGTACATCCCAGAGTCTCTGGGGCTATGTAGGCAACTACCGTGATACAGAGTTCGGTGGAAAGACAGGTACCACCAATAACCACTCCGATGCCTGGTTCATGTGTGTGAGTCCTAAGCTCGTAGTTGGTGCCTGGGTAGGAGGCGAATACCGCTGTCTCCACTTCCGCACCGGAGCCTTGGGTCAGGGTTCGAGAACCGCTCTTCCTGTGTGCGGTTACTTCCTCCAGAGTGTCTTTGGCGACCCAGCCTTCCAGCAGTATCACGGCAAGTTTGACAAGCCACAGGACAGCGATATCACCAGCGATATGTACATCTGTGCAAGCTATGCACCAAAGCCAAAGGTAGATACCACCAAGGTAGACAGTACCGCCTTCCAGGAAGAGATTGTTCTCGATGACGAAGGCAACCCTATCATCCGCGAGGTTCCTGCCAAGAAGGCTGAAAGCGAATCTGCCACCGGTACTGCCACCACAGAAGAAAAGAAAGAGAAGAAGAAGGCCAAGCCAACGGAGCAGCCTGTCAACTTCGATGATCTTTAAATTTAGTTAATAGTTTACTCAAGTTTCGCAAGTAAGCCCCACACGCCCTGAAAGGGCAGAAGCTCCTAGCCCAGGGCATCGCCCTGGGTGTTTATGGACGCAAACCTGTCGCCCTGTAAGGGCAAAAGCTTTCAAATACCTGGCAATATACAAAGCTTTTGCCCTTACAGGGCGCCTTGCTGATTGCCATTATACCCAGGGCGATGCCCTGGGCTAGGAGCTTTTGGGCCTTCAGCCCGTACTTGAACCACATGCTAAAGTTCAGTTAAATACAATGATTGATCTCGACAACCCGGAGTTGCAGAATGCACTCCAAATCATACAGTTTACCCGTCGTTCGCTTTTCCTTACCGGAAAGGCGGGGACGGGTAAATCTACTTTTTTACGTTATATAGCCGCCAATACCAAGAAGAAACATATCATTCTTGCCCCAACAGGCATTGCGGCCATCAACGCCGGCGGAAGCACGCTCCACAGCTTTTTCAAGCTTCCTTTCCACCCGCTGCTGCCCAACGACAGCATGTATTCCGTCCGCAACATCCGCAACACCCTGAAGTATAATTCAGAGAAGATAAAGATTATCCGCGAGGTAGAGCTCATCATCATCGATGAGATCAGTATGGTTCGTGCCGATATCATCGATTTTCTGGACAAGATATTGCGGGTATATTGCCGCAACATGCGAGAGCCTTTCGGGGGCAAGCAGCTGCTTCTGGTGGGCGATATCTTCCAGCTGGAGCCTGTGGTAAGAGAGGACGACCGCCGTCTGCTCAGTCCCTTCTACCGCAGCAGTTTCTTCTTCGATGCCAAGGTGTTCGAATACTTCAAGCTCGTGAGCATCGAACTCAAGAAGGTATACCGCCAGAGCGATCCCGTTTTCATCAGCATCCTCGACCACATCCGCACGTCTCAGGTGCCCATGCAGGATCTACAGCGCCTCAACCAGCGCGTGGGAGCCCAGCTCGATGAGAGCGATTCCAAACTTGCCATCACCCTCTCTACACGCCGCGATACGGTAGATTACATCAACGACAGCCAGCTCCAGTGTCTTCCGGGAGAGCCTTGCCTCTTCCGTGGCCACATACAGGGCGAGTTTCCGGAGAGCAGTCTCCCTACCCCTATCGAGCTTTACCTCAAGACGGGGGCTCAGGTTATCTTCATCAAGAATGATATCGAGCATCAGTGGGTGAATGGCACGCTGGGCACCATCATCGGTTTTGATGAGGATGAGGATGCCAAGATTTATGTGCGCACCGAGGAAGGCAAGGATGTGATGGTGGAGCCTGCGGCATGGAGCAACATGAGATACCATTTCAATGAGGTTGAGAAAAAGATTGAGGAGGAAGAGATTGGCAGATACGAGCAGTACCCCATCCGTCTGGCTTGGGCGATAACGGTTCATAAGAGCCAGGGCCTCACCTTCAACCAGGTGAAGATTGATTTCACGGGTGGTGTCTTTGCGGGCGGACAGACGTATGTTGCCTTGTCCCGCTGCACCAGTCTCGAGGGCATCAGTCTTCAGGAGCCGTTGCGTCAGAGTGATGTTTTCGTGCGCAATGATGTCAAGCAGTTTGCCCGTCATTACAACGACCAGAGCACCATCAACACAGCGCTTACCCAGAGTAAGGCCGACAAGCAGTATCATGATGCCGTCAAGGCCTTTGACAGGGGCGATATGCAGTCGGCTCTCGACAACTTCTTCCTTGCCATCCACAGCCGTTATGACATCGAGCAGCCGCTTGCCAAGCGTTTCATCCGCAAAAAGCTGAACAGGGTGAACGAGCTTCAGGCAGAGAACGAGCGGTTGCGTGAAGAAATAAGAAAGAAGGATGAAGAGAAGGAGAAGCAGCAGAAGTTCCTCAAGCGCCTTGCCACGGAGTATGTGATTATGGGGAAGGAGTGCGAAAAAGAGGGCATGAAAGAGGCTGCCATCATGAATTACCGCAAGGCCCTCACCCTTTATCCTGAGCACCCGGAGGCGAAAAAAAGGCTTTTAAAGGTAAAAAAGTAAAAGGGTAAAAATCGAGTAGGAGGAAAACGAAGCAGTTTTCTTCCTACTTTCGTTTTCCGACCTCTCACACCACCGTACGTGCCGTTCGGCATACGGCGGTTCCTATTTTGGATACCATTCGAGATACGCATCCATTAAAGTAGCATACCCTGCAGAGCGCAGATTATTGTTGTTTATCGCCCTCGTTAATACAGGACTGTCAGCTATGCGCCAATAGCCCTTGCGAGTATTACCCCATTCGTATGCTTGGTATTTATTGATACCACATTTAATGAGGTTTGCCACTTTTGTCTTGGGTTTCTTCCAAGCTTTCCATATACACATGCGGATTCTACGTCTTAACCATTTGTCTGTTTTACGTAAAAGACTTTTCATATCGGCAAGATGATAATAACCAACCCATCCTCTTATGTATTCTTTCAGTTTTTGCTTTCTCTTGGCATATCCCCAACCATTGCTGCGACTTGTCAGTTCTTTCAACCTTGACTTCATCTTAGCTTTGGACTTTGGATGTACCGTGAGTTGGCATTTGCCTTTCTTCACATAAAAGGAGTAGCCGAGGTATTTCACTCCGCGCACATACGACACTACGGTCTTTTCCTTGTTGACTTTGAGATATAGAGTATTCTCTATAAATCGGGTTATAGACTCCTTCACTCGCATTGCAGCCCTCTTGGACTTGCAGAATATCATCGAGTCATCTGCATAGCGTACAAAGGGAAGCCCTCTGCGTTCAAGTTCTTTATCCTGTTCGTTGAGCATGATGTTACTCAACAACGGACTTAGCGGTCCTCCTTGGGGAGTCCCTTCCTCGCTCGCTTCGAACAAGCCTTTGTTCATTACACCACTTCGGAGATATTTGTGTATAAGACTGACAACTCTGCCGTCTTTTATCGTACGGCTGAGGATTTCTATGAGTTTGCTATGACTCACCGTGTCGAAGAAGCGTTCAAGGTCAAGGTCTACTACATATATGTAGCCTTCGTTGATTATCCTTTGCGCTCCTCGCAGTGCGTCATGGCATCCTTTTCTCGGGCGGAAGCCGTAGCTCGTCTTGGAGAATTGGTTCTCATAGATGGGAGTCAGTACTTGGTTGATGGCTTGTTGCACCAGACGGTCTACTACTGTAGGTATTCCTAACAGGCGCTTCTTGCCATTGTCTTTGGGTATTTCTACCCTTTTCACTGGGTTCGGACGGTAAGAACCGTCCATCAAGGAACGGATGAGCACGTCCTTATTGGTCAAGAGCCATGGGAGCAGCTGCTCACATGACATCTTGTCGATACCACCACAGCCCTTGTTTCTCATCACTGCTTTGTAGGCTCGGCTGAGATTTG
Organism: Segatella copri; assembly: GCF_019249765.2. Classification (GTDB taxonomy): domain Bacteria; phylum Bacteroidota; class Bacteroidia; order Bacteroidales; family Bacteroidaceae; genus Prevotella; species Prevotella copri_K. The sequence continues at coordinate 1,859,581 of NZ_CP152484.1, forward strand.
CAGGACTAAGGATTTGCTCGAAAAGGTGTTCCTTGTCGAATGGTACTTCCACGATGTTGTCTTCACACATCCACATAAAGGTCTGCACTCCCCCATACCATTCGGTTTCCGACCTATCTCTTTGGGGACAGCCATTAACTTGGGATAATGTTTTCTGCATTCTTTCCTTCATAAGGTATGTTTCAATTACTATCGTTTAATATATAGGTTCTGCCCTTTATGCAACATTATCGAGTATTGCACTACTATGGCGTCTGCTGACTTCTCACGGCAAGCTTTACTCCGCTTCTTTCGTAAAAACAACTATTTGAAGCGTCCGTGAGACCTCCTCGGATAAGGGCATTGTCTTTCCATCTTATACCTACTTCATTTACACCGACCATTCCGAATAGCTATGGGACTTTGATTTGTGTTGCAATCTTATCCATGGTCAAATGCCTTATATGAAGTTTCTGTTCGTTAGGTCAGATGTTTGCCGCCAGCTTCCTTCAGATTTCACCTTACGATGAACACCCTTGCTCTTGGCTATGTAATTCCCGCTATTAGGGCTTACTCGGGACTTTCACCCGTTAGACAATGCTCATGCCGAGCGTACAACAAAAAAAAACAGGCAAAATCACTTGCCTGTTTTTTTTATTACCTATAAGCTGAAAAGCTCTATTAACTATAAACTTTCAACTATAAACTATCATCTAGTACCATTGTACAGCGTTCGAATAACCGCTGCGCTTGTCGTATTTCAGCGCATCTGTCAGGGTGGCTGCGTTACAACGGAAGGTGAAGTTGTAGCTCGTATATGGAGCGAGAACCACAGAACAGCTCATGTTGAAACAGTGAAGATCACGGGCCAGACTGGCGGTGGTCATACTGATCTTGTGGTTGTCAAAATCATAACCGGATGAGAAACTGATGTTCCAGCCATCACTGATTCTTACGTTACCACTCATGTTCAGAGTCTGGGTAAACTTGTATGCATAGCGCATCGTCTTCTCATTGAACTTCTCTCTTCGCGTATCCTCGCGCATCGTTACACCATAACCGAAGGTCAGCGACCATGGCATCTTAAACGCCATATAACCATCTGAATCCGTTTCAGCCTTGCCGCCCTTCTTGGCTGCCGTCTTACCCTTCTCCATGCTGTCGTCTACGTTGCTCTCGATGTCGGTATCCAGACCTTCATCGTCATCATCATTGCGCTGGCTGTCCTTCTTGTCGTCCTCATCATCGCCCCCGCCAAAGAGTTTCTTCAGCTTCTCCGGGTTCAGTGTGAACGAGAAGTTCTGCGACATACCCTGGAATCGTCCGAACCTGCCCTTGCCCCACTCCGTATGGGTACCCACATAAACATTGTTCTGGTCGTCCAGCTCGTAGGCATAGGTGGCAAACACAGCGTTCATGTTGAAGGTATAGTTCTTCCACCACTTCAGTCGCAGGTTGATGTTCATATCGCTCCAAGGACGAACCTTGGCTGCGGTATTGTAACTCATGTTGATGTCGAACGCATCGATGATACTGAGTTTCTTGTATCCGGTAGAGTCCTTATCGCTCTTCACCTTCATCTCGATGTTGTTGCCCAGGGTAAACGAGATATTACCGCTCTTACCCTTGCCCGGCGCACCGTAGAGGGCATTGGCATACTTCGAGTAGCTCACCAGCGATACGTTTCCGTCGGCATCGGTCTTCTGGTAGGTGTCCCAGTAGCCGTAGCGTGAAGCTCCGAAGTCTGGGGCATAACTGAAACTCACCGTAGGCGTAAACACGTGGCGCACAGCCTGTATCTTATCTCCGAAGAGCTTGCGGTTTGGTATGTAGAAACCATAGAGTTTGGTAGAGAGACCTACGCTCATGTTCCAGTTATACACGTTGTTGAAACCGTAGATGGTATCACATTTCTCCGTTTGGCTGGCTTCATCCCATGATCTCTCCACCTTGTTGGTATACATACGGTCGGTGAAATTGAACGATGGGTTCACGTTGAGATATTTGAAGAGCGTGAATGTAGCGCTCACCGGTATCTGATGCTGCCATCCGTTGCGCCAGTCCTTGATGAGTGAACTGTGCATCAGCTTATCCTCTTTGGTATTGATACTGTTAGAGATGTGTCCCGTATAGCTCATGGCTATCTTCTCGTACCATTTCTCATCGCCCACCATCTTCTTTCTTCTGAACGGATAGAAGCGGGAGATGCTGATGTTGAGGTCGGGCAGCGTCATGGCTATCGACGAGTCGCGCATATTCTGCGAGAGGTTGGCGGTAGAGCTGAGCGACATTCCGATGCTCGAGAAGTTGGTGCTCCAGCTTACGGAAGAGGTTCTCGTACTCTGCGTCATCGTCTGCGGATTGTAGAGCGAGTTGAGGTTATTGCGCTCGTAGCTCGATGTGGCGAAGTTCACACTTGCCGAAAGCGAACTGTATGGGTTTGCCTTGCTGTCCTGGCGGTGGCTCCATTGCAGTTTGAAGCTCTCCTGCTCGGTAAAGTCTGGCATTCCCTTGTCGCCGTTCTTCGTATCCTGGTAACTGAAGAAGAAGGAACCCGAGTATTTGTATCTCTTTCGGTAGTTGCTGGCTGCCGAGAGTCCCCACGATCCCTTGGTATAAATCTCACCCAGCAGCTTCAGGTCCCATTTATCGTTCATGGCGAAATAATATCCGCCATCTCTGAGATAGAATCCTCGTGCCGTTTCATCGCCGTAGGTTGGCATGATGAAACCGCTGCTGTAACTCTTGGTGAACGGGAAGAAGCCGTAAGGGATGGCAAGCGGCATAGGCACATCGCACACCACGAGATAGGCTGGTCCGAATACCACATCCTTGCCCGGCCTTACCTTGGCTCGGGAGAGCGAGATGTAGAAGTCGGGATGCGGATCATCGCAGGTGGTATACCTTCCGTGCTGCAGATAGATGACTCCCGATGAGTCGCGTTTCGACTTCATACCGGTCAGGAATCCGTCTTGCTGTTCTGTATATACATTATTAATAAGGGCCTTCTTGCTCTTGAAGTTGAATTTGATGGTGTCGGTATCATAGGTATCGCTACCCATCTTGAAGACAGGTTTGCCCTTGATGCCTCCCTCCGCTGTACTGTCGGGTGTACCCATCGCCTTCACGTTGCTCTTGTCCATATCCATGGAGATGCGGTCGGAACTGAGGTCCATATTGGTATACTTCACGTTGGAGTTTCCGTAGAGATATGCCACCTTGTTCTTGGCATCGTATACGAGAGAGTCGTCCGCCTGATAGTTAACCGGTGCGTCTACTCCACCCTGTTTCTTTCTGGCGATACTGTCGAGGCGGATACTGTCATCCACCACTTTATTATGTTTCCATATAGCTTTCTGCAGCGAGTCCATCTGCGTAGTGTCGTCAGCCTGTTTCAGCTTGGGCTTTATTTCGTTGCCCAGCGAGTCTACGAACACACTGTCACCCACGCTGTCCACGGTTTCCGTCTTCTCCGTTTTCTTCTTTTTCTTTTTCGAATCGGGCATACCCGGATTAGCCACCATCATACACGAGATGGCAGCGAGCAGCAGCATAGCTATCGTCGATTGTTTTCTCATTCAATAAATTAGAATTCTATTCAAACATGCGTTCCCATTGCTGGAAGCGTTTTACTCCTTCCTCTCCGAACTTCATGAGACTTTTTTCTGCTTTCTCAATTGTTTTTTCCCGGTCGAGGTGAGTTTTGCTGAAGAATTTATCAGCGTAGCAAATCACCTTCTCCTCCATGGTTTCCGGCAGGAAATCCTGATGTGGCAGGGGCAGGTTCTGTGCTATAATCTGTGCCTCTGTGATGCCTGCACCGGTATGGCGCTCACATACGCGGGCATGTCGCTCATATCCTTCCTTGCGCAGGATTTCTGCTCCCAGTCGTCCATGGCAGATGTAGGGCTGCGAGCCGAAACACTGTATGCCTGGGGCATCGGTCATGAAGATGCCGAGGTCGTGGAGCATAGCTGCTTCTTCGATAAACTGGGCATCGAGTTGCAATTCGGGATGATACGAAACAATCTGTAGCGCTTTTCGCGCTACAGATTGGCTATGTGTAATGAGGATATGCCGAAGCTCATTATCCTCAGGATAATACTTATCAATAATAGCTTGATAATTCATCGTTTTTATATTAAATGTTGAATGTTGAGTGTTGAATGTTGAATTATGGGGCTTGCGCCGTAAGTGTCCTTGCTGTTTTGCAGAAAGGGACAACTCAACATTCAACATTCAACATTTAACATTATTCAGCCTCGCGCTCGATGTAAGCGATAACATCGCCCTTGCGCACCTTGCTGCCCTGCTTGGCATTGATTTCTACGAGCTTGCCGCCCAATGCAGCTGGGATGGTTTCAAACTCGCCCCAAGGAGCCTGGATATAGCAGAAGGCATCACCTTCCTTATATTCCTTGCCGATGTATGGCTCTACAGCTGGCTGGCACTCGCCCGCGCCCTGGAATTCCCAGAAGAGCTGGCCGGCTACTGGTGCCACGATGGCATCTGCCTTGGCGTGCTTGAACTCTGCAAGCTGTGCAGGAGTAAGGGTCGTACCGAGCTTGGCATCCTTTGCCTTCTGAAGGTCGGCCAGGAAGTTTTTCTTTGCCTGTCCGCTCTTGTAGTTGCGATACTGCTCTGGGTGCATAGCGAGCTCGAAGAGTTCCTCGTCGTCCTGACCGTAATCCCAACCGTTCTCGTCCATCTCCTTCTTGAAGTCGTCGAGAGCGTTGGTGAGCAATGTGTGTGCATCAACATCTGTAAACTCGCGGCCCTGCTTCTTGGCGAGCTCTACGAGTTCTGGGTCGATAGTTCCAGGAATCTTACCGCTCTTACCGAGAATCATACCCCACATAGAGTCGTCCATCATTACGAAGCGACCCTTGCCCTGCTCCATGGTGAGGAGGTTCATCAGTGAGATGTTCTTTACATACTGGCTGAATGGGGTTACCAATGGAGGATAACCTACGCGTGGCCATACATACTCTACCTCGTCGAAGAGCTTGATGAGCAGGTCGTCCATAGACAACTCTTCCTCACCCTTCTTCTTGCGGATGTTGTTGATGGTCTGACGCATACCGCCGAGGTCTGCCATCATAGAACCCATCATACCGCCAGGGAGACCGCAACCGAGCAACAATGAAGACATGATCTTGTTACCTGGGTTGATGAAGTAGCCGAGCCACTCGTCGATGAACTCCTGAGTCATAGCACGAGCCTTCATATAAGCGCTCATGTTGATTTCAGGCACTTCGAAGCCCTCGTTCTTCAGCATGCTGATAACTGAGATTACGTCTGGGTGAACCTTACCCCATGACAATGGCTCGATGGCTGTATCGATGATGTCGGCACCATTGTTGCAGACCTCGAGGATAGAAGCCATAGAGAGACCAGGACCAGAGTGGCCGTGATACTGGATGATGATCTGTGGATACTTGTCCTTAATCATCTTGGTGAGTTTGCCGAGGAATGCTGGCTGGCCGATACCTGCCATATCCTTCAAACAGATTTCCTCTGCACCGGCAGCGATGAGCTGGTCGGCGATGTTCATGTAATATTCCAGGGTATGAACAGGAGAGTTGGTGATACAGAGTGCACACTGTGGAGTCATGCCACCCTCCTTAGCCCACTTGATAGAAGGAATGATGTTGCGCACATCGTTCAGTCCGTCGAAGATACGTGTGATGTTGGTACCCTGCTTAGCCTTTACCTTATACATAAGGGCGCGCACGTCGTCAGGCACAGGATACATACGAAGAGCGTTCAATCCGCGGTCGAGCATGTGAGTCTTGATACCCACCTCGTTGAAAGGTTTGCAGAATGCGCGTACGGCATCGTTAGGGTTTTCACCTGCCAGGAGGTTAACCTGTTCGAAGGCACCGCCGTTAGTCTCTACACGGCTAAAGCATCCCATTTCGATGATAACTGGGGCAATTTTAGCCAACTGATCCTTGCGTGGCTGGAACTTACCAGAGCTCTGCCACATGTCTCGATAAACGAGACTGAACTGAATTTTCTTCTTCATTATTCTTGTTCTTTTTCTTTATATTCGATGTATGAATTTAATTCCAAGGTGCAAAATTAGACAAAAAAATCGAGAAATCGTCCTATTCGCCTCTTTTTTTATATTTATTATGTAATTTACTTCAATATTTCCTTCTTCATCTTGCTGTTCAGCTTCTCGGCTGCAGCATGGGCCTTGGCGTTGGCCTTCATCGCATTGAGCGAGCGGTGGAAACCCTGGATGCGGCCCTCACGATCAGAGAGAGCCAGACTGTCGCCCTTCATATATACAAAGGTGAAGGTATCGCGCTTCGTCTTCTCATTCATCACCACGCCATCCAGCTCGCGCTGGCCCTGCACCAGAATCAGTTTGCCGTTGTAGGCATGCCATTCCGTATACTGAGGTACGGCAGGATATTCTACCGGACTGTCGTCATCCACATCCTTGTTTACCATCACCCTGCCCACGGCCATCGCCTCGCTCATGCGCTTCAGGGTGAATCCATACTGGCGCGGCACCATATAGGTTTCTACGATGCTGTCAGGCATATTGGCAAGGATTCTCGCCTGCTGGCGCTTACTCAGATGCGATACATCGCGCAGCTTCGGCATCACCGGATAGGTCCAGGTGGCCTTCAGCTGGTCCAGATCTATCACCATGTCGGCACGGTTCTTCTCATCCTTCTCCCCGCATGGCATCACGCAAACCCAGTCGCCCACCTCTATATCTCCAAACACCTGATGGTTGCGAGTGGCATCCAGAATGTTGTATCTTACGGGGTCGCCGCCTCCGTTGGGCAGCAGCACCAGCGCGGTATCCGAGCAGCCCAGGCAGGCAAGTCCGTAGATAGCCCTGTCGCCCTTAGCCGGTTTCGAGAGGCTGATGGCGAGTTTCGAATTGTCCATACGTGGTGGTTTCTTTCCCCTGTGACATGCTGCGAGGGTTGTGGCGGCTAGCGCCAGTGTGAGTATTGTCTTGACTTTCATCTTTCTATTCATTATTTCAGATGCAAAACTACAACTATTTTTTGGAAGCACCAAATATTGAATCGTAAAATAATTAAAAAAATAGGTGATATATTTTGTAGTGTCTCGATTTTGCATTACCTTTGCAACCGTTTTTTGGGATCAACATCCCCCTCGTCCTGCCACACACGCCGGATGATGAATAGGAATAGAACCAACTCAAGAATTATATGCAACAAGAAAATATGACAGACAAGACTAATACACACGCTCTCCCGGCATGGACCGAGGTAGAGTATACCGCATTATGCAAAAACCCGTACCTGTTAACCCCATTCTTCATCCCTAAGGAGGCAAAGTGCTTCACGTGCCGCGAAGATGGCACGAGGGAAGAAGAAAGAATGGTTTTCCTCGTTTTCAAATCTACTGCAGCCCCTGCTGATGCCGAATGGGAAGATGATCCTGTTCCGGGCGAGATGTGGGTGCGAGCGCTGGGCGATGACGATGAGGAGATTGAGCCTGCCAAGGTGATTTACCTGGGTCAGGACATCGAGGATTTCATCCGTGTAGCCGCTGAGGACGACCAGACCATCACCTTCGATTTCTGGTGGCGCCACGGCGAGGTGAAGGTGGAGAAGGCTGAGAAGACGGATGACGGATTCGTATGCCGCAAGGATGATTTCGGCGATGACGGACTGGCTGTTACCCTGATTCCTGAGGACGGCGGCAATCCGGTTGTCCTCCGCCTTCAGATTCCTTACATCGGTTTCTCGCTCTACGATGCCGAGGGCAACAAGGTGCATGGCGAGCTGAGCATTCCGCAGGATAAGGTGGATGACTACACCTACGAATTTGTGGGCGATGACAACAACGACCGTTTCACCCTTCAGCTCGACAGCAACAGGCTGGTTTACATGTGTGTATTGCGCCATGAGGACCATCAGCTGGTGGTTCGCAACCAGCGCGACCGTCTCTCGGTAGTAGATCAGATTCCTACCGAGGGCAAGCTTTCTGAGTTGCTGATGAACACGAATTCTGCGCTCATCAAGAATAGGAATTACCGTTGGCGCATTCAGATTGAGGGCACCACGCTGTCTCACGAGGTTGAGTTGAATGTAGATGCGGCATCTCTGGTAGCTTTTGCTGAGGAGCAGATGCAGAAGGGCATGGAGATTGACGAGCTGGGGCAGCATCTGATGGCACTGGAGCAGAAGTATCATTTCCAGTGGTTCTGGCTGAGTGAGGACGACTGGAGTCATGACAATCCGGTGTTCGACATGTTCATGAAGCAGCTTTGTGCCTTTTCGTATGTCAGTCAGAATCCTGTTCAGGCAGATGCATTGATGGCAAGGAACTACAAGCGTAAGATTCGCCGTTACAGCAGTATGCTGAAGGCTCACAAGCGTGGCGAGTTGAATCTTTTTGAGGAGAGTGATGAGGTGCGAGCCGAGTATCTCCGCATCTTCCAGGGTTTCCACCAGCCTTTCGTAGAGGCTTTTGAGAAGGAGGAAGAGGAATAATCTTTTAAGTTTTATCCCTCACATCCCTCACTTTTTCTCTTCTCAAAATATTAATTACCTGATAATAAGGGAATTATCTATTTAGGAAAGCGTGATGGATGGATAAAATATTTACAATATCCATCACGCTATCCATCACTAATAGCCTTCATCTATCACGTTTTTCAGCTTATCTTCTTGCAAAAAGCAAGAAGATCTTTGCAGAATATGGTTATGGGACCTGGCGAAAACGGACCACACGTTGTGCTGCGCTGACTCACGGATATTACTGCGTCGGGTTACAGATATTACTGCGTCGGGATACAGATATTACTGCGTCGGGATGCAGATATTACTGCGTCGGGATGCAGATATTACTGCATCGGGATGCAGATATTACTGCGTCGGGGTACGGATATTACTGCGTCGGGGTACGGATATTACTGCGTCGGGGTACGGATATTACTGCGTCGGGGTACGGATATTACTGCGTCGGCTAGCGCAGACGTATCCGTAGGCTTATTGAGACGGCTGAATCAGCTAACTGAGACGGCTGAATTCGCTGACAGAACTACTTGAGTTAGCAAACTGAACTACTTGAATAGCCCGACTGGGATAAAAACAAAGCGGGCGGACCTCTTTTCACGAAGAAGGCCGCCCTGTTTCCTAATTAAACTTTGTTTTGCATTAAAGAAATGCAATGCTTGAGCAAAAATATTTTTATTTCTCTATCAGTCCCTCTACATACTTGCAGAGGATACCGATGCCCTTGAGGTTTTCGCCACCCTGCGGAATGATGATGTCAGCATAGCGCTTGGTGGGTTCGATAAACTGCTCGTGCATCGGCTTCAGGACCTTGAGGTATCGGTCTACCACCATCGATACGGTGCGACCCCTGTCGATGGTATCACGCTGAATGTTGCGTATCAGGCGCTCATCAGCATCGGTATCCACGAACACCTTCAGGTCCATCAGGTCTCTCAACTTCTTGTCCACCAGCGTCATGATGCCTTCGATGATCACAACCGGTTTGGGGTCAACGTGAACCGTTTCCGGTTCACGGTTGCATTTGATATAACTATAGGTGGGTTGCTCTATCGCCTTGCCAGCACGCAGATCAGCGAGCTGCTGGTGCAAAAGCTTCCAATCGAATGCCGACGGGTGGTCGAAGTTGATCTGATGACGTTCTTCCTCGGTCATCTGCGAGGTATCGTTATAATATGAATCGAGGGGCACCACAGCCACATAATGAGGCGGCAGCACTTCTACGAGTTTCTTCACCACAGTGGTCTTGCCGGAGCCTGTGCCTCCCGCAATGCCAATAACGGTCACTTTATCTTTCATATTCTTTCTTCTTTCTATAAGATTTCATCAAACATCTTGCGGTAGAATTCAGCCTTCTTCTCCACCGCCATGGGATAGGCACGGGAACTGGAGGGCATGCGGTACAGACGGAGTCTGCGTCCCTTGAACTGGAATTCTGCATAGCCTCCCATCTCAGGCTTTTCCTTGATACCGAAGTGTTCTGAAAATACCTTCGTGGCAAGCTGACCGGCTGTGAGCACCGCCCTGCAATGGGGCAGCAGGCGGAGCATGCCGTCGAGATCGGCAGGTTGCACGATCTGCAGGTCCTTATCGGATGCCGTATTCTTGGTGCGTATCACCTGCTGTGCGGTATCATAGATGGCGACGCCCTTCTCACTGAGAAATTCCTTAATAGCATCGAGGCGGTAGGTCTTCTTCTCTACATCCACGAAATGGAGCTTATCCTGGAAGTAGATAATCCCGAATATCCTCCACATATCATTCTGGAAGTTGGGATAATACCAGGGCATGCACCACCGCTTTTCTGCAGGCGGAAACGTGCCGAGCATCAGCAGCCGCGCATTATCGGGCAGCCACGGCTCAAAAGGATGATTCTCAACCATTTTCTACTTTTTTTCCTTCACCAGATACATCACTACCGGCAGGTGATCGCTGTAGCCGTTAAGCCATCTGCCGCCTGCCTTGGTACGCAAAGGAGCACCCTTGTACTGGCCCTCCTGCTGGATGAGGTAATCGCGGCGGAAGATGTGGTTCTTCCAGAACTTCAGAGAACTGTAGTCCTTGTGCTTACTATCCTTGTTCAGGAGATTAGGCGTGATGACTATCTGGTCGAAGAGATTCCATGAACCGCTGTAGAACAGGGTTCCCTTGCCCTCCTTGGCCAGGATGTTATACCATGGGTTATACATATCATCGGCACCTACCTCGCTGATTTCAGCTTTCGCCTTCAGCACCTTGTGCATGCTGGCGTCGGTAGGATCATCGTTCATATCGCCCATCACAAACACCTTCATCTCAGGGTTCAGACGGAGCAGACTGTCTTTTACCACCTTAGTCTGGCGCGCTCCGCTCTCGCGATAGAACGGACCGGAGAAACGGCTTGGCCAGTGGCATACGATAACCGCCACATCCTCGCCCGCCAGCTCACCACGTACGGTGAGGAAACCACGGGTCTTGTAGGCAGAATCCTTGGCAAGTTCCTGTACGTAAGGCACCAATCGGGTGTTCTTCACCGTGAAGAGTGCCGGATTATAGAGCAGCGCACAGTCGATGCCTCGCTTATCGGGACCCTCGATATGGCAGAACTGCATGTTTCTTGCCTTGAGAGGCGGCTGTGCGGTGAGATCTTTCAGCACGTTGGCATTCTCAACCTCAGACAGACCGATGAAGGCACAGCCCACGTTAGGCAGCACATCGGTACCCATGTCGGCAAGTGCACGCGACATATTCTTGAGTTTATTGGTATATTTCATACCATTCCATCCCTTAGCAGGGAGATACTCGTAATCATTCTTACCGGCATCATGGCAGGTATCGAAGAGGTTCTCCTGATTGTAGAAACCTACAGCATACACTTGAAACTGCCTGTTGCCTGAAGTCTGCGACTTCTTTTTCTGTGCTGTAGCGCCCAGCCCAATCATGAGGAGGGCAGCCAGCAAGAGCAAATGTTTCCTCATACTAATAGTAATCATTAATGTTCACCTTATTATATATATGTTCACCTTAACGCGGTGAGGTAATAGGCAGCAAAGATACCTAAAAAAACCGGAAATATCTCCATAAAAACGAATATTTTTTCAGATTTCATGCATTTTTAACATAAATAAATTCATTTTTCAAAAAACTTTTTGTTACTTTGCAGCATTAAACACATTGAATCGGAACAGAAGACACAAGACCAGGGACCACGGTAAGTCCCCTTATCGCCTAAACAAGACCTAGCGGGACATATATCATCACTGCTCAAAGAGACTGCTGTTGCCGGTTTATTAATACTTAATACATATAAACTATGCAGAAGAAAGTAAACTTAGCAATGTTAGCGCTCTTCTCGTGTTCATTGGCTATGGCTCAGAACGAAAAGACTGACCAGAACGTAGCACAGGGACTTGACGAGAATGCTTTCACCTTCTCCGAGGCACAGTTGGGCGAGGACGATGACATGTCATCCAATGTCACCATCCTCAATTCTACCAGCAACGTATACGCGAGCCAGGCAGGTTACCTGTTCTCGCCAGCACGTTTCCGCTACCGTGCCTTCAACCAGAAGTACAACGATGTCTATATCAACGGTGCTTCCATGAACGATATGGAGACCGGACAGTTCCGTTTCTCCAACATCGGCGGTTTGAACCGATTCTCCAGAAACGTAGACTTCGCCCTGCCTTTCGAAGCCAACGGCTATTCGATGACGGGCATGGCAGGCTCCAACAACTATGATTTCCGTGCCGGAAGCATGCAGGAAGGACAGTATGCGAGCGTAGGTGTTGCCAACCGCAACTATACCCTGCGCGGACTCTACTCCTACTCCAGCGGATTCAACGAAAAGGGATGGGCCATCACAGCCGGTCTCACCTACCGCTGGGCTAACCGGGGATACGTAGAGGGAACCTTCTACAACGCCCTCTCCTATTTCTTCGGTGTACAGAAGAAGTGGATGAACGGTCACTCGCTGAGCTTCTCTACATGGGGTAACCCGACAGAAAGAAGCACCCAGGGAGCATCTACCGACGAGGCTTACTGGCTGGCAAACGACTACCAGTATAACCCATACTGGGGATACCAGAACGGACACAAGAGAAACTCACGCGTAGTGAACGACTTTGCTCCTTCGGCTATCGCTACATGGGACTGGGAAATCAACGACCAGATGAAGCTCACCACATCGGTGTTCGGAAAATACTCTATGTACAAGAGCACCAAGCTCAACTACAACAACGCAGAGAATCCACAGCCAGACTACTGGAAGAACATGCCATCTGCCAACTACTATGTATGGGGCGACTACAAGAACGGCAACAACATGTATACCTGGGAAAACTGGAACAATGCCGTAAACTACTGGCAGGCAAGCAAGCAGAACCGCCAGATTAACTGGGACCGTCTGTACTATGCCAACCAGCAGGCTGCCAAGAACGGACAGGATCTGCTCTACTATGTTCAGGCTAAGCACAACGACAACCTGACCCTGAGCCTGTCATCCGTTCTGAACACCAAGCTGACCAAGAAATCGAACCTGGCTACGGGTATCATGCTCGGAAAGAGTACCAACCAGCACTATCAGACACTGGAAGACATGCTGGGCGGTGCCATCTTCCACAACATCAACACCTATGCCCTGGGCGATTATCCTAAGACCGACCCACGTGTGCAGTACGACCTGAACACAGCCGGTCCTAACAACACAGGCAAGCTGGTTTACGAGGGTGACAAGTTCGGTTACGACTATCGCATCGACGTGAACAAGGCAAACGCATGGAGCACCTATACAGCCGAATTCTACAACATGAAGGCGATGCTGAGCGGACGTATCGGATATACCGGAATGAACCGCCGCGGCTACATGCGCAACGGTATGGCACCGAACAACAGCCAGGGCAAGAGCGGCACAGCCAACTTCCTGGACGGTGGCGTAAAGGGAAGCCTGAACGTGGATATGGGCAGAGGTCATGCCTTCAGCATCGGAGCCGGATACGAGCTGCGTGCGCCGATGGCAAGCACAGCCTTCATCTCGCCTGAAATCAGCAACGACTTCGTGACTAACCTCAAGAACGAGCGCATCTTCAGCTCTGAATTCAGCTACCTGTATCGCAACGCATGGCTGAGTGCCAACGTGAGCGGTTACTACAGCCGACTGGAGAACGTTACGGAATGGCAGAACTTCTACAACGATGATGAGAATTCATTCACCTACGTGAGCATGACCGGACTGAAGAAGGAATACTATGGTGTAGAGGTGGGCGCTAAGTTCAAGCTCACATCATGGCTCGACCTGAAGACCCTGGGCGCTATGAGCGAGGCGAAAAACATCAACAATGTAAACGCCGTATACATGCTCTCAAAGAGTGCTGAGGTTTACCAGGACAAGGCTTACGTGATGAATATGCGCGAGAGTGGCACACCGCTCACAGTGGGAAGCATCGGTCTCGATGCCCACGTAAACGGATGGTTCGTCAACCTCAATGCCAACTACTACGACCGCATCTACCTCTCTTATTCTCCAAGCTACAGATATGAGAAGGTGCTGACCAACCGCCAGGCTGCCTACAAGGCATACCCAGAAATCTTTGCTCCTACTACACTCGACGGTATGAGCTGGACTGAGGATGCTGTAGCCCAGGAGAAGGGTCACGGAGGATGGATGGTTGACCTGAGCATAGGCAAGAGCGTGAGACTGAAGAAGGGTTCTCTCAACTTCAACCTCATGATTACCAACCTGCTGAACAACCAGACCATCGTAACAGGCGGATATGAGCAGAACTCACGTTCAAGCTATACACTGGATGCTAACGGCAACGTGAAGAATCCACGCCTCTACCAGTTCTCTAAGAATCCTAAAAAGTATTACACCTGGGGTACCAACGGCATGTTCCAGGTATCTTACAGATTCTAAAGAGCAGTTTCTCGATAACAATAAAAAGAAAGAACAATGAAAAAGATAAAATTCATAGCATTGGCATTCCTGGCACTAACCCTGGGGTCGTGTATGGGCGACGGTTATGCTGACCCAGACCTGACCGAGAAGGTGCCTGCATCTCCATGGGGCAACAACAGCCTGAGGGAGAAGAATGTGATCAGCATAGCAGATTTGAAGACCCAGTTTGCTACGATTATCAACAGCGACAATGGCTACAAGCTGATTGAGAAGGACATGATGATCAAGGCGGTAGTGACGGGCAATGATGTCAGTGGCAATATCTACAACCAGGTGAGCGTACAGGATGCATCCGGCGCTATCATCATTGCCATCAACGGAAGTGGTCTGTCGGGTTATCTTCCTGTTGGTCAGGAGATTCTCGTAAATCTGAAGGGTCTCTATATCGGAAGTTACAAGAAGTTGCCTCAGATTGGCGGTGTGAATACCAAGCTCTCAGATGGAAGTCTGGGTATGGGAAAGATAGAGCGTGCCATCTGGAACGAGCACTTCAAGATTCTGAACCCTGGCGAGGCTGATGCAAGCACGGTAGTGCCAGAGGAGTTTGACCTGACAAAGCTTACTGATCCAGCCTATATGGATGCTAACGTGGGCAAGCTGATGACCCTGAAGAAGGTGAAGTTTGCTTCAGCTAACGGCAAAAACGTATGGGCGCCAGATGATACCAATACGAGTCTGGAACTGATCGATGCCGAAACGGGCAAGAGAATCAACAAAAACAACCTGGTAGTGCGCAACTCGGGTTATTCTAAGTTTGCCAACGAGGTGGTTCCACAGGGCGTATTCGATATCACCGGTATCTTCACCCGATTCGGCAACACCTGGCAGATTGTACTTCGCAGCACGGATGACCTGAAGGCATCAGAAACAGGCGGTACATTGGAGAAGCCTTACACTGTGGCTCAGGCACTGGAGAAGATCAATGCCGGTACAGCAGGCGATGCTAAGGTTTATGCTACCGGTATCATCGTAAAGGTGAAAGATGTAGATACAGGCCAGTATGGTAACGGTACATTCGTTATCTCTGACGACGGTAAGGATACAGAAGGCAAGACGCTCGAGGTATTCCGTTGCTTCAACATCGATGGTGCAAAGTGGACAGAGGAAACCAAGGGTATCCTTGTACCAGGCAAGAAGGTGGTTGTATCAGGCACCCTGCTTGATTATAACGGCACCAAAGAGATTAAGGGTGGCAATCTCATCTCTATCAAGTAATTACTGATTATCAAAATAGTAACAATATTTAAAAAGACAATAATATGAAAAAGTATATATTTTCAGTTTTGATGGCGGCAATGGCTGCCTTCACATTCAGCAGCTGCGAGGATGTTCCTGAGCCTTATACACAGCCTACTCAGCCTGCTGGTCCAGGAAACACAGATCCTAACCAAAAGGGTTCTGAAAGCAATCCATATACTGTAGCAGAAGCTATCGCCCTCATCAAGGCAGGTACAGCACCTTCTACAGCTGTATGCGTAAAGGGTAAGATTACAGCCGTAACTTTCTTCAACGAAACCTATAGCAGTTTGTCATATAACATCGCAGACGAGGGCTCTTCAGATGTTATCGAAGTATACTCTGGCAAAGGCAAGGATGGTGCAAACTTCTCTTCCAAGGATGACTTGAAAGTTGGTCAGACCGTAGTAGTAAAAGGAATCGTCAAGGCATTCACGAAGAATGATGGCACTATTGTCAATGAAATCGACAAGAACAGCACCATCATCTCTATCGAGAACACAGGAACTACAACTCCTGATACTCCAGCAACTGGTAAGGGTTCTCTCAGTGACCCATACAAAGTGGCAGAAGCTATCGCAGCCATCAAGGCTGGCACAGCGCCTACTACACAGGTTTACCTGACAGGTATCATCTCAGATGTTGCTTTCTATAATGACCAATACAAGAGCATCACCTATTACATCTCAGACGATGGCAAGAGCAAGGACATGCAGGTTTACTCTGGTAAGGGACTGAAAGGTGCAGACTTCGCTTCTAAGGAAGATTTGAAGGTGGGTCAGAAGGTTACTATCCTGGGTAAGATCATGAAGTTCACCGACAAGAACGGAAATGATATCATGGAGGTTGACAAGACCAGCTCTATCGTTAAGATTGAAGGTGAAGGTACAGGCGGCGGTGAGGTTAAGCCAGACCCAACACCTGATACACCAGCCAGCGGCAACATCGAAATGACAGACGCATCTATCTTGAGTGGCAAGAGCGGTGATGTAGAACTTGTAGATAAGTATTATAATAGTCAGAATGTTACAAACGAATCAACCTGGTACACTTGGAAGATTGGCGACACCACCTTTAAAGGTGCTAAAATTTGCATTTCTGACGGAACAAATGGTAAGGGTATCCAAATGCAAGGTAATGCATCTGATGCTAGCAAACAAGGCTTCCTGTTTAATTCTACAGCCTTTGCAAAGGACATCAAGACCGTAACAATCCTGTTCTCAACAAAAGCAACTTCTACCTATGCCCCAAGCTACACCCTCTATGCAGCAAAGGCTGCAAATGGTAAGGATACAGCTATCGAAGGTAAATCTACCAATGAGGTTTCAGGTGATTACAAGACTTATACAGAGACATTCGACTTGAGCGCACAGAACGTCAAGTATTTTACTCTCTTCAACAATAAGGCAGGTGCTCTCTACATCGAGAAGATCATCATCACACTGAAGTAATTCCCCTAGTAGATATTATGTATTAGAAAAAATACTGATCCCCATCGTCCTCTACACAAACAGAGGCGATGGGGATTTTTTTTCTTATCCATCGAAAACATAGTTGGCAGGAGAAACGCCTAACAGAACACATCGCCTGTCATAACTTGAGAACCTACGTATTATGCTCATTTCCAAAATATTTCTTAAAAAGAAGAGGAAATATTTGGTGGTTTCAGGAAAAAAGCGTAACTTTGCAGCCTGAAATTGATAACAGGCTATAATGGGCATGCCCCGATAAGGGACACGAAATGATGCAACAAGCATCCCCATGACGTCTAATTTTAATAACCCAATAAAAATAAAAAAGAAAAATGAAAAAAGGTATTCATCCAGAGAATTATCGTCCTGTAGTATTCAAGGATATGTCTAACGGCGATATGTTCCTCTCTCAGTCTACATGCAAGACTAACGACACTGTTGAGTTCGAAGGCGAGACTTATCCAGTTGTTAAGATTGAAATCTCTAGCACTTCTCACCCATTCTACACAGGTAAGAGCAAGCTCGTTGATACAGCGGGTCGCGTAGACCGCTTCATGAACCGTTACGGCAAATTGAAGAAGTAATAATATACCTTTTTTATAAGGATATATTTATTATCGCAAAGATACTGAGTGCATTCCAGCGTAGTTGCATATACGTAGGAATGCACTTTTTTTCTCTCACTACAATTCCTCATACAATCGATTTTCTACATATTTCTATATATAGAAAGCACAAAATCTTTAACTTAATAAACATTATCGAGAATTATGAAGCATACTAAGTTTTTTATCTTCGCACTCGTTGCTGCGATGACGTTCTCTGCCTGCGGCACTGACGATACCCTGCAGTTCTATTTTCCTGAAAACGGCGGTACAACCGGTGGCGGTAATACGGGTGGTGGAAGCACAGGCGGCAATACCGGTGGTGAATCAACCGATAAAAACAATACAAACAAGAATGTGGCTACTGCCAACATGCCACAAGTGGTAAGAAACGCTATCGGCGGTCTGGAGTTCCCAAAGCTCAAGAATAATGGTACCAGCTATGCCATCGTGCACATGGATAATACAACAGGTATGTTGAACTATTCTACAGAATGGGATGACAACATGAAGAGCCAGAGATGGAGCTGCTATACTTTCCATACAGGAAACACGGCTTCTAACGTTGACAGATGGAAACCTGGTCAAGGCGAGCGCAAGTATCCATGGGATACAGATCTGAAAGAACAATGGGGAATTACAGATTTTACAGAAGACCCTACTCCTACAGATCAAGGCTTTGACCATGGTCATATCTGCCCTTCTGCTGACCGCAAGCTGAACCTTACCCAGCAGAAGCAGACTTTCTTCATGACCAACATGCAGCCTCAATATGCCAATTTCAACGAGCGTGGAACATGGTATAAAATGGAGGAAGATCTTCGTACCAAGGCTCCAAAGATTGATTCTGATACCCTGTTTATCGTGAAGGGCGGTACTATCGACCCGGTAGGCAGCGAGAGTAATCTCCTGGGCTGGAAGAAGAAGGGTGCTTCTAGCGAAACCCAGAAGCCAGGCTATATCCCAATACCAAAGTATTTCTTTGTAGCTGTACTGAAAAAGGAGCTAAACAAGAGCACCAACCAGTATACATACAGCGCTTTCGGCTATTGGTTCCCTCACGAGAACAAGGCATTTGAAAAAGGCGACCAGCTCGGCAACTATGTCGTAAACATCAAGACGCTGGAAGATAAAACCGGCATCGACTTCTTCTGTAATCTCCCTGATAAAACCGAGAAGGAAGTGGAAAACGTAGATGCAGAAGCTCTCAAGAAACTTTGGGGCTTTAAATAAAAGGCTATATACAAACAAAGAATCCGCTCTCTCAAATCAATGAGAGAGCGGATTTCTTGGTTTATATCATCATCTTCTCGGCAACTTCTTGATTGCATGTGGCATGAATGCCCTACCGGTAGCCTTACCGAAGCTAGGAGCTACGGAATCGGTTGCAGCAGAACGGGTCTTCTTACGGGCTCCACTCGGATCGTAACGCTCCAGATCGATTTGCATCACATCACCCTTAGCCTTACCTGTTCCTATCATATAACCATAGAACACATCCTGGCCCTTTTCATCACCCAGATAGAAACCATACTGCTTAGCACCTGCATCCATCACATAGGTAGCACCAGAATTATAACGGATATAAATATCACCATTCTTATCGATGTACCAGGTAAACTTCAGAGTTTGGGATTCATAGCTTCCATCATCGGCATAATCCACTTCTACACCATTACCACTGAGCGAGTTTACCTTATCACCCGCCTGATAGAACGTCATCTCGGCAATGAAACTGTAGTTATTGCGAGACTGGCCGTCCTCAGCAAGTTCAGAGAGCAGCACAGAGCCTCTCCAGTCGCCAATAAGGGTCTGAGCCTCCGACAGCAGGTAATTGTTCTGAGAGCTGTTAGAACCATTATTCCAGTAGTCCTGGTTCCATCCCCAGCCACCATGATTATAGTCATCATACCAATAATAATCATCATACCAGTAATCGTCATCATCACACGAGGTGAATGAGAAAGATGCAACAGCTATCGCCATCCACATCCATATCTGCTTAAACTTTTTCATATCAATTTATCAGTTAAGTTATTTATATTCTTATATCTTCTATACTTTTGAGCTCTTGAAGAACAGCATTCTTTCTTGAACTCGATGCAAAGGTAGTAGTTTTTGCGGCTACCACAAAGGGGAAAAGGATACAAACTGAGGGGGAAATCCCTATTCTTTAGAAAAAAGCTATTTTTTAATGGTATTAATTTCTATTTTAATGGTGTATCTTTCTCTGTATCAAATATTTAACACAATCTTAACACATTGTTTCGATATTTTGTGTATCTTTGCATCAGTAATAATTCTAAGATCATACTTTTAGGACAAAGTAATTTCTAAGAATCAACTCAACAAATGAGTTTCAACTGTTAATTAATCGTTTAACCTTTAAAATTATTAAGTTATGAACAAATTTTTACGCTATTCATTAACATTGGTTCTGGCATTCGTAGCTAGCGTTACGTTTGCACAGGAAGTAACTTTTGACTTTGACAATGATTACAAAACACTCTTCCCAGAACTGACAGGTACATCTTCTTCAGATTCTAAAGATGGAGATATCACCAAAGCCATGACATGTACAACTAATGGTATTTCTGTAACAGTTTCTGCAAAAACTTCTGGTTCGAATGATAACCGAATCTGGAGTAGTTCACCACGTCTCAGAATGTACAGTGGAACGCTTACGATTCAAGCACCTGCTGACAAGAAGATTGCTTCTATCGACATTATAAATAAAAGATGGAATGATAATAACAATGCTGACGTAGGTACTAATAATAAAGGTTCTTGGACTGGTGATGCAAACAAAGTTGTATATACAATTGCTGGCAACACCCAAATCAAGTCTATCAAAGTTACGCTCGCTGGTACCAAGATAGAGTACACCGATGCAGCAAGTGTAAAGGAACTCTTGGCTAACAATAAAGAAGCTAAGGATTACATCAACCTCAAACTCACAAACGCAAAGGTATTATACGTAAACAGCTACAAGGGAACCGTAAATACTTACGTACGTGAAGGTGATACTGCTATCGAAATGAGAACTTTAGGAATCGATATGCCTGTAAACAGCATCATTAGCGGTACTGTTAAGGTAAATTTGGCTTATGACGCAGGAATTCCTTATCTGTCAGCAAGCAAGGAAACAAACGGCGAAAATCTCAAAATCACAGAGAGCAACGAAGCTGCTGAACCTGTTATTGCAACTGTAAAGGACATCCTTGATGGCAAATACACCAACGACCTTATCAAGATTAAGGAGTTCACATTCAGCAAAGAAGAGTATACTGCAGGTAAATTCAACTACTATGCTAATGATGGTGAAAACAAGATTATGATTTACGATAAGTTTAGCGGTATTGGTGGTGTTTCAAAATTAACAGAAGGAGAGAAATATACCTTAACCGGTATTTTCGGTGTAATATTCAAAAACATCCCTGAAGTTCTCCCTATCAAGGCTGTAGAAAAGTTTGAATCTACCGGCATCACTAACATTACAACAGATGAAGCTGCAAAGAACGCTCCTGTTTACAACCTCGCAGGCCAGAAGGTAACCAAGGCTTACAAGGGTGTAGTCATCAAGAACGGAAAGAAGATGATTCAGAAGTAATCAAATTCAAAACAACATATCCCTACTGCTCCCCCGATATTCATTTATCGGGGGAGTTTTTTTTGTTAGGCATAACATACAGCAAATCAACCAAATATTACCCCTATAACATGAAAAGTGGAATAATTTAATGCAATAACAAAAAAAATACACCTGAAACTACGATATCTCATTTATTTTCACTACCTTTGTTGCGATTAATAAACGTATACGAATAAAAAATGATGAAAAGAAAATTATATATCACCTTATTAGGACTGCTCTCTACCATCATGACAGCAGCTGTACCCTACTGCGATGTGAGAAAATTCTCTATCACAGACGGACTCGCTGCCAATACCATCTCAGACCTCAAACAAGGTAAAGACAACCTCATGTGGTTCAGTACATGGAACGGACTGTCGTTCTATGACGGCTATAAGTTTCATACTTTCAGAGACAACCCCGATGATATTGACGTACTGTCAACCAACCGTATACTGAAAATAGAACCATCCTATAGCAACAACGTGTGGTGTATCACATACGACCGCAAGCTCTACGTATACGATACCCACTTCTGCCGGTTCTTTGCTGTAGGACAGAAATTCAACGAAGAGTTCAACATCGACCTGCGCGTGAGCCAGGTATACCCAATGAAAAACGGAGCTACATGGTTTACTTCAGAAGACGGAAAATACATCATCCGATCGGTAGGAAAAACCTTTGATGAGCGGAACATAGAACTCATCAAAGTAGGAAAAAAGGGACTCAGAAGCGGAAATGTATGGTACATCCATCATGATATACACGGAAGAGAATGGGTGCTTACCGACAAAGGCGCATGCATATACAACTCGAAATTTCCAAGCAAACTGCCTTTCAAATGGCTCAGAGGGGTGGGAGAAGATGAGTTCCTGGCAACTGAAGACGGTAAACTGGCAAAATATGACCTGCAGAACCGACTCACCATGATACCAATGCCAGAAGGCGTAACCCGTATCAACGAACTGAAAAATACAGGTTACCAGCTCCTGCTGGCAACCAATCTGGGTGTGGTCATCTACAACCCGCGCACCTTCAAGTTTGATATCATCAACGTACAGAGCCCGAGTCAGCCTCTGGCAGAGGTAAAGAAGATTTATACCGATGCTTTCGGTATGGTATGGGCATTCACTGACGGCATGGGAGTAACCCTCGTCAATCCGAAGACCGGACAGAAACAGTGGCTCTTTGCCGACCAGGACGACCCGATGGACCGCACAACCTGCGAAAGCAATTTTATCACACAAGATGAACACAAGACCCTCTGGGTAGTGCCAAGAGGAGGAACCTTCAGTTATTTTGACCGCAAGGCAGGAAAACTGGTGCCTTATCTGCTGAGAAGCAATTCATCGGGCAACTACCGCATACCGAAGATTACGAAATATGTACTCTCAGACCAGGGAATCCTCTGGCTGACAGGCTCTCACGACCTGACACAGGTAGTCTTCAAATATCACCCTTACATTATCAACAAGCTGGATGTGGGCGAAGACGAAGTGTTCTCGGTGAATGCATCGCCAGACGGACATATCTGGGCTGGTTATCACAACGGAGTAATCCAGGTGCTCAACGCATCCTACCAAAGCATCGGATACCTGTCGCCAAGCGGACAGATTGTGCCACAGCAAGTAAACTTCGACGAGAAGGGCATCATGTCTATCCACTTCGATATCAAGGGAAGAGCATGGATAGGAACCAACGGAAATGGTGTCTATCTGATAGATAAAATGCAGGTAAGACACTTTGTTTATGATGCCAACAACCCGTCATCGCTGCCGTTCGACAAGATACAAGACATTGTAGCCGACCGTACCGGACGCATCTGGATAGGTACCTACGGAGGTGGGCTGGCACTTGTTAACGAGGCAGCAGACGGCAGTATCAGCTTCATCAGTAAACGAAACGGACTGCCTTGGGAGAAACAGCACTACGACCGCATACGCCGCATCTGCTGCACCACTACGGGAACCATTCTCGTAGGAACTACAGATGGTCTCTTCACCTTCAGTGATGCCTTTACAAACGCAAGAAAGATCAATTACCACAAGACCTACTACATACCGAACGATACAACTAGTCTGGCTGCAAACGATATGAACAATATCATGGAGCACACCAGCGGCAAGATGTATATCTCGCAACAGGGCGGTTTGATGGAAGAGATTGTGAGCAAATCGCTCCTGCAAGACAACCTGAAGATGAAATACTTCCATGCCATCGATATTAACGAAGGCATCGTACAGGGCATGGTAGAAGACAACCAGGGAAGAATCTGGGTAATCAGAGAATCGAGTATCGACTGCGTAAACCCGAAAACGGGCCAGTGCAATGTGTTCGGACCTAACGACTTCGACTTCAACATGTCGTTCTCGCAAAGCCGTCCTTACCACGATCCGGCAAGCAACAACATCTCGGTAGGTACCCCGATGGGACTGATTACCTTCAATCCGGCTACGCTGAAGAAGAGCAACTACCAGCCTAAAGTCATCTTCAGTTCCCTCCATTATAGCGGAGAGAAGGAGTCGGAACCTATCCTGCACAAGGATAAAGTGGTGATTCCTGCCAACAAGCGAAATCTGACCATCAACTTCGCATCGCTCGACTATCAGCGTAAGTATCAGACCAAATATCTCTATCGCATAGATGGTTATACAGCTCCAGGCGTGTGGATATCAAACGGAAGCAGCCATAGCATCGGCTTTAACCGTATCAGTCATGGCGATTACGTACTCAAGGTGAGAGCCACCAACTCTCACGGTGTATGGAGCAAGTATGTGGCAGAATTGCCTATCGAAGTGCGCCCTACCTTCTGGGAAAGCATCTGGGGCAAGCTTCTCATGCTGCTCCTGCTCTTCGGTATCGTAGGCGCAATCTTCTATACCTACAACCAGCGCCAGCGCGAGAACGTAACCCACGAGATGAGCGTGATGAAGAATGAGTTCTACAACGATGCAGCCAACCGTCTGAGAACCCCTCTAACGCTCATCGGAGCCCCGGTAAAAACCGTTTTGGATACCGAACCGGGTATCACCCGAAAGGGCAAGGAACTGCTGAGAATGGTAATAAACAATGCCAACGAAATGCTGGTAATGCTGGACAAGGCTCAGAGATACGGCAACAAGGCAGACTTCTATACGAACAGCGGTCTGACCGAGGAAGATTACGACCTGACAGAAAGGGAGAAAGAGAACGGACAGATTGACGACCGCAATGCATCCGACTATCTGGAAGAAGTAAATAAACAGAAAGAAGATAAGGATGAAGAGGCTGAACGACTGGAAGGAATGGGCAAGGAACAGAAAGAAGCACAGGAAGAAACGAAACTCAAAGACCAGACTGTACTGGTAGTTGAAGACAATGCCGACCTGCGCAAGTTCCTCTACAGTATTCTCTCGCCTACCTATAACGTGCTGCTCTCAGAGAATGGAAAGGCAGGTTTGGTGATGGCCCGCAAGGAGATACCAGACTTTATCCTCACGGACGTTACCATGCCTGTGATGGATGGTTTGTCGATGATTCACGAGATCAAGCAGGATACCACCCTCAACAACATCCCTGTGATGATTCTCTCAGCCAAGGCAAGCGTAGAAGATCAGCAGCGAGGCTTTGATGAAGGTGTTGATGCCTATATCACCAAGCCATTCTCTACCCCTTATCTGCTCGGCCGAATAGAGGCTATCCTCACCCAGCGCCGCAACATTCAGGTGGATATCATCAGAAAGCTGAAGGAAGCTGGCGATAAAGATGCCATAGCAGCCTTGCGAATACTGCCTACAGTTGTTCCTCAGCCTGCTCTTAACCAGGAAGAAACAAATGCCGAAAACGAAGCGGTTGACCCAAACAGCGAGCTGGCATTTATGGCGGCACAGATGCAGGACAGAACCATGATGCGTGCCTTCAGGTTTATTGTTGAAAATGCAGGCAACCCGGAACTCAAGATAGATGATATCTCGAACGAAATCGGTATGAGCCGAAGCGTACTATATAATAAGGTGAAAGCAACGACCGGAATGACACCGGTAGACTTCGTTCGCCATATACGTATCAAGAAGGCATGCGAGATGTTGCGCAAGACAGACGATACACTGAGCAGCATCGCCTTTGCAGTAGGTTTCACCGACCCTAAGTATTTCTCGAAGGTATTCAAGAAAGAAACGGGTATCGTGCCTACTGAATACCGAAACAGAACGCAGGGATAGCCCGCATCATTACAGATGAAAGCAGTCATCATTACTGATGGCTGCTTTTATCTGTATTGACAAAAAAGTAATACATATTACAGGACATATCTTCAGTTGTTGTCGGGCACAGCCTTCTTTGTTATCGTACACAGCAAAACGTTCAAGCAAGGAAAAAAGCAGAATAGTCATAAAATTGAGCCATTTTGCTTTGTTTTTTGACCGAATATTGCAAAAAAGTATAAAAATGGGGGGGTATTTGATTAATTTTCCCTTTTTACTGAAAAAAAACTGAGAAAAAGTTTGGTGTTACAAGAAAATGTAGTATCTTTGCAACAAGTTCTTAGAAAAGTTAAATGATAGATTAATCGTAAACCTCTTTTTCTTTGTTTTTTTGAGGAAAAAGAGGTAAAGAAAAAGAAATGCAGGGTTTGTGAAAATCCTGCATTTTTTATTTTTATAACTTTCATGCAGGCCGTTATGTAGTCTTATAAGCTACACACCTTTCTATTCACAAACCCAATTATCAACGGAATCTATATACTCTTAACTGCGATACTATCTACATTATATATATTACGCACAGAACTTTCGCATGTGGTTCAAGTACGGGCTGAAGGCCCAAAAGCTCCTAGCCCAGGGTAACGCCCTGGGTATGATGGCAATCAGCAAGACGCCCTGTAAGGGCAAAAGCTTTATGTTTTATCTGGAGTTTTAAAGCTTTTGCCCTTACAGGGCGACAGGTTTGAGTCCAATTACCCAGGGCGATGCCCTGGGCTAGGGGCTTCTGCCCTTTCAGGGCGTATGGGACAAAACTTGCGAAAGTTCAGTTATGCTTATTCCTTCATCTATGATTTTGTTCGATTTTTAGAATTTTTAAAAAAACTCTTGAAGTATTCTAAGAGAAAAGTAGTATCTTTGCACTCTAGATCACATAAGTTGAGATCGGAAATATAGATAACACATACATAAAGATAAAAAAAATGAGAACTGTTTACGAATTTTCTGTTAAAGACAGAAAGGGAAAGGATGTTTCCCTCAAGGAGTATGCCAACGAAGTGCTGCTCATCGTTAACACCGCCACAAAGTGTGGTTTCACCCCTCAGTATGAGGAACTGGAGAAACTTTATGAGACCTATCATTCTCAAGGTTTCGAAATACTTGATTTTCCTTGCAACCAGTTTGGTCAGCAAGCCCCTGGTACAGATGAAAGCATTCATCAGTTCTGCAAGCTTACATACGGCACAGAGTTCCAGCGCTACAAGAAGATCAAGGTAAACGGAGACGATGCTGCCCCTCTCTTCAAATTTCTGAAAGAATGTAAGGGCTTTGCTGGTTGGGACGAGAACCATCCTCTCTACCCTGTTCTCGACAAGATGTTGAGCGAGGCTGATCCTAACTACAAGGAGAGTGCCGATATCAAGTGGAACTTCACCAAGTTCCTCGTTAACAAGAAGGGTCAGGTTGTAGCCCGCTTCGAGCCTACCACAAGCTTCGATGTCATCGCTAAGGCTATCGAAGAGTGGTTGAACTTCTAATGAAGATAGAAGTCTCGAACTGAGAATAGAATCTCTAAATAAAAAGCCAGGTTGCTTTTCGCAGCCTGGCTTCTTTTATAATGTGATATTGTTATTTCAATATATCTCAAAGAATAATTGTCAACTGTTTGCTATAAACTATAAACTATTAACTGTTAACTGAAAATTAGTCAACCTTTGGCACATCCTTGAGGAACTGCTGGATTTCTTCATCACTCACAGAATAATCGTGCAAATCGCCATTGATAAAGCTATCGTAAGACGGCATATCGATAAGACCATGACCTGAGAGACAGAACAGGATAACCTTCTCCTTGCCCTCTTCCTTAGCCTTCAGAGCCTCACGTATAGTGGCTGCAATCGCATGACAGCTCTCTGGAGCAGGAATGATACCCTCGGTCTGAGCGAAGAGCATACCTGACTTGAATGACTCCAGCTGAGGGATATCTACACCATGCAGATAACCATCCTTCAGAAGTTGGGAGATAATCATACCAGCACCATGATAACGGAGACCACCTGCATGAATGTTGGCAGGCTTGAAATCATGACCCAGAGTAAACATTGGCAGCAATGGAGTGTAACCTGCCTCATCACCGAAATCATACTCGAACTTACCGCGAGTCAGCTTAGGACAGCTCTCCGGCTCTGCAGCTATAAACTCTGTATGGCGCTCGCCTGTGAAGTTGTGACGGAGGAATGGGAAGGCAATACCACCAAAGTTACTACCACCACCGAAACAAGCAATCACCTGATCAGGATACTCACCTGCCATCGCCATCTGCTTCTCTGCCTCTAGACCGATGATGGTCTGGTGAAGTGCCACATGATTGAGCACAGAACCCAGCGTATACTTACAGCCCGGTGTGGTTGTAGCCAGCTCAACAGCCTCACTGATGGCAGTACCGAGCGAACCAGGATGATGAGGATCACGTGTGATAATGTTCTTACCTGCGCGTGTACTCATGGAAGGAGAACCCTCTACAGTGGCTCCAAACGTACGCATGATGCTGGAACGGTATGGTTTCTGCTGCATGGTAATCTTTACCTGATAAACTGCTGCCTCCAGGCCGTAGAGTTTTGCTGCATAAGAGAGGGCTGCACCCCACTGGCCTGCACCAGTCTCTGTAGTGACATTGGTATCACCCTCCTGCTTACAGTAGTAGCACTGAGGAATGGCAGAATTGATTTTATGAGAGCCTAACGGATTGATACTCTCATTCTTGAAATAGATATGCGCCGGAGTACCGAGTGCCTCCTCAAGGGCGTAAGCACGTACAAGAGGGGTTGAACGGTAGAAGGTGTACTTCTCCAGCACATCTTCCGGAATATCAATCCAGGCGTGCTCTGTATCAAGTTCCTGCTTTGAGCACTCCTTATTAAATACGTGTGACAAATCATCAGCATTCATTGGCTGGTGTGTCTGAGGGTTCAACGGTGGCAATGGCTTGTTAGGCATATCTGCCTGAATGTTGTACCACTGAGTAGGAAGTTCCTGCTCGCTTAAGATGTACTTTTTCTGTCTCATGTTTATATATATATTTAAAATTGTTGTATGCCTGAACAAAGGTACAAATAAAAAATGAAATAAAGAACTTTTTCATGTGTTTTTCCACTATTTTTTTATTTTTATCCAATAAAATAGTTCATTCTACAGGTATTATTTGTTATATAAGTGTATTTTCAGTGTCATTTTTATAAATTAAATCAAATATTACCCCATAAAATACCAAATATTACCCCCTATATTATAATGAAAAGTAGTATCTTTGCAACAGAAAAATTCAAAATGCGTTGTGAAACGCTTATCATCATCTTTTACTTATACAAAAAAATAAAACATTGGAGTTCAATAGGGATATTGAGATTCCAATGTTTTTTTTATTCACTAAACTGAAACATATCATCATGTAAAGTTGACATATCATCATGTAACGTTGTCAGATTTCTAACCTTTCAGTATAAATCAACAGTCTGTTTTATTGTCTACTTCCACAATTGATACAGGATTTTACCCATAGACTGTAGACACAGATTATTTCTTTTCATTACCTAAATCTATCTGCGATATCTGATTCAACAGATTTACAGCCTGCCCTACAGTCTTCACATCATTGATGCGAAGCATTCGCTTGTTGAATTTTTCCTTCAGAACACAATCTTGAATATGGCTGGTAACGTAAGCTAGTATGCGATTAAACATCTGACTTCTGTAGAACGGACTGTTTACATTGCTCACAAACTGCATCTGCATATAGCCCTGCTTGAGAATAATCTTCTCGCAACCTAGCTTCTTGCCTACCCTACGCAGACCTACCACATGCATCAGTTCGTCTGCTTCATGAGGCACAGGACCAAAACGGTCTATCATACGCTTGCGGTAAGCTTCTACTTCCTCATCGCTCTCCAGACGGTCCAGTTCACGATAAAGGAGCATGCGCTCACTGTCACCCGGCACATAGGTCTGAGGAAAATACATCTCCAGATCACTCTCTATGCCACAATCGTCAACGAAATCATCACCCGTAAGCTGGGCACCTTCATCCATCTTCTCCTGATAAAGATCACAGAACTCCTCGTTCTTCAACTCTGTGACAGCCTGAGAGAGAATCTTCTGGTAGGTTTCATAACCCAGATCTTCCATAAAACCGCTCTGCTCAGAGCCCAGCAGATTACCCGCACCGCGGATATCCAGGTCCTGCATGGCGAGATTGAAGCCGCTACCCAGTTCGCTGAACGTCTCCAGAGCCTCCAGACGGCGACGCGCCTCAGGAGTAAGTGCACTCTTAGGTGGCGCCATCAGATAGCAGAAAGCCTTCTTGTTGCTTCTTCCTACGCGTCCACGCATCTGATGCAGGTCACTCAATCCGAAGTGATGAGCATCGCTCACGATAATCGTATTGGCATTGGAAATGTCGATACCGTTCTCTACAATAGTGGTAGAAAGCAGTACGTCATAATCGTAATTGATAAAGCCCATGATGATTTTCTCCAAATCCTCAGGCTTCATCTGTCCGTGACCGATTGCTACCCTACAGTCTGGGATATGCTTCTCGATGAGCATCTTGAGCTCCGGAAGCTTGGATATTCTATCGCATACGAAATAAATCTGTCCGTTTCGGCTCATCTCGAAATTGATGGCATCGCAGATAACTTCACTACTAAACGTTACCAGTTCGGTATGAATCGGATAACGGTTAGGTGGCGGAGTGCGCATGATACTCATATCCCGGGCGCCCATCAGAGAGAACTGGAGGGTTCGCGGAATCGGAGTGGCACTCATCGTGAGTGTATCGACATTTACCTTAAGCTGACGGAGTTTCTCTTTGGTAGACACACCGAACTTCTGCTCTTCATCGATGACGAGCAGTCCCAGGTCATGCCATTTCACGGTCTTTGATATCAGCTTATGCGTACCTATGAGGATATCAATCTTACCCTCTTTCAGGGCGTCAAGCACCTCTCTGGTTTCCTTCGTTGTACGGGCTCTACTGAGATAGTCTACCCTTACAGGCATGCCTTCCAGACGCTTTTTGAAAGTCTGATAGTGCTGGAAAGCCAGAACGGTAGTAGGCACCAGCACCGCGACCTGCTTGCTGTCGCACGCTGCCTTGAAGGCTGCACGGATGGCAACCTCAGTCTTGCCGAAGCCCACATCGCCACAAACCAGACGGTCCATCGGTCTGCCGCTCTCCATATCCTTCTTCACCTCCTGAGTAGCCTTATTCTGGTCTGGCGTATCTTCATACAGGAAGGAAGCCTCCAGCGTATGCTGCAGATAATTGTCGGCACTGAAGGCGAATCCCTTCTCCCGTCGGCGCTGGGCATAGAGTTTGATCAGGTCGCGCGCAATGTCCTTGATTCGCTTCTTAGCTTTGTCCTTGAGTTTATCCCAGGCACCTGTACCCAGTGTAGACAGGCGAGGCGGAGTACCGGTATCGCTGCGGCGATATTTGCTGATTTTATAAAGCGAGTGGATAGAAACATCCACCTTGTCATTGTTCGTATAGACGATGCGGATCATTTCCTGATAGCTGTTGCCCGCAGGAACCCTAACCAGACCGCCGAACTTGCCGATACCGAAGTCTACATGCACGATAAAATCTCCCACTTCCATCTCCTGCAGTTCCTTCATGGTGAGTGCCATCTTGCCGGCTCTCGCTTTATCTGAGCGCAGGTTATATTTATGAAAACGGTCAAAAATCTGATGATCGGTAAAGAAACAGCACTTCTTGTCATGGTCAGTAAAGCCTTCATGAAGCGTCTTGTCTACCGGTGTAAAACGGATGGCGTAGCGCTTCAGCTCTTCGCTTTCAAAGATATCCTTCAGGCGCTGTTGCTGCTTCTGGCTATCTGCCAATATATATAAGGTGTAACCCTGGAGCAGGAAATCCTCCAGAGTCTGACAAAGCAAATTGAAATTCTTATGGAAAAGAGGCTGTGGAGCGATATTAAAAGGTATCACAGCCGAACTCTCTGACGGAGCGACCTTGCCGAATTCGATACGGAGATGAGCCGCTACTGCCTTCTTGAAATCGAGCGGAGAAACGAGGTTGAGCTCGGTCTTCATGTCATGTCTGATGCGCTCAGCCTCTACCTCAGTAGCTCCCTCCAGCTGCTCGGTAAGGCTTTGCGATGAGAAGCCTTCGGTATAGATTTGACCGATGCGGTCGCAAACGAAAGAAAGGTCTTTCGCAACGACTGGCGTACTTTCGGAGAGGAAATTGAGGAAACACTGCTTGTTGCTCTCGATATGGGCGAGTTCGGGCACGATTTCTATCTCTGTGCGCTTCGCCTGCGAGAGCTGGGTCTCAACATCAAAGGTACGGATGGTGTCAATCTCATCGCCGAAGAAGTCGATACGGAACGGATATTCGCAGCTGTAGGAATAGACATCAAGGATGCTTCCACGCACGGCAAACTGGCCCGGTTCATAAACATAATCGGTTTCTTTGAGTTCGAAATCGCGCAGGGTATGAACCACATCGGTCTGAGCAATCTGCTGGCCTACAGTCAGTTTCAGAATCCGTTCATCAAGATTCTGCTTAGCCACAACGAGTTCTGCCAGTGCATCGGGATAAGTGACTACCAGGAAATGTCCTCCCGAAGAGAGGCGCGCCAGCACCTCCGTACGTAGGATTTCGTTCGCAGCATCACGCTGCCCGTATTTCACGGCACGCCGATAGCTGGAAGGAAAGAAGAAGACCTTCTCCTGCCCCATCATCTGAGTGAGATCGTGAAAAAAATAGCCTGCTTCATCGGCATCATCCAGTACGAAGAGTACCGAACGCCTCATCTTCCCTTGCAGAGAAGCAAAGAACATCGGAGCCGAAGAGCACAGCAAACCCTGGAGAAAAATGGAATGAACCGACTTCTTCCCCATCAAATCAAAGAGGGCATCCGCCTGTGGCGAACGCCCGTATGTTTTTTCTATCTTTTGGATTTCCATCCAAGTACTGATTAGTGATTACTGATTACTGAGTATTAATCCTTCTTCGGATATTTCTTGAACCAGCCATCCAGGCGCAGTCGCATCACACCAAAGAAAGCCTCACCAAAGATGCCACCACTCATCTTGCTCACACCTTCACGACGGTTAACAAAGATGACAGGTACCTCCTTGATCTTGAAACCTATTCGATGAGCCGTATATTTCATCTCTATCTGGAAAGCATAGCCCTTGAAGCGGATAGCATCCAAATCTATGGTTTCCAATACCTTACGTCGGTAGCAGACGAATCCAGCTGTGGTATCATTCACTTTAAATCCGGTTACGATACGTACGTATTTAGAAGCGAAATAGCTCATCAATACGCGTCCGATAGGCCAGTTGACCACGTTCACACCCGAAATATATCTTGAGCCTACAGCCACATCATACCCCTCATCGTGAGTTGCCGCATAGAGACGAGGCAAATCATTAGGATCATGACTGAAGTCGGCATCCATCTCGAAGATGAAGTCATAGCCCTGCTTCAATGACCATTTGAAGCCCATGATATAGGCTGTACCCAAACCGAGCTTACCCGAACGCTCCAGGATATGCAGACGACCGGCAAACTCATTAGCCATCAAGCCTTTAACAATGGCAGCAGTACCGTCAGGACTTCCGTCATCGATAACGAGGATATCAAACTGCTTTTCGAGACCGAAGACAGCACGGATGATTTTCTCGATGTTTTCCTTCTCATTATATGTAGGAATGATTACTATGCTATCACTCATAACTTCTTCTAATTTTAATGATTCTGATTCTATATAATGTAATACAGATGCAAAATTACAACTTATTTTTGAAATAACAAGC
This sequence comes from Segatella copri, assembly GCF_019249765.2. Taxonomy (GTDB): domain Bacteria; phylum Bacteroidota; class Bacteroidia; order Bacteroidales; family Bacteroidaceae; genus Prevotella; species Prevotella copri_K. Next base: position 1,892,981 of record NZ_CP152484.1, read on the forward strand.
AAAAACCCGAAATTATTGGTCCGGATTCTCTACAAAACCCTGATATTTCTTGTCAAGCCCGCTCATGATTGCCTCATAGCTCTTGTTCATCTGGTTCTTGATATTGTCAGCTCCCTTGCCTATCGGCTCGATAGGCTCATGAATGGTGAGCTTCAGAGGATGCCAGAAAGCCCAGTAGATGTCCTTCATGCGAGGCTTCACATCAAAACTGCCATTGATGGTAAGCGGACATACCGGCAACTGCAGTTCATCGGCAAGCATGAAAGCACCGCGGCGGAACACGCCCATGTGCCCCGTAAACGAACGGGCACCCTCAGGGAATACCACCAGCGACATGCCCTCTTTAAGCACCTCGCGAGCACGGTCATAAGAAGCACGGATCTTAGAAGGTCCGCTCTTGTCTACAAAGATGTGGTGCGCATACTCACAGGCGATACCGATGAGAGGCACTTTGCGCAAGCCCTTCTTCATCATCCACTTGAAGTTTCTGCCCAGAAAACCGTATATCAGGAAGATATCGAAAGCGCCCTGATGATTGGCCACGAAAACATAACTCTGGTTCTTCTTGAGATGCTCACGTCCCTCTACCTTTACAGGCAGGAGGAGGATGCGGACCCAAAGCCAGGACCAATACTTGCCGGGATAATAACCCCAGAAATGGCCATTGCCCAGCATACATCCCAAAACAGTAGTTAAACTGGTTAAAACGCTAGCTACCAACAGGATAGGCAAGCATATTACAAGTTGATACAGACGATATAAGTACTTCATTTTTTATTTAAGAATGAATAATTTAACACTCAACATTTAACATTCAACACTCAACACTCCTCATTTTCTTTTGAGTGTGATGACCACGATTTCTGCCGTAGCCCCTATGCGGATTGGAACGGTACCGCCCAGACCCGATGTGGTATAGAGCTGGCAACCCTCCTCCTCGAAGAGGCCGTAATCATAAGGAGTAAACATCGACGGACGCAGGCCCAGAATACTGATCTGCCCCGCATGCGTATGCCCGCTCAATGTAAGCTGCGGTGCTACGACCAGCGAATCCTTCCTGTCAGGTCCTATCACATCGCCATCCTCATCCTTCTCCTTATTAATAGTAGAAGGCCAGGTCTCGCGCCACTGCTTCGGCATATGCTGCAGCATCAGCACGAAAGAGCCCGGTCTGATGCCATACAGCGCCTTCCTTACGTTGGTGCGCTTTGGCTTGTCATAGTTCTCTGTACCAGCTACATAGATACTGTCAGCGCCTCTATGCACCGCCACATGTTCATTCATCAGCAGGCGCCATCCGCAACTCCGCTGGAAGTCCTGCATCCGCTTCTCGAGCGCAGCTATCTCCTGCTCTTCATCTACATCCATATAATAGGTGTAATCGTGATTGCCCAGCACACTCATCACGCCATCTCTGGCTTTCAGACTGCTGAGCAGCGCCTGATACTCAGGCAATTCATCGGGCGTAACATTCTGTAAATCACCCGTAAAGCAAATCAGATCAGGCTTCTCGGCATTAATGCTGTCGATATCGCGCTGAGGCAGATGACCACGCCAGCCATAGTATGACCCGAGATGGATATCGCTGAACTGAACGATGCGATAGCCCTCGAAAGACTTCGGCAGATTGGGTACATAGATGGTGATTCGCTTGACTTGCATCTTAGGAAAGCCTTCGGTAAATCCGTAGATGAAGCAGAAGAACGCCACCGCTCCCACTACCAGTCCGAGGAGCTTGCCCCAGTTGCGATGGCCGTGGAGAAGCCTCATACAGCACCAACCGAAGACACTGAACAGGCTGAAGACAAACTGCGGAACCGCACATACTGCCATCATCACAAACCAGATGTCGATGAGCACCGGATTGCGTGGCAGGAAGTTGGGCAGTATCGTGATATATGCGCTGTAGGCGATAACCACGAAAGCCGGCAACCAGAAGAGCACCCGCTGCCAGAGACTCTTCAGCCGTAACTTGCCATACCTTTTATATATCCACAGATACGGCAACAGGGTGAATACCACTACGGGTATCAATATTCTTGCTATCATTTCTTGATCAAACTTGATTGAAGATACGTTTTCATTGCCTGCACGGGCACTCCTCTGCGCTGTGCATAGTCGCGAAGCTGGTCGTCTCCTATCCGTCCCAGTTCGAAATACCGCGACTTGGGATGTGCAAACATCAGCCCCGAAACACTGGCATGAGGCGTCATCATTCCGCTTGTGGTAAGCCGGATGCCCACCTGACTCATATCGATGAGCTGGTCGATGATGAAGTTGGCACTGGTATCGGGCAGCGAAGGATATCCTATAGCCGGACGGATGCCCTGATAGCGCTCCTGATGCTGGTCTTCGATGCTCAGCTGCTCGTCGGGAGCATAGCCCCAGATGCTGCGTCTCACCTCTTCGTGCAACTTCTCTGCCGTGGCTTCAGCCAACCGGTCGCAGAGTGTCTGTGCCATCATGTTGAGGTAGTCGTCCGAGCGATATTTCTTTTCCAGACTGCCATCTACCGTCGTACAGAAGATACCCAGCCGGTCTGTTATTCCACTGCCCAGAGGACGGATGAAATCAGCCAGACAGAGATTGGGTTCTCCCTGAGCCGCCGGATGCTGCTGACGGAGCATCGGGAAGCGGACTTTCTGCCCTTCCAGCCAGATATCATCCCCCTCGCTGTTCGCCTCGAAGAGTCCGAAGACGGCATAGGTATGATATTCGCCTTCCCATGAATGGAGCATATCGAGCGCCTCAGCCTTCATTTTTTCCTTTTCCCCACGAGGTTTGCCGCTCAATCCCCAGGCATGATAAAAGTATAGCCAGTTGATATATGGCTCAATTTCGCTTATACTGTATACTATTCTTCGCATCCGATACGATATTTTATTTTATAATCCCCGTAAGATTTCCATTTTCAGGAATTGTTTCTGAACTCCAGTTCCTCTCCTCTGCTGGCGGCATCAAACACGCCTTTGTCGTAGATAAGACGACCGTTACAGAAAGTCTGTTCCACTTTCCATGCAAACTCGTCACCCTCTACAGGGCTCCATTTACACTTGCTCTGAATCACCTCTGCGGTCACCTTCCAAGGCTCTCCCTTGCGCACCACAACGACATCTGCCTTATAACCCGGACGCAGGAAGCCGCGCTGACTGATATGGAACAGACGGGCTGGATTATGGCACATCAGTTCAACCAGGCGCTCGATACTGATTACCTTTTCGTCAACAAGTTTCAGCATGTTTACCAGTGAGAACTGTACCATTGGCATACCTGATGCAGCCTTGGCACAACCGCCCTGTTTATCCTTCAACTGATGAGGAGCATGATCGGTACCCACTACAGTTATCTTACCATTACTCAGCGCCTTACGCAAAGCATCTCGGTCAACAGCGGTCTTTACTGCAGGGTTGCATTTGATGCGTGCGCCCTTCACAGCGTAATCTTTATCCGAGAACATGAGATGAGCCACAACAGCCTCGCCTGTAATATTTTCATCCTTACCAAAGAACTCCAGTTCCTTAGCCGTAGTAACATGGGCGATATGGAGATGCGCCCCGCTTTCCTTAGCCAGCTGCACCGCCAGACGGCTGCTTTCATAGCAAGCCTCCTCGCTGCGTATTTCCGGATGATGTTCTACGGCAGGGTCCTCACCCCATTTCTGCTTAGCCAGCTGCATGTTGCGGTTGATGATTTCAGTATCCTCACAGTGGGTCATCACCGGCAAATCCAGCTCTTTCGCCTTCTTGAAGATAGCCTGCAGCGCCTCATATTTATCCACCAGCATATTGCCCGTACTGGAGCCCATAAAGAGCTTGATTCCCGGAACATGATGCGTATCGAGCTGTTCAAAATCATTTACATTATCATTGGTAGCACCAAAGAAGAAACTGTAGTTCACATGACTCTTCTCAGCACCCAGCTGCCGCTTCGCCTGCCAGGCCTCCAGAGTGGTAGTCTGAGGTACCGTGTTAGGCATCTCAAAATAACTGGTCACACCACCAAAGGCAGCAGCGCGGCTTTCGCTCTCGATGTCAGCCTTCTGCGTAAGTCCCGGCTCACGGAAGTGAACATGATCATCAATCACACCCGGCAAAACAAAACACCCCGAGGCATCGATGACTTCATCGTAATTGCCACGGGGTGCCTCGCCTTCATATATCTCCTTGATAAATTCACCATCCAACAAGAGGTCGCCCACAAAAGAGCGACCCTCATTTATAATGGTTCCATTCTTGATTAATTTCATATTACTAAACTTATAAAATGAAGAGTTTTACAAGATGTTAATGCCCAAGACTTTGAAAGAGCCCTGTTTCTACTCCTGACCTTCCTGTTTTTCAGGAATCGTAGGCGCAGCCAGTTCGTTGGCTGTAGGTGCCGGAGCCGCATCAGGATTTACCTGTGGAGCCGCTTCCATCTCTGGCTGCATGCCGCTCTGCGCATCTCGTGTACCGTTCATAATCTCCTGATTCTCTTGAGCTTTCTTATAATAGTCCTTTACATAAGGATCGTTCTTGAAATAGTCGGTAGCCTTGCTCATGATATCCTCAATCCAAGGAGAGAGCATCGGATACTGGTTGCCCATTGTAACGAGGAAGAAGACGCCCGGTCCCAGCACATTGTTGAAGTTGTCGGTAACAAACGAAGTGATGAGCTTGTCTTCCTGCTCAGAGAGGCGGATGGATTCCTCGTTCAGATGCTTGTTGACAGCCACCATATCGCTACCGTTCATGATAGCCTGGTCGTGCTTGTGTACCAGTTCGCGCAACTGATTCTGAATCTGCTGGTATTTCTTGAAGAATCCGAAGAGTTTATCGTTCATAGGAGTACCGCTTACCACCTGCTGTGTATCATCGAGCTTCACCGTAATGCTTCCACTCTCCAGCACCAGCGGCAGCACAGGGTCATCATCCATGAAGATATTCGCCATCTTCATAGAGTCGACAGAACCCTGAAAATGGAACTGTCCGTGCACTACATCGCAAGAATCCACGTTCTTGAAATCGTTGTTTTCCAGTATCTTAAGGTACAGCATGCGTCCGTCCAGAGTACTTACGTTAGAAGTACCCGAGATATCGTAACTGTTGGCACAAGATGCAAGTGCCATCAAGGCAATGAATGCGTAAAATATTCTATTCATAAGCTATCTATATCACTTTCGGTGAACAAAAGTACAATCTTAATTTGAACTGACGAAATAAATTGCAGCAATTTAATTCATTCTTACAAGATTTATGTTTTGTTTGCACTCCTGTTGGCCACCGAAAGCTTTTTTCTCGTCCTTTCTATATTACTGATTGTTTTCCTTCTTCAGTTCATGAGAGATGCGATGCGTGGTATACAGTTCCAGCAGGGCTGCGATGAGGAGGAAGACTACCCACTTATTATAGAAATAGGTGATATAGGTCTCATAATTCTCAAACCAGCGGCGCAGGAAAGCATACACCGTATCTACCATCGAGATGCCTGAGAGCACGAAGAAGATGTCTGCTACATACTGCATGCGCTTCAGGCGGTGGATAACCAGCGAAGGTCCCTCATAGAACTGCATCGCCTGCATTACACTGAAGAGTATGGTACCCAGCAGGAACCCCCAGCTCGTTACCTGCACCAGCTGCGGATGTGAAAAACCAAATGCGAAGCAAGCCGCACCGACAACCATCAGCACGCCGCCCAGCAAGAAAATAGCACTTTCCAGTTTACTCAATTGTTTCATTTTCGTCTTGTTCGTTAGTTTTTTCCGGAATATCCGAACTCAATACAAAGATATCTTCATCATCAGCCTTCATGAAATAACGCTGGCGGGCTATCTTCTCAAATGCCCGCGCACCATGCTGCATATCGCGCAGGGTACGCTTGTCGTTTTCATACTGCTCATGATACTTTTCTATCTCCGAACGGAGCGTAGCTATCTCTATCTGGTATTTAATGTGCTGTCTTACACTGTTGTCGTCAACTACACCAACTACCAGAACACCCGCTACAATCACTATAAGATACTTATAATGAGCGAGATAATTCCATATAATACCAAGTTTTTTACTCATTTCTTCCGAATTTGTTTGCAAAGATAATATTTTTTTGTTATCTTTGCATCATCAATTAAGAAAAAATAATGGAAGAGTATATAGTTTCTGCAAGAAAGTACCGTCCGATGACCTTCGATTCGGTTGTCGGACAGAGTGCATTGACCACCACTTTGAAGAATGCAGTGAAGAGCGGCAAGCTGGCGCACGCCTATCTTTTCTGCGGTCCGAGAGGTGTGGGCAAAACCACTTGTGCCCGCATTTTTGCGAAGGCAATCAACTGCGAGCATCCTCGTGAAGACGGCGAGGCATGCAACGAATGTGAGAGCTGCCGTGCCTTCAATGAGCAGCGTTCCTACAACATCTTCGAGCTGGATGCCGCCAGCAACAACGGTGTTGACCAGATTAAGGTTCTGATGGAGCAGACCCGCATCCCGCCTCAGGTAGGCAAGTATAAGGTGTTTATCATCGATGAGGTGCACATGCTCTCAACAGCCGCCTTCAACGCCTTTCTCAAGACGCTGGAAGAGCCGCCTCAGCATGTCATCTTCATCCTCGCCACTACCGAGAAGCATAAGATTCTGCCTACCATCCTGAGCCGATGCCAGATTTACGACTTCGAACGAATGACGGTAGCCAATACCATCAACCACCTGAAGATGGTGGCTGAGAAGGAAGGCATACAATATGAAGAGCAGGCGCTCGCCGTGATAGCCGAAAAGGCTGACGGAGGTATGCGCGATGCCCTCTCTATCTTCGACCAGGCTGCCAGCTTCTGCATGGGCAACATCACTTACCAGAAGGTGATCGAGGACCTGAACGTGCTCGACAGCGATAACTATTTCCGTCTGGTAGACCTGGCTCTGGAGAATAAGGTGGCCGAGATGATGGTAACACTCGACGGCATTCTGAGCCGCGGTTTCGATGGCGGCAACATGATACAGGGGCTTGCCCAGCATGTGCGCAATGTGATGATGGCGAAGGATCCTCAGACCCTGCCTCTGCTCGAGACCAGCGACGACCAGAAAGCCAAGTTCCAGGCTCAGGCCCAGAAGGCACCTACACCTTTCTTATATAAGGCGCTGGAACTGATGAACCAGTGCGATATCCATTACCGCGCCAGCAGCAACAAGCGATTACTGGTAGAGCTCACCCTGATACAGATAGGCCAGATTACGCAGCCCGAGGATCAGGATGTGCCTAGTGCGGGGCGTACGCCCAATAGATTAAAATCCCTGTTTCAGAAACTCCTGGCTCAGTCTAAGCTTGCCTCTCAGGGTGCAGGTTCTGAGCCTTCTGGCAGCAGCGAAAACCGGTCATCACAGCCGGGAGCGTCTGCTGCTACAGCTACTGCTGTGCCTTCGTCAGGGGCACCGGCAGCCGCTTCTGCAGCCTCCAATGCTGCGCCTTATTCTGCATCTTATTCTGCATCTGCCACCGCAGCCGCATCCGCCTCTCCAGAAGGCTCAGCCGCTGCCGGAGCTGCTACTGATGCTGCATCGCCTCACAAGCCACGACTCAAGAATATCAAGCTGGGCGGCATAGGCATGACTTTCTCTAACCTGAAGAAGAGGGAGGAGAACCAGCGCCGCCTGCACAGTCCGTATGATGATACCAATGAGGAAAAAGCGACCATCACGGGCGACCAGAACGAGTTCACCCAGGAGCAGGTGGAAGCAACATGGTTCAGTATGTGCATGAGAATGCAGAACAAGCTGGATTTCATAGGCTTAGCCAACCGCATGAAGAGTATTGTACCGAAGATAACCAACTATCCGCAGATAGAGGTTATCATCAACAACCAGCTCTTGCTAGACGACGTTTTGAACATCAAGAACCGCATTCTCAAGACTTTCGTCTTAGGTCTTCACAACAGCGAACTGAGCATCAGCTACCGCCTTGCCGACCAGGAAGAGGTAGGCAAGGTTCTGACCAAGAATGAAGTTCTGGAACTTCTTATGGAGAAGAACCCTGCAATGAAAAAACTCACAAAGGACCTGGATCTGGTCATGACATAGAAGATACTCCACACGATACGAAATTCTCCACTCCATGTAGAACAACCTATACGGAGTGGAGAAACTAGTACTATCTTCCCCCAAATGCTGCCATTATACCCGGGCGTATGATGCCCCAAGAGGTTATTCAGTATTCAGTATTCAGTTTTTTTCGCGATAGTTACCTTTTATACGGTTACAAATTGTAAGTAATTATTTTATATTATATATATATATTATTATATATATAATATACTATCTATACAGAGAGTGGTAACAACAGCGAAAAAAACTGAATACTGAATACTGAATACGTTCCACGTAATCGGTTACTACTTTGTAATATACTGGTTTATAGCGTAAAACATAGTTTTCCACACCGCAAAACATAGAGATGCGTCCCATGAAACATAGAGTTATTTCTCTTTACTAAGTTTCAAATCGTAAGCTGCTGAAAATCGCTCCTTATCACATGCCTAAATTTGGTAGATACCAGAAATCTTCATATCTTTGCACCGGCAATCGAAAGAACAGTCTTTTGTGCCTCGCTCGAGTCTTCTATTAAGACCAACACGGGTTATAAATGATGGCAGACGCCGGTCATCAATGAAGACCCCGAAAACGGCAGAAACGGGGCGTTCTGGGGAATTTGAACCAACTAGGTTAGTGTCATACCGACACACAACAAAAAAAAAGCCCCCGATGCAGAAACGCACCGGGAGCCTTCGTAAGCAAATTATTATTATCTTAAAAAGATCAACTGAATATGCAGCACATCAAAGTATACACCATGACGCACCGTCAGAAAGCCTTAGATGAGGTTCATGCCCGCTTCCTCAGCCTCCTTGCGCATCTCCTCAGGCCAGATGCTAGCCTGGATCTCACCAATATGAGCCTTATGAAGCAATACCATGCACAGACGGCTCTGGCCGATACCGCCACCAATGCTCAGAGGCAACTTGTCGTTCAGGAGCTGCTGATGGAAGTAAAGCTTCTCTCTATTCTCCTTGCCCTCCAGCTTAAGCTGACGCAGCAGACTCTCCTTGTCGACACGGATACCCATAGAACTGAGCTCGAAACTGCGACCCAAAACAGGATACCAGATGAGGATATCACCATTCAGTCCCATCTTGCCGTTCTCAGCCACGGTGCTCCAGTCATCATAGTCAGGAGCTCGGCCATCATGCTTCTTGCCATCGCTCAACTTGCCTCCGATGCCCTCTACAAATACAGCACCATACTTCTTGCAGATTGCATCCTCGCGCTCCTTAGGAGAAAGGTCTGGATACATATCGAGCAAATCCTGCGCATGAATAAAATGAATCTCCTTAGGCAGGAAAGGCTTCAACTGAGGATAATGCTCGCAAGCCAGGAACTCGGTACGCAAGATGGCACCATAGATGCGGCGCACGATATTCTCGAGGAAGGCAATGGTACGGTCTTCCTTGGTAATCACAGCCTCCCAGTCCCACTGGTCAACATAGAGCGAATGAAGATTATCCAGTTCCTCGTCAGCACGGATGGCGTTCATATCTGTATATACGCCATAAGCAGGCTCAATCTCATACTCGGCAAGCGTCAGTCGCTTCCACTTGGCAAGAGAATGAACCACCTCAGCCTGGGCTTCGCCCAAATCCTTGATAGGGAAACTTACAGGGCGCTCTACGCCGTTCAGGTCATCATTGATACCAAGACCCTTCAATACGAAGAGCGGAGCGGTAACGCGACGCAGACGGAGCTCGGTGCTCAGGTTTTGCTGGAAGAATTCTTTTATCATTTTAATACCCATTTCGGTCTGGCGCATATCCAGCAGCGCCTTGTACCCTTCAGGTTTTATCAAATTGCTCATTTTTATTTCATATTTAGTATTTGCGCTGCAAAGGTACAAAATAATAATTAATCTGCAAGCATTTTTCCGTATTTTTTCGCAAAATGATAGCATTTTTAAGTTTTTTAGTAGCATTTTGTAGAACAATTTGCAAATACACATTATATATATGAAAAAATCTGCCCCAAATATTTGGTTATTTCAAATAAAAGCAGTAATTTTGCAGTCGACTTCCGTTTCGATGTCATACAACTGGAGAAACGGGCGGCAGAAAAGAGGGTCTCGTAGCTTAGCTGAATAGAGCGTCAGATTCCGGTTCTGAAGGTCGTGGGTTTGAATCCCACCGAGATCACCCGAAACAACAGAAATGATTAATAATTGAAAACATGGATTTAGTAGAACGATTTATAAACTATACGAAATTCGACACACAGTCGAGCGAAGAATCGACCAGCGTGCCTAGTACGGCAAAACAGCTCGAATTTGCCAAGTACCTGAAGAAGGAACTTGAGGACGAAGGATTGAGCGATGTCGAAATGGATGACATGGGCTATATCTATGCCACTCTGAAGAGCAATACCAAGAAAAAGACTCCTACCATCGGATTTATTTCACACATGGATACATCGCCTGATGCCAGCGGAAAGGATGTAAAGGCGCGCGTCATCAAGAACTATGACGGCAACGACATCGAGCTGAGCCCGGGCATCATCTCAAGCGTTGAGACTTTCCCAGAGCTGAAGGCTCACAAGGGAGAGGATATCATCGTGACAGACGGTACTACCCTGCTGGGTGCTGACGACAAGGCGGGCATCGCTGAAATCGTACAGGCTATGTGCTATCTGCGCGACCACAACGAAATCAAGCACGGCGACATCCGAGTAGGTTTCAATCCTGACGAGGAAATCGGTATGGGTGCACATCATTTCGACGTAGAGAAGTTTGGCTGCGACTGGGCTTACACCGTAGATGGCGGCGACCTGGGCGACCTGGAATACGAGAACTTCAATGCTGCCGGAGCCAAGATCGTCATCAAGGGCGTGAGCGTTCATACAGGCTATGCCAAGGGAAAGATGGTGAATGCAAGCCGACTGGCTGTGGAATTCCAGAACATGATTCCTGAGAACGAGACTCCTGAGCAGACTGAAGGCTACCAGGGTTTCTACCACCTCATCGGCATCGAGAGCCGCTGCGAGGAGGCAAAACTCAGCTACATCATCCGAGATCACGACCGCAACAGGTTTGAAAACCGCAAGGATTTCATCGAGGACTGCGTGAACAAGATGAACGAGAAGTATGGCGACGGAACCGTAAAGGCGGTTATCTACGACCAGTACTATAATATGAAGGAGAAGATTGATCCTAACATGCACGTCATCGACATCGTGCTCAGAGCGATGCAGGAGAGCGGCGTTCCACCTCGCGTAGAACCTATCCGCGGCGGTACCGACGGAGCCCAGCTGAGCTTCAAGGGTCTGCCTTGTCCTAACATCTTCGCCGGCGGTGTCAACTTCCACGGTCCTCACGAGTTTGTGAGCATTCAGGTAATGGAGAAGGTAGTGAAGACCATCGTGAAGATTGCGGAAATCACAGAAGAATTTAACGACTAATACAGATATGGGGAATTTAGACACATCTAAATTCCCCTTTTTCATAAACAGAAAAATATGGCTGAAATTCCATTCTTAGTAAAAGACCTCGCCCTCATCCTGATGGTGGCAGGCATCGTAACCCTCATCTTCAAAAGGCTCAAGCAGCCGCTGGTGCTGGGATACATCATGGCGGGATTCCTGGTTTCGCCACACATGCCCTACACCATGTCGGTAGTCGACGAGACGGATATCCAGACCTGGGCCGACATCGGTGTCATCTTCACCCTCTTCTCGCTCGGTCTCGACTTCTCGTTCAAGAAAATCGTGAAGATGGGCGCTTCTCCCATCATCGCCACCGTGGTCATCGTGTTCTGCATGATGATGCTGGGCATCAGCGTAGGCCACAGTTTCGACTGGGGAAGGATGGACTGCATCTTCCTGGGCGGTATGCTCGCCATGAGCTCCACCACTATTATATATAAGGCATTCGATGATATGCGGCTGCGCACCCAGAAGTTTGCCTCGATGGTAATGAGCGTGCTGATACTGGAAGATATCCTGGCTATCGTGATGATGGTGATGCTGTCGGCGATAGCGAGCGGAAGCAGTCCCGACGGCGGGCAGATGCTTGCCTCTATCGTGAAGATAGGCTTCTTCCTGGGCGTGTGGTTTATCGTGGGCATCTTCGCCATTCCGTGGTTCCTGCGTTCGGTGAGGAAACTTATCAATGCCGAAACCCTGCTCATCGTTTCGCTGGGTCTGTGCTGCGGCATGGCGGTACTGAGCACCAAGGTGGGGTTCAGCAGCGCCTTCGGAGCCTTCGTCATGGGCAGCATACTGGCAGAAACCATTGAGGCAGAGAAGATTATCAAGCTCGTAGAACCGGTAAAGAATCTCTTCGGAGCCATCTTCTTCGTATCGGTAGGTATGCTGGTAGACCCGAAGATTCTGGTAGAATATGCCGTTCCTATCCTCGCCCTAGTGGGCACGATACTGGTAGGTCAGGCGATATTCGGCACCTTCGGTTTCATGCTCGGAGGCGAGTCGCTGAAGTCGGCGATGCGCTGCGGTTTCTCGATGGCTCAGATTGGTGAGTTCTCTTTCATCATCGCCTCGCTGGGTCTGTCGCTCGGCGTCATCAGCAAGTTCCTCTATCCAGTAGTGGTAGCGGTGAGCGTCATCACCACCTTCCTTACACCTTATATGATCCGTCTTGCCACACCTACCTATCAGGTGATGGAGAAACATCTGCCCGACAAGCTCATCCATATTCTGAACCATTTCGCGATGAGTCATCCACAGACGCAGCAGCAGAGCAAGTGGAAATCGCTGATCCGCCAGATGCTGGTCAACACCACCGCCTACTCCATCCTTTCGGCAGCCGTCATCGCCCTGATGTTCACCTTCGTGCTGCCACTGATGCGCAATCTGCTGCCAGGCTGGCATCTCCACTGGTATGCCAATGCCATCACCGGTCTGCTCACCGTCCTGTTCATCTCGCCGTTCCTGCGCGCCATCGTGATGAAGAAGAACCACAGTGCCGAGTGGAAACGCCTCTGGGTGGAGAGCAGCATCAACCGCGTGCCGCTGCTCTTTACGGTGTTCGTGCGCTTCATGATAGCACTGGCTTTCATCTTCTATATCATCAATTTCCTCTCGCGCTTTACCAATGCGCTGATTGTCTGCATCGGTGCCGCCGTGGTGATGCTGATGATAACCTCCCGCCGCATCAAGAAGCGTAGCATCGTGATGGAGCGCGTCTTCGTTCACAACCTTCGCTCGCGCGATATTGCGGCTCAGGTGAATGGCGAAAAGCGGCCGCTCTACGAGGGCAGACTGCTGGACCGGGATATCCACATCAGCGAATTTGAAGTGCCTGAAGATAGCAGTTGGACTGGCAAATCGCTGCGAGAGCTGCATCTGCGCCAGCGTTTCGGTGTAGACCTGAGCAGCATTCACCGCGGCTCTCACCGACTGAACATCCCGAACGGCGACATGATCATCTTCCCGGGCGACAAACTGCAGGTAATCGGCAACGACGACCAGCTGCAGAAATTCAACACCGCCCTGCAGAGCGACCTGCTGCCTGAGGAGGCTGAAATAGAAAAGCGCGAGATGAAGCTCAGTCAGCTCATCATCAGCGGCGGCAGCGAATTCCTGGGAAAGACGCTGATAGAAAGCGGAATAAGGGATAAATACAACTGTATGGTGGTAGGTCTGGAAGAAGGACAGGAGAACCTGACGCACGTATCCCCCACCCGAGTCTTCAAGAAGGGAGACATCATCTGGATAGTGGGAGAAGAAGCAGATTTGAAGAGAATCAAAAATTAAATAAAAGAACTTTCGTAAGTAAGCTCCATACGCCCTGAAAGGGCGTGCCGGGAACAACCAGATTACTTCACGGTGATATGGAAGCAGCCCTGATTCACCTCATATTTAATATAGCAGCGGTTCTTGTTGCGGAAATCGCGGAGCACCTCGGAGAACACCCATTTCAGGGTATCATTCTGCACCTGTCGGCGAGGCTGTTCACGGGTCTGAATCTGCTTGTAGCGGTTGTAGCAGATATCGAAGGTAGTACCATAAAGATGGCACGAATTCTCAGTAGCATTGCCGTTTCGGGTACGCAGTTTCGCCACATCATCCTTGGTGCGCAGAATGCTCGTTACGATAATCTTATGCAGCGGAATGCCCTTGATCTGCAGCGAATCAAAATAGGCACGGCCGATATCCTGGAGCAGCACAGAGGCGCGAGGCACCAGGTAAGGAATACTGTTGTTCAGCTTGTCGACATAAAAGAAAGGATTGCTGCCCACATACACCAGCTTGCCCTTGCTGTTCTCCGCCTCCAGACGGTTCTGTACCGGTTTCACACCATGCTTAGTAGCCGCCAGAATCTGCACATCCTGCTGGTCGGGGAAAGTATTGCCGAAATGAGGCACCGAGAAGATGCGATGCTTCACCTCCTTGCCATCCTTGTCGAAGAAGATAGAAGGCTTTCCGCTCTGTGCCGTATCAGGCATAACAGAGAGTTCATCCTTCTTCAGGTCCTCAGCCACATTCCCTTCAGCATCAGCCGATGCATTAGAAATCTCAGCAGAAGAAGCATCAGAAGCAGCCGAATCCTTCGCTGCCACGAGCGTAGAATCAGCCGCACCAGCAGCCGCAACCTTCGGTTTTGCTACTCCCGGGAAGATGACTCTTACCAGCGCCAGAAGCAAAACCACAATACCAAAACCCTGTAAATATCTATTCTTACTAATCTTCATAATTATCTTATTTTCACGAAATAATATTCTATATTCTTCAGGCAAAACGGGAACCGCATCGCCAAATTTAGCTGCAAAGGTAACAAAATCTCTCGAAAAAATAGCTTTTTTAATATTTAAAGAATGTTTTATTCGCCGAAATTTGCTCATTTCATGGAAAAGTAGTAATTTTGCAGCGTTATATAACAAAATATTAGATAGGATAGTTTAAACTTTATAGAATTAAGACATTTTGATAGAGAAACATATTGTACTCGAAGATATCGATCCAGTGATGTTCTACGGTGTGAACAATGCCCACCTGCAGATGATTAAATCGCTGTATCCTAAGTTGCGTATCGTAGCACGCGACAACGTGATTCGTGTGCTCGGCGACGAAGAGGAAATGGCAAAGGTGGAAGAGGATATTGAGCAGATGCGCAAGCACTTGCTTAAATACAACATGCTCAATGATGAAGACATCCTGGACATCGTGAAAGGAAAACAGACCAAGGCGGACAGCGTAAAAGGCGTGCTGGTATATAGCATCAGCGGCCGACCTATCAAGAGCCGCAGCGAAAACCAGCAGCAGCTGATAGATGCTTACGAGAAGAACGACATGGTATTTGCCGTGGGACCAGCCGGTACCGGCAAGACCTATCTCAGCATCGCCCTTGCCGTAAAGGCCCTCAAGGAGAAAGCCATCAAGAAAATTATCCTCTCACGACCAGCCGTAGAAGCCGGCGAAAAACTCGGTTTCCTGCCTGGCGATATGAAAGACAAAATTGACCCATACCTCCAGCCGCTCTACGATGCGCTGGAAGACATGATACCTGCCGTAAAGCTGCAGGATATGATGGAAAAGCACATTATCCAGATTGCTCCGCTCGCCTTTATGCGCGGACGCACACTCAGCGATGCCGTCGTCATCCTCGACGAGGCGCAGAACACAACCTCCCAACAGATTCGCATGTTCCTAACCCGTATGGGCATGAACACCAAGATGATTATCACCGGCGACCTGACACAGATTGACCTGCCACGCGAACAGCGAAGCGGACTGAAGGAGGCGCTCAAGATTCTGGACGGCGTGGAAGGCATCGGAGTGGTGAAGCTGGGACAGAAGGATATCGTGCGCCACAAACTCGTAACCCGCATCGTCAACGCATACGACAAGTATGACAAGGAGAAAGCGGAAGCACGGGAAGCTCAGAAAGCAGAAAAAGATAATTCAAAATAATAAGAATTAAGAATGAACAGAATGATTACTCAAGGCATATCATAAAGTTCAAAGTTCAAAATTCAAAGTTCAAAGTAAAATGAAAGCATTAACAAAGACAGATTTCCATTTTGATGGACAGAAGAGTGTTTACCACGGTAAAGTACGTGATGTGTATGACATTAACGACGACCTCCTCGTGATGGTCGCTACCGACAGAATCTCAGCGTTCGACGTTGTTCTGCCTAAGGGTATCCCTTTCAAAGGACAGGTGCTCAATCAGATTGCAGCTAAGTTCCTGGACACAACTACAGACATCTGTCCAAACTGGAAGTTGGCTACTCCAGACCCAATGGTTACCGTAGGTTTGAAGTGCGAAGGTTTCCGCGTGGAGATGATCATCCGTTCTATCCTCACCGGTAGTGCATGGCGCGAGTATCAGAAGGGCTGCCGCGAGATCTGCGGTGTGAAGTTGCCAGACGGTATGCGCGAGAACCAGCGTTTCCCAGAGCCTATCATTACTCCTACTACAAAGGCTGACGAAGGTCACGACATGAATATCTCTAAGGAAGAAATTATCGCCCAGGGTATTGTTAGTGCAGAGGATTACGCTGTGATGGAGGACTACACACGCCGCATCTTCGCCCGTGGTCAGGAAATCGCTGCCAAGCAGGGCTTGATCCTCGTAGATACCAAGTACGAGTTCGGCAAGCGCGACGGCAAGGTTTATCTCATCGATGAGATCCACACTCCAGACTCTAGCCGCTACTTCTATGCAGATGGTTACGAGGAGAAGTTTGAGAAGGGTGAACCACAGCGCCAGCTCTCTAAGGAGTTCGTTCGCCAGTGGCTCATCGAGCACAACTTCATGAACGAGCCAGGCCAGACCATGCCAGAGATTACCGACGAGTATGCAGAGAGCGTATCCGACCGCTACATCGAACTCTACGAGCACATCACCGGCGAGAAGTTTGACAAGGCTGCAGAGGAAGGCGACATCGCTGCCCGCATCGAGAAGAACGTAAGCGAGTGGCTTGCTGCACACAAGTAAACTATATATAAATGTATAAGCAAGAACAGATAAAGCCCTACGAGGGCACAGGAGACAAGGGCAAGCTGGTAGAGGAGATGTTCGACAACATCGCCCCTACCTACGATACCCTGAACCACCGTCTCTCGTGGGATATCGATAAGGGATGGCGCAAGAAGGCAATCAGGCGTCTTGCGCCCTTCTCTCCTAAAAAGATGCTCGACATCGCTACCGGTACCGGCGATTTCGCCATCCTAGCCGCACAGATGCTACATCCCGACCAGCTGATCGGAGCAGACATCTCGGAAGGCATGATGGAGATAGGCAGACAGAAGGTAAAGCAGCTGGGACTGGAAAACACCATCTCCTTTGCCAAGGAAGACTGCCTCAACCTCTCGTTCCAGGACGAGAGCTTCGACGCTGTAACCGCAGCCTTCGGTATCAGGAACTTCCAGAACCTGGATCAGGGACTGAAGGAAATGTGCCGGGTACTGAAAAAAGGCGGACATCTCTGCATCGTAGAACTCACCACGCCGGTCAGTTTCCCGATGAAGCAGCTGTTCAGCATCTACAGCAACACTGTCTTGCCGATGTATGGCAAACTCATCAGCAAAGACCAAAGCGCCTACAGTTATCTCAACAAGACCATCGAGGCATTCCCTCAGGGCGAGGTCATGATGGAGGTGTTCAAAAAGGCAGGATTCGCAAAGGCAGAGTTCAAGCGACTCACCTTCGGCATCTGCACACTCTATTTTGCAACCAAATAAAATAAAAATATTATGGACAAGTATGGACTCATAGGTTACCCTCTAGGGCATTCGTTCTCAAAAAACTATTTCAACGAAAAGTTTGAGAACGAGGGCATCGATGCCCAATACATCAACTTCGAGATACCTTCTATCGAAAATCTTACCGAGATTCTCGACTCAAATCCTGAACTAAAGGGTCTCAACGTCACAATACCTTATAAGGAGAAAGTGATCAGCTATCTCGACGTGGTAAGCCCTGAGGCGAATGCTATCGGAGCCGTCAACGTGATCAAGGTGGAGCACAGAGGCGAAGATGTTTATCTGAAAGGATATAACAGCGATGTAATCGGTTTTACCAAGAGCATCGAACCTTATATCGAGCCTTATCACAAGAAGGCTCTCATCCTGGGTACAGGCGGAGCTTCAAAGGCTATCAACTTCGGTCTGAAATCGCTCGGACTGGAAACAGCCTTCGTGAGTCGATACGAGCGTCCGGGTACAATCCAGTACGAAAAAATCACCCCTGAGGTTATCAAGGAGTATAACGTCATCGTAAACTGTACCCCAGTGGGCATGTACCCACACGTAGACGAGTGTCCTGCGCTGCCTTACGAGGCAATGGACAGCCACACCCTGCTCTACGACCTCATCTACAATCCCGACGAAACCCTCTTCATGAAGAAGGGCAAAGAACATGGAGCCACAGTAAAGAATGGCTTAGAAATGCTCTTGTTGCAAGCCTTTGCATCATGGGATTTCTGGCACCAGGAAAAATAAGCATATCATAAAGTTCAAAGATCAAAGTTCAAAGTAAGAATATGAGTAACAATAGATATATGATGCGCGGTGTTAGCGCAGCAAAGGAAGATGTTCACAACGCTATCAAGAACATCGACAAGGGTATCTTCCCACAGGCTTTCTGTAAGATCATACCTGATATCTTGGGCGGCGACCCAGAGTATTGTAACATTATGCATGCCGACGGTGCAGGTACCAAGTCGAGCTTGGCCTACATGTACTGGAAGGAGACGGGCGACCTCTCTGTATGGAAAGGTATCGCTCAAGATGCTATCGTGATGAATACCGACGACCTGCTCTGCGTAGGCGCCGTAGACAACATCCTCGTAAGCTCTACCATCGGACGCAACAAGATGCTCATCCCAGGCGAGGTAATCTCAGCTATCATCAACGGTACTGACGACCTGCTCCACGAGATGCGCGAGATGGGTATCGGCATCTATCCTACAGGCGGTGAGACTGCCGATGTAGGCGACCTGGTTCGTACTATCATCGTTGACTCTACCGTTACCTGCCGCATGAAGCGCAGCGACGTCATCAACAACGCCAACATCCGTCCAGGCGATGTCATCGTAGGTCTTTCTTCTACAGGTCAGGCTACTTACGAGAAGAAGTACAACGGCGGTATGGGCAGCAACGGTTTGACTTCTGCCCGCCACGATGTATTCGCCAAGTATCTCGCAGAGAACTATCCTGAGAGCTACGACCACGCCGTGCCAGAGGAGTTGGTTTACAGCGGTAAGTATAAGTTGACTGATGAGGTAGAGGGTTCACCTATCAATGCCGGAGAACTGGTACTCTCTCCTACCCGTACCTACGCTCCTGTCATCAAGAAGATTCTCGATGAGCTCCGCCCAGAGGTTCACGGTATGGTTCACTGCACCGGTGGTGCCCAGACCAAGGTTCTTCACTTCGTAGGCGAGAACTGCAAGGTAGTGAAGGACAACATGTTCCCAGTGCCTCCACTCTTCAAGGCGATCCACGACTGCTCAGAGACCGACTGGAAGGAAATGTATCAGGTATTCAACATGGGTCACCGCATGGAGATCTACGTACGTCCTGAGGTTGCCGAGAAGGTTATCGCCATCAGCAAGAGCTTCAACATCGATGCCCAGATTGTGGGTCACATCGAAGAAGGCAAGCGCAGCCTGACCATCAAGAGCGAATTCGGAACATTCGAATACTAAAAACAATGTTAGTGTAAACTCAACATTCAACACTCAACATTCAACATTAAAATCAATGGATAATAACAACATATTACAGAAGCTAGAAGGCTTAGAGAGCCGATACGAGGAAGTAAGCACCCTCATTACCGACCCAGATGTCATCGCCGACCAGCCACGCTACGTGAAGCTCACCAAGGAATGGAAAGACCTGGGTGACATCATGGACGCACGCAAGCGATACATCAACTGCCTGAATAGCATCAAGGAGGCAAAGGACATCCTTGCCAACGAGAGCGATCCGGAAATGAAGGAGATGGCTCGCGAAGAACTCAACGAGAACGAGGCGCTGCAGCCTAAACTCGAAGAAGAAATCAAGATTGCGCTGGTACCTAAGGACCCAGAAGACGCCAAGAACGTACAGATGGAAATCCGAGGCGGTGCCGGAGGCGACGAGGCTGCCCTCTTTGCAGGCGACCTATTTAATATGTATAAGAAATTCTGCGAATCGAAGGGATGGACCGTCAGCGTGACTTCTGTTTCTGAAGGCGCAGTAGGTGGATACAAGGAAATCGACTTCGCTGTAAGCGGTACTGACGTTTACGGTACATTGAAGTACGAATCAGGTGTTCACCGTGTTCAGCGTGTGCCTGCTACTGAAACACAGGGCCGTATGCATACCTCAGCTGCTACCGTGGCCGTATTGCCAGAGGCAGACAAGTTTGAGGTGAACATCAACGAAGGAGACATCAAGTGGGATACCTTCCGAAGTTCAGGTGCCGGTGGTCAGAACGTGAACAAGGTGGAGTCTGGTGTACGTCTCCGCTACCCTTGGAAAAACCCTAACACAGGCGAGGTAGAGGAAATCCTCATCGAGTGTACCGAAACCCGTGACCAGCCAAAGAACAAGGAGCGTGCCTTGAGCCGCCTCTATACATTCATCCACGACCGTGAGCACCAGAAGTATGTTGACGATATCGCCAGCCGCCGCAAGAGCCTCGTTTCTACCGGCGACCGCAGTGCGAAGATCCGTACCTACAACTTCCCGCAGGGCCGTGTTACCGACCACCGTATCGGTTACACCACTCACGATCTCAACGGTTTCCTGGCAGGTGATATTCAGGACATGATTGATGCCCTGACCGTAGCCGAGAACGCAGAGAAGCTGAAAGAAACAGAATTATAAACGCGTGTGGAGCAAACATTTGCCCCCCAAATAATTTAAAGAAATGAACAGAAAAGAACTCGTAGAGCAGATTTTCGCCAAGAAGAGTTTCTTGTGCGTAGGTCTTGACACAGATATCAACAAGTTGCCTAAGTGCATCACCGAGAGTGAAGACATCCAGGGCGCAGAAGCCGAAATGATATTCAGATTCAACAAGGCTATCATCGACGCAACAGCCCCATACTGTGTGGCTTACAAGCCAAACCTGGCTTTCTATGAGAGCCGCGGCATCGATGGCATGATTGCCTTCGAAAACACCATCAAGTATCTCCACAGCCACTATCCTAACCACTTCATCATCGCAGATGCCAAGCGCGGCGATATCGGCAACACCAGCAAGATGTATGCCCAGACATTCTTCGAGGAGTACAATATCGACTCAGTAACCGTAGCACCTTATATGGGTGAGGATTCAGTCAAGCCATTCCTCGAGTATGAAGGCAAGTGGGTTATCCTCCTGGCGCTGACCAGCAACAAGGGTAGCCACGACTTCCAGCTCACCGCGGATAAGGAGGGCGAGCGCCTCTTCGAAAAGGTTCTGAAGAAGAGCCAGGAATGGGGCAACGATGAGAACATGATGTATGTAGTAGGCGCTACACAGGGCAAGATGTTCGAAGACATCCGCAAGGTGGCTCCTAACCACTTCCTCCTCGTACCGGGCGTAGGTGCACAGGGTGGCAGCCTGCAGGAGGTTTGCAAGTATGGCATCATCAAGGACTGCGGCTTGCTCGTCAACTCTTCCCGCGGCATCATCTATGCCAGCAACGGCGATGACTTTGCTGAGGTAGCAGGTCAGAAAACTAAGGAGTTGCAGGCAGAAATGGCAGCAGAACTTGCTAAGTTATAAAAACTCGATTTAGGCGCAAAGTATCTTGAAAAAGAGGCTTTGCGCCTAAAAAATACCTTTTTATGGGGCGAAAAAGCAAAATATTACAAAATAAAGTCGAGAATCTAAATCTTTTTTGCTATTTTTGCAAACAAATTGCGGTTACCTAAAGGTAATGATGCCTTGGGAACCTAAATAAAACAAACTAGAAGTCAGATAAATTATGGAATTTACCGCTCAACAAATAGCCCAGTTCGTTCAGGGCCGTGTGGAAGGTGATGAGAACGCAACAGTCAACACCTTCGCAAAAATCGAAGAAGGTAAGGAAGGCGCTATCTCGTTCCTTTCTAACCCTAAATACACTCATTATGTTTACGAAACCAAGTCAAGCATCGTACTCATTGATGAAACCGTAGAATTGGAACACCCTGTCAGCACAACCCTCATCCGTGTGAAGAATGCATACGAGTGTGTGGCTAAGCTCCTGCAGATGTACGAATCCATGAAGCCTAAGAAGACCGGCATCGATCCGCTGGCTTTCGTATCTCCAAAGGCTAAGGTGGCAGAAGGCGTATATGTAGGTGCTTTCGCATATATCAGCGAGGGTGCAGAGGTAGGCGAAGGTAGCCAGATTTATCCTCATGCCTACATCGGAGAGGGTGTGAAGATTGGTAAGAATGCACTCATCTATCCGAACGTTACCGTATATCACGGCTGTAAATTAGGCAATAACGTTACGCTTCATGCTGGTTGTGTAATCGGTGCCGACGGATTCGGATTCGCTCCAGGTCCTGAAGGTTACGACAAGATTCCACAAATTGGTATCGTTACCATCGAAGACGATGTAGAGATTGGTGCCAACACTTGTGTAGACCGTTCTACAATGGGTTCTACCTATGTTCGCAAGGGCGTAAAGCTCGACAACCTCGTACAGATTGCCCACAATACCGACATCGGCGCCAACACCGTGATGTCTTCTCAGGTAGGTGTAGCAGGCAGTACAAAGGTAGGCGAATGGTGTATGTTTGGCGGTCAGGTGGGTATTGCCGGCCACATCACTATCGGCGACAAGGTGTTCCTCGGTGCCCAGAGTGGTGTTCCGGGCAGCCTCAAGAGCGGCCAGCAGCTCATCGGAACTCCTCCTATGGAGCAGCGCGCTTACTTCAAGTCACAGGCCATCTTCCGTCGCCTGCCTGATATGTACAAGGAACTCAACGACCTGAAGAAGCAGATTGAAGAATTAAAGAAAAATAAATAGAAATCATATAATTATGTCAAAACAGAAGACACTGAAAGGTAGCTTCTCTCTTTGCGGAAAGGGTTTGCATACAGGCTTGAGCCTCACCGTAACATTCAATCCAGCACCAGAGAACACCGGTTATAAAATACAGCGCATCGACCTTGAAGGCGAGCCTGTCATCCAGGCTGTAGCTGAAAACGTTGTTGAAACACAGCGCGGTACCGTACTCGGTAAGGGTGACATCCGCGTTTCTACCATCGAGCATGGTATGTCAGCACTCTATGCCCTCGGCATCGACAACTGTCTCATCCAGGTAAATGGTCCTGAGTTCCCTATCCTCGACGGTTCTGCTGCTCCTTATGTAGAGAAGATTCAGAGCGTAGGCATCCAGGAACAGAATGCAGAGAAAGATTACTACATCATCCGTCATAAGATTGAGGTGAAAGATAATAACGGGTCTGTTATCACCATTCTTCCAGACGAGGACTTCAGCATCACAGCCATGTGTTCTTTCGAGAGCAAATTCATCAACAGCCAGTTTGCTACCCTCGATAAGATGGAGACATACGCAGAGGAGATTGCTTCTGCCCGTACCTTCGTTTTCGTACGCGATATCATGCCTCTGCTCCAGGCTAACCTCATCAAGGGTGGTGACCTGGACAATGCCATCGTTATCTACGAGCGCCAGGTAGAACAGGCTCAGCTCGACCAGCTCGCCGACCATCTCAAGGTGCCTCACATGGATGCCAACAAGTTGGGTTACATCCAGCACCGCCCATTGCAGTGGGAGAACGAGTGTACACGTCATAAGCTGCTCGACATCATCGGAGATATGGCACTCATCGGCAAGCCTATCAAGGGCCGCATCATCGCTACCCGTCCTGGTCATACCGTAAACAACAAGTTCGCCCGCCTCATGCGCAAGGAGATTCGCAAGCACGAGATTCAGGCTCCTATCTACAATCCTAACGAGGAGCCAATCATGGATAATATCCGCATCCGTCAGCTCCTGCCTCACCGCTACCCTATGCAGCTGGTCGACAAGGTCATCGCTATGGGTCCTAACAGCATCGTGGGCGTAAAGAATGTAACCAGCAACGAGCCATTCTTCACCGGTCACTTCCCTGAGGAGCCGGTTATGCCGGGTGTTCTCCAGGTAGAGGCTATGGCACAGTGTGGCGGTCTGCTCGTCCTCAACCAGTTGGAGGAGCCTGAGCGCTGGAGTACTTACTTCATGAAGCTCGATGATGTGAAGTTCCGCAAGAAGGTGGTTCCGGGCGATACCCTCCTCTTCCGTGTAGAACTCCTCGCACCTGTACGTCATGGCATCAGCTCTATGAAGGGCTATATGTTCGTAGGCGACCAGGTGGTGGCAGAGGCTACTTTCACTGCACAGATTGTTAAGAACAAGTAATAATAAAATAGAAATATGAATCAGATTAGTCCATTAGCGTTCGTTCACCCAGAGGCAAAACTCGGTGATAACAACATCATCGGCCCTTTCTGCTATATTGATAAGGATACCGTTTTGGGCGATAACAACGTATTACAGAACAGCGTCACCATCCATGTAGGTGCCCGCATCGGAAACAACAATGAGTTCTTCCCTGGTGCCAGCATCTCTACCAAGCCTCAGGATTTGAAGTTCAAGGGCGAGCAGACAACATGCGAGGTTGGCGATAACAACAGTATCCGTGAGAACGTTACTATCTCTCGTGGTACAGCCTCTAAGGGCAAGACCGTAGTAGGCAGCAACAACCTCCTGATGGAGACCGTTCACGTGGCTCACGACTGCGTGCTCGGCAGCGGCTTGATTATCGGCAACTCTACCAAGTTTGCCGGTGAGGTGGTAGTAGATGACAACGCCATCGTCAGCGCCAACGTTCTCGTTCACCAGTTCTGCCATATCGCAGGTTACGTGATGATCCAGGGCGGTTGCCGTTTCTCTCAGGATATTCCTCCTTACATCATTGCCGGCAAGGAGCCAACCCGCTACTGCAGCATCAACCTCATCGGTCTGCGCCGTCGCGGTTTCAGCAATGAGACCATCCAGAACATCCACGAGGCTTACCGCCTGCTCTACAGCAAGGGTATTTTGAAGGAAGGTATTGAGGAAATCAAGAAGAATCTTGAGGTTACCAAGGAGATTCAGTATATTATCGACTTCGTAGAGAGTTCTCAGCGAGGCATTATCCGATAAAAGTAAAAGGGTAAAAAAGTAAAAAGGTAAAAAGAGCATCCTTGCATAGGTTTATGAAACGAGCAAGGATGCTTTTTTCTTGAATATAAAGAATGATATATGAAAACATTGATTGTGGTCTTAGGTCCTACCGGTGTAGGTAAAACGGAGCTTTGCCTTTCACTGGCAGAGCATCTCGCTATACCTATCATCAATGCCGACTCCCGCCAGATTTTCGCCGAACTCCCTATAGGAACCGCAGCCCCTACTGCCGAACAGCAGCAGCGGGTGAAGCATTATTTCGTAGGAAATCACCACATCGAAGATTATTACAGCGCTGCCCAATACGAGGCTGATGTGATGAATCTCCTGCAGGAAGACATCTTCAAGAATCACGATGTGGCGCTGCTTACAGGCGGCAGCATGATGTATATCGATGCTGTATGCAAGGGAATCGACGACATCCCTACAGTTCGTGACGACATCCGCACTTGGATGAAACAGCGTCTGGAAGAGGAAGGGCTGGAGGCACTGGTAGAAGAACTCCACAAGATGGATCCGGAGCACTGGGCGATAGTAGACAGGAAGAATCCACGCCGCGTGGTTCATGCCCTAGAAATCTGCCATCAGACCGGCAAGACTTATACTTCTTTCCGCACAGCCGAAAAGAAGCAGCGCCCTTTCCGCATCCTCAAGATAGGCCTGAACCGCGACCGTGCCGAACTGTACGATCGCATCAACCAGCGTGTGCTGCTGATGATGGAGGATGGTCTGGAGGCAGAAGCACGCAGCGTATATCCACACAAGGGCCTCACAGCCTTGAGAACCGTGGGCTACAAGGAAATGTTTGCCTATTTCGATGGCGAGATAGATAAGGATGAAGCCATCCGCCAGATACAGTCGCATAGCCGTGAATACATGCGCAAGCAGCTCACCTGGTTTAAGCGAGATGCAGAAATTCACTGGTATCATCCCGACCAGCAAGATGAAATCATCCGATTTATCGATGAAGAGATATAGACATAATCGCCCGATAGCATATTCATTTTTGTTGTTAGAAATATAGTTGAGATTCCATAATATTACATGGAATTCTCCGGAATCAGATTTGAATTCTGGTGCTTTATAGCCCATGAACTTTTCAAAATGCTCGTGTTCTTTGATGATTTTCTTCATACCTTATAAAATCAGCGTCTTGTTTGATGCAGAATTCTAAATAATTGGAGGTAAAAATGAAATAAGCTTCATGTGCGATCGAAACAGGCTTCATGTGCGATTGAAATAGGCTTCATTCGCCATTGAAGCCTATTTCATTTAGAGCAGAAGTAATCTTCCCCTGCCAAAAAGGGTATTTCTGTCAATATTTATAACCAAATTTTGTATACTGGTAAACTTGGAATCTAGCAACGAAAATAGGGAGTTTTGGGCATCTCGAATTCTCTATTTTTTGTTTCTAATTAAGCGAATACCCTATAGTTGTACAACTATAAAGTTGTAGTCGTACGACTATATAGGCTATAGTCGTACAACTGTAGAGTTATAGTTGTACAACTATAGGGGTTATAGTCGTACAACTATAGAATTCCTATTTTAGCGCTATTAACCAACAAATCCATAATTCCTTGATTATTAACATATTACCATTTCCTTCCATATTTTCAATATTCACAAAGAAATAAGAATCGTTTGAAAATACGAGAATCTCAGCAAGGGAAATGTATAAAAAAATAAAACGACCCGTACATTTGAGCATCGTCGAGAGGCTTGGCGGGTACTAGTGTTGTAAAGGTACGAAGATTTTTCGAAACCAGCAATTTTTTGGGGAGAAATTTTAATTTCGCATGCAAAAAAGTATAAAGCATTTACAAATTAAGCTACTCCGCCCCCATGCGGTAATTCTTTGGCGATAATCCGGTATGCTTCTTGAAGAAGGTGCCGAAGGATGAGGCATTCGGCACAGTCCATTCGTTGAGACTTTGGTATCACTGAAAGATAAAGAAGGAGAAGAATAAAAGTATTATATGAGTATTTTATAAGGGTTTTAAGACCCTTATAAAATATCGAGTTATAAGATATCGAGAAGTTCCTCGAATCTTGAAATACGACGGAGCTTGGGATGTTCAAATTCCTCTGTCTTTTCATGCGCCCATGTGGTATGAAAAGGGATATGGACAGCCGAAGCTCCGATTTTTAATGCCGGAGCAATATCGCTTTTGAAGCTGTTGCCCACCATCACCAGCTCGTCGGGAGTTACATCCAGTTCCCTGCAGAGACGATGATAAGCCTTGGGCGTCTTGTCGCTCACGATAGTCACCACATCAAAATACCGCTGCAGACCCGAACGCCACAACTTATTCTCCTGATCCATCAACTCACCCTTGGTGAAGACTGCCAGCTTATATTTCTTCATCTCACGGAAACAAGCCAAGGTTTTCTCTACCCCTTCCAAAGGCTTGGCATCAAGATGCAGGAGACTCTTACCCAAGTCCACAATTTGGGCGATGACATTCGCCTCCACCTTACCATGACTCACCTTCACCGCATTCTCTACCAGGGATATGGTGAAAGCCTTGCAACCATAACCCAAATCAGCCATATTTTTACTCTCCGTCTCGAAGAGAGCAGCAGAAATATCCTTTTCCTTTCCATATTCTGCTAGCAACTCGCAATACTCATGCTCCACGTCCTCGAAATAGTTTTGTAATGCCCAGAGCGTATCATCGGCATCGAAGGCTATCGCCCTGATATCTTTAAATCTATCCATTTTCATGTTTGTTATGTTTTACACCTTATTATATATAGGCGTTCTGACTGCAAAGATACTACTTTCTTTCAGAAAAACAGAAGAAAAATCGTTTTTAACAAGAATGTAACATCTGTTTAAATAGCCTGTAACATTTCCTACGTACTTTTGCAGCCGAAAAGAAGGAGAAAATGGATAACTCCCGCAAATAAGGGAAAGAAATGTCCCCCACAAAGTAAATAATAACAATAAACATTAAGATAATAATGGGTACAATTTATTTATGTATTGTGATCTTCCTGCTCTGTCTGGCAGTGTTCGATCTCTTCGTAGGAGTCAGCAACGATGCTGTCAACTTCCTGCAATCTGCCATCGGAGCTAAGGTGGCTAAGTTTCGCACGGTGCTGATTATCGCATCCTGCGGTGTGGTTCTCGGAGCCATCATGTCATCAGGAATGATGGATATAGCCCGACATGGTATCATGAGTCCAGACCACTTCACCTTCGAAGAAGTGATGACGCTCTTCCTGGCGGTCATGGTGACTGATGTCATCATCCTGGATGTGTTCAACACCTTAGGTATGCCAACCTCTACTACCGTCTCTCTGGTATTCGAGCTGCTGGGTGGTGCTTTCATCCTCGCTACATTGAAGATGTATGGAGACGACAGCCTCAACTATGGCGTATTGCTCAACAGCAACAAGGCGTTGGAGGTAATCATGGGTATCTTTTCATCTGTCATCATCGCCTTCGTGTTTGGTGCCTTTGTGATGTGGCTTTCACGTATCGTCTTCACCTTCAACTATCGCAAGCATTCACGCTACAGCATCGCCATCTTCGGCGGTATCGCCTTTACAGCCCTCTCTTACTTCATCTTCATGAAGGGTTTGGGCAAGAGTCCTTACCTGCCTGCTGAGGTGCGCGATTACATCGACCAGAATCTCGGTTTCCTCATCTGCATCACCTTCGTGGTGTCTGCTGTTGTGATGGAATTCCTGCACCTCTGCCGTGTCAACATCTTCAAGTTTACAGTGCTGATGGGTACTTTCGCCCTGGCTATGGCTTTCGCCGGTAACGACCTGGTAAACTTCATCGGTGTGCCTCTGGCTGGTCTCTCTTCTTATCAGGACTATATGGCAAATGCCAACGGTGCAGCGCCAGACCAGTTTATGATGACTTCATTGATGGAGAGTGCCAAGACTACTCCAGGCTTCCTGCTTGTTGCCGGTGCCGTGATGATTATCGCCATGGCGACATCCAAGAAGGCACAGAACGTAATCAAGACTTCTGTTGACTTGAGCCGTCAGGACGAGGGCGATGAGATGTTCGGCAGTTCTTCTGCAGCCCGCGTGATTGTACGCAACTGCCAGGCTACAGATTCATGGTTGAAGCAGTTTATGCCAAAGGCGCTGATGAACTGGATCAACAGCCGTTTCGACAAGAATAATGTTGAACTCGAGGAGAGTGCTGCTTTCGACGTGGTTCGTGCAGCCGTAAACCTGGTACTTGCTTCTATGCTGATCACCATCGGTACCAACCTGAAGTTGCCTCTCTCTACCACCTACGTTACCTTCATGGTAGCTATGGGTTCTTCACTTGCTGATAGAGCATGGAGCCGTGAGAGTGCCGTATTCCGTGTAACAGGTGTATTGAGTGTAATCGGTGGTTGGTTCATCACAGCCGGTGTAGCTTTCGCAGCCTGTGCCATTGTTTGTATCATCATGCACTTCGGTGGTGTGGGCATCCAGGCTTGCTTCATGGGCTTGGTTATCTACCTGCTCATCCGCAGCAACATCAAGTATAACAAGAAGGCTAAGGAAGAGGGCAAGAGCAGTACATTCCAGCTGATGATGCGTTCCCGCGACCCGGAGATTGTATGGGATTTGCTTCGCCGTCAGGTTTCACGCACCCAGTCTTACGTCTGCCACTTCGCCCTGAACGAGTTCAACCAGATTATGGATGGTCTTGCCAACGAGAATACCCGCGACCTTCGTCATGCCAACAAGAATCTGAAGAAGGAGCAGGATATGCTGAAGAAGTTCCGCCGTCAGGAGATGCTCGGTTTGAAGAAATCGCCTATCGAGATTGCCATCGAGCGCAACACCTGGTTCCATCTGGGTGCCAACAGCAACCAGCAGTTTATCTACTCTCTGCGCCGTATGCTCGAACCAATCAAGGAACATGTTGACAACAACTTCAATCCGCTTCCTGCTGAATACATCAAGGAGTTTGCTCCTGTACGCCAGAAGATCAACGACCTGATGCGCATGAGCTGCGAACTGATAGAGACCGGCAGATATGACAGCTATCGCGAGATTCTTGCCGAGGCAGATGCCTGCAAAGACGAACTCTCTGTTCTCCGCAAGAAGCATATCGACCGCATCCAGCACATGACTGACAATACGCTGATGCAGATTTCTCTGGTTTATCTCAACGTACTGCAGGAGAGTCAGGAATTCCTGAGTGTGATGAGACATCAGTTAAGAGCTGCAAAGAAGTTTATGGAAAAGTAAAAATTCACTGACATCTTGTCACGAAACTACTTTTTGGTATATCTGTTGCATGATGACAGATGACAGCGGATAACAAGAGTGTTATTTTGCTATCACAATATAATCTGAAAAGGTTAGTTTCTCATAGGTTAAGATTGTTAGGTTTAGTTTTTAGAAAAAGGTTTTAGGTTTTTAGTTAGATAAGGGCTTCAAGTGCTAGTGATTAGTATTTGGAGCCATTTTTTTGCCCAAATATTTGGCTATTAGGAAGAAAAGTTGTAATTTTGCAGCCGATTTCTGAAAAGAATCATCATATTCAATAACCCGAGTGCTTGGTAAACCTCGTAAAAAACAAGAAAATGGACAAGAAAAAAACTCAAGTGAGCGTGCTGTTTATGCTTTTCAGCATCCTCTTCTGCGTTTGCCTGATTGCAGCAAACGTACTCGAAACAAAGCAAATCGCCTTCGGGCCAGTTTCCCTTACCGGTGGACTCATCGTATTCCCTGTAAGCTACATCATCAACGATGTGGTATGTGAAGTATGGGGCTATCAGAAAGCGCGTCTGTTGATCTGGACCGGCTTTGCGATGAACTTCTTCTTCGTGGCACTGGGTGCTATCTGCGATGTAATTCCTGCAGCACCTTATTGGACCAACGATGCCGGTTTTCATGCCATCTTCGGTCTGGCACCCCGCATTGCAGCAGCCTCTTTCGTAGCCTTCATCATCGGTTCGTTTGCCAATGCTTATGTAATGAGCGTGATGAAAATCCGCGATGGTGGCAAGCATTTCTCTGCCCGTGCCATCCTCAGTACCATTGCCGGTGAGAGTTGCGACAGTCTTATCTTCTTCCCACTTGCCCTGGGCGGTGTGGTGCCTGCATCAGAATTGCCTTGGCTCATGATCTGGCAGGTGATACTGAAGACTGCCTACGAGATTGTGGTACTGCCTCTGACCATCCGTGTAGTGAAATACGTGAAGAAGCATGAAGGCGAAGATGCATACGACAATAACATCTCCTACAATGTATTCAAGATCTTCAGCCTCGGCTAAAAGACATCAGTAAATATCAAACATTAAAACATTACCAAGCGTGGATAGAAAAGAAGACGGTCTTCAGGCATTAGGTGCCAAGACTACATATAGAATGGATTATGCGCCAGAGGTGCTCGAAACTTTCGTGAACAAGCATTCTGGCAATGATTACTGGGTACGTTTCAACTGCCCTGAGTTTACATCGCTCTGCCCTATTACGGGACAGCCAGATTTCGCAGAGATTCGCATCAGCTATATTCCTGACGTAAAGATGGTAGAGAGCAAGAGTCTGAAACTTTATCTCTTCAGTTTCCGCAATCATGGCGACTTCCATGAAGACTGCGTGAACATCATCATGAAGGATCTCATCAAGCTGATGGACCCTAAATATATTGAGGTAACAGGCATCTTTACTCCTCGTGGCGGCATCAGCATCTGGCCGTATGCCAACTATGGCAAGCCAGGCACCAAATACGAGAAACTGGCAGAGCAGAGATTCGCTACTCACGAATAAAAAACAAGAAACCTCGGAAGATTGGCAGATTGCTTTTCTTCCGAGGTTTTTTATTGTTTATTGCTGATGAAATTACGGGAACTGAGGATAATCCTCGAAGCGAGGCTTGCGCTTCTCAAGGAACGCCTTGCCACCTTCCTGAGCCTCATCCATCGTATAATAGAGCATCGTGGCATCGCCAGCCAACTCCTGAATACCAGCCTGACCATCCAGTTCGGCATTCAAGCCAGCCTTGATCATACGGAGTGCCAGAGGCGAACGTTCCATCATGATTTCAGCCCACTCTACACAGGTATCTTCCAACTGGTCGAGAGGCACTACCTTATTAACCATTCCCATCTCTTCAGCCTCCTTGGCAGAATACTGCTTGCAGAGGAACCAGATTTCACGAGCCTTCTTCTGACCCACCATTCTTGCCAGATAAGAAGAACCGAAACCGGCATCGAAGCTTCCTACCTTAGGACCGGTCTGTCCGAAGATGGCATTCTCTGAAGCGATGGTCAGGTCGCACATCACATGAAGCACATGACCGCCACCGATGGCATAACCATTCACCATAGCGATAACCGGCTTTGGGAGACGGCGAATCTGCATCTGTACATCGAGCACATTCAGGCGAGGTACACCGTCATTACCTACATAACCGCCTCGGCCCTTCACATGCATGTCACCTCCTGCACAGAACGCCTTATCGCCGGCACCCGTCAGAATAACCACACGGATATCCAGACAGTCGCGGCAATAGTTGAATGCCTGTGCCATCTCCCAAGTGGTCAACGGCGTGAAGGCATTACGGTAGCGCTCACGGTTGATGGTAATCTTAGCGATATGATTATACTCCTCGAAGATGATTTCCTTGAAATCAAAACCTTCTATCTTTTTCCATTCTCTCATTTTACTTTGAACTTTATGATTACTATTTATCTTATTCTTTTGACAGAACTATCAGTTATAGTTTCTTACAGGTCCTCTATCAGCACTTCTGGATGGCTTCCAGCATCTCATTATCTACATCCATATCGGTGAAAACCTCCAGGAGCATCGGGCGCTCGCTCTCGGCATGAATCAATTGGCTGATGCCTTGTTCCATCTCTTCCTTCGTATGAGCTGCGAGATATTTTACCTCATTCTGACTACAGATTCCTTCAGCCGTTGCATGATGCTTTGCCATTACCATTTCTTCGCGAGCCTGACTCTCCTTTAATCCCTGGAACTTGCCAAAGATGGCACCGCCACCATTATTGAGCACGATGATACGGAGCTTGCCGTTCAGATTTCTATTCCAGAGCGCATTCTGGTCATAGAAGAAACTCAGGTCGCCGAGAACGCAGTATACATGCTTATCAGACTTGTTCTTGCACATCGAGAAACCTACAGCCGTAGAAAGAGAACCTTCTATACCGTTCACACCACGATTGCAGTAAACATGGCGGTCGGCATATAGATTCATCAACCGGATGGTAGAACTGTTGCCGGAGATGACGCTGCTCATCAGACCAGGAAGGAAAGTATCGAATTTGCGGTCATAGATACCATCGTCATGAGCATCTTTATCGCCTAAGGTGAACGCTTTGAAATCCTGAGGCTCAACCTTCTGAAGCTGGCTGAAGAATTCCTTTACGGTAGCCAGACTGCTGAACTCAGGCTTGAAGTTCTCTTTGCGTTCATAGCTTTTAGCCAACGCATCCATCCACAATTTGCGATAATCCTCCCAGTGGTTGTGCCAGCCAAAATTATCCAACCATGACATAGCATCACTGTTTGGCAAATCCATCACTTTAGTAAGATGCATGAACGTATCTTCGATATCAGCCTCTTGCGAGATTCTTATCTGCTCAACTCCTTTAAGCGAACGCAGATAAGATTTCAGCTTCTTGCTCACAATATGTCCACCTATATAAACCACCAGGTCAGGACGGAATCTTTCATCGTCCTTTATTTCATCCAGCAAATTCTCGAAAGCGCCATACAAGGTGGTTTTATTCCAATCTTCTCCCAGTTCTTCCTGAACCTTATATAGATAAGGTGGCATTGCCAGAGATTCCCATAATATAGGCATCCGGTCAATATAAGCCAACAAGTCTACATATTTTTCGGTATTGTCCAACTGGCCTATTACCAACAATGGACGTTTGGCTTTTAATACACATTCAAAAGGGGTCTCTTCAAATGTGTCAATATTTGCCCTGCAGTAAGCAACCTCTATCTTCCGCTCAACGGGCAAAGCTTCTTTCGTAAACGAATAGAAAGGCTCAGAGATAGGTACATTGATGTGTACAGGTCCCTTTACCCGCCCCATGCTTTTCAACAGCGCTTCGTTGACCAGCCGGTTGCAATACCAATGCATCTCTTCCTGCTGCTCACCTTCGAACACTTCTGGCAGAGATACCGCTTTTCTTACCATCTGCCCCAAAGCATCAGGCTGAGGAAGCGTCTGACCATCCAGCTGGTTGATCCACTGTGCCGGTCTGTCGGCAGAAATCACTATGAGCGGAATTTGCTGATAATAAGCCTCAGCTACTGCTGGATAAAGATTGAGCAATGCAGAACCCGAAGTCACACACACTACGACAGGCTGATAACCTTCAGCCATAGAAAGTCCAAGAGCTTGGAAGCCGGCGCTACGTTCGTCGGTTACAGGATAGCAAGTGATGTCTTCACACTCGTTGAGATTGTGAACTATGGCTGCATTTCTGCTGCCCGGACACACCACAGCATGGCGAACACCATGCGCTACCAGTAAACTTGTCAAAATATTGACGTTTTCTTTATTGCTATACATTTCACCTTATTTTTTAGGTTGTTTTTATGTTTTCAGATTCTTGAAGAGCCTTTGTCTTTTAGCATTATAAAATCAGAATGAATCCCTATCATTTCTCTGCAAGACCTTTACAGGACCGACAGGATGGTCTGCATCTTAGCTTCAGTTTCCTTCCACTCCTTCTCCATCTCGCTTTCCTTCAGCAATCCGCCTCCGGCATAGAGTTCGCAAGAGCCGTCATCCAGGATGTTCATGCAGCGCAGGGAAACATAGAGATGCGTCTTTCCTTTCGGCGAAATCGGTCCCACAAAACCACTGTAGTATTTGCGCGACTGATGTTCATACTGCAGGATAAACCGGCGAGCTTCATCCTTCGGTATTCCGCAGACGGCAGGCGTAGGATATAAGGCATCGAGCACATCGCCCAGACACCCCGTATCATGCAGGCTGAAAGCGATGTCGGTACGGAGATGATAGAGATTGGCAGCCATCGTGGTATAAGGTCCCTTCTTCTGATAATCATCCGAAAAGGCCTTGATGCAATCCTCGATATAATCGGTTACATACTGCTGTTCCTCTCTGTTCTTCTCCGACCATTCTATCCCTTCTACCGGATAATCGGCTACGGTCTTGGAAGGTTCAGCCTTCTGGGTGCCTGCCAGCGACATGGTCACCATCTGATTCTGTTCACCTTTGAGCAGAATTTCAGGTGTAGCCATCAGCCATAAACCCGACTGGGGTGTATAAACCAAGGCTACAAAAAGACGGGGATACATCCGGCAGGTCTTCAGAAACAGAGCCTTTAAAGAGTCTGAATCCTGCACAACAGAAGCATTGGCTACATTCTGCACAGCTGAAGTCTTGCCGGCATCTTGCACTGCTGAAGTCTGGACTGATTCTAAAGGCTGCCGATTGCTCTGAATACGCAGTTTTCTTGCCAGAACAATCTTGCTGAATTTACCTTCAGAGAGCTGCCGGTGAAAGCATTCAAACTCCCTTGCATAGGCTTCAAAATTACGTCCCGACGTAGATTCTGCTACGTCACGACGTAATTCCTGCTGCGTCACGACGCAGGAAGTGCCGCATCGCGATGCATTTTCAGCCCCCTCGGCAGAGAGAAGTTTACTTTCATCCGGATGCATTAACACCACGGGACATTCGCTGGATGGCGCGAAAGGAGCTATCACGAAACCTTCCTTGCCATTCAGTTCTGCCACAGAAGAGAGTACCTCAGGTTCTCCCTCATGCTGAGCCACATAGGTAGCATGGTGCA
Organism: Segatella copri; assembly: GCF_019249765.2. Taxonomy (GTDB): domain Bacteria; phylum Bacteroidota; class Bacteroidia; order Bacteroidales; family Bacteroidaceae; genus Prevotella; species Prevotella copri_K. The sequence continues at coordinate 1,928,921 of NZ_CP152484.1, forward strand.
GATAAGGCAGACGATAATACGCAAAAGCTATCATACCTTAGTTTCTGCCCCCTTTTTCTGATTGTCTTTCTTTGGAGTGAACACATAGTTGGTTACCTGTACGGTACAGATTACCTCACCAGCCGTATTCTTGATATCCACCTGCCAGGTATGCAAGGTTCTGCCCTTGTGCACAATCTTGGCAAAGGCAGTAACCGTATCGCCCTCGCTGACCGCCTGAACGTGAGTACCGTTCACGTTGATACCCACGGCAATCTGTCCCGGACAGAGCGCCAGGGAACCGATACCCGCCACATTCTCGGCAAGAGCCAGAGAAGCACCTCCACTCAAGAAGCCGAAAGGTTGGCGATTACGCTCATCTACCATCATCGTTGCCTGAAGCGTATCAGGCTCAGGGGTAGAAATGAAATGCATTCCGAGGGTCTTGGATAATCCATCAGTCTTGCTGATTCTTTTTACTAATTCATCTATGTTCATCTTATTATCTCCTATTTTTCGTATTTTGTTATTGATTCAGAGCTATTCGTTTTCTCTTCGCTCCAAAGTATGTTTCTGATAAACTCAACGCAAAGGTAAGACTTTCTTTAGAGAAAACAAAATTTATCGCACTTTTTATTTGATGAAGGGCAAACTTTACATACCTTTTCCTTTCTTTAATAATAAAAAACATAAAAAACGGCATATAGTTCAGATTTATTTTGTATTTTTGCACCAAAAATAAGAAAATAAAAGATATATCTGAATAGAATATGAACATTTTAGAGCTAAGCGAACAGGAAATCGTTCGCAGACAGAGTCTTCAGACATTGCGCGAGATGGGCATCGACCCATACCCAGCAGCAGAGTTTCCAACCAATGCATTCAGCACAGATATCAAAGCTGAATACAAGGACGAGGACGAGCTACGCCAGGTAGTTATCGCCGGACGTATGATGGGTCGCCGCGTAATGGGTAAAGCTAGCTTCGCTGAGTTGCAGGACTCAAAGGGAAGAATCCAGGTTTATATCGCCCGCGACGAGATTTGTCCAGACGAGAACAAGGACCTTTATAATACTGTATTCAAGAAACTCCTCGATATCGGTGACTTCATCGGTGTAAAGGGTTTCGTATTCCGCACACAGACTGGCGAGATTTCTGTTCACGCCAAGGAATTGTGCCTGCTCTCTAAGAGCTTGAAGCCACTCCCTATCGTGAAGTATAAGGATGGCGTGGCTTACGACAAGTTCGATGATCCAGAGTTGCGTTACCGCCAGCGCTACGTTGACCTCATCGTTAATGATGGCGTAAAGGATACTTTCCTGCAGCGTGCTACCGTGCTCCGCACTCTGCGCAGCGTACTCGACAACGCAGGTTATACTGAGGTAGAAACTCCTACCCTGCAGAGCATTGCCGGTGGTGCTTCTGCCCGCCCATTCATCACCCACTTCAATGCGCTCGATCAGGATATGTACATGCGTATCGCAACCGAGCTCTACCTGAAGCGACTCATCGTAGGTGGTTTCGAGGGTGTTTATGAAATCGGCAAGAACTTCCGCAACGAGGGTATGGACCGCAACCACAACCCTGAGTTTACCTGTATGGAGCTTTATGTTCAGTACAAGGACTACAACTGGATGATGGCTTTCACAGAGAAGTTGCTCGAAACAATCTGTATCGCCGTAAACGGCAAGCCAGAGCGCGAGATTGATGGCAACATCATCAGTTTCAAGGCTCCATATCGCCGTCTGCCTATCCTCGATGCCATCAAGGAGAAGACCGGTTTCGACTGCAACGGCAAGACCGAGGAAGAGATCCGCGCATTCTGCAAGGAGAAGGGCATGGATGTAGATGAGACTATGGGTAAGGGTAAGTTGATTGATGAGCTCTTCGGTGAGTTCTGCGAGGGAACCTTCCTCCAGCCAACCTTCATCACCGACTATCCTGTAGAGATGTCTCCACTGACCAAGATGCACCGTTCTAAACCAGGTTTGACCGAGCGTTTCGAGTTGATGGTTAACGGTAAGGAGCTTGCCAATGCATACTCTGAGCTTAACGACCCAATTGACCAGGAAGAGCGTTTCATCGACCAGATGAAGCTTGCTGACAAGGGTGATGACGAGGCAATGATTATCGATCAGGACTTCCTCCGTGCCCTCCAGTACGGTATGCCTCCAACATCAGGTATCGGTATCGGTATCGACCGATTGGTCATGCTGATGACAGGCAAGACCTTCATCCAGGAGGTATTGTTCTTCCCACAGATGAAGCCAGAGAAGAAGATGCCACAGAGCACCATCAAGGAATGGGAAGAGATTGGCGTGCCAGAGGATTGGGCATACGTGCTCCGCAAGGCAGGCTTCAACCTCATCTCTGATATCCGTGAAGAAAAAGCACAAGGCTTGCAGCAGAAGATTGGAGAAATCAACAAGAAGTACAAGCTCGGCTACGAGAAGCCTTCTGTTGACGACATCCAGGGCTGGATTGATCGCAGTAATGTTGAATGTTGATTGTTGAATGTTGAATTATGAGCAGCGCAAAAGATTTACTTATGACCAAGAGTATGGATTTTGCTGTACGCATCGTTAATCTATACAAATGGTTATGTAACGAGAAGAAGGAGTTTGTTTTAAGCAAACAACTCCTTCGTTCTGGTACTAGTATCGGAGCTAATCTTTCCGAAGCTCAGTCAGCAATCAGCAAAGCAGACTTTGCTGCAAAGGTTTACATTTCTCTCAAAGAAAGTAAAGAGACATTATATTGGATAGAGCTTTTGTATCAAACTAAATACTTAGACGAAAAGCTATACCTATCTATATATAAGGATGCCAATGAAATGGTAAGTCTTCTTGCTTCTGTTACTAAGAAATTACAACCAGACAGCCATTAAGTCTCACAACATCCAGCATGCAAGGCGTATGCCAACTCAACATTCAACATTCAACATTCAACATTAACATGTATAACTGCGGTAAAATAGCGATAATTGGCGGCGGTAGCTGGGCTACGGCAATAGCCAAGATTGTGGTGGGTCATACTCATCATATAGGCTGGTATATGCGTCGCGATGACCGCATCGAGGACTTCAAGCGCATGGGGCACAACCCTGCCTATCTGATGTCGGCACGATTCAATGTAGATGAGATTTTCTTCTCTTCCGACATCAACAAGATAGTGCAGAATTACGATACACTCGTGTTCGTCACCCCGTCGCCTTATCTGAAGAATCATCTCAAGAAGCTCAAGACGCGACTCAGCGACAAGTTCATCATCACAGCCATCAAAGGTATTGTGCCTGATGAAAACCTCGTTTGCTCAGAGTATTTCCATCAGGTTTACGATGTGCCTTACGAGAACCTCGCCTGCATCGGAGGTCCTTCTCATGCCGAGGAGGTGGCACTGGAGCGACTGAGCTATCTCACCGTGGGCTGTAGCGATACCGAAAAGGCGCGTGCCTTCGCCAACGATTGTCTGGCGAGTGAATTCATCAAGACCAAGACTTCGAGCGATGTCATCGGTATCGAATACTCTTCGGTTCTGAAGAACGTATACGCCATCGCAGCAGGTATCTGTGGCGGTCTGAAGTATGGTGACAACTTCCAGGCGGTACTCATGTCAAATGCCGTTCAGGAGATGCACCGCTTCCTGACAGCCGTCCACCCTATCGACCGAAGCATGTACGACTCAGTTTATCTGGGCGACTTGCTCGTAACAGGTTACAGCAACTTTTCCCGCAACCGCACCTTCGGAACCATGATAGGCAAGGGCTACAGCGTGAAGAGTGCGCAGATAGAGATGGAGATGATTGCAGAAGGATATTTCGGCACCAAGTGTATGAAGGAAATCAATCGCCACATGCACGTCAACATGCCGATTCTCGATGCTGTATATAATATATTGTACGAGCGCATCAGTCCGCAAATCGAAATCAAACTCTTGACCGACTCGTTCAGATAGGCACATCCTATCCTTCGGTTTCGGCAGAAGAGTTTGTCTTCAAGTAGTAACATTAACACATTCATTTAGATATTAAAAGAAAAATGAAAAGTATCAGCTTAAACATTACAAAAGCTGCATCATTCCTTGCAGAAGGTGCAGTAAAGGCTTACGAGCCTAAGGTTAAGGCCGCTCAGGAAGCTCTTGAGAACGGCACTTGTGAAGGTAACGATTTCTTGGGATGGTTGCATTTGCCATCTTCTATCACTCCTGAGTTCCTCAATGAGATTCAGGCTGTTGCCAATACTTTGCGCGAAAAGTGTGAGGTGGTTGTTGTAGCAGGTATCGGTGGTAGCTACCTCGGTGCACGCGCCGTTATCGAAGGCCTCGGCAACTCTTTCGCTTGGCTCGTAAACGACAAGAAGAACCCTACTATCCTCTTCGCAGGTAACAATATCGGTGAGGACTACCTCTTCGAGTTGACTTCTTTCTTGAAGGACAAGAAGTTTGGTGTCATCAATATCTCTAAGTCTGGTACCACTACTGAGACTGCTCTCGCTTTCCGTCTTTTGAAGAAGCAATGCGAGGATCAGCGCGGTAAGGAAGAGGCTAAGAATGTTATCGTAGCTGTAACCGACGCCAAGAAGGGTGCTGCACGTACTTGTGCTGACAAGGAGGGTTATAAGAGCTTCATCATCCCTGATAATGTAGGTGGCCGCTTCTCTGTTTTGACCCCTGTAGGTTTGTTGCCTATCGCAGTAGCAGGTTTCGATGTAAAGCAGCTCGTAGCTGGTGCGGCTGACATGGAGAAGGCTTGCGGCAAGGACGTAGCTTTCGAGGAGAATCCTGCAGCTATCTATGCAGCTACACGTCAGGCTCTCTATACTCAGGCTGGCAAGAAGATTGAGATTGTATGCAACTTCCAGCCTAAACTTCACTACTTCGCTGAGTGGTGGAAGCAGCTCTATGGTGAGAGCGAGGGTAAGGACCAGAAGGGTATCTTCCCAGCTGCTTGCGACTTCACTACCGACCTTCACTCTATGGGCCAGTGGATTCAGCAGGGCGAGCGCTCTATCTTCGAGACTGTTATCAGCGTAGAGACTCCTAACGAGAAGTTGCTCTTCCCTCACGATGATGAGAACCTCGACGGTTTGAACTTCCTCGAGGGCAAGCGTGTTGACGAGGTGAACAAGATGGCAGAGCTCGGTACACGTCTGGCTCACGTTGACGGTGGTGTTCCTAACATCCTGGTTAACGTACCAGAGTTGAACGCTTACTACCTCGGTCAGCTGATCTACTTCTTCGAGAAGGCTTGCGGTATCAGCGGTCTCTTGGAAGAGGTGAACCCATTCAACCAGCCTGGTGTTGAGGCATACAAGAAGAATATGTTCGCATTGCTCAACAAGCCAGGTTATGAGGCAGAGAGCAAAGCTATCCAGGAGCGCTTGAAGAATGAGTAAAGCTAAATGTTAAGTGTTAAGTGTTAAATGTTAAATTAGGGCTAGCGCCATTAATACTGGGCAAAGAAATTGCTCCGTTAGACAACTTAACATTTAACATTAAACACTTAACATTAAAACACAAAGGTTGATGAAGGAAATTATTTTTAAATATATGAAAGAACACGGCTTTGGGGAATTCAACCCTAAAGCCGTGCTTTTTGATATGGACGGCGTGCTGTACAACAGTATGCCAAATCATGCTGTGGCATGGCAGGAATCGATGAAACAGTTTGATATCCACATGACAGCAGCCGATGCTTATGCCACCGAAGGAGCCCGAGGCATTGACACCATCCAGATGATGGTGAAGAAGCAGAAGGGCATCGACATCACGCTGGACGAAGCACAGAAGATGTATGATGTGAAGACCGAAATATTCCACTCGATGCCTACTGCCGAAATATTTCCTGGCGTAAAGGAAATCATGCAGAAGATTAAAGATGCCGGCATGCAGGTAGGAGTGGTAACAGGAAGTGGACAGCGCCCGCTCATCATGCGACTGCTCAACGACTTCGGTGATTTTCTGGATGAAGCACATATCGTAACCGCCTATGATGTAAAGCGCGGCAAACCAAATCCTGACCCATATCTCATGGGATTGCAGAAGGCAGGAAACCTGAACCCCTGGGAAGGCATCGTGGTAGAGAATGCTCCTTTGGGCGTCCGTGCCGGCGTGGCAGCCAACATTTTTACGGTAGCAATTAACAGCGGTCCGCTACCAGATGAAGAATTATCCAATAAGGGTTGCAATCTACTCTATCACCAGATGACTGAATTCTGTGATGACTTTGAAAACCTGATTGCTAAGGCTTAATCCGGTTTACCCACAGATATTCTGACTTATTCAATAAAAAGACATCATTAAAAACATATAATGACATGAATAGAAAAGTAGCTTTAATTACAGGTATTACAGGCCAGGATGGTTCATACTTGGCTGAATTATTGTTGGAAAAAGGGTATGATGTTCACGGAACTATCCGCCGATCATCTACCGACTACCGCGAAAGAATTGCCCATTTGGAGGGTACACCTAATTTCCATCTTCACTATGCTGACCTCGGTGACTCTATGAGTATCATCCAGGTAATGAACAAGGTGAAACCTACTGAGGTATATAATCTGGCAGCACAGAGCCACGTACAGGTGAGCTTCGACTCCCCTGAGTTTACAGCAGATGTAGATGCTACCGGTGTGCTCCGTATCCTGGAGGCTATCCGCCAATGCGGTCTGGAGAAGACCTGCCGCATGTATCAGGCTTCAACATCTGAGCTCTACGGTAAGGTAGAAGAGGTTCCTCAGAACGAGAACACTCCATTCCACCCTTATTCTCCATACGCTGTTGCCAAGCAGTATGGTTTCTGGATTGTCAAGGAGTATCGTGAGGCTTATGATATGTTCTGCTGCTCTGGTATCCTCTTCAATCATGAAAGTGAGCGCCGTGGTGAGACTTTCGTTACCCGCAAGATTACTTTGGCTGCAGCCCGCATCAAGCAGGGCAAGCAAGACAAGCTCTATCTCGGTAACCTGGATTCGCTCCGCGACTGGGGTTATGCCAAGGATTATGTAGAGTGTATGTGGCTGATTCTCCAGGCTGAGAAACCAGAGGACTTCGTGATTGCAACAGGTAAGCAGCACTCTGTTCGTGAGTTCGCCCAGCTGGCGTTCCACTATGTAGGAATCGAACTGAAATGGGAAGGCAAGGATGAGAACGAGAAGGGTATCTGCGTTGAGGGTCCTGAGGAACTCATCGGCAAGACACTCGTTGAGGTTTCTCCTGATTTCTACCGTCCTACCGACGTGGTGAACCTCTGGGGTGACCCAACAAAGGCAAAGGCTAAGCTCAACTGGAATCCTAACACCACCTCTTTCGAGGATCTCGTAAAGATCATGGTAGAGAGCGATATGGCGAAGGTTGCTGCCGAGGATGCCGGTCAGAAGGTTCGCTGCAATCTTGCAGAATATTTGGAGAAGGGTATTGTTAAGTAATAGTTTATAGTTAACAGTTGATAGATAGTTTATAGCAATAATCAATGTTATCAAAAGATAGTAAAATTTATATAGCAGGACACCACGGACTCGTGGGTTCTGCTATTTGGAATAACCTCAAGAAGAGAGGCTATAACAATCTGGTAGGTCGTTCTCACAAAGAACTCGACTTGACCGACCAGTATGCAGTAGAGAAGTTCTTTGACGAGGAAAAGCCTGATGCAGTAGTATTGGCTGCTGCCTTCGTGGGCGGTATCATGGCGAATTCATTGTATCGTGCAGACTTCATCATGCAGAACATGAAGATGCAATGCAACGTAATCAGCAACGCTTATTCTCATGGCGTGAAGAAACTCCTCTTCCTGGGCTCTACCTGCATCTATCCTAAGAATGCACCGCAGCCTATGAGCGAAGATGTGCTCCTTACTTCCCCGCTGGAATATACCAACGAGGAATATGCCATCGCCAAGATTGCCGGACTGAAGATGTGCGAGAGCTACAACCTTCAGTATGGTACCAACTATATCGCTGTGATGCCAACCAACCTCTATGGCCCTAACGATAACTTCCATCTGGAGAACAGCCACGTAATGCCTGCGATGATGCGCAAGATTTATCTTGCCAAACTCATCCACGATGGCGACTGGCACAGCATCGAGGTGGATATGAACAAGCGCCCTATCAACCCTACTGATAAGCTCCGCGAAATCATCGGCGAGGGTAACGTAGACGGCAGCAACTCTCACGAGCGCATTCTGAAGGCGCTGGAGTTCTATGGCATCTACGACAACAAGGTAGTGCTTTGGGGAACAGGCAAACCATTGCGTGAATTCCTCTGGAGCGAGGATATGGCAGATGCCAGCGTTCACGTGCTCCTGAATGTAGATTTCAAGGACATCATCGGTATCGAGAAGTACAGTTCTGTATTCTATGGTGCCAAGGTAGATGGTGCTGTGGATAGAAACAACTCTGAGGGCCGTGGTGGCGCTATCCCTTCTCTCGGTGAGATTCGCAACTGCCACATCAACGTGGGTACCGGCAAGGAGCTCACCATCCGTGAACTTTCTGAGCTTGTAGTAAAGGCAGTAGGTTTCGAAGGCGAGGTAGAGTTTGACGCCAGCAAGCCAGATGGAACCATGCGCAAGCTCATCTCTGTAGATAAGCTCCACAGCCTCGGCTGGACGCATAAGGTAGAGATTGAGGATGGTGTGAAGAAACTCTTCGACTGGTATCAGGAGAGTCTGAAAGACTAATAAAGAATATCGACTATGGATACAGAACAACTTTCTATGACCAAGAAAACCCTTGTGGGAGTACAGTTCCTGTTTGTGGCTTTCGGTGCAACGGTTCTGGTGCCTCTTCTGATAGGCATCGATCCGGCAACGGCTCTCTTCACCGCTGGTGTAGGAACCTTTCTTTTTCACTTCATCACCAAGGGTAAGGTGCCTATTTTTCTGGGCAGTTCCTTCGCCTTTATTGCCCCTATCATCGCTGCAACCAAGCAATGGGGACTGCCTGGAACAATCGCCGGACTAACCAGCGTTTCTCTGGTGTATTTCGTCATGAGCGCCCTAGTGAAATGGCAGGGCAAGAAACTGCTGGACAGGATTTTTCCTCCGGTAGTCATCGGTCCCGCCATCATCCTCATTGGTCTCTCCCTTTCTGGCAGCGCTGTGGATATGGCAAAGACCAACTGGATTCTCGCCTTTACATCGCTCATCACCGCTATCCTGGTGCTTACCTTCTGCAAGGGTTTGATGAAGCTGGTTCCTATCATTTCGGGGGTTATTGTGGGCTATGTCATCGCCATCTGCATGGGCGAGGTAGATTTCTCGGGCGTGGCAGCGGCATCATGGTTCTCCTGTCCTGTATCCTTCGATACCATCACCCATTTCTCCTGGGCTCCATTCCTCTATATGTTGCCCGTGGCGATAGCTCCGGTGCTGGAGCATATCGGCGATGTATATGTGGTGAGTGCCGTAGCCAAGAAGGATTTCGTGGCAGATCCGGGATTGCATCGCACAATGTTGGGCGATGGACTGGCATGTCTCTGTTCAGCCTTTCTGGGCGGACCTCCTGAGACCACTTATTCAGAGGTAACAGGTGCGATGTCTATCACCAAGGTAACGAGTCCTGCTGTGATTCGCATATCCGCAGCCACCGCCATCTGTTTCTCCATCGTGGGCAAGTTGAGTGCTTTGTTGCAGAGCATTCCTCAGGCGGTTTTAGGTGGCATCATGCTGCTGCTTTTTGGAACCATCGCAAGTGTGGGCGTTCAGAATCTGATGCAGAACAAGGTAGACATGAATGAAACCCGCAATGTCATCATCACCTCTGTGATGCTGACGATGGGCTTGGGTGGCGCCGTTCTCTCATCCGGTTCCTTCGCCATTTCCGGCATCGGTCTTTCCGCCGTCATCGGCGTAGTACTCAACCTCGTTCTTCCTAAGACGAAGAAGAAAGAGGCATAAATAAGGAAAAAGCTTTGAAAACGAGATTGTTTTCAAAGCTTTTTCTTTTTTTCTTGCATCATTCGGAGTAAGCGGATGAATTAGAACAAAAAAAGAGGTAAAACAAGGAATTTACCCTACTAAAACAGTTCTTTCAACTAAGAAAAGAAACATTTATACTTAGATAAAATCTCCGTTCATAGACGTTGAATGTCCGTTCAAAGACGTTGAACCGCCGTTCAAAGACGCTGAACCGCCGTTCAACGTCTATGAACGGAGATTTCAATAGGGTTAAAGAACATTTTATCCTATAATCAACCAAGACTTTTCCTAGGATTAACACAAAATTAATGCAGGAAGAAGGAAGAAAGAAGGTAAGAGAGATGAAGAAAAGACGTTGTTTCTATCTCGAACTAAACCGATTGTACAAGAAAAGCGTGCAAGCTACATCTCTGTCGCCTGCACGCATCCTCTTTTATTTAATCGCGCTATGATATTATAATCGCTTTTTACAATCTCGCTCCGAATCTTGCGCTTGGCAATGGGGCGGTGAAGTAATAGTTCTGGTCGTTATTCTTATCCAGGAAATTCACCTGCTTCATGCCGAAGAATGGCAGACCTTGTGGGAAGAGGCGGGCAAAATCGGTTACACCTCCTGAAAGGGCAGGACTGTCTGCCTGATAATCGAAATTCCAACTCTTGTCGAATGCCAATGGAGCCCCCTGGGCTACATCATCTATCTCGCAATTAATGTTCATCTTGTCGCTCTGCTTGAAGTTCTTGAAGAGAGGATTGAGCTGACCAGCCACGCTGCTCTTGATATCGGTATCAAACCAGATGCCGAGCTCTGCATCCTTCGACATCTGCGCTACGCCTGTCTCTGTAGATGCAAAGTAGTAGTTTGGTGTAAGACGACTGTGCTCCATATCAGCACCATCCTTTTTTGGCTGCTTCAGTCCGAAACGGGAATCGTAAATGAGGTTGTTCACGAAGACTGGCTTCGCAGCCTTCTCTACCCAGACAGAACCACCCTTTTTGTTTTTGGAACGGCGCCAGCCGCAGTTGATGATGGTATTGTTATAGACGGTCATCTCAGAGAGAGGGATTACCTCGCTATTGCCGGCATTAGAAAGCTTGAAGGCGTTGGTGCAGGCGTTGTAGATGATGTTGTTGGCTACATCAATCTTGCAACCTGCCTTTACGTTGATGGCCTCGCCACCATCGGCTGCATTTCCGCTATCGGCAAAGATATTGTTGATAATCACGCCGTTACCACCTGTAAAATAAGTCTGGTCGTTGTAGTTGTCATGGAAGAAACTGTTTGCCATCACAAACTTGCCGTTTACATTACAGAAGTGAAAGGCTGGCACACCGCCATCGATGGTGGTCTTGAAAAGCTTGTTCTGGAAAGAAGCTGAACTCTCGGTAGGAGTAGCACCGGCATAGGCCACATCCACGTGGTTGAGCACCACCTCTTCTGAATTGTAGCCGCAGATGATGCCGCCCCAATCAGCAGGCTTCCTGGTATCAGAAGTAAAGACTACCGGTTTTTCGGCGGTTCCCAGGCAATAGAGATTGCCCAATACTACGATTTCTACCGGCACCTGAACCTCTGATTTGCAGGTAACGGTTACGCCTGGCTCAATGTAGAGCGATGCTCCTACTGGAATTTCAACGCTCTGGCTCAGGGTAGTATCCTTGGTCCAAACCACAGAACCTTTAGGATATTCTGCCACCTTCGTTGTGATGACATCCTTAGAACCCTGGTTCTCATTGCCATCACTTCCATTACCGCCATTATTCACGTAATCGTATGGATTGATATTATCGTTCTCGCAAGATGTGGAGAACATTGCAGCTGCTGCCATCAACAGCAAAGCAGCAAAAGTATTTATCTTTTTCATTTCTTCTTTTTTTACTTTTTTACCTTTTTACCTTTAAAAGCCTTTTTACCTTTTATAGCTTGTATCTTACTCCCAGAAGGAAGGTTCTGCCATACTGATAAGTTCCCACGATGGTCTTATCGCTCTTCTGGCCCTCATACTCCAGATTGCTCTTGTTCACGGTCTTCAAGTATCTCTCACGCTTGGCATCGAGCAGATTGTTTGCCTTGAAGAAGATGGAGATGCCGTTCTTGAATTGCTTCTCGGCACTCAGGTCGAGACCGAACATCGCCTTGTCCCACTGGTCGGCATCCTTGAAGGGAGAAACCAGGGCAAGCTTGGTGCCCGTGAAGGAAGAGGCCAGCTGCGCATTCCAGCCATGCTCCGTATCCTTATATAATAAGGAGATATTGGCGGTATGAGGAGCCTGATTAACCAGCGGACGGGTCTGGGTTACACCCGTCTTATACTCGGCACTACCCTCCTGGTACTCACGCTTCGAGGTGGTGATTTCAGAATGGGTGTAAGTATAATTCGCTTTTACTCCGAAGTGGCGGATGTACTTGATTACGTCGATTTCGAAGCCCATGTTCTTGGCATTACCCAGATTGTCCGGCATGTAATAGGCATCGGTTCCGGCTCCAATCTTGCCATCCGATGTTACGAACACCTGCTCTATAGGGTCTTTCAGATACTTATAGAATACGCCAGCAAGAATCTGTTCGGTCTTGCTTGGGAACCACTCCCAGCGCAGGTCGATGTTGTCGATGCGGGCACGCTTCAGGTTTGGATTACCCTTTTCCTGATACTCCTCGCCCTGAATCTGATAAGGCACTATCTCGTAGAAGCCCGGACGGTTGATGGAGCGATAGTAAGAGAGACGCACGTTCATCTTCTTGGTTGGCGTCCACTTGATGGATGCCGATGGCAGATAATCCCAGTAGCTCTGCTCGCCCACCTGTCCCATGTTGCGGAAATGCTGGAGCATGGTGTAAATCTGGTTGGTGTGCTCGGCACGGAAACCGGCATTCAGTTCGCCCACCTCGCTCTTCAGGGTTACCATGGCATAGGCTCCGCCGATGTGCTCCTTGGAATCGTAGTTGAGCTGCGAAGCCTGAGAATAAGGAGTCTTGCAAACCCAATCGATGTGAGCAAACTGGTCTATTCCGTTGCCATCCAATCGCTGCGAGATGTCGGCAGGATTGAAGATGTAAGAATAATATCTGTTGCTGCGTTCCTTTCTGCGATACTGCGCGCCCGCCTTCCAGAGAGCCTCCACAGAGTTGGCGAAATGGGTATCGTAAGAGAGGTTGATGTAACCCGCCCAGTCGGTATCCTTGTTGTGCTGGAATCGGCGTTCGGCACTCTTAGGCAGGGTCTTGGTGATGTTCTTGTCGCCTTCCCAGATGGAACCCGAAACGGCATCGCCGCCATTCTCGGCTTTTCTGCTCACGGTATTCGTCAGGGTAACGTAAGTTCTATCCGGATCTTCCTCCTTAGCCTGCGAGAACACGCCCGACCAATCTACGGTAAAATCCTTGGTAAGATGATGCGTACCCTTCAGGTTGGTGGCGAAGATGCTCTGGGTGGTTGAGAGAGAGCGCACCTCATCATCCTGGGTGTAGCTGTCGGCTCCGATGTATTCGGTATTGACGCTATTGTTGTATCTGATGCCCTTGGAATTGGTGTGCACATACATGTTGTACCATTCCAGCTTGTAGCCAGGCAGGGTTAAATCTATCTTGGCATGAGCACCCGTGGTAAGGTCGTGGATGCTGTAGTAGCGATGCTGCAGATTGGAAATGTACATGGCCTGCTCGCCCGAAGCCATCTTTACGGAATTGTAGGTGCGCTCGGTACCACGGAAAACATTCTGCACGCTTCCGGCAAGCATCACGCCCAGACGGTCGTTCCAGAAGCGGTTGCCGATGCTCAGACCTCCTATGAAGTTAGGAGCAGGAAGAGAATGGCTCTTCAACTGAACAGGACCGTTCTTGAAATCGCTCATCTGCGCCTTGTAGTCTTTTCCGAAAGCCTCGTAAGGAGATTTCTTTGTATAATCAGAGCGATTGCTGGTAAGATAATCTCTGCCATCCTTCCAGAAATAATCACTTGCTCCGATGGCAGCATTCGCCTGAATCTGAAAGCGGGATGGGGCATCCTTCATCACCATATCCACCACGCCGCCGGCTGCATCGCCTTCCATATCAGCAGTAAGAGACTTGGAAACCACGAGGCGGTCCATCAGATCTGAAGGGAAGATATTCAATGGGATGTAACGGTTTTTATCATCCGGACTAGGAATCTTCACGCCGTTTACCAGGGTGTAGTTGTAGCGCTTGTCCATGCCTCGGAGGATGGCGTAGGAAGCCTCGCCCGATGCATCACGCTCCATGGTTACACCCGATACTCGCTGCAGAACGCTCGCCACGTTGACATCAGGCGAAAGCTGGATGCTCTGCTGGCTCATCACGTTGAGCACATTGCCGGCATTCTTCACGGTTTCTATGGCGCTGCGGTCGCTACGGTATTCACGATGACCGGTAACCACCACTTCGCCCAACTGCTTCAAGTCTTCATCCATCGGAATATCCACCTTGTCTTTCTTAGCCACATCTACTACCATCTCCCTGGTCTTGTACGACATGTAGGAAACGATGATGGTCACCTTGCCTTTATCAGGCAATTCATGCAGGGTGAAAGTACCATCAAGTCCGGTAGTGGTACTCACGTTGGGCAGCTCCTTTACTCGGATTACGGTTCCGATGAGGGGTTCGCCCGTTTTGTTATCCTTGACTATACCATCCAGCGTATGTGCCTGGATGGCGGTAGTCGCTGCGGCAAGAAGCGCCGCACTCAGTAAAAATCTTTTCATCTATATCGCTATTGAAATCTTCATTCGTTTCTTTTTGCAAAAAAGTTTCTTTTACCTTTAATATAAAAGCTTGGAGACCAGCGATGGAATCGCTGGGAACGGGGGGACAAAGGGGTTAAAGCTCTTTTTACTTTTTTACCTTTTTACTTTTTTACCTTTAGAACCGTGTGGATGATTTTTCCATCCTTGTCAATCATCGACATTCTCAGCTGCTTCTTATCTACTGTAAATACAGAGAAACCATCGGCTGGACTGCAGAACACGGTGCCATCGATAGGCTTTACAGGACGAGCCAGAGATGAAGAGGAATTGACTACGTAGTCGATGTTGTCGCCCTTCTTCTGGATGTGCTGGAAGTTGTGGATGTGGCCGCAGGCATAAATCGCCACATTATTATATTTATGGAGGATAGGCAGAAGGCGCTTCTGCATGTCGAGGCGCTCATTCTCCTTCTTCGTGGTGTAGGCGTAGATAGGATGATGGCCTACCACGATGACCCAGTCTTCCTTGGCATTCTTCAGGGTTTCGTCGAGCCATGAAAGCTGAGCCTCAGCATCCTGCTTGCAGGCATCAGGATAGATTTCTGAATTCTTGCGGTAAGAATCGATAAGAGGTGTGGTGTCGAGGAAGATGACACGGATGGTAGTTCCCTTGTGGTCAAACACCTTGGTGTAATATTTGGCTGACATCATCCAGCGGCGGCTCACCTTGCCGTATTCCATAAAAGCCTGAGTATTACCACGATACTCATGGTTTCCACAAACCGGAAACCAGTCGAGCATCAGGTCGGGATGAGAATAAACATATTCGTAATTGGTAAGCCACAGAGGATCCTGGGTGGAAGCCACGCCATTGAAATGGTGGATGTCGCCTACGGCAAGTACGCATTCAGGATCTACCGTGCCCGCCATCTCGCCCATCAGTTCGGCGATAGGCTTCTGGTCGTAGTAGCCGTTGCGGCCCATATCATTGGTCATGTAGAGGGTGATTTCGCCCTTCAGTTTCTGCCATTCGGCAGCATTCGCCTTCCAGTTTGGATTCTGCGGAATTGCGGTTGCTGCACTCTGAGAACAGGTTGTTAATGCTGCGTTTTGAGCCTGTGCAGTCAAGCCTCCACCCAACAATAAAGCCGAAGCCAAAACTACAGTTGCTACTCTACCTTTCATCATAGCAAAGCCATTCATGCTGCTATGCTTACCCGATACTTTCTTTTCCATTTTTCTTTATCTGACTATAATTCTTTTATTAAAGATTTCCCCTTCCGGGGTAATACCTGTTAAATTTCGGGTGCAAAGGTAGGGGTATTATGTGTCAAAGAGGTTACAAGGATTTTAATTAGCAGATAAAAGATACTACAATTTTATTACGGGAGTTTCCCCGATGCTTTTAGGGAAAATCATACATCAGATTATGGTTTTCCCCTTGTTGTTTTCAGCTATTCTCCCTATCTTTGCACCATCAAAAAGTTGATAGCGGCACCAAGTAGCCTCTTCAATTAAAATAAATGCAGTAATAACCCTTTAAAGAGAAGATAGTTATGAAAAGAATGATTATGACATTGGTAGCAGTATGGATGATGATTACATCTATGAATGCTCAGAGACTGACAAATATTCAGGCAGAAGCCCGTTTTATCACAGATAAGATGGTGGTGGAACTGGGATTGAGCAGCGCCCAGCGCAACAGCATCCTGAACATCAATCTCAATTATCTCAATGGCATCCGCAGCTATCGCGACATCGATGCCTACGGCTGGCATTACCGCAACAAGCAGCTCAAGCGCATGATGACCGCCAGACAATGGAAGAAATTTAAGAACTCATACTATTTCTATCGCCCTATCGGCTGGCAGAATCATGTGTATGTTCACCATATTTACACCAAGTATCCAAAGCATAACTGGGGACACGACAAGCGCCGCCCTCGCCCTGAGTGCAGCTACGGAAGACCAGGATGGCCAGGCGGAACCCATGTAACCTATGGACCTGGAAAGCCGGACAAGCATCACAAGCACGACAAGAAGTGGAAGCACGACAAGAAGAAGTGGAAGCACGATAGAGATTGGGATGATGATGATGATGACGATGATGATGATGATTGAGATAATGACAGGGATGATGACTAAGATTAAGACAAACATTCGATGATAAAACAGAAGAAATCCAAGCTAGAGATCATTCTCCGGCTTGGATTTCTCGTTAAATAAAAACTAACTATGCCGACTAACTAATAATTAATCATTAATAATTAATCATTAATCACTAACAAGATGTCTTCCACAATCTGCTCATCGAGCAGGCGATTATC
Source organism: Segatella copri (assembly GCF_019249765.2). Taxonomy (GTDB): domain Bacteria; phylum Bacteroidota; class Bacteroidia; order Bacteroidales; family Bacteroidaceae; genus Prevotella; species Prevotella copri_K. The sequence continues at coordinate 1,945,839 of NZ_CP152484.1, forward strand.
CGAAAGCAACTGCTGCACATCGTATCTGTCGTAGAGTCCCTTCCTGATGCCGCCCACCATCACCTTCATTTCTGAAGTTCCATAGTAAGAGGCGATGCGCTCTCCGAATCCTCCCTCCTTCGAGCCATCCTCCAAGGTTACCACCAACTGATGATTTGCCTTCAGGCTATCCAGCGTCTCGGCATCCACCTCGTTCAGATAACGGGGATTGATGAGCGTAGCATCGATGCCCTTATCAGCCAACAGGCGGACTACATTCTCGCCCTTCTGATAGAACGAACCAGCGGCGATGACTGCCACCTTCTCGCCCTGATGCATCACCTTGTACTTTGCCTCGTAGCCATACTCAGCATCAACGGTTTCAGACGCATGAACCACGCCATTGCTTGGCACACGGATGGCGATAGGTTTCTTATCCTGCAGAATGCTCCAGCGGAGCATGGCGAAATACTCCTCGCAGGTGGTTGGAGCCAGATAGATGAGCCCCGGAATGCTGCAGAGCATCGGAATATCGAAAAGGCAGATGTGGGTGATGTCGTTCATCGAGTTCACTCCGCCTCCTACCACGTTGATTACGGCTGGGTTGGAATTGATGCAGAGGTCTTGCGCAATCTGGTCGTAGGTGCGCTGGATAAAGGTGCTGTAAACAGTCCATACCGGATGCAATCCACCCTTCGCCATTCCCGAAATCATCGCTACTGCCTGCTCTTCGGCGATTCCCATATCGATGTGCTGATTGCCAGCCAGTTGGCGCTTATCGGCAGTAAAGCCGCCTGCGGCAGGAGTACCGGCGGTTACGGCGATGAGCGTCTTATCCTGCTTCATCTCGCTGAGCATCCAGTCAGAGAATAAAGTGCCGTAATCCTCTGTTGGAGCAACCTCCGGGAGGGTTCCATCGGCATTCCTTCTTGGTCGCGAACCGTCTTCCAGATTGAAAGGCATTCCCCAATGCCAAGCCTCCTTATTGGCTACGGCTGGCGCAAATCCATGACCTTTCTCTGTATGAATGTGAACCACGGTAGGCTTATCCGTATCCTTCACGCTCTCGAAAACCTGGATGAGTTTTTCGATGTCGTTACCCTCTTCCAGATACTTGTATTCAAAGCCCCACGCCTTGAACCAGTTGTGCTCGCAGGTTCCGTTGCTCTGGCGTAAGGCACGCAGGTTCTTGTAGATTCCGCCATGATTTTCGGCGATAGACATTTCGTTGTCGTTCACCACGATGATGATGCCCGTACCGAGTTCCGAAGCCTCATCCAGTCCCTCGAAAGCCTCGCCGCCTGAAAGGGAGCCGTCGCCGATAATGGCGATGATGTTCTCATCGGTACCCTTGACGTCGCGCGCCTTCTGCAAACCGGTGGCAAGACTCACGGAAGTGGAAGTATGCCCCACCTCGAAGTTATCATACTCCGGACATTCGGCAGGAGAAGAATAGCCCGAAATGGCATTCATGTCATCCACATCGCCGAGGAATCCCGCAGCTCGTCCGGTGAGCACCTTATGCGGATAGCATTGGTGGCTTACGTCAAACACGAGCTTATCCTTTGGCGCATTAAAAACGTAGTGAAGCGCCACGGTAGCCTCCACGAATCCGAGGTTTGGTCCCACATGACCGCCATGCTTGCTTACACGGTTCAGCACAGCCTGTCTGGTTTCATCAGCCACCACCTGCAGTTCCTTCAAATCCAGCTTCTTCAAGTCTGCTGGCGACTTTATTTTCTCAATATACATTTTCTTACAGTTTTAATTATGATTTCTGGGTGCAAAGATACGAAGATTCCCGAAAACACGCATTACCCCAACTACAGAAAAAATGAATGATTTTCCGGAAAACTCATCTTGGAAATCAGCCTGCTGCCTTATCCCTATCCTTCAGAATCACAGCCATGTTATCCAGCGCCCATTCTATCAGATGATCCATAATAGGAATAAGGGTTTCAGCACGGGGTGTGAGAGAATACTCCACTCTTGGCGGCACTTCGGCATAAGCCTTGCGGGTAACGTAGCCATCAGCCTCCAACGATTTTAACGTGCTGGTAAGCATTTTCTGCGAAATATCCGGAATCAGCTTACGCAGGGCATTAAACCGGAGGGGGCCATCCTGATGATATTTCAGGGTGTAGATTACCAGTAGCGACCACTTGTCGCAAACGCGCGCCAAAACGTTACGGATGGGACAGTCCTGTACTACCATTTCTTTTATCATTCTTCCCATAATCTATCTTCTTTATATTCTACAATAATCTATAATATTCTGCAAAACTCTACAATATTCTGCAATAGGCTACAAAAGTAACTAATATCCGAAAAGATACCAAACATACCAAGTTAATCTAAGTTAACGCTTCATTTTTCTTTCTCCCATTCCCACGCAATAGTTACCTCCCGGTAACCATCTTACCCCCAAGTGCCCTCTTGCAGGAACCGGTTTTTCGCAGTATCTTTGCAGCGTAATTCAGAAATGAAAGCAGAAAACAGAAGTATTCACAAATTCACAAAAAGAAAGAAAAAGAAATATAAACATTTAAAAATAACAGACAAGATGAAAGAAACAAAGATTATTGCAAAGGCTGAAAACTTCACAGCCACAGATTTTGGCAAGATGAGTGATCTCAAGGATTACACCTTAGAGATGGGTCCTGAGATTAAGATTCCCGGAAAGGTATTCGGAGGTCAGAGCGTGAACGCTACTGGTGGTGAGTTCTCATTCCAAAGCTTTGCTCCTGGCACAGAGACAGGATTCCTCCACACCCACAAGAACCATGAGGAACTGTATTTCTTCCTCAGCGGCAAGGGCGAGTTCCAGGTGGATGGCAAGGTATTCCCTATTCAGGAAGGAAGCGTGGTGAGAGTAGCACCAACCGGCAAGCGCTCTGTTCGCAACAACGGTACAGAACCACTCGTGATGCTCTGCGTGCAGTATAAGGCCGAAACCTTTACAGCCGAAGATGCAACCGACGGCGTGATTCTCAACGATAAGGTGGAGTGGTAGAAACTACTCCACCACCTCCATGATTTCAGGATGCTCAAGCTTTTCCTGTTTCTTGAGTTTCTTCACCACTTCGGAATAACTGTGGCGAATCAGGGCCTGGATGAAATCATCTTCCAACGTGCCATAAAGGTTTACCTGATTCCAGTATTTCTTATTCCAATGCCATGCGCCTTCTATTTCGGGATGCACTTCCCGGAGTTCGAGGGCATAATCGGCATTACATTTCATCGTAACCCACTCGGGGCGCTCCAGGTCAACACAGGCAAAGATCTTGCCCAAAATGCGAAACACCAAGGTCCGCTCATCAAAAGGAAAAGCCTCAGCTACGAGGGGAAGCGAGAGGCAATACTCTCTAACTGATTCTATATTCATCATTTCTACTGATTATTTCTGATTAAAATGTTTCTATGTTTTAGGGGACAAAGAAATTGCAAACGAGCGCAATGAAAGCTTGCTTTCAAATTGCCGAGTGCAGCATTTTTTCTGCAAAGATAATGAATTCTGATGAAACGGCAAGACTTATCTCATAAAAAAAAGAAAAACTTTAAAATAACTCCCTTATGGGATACCTAAAAATAATCTTTTTGTAACTTTTTCAAGAAAATATTTGGTAGTTACATAATTTTATTGTAGATTTGCAGCAGATTTTTTTAAGAAGGAGTGCTTATGCAGAAGAAAAAGGATAAAAACCTGATGAAAACGGATGTAAAACCGATGAAACAAGGACTGCTGTCCCGGATATTCCATCTCTATTACGATGGTTTCAGGACGATGACCCTGGGCAAGACGCTCTGGGCTGTCATCCTCATCAAGCTTGCTATCATCTTCCTGGTGCTCAAGCTCTTTTTCTTTCCAGATTTTATCAATACGAATGCCAAGAACGGAGATAAGGCTGGCTTCGTTTCAAAGGAAATTCTGAGCAGATAAGACTCAGAATCCCCGCAACCTTCACATCGAAAGAAATACAAAAACATTATATAATAACAATTTTAAAACCATTCAACTATGATGACAAATCTATTGTTAGACATTACATCAGCCACCATCGACTGGTCGAGGGCGCAATTCGCACTCACGGCCATCTACCATTGGCTGTTCGTGCCGCTCACCCTGGGACTGGCAGTAATCATGGGCATCGCCGAAACATGCTACTACCGCACCAACAAGCCGTTCTGGAAGCACGTAACCCGTTTCTGGCAAAAACTCTTTGGCGTCAACTTCGCCATGGGCGTTGCCACAGGCATCATCCTGGAGTTTGAATTCGGCACCAACTGGAGCAATTACTCCTGGTTCGTGGGCGACGTATTCGGCGCTCCCCTAGCCATCGAAGGCATCCTGGCATTCTTCATGGAGAGCACCTTCGTGGCCGTAATGTTCTTCGGCTGGGATAAGGTGAGCCGGGGCTTCCACCTTGCCTCTACCTGGCTCACGGGACTTGGCGCCACCATTTCAGCCTGGTGGATTCTCGTAGCCAACGCCTGGATGCAATATCCTGTAGGTCAAGAATTTAATCCCGACACCATGCGCTTCGAGATGACTTCGTTTATGGATGTGGCACTCTCGCCATTCGCCATCATCAAGTTCACCCATACCGTTACTTCCTCCTGGATCATCGGCGCCACCTTCGTGGTAGCCGTAAGTTGCTGGTATCTACTGAAAAAGAGAGAAACCCAGCTGGCGAAGGCGAGCATCAAGATGGGTGCCGGAGTAGGACTCATCGCCACCCTGCTGGCTGCGATGACCGGCGACAATTCCGCCTATCGGGTGGCACAAGTGCAGCCGATGAAACTGGCTGCGATGGAAGCATTATATAATGGAGGAAATGGCGAAAGCCTCACGGCAATAGCAGCCGTTCACCCCTTCCAGCAGCCCGATTACGAAAACGAGCAAGAGCCAGCCATGCGCATCGCCATCCCTAACATGCTCTCGTTCTTAGCCACCCGCACAGCCGATGGCTACGTGCCAGGCGTAAACGATATTATCAAGGGTTACACTAAAGAGGATGGCACCCGGGAACCATCCGTACAGGAAAAGATAGCGCGGGGCAAGAAGGCGATTGTTGCCCTGAAAACCTATCGCGCAACCCAGGCGAAAGACCAGCTCCCTATCTTAAAGGAGAACATGAAATACTTCGGATATGGTTACATCAAGGACGCCAAAGAACTGGTACCGAGCATCCCGATCTGCTTCTACGCCTTCCGCCTGATGGTGGGAGTAGGCTGCCTGCTCATCCTCTTCTTCGCCCTCAGCCTATTCCTGGTCTATAAGAAGGAAATCGCCCAATACCGATGGTTCCTCATTTCCGCCATCATCATGATTCCGCTGGCTTACATCGCCTCAGAATCGGGCTGGATAGTAGCAGAAATCGGTCGCCAGCCTTGGACCATCCAAGACCTGCTGCCAGTAAGTGCCGCCATCTCCGACATCGAGGCAGGCAGCGTGGCCACCACCTTCTTCATCTTCCTGGCACTCTTCACCACCATGCTTGCCGTGGAAATCAGCATCCTGGTGAAGCAGATTAAGAAAGGACCGGAATACGAATAAAAACTTAAGATGATAAACTTAAGATTATGAATTAACTTTATGACATTAGCATTATGACATACGAATTTTTGCAATCATACTGGTGGTTCCTCGTATCATTATTAGGAGCCCTGCTGGTGTTTCTCATGTTTGTACAGGGAGCCAACACCTTGATATTCTGTTTGGGAAAAACGGAAGAAGAGCGTCGCCTCATCATCAACTCTACGGGACGAAAATGGGAGTTTACCTTCACCACGCTCGTCACCTTCGGCGGAGCCTTCTTCGCCTCGTTCCCATTGTTCTACAGCACCAGTTTCGGCGGAGCCTACTGGCTGTGGATGATCATCCTGTTCTCGTTTGTGATTCAAGCCGTGAGCTATGAATTCCAGAACAAGATAGGTAATTTTCTTGGACCGAAAACCTTTCAGATTTGCCTCATTATCAACGGCATCGTAGGTCCTCTGCTCCTTGGCGGCGCCGTAGCCACCTTCTTCAACGGCAGCAATTTTCTGATAGACAAGGGCAATATTACCAACAGTCTGCAACCCGTCATCAGCCGCTGGGCAAACGCCAGCCATGGTCTTGATGCCCTGCTCGACCCATGGAATGTGGTGCTGGGACTTGCCGTACTGATGCTAGCCCGCATTCTGGGCATGCTCTACATCAAGAACAACATTGAGCACCAGCAGATTCAGGAGCGCTGCACCCGCCAGTTGCCATGGAATGCCCTGCTCTTCCTATTGTTCTTCCTGCCATTCCTCATCAGATTGCTGGTAAAGGATGGATTCAGCACTTCTTCTTCCGACATTACGATAGAGAGCATGAAGTATCTTCACAATCTTCTGGAGATGCCAATCTTGATTGTAATATTATTAATAGGAATAGTGCTCGTTCTCTTCGGCATTTTCAAGTCATCGAGGAGCGTGCAGTATAGAAAGGGAATCTGGTTTACGGGCATCGGAACCGTGCTTACCGTGTTGGTTCTGCTGCTGATAGCCGGCTGGAACAATACCGCCTACTATCCATCCAACATCGACCTTCAGAGTTCGCTCACTCTCGCCAACAGTTGCAGCAGCGAGTTCACGCTCCGCACCATGGCGATAGTTTCCCTCCTCATCCCGTTCGTGCTCGCCTACATCGTCTTCGCCTGGCGTGCCATCGACCGCAAGCGCATCACGCAGGAAGAGATAGAGCAGGGAGAAGCGTATTAAAAAAGGCAGGGAAAGCCTATTGAAAAGGCAGGAAAAGCCTATTAAATATGCTCCACACGCCCTGAAAGGGCAGAAGCTCCTAGCCCAGAGCATCGCCCTGGGTAAACATGCAAGCAACAACGTCGCCCTGTAAGGGCAAAAGCTTTATCATCGCCGCATTTTAAAGCTTTTGCCCTTACAGGGCGCATTGCTGAAATCTTGCTAAAACCCAGGGTGTTGCCCTGGGCTAGGAACTTCTGCCCTTTCAGGGCGTGTGGAGAAGACGTCCCATCAAACAAAAATCTGTAACCAATCTTTTGCCCATCCAAATAAAAGCAGTATCTTTGCAGACATGAAACAGGAAATCATAGATAAAATCAATCGATTGGCAAGCCAGGATGAGCCTTTTCTCTTTGTTATCAACTATCAGGGAGACAAGGCTTTCATCCGCCAGCTATCAGATATAAATCCCGAAGAATGCCTCTTTGATTTCGAAGGAAGAGGGAATTCTTCTGATGAGATGAAAAATAATTCGGAAAAGATTGCGGAGATTTCTTGGCAGATAGCCCCACCCCTTTATGAGGATTACGAGCGAAGTTTCGGCATCGTGAAGAACAACATCATGGCGGGCAACAGCTATCTCACGAATCTCACCTGCAAGGTTCCCGTAAGCTGCAATCTTTCATTAGAAGAAATTTTCCATCGTGCAAAAGGAAAGTATAAACTGCTGCTCAGAAAAAAGAGAAATCAAGCAGAAGATAAAGTTCAGCAGAAAAAAGAAGAAGCACAGAATATAGCTTATAAGAAAGAAGACATCATCGAAGAGATTTCAAATCCCTTCGTCTGCTTTTCGCCCGAAACCTTCGTCAAAATCAAGGGCGGAAGAATCTACTCCTATCCCATGAAGGGAACCCTGGATGCATCCCTCCCCAATGCCGAAAAGCTGCTGATGGAAGACCGGAAAGAGGCAGCAGAACACGCCACCATCGTAGATCTGATAAGGAACGACCTGAGCCGGGTGGCAGAGAATGTAAGAGTAGATAAATACCGTTACGTCGACGTGCTGCACACCAACAAGGGCGACATCCTGCAAACCAGTTCAGAAATCAGCGGTCGCCTGCCCGAAGATTACCCGCACCATCTGGGCGAAATCCTCGATGCCCAGCTCCCAGCCGGTTCCATCACGGGCGCCCCGAAGGATAAAACCATGCAGATCATCCACGAGGCAGAAGGCTACGACCGTGGCTTCTACACGGGCATCATGGGAATCTACGACCAGGGCGAACTCAACTCTGCCGTCATGATAAGATTCATCGAAGAAGAAACTTCGCCGGTTGATTTTGAAGCCGACGGAGAAAAGAATTTCAAGGCAAACGAAGGAAAGAAGCCGAAGGAAAGCCGAGAATTGTATTTCAAGGCAGGCGGCGGCATCACTTCGAAGAGCGATTGCCGGAGGGAATACGAGGAAGTGATTCAGAAAATCTACCTTCCGATTTAAATCCACCTTTCATCTTAGAAAAAATAAAAGAGATAATGAAACAGCAATTTGTAGAAACAATAAAGATCAAGAACGGCAAGGCTCTGGCCCTGCCCTATCATCAGGCAAGAATGGAGAGAACCATCCTCAGGTTCTTTCCAGCCCTCGCATCTGAAGAAATAAAACTCTCATCCCTCATTTCCCCAAAAGAGGAAATGAACCTTTACAAGGCACGAGTGGTTTATGGCATCCAGGGCGTGGAAGCCATCGAGTACGCCCCCTACAAGATGAAGGAGATTCATTCCCTCAAGGTGGTAGAGGATAATAATATCGATTACACCTATAAGAGCACAGACCGAAGTGCGCTCAACGCCCTGGTAGTCCAGAAGGACGATTGCGATGAAATCATCATTGTAAAGAACGGGCTCATTACCGATACCTCCTTCACCAATCTCGCCCTTTTTGATGGCAACAGATGGCTCACCCCCAAGCATCCCCTGCTCCAGGGAACCAAGCGTGCCCAGCTCCTGGAAGCCGGCATCATCCAGGAAGCCGACCTCACACTAGAAGACCTCAGAAAGGCGGAAAAAGTGAGTCTCTTCAACGCCATGATAGATTTCGGAGAGCGGGAAGTAACCAAGATTTTCCTACCGGATTCAGCCGATTAAGTTGATAAAACTCACCATTAAAAAGTCCCACAGATTCCACAGATTTACACAGATTCATTCTTGCCATAATCGGGAGAAGGATTCCCCCCAAATATCCAAACAAAAAAATCTGTGAAATCCCCGACCGTACAGGTCAAAAATCTGTGTAAATCTGTGAAATCTGTGGGATAAAAAAACTACAGCTCTATCACCTCCAAATCATCCGGAACGAAGATTCTACCCTTGAAGTTCTCGGCAGCTTCACGGGTATAATTTTCTTTACGATTAGCGAGCGTTTTCTCCTCCGTATGATACAGGATAAGATTTTTCACGCCCAGTTCCTCCGCCAGTTTTCCGGCATCAAGCGCCGTACTGTGGCATTTCTCATAAGGCTTGAACGTATCGCGGTCGGCATAGAGACAGAACGCCTCGCACATCATCCAGTCAGCCCCCACTATGTAGCGTCGGTTCTGCTCGTTATAAGGCTCATCGCCCAGGCACGCCAAGACCAAAGGCTTACCCGATTCATCAGAAGAAGGCAGCTCAGCTCGGAATCCGAACTGTTTTTCCTTAGTAGACTGAATATCAAAGCATTCCAGCTTCATATCCCCCACTTCGAAACTATCGCCATCTTCCAACTGATGGAACACCACCCTTTCAGCCACCCTAGCCAGTTGCTTCTTGGCAAGAATCATGTCGATGATGGTCTTGATCACCTTCATCACCTTATCGTTTCCATACACATGCAGCAATCCCTCGTAACCCTTACATTGTGCCACCATTCGGATTACCCAGATCACACCCAACACATGGTCGGTATGCGCATGGGTAACGAAGAGGTGATGAATATCAGAAATCTGAACATTCACCTTCTTCAGCTGCGCCAGTATTCCGTTTCCTCCGCCCGCATCCACCAGCATCAGGGAGCCGGGAGTCTGGAGCAGAAAACAAGTATTATAAATCTGGGAAACCGTAGCATTTCCCGTTCCGAGCATCGTAATTTGAGTCGTTGTCTTATTCATTATTTTATTCGTTATCTATTTGATTCACGCCCGCAAAACTACTCATTTTCTGATAAACCACCAAGAAAAAGCCCCAAAATCTTTGCTTATTCCAAATAATAATCTTGACTTTGCGGCATAAAAGGTAGGTCCATGCTTGCCGGGCACTTTGCAAAGGCGTAAGAAAAGGTTATTTTTCAAACACGCAGCAAAGATAGGAAATCATTCAGCGGCAGGGGTAAAAACTGATAAAACGGAGTCGAGGCCTTCTAGAGGAAATGGGGACTTCGGGGAGGCAGGAAACAGGCTCATCCCTACCCTCATTTCCTCTTCAAAACAGTCTCAAATCTCAGTCTCAGTTAGGAAAAATGTCACAATCCAACTTCAAACCCGCTTCTTAAGTCTTTATAACTTACTGATTATTAATTAGTTATATATAATATATATAGGAAGCGAGACCATAAAAAAAACAACTGAGACTCTGAGACTGAGACTGCAAGCAAGAAAAAATGAACATGAAATTTGATTTAACTCTCTAAAAAGCAATAGATTATAATATTTTTAGCAACATCGCTCCGGCGATGCCAAAACCCAGTAAGGGTACTGAATTTGTAAAATTTGCCATCTCTCAGGCATCAAAAGACATGCAGGAAGTGCTCATTCCGATGGCAATTCCGGCATTAGCGGCTCATTTCACAGACGTAAGATTCATGTATTCCGACAACAAATCTTACGAAATGTGCGGGCAAATGGGCCATCTGAAGGGTGCCAACAAGGAAAAAACGGAGCATACAGACATGAGATTCCGGTTTTCCACCTTATCTACGGCACCAATCCTGCATTCATCCAGAACGGCCATGGCTAACGAACAGCTGGGCATGTGAAGCATACTTACAAAGTTCAGGGGTTTAGAGTTTATTGTTGAAAGATTTTAGCGGAAAATAACGCCTAAAAAAGCAAAAAATAGCAGAATGATGCTTTTGTTTTGAGTTTCAAGTGGTTGTGGCAGTCGTTGGCTTTAAGTGGCAAAGACGAGGAAATGCGGAAAACGCAGATTGATGAAATAGAAACGCTTTCAAATCATTACCTCGCAGAAACGCCCTAATAAGCATTTTTAACGGTGGCGGTTCATATTTCCCCATTCTGCGTAAGTTTTGGTTTTGCCATGCAGCTCTCATAGTTTAATTTTGCACCGAACAAAAAAGTAAGAATTATGAGATGCACTTTCAAGACAGTCTTCTATGTAAATAGAAGCAAGGAGAGAAATGGAATTGTCCCAATCATGGGGCGAGTGACAATCAACGGAACCATCGCACAGTTCAGTTGCAAGCAGAGCGTGACCAAGGCAATCTGGGATGCCAAGGGCAACAGAGCCATTGGCAAGAGCAAGGAAGCCAAGGAGGTGAACTTTGCGCTTGACAACATCAAGGCTCAAATCGCCAAGCATTACCAGCGACTTTCCGACCGTGAGGCGTTCGTTACCGCTGAAATGGTGAGAAATGCCTACCAAGGCATAGGCACGGAGTATGAGACCTTGCTCAGAGCCTTTGACAAGGAGAACGCTGCTTTTGCCAAGCGTGTAGGCAAGGACAGAGCCAAGAACACCTACCGCAAGTATCTGACGTAAGAAAGTACGTTGCCGAGTTTATTAAGTATCAGTACAAGCGCAGCGATATGTCCATGAATGAGCTTACCGAGGAGTTCATCCGTGACTATTGCCTGTATTTGAAGAATGTTGTCGGACTAGCGCAGTCCTCCATTTGGATTTACTCCATACCACTGAAACATATCGTAACGGCAGCCCACTACAACGGCAAGATACCGAGAAATCCATTTGCCATGTACCACGTTGACCCAGACCACAAGGAACGTGAGTTCTTGACCTTGGACGAGCTTACCGCCATGACAGAGATAAAGTTGGAAGACCCGAACATGGCATTTGCGAGAGACCTTTTCATCTTTGGCTGTTGGACAGGTATATCTTTCATCGACATCAAGAATTTGACGGAAGATAACATCAGCATAGTAAACGATGCTCCTTGGATTATTTCCAAACGTCAGAAGACAGGTGTGCCTTTCCAAATCAAGCTGATGGATATTCCCATGCTGATTATTGAGAGATACAAGTCTTTCAGAAAAGACAACCACTTGTTCAATATCGGTAATCTTGACAGCATCAATAAGCGCATCAAGAAAGTTGCAGCAATGTGTGGTATAAAGAAGCGTGTGTCATTTCATGTCTCACGTCATAGTTGGGCAGTTTTAGCCTTGGAATATGGTATGCCGATAGAGAGCGTGAGCAAGATTCTTGGTCACACGAATATCACCACGACACAGATATATGCCAAGGTGACAAGCACCAAGCTTGACCATGACATATCTGTCTTTGAAAGTCGAATCAAGGGGCATTTGCCTGCAATGGGAGGGATGGCATGAAAAGGACTGTAATCACCGTGGACGGAAATGGAATGCTATCCATTCCGTCCAACCTGGAGGACTTGTGGATGAGTGAAAATGAGTTGGTAGATATGCTTTATGTCACAACCCCGAAGCTCAAAGCCGTGATAAGAGCCATATATAAAGAAGGTATGTTGTTGATGTCGGAAGTCCAAAAGAGGCAAAAACTTTCCAAAGATGTTTGGCAAACGCTGTATGGATTCCCTATGGTTGTTGCCATTTGCTTCCGTCTAACCTCCAATGGTGCAGCGCAACTTCGTGATGCTATCTTCAAGAGGTTGTACGGAGCAAAAGAGAAAACAGCCATTGTCCTGCAAATCTACGGAGGGACAAATGCCTTCAGCTAAGAATGGTCGCATTTTTGACGCTTCGATTATTCACTGTCGTATTGACTTGCCTACGTACTGATTCACTGTCGTATCAAGCATTTCTGTGAAGAATGCAGAGCTGCCGATGTCAAACGTTTTACATGCTTATCGTATGACATATAAAACGTATGACATGCAGGAATACATTTTTGTTCATCCCGAGGAAAGGTTCGCAAGGAAACCTCTCTTCGGGATTTTTTGTTTCATCTTATCCCGATTGGCTACATCAAGCACCTTGATTTCCAATCTTTTAACATTGTCGGTGCAAACTTCTCCATTCTGCGTAAGTTTGTGTTTTGCATTTTGATTTTCCGCCCTTACCTTTGCAACTTTAATTTTATCAACTCACAAAGGTTAGATTATGAGCAAGACAAACGACAACAAACAACCTGTAGCTGTGGGAAGCAAACAGCCACAGGCAGCACCTCCGACAAACGAGATGTTCATCCGTGTTGGCACTACCTTATACAAGGTGGTTGACCAACCTACCATCACAGGAGGAAAGGTAAGAAAGCGCATCCCATGGAACATGGAGACCTTGCGTCAGGACTACGGCAAAGAGTTCGTCAAGTACGTTCACAAGTATGACGGCTTCTGTACCGTTCCCGAACATGTGAACCACCGCACGGTGATAGACGGTTTCCTCAACCTATACGAGCCGATAGGACATAAGCCGATGCAAGGGGACTTCCCTAATATCAAGAAGTTGGTTAGTCACATCTTCGGTGAGCAATATGAGCTTGGCATGGACTACCTGCAACTGCTCTATCTCAGACCTGTGCAGAAGTTGCCCATTCTGCTGCTCGTATCAGAGGAGAGGAACACAGGCAAGACCACGTTCTTGAACTTTCTGAAAGCGTTGTTCCAAGACAACGTGACATTCAACACCAACGAGGACTTCCGCAGTCAGTTCAATTCCGATTGGGCTGGCAAGCTGCTGATTGTCGTGGACGAGGTGTTGCTCAGTCGCAGGGAGGATTCCGAGCGGTTGAAGAACCTCAGCACCACCCTCTCGTACAAGGTGGAAGCCAAGGGCAAGGACAGGAACGAGATTTCCTTCTTTGCCAAGTTCGTGCTGTGTTCCAACAACGAATCACTCCCTGTCATCATTGACGAGGGCGAGACCCGATATTGGGTGAGGAAGATTTCATCGTTGCAATCTGACGATACCGACTTCTTGGAGAAACTGAAGGCGGAGATACCCGCTTTTCTGTTCCATCTGCAAGGCAGAACGCTATCCACAGAGCACAAGAGCCGAATGTGGTTCGCCCCCGAACAGATAGCGACCGATGCTCTGAGGAGAATCATACGCTGCAACCGTAACAGACTTGAGGTGGAAATGTCGGAGCTGTTCCTTGAGGTCATGGAGAACACCCAAACCGACAGCTTGCAGTTCTGCCTCAATGACGCAATCGCCTTGTTGCAATGCAACCACGTGAAAGCGGAGAAGCACCTTGTGCGAAAGATAGTGCAGGACTGTTGGAAGCTGCAACCTTCAGAGAACGCCCTCACCTACACCTCATACGAGTACAACTACAATAGCAGCGGTCACTACTCGCCAACAAAACGTGTGGGCAGGTTCTACACTGTAACGAGGGACAAGCTAAATAGCATATAATTTTGTTGAATTGTTGAATATGATGAAAGAAGTGTTGAATATCAAGTATTTAAGGCTCAACATTTTCTCAACAAATCTCTCAACAAAAGAAAGAGACTGTTGAAAAGAGAAAACATGACAGCTAATGCCTGTCTTTCTCTTTTGCCCGATGATTTTGTTGAAAAGAACCATTTGTTGAGAGTTTGTTGAGAAGATAAGTATTTGACTATCATACCAATACATACCATTCTCAACAATTCATCAGAAATACATACACCACTTAATCCACAGTAAAACATGAACATTCAAGAAGCAAAGCAAATCAAGATTGCAGACTACCTGCAAAGTTTGGGACACCGCCCTGTCAAGCAGCATGGCGCAAACCTTTGGTACAAGTCACCGCTGAGAAATGAGAGCGAGGCATCTTTCAAGGTGAACACCATGATGAACAGTTGGTTCGATTTCGGAATGGGCAAGGGCGGCAACATCATCCTTGCGTCATACCTCTACGCATCAGACAGCTTGCCATATCTCTTGGACAAGATAGAGAAGCAAGCACCCCATGTGCACCCGACCGACTTTTCTTTCCCTCAGCAAGCCTCCGAGCCGAGTTTTGAGATATTGGAGGTTAGGGAACTCAACCACCCTGCACTCCTGCGCTATCTGAGCGAGCGGAATATTGACCTGTGCATCGCCCGAAAGGAATGTGTGGAACTCCACTTCTCGCATAATGGCAAGAACTACTTCGCCATCGGCTTCAAGAACAAGTCGGGCGGTTACGAGGTTCGTAACCGATTCTTCAAGGGTTGCATGTCCCCCAAAGACATCACACATATCCGACAGCAAGGCGAGCCAAGATACGCTTGCTATGTGTTCGAGGGCATGATGGACTATCTTTCCTTTCTCTCGTTACGCATGGAAAAGTTTCCGTCTTGTCCGTCATTGGAAGCACAAGACTACGTGATACTCAACTCAACAAGCAACGTTGACAAGGCTATTGACGCACTCCACGGCTACGAGCGCATCAGTTGTCTGCTCGACAACGACGAGGCAGGGCGGAAGGCAACGCTTGCCATCGAGAACGCCCTCGGCTATCATGTGAGGGACGCATCCCACTTGTACAGCGAGTACAATGACTTGAACGACTATCTGTGCGGAGTGAAATCCAAACAGTCGGTACACCAAGTACAGCCTGTTAAGCGAACCGTTCCACCTCGGAAGAGAGGCGCAGCCTTGGGCATGTGATGTGTTTTCTGCCCCAATGGCTATTCTGAACGGAAAAGCCATAGCTCAATAGGGCGTTTTCTTGACGCAGTGGCACGCCACCGCTAAAAACGCCCATTGAGCAAAGGGGCATCCCCTTTTGAAACCCCGTAAGCCATGCGCAGGACGCAATGTGGCAAGCGGATTTGTACAACTCTAAAACAAGTTTATTATGGGACATTTCAGTTTGGATTTCAAGAAGGCAAAGGGCAGTTCTGACGCAAGGGAATCAGACCACATAGAACGCAAGGTGATTCCCGACAACGCAGACCCAACGAGAACGCATCTCAACCGTGAACTGGTCAAGATGCCGAGTGGTGTGTACGGTCGTGACGAAGCCATCTCCCACCGCATCAAGACTGCAGGCATCAAGCGAAAGATTACCAACGACCAGGTTAGGGTGATAAGAACAGTTCTTTCGGGAACACATGAGGACATGATGAACATCGCAGAAAAAGGACAGCTTGACGATTGGTGCAACGACAGTTTGAAATGGTTGCAGGACACATTCGGCAAGGAAAATGTCGTGTCAGTTGTTCTCCACATGGACGAGCATACGCCACACCTCCACGCCTCCATCGTTCCGATAGTGACAGGCGAACGGAGAAAAGCCAAGGACAAACCTATGGGAGAGGGCAAGCGGACATATCGTAAGAAAGCCAATGTCGTAAGGCTGTGTGCAGATGATGTGCTCAACCGTGACAAGATGGTCGGCTATCACGACAGCTATGCGGAAGCCATGGGCAAGTATGGATTGAAACGAGGTGTCCGTGGATCGGATGCGAGGCATACCACTACGGCACAGTATTACCGCAACATCAAGCGAGAGACGGAGAGACTTCAAAACTGCATGAAGCTGCTGCAATCCGATGTGGAGGAAGCGGAGCGACTGCTCAAACAGACCAAGAGTGAAATCAACACGGAGAAGCTACAGGCAGCCAAGACGGAAGCCAAGACAGCCTTTGTGTCGAAGATTGGTTCTCTTTTGGGCAGTGGAAAATTGAAGGAGGTGGAGCAACACAACCGAAAGTTGTGCGAGCTTGTGACAGACCGAGAGCAATACATAGCTGAACTCCATGAGAAAATACAGCGAATAGAGGACAGCCACGGCAAACAACTTGACGAGATGCAGCGGAAGCACCAATCGGAGGTTGCGAATTTGGAGAGCAAGCACACCACAGAGGTAACGATGCTCAACAACATCATCCGCAGAGCCAAACGTTGGTTCCCGATGTTGGAGGCACGCTTGCAAATGGAAGACCTGTGCAGGAAGATAGGATTCACAGTCGAGCAAATCGGAGTGCTTCTGACCGGAAAGGCACTCAACTTTAGCGGTTCACTCTATTCCGAGGAACACAGAAGAAAGTTCAATGTGGAGAATGCGGAAATCAAGGTGTTTTCTGATTCTACCAAGCCGAACCAACTGTTTTTGTATATCAATAGACAGCCTATTATAGAATGGTTCAAGGAGCAATGGAATATCTCAAAAGATAGAAGAAATCATCATTTTCGATTATAATCAGATTTGTATCTTATGGCAAGGAGCAAGGAACAAATGCGCAAGGTTCTTCTCAAATTTTAGTACAAAATCTTTCTCTAATTAATGATAAGAACCATTTGATAGTCTCCAGAACTCCATTTTATGTATAGCGGTAAATGTCTCCCAAAACCTATATACATAAATGTAATAAAATTTAAGAAGAGCCAACGCAGCAAAATATATTTGTCTGCATGGGTATTTAGTACACACTACCTAAAACATTGAGAATGAGTGTATCTTGCAATAAATAGTGCAGCTATTTCATAAAAACCACTAAAAGTCTTAGGTATCACTTGTAACACTTCTGTTGAAAATCAACCAGTTTGATATTCTATGTGAAGTTTTTGTAAGCTCTAAACGCCTATACAGATATATTTGAATGTTTTTTATCCAGCAATCGTCCCTACGTATGCGTGATTTAAATTTAAACCTGTTGGCGAGTAAGAAATCGTCAACAGGTTTATATCATTTGTTCAGCAATGTAAAATCTATAGCTTGTACAAATCTATAATGTTCTTGAGTATTTGTATCTTCAAAAGAAAAAAGTTGATTTTTTATAATTTGCTCTAAATTAAAAATTTCCTTTTCTGTAATATCAGGTGCAAAAGTCAGAGAAAAACTGACTTCTTCTATTTTTCCACTTTGACCATCAAATACAGTTAAGCAAATGATTTTTTCATTTCTTTCGGCTAGATACTTTATACGTTCTTTTGAGAATACTTGTCTGACTATAGAATCTACAGGGATACATTTGTTGATTTTTAAAGTACTAGATACAGCAATATTGGCAAAAGAGATTTTGTTTTGTGCATTTTTGATAATGTTCTCTTTTACTATAAATGTTTTTCCTTTATATTTGAAACTTTGGGGTAAGATTGTACTGTTTTTTGAACTAGCCAAAGCGATACTTTTTGTATTTTTGCCAAAATTATTCCCTATAATATCTATAAGTTTTGCTACAAGCACATTGCTCATAACGTAATCTTTGTAAGGAGAAGGAGAACTTTCCTTGAAGTCCTGAGCAAATTGCCACCAAGAAATATTGTTATAACCAGATTCTACTGCGGTAAAATTTGGAAATGAAGATGTTGGATTAAATGAATACACCCAATTGATATATGAATTGTAATACTTATTGCCAGAACCAACTAACTGTGTTCCATAAGGCGCATGAATAACATCTTGAATGAATTTTGATTCGAACTCTATATTTAGCATGGCAGTTTTTTCATATGTGCCAATTCCTCCAAAATACACATTATCTTGGTTCATATGTATGAACTCTTCTGGATAAGTTGTGTTATTTATAGCATTGCTTGTTAAAAATGACAGGATTTTTGTACTATGGTCATAGGCAGCAGGATTCCCATTCATGCCTTTAGATGTAATATTTACATCTGAAAAATTGTATTTTTTATCTTTTGCATAATTATGTAGCCACTTAATAACAGGATAGTCGTTACAGCAATTTGTTATTACTGAGTTTAATTTGGTTGTGGAAGCCGATGGTAATGACACCTTTTTAGCAATCTGATAGATGTTGTAGTTTCCGGTGTAAATAGACAAAGCACGATTTTGCTGAGTCTCAAAATCATGAGCGAGAAAGCTGTCATCATTAGTGCAACTGAGTAATGATGAACAGAATGACACTATAAGAAAAAAATATAAATGTTTCATAACTATTGAAAATTAAATGTTTATTTTGCAAAGATAGAGTAAAAATGTTATCATTGTACTTTAATCCTATAAAATTTAACGTAAATTATACGCAAAACAAAAAATGCTCTTCTTTCGAAAAACTTAACCATTAAACATACTTTGCATCCAAATAATTACAAGACAAGAGAAGTAGTTGTGTATAAAAACAAACAAAGTAACTACTCAGCACCCCTATGGGCATGAGTAATCGTCTTACTGTTGTACTACAGCAAGAATTGCATTGAATTTAGAATTTCCGTTCTTCATAGCAGTTTCAGCAATGGAGTGCAACTTGGCAAAATCATCGGCACCGCTGTCTGTTCGGAAGCAACCGCTGACTTTCTGCTTTATCTTGATTTTCCTAACTCCCCGCTCACTGGCATTGTTCTCGTAAGGCACACTTGGATTGGAGAGAAAGGTAAATAGGTAGTCTTTGACTTTAAGGATACCCCTCTTGAATTTCTCAAACTCGTTATCTAAATGCGTGAGGCTTTCACCCAAGAGGTTCTTCATCTTTGTCTTCAGTACCTTTATCTTTCTAGAGGTAATGTTGTCCTCTCTTCTGAGATTTATAGAGTGTTCTATCAGATGGATGAATCTCCGTGACCAGTTCTGGTTTGGATCCAGTTCGTTCAGATACTCTGCATTCCTAAGAAGATGAGCCAGGCAGACCTGATGGTCCTTAACATTCATCTTGAAGTAGCTCTGATGTCTGTCAGTCACAAGTGTCGAATAGGGAAGTCCCTTTGGAAACCTGGAATCTATGGCCTTCTGACCTCGCGATTCTGACTGGAACACGTATGTAAGCAGGTCGTTCTGGAATATCCAGTTCCAATGCAGATGCTTTCCTACCGTAGCACCAGTTTCATCGGCTCCTACGACAGACGCTGTTTCCAGCCTCTTGCGTATTTCCTCATATGCACAGTCTGCCTTGCCGCTATTCTCTTTGAGTATGTTCTGCACTGTACCCTCACTTATATTCTGGCCGGACAGGTCGGATATAAGTTCTGCAATCCTTTTGAACGGAATACACTGCACTACATTAAGGTATGTCACCAGTGCACGGAGGTTGTCACCATACTTGATACGACAGTTGGGAGCTTCGCAGTTGTTTACGCAACCGCATTCACAGACCTTCTCGTAATACTGTTCCTCGCAGGTCTCTACGACCACCTTGATATCAACAATTTGTGTCTTACGGATCTTCTGGCATGGTATATCAATCAAGAGCCGACCACAGCATTTACAATAGACTGGTTCGTGCTTTACAATTACGTCTGGTTCTGCTATAGTCTGCAGTGTGTGACCCTTGTGGCCAGGCTGTCCACCGCTCGGCTTTCCGCTTGGCTTGCGAAGAGACTTTGTCCTGCGCAGCTCACGGGAAGCGATACTTTCTTGGGATGGAGGGATACTGCTGTTACTGCTGTTTTTCTCGGGCTTTCCTGGTGTACTTGATGTATCGTCATCAGCTCCCTCGAGTTCCTTGATGCGCTCTTTAGCAACGGCAAGTTCTGCCTTTGTGGAAGCAAGTTCTGTCTTTAGATTATGTATCTCCACGTCCTTCTGGTTAATGACACGGTTGAGGCGTCCGATCTCCTCAGTCTTCTCGGAGTCGGACTTCTCAAGTTTGCGCAGACGCTGGTTTATCTGGCGCAAAACAACATCTATGTCAGTACAGTCGCTTGCCATTTTTTTGGTGCAAAGATAAGCATTTTTCTCCACATGGCAAAATCACGATTTACATCCATTAACGCAGACTTTTGACTTACGGGGAATGCAAAAACGCATCTCCTGGCAGATAATCTGTTGAAAGGCGATAATAGACAAAGGAGACATGTTGGAGGCATCATCGGAAAAGAACTCGTTAAATGAACTGTTTTAAACAGCCTACGTCCT
Source organism: Segatella copri (assembly GCF_019249765.2). Lineage (GTDB taxonomy): Bacteria > Bacteroidota > Bacteroidia > Bacteroidales > Bacteroidaceae > Prevotella > Prevotella copri_K. The sequence goes on from NZ_CP152484.1 coordinate 1,966,488, forward strand.
CATCGACTCAATCATTAAAAAGTTTGTAATGATGAAGAAAATAAGCAAAATCAAGTTTATGCTTTATTAACGAGAAGTTTTCTATAGGGGTGCTGAGTAGTTACCAAACAAAGATAGATTGTTAAAAAAGATAAATAATTTTAATTTTTCAACACTTAAAATATTTTTTTTGTAAATTTGCAAAAAATATAGAATCTTGTAGGTTTAAAAATGGTTGCTACAAGTGCAAGAATTGAATGACGAAACCATTTGGAAAGGAAAATGTATATGAAGATAAAACATTTGTTATTTTTTATTCCTGTGACTTTTTTGGTCGCATGTGAAGGGACTGATTTAATCGAGCCAGACAATGTGTCGAAAGAACAGATTTCCACTCAAATAATTTATAACCCGACAAAATATTCAAAACAAAAAGGTGATGTCTTTGTCAAAAGTAGTTTGCCAACAACAATGGCAAAGCAAATACCTAATGCCTGCGTAACATCAATTATGGAGTATGCAAACAATAAAGTTTTTGGTGGAACAGTAAATGAGGGAGCGTATATTCTATATTATACACAAACATATAATTCAAATCCTTTGATTGATGGTGTTTCTTTGGATTATATCGAGCCTTTTGTAACACATTTCTTTAAAACTCAAACATTTACAAATTATAAGTCTGCAATAGATGCCAAGCATCCCGTCATGACTGATGTAAATAGCCAAATAGAAAGCTCTGCCCATAATGTGTTATGTGTAGGATATAACTCCAATACGGGTGCTGCTATTTATATGGACCCTGAGCTTGCTTGTATGTACTCAGTTAATGCTGGGTATTTTTTACAAGATTATAATATAGTATTAACAGGTATAAAGTAATTAAATAAATATGAAGTTAATTTTTAAATATTTTTTTATTTCTCTATTGTTCCTAAATGGGCAATTAGTTCATGCACAATCATTTAAAATCGACAGCTTAAAAGGTAAAAAATGGGAGTTGCAATTGCCAAAAGGAAAGTCTTATACTTCGAATCTTATATTCAAAGATACGACATACACAACTAGTTTCTCCTTTAATGGACAGACTCATACTATAGAGAAGCCATACTTAATACAGCAGGAAAACGTAGAAACATTTTATGTTATTTTTCCATCAGAAGGAAAGGGTACAAAAACTTTCCCTGTTAAGTTTAAAGTTTTAGAATTTACCGACAAGTTGCTAAAATTGCAAAATACAACAACAAATGTTGTAAATACGTATTTCGCAAAATAAACAACTAGTAGATTGTAAAGTCTAAAAGTTTAGTAAGGCACGTGTGATATTTCATCAATCATCAGTATGTGACGAACGACGTTTTACTCAACTTTTAGACTTTACAGACTACTAGTAAGACCGTGCTTTTTGCAACATATTACTCTGTTTGATATTTTTTGTTTAATAAAATTCTTAGATTCATTATTTTTTTGTATTTTTGCAGCCGAAAAGAGTTGTTAGGCAGCAAACGTATGCAGATTGCAGAATTTAGAACTGTTGCTAAATCATTACCTCTGTTGAGGTGAAAAACTCATAAATAGTTCATTTTTAGCTATTCGGCTGATTTTAGCGTAATTTTTTAGGAAAATGTTCCGCTATCGCACAGCATCGCACGCTATCGCACAACTGACAAAACGGGATTTCGTATCTTTGCATCGTGATTCAGAAAGCGCGCAAAATTACTTGCCCAGTTGGAGAAAAAAATCTCCCTAATTGGGAAAATAAAAAGGCCTGATTTAACCCGATAAAAAAAGAACCCCCAATGCGGGAAAAACATCGGGGGCTTTTATCTTGATATCAAAAATCCTTAGTAAGGAAACAGGAGCGGAAGAACGAAGGTCATCACAACGCCGATGATAATCTGCAACGGCAAACCTACCTTCACGTAATCCATAAACGTATAGCCACCCGCCTTCATCACCAGCGCATTAGGAGGCGTGGAGAACGGAGAGGCAAAGCACATGCTGGCGCCCAACGTAACCGCAAAAAGGAAGGAATAAGGACTCACACCTACCTGCCGGGCCGCCACCAGGGCAATAGGAGCCATCAGCACAGCCGTGGCAGTATTGCTGATAAACATCGTCATCAGAGAAGTGGTGAAGTAGATACCTGCCAAGAGAGCCGTAGGTCCCATCGAACCCAAACTCTCTACCAGCCCCTGAGAAACCAAGGCAGAAGCACCCGTCTTCTCAAGCGCCGTAGACATCGGCATCATGGCGGCTATCAGCACGATACTCTCCCAGTTGATGGTCTTGTAAGCCGCCTCCACATTCCGGAAACATCCGGCAAAGACGGTCAGCAGTCCGGCGATGATGACCGCCGTGACCGGAGCCACAGGAATGAAATCGAACACCATCATCGCAATCATCAGCAGCATGATGGCAGCCGCCACAGGCGCCTTATAATCCAAGAGCACCTTGTCGGCAGTCTTCTCTGGCTGGTCGATAACCACCCAGTTGCTCGTATCGGTAGCCAGATGAGCCAGATTGGTCCATTCGCCCTGCACCAGGAGCATATCGCCCACATGCAGTTTGGCGGCTATCAGATTGTCGGTAATATATTCATCGCCACGCTTTACGCCCAGCACGTTGATGCCGAAACGCTTGCGCAGGTTGGCATCGCCTATGCGCAGACCGGCAAAATTAGACGTAGGCATCACCACGATTTCGGTCAGTCCCAGATCGTAGAAATCAATCTTCACATCCTTCATCTTCCTGAGGCCGTAATCGCTGGCAAAGCGTTTCATCTTCTCCTCCTCACCTATTATATATAAGGTATCGTGAACCTGAATGGTGCTGCTGCTCTTCGCCATGTTCTGGCTCACATCCTTCACCAGTCCCAGTCGTGATTTCTTCTCGTTTCTTATCTCGATGATACTCACGCCATATTTCTTCTGGATACTCAGATCCTTCAGGGTTTTGCCCACGATATCCATCTGCTCGCCATTCTCGTCGAGGGCAGCAGAAGGGCGGCGGCTAGGCACGATGTAGCGATGCAGATTATCGAGCAGCTGATATTCGTCTACCAGGTCATCAAGCGATTTGCCCTGCTTCTTTTTCTTACCGTTCTGCTTTTTGCTGAGGAAGATTTTGCTGAGCGGCATGAGCACGATGATGCCGATGGCGATGACGATGATGCCCACAGGGAAGAAGCTAAAGAAGGCAAGCGGCTGATAACCGCCCTCGGTCAATACTTCATCGATAACCAGGTTGGGTGGCGTACCGATGAGGGTGAGCATTCCGCCCAGACTTCCGGCAAAGGCGAGCGGCATGAGGAAACGCGACGACTGCATGCCCGAGCCCGCAGCTATGCTCATGATGATAGGCATCATGAGGGCCACCGTTCCGGTATTGCTCACGAAGGCGCCGATAAAGGAGGTAACGAGCATTACGAGCAGGAAGGTAATGGTTTCGTTGCCGCGCGAGAGCGCCATGAGCTTATTGCCCGTAAGCTTGGCAAGTCCGGTCTGCATGATAGCTCCACCCACCACGAAGAGTCCTATCATCATGATGACGATGGGCGAAGAGAAGCCCGCCAGCGCCTCGGCAGGCGTCAGGATACCCAGAACCAGGAGTGCAGCCAGGGCGGTAAGCGCCACGATGTCGGCCCTCACCCTGCCCCAGATGAACAGGGCTACCGTAATAACCAATATGATAAGTGTTGTTGTCATGTTTTGAAAATTTTTATGTTATAATTACTGTATTCATTCTCTCACCTGCTGCGGCGTCATTCCGGTATGTTTCTTGAAATAGCGGCAGAAGAAGCTGGCATCAGCAAAATGATATTCCCATGCCATCTCCTTGATGCTCTGGGCGGAGCGCTTGAGCTGCATCTTCAGCTGGAGCACCACATACTGGTCGATGATGATTTTGGGTGTATGACCCGTTACCTGTCTCACGATATTCGAAAGATACTTGGAGGTGATGTTCATCTGCTCGGCATAATAGTTGACATCTCTCGACTTCTTGTAATCGCGTTCCATGAGCATCATGAAGCGGTTGAAGAGTTCCCTCACCCTGTAAGATTTCACCTCGTCGGGGCAGTTCTGCGGATTGCGTTGCAGATATTCGTGGAACCCTATGAAGAAGGCCTTGAGCTGATAGAGTACCAACTGCGAGATACAGGTACAGTCATGCTGCTCGAAATAGAGTCTGAGGAGGGCAAACATGCTGTCGATGATATGGGTAACCACGGGCGAATCCTGCCGGCATCTGTCCTCGCGCAAGGCAGAATAAACCGTCTGTTCCAGCTGCAGACTGGCTTCGCGCAGCAGAGATGGATTATATTTCAGCATCTCCACTTCGAAGGTCGAAGCATTCATGGCGGCACAGGCATCTCCCTCGCAGGAAGCAGAAGGCTCCACCTTCTTCACCTCTACCACATCATTCGGAAACAGGGTGATGACGGCTCCCTCATAGAGATCCCAATCCTTATAATTCACATTCATCACGGCCCTGCCCTTGCGGCAAAGGAGAATGGCTCCATAGGTCAATACCTGAGGCCCCTCCTGCCACTCGCTCAAATCGGAGCAGAAAAGACTGGCCTCCTGATAACTGTTCAGTTCTGATAATTCTACCATAAATACCTTTTATTCGCTTTTTGTGTGCAAATATACGGAAATAATGTGAGAAAAAAGAACTTTTGTTCCGAAAAAATCCATGCGGCACGAAAAATTTAAAACGGATATTCGCCAAAATCGCCGTACCTTTGCACCCGAATTCATGAGATAACAGAATTTTTAAAGAATAATAAAAAACAGATTTTTTGAATGATAAAGAAAATGATGATTGCAGGCCTTCTCATCTGGGGAGGCTCTCTATGGGCTGTGGCTCAAACCAGGATGACCATCGCCCAACTCTTCGAGAGAATCGAAGAAAACAGCAAGTCGCTACGAACCTCGAAATCGGGCGTAGAAGCTGCCAGCATCGGTATCGAATCGGCTAAAAGCAAGAAACTGCCCGACCTCGATGCATCCCTCTCCTTCAGTTACATCGGAAACGCCCTGATGACCGACCGCGACTTCAGTAACGCCCAAGGTTTGAAATCGCCCCACTTCGGCAATAATTTCGCCTTCCAGGCACAGCAGGTGGTTTATGCTGGTGGCGCCATCAACGCAGGCATCCGCCTCGCCGAACTGGGCAAGCAGCAGGCAGAGGTGGGCGTGAAACTCACCCGTCAGCAGGCTCGCTTCATCGCCCTGGGACAGTATCTGGACCTCTACAAGATAGACAACCGTATCAAGGTATATGAAAAAAACATCGAGCTCACCCGCCAGCTTATCGCCGACATCAAGGCGAAACAAACCCAGGGAATGGCGCTCAAGAACGACATCACCCGATACGAACTGCAGATGGAGAGCCTGAAACTGGGACTCACTTCGCTACGCAACAACCGCAGTATCCTGAACCACCAGCTCCTGAATACGCTCGGCATGAACCAGGAAGATAAAGGGGAACAGGAGATGCTGATTATTCCGGACGCTACGATTGCAGACAAGGCTTACGCCAAGGATGGCGAAGCTTACTGGCAGACGGCAAGCACGATGAATTCGCCCCTGCTGGAACAGAGCAGCAACGCCATCAGAATAGCGGAACAGAAGGAGAAGATTGCCAAGAGCGACCTGCTGCCGAAAGTGGCTCTGGTGGCTGCCGAGAATTTTGACGGACCTATCCTCTTCGAGTTGCCGCCGATAGACAAGAATCTGAACGTATGGTATGTGGGCGTAGGCGTGAAATACAGCCTCAGTTCGCTCTTCAAGAGCAACAAGCGCATCAGACAGGCTGCCGTAGAAACCCGACAGGCAAAAGAAAGCCATGCCCTGCAGGCTGAACAGCTGAACAATAGCGTACAGGCTGCCTACGTGCAATATCAGCAAACCTACGTAGAACTGGAAACGCAACGCAAGAGCGTAGAACTGGCGCAGCAGAACTACGAGGTGATGAATGCCCGCTATCTCAGTCAGCTGGCGCTGGTAACCGACATGGTGGATGCATCGAACCTGAAGCTCAACGCCGAACTGAGCGAGGTAGATGCCCGCATCAACATCGTATACGCTTATTACCGCATGAAATACGTAGTGGGAGAAATTTAGAAAGTGAAGAGTGAAGAACGAAGAAACAAGGTTCGGCGTCCGAAGGGAAAGCCAATTCATCTGCTCTTTTTCAAACAATAAAACAAATATAAATTATGAATAAGAAGATTATCAAGAGAATATATAATGTAGTTATCATCCTCTGTTTTATAGGAGCCATCGGCTGGTGTTTCAGCCATTTTTATCATGGTAGCGACGTGGTTTATACCGATGATGCCCAGGTGAATCGCCACATTACGCCTATCAACACGCGCGTATCAGGATTTATCAAGGAAATCCGTTTCTCCGACTATCAGCACGTGAAGAAGGGCGATACACTCGTCATTATCGAAGATTCAGAATTCCGCCTGCATGTGGCTCAGGCAGAGGCTGGTCTGCGCGGTTCTAAGGCAGGTTCTTCGGTTGTATCAGCCAGCATGGGAACCACCACTACCAACGTGCAGACGGCTTCGGCAGGTATCGAAGAGGCACGTGTAGACATGATGAACGCCAAGCAGGATTTTGACCGTTTTGCAGCCCTGATGAAGAAGGATGCGGTAACCCGCCAGCAATATGATAATGCCTACGCCCGCTATCTGGGAGCCAAGGCTCGTTATGAGCAGGCAAGCAGCCGGAAGGCAAGTGCCGCCTCGGTCCGCAACGTACAGACCCAGCAGTTGGGCGGTTCGCGTGCCGGCGAGAGTGTGGCAGAGGCTCAGCTCAATCTGGCCCGTCTGAACCTTTCTTATACCGTAATCGTGGCTACCTGCGACGGCGTAATGGGCAGAAAAGATATCCACGAGGGGCAGCTGGTTCAGCCAGGACAGATGTTGGCACGTATCGTGGATGACAACGATGTATGGGTAGTAGCCAACTATCGTGAAACCCAGATGGACGGCATCCAGGTGGGCAAGGCGGTAGATTTTACAGCCGATGCCATTCCGGGTGTAGTATTCCACGGCAAGGTAGAGGCACTCTCAGCAGCTGCCGGCAACGCCTACTCCATGATTCCGGTAGATAATGCCACCGGCAACTTCGTAAAGGTAGAACAACGCGTACCGGTTCGCATCGCCCTCACCCGCGATAACGACCCTAAACAGGTAGCTCTGCTCCGTGCCGGACTGAACGTAGAAACCAAGGTTCGCCTCAAATAGAATGTTCTATAAACTATAAATAGAATGTTCTATAAACTATCAACTATAAATTATTAATTAAAAAAATGCCAGGACCTCCTATGTTACAGGGACCCTTCCGCGTCCCTTCGTTCAACGGATATATTCCTCGCCGGTTGCAGCCTTGGATTTATCTCCTCTTCGCCTTCATCTTCCTGATGTCGGGCGGAATTTATGGAGGAGCCATGAGCCAGGTGATGGGCGAGTACAGTTTGATGAGAGAAGACGTGCTCATGATCATCATGTTCAACGTAGTGGGCGTGGCGATGCCATTCCCCCTTCTCTTCAAGATGAAGTTTCATTTTACCAACCGCCAACTTCTGCTGAATGCGGCGTTGGTAATAGCGGCTTGCAATTTCCTCATCATGTGGACCGATTCGGTTCCCGTGATGTGCATACTCTCTTACCTAGCAGGTTTCTTCAAACTCTGCGGAACCTTCGAATGCATGAGCAACATCCAGTTGTGGATGACCCCCAAGCGCGATTTTACCATCTTCTTCCCCCTGCTCTATAGCGTGGTTTTGGGAAACATGTTCTTCACGCCTTGGGTTACCGAACACCTTATTTATATATACCAGGACTGGCGCATCATCAACTGGACGATGACGGGCGCCCTGCTGCTGGTAGCACTCACGGTCTTCGTAACCACCCACGACTTCCGCTTCATGAAACCCCTGCCCTTCATCAGCCTCGACTATCTGGGATGCTTCCTCTGGTCGGCATGGATGCTGGAGTTCATCTTCTTCTTCACCTACGGCGAGCATTACAACTGGCTCGATTCAAAGATCATGCAGATAGATGTCGTACTCTTTATCATAACCGGCTATTTCTGCATCCAGCGCATGCTCCACATCCGTCATCCTTTCATCGCTCCCGCGGCATGGAAGTATAAACGGCTCATCCCCCTGCTCATCCTCTTCGCCTTCGTAGAGTTTATGGGCAGTACGCCCAAGGTGCTGCAGACAGCCTTTACGGGCGGCGTGCTTCATTTCGGCACGTTTACCACCAATGTGCTCAACTTCGTAGAATGGGTGGGGTCTATCGCCGGATGCCTCTTCTGCCTGTTCTGGTGCAAGGTGCTCCATCAGAAATATACCCGACTGCTCACGATAGGCGTGGCAACGATGGTATGTTATCCCGTAATGATGTATTTCCTCATCGACCCGGGACTCAACATCGAGGCACTCTATCTGCCCATCTTCCTCAGAAGCATCGGCAACGCCATCTTCTTCTGCATGCTTACCGTATATCTGGAAGAGCTGATGCCGTTTGAGCATTTCTTCATGGGACTGACGATGGCAGGCATCATCCGCAACGGCCCTGTTTCGGCGATGTGCTCCGGACTCTACAGCTACGGACTTCGCCATCAGATGGCAGAAAACATGTCGCGCGGACTGCCTTATGATGCCGGCAACCTGCTGATGATCAGCATCCGCGAGCTCTACGGACTAACCTGTCTCATCGGCATAGGCGTGCTCATCATCTTCCTGCTCTGGGACATTCAGCCTATCCGCAGCACCCTGAAGAAGATGCCTTCCTGGAACTTTGTGGGAAGAAAAATGAAGAAAAATCTTGCATAATACAGAGATTTATGCTAACTTTGCAAACAAAAAAAGTTAGCAACATGACAAAGAAAGGTAAACATACCGTATTATTCATCTGCCTGGGCAACATCTGCCGCTCTCCGGCAGCCGAGGGAATCATGAAGAGTCTTGTAGAAAAAGCAGGGCTTCAGGATGAGTTTGAAATCGATTCTGCGGGCATCGGGGGCTGGCACATAGGTCAGTTACCCGACAGCCGCATGCGCAAATGTGGCGCCGAGCATGGCTACAATTTCAACAGCCATGCCCGCCAGTTTCAGAAGTCAGACTTCGCCCGTTTCGAAACCATCGTGGTAATGGACAACGAAAACTACCGTGCCATTACCTCCATGGCTTCTTCAGAGTCTGATAGGAAGAAGGTTGTGCGCATGGCCGATTTTCTGGCCCATCATCGCGAATACACCACCGTTCCCGATCCGTATTATGGCGACTATAGCGACTTCGAGCTCGTCATCACGCTTCTCGAAGATGCCTGCCAGGAGTTGCTGGACAGCATTATCGGGGAAGGGTAAAAAGTATAAATTCCTATGCAGTTTGATTTTTTAGAGAAATAAATCAATAAAAGTGCTATTGTTTCGCCAAAACTTTGTATCTTTGCAAATAGATTTGTTAAAGCAATAAGATTATATTAAATTATGCCTAAAGTACTTCTCTATATAACTGCCAAAATAATATGGAACTTTCTGTTTTACAATACAGATTTCCATGAAAACAGAGCTCATGTTCATGTGGGTAAACGAGGGACAGAAGAACTCTGCAAAATTTGGTTAGAGCCAAATATAGAATTGGCAAAACAAGGTGACTTAACAGATAAGCAGGTCAAAGAAGTGATTAAGATAGCAGAAAAATACCAATCTAAATTACTTCATCAATGGAAGCAGTTCAAGAAAGGTAAGACAATAAGAATCATTAAAATAAAAGAGTAAGAATATGTATCAGAAAGAAGGTTATTGGGATGTGAAGCCAAAGATAAAGGCTTTATCCTTTCCCAAAAGAGGTAAGTTTGAAGTTACCCTGCAAGATGGCCGTTCCATAACGATGCCTATCTCTGCATTCCCAAGCATGAAAAAAGTCCCAGTAAAAGAAAGAAACAACTGGTATCTCATGGGGGGTGGCTTTACTTGGGATTCTTGTCCAGAAGTAATCCATATTGAACAGATTTTGGGCAACTATGCAAATTATGCCCACGAGCAAAATGCCTGAAACAGAATTATAAATATTGGGAGTATTCAGCAAATGAAAAAATGCTGATGATACTCCCTTTTTCTTTTTATACCGTAATCTCGCCCGAGCCATAGCAACGATGATGATGCTCATCATAAACTACACAGAACTGGCCGGGAGCCACACCATGAATCGCCTCTTCTGAATGAATCATCCAGCGGCCGTCTTCCAGTTTTTCTATCGTAGCAGGATGATACTCCGGCGTATGACGAATCTTGAAAGTTACCTTCAGCATCGCAACCTCGCGTGTGAGGAAATGGAAATCATGGAGAGGAAAATCCTTCTTGTATGCCGACTGCGGATCATAACCATGACTCACATACAGGATGTTGTTCTCTACATCCTTCTTAATCACGAACCAGGGACCGCCGCCAAAGCCCAAGCCCTTGCGCTGGCCGATGGTATGAAACCACAAACCCTTGTGCTCGCCTATGCGCTTGCCCGTTTCCATCTCTATAACATCGCCCGGTTTCTCGCCCAGATAACGGCGGATATAATCATTATAATTTATCTGTCCCAGGAAGCAGATTCCCTGGCTGTCCTTGCGCTTGGCATTTATCAGATGCTCCTCTTCGGCTATCTCGCGAACCTCATTCTTGATATGATGGCCGATAGGGAAAATCGCTTTTTTCAATTGCCAGCTCTCTATTTGAGCCAGGAAATCGGTCTGGTCTTTCACAGGATCAGGACTCGTGACAAGCCATTTATCGCCATTTTCATCCGTTTCGGTCTGCGCATAATGCCCCGTGGCGATGAGGTCGTAGTTGTGTCCCATCTTCTCATCGAAGGCGCCAAACTTAATCAGGCGGTTGCACATCACGTCCGGATTAGGCGTAAAACCAGCCTTCACCTTCTCCATCGTATAACGGGTTACCTCGTTCCAATATTCATGATGGCAGTCAACCACTTGCAGCTTGCACCCATACTTTCTAGCCACAGCCGTAGCCATCTCCAGGTCCTCCTCCGAAGAGCAGTCCCACTCCTCTTTCTCCTCAGGACCAATCTTGATGTAGAAGCAATCAGGATGCAGGCCCAGCTGGGCAAACTCCCAAACCACAACCGAACTGTCGACGCCACCCGAAAGGAGCACGGCAATTCTCTTATCCTTTATTTCGTCAATATTCAGCATATTCTTTCCTGTTTATAATAATCCGGTTGCAAAATTACAAAAAAAACTGATATAATGAGCATAGAAAGGGCTAGAAATGCATAAGAAAGAGAAAAGAAAAGCCCGCAAAGCCTATTTTCGCTATAGAAAACTCTTATAGCCGCATTCGTAGCTTTTAAATATAAAACGAGTTTTGCTTTCGTTTTTATCTATACCTTTGCAATCGATTTCAGAAATCGATAAGAAAGAATGTTTTTGAAAATTCAGTATTTACATTAATAGATAAAGAAAAATGGAGATTTTAAAAAATCTATTTTATGGCTTCCCAGACCTTTGGGGAGGCGGAGTAGCCCACTCTGTGATGATTCTTTCGCTGGTCATCGCCTTGGGTTTGTGTTTAGGTAAGCTCAGAGTAAAAGGTGTTTCCCTGGGCTTGGCTTGGATTCTGTTCATCGGTCTTATCTTTGGACATTTCTCTCTCAACCTTGATGAGCATCTGCTCCACTTCCTCAAGGAATTTGGCTTGATCCTCTTTGTCTACTCTATCGGTCTGGAGGTAGGTCCGGGCTTCTTCGCTTCGTTCAAGAACGGCGGCAAGAGTCTCAACCTGCTCAGCATGATTGTTGTGGCCCTGAGTATCATTACTACCTTAGTCATCTTCTCATTTTCGGGAACATCCATCACCTCTATGGCCGGTATCCTTTCGGGTGCCGTAACCAACACTCCTGGATTGGGTGCAGCCCAGCAGGCATTCAGCGACCTGCGCCACATCGACGCCCCATCCATCGCAGCCGGCTATGCCATCGCCTATCCTATGGGTGTGCTCGGCGTTATCCTCAGCTTCATTATATTAAGGTTCGCGCTACGCGTAGACAAGCAGAAGGAAGAGGATGAAGCTAAGCGAGGCAAGGGACATCTTGAAGCGATGACCCTGAACACCTTCGCCGTAAAGGTTTCTAACCAGATGGTTTTCAAAGATACCGTCAAGCAGATCCGCTATTTGCTGAAGCGCGACTTCATGGTTTCCAAGATTATCCGTAACAACGGTGAACGCCAGGACGAGATAGTTAACGGACAGACCGTGATAGAAGAGGGCGACATTCTGCAGATTGTGGCTCATCCTACCGTAGAAGAACCTATCATCGCCCTGCTCGGCGAGAAGGTTGACGTAAAGGACGAGGAATTCAGCAGCGAACTCATCAACCGCCGAATCCTGATTACCAAACCGGGCATCAACGGCAAGAGCATCAGCCAGTTGCAGATTAGAAGCAACCTTGGCGCCAACATTACCCGCGTGAACAGAAATGGTGTAGACCTCATCGCAACCCCAGACCTGAAACTCCAGTTGGGCGACCGCGTAACCGTAGTGGGCAAGGAACTCGCCATCGCTCATACCGAGAAGGTGCTGGGTAACCAGATGAAGCGTCTGAACTACCCTAACCTCATCCCAATCTTCCTGGGCATCATGCTGGGTTGTATCGTAGCCAACATTCCGTTCTTCATCCCAGGCATCAACGAGAATCTGCGCCTCGGACTTACCGGCGGCCCATTGGTAGTAGCCATTCTGATAGGTTATTTCGGACCGAAATACAACCTCGTTACCTACAATACCATTTCAGCCAACCTGATGCTGCGCGAAATCGGCATCTGCATCTTCCTGGCTTGCGTGGGTCTCGGCACAGGCGAACAGTTTATCCAGACCGTAGCATCAGAAAGCGGACTGACCTGGATACTCTACGGCATCGCCATCACCATGATACCAATCATTCTGGGCGGCATCATCGGCAAGCTCGTGTTCCACATCAATTATTATACATTACTCGGCGTATTGGCAGGTGCCAACACCAACCCATCTGCCCTGGCTTACGTACGTGAGCAGACTTCGGCTGATGCGCCAACAGTAGGCTATGCGAATGTATATCCATTCGCCATGTTCCTCAGAATTGTAACCATTCAGATTATTATTTTTGTATTTGGATAAACATATATGACAGAAAAAGAATTGAAAACCTGCGCTTGCGTAGAAGATAACTGCAACTGCAAGGAAATAGCAGAATCAGAACTCAGAAGAAAACTCGACTTATTATTACGTACCGGTAGCATTCTCATGGAAAGTGCTGCCGACACATCCCGCATCATGCGAACCATGAAGCGTGCAGCAGCTTTCCTCGGTCTCGACGAGCGATATATGCACCTTTACATCAACTGGAACGTGCTGATGGTAAACTATAGCGACGAGAAGCACTCCTTCTCCAAGTTCCAGCGATGCGAGAAGCACGGTATCAACCTCACCTCTATTTCCCAGGTAAGTAAGCTCACCTGGAAGGCCATCAAGGAAAACTATTCGCTCGAACAGTATGAGCAGGCTCTGAACGACATCAAGGCCACCCCACGCAGCTTCACCCCTTGGCAGGTAGCCATCGGCGGCGGTTTTGCCTGCGGCGGATTCTGCATCCAGTTCGGTTGCGACTGGCCAGCCTTCTTCTTCTGTTCGCTTGCAGCCATTCTGGGTTTCCGCCTGAGAATGTTCTTGCCAACCAAGGGCTGCAACAACTATGTAGCCATCGGCATTTCGGCTTTCGTAGCCACTCTGATAGCCTGGCTCACCTCATTTCTTTCGCTCAACCCATCGATTGCCGAAGCGGTTCCAGCCTTCATGCATTCAGATACCCCTTGGCATCCGCTGATGGCGTGCGCCCTCTTCATCGTGCCGGGAGTTCCACTCATCAACTTTGTGTGCGATATGCTCGACGGATATATTGAGGTGGGAATGGTTCGTGCCCTGAACACCCTGCTGATGATCTTCGCAATGGCGTTCGGTATCGCTTTCGCCATCCAGGTTTGCCATATCGACAACTTCGTGAAGGATCTTACGATGACTCCTCATCACGAATACTGGGAGTTTGCCATCGCAGCTGCCGTATCGGCCATGGGCTTCTCTACCATCTTCAGCATACCTCGCCGTCTGTTGCCGGTTGTAGCTGTGGGCGGTATCATCGCCGTATGCTTCCGCAATTTCGTCAACCTGGGTCCATCTAACGGCAACATCGGTCTCGACATGGGTCTGAGCATCGGTTCGCTTGCCGGTTCTGCGCTCATCAGCATCATCGTGATCAAGGCGCGCCATTGGTTCCATACCCCTCACCAATGCATCACCATTCCTAGCGTTATCCCAATGGTACCGGGAGTTCTGATGTATCGTGCCCTGTTCGCCTTCATCGACATGCACGGCGTGGTAGGCGAAGTAACCGTAGGTATGAACAACCTCATCAAGGCTTCGCTCGTCATCATCTGCATCGCCCTGGGTGTGGCTATTCCAAACGTATTCTTCCGCCGCTTCATCGCCGACAACCGCAAGCGCAAACTGCTTGCCATGCTGGTAGAAAGAAAGAAGAAGAATGGCGAATTCGTAGATTTGCACGAAGTAGAAATCAAATAATCATCTGGTTAGAAATCTGATTTTCATCGGATGATAACCGGATAAAAAGAAGTAGAGATGCGATAAAACATCATTTTATTCTTCAAAAAAAGAGGATATTAAAATAAATGTTTTATCTTTGCACCCAAATTTAGCTATCGGTTATTTCTATAGCCGATAGCTTCAATAAAGGAACAATATGGAAATACGACAACTGAAATATTTCTTGAAGGTAGCCGAGACGCTCAACTTCTCTGAAGCTTCGCGCAAGTTATACATAACCCAGAGCACCCTCTCACAGCAGATTTCGCATCTGGAACAGGAGATAGGTCTGCCTCTCTTCGAGCGCAATTCTCATGAAGTTTACCTCACAGAGGCGGGCAAGGAATTGAGACCTTACGCCCAAAACGCGGTCAATTCTGCCGAA
The DNA here is from genome assembly GCF_019249765.2 of Segatella copri. Lineage (GTDB taxonomy): Bacteria > Bacteroidota > Bacteroidia > Bacteroidales > Bacteroidaceae > Prevotella > Prevotella copri_K. Next base: position 1,981,524 of record NZ_CP152484.1, read on the forward strand.
GCCTGTGTAGACCACATGAACGATCTGAAGGAAATGCTTACAGGCGAACTGAACATCGGCGTAACGTTCTCCTTCAGCAACATCATGTCCGAGACGCTCATCGCCTTTCTCCACGCCTATCCTCATGTAAAGCTCAACATCCAATACCGCACCATGCAGGAACTGATGGACGGACTGAAGAAGCGCGAACTCGACCTCGTTCTGGCTTTCAAGCCTCTGAAGAACGAGAAGGCGGTAGACAGCCGAGCTATTTTCAGCAACCGTCTTGCCGCCATCGTGAACGTGAATCATCCGCTGGCGCGCCTTTCATCGGTCAAGCTTTCCGATCTGGAGCGTTACGACCTCATCCTTCCTTGCAAGGGTCTGCAGGCACGCAACGCCTTTGATCACATGGTAGAGGGCAAAGATTTGAACTACAAGATTATGGTTGAGGTGAATAATGTAAACATCATCTTTGATCTTCTGAGCCGCAGTAATCTGGTGACCATTCTCTCCGAATCGACCACCATTCTGCAGAACGGCATGAAGGCGATTCCTATCGATGCTGCCGACAACGAAATGGATGGCTGCATCCACATTCTGAAAGATGCTTACATGAAAAACTCAGCCCAGGAGTTCATCCGCATGCTGAGCCAGAGCACCAGCATCCTTGCCAATTTTGCCCTAAAGGATATCCTGAGATAATCATCTTAACGCCTGGCGGCTTGCGAGCCTATTTGCTTGCGGCTAGAACAGATAAAAAAATCCTCGTTCGAGTTCTTTTTCGAGCGAGGATTTTTTCTTCTTTTTACCCTTTTACCCTTTCTTTCTTGCGATGATAATCGTTACGCCAGCCAGGATAGCGAGGATGCCTATCGCCAGCTGCAGAGAGAAGCTCTCGCCGAAGACGCATACGCCGATGATGACGGCTGTTACTGGCTCCAAGGCTCCCATGATGGCGGCTGGAGTACTGCCGATGAGATTGATGGAGATGGTCATGAAGAAAAGCGACAATACCGTTGGCAACAAAGCCAGCTGGGCGGCATAAGCCCATTGTACCGGAGTTTGCAGCATCTGTATCGGCTCGCCCGCAATGAACGAATAGATGAGCATCGTGATGAGTCCGAACACCAGAATGTAGAAGGTAAACTTGATGTTCGACATGCCCGGATTCTTCCATTGGTTGATGGAGATGATGTAAAGGGCATAGAGCAGGGATGAACACATGACGAGGGCAAAACCCGCCGTGCTCAACTTATCGTTTCCATCGCCCTGATAGAGCAATCCTACTCCCGATACCGCCAGAAGAATGGCAAGCGAGGTAGACCACGTTACCTTCTCGTGGAAGAAGACCGTCATCAGGATGGCCGTCATAATAGGATAAACGAAGAGGATGGTGCTGGCAATACCTGCCGCCATATAATGGAAACTGACATAAAGCGTAGCTGATGAGAGCGAAAACATGCAGCCCAGCACGCCAAGACGAATCAGATGTCCCCACTTCACCTTGAAACTCTCCTTGCGGAACAGCATCACCACGGCAAACATCAGTACCGCCAAGAGATAACGATAGATGAGTACAGAACTGGAATTGAATCCGTCGCCATAGAGTTCGAGCGTGCCCAAAGGATTGGTACCATAACATACTGCGGCAACAATACCCGCCGCAAAGCCTTTAACTTTATTACTGCTTGTCATTAGATTAAATACTATTTTCTTTCTTATACTTCTTGTTATCTATCTATTTCGGGCTGCAAAGTTACAGCAAATATTCGAGATAAGCTAACAAAATCGTATAAATATATTGTAATATCTGAGAAAAAACGCTCTTTTCTTGTGCTTTACGAAAATAAATTGTACCTTTGCAATATCTTTGAAAAAAGATAATCAGATGAAACATTAAAAACTAAACAAAAGAATTAATAACAATGGAACAGATTAAGAATGATCAGCTCACACTTGAGATTTCATCTCTCGGAGCAGAACTTCAGAGCATCAAGGATGCTAATGGTAATGAATATCTCTGGGATGGCGACGAGAAATACTGGAACCGCCACTCTCCTATCCTCTTCCCTATCGTATGCGGATTGTGGAAAGACACTTATCGTACAGAGGGCAAGGAGTATCACCTTCCTCGCCATGGTTTCGCACGCGATACAGAGTTCAAACTCGTTGGCAAGACTGCCGACCGCCTCACCTTCGCGCTCATCGACAACGAAGAGACTCAGAAGAACTATCCTTACCACTTCAACCTTGCCATCTCTTACCGCCTGCAGGGCAACGAGATTCATGTCATCTGGCACGTAGAGAATACCGACGACAAGGAAATCTTCTTCCAGATTGGCGGTCACCCAGCATTCATGGTTCCTGGCTGCAAGAAGGGCGAAGAAATGAAGGCTACCCTGAAACTCGACAACGAGGCTCCTGTTCGTCTCTATGGTAACGTAGGCGGATGCATCGACCGTCAGGCTAAGGAAACCGTAGAAACCGACAAGGGTATCTGGGAAGTAAACGAGGAGACTTTCGCAGAAGATGCTGTTATCTTCGACAAGAGTCAGGTTAAGCAGGTGAGCATTCTCAACGAGCAGGGCGAACCTCATGTAACCCTCGAGTTCAAGACTCCAGCCGTAGGTATCTGGAACCCAACAGGCAAGCACGCTCCATTCATCTGCATCGAGCCATGGTATGGTTTGAGCGACTGGGCTGAATATGATGGCGAGTTTAAGGACAAGTATCTGATGAACCGTCTGCAGCCAGGTGTAAGTTTCATGAGTGAGTATATCATCAGAATTGAGAAATAATGGAAGAAAAAGACAATTTGCAACTCCCCGAGAACGCATTCCGCGAACTGAAAGACGGGGAGGAATATAAGCCGCTGATGTCGCCTGACAAGGTTTATCCTGAGGTGAACGGATGGTCGGTTACATGGGGAATCATGATGGCAGTCATCTTCTCTGCCGCCGCAGCTTATCTGGGCTTGAAGGTGGGTCAGGTGTTCGAAGCAGCCATCCCTATCGCCATCATCGCCGTGGGCGTAAGTACCGCTACCAAGCGTAGCAAGGCGCTGGGCGAGAATGTCATCATCCAGAGCATCGGAGCCTGTTCGGGTGCTGTGGTGGCAGGAGCCATCTTTACCCTGCCAGCCATCTACATCCTGCAGGCTAAATATCCGGAGATGACCACTTCGTTTATGAAGATCTTCATGGCTTCGGCCTTGGGAGGAGTCTTGGGAATCCTTTTCCTCATTCCTTTCCGCAAGTACTTCGTAAGCGATATGCACGGCAAGTATCCGTTCCCTGAGGCTACGGCTACCACGCAGGTACTGGTGAGCGGAGCCAAGGGAGGCGACCAGGCTAAGCCGCTGCTCATAGCCGGACTGGTGGGTGGTCTTTACGACTTTATCGTAGCCAGCCTGGGATGGTGGAACGAGAATTTCACATCGCGTGTGGTAAGTCTGGGATGCGACCTGGCTGACAAGGCAAAACTCGTATTCAAGGTAAACACAGGTGCTGCCGTATTAGGTCTGGGTTACATCATCGGTCTGAAGTATGCCTTCTTCACCTGTCTGGGTTCGCTCGTAGTATGGTGGCTGATTGTTCCGGGCATGAGCGTTATCTTCCATGATAGCGTGCTGAGCGCCTGGGATCCTAGCATCGTGAAGACCGTGGGGGCGATGAGTCCGGAGGAAATCTTCCGTGCCTACGCCCGCAGCATCGGTATCGGCGGTATCGCCATGGCGGGTATCATCGGCATCATCAAGAGCTGGGGCATCATCAAGAGTGCCGTAGGTCTGGCTGCCAAGGAGCTGAAGGGCAAGAGCGATGTGGATGAGAACGTGAAGCGCACCCAGCGCGACATCTCTTTCAAGATTATTGCTATCGGTTCGCTTGTTACCATCCTCGTAACCTTCCTTTTCTTCTGGTTTGGCGTGATGGATGGCAACCTTCTCTTCGCCATTATCGCCATTCTGCTCGTGGCTGCCATCGCCTTCCTCTTTACTACCGTAGCGGCTAATGCCATCGCTATCGTGGGTTCAAACCCTGTTTCGGGAATGACCCTGATGACGCTCATCTTCGCCTCTGTGGTGATGGTGACTGTCGGCCTGAAAGGTCCTGGCGGCATGCTGGCTGCCCTGATTATGGGTGGTGTGGTTTGTACAGCCCTCTCGGTAGCAGGTTCGTTTATTACCGACCTGAAGATTGGTTACTGGCTGGGAACAACTCCTAAGAAACAGGAGGGATGGAAATTCCTCGGTACCCTGGTAAGTGCGGCTACCGTGGGCGGCGTGATGATGCTGCTGAACGAGACTTACGGTTTCGCATCGGGTTCGCTTGCAGCTCCTCAGGCTAATGCTATGGCTGCGGTTATCGACCCTTTGATGAATGGCGTGGGAGCTCCTTGGGTGCTCTATGGCATCGGAGCCGTAATAGCCATCGTGCTGACTTATTTCAAGATTCCTGCCCTGGCTTTCGCTCTGGGTATGTTTATTCCGCTGGAACTGAACGTTCCTCTGCTCGTGGGTGGAGTCATCAACTGGTATGTTACTTCGCGCAGCAAGGATGCCAAGGTGAACAGCGAACGTGGTGAGAAGGGAACGCTCATCGCCAGCGGCTTCATCGCCGGTGGAGCTCTGATGGGTGTGGTTAGCGCCCTTCTGAAGTTTGGCGGCATAGAGGTAAGTATCGCCGACAGCTGGTGGGTTAATCCGATGTCTGAGGTTTGTTCGCTCCTGGCTTACATCTGCCTCATCGGTTTCTTCATCAGAGCCACAAAGAAATAAAGAATAGGCTTTTTACAAATAAGACAATCGCCTGGATGCATCTGAGCACCCAGGCGATTTTTTATTCTATCCGAATAGTTTTTCTATCCTACGATTCCGCAGCTACGAAATCCATCGGCTTGACGCCAAACTGCTTCTGGAAGCACTTGGCAAAATAGCTAGGACTGCTGAAACCTACCATATAGCTGATTTCGCTGATGCGGTAGTTTCCTTCTTTCAGGAGCTGTGCGCCCTTCTTCAGTTTCACGAGCTGGATCATCTCGTTTGGCGTAACATCGGCAAGACCGCGAATCTTATTAAAGAGCGAAGAGCGGCTTATGCCCATCTTTTCGGCAAGGAACGCCACGTTGAGTTCCGGATTCGCCACATTCTCTTCGATGATGCGAGACATTCGTTCCAGGAACGCATTATCAACCTGAGTTGGAGCTATCTCTGCTATCGGCTCAAGCGGAGTATGAGAGAACTTACTCCTCAACAGACGGCGCATCTCAAGAAGCTGTCTTACGCTTGCCTCAAGATACTTCATCGAGAACGGCTTTTCTATGTAGACATCGGCTCCACAGTTCATACTCTCCGTCTTCGCCGCATCATCGGTCTTTGCCGTGAGCATCACGAACGGGAGATGAGAATATTCAGAATTTTCACGCACCCTACGGCAGAACTCCGGACCGTCCATCTCCGGCATCATCCAGTCGCTTATGATGAGCGAAACCGGATGCTTCTCCAGTCTACGTAGCGCATTCTTTCCGTTGTCGGCAGTATAAACCGTATACATCTTTTCGAAATGAGCCTTCACAAACTGGCGCATGTCTTCATCATCATCCACAATCAGCATCACCGGTTTTGCCGGTTCACGAAGTGGACTGGCAACAGCATCGCCTGCCTTTTGAGAACCTTGCTCAACTGGAGTTTCATCTGTCAGCAGATTTTCCTCAGCAACAGTTTCTTCTTCCTTCACCATTTCATCCGCCTTCTCAACCACAGCATCCAACTGGTTGAGCGGCAAGGTTACGATAAAGGTAGATCCCTTACCTACTGCAGATTCTACTTCAACCATACCATGATGAGCCTCAACGAGATTCTTCACGATGTTGAGACCGATTCCGGTTCCCGGTTTGTTGTCACGTGCCTGATAGAAGGCTCCGAAGATTTTCTCCTTTTCGTCAGGACTGATTCCCAATCCGTTGTCTTCCACCTCTATGCGGAAATGGGTTCCATTCTCCAGCAGGCGGCAGGACAAGCGTACATAATCCTCGGTATATTTCAAGGCGTTGGTCATCAGATTGCTGATAACCTTGGTAATGGCCTCCTGATCTATCATCGCCACGAGATCATCAGCAGGATAATCAACATCAAAACGGATGCTTTTCTGCTCGAAGGTAGGAGCGAAGCGCTCTGCCACAGCATGCATCAGCTTCGAAATGTTATTCAAACGGAAATGAACCTGCATGCCCTTCTGCTGCACCTTGTTGAAATCGAGCAGCTGATTGACGAGCAGGAGCAAACGCTGGGCGTTACGGTCGATAACAGAAAGCGTCTGCGTGATAGTCTCACCATCGGTAAGTTTTTCGGAAACCTGTTTCCAATGCTCTTTCAGACTCTCCAAAGGTCCGATGATAAGCGTTACCGGCGTACGGATTTCATGGGCTATCATCGTGAAGAACTGCAGGCGGGCATCTCTCATCTCCTGATCCTGCTTGAGTTCCAACTGGTCGAGTTCTTCCTGATGACGGAGTTTCTCACGTTTCAACCGGATCTGCATGAACCAGTAGATTGCGTAACCGATGAGCAGAAGATACAGAATCTTGGCTGGCAGAGACCACCAGAACGGCGGATGAACCACAATCTGGAGTCTTGCCTCATTCTTCGACCATACACCATCATTATTGGTTGCCTTAACCAAGAAGGTATAGGTTCCGGCAGGAAGATTGGTATAGTTGGCACGATGCTCGTGGGTATAAATCCAATCCTTGTCTACTCCCTCAAGTTTGTAAGCATACTGGTTCTTCTCTGGCGAGACATAGCTCAGGGCGGCAAACGAGATATTGATGGTATTCTCATTATGAGACAGATTGAGTTCTGCAGCATGACTCAGAGATTTATCCAACTGGTCGCTTCCCGCCTCTATCGGCTTTCCGAAGAGTTCTACCGAGGTAATTGCCACAGGAGGAGCTACCTGGTTTATCTTGACGAGATATGGATAGAAGCAGTTGAAACCTCTTGTCGAACCGAAATAGATTCTGCCGTCAGAAGCCAGGAGTCCGGCATTTGGCATAAACTGGTCGCAGGTGAGTCCGTCATATTTATTGAATAGCTGGACAGGTTCACCCGGCGTATATTTCACAATTCCCTTGCTTGTAGAAATCCACATTACTCCCTGCGAAATGACAAGGCTCGTGAAATCCTGGCTAGGCGCATCGATGGAGATACGGCGGAAGATACCTTTAGAAGGCAGGAATTCGCAGAGTCCGTCGCCGGTTACAGCATAGAGCTGCCCCTTTTCGCCAATAGTCAGACAGTTCACCTGATCACTCACCAGCGAAGTAGAATCATTCTCAACATGCTTATACTGTTTCCAGGCATTATTCTTACCCAAGCGCCACAAGCCGCCTCCCTGGGTAGCAAACCATACGTTGCCCTGAGGATCTTCCTTGATATCGATGGTAAGCGACTTGAACGACTTGATTTTTCTGAACTTCTGCTGACCTTCGTCGAAAAGACTGGCTCCATCCATCGAAGCCGCCCACAGCCGGTTCTTCCGGTCGCGATAAATACAATAGGCATTACTTCCCGAAACCATTCCATCGGTCTGGAAAATCTGCTGCGCTCCGGTAGCCATGTTCATTCTGATGACACCATTACCATAGGTTCCCACCCACAAATCGTTTTCATCAGCAAAGAGCGCATGAACATTATACTTGCCCATAGCCGCCTTGCCCGGATAAGAAACAAAACTGTTGGTCTGGGGATTGAAGCAGTCGAGTCCGGCATCATCGGTAGCTATCCAGATACGATGCTGCTGGTCTTCGAAGAATCTTCCTACCACATTACCGCGCAATCCCCCCTGTCGGGCTGAGTAAGCTCGGAAACGTTCTTCTACACTCGTAGAAGGAAGATAACTCACACCTCCATAGAAGGTAGTTACCCAGATGCCGCCTTCCTTATCGCCCGCAATACCATAAACAAAACGCTCGTTGGTACTCCGGCTCGGATCGTTTACTTCCGACAACATACTCCAGGAGCGGTTCTGGATGTCATACTGCACCAATCCATCATCGCTGGCTATGAGAATATACTTGTTGCCGTTGTTGTAAAGCTGGTGGATATGATGAACTGCATTACTCAGAGTCCCGCTGATGAGCTGCTCGGCACTACCATCGGCGTTTAGTTTGAAAAGTCCGTTATCCCAGGTTCCGACATAAATATTGCCATCTGGTGAGGCAAGCATCGCCAGGCCATAAAACTTGTTTGCATCGCCTTTTACCGGGAAAGCCTCAAACTGGTCGGTCGACTTATTGAGATGATAGATGCTGGCTTTACTATGATTAGAGAGCATCCATACCTGGTTATTGGCATCAACCAGCATACATTGCACTTTACCCTGAATATTCTTCATCGGATACTGATGCAGTTCGTGAGTAGTCCGATTGTATCTGAACACCCCCTGTCCGATGGTAGAAATCCACACATTCTGATCGCCGTCAAGCGAGAAATTAAGAACAGGAGCCGTAATCTTATCGCTCAGTTTCTGGAACCGGTCGGTTTCATAACTGAACAGATAGGCTCCATTATTGCAACCTACGAGGAGTCCTTCTTCACAAGCGGTCAAGGCACTTACATACTGGTCTACAGTCGTAAAGGGATTATAATAGGTTTTGACATCATAACCGTCAAAGCGGCACAATCCGTTGTCTGTACCAAACCACATGTATCCCTTAGAACCCTGAACCACGCTACGCACGGCATTACTCGGCAAACCATTATCCATCGTGATAGAGCGCACCATAGGGTCGACAGGAGCCCATTGTGCACCGGAACTGGTTTGCGTTATCGTATGTGGCTGCGCCTGAATATCCGTAGTTCCTTTCGAAACAAAGGCGGTAGGCACCTGAGCCTCACCCCCTACAGGCATCATCATGCAGAGCACAGAAACCATTAGTATAGATATCTTTCTCATTATATGGGTCTTTATTTTCTGTTGTTAGATAAATTAATGCCGCAAAATTACAAAAATATAACGAGAAATAGCAATAAAATGAACAAAAAAAGCCCCGAAACAAGCAAATAGCTACTTTTTAAAAGTAAGACTATCCGTTTGCTTCGAGGCAAAAACTTAAATAATGATTCAAGTGAGAAGTTTCACTATCAACAGATTGAAGTCTGAATTACTTGCTCTTTACATCGCTCCATTTAGGCGGTTTCACACCCAGCAGATTCTTCACGAAGAAGTCATAGCGCTTGTGCTCGCCATAGAGTTCGCCCATGGTATGATGGGCTCCAGGAATCACCACGAGTTCGAAATCCTTGTTGGCTTTCTCCAGGGCATTCACTACCTGATAGGTGCTCGATGGATCTACGTTATCATCAATCTCTCCTACTACCAGCATCAACGGGCGCTCCAGCTTGTGGGCATTCTCCACGTTGCTGCACTCCACATAGCTGGAGTCGATAGGCCAGCTCATCCATTGCTCGTTCCACCAGATTTTATCCATCCGGTTGTCGTGACAGCCGCAGGCACTATAGGCTGCCTTGTAGAAATCGCCATGCAGCAATACGGCGGTGGTACTCTCCTGTCCGCCTGCCGAACAACCGTAGATTGCCACATTATCCGCATCCATATAAGGATACTTCTTGGCTGCAGCCTTGATCCAGAGCTCACGGTCTGGGAATCCGGCATCCTTCAGATTCTTGTAGCAAACCTCCTCAAACTTCTTGCCGCGATAGGAAGTTCCCATCGCATCGAGCTGGACTACGATGAAACCGAGTTCGGCAAGCGAAGTGGTGTACCAGTTGTATGGCATGAAACTCTTCGGAGTATAGGCATCGCCCGGACCCGAATAGATATACTCGATAACCGGATATTTCTTGTTCGGATCGAAATTGGTAGGGCGCTGGATGATGCCCCACATATCGGTCTTGCCATCACGTCCCTTAGCCACAAACACCTCAGGAGCTACCCATCCGTGCTTCTTCAGCGTAGCGATATCAGCCGTCTCCAGAGTCTTGACGAGCTTACCGGTCTGCGCATCTCTGAGCACGGTAACAGGAGCGGCATCCACCTTAGAATAGGTATCCAGGAGATAACGGTAATCATAGGTATATTGGGCACTATGATTTCCCTCTTCAGGAGTGAGCGCCACCATATTCTTGCCGTCGATACCTATTTTATAATAATGCACCAGATATGGGTCCTCATTCTTGTTCACGCCACTAGCCGAGAAATAGATTTCTCCATTCTCTTCATCCACACGCTGGATGCCGCGAACAAACCAGTCGCCCTTTGTAATCTGTCGGATAACCTTCGACTTCTGCACATCGTAGAGATAGAGATGGTTCCAGTTGTCGCGCTCGCTCATCCAGAGCAGTTGCTTGCCATCCTTGATAAACTGACGCCACAGACGACCATAGTTCACGAAAGTATTGGCACGCTCCTCTACCACGGTACGAAGCTTGCCGGTTTCGGCATTCATCGCCAGCATCTGATAGAGATGATGCCCACGCTGGTTGTACTCCATCGTCACCTCCTTGCTGTCTGGCGTCCATTGCATCCATTCCAGTTCATACTGGTTTTCTATCTGATGCTTGTCAGCCTCCACCTTCTTTCCGGTAGCCACATCGATGATGACCGGATAGTGCTGTGGCAGGGCATCGCCCGGCTTAGCATACTCCTGCTTGTGGAGGATAGGCTGCAGCTGGTCGGCAGGCGAAGATTCCACGTAGTAGGCATAGCGCTTCTCTACCGGAACACGCTTGCATACGAAGATGTGCTTGCCGTCTGGACTCCATTGGATGCGGTTGCTGTAATAGCATCCGATGGTACCATCCTGGGTGAGGATTCGCTTGGCTTCGGTATAAGGTTTTCCTGCCTCATGAACCACCACGTTGTAACCTTCGATGTAGGCTTCCATCTTGCCGTCGGGCGAAAGTACCGGATAAGCCTCCTTCTCCTCATCTACCTCCATCCAATGGCGCTCATGGCGTCTTCCAAACTGAGGCTTATAGGCTGGACGAGGCTTGATGCCCAGCGCCTTCTCCAACGCTTCCTGCGAATCATAAGTCTTCATCTCATCCTTGTCGGCATCATAGGATACAAACTTCTTGCCCTGAGGAGTAGAAATCTGATAATGCAGTACGTGGGTGGAATCGCACCAAGCCGATGATCGTGCCCAATGGAACACGGAGTCGGCTGAAAACTGATGACGCAGCGCATAGGCTCTGTTGTAATCTTCTAATGTGCCCTGTGCTGAAGCTGTAGCTGCCGGCATCGCCAAAGCTGCGCTCAACAGCGAAAGAGCTAAAATCTGATTCTTCATTATGCTTGATATTTTACTTGTTAACTTCTTAAGTATTTTTCTCCAGTTAGGAAAATATTATTTCCCAGTATAGAAATCTGTGATGCGTCGGATGGCACGCTGGCAAACCGTACAGAAATCATCCACTTCGTTGATTCGCATACGGCAGACCTGCGCCGGACGGTAACATCCCCTGCTTTGGTTGCCCGCCCCCTCGAACACACCAATCTTGAAGACGGCTTCGTTGAGTTTCTTCTGCTCCTTCGCGTTTCTGATATTCTTATAATCTGGAAGTTTGGCAAGCGGCGTAGGAATTTTCACGCCCTTCGGCATCATATCTGCCCACTTGCTCTGGAAATCCTTCAGCGTGGTGAGGTTCGGCTCCCAAGGCTCGGTATCACTAGGATACATCGGGTCGTACTCATCGGTACTGTACTCATCGCCCAAGCCCGCATAGCCATGACCGAACTCATGTACCAGCACCTTCTTGAACGTAGGATGATCAGAGGTAGAAAGCGTTACCTGGTTATAGATGCCGCCGCCACCATACGTAGGAGAATTCACCAATACGATGATCTGCTCGAAAGGCACATTACTCAAGGAATCATAGATGCGATGAATCTTGCTCGTGGTGAGATAACGGTTCGAATAAAAAGTATCGTAATGAGAGCAAGCCATCGTGTTCTTCCATTTCCCTTCGTGCGGAATACTTGGTCCCTCATCGAGCGATGGAGCCGCAACAGCCACCACGTTGAATCTCGACTTGAGCGAAGCGAAAGGTTCGCGCTCGAAGATGGCATCGGCTGCCCGCTGCGCATCCTGATAGAATTTATCCATCTGGTCCTGGCGATAACCCTCGGCGATGATGGCGAGGTCAACACAGTCGGCAGCATCTCCGCTCTTCACGATGTAGCGGTAAGGGATACCATTCTCGCCCAATGGTCGGATGAGGATATCCTGTGGATTGATGGTATGGCGCAGTTCAGCCGTCACCTTCTGATGCGTATCGCTCAGGGTAATGCTAACATCCACCGGCTTCTTTGGGAAAGGCACGAGGAAACTGCTCTCGAATGATTTCTGCAGATGCTTCGCCTCCAGGGTAAGCTGCCACTCCTGGAAGAGTGTAGAGAAAGTGTTTATATAGAGCACCTTGTTGGTACCATGTTCATACACGGTCACCTGTCCGTTTCCGTTCAGGAATTTCTCATCCAGTCTTGTCTTTCTGCCCGCCCATGTAGGGTTGCTGTAAGCCTGTTCGAAATAGATAGCCTGGTTCACGCTATCTCCCGCCACGATATAATCCAGTCGCAACGTCTTGTCCTCAAAGTTATCTTCAAACTTCTGTGCCTGCATCGGCAAAGCCATCATCAGGGCGAGAGATGCAGTCAATAATCCTTTATTCTTCATATTATATTTTTACAAAATTCCATTATAAAAAGAGATGCGCCATTACGTAAGCCTTTACAAATGTGTCATCAACCATTCTGCCAAAACCTTGCAGTAATGATCATGGTCTTCTACGAAAGGCATGTGGCGGCTTCCCACGAAGAGTTCCCATTTACTGTTAGGCAAAGCATCATGCATGGCTTTGGCGATGGCAGGAGTACAAAGATCATCACTACCACTAATTACCAAGGTAGGGATGTCGATGCTCTTCATCTTCTCCAAATACTCAAAATCCTTCAAGTCGCCAGTAGCATTTAGCTCATTAGGTCCCCAACCATAAATATACGACAAGGTACCAGCCTTTTTCTCTCTTCTCAGGCATTCAGGCGAGTCGGCAGTAACAGGTGCAGCACAATGTTGCTCCATATAGTGAGCAATTGCACTTTTGTATGCCTTACTGTCAAAATCCCCCGTAGCCTCAGCCTTGGCTATGGCTTTTTGCTCTTTTTCCGGTAAGTATTTTACCAAGCGATGTTGCTCCTTTACCCACATCGAAGCCGATGGATTGGTACTGGAGAGAATGAGTGAGCGAATCCCATCGGGATGACGTTCATAGACGTACGCCAAAGCCAACATACCTCCCCACGACTGTCCCAAGAGATGTATTTGGTCAAGATGTAAGTATTTACGGAGCGCATCTAGCTCATCCACCCACGTCTCAGTCTTCCAAAGTTCCGGATGACCTTCTACATACGATTTTCCACAGCCCAACTGGTCGTACATAATGACCTGATGGCCAGTCTCGGCAATTTGATCCAGCACCTCGAAATAGTTGTGGGTACTGCCTGGTCCACCATGCAGCAAGATGATAGGTGCCTTACCTTCCTGGCGTTCGCCCACAATTCGATAATAAACCTGATGTCCTCGGAAAGGCATGTATCCCTCCTCTACTTTCTGCTTTTGCCTGGTGAATGCAAAGTTCTTGGCACGCAACAAGTCTGTATAATCGCAAGTATAAATGTTTTGCTTCTTGTGCTTGCTTATCTGTAATTGAGTAGCAGGGAAATACTGTGCCAACAGATGATACATATCAGGATCCATCGCCTGCAATTCCTCACGGGTGTTAATCCAGTTATGCTTGCCGTCAGCACGTTGTACCTCTGCATTTACATTAAACCAGTCTTGTACAGCCTCGGCAAAATATTCCATCCCATTGTCCAATCGATAAGTATTGGCATAAATGCCACGAGCTTTCGCCTTGTCAAGAAGCGAGTCTAGCTTTTCATTGATGGTAGGATCCACCTGATAGATACCTATCAAATGAATGGAATGTGCAAACTCATGGATGAGGATATCCTCGGCATGATACTTATCTATTTGGTAAGCAAGGATGTTCTCTTCCGCACAGGTTGTGACAGGTACTTCCATCGTACCTTCCATTCCTCGAGCCCGCACATCCATATTCACCGTAGTGTCATTGATCATGAAATGATGTTCTGGGATGTCGGTCTCGCCCTCATATCTAGCCATAATAGCCACACGAGTTCCATGCTTTTTCATCGCTTCCAACACCTCTGGTTTTAACATACTCGTCATAGCATAGAGTGTATGATGCGCAGCCACTATACATGAGTCTGGCACTCGCCATGACGTTACGATCGGAATGCCATTCACATCCACGTATTTCTTATAAAATTTATCTAAATGCATAGATTTGGGTGGTGCCGTTATCTTGCATTCCGGGATGCGTAGCTCTGCATCCCCCGCATACTCTTTGAGTTGTTGTGCCTGCATCGGCATCGCCATCATCAAGGCGAGAGATGTCGATAATAAAGTCTTATTCTTCATTTCGATTGTCATTTTTATGTTATTTATATTTCGCCACAAAAGTACTGATAATCTAGCTAAAACGGTCGCAATATCGTCTAAAATGATACAAATATCGTATTTTCCCAAAGAACATCTTAAAGATTCGTCAAAAATCACATCAGAATGATAGATTTGTGCAAAAAAACTTGGGAGATATTATAAAAAGTCGTATCTTTGCCAAAAGAATCTATAAAAAGAACAGATTATGAGATTATCAGAAGAACGATATATCAGCTTACTTACCGACTTTGGTTTCAAACGTATCTTTGGAACAAAGCCAAATAAAGACTTGCTCATCAACTTTCTAAATTCACTTTTTGATGGAGAGCAAGTCATTAAGGATGTCCGCTACCTCAATAGCGAGCACGTTGGTGATGTTTTCGCTGAGCGCAAAGCTATCTTTGACGTGTATTGTGAAAATGAGAAAGGAGAAAAGTTCATTGTTGAGATGCAGAACGCTTTTCAGAAATATTTCAAAGACCGTTCTCTCTTCTACTCTACATTTCCTATCAGAGAGCAAGCACCAAAAGGACAGGATTGGAATTTCAAGCTAGCCCATGTTTACACGGTAGCGTTGCTCAATTTTGATTTTAAGGAAGAAGCTTTCGACCAAAAAGAAATCAACCACGATGTTGGCCTGCTAGACAAAAAGACATTCAAGGTCTTTAACGACAAGCTTTCTTTCAAGTATATTGAGATTGCAAAGTTCAACAAAAGCGAGACAGAGCTAGAAACGCTGTATGACAAATGGCTCTATGTACTCAAGAATTTACCCAAGCTTGACAAACGACCGAAAGCTTTAAAAGAAAGAATTTTCACGAAGTTGTTTGAAGAAGCAGAAATCGCAAAATTCAGTCAACAAGAGCTACGAGAATATGAAGACAGCCTCAAGGCTTACCGAGATATAAAAAATTCGATCGATACAGCGAAGGAAGAAGGCAGAGAAGAAGGTATTGCCAAAGAAAAGTTGGCCACCGCAAAGCGTCTTCTCGGCATGGGGCTCACACAAGAGCAAGTTGCCCAAGGAGCAGGACTTTCAATAGAAGATATAGAGAGACTTATTTAAACAACAATAATACAGAAAACCATCCGATAGCATTAGTTATATCGGATGGTTTTCTGTATTATTATCAAACCTCATAATTAAAAGCATAAAAGATGCCTATTCCGCATTTTTTGCCTTCTTATGAAGCTTGAACGCCAACGAGAACATCACGTAACGAGGGATGGTATTATACCAAGTTTCGGTTCTGCCCTGAGCATTGACGGTATAAACCTTGTTGGTCAACTGGTGCAACAAGTCGTAAGCTTGAAGCTTGGCTGTAACATTTCCCTTGCAGAAGGTACGGGTCAACATGGCATTCCATACCAAATCGTCGGTGTTCATCTCGTTACTGTTATAACCTTTTCGGGTAAACATGGTGAGGTCTGTCTGAATACCCACTTTCATCCAAGGGATGGTATATTGCAGTTCCGTGCCATATTGGAAATCACAGGCTTTGATGTCTTCAAAAATTTCCAGATTACTACAACTGTACTTTCCCTCATACTTTCCCTTCACCTTCCATAGGAAATCCTTGAGCTGATAGGTCAGGCTTGCGCCTACTGATGGACTCCAAGTATTCACCTTACTCAGTTCTGCCCCCTTGTTATCGTAGTCGATGTCGAAATCTACGCTGCTCACATAACCCAGTTTTGCATCTGCCGAGAAACGGAAGCGATGCTGCTTGTCTATGGAACGTGAAAAACCTGCAGCCAATTTGGCATCCCAGTTTCCGTTCACGTTGTCATTCCTATAGGTAAAAGCACCCGTCTTTGTATTATAAGAGGTGCGCGTACCCCATGAGTTCCTCACCAAATTAGCCTCCATATCCACCCATCTGCTCAAGTCGGTAGAATCAGAACTCCAACTCATATAAACTCCCAGATGATGGCGAATCAGCATCTTAAGATCTGGATTATTGATACGAACAGCCAGAGGATTGGTATCATCGCCGTATGGCATCAGATCGGCAAAGTCTGGCTGTTTCATACTGAGACTATAATCTATCTGCTTAGAATTCCTGCCCCAGTTCGTATAAAAAAGCTGGGGCTGAAAAAGAAACTTTCTCCTCTTCGCCACCGTGTCCATATCCAGTCTCATATAGTGATACTGTTCTTGTTGCCACTCTAGAGGCAAGACAATTTGCAAGAAACCTTCATCACCTTGTCTGATTACCTGGAGTTCACTTTTACAACCTTTTTTCCACAAGTCTGAACTATAGGTATTGTCTGCATCCTGCGCCTTCATCCATTGGTCGGTAGTAGAAGGCAATATGCCTAACTCATCAAATCCCCCCTCATCCAAACGATCCAGACGATAGTTGGAATGATGGCGATTCTCATACTGCTGTATGAATGATACTGGGATATTGATACTCCAACCATAAGATAAGCTCAGATTATATCCCACTCCAAAGCTATAATCATAGGAATGCTTGTGCTGGTCGCTATAGAGATTACGAACATCCTTAGCACCTTCGACAGCATAATTCATTTTATTGAGCGAATAGGTATCATTTGGCTTATTATGAGAAACGTTTATGCGTGAAGTAAAAATAATAGCATCACCCCACGAAAAGCGTTTTTCAAGGTAAAGCCTCGTACCCGCATAAAGATAATCTGCCTTAACGAGACCTTGATTCAAACTTTCATTAATCAGCTGGTCACGATAAGTAGAAGTTCCTGCCGAAGACAGGGTCTTGGCATGGTCATAGCTCACATAGGAACTAGTATAGAGCGCAAACTTATCTGTAAAATGCTGGAATTCATCTTCCAGTCGCCAGCTGAAGTATTTATTCTTTTCCTTGGTAAACCCTTGCTTTAAGATATTGCCATCTTTGGCAAATACCTCTCCCTGACTTTCACTCTCTATCTTCTCTTCATTCCATTTTACTGTCGTTTGGAAATCGTTGTCGATGGTTTTCTCCTTATTACCGGAACGGACAGAAAGTCCTACCTCACGATTGGTCTTCACACCTTGCGAGAAACGAGAAGGAAGCCAATCGCCATTTTTCCTTGGAGCACCATCCTCATTCAGATTGTTGGCATTGGCATAGAGCATCGCATCATGCTTTTCTCCCATCAATAGTCCGAAAGTACGTGCCAACCAACGGTCTTGGGTTCCACCACCAGCTTCCACGGTAGCTAATGCATTCTGTATATAATCACGTTTCAGGCTCAGATCCATCACATAATCCCTGCCCTCACCTTTACTTATCTGCTCTGCCAAAGTGCGTTTCTTGTTAAACACTTTGATATCCTTCACCGTATAATAAGGCAGGTTTTCAAGCATCACTTGATTATTGCCATTGAAGAGTTTCTTGCCATTCAAGGTAAGAAAATCCACTTTCTTGCCATTCACAAAAATCTCTCCCCCTTCCTTGAGTTCTACACCTGGCAACTGCTTAATGAGAGCATCCAGCATGGACCCTTCAGGCAAGGCAAAGGCTGTCGCATCATATACAATCGTATCGCCACGATGCACCACCTGAATCTTGGTGGCTTTAACAACCACCTCATCCAGCTGCGCCTCGTAGTTTTGATTATCTCTCTTCATCAATATCTTAGGCAAGGCATTCTCATATTTTCTGCCTTTCGGCTCGAAAGTATAGTTGATGAATGTATCGAAATAACCTGGATAAGTTGCTTTGAGGATATAATCACGGCGAATCTTCTCCACGGGGAACTTAAAGAAACTATCTTTATTATACACTTCTGCCGACAAGGTATCTACAATAGTAGAATCCTTCAACATCAGAAATACCTTTGCACTCAATGGCATACGAGTGAATGAGTCGTAAGTTTCACCAAACAAGGTATAAAGTTTCTTGACTTTTGTTACCTCCCGGCTACCAGACTTTTCCTGTGCCTGCACAGAAAAACAAGAAAGCAACAACAAGAGGCTTATCATTAGTTGTTTCATAAACGGAAATTTTAAGTTGTTCTTACTTCACTCTTACCTCATAAGGGAAACGGCGGGAAGATGGATCGAGCGAATGATTCGAAGGAGCTCCCATCACCACGAGATAGAGCGCCTTGAGAAGCTGGGACTTTGGAGCCTGAAACGAAACCTTTCCATTCATCGCATCACCCATCTGACCATAGATGCATTCATCAGTATCGGCGGTTACTCCCACCAATCCATAACGATAACCGATGGTGCGTGCCATCTTGTCCTTGGAAGCCTTGAACGCCTTACCCTCAGCATCGAGTGCTCTGAAATCTACAGTAACCTTCTTGCCTGCCTTCGGGATTTCCAGTTTGATGGCATTGAAACCATAGTTCTCTGGAACCGAAGCTGTATCCGGACGGAGATAACCATTCTTCTGCTTCAGCATCCTGGTATCAAAGGTGCAAGCATAAGGACGGGTCTCCTTACGCGCATAACCGAAATCGAAGTTCACGAGATGACGATAGCAGTCGAACATTTCATCATTAAACTGCTTCTGACTCATCTTATATTTCCGCTTGTAGGTAACAACCGGGTCCTCTCCTACTTTTCCTTCCCGATAGAGCTGGGCGATGCTTTCCAATCCATGCATCTCAGCCCACCATTCTATCACGTATGGCGAATGATAGATGTTGTCCAGATGCAGATACCCCTTATGGGTAAGCTGTCTGAAGGCATCAAAATGATACTTCTCATCCGTCAGCCAGTCAGGATTCACTCTCCAGAGCATCCATTGGGATGTCATCTCGAAGAAGCCGCTTCCTCCCCAGGCTTCGCCCGTTTTGTCTGCCATGATCTGAAGCTGGAAACTGTGTCCCAACTCGTGAGCCAGACAGTTGAGTTTTTGATCTTGAATACGGTTAGGTGTTACCCAGAGCGCTCCGATAAAGTCATCGTAAGTTCCGCCATAAGCAGTTCCTTCCAGCGAATAGTTTACCATCACCATCATCTTATACTGGTCGCAGATACTTCCCGGCAGAGAAAACTTCAGGGTATCGCGGAAGAAACGGTAGAACCGTTCTACCTGAGTCTGCAGATTACCCAGATCGAATTTCATCGAATGCCCTTTGAGCGTAGGAGGATTCTGAGGATTATCCCCAAACGGCTTTTCCCAGAAATACACGATATTCTGGGTCTGTGCACTATGTCGCCAGCACCATCTCTCATCATCCTTGTTGAAATCATAGGGTTTCAGAGAGTCCGGTACGAAGATGAGTTTCTGTGGTGCAGAAACAGGATTTACGGGTCTGGTGGCAGGAGCCTCAGATGGGTCCTGCTGCGCCAGGGCTGCAGTAGCCCAAGGCAAGGTTGCCGCTGTGAGTATCAGCGATAAGAAGATTCGTTTCATTTCGGTTATGATTTTTGCGTTATTTATTACTTTCGTTATTGATATTTCGCCACAAAAGTACTGATAATCTAGCAAAAACGCTCGCAATATCGTCTAAAATGATAGAAATATCGTATTTTTCCAAAGAACATCTTAGAGATTTGTCAAAAACTATATCAGAATAATAGATTTATGCCAAAAAACTTGGGGGATATTATAAAAAGTCGTATCTTTGCCAAAAGAATTCCATAAAAAGAAATGATGACAATTATGAAATATCCTATAGGAATACAGACATTTGAAAAAATAATTGAGGAAGGTTTCTCTTATGTTGACAAGACAGACCTTGTATATCAATTGGTGCATTATGCACAAAATCTGTTTCTGAGTCGTCCTCGACGATTTGGAAAGTCTCTCCTTGTATCTACCCTTCAGGCATATTTTGAGGGTAAGAAGGAACTATTCGAAGGACTTGCCATCGAGAAACTGGAAAACGAATGGGAAACTTATCCTGTAATCCATATCGACTTGAGCAGTGGCAAGTATTATCAGCTACAGAACCTACATACAACACTTCATCGCATATTGTCTGAATATGAACGTTTGTACCACATCGCTACCCCTACTGTCAATCCAGATGTTTACAGTTCTCGATTAACCAACATCATATCGGCTGCTCGTCAACAGACTGGCAAGAAGGTGGTGGTGCTCATTGATGAATACGACTGCCCGATGCACGACTCCGTGAAAGATGAAAACTTGCAGAATCAGATACGCGACATCATGCGAGATTTTTTCAGCCCTCTCAAACAACAAGACGCCAACTTGCGTTTTGTCTTCATCACAGGTATTTCGAAGTTCAGCCAATTGAGCATTTTCAGCGAGCTGAACAACCTCAAGATTATCACGATGAAGAATGAGTATGCCTCCGTTTGTGGTTTCACAGAAGAAGAACTCTTGACCAACTATCAGGAAGACATCCAAGAATTGGCAGACGAGAACGAATTAACTTACGACGAAGCGCTGGCAGAGTTGCGCTATCATTACGACGGTTATCATTTTTCTGCAAAGTCACCTGGGATCTACAACCCATTCAGCATCATCAATGCATTGGATGACAAAGAATTTAACAGCTATTGGTTTACATCGGGTACCCCAACATTTCTGGTTGAGCTTTTGCAAAAAAAAGGATACGATATGCTTCAGCTAGATGATATTTGGACATCCGACAAACGCTTTGACGCTCCTACAGAAAAGATTTCAGACCCAGTGCCTGTCTTGTACCAAAGTGGCTATCTTACTATCAAGGAGTACGACAAGAGAAGCAAGCAATACCGTCTTGGATTTCCTAACGAAGAGGTTCGACAAGGATTCTCCACAAGTCTTTTCCGTTATTATTCACCAGATGGAATGGGCAACTACGATGCTTTGTGTAGAGCCTACTACGACTGCTTGGTTCGTGATGGAGACATGTCGGCATTCCTGCCTCATCTAAAGACTTTCTACGATAAGTTCCCTTATACATTGATCAACAACAATGAGCGCCATTACCAAGCGGTGTTGTACACCATATTTGCCATGCTAGGAGTGGATGTTACCCCAGAACAGCCTACTTCTGACGGCAGAATCGATATGGTACTGAAAACCACCGACAGTATCTATGTCTTTGAACTGAAATATAAAAAGGATGCCGCTACGGCATTGGCTCAAATCGAGGACAAGAAATATGCCTCGGCCTTTGCTGATGACAAGCGCAAGAAAGTGTTGGTCGGCATCAACTTCTCGGAAGACAACAGGACAATAGACGAATGGGAAATCAACACCCTATAGACAAGCCATCGCCAGATAGCACACTTGTTTAAACAATAATAATACAGAAAACCATCTGATAGCATTAGTTCTATCAGATGGTTTTCTTTTTAATACAAAACCTCAATATCGTATTCCTTTATCATTATGATGAAAGAATGCTTTCTTTAGTATTCTTAAAAGGCTAAAACACATAGCTGATATGATGAGAGAAGACCAATCTATCACCTTAAAGAATTAGATGTATGTGATTGCTGCCATATGCCAGCAACCGCACAAATCAAGATATTCAAACCAAATAAACGTGGATGTATGACTGTTTAAGTTATGAGTTATAGGGTATTAAGATAACACACCTTACGCTTCGGATATGTACGTATAAAACAGGAGAAACGAGAGCGTTATCAATATAAGGGAAGAAACAAAAAAGTTCCGTTGCATTCTGCAAAACAACAGTTTTACGTCAGCAACGGAACTAACTATATTTATTTAGCTTTCTTCGAAAGTCTCACCATCAATACACCATGAGCAGGAATAGTTGTCTTGGTATTCTGAGCAGTAGTACCAATATCCTTATGTTTCCAAAGATCCCTGATAACATATTCATTGGCATGAATGTTCACCTCGTTGGCAAAATAGATAGTCTGGGCTCTCCAGTTATAGTCCAGCTTCCAAGGGAAATCGGTACGGTTCAGGAAGCAGACTGCCAGTTCGCCATTGCTCAGAGGCTTTGCCCAGATTTCCTTCTCTCCCATATCCATGAATCGGCGTCCCTGCTCGCCCATAGGGTCCTGGTCAACGGCAATCACTTCCTTGTTAGTCAGTATCTCATGGGTATCCTTATCCATCTTGGTCAAGTCGTTGCCGGCCATCAGCGGAGCTGCCAGCATACACCACATAGAGAAATGAGTAATATACTCATCCTTGGTCATACCGCCATTACCCACTTCCAGCATCTCGGCATCATTCCAATGACCCGGTCCAGCATACGGATAAAGATCAGCCATCTTGTCGATGACGTTGAGTACACCTACACCACCCCAGTCGAAGAGACATTGGAAGCAATCTCTGATATCGGCAGTAACGCGCCACAGATGTCCGATACCCTTACCCCATTTCCAAGGTTCATGCTCGCCCCATTCGCAAATACTGAGAATGATAGGTCTACCAGACTCCTTGATTGCATCGCTCATAGTAGCATAAGCAGCCTGCGCATTCTGTCCCTCATCAGAGCACCAGTCATACTTCAAGTAATCTACACCCCATTTGGCATACATCAAGGCGTCCTGAAACTGATGACCACGGCTGCCAGGGCGACCTTGACAGGTGTAGCTTCCAGCACAGGAATAAAGACCGAACTTCAAGCCCTTGCTATGAATATAATCAGCCAGGTATTTCATTCCGTGAGGAAAGCGGTCGGGATCTGCCTGAATGAAGCCAAGCGAGTCGCGTTCTACCTGCCAGCAGTCATCAATAACAACATACTGGTATCCCGCATCCTTCATACCAGACTCTACCATCTTATCCGCCATATCCATAATCAGCTTTTCGCTGACATTACAACCAAACTTATTCCAGGAGTTCCATCCCATAGGAGGAGTTTGAGCCTGAGCCAGATAAGCAGAATCAGAAACTACCTTTGGCTTACCAAAGAACATCTGACCATTTGCCGGCTGCGCCATAGCAATCGCTAATGACGCAGCCAATAAATACTGAAACTTCAAAATAATAAAAATTAAAAAAGTTATACCTAAATCAACTTTGTACCATTAAACTTCACTTGATAAGGCCATTGTGCCAATGGCAACTGAGCCAAACTCCAGTGTCCATCCTTTGGACCAGCAGTAACTACAAGCCACAAATGAGCCAATTGCTCGTTTTTAGGCAACTCAAATGAAACAGAAGCATTACGATTGTCAAAGTCTGCTGTTCCAACTTCACCATAGACAGACTTACCCGACTCTGTTACACCAACAAAGCCAAAACGGTAACTACCACACCACCACCAATCACAAGTGTAATTAGGATCACCCATGATATTGTTGAAATTCACAGATACTGTTGAACCAGTGGTTGGAAC
This sequence comes from Segatella copri, assembly GCF_019249765.2. Taxonomy (GTDB): domain Bacteria; phylum Bacteroidota; class Bacteroidia; order Bacteroidales; family Bacteroidaceae; genus Prevotella; species Prevotella copri_K. The sequence goes on from NZ_CP152484.1 coordinate 2,005,257, forward strand.
TTCCAACTTCAAAGCATTAAAACCATAGTTTTCTGGACAGTGGCTTGGATCTACCTGTAACCAACCATCACCTATCTCATTCATATACTCTTTAGCACTTGGAAAAGAGTTAGCATACTTACGAGTTACATCACGCACACGGTCATAATCAAAGTTTACCAAGCGAGCATAACAATCATACATCTCATCAAGGAACTGCTGTTGAGATGTTCCTGTCACATTCTGGTATACCGCAACTGGATCCTGGTACTCTTGAGCAGCCTTCCAAAGCTTCGCCATAATATCTTTTCCATGCTTCTGACTCCAATACTCTAATACATATGGAGAATGATAGATATTATCGCCATGCAAGAAAGCTTTGTGAGTCAATCCCTTGAAAGCATCCCAATGGTAAGTTTCATCATCTATCCAGTTTGGATTAATCTGCCAAAGCATCCATTGTGAAGTCATCTCATAGATACCACCAAACGTACTATCAAATCCATGTGCTCCATCAGCCTGCAATTGCAACTGGAAGCTATGTCCTAACTCATGGGCAACTGTATTGAGTTTTGGATCTTTCAGTCGATTAGGAGCTGCCCAAAAAGCTCCAATGGTATTATCATAAGTACCACCATACGCAGTGCCATCCAAAGAATACTGAAGCATCACCATCATGCGATACTTGTCAGCCTTAGAACCTTCTGTATGGAAGCCAAGGTCATCACGATAGAACTTATAAAATTTCTCCAACTGAGTTTTGAGATTTTCCAAGTCTACACTCATATCAGTACCTTCCAAAGAAGGTGGAGATGCTAAGTCCTTACCAAATCCGCTCTCCCAAAAAATGGCGAGATTTTCAGTATAAGCGGCACGATTATAACAATACTGGAAGGTATCATTACGCCAATCCTGACCAGAGAATTCTCTTGGACGATACAATGATTTGCCATCAGGGATAGGATAAGTTACTGTATAAGGGTCGTGCTCGGTATAATCAGTACATGAAGCCATGCCCAAGAGCAAAGCCAAAGCCCCAAATATATATTTATTTTTTCTCATAAGTATTCGTTTTAATATATTGTTTTTATCGGGAAGGTTCTTTGGCTAACCACAGGAACCTTCCCTTTTTATCTCTTTACTCATAAGGAGCTCCATCTATCAAATTAGAGCGACGTAACTCATAACGAGGAACAGGCATCCAATAATGTGCCCCAGCAGGAGCCTCACCATTAAATATACGATTGGCTACAACATTACCAGTCTGATACTCCTTGTGTCCATCTTTATATTTGTAAATGATTACTCCCGTAACAGGCTTACTATAGCACTCTTCCATCTTCTTCCAACGGCGAAGATCAAACCAATGCTGACCTTCAAATACGAGTTCTATCTGGCGCTCGTAATAATAAGCATCCCAAGCTTGCTCTGTATTTGCAGCAGTGGCAGCAGGAAGAAGGGCACGTGTACGCACCTTATTGATATAAGTCATCGCCTCATCGATATTGCCCAACTGGATTTCGCACTCCGCATAGTTGAGATAAATCTCAGCCAAACGAATGAAGAACCAAGGCGTAACATGCTGGGTTGTACCGTAGTTGTCGTATGAAGGATCCAAGAATTTACGCATAGAATAACCAGTATTGCTGGCATTCCACCACGATTCACCCTGATTACTATCCTTACCAGTTACAACACCATCCTCAGCCGGAATGAAGGTTTCCACTTCACGGGCAGAGTTGCCATATCCCCATTTATCACCATCCAAGATAAATGCTGCATTGAAACGGATTTCACGACCACCCCATGGATAAGAGGTATAACGGTCTTGCAGAACAGGCTTGGTACCATCAGCCATTTGGAACTTATCTACTATTTCCTGGCTTGGGTCAAAGTTTCCCCAACCTTCAAAACCATTTCCACTGCCACAAGGAGCTTGGAAAATATAAGAATTATTCTCTCCTGCACCATATTTAGGATCATAGAGTTTCTCGAAGATAACCTCAGGGTTTGTTGGATCCAGGAACAAGGCACCATAATCCTCACTGTTACTTACCGATTTAAGAGAGTATACGCCCAAATCCATGACTGCCTTAGCTGCATCAGCTGCAGCTTTCCATTTTTCACGTGAAGGAGTACCGAAGAGAGGACTTGCCTTATAGAGCAGAATTCTTGACTTCAAAGCCAAGGCTGCTCCCTTGGTAGCACGTCCCAACTCTGAATCATCATATTTTACGGGTAAGAGAGTGGCAGCCTCATCCAAATCCTTACAGATGAAATCTGCAACCTCATCCAATCCTGCACGTTTCAACTCAAATTTGTCATTGAGTTGGAAAGTCTTGTCAACCAATGGTACACGACCATAGAGGCTATAGAGCAAATGATAGTTCCAAGCACGAAGGAAGAGTGCCTGTCCTTTCTGGCAATTGCGCTCCGCCTCATCACCAGGCACATTATCAATTTTCTCCAACATAAGGTTCAAACTCTTAATATAGCCATAAATTGTGCCCCAAGCATCACCATTGGTCTTATCCCAACCAAAACTATAGGTGTCACAGTTAAGAAGACCTGCGGTCACCGTCTCAGAACCATAAAGGTGCTTTTGGTACACTTCTTCTGTATAATTTGAATAACGAGTACCCTTCATGTTTTCTGCCTCAAGATTGGCATACTGAGCATTCAGATAAATCTTTGACAGAGCCAAATCCCCCCACACAGCATCGTCGGAGTAGCTATTGAGCGGGCTCTGATCAAGTAAGCCGTCGTCACAACTAGTCGTGAGCGAAAGCGTCATTGCTGCGAAAGCAATCGACATAATATATTTTGTTCTCATTGTATGATCATTTATTTGTTAGAATGTGACGTTTGTACCTATGGTAACCATGCGTTGCAATGGATATCCAAGAATACCATTAGAGTTGATCAAGTAGCCATCGTCATTGTAAGAAGAACCGATTTCCGGATCACAAACCTTCATCTTATCAATAGTGAAGAGGTTGTTTCCATTGATATATACACGGAACTTCTCGATACCGATCTTTTGAGTGATACTCTTAGGTATGGTATAGCCCAATTCGATAGACTTCAAGCGAAGGAAGGCTGCATTACGTAACCACCAGTCGGAAGCTACACCATTCCAAGTGTCCCCATATGTCTGCTTGATAAAGGCCTTTGGCCATCGAGCTTTCATATTTTCCTCAGGGGTATTATCTGCACGCCAACGTCCCTCATAGAAGTCTGTAATCATATTCATGGTTGGCTGAACAAGTTGCACAGCTTCAGCTTGACCTTGGAAGAAAACATTCAGGTCGATACCCTTCCAACTACCATTCAATGTCAATCCGTATAGGATTTTAGGTGTAGCCGACTTATTGATTCGAACAGCGTCATCCCATGTAATTTTACCATCGCCATTGGTATCCTGGTAAATCAGGTCTCCAGGCTTGGCATTATCTAGGTGAGGAGTGTTATCCACCTGCTCCTGAGTCTGATAGATGCCCAAAGCATGATAAAGTATAAGTCCATCAATAGGATGGTTGGTTGTACGCTGCCAGTCTGGGGTACTAGCTGCCTCATCCATATATTTCACCTTATTTTCGGCATAAGTAAAGTTACCAGTAACACTCCACTCGAAATCACCCTTGCGATCACGATAGGTAGCCACAAGTTCGATACCAGAGTTATTCACCTTGCCCAAGTTTTCATCTGGCAATACTAATCCAGAATATGATGGAATAGAAGCATTGCGTCTAATCAAGATATCACGACGGCGAGACTGGAACCAGTCGATATCCAATGAGAATTTGTTATTAAGGAATGTAGAGCTAATACCTAAGTTGAGCGTATTGGCAGTTTCCCAAGTTACCAATGGATTGGCTGTTCGTGTCAGATAGAATCCTTTGTTAATGGATCCTTTCTCTCCTGCTCCGAAGTAAGCACCAGTTTGTGTAAACTGATAAGTTGAAAGGTACTGATACTTAGAGATATTATCATTACCCATCTGTCCCCAAGAACCACGAATCTTCAAGAAATCCACAACATTCTTCAATGGTTTGAAGAATGGCTCGTCAGAAATAACCCAACCTGCAGAGAATGAAGGGAATGTACCCCAACGATGACCTGGAGCAAAATTCATTGAACCATCCACACGTACCGTAGCCTCGAAAAGATACTTATCCATATACGAGTAATTTATACGGCCAAAGTAATTCATACGAGTGGTAAGGTCAGAATATCCACCATTATCCTTATCAGCAGGCACATCACTACCTGCAAAAATATCCATCAACTTATTTGAGAGGAAGTTTGTACGATAAGCATTAATGGTGTGATACTTATACTTGCTCTGCTCATAAGCCACGAAAGCCCTCACCTTATGCTTTTCAGCAAAGGTTCGGTTATAACCCAAGCGACCGTTTAATGTAATAGTATAGTAGTAAGAACTCCAATCGTTCAGACTTATTTTACTAGTATCATTACGGCGATTGTTATACTCTTGCTTGGCATTATCGTATTCGTAGAGATCGTAAGGCTGATTTATTTGTTTACCATTCTGCTGAGTATAGTCTAAACCAGCATATCCTTCCGCATACAAACCTTTAGTAATCAAGTCAAGGTCAACATGCAACTTTGGCTTAGCATTAAAGATCAAATTCTTGGAGTTGTTGGAACCAGGAGCACTCGACACCATGACTGCAGCATTATTAGTCAGTCCATCATAACCCGTACGTGGAAGTCCATTAGGGAAATAAGGTGCACTACCGGGGAAGGTACTCATCAAATAAGTAAAGAGATACGGGGTAGAATAAATACCACGCTTACGCTCCTCCTGACGGAAATTCAAGTCAAGACTTAGCTTTACACTCTTATTCAGCTTTGCATCCAAATTAGAAGCAAACTGATACTGCTTATAACCATGATCAGAATTCTTATAAATAGCATTCTGATTCATATATTGGGTTGAGAGATAATAGTTTACCTTGTCCGAACCACCTGAGATAGAAAGACTATGTTCTGTTTTGGTAGTCCAATCCTTTGCCACTTCGCCCCACCAGTCTGTACTTGGATAGTTGACAGGATCATCACCTGTACGATAATGTTCCAAGGCCTCTGGAGAATAAGTAAGACCGGCCTGACCATGACGCTCATCGGCATCATATTCATTCACATAGTTAGCATACTGATACGAGTTAAGCATCTTAGGAATGCGAGTAGGCTGAGTAAAAGTAAGGCTACCATTATATTGTACGCGAGTACGTCCACTGCTACCACGCTTGGTTGTTACCAAGATAACACCATTAGCTGCACGTGCACCATAAATGGCAGCAGAAGCATCCTTCAACACAGAAATACTCTCTATGTCCTCAGGATTCAAACGGCTAAAACTACGACCAGCAACACCATCCACCACGATAAGCGGTGAGGTATCACCCAGAGTTCCCTTACCACGTATGAGAATAGAAGCCTCATCGGCACCTGGTTCACCACTACGGTTGTTGGCTATGATACCAGCAGTCTTTCCAGCCAAAGTATTAGCCACATTTGTAGCTGCCACTTTCTGGAGATCATCACCCGAAATCTGGGAAACAGAACCTGTAAGGGTTGCTTTTTTCTGTGTACCATAACCCACGACTACAAGCTCATCCAAGAGTTTATTGTCTGACTGAAGTATAATCTTACCACCCTTAGCAGTAGTAACGCTCTTATATCCAATATAGGATATAACTACGGGAACCTTACCACCTTTTTTTAATTGCAGAACATAGTTACCATCTAAATTGGTAACCGTTCCATTAGAAGAACCCTGTTCTACGACGCTGGCACCTATAATAGGTTCACCATGTTCATCTACTACCACACCTTTAATGGTGGAACTATTCTGTTGAACAATTTGAACAGAAAGGCTTGATGAGGTCACACTTGCTGCTAAAGTAGGTAATGTACTTCCGCAGGCAAGGACCAAACACGCGATGGCTTTTACATAAGCTTGACTATGTACAAAGCCTGAAATGTTTTGTGTCTGTCTCATTTCTATTGTTTGTTAGGTTGATAATTGTTTTTTAAAAATTTCGATTGCAAAGTAACATAATATTTATCATATCATGCCACAAAATCGTCCAAAAGAGTGAAAATATCGTCTAATTTTGGTATTTTAGACGATATTTTCGTCTTTTAGCCTATATTTCTATTCAGAAATTGCCTGTAACGGCTTATTATTTATTATTTCATCGCCTTCTTCAGTTTTCCCACAGCGGCATGAATCATGTCGTGAGTTCCACTTCCGTCGGTCACGTATTTCTGAACCATTCTGCCATAACTGATGGCATCCTTTAGTTCTGCGCTGGTATTTTCATCCGGCCAACCGGCACGGCGAAGCAGACCGGAGAGTTCTCTGAGATCTTCCATCTCTGCAAGATTGCCAGGGCGCATCGTGTTGATGGCACGGTTCAGGATGGCAGTAGTACCTTCCAGTTCATCCTGGGTTACCTTCTTCTTACCCTTTTCCACCAGTTCCTGTGCCTGAGCCATCACCTTCTGCATGCGCTCATAGCCGAATGGTGCCCATGGAGCATACTCCGGAACCTTCTGCGAGAGGGCATTCCACTTCTCCTGGTCTGACTTACGCTCTGCGGCAAGATTCAGGAGAGAATTCAGTTCGGTGAAATCTATCTTCACCTTCTTGCTCTTCTTGCTCTTGGCATCGGTCAGGTTGATGCGGTAGTAGTGGGTACTGTTGGCGTTGCGGTAATAATCGGGTTGGAATTCCTTGCCATCCAGCTTCAGGGTAAGGAGATTGGCTCCTGCACCTGTTGTCACGCCGTTCGATTCGCCCACGGTAATATTACTCAATCGGGAGTCGATGTTCAGCGTAGCCTGATTCCAGGTCTGTGCGCCTGTGCCCGCCATCACCAATGGTCCGTACATCAGGGTTCCTACCCAGGATGTCTTCAGCGGAGTACCGTCCAGACTTGCCACATCGCTCGAAAGCTTGTCGGCACCATATTCGATATGCTTGCTGAACGGCATGTCGAGTTCTACGACATCTCCCACCTTCCAGTGCTTCTGCTCCAGTTCTACATAGGTGCTAGGCTGATAGCTCTTTGCCACTTCCTTGCCGTTCACCTTGATGGAGAAACCTTGAGTAGCCCAGTATGGTACACGGAGTTTCAGGGTGAAATCGCCCTCGCCTTCCGTAATCTTGATGGCTGAATGCTGTGCCGGCCATAGGCAATCCTGCTTGATGGTCACGCCCTTCTCCTTCCAGTGGAGGGTGGTTGGCATATAGAGACCTACCCAGAGGGTATGATCGTTGGCAAAATAAGCCGACTGCTGGTACTTGGTATGGTTTTCAGAACCTGTACCGCCACAGCAGGTGCTCTGAGGAGTCTCGTTGCCGAACGGCTTGGTGGCATTCAATCCTACCGCATACTGATAGCAGGTCTGATACTGGTCTGGATTGAGGGAACCGATAATCTGATTGTACAGCGTGCGCTCGATATAGTCGAGATACTGCGCATTATCAGGGTTATAACAGTTCAAATCCTTGCTCAACTTGACGAGGTTATACGCGCAGCAGGTTTCGTTGATATCCGGATAAGCCTCCGATTCGCCTTCCTGCAGTCCATTGGTTGCCATACTCAGAATCTGGGTATATGGCTGGCGGAACATCTCTCCATTTCCTACACCACCCATCGCATACATGTATCTCCCCTGCACCAGTCTCCAGAAGTTCTCAGCCAGATTGTAATAGTATGGCTTCTGATTGCTTTTGTAACTGCGCAGCGCTCCGATAATCATCGGAATATGCTGGTTGGCATGGCGGGTGCGGATATCATCGATGTTCTTGCTCAGCGGATCATAGAACTTAGGTGCGTCGAAACAATTGGCAGCCTCGAGGAGCTTTGCCTTTTCATCCGGATTGGAAACCATCTCGGAAAGTCGGGAGAGCGATTCGCTCATACCTCCCACCTCACCGGCGATGTACATGTCCCACATCTCGTAGCGGTTGCCCGGCTTGGCTCTACGCTCATCCTGGGTGCCGTCCTGCTTTACGTAAGTGCGGTAGTGCATACGGTTCCATACCCAAAGTCCCATATCCTTGGCGATGAGGAGAGCCTTGTCGCAGATTTCCTTATCATCAAAATAGGTTGCGATGTCTATCAGACCGGCAAGTTGCTTGTGTACGCTGTAATAAGGAGCCCAAACCCAATCGGAGTTGTTGTAAGCACGATACATTTCAATCAGAGCACAATGCTGAGCTGGAATGGCGTTGATATAGCCGTAGCCATAAAGTTCAGGGTGCTTCTTATACTCATCAAAAGCATCCCAGGTGCCCTTCATCTCTCTGAGTTCAGCCTCAGGAGCGAAATCACGAGCCTCCCAGTTGCGCTTCAGATCCTTATTATATACGAAGGTCTTCTCCTGACACTCTCGCAACTCATTCACCATACGGGTGATGTTCTTGCGGAGGATTGCCTTCTGTTCAGGATTGGTTGCCACGGCGTATGCCTGTGCAATTGCCGACATATAGTGACCAGATCCATGACCCTTGAGCTTGGTGTCTGGCGAATCCCAGCCATCACTCTTGGTATACCCTTCGGTACTGAGTCCGTAGGTATCGCGATAGTTGTAGAGTTGTTGGGTAACATCCCAGGAACAGATCTCACGGATAGCCTCATCACGGTTGTGGGTGAGTCGGTTGTCACCATCTATGCTCACATCAGCGAGTGAGAAGGTATGAGCCACTTCCTTTTCTGGAGTCTGATAGCCTTCAGCCACCACTTTGATTTGTGCCTTGACAGGATAACCATTGTCGGTAGTCTCATCACCAATCACAAAACCACCTATCTCATATTGGCTCCCGGCAGGATGTTTGTGCGCATCAGCCTCAGCCTGCTCATCAGCAAGCGGAGCGTTAGCCCAGCGTACCTGTCGATACTCTGAATAACCATCAGAATAGGTTACCCATACGAGATTAGGAAGTCGGGGAGCTGTGCCCACCGGACAATCCACTGATATTGCCTCCACCTTTGAGATAGTGCGATAAACCGTGGCTGCTGTTGTCATTCCAGGCAAACAAGCTACTCCTATTAATAATGTGAACTGCTTTAAATCCATATCTTCTAGGTTTATTATTGTTTCGTTTATTTTTCTGGCTGCAAAATAACAGAAAAAATCAACGAAGTCCTAAAATTATCGTACATAAAGATGCAACTATCGTCTAACAGGGGGCTTTTGATACGATATTTTCATCATTTTGGACTTTCTTTGCATTACATAAACAATTCTATTCGTAAATTTGCAGCAGAAATAAAAACTTGTGGTAATCCGGTAATACAGGCATTGCCACCAAGCGAACAACAAAACAGACAAAACAACAATAAACCTAGAAAGTTATGGTTAAGAAACTCTTTTTCATCGCCACCTTATTATATATAGGGGCAACAGTATCGGCAGAGAACTATCTGGTGAAATCACCAGATGGTAAAATCGTAGCAGAACTCAACACCAACAAGTCTCTCTCTCTTCAATTTAAATACAATGGCTCCATTCTTTTACAGGAGTCTTTAATAGGTGTAACGCTGAACGATGGAATGGACATGGGTAAGAATCCGAAGGTAGCAAGCCACAAGCTTAGCAACCATAAGGAAACCATCCATGCGCCATTCTATCGTCAGCAAAACTTTGAAACAGCTTATCAGGAACTGAATCTGAAACTGAAGAATGGTTTCGGCATCATCCTGAGAGCTTACGATGAGGGAGTGGCTTACCGGTTCTATACCCAGCGAAAAGGCAAGACCATCATCCTGAATGAAACCGCCGCCTACCAGTTTGGCAAGGACAAGAAGGCATGGTTGCCATACACTACGACTCCAGAAAAGCCTTTTGCCATGGCTTTCCAGAATATCTATCACGAAACACGGCTCGATACCGCTAAGCAGGATTTGGCTTTTCTCCCGGCAACCATAGATTGCGGAAAGGCGAAAGTCACTATCCTGGAGAGCGACCTGGAGAAGTATCCGGGCATGTGGCTGAAGGCTAACAGCAACGAACAAGATAAAGAGAAGGGAATCCTGAGAGCCGCCTTTGCTCCCTACCCTAAGGAGATGGCTTACTACCCTTGGCGACACATGAGCCACGTAAAGAGCACCTGCGATTACATCGCAACCAGCAACGGCAAACGCAATTATCCTTGGCGCATCTTCGCCATCACAGAGCACGATACCCAGATGCCAACCAACAATCTGGTGTACGCCCTGGCTGCTCCCAACAAGATAGGCGATACTTCCTGGATCAAACCGGGTAAGGTGGCTTGGGACTGGTGGAACGACTGGAATCTGAAAGGTGTAGATTTCAAGGCAGGCATCAATTTCGATACTTACAAATATTACATAGATTTTGCTCATAATCACGGCTTGGAATACATCATCCTTGATGAAGGATGGTACAACTCGAAAGAGGGAAGCATTCTGAAACCAATAGACGATATCCAGTTGCCTAAACTCATAGAATATGGTAAGAGCAAGGGCGTGGATATCGTGCTTTGGGCAGTATTCAACGTGATGGACGAGAACCTGGAAACCATCTGCAAGACCTATGCTGATATGGGCATCAAGGGATTCAAGGTGGATTTTATGGACCGCGACGACCAGACTGCCATCGAAATGGTGGAACGCCTGGCTGCCTGCACAGCCAAGCATCATCTCATCCTCGACCTGCACGGCATCTACAAGCCACACGGTTTGAACCGCACCTACCCCAACATCCTCAACTACGAGAGTGTTTTTGGTATGGAAGAGTGCCGCTGGACGGAAGCCAAGAATGATATGCCGCTCTATGATGTCACCTTCCCATACATCAGAATGATGGCAGGACAGGTGGATTTCACACCGGGAGCGATGAGAAACGGAACCCGAGACAACTGGAAGGCTATCTATACCAAACCGATTTCGATGGGTACCCGATGCCACCAGGCAGCCTGCTACATCGTACAGGACAGTCCGTTTACAATGCTCGCCGACACTCCTACCAACTACGAGGCGGATGAGCCATACACCCGATATATCGCTTCATTGCCAGTAGTCTTCGACAAGACCATCGTGCCACAGGGAGAAATCGGAAAGTATATCGTTACTGCCCGAAAGAAGGGCAACAACTGGTATATAGGCGGTCAGAGTAACTGGGATGAGCGCACGCTCACCCTGAAGTTTGACTTCCTCACAGATGGCGATTACGAGGCTATCGTATTGAAAGACGGTATCAATGCCAACCATGATGCCGAGGATTACAAGATAGAGAAATCCGTCATCAATCAGAAATCAGAATTGAAGATCCATCTTGCTTCAGGCGGTGGATTCGTCATTAAACTTATTAAGAAATAAATATTTAGAAAAGATGTTCATATGGTTAGTAAAAATATAATTGTAACATTGTTAGTAACTACAGCTGCGGCAGCGCCTGAGACAGGTGCTGCCCAGAAAGCTGCCTACAACACTCCGGGAGCAGGCAACCCTATCCTGCCTGGTTATTTTGCCGACCCAACCATCAAGAAGTTTGGTGATACCTATTATATATATGCTACTACTGACGGTAGCGGAGCCGGTTTCGGACCGGCACAGCTCTGGTGCAGCAAGGATTTCAAGAACTGGACCCTGATGCCGATGAACTGGCCAGACAGCCACTGGATATGGGCTCCCGACGTGATGAAGAACGAAGCCGACGGCAAGTATTACTATCTCTACTGCCAGCCTTGCAAGCTCCATCTGGGTGTGGGCGATACACCTCGCGGTCCTTGGAAGAATGTGCTGGGCGAGAGCGAAGCCGTGCTCGTACCGGATAGATTCGTAAAGAATGCCATCACCCTGGATGGTCAGACCTTCCGCGATGATGACGGTTCGGTCTATATGTATTGGGGAACCTGGGGCATCTACAAGGGCTTCGGTTGCGGAGCAGGTAAGCTGAATCCTGATATGAAGTCGTTCAGCGAAACCAAGCTCATCCCGAACACTGAGGTTACTCACTTCTTCGAAGCTCCTTTCGTCTTCAAGCGCAACGGCATCTACTACTTCCTCTACTCCTGCGAGCATTGCGAGGATGCCAGCTACCGCGTAGATTACGCCACAGCCAAGAGTCCGCTCGGTCCTTATACCTACCATGGCACTATCCTCAAGACCAATGCCGACGGAACCGTTCATGGTCCGGGACACAACAGCGTGCTCCAGGAAGGCGACAACTACTACATCGTATATCATCGCCACGACAATCCGCACTCCAACCGTGGATTCCATCGTCAGGTGGCTATCGATAAACTCGAATTCAATGCCGACGGTACCATCAAGGAGGTTATCCCAACCCACGAAGGTCTCGATCTGAAACCGGAGATGAAGGTGGCTAAGAACCTAGCCTTCGGTGCCAAGGTTACCGCCTCTTCCTATTACGATAACGATTTCCGTCCGGAATATGCGGTAGATGACAACAACGGAACACTCTGGCGCCCTCGCACCACCGGACCAGCCTGGATCCAGATTGACCTGGGCAAAAAGCAGAGCATCAAGAGCATCTGGACTCAGTTTGAATACGGAACCCAGTTCTATCAGTATCTCATCGAGACATCGAATGACGGCAAGCACTGGCAGACCTTCTCCGACAAGCGACAGAACCGTTTGGCTGGTTCACCGATGGTAGATTTCGGAAATGTCAAGGCACAGTACATCCGCCTCACCTATACCGGCGGACAGAAGAACGGTTTCGGTGGCGCCATCTGGAACATCAAGGTTTACGGTTCCGTAGAAGATTCAGCCCCACAGCAGTGGCTCGGTCTGACAGCAGCCGACTTCGATGGCACAACCTGGCATAACAACGAGGGAATGCTTGCCGGCAAGTTTTCGCTTCTTCAGGGCACCGCCCTCAGAGAGCGCATGGCTGGCAAAGATGCCATCACCCTGCAACCGGGCACCCAGCTGGTGATGACTCATCCGCAGCTCGGCAAGACACGCAAGCATACCCTCACCGCCCAAGCTTTCGACAACGGAAGCTGGCATCAGATAGATGAAAACGATCCTCGACTGAATCTTTCTGAAGGAAAACTGGTAATTAGTACAGGCGAAAAACAATTAACCCTCACCAATCTCCGTTATTATAACTGGGAACAGGAGGTGGCAGAAAAGGCTTTCGATGCCCAGAGCAACATCGTGCGTGAGGCTGTAGCCGATAAGAACAGTCAGGGACTGGTGGTAGATATCAGCGCCGATTACTACAACGAGGGCGATACTGTGCCTTACATCAAGAACGGCAGTCCACTGGATGTTCATCTCAAGGGCGAGTTCGAGACACAGCACGATACAGCAGCCATCATCAAGACCATAGAGGGCAAGAAGGCATTCGCCTTTACCGGCAAGGAGAGTTACAGAAGCAACTTCATGCTCCCTGCCACTATCCGCGACAACGCTCCATACACCATCGAGGCATGGATTCTGAATCCGGAGATTGCCGAGAATGAATGCGTAGCCGATTTCACCTCTTCTCACGATGAACTGGAAAAGCTGATGCTGGTAAACGGCACCGAACCACGCTGCGGTGTGATGAACCACTACGGATGGTACGAGGATGCCGGCTACAAGGAGATGAAGACCCTGGAAGGCAAGTGGCAGCACGTATATGTCTGCTTCGATGGCAGAATCGAGAGCATCTACATCAACGACAAACTCGTCAGTCAGAAGGATATCCAGCTCCTCGTCAAGCCATCGCAGTTTATGCTTCTGGGCAAGAACGCCGAAGAGGCATGGCCTTTCTCAGGCTACCTGCACTCATTGAAACTCTGGGATGAATACATCCCTTACAAAAAATAAACAAAATAAACTAGCAATACATGAAGAAAATTTTGATGACATCAGCCTTGGCAGCATTGGCATTGATGCCTGCTTCGGCACAGAAGGTGAACAAGAGCTCGGGTGGTTATCCAATCACTCCGGTGCCTTTCACATCAGTAAAGGTTTGGAACAATACGTTCTGGGGACAGCGTATCGAAACCTCTCGCAAGGTAACCATCCCGCTGGCGTTCAGCAAGTGCGAATCAGAGGGAAGATACAAGAACTTTGAGCGCGCCGCTCATCCAAGCGACACCTATGATGTAGGCAAACTGATGCCCTACAGTTTCGACGATACCGACCCATACAAGACCATCGAGGGTGCCAGCTACGTACTCCAGACCTACCCTGACAAGAAACTCAAGGCATATATCGACAGCGTGCTCGACATCATTGCTCCTGCCCAGGAGGCTGACGGTTACCTCTATACCGCCCGTACACAGAACCCGAAACATCCTCATTTCTGGGCTGGCGACAAGCGCTGGAGCATGGAGGAGGACTTGAGCCATGAGCTTTACAACCTTGGACACATGGTTGAGGGTGCCGTGGCTCACTGGCAGGCTACAGGCAGCCGCAAGTTCCTCGACATCGCTATACGCTATGCCGACTGTGTGGTTCGCGAGGTTGGTCCTAACCCAGGACAGGCTTGTGTGGTACCGGGACATCAGATTGCCGAAATGGCACTCTGCAAACTCTATCTCGCTACAGGCAACAAGAAATATCTCGAAGAGGCTAAGTTCTTCCTCGACTATCGTGGCAAGACATCTATCAAACAGGAATATTCTCAGAGCCACAAACCGGTTTTGGAGCAGGACGAGGCTGTAGGTCATGCCGTACGTGCTACCTATATGTATGCAGGTATGGCAGATGTAGCAGCCCTCACCGGTGATACTGCCTATATCCACGCCATCGACCGCATCTGGGACAACATCGTAAGCAAGAAACTCTACATCACCGGAGGTATAGGAGCCACCAACAACGGCGAGGCTTTCGGAAAGAACTACGAGTTGCCTAACATGAGTGCCTACTGCGAAACCTGCGCAGCTATCGGCAATGTTTATGTCAACTACCGTCTCTTCCTCCTCCATGGCGAGAGTAAGTATTACGATGTATTGGAGCGCACCCTCTACAATGGTCTCATCAGTGGTGTGAGTATGGACGGCGGCGGCTTCTTCTACCCTAACCCATTGGAGAGTATGGGTCAGCACCAGCGTCAGGCTTGGTTCGGCTGTGCCTGCTGCCCTAGCAACATCTGCCGCTTCCTGCCATCCCTCCCGGGCTATGTATATGCAGTAAAGGATAAGAATGTATATGTCAACCTCTTCCTCAGCAACTCTTCTTCTCTGAAAGTAGCCGGCAAGAAGGTTTCCCTGAGCCAGGATACACAGTACCCTTGGAACGGAGATATCGCCATCAAGGTGGATGACAACAAGGCAGGTCAGTTCGGTATGAAGATCCGCATCCCGGGCTGGGTAAAGGGTCAGCCTGTTCCATCTGACCTTTACTACTACAGCGACGGCAAGCGTCTGGGCTATACCATCACCGTAAACGGAAAGAAGGTAGAGGCTAAGGTAACAGAGGATGGCTATTATACCATCAACCGCAAGTGGAAGAAGGGCGATGTGGTTCGCGTTCACTTCGATATGGAGGCACGCACCGTACGTGCCAACAACAAGGTAGAGGCCGACCGTGGCTGCATCAGCATCGAGCGTGGTCCTATCGTATATTGTGCAGAGTGGCCAGACAACCAGGGCTTCGATATCATGAGCATCCTGGAGAACCGCGAACCTCAGTTCGCTGAGGGCAAGCTCTCGTACGATGGCTTCATCGACCCTAAATATAAGAATGTACTGACACTCTACAAGGGTCAGAACATGGAGACCTTGACTGAGAACGTGCAGACTCTCGCCTACGACAAGAGTGGCAAGCTGAGCACCAAGGACCAGACCCTGACCCTCATCCCATACTTCGCCTGGGCTCATCGTGGTAACGGCAACATGAAGGTATGGTTACCACAGGATGTCAAGGCTGCCAAGCCATCAGCTCCTGCAACTCTCGCAGCTCAGGCTAAGGTAGAATTCTCTTCTCCTGTGCCAGCCAAGAGCAGTATCACCGACGGACTGGTTCCTGCCGATGAGAACGACCGTTCTATCCCATACATCCACTGGTGGCCAAAGAAGAACACCACAGAGTGGATTACCTACACCTTCCCTGAGAGCAAGGAGATCAAGACCAGCACCGTATATTGGTACGACGACCAGCCTTGGGGCGGTTGCAAGGTGCCAGACAGCTGGAAGCTCTACTATCAGGACGAGGCTGGTAACTGGAAGGAAGTTCCTGGAGCCGATGCTTATCCATGCAAGCGTGGTGTAGCCTGCATCGTGAATTTCGACCCAGTGAAGACCAAGGCTGTGAAACTCGAGTTGAAGCAGCCAGAAACCCACTCTTGCGGTTTGTTTGAGTGGAGCGTGAAGTAACAAGACATATTTTTGAATATTTTCCTTCCAAGAATTGCCATATTGCCATACCAGCCAGTAATCTCTCTGATTACAAAGCTGTTATGGGTATGGCAATTCTTTTTTCTTTAGGGATTATCTGCCATATATTGCCAATTACTCAAAACCTTTTGAGTTACTCTCAAACTCTGCAATCCATTCCTTCACCTTGGCTTGCAGTAAAGCCTTGTCTGGCAAATACAATTGATACGCAGAAGCATATACATGAGAGTCTTTTGGCAATGTTAACTCTACAAGTGCATCGTTCTTACTCTCACAAAGCAAAATGCCGATGGTTGGTTTCTCGAAGTCTTGCTTCACATAGCGGTCATAATAGTTGACATACATCTGCATCTGTCCAAGGTCTTGATGAGAAAGCTTATCTGTTTTCAAATCAATAAGGACATAGCATTGCAACAATCTATTATAGAAGACCAAATCTACATAATAATTGTCTTCATCAAAGGTGAAACGCTTCTGGCGTGCCTCGAAGAGGAAGCCTTTGCCTAATTCGAGTAGGAACTGTTGCATCTTGCTGATAATGGCATTCTCCAACTTCGACTCAGAGTAAGCGGCATCTGGCTTCAAGCCCAAGAACTCCAAGGTCAAAGGACTTTTGATAACATCAGAAGGTTTCTCTACAGTTTGACCTTCCTTTGCTAAACGCATCACCTCATCCTTGTCACGGCTCAAAACCAATCGCTCATAGAGGCAACTGCCTACTTGACGACTCAGCTGTCTTTTTGACCATTGCTGTTGGACGCACTCTATCTCATAGAAAGAACGAGCGTCTGGATTTTCCACTCGCATCAGAATCAAATAATGACTCCAAGAAAGTTTAAACGTCTGATTATCACTATCTTTTGAATTTGCTAACCACTGGTTAGCATTTTTGTTTTCAAAAGGGAAACCAGTGGTTGACCTTTTTGCATATACAATATAGAATTGCCTAATATTGCGGAGATTTGGATATGACCAACCTGCCCCAAAACGAACAGTCAAACTCTTTGACAATTCTTGCAAGACTTGCTTTCCATATTGCGCTCGAACATTCCCTTCCTGTTCATACTCCACTATATACTTGCCTATATAATACTTGGTATAGACCTCAGCAGTATTGACCGAAGTCTTCACGTAAGTCCTTGCCTGTTCTATTAGACCAGACACCTTATCAAGTAAATCTTCAATATTATCCGAAATCTTTGTTATTTCGTTTGCCATAATTCTGTATTATTATCAGATTTTGGGGACACGTCCCCAAAATTTCTATTTCAAATAAGTGAGACAATGTCTCACCTTTTTATATCAATCTGAATTTGTGGGACAGCGTCCCACATTTTACAATTCATCTACCTTCACATCTATTCCCAAGATACGCTGTATCGTCCTTTAGCAATGCATTGACACTATCCTTTGACCATCCCTTGCCTGTGATGGCTTCTCGTTGATATAGCGGAACTTGACATCCTCTTCTGTTAATTCTTTGCTTATGCCCATATTCAAATAATATTTTATTATCGGAAGTTCTACAACATACTTGCTAAGATATCTTTTATCTTATCTTGTTTTGTTTCATAAATTCACTGAATTTAGCTGCAAATATACATTAATTTTTGCGATAATCATTATAAATTAAACTATTTTATGTAAATTATCCCAATATAGCGATTGTTATTTCGTGTAGTTATTCTCTCTTTGCAGCAGAGAAGAGTTGTTTGACAGCAAACGTATGCATATTGCAGAAATTGGGACTGTTGCCCAATCATTACCTCTACCGAGGTAAAAGATTCATAAATAGCTCATTTTAAGCTATTCAGGAGATTTTAGCGTATTTTTTTGAGAAAAACACAGAAAGTATTGAGCAAAAAAGCATTTTTTCGGTTCAATGCTTGGGGATTTCAATCTTTTTTCGTAACTTCGCCATCGATGCGGAAGAAATTACGTCCCGATGTAGCATCTGATACATCGCGACGTAACAATAACTGCGTCACGACGCAGCAACAGATACGTCGCGACGCAGTTTCAGATACATCCTGGCTTAGCAAGTAATGCTTTCCGAAATCCAAGTGAGCCTCTTTTGCCCCCCAAATGAGTCTCTTTTGAAATCCAAGTGAGCCTCTTTTGAACTCCAAGTAAGCCCTACTCAAACATTACGTAAGCCTCACTCGAAAAAGAAATAACTTTAATAACAGGACAGATGAAAATAACAGTCATCAGAACCAACCGGCAACACCAGCTTTGCGTTACCAACAGAAGTATCGGACACCTTTTGGAGCGTATGCTCAAAGATGATTCCAAGTTTACCATCCAGAAATTCAGAGATATGGTTCCTTCCATGAATTTCGGTTACGATGGGTATAAAGACATGCCCACCTGGCACCGGGTATACCCTGCCGCCGAGTTTCTGAAAGATGAAAACGGGAATCTCAGGATGAAGGCATTCAACGGTCTCTTGCTCCTATCGTTCAGGAACATACTGAAACCTGAAGACGTCCAACTCGTGAAGAAACAAGCTGCCTTCCTCCCCTCCACCCTCATCGCCGTGACCGGAGCCGATGGCAGAAGCGTGGAAATACTGGTGAAATTCACCGATGAAAAGGGTGAACTGCCTACAGATGAAGAACATGCCGACCGACTCTACCAAAGTGCCTACCGACACATTCTGCCCATCTACCAGTCTGTCATCCATGCCGAGATAGCCAGCCAAAAGCCTTCGATAAGAAGCTATTTTCTCCTTACGCTCGATAACCTGCCTTATTATAATCCTCAGGCTGTCGCCTTGAAAGTAGACGAGAAACTGATGCTTCAGGAACCAACCCCATCCATACCTGAGGCTAAAAGCGACCCGACTGACAAGAAAGAAAAAGGCATGAAAGGCTCGAAAGAGAACATCGAGAAGATGATGAAATATCTGAATGAGAAGTATGACCTGAGATACAACATGGTGATGAAATATACCGAATATGTACCGAAGGACAAGGAATGGATTGGATTTCAAGCCGTGGAACCGAGAGTACAGAAGAGTCTGACACTAGAAGTGCAACTGGCAGGTATCAACGTCAGCATCAAGGACGTTAGAAATTTTCTGGAATCCAATTTCATCAAGAACTATAATCCCGTAGAGGAATTTCTGTTCACCTGTTATGACAACTGGGACGGCAAGGACCATATACGTGCCTTGGCACGTACCGTGCCTACCAACAACCCGCACTGGGAAGACTGGTTCTACACCTGGTTTCTAGCCATGGTGGAGCAATGGCACAACCGCACCGGCAGACAGTATGGCAACAGCGTGGCTCCCCTGCTCATTTCAAAACAGGGCTACAACAAGAGTACTTTTTGCCGCCGTCTGATTCCACCCCAGCTGCAATGGGGCTACACCGATAATCTGATTCTCTCGGAGAAGAGACAGGTGTTGCAGGCTATGAGCCAGTGCCTACTCATCAATCTGGATGAATTCAACCAGATTTCAGCCAAGGTACAACAGGGATTCCTGAAAAATCTCATCCAGTTGCCAAACGTGAAATACAAGCCCCCCTATGGCGGCCATGTACAGGAGTTTCCCCGCACCGCCTCCTTCATCGCCACAAGCAATATGGACGACATCCTGACCGATCCTTCCGGCAACCGCCGATTCATCGGTATCGAACTGACGGGTCCTATTGATGTAAGTGTGCGCCCCAACTATCAGCAACTCTTTGCCCAAGCAGAAAAGGCAATCTGGAATGGAGAAAAGACCTATTTTGATGCAGAACAGACGGCTCTCATCATGGAGAACAACAGGCGATACCAGCAAATAGATCCAGTCATGCAATGCTTCAGCGAGAGTTTTACGCCAACAGAAGACGAAAATGAGGGTACTTTCATGACTGCCGCCGCCATTTTTAGCGAGTTAAAGGCGAAATATGGGGCATCATTGGAAGCAAAAAGCCTTCTTTCGTTCGGTCGATGCCTAAAGAACATCGATGGGCTAAAGAGGAAAAGAACGATGAAAGGTACTGAGTATCTGGTTATTAGGCAAAAACAGCATTAAATTCTCACTATAACAATATATGGCAATTCCCGGCGCTTTTCCGAGAATTGCCATACGTACTTTTACGCTGAGTATCAACCATTTGCACATACAATATGGCAATATGGCAATTTAAACAACGCATTCAAACTTTTTTTATTTTCTGAGACCACTTTAAAAAGAGGCATATTTTAAATTCAGCATGACCAGTGTGGTCATTCTGAGTGAAACATAGCAATCGGCTCCGCTGGTGAATATCTTTCGAGAAATCGCCTTGAAAGAGCCGAAAGCTTCTCTGATAGGCCCGAAAAGAGCAAATATCGATCTTTGTCATCCTTTAGTAATTTTATTCACAGAAGTGCATTCTTACTCATCTATAGTATCGTCAATTAGTTATATCGTGTTAAAGAATCAACCAACATGACTTCTTTTTCGAAATAAATCATTATATTTGCATTAAAATCAATAAATTGATGGAATGGAAGATTTCGTATTTGCCAATACAGGTACCAATGTGTCCGTGCTATTCTTTGACGACTCAAAGAAAAGGGTTACAGTCTTTCAGCCGGTCAATATTTTGACATCAAGATAGACTATGTTGACATCACGGAAGAGGAATTCAATAAGCGAATGACTGATTACAAGAATACATTGGCAGAGCAATTCGAGGAAAGCCATCGCTTAGAGAATGAGATTATGCGACAGCTTAACAGCATCAACTTTAATGATAACGCAAAAAAGGAATAACAAGATGAGTAACGAAATACAATTTTTACTGTATAGTATGCCTGACTCTGAAGGCAAGGTACAGGTGGTTATCAAGAACGAGACGATTTGGTGTACACAAAAAGCTATGGCACAGCTATTTGGTGTTGGTGTACCAGCTATCAGTAAGCACTTGAAGAATATTTTTGAGGAAGGGGAATTGGATAAAGAAGTGGTTGTTTCCAAAATGGAAATAACCACTCAGCATGGAGCCATGGCCAATAAGTCGCAGACACATAGTGTGGACTTCTATCACCTCGATGCCATCATTGCGGTTGGCTATCGTGTTTCTTCATTAAAGGCTACTCGCTTCCGCCAATGGGCAACAAAGATTCTCAACGAATATATCACCAAGGGATTTGCTATGGACGATGAGCGATTGAAGCAAGGCACGGCAGTGTTCGGAAAGGACTATTTCCGTGAGTTACTCGAACGTGTACGCTCTATTCGAGCAAGCGAACGCCGTATCTGGCAGCAAATAACAGATATTTATGCAGAATGTAGTACCGACTATGACAAGAACTCGCCAACCACACGCGAATTCTATGCAATGGTTCAAAACCGCTTCCATTATGCTATCACTGGACATACAGCAGCAGAGATTATATACTCCAAGGCTGACCATACTAAGGACCACATGGGACTTACCACTTGGAAAAATGCACCAGATGGTCGTGTTCTAAAATCGGATGTAAGCATCGCCAAGAACTATCTGCAAGAGAAAGAAATCCGCCAATTAGAACGTGCCGTCACAGGTTTCTTCGACTATATCGAGGATCTTATTGAGCGTGAAAACACGTTTAATATGCAGCAGTTCTCGGCAAGCGTAAATGAATTCCTCTCTTTCCGACGCTACCAAATTTTACCAGACAAAGGTAAAATTTCTGCGGAACAAGCCAAGAGGAAAGCGGAACAAGAATACGAAATTTTCAATAAGACCCAACGTATTGACTCTGACTTCGACCAGGAAATAAGAGGATTGTTGGGAGATGAGTAGAGGCAACAATAACAATATATGGCAATTCCCGGCGCTTTTCCGAGAATTGCCATACGTACTTTTACGCTGAGTATCAACCATTTGCACATACAATATGGCAATATGGCAATTAAAACAACGCATTCAAACTTTTTTTATTTTTTCTTCACCAGTCTAATGACATATCCAGACCAAAGGCACCATACGGCAAGTATTCCCATCACGAAGATAAATATATATGTAGCAATACTACCTATGAAGATTCTACCGCTATGAGCCTCCAGAGCCACATTCCATAATGACATGGGCAGTTGGTTCATATAAGCGGGTTGTGGCGCAAAGTCGGTTCCTTCATTATACTCAGCAATGACAGGCGTATCAGAGAAATCCTGGCTCATACCTGCTATCGCCTTTTTTCCGAATGGTGCGCCAGCGTTCTTTAAAGCAGCTTTCCCGGTAGAATAATCAACGGTTGTCCCCTTTACTCTATCCCAAACAAAGAGACCACTAAACGAACCGCAATACCATTTACCATCTTTGTTTTGCTGAAGGACATTCAATCCCATAACACTGACTGGTGGAGTATTGGAGATGGACTCCAACTTTCCTGTCTGGAAATTCACGGAAAAGAAACCATCCGAAGTTGACAAGAGCCAGTCACCGAACTTTTCATCATAACGCACCACACGGAGTTTGTCATTCCAAGGGTTCTTGCTATGAAGCGTCGTCCCAGGAATAGACGGCATCTTGTTCAACACCAAAGCTATCATCACAGGTGGACGAAGGCACCAACCTGTCAGGGCTATCAATAAAGTAAGCATGATGGTATATCGGCCTATTTTGTCATGCCATTGTAGCGAAAAGCGAAGCAACCTCTTCTGTTTAGGCTTTAACCAGAAGATAAGACCTGAGATGCAGAGCAACACCAGGATGATGGCAATGCCATCTACGATGAGTTTACCTATGCTGCCAAACAACTCTCCACTGTGAAGCAGCCATATCGTACGAAAGACTGTAACCTTCCCATCATACTCCTTTGGCATAGGCAATTCTATCCGTTGGAAGTTCTGATAAGGTGGCAAGGAAACATAAGCATAGGAGCGGCTGAGAACCAAAAGCGTATCTCCATGAGCAGAAATGTCGCTCAACTTCTCTTCCGGCTCTGTCGGAAGAGTTACGCTTTTCCATATTTTGTGACTCCCCAACCGGTAAAGTGAAAATGGAGATACCGACCAGACAGAACCATCATCCGTTCTGATAACATTTCTTATCTGTCGGCAGTCTGCTCCTGCTGGAATCCCCTTATTAAAGTCCCTGAATGTGGATACTGTAGAATCCGTTTGGCAGATTCCCCCGTTTCCATACAGCAATATGGCATCATCCAAAGCAAGCGTTCCCCTCAGCAACCCGCCATTCCAATTCTTAAATTCATAGCGGCTTGGCAGATATTTCCTGCTCACGTCCACATCTTTGATAAGCGAACGGTGGTTGAGCAGAATACCCGACAAGCAGAACATCAGTATGAAAAAACTCATACCGATGCCTAACCATTTATGTTGTTTTCTCCAAGTTATTTTCTTATTTAGCATATTCATAATCATTATTACTATCTTGAATCAGGCTGCAAAGGTACATATTTCTAAGAAGGTATGCAATACCTAAAAATAATGAAAATGAGGATGCTGGCAGTTTTTTCCCTAAAAATATTTGGTAATTTCAAATTTTCGCCTTATCTTTGCACCCAATATCAGAAAATTCTCGGGGTTGACTGGATTTGACGGCGAGATGAAATGGTACGTAAGCATGCGGAGGCTCGTTGGCTACCTCCTAAATCCTAGTGAACAAAAAATTAATTGGCGAAAATAACTACGCTCTCGCTGCCTAGTCGAAGTATAGTAAACTAGCTTTATTCCAGCACAGGGTGCTGGAACGAGACATCGCTCAACGGATGTTGTTCCGAATCTTGTTGATCAAGCGGTGCAGGTAAATCGGAAATAGTTCATGTACGCCTCGTTGCATGGATGAAATTTTAGAGGATAAGGGTATGATTGGTGGTCCAGGTCCTGTCATGCCTCGAAAACCGAAGGCTGGAATAAGCATGTAGAAAGCGTATGGTTTCCTTGTGCGGACGAGGGTTCGAATCCCTCCAGCTCCACCCTATTTGACAGAAACAAAAAACTCGCAGATTCTTTCTTTAGAATTTGCGAGTTTTTATTTTGCTGTTATTGTTTTCTCAAACTTTCACGATACTTCAGAGGTGACATGTGCAGATGCTCTCTTACATATTTACCGAAGAATGAGGTATTGGAGAAGCCCAGTATACCTGAAATCTCCTTGATTGTTTTCGTTGTAGAACGGAGATAATAGGTGATATCAGCAAGCGTATACTCCGTAATCCACTCGATGGCTGTCTTGCCGGAATGGCGCTTGCAGATAATGGAGAGATATTTTGGCGTGATGCAAAGCTGCTGCGCAAAATATTCTACAGGCTGATGCTTGATTTCGCTCTGCTGCAACATCTCCAGAAACTTATCAAAGAAATCGCTGGCACTGGTTCCCAAAGTTTCTTTCGGGAGATCTGTCAGCAAAAGATTGCTCACGGCAAGGAGAGCACTCTTCAAGAGCGTCTCCACAATCTCACGGCGATAAGGTTTCCATGAACTGCGGTCGTTGAACTTCGGATCCAGACAGAGGCGCACCAAGTCGGTAAACTTAGAATAGAATACCATATCCACCTCGTTCATCTTCAACACCGAAACCTTGCTCACATACATGGCACGGTTCCATACCGAGATATGAGAACGAAGAATACCAAGCAAGCCGTGATTGCTGACACACATGGCTGTGCATGCAAAATCTTCCGACACCTCTTTGATGTCGAGAATTGAGTTAGGCGGACTGATAAATATATCGCCCTTCTCCACGGTGAATTCCCGCCCGTTGAGTTCAGCTCTCAGGCTGCCTCTCTGACAGGATGCAATCATGTTCATCTGGAATCTCATAGGATCGGGGTTCTGCAACACCTTGACATTATCTATAATCAAGATGTCCTCATCCAGATAGCTCGCACTGATTTCTGCACTCTGTGCGAACTCACCTTCTTCGATACGCTGCCTGACGTCCTTCTGTTCTTTCATTAATATGATTTTTTTAATTTCTTCACTCTTCGTTCTTCACTCTTCCCTATCAAAAAGCCTCTCTGTATTTGTTTTCGTCCTTATCCTCCAACATAGAGAGATAACTCTGATAGCGGCTAGCTGCAATATAATGTTCCTCAACCGCCTTGATTACCGCGCACCCCGGTTCGTGGGTATGGGTACAGTCAGAGAACTTACAATCCTGAGAGAACTTGAAGATTTCCTTAAAATAGCTGGTCAGCTCTTCCTTTTCGATATCAAAGGTACCAAAACCCTTGATGCCCGGAGTATCAATGAGATAACCACCTTCCGGCAGTTCCAGCATCTCACTGAAGGTTGTGGTATGCATTCCGCTATTATGCGCCTCGCTGATTTCGGCGGTACGCTGCTCTGCATCAGGAATGAGCTGGTTGATGAGGGTTGACTTTCCTACCCCGCTGTTGCCGCTCAACAAAGATTTCTTATCCTTGATAAGAGGTCGCAACAGTTCAACACCTTCGCCTGTAGCTGCCGACAATTCGATACATTTATATCCGATGGTTTCATAGAGCGTACACATCATCTTCTCGTAATGCAATTCTTCTTCTGAAAGTATGTCACTTTTATTGAAGATGATGATAACAGGCACTCTGTAGGCCTCAGCGCCAGCAAGGAATCGGTCGATGAAGGTAGTAGATGTCTGCGGATAATTCACCGTTACCACAAGCAGCGCCTGGTCTACATTAGCAGCCAGAATATGACTCTGCTTACTGAGGTTAGGTGATTTACGAATGATATAGTTTTGGCGGTCTTCGATAGAAGAGATAAATGCCGTACCCTCCTGATTGGTAATAAGCTGCACATAATCGCCTACAGCCACAGGATTGGTGCTGCGGATGCCCTTCAATCTGAAATTGCCCTTGATTTTACTTTCAATCAGCTGGCCATCGTCTGTCTTGACGGTGTACCAGCTGCCTGTATTTTTAATAACGAGTCCTCTCATTATCACTTATTAAATAATGTAAGTCCAGAATGATTTAGACTGTCATGATTTCCTTCTCCTTCTCGTCCATCAGGTTTTCGAGCTGCTTGATGTACTTGTCGTGGAGCTTCTGCAAATCGTTCTCAGCATCCTTCTCCAAGTCTTCAGAAAGTCCATCCTTGATAGCTTTCTTCAACTTATCCTTGATTTCCTGGCGCACGTTGCGCACCTCAATCTTAGCACGCTCAGCAATCTTATTACACTGCTTTACGAGTTCCTTACGGCGCTCACCTGTTGGCTGAGGAATACCCAGACGTACGATTTCGCCATTGTTCTCAGGAGTGATACCTACACCACTATCCATAATAGCCTTTTCGATATCCTTGATAGCCTTTTTGTCCCAAGGGCGGATAGCGATAGTACGGGCATCAGGGGTTGTAACTGTAGCTACCTGGTTCAGAGGAACCATACTGCCATAACTATTTACGCGCACACCATCGAGGATGGCTACATTAGCACGACCTGCACGAACATGAGAGAGTTCCTCTGCGAGATACATTGCTGCCATCTCCATACGCTCTGCTGCAGAATTCAAAGTTTCTTTAACGTCTATCATAATTATATGTTTTTATTTTATTAATTCTAATCTTTTCAATTCTTCGCCCACATAGTTGGTGAGTTCTACAAACTGCTGGATAGTGAGCTGTTCAGGGCGCTTGGTCATAATGTCTGTGGTGTAGAAATCCTCGCGTGGGGTTACACCCGGGAACATCTGCTTGAGGCTTACACGGAGCATCTTGCGACGCTGGTTGAAGACAGTCTTAACCAGACGCTTAAACAGTTTTTCATCACAGCCAAGGTCAGTCACCTTGTTACGAGTCATACGGATTACCGCACTCTTTACCTTGGGTGGTGGGTTGAACACATTCTCATCTACCGTAAAGAGATATTCCACATCATACCATGCCTGGATGAGCACACTGAGGATACCATAGGCTTTGTTACCTGGTTCTGATGCCATACGCAATGCCACCTCGCGCTGGATCATTCCGGTACAGCAAGGAATGAGATCCTTGTAATCGAGCATCTTGAAGAATATCTGCGATGAGATATCGTATGGATAATTACCTGTCAGTACAAACTGCTTTCCATCGAATATCTGGTTCAAATCCATTCTCAGGAAGTCTTCACCGATAATATTATCCTTGAGTGTCGGGAAATTCTCATGAAGATACGCCACCGACTCCGAGTCGATTTCCACAGCCTTGACGGGTCTTGGTTTCTCTACGAGATATTGGGTAAGAACGCCCATACCTGGTCCGATTTCGAGAACAGGTATATCCGGGCAGGCATCCACCGTATCGGCGATGCGCTTTGCTATATTGAGGTCGGTCAAGAAGTGCTGACCGAGATTCTTCTTAGGCTTTACAGCTTTCATATCTTATCTTTATATTATATATTTTGCAAAAATACGATTATTTTTTGAGAATCCACACGAAGTATGCGATTTTTTTTATCTTTTTGGGTAAAAAAGGGAAAGAGCCACTTGTTTCTTAAAAAAAAGGCTATACTTTTAGCCATAAATGGCGCCCAAGCGTTTATTTATGCTAAAAATATGCAGATTCGAACGATATTGTCAATAAAAGTATTATCTTTGCATCTAATTATGGATATAAAGAAGATAGCAAACAACATATGGAAGGTGGCTTTGTCGCTCATTCTGGGTGGCGCCATCCTTTATTGGATGTATCGCGGATTCGACTTCAAGCAAGTAGAAGATGTTCTGCTTCACAAGATGAGTTGGACCTGGATGCTGCTGTCGTTCCCTTTTGGCATCTCTGCCCAGGTGTTCAGAGGATGGAGATGGAAACAGTCGCTGGAACCATTAGGCGAGAAGGCCCGCTCCAGTATCAGCGTCTACTCCATCTTCCTGTCCTATGCTCTGAGTCTTGTAATTCCTCGTGCGGGCGAGTTTGCCAGATGCGGCGTATTGAAGAAATGGGATGATGTTTCGTTTCCGAAAGCCTTGGGTACCGTCGTTACAGAAAGAGCCATCGATTCACTCCTCGTGCTGATGATTACGGCGCTGGTCTTTGTGATGCAGATTCCGGTATTCCTCAATTTCTTTGAGAAAACAGGTACGAGCATGGACAGTTTATTCTGCCAGTTTACAGCCACAGGTTACATAGTGACAGCTATCTGTGGCATAGCAGTACTCATCCTGGCTCACTATCTGCTCAAGCGACTCGCTATATATAATAAGGTGAAAGCAACACTGGGAGGACTCTGGCAAGGTATCATCTCGCTGAAAGGTGTCAGAAATGTACCGCTCTACATCGCCCTTACACTGGGCATCTGGTTGAGCTATTTCTTCCACTACTATCTCACCTTCCAATGCTTCGAGGCAACCTCCCATCTTAATCTGATGTGCGGTCTGGTGACATTCATCGTGGGCAGCATAGCGGTCATCGTACCAACTCCTAACGGAGCCGGACCTTGGCATTTTGCCGTCAAGACAATGCTCATTCTCTATGGCATTCAGGCAAACGATGCCCTCTTCTTCGTTCTCATCGTACACTCCGTGCAAACCCTGCTTGTGGTCCTTTTGGGAATCTATGCCTGGATAGCACTGGCGTTTACCGGGAAAGTGAAGAGTGAGGAGTGAAGAATCCTCTTGCTTTAGGGGCGTATGTCCAACTTAACATTGAACATTTAACATTAAAATAAAAATAATATGGCTGACATTAAGAATTTGAACCCAGTTGAAATCTGGCGTAACTTTGACAAGTTAACACAAGTTCCACGTCCATCTGGACATTTGGAAAAGATTCAGGCTTATTTGCTCGATTGGGCAAAAGAAGCAGGTGTAGAGGCTTTCCAAGACCCAGCAGGCAACATCGTGATGCGCAAACCTGCTACTCCAGGTATGGAGAACCGCAAAGGCGTTATTATGCAGGCGCACATGGACATGGTTCCTCAGAAAGCACCAGACAGCAAGCATAATTTTGAAACAGACCCTATCGAAACCATCATCGATGGCGACTGGGTACGTGCTAATCATACAACACTCGGTAGCGACGACGGACTTGGCGTAGCTACCATCATGGCGGTAATGGAATCAAAAAATTTGCAGCATGGTCCTATCGAGGGCTTGATTACCGCCGACGAAGAGACAGGCATGTATGGTGCCAACGATCTCCCTACAGGCGAACTGAACGGCGACATTCTCTTGAACTTCGATACCGAGGTTTGGGGCGAGTTCGTTATCGGTAGCGCTGGCGGTATCGACATCACAGCAACTCTCGATTATAAAGAGGTAGAAACCGACAAGGAAGATGCTGCCGTTAAGGTAACCCTCAAGGGATTGAAGGGCGGTCACTCCGGTATCGAAATCAACGAAGGCAGAGCGAATGCCAACAAATGCATGGTTCGTTTCGTTCGTGAAGCTATTTCAGAACTCGATGCCCGTCTAGCTTCATGGCAGGGCGGCAACATGCGCAATGCCATCCCATTCCAGGCTGAGGTTGTTCTGACCCTGCCTAAGGAGAACATTGAAGCTTTGAATGACCTGGTAGCAGACTGGAAGGACGAAATCTGTGATGAGTTCGAAGGCATTGAAACAACTGAGAACATCGAGTTCTTCGCTGAGAATGTAGAGACTCCAAAGATGCAGGTTCCTGCCGAAATTCAGGATAATCTTGTAGATGCAATCTACGCTTGCCACGATGGTGTATTGCGTATGGCTCCATCTATGCCTGAAATCGTAGAGACCTCTTCAAACCTCGCAATCGTTGAGATTGGTGACGGCAAGGCTGCTATCAAGATTCTGGCCCGTTCTAGCCACGAATACTACAAGATGTATCTTGCCACAATGGTAGAGAGCTGTTTCAACATGGCAGGCATGAAGGTTGAATTCAGCGGCAGCTATATGGGATGGAACCCTAACCCTAAGAGCGACATTCTGGAACACGTATTGAAGGTTTACAAAGAGCAGAACGGCACAGACGGTAAGGTACAGGCTGTTCACGCAGGTCTGGAGTGCTCTATCATCCTGAGTAAGTATCCTAACCTCGATGTCGTATCATTCGGTCCTACTCTTCTTAGTCCTCACACAGCCAATGAGCGTTGCCAGATCAGTTGCGTAGCTCCTTTCTGGAACCTCGTCAAGCAGCTCCTGACAGAGATTCCTGCAAAGTAAAAAATGGGGAACGAAATTACAAAAAGATTAAAAAAGAAAGCCGAGAGTGAAAATTCTCGGCTTTTTTGTTCCAGTTTTCAAAAGAAATCATTACCTTTGCAGTCGATTTCGCAAGTCTTGTAAAATCTCTGTAGCAGATCATACAAATTCACTTGCATAAGTTTCATTAAAATAACACCAAAATGGACGATTATCACGCGGAGAACAATAATGAATTGTAAGGCGTGGAGATTCAGCAACGATGAAGCCTTTCAGTAGGCCGTACCCAAGCGCTAGTCTCCATACCCCAAACTTTTATTATGTGGAGATTAGCAAACTATGAAGACTTATTGGAATATAGACAAGAATCTGACTGTACTCAATGAGTGGCAGCCAAACTGCTGGATACAAGTAACATGTCCAACTGATGAAGACCAGCGCTTGCTGGAAGAAGAATTCAAGATCCCTGATTATTTTCTCTCGGATATCAGCGATACCGATGAGCGTGCCCGCTATGAATATGACGATGGCTGGATGCTCATCATCCTCCGTATCCCTTATGTCAAGGAAATACGCAGCCGTACCCCATACACCACCGTGCCTCTGGGTATTATCCATAAGCGCGATGTTACCATCACCGTATGCTATTATGAAACCAATATGATGATTGATTTCGTAAGCTACCAGCAGAAGCGCAGCGAGGGGTTCACCGACTATGTAGACATGACCTTCCGTCTCTTCCTTTCATCAGCGGTTTGGTATCTGAAGCGATTGAAACAGATCAATTCGCTCATAGAAAAGGCAAAACGAAACCTCGATCATGGTGTGAACAATGAGAGCCTGATTGGCCTGAGCCGCCTGCAGGACTCCCTTACCTACTTCATCACCTCTATCCGAGGCAACGAGAATCTCCTGTCTAAGTTGAAGTTCAAGCTGCAGGTGGACGAACTTGATGCCGACCTCATCGAAGACGTAAACATCGAGATGACACAGGCACGCGAAACCACAAGCATCTACTCCGACATTCTGGAGTCGACGATGGATACCTATTCGAGCATCATCAACAACAACATGAATACCACGATGCGTACCTTGACCAGTATCAGTATCGTCATGATGTTGCCTACGCTGATTTCCTCATTGTTCGGTATGAACTTAATCAACGGTATGGAAGACAGCCATTACGGATTTGCCATTGCCCTGGTTATCTCCGTGCTCGTTTCTGCACTTTCATGGGGCTTCCTCAGATACAAGCGCCTGCTCTAAGCATATACCACTCTGATATGCATTAAGTAGCCCGAAAGAGCACATAAAACGATGATTAGCAAGAAAAAGGCAATTATAAATACAAAAAAAATTAAAAAATCGAATATCATGGCAAGATATTCGATTTTTTTTTTTAAGTTTGCAACTTATTAATAATATAATTTTGTATGGGGTCGAATTGCGGATAAGCGACTACCGGCCCAAGAAACTCGAATCATAAACTAAACAAAGTGACATGATGGACTCTCAAGAAAAAGCTCTGTTGCAGCAGAGCACCCTGGAAGACCCTGCCAAGAAGGCTTATGCCACCAAGCAGGAAGTGCTCGAAAGAGTAAAGGAAATCGCTCATAGCAGCGAAAATCCAAACAAGGAGGAACTCGACCTACTCAAGACTACTTTCTACAAGATTCATCTCGCAGAAAGAGACGCACAGATGAAAGAGTATCTCGCAAAAGGCGGTGACCCAGAGAAGTATAT
The DNA here is from genome assembly GCF_019249765.2 of Segatella copri. GTDB lineage: Bacteria > Bacteroidota > Bacteroidia > Bacteroidales > Bacteroidaceae > Prevotella > Prevotella copri_K. Next base: position 2,037,367 of record NZ_CP152484.1, read on the forward strand.
TCTTCTACCGGATGACACCGAAGAAGCCTTCAAGGCTGAGATGCAACTCATCAAGGAGAAAAGAGCCAAGATCTTCCTGGCACAAGAAGAAGAAAAACAAGATAATCTCCGCAAAAAAGAGGAAATTATCGAAAAGATAAAGGCCATGACCACCTCACCGGAGGAGGCCAACAAATCATATCAGGACTTCAAGGCCTTGCAGCAGGAATGGAAGGAAATCAAGAACATCCCTGCAGACAAGGCAAACGAGGTATGGAAGAACTACCAGCTCTATGTAGAGCAGTTCTACGACATGCTCAAGTTGAACAGCGAAGCCCGCGAATATGATTTCAAGAAGAATCTTGAAGCCAAGACCAAACTCTGCGAGGCTGCAGAGAAACTCAATGAGGAAGAGGATGTTATTTCTGCCTTCCACCAGCTTCAGGACCTCCACCAGCAATATCGTGAGATTGGTCCTGTTGCCAAGGAGTTGAGAGAACAGATTTGGGAGCGTTTCAAGGCTGCCAGCACTGTTATCAACAAGAAGCACCAGCAGCACTTCGAAGACCTGCGTGCCAAGGAAGAGGAAAACCTCGCCAAGAAAACTGCCCTCTGCGAAAAGGTAGAGGCTGCCAACCAAGGAGAATACAAGACTGCTAAGGACTGGGAGAAGGTTACCCAGGAAATCATAGAGATTCAGAAAGAGTGGCGCACTATCGGTTTTGCCCCTCAGAAGATGAACGTCAAGATTTTCGAGCGTTTCCGCATCGCCAACGATGAATTCTTCAACAAGAAGGCAGAATTCTTCAAAGGATTGAAAGATACCTACTCTGCCAATCTCGAAAAGAAACAGCAACTCGTAAACAAGGCAAAGGAACTGGCTGACAGTACAGACTGGAAGAAGACTGGCGACAAGTTCATCGCTCTTCAGAAAGAATGGAAGAAGGTGGGTACCGTACCTCATAAACAAGGCGAATTGCTCTGGAAGGAATTTCTGGATACCTGCAACAAGTTCTTTGAAGCCCGCAACAAGCAGAATGCCGGTTCACGCAGCGAGGAACATGCCAATCTAGACAAGAAGCGCAACATTATTGCCCAGCTCAAGGAACTTGTAGTTGCAGAGATTTCAGACAACGATTTCCAAAAGAAGCTCAAAGATCTTGCCAAGCAATATAGTGCAATCGGACACGTTCCTTTCAAAGAGAAAGACAAGGTCTATAAAGAGTATCATGAGGCTATCGATGCAGCCTACGAGAAACTTCATGCCACCAACGCAAAGCGCCACTTCGACAACTTCAAGAACAACTTGAAGAATGTTGCCAAGGAAGGCGGCAATGCACTCGGCAATGAGCGTGGCAAACTCTTGCGCCGCTACGACCAGTTGCGCAGCGAGATTACTACTTACGAGAACAACCTTGGTTTCTTCAACACAGCCAGCAAGAAGGGCAATAGTCTGGTAGAAGAAATGAACCGTAAGATTGAGAAACTCAAGGCTGACCTCGAAATGGTAAAGCAGAAAATCAAGGCTATTGATGCCGAGAAGAAATAAATACAATAAACCCCAGGGCGAAAGCTCTGGGGTTTATTGTTATGAATACTCCATAAAACAGAATTCCTATAAACAAAAAAAACACCTTTCATTACTGAAAGATGCCTTACCGTATGAGTTGGGATACCCGGACTCGAACCAGGAATGACAGGACCAGAATCTGTAGTGTTACCATTACACCATATCCCAAACTTAAAATAGAACTTTTTGATTGTTGGGATACCCGGACTCGAACCAGGAATGACAGGACCAGAATCTGTAGTGTTACCATTACACCATATCCCAATATCAGCAAGCGAGATGTTCTTTTCTCAATTGCGAGTGCAAAGGTACTAGTTTTTTTTGAACCTACAAAATTTTTCGGCACTTTTTTCTAAAAAAAGCGCAATTTCTTTAATTTTCCACATTTTTTTTGCCTTTTAAGTCGATTTTCCATTATAATAATGTATCTTTGCAGAAAAATAGAGAATATAAATTAAGTAAGAAAGAAAAGATAAATGAACACAGTTAAACAACTCGTAGAGACTATTAAAGAAGGTATACAAGAAAAGAAAGGTCAAGACATTGTTATCGCCGACCTGACAGAAATCGATGGAAGCATTGCCAAGTACTTCATCATCTGCCAGGGAGGAAGCCCTACTCAGGTTGAAGCTATCGCAGGTTCTGTGGGAGACATCGTGCGCAAGAACCTGAAAGAAAAACCTGTAAATGTAGCAGGTCTCGGCAACGACCAGTGGGTGGCAATGGACTTTGTTGACGTATTAGTACACATTTTTCTTCCGGAAGTACGTGCTTATTACGACCTCGAACATTTATGGGAGGATGCAAAGCTTACCCATATACCTGATCTCGACTAGTCAGTCTCTCCCATCCTACATGATGGATCAGACATTGTTTTTCGACTAAAAGTTATACATATAAAATAAAATGGAACAAAGCAATAATATGAAGCCTCGTGGCAATGGTGGACCAAAGATGCCACGATTTAATATGACCTGGCTTTTCACCATCTGCCTCATCACCATGATCATCCTCTTCTTTACTGGAGGAGGCGATGCGATTGGAGGCAGCGCTGCCAAGGAAGCCACATACACCCAGTTCAAACAGTATGTAGACAAGGGTTATGTGCTCAGTGTTGTGGCCAATAAAACAGAAAGCACCCTCAAGATATACATCAACCCGAAATATACGCGCGATGTATACAATATGCCGGCAAAGTCTGTAGGTCCTAACCCATACGTAAAAGTACAGTTCGGCTCGGTTGACGAAGTGGAACGCTATGCCAACCAGATGTTGAAGGAAAAGAAGATACGCTCCTTCAGCTACGACAACCAGAAGGATAACGACTTCTTAAGCACGCTCTTCAATCTGGCGCCTCTGCTCTTCTTCGTATTCTTCATCCTTTGGATGTCTGGAAGATTCAGCGGCGGTATGGGCAGCGGCGGTATGGGCGGCGGCATCTTCAGCGTGGGCAAAAGCAAAGCTAAGATGTACGAAAAGGGAAATGCCATCGGCATCACCTTTAAGGATGTGGCCGGACAGGAAGGTGCCAAGCAGGAAGTGAAGGAAATTGTAGACTTCCTGAAAAACCCACAAAAATATACCGACTTGGGTGGTAAGATTCCAAAGGGAGCTCTTCTCGTAGGCCCTCCGGGAACTGGTAAAACCCTCTTGGCTAAGGCTGTTGCCGGCGAGGCTGGCGTACCTTTCTTCTCCATGAGCGGTTCCGACTTCGTTGAAATGTTCGTAGGTGTAGGTGCCTCACGTGTACGCGACCTGTTCCGCCAGGCTAAAGAGAAATCACCTTGTATCATCTTTATCGATGAGATTGATGCTGTAGGCCGTGCCCGCAGCAAGAACCCAGCCATGGGTGGTAATGATGAGCGCGAAAACACCTTGAACGCTCTCCTTACAGAGATGGATGGTTTCGGCACCAACAGTGGTGTCATCATCCTTGCAGCTACCAACCGTGTAGACATGCTCGACAGCGCCTTGCTCCGTGCCGGACGTTTCGACCGCGAAATTCACGTAGATCTCCCTGGTTTGAACGAACGTAAGGCTATCTTCCTGGTTCATCTCAAACCTATCAAGATTGACGAAACTGTAGATGTTGATCTCCTGGCACGCCAGACTCCAGGTTTCTCGGGTGCAGATATTGCCAACGTTTGTAACGAGGCAGCCCTCATTGCTGCACGCCACGACAAGAAGGCTGTTTGCAAGCAGGATTTCCTCGATGCAGTAGACCGTATTGTAGGCGGTCTGGAGAAGAAGACTAAGGTGATGACTGCCGACGAGAAGCGTAGCATCGCTCTCCACGAAGCAGGCCACGCAACCATCTCATGGTTCTGCCAGTATGCCAACCCTCTCATCAAGGTTACCATCGTGCCTCGTGGTCAGGCTCTCGGTGCAGCATGGTATCTGCCAGAAGAGCGCCAGATAACCACAAAGGAACAGATGCTCGACGAGATGTGTTCATTAATGGGTGGACGTGCCGCAGAAGAACTCTTCACCGGTCATATTTCGTCAGGAGCCATGAACGACCTGGAGCGCGCCACAAAGAGTGCTTATGGTATGGTAGCTTATCTCGGTATGAGCAAGACGTTGCCAAACATCTGCTTTTACAACCGGAACGAATATGCATTCCAGCGTCCGTACTCTGAGTCTACAGCCCGCGAGATAGACCAGGAAGTTCTGAAGATTGTCAACGAGCAGTATACCCGTGCCAAGAACATTCTGATGGAGCACAAGGAAGGCCACAATGCCTTAGCAGAACTTCTGATCAAGAAAGAAGTGATTATGGCAGAAGACGTAGAACATATCTTTGGCAAGCGCCCTTGGTTGAGCCGTTCGCAGGAAATCATGGAAGACGAACAGCCTAAGATAGACGATGACGCCGTAAAGGAGCTTCCTGAAGTTCAGGCTGCCATCAAGGAGCATGAAGAGAACCAGAAGAAGAATGCAGATTCTGAAGAGACTTCCAAGAAGGATGAAGGTTCGGAAGAAAACAAGAACGAATAAAACAAACTGATATGACTGACAAACAGAAGAATCTAGTGATAAGATCCATCACAGGCGTATTTTTCGTGGTGTGCATGGTATCTTGCTTTCTCAATCCCAGGGCAATGGTTATCCTGTTCGCCCTCATTACCGGATTGAGCATCTGGGAGTATTGCGGATTAGTTAACCAGAAGGAGAACGTTACGGTAAACCGTTTCATCAGCACCGTGGCGGGTGTTTACTTCTTCCTTGCCGTGGCTGGTTTCCGCATGGGCATTGTGGGCAATTTCGTGGTTTTCGTACCTTATCTGCTCACCATCCTCTATCTCTTCATCAGTGAACTGTATACGGGCAATAAGGATGCCATCAACGATTGGGCTTACACCATGCTCTCTCAGTTGTACATCGCCTTGCCTTTCTCGATGATTAATGTATTGAGTTTCGAGACATCAGCTTTCGATGGCCAGATACATTACGACATGCTGCTGCCTTTGAGCATTTTCATTTTCCTCTGGACCAATGATACCGGTGCCTATTGCAGCGGTTCGCTTTTCGGCAAGCATAAGCTCTTTCCTCGCATCAGTCCAGCCAAAAGTTGGGAAGGCAGCATAGGCGGAGGCATATTCGTACTGATAGCAGCAGGCATCATCGGCTATATCGCCAACGATGGCGAAGCCCATCGTCTCAGCATTCTCGGTTGGGAAGGTTTAGGTCTGGTTGTGGTATTCTTCGGCACATGGGGCGATCTGGTAGAAAGCCTCTTCAAGCGTACCCTCGGAGTAAAGGATAGCGGCAACATCCTGCCAGGACATGGAGGCATGCTCGACCGCTTCGACTCTTCGCTCATGGCGATACCAGCAGCAGTAATCTACCTATACACCATCCAGTTGTTTGGATAATACATCTTTTATGAGATAAAGGCCAAACCTGCAGTTTGGCCAAGCACAAAGAAAGGCAGGGATTCCTCAAAGAACCCCTGCCTTTTTTTTCATATCACCATAAAAAACACAAGTAGCTTCGTTGGCTCACGAAAGTAGTTGCGATAAACTATGCTGTTATCTGTTATATTTCTTCAGTGCCTGCTTCACCATCTTGCCCCATGTCTTGATGAGATCATCTGTAATCTTTATGGGTGGCTGCATAGAAATGAAGGGTATACATCACATTCTCCACACCCTCGATAGGACTCTTTGCCACGATATTAATATCCTGGTCCCAATGCGGACAGCCCATCAGGATGATATTATCCGGATCATACTTTCTGATTTCCGTGATGATGGTTTTAGCGTATACCTTCAAGTCTGCCTTAGTCAGCAGTTCTGCAGCGGATTGATATCCGCCACAGAACTGAAAGAGATTACTTTTTATTAAAACATTTCACCTTTTCCCTGTTCTTCTTCAAAGTGTTCACCCTTCTGGGCTTCCTGCGCCTCATACTGTGCCTGGGCTGCACGCTGCTGAGCCTCACGTGCTTTAGCCTCAGCCGCCAATCGGGCTTTTTCTGCTCTTATTCTTGCCAGTTCAGCCTCTTCTTCTGCTCGCTTCTGCGCCGCCAAAGCTTCCTCTTCGGCACGTTTCTTAGCAGCCTCGGCTTCAGCTATCGCCTTCTGTCGCGCACGTTCTGCAGCCTCAGCTGCGGCTTTGGCTTCAGCTTCAGCACGTTCACGAGCCATACGGAGAAGCATTTCCCTACGCTTAACCAGAAGATCAAACATGATGCCCGCAGCCTCATCCGGCGCAACCTTATCGCCTAACTGAGTTCGAACTTCCTGATATTCTGCCAACATCTTATCCCTGCCAGGTTCTCCCGGAAGAATCTGATAAAGTTCGTTGGCAATACCATCAACCGAAAAGCGGTCGGCAAGCATCTCCGGCACAATCTCCTTATTGGCGATAAGATTCACCAGCGAGATAAACTTCACCTTGATAATATGTTTGAAACCGAAACGGATGAGATGAGGTACAGGTGTTTCATAACATACCACCTGAGGCACATCGAAAAGAGCCGTCTCTAAGGTTGCAGTACCACTGGTAACAAGAGCTGCCGTAGCATGCGACAAGAGCGGATAAGTCTTGTTACGCACCAGTTTGACAGGTGTACCCTTGATAAACTTCTCATAGTAAGCATCGTCTATCGAAGGAGCACCGGCAAGCACCATCTGATAATCTTCAAAACGCTCAGCCACCTCTATCATCGCTGGCAGATTGTCTTTGATTTCCTGCAGGCGGCTTCCTGCCAGCAAAGCGATAACAGGACGATAAGTGTCAAGATTATTCTCCTGACAGAATTCCGTAAAACTCTGATGATATCCCGACCTGAACTCCCCTACTTCCTGAGCCGTAGGATTACCTACATAGTGAATAGGATAACGGTGTTTCTTTTCGAAGAACGGCACCTCGAATGGCAAGATTGAGAAGAGTTCTGCGATATCGCGCTTAATGCTGCGGATCCGCCACTCCTTCCATGCCCATATCTTAGGAGAAATGTAATAATAGGCAGGGATATTAGTGTTCTTTTTCAAGAACTTAGCTATTTTGAGATTAAATCCCGGATAATCTACCAGTATCACTACATCCGGCTTCCATTTCACAATATCTTCCTTGCATCTCTTCAGGTTCGAAAAGATGGTACCCAAATGTAGCAGTACAGGCACAAAACCCATATAAGCCAACTCCTTAAAATGCTTGACGCGAGTGCCACCTTCAGCAGCCATCAAATCACCGCCGAAGAAACGGAATTCAGCAAACTCGTCTATTTTTTTCAACGAGCGCATCAATCTGCTGGCATGCAAATCTCCACTAGCCTCGCCTACTATCAGGTAATACTTCATAATTCAAAATTCTTTAACCAATCATAATCCGTTACATCAATCTTAGTTGGGGTAATAGCGATGTAACCATGATTCACAGCCCATTGGTCGGTATCCGTTGCCTCTGGTTCGTCATTACGGTATTCACCAACCATCCAATAATAATCATATCCATGCGGATGAGTGCGATGATCCACCTCATTGATCCAGGAGCCATGAGTCATCCGGCAACCCTTGAAACCCTTGAACGGAGGCAAAGCCGGGAAGTTGACATTCAGACAGGTATATTCTGGCAATCCCTTCTCCAGCACCATCTTAACAACCTTCAGTACCCCATTGCGCAAAGGAGTGAGATCAGCATTTTCATCATAATTGCAACTGCTGAAGGCTATGCTTGGAATATGCTGCATACAGCCCTCCTTAGCTACACCCATAGTTCCCGAATAATGATTATTCACGCTAGAATTGTCACCATGATTGATACCGCCGATAATCAGATCAGGCTTGCGATCAGCAAGAAACTGATCCAACGCCAGTTTCACACAGTCAACCGGTGTGCCGCTACATGACCAAACCTCCACATCATTCCCCATATTGTGGCGACGCTTCAAGCGCAAGGGAGTAGTAGCCGAGAAGGCACAGGCGAATCCCGAACGGGCACTTTCCGGTGCTACAACCAGCAGGTCGCACCAGTCTTTCAGAAAGTTCACCAGGGTCTTGATTCCATTGGCATGATAGCCATCATCATTCGAAATTAATACTAACGGTTTCTTATTTTCCATAAAAATATCTTTCTTTTTGGTGCAAAAGTACGAAAAAACCTTTAAAGATAGCGACTTTCTCACAATATTTTTGTATCTTTGCCGAAAATTTACTAAGAAAATGGGAAAAATCATCGCATTAGCTAACCAAAAAGGCGGTGTAGGAAAGACTACTACCACCATTAACTTGGCAGCATCGCTTGCCACGCTAGAGAAAACGGTACTCGTAGTGGACGCCGACCCACAGGCAAACGCTTCCAGTGGATTGGGCGTGGACATCAGCGAGGTAGACTGCTCGCTCTACGAATGCATCATCGACCATGCAGACGTGCGCGATGCCATCTACACCACCGACATTGATGGACTCGACATCATACCTAGTCATATCGACCTGGTAGGTGCCGAGATAGAGATGCTGAATCTCAAAAATCGCGAAAAGGTGATTAAGACATTGCTGCAGCCTATCCGTGACGAATACGACTACATCCTGATAGACTGTTCGCCTTCGCTCGGCCTCATCACCGTCAATTCGTTGACGGCAGCCGACAGTGTCATCATCCCAGTTCAATGTGAATATTTCGCTCTTGAAGGTATCAGCAAATTACTCAACACCATCAAGATCATCAAGAGCAAGCTGAATCCGAAACTCGAGATAGAAGGTTTCCTGCTCACCATGTATGATAGTCGTCTACGCCTTGCCAACCAGATATACGACGAGGTGAAACGCCACTTCCAGGAATTGGTGTTCAAGACCGTAATCCAGCGCAACGTGAAGCTGAGCGAGAGTCCGAGCCATGGTCTCCCAGTTATCCTTTACGATGCAGAAAGCAATGGAGCCAAGAACCATCTGGCCTTGGCAAAGGAGATTATCAACAAGAATAGTTAAGATTTGGAAATTGAACTCTTTTAGAAAGTTCAATGTTCAAAATTAAAAGTAAAAAAATGGCAGTACACAAGAAATACAACAACGGTACAAAGAGCAACGCTTTAGGACGCGGACTCGACGCCCTCATCTCTACCGAGGGAGTGCGCACCCAGGGCAGCAGTACCATCAATGAAATTCCTCTCGACCAGATTGAGGCGAATCCCAATCAGCCACGCCGGGAGTTTGACGACGAAGCCCTACATGAGCTCGCCGAAAGCATCAAGGCCATAGGCATCATCCAGCCTATCACCTTAAGACAGGTTTCAGAAAACAGATTCCAGATTATCGCCGGTGAACGCCGCTGGCGCGCTTCACAACTTGCGGGGCTGACAGCTATCCCTGCATACATCCGCACCATCAGCGATGAGAACGTAATGGAAATGGCGCTCGTAGAGAATATCCAGCGCCAAGACCTCAACGCCATAGAAATAGCACTCGCCTACGAACACCTTCTGGAAAACGAGGGTATGACACAGGAGAAAATTTCAGAACGTGTGGGCAAGAGCCGTGCAGCTATCGCCAACTATCTGCGACTGCTCAAACTTCCTGCCCAGGTGCAGATGGCACTACAGAAGAAAGAAATCGACATGGGTCATTGCCGTGCCCTACTGGCCCTCGACTCACCTTCGCTGCAAATCAAGTTGTTCAAGGAGATACAGAAGAACGGCTACTCAGTAAGAAAGGTTGAAGAGATGGTACAGCGACTCAAGAGCGGAGAAGACATCGAGAGCGGTAAGAAAACCATCACGGCTAAGGCTCAGATGCCTGAGGAATTTACACAACTCAAAAACCGCCTGTCACAGTTTCTCAATACCAAAGTGCAGTTCACCTGCTCTGCTAAGGGCAAGGGAAAAATCAGCATTCCATTCGCCAACGAAGAGGAGCTGGAGCACATCATGAATGTTTTCGATCAGTTAAAGCAAGAATAAAAGTGAAACTCAGTATATCACAAATCTGTTTGGCAACCCTGCTACTTCTGGCACCGATGGGCGCACAGGCACAAAAGTCGAAACAAAAAAAACAAGTGACCGATGTGCCAACCATTGCATCAGCCGACTCGGCAAAAATAGCCATAGACTCGATGCTTACCGCACAAGACAGCAGCAAACTGGCAAGCCTCACCCAACCAGCAAAGCCTGTACGCAAAAAGCGCAACTGGGCAACCTGGCGACCTGATACCAAGCGTGCCATGTGGTTAGCACTTGTATTACCTGGTGCCGGACAGATATACAATCGCAAATATTGGAAACTGCCCTTCATCTATGGCGGTTTCGTAGGCTGTACATACGCCATCACCTGGAACAACCAGATGTATCACGACTATTCGCAAGCCTACATGGATATTATGGACGATGACCCCAACACCCAGAGCTACAATCAGTTTCTGCACTTGGGCGCCCAGATCAACGAATCGAACATAGAACGCTATAAGGAAATCTTCCGCAAGCGAAAAGATAAATATCGCCGTTGGAGAGACTTGGGAACCTTCGTCATGATAGGCATCTATGCCTTCTCAGTGATTGATGCCTACGTAGATGCATCGCTCTCGGAATTTGACATCTCCGATGATCTCTCGCTCAGAATAGAGCCTACCATGCTGAATAACGGCAACAAGACTGCCAATCCGCTGCGGTCTGGAAGCCTCGGCGTAAGTTGCTCACTCACATTTTAATGCGTGAGGAGTTAGAATACACCTATATATATTATAACGCAAAATAGAAATTAGAAACATAGACGAGATAAAACATCAATATGAAGAAAATACTAGTCATGGCAGCAGCGATGCTGTTCAGCTTACAAGGCATTCATGCCCAAACCGACGTTACAGAAGAAACAAATAACGATGATATCATCACCGTTACCGACAAAGACGGAAAGCAGGAGGAAATCGAAGTACCTGAGGGAATGGAAGATAACCTCGACAGCCTGCTCCACCTTTACAATGCACAGACTTACATGATGGCAGATACAACCTGCAAATACCGCGATGTAAACCCTGTCTTCGAGAAGGAAGTGTATATCGACCGTCTGAAGAGAATGCCTACCATCATCGAAATGCCATACAATGAGGTAGTACAGAAATTCATAGACCGTTACAGCGGTAAACTACGCCGTTCGGTAAGTTTTATGTTGGGAGCAAGTAACTTCTACATGCCTATCTTCGAAGAGGCATTAGAGGCTTACAACCTGCCACTGGAATTGAAATATCTGCCAGTTATTGAATCGGCACTCAACCCTAAAGCTGTATCACGCGTTGGTGCCACAGGCTTATGGCAGTTTATGCTGCCTACCGGCAAGCGATATGGTCTGGAGGTAAACTCACTCATCGACGAGCGCCGCGACCCGGTAAAAGCATCCTATGCAGCCGCTCACTATCTGAGCGACCTGTACAAAATATTCGACGATTGGAGCCTCGTGATTGCAGCTTACAACTGCGGTCCAACCAATGTCAACAAGGCCATCCATCGTGCAAAAGGCAACGCCGACTACTGGAACATCTATCCATATCTGCCAAAGGAAACACGTGGATATGTACCAGCTTTCATCGCTGCCAACTACATCATGAACTACTACTGCGATCATAACATCTGCCCTATGGTAAGCGAACTGCCAGTAAAGACAGACACTATCGTAGTATCAAAAGATATCCACCTGGAGCAGATTTCCAAAGTGCTGAACATCAATATCGAGCACCTGCGCAATCTGAATCCACAGTATCGTCATGATATCATCAACGGATTGAACCATCCGATGGTATTGCGTCTTCCATCTACCCTCATCGGTAGTTTCATCGACCAGCAGGACAGCATCTGTGCTTACAGAGCCGATGAACTCTTCCTGAAGCGCGCTACCGTAGATGTCAATGATGCACAGCCAACCTATAGCCGCCCACGAAGCAGCTACAGTCGCCACAGCGCTTCTTCACGCAGCAAGAAGAGCAGCAAGCGAGGCAGAAACAGAAAACAAGGCAGCAAGAGTGTTACCATCAAGAATGGTGATACCCTTTCTGAAATAGCAGCACGCAACGGAACAACCGTTAAGAAACTGCGCAAACTGAACGGCATCAAGGGTAACAGTATCCGTGCCGGAAAGAAAATCAAAGTGAAATAAAAGAACTACGTATGCTGTAGTTTTTTCAGTCTAATTAAGAACATTATTTATTGGAGGGACCCACTATGGATGACCAGAACTTGAAAGACCTCGAAAGAGAGCAGGCTGACAACCAGTTGATTGGCGATGCCTTTCAACACCTGCTTGACACCTACCTGAGTTCGCGACACCGCAAGAAGGTAGATATAGTGACCAAGGCATTCAACTTCGCCCGACAGGCGCACAAAGGTGTGCGCCTGTCGGGCGAACCATATATCATGCACCCTATCGCCGTGGCTCAGATAGCCTGCGAGGAGATGGGGCTCGGCTCAACGAGCATCTGTGCCGCACTGCTTCATGATGTGGTAGAAGATACCGACTACACCGTAGAAGATATCTCAAACATCTTTGGAGCCAAGGTGGCACAAATCGTTGATGGACTCACCAAGATCAGTGGTGGAATCTTCGGCGATAAGGCATCAGCACAGGCAGAAAACTTCAAAAAGCTATTGCTCACTATGAGCGATGACATCCGTGTTATCCTTATCAAGATTTGCGACCGCCTGCACAACATGCGCACGCTGGAATCGCAACCGGCCAACAAACAATACAAGATTGCGGGCGAAACCTTGTATATTTATGCACCCCTCGCCAACCGATTGGGCTTGAACAAAATCAAGACCGAACTCGAAGACCTCAGCTTCCGCTACGACCATCCACAGGAGTATGCCAACATAGAGCATAAGCTTGCCGATACCGAATCACAGCGCGATACCCTCTTCGAGAGTTTTACTGCACCTATCCGAGAAGAACTCGACAAGTTAGGCGTAGAATACAAAATCAAAGCACGCGTGAAGAGCCCTTATTCTATTTGGAACAAGATGCAGAACAAGCACGTTACCTTCGATGAGATTTACGACATTCTTGCTGTGCGCATCATCTTTACGCCAAAAGTGAGAGCAAACGAAGTAAACGAATGTTTCAATATCTACGTAGCCATCAGCAAAATCTACAAGAGCCATCCAGACCGTCTGCGCGACTGGTTGAACCATCCGAAAGCAAACGGTTATCAGGCACTCCACGTTACCCTGATGAGTAAGCAGGGAAGATGGATAGAAGTGCAGATCCGTTCCGACCGTATGGACGAGGTAGCAGAAAAGGGGTTTGCTGCCCACTGGAAATACAAAGAAGGAAACGAAGGTGAATATACAGAAGATGAGAACGAGCTGAACGACTGGCTCTGCACCATCAAGGAGATTCTGGACGATCCGCAGCCGGATGCCATGGACTTCCTCGATGCCATCAAGCTGAACCTCTATGCTTCAGAAATCTTCGTCTTCACACCAAAGGGAGAAATCAAGACGATGCCGGCAGGCTGTACTGCCCTCGACTTCGCCTTCCAGATTCATACCTTCCTGGGCAGCCACTGTATCGGAGCCAAGGTAAACCATAAGCTGGTTCCGCTGAGCCATAAGCTGCAAAGTGGCGACCAGGTTGAGATTCTTACTTCCAAGAGCCAGCATGTACAGGAAGAATGGGTCAACTTCGTCAGTTCAGCCAAGGCAAAGAGCAAGATTCTGGCTATCCTGCGCCGCGATTCACGAGAGGTTCAGAAGAAGGGAGAAAACATACTCACCGAATGGCTCAAGAAGAACAGCATCGAGATGAGTGCGTCGGTGGTAGACCGCCTATGCGATTTTCATAATATCCAGAAGCCTGAAACCCTCTTCCAGTCATTGGGAGACCATCAGATTATCCTAGGCGATAAAGATTTCGATGAGTTGCAGGGCAAGCCTAAGAAACAGCAGGCCAGCAGCTGGCGCAATTATATCCCATTCCTGGGCAAGAGCAAGGAGAAGGCTCAAGAAAAAGGCATCGTGAAGCCTCAGGATCTTTTCGTGGTGGGCAAAGACTTCAACAAGAAGAAGCCACTCATCCTGACCGAGGAGAACATCAACCAGTTTATCTTCCCTAGCTGCTGCCATGCGATTCCTGGCGATGACGTTATGGGCTTTATCGACAACAAGAACCGCATCGAAATACATAAGCGCTCTTGCAGCATAGCAGCCAAACTGAAGTCCAGTTTCGGCAACCGCATCGTAGATGCCAAATGGGATATGCACAAGCAGATACTCTTCGATGCAACCATCGAAATCAAGGGTATCGACCGTAAGGGCATGCTGCTGGATGTAAGTAAGGTGATTAGCGACCAGTTGGGTATCAATATCCACAAGATAACAATCAGTAGTGATAACGGTATCTTCGACGGTACCATCGAACTCCGTGTTCACGACCGCGAAGAAGTTAAGACCATTATGAACCAACTCCGGAATATTGATGATCTGCAGGAAGTACAGAGAATCCTGTAACTTAGGAGTTTATGATAATAAAGAAAAGATAAATAATAGAGAATCGCCGGATTTAAAATCTGGCGATTCTCTATGAAATCATACAGATTTCAACATCTTATAAAAACAGATTCAAAACAACAAGCTTAAAAACAATATGAAAAAATTATTCTTATCATTTTTAATGATGTTGACCCTGTTGCCTCTGGCAGCAGCCAACAAGTATGACAACCCCGACACGATTGTAGTATCCCGTGATGGTACCGGCGAATTCCGCACCATCGACGAAGCCATCGAAGTATGTCGCGCTTTCATGGATTACAGCAAGGTAATCTACGTAAAGAAAGGCGTATACAAGGAGAAACTCATCCTCCCTTCATGGCTCACCAACATCACCATCTGTGGTGAAGACCGTGATAACACCATCATCACATGGGACGATCATGCCAACATCAAGATGCCTGTAGGTGGACTCGATTCAGAAGCAGCTGTAAAGGGTAAACCGATGGGCACATTCCGCACTTATACCCTGAAGGTACAGGGCAGTTACATCACCCTGAAAAACATCACCATCGAGAACAATGCTGCCAAACTGGGACAAGCAGTCTCCCTGCATCTTGAAGGCGATCATATCCTGGTTCAGAACTGCCGTCTGCTGGGCAATCAGGATACCGTTTATACAGGTATAGCCAACAACCGTTCAGCCTTCTACGATTGCTACATCGAAGGAACCACCGATTTCATCTTTGGTCCGGGAAGAGCATGGTTTGAGAATTGTGAGATTCGCAGCAAGGCCAACAGCTACATCACAGCCGCATCCAGTCCTGCCGGTCAGGAATATGGCTATGTATTCAACAAGTGCAAGCTTACCGCCGAGCCAGGTGTAGACAAGGTTTATCTGGGCCGTCCATGGCGCCCTTATGCAGCTACCCTCTTCATGAATTGCGAAATGGGCAGCCACATCCGTCCAGAAGGATGGCACAACTGGGGCAAGCAGAGCAACGAACAGACAGCCCGCTACAGCGAATATAACAACCACGGTGCAGGTGCTGCAACCAAGGCACGCGTAGCCTGGAGCCGTCAGCTCACCAAGAAAGAAGCTGCTAAAGTTACCATCGAGAATGTCTTCGGCGAAGAAGCGTGGTAACTCTAGCTAATCATAAAGTCCAAAGTTACTAAACCAGTCCATCGAGCTGCTTTTTGAGTTCTTTGAGCTGGTCTCTTACAGAAATAAGGGTGTCGAGAACTTCAGAAGATTTCTCGGCACCCGTTCTGTTTTGGTTCAGATACTTACGGGCAGCCGCAATCTTCAATCCCTTCACCTTGATAAGGTTGTAGATGAGCCTTACCTGCTCAATATCCTTATCGGTATACTGGCGCACTTTGTTGCCAGCAACCTTCGGTTTGAGAAAAGGAAACTCCTTTTCCCAATATCTCAACGTAGAGTCGTTTAGACCAAACATTTCACCTACTTCCTTGATAGAATAGTACAATTTCGTTGTTTTATCTGGAATTATTGCCATTTTTTCCGTCTTTAATTTCAAAAATAATTAATTTAGTTGCAAAATTAAACAATTCTTCTTATCTTTGCAAAGATTTTCGGAAGAAAATGCCCTAAAGGGCAAAAATATTTTCTGAGAGGATACTCAATCCCCTCTCCAAAACAGGAAAAAGAAATTAAAGATAAATATAAAAAAGATATGATGACAGCTAATGAAGTGCGCGAATCCTTCAAGAAATTCTTCGAAGGTAAAGGCCACAAGATTGTTCCATCAGCACCTATGGTTATCAAGGATGACCCAACGCTGATGTTTACAAACGCTGGTATGAACCAGTGGAAAGACATCATCCTCGGTACAAAAGACCCAGGCAAGGATGTTCGTCGTGTTGATACTCAGAAATGTCTCCGTGTAAGCGGTAAGCACAACGACCTCGAAGAGGTGGGTCACGATACTTACCACCACACCATGTTCGAGATGCTCGGTAACTGGAGCTTCGGCGACTACTTTAAGGAGGGTGCCATCGATATGGCTTGGGAATACCTGACCGGAGTGTTGAAACTCAACCCTGCCGACCTCTACGTTACCGTATTCGAGGGTAGCAAGGAGGAAGGTCTGGAACGCGACAACGAGGCAGCAGGTTACTGGGCTAAGCACGTGCCAGCCGACCACATCATCAACGGTAACAAGCACGACAACTTCTGGGAGATGGGCGATACAGGTCCTTGCGGTCCTTGCTCAGAGATTCACGTGGATTCTCGTACTCCAGAGGAGAAGGCTCAGGTGCCAGGCCGTGAGTTGGTAAACAAGGATAACCCTCAGGTCATCGAAATCTGGAACATCGTGTTCATGCAGTACAACCGCAAGGCTGACGGTTCTCTCGAACCACTCCCAATGCACGTTATCGATACAGGTATGGGCTTCGAGCGCTTGGTTCGCATGTTGCAGGACAAGCACTCTAACTATGATACAGATATCTTCCAGCCAATCATCAAGGAAATTGAGGCTATCTCTGGCAAGAAGTATGGCTTCACTACTCCTACTGGTGAGAATGGCGAGGGCAAGGATGAGCAGGAGAAGATTGATATCGCTATGCGTGTCTGCGCCGACCACCTCCGTGCCGTAGCCTTCTCTATCGCCGATGGTCAGTTGCCAAGCAACGCCAAGGCAGGTTACGTAATCCGACGCATCTTGCGCCGTGCCGTACGTTACGCTTACACATTCCTCGGCCAGAAGCAGGCATTCATGTACAAGCTCGTCAATGTATTGGTAGAGCAGATGGGTGCAGCCTTCCCAGAGTTGCCAGCTCAGCAGGAGCTCATCACCCGTGTGATGAAAGAGGAAGAGGATTCATTCCTCCGCACCTTGGAGAAGGGTATCAACCTCCTCAATGGCGATATGGACGAGCTCAAGGCTCATGGCGAGACTCAGCTTGATGGCGAAAGCGCATTCCGCCTCTTCGATACATACGGTTTCCCTCTCGACCTGACAGAGCTTATCTGCCGTGAGAATGGTTACACCGTAGATGCTGCAGGCTTCGACGAGGAGATGAAGAAGCAGAAGGAACGTGCCCGCAATGCTGCTGCTGTAGAGAACGGCGACTGGGAAGTCTTGAAGGAAGGTGACCAGAACTTCGTAGGTTACGACTATACAGAATATGAGTGCCACATCCTGCGCTACCGCAAGGTGACTCAGAAGAAGAACTCTTTCTATGAGTTGGTACTCGACAACACTCCATTCTATGGTGAGATGGGTGGACAGGTTGGCGACAAGGGTGTACTCGTTAGCGAGGATGAGACCATCCAGGTTATCGACACCAAGCGCGAGAACAACCAGAGCATCCACATCGTAAAGGAGTTGCCAAAGGATGTAAACGCAGATTTCATGGCTTGCGTAGATATCGAGAACCGCGAGGGAAGTGCAGCCAACCATACTGCAACCCACTTGCTCGACTACTGTCTGAAGCAGGTTTTGGGCGAGCACGTAGAGCAGAAGGGTTCTTATGTAGATAAGGACACCTTGCGTTTCGACTTCTCTCACTTCCAGAAGGTAACTGATGAGGAGCTCCGCAAGGTAGAGCACATGGTAAACGAGATGATCCGTGCCGACTATCCATTGGATGAGCACCGCGATACTCCTATCGAGGAGGCTAAGGAACTTGGCGCTATCGCCCTCTTCGGCGAGAAGTATGGCGACAAGGTTCGTGTGGTTCGCTTCGGTCCATCTGCTGAGTTCTGTGGTGGTATTCACGCCAAGAGCACCGGTAAGATTGGTTTCTTCAAGATTATCTCTGAGAGCAGCGTAGCAGCCGGCATCCGCCGTATCGAGGCTTTGACAGGCAAGGCTTGCGAGGAGGCTATCTACGGCTTACAGGATACCATCGTAGCCTTGAAGGGCTTGTTCAACAATGCCAAGGATCTCGAAGGTGTCATCAGAAAGTACATCGACGAGCACGATGCCTTGAAGAAGGATGTTGAGAAGTTCCAGGCTCAGGCTGTAGAGCGTGCCAAGGATAAGCTTGTAGAGAATGCAAAAGAAATCAATGGTGTGAAGGTTGTTACAGCCGTATTGCCAATGGAGCCAGCAGCTGCCAAGGATTTGGTATTCAAGGTTCGCGAGGCATTGCCAGAGAACATGATCTGCGTGGTAGGTTCTGTTTATAACGACAAGCCTATGCTCAGCGTAATGTTCAGCGATGATATGGTAAAGGATCACGGTTTGAATGCTGGTAAGATGATTCGCGAAGCTGCCAAGTTGATTCAGGGCGGCGGTGGCGGTCAGCCTCACTATGCTCAGGCTGGCGGTAAGAACAAGGACGGCTTGAGCGCTGCAGTAGATAAGGTTGTAGAGTTGGCTCAGCTGTAATCAGCTTCCACATTTGAATATATGATAGAGTTATCTTAACTCTTATATATAATAAGGTATAAAGGGTTGCAATCCATCTTTTCGAGGATTACAACCCTTTTTCTATTGACATTAGGGAGTCTCCAAGTCATAATTATCAATTTATGATAATCATCAAATGATAAAATTCCTTATTTTATTATCATTTTATGATAATCACTTTATGATAATCGGAATAAAAGTTGTATCTTTGCAGAAGATAAGCTGCACTCGGCAATTTGTAAGCA
Source organism: Segatella copri (assembly GCF_019249765.2). Taxonomy (GTDB): domain Bacteria; phylum Bacteroidota; class Bacteroidia; order Bacteroidales; family Bacteroidaceae; genus Prevotella; species Prevotella copri_K. The sequence continues at coordinate 2,056,456 of NZ_CP152484.1, forward strand.
AGCTTACATTGCGCTCGTTTGCATTATCTTTGCAGCCGTAAAATATATAATAAGGTATAGATATGGTAATGAAGAATCCTTTCGTCACAAACGGTTACGCCGGTCCGGAATACTTCTGCGACCGTATGGAAGAAACCCAGCATATCACAGAGATGCTGACCAATGAGAATAACATGGCTCTGATTTCCCCTCGACGCATCGGAAAGACAGAGCTGATTCATCATTGCTTTGCCCAGCCAGTCATCCAAAAAGATTATTATACTTTTATCATAGACATCTATTCAACCAATTCCGTCAGCGATCTGGTCAATATGTTCGGCAAAGCCATTATTGATGAACTTCGCCCTAAAGGCAGAAGCGCTTGGGAGAAATTCCTGATAGCACTCTCTTCTCTCCGTTCAGAAATCTCTTTCGATATCAACGGGGCTCCAGTTTGGGGAATAGGCATCGGCAACATAGTAAATCCCGAAATTACGCTTGATGAGATATTCTCTTATCTCAACCAAGCCGACAAGCCATGTCTTGTTGCCATCGACGAGTTTCAGCAAATCACCAACTATGCCGACAACCGCATAGAAGCTTTACTCCGTACCTACATTCAGCATTGCACCAATGCCCACTTCATCTTCTCGGGTTCTCACCGCCATCTGATGGCAGAAATGTTCACATCTCCTGCCCGCCCATTCTATCAGAGCGTGACGCTGATGAACCTGAAGCCTCTGGATGTGGAGAAATACAAGGAGTTTGCCACAGCCAAGTTCGAGGAGCGCAACAAGCATCTAGATACTGCCATTATCGGAGAACTCTTCGCCCGTTTCGGTGGTGTCACTTCATACATCCAGCGAGTAATGAATGTTCTCTTCCTCAAGACTCCCGAACAGGGTACCTGCACTCTGGATATGGTAGATGATGCCATCAACTACAATCTCAACATGGCATCAGACACCTACGAGACCCTTCTGCGCCAGATGCCGGAAAAGCAGCGCAATGTCTTCATCGCCATCTCTGCAGAGGGCGAAGCCAGAAGCGTAAAGAGCGGAGCCTTCGCAAAGAAATATCATCTCCCGTCGCCAAGCTCTGTAAATTCCGCCCTGAAGGGATTGCTGGAGAAGGATTTCATCACCCAGCAGGATGATGCCTACGTGGTATATGACAAGTTCTTCGATTTGTGGCTGAAGAAGTATCTGAAATAGTATAAGGTGATTTCAATATTTTTGTTACCTTTGCACCCAAATTTAAATATATATATTCAATATGGCTATTATAAAGACAGTAGAGGGAAAGACTCCTCAATGGGGAAAGAATTGTTTTATCGCTGAGAATGCCGTACTGACCGGTGACTGCATTCTTGGTGATGACTGCAGCATCTGGTATAGTGCGGTATTGCGCTCTGACGTGGATGCCATCAGATGTGGAAACAGGGTAAATGTGCAGGATTGCGCCTGCATCCATCAAACCGGTACGATGCCTTGCATCCTGGAGGATGATGTATCTGTGGGACATGGTGCCATCGTCCACGGAGCCACAGTCAGAAAAGGTGCACTCATCGGAATGAATGCCACCGTGCTAGATAAGGCTGACATTGGAGAAGGGGCTATTATTGCAGCAGGTGCTGTAGTTACCCATGGCACCAAGGTTCCTGCACATGAGATTTGGGCGGGTATTCCTGCCAAGAAGGTGAAAGCTTGCGCTCCCGGCCAAGCCGAGGAGTTTGCCAAGCATTATTCCGGATACATCAAAGACTGGTATCTGAAGGAAGATAAATAATCACTTTATGATTATCATAAAATGAGAATAAAACGCCATTTTTTATCTTTTATAGAAGATAAAAGCAAAATATTTAGGATTTTCATCCATTATAAAAGATAAAAATCGTATATTTGCAGAAAATTTCATTTATAAGTGATAAAAATATGGCAACTATTATTCGTCAATCATATATCGACAAGATAGAAAGGTATCTTGGAAAGGAGACTATCATCGTATTAGTAGGTCAACGTCGTGTAGGTAAAAGCTGCATGATGAAAATGATTCGTGACCGCAAGAAGGCAGATGACTGCAACAATATCATCTTTATAGATAAGGAGAAAAGAGAGTTTGACAACATTCAGACCTATCAGGATCTCAACGACTATATCGGAGAGCACTTTCAGTCCGATAAACATAACTATATCCTTATCGATGAGATACAAGACATCAGGGAATTTGAACGCTCCATCCGAAGTTATCGCACAGAACCCAACACCGACATTATCATCACAGGTAGCAATGCCCGCATGCTGAGCAATGAACTGAGCACACTCATCGGTGGCAGATATAAGGAAATCTATATCCAATCGCTGAGCTATAACGAGTTTCTGGAATTTCATCAACTATCAGATAATGACGAAGCACTTGCTCTGTACATTCAGTATGGTGGTCTGCCTGGTCTGGCAAAGATAGGTCTTGAAGAGGATGATGCACGTGAATATCAAATGGATATTTACCATACCGTCTTACTTAAGGATGTCATTATGCGCAACCAGATAAGAAACGTGCCATTCTTAGAGAATTTAGTACGTTTTCTCGCAGACAACACCGGTAAGTTGATTTCCGCCAACAGTATCGCCAAATATATGAAATCACAAGGCGAATCTATAACGTCCACGGCTATCATCAATTACATATCCTTCCTTTGTGAAGCCTATATCCTACACAAGGTGAACCGCTATGACATCCACGGCAAACGCATCTTTGAAACCAACGATAAGTTTTATTTTGAAGACAACGGCATCAGAAATGCCATTGCCGGGGGAACACGTGAAGGAGACATTGAGAAAGTGATAGAGAATATCATCTATCAGAACCTCATACGCTTGGGCTATCAAGTATATGTAGGACAACTGCAAGCTGGAGAAATCGACTTTGTATGTACCAAACCAGGCGGCGAACGCATCTACGTGCAAGCTTCCTACATCATAGCCGACGATGCAACCAGAGAACGGGAGTTCGGTAATCTCCGTGCCATCAAGGACAATTATCCGAAGTACGTTATCTCCATGACCCCTCTGCTCACCAAAAATGATAATGACGGCATCACGCACCTGCATCTTCGCAAGTTCCTGACTGAAGGAATATAAAAACGATAGAGCAAAACTATTACATAGCCATTGCCATAACCTTCGTGGCACTCTCAATGGTATTCAATTGCGCACACAGTGTATTCGCATTTTGAACCCCAAAAATCCTTAATGACCGAAAATGACCGTGACCTTAATGACCGGAATTCTCGGTAGAACGAAAAAGACCGCTCTCCTCGTATTGAGGTGAGCGGTCGATTTATTTATGGATGAGTCTGCTTATTATAATAAGGTAGACTCCATGTTCTTTATCCCATGCAGCTCGTTACTCCGAGCGTAGTAGCGATAGCGGTCAGAATGCTGATGGCTATCTGCAGAATTGTTTTCCAAGTGTTCGCTTTCATTTTTTTTGAATGTTGAATGGTTTTTTAATGTTGAATGTTGAGTGTTGAATGTTGAATTTTTTGTGGGCGGATAGGCTGGGCTAGGGGCTAGCACCCTAGCCAGTCTATCCTTGGGCTATTCAAGGCCGTCGCCAGTATCGTCCTTGCCGGTAGTACCGCCGGTTGATTCAGAGCCTTGGCCTTCGCTACCGGTCTGACCGGTGTTTGAACCACCTGGGGTAGAACCGCCTGGCGTATTATCCGGAGTAGTTGGCGCGTTGAGGTCAACGTTGGTCTTACCCTCCTTAATCGCCTTGATAACAGCTGCCTGAGCGCTGCGGCTGGCTACGAGGTTGAACTCGGCGTCATCGCGAAGGTTCTTGAACTCCTGACCCGGTTCCCACTGAACCTTCACGCCGGTGATGTTCTGCGAAGTGAACTTGTCAGCATCCTCGGCACCCTTTGAGGTGAGAAGGAGAGAGAAATCACCGAGATCGCCCAGACGGATTTTCTTGCCCTCAAGCAACATCTCACGCATGCAGTCTACGGCGATGTAGAGGATGGCGCTGATGTCGGCTCTCGAATAGACACTTCCATGTGAAGTGATGTGCTTGGCAAACTTCTCGATGGTCATGATGTCGGTGTACTGTGAGATAGCGAAAGCGTTCTGCTTCTCGGTCTTCACGAGTTCCAGGTCCTTTGGGTCAGGGGTAGTACCCTCCTTCTTTGCCTGGTTGATGCGTGACTTAGCCTGGTTGATTTCCAGAAGATTTGCGTTCACGCTACGCATTACGATGCTGTAATTAATCATACTATGTTATGCTTTAAAGAGTTTATTTAATCACAATTTCCCAGATGCTTTTTTTTGTCCTTTTCAGAGTCTTCATTGATGACCGGCGCCTGTCATCTTTTGCTCCCTGTCTCGGTCTTCATAGATGACCGCCTTTAGGTACAAAATAGCTTTCTTTCGATTGCTGGTGCAAAGGTACGAAAAAGCGCTGTAGGAAGCAATACTTTTCCGGCCACTTGAATTCAGTTTTCCGGAATCTTGTGAAATGGAGTCTTTCGAGAGTAGGTGAAGAGTGTCATGGCAACGGGCTGCATCCGGTCATTAGTGACCGGTCATTATCGGTCATTAAGAAAAATTACTTCCGGTCATTTAGCCCCTATAATATATATTAAATATTTTAATATTATATTATAGCTCTCTTTTTCGCCCCCGAAAACCTTAATGACCGATAATGACCGGGCATTAATGACCGGATTCTGAGGCTTTAATTAATACTCTTTTAATGCTAGTACTGTACTTGTAATTTGTTCTGCATTAATGATTTATAATAAGCCATTATATATTTTTATCTGTGTGTAAATGTATAGAAATAAGCTACATATGTCAGCGTCCTTTTCCTACAATATCGTTGCTTCTTTGCCCCATTTTCGCCTTCCCTTCACTCTCATTTCTGCCATAAATGCTCTTTCTTTGGAGCATGAATTGATGTGAGGAAGAGCATTTTTGCGTTTTTCCCTTTGGAAATCTATAAAACCACTTTGATATCAGTTCTTTTGCTTCTTTATATAGAAGAGTAAAAATATCGAACATGGCTATCATAAGTATGTTTTATATCATTATCCTTTGAATAGTTTCTTCCTTTAATATTGCTCTGTTTTGGGGCGGTAAGCATTATTTACATAATCAGCTTTTATACTCATTTCCTTGTATAAAAGGTAAAATCCCTAGGTAAGTCTTTTTCTACATTTTTGTGTTAATATTTATAATAAAATGTAGATGTTTCGCAATTATTTTGTACCTTTGAAGGCAATTCTGCTATAAAAAGCAGGCTATAAATATAAAATTTAAACTTGAATAAACTTATAAACAAATAAACATACATTGAAGACTATGTCTGGATTTGCAATTTACAACTACAATTTCTTACGCATCATAAGACCTAACGAAGAATATCAACTTGAGTTCCCCGACTGGGTAAAAGTAAATGTGCAAGAATCATTTGAAAATCGCCAGCAATTGCTTGAAGAGCTTTTGCTGGCTGATTTCGAGAAACCATTCCCGTTTGAGAATGCCAGAAAGAAACCATACTGGCACAAACAAATAGTGAAACCACAAGATAATGTCTATGTGATGCGTGTGGCAAATGTTACAAACGTAACGATTACCGACGAACACCTGATGTCTCAAAAATATGCTGATTATAGAAATTGTCTGGTCATCATCGACAATCGCCCAGGAATCCAACGCATCGCCATAGAGCGAAAATCTACGGCTTTCAGCCATACAAAAACTGTGGCTAATATTCTCGAAGCATCCTTCTGCAAACTGCTGAAGAGTAAACTGTTGAAGGTTGAACTATCTGCGGTTTACAGTTCGAATGTGTTTTGGGATATGCTGAAAAAATACCCTAATGGCTTCAGTAAAGTGACTTTTCATTTCCCTCATCTCAATTTAGATCGTCTGACCAAAGTGATGGATAAATATCTCAAAACTGCTCGTGAGGATTGGGATAGTGATCTTGACTTTACATTCGGTGCAAACGAAGGTGGTGCGGTAAAAATCGATCCGGAGAATTCGCGCCAGACTGCACTTATAGCAGGCGCATCAGGAGCGGGAGCATGGATAAAGATGCTTCCCAATGGTGAAAAAGGAAAGGCTATATTATGCGGCAAAAACCAATTCGTGGTGCGTGAACTCGATTCTGAGGTGTTTAATAATCTGGTAATCGGAGCACAGCCGATTCCTGGCATGGGACAATCTGCTATGGATAAGGTGAAGAGTTTTATGAAGGATATGCCGGATACATTTACTCATTAAGCTGATTAGGGGATGGAAAAGTTTGAACGTTTTTCGGAGGAGAGGCTTACCTCCTTACGTGCCCGTTATAGGGGCGATGATTTGTTTAGAACCTGGACATGGATTCTCTGTTTGCTTGAGCAACAACTGAACGGTCTAAATGCCGTAGAAGTATGGAGTGAAACGGAAATGATTCGCCAGAAGCTGTCTGCAATCAAGGAACATCGTGATAATGAGGTGGAATTTCTTTATGGAGATCTCGTGAAACGGCACCAGTCTGAGTCCACCGCCATAATCATTCTTACGGTTCTATTCACCCAGATGTGTGATGCAGCACCAGATGAAGAGGATGATGCTGCCGAGCGTAATCCTAACCGGGCTGTCTGTATGGTCTTGGCTCGTCGTTTGAAGAATAAGCCCTTTTTTGTGAAATTAATCGCGGCATACAAAAGCAGACGCTACGATAACGAAGGAAACAAGATTATTTTACCCGTAACAGACTATTTGAATGTGAAATCTCCTTTGGAATTGATGGACGAAGAAGCTAAGGCTAATGTGGAGAGATGGGTAGAAGAGATAGAGAAACTCACACGGGGAATCAGAGGCTTTCTGAACATAGACTGGACTGTTTACGATACTATTTGGAGGAATATTTGTGCTGAACAAGAAATTTCCCTTTTGCTCAAAAAGGAACAACCTCGAAACAATAAATGGGGATTTAATCTGAAACTGGTAGCAAATGTTCTGGGCATATTGCATGTTACTCCTTATGGTGATGGTTTCGTGTTAGCAGGAAGCATTCAGGCTATCAGCGATGCTGTAGGAGTGAACGTGAGAGCCTATATTGGAAACCATGCCGATTTTGGATCCAGTAATACTACTTTAACCAAAGAAATGCATGCTAAAATAAAGCAATTCATATTATCTGCAATCGGATAAAAAGCAGCTGTTACAGATAAAGATAATGAGGGCGTTGATGGAATACTTCTGTCAGCGCCCTCTTTCTGTCTGATTACCAGCAGATAAGCAGCTGATAAGAAATAGCCTCCTTATTTTTTTATGCGTATTTTTATCTACAGACTAATATTCTTATCTTTGCGCTCGGATTTGGGAATCAGTTTTCTCATTTCCGAGTGTTTTTATTTTAGTTTAACCTGAGCGGAGGCGGGGAACCTCACAACGTGATTGAAGATGGCCATCGGTGATCCACGGCTTCTCTCGCAAACCGATCAGGAATCATGGCAGAAAAAAAACATCAGCTTACGGCTCTGGGCATTGCCTATGAAGCCGTCATCAAGCTGGGCTATACGCACAGCAAACTGGCAAGGCTCGACAGCAGCATCAACTATCCTACGCTGAGGAATATCAGAGACGGGAAGGAGATGAAGAAAGCTACGGAGCGGTTCTATCTGAAACTCTTCTTCGACCTTATTAATAAGGAATATGAACGGCGAATGGCCTGTGGGGGCGACGGAGCCGTCAGCCTGCTTATCGTGATGAAAAACATCCTTGAAGCAGAGCTGAAATAAAAAGTGGTGAAAAGATGAGGGGGCATTCTTTCACCAACTATTCCGCCGCATCGAAAGTGTTGCTATCTTTGCACCAGCTTTAGCAAGGTTGGGCGGATTAAAGAAAACCTTAAAGGAAGGTTAGACCTTGCGGTTTATAGATTATGAACGGAATGTTTATGAGAGTGGTGCAGCAGGGCGAGGCGTTCGCTGTACAGAGTCAGAAAAGTGAGAACGGACAGATGATGAAATGCAACATCGTTCTCCAGGAGATGGGCGGCAAGTATGAGAACCAGTATGCTGCTGCAATGCTGGGCAACATTGCCCAGTGTAAGTTTGCTCCGGGAACATTGGTGGCGGTTACGCTCCGATTCACGACTCGTGAGTATAATGGTCAGGTTTACCAAGACATCCTCGTTACAGACATTGAGAAACTTGGCAAGTAATTAATCTTGAATTGAAATAGGTGGCGTGAGAATTGTCCCGGGATAATTTGCGCAAACTGAAACTTACGACACTTCTTTCGTTCATCTTCAATTTTAATTTAAGATTTATGAAAAAAGCAAATAAGAAGCAGGTTAATAACCAGCAGGTGAATAATAACGGCTGCCAGCATGTGCAGTTGGGTGGAATGGCTTACTATGATGATAAGCAGTATTTCCTCTTCAGTCCTGATTCTGTAAATCAGGGGGTTGTAGAAGCTTTTCGCCGTCATGGTGTGGCTCAGCAAATGCAAGACGGAACATTTGATTTCGTAGCAGTTTCTAAGCCGAAAAGCCAGTCGGAACTGATTAAGAAACTGGCGCATGGTCGGTTGAGCAAGACCAAGGATGGGGCTATTCAGCTCACGCTGAAGGTGTTCTGCCATGAAGGACTCAACATCGCCCAAACGCTGACTGTTGAGTCAGCAGAAGGGGCTGATGCTTTAGTGGATTATCAATTAAAACGATAAGTAATAAGATAGATGAGTTGTTATTTAATTAAGGTGGAGAATGGGCACAAGGTTGCCCGCTCCATCACTTCGGAAGAGGAGTATAAGCAGTTGCGTGGAAGCAATGAGCAGAAGGCGAATCTTCGCCTGGCTCGTGCCGGAAACGATGCTGCGAAACGGAGACTGGTACAGTTTAACTACTCCGGCCATTATCCGCAAGGCGTGGTGAAGGGAATGAAACTGCCAAGCGGTGCTTTCGGATTTGATATGGATGAGCCGGAGGCTTTCGCCAAGGCTGCCAAGCTGCTGCTGAAGGAACCGGACAAGTACGGACTGCTGATGCTGGAACGTAGCGCACGACAGGGCGGACATGCGGTGTTTGAACGCGAAAAGGGCAAGACGGTTCTGGAGAATCAGGTACGAATTGCTACGATGCTCAAGTGCGAAATGGATACTTCGGCTCACGACATTAATCGGGTTTATTTCACTACCACATCGGATGGCGAAGATTTGCTATTCCTTTCGCCACGGCTCTTCAAGGATGAATACGATGAGGCTGCCGTGGCAGCTGAAGGGAAGGTTCTAGAAGAAAGAGAACGGTATGGGAAGGAGGAACTACCGGAAGGGGCGCACAAGGCAAACAAGCACTTTATGCCTTGGAAGGAAGAATTCAAGAAGGATTCTCAAGGGAGTTTTAAGAGTCAAGAATTAGAGAATTCGAGAATTTCTTCTTCTTCTGCTGCTTCATCCCCAGCTGGTTCATCAGCTTCTTCTTCTGCTTCTCAAGACAATTACCTCGGGATTCCTTATGGCGAAATCATTAAGAAGTGGTGGCAGATGTATAATGATGGGCAGGAGCCGATGCGCTCCAACCGCAATACGCTGACCTTTGAGCTGGCTGTGAATCTGCGCCATATCTGTGGTTTTGACCGCAATCTGCTGGCTCAGATTATTCCCTGCTACGATGGGTTTCCCGAACAGGAAAAGATGGCTTGCATCAAGTCGGCATTGAACGAGAAAATCACGCAAATGCCTAAGCGACTGAAGGATGTGCTGGCTGCGCTGAGACAGGAGAAACTGAAACAGGGGGCTTCAAACGGGAATGCAGATGAAGACAGCGAGGCGCTGGTGAATGCCTTGGACGAAGCTAACGCCAAGGATGATCTGTTCTATTACGATGCTTTACCCAAGATGCCACAAGGCGTGCGTGATTCCATCAGTGCTGTTGGGCCGGCTCTGGCAATGCCAGTGATTACAGCCATCTGTCCTACCATCGGAATGCTTGCTACTGGCGTGAAGGTTTCCGTTCACGGCAAGATGAACTCGCTGAACCTTATCTCCTACATTGCCGGTGATTTTGCATCAGGCAAGGGAAGCATCGACCCCGTGGTTGATGCATGGACTTCGGAAGTGAAACAGATGGACAAAATGTATCAGCAGCAGGAGGATGAATGGAGAGCCAGGAAGCGTGCGGCTAAGAACAAGAAGGAGCAACCGGAAGAACCAAAGCTGCCTGTAAGATGTCTTACTTTAAATAATACGGTGGCGAATCTTGCAGAACGACTGGCTAATACTGAAGGCAAGCACGCCTTCTCGTTCACTCCGGAAGCTGACACTGTAGCACAGAAGTGGAAATCGGCAATGAGCGACTTTTCTGTCATGTTAAGACAGGCTTACGACGGAACAAGCTATGAGCGCGAGGCAAGAAGTGCAGATGCGGTGAATGTTCATATCGAACATCTTTTGTGGAACGTTGTGATGTGCGGAACGCCAGATGCACTCTATCGAGTAGTGAACAATTATACGGATGGTTTCCAAAGCCGTATTGTCGTGGCGCGAACGCCGGACAACACGTTCACTCCGCTTACAGACAATCTCTTTGTGCTGACCGAAACTCAACGTGAGCACATACGGCAGATAGCTCATCTCTTGCCCCTGATGGAGGGCGAGGTGGTTCTGCCTAAGTTGGAGAATAAGGGCAGGGAGTGGCTGGAACAGATACGATTGGAGACCATGAAAAATGACGACAAGGTGAAAGCCCGCCAGCGTTTCCGTATCTGTCCTACCACGATGAGAATGATGACCTGCATCATGCTCTGTAAGGTGGCCGAGACGCTGATTCAGAAACATGGTTTCCAGGGTGCCGAGAAGCAGCTGAAACAGAATCCGCTGTTATGGAAGGAAATGATCGTAAAGACGCAGACACCAACCATGCTCGAAGCCTTCAATATACTGGCAGATTATCAGTTGGACAATGCTCTCTACTTCTTCCGTAGTCGCATAGAGGATGCATTCTCATCCAAGAGTTATTGCGGTCAGACAACTTATGATCGTTCCCGACGCGGCAAAAATGATTCCATCTTCGAGCGGCTTGACGTTACTTTCTCCTTCGAGCAGGCATTGCAGCAAAGTATTGCGGTAAAAGGAGCAAACGTTACTCGGGAGGTTGTTAGACAGATGTTGAAAAACTGGAAGCGACAGGGATTGATAGGTGTGCTGCCCGATATGCGTTACCAGAAGGTTCAACCTACTGTATAATAGAGGTTCAAAATAAGTGACTATTAATACATCCGGTCATTAACGGTCACGGTCATTTTCGGTCATTAAGGATTTTCAGTAAGGAAATCCTTAATGGCCCTATCAATAAATCAATTTTATTTTTAGATATTTATGGAAATAATCATTTATCGCCGTCGCTTTACCCGATGGGGAGTAGATGGCACATTAGTAATAAAGGGTACGAAAGTTTGTAATACCATAGAACATCCTGAGCATTATTTGCCTGCAGGAGACTATGAGATAGCTTTTGTTTCTATAGCTAATAAGAGTAGGAAAATGCCTGTTATTCTGAGGAAGGGACAGGCTGTTTGGGAAGTGGGCATCAATTCTCCTTGTCTCAAGCCCGGAAATGGTCCGATGACGCTGAAATATGGATGCATCATTCTGGGTAAGGCTGTAGCCTCTGGGCTGGTAATTCATTCTCAGGAATACTTCGACCGACTTTGTGAACGATTAAGGAAGGCTTCTAAAAAGATGGAGTGTATCAAGTTACGTATCATAGATTGGGGTCGTGATGAAATCTCGATAGCATTTTAGGATTTCCACCCTAACATTCATTCATTTAAAATAGTAATATCATGCGTAAGATAAAAGAAATCATCATTCATTGCAGTGCGACCAAGGAAGGTCGCAACTTCACCGTAGCGGATATTGACCGCTGGCACCGCGAGCGCGGAATGCGCTGCATAGGTTATCATTTCGTGATTTATCGTGACGGCAGCATTCATGTAGGCCGTGCGATAGAGGAGGTTGGCGCCCATTGCAAGGGCCATAATTCCATCAGTATAGGCATTTGCTACATCGGCGGCTTATCAAAGAAAGGTAAGCCGAAGGATACAAGAACCCGAGACCAGAAAGTGGCAATGCGCTCGCTCATCGAGCAGCTGAAGGAGGAATATCCATTAGCCACGATTCATGGTCATAATGAATTTGCCAACAAAGCCTGTCCCTGCTTTGATGTGAAGAAGGAGTGGGGCTAACAGATAGGGAACGCACTGCGTTCCCTATTTATACTTATTACCTGATGCGCCATACGTAGAACATTACATCAAGTCACACTTCTCCCCAGTGTTCTTCTCAACCTTCTCGCCATCTTTCAGGATGCGAGCCTTATAGCCAAACTTCTCAAAACCTTTCTGGAGCTTCTCAGGGGTTGTCTTGTCGGCATTATACTGTACTGTGACTGTCTGGTCTGGCACAGAAGTCTCAATGCTCTTGATACCTTTCTCAAAGCGAAGGTTGCTCTTGATCTTATTCTCACAAGCCGCACAGTGCATCTGTGGGGTTGTGGTGAACACTACGGTCTTGATGTCCTTGGCAAAGGTTACCATTGCCACCATCATCATTGTGAACATTACTAAAATCTTCTTCATAACTTTTCTATTTACTTTAATCATTCAACTTTAAACATTTTCAATTAAAAGTGTACCCTCACTCCTGCGTAGAACATCCTGCCCTCTACAGGTCCCCAAACCAAGGTTGGCTCGAAATCGCTTCCCCATGGGTTGCTGGCACCATAGATAGGAGTTTTCTGCTTGAAACCAGTCAGGTTCTCGCCTCCCACATAGATACTCCAATGGCGGAACCATCTCGTAACCTGCGCACTCACTTGTCCGAAGCTATGGAAACGAGGAGACCATGACTGGCTTCCATCTGCCAACTGGTAAGGCTCAGGATTTCTGCCTCCACCATTCAACTGCACGGTGGCATCAAATTGCCATAGGCCAAGTGGAGTCTTATAGGAAGCCGTGAAGAGCGCCTTATACTTGCTGGTCAATGGCTTTTCTTTCAAGGTTTTGCCATAATCGTAGGTACACTTCACATCGTTCAGACGATAAGCCGCTGTTATCTCCAAGCCCTTCAGCAATGGATAAGAGGCATCTATCTGGAAGGTGTGCGAATAAGACTTGCCCATCAAATTATAGATGGAGATAAGCCCCTTGTTGGCATCATAATCCACCACTGCTTGATTCTTGAAGTCGGTATAGTAATACTCAGCGTTCAATTTCAGTGTCTTGCCAAACATCGGGATGTAGAAAGCGGTACTCATACCATAGTTCCAAGCTTTCTCTTGCTTAAGTCCATCACCCGTAATCTGAAACTCCCTGCCGCTCGCCAAGAGATAGTTGTACTCTGCCAAGCCAAATACCGTGCGATAGCCCTTACCTGCTGACAAGCGGATGCTGATGGCATCGACAGGCGAATACTTCACGTGGAAACGAGGGGTGAAGAAATTGCCATAGATAGAACTATGGTCGAAACGGACACCTGCCATCGCTGTCAACTTCGTGCCTAACGTATAGGTGTATTGGGCGTATGCTCCAGGAGTCGTCTCCTTCTCGTTCATTCTCTGCATCTCCGACAAAAGATAAGGAGAGTCTTCTACCCCTACTGCCGGTCTTGGAGAAACATTCACATTGGCGCGCTGTCCCAGGTAATCATGGTTGACGCTCAAACCTACCGACAAATTGTGCTGATGAGTAAAATTGGTCTCAAAAATCAGTGAGCCATAGAGATTCTTCTCATTGAGGTTGTAGAACCTGTTGCCATACTGGGCATCGAGCTGGTGCATCGAAGCTGAGGACATGAAGGCAATATTGGTACCATGCTCGTGATTGAGGATGAAGGCATGTTTCATATAGCCCTCATAGCGGTTGGTATGGAGCTTGATTCGATAAATATCGTCACTATGAACATGCTCCTCATCCTGCCCACTGGTACGAATCTCCTTCAAAGCCCCAAGGCCGCCATGGAAGATGTAGTGCTTGCCTTTATACAGCCAACGGTTCTGTACATTATATTGTTCTCTGCCTGGCATATCATAGAAACCATCGCCATTGTCATCATGGTTTTTGAGGATATTCTCATGATGCAACAATATCTCCGTTGCCCACTTATCCGTCAGATGAACATTGGCATCGGCATTTGCTTCGATTCGGCTCTTGGTATCGCCAAAGAGGTTCACCTCCACCTGTTGCTCATCCTCAGGCTTCAAGTAATCCACATTGATTTGACCTGTAATCGACTCATAGCCATTCTTCACCGAAGCACTGCCCTTGGATACTTGAATGCCTTTCATCCAAGGTCCCGGCACATAGCCCAGGGCGTATGGGATGGCTGCACCACGGAAATTCGGCAGATTCTCGGTGAGCATCTGTACGTAAGTGCCCGAAAGACCGAGGAGTTTGATTTGTCTTGCTCCTGTCGTGGCATCATTATAAGCCACATCCACCGATGGATTGGTCGTGAAACTCTCGCCCAGGTTGCAACAAGCCGCCTTGAAGAGCTCATCCTTGTTCACGGCGATGCCATTCACGGCACCAGCCAATCGGGAAGTGCCCGACTTGCGAGCCACCACCTTCACCTCATGCAAGGTCTCGTCCTTGAAAATGGAATCCTGAGAGGAGGAATCTACAGAGTTATTTTCTACAGAGTTATTATATGATGATAACAGAGACACAACCTCTGTCTTATTATTTTTTGCATAAGTCTCAGCACCAATAACCAGCAAGGTACTGAGCAATATATATCTTGAATACATAAATATATTTCCTTTTATCCGAATCTTAAATCTTCGCTTCGGATGATTTTACCATTTTTATATATGTATGCAACCCTAAGATTTTACTGATAGGGATAGGCATACGACAATCTTGGCTGCAAAAGTACAGAAAAACTTTTGCAACCTATTTGCAAATATGGAAAAATCAAATAATCAGGAAGTTAAGGAGGGCAAGATAAGCCCTTGGAGGCGAATGCGGAACATTCTGATTCCAATATCTTGCCTTCTGAATGCTACAGATAACAGGACGAGGCAACGTCTGCCAAAGGGCTGGCGCGATGCCTGCAAACACTGGTACTGCATCGAAATCCAAGTGTTGGATAGAGACCGTAGGCGATAGTTTCACCAGCTCCATTTCCATGCAATGTTTGTTCACCTGTGCGCCCAGCTTACCTAGGCAACAGTCATGGTGCATGCTACGTTTCACGCAACAGTCAGTCACCATACCCACCATCACCTTGTCATAATGAAGGCAGTGCATGACGGTAGTACCCACGCTCAAGTAAACCACCATGAGCGAGAGCATCAAAGCCATCAATATGTTGAGCGAACGTTTCATACCTATTTTTTGCACCTTTCTTTTCTCAAATTGCAAAATTAAGCATTTCCATCAGAATATGAAGCTAATACCCCCATAAATTAATTACCTTTAACGGTTTTTCTTTTTTGCAAGTCTCTTATATTTAATTTTCAGGGACTCCTAACCCCTCTTCTTTCTGCATTCATACCTTATTATATAGAGTTATTGTCAATTCTGACAACTCCAATATTTTTACTTTTCGAAACCGCCATTTCGGAAAAACAAGAAGCACACAAACAAATAAAAAAACTTAAATTAGAGAACAAACAAGCTGATATTCAGGCTTTTTTATTATCTTTGCATTCGAAACCGCCATTTTCGAAACAGCGGTTTCGAAAAATAGCATCAAAAAGAAACTGTAAAATTATAGAAATATGAAGTTCTTTGGAAGACAAAACGAAATAAAAGAATTGCAAGAGATAAGAAATCTATCTTTGCAAACGGCCCGTTTTACAATCGTAACCGGACGCCGACGTAGCGGTAAGACATCCTTATTGATAAAAGCATACGAGGATGTTCAGGATATGCTGTATTTCTTTGTTGCAAGAAAATCAGAAGCAGAACTCTGCAGAGATTTTATCGAAGAGATGACGAGCAAACTTCAGCTTCCTATTCTCGGCGAAGTAACACGCTTTGCTGACATCTTTAAATATCTGCTTCAACTATCCAAGATTCGCCCTATCACTCTCATCATTGATGAGTTTCAGGATTTCAAGCGGGTTAATCCATCAATCTTTTCAGATATGCAAAAGATATGGGACCTTAACAAACAGGAAGCTCATATTAATCTTGTGGTCTGCGGTTCTGTTTATTCACTTATGAACATCATCTTTAAAAATAACAAGCAACCTCTTTATGGTAGGCAGACTGGAGAAATAAAAGTCACTCCATTTCCCCCTTCTGTCATTAAGGAAATTCTCTCTACATATAATTCTGCCTATACCAATGATGACCTACTGGCTCTCTACAGTTATACAGGCGGAGTAGCAGAATATGTAGAAATGATGATGGATGCAGGAGCCACGACCAAGGAACAGATGACAGAGCGGTTTATTGCAAAAAACTCTTATTTCATCTACGAAGGAAAAAATATGCTGATAGAAGAATTTGGCAAAGACTATGCCCGCTATTTCGAGATACTGCAACTTATCGCTTCAGGCTACACAACTCGAGGTGAAATAGAAAGCATCATGAAAATAGAACTTTCGGGCTATCTCACCAAACTGGAGAACGACTATAGCCTGATCTCCCGTTATATACCGATGTTCCAAAAGACCAATCGCAACATTCGCTATCAGATAGAAGACAACTTCCTTCGCGTCTGGTTTCGCTACATCTACAAATATGGATACATGATAGAGGTTGGCGCCAATAAAAAACTAAAAATGGTCATGGATAAGAGCTACACCACATACACCGGCAAGGTTCTGGAAAGATATTTTATTGCCAAGATGATAGAGAGCGAAGAATATACCCAGATAGCCTCCTGGTGGGACAGAAAGGGAGAGAATGAAATCGATATTATCGCTGCCGATGAACTGGAGCAGAAGGTTATTTTTTATGAAGTAAAACGCCAAGCTAAGGATATAAATCTCGGCATTTTAAAAGATAAAGCCGAGCATTTCTTCCAGGCTACAGGAAAATTCAAGAAATTCGATATCGGATACCAAGGATTGTCGATGGAGGATATGTAAAAAAGGCTGAAACTATTGTCTTACAAAGACATAAAATAAGAGAGAAACTATTTTTTAAGGATAATATTGACTCATAAGAACAAATGAAAAAAGGACTATTTGCACTCGCGCTGGGTACCTTTACCTTGGGCATCGCTGAATTCATCATCGAGGGCATCATTACAGACATCGCCAACAACATGAACGTTTCCATCCCGGAAGCAGGACATCTCATCTCTATCTATGCACTCGGCGTCTGCGCCGGAGCTTTCTCGCTGATTCTCATGCATAAATACAGACCCAAGAATATCCTGATGTTCCTGGCTTCGCTCATCACCTTCGGAGCTGTCATCGCCTCAGTAGCACCTAACTACTGGCTCTTGCTCTGCGCCCGCTTTATAGAAGGTCTGCCTCATGGCGCCTACTTCGGAACGGGTACCATCGTGGCGGTAAAGATTGCCAAAGAGGGTAAGGGAACCAATGCCGTGGCAATGATGTGCGCAGGTATGCCGGTGGCCAACCTGCTGGGTGTGCCGGTGGGAACCTTCCTGAGTCACATGTTCAGCTGGCGAGTACCTTTTGTCAGTTGTATCGTGCTCGGACTCATCACCTTATACATGATTCACAGATGGGTTCCAAATGTAGAAGCACTGCCAAACAACGGTATGAAGGCACAGTTCCATTTTCTCCGCAAAAAGGCTCCGTGGCTCATCATCGCCGCCACCTTCCTGGGCAATGGCGGCATCCTCTGCTGGTTCAGTTATATCTCGCCGCTGCTTCAGATGGAGGGCGGATTCAGCGCAGCCAGCATCTCTCTGCTGATGATTCTTGCAGGCGGCGGAATGGTAGTAGGCAATCAGGTGAGTGCCTTGCTTGCCGACCGCTTCAAGCCGGGCCGCTTTACCTGTTATCTCCAGTTTCTGGCAGCAGCTGCACTTCTGCTCACCTTCTTCCTCGCCCCTTTCGGCTGGGTATCTGTGGTGCTGATGTTCATCTGCTGCGCCTGTCTTTTCGGCATCGGATCGCCTGAGCAATTCCTCATCGTGAAGCATGCCAAAGGTGGCGAAATGCTGGGCGGCTGCTGCATTCAGGGCGCCTTCAATCTGGGTAACGCCATGGGAGCTTTCCTCGGTGGTATTCCTGTTGCGATGGGATTAGGATACAACTTCCCTGCCCTTATCGGTGTTCCGATGGCATTGGCAGGAGCCATCTGTCTGCTGATTTTCCATAAGAAATATGAATAAAAATGCGATAATCCGAAATAAATCACTATCTTTGCAAACGAATTTCAAATAAACAAAGAAACATGATGAAACTTAACAAGACTTTCCTTACCCTGGGCTTGGCTGCAACACTCTTGCAGATGCCAGCCTCATCGTTCGCACAGACTGCGGGCGGTAACCGTCAGAATCCTCTTTTAACAAAGAGCAGTCTTCCATTCGGTGCTCCTGACTTCAGCAAGATTCAGGAGAGCGACTACCTGCCAGCCATCGAAGCGGCTATCAGGGAGCAGCGTGCCAACATCCAGAAGATAGTAAACAACAAGAAGAAGCCTAACTTCCAGAACACCATCCTCGCCTATGAAGAGAGCGGTGCGCTACTAGAAAAGGTGACTAACATCTTCTTCGGTCTCACCAGTGCCCACAAAACTCCGGGCATCGCCGAAACCGAAAAGAAGGCTACCCCATTGCTGACCGAACTCGACAATGAGATTTCGTTCAACAAGAAACTCTTCGAGCGCATCAAGTATGTTTACGATAATGAATATAAGAAACTCAAGGGCGAAGACAAGCGCCTTACTGAGGTTATCTATAAGAGTTTTGTACGTTCAGGTGCCCTCCTTTCTGCCGAGAAGATGGAGCGCATGAAGCAGATCAACTCCCGCATCTCTGAGTTACAGCAGGAATGGGGCAACCTTCTTCCTGCCGCTACCAACAACGCCGTGGTTTGGGTGAACAGCAAGGAAGAACTCGCCGGATTGAGCGATGCAGACATTGCACAATGCAAGAAAGATGCTGAGAGCCGCGGAGGCAAGGCACCTTACTGCATCGTCATCATCAACACCACCCAGCAGCCTATCCTCACCAATCTCCAGAACCGCGAACTGCGCAAGAAGGTGTATATGGCAAGCATCCACCGTGCCGACGGTACCAACCCAAAATTCAACACCTTCCCTATCGTAACCGAGATTGCCAAATTGCGTGCCGAGAAGGGCAAGCTGATGGGATATGACAACTATGCCGACTATTCGCTCGAAAAGACGATGGCTAAGAACAGCAAGAATGTGGATGATTTCCTGAAGCAGCTCATCAAGGAATATGCTCCTAAGGCTGATGCTGAAACCAAGGCGATAGAAGCGTATGCCCAGAAGACGGAGGGCAAGGACTTCAAGCTGCAGCCATACGACCGATTCTATTATTCTGCGAAGATGAAGAAGGAGATGCTCAACATTACCGATGATGAGATCAAGCCATACTTCAACATCGACAGCGTACAGGTGAACGGTGTGTTCTATGCCGCCCATCGTGTTTACGGACTGAACTTCAAACAGCGCAAGGATATTCCTACCTATCACCCAGACATGAAAGTATTCGAGGTGAGCGACAAGAACGGCAAGCCAATCGCCCTTTTCTACAGCGATTACTTCCGCCGTCCTACCAAGCGTGGCGGTGCATGGATGAGCGCCTTTGCCAAGCAGAGCAAACAGCGCGGCCAGTTGCCTATCATATATAATGTATGCAACAACGCCAAGGCACCGGAGGGTCAGCCATCTCTCATCACATGGGATGAGGTTACTACCCTGTTCCATGAGTTCGGTCATGCACTTCACGGAATCCTTTCCGACTGCAAATACAATACCCTTTCAGGAACAGCTGTTGCCCGCGATTTCGTAGAAATGCCATCCCAGTTTAACGAATCGTTTGCTTCTATTCCGGAGATATTCGACCATTACGCCCGTCATACCGAGACCGGTGCTGCGATGCCAGCCGATCTGAAAGAGCGCATGCTGAAGAGCATCAGCTTCCAGACCGCTTATTCACTGGGCGAGAATCTGGCTGCAACCTGTCTTGACCTTGCCTGGCACAAGATTAGCGAAGAAGAGGTGCCTTCACCTTATATGGCAGGCGCCTTCGAGAAGGAAGAGCTCCACAACATCGGTTTGCTCAACACCCAGATTCCTCCTCGCTACAGCACATCATACTTCAACCATGTATGGGGCGGCGGTTATGCTGCAGGCTATTACAGCTATCTCTGGACAGAGGTGTTGGCTGTGAACATCGCCGACTACTTTGCAAAGCATGGTGCCTTGGATCCAGCCGTTGGTCAGGCATTCCGCGATAAGATTCTGAGCCGTGGCAACACCAAGGACCAGTTGGAAATGTTTACCGACTTTACAGGTATGGAGAAGCCCGATGCTTCCGGATTTCTGAAAGCAAGAGGTTTGTAATGCATAAAATTACGATATGAAACAGGTAGAGGGTGTGCCATAAGTTAATGACACACCCTCTTTCTTTATCCTTTAATAGCCTGAGGTGTCCAGCTCTTCAGGAATCTGAGCACCTTTTCTTCGTTATATCCCTTACCTTCTTCCAGAAAACTGGAATCCTGGATATGGAGAACCTTTCCGGTTTCATCGAGCACCACAAAGACCGGGAATCCGAAACGCTGAGGATTATTCAGTCGCTTCATCAGCTGCTCAGCCTTCTTCACCGCCGCATCACCGGCAGTTTTTCTGCGATTGTAGTTCACATGAATATATTCGAAATGATCATTCACCATCTTGTTGACCGCAGCATTCTTCTCTACAAAATCGGCAAACTTCAAGCACCATGGACACCAGTTACCACCTACCTGACAGATAACAAACTTGCCATTCTTCTTGGCTTTAGCCAAAGCCTCATCAATCTGAGCCATCGGATCGATGCTTTCATTATACACCTTCTTGAGAGCAGTCTGCACCTGAGCAGGTTTCAAAGCTCCAGCCTGGTCGAGCGAATCCAGTTTCTTCATCATCTCCTCCGCCTTCACGGTAGAGAATGCAACCTTACCTTCCGGATTGATCAGATAAGAGGTAGGAATCCACGAAATGTGATAATCCTTGGAAATCTTAGTTTCCTTCCATTTCTTAAACTCACAGTATTGCAACCAGCTATACTGATTATCGCCCAGATATTTCTTCATCTTAGCCTCATCGGTATCAAAAGAAACACCCACTACCTGGATCTTGGTATTGTATTTGTCATAGATAGCCTTCACCATCGGCATGTCTCTTCTGCAGTCTGGACACCAGGAAGCCCAGAAATCGAGCACGGTCCAGACACCCGGAACCGTTTTTCCGTCTTTATCCTTCTGAGTCTTCTTATCTGAAAGCTGGAAGATTTTCTTACCCGTCTTACTGTCAGTAATCGTGAAGTCGGGAGCCTCGGTGCCTACAGGCAGCAAGTCAAGCGAAGTCTGTGCTCTACCGACGACAGCCGTCATCAGGAGCAAAAAGAATAATAGTTTCTTCATACAATTTTACTGTTTATGTCTGTTACTTCAAAAATATATATTAATATTAACCATCGAAACTAGAACTGATAATAAATAAACGGCTGCACACTCTCCTGGGAAACCTCCACCACCATCTGCAGACAGATGATGAAGAGCAGCAGTTTAGCCACCCAAGGCAGGAGGATGAACCGCGCCTGAAGACGATGATACTGGCGCTCGGTAAAGAGATAGCTCAGCATGACACCTATGATGCAAAGCGTCCAGGCAGGACGGGCATGGAAGAAAGGCACCAGATAATCGATGCTGAAATCATTTGCCACCTTATCATACATCTTCCCCAACACACCCAAATCCTTGGCACGGAAGAACGACCAAGCAAAGCATATATATAAATAGGTGATGAGCCAGCTGAGGGAATTGCCTGCCAGCGTACGGGGAATGCTTATGCCCAACTGACGGCTGAAGAACTTATGCACCACAAGTCCGAAACCATGAAGAGCACCCCAGATGACGAACATCCAGGAAGAGCCATGCCACAAACCTGCCACCAGCATGGTGAGGAAATTGTTGAAATACATGCACACCTTTCCCTTCCGGTTTCCACCCAGCGGAATATACACATAATCGCGGAACCAGAAGGAAAGCGAGATGTGCCAGCGACGCCAGAACTCGGTAACCGAGAGTGAGCGGTAAGGGAAATAGAAGTTGTCGGGCAGATAGAAACCCAGAATGGCTGCTACACCGATACTCATATCGCTGTATCCCGAGAAATCGAGGAAAATCTGGACAGGGTAGCCGAAGAGCGCTGCCAGATTCTCGAAACCCGAGAAGGTTTGCGGCGCATCAAACACCCAGTTGTTGAACTGTGCGATATAATCGCTCAGCATATTCTTCTTGACCAGTCCCAGCATGATAAGAAAGAGTCCTGTCCACAGCATTCTGCTGGAAGCCTGTTCGTTTCGTTTCAGTCTGGGTATCAGGTTGGCGGCACGGGTGATAGGACCCGCCATCAGCAGCGGAAAGAAGGTGAGATAGAAGCAATACTCCAGGAGCGTTACCTCCATGTCGAACTTGCGCTTATAGGTATCTACCGCATAGCTGATAGCCTGGAAGGTATAGAACGAGATACCTACAGGCAGAGCGATAGACTGCAGGGAGAAGTTGGTGCTGAACATCTCGTTGACTACATCGCCAATGATGAAATTGGTATATTTGAAATAGCACAGCAGAGCCAGGTCTACAAGCACCACGAAGGTGAGCAGCGCCTTGCGCGCCTTCCCCTCATGCAGTCTCATTTCCTGGGTTACGGCATAATTGATGCAAGCCGTAAGCGGCAGCATCCACATCACCATTCCGTTCACCTTATAGGCAAAGAAAAGGCTGAAGCAGATGACATACATCATCATGGCTGTGCGCGAATAGCTCTTGAGCAGGGTATAAATGGCAAGGAAGAAGATGAAGAGCAACGCAAACGGAATGCTGCCCATCATCAGCGGAGAATCTGCCTGATAAACAAACAGCCGCTCTATCCAATGCCACAAGGCACTTATTTCGAATGTTGAATAATTCATTTGTCTGTTCTGAAGATATTATTTATTGAACTCTTTCTTATACGGAGTCTTTATGGTTTACATGCTTTACCGCTGGAACCGTCTTGTCAGCAGCCGGAGCCGTTTTTCCTGCAGTTGCAGGTTCCTTGGTTGCAGCAGGACTTTCTGTGGTTTCAGGCACAGTTCCCTCAACAGGCATAGAAAGAGAATCCTTCTTCATAGCCGTGTTGTCTGCCCTATGTTTGGTTCCAGGAGGCAAGATGGTAATCTGTCTGTATCTGCGGTCACGCTTATCCGGCTTTTCCAATCGGAACGGATGCACACAATGTCCGCTATTCATCCATTCAACAATCTTATCCATCCACATGGCAGATGAAGTCATAGTCGGATGCCGGCCGTCTTTCTGGCGTTCGAAGGTAAGTTTGTAGCTAGGATAATAGCCTCGTGGGCCCATCACCTCACGGAGGAGTTTGTTATATCCATTATCCTCACACCAGTTTGGCGGACCGATCCATATCGTCGGAATATTACCAATCTTGCTCAGGATGGCACGGATGCGTTTTTCACATCCCTTCATATCAGACGTATACAGTTCGTTGCTGCCCAGACATACAAAGACATGGGTAGGTTTGATACGTTGGATATAATGCTGCAGGGTATCGGTAGCAGCCCAGTTTCTGGTGCCCGAACCCACCCAGGTAATACAGGTGAGCTTATGCCCGTTCTTGTTGGCATAATCAGCCAGTCGCAGACCTAGATATTCCGACATCGAGTCGCCGAAGATCAGTACTCGCTGCGCCGCCGTATCCACGGGTTCCTTTATCATGCTGTCAGCCTTTTCCTCTTCAGCAAGCTCTGCCTCACTTTTACCGGTGAGCGCATCCATTCCAATCTGTTTCAGCGGAATGTTTTCAGCCACTTGCTCTGGAATGAAGGCATAAGCCAGCAGTCCTCCAATGGCTATTGCAAGCAGGGCTATCATTTTCCAGGTTTCTTTCATTTTATATCTTTAATGAGTTTTGGTTATTCTTTTTCTTATACATTCATCTGGCATTACAGCTGAAAGGGAGTGAGCACATTGAGCAACTTTCCGAAATCGGCCTTCGAGATGCGCCTTCCTCTCAAACTGCGCACCTGCGGATAGTCTTCGAAATAGTTCTCCATCGTAGTATACCACTGATGAGAAACCACTTCCCTGACCGTCTTCAGCTGATTTTCGATGCGATGGGCAAAACTCGGATTCACTCTCGAGAGATAATGTCTTCCATCATTCATTTCGATGGCAAGCATCAGATAGATTTGCGGTCCCTTCTTCTCTTTCCTGCTTCTTACGGTTTCGCTTACCTTCCAGCCCTTGGTGGATGTCGAGACTCTGATATCCCAGCCATACTGGCAGTTGAGCTTATCCATCAGTCCCTTGAACACGACACCATGTGCCGAGGTATCTTTCAGTCCAGTATAACCGATGATGTAATGTATCATCTCGTGAAGCAAGACACTCTTTGCCTGCTTGTCGGTCATATCATAATAAGTAGACATGGAGAGTTTGAAATCGTAGAGTTTGGTGCGTCCCCATCTGGAGGCCCGCTTATAGGCAAGTTGCCCCAACCGAGTCTTGGCATGAGTAAGTCCGAGTTCAGGAACAGGCAGTTTTCCCCCGAAATATTCCTGGTCAAACCGTCTGAACCACTCCTCCATCCATTCTATTGTAACAATCATGTATGTATATTTATTCAATAATTATTCAGTTCTGTATATCAGATACTACAAAACGTTTGCAAAGATACAACTTTTTCTTTGTTTCTTTCAATATTTATCGAAAAATGCGTAACTTTGCACGCAAATTTACAACAAAAATGAACAAGACAGCACAGCATATCATAGATATTAAGAATGTGTCGAAAAGATTTGGCGAGAAAACAGCCCTCAACAACATCAATCTCTATGTGAGAAAGGGCGAATTTATGACCATTCTGGGTCCTTCGGGATGCGGAAAAACGACATTATTAAGACTTTTGGCAGGTTTTGAAACCGCCAGCGAAGGCATCATTACCATCGCCGGCAACGATATTACTAACCTTCCTCCTTACAAGCGAAATGTAAACACGGTATTCCAGAAATACGCTCTGTTCCCTCATCTCAACGTTTACGACAATATCGCCTTCGGTCTGAAACTCAAGAACACACCGAAGGAAGAGATTTTGCCAAAGGTGAAACGTGCCCTGAAGATGGTAAACATGAGTGATTACGAATATCGTGATGTCAACTCGCTTTCGGGCGGTCAGCAGCAGCGTATCGCCATCGCCCGTGCCATCGTCAACGAACCGGAAGTTCTTCTCCTGGACGAACCGCTTGCAGCACTCGACCTCAAGATGCGTAAAGACATGCAGCTGGAATTGAAGCAGATGCACGAACGCCTGGGCATTACCTTCGTATACGTAACCCACGACCAGGAAGAGGCCCTCACCCTGAGCAATACCATCGTGGTGATGAGCGAGGGAGAGATACAGCAGATAGGTACACCAACCGATATCTACAACGAACCAGCCAATGCTTTTGTTGCTGACTTTATCGGCGAGAGCAATATTCTCTGCGGAACGATGGTCCACGACTGTCTGGTGAATGTGGCAGATACCGAACTGCCTTGTGTAGACAAGGGCTTCGGCTGCAACCAGGAAGTGGATGTCGTGATACGTCCTGAGGATATAGAAGTTTCCACCGATACCGCCCACGCCCAGTTTGTGGGCAAGATAACATCTTCTATTTTCAAGGGAGTACACTACGAGATGCTGGCAGAAACCGAGAAGGGCAATGAATTCCTCATCCAGAACTACAAGCATTTCGAAGTAGGTCAGACGATAGGAATGAGCGTGATACCCGACAATATTCACATCATGAAGAAGGAGCGCATCACCAACACCTTCGATGCAAAGGTAAACGGCGACGGAACAATAGAATTCCTGGGCTGCGAATACCAGATGGAGATTCCGGAAGAAATAAAGGACAAGATTCAGACCGATGAAAACGGAAACGAAACCATCCGGGTGAACGTACCTTTCAACAAGATAGAACTCTTCGACAACGAGAGCGAAGGAACCTTTACAGGCGACATCAGCTTCATTCTCTACAAGGGCGACCACTATCATCTCACCATCGATACCGACTGGGGCGAGAAGCTCTATGTAGATACACAGGATGTATGGGATTTAGGCGATCATGTGGCTATCACCATTCCTCAGGAGAATATTTCGTTTGAATAAAAATTATTAATTCCTAATTATCAATTATAAATTGAACATTATCAAGTTTATCTCTTCGCGACAAAGCTGGTCGATACCTTACGCCATCTTTGCAGCGATATTTGTGGTACTGCCATTGCTTCTCATCGTAGTGTTTGCATTTACCGATGAGAACGGAGCCCTGACGCTCTACAACTTCCAGAAGTTCCTGGCACACCCCGAAGCCATCAACACCTTTGTGTATTCAATAGGCATCGCCTTTCTCAACACCCTGCTCTGCATTCTGCTGGGCTATCCGGCCGCCTATATTCTGACACAAACCAAGATGAAGTATGCCAACACCATCGTCATGCTCTTCATTCTGCCGATGTGGGTAAACATCCTGGTGCGCACACTTGCCACCGTGGCCCTCTTCGATTTTGCCGACCTTCAACTGGGTGAGGGCGCCCTCCTGTTCGGTATGGTCTACAACTTCATCCCATTCATGATTTACCCTATCTACAATACCCTGCAGAAGATGGACCGCAGCTATATCGAAGCAGCTGAAGACCTGGGAGCATCGCCTTGGCAGCAGTTCTTCAAGGTCATCCTGCCCCTCTCCATGCCGGGCGTAGCGAGTGGCATTCTGATGGTATTCATGCCAACCATCTCTACCTTCGCTATCTCCGAACTGCTGACGATGAACAACATCAAGCTCTTCGGTACCACCATCCAGGAGAACATCAACAATTCGATGTGGAACTACGGTGCAGCCCTCTCGCTCATCATGCTCTTCCTCATCGGCGCCTCCACCCTCATCGCAGGTGATGGCAGTAAACAGGAAGGAGGTATCAGATGATGCAGTCATTATTCAGTAAGGATATGATGAAGAAAGTATTCTGCCAGGGCTATCTCTGGTTGCTCCTGCTGCTACTCTACTCCCCTATCTTCATCATCATCATCTTCTCGTTTACCGAAGCGAAGGTGATGGGCAACTGGACGGGTTTCTCGCTGCAGCTCTACAAGAATCTCTTTGAAGAAGGCACGCACCATTCGCTCACAGCTGCACTGGTCAATACCGTAACCATCGCCCTGATTACCGCAACCGTATCCACGCTCTTCGGAACCCTGACAGCCATCGGCATCTACAACCTGCGCAACCGCTATGCACGTAACGCCATACAGTTTGTCAACAACATTCCGATACTCAACGGCGACATCATCATCGGTATCTCGCTCTTCCTGCTCTTCATCACGCTGGGCATTCCGCAGGGGTATACTACCGTGGTACTCTCGCATATCACCTTCTGTCTGCCATACGTTATCCTGAGTGTGATGCCAAGACTGAAGCAGATGAATCCGAACCTCTATGAGGCGGCACTCGATCTGGGCGCCTCTCCGATGCAGGCACTTCGCAAGGTCATCATCCCAGAGATATTGCCGGGTATGATTTCCGGTTTCATGCTTGCCATCACGATGAGTATCGATGACTTCGCCGTCACCATCTTCACAATAGGTAACGAAGGTCTGGAAACCCTCTCCACATTCATCTATGCCGATGCCAGAAAGGGAGGACTGACCCCAGAACTTCGGCCGCTGAGTACCATCATCTTCGTACTGGTACTGGTGATGCTGATTATCATCAACAAACGTTCTGAGAAAAATAAGAAGAAATGAGAATGAAGAACAAGATATTATTAGGAGTCAGTGGAGTAAAAGGAGTTAAGGCCATCGTTTTTCTCTTTCTTAGCCTGCTGATGATTCTGCCGCTCTCTTCCTGTTACAACAAAGAGAACCGTGAGGAGATTCTGAAGGTCTACAACTGGGCTGATTATATAGATGAAGACGTTCTTGCCAACTTTCCGAAATGGTATGAACAGCAGACCGGCAAGAAGATCCGAGTCATCTACCAGACCTTCGACATCAATGAGGTGATGCTTACCAAGATAGAGCGAGGTCATGAAGACTACGACGTGGTATGCCCGTCAGAATATATCATCGAGCGCATGCTCCGCAAAGACCTTCTCCTGCCTATCGACACAGCCTTCGGCAAGACGCCCAACTATATCAGCAACGTATCACCATACATTGTTGAGCAGATAGATGCCACCTCCAACAATGGGCGCATCGCCCACCATTATGCCGTGCCTTACATGTGGGGAACCTGTGGCATCCTATATAATAAGGTGCACGTACCTATAAATGATGCACAGACCTGGGGAACTTTATGGAACAGAAAATATCAGGGCAAACTCCTGATGAAGGATTCCTACCGCGACTCCTATGGCACCGCCCTCATCTGGGCACACCGTAAAGACCTGGAAACAGGCAAGGTGACCATACCACAGCTGATGAACGACTATTCACCCGCTGCCGTAGCCACAGTAGAGAAAGAGTTGAAAGCTCTGAAGCCAAACATTGAAGGATGGGAAGCCGACTTCGGCAAGGAGACCATGACCAAAGGCAAAGCCTATCTCAACATGACCTGGAGCGGTGATGCCGTCTGGGCTATTGAAGAAGCCGGGAAAGTGGGTGTAGAACTGGGATATGAAGTACCGAAAGAAGGAAGCAATGTATGGTTCGACGGTTGGGTAATCCCTAAATATTCCCGCAATCCGAAGGCTGCCGCCTATTTCATCAACTATCTCTGTCAGGAAGACGTGGCACTCGCTAATATGGAGACTACAGGATATGTGAGCAGCGTGGCAGGCAAGAAAGTATTAGAAGCTATGAGCGATACTGAGGCTTATCCCCAACCTGTAAATCTGGCCTACTTCTTTGGCGAGGAAGGCAGGAATGCCCATCTCAACCCTATCATGTATCCAGACAGCAGCATAGTAGCCCGATGCGCCATGATTCATGATGCCGGCGATCATACTCCCGAGGTATTGGATATGTGGTCGAAGGTGAAGGGCGACAATCTGGGCGGCGGCATCGTTATCTTCCTGCTGGCCGTAGTCCTTGCCCTCACGGTATTCGTTGCCATCAAGAAGTATGAGCATTACAAGCACAGAAGGCTGTCGAGAAAACACCGCAGAAGACATGTGGTAAAGGTAAAAGGGTAAAAAAGTAAAAGGGTAAAAGGGTAAAAAGGTAAAAGGGGGAAGAGAGGGGAAAAACCTATTTTATAGGGGAAAAAGAACATTTTTTGAAGGAAAAGAGAAAAAAATACCGAAAAAATTTGGTAATATCAAATAAAAGCATTACCTTTGCACTCGCTTTTGAGACATAAAGCTTTTGGGTAGTTACCAGAGTGGCCAAATGGGGCAGACTGTAAATCTGCTGGCTATGCCTTCGGTGGTTCGAATCCATCACTACCCACTTTTCCCAAAAAATAACTCAAAAATTTAAGAGTCCGACTTTCGAGAGAGAGCCGGACTTTTTTTATACAATCGAGTAGGAGGTAAACACTAATCGTAGGCGTTTGTCTCCTATTTTCGCATTTACCGACCTCTCACACCACCATACATGCGGTTCCGCATACGGCGATGCCTATTGGGTGCTTGAAGAACTAAAAAGCTAAAACAGGAGGCAAAGACTCTCACTTTATCATTGCCTCCTGATTCTCTATTTATTATACCTTATAAACAAATTGTTCAAATCATCTTGGCTCATCAAATGCTTAATATCATTACGAACCGAGGAAGAAGCTGCATTGAGCGATTCCACTTTCTTACCAGTCGCTATATCCACAATGCGCATCATCTCATTACGCTTAATAGCAGAACAACGCTCTGAATATGCTGCCATTCCCTTCAATTTGGGAACAGAGTCTGCATAGCCAGTATAATGAGGTTCAAGCAATACAAACTCAAACTGCTCATCCACACGACGCACAACGATAAAATCAGGGAAATGCGGTCTTAATTCGTCGCCATTAAGATATTGAATACATAGAAAACCATTCTTATTAGGAACATTTCGCACCCAGCAAACGAAACCTTCTTTTTTCTGTTCCACATCAAGTACAGCTTGCTCCCACTCATTCAACTTAAATACAGCCTTCCCCTCTCCATCCACATATAAATGATCAGTAAATGCTGTTCCTTCAGGATGCTTGCTCGTAACCATCAAGTCTGGCAAGGTTAAATCGAATGGCAAAGTAGATACGTGAGCCTTTACAATCTTCTCATATTCACGCTTCACTTCCTCCCCAAAAGCCTCTAACTTTTGACGATACTTATCGTAATATTCATAGAATGCCTCCTTGCAATACTTATCCAGACGTTCCATACACGACTGATTATTGGCGTAGAGGATAAATTGTAAACGCAGTTCAGTATTGTCATACTCATCCAGGCGAGCCTTGCGATAAGCATTCAGCACGCCGTCTTTTCCAAAACGTGTTTCCACATTCTCGCTCCAAGTATCTATATCCGACTCTGAAAGAATGAGTTTGCCATCCTCGCCCTCTTTTGCGCTTTTGCCCAAGGCATCAAAAGCTAACACCACATCGTTCATGGTGCGGATTTTCTCCATCGTCTGCTGGTAAGTCCCAGCATCCTGCAAATCCTTGACGAAATCAGTTATCTGACCGACGATATCATTCTTCAGCTTATTGACAGCATCTCTGCACAATCGAGTGCGAACCAGCAAATGGCAAAGTTTGAAAAGAGCTTTTCGATAATCCGTAACGTCTTTTTGCGGTATCGCATAATTATCTATCTGAGCGGCATTGATAGCCTCGAACACTTCCTGTCGTGAAAGTCCACAAGGCAAGTTGCCCCTAAGTTTCAATTCCTGCTTAGGCGAAGGATTGGTTTCCACATGAGTAGGAATCGTACCTTCCAATTCTCGCTTCACCCGTTCTACGGTAACCGCATCAAAATTAGGAAGGAAAAGCTGTACTTCATTCAAAGTATCATCAGTCTCTATTCGTTTCTGCAAAGGAGTGCGCACCATTCTTCCTAGCAGTTGGGCGATGTTGGTGTAACCTGATGCCACCTTGAACGACATCATCGTCTCAGCCCTTGGACAATCCCAACCTGTGGAAAGATTATCCTTGAAGAAGATGACTTTTACGTCCTTGGACTCCGATATTCGTGAAGGGTCGAGATAACGCACTTCAAGCCCATTGACAGTAATGGATTCCTTGATGTCGAAAGTATGTACCACTTCACCACTTCTCAATGAAATCCCGGCATGAGCCTCAATGATGCGCAAGCACTCGTCGAGGTTGGTTTCAGACAACTTATCATCCTTTTTGTTCTTTACCTGAACCACCAAGGCTGGTCTCACTTCCACATCCTCATGTTGACGATACGCCTCCCAATGCTGGCATTTACTTTTCCAGTCCTTTGCGGCTTCCGCCAGATAGGTCATCTCGGCGAAAGCCTCTCCTGTCTGAGGATGGTGTATTTTGATCTCATCCTTCAGCAAGCCTGACGCACGCACCTCATCGGGAGTAACCTCCACCTTAGGCAACAGCGTAGAATCAGCAGATTTCACCAATTCATTGAATCGTTCCAAGGTGGCACTCATGCCGATTACCAATGGCATGGACGGCATATTGTCTGCCTCCGAACCAAGAACAAACTTCTGCATGATACTCATCTGCGTACCAATCTCATTGGGCTTGGCACCACGATGAGCCTCATCAATGATAACCACAAGTTTGTCACCATACTCCTCTATCGTGTTGCGCATAAAGTCCCAACCTGTATAGTTACGGCTATCGCTATACTTCACAAGATTGCTGTTTACCCCAAATTTCTGGGTATTCACATAATAAATGGTACCCAACTGAAGTTTGTCGGCCTTGAAGTTCTGCTCATCTATAGTCACAACTTGGCGATTTCTCAACTTGTCTGCCACTTTGTAGAGTTTGTCCTTACTCTGCTCGTTCAGTTCAGGTGCATCGCTTATCCATAGCACGATGGCATCATTCTGAGTCCCTTGATAGGTGTCTCCAGTATAGAGAGCCTCAATGAATGCAGACATGATGATGGTCTTGCCAGCACCCGTAGGGGCTGTAAAAGGTATGATGCTCTTCTCACCATCTTGCTTATAGCGACGCTGTGCCTTCACCTGTCGCTCTCGCAGACTGCCAAGTGCTTTATTCTGAAATTCAAATAAATCTACTAACATACGTGCCTTATTGTTTTCTTTCTATATTAATCTTAAAGTTGTCGAGATAGTCACGGTAAAGCTGATAAGTCTGCTTAACATTCAGACTTGCAGCCAACGTGCGATAATTCTCCTCACTATCTTCGATGATGTAAACGGTCTCCACCTCTGGCTTGTCCCGCAATGCCTCTTTCAGCTCGTCTATGGCAAACTCATCGTTCAAGACAGCCATCTTGTTCTCGGGAAATACCATAAACTCACCATCCACATGAGTAGGACACACACCATGGGCACCTGCTTTCATCCACAAGATAGGCAGCAGTTCGTTCAACTGGGCGCCAAGCGAAACCTTATCTTTATCAAGGAAAGTCAACTTATAGTAAGCCGCATTTGCAACAAAGCCTTCAGCCATCGGAATCGTAACAGGTACAGTCTTTATCTTTTCGGGCAACTCATCCAGTTCCTTCTTGGCTGCGGTGAATGCCTTATTATTAGAAGTAACCACGTAGATGGTATCAATACTCTCATGAATATCCTCCATAAACCCGTCTATCTTGGTAACGTCGAAGAGGATTGCATTATTAGCATCCTCTGGCACAAGATATGGGCATTCAGCCTTAACCGCATTTTGTGGCATTTTCTTGTCGCCAATCAAGCCAACGATTTGTTTCTTCAATTTTGTTCCCAAGGAATCATCACGAAGGTCAAGGCTAATTTGCTTGATACTTCTTTTTACCACCTTCTCTTCCGTATTGGAAGTAATGTAATCTCCCTGGATTGGGTTTCCATTCACATCCACACCAAGAATGGAGCATTTTGTACGAGGCCAGTTCACATAGCGAGCGATGCCAAACTTCTCCCATTCCTCATCACCCTTGTGCAAACCTTTGGCTCGGAATGCCTTTTCCTCCTCGGCACTCACCTCATTGTTGGTCACCATGATGCAACGGCGATGTCCGCCATCCTCCTTATTCAAGAGATTAACAGCATGAAGGGTTGTACCACTGCCCGAGAAGAAATCGAGGATGAGAGCGTTTGGGTTGTTGGCAACGAAGAAACGGATGGCATCGTGGACAGCATAAAGGGATTTTGGGAAGGAGAAGCGATTGCCGATAAATTTAGACAAAAGTTGTGTCCCTTTATAACTAGCATCATGATTTGCAATATTCCATTGTGTTCCAGGAATAAAAGACCTAGAATAATTGGAATTATCAACAAGTACTGTTCCACTTACAACATCCCTACCAACAACATTTACTTCTTTATCTTCTATTTTTTGTATGCTTCCCCTTTTTAAAAAAGTAACATAGATACCCGTATTCGTAATTTTTCCCCATTTTATATAACCTTTAGACAAACGTTCCTTTAATTCATCTTTCCCTAATTGCCAGTTTCCTTCTGTTCCATTCGGTCTAATTGGCCATAAAAACAAACGATTAGCCTTTTTCTCCATTACAGAAGAAGGATGTTCTGACAAAGGCATAGCTTCGCCTATGTCCAAGATTTGAGAGGCATTTTCATTGAAAATGATAGGATAAAACAAATTTTGCCTATCTGTTCTTAAGCTATTAGTTCCTGTTCTTCTTAATTGATTCCAAACTATACCTTGAGCACCTTGACTTTTATTTTTCCCTAACTCCCATTCTTCGGATAAAGGTAATTTTTGAACAGCACTATCCCCAAATTGTACTATATAAAGAAACTCGTTTGTTCGATAAAAGGAATTACTTCTAGCCACACCACTTTGTGCTATTACGCTACTCACCATCTGAATATTTGCCTCAGGAAACATTTCCTCCAATAAGCATCCAAGATGCAAATACTCCTTTTCATCAATAGTTACAATCAGCACCGAATTCTTAGGATTCAGCAATTTCTTGGTAAGCAACAGCCGACTCTCCATCATAGCCAACCATTTACTATGACGGTAACTATCATTGCCATCTACATAATTATTATTGTACTTCCAATCGGTAGCACCACTATTGTAGGGAGGGTCTATATAGATACAATCCACCTGTTGCGGATAAAGATAAGCCAAGAGCTGGAGAGCATGAAAATTGTCCGCTTCTATCAACGTGTGCCAAAGGTCGCTATCGGGAGCATTTTGAACAGAGTCCACATATTTAAGGCAAGGGTAAATTGGCTCACCATTCTTTGCCACACAAATGAGGTCTTGGCAAGAAACTTGCAGTTCCTCACCTGTTATAGAATGGTGGCAAGTAGCCATCCCACGGCACACACTCATCACCTCCCAAAGAATATCCTCTGTGAGCCTTTTGTCATCATCCACCTTGCGAATCACCTTGCATCCACGGCTGATAGGATAGTCATAGAGCAAAGTCATCTCTGGCACATGATTCTCAAACACAAGTCCAAACTTTTTATGCTTGGTCAGCTCTTTCACCTCCTTTGCCACATGAAGGCGAAGTTCCGGATCTTGTATTCGAGCAATTAAATCATTAATCGCTGCCATCTTATAGTTATTTTAAGTCGCATCCAACTATCAAGACGGCTTGCTGCAAGGAGAGAGCATCATGGATGGAGAAAAGAAAAAGGTGCGGACCCCTTTCCTTTCGCGTTCACGGGAAGCCTGAGAATGAAAACCCGCCACTCATGTAGGAACGGATGTCCACACCGTATAGGTATGAACATCAACAATACACATGAGTGTGCGAGCAAACTTCCTCTAAAACAGAGGCTTCACAGCAAACAGCATTCCGATTACTCCTTCTGCGGAAAAGAAATCAGTTTCTCAGGCTTTTTCTTTGTGAACGCGAAATAATAGTCAATGCTTTGTTTTTACTAAAATGTCTTGGAAATGGCCAAAACCAAATCCAAGTGCAAAGATACAAATATTATTTGAAAATCGACAATATTTTATGGAAAAGAACGAAGAAAAAGCAAACATTTACAAATAAAGAAGTACTTTATTCCAAATTTTGCAATAAATTTAATAATAAAATTTAGAATAACTCATTAATTTTCAATTTTCTCTGCATTTTCTCTGCAATTATTGCTTTTATCTCAACTATTTTCCGTAACTTTGCGAAAATAAAAACGTCTAAGGATGCCTCTGGCAAACTAGGACAAGTATCAAATTTTAAAAAGAGAAAAGGATGGAAATCAATTCATTCGCTATAAAAGTAAAGAAAGAGCCTACAGCCATCAGTCTTTTCGCTGGTGTAGGAGGTCTATGCACTAACCTCCAAAAATCTATCAAGAGCGGGAGCGTTCATTTCAGCAAATTGCGAGACACACTTATTTGGAAAAAACTCAATGCTCCTGAAAACATAGACGAGGTATACTTCCCTGTCTGGGAAGATGAATTAGAAGCCAACTTGAAGGATACGAAAAACTCCCTAAAAGAACTAATTCTTGACAACCTCAACACGGAGGAAGACATTCGCTTGACCAAGGCATACCTATATAGAAAAATCATTCGCTACTTTCGACAATATGGTTGTCCTTGCAAGAAGGATTTCATTGGTGGCATAGAAGTTTACATCAAGGAAGCGGACGAGGGTACCAATTACTGGACATACCAGCGATATGGCTTGACCATAAGATACAATGACCAGATAAAGGATGGTTGGCAACTAGATATTACACAAGGAAGCAAATCCCTTGTCGGGAAAACACCTATTTACCTCTTGCAGTCCCTGCAAGATGAGCAATTTCGTGTCATCGCAGGAACTATGATTCTGAAGAAATCAGAAATAGGACAACACCACATGGAGGCTACAAATGGGAAAATATACCCCATCGTAAACCACAGCATCAAGAGCGGACTCAAAATCCCTACTCACTACCATCGAGATGGCAACAAATATGTTACTAAATATAACGGCATAAGAAATTTCATATCCAAATGGATAAACATTCCAGCTTTCACTGAAAGCGTAGGAGTGGATTTGCCCAACAACGCCCACTTCATTCAACTGGCTGAAGAGAAAATCAACATCGTCGAGGAAAAAGCCAAAATGCTGAGATTTGGCAACAACCAGACAAATGTTAGTCCAGGCTACTGCTTCAAGAGATTTGGAGCTGCAGAGCGTCCTACAGAACATCGACATTTCTTTATCTGTCCACGTTCTCAGAATTTTACCCTTTGGCGTTTGTACTACATTTTCCAACAAGGAAAGGATTCCAAGAATGCTCCCAAAAACCGCCTGTCACCAGATGACATCGACACAAACAATTATCTATACCATACGATATGGATGGGCAATCATGCCTGGGCAAATGGCATGAACTTTATGTTCTCTGACGACGAGCATGCTTTGGCGGAACTAGAGAACCATCTTACGGCGATGAACTTCGAGCACGACAAGAAATACTTTGCTATCATCATTTCAGACGTAGACAGAGATGATGTCTCATCACCTCATTACCACCTCTATTACGACATGAAGTATCTCTTGATGAAATATAACATTGGCTCACAAGTGATTCACAAAAAGAGAGTGGATGAGAACAGTTTTATCAATTATATGGTGCCCAACATCGCAGCAGCTATAGCCGGCAAAGAAGGGGGCAAAGCATGGAAGATAGCCTATCCTAGCCAAGAGAATGATATGATTGTAGGAATCGGTGCTTACAGAGAGCATGGCATCAACCAACAATATATCGGATCAGCAGTATGCCTCGACAAAGAGGGAGAGTTACACAACTTTGATGCTTGTCTCAAAGGCAACTTCGAAGAGTTGAGAGCCACCCTTATCAAGGCTATATTGAACTTCTACGGAAAGTTCAAGCACCCCTCACGCCTCATCATCTATTATCACAAGAAGCTGAATCGTGAAGAGTCTGACATCATAGAGGATGCCTTGCGAACCTGTCAAGTTAGTTGTCCTGTCATTGTAATCCATGTCACAGAGACGGACAATGAGGACTTAATGGCTTTCGACACATCGTGCACCAACGTGCTGATGCCAGTAAGCGGCACATACATACATCTCCGCACTCGTAAAGGTTGCCACGAATACCTCTTATACAACAATGAGAGATATGGTGGATTTGGTGAAAAAATGCCGTTTCTCAGACCGTTCCCTGTCAAGATTTCCATCATGCCAGGAAGACGGAACAAAAAGGAATTGACAGAACAAGACGTCAAGGAGATTGTCACCTTGACCTATCAGACCACTCGCATCAACTGGAAATCTGTTTCCATGCGAAGTATGCCTATCACCATTGCGTATGCAGCACTGGTCGCTAAGTTTGTACCACATTTCCCGAATGGGCAATTAACTGAGTTTGGAAAAAATAATCTTTGGATGCTATGATTTTACCCATCACAGAATCAATACTAAGGGGCGAGCTTCGCCCCAACCTTATCACAGAGACTGTTTCATTCGAGAAGCAGTCTCTGTTGATGCGCCTTTTGCGCCATACTAAGGAAAGAGGCAATTTGCTAGAACTGGAGAAAGACATCATCAACGCACTTGATAGTCTGACCCAAGTAAAGGAGATATATCACAAAGACCGAGAGCAGAGAAATACTATAAGCTGCTTGAATCGCTCCACACAGATAGATTCATATACGAGAGTGTATAAAGCTGTATTGTCAGACATTATGACATGCCCAGAAATTTCAACTCCAACACTAAGAATGTACAAGACCATTCTCGACTTGGAAAAGCGACGCACCATTTGGGCTTTGGTGGAACTACATTCCATTATGAAAGACGATCGGTTTGTCCGACCAGAGATAAAAAGCCTTATGACCACCATCAAAGACTATAGCAAAGAGATAGATTCATGTAAAGCTGGCAAGAATAAAAACGTCGCTGTATTACTACAAAATATGCTCACAGAACTATACTTCAGTTTAATCCTAACATTCTCTCCCCTGTTATATACCCAAGGTAACCTTGACTTTGACGATGACTTTGGAGATTTCGTTTTCCTATGGAAAGGAGTCTTTCCAACGGAAGAAGAATTTGACAAATATCAAAATGAGAAAGATAAAATCCAAGAGGAGAATATCGTCATACGACACAAGGACGCCCTTGTGGCAACAGAAGAGAACCAACAAAAAGAAAAACGCCCTCTAAACAAGGCAGAAAGATTCTTAGAGGACACTACACAATATGAATTCTTGAAAATGCCAAAGATTGTCGCCCTTGACTCCAACAATGATAATCGAAGAAAAGAAAAAGCTATAAAGCTAATAGAGCAGATGCTTGATGCTCCTGCTCATGCCGCAGCCATGCTCGACTATCTAGGCTTTTTCTCATGGATAAAGGACAAATATGAGACAGGATATACACTTACTGCATACGACCAATTTTGCACCAAGGTTGTCATGGGGCAAAACGGTGAAGCATTTAAGAAATACAGACTTGCAATAAACCGTAATTCCAAGTCGCTGAAACCGTATCAATACTCAGGTGACATAGAGCAAGAATATGCCAATATAAAAAATGAGGTGCAATAGCCGTACTTGTTTCACACATAGTACAGCTATTGCCACAACTGTTGCTCTTGCCACTTTTCAGGAAACCCCATTGCTTTGGTATCAACAATTGGATACTTCTTTAATAGCTCTACTAAATCCTGCTTGAAAGAATTTCGAGGATAGACCACATCTATAAAATGCTTCAATATACAAAGGGTAAAGAACACCTTTCCTTGCACGACATCATTTGACACCCACGGAAAGCTTGGTCGATTCATTGCCAATGCACGCAAAGACAAATATCTGTTCCAAAGGCGCGCATGATGGCAACAAGTATTTCTTGTCAATGTTATTATAGTCATCCAAGAAATAAAAACAGGAACTGTCAAGCCAAAATATCTTGCTATTTTCTTACGTAGCTGGTTACTAGCTATATTTTCATATATTCTCGTCAATACACCTAAAGGAATGATTTCTGAAATCATCCACGATGGAGGGTAAGGATTGTCGTAAACATGATTGAAATGATTTATAAAATCCTCACGTGTATTCTGTAGTTCCTTATCTATCAGTGATTTTGTCTTAGAAAATTTGTCAAGATGAGCAAAGCAAGAAGAGTTAGTCATCCAAAACACATCGTTAGTCTCTGCACACGATATATTAACAATTGCACTTCTTACAGCTATCTCTATACGCTCAATCTGGTTAAATATCAACAAACGCAAATCCCTATCAAAGTCATAAAGTTGGATTGCCTTACCCAAACTGCTTTTTACCTTAAAGAGATGCTCTTCCTTAGGAATTTTAAGAAAAGGGTACAAATAGCCACTCAATCGGTAATAACCTATTGATTTTAGCAAAGCTTCGGCATCAGATACATCCGAACAATCCAAACCTCTACCTTCCATTATTCTTAATAGCTCTGATGGGGCTGTATATTGTTTATTGTACTGCATATCATAATTTACATACAAAAATAAAACGACCCGCCGATTTAAGCATTAAAAAGAGGCTTGGCGGGTTCTTGTGCTGCAAATATACAACTTTCTCTCGAATCTACCAAACTTTTTTGAGAATTTCTTTAAAAATTTTAGTTTTCCGTAAAAATCTTAGAGCTAGACCTATTTAGACCAACCAGACCAAAATAGGCCAAAACAGACCAGAATACATTTCTTCGTCGCCCAAGATAGACCAAGTTCTTTTGCAACCGAATCCATACGTCACATCGTTAGGGTTCGGAAAATGAACAAAAAAGACATAATAAACAGTATGATGCCTGAAGCACAGTATGGCACGTACAAAAAAGAAGACACAGGCATACAAGACTCACAACCAGCCACAACACTAACCTTGCAGCCTTTGCAAAGTTTGCAAGGTTTGCAAAACGTGCAAAGTGTGCAGTCTACACAAGCCGTGCAAGCTCCTACCCTCACCCCACTCGACCAGTGGCACGACAACTATGAGGTGATGGAGATGTTTCACATCAGTCAGCGTACCTTGCAGACGCTCCGTTCCAACGGCAAGCTGCCCTTCGCCAAGATGGGCGGAAGATGCTACTACAAGGAAAGCGACCTGCAACGACTCATGGAGGAATCCTACAGAGACAGCAGAGTGAAGCCTATGCCAAAAGACAAGGTTATGCCAAAGGCCGAGCAACCAGCAAAGGAAGGAGGCACACCATGCCAATGACCATTGACCAACTCCACGAGCATCGGATGCAATATTACCGACATCCCATCTCTAACGTGTTGAGCCACAACCGTGTGAGCATCTACCATCTTTGGACTTACATCACCAACCCTCTGCTCTACAAGCAAGCCACGGACACGCTCCGTGGCATTGCCGACGAGAAAGAGCGCAAGGCTTTCAAGGCAAAGGAGTTTGACTACATCCTAGCAAGCGGCACCTTCAGCAGTCGCAACGACCAAGGTCTCATCCAGCACTCCAGTCTGCTCTGCATCGACATCGACCACATCGGTTACGAACAGGTGGAAGACCTCAAGCAGCAATTCATACACGATGAGGTGATGAAGGAAAACTTCGAACTGGAACTGGCCTTCCGCAGTCCTTCGGGTGATGGACTGAAGCTCATCGTAGCAATAGACTTGCAAGAGGCTGACCATGCAACTTGGTTTCTTGCTCTGCAAAACTACATTCGATTGAACTATGGAGTGGACATTGACCCTGCTTGCAAAAACGTGAGCCGAGCCTGTTTCCTACCCTACGACCGACA
The DNA here is from genome assembly GCF_019249765.2 of Segatella copri. Taxonomy (GTDB): domain Bacteria; phylum Bacteroidota; class Bacteroidia; order Bacteroidales; family Bacteroidaceae; genus Prevotella; species Prevotella copri_K. The sequence continues at coordinate 2,097,478 of NZ_CP152484.1, forward strand.
TTGTTACGTGAACCCACTCATATGCCCTTTTTAAGTGAAGAACGAAGAGTGAAGAAACAGCGTTCGGCGGCCGAAGGGAAAGCCAATTCAAATGCCTTCAAATGGCATCATAACGTTATTAAAAACATCAAAAGTATAAGGAGATTACAATTATGACAACAAATAAATCATTCAGCCCAAAGCAATGGGCTAACATCAATACTGCGGAACAAATCCGCACAGTGACCAATCGTATCGTGGAGATGGGTATCGACATCACCGCAGGCTATAACCGTTGGCGCAACATCGCCTTTGGCATCTCGCTCGAAATGGGCGAGGAAGGCAGAAGCTTCTTCCACGACATCAGTCGATTCTATGCCGATTACAACCACAAGGAATGCGACAAACTCTATGACGACTGTATCAAGCGACTCAATTCCAACAGCAACCATTCTGGCATCAGCATTGCTTCTTTCTTCGGTTATGCCAAGGAAGCAGGGGTTAATATTACCATGGGAGATGCTAACAGCACAAAAAACGCAATCTCTACAAACATTGCAAATGATGCAAACCTTGCAAACTCTGCAAATGATGCAAACACAGAAGAACCCATCCCTCTGCCAACCTTCAGCGACAAAGTAGCCACCAACTTGCCCCCAATCTTCAAGGACATCACAACCTTGGGCAAGACACCTACCGAGAAAGACATGCTCTTGCTTGCCTCCATCACCATTCTGAGCGGAGCCTTCCCAGAGGTCTTCGCCATCTATGATGACATGCGAGTATATCCTAACCTCTTCACCTTCCTCGTGGCAAACGCTGCCAGCGGCAAAGGACGTACCTCTGCTTGCCTCAAGCTGGTGAGTCCTATAGAGCAAGAAATACGTGAGGCCAATAAACAGGAGGTGGACGATTACCAACAGCAACTCGCTGACCTGCGTGCCTCGGGCAACAAGAAGTCCGCTGCCATGCCTATGCCCAAGGAACCGCCTTATCGCTCAATGTTGATACCAGCCAACTGTTCCTCTACCGCTATCTACCAAGCCCTCCACGACAACCACGACCAAGGCATCACCTTCGAGACTGAGGCTGATTCGCTCGCCAACACCCTCAAGAGCGACTATGGCAATTTCTCCGATGGTCTGCGCAAGGGTTTCCATCATGAGGACATCACCTATCGACGTCGCAAGGAGAACGAGCACGTGGAGATTCACAACCCTAAATGGACGGTCTATCTCACAGGTACACCAGGACAGGTGAACAACCTCATCCCTTCACCTGAGAACGGACTTTTCTCCCGCTTTCTCTTCATGAAGGTGGATATTCCTGCCAAATGGCACAACGTGTTCAGCAAGGCTAAGCGCACCATCGACGAGGAAATGGAAGCCATCGGCAAGCGTGTGTTCCGCATCCATCAGCATTTGGTTGCTAGCAAGAGTATGAAGCCAAAGACTGGTCAGTCCTACTCGAATGACATCCTGTTTGAACTGACTGATGCACAAGGTGAGCAATTCAACAAATACTTCGAGAGCCTAGTGGAGGAATACAAGAACATGTTGGGCAGAGACTTTGTGGCAAGCATCTACCGACTGGGACTGAGCACCTTCCGCATCGCCATGGTTTTGAGTATCGCAAGATTGGAGGAAACGCTTTCCGAAAGTCCCACAACCTCCATCTCTGAGAATGCAACAACCTCCATTATTTGCCGAGACGAAGACTTGGACAATGCCATAACCATCGCCGACACACTGATGCAGCACGCCGCAAAAATCTTTGCCACGCTTATGCCAAACAAGGAGGAAGACGGAACATTGGGAATCAAACTAAGCCCTAAGAGCGAAAGACTCTTCGAGAACCTTCCCGACAAGTTCAATCGCCAAACGGTTCTTTCTATCGGAAAAAAGCTTGGCATTCCTCAGCGCACAGCCGAGAAATATGTAGGCGAATATGTCAACAAGCACGGTCTATGCAAACGAACAGGAAACGGAGAATATGAGAAGGTTAAGCAACAAAACGCAGACGAGCGCAGCCTCCTACCGATGCTTGGAAAGTGCTGAAAAAAGTAGTATCTTTGCAATGTGGTTAGGAAACGAGGGCTACGGACCATGATTTAGCTCAACGGCGACAAGACTTGCTCCGTACCCTCTCCGTACCTGCTCCGTACCAAGTCTATACATGCTCCGAAAAACTTAGTTTTGAGGGGATAAAGATAGAATTCATTTAGTGTTTAACAATTTAATATTAAAGAAAGGAACAAGATTATGGGAAAAATTAAACAAGGTATCCTTGGTGGATTCAATGGAACCGTAGGAACAGTAGTTGGTGGTAGTTGGAAGGGCATGGCTTACATGCGTGGCAAGGCCCAGAGTATCAAGAACCCTCGTACCGAGAAACAGATGTCACAGCGCATCAAGTTTGGTATGGCACAGAAGTTTGTCAAGGTGATGACAGCCTATTTGAAAGTGGGTTTCCGCAACTACACCCAGCACCAGACAGCCACCAATGCGGCCATGAGCCACACCGTGCGCAACTGCATGGCAGGCAAGTATCCCGCCTTTGGTATCGACCCTAGCAAGGTATTGGTGAGTAGCGGCTCCTTGATGCCGGGCCGTTTCTGCACGGTGAAAGTGGCAAGCAACGTGGCGACCTTTTCCTGGGAGGACAACTCTGACGAGAGCCACGCCAGCATCGACGATTTCGCCATGCCTCTCGTCTACAATTTCACAAAGGGCGAGGCAGTATTCACCACCGAAGATGCGAGTCGTATAGATTGCAAAACTGTGTTGAAACTCCCTGTCGATTGGTCTGACGACCTTCTCTCCTGCTACATCGCCTTTGCCTCTGTGCAAAACTCAAGCGTGAGCAACTCTGTGTATGTAGGTGACGTGAAGAGCGATGGCAGTGTGGAGCAAGGTGCCAACGGCATCCTCTACAACGACGGTGTCATCGACAAGAACAAACCAAACGAGGGTTCTAACAAGGGTGACAATGGCGACAGCAGCACTACCACCCCAACAAATCCTAGCGAAGGAAGCGGTGACGATGGTCTAGAGTAACCTCATTTCTAAACAAAGAGGGTGTGTCACAGACTTATGACACACCCTCTTTTTGTTATCTTCATCCTTCTATCTGCGTATTTGGCCAATTCACCAGATATAGCATTTCGGTGGCACGGGTGAAAGCAGTATAGAGCCAGTGGATATAATCGGGAGTAAGCATATCATCCGTCATATAGCCCTGGTCTACATAAACATGCGACCACTGTCCGCCCTGCGCTTTATGACAGGTAACGGCATAGGCAAACTTCACTTGCAAAGCATTGAAATACGGATCTTGCCGGATTGCCTTCATACGGTCTGCCTTCAGTGGTATGTCCTGATAATCCTCCTCTATCTGACGGAAAAGCTGCTCTTGCTGATCATGGGTCAAAGCAGGAGCCTCACTCGTCAAAGTGTCCAGTAATACCGTAGCCTCCAGTTCATAATTGTCATAATCGGGGAATTTCAACAGAAGGGTAGCAAAATGGAAACCATAGAGGTCGATGCGACGGCTCACCTTCATCACCTTCGCTCTATCTCCATTCGCAAGAAAAGCAGGAAGTTCGTTACTTTGAACTTCTTTACTTTGAACTTTGAACTTGGAACTCGAAACTTTATGATTAGCTAAACTATTGAATTGGCTTTCCCTTCGGCCGCCGAACGCAGTTTCTTCACTCTTCACTCTTCTTTCTTCACTTTCCTTTATCTTCTTTCTTTCTTCCTCCATCCAATAATAATTGTTCTTCACAATCATCAGCATGTCGCCACTCTCGAGTTCCTCTTCCCTATCAAGCACCATGTTGCGGATGCCCTGGTTGAAGATGTTGGCGCGCTTGTTGCTACGAGTCACCACAATGGTATCGTCAAGTCCTACCTGATGATAGCTGTCACCAAGTGCCTCGATGAGTTCTGCACCCGGCATCTCCCTGATATCCGAGAAACCGGAGAAACGGATTTTAGGCAGTTGGGTAATGTCATCGTGGGTAATCATCTGGCGGATACGGGTAGCATTAAAGAGAATACCCGACTGCTGACTCTGACGGACTACTTCGTTCAAATCGCACTCATAAACCGACAGTCCATATCCCTGGAGCATCGCAGCAGAAAGAGCTGGTGATTCTTCCTCACCAACAGGAGGCAACTGTGCCTTATCGCCAATCAGCAAAAGTCGGTCGTTACGTCCCTGATACACAAAATGAATCAGATCATCTAACAGACAACCACTGCCAAAGGTGGTTCCGCCCAATCCCAGATTGGCAATCATTGAAGCCTCATCCACCATAAAAAGCGTATCAGTATAGAGATTATCATTGAGATTGAACTGTCCATCCACTCCGGCAAACGCCTTTTCGCGATAGATGCGGCGATGAATGGTATAGGCAGGCATCCCGCTGTTCAGAGAGAAGACCTTAGCCGCCCTACCCGTAGGAGCAAGGAGCATCACCTTTTGGCGAACGGCACGGAGCGTACGGACGATAGCACCCGAGAGCGATGTCTTACCGGTACCCGCACTACCCCGGAGAATCATCACAGCATGAGGATTACTATCCGTCATAAACTGCACGAAAACATCGAGCGCTTGAGCCTGTTCTGGGGTTGGCGGAAAGCCAAATTGCTGTAATATCTGATATTTTAACTCTTCAATGTTCATATTTCGAAAACTTTTAGTATCTTTGCAGAAAATTTACTGCACCTATTTGCTGTGCAAAAGTAATAATACTTTTTGAAATGAGAAAAAGAATAAAGAATAATTATATTTTGGGAGCATGCGTCATCATCATGATGCTACTCTGTATTCTGAGTGTGAGCCAGCCCATCCGCTTCCAGAAAGCCATGGCTAGCAGAGAAACAGAGGTGAAGGAGAAACTGATGCAGATACGTCAGGCTGAAGAGAAATACAAGGCGAAACACGGCGTATATACAGGCGATTTTCCGACACTGGTAAAAGGCAAGTTCTTACAGGAAGATGCCCAATACATTCCCTATTCCGATGGTAAGAAGTTTACACTTGCTGCCACGGTTATCGTAGGAAAAAGCGGTAAGCAGATTCCGGTGATGGAATGTGGGGCCGGTTATGAAACCTTCCTCGAAGGACTCGACGAAGGTTCCATCCAGCAGAAGATAGAGGAGGCCAACTATGCCGGCAGCTATCCCGGACTCAAGATAGGCGATTTAACGACAGATAATAACAACGCAGGTAATTGGTAACAGATATGCAAATAAAAGGTAACAACATTCAGCAAGCACGCCTCACCATCCGCGTGAGCAGAAACACCCTCAGTTTTTCGGTAGTTGACCGTGAAGCTGAGCATCAGCTCATCTATGAACCTTATACGGTAAAGAGTGGTGTTTCGATGGCAGCCAACTTGCGTCAGGCTTTCAAGGAGAGTACTCTCCTGCAGCGGGGATACCAGAAGGTACGCGTATATCTCGATTCGCCTATCCTGCTGGTTCCTATCGAAGAATTTCATGAAGAGGATATCGATGTGCTCTATCAGCATGCCTTCAACAGTCATAACAGCGATGCCATTCTCTACAGAGTGCAGCCGGAACTGAATGCGGTAGCGGTATTCCCTATCAACAAGGATTTGAAGATGGTGGTAGAAGACAACTTCAAGGATGTCCGCTTCACACCTATCATGCAACCGATGTGGCACTATCTGCACCATCGCAGTTTCACCGGCATTCACCGCAAGCTCTATGTTTATTTTCACGACAAGAAGCTGGACGTTTTCGGTTTCGAGAAGAACCGTTTCAAATTTTTCAACTCGTTCAATGCCGAGCATGCCAAGGATGCCCTCTATTTCATTCTCTATGTATGGAAGCAATTAGGATTCAACCAGATGCAGGATGAGTTGCATGTATCAGGCAATGTTCCTGATAAGGATTGGTTCCTCTACAACACGAAACTCTATATCAAGAAGACCTTCATTCTGAATCCTGCCGCCGAATTCAACCGTGCGCCCATCACAGAGATTAAAGGTCTGCCATTCGATTTGATGGCACTGTACCTAAGTAAGTAAGACAAGAGTTGATAGTTAAGAATTCAACAGAATAGCTTATCATAAAGTTCAATGTTCAACATTCAAAGTTCAAAGTAAATATGAGAATCATAACAGGACAATATAAGGGACGCCATTTCGACATTCCACGTTCGTTTAAGGCGCGTCCGACAACAGATTTTGCAAAGGAGAACATCTTTAATGTGCTGCAGGGATATATTGATTTCGAAGATACCTCTGCCCTCGACCTCTTTGCCGGTACGGGTAGCATTTCGCTCGAACTGGTATCACGAGGCTGCAGCCGGGTAATCAGCGTAGAGGCAGACCGCGACCATGCCAACTTCATACGCCAATGTTTTCAGAAGTTGGGCGAAGACAAGGATATTCTGATTCGTGGTGATGTATTCCGTTTTCTGAAGACCTGCAAGCAGAAGTTTGACTTTATCTTTGCTGATCCTCCATACGCTCTGAAGGAGTTGCCGCAGATTCCAGACCTCGTTCTGAATGGCGACTATCTCAACGAAGGAGGCATCTTCGTCTTTGAGCATGGCAAAGACTATGATTTCTCCGAGCATCCACGATTTCTGGAGCACAGAAGTTACGGAAGCGTAAACTTCTCAATATTCAGATAAAAAAAAATCCCCGTTTGCACCAGACAAGATGCAAACGGGGATTTATTCGTTACAACAGCGGCGAGAGCAATCTTACCGTACTCTCGAAAAGACGCTGCAGGAACGGACGTTTTACGAAATAAGATACATCATCTACCAGGATGCTCTTCGCCTCATCCCGCAGATAGACAGCCTTCACGCGCTGCGCCATCCCCTCATCAAAGAAGAACGCATTCGCTTCGAAATTATTCTCAAAACTTCGGAAGTCAATATTCGTACTGCCTATCGTACAGAGATTATCATCACTCACCAGCAATTTACTATGATTAAAGCCTGCCGTATAGAGATAAACCTTTACGCCAGCCTCTATCGCCTCCATCACATACGAACGTGATGCCCACTCAACCAGTTTGGCATCAGCATGACGGGGCAACATCAGACGGATATCCACACCAGCCAGAGCTGCTGTTCGCATGGCAAACAATACTGGTTCTGTTGGCAGGAAATAAGGCGTTTCCATATACACATACTTCCGGGCCTGAAGCAGGATGCGGACATAGCCCTGCATGATATCAGGCCAAGGACTGATAGGACTGCCCGTAACGATCTGTACGAGACAATTGTTGCGGATATGCGCACTGACCGGCGGATAATACTGGCGATTGGTAACCAATGTACGATCTACGAAATACCAGTCTACCAGAAAGGCTCTCTGAATGGCGTAAACGCCACCGCCCTCTATACGGAGATGCGTATCGCGCCAAGCCTGTTTCTTATCACCCTTCACATAGCGCAGAGCTATATTCATGCCGCCGATAAAGCCCACCTTACCATCTATGACACAGAGTTTGCGGTGGTTACGATAGTTTACCTTACTCGTAAAAGCCGGAAAGCGGACTGGCATGAACGAATGTATATCAATGCCTGCATCACGCATACGTTCAAAGAATTCATCCTTCACCTTCCAGCAGCCTACATCATCATAAATCAGTCGCACCTCCACTCCCTGCTCTGCCTTATCAATCAAGGCATCAGCTATCAGATATCCCAAGGCATCGGCTTCGAAGATATAGGTATCGAGATGAATATGATGCTTTGCCTGTCCTATATTATATAATAAGGTAAGGAAGAAATCGTAGCCATCGGTATAAATATCCACCTGATTATCTTTAAAAGGCAGCGCCCAACTCTGGTTGGCAAAGAGATTCATCAGCGGTTTATTGCTGTCTGGCAGGTGAAGATTCTCCTGCTCTACGAACTCGAGCATGGAGCGCTTGGTGAGCTGGTCCATGCTGCGGTCGCTGATAAGCCGTTCCTTGCGGGTATTCTGTCCGAAGAAGAAATAGAAGATGATACCCACAAAGGGGATGAAGAAGAAGACCAATATCCATGCCATCGTCTTGGCGGGCTGACGATTGTCCATCAAGACGGTAATGATAGCCGGAACGGTTATCACGACATAAAGCAACAGATATATCCAGTGAAAATAAATCATATAGCGTTTCTCCTTTTTTATCTCTAATACTTCTTTACAGAGTTTCTCCCCCACAAGACAGGGGCTCCGGTTAATTGAAGATATTGTTTGCCTGGCTCGCCAGAAGCGTGTTCATCTGCTTGAGTTTCATAAACTCCTGCAGCAGTTCACGATTGGTCGGATTCTTGGCAAACTCCTGCTGAACCTCTATAATACGCTGAGCAATATAATGAGTGCGGAAACTCAAGATGTCTTTAAAGACAAACTGACGGAGTTTGTCGGCACTCATCTTCATCTGCAGACTAGCCGTAGATACCTCCTGGGCACCTGTAGGCAAACCAGCCAACCTGCTGATATCCGGATTCGGATGATTGGCAAAATAAGTTTCGGCGACAAAATCATCTTCTTTTTCGAGATGCTCCACAGCCTCCTGCATAATCTGATTATATAAATCATTATGAAACTTAAAGCCATCTCCACCCAAATCAAGACTGATATACTGGGCCACAGCTACCTCCACATCATTTCCGTCTACATCCTGAACCGTGATGAGCTGGTCGCCATGATGAATAATCAACTGTACCAGAAGGCCTTCTACTTCCAGAAGTTTATCCAGTGGGGTAACCGCTCTCATCACTGATTGCGTCTGCTGCGCTGCCGCTACAGGCGAATCTTTCAATCCCGCTGCACGTCGCTCTGCCTTTACCTGCTCACTCATACCGTTGCGCACAAAATTGTTCAAGGCATTCACGATAATTGCCTCGTTCACGCCCAAACGGTGAGAACAGTCGGTGATATAAGAAGCGCGCGTTATCTGATTCTTGATTTTAGAGATGCTCTCTACAATCGAATTGATAGCCTGGCTTCGCTTTACAGGGTCAGTCACGCCGCGTAGCAGAATATCGGTCTTAAACTGTATGAAGTCGGTCTGATTCTCCTGAATATATCTTCTGAATTCCTCTGCCGAATGACTGCGGGCGAAACTGTCAGGGTCATTACCATCAGGGAGAAAGAGCACCTTTACGTTCATCTCTTCTTCGAGCAACATATCGGTACCTCGCAGCGCAGCATGAATACCCGCATTATCGCCGTCATAGAGAAGAACGATGTTACTGGTAAAGCGGTGCAGCAATCTAATCTGATGCACGCTCAGCGCCGTACCCGAGTTGGCCACTACATTTTCGATGCCACACTGATGCATCGAGATAACATCGGTGTATCCTTCCACCATAAAGACACAATCCTCCTTGGCTATCGCCTTCTTGGCCTGATAGAGTCCATAGAGTTCGCGCTCCTTATGATAGATAACGCTATCAGGCGAGTTGACATATTTCTGGCTGATGCCCTTGGTTCTGCTGTCGAGTACTCGTCCGCCAAAAGCCACCACCTTGCCGCTCACGCTGAACCAGGGGAAGATGGCTCTGCCCGAGAAACGGTCAAGAATTTTATCCTCACCCGACTTATTGCCGGCTTCGTCCTTATCCACCTTGAAGCAGAGTCCCGTATCAACCAGATATTTCGGATTATAGCCAGCCGCCTTAGCCGCCTCAGCAAGAGCAGTACGCTTAGGGAGCGCAAAACCCAACTGGAATTTTCTGATGATATCATCTCTGAAACCTCTTCCTCGGAAATAGGCCATACCGATAGCGATACCATCCACATCATGCAGGAGAATATCCTGAAAATATTTCGCCGCCCAATCGTTGACGATAAACATGGATTCTCTTTCGCTCTCGCGCTGTTTTTCTTCATTGGTCAGTTCCCGCTCCTGAATTTCTATTTTATATTTCTTGGCGAGCCAGCGAAGAGCATCGGGATAGGTCATCTGTTCCAGTTCCATCAGAAAGTTGATTGCATTGCCTCCCTTTCCGCAGGTAAAGCAATGACAGATACCTCTTGTTGGAGATACGGAGAAAGATGGATTGGAATCGTTATGAAAAGGACACAAGCCGACATAATTGATGCCACGCTTCTTGAGCGTAACAAATTCGGATACCACCTCTTCTATCTTGGTGGCATCCATAATTTTTGCTATCGTCGGTCTGTCTATCATTATATATATTCTTTTTTCTGTTTTTACTATGCAAAATTACTATTTTTCTTTGAAAACACAAAGAGAAACGGACAGAAAAGTAAAAATGAAACATATTAAAAACTAAAGTTTACATAAAACAAGGTACATTCGGATAGTTTTGGCTATCTTTGCAACCGGCAAAAACACATTGCTGACAATCGGAAAATAACAACAAAATAAATAAATATGAAACTAAACAACATCAAGCGAACATTCCTGACAAGCGCTGCCCTGCTCTCAACTATCAGCATGAGCGCAGCCGACAGATTTGTGAATTTCAAGCAAGGAGACTTGCTGCTGAATGCCAATAACCGAGTAGAAATCTACATGGATACCAACGACTGCAAGGGAGTGAGCTATGCTGCTCATGCCCTGCTGAAAGATATCAAAAGTGTGAGTGGAGCCACAGCCACCCTCACCTCTGATGCCGGTTTTCTGAAAAAAGCCGACACAGCCCGACCAGCTATCCTCGTAGGCACCATCGGCCATTCTGCAGCCATCGACCAACTGGTGAAACAGAAGCGCATCAACGGAAATCTACTGAAGGACAAACGTGAAAAGTTTATCATCACGCTCATAGATGGTCAGCTCGTCATCGCAGGCAGCGACCGACGAGGCACCATCTACGGCATCTACGAACTCTCGCAGCAGATGGGCGTATCGCCTTGGTATGACTGGGCAGACGTACCTGTAGAGCACCACGATTCCATTTTCGTAAACAAAGGAATCTACACAGATGGCGAACCAGCCGTACGTTATCGCGGTATCTTCCTCAACGACGAGGCACCTTGCCTAACGTCATGGGTAAAGAACACCTACGGCACCGGATATGGCGACCACCGTTTCTATCAGCGCGTCTTCGAACTGGTATTGCGACTGAGAGGTAACATGATGTGGCCTGCCATGTGGGGCTGGGCTTTCTACGCAGATGACCCGGAGAACGAGAAGACGGCAGATGAGATGGGCGTAGTGATGAGTACCTCCCATCATGAGCCGATGGCCCGCAACCACCAGGAATACGCCCGCAACCGAAAGGGATGGGGACCATGGAACTATCAGAAGAACAAGACAAACCTGCAGAAGTTCTTCCGTGAAGGCATTGAGCGAATGAAGGGAACTGAACAGATTGTAACCATCGGAATGCGCGGCGACGGCGATGAAGCGATGAGCGAAGAGGCAGATACGAAACTGATGACCAACATCATCAACGACCAGCGTAAGATTATCGCTGACGTAACCGGCAGAAAGGCTAGCGAAACCCCACAGGTTTGGGCACTATATAAAGAGGTATTGGATTACTACGACAAGGGCATGAAGGTGCCTGATGACGTAACCCTCCTACTCTGCGATGACAACTGGGGTAACGTGCGCCGTGTGCCGAATGCCAAGGAACGCAAGCACAAAGGCGGTTGGGGCTTATACTATCACGTAGATTACGTAGGTGCTCCAAGAAACTCAAAGATGCTCAACGTTACTCCTGTACAGAATCCTTGGGAGCAGTTGACACTTGCTTACGAGAATGGCATCGACCGTCTCTGGATTCTCAATGTGGGCGACCTCAAGCCGATGGAATATCCTATCAGCCAGTTTATGGACATGGCTTGGAATCCACATAAATACGATGTAAACAACATCACCCGTCATACCCGCGACTGGTGCGCACAGCAGTTTGGTGAATCACAAGCCGATGAAGCAGCCCGCATTCTGAACCTCATCTGCAAGTACAACGGCCGCTGCACCCCAGAGATGCTCAACAAGAACACCTACAGTCTGGAAAACGGAGAATGGCAGGAGGTGGTAAATCAGTATCTCCAGCTCGAAGCCGATGCGCTGCGCCAGTACAACAGTCTGCCGGCATCCTATCACGACGCCTATCGTCAGATTATCCTCTTCCCTATCGAGCTGATGAGCAATCTGCACCAGATGTACTTTGCCCAGGCACAGAACCATGTCCTCTACAAGCAGGGCAATCCGAAGGCGAATGTATGGGCTGATGAATGCGAGCGCCTCTTCAAGCGCGATTCACTCATCTGCGACTATTACAATCATAAGATGGCTGGCGGCAAGTGGAACGGCATGATGACCCAGAAGCATATCGGCTATAAGAGTTGGAATGATGATTTCGAGAAGGATACCTGTCCGGAACTCTTCCGGGTAACCTCCAAGGATGGAGTGATTATCAGCGAAAACAACGGCGTGGTAGAAATCGAAGCACCTTATTATAGCAGCAAGACGGATGCTGCCGAGGCAAAATGGACAGAGATTCCATTCATGGGCAAAAGCGTATCGGCAATGACTCTGATGCCGTATACCAAGAGCGTGAAGGGAGCCAGCATCTCTTACAAGTTTAAGATGCAAGTTAGCAAAACTTCGGATGGCAAGGCATTTAATGGCAAGCAGAAGGTTCGCATTCATGTGATTACCAAATCAACCTTGGATTATCTCAACAAGGGCGGCTTAACCTATGGTGTAAGTTTAGATGGTGCTTCTCCTGTAGAGGTTAACTTCAACAAAGATTTGAACGAGAAGCCGGAGAACATCTACAATATCTATTATCCAACGATAGCCACTCGCATCGTGGACAAGGTGATAGAGCTAGAGCTGCCTGTCTCATCCGATGGCATCCACACCCTCACCCTCACTCCTAACGACCCAGCCATCGTCTTCGAGAAAATCGTGATTGATGGAAGAGGAGGAAAAAAGAGAGTCAAGGTGATTTAAAGGTAGCATATAATAAAAGGTATAGGCACGCACCCACGAAAGGATGCGTGCCTATTTTTATAAAAAATGGTTAATTCATTTGGTAATCAGAAAGTTTTCTCGTATTTTTGCATGGATTATCAAGAGAAATCGCTTATGTGTAAATTTGAAGAAATAGAAGGTTGGCGTCTTTCCAATGGCAAGACCATCCGAGAGATCAAAAATGCCGTGCATGAGGAGGTAAATTTGGGGCGAATATATCTCATCATTAGCATTTTGCTTGCTTATATGGGAACTATTAGCATGCAAGCTCAATCATGCGAGGGTCGAGTGTACCTAAAGAATGGTATCCAGCAACTCTATGAAAGTAATGACCGAATAGACTTGCCACGCAAGAAAAAGGATGTTCAAGTTTATAGAAACTTCTTTTCTCGCCAATGCACTAGCGACGTGATACCTTTCGCCAACATTGATTCTGTAGTGGTGTGGAATGCCACCTCCAAGCAAAACGTACGCACACTTGTTCCTTTGGAAAATGTGGGATGGAGCTGGCTATATATCAACCACCCACGATTGCAAGTCTATATTTATGCCTCCCAAGGTTATTCCGTGACGGACATGGGAGGAATGAAAGCTAGGCAATGTAACACAGCAGCAGCAATGTTTTTCATCCCAAGCAAGACGGCTTGCGACTTCTATGTCAGACAGACTGATGGCAAGCTTATATGTCTGGGAGATACCTATAAGAAATGCGACAAACCCTTTATCCGAGAACTTTGCCACTGTGTAGGACTTTCGCAGGAATGGGAAAAGAAACTCATTGGACTAGGTGAACACAACCGAAGTTCTATGATACAACGAGTGATAGAAGTATTAGATGGCAAACAATAAATAACAACTAAAAGGAATCATTATGAAAGCAATGAAGTTTTGGCTGCTCATAGCAGTAATGGTGGTAGCGATAGCTGCACACGCTCGCAAGAATGACGACCCAGAAATGCGTCATGTTCGCCTCACTATGATGGATGGCAAACAGATAGAGGGCTACATTCCTAAGAAGTACATGGGGTGGGCGTTAGAATATCAAGTAAGACTTGCCGAGAATCCAGATGGCAAAAAAGCCAAGAAGTACGATGCTGAGAAAGTAACCAAGATGGAATGGCTTGCACTCACAGAGGAACACCCTGAAGGCGAAGTGTGGGAACATTGCCAAACGATAGCACGTAATTCGATTAGGGCTGTAAAAGAGGATCGCCTTATGGAACTCCTTTACCGCGGCAAGAATGCATCTGTCTACCAAGTTCACGTATTTCTGCCTGGCAATGGCATAAACACAGGAAACTCTTGGGCTACTTGGTATGCACTGAAGCCTAATGGACAGGAAAGGGCATTTATTCTTTACAATGCAACGCTTGGCAAAATGGGAAGCCTGGATAGACAATTCAAGGATCAAAAGGAATATGAGGGACTGAAGAATTACATTCTTGAATGGTGGAACAAAGATAAGTCTTTAGCTAGGAAGCAACTGAATGATGGCGTAGCTATCTTTAGCCATATCTATGATGAATGGAAAGCAGCTTCCAGTAAACAATAATAGTTCCTGCGGAGGGCACTTTCGTGCCCTCCGCAGGAACTATTATAATGATCCGGATTAAGATTCTCCGACCAGCCAACACTACACACAACTTAACTACCTATATAAATGACTGATTATAAGCATACTCTGGTGATTGCGAAAGGAGAATGAAATTTTAATTACTGTTTTTGAGAAGCTATTCCCGAAGGTGACTTTATGTCGAATCGGCTCAAAATACCATACCAGTTCCCTTTCGGGGTATGATGATCACTTTTTTTATAATATTTCACTTCTCTCTCAACATCCATTCCCACGTAGGAAGAACATGAACCTGCTTGCCATCTATCTCAAGTTCTTCCTTCTCCTCCATCGTAAGAATATATCCCTCAGCCAAGCCATAAGCATTCATGGCTTCCATCAGCCCCTCGATTTCTCGCTTGCGAGTTTTCTCGTCATTCATCACTATCGTTACTTGATAAGCCTTCATGATTCTCATGCCCTCTCTAACAACAAAGTCGCACTCCTTCTTATCTGCATGATAAAAAACATCATATCCGCGGCGTTTCAACTCGATGAATACATTTTTTTAAGTAAACAACCAAATAAATCTTCATTTTTGTTCATTCAGAATGAGTAATTCTGAGCAAAAACACTCATTCTGAATGAGCGTTTCTTGAAAAGCGCCTTTTATTCACCTTCTACCTTGCATCCACTGAACCCCATTTCCTGCGCCTTCTCAGGTACGAAGGTGTAATAGATAGTCTCAGCCTCATCACATACCTCCCCTGCGAATTGCCAAGGGTGAGATGGATGGCAACAATGTTGTGACTTATATGATGCAAGGAAGCAATTATAACGATGCAAGAAAACAATTATAACGATGCAAGAAAGCAATTATAACAATTGCGTGACATTTGTCATGCGATTATACGACACTTATCATACGACCGGATGACAAATGCCGTATAATCACATGACATATACCAATGTTTAAATAAACCTAATAGTTTCAGGGCGGACGCATCAAAATGCGTTCGCCTCCAAAAGTTTTGACAGGTAATTTTCGTCCCAGCCAGCTTTCATTCTTTTTAAGTTGAGACTTCCCTTGATCGTTTTATCCTTTTTAAGGATGGACAAAGCAATCTTAGTAATAGTAGAGAAGTTCCTTGCTGCATTTTTCACCTTTCTACTTTCGTCTTCTCTAAAGGTAAAGTCTAATTGCCAGTGCAAATTATTCTCTATTCCCCAGTGCTTTCTTATTGCATTGGCGATTCCCTCAGGCCTTTCATTTCCTAGGGAAGTTACGTAGTACCTGTTTTCCTCGGAAGTTTCACCTGTTGAAACGATAGTTCTTCGTGACAGAATGCCAACAATAGATTTTAGCCCTTCAAATTTGTTCTTGAACATTTTTTGAGTAGTGCTGCCATAACTCACCACTATACATTTCCTTTCTTCTAATCTGCCATGCCCTCTGTCAAAGGAAGTATGCTTTGAAACTATACCCTGATAGTCACGATCAGTGTATTCGGCTATGATATCCTTTGCAAAATCATAGCTTGTCTTTTGATTTTTCTTCAATGCAATAATATAATCTCCGTTTCCCTCTCTTATTTTCTTGGTTATAGAGGTTTGGCATCCCATGGCATCAATCGTTACAATGGTGTCTTTTAAGTCTATTGCGCTAAGCAACTTTGGTACAACGGTGATTTCGTTAGTCTTGTCGCCCACCTTCTCTTGAGCCAGAGAGATATTGTTATCAGAAGACCATGCCGACACAATCCACATGCGAAAATCATCTTTGCCCAATGTGTGCTCTGAATCGCATTTGCTGGAGCCACGCATTAACTTGCCGTCAATGGCTACTATGCCTTTGACCTCACCAACAATTTCCTTGACCCAATCGCGAAAAATTTGTTCAAAGCCCTTTGGGTCAAATATAGAGAAGAAACGATTGAAGGTGTCATGGCTTGGAATGTGCTCCAAACCTACCAAACGAGATTTGAAGAACTCCTTCTTAGTTCTTCCAAACTCAGCAATATCATCCCATGTTTGACATCCAGCCAGTACTGCTGCTATGGTAATATAGATAATATGTTCCATTTTATGAACAGTTCGTCCTGTGACTCTTGGGTCTGGAATTTGTTTAGATAACTTAATTATGCTCATTTTGTAACTTTTAAGTGTTTAATTATTCTTTACAAAGATACAAAATATTTTTGGTACAAGCAAATATAAATAGTTAATATTCAATAAGATACAACATTAATATCTATATGTTAAAAGGTAAAAAGTTTGATGCGTTTACCCTGCTAATAGTTTACACCAAAAGATACAAGTTATCACATTATTATATATATTTGCATCATCTTTCATAGAAGACAAAGAATATAGAAAACAACGAACCATCAAACAACAAGAAATATGGAACTGAAATACGACATTTACATGCTCAACAATGCCCAGGGCACAGGAGAAAAGCGCCAATACATTCGTATCGTGCAGCATGAACCTATGACCGAGAAGCAACTGCAAGAGAAAATCCAGAGCCGCTGCTCACTCACCAAGGGAGATGTGGCTGCGGTGTTGGCAGAGCTTCACGACCTTATGGTGGAAGAATTCTCCATGGGACGCCGCTTTTCCTGACTTTGACTATGCGTCACCCATCTTGGATTTTTCTATTTTTCGGGGGCAGAATCGTCACTTTTGCCCCCGTCTAGTATCTTTTGAACATCAAACAAGGGCTTGATAGAGTGTTGGGCAGGAGTCAGCAGCAATGTTTCTTGCCTGACCTTCCCATTATTCGGCATGTTGATTCTGATAGTAGCTATGGTCTTAGCAATTTTCAAAACTGAATCTACACTTTTGTTTATCTTGGCAATTTTTAAGATACGCTCCAGTTCTTTATACACCTTGTATGCAATGAAGCATATGCAGATATGTGCCTCTATTCTTTTCTCTGTGAAATGAAAGATGGGGCGTGCCTCCAAGTTCCCTTTGGTTACACGAAAGGCTCGTTCCACGACCCATAGACCGTGGTATTGTTCGACAACTTCCTTTGGTGTGATGGAAGTATTGGTTATATAACCTTTCAAGCCATCCCACTGTGAATCTTCCTTGATTTTGTCTTCGCTGATAACTACATCTATGTCTTTGCTGATTTCCAAGAATTTATTATAGCCACGCTTATTTACGGAGGCTTTTGTGATTTTTCCATTTGCATATGCCTTCTTGAGCCTTGCCACTCCCTTATCACGATTATGTGCATCCTTCTTTGCTCGTTCTTCGGAATAGCCGAGGATCAATCTTGCATTGTCACCATATCTGTATTCGTGAAATTTTCCAGGCATCTTGTCTTGCTGCAAGATCCATTCTTTTATCTGCTCAGACTCTGTATGAATACGAGCACCTATTATATATTTGTATCCTGCATCCTCCAGTAACTTTACATTGCGCTTACTCATGAGCCCTGCATCAGCCACCACTACAAAATCGTCCAGAAAGAAGCGTTGTATGAAATCATCTATGATAGGTAGCATGGTGTATCCCTCGTATTGGCTTCCATTGAAAATACAATACGACAGAGGATAGCCATCACGGCTGACCAAGAGGCCTAGCACTATCTGCGACTCTGATGTCTTGCCATCCTTTGAAAAACCAGACTCTCGCAGCACATCTGTTCTACTGGTCTCAAAATACAGTGTGGTCACATCATAGAACATCAGACCTACATGTCCACCGAGTATGCGCTTGGTGTGCTCTACACTGATGCGTTGTACCTCTTCTTTTTGGGTATAGTACAACTTGTCCATGTAGCGATAAAGCTTATACAACTCGACATCTTCATCAAAGTATGACTTCAGGTAATCTACTGTTGCGTGTTTGCTCATGGGTTGAGAGATGCGAGCGATAACCAAATGGCGAAGTATGGAATCTTGAATTTGGTTGAAACCTATGCTGTCATATACTTGGTTTAGGATAATTTGGTGTCCATTTAGAAGCAGGGAGTCTATGTTAGACAGTACTCGTTCTGTCTCTTCCTCTTCGTTTTGCTTGATGTCTGGTTCTGTGAAGTTAATCTCTTGCTGTCCACCATAAGTTCTTATCCATTTGTTCGCTTCTAGGCACAGAGCATCCGCTTCGGCATCTGTCTTCGCAACACCGAAACTCTTGATTTCACGGAACTTGCCATTGCTCTTGTCCACCACAAGCACTCCGATATGCCCACTGCGGTGCTTCTTCTTACGTACAAACATGGTGCAAAGATACAAAAAATAGTCGTTGCGTCACCCATTTACAGAGATTATTTTTGCTAAATGCCTGAAAATTAGGATATGTTATTTTATAGGTACACATTTTGTCAAAGTCAGGAGAGCCGCTGCTCACTCACCAAGGGAGATGTGGCTGCGGTGTTGGCAGAGCTTCACGACCTTATGGTGGAAGAATTCTCCATGGGACGCCGCTTTTATATCCCAGAGATAGGCTACTTCTCCATGTCGGCTAGCCTAGAGATGCCAGAGGAGAATCCAGACAAGAAGATTACGGGCAAGGAAGTACGCATCACCGGCATCAACTTCCGACCAGAAGGTAAGCTAATGGAGGAAGTACAGCGCAACGTCCATTTCGTCCGCTCCCGCTATTCCAACCAATCTACAAAATACTCCGAGGAAAAGATATTGGAGGAAATCAAGGAGTATCTTCAAAAGAATCGTTACATCACCACTCGCATCATGCGCATCCACTTCGGCTTGACTCCATACATGGCTCAGAAGTGGCTCAACCATTTCTGCGAAAAGGGTATCATGGTGAAGGAAGGCACCCAGCATGCTCCTATCTATTTCTTGAAGTGAAGGGAGGAAGAAATTCTATATTTCAATTTAATCATCATTATTATGACAAAGGAAGAGCTGATAGACAGAATCAACGACATCGAATGGGAGGACTTCGAGGCTAAGGAGGCCAAGAGCGAACTCCCTAAGAATATATGGGAAACCGTAAGTGCATTCGCCAACACTTCCGGCGGATGGATAGTGCTTGGAGTGAAGCAGAATGGCAAGAAGTTTGAAATCTCTGGAGTTGCCAATGCAGAGAAGTTGGAACAAGACTTCTTGGGCACCTTGCGTTCCCAAAAGTTCAATGAGCCAGTCGATGCCAAGAGCATGCTCTATCATATAGATGGACATAAGGTTTTGGCATTTCATATCGCCTCATCACCCCACAAGCCTATCTACTATAACAATCCACAGAATACATTCATCCGATTTGGCAGTGGAGACCAGCGAGCAACCAATGGTGAGATAACCGCCATGTTTCATAACCAATCATTCGGCATCAAGTCTGAGCAGATACTCTTAGACTCCAATCTCTCCATGCTCAACGAGGATACCATTCGCGACTATCGCAATTACTTCAAGCTATACAGTCCTCGACCTAATCTGATAGGCAATGACATCGCCGACTTCTGCAAGCGCATCGGCATCGCCGATAATGAGGGACATCTGAATTATGGCGGCTTGATGTGCTTTGGCAAAGAAGAATGGGTTCGCCGCTATGTCCCTACGTTTTGGATGGACTTGGTGGAGATTCCTGGCAGAAGCGTGAGAGAAGCACGAACTCGCTATACCTATCGCATCCCAGAGCAAGAGAACCTTTGGGAGTATTTTCAGATTATGATCAGGAGACTGCGCCTCATCGTGGATACGCCTTTCATGATGAACGATGAGGGTTTCAATGTGGAAGACCGCTCGCAGTTTAAGATTTTGCGAGAAGCATTGGTCAACATGCTCTCCCACTTCGATCCATTCAGCACCATCCACTCGTGCATTCATATCTATACCGACAGAGTCGAGTTCTTCAATGCCGGTGGCTATCCTGTGCCAATATCTCAACTGGGCAACCATCTCTACTCCAATCCTCGCAACCCAATTATTGCCAAGATATTCAGACTGGTAAACCTATCTGAAACCATCGGTTATGGTTTCGACATGATGAATGAGTGGAAGGAAATCACAGGAAATGACGTGACTTTTGAGAGTGATATCTGCACCAGCACTGTCACTTTTTGGCTGGATAGTGACAGAGTTAGTGACAGAGCTACTAACAGAGCTACTAACAGAGCTACTAACAGAGCTACTAACAGAGCTGAAGGTGATAATACATATACAGATGCAACAGACAAAGTTGTATCCATTCTTAAGTTCTGCAAAGAACCAAAATACAGAAAGGAAATATACGATTTAATTGGTGTTACGTATCAACAATGGAACTTCAAGGCTTTCATCGAACCTTTGCTACTTCATGATTATCTGGAACTTACGGTACCAGATAAGCCGACAAGTCCTAAGCAACAATACAGAACGACCAAAAAGGGTTTGTTGTTCTTGGAGACAATATAAACAATCCGACTCTGTCGTTTTGTTTTGATACAGAACGACAAAGTCAACGACAGAGTCAGATAATTCAAGCTCTGCTACTTTTCATGAAATAGTAACAGAGCTAGTAACTATGTTAGTAACCATGTCGGTAACTATGTCAGTAATTATTTTCAAAAAAAGAAAAATTATGAACGATATAAAACTTACATCAGATAAAATAGGGAAAAAAGAAGTTAAGAAACTACGCCAAAAGCTTTTGAAAGACTTTCTTCACACATTTCCTCTGGATACGCTCCAAGGCATGACTTTGGAGCAATATACCAATTTGAACAAAGATGACTCTTTCTGCTATTGGCTAGAATCTCGCACATACGAGTTGGGATCTATATGGGGTGGCTCATCATATAAATTTGGTATCTATGAATATCGTATTAAGACCAATATTCACAACACAAAGTTTATCAGCGATGAAAAATATGCTTGGTATGCAAGATATAATAAGCCTACAGCTCAAGAAGCTTTCAACGTAGTAAAGAACGCTATCATCAAAATTGCAACAAACGCCAGCAATGGAAACTTTGAGGTTTTAGATACGATCACAGAATTAGGAGAAGGCTACAGATGGAAGATAGCATTCTTATACTCCAACAACCAACTTATCCCCATTTACAAGAAAGACATGCTTGTACAATTGGCAACACATTTTGGTTTAGCAGGAGCTAAAGCTATGCCTATATCAAAACTTCAAGCTTTCCTAATGCAGCAGAAAGGAGACAAGGACATCTTTGACTATTACGAAGAATTGCTTACTATTTTGAAAGAATTAGACTATGTTCAGACTACAGAAGCTACAAATGAGACAGAAGACAATATCAACAAGCAATATTGGTGGCTCGTAGCCAGCCCTAAGATTTGGAGTTTCTCCAAGATGAAGGTTGGTGATATACAAGACTATACTCTTTACAATGAGAACGGCAATCCAAGAAGAGTCTTCCAAAACTTCATGAATGCCAAGAAAGGGGATATTGTCATAGGATATGAGGCCAACCCTGTGAAACAAATCGTTGCCATTGCCGAAATCGACACGCCATCAGATGGGCAGCATATTTGTTTCAAAAAAGTTGAATCCCTGCAATACCCTATCGACTACGCCTCATTCAAGGATGCACCAGAGCTAAAAAGCATGGAATTCATTCAAAACAAGAATGGCTCACTATTCAAAGTTGCCCCTGACGAATATGAGTACCTGATTGATCTCATCAGAGAATCCAATCCAAAAGAAGAAAACAAACAGCTGAAACCCTATACACAAGAGAATTTTCTCAATGAGGTATATATGAGCGAAGAAGACTATACCAAGCTGCGCTTGCTCTTGCAAAACAAGAAGAACATCATCTTGCAAGGAGCACCTGGCGTAGGTAAGACATTCTCCGCTAAGAGATTAGCTTACTCTATGATGGGGGATATAGACGAATCGAGAATCGAATTCATCCAATTCCATCAAAATTATAGCTATGAGGATTTCATGATGGGGTATCGACCTAACGAAGATGGTGGATTCGAACTCAAAAAGGGAGTTTTCTATAACTTCTGTAAAAGAGCCCAAAGTAATCCGGACAAAGATTACTACTTCATTATAGATGAAATAAATCGTGGAAACCTGAGCAAGATATTTGGTGAATTGTTAATGCTAATAGAAAAAGACTATCGAGACACAGAAATTAAATTGGCTTATAATGGCGAAATGTTCTGTGTGCCAAGCAACCTATATATAATAGGTATGATGAATACAGCAGACAGAAGTCTTGCCATGATAGACTATGCCTTGCGCCGTCGATTTAGTTTCTATGAAATGACTCCTGGATTTGACACTGAAGGTTTCAAGAAGTACCAAGAGTCCATAGGAAATGATAAGTTTGATAAAGTTGTCAATGCCATAGTTTCACTCAACCATGACATTATCAATGACGATTCACTTGGTTCGGGATTCTGTATCGGTCACAGTTACTTCTGCTCTTCCAAGCCAAATGACATCAACGATTTGTGGTTGGAAAATATCGTGGAATACGACATCAAGCCAATGCTTAGAGAATATTGGTTTGACAACGATTCGAAGTATCAAACGGCTGTAGAAAAACTATTAGACGCACTCAAATGACGAAAGACAAGAACATATTCATACTCAACATCTACTATATGCTCACTTATGCTTTTCGTGAGCTAAAGCAGAACAACTATGAAGAGATTGCTGGTGAGAATTTCGACAACATACAACAATTGTTTGCCGAAATTCTCATCAAGGGCATCTCATGCCAACTGAAACAAGGTATTTTCAAGCAATATATCATTCGCAAAGACTCACTCCCTACCCTTCGCGGAAAACTTGACTTGAACGCTACCATCCAAAACAAGTTATGCAGAAAGCAAGAAATCGGTTGTGAATATGATGAGTTATCGGAAAACAACATCTTCAATCAGATTATAAAAGCAACTGTCTTTGGTCTTCTCAAGCACGGAAACATCAAAAAAGATCAAAAGACCAAGCTAAAGAATCTCATGCTGTTCTTTTCAGGCATCGACATCATCGAACTAAGCACGATAAAATGGAATATACTGACATTTGACAGAAACAACAAATCCTATCAAATGCTACTTTATATCTGTTATTTCCTTACCGAGGATATTCTGATGACAACAGAAAAGGGGAAATACAAGATAAAGTCATTTACTGATGAACATCTTTGTCGCCTTTTCGAGAAGTTTGTCTTAGAATACTATAGGTCTAAACATCCTGAATACAAGGCTCAAGCTGCACAAATAGATTGGAACATCGACCGAGATGTATCTTCCACTCATGTTCTTCCTATCATGCAAACTGACATATTACTTACTCTCAATGACCGAACGCTCATCATTGACACCAAGTATTATGGACATACCATGCAAGTGCAATTTGACAAAGCGACAATACATTCTAACAACTTGTACCAAATTCATACATATGTCATGAATAAGGACAAACTGCATTCGGGCAAAGTGGATGGCATGTTGCTTTATGCTAAAACAGACGAAGACATCACACCCAATGGAAGTATGAAGCTTGCGGATGGCAATACCATATACTTCCGCACTCTTGACCTCAATGTACCTTTCGCTGAAATAGAGAAGCAATTAGAGGCTTTCGTATCGTATTCAGTTTACTAAAAAATGCCGATAGTGGTGCCAAAAGTCGTTTTTTAAAGCACTTTTGGCACCACTGTCAGCACTTTTTCCATTGATTTCATCCAATCAATTGGACGGTTTTATGCTTATTTTATCCAATCAATTGGACAAAAAGAGAATCAACCTCTCTGATACTGACAATGGAATCATAAAATAAAAGGGGAAAGTGCCAAATCACTTTCCCTCTTTCTCCTCCATCCATTCTTCCAGCACCTGGCAATACTCATCATTTTGCTCGGCGAAAGGCATGTGTCGGGCTCCTACGAAGAGATGCCACTTGGAATCTGGGATACCATCGTAGAGCGTCTTTGCTACCAATGGAGTACAGAGGTCGTTGGTGCCACTCATCACCAAGCAAGGCACTTGGATTTCGCCCAAGCGGTCGGTGTAATCATAATCACGGAGCGTACCAGTAGGAGTGTATTCATTTGGTCCCCAACCATGGAGATAAGCCTCAGCACCAGCACGCTTCTTCCGGCGAAGACACTCTGGACTATCCTCCGTCACCTCACCGGCACAATGCAGGAGCATGAAGTGTTCATTCGCCTTGGCATACGCCTCGCTCGAAAAGTCATCCTTCGCCTCAGCCTCAGCGATGGCACGCTGGTCTTCCTCCGACATAAACTTAATCATGCGATGTTGCTCACTTGCCCAAAGCTTGCTGCTCGAAAGAGTGCTGCTGAGGATGGCTGACTTCACGCCCTTTGCTTGCTTCTCTATCAGATAGATGATGGCGAGCATGCCACCCCACGACTGTCCCAAGAGATGAAAATGGTCGATGTGGAGATAGTCGATGAGCACACAGAGTTCGTTGAGCCAAGTCTCAGGAGTCCAGAGTTCGGGATGTCCCTCCACAAATGAGTTGCCACAGCCCAACTGGTCGTACATGATGACAGCTCTACCTGATTCCGCTACCCTATCCAATAGCTCGAAATAGTTGTGGGTACTGCCTGGTCCACCATGCAAGAGGATGATAGGGCTCTTGCCCTCCTCTGTTTTACCTACGATACGATAATATGTTTGATAGCCCATGAAGGGCATATATCCTTCTTTGATTTCCATTGTCTTCAAATGTTTTTATTGTTACCTAAACTGTGTTATCTAATTTTGCTGCTCCTATACCTTATTATATAGTCTTCATTATTCTTCATATTCGGTGGAGTTTTGAAAAGACATGTATATCACATTTATCATGTGCATATATTATGATGTGCAAAAATATAAAAAATATGGCAATTAAACAAATATATCTTGCTTATTTTATCAAAAGAACTTAAATAATTTGGCTGTTTCTAGCTAATGCAATATCTTTGCATTCTAAATAATAATGAAACCAAATAAAAATAGAATATATGTTTAGTGGAATCGTAGAAGAAATGGCTACCGTCGTAGCTATCAGACATGATAAGGAGAACATCGACTTTACCCTGAAATGTTCGTTCGTAGATGAACTCGGCATCGACCAGAGCGTGGCGCACAATGGTGTGTGCCTCACCGTGGTGGAAATAAAAGATGGCACGTATACTGTTACCGCCATGAAGGAAACCCTGGACCGCAGTAATCTGGGTCTGCTCAAGGTGGGCGACAAGGTAAACGTGGAACGTTCGATGGTGATGAACGGCCGTCTGGATGGTCATATCGTACAGGGACACGTGGACGAGACTGCCAAATGTATCGCAATGAAAGACGCTGATGGCTCTACTTATTTTACTTTCGAATATGAGCTCAATAAGGAAATGGCAAGAAAAGGCTATTTCACGGTCGACAAGGGCAGCGTTACCGTTAACGGCGTTTCGCTCACCGTCTGTGATCCTACAGACAACACATTTACCGTTGCCATCATTCCTTATACCAGAGAGAATACCAACTTCTGCGACATCGAAGTGGGAACGGTAGTGAATATCGAATTCGACATTCTGGGCAAATATATCGCTCGACTCAAGAGCTTTGAATAAGCCAGCAAAGTTAAGTACGGACGTTCTAAAAAACATGCACATTTCTTGCGTTTTGCGCACAAAGCAAGACTAAATGGGCATTTTTTTAATAAAATATTTGCGTAAGCCATAAAAAAGTGTTACTTTTGCCCCCGTGTTTTGTCCCAAATTGAACATTGGACAGTAACTTATTGGACGATAGCAAGTCTGACAATCGCACTAGACGACGTACAACTTGAGTACTGAGCACTAACAAACTT
Source organism: Segatella copri (assembly GCF_019249765.2). Lineage (GTDB taxonomy): Bacteria > Bacteroidota > Bacteroidia > Bacteroidales > Bacteroidaceae > Prevotella > Prevotella copri_K. The sequence continues at coordinate 2,123,719 of NZ_CP152484.1, forward strand.
AGGAAATTATAACAATAACCATTTTTAAAAATATGAGTTTAAAAATCGTAGTACTTGCCAAGCAAGTACCTGACACAAGAAATGTGGGTAAGGATGCGATGACCGCCGAAGGCACAGTAAATCGCGCTGCCCTTCCTGCAATCTTCAATCCTGAAGATTTGAACGCATTGGAGCAGGCTCTCCGATTGAAAGAGCAGAATCCAGGTTCTACAGTTGGTATTTTGACTATGGGTCCTCCACGTGCTGGCGAAATCATCCGCCAGGGTCTTTATCGTGGTGCAGATACGGGGTGGTTGCTCACCGACCGTCTCTTTGCCGGTGCTGATACATTGGCTACTTCCTATGCCCTTGCTACCGGAATCCAGAAGATTGGTGACGTAGACATCGTAATCGGTGGTCGCCAGGCTATCGATGGTGATACTGCTCAGGTGGGTCCTCAGGTGGCTCAGAAGCTGGGATTGAACCAGGTTACTTATGCAGAGGAAATCCTCAAGGTAGAGGATGGCAAGGCTACTATCCGCCGCCTCATTGATGGCGGTGTTGAGACCGTAGAGGCTCCATTGCCATTGGTAATTACCGTAAACGGAAGTGCTGCTCCATGTCGCCCATGCAACGTGAAGCTCGTTATGAAATATAAATACGCTACCTGCCCTATGGAGCGCAAGGGTGATGAACCTTGGACCAGCCTCTATGAGGAGCGCCCTTACCTCACCCTGAACCAGTGGAGCGTTGCCGATGTTGACGGCGACCCTGCACAGTGTGGTTTGAGCGGTTCACCTACCAAGGTGAAGGCCGTGAAGAACATCGTGTTCCAGGCAAAGGAGAGCAAGACCTTGACCAGCAGCGATGAGGACATCGACGGACTGATGAAGGAATTGTTGGACGAAAGTATTATCGGATAATCATCGAAGGATGATTCAGATTCCGATTCATTTAAAAATGCTTTATTAGAAAAGACAATGAACAACGTATTTGTATATTGCGAGGTAGAAGGCACAACCGTTGCCGAAGTATCTCAGGAATTGCTCACCAAGGGTCGTAAGCTCGCTAACCAGCAGGGCGTGGAGCTCCATGCCATCGTGGCTGGTACTGGCATCAAGGGTCAGGTAGAGGATCAGATTCTCCCTTATGGTGTAGATAAATTATTTGTTTTCGATGCTGAGGGATTGTTCCCATACACTTCAGCTCCACATACCGACATTCTCGTCAACCTCTTCAAGGAGGAGAAGCCTCAGATTGCATTGATGGGTGCTACCGTTATCGGTCGCGACCTCGGTCCTCGTGTTTCTTCTTCATTGACCAGCGGTCTTACCGCCGACTGTACAGAGCTTGAAATCGGTGATTACGACGACAAGAAGAGCGGCAAGCACTATGAGGGGCTGCTCTATCAGATTCGTCCTGCCTTCGGTGGTAACATCGTAGCTACTATCGTAAACCCAGAGCACCGTCCTCAGATGGCTACTGTCCGCTCTGGCGTGATGCAGAAGAGCATCTACGAGGGTGAGTGCAAGAAGGAAGTGGTTTATCCAGAGGTAAGCAAGTATGTTCCTGCTGAAGACTTCGTAGTAAAAGTACTCGACCACCACGTAGAGGCTGCCAAGCACAACCTGAAGGGTTCTGCCATCGTTGTAGCCGGTGGTTATGGCGTAGGAAGCAAGGAAGGCTTCGACCAGCTCTTCGAGTTGGCTCATCTCCTCCATGGTGAGGTAGGTGCTTCCCGTGCTGCCGTAGATGCAGGCTGGGTAGATCACGACCGTCAAATTGGTCAGACTGGTGTTACCGTTCATCCTAAGGTTTATATCGCCTGCGGAATCTCTGGTCAGATTCAGCACATCGCCGGTATGCAGGATTCAGGCATCATCATCTCTGTGAACAACGATCCTGATGCTCCAATCAACAAGATTGCCGACTACGTTATCAACGGCAATGTTGAGGATGTGGTTCCTAAGCTCATCAAGTACTACAAGCAGAATTCAAAGTAATCTGCATTACACATTATTTAAATAAGAAAAGCAAAATGGCTAATTACTATAGTGATCACCCTGAGATTGAATTTCATCTCAATCACCCATTGATGAAGCGTGTTGTTGACTTGAAGGAGCGCAACTACGCAGAAAAAGACCAGTTTGAAGATGCTCCAGTAAACTATGAGGATGCCATCGAGAACTACAAGCGATTGCTGGATATTACCGGCGATGTAGCTGCTAACATCATCGAACCAAACTCTGAGGATGTTGACCTCGAAGGTCCACACTTGGAGAACGGCCGCATGATTTATGCCAGCAAGACATTCGAGAACCTTGATGCTACACGCAAGGCTGGCCTCTGGGGCTTGTCAATGCCTCGCCGTTACGGCGGCTTGAACCTGCCTAACGCCATCTTCTCTATGGCTTCTGAAATCATAGCTGCTGCCGATGCAGGTTTCCAGAACATCTGGTCTCTCCAGAGCTGTATCGATACACTCTATGAGTTCGGTTCTGAGGAGCAGCGCCAGAAGTACATCCCTCGCATCTGCGCTGGCGAGACCATGAGTATGGACTTGACTGAGCCTGATGCAGGTTCTGACTTGCAGCGCGTAATGCTGAAGGCTACACAGGATGAGGACGGCACATGGCGTCTGAACGGTGTGAAGCGTTTCATCACCAATGGTGACTCAGACATCCACCTGGTTCTGGCTCGTTCTGAAGAAGGCACCAAGGACGGTCGTGGTCTTTCTATGTTCATCTACGACAAGCGTGATGGTGGCGTAACTGTTCGTCACATCGAGCACAAGTTGGGTATTCACGGTTCTCCAACCTGCGAGTTGGTTTACAAGAATGCCAAGGCAGAGCTTTGCGGTAACACCCGTCTCGGATTGATTAAGTACGTGATGGCTTTGATGAATGGTGCCCGTCTGGGTATCGCTGCTCAGAGTGTAGGTGTTGAGCAGGAGGCTTACAATGAGGGCTTGGCTTATGCCAAGGAGCGTGCTCAGTTTGGTGAGAAGATCATCAACTTCCCAGCTGTATACGACATGCTTTCAAGAATGAAGGCTAAGTTGGATGCAGGCCGTTCACTCCTCTACTGCTGCGCTCGCTACGTAGATATCTACAAGGCTTTGGAAGACATCGCCCGCGACACTAAGCTCACTCCAGAGGAGCGTCAGGAGATGAAGAAATACACCCGCTTGGCTGATGCATTTACTCCATTGGCTAAGGGTATGAACTCAGAGTATGCCAACCAGAATGCATACGATGCCATCAGCATTCACGGTGGTTCTGGTTTCATCATGGAGTACAAGTGCCAGCGCCTGTTCCGTGACGCCCGCATCTTCTCTATCTACGAGGGAACCACCCAGCTTCAGGTAGTTGCAGCCATCCGCTACATCACCAACGGCACTTATCTCAGCATTATCAAGGAGATGTTGGAGAATGAGGTATCAGAGGATTTGAAGCCATTGAAGGAGCGTGTAGCTAAGCTCGTAGAACTTTACGAGGCAGCCATCAACAAGGTGAAGGAGGCAAACGATCAGGCAGTTCACGACTTCCTGGCTCGCCGTCTCTACAACATGACTGGCGACATCGTAATGTCTCTTCTCATCCTCGACGATGCTACCAAGGCGCCAGAGATGTTTGCCAAGAGTGCCAACGTATATGTTCGCATGGCAGAGGAGGAAGTTCTCGGCCATTCAACATACATCCAGAACTTCAAGGCAGAAGACTTGGAGAGCTTCAAGGCGTAAGACATTTATAAGAATAAGATAATTTTAAAAAGTCCGTGGACAAACGAATGTTCACGGACTTTTTTATTACAAACTTTCTTCTTCACTTACCTGATATACTCCCAAAAATTTTGGGGGAATCGGATATTATTAGAGTAAGGATTTCGGGGGAATCGGATACCACATATCTATCTTCCTCATTTTCATTGAATTAGCAAAAATATCAAGTTTTGTACAGCAAAGTACAAGATTAAAGGGACTTTCTGCAAAAAAATGCAACAAGCATCTACCTCAATCGGAGCAAAAGAAATGTACACCTCATAAATATACTTTATAAGCCGATTTCTTCGTAACTACTCAGTCCCCATTGAAGCCCCCTATGGATATGAGTAGTTACCTATAATCTTATTGACAGAGAATCACTTCTGGTTGCTGAATAATTATTGACGTTAACGTAACAAAACGCTCTACAATATCACTCTCAGAAGCATAATCTGACACAACCCATTCCGGTGCATTTTCCTCATTATTATGGAATCCATACTTACTATTAAGCACAATATCTTTCAATTTTCCCTGTACGTTTTTACAGATTCTCTGACTTAAACACTTAATCCCCCAATAGTATCCCCCTTCGTCAACAGAAACCTCACATCGGAATTTAGATTTACGATAATCAAAATCAAAGCCGAATTCCGTAGAAGATTGACATGTAAGGATAAGCTTATCGTCAATAATGCCAACACATTTATTATACCATTCTTTAAAATTTTCCTCATCATATTCCTCTTGATACTGTTCTTGTAAGAACTCTAAGCGTTCACAGAGTTTCTGAACATTTTCCAATTCATCTTCAATAACCTGTAGCTTTTCAGAAGTAGATTTATTATCTAATTTGAGTTGTTCCACTATCAATTTATCAAGTTTATTATTCATAATTATTTGTCTTTTTGAGTTTCCAAAATATTCTTCTAAATAGCCAATATAAACGACTATAGAACTTTTTAGCTGCTGTTCTGTATCAAAAGGAATTATCCTATTGACAGAATATAGCCAGTTTAGAATATCAACCTTATAATTTTTGCAGATAAAATTCTTACCTAACTTCATTTTAACTTTAGATGATAAAGAATACTCTGACGGATAGGTATATCCATCTTGGTTCAGATATAGTACATAGATTTCCTTTGAAGGATAAATCTTGCTTGCTATATCAACATATCTATCAACCTGTTCCTTTTGTTCCTGTGCTCCATTAACTTTATTCTCTATTATCAAGAAGAAGTTTTTCCCTTTAATAGTTAAATCAATTCTATTTTTATCAGGATATGGTATCGTAATATCATTAGCTGACACATCTATGTCTAAAAAAAACTTTATAAAATGTTTTTTTACGACATTACTTCCTGTCAATAGAGAATATAATATTCTGCTATGCGCAGTTTCTCTCAATCTCTGATTAAAATGTGCATCAACAAGTGGATTTATGGAAACTGGCAACATCTCAGTATTCTCAATATAACATTGTCGAAATGAACGAGAAAGGGATAGCGTATTCAAAACACTTTCCTGAGTAAGAGACGCAAATGTCTGCACAATTTTAAAAATATTCATATATCTTAATCCTATTGTTTTCTTTTTTTATTGCTACTTCTCGCCATCGAGGGGTCAGCTACATACTTTTGCAGTGGATGATTAATCATCTCGGGAATCCAATAAAAGAGCTTGTTTGCTAATCGTAAAGGCTTTATGTACTTATCCTTCATAGGCTTGGCCGCTCTTTGAATTATCAAAGCAAGCTCTTCGTACAATAGTTCGTTAATAATTCAATAATGTGCTAAGCAGCTATACGCTGTAAGCACGAGAGATCTTTGAAAATCTTGCTAATTAAAGTTCGGTTCGGGGTGTACCCGCTTGCTTTAAAAATTCGTTTCACCAGATAAATGTTGGTCATCAGTGACTTGAATGAAGACATAGAATATTCCATTCCCATCTCCTTCATAGTTACCTTGGCAACATTTAGTGATGTGAACGAAGCATTGAAAGCAAAATCGAGTTTCCACTTATCGCGAGCCTGGCAGTCCATAAGACCAGTATAGCCTTTGGCGTCACGAAAGCAAAATTCGATCTGGAACCTGGTTCTATAATAAAGAAGTACTTCTTCACCCGAAAGTGAGGTGTCTGTAGAGAAGAATAGTTTCTTCTTGCCATTCGGCATCTGCCAGATGACAAGTCTAACTTTACACCTGAGTGCCTTGGAATAGGCTATCAAAGTATAAGCTGTTCCTTCTATATCTTTCATCTCCATCTTCTCCATTCGAGTGAGGTCAAGATTCTTCATATCAATCTTGCCATCCTTGGTCTTGGGGCGACCACGTTTTCCAGTACGTGGACCAGCATAGACATAAAAGAGACAAGCATTGTCACGAAAGCGGCTTATCAAAGAGAACCCTTCTTTCTTTATCCCATTAACAAATGTACTTGTAGAGAAGTAAGCATCTGCAACTATGAGGGTTGAGAGTTTAAGAAGTTCCTTGCGGTAACGCTTAATGACGCTGATATAGAAATCTACCATAGTCTTGTTTCTAAGACTCAGTTCTTTATTACTTAGCGACTGGTGTGCTTTTAACATCATGCAGTCTTTGGGTAACTACTCAGCACCCCTATGGGCATGAGTAATCGTCTTACTGTTGTACTACAGCAAGAATTGCATTGAATTTAGAATTTCCGTTCTTCATAGCAGTTTCAGCAATGGAGTGCAACTTGGCAAAATCATCGGCACCGCTGTCTGTTCGGAAGCAACCGCTGACTTTCTGCTTTATCTTGATTTTCCTAACTCCCCGCTCACTGGCATTGTTCTCGTAAGGCACACTTGGATTGGAGAGAAAGGTAAATAGGTAGTCTTTGACTTTAAGGATACCCCTCTTGAATTTCTCAAACTCGTTATCTAAATGCGTGAGGCTTTCACCCAAGAGGTTCTTCATCTTTGTCTTCAGTACCTTTATCTTTCTAGAGGTAATGTTGTCCTCTCTTCTGAGATTTATAGAGTGTTCTATCAGATGGATGAATCTCCGTGACCAGTTCTGGTTTGGATCCAGTTCGTTCAGATACTCTGCATTCCTAAGAAGATGAGCCAGGCAGACCTGATGGTCCTTAACATTCATCTTGAAGTAGCTCTGATGTCTGTCAGTCACAAGTGTCGAATAGGGAAGTCCCTTTGGAAACCTGGAATCTATGGCCTTCTGACCTCGCGATTCTGACTGGAACACGTATGTAAGCAGGTCGTTCTGGAATATCCAGTTCCAATGCAGATGCTTTCCTACCGTAGCACCAGTTTCATCGGCTCCTACGACAGACGCTGTTTCCAGCCTCTTGCGTATTTCCTCATATGCACAGTCTGCCTTGCCGCTATTCTCTTTGAGTATGTTCTGCACTGTACCCTCACTTATATTCTGGCCGGACAGGTCGGATATAAGTTCTGCAATCCTTTTGAACGGAATACACTGCACTACATTAAGGTATGTCACCAGTGCACGGAGGTTGTCACCATACTTGATACGACAGTTGGGAGCTTCGCAGTTGTTTACGCAACCGCATTCACAGACCTTCTCGTAATACTGTTCCTCGCAGGTCTCTACGACCACCTTGATATCAACAATTTGTGTCTTACGGATCTTCTGGCATGGTATATCAATCAAGAGCCGACCACAGCATTTACAATAGACTGGTTCGTGCTTTACAATTACGTCTGGTTCTGCTATAGTCTGCAGTGTGTGACCCTTGTGGCCAGGCTGTCCACCGCTCGGCTTTCCGCTTGGCTTGCGAAGAGACTTTGTCCTGCGCAGCTCACGGGAAGCGATACTTTCTTGGGATGGAGGGATACTGCTGTTACTGCTGTTTTTCTCGGGCTTTCCTGGTGTACTTGATGTATCGTCATCAGCTCCCTCGAGTTCCTTGATGCGCTCTTTAGCAACGGCAAGTTCTGCCTTTGTGGAAGCAAGTTCTGTCTTTAGATTATGTATCTCCACGTCCTTCTGGTTAATGACACGGTTGAGGCGTCCGATCTCCTCAGTCTTCTCGGAGTCGGACTTCTCAAGTTTGCGCAGACGCTGGTTTATCTGGCGCAAAACAACATCTATGTCAGTACAGTCGCTTGCCATTTTTTTGGTGCAAAGATAAGCATTTTTCTCCACATGGCAAAATCACGATTTACATCCATTAACGCAGACTTTTGACTTACGGGGAATGCAAAAACGCATCTCCTGGCAGATAATCTGTTGAAGGGAGATAATAGACAAAGGAGACATGTTGGAGGCATCATCGGAAAAGAACTCGTTAAATGAACTGTTTTAAACAGCCTACGTCCTCATCGACTCAATCATTAAAAAGTTTGTAATGATGAAGAAAATAAGCAAAATCAAGTTTATGCTTTATTAACGAGAAGTTTTCTATAGGGGTGCTGAGCAGTTACGTCTTTGGCATCAATATCAATGAGGCCAATACCCATGATTTCGAGACCATGTTTAACAGACTGAGCACATCCTGACCAAAAACGACCGATATGTGGTGTTTTCTTGCCAGCTTTACTGATGTAGCTGGGATCAATGGCAATAGCCCATCTTCCCTGTTTACCCAAGAAGCGCTTGGCAAGTGAGACATTAAGTTTGAGCCAATCAATGCACTTCGACTTTTTCAAGCCGAATGCGTTGCGATAGGTTTGCTCAACATGCAAGCCATACCTCCCCATTTGGGTGAAATTTATCTTTCTTGGTATTACCATGAACAAAATTATCACCTCGATGAGTATTTTCTCGAAACTTTTTGTTATCTTTGCAGCTGAATCTTCAACTGCATCTTTAAAGATATCCATATATTGGTCAAGTCCTGTATTCATGTAATATTGTATTTGTCGTGATCTACAAAGTTACTGAAAATCAGCGACTTGACCAACTTTTTACAGTTAAGTTTTCATAAGCACTTCTTAATATAAGTTATTGATTTACAGACGATTAAATATTAATTTAACGCAGTATTGTTCGTAGCTATAAGGTTTAAAAGCGCATAAATCTACAAGGAGTTGACTAACCTTTTCCCGAGATGCCCACTTTCCTAGTTTTGCAACTCGTTCTTGGAGCCCTTTAGGAAGTTCCCTCAGTAATTCGTTACGACTTTTCGTTTGGCTTTCGATCTCAAATGTACCATGCTGAGGTGGTATCTTTTCGCCTTGAGGTGGTATCTTTTTGCCCAATGTACCATGCTGAGGTGGTATCTTTTCTCCCAATGTACCATGTTGAGGTGGTATCTTTTCTCCCAATGTACCATGCTGAGGTAGTAACCTTTCGTCCTGAGGTCGTAACCTTTCTCCTAAGGATACCACCTTAGAGGTTCTTATATAGTAAGTGTTACGACCATGCCCCTTCTTCTCTAGGAATCCAAGATTGCAAAGCTTATGAATCTCCAAGCGTGCACGGGCATGAGTAATCGAAGAATCCAGCTGGCGATACGTAGCATTATCTATCGCACCCACTTCTCTCACGAAGACTAGAGCCAGCTTCTGCTCATTCACCAAGCCAAACTCGGCATATTGAGCCAACCACTCCATATTCTCCTTGCTGAGGAAATGATGGAGCAGAAGCTTAGATTGCGAAGCATAGAGCCTGTCTCTCCCCAATCATCCATGCATCGAAATGAACATAAGCTATCCGATATCTTAAAACGACATCAACTAGGATATATAGATACTTTTTATGTTAAATTATGCATATTGTTTAGTCGATTTAACAAAATAATCGTATTTTCGTAAAATCAATTAAACAATAAGAGATTATGATACAAAAAGAAGTTATCAGAGAAATACTAGGTATTGGATTGCAAGCGTCTCATAATCCTAACTTACGAGTTGGAAGAAGAGATTGTTGTAAAAGACAAGAAAATAGAAGTGATACCTGTATGGAAATGGTTACTTGATTTATAGCTATTATCCAGAACGTCAAGGCGTAAAGATTGTATCTTTTCTCCCAATGTACCATGCTGAGGTGGTATCTTTTTGCCAAATGTACCATGCTGAGGTGGTATCTTTTCGCCTAATGTACCATGCTGAGGTGGTATCTTTTCGCCTAATATACCATGCTGAGGTAGTAACCTTTCGTCCTAAGGTCGTAACCTTTCTCCTAAGGATACCACCTTGGAGGTTCTTATATAATAAGTGCTACGACCTTGCCCTTTCTTCTCGATAAATCCAAGATCGCAGAGCTTATGAATCTCCAAGCGTGCACGGGCATGAGTAATCGAAGAATCCAGCTGGCGATAAGTAGCATTATCTATCACACCCACTTCTCTCACGAAGACTAGAGCCAGCTTCTGCTCATTCACCAAGCCAAACTCGGCATATTGAGCCAACCACTCCATATTCTCCTTGCTGAGGAAATGATGGAGCAGAAGTCTTGCCGTAAACTTATTCGCTTCATGGTTCGACCCTAAAGTTGGTATACAGTTGTACAGCTAAAAAGTGTATAGTCGTACAACTAAAAGGTGTATAGTTGTACAACTAAAAGGTATATAGTCGTACAACTAAAGGGTATATAGTCGTACAACTAAAGGGTATATAGTCGTACAACTAAAGGGTATATAGTTGTACAACTAAAGAGGGTATAGTCGTACAACTAAAGAGGGTTGCCACTAGGCTCAGCAGACCTGCTGACTAGGCTCAGCAGAGCTGCTGACTGCAGTAGGAATCTTCTAGAAACAGGCTTCGTATACTTAATATATTAGTTCATTGAATCTGATTAAACGCCTTTCGTTACTTACCCAGTCGTCTCGGTGCGTTTATTCAGGCATATTAGGCTTTAGCAGTAAATGATAATCTCTTTTTATAATCACAGCCATTCCCGAAAAGTGAAACAAATAACCAAAATCGGAAATAGGGATTTTCCCTTCTACTTTAGGGAATCCTTCTCTTTTTATTTCAAAAGAAAGCTGTACTTTTGCAACCATAAAACAATATAATAACTTATAAAAACAGTATCGCTTATGAAAAGAAATGAAGTAATGGCGCTCATCGCCACAACCATATTGATGTTTGCCGTTTGCCTCTCGGCTTCGGCTAAAGGAAAAAGAAACGTAGAGCGCGGAATGACCAAACAAGAAGTGATTGCCATCTTGGGAGAGCCTAAGATCACCAGTTTCAATATATATGGGGACAAATGGGAATATGCCAAATATAATAATCTGTTTGGAGATTCCAAGTACATCACGGTCTTCTTCGACAGAAACGGAAAGGTTGTGCAGTACGATACAAGAATCATAGAACCCAACAGCCAGACGTCGAATGTACAGCAGCCACACCCAACTCCACCCCTCTACGATGGAAGATGTGATCCAGATGGCAGAATGGATTACGGCTATTGTCTCGATGATGCTTCCTTCACCAAACTATATAATAAGGTGAAGAAGGCAAGCTTTGATGACAACAAGTTCGATCTGATAGAAGTAGCTAGCCTCGGCTGTTACTATTCTTGTGCCCAAGCCGTCAGCATGATGAATATATTCACTTTTGGTGACAGCAAGATGAAAGCCCTCAAACTGATGGCTCCCCATATCATAGATTTGCAGAATGCCAGTATCATCTATCAGCAATTCAGTTTTGAAAGCGAAAAGCAAAAGGTAGGAGAAATATTAAGAAGCAGCAGAATATCTCCTCAAAACTTGCATATTCAATGAAAAAGCATTAATTTTGCACTCAAAAATTGCAAAATAAATGAATACAAAGATATTATCAAAAGACAAAGACCCGATGGGTGCCGCTATCCTTGATTATCAGAAATCGGGAAGAGCAGGAAGATTACGTGTGCTCTCTTCTATGTTCGAAGAGGACGAAATGCCGGTGAAACATCTCTTCAGAAAAGTTGAGGAGATGCCGATGCTGGAGCAGAAGGCCTTGCAACTCACAAAAGGGCGTGTACTGGATATCGGAGCCGGCAGCGGCTGCCATACGCTCGCCTTGCAGGAGAAGGGCTTGGAGGTAAAAGCCATTGATATTTCTCCTCTGAGCTGCGAAGCGATGGAACTGAGAGGAGTAAAGGATGCGGAATGCATCAATCTTTTCGATGAACATCTGGTAACAGGGTTCGATACTATCCTCCTCCTGATGAACGGAACGGGTATCGCCGGAAAGATAGAACATCTCCCTACCCTCTTCAACCGTCTCAAGGCTTTGCTCAACAAGGGCGGACAGATTCTTATCGATTCCTCCGACCTCAAATATATCTACGAGAATGAAGACGGAAGTTTCGACATCAATCTGAATGGTGCCTACTATGGTGAAGTGGATTATCAGATGATTTACAAAGACATTAAGGGAGACTGTTTCGACTGGCTCTACGTAGATTTCCCATTGCTCAAATCCATCGCCGAAACCTGCGGTCTGCATGGCGAACTCGTGGCAGAAGGCGAACATTACGACTATCTGGCTAGGATTTTCTAAGCATATAAAGATAAAAGGAGTTAAGATGATGGTCTTAACTCCTTTTTATCTTTTCTTTCTATTTAATCGTCGAAATCGTAACGTCCGAGAAATCATTCATATAATCCAGAATCTCCAGCGTATGGAACCCCCGTTTGGCTTTTATTTCAATGCTCGCCTCCACAAATTCTTCCTTAGAAAATCTCCGTTCTTTCAGTTCGTAAGAATGAACTTCCATACCTTTCAGCTTGATTTTACTGATGAATTCCTTCACGCTGTCCCTTGATGGAGCAGAGAAATTCAGTTCGATGGTAGAGGTTCCCAACTGCGGTATCAGATAATTCAGCACCTCCAGTCCCATCAACACCATCATCGTAGTAATAGCTGCAGCCACATACATACCCGTTCCGCAAGCCAATCCGATAGCTGCCGTCACCCACAAACCAGCAGCCGTAGTCAACCCCCTGACCACATTCTTCTGGAAGATGATGGTACCGGCGCCCAGGAATCCGATACCCGAAACCACTTGGGCAGCAACGCGCGAGGAATCTTTCAGATCAAAGCCAAATCCATACTGGGAAACAACACAGAAAAGTGCACTACCCAGGGCTACCAGAAAGTGAGTTCGGAACCCCGCCTCCTTGGCACGGTATTCTCTTTCGATGCCTATCGCTCCTCCCAAAATGAGAGCTAGAGACAGGCGAACAGTCAGGTCTATATAGGTTGCATCCATAAATATCCTTTCTTTTTAAAAGATGAAAGAAGCATTACAAAATGCCTCTATTTGATGTTATCAATGCAAATATACAACTTTTCTTTGAAAGAAAGGCGAGAATTTCAAAAAAATAATGTATCTTTGCAACTGTTAGTGCCAATTTCGGCAATTTATTCACAAATACACATTTATTTATATACATGGCAACAGTTGACGACAAGAAGATCATCTTCTCAATGGTGGGCGTATCTAAGATTATCCCACAAAACCAGAAACAGATTCTGAAGAACATCTACCTATCGTTCTTCTACGGAGCAAAAATCGGTATCATCGGTTTGAACGGTGCCGGTAAATCTACGTTGATGAAAATCATCGCAGGACTTGAGCAACCTACCCAGGGTGAGGTGGTTTGGAGCCCAGGCTACTCTGTGGGCTACTTGCCTCAGGATCCTCCGCTCGACGAGAACAAGACCGTGAAGGAAAACGTGATGGAGGGTGTGCAGAAAATCTATGATGCACTCGCAGAATACGAGGACATCAACAATAAATTCGGTCTCGAAGAATATTACGGAGACCCTGATAAGATGGACAAGCTGATGCAGCGTCAGGCTGAGGTGCAGGATATCATTGATGCAACCGATGCCTGGAACATCGACTCCAAGCTGGAGCGTGCGATGGCTGCCCTGCACTGTCCTCCTGGTGATTGGCCTGTAACCAATCTCTCGGGTGGTGAGCGCCGCCGCGTGGCTCTCTGCCGCCTGCTCTTGCAGAAGCCGGATGTACTCCTGCTCGATGAGCCTACCAACCACCTGGATGCTGAGAGCATCGACTGGCTGGAGCAGCACCTGCAGCAGTATGAGGGTACCGTAATCGCCGTAACCCACGACCGCTACTTCCTCGACGACGTGAGCGAGTGGATTCTGGAATTGGACCGTGGCGAGGGTATTCCATGGAAGGGCAACTACTCTTCTTGGCTCGACCAGAAGACCAAGCGAATGATTCAGGAGGAGAAGACTGCCTCTAAGCGCCGCAAGACATTGGAGCGCGAGTTGGAATGGGTTCGCATGGCGCCTAAGGCCCGTCAGGCTAAGGGTAAGGCTCGTCTGAATTCTTACGAGCAGATGCTCAATCAGGAGCAGAAGGAGCGCGAGGAGAAGCTGGAAATCTTCATCCCTAACGGTCCTCGTCTGGGTAACAAGGTTATCGAGGCTCAGCATGTAAAGAAGGCGTTCGGCGAAAAGGTTCTCTTCAACGACCTCAACTTCATGCTTCCTCCTAACGGCATCGTAGGTGTGATTGGTCCTAACGGAGCCGGCAAGACTACCCTCTTCCGCCTCATCATGGGCTTGGATCAGGCAGATGGCGGCACATTCGAGGTGGGTGAGACCGTGAAGCTGGCTTATGTTGACCAGCAGCACAAGGACATCGACCCACAGAAGACTGTTTACGAGGTGATTTCCCAGGGCAACGAAACCTTGCGTCTGGGTGGCAGAGATGTGAATGCGCGTGCTTACATCAGCCGCTTCAACTTCTCGGGCACCGACCAGAGCAAGCTCTGCAGTGTTCTCTCGGGTGGTGAGCGTAACCGTCTGCAGTTGGCATTGGCATTGAAGCAGGAGGGTAATGTTTTGCTCCTCGATGAGCCAACCAACGATATCGACGTGAACACGCTGCGTGCATTGGAGGAAGGTTTGGAGGCATTTGCCGGTTGTGCGGTGGTTATCAGCCACGACCGCTGGTTCCTCGACCGTATCTGTACCCACATTCTTGCCTTCGAGGGCAATGGTGAGGTCTTCTTCTTCGAGGGCAGCTATTCTGAGTATGAAATCAACAAGGCGCGCCGCCTTGGCGATACAGAGATCAAGAAGGGTCGCTACCGCAAGTTGATGGAGGAATAAAGATTCGAAAAAGATAAAGAAGAACTCGGCTCTGAAACAATAAAAAACAAAAGAAAAGGTGTGTCTTTGCCTTAAGACACACCTTTTTTGTTTCTATGTAGCCGTTTTCAAAAGCTTTACCAGATGCAATCAGGACGTTCAGGAAACTGCGTCGCGACGTATCTGGCTGTACGTCGCGACATAATGATTATTACGTCGGGACGTATCAGATGCTACGTCGGGACGTAATTTCTTCTATGTCGTCAGTTAAATTGCAAAAAAACAAATGAAAAAGCCAAGCATTGAAGCGAAAAAAAGGATTTTTGCTCAATGCTTTCTTAGTTTTCACCCCAAAATCCCTCTAAAACACCTATATTTCGCTGGTTTTTATGGCAATAGATGGCAGATAGAACCGAAGAACAGAGAATTGCCATACCCATAATGCATTCGTAATCAAAGAGATAACCTATCAATATGGCAATTCTTTGACGCAAAAACAAAAAGAAAAGGTGTGTCTTTGCCTTAAGACACACCTTTTTTGTTTCTATACAGCCGTTTTCATAAGAAACTATCGCTATATCAGATTTACTTATAGATTTCTACGTCATCTACAGCTATATAAGCAGGCGCATTATAACCATACTGCCCCTTCATATCTTCTGAAGCCTCATAGTTTACCTTCAAGCTGCTAATCTCGCCAAGAGAAGAGAGATCAACATACTGCCAGCTCTTCAAAGAGTTTGTACCATCCTGAACAGTGTACTTAACTGTACCTGTAGATGTAGTACCATCAGCCTTGAAGCCTTCGAACACGACAGAGATTTGGGTAGAACTTATTGCCTTTGTACAGAGGCCATCGCCATTAGCCATCACATTGAGGAAGTAGGTACCATTGGTAATCCAAAGTCCTTTCATGGTATGAGCCTTACCATCCTTGAAGTCAAGAACAGGAGCATTATATCCATCTATTGAACCATAAATCATCAAGAAGTTGCTGCCAGAGTGAGCTGCAAGATCTGCAGGAATAGAAAGCTGTGTATTAAATGTACCTTCATCAATGGTACTGTGATAGTTAGAAACAGCTGCACCGCCATTCCAATAAGCCCAAGACATACCCTTACCATAATCTGCACCATTTATCTTTGAATGCAAAGAAGTTGTAGCATCAGTCCACTCATAAACTCTATTATCTTCAGTGAAACCCTTACCACTCTCTCCATAGAGCATCTTTCCACCATACTGAGGATTATCTATCAATGCATTCCAGTTACTACCCTCGAAAGTGATGGTCTCATACTTAGGAGTGTTGTCATCGTCGTCGTCACTACATGCTGTGAAGAAACTAGTGGCACACACAAGTGCCAACAAATAAAAATACTTTTTCATCATTGTTGTTTTGTTTATTACTAAAATTATCTTATTATTTATTAACTCTTTCTACTCTTGGCACTGATTGACTTTTGGAGATGCAGGTCCTCAGCCCCACTCACCTCTGTGGAAGTTTCACCTAGCCAACCACACATTTGATTCTGTGCGCTATACACTCTCACGAAGTCGATGTGGTCGAGCGCCACTGGCTTTCGATTTTTATCTACCGCCCAAGAGATATCGAAACTACATCCATCGATGTCACTATTGCTCACATTGTCAACATATCCATACCGGAAGGCATCACAAACCCAATGGGTTCCATTGCCGCTGGTATCATGGCCATTACGCGGCAAAAGGGTACCCTCGAAGCGTAATGGACTTGACAACCACAAAGGGAAATATTCCTGGGCATGAAAAGTGTTGCGATTAACAACTCCACTCCTTCCCTGATTGTCTGTCCATGGAATATCTTGCATGGCATCTTTGGTATAGGTTATCTCATAGCCATATACCACCTTGCCCACACTGTCAACATCAGCACTGCCGGAAAGTTCATACCAAGGATCGTCGGGCAAACCATTGCCATTCACATCCTGCGATACCATCACGATGCCAGGCTCGCTATTGTCCTTGAAAGCATTGCCCTTGATGTAAAGGTCTTTCTCACCTTTCACATTCGCTATAGAATGATCGAAATGAAAGGTGATGTAACCACCATAGGCACCCAGACTCACCAAACCGCCCTTGTCTCCACCGATGGTTTCTGTACATTTTCTTGCCATCTCCTTAGCATCGTCACCCTCCTCATATTGAGGCATCGTATTGACGAATTGTCCTGGAGCCGGCACATACTCATCCACCGCCAAGATATACTTGCTATACTTCTCGGCTGGTTGGCTCGGATCCGACGATGGCAACTGAGGTTTGCGATAAACAAACGCTGCCTCTGCCGGAATATCGCCCGTCCACACTCGCCAATCGAAGGTGCCATCCGCCTTGAAGTGCAACAACTCACCACTTGACACGTAATTCTTAGCATCCATCAGATAGAAATCTTTCTTCTGAGGATTGACGATGATGCCGTATGGCATCTCGATGGATTGTATCTCCGGAGCACTAGACAAGGAATGAGCAATTACCTTGTGTTGGCTGACATTCACGATACCATACTCTATCGAATTTTTCTTTGAAGTTTCATTCCACTGCACACCTATATAATATAGTGAATCGCCCACGATACACATGTTGGAGACCGGCACTTCCAGTTCACCTCCCTTTTCCATCTGCCCTGCAGCATTAGGCTTGAGCCAATACAATCGTGAAGGCACCTCCTTGTAGTCGCCTCGGGAACTCACCCATAGCTGCCCATACTTATCGGCACGACAGCGATGCAAGTTGATTGCCACATCAATCTTCCGCTCCTCCTTAAAGGTCTTGAGGTCGATGACGCTCACCGTACGATCGTAGTTGGGATTGCGATAACCGCCACTGTTGGCAACATACAGTTTGCCATGCACAACAGCCAATTCATCGGGCTGATAGCCCACCGTCACCTTGTCCACTACCTTCATGGTCAGCGTGTCCACCTTATAAACAGCTCCCACTTCGGCATCCTGGCGCATATTCACAGGAGCCACATAGGCACTCACATAGGCAAATCCCTCATCAAAGGCAAGGTATCGACAGTTGGGGATGTCTATCTTCGCTACTTTTTTGCAAGTATAAGCATCTGCCACCTCTACCTTATTGGAGCAGTTGATGACCATCCACAGTTTGGAGCCATATATCTTGATATCATTGCCAACATCACCCAGTTCCTTAATCTCGTTAGGATTGCGTTCAGAGTAGATGTTGCGATGATAAATGACGTTTTCACTATTATCGCCCGACAAATCCAGGAAATCGAGGGTAGCCTTGTTGCTGCCCATATTGCCCTGGTTGAGCAAGTAGAGTCCCATGACATCGCCCTTCTCTGCCTTACTGCCTGTATCCTCAGGCTCAGATGAGATGACGGTGTCGCTATCCCGACACGACTGCATACATAGAGCCAGAAAACAAAGCAAGGCTAAGAACCAAGACTTTGCCAGATTGGGTTGATGATATATCTTATCCTTCATTTATTTCAAAAGTTATATTCCAATGTCAGCATATAATTGCGCTTCGGCATCGGATAGTTAAGTATCACGTCATAATCCTGACTGAAGATGTTGTTGACATCCAGTCTTGCCGACCATTTCCTTGCATGATAAGCCACGCTCATGTCGTGCGTATACCAGGGCTGGAGATGGTTGTAGAGGATGTTCTCTTGCTGCGAATAACGTTCACCGGAATAGATGAAGCTATACGCCAAGTCCAACTCTCGCCATGACAAGCCCAAGATAGCAGACCCACTGTGCCATGGGATATAAGGTATCTGGTCCTTATAATAAGAGGTATTGGAATCGGTCACGTCGCGAGCATCCTGATAAGTGTACTGCAAGCGGGCCGTAACTTTCCAACCCTTGGCTGGTTCCAGTCCCACTTCAGCCATGGCATCGACGCCCTTGATGTGTACCTTGCCCAAGTTGAGCATCGTCCAACGGAACTGCTGCCCCTTAGGATAAGCCACAATTTTGTCGTGCACCGTATTGTAATAGCCATCCACCTGTAAGCGGAAATGGTCGACGATGCCTTGCTTCCAATCCTTGTTCAGCACAAATCCCAGGTCATATTGCAACGCCGACTCTGGATTCAACTTACTGTTACCCATATCTGCATAGTAGAGGTCGTTGAAGGTCGGCATGCGGAAGCTTTTCTTAGCGAAGGCCTTCACTGCCAGCAACTTGGATTCGAACGGATAGACATTTACAAAGAATGCTGGCGTCAGTGTGCTGCGAGATGACGATGACGCCCCATACTTCACATGGTCCTTGACCACCTGCTCCACCAACGAGGCTTGTGCCTGGATGCGTGACAGCGTCAATGCCGTGGCTAACGACACGAAGTTGGAGTAACGATGAGGGAAAGCAAAGTCCACCATATTGGCATTCAACTTGTTCCACTTGAAGTCATAGCTCATTGAGACACTCCACTTTGGCAATATCTCATAGACATTCGAAGTGGAGAAATACATCTCCTGCTGACGATAGGTATTGTCTACATGTATCTGCGTCTCATCATTATTGACATAGCGCGTCACATAATAGGCATACTTAGCCAATGCCTTGGTAGAGAATTTGTCACCAAATGACTTTTGGAATACAGCCTGTCCAAAGGTATTGTGGTCCCACTGGCGTTCGCCTCTTCGCCACACATTGTTGACGATGGCGCCAGGTATTCCCCTTTCCGAGTGGTAGGTGTACGCCTTCACGTTCCAATATCCATCGGCAATGCCTCCCCTCACGTTTTCCTCGATACGGAAAGCCCAAATGTCACCATTGTGGCGCACGGCGGTGGTATCATAAGCCACCGTATTGTCTTCTGTCACTCGCCTATAACGAAACTTATAGCGTCCGCTCGACGTCAGCACACCTGTACTTAACGAGGAAGATATATGATCGGAGAGTTTCTGCTCCCAAAGCGATGAAAACCGGAAGGTATCGCTCGACCCATACTTAGCCATCACCAACAAGTTGTATCGCCTGCCCATTATGAAGCGGGGAGCCTTGGTACGGATATAGACGGAGCCAGCATTACCAAAGTCGCTCGCTGGTTGGAAGATGGCACTACGCTGACCGTTGTAGAGCG
Source organism: Segatella copri (assembly GCF_019249765.2). GTDB lineage: Bacteria > Bacteroidota > Bacteroidia > Bacteroidales > Bacteroidaceae > Prevotella > Prevotella copri_K. The sequence goes on from NZ_CP152484.1 coordinate 2,143,569, forward strand.
AAATCTCCTCCACATTGTCGAGCGAGAACTGCCCCAAGTCTATCTGCCCATTCTGTGCATTGCCCAGTTCGATGCCGTCATAGAAGATACCCAAGTGATTGGTACCCATACTGCGAATGTTGACTGTCTTGATGCCACCCACGCCTCCATAATCCTTGAGCTGCAGGCCCGAGAAATAACGCAAGGCATCGGCCACCGACAAGGAATTCAACTTTTTGAGTTCCTCACCTCCCAATGTCTGTGATGGAATAGTTTCCCTGGATATCAATCGTGAGGTAACCACAACCTCTTGGATGTGATGCACTTGTACAGAGTCCTGCGTTTCGCCATTGGCAAAGGCAGACCTTGCAACAACACCCAGCATGGCTATTGCAAACAATCTTTTCATCTACTATTATGTTTTTATCTTCATTCAAAAGCCTAACCCACGAGGCTCAATGATTTCATCCTCCATCACTTCCTGATGGTAGAGATGGCAACGGCAGGTCTTCTGACTTGCGTCCTCAAACTCATGGCAAGCGGTCTTCCCGAAAAATGTCAGTGACCATGATGCTTGCCGCAATAAGACGCTTACAGCAGCGGGACTGTCCGGGCTTCTCACCCGATTCCCTTTTAATCACTACGCACCAGTCCTGCCTAAGGCGGCAGAAGGTGGCAGCGAACCAATTGCGGGTGCAAAGGTACTATAAAAAAATGAATAAAAAGATAACTTTATCCGCTTTTTTATTCCAGCAAGGATAAAATTATCTTTTTATTCAGAGTTCAGTTTATTCTTTTACGATTTCCAGGAGTTCTGCTAAATCATCGATGATCCATTCGGCAGAGGCGAGCTGTTGGCGGGTTCCGTTGCCATAAGTCACGGCACAGGCCTTGCAGCCGGCATGATGCGCCATATCTACATCGAAGGTCATATCGCCCACTACAAGGGTTTCATCTGCCGTTCCCTTCATCTCCTTCAATGCCTTGAAGACCATATCGGGTGCTGGCTTCGCATGCTCCACATCATCGCCCGCCACAATGGAAGAGAAAATATCCTCCAACTGCATCTGTTTCACATATCCATCCAACGAGCAATGGTTTCTGCTACTTGCCATTCCCAACACAAATCCGCGATGATGCAACTCCCTGAGCGTTTCTATCACATGAGGAAACGGCTTTACGATCATCGTTTGCTTGTTTTCCAGGAATATCTCCCGATAAGTAGCAGCACACTCCATCCCTTCCTCATCACTCATATCAAAGAGCGAAACGAAGGCCTCATCCAATCGAAGCCCGATGGTCTTGGCACAAGCCTCCTCCGATTTCACTTCCAGCTTTCTTGCACGCATCGTATCCTGCAGGGTCTTCACTATGAGACTCTGCGAATCGCCGATGGTTCCATCAAAATCAAAAATTATATACTTCATTATTCTTACCTTATTTGAAAACGGTCACAAAGGTACAGATTATAACTGAAACTACAAAGCAAATTGCTCACGAATTGCCTTTATTATGTTATTACGAGCCACTTCTGGCTTCATCGCCTCATCCAATGGCATTTCTTCAGGAGTAACCTGAACAACTCTATCAAATCCTGCATCCAGCATAGCCTTTCTATCGCTAACACCGCCCGATACTAGCCATATTTTCTGATTGGTAACATGCTCCAGAATCCTTTGCGGCAGTTTCCCCATCAAGGTCTGACGGTCACTATGACCTTCGCCCGTAATCACGAGATCAGCATCCTGAATGAGCACATCAACCTCTATTTTCTCTAAAAGCAGTTCAGCCCCTGGACGAGCCTCTGCATTGAAATATTGCAGGAATGCATAACCCAGTCCTCCGGCCGCACCAGCCCCAGGAACCTCACTCCTATCATATCCAAAATGCTTGGCGCTTACCTCGGCAAACTTCCTTGCCCTATCATCCAACATCTGCACCATCTTAGCATCAGCTCCCTTCTGAGGCGCAAAGACGTGAGCCGCCCCATTTTCGCCACAGAGCGGATTGGTAACATCAGAAGCCAGCACAAAGCTGCATTCCTGTCGGATTTTCTTCCAGTCGTCGCCCATCGCCTTAAGCATCCCAATGCCGCAATCGGATGTGGCGCTGCCGCCCAAGCCCACGATGAAACGTCGCACGCCCCGGCGATAAGCATTCATAATCATCTCGCCCACGCCCCAGGAAGTAGCCTTCATCGGGTTGCGCTGTTCAGGCTCAATCAGAGCCAGTCCTGCAGTCTGCGCAATCTCGATAATCGCCGTATCATCCACGATTCCGTATTCCGCCTCAATCCATCTCATCAGCGCATCATGGGTATGAATCTTCACTCGCTCTCCCTTCATCGCCGAGAGGAAAGCATCGAGCATACCCTCTCCCCCATCACTCATTTCCAGGGTAATAATTTCGGGAGAAGCATCATCTGAATCCAATTTCTTCATTTCAGAAGCAGCATCAGGAGACAATTTCTTTATTTCGGGAGAAGCATCATCCGCATTCCATTCCTTTAATCCCGAAGCAATCGCCTCATTTACCTCTCTGCTCGAAAGGCAACCCTTATAAGAGTCACAAGCTATTATTATCTTCTTATATCCAGCCCCATCCATCAGTCTGAGGCCATCATTTTTCCTATCCATATCCTATTTATATTATATCATTCCAAGAATCATCGCCTATCAAGCGATTCCCCTTTCAGCCCGCAAAATTAGCCATTATTCTTGAAACCACAAACCTTTTTTGGAAAAACTTTCAAAAACTGATGCTTCAGATAAGAGCTGATAGAAAAAAGAGGTTAAAACATTTGGCTATTAAAAAGATTCCTCGTATTTTTGCAGTAGATTTTTCAAAGGTTTTCTAAAGGTTAAAGGCTTATGTGCAAATATGAAGAAATAGAAGGTTGGCGACTCTCGAATGGCAAGACGATTCGGGAAACCAATAATGCCGTACACGATGAGGTGGAACGAATCTACCTGGAAGCGTGGGCGAAAGGCATTTCCGTGCCGTATTTTGAAAACGGAAAAACCTATCTTGCTAATCCTGATGGAAGCGATGTAGAAGCAACTCTTGATTTTGCGACACGCGAATATACTATCATAAAACAAGTTGCAGCTCCAGGAAAGGGGAAAATGAGTTACTTACTCCATTAATTACTTCGTAACACCTCTTTTTCTATTAAGATTATGAAAAGAAGACCTGAATTTACAATTATAGCCGGTCCAAATGGAGCTAGCAAAAGTAGGCTTGGAATATTTTATTCTACAGTAAAAGCTTTTGACGGAGACCTTCTAGCAATGTCTCTTCGAAACGAACATCCTGATTGGATAGAGCGATGGATAGATGGAACTGTTATCTCTTCATTGATGAAAGAAAAAGAAGAAGCCATTTCACAAAACAAGAATTTTGCTTTCGAAACGAACTTCTCTACAGATTTGCCAGTCAATCTTGTTCAGGATTTTAAAGATGCAGGTTATAAAATCAGCCTCATCTTTTTCGGCTTATCCTCGAAAGAAGATTCTCTATCTCGTGTTATCCAAAGATACACAATGGGCGGTCATAATGTAAACCAAGACGTGATAGAATATAACTTCACGGAAGGCATCAAACGAGTAAGAGCCTCTCTACCACTTTTTGAAAACATTCTTTTCATTGATGGCACTTCCGATTTTGGCGACATTGTTGCCATTCACATCGAGAAATCAGGCAAGCATCAGATAACAGATCACCCAGCCGAGTGGTTCGACAAATACTTCAAAGAGGCATTCGATGCGCTTGTTGATGGATAGGAAGCGGACATGTACTTTGGCAGAATCATAGGCCTCACCTATCGTTTCGGCGGCTACAAGGCCAAGCAGCATGAAGAAGTAGATACTTCCAGATTCGGGAAATAAAAACGAGAAAAGCTCACCAAGACCCTCAAAGTCCTGGCGAGCTTTTCTCTTTTCATATACACTATTCAAGTTTCTTTACTTCAAAATATTGACATATCCCTTATTCTGTACCAATTCAGAATTTAAATCGATGCATTTCTGAGGAATCGGGAAGACGGTGGTGTAGCCGGAGGATTCACCCTGAAGAGGCGTACGGAGATCGTAGGCACCGGTGAATTTGCCGAAGCGGATGAGATCCTGACGACGCCATCCTTCCCATACCAACTCCAGCAACCGCTCTTCCAGAATGTTATCGAGCGTAGCCTTACGGTAAGGCATTCCCACACGGGCACGAATCCTATTCAACTCCTCATCACCATTCTCTCCGTTTCGGACCTTTGCCTCTGCCTTCATCAATAAAGCATCTGCATAGCGGAAAAGAACTAGGTCGTTACTCTGCAACTTGCCATCCATATAAGAGGTTCTATCCACCTCATACTTCGCCATTCTCGCTCCAGCCGTCTTGACAAACTTACTGTTGGTCAGGTTTTGAGCCACTTCAAAAGGCTGATACTCCAACGGCTTTCCATTATCCATCAGCAGTTCATGACCATCTACCTTTACCACTCCCGCCACAAAGTTCATCTTGCAACGGGCATCTTCATCATCCTCGCCATAATGATTGGCTTTCATCGTAGAAATCGTGGCACAGGTACCATTCTCACTTCCCCAGCCCAAGGCACCGCCATGCGTATAATGGTAAGAGCGGAAGAGATAATGGAACTGGTTGGTATAGATATTCTTATCCATCGGAATCGTGAAGATGTTCTCCTTCGATGTCTCATTATGCGTAGAGAAATTGAATGAATCATCCGACTCCAGGACATAGCCTTCTTCTGCCAGTTTATCACAATAATAAATGCAGGTTTCCCAGGCATTCAACTTCCTACACTCCACCTTATCGCCATTACGCAAAGAGGCATCAGAAGCCGGCACAGAGAAATGAATGTCACTTCCCTTCGGACGGCTCGCATAACCCTGGGTCCAGTCATCATACATATAGATTTCTGCATTCAAAGCCAATTTCGCCAACAGAAAGTTGACTACCGGCTGGGTGATGCGACCATAATAATTGCCTTCCTTATTGCTGTGCTGGTCGGGAAGTGAAGGCAATACCTGCTGCAACTCCTGAAAGACAAACTGGAAGATAGAACTGCGATCTGTCTGACCTTGGAACAGGCTGGAATGAAGCTGTTCTGCACTGGAAAGGACCAATGGAACCCGACCGAACATGTCCATAGCATAGTAATAGAACATAGCCCGGATGGCTCTTATCTCAGCCCGATATTCCTCCTGCTGTGCGGCAGAAAGCAGGGCCGACTTGTTGCTGATAATATCCAAAGACTTATTAGCCAGCACGATAACCTTATAAAGGTACTTCCACGTATCATAAAGAGACTGGTCATCGGCACTCCACCGATGCTGGTACATGGCATTCCAGAGGCCACCATCATACCAGTCGCCGCCTCGAATCGGAATCATCGCCTCATCGGTGGTCAGCGTATTATAATCGTAAATGCCACGGCAGGTGCCCTGGATGCCCTCACTCTCGTTAGCTCCACCTATATAATTATAGAGAGAAGCCACGGCATTGATATAAATATCAGATGCAGAGCCATAGATGGCATCCTCGTCCAACTGATCCTTAGGATGTTCGTCCAGGCAGGATGTCATAGACAATGCCGCCAGCAGCAGAAATAAAAATCTATATCGTTTCATAACTTTCTGATTTTAGAATTGAACACTTAAACCCAATGAGAAGGTTCTGTAAACAGGATAAGTCCGCTTATCATCAATACCCATCGTACTGTTCACCACGTAGCTGTTAATCATCGGAGTCAAGCCGCTGTAACTGCTGATGGTGGCAAGATTGTTGACACTCGCCGAAACTCTGAGCGACTGCACCACGCCCTTTCGGATAGGGATATCATAGCCCAGCGTGAGATTCTCAAAGTTGAGATAATCGCCCTTCTCCAACCAATAATCAGAAACATTCTGGTCAACGATATTCTTCTCAGGAGCTCCCTTCAGCACATTATAATCCGGGAAACTCGACATATTGGTGTAGGCTAAACCCGTACCATTGAATATCTTATGTCCGAAGGCTCCGTTCATCTGCAACGAAAGATACCAGTCACGATAACGGAAACTGATATTGGAACCCAACGTTACCTTAGGAGTAGCCTGACCGGCAATATATCTGTCACCGCCATCACTCAAATCTACGGTTCCGTTTTTGTCCAAATCTTCGATATCATAGCGGTAATGCCCATTTCCATCTTCTATAATCCCCTTGCAATGAGGAAGATAGAATACCCCCAAAGGCTGACCAACTATCTGATAGACCACATTGTTGTAACCACCATGCTGACCGGCACCCGACAAGGCACCCATCGCAGTAATATCGGCTGCCGACATCTGCATTCCGTCATATTCACCACTCAGCGAGAGGAGTTTGTTCTTCTGCCAGGAGAGATTCATATTGATATTCAGTTCCATGTCCTTCTTCTGGATAGGAGTGAAGGAAACGCCGACCTCCAAACCCTGGTTGCTCATAGAACCCAGGTTTGCCAACAGTTTATCATAGGCAAAAGGCGGAATCGGCACATCATAGGCATAGAGCATGTCGGTGGTCTTGGAATAGTAATATTCTGCCGTCAAAACCAGCCTGTTGTTCCACAATCCCAAATCAGCTCCGATATTCCAGGTAGCGCGGGTTTCCCACTTCAGATCAGGATTGTTATTGCTAATCATTCCCATCGTAACCGTAGGAGAACTGTTCACCGAAACAATACCATTCTGCCGCACCGTATTCAAAGTGGTATAAGAAGATATTCCGCCAAGATTACCTGAGCGTCCATAGCCCGTACGCAGTTTCAGCATGGTAATTTCCTTGAGAGAACGGAGCCATTTCTCCTGCTTCATATCCCAGGAAAGAGAGACGGATGGGAAGAAACCCCAGGTATGGTCATTGCCCACCATCGAAGAACCGTCGCCACGCATGGAAACCGAAAGACTATACTTATTATATAAGGTGTAGTCGATATTGCCCATCACAGAAGCCAGGGTCGGATCTTCGTAGTTGCTGTCTGTCCCACCGAAAGGCCGTGATGCAGCAGCACCTATGTTATGGTAATACATGTCGTTGTTGGTGATTCCCTTCGCAGAAGTCCAGAATCCCGTTCGGATATCCTTCTGATATTCTGCACCCACCATTGCCTTCAGATTGTGGATTCCCCACGAATGCTGATAGTTAAACGATACATTGGCAAGCCAGTCCTCGCTCTTGAACTCCCCACGATAGAGATTGCCCTGCGCCCAAACCCAGGTAGGACAGAACTGGTTGTTCTCGTTGGAAGCATAACTATATGCTCCGAAGGCAGAAACACTCAGAGAATTTGTCATATCATAGTTCAACTTCAGATGAGCATTGAAGTTCATGTTCTTCGTATCATTACGCTCCTTGAGCAAGGCAGCGGGAGGATTCACCTGAGATGCAGCCCCATTCTTCACCCAACTGCCGTTCAGCTTATCATAAGGATAAGTAGGATTCATGGCATCGGCAGAATAGAAAAGCGCCTGACTGTCGAAGATATCATTGTTCTTGAAAGACGAACCGAACACGCCGAAATCTCCCGTCAGTTTATCGCCAAACGCCTTCTGGGTGACATCAATCTTAGCCACCAGATTACGATAGCCCTTGCTCCGAATAATCGTGTTATGGTCGATATAGCCAAAAGAAGCGCGGTAGTTGCTCTGCGGAGTGCCACCGCTGAAGGCCAGATAATGGTTCTGGATATTTCCGGTTCGGGTAATCGCCTTGCGGAAATTGGTATCATATCCCTTATTGTTATACTCCAGCCCATACTTCTGTGCAGCAGCTATGTATTCGGCGGCATTGAGCATCTCCATACTTTTGTACATCGCCTCTATACCATAGTTTCCCTCGTAAGAAATCTGAAATCCCTTACCCGTACCCTTCTTGGTCTTTACCTGGATAACGCCCGAAGCACCACGGGAACCATAGAGTGCCGTTTCGCTGGCATTCTTCAGTACTGTAAAGCTCTCTATATCGGCGGGATAGATTGTAGCAAGCGTCGCCACATCAGAAGTAACACCATCAATAATCACCAGAGGATCATTGCCGCCCATGATAGAAGTTGTACCGCGAACCCGGACGGAGTTCAACATAGCAATACGGTCAAGACCATTGGTAGTGACGTTAACACCTGCCGTCTGTCCGCTCAAGGCATCCAGGGCATTATTGAGCACACCCTTCTTCAGAAGTTCAGGCTCCACTACACTCACCGAACCTGATAAGCGCAAGGAATCTAAGCCTTCGATGTTCACAGACTGAGCACAGAGGGTTTGGGGTGCAAGAATCATCGCACCCATCGCATAAAATATGGTTTTTAACTTCTGTTCCATAACTATTTCATCGTTTAGTCAAGGTTCAAATCGATTTTCGATTGCAAATATAATAAAAAAGAGTGATTCAAAGTACGTTTTCTTGAAAAAACTTCAAAAAAAACAAGCTTCTTGGAATTATTTAGTTGGTGACAAAGTTACACTTTTTTGTTGAGATAACCGCATCATCTGGCAGAAAAGTTTAAAATATTTATCCTTTCGTGCCAACATTACCACTTTCAGTCCGCTGGCACATAAGTTGCAAAAACAGAGAGTGAAAGCTGAAGCCAAAAGATAAAGGAGTTCAGAAGAATGACGGAGTTTCGAGGCGAATGCAAAAAAATAACAAGAATATTAACAAGCAGAAATCCCGACGGAGCCGTAAGGAACCGAGAGGACGAGTAAAATAAAATTTGGAGGTTTTAATTATGTTGTTAGCACGTAGAAATAATGATTCAGATTGGTTGAGTAACTTCTTTGATGATACTTTATTCAATACCGAAGTAATGTCACGTATGAATGCTACTGCTCCTGCCATTAACATCAAGGAGACAGATAAGAATTACATCATGGAGGTTGCAGCTCCTGGTTTGAAGAAAGAGTGGGTTCGTGTAAACATCGATAACGATGGTAATCTGAACATCGCCATCGAGAACAAGATGGAACACAAGGATGAAGACAAGCACGAGCACTATCTGCGCCGCGAATTCTCTTACAGCAACTACCAGCAGTGTTATACGCTGCCTGAGGATGCTGATCGTGAGAAGATTTCAGCAAAGGTAGCTGATGGTATACTCGAGGTCGAGATTCCAAAGCTTACTCCTAAGGAGGAGGCTAAGACTACAAAGAACATCGAAGTCAAATAATCATCTCCCATAAATGATGGAGGCAGATTCCAAAGCAATTTGGAACCTGCCTTTTTTTGTGCTCTTACCTGAAACATCGCATTTTTCATCTACCTTATTATAATGATTTTCATGGAGTAGCCAAAAGTTTTTCACCATATTTTTTTTTCTTCCATAATTAATATGTAATTTTGCAGGCAGAAAAGCAGATATGAAAGCTTCTGCTTATAGAATTCAGAACATTTATATAAGAAACAGATGAAGAAAACAATTCCAGTAATAGGCATGGCTTGCAGCGTATGCTCTGCCAATGTTGAAAAGAAGCTGCAGTCGCTAGAAGGCATCAACTCCGCCTCGGTTTCCCTGGCGAGCCGAACTGCCCTGGTAGACTATAACCCCGATATCATCTCTCTGGAAGATATGAAACGGGAAATCAGCAACGCCGGCTACGACCTCGTCATCGAAAACGACAGAAGCGTGGAGGAAATCAACCGCCGTGAGTTCACCCTCCTGCGCCGCCGAACCCTTGCTTCCTGGCTCTTCGCCATTCTGACCATGTGTTTCTCCATGGGCTGGATTTCCCTGGGTATGGAACAGAATATGATTTCAGATGGCGTTGCCTCGGCTCATCACTCGAGTTCCTTCGCCAACCAGATCTGTCTGCTCCTGGCACTCGCCAACCTGCTCTACTGCGGCAAACAGTTTTATGTTTCCGCTTGGAAACAGCTTTTACATCATACGGCAAACATGGATTCGCTCGTAGCACTCAGCACCCTCATCGCCTTCCTCTTCAGCACCTTCAACACCTTCTTCGGAGAAATGGTATGGGGAGCGAGAGGCATAGAATGGCACACTTATTTCGATGCTTCCGTGATGATCATCACCTTCGTGCTGACCGGAAGATGCTTGGAAGAAAAGGCAAAGGACAGTACGGCGAGCAGCATTCGCCAGTTGATGGGAATGCAGCCGAAAACCGCCCGACTGGTGACTTACGAGAAGATAGAAGGCACCAACGACTACAAGATGGAGGAAGTTCCGATTTCCACTATTCAGATAGGCGACATGATAGAGGTAAGAGCCGGCGAGAAGATTCCGGTGGATGGCGTGGTTACCCAGGCAGAGAGTTTCATGACTCCCGATGCTGCCTATGTAGATGAAGCGATGATAAGCGGCGAACCGACTCCGGCGATGAAAAAGGCAGGCGACAACGTGCTGGCTGGCACCATTCCGAGTCAGGGAAAGCTCCGCATGAGAGCCAAGCAGATTGGCGAGAACACCGCCCTGGCGCACATCATCCGCATGGTTCAGGAGGCGCAGGGCAGTAAGGCGCCCGTGCAGCGCATCGTGGATAAGGCGGCTCTGATTTTCGTTCCAGCCGTGGCAGCCATCGCCCTCATCACCTTTTTAGTATGGTGGCTGATAGGCGGAAACGCTGCTCTTCCGCAGGCCATCCTTTCAGCCGTAGCCGTATTGGTCATCGCTTGTCCATGCGCCATGGGCTTAGCTACTCCTACCGCCCTGATGGTGGGCATCGGCAAGGCGGCGCAGAAGCAGATTCTCATCAAGGATGCGTCGGCGCTGGAGAATCTCCACAAGATTAACGCCCTCGTCATCGACAAGACCGGCACCCTCACCATTCCTAACCAGAACATCGATTTCACCAAGCAGGAGGATTTGGATCTGGAGACGAGAGAGACCCTCAAGCCTCATGCCCAGGAAGCGATGAAGCAGTTGCAGGAAAGGGGAATAGAGGTGTATATGATGAGTGGCGACAAGGAGGAAGCGGCTCATTATTGGGCTGATAAAGCCGGCATCAAGCATTACCAGAGCAAGGTGCTGCCTGGCGACAAGCAGGCATTGGTAAAGAAACTTCAGGACGAAGGCAAGCAGGTAGCGATGGTGGGCGACGGAATCAACGACACCCAGGCCCTGGCCCTTGCCAACGTGAGCATGGCGATAGGAAAGGGAACGGATGTGGCGATGGATGTGGCGCAGATTACGCTGATGAGCGACGACCTTCTGGCACTTCCGGAAGCCGTAAAACTGAGCCAGAAGACGGTTCACATGATTTGGCAGAATCTGTTCTGGGCGTTCATCTACAACATCATCTGCATCCCGTTGGCAGCCGGAGCCCTTCATATCTTCGGCATTGATTTCCAGATAACCCCGATGTGGGCAAGTGCCCTGATGGCCTTCTCCAGCGTAAGCGTAGTGCTTAATTCGCTGAGGTTGAGATTAGCGTAAAATGATAGAAAATGGCAGATTCCTGATGCGTTAATTTGGAATCTGCCATTATTATATTTTCCTCCCTTTCAAGCATACCAAAATACACCTTTCTTTTACAGAGAAAGAAGGAGAAAAATGCTCTTAGGAGCAAGAAAAAGTGGTTCCGATGGCACGTTCCACCCCTTCAGAAAGCTAAAATAAGAGGGGTAAAAGGTAGGATGAAAGGGGAAAAACGAGGAATTTCTTGATATATTTTTGTCAAGATTCTAGTAAAAAAGCAAGAAAACTGGGGTAGAGAGAAGATGAATATGTGCTGTTCCTACAATACAAAACATGGTACAAGCCGAAACTATAATATAAGCTAATTTGCTGATTACCATTATATTACAATCATCCATCTCTTCTTCTCGAATAACTATCAGAAGCCTAATCCGGTCATTATCGGTCACGGTCATTTTCGGTCATTTTCGTTTTCGGGGGCGCAAATCTCCCCTATAGTATTATATAAATATATTTATATATACTATAGGCCCAAATGACCGAATCATTTTTGAAAATGACCGAAAATGACCGTGACCGAAAATGACCGCTTTCCCAACATCAAAAAACGATTCCAAAGGCAGCTTTTGCAATCAGATGCACAAACCGAAAACACTTATACCTCTACACATCAGCTACTTACGCACTATTTTTCAACATTCTACCGGAAAAAGCTTGCTTTCTGCTTAGAATTTTTGTATCTTTGCACCGGCAATCGAAAGAACAGCCTTCTTGTGCCAAAAGTCGGTCATCTATGACGACCGAGGCTGGTCTTAATAGATGGCAGGCGCCGGTCATCAATGAAGACCACAAAAATGGGCAGGAAACGGCTTTCTGGGGAATTGTGATTCAAGGAACTCTTAAACGCAGACTGAGCATGATCAACTTTAAGAACTTTCAAAACTTCAAGAAAGACTCCAGCATTACAAACAAGTGGGGAGAGTTATTCCTCCCCCTCTACCTTGCAGCTGTCGAACCCCATCTCCTTGGCTTTATCAGGACCAAAGGTAAAGTAGATGGCTTCGCCCTCATCACAAACCTCGCCTTTAGAGTTCTCCAGAGTCAGGTGGATGGTGACGATATTGCGGCGCTGACTGGCGATGTGACCACGCACCGTAATCTGCGAATCGGTTGTCATCACAGGCTTCTTGTACTTTACGTTAAGTTGCATCGTCACACCCGTTGTCTGCAGTTTGCGGTTGATAACCCAGCCTGCCACTTCATCCATCAGCATACTGATGATTCCGCCATGCAGGGTGTTGATCCAGCCCTGGTAATTCTCGCCGGGATTCCAGATGGTAAGCACATCCTCACCCTCTTCCCAAAACTCAAGATGCAATCCCACAGGATTGTTTGGGGCACAGCAAACGCAGTTGTAACCCTCCTTGTTCAAATATGGATTTAATATCTTCTTCATTTTCTAACTTTTTTAAACAATGCAAAGGTACGAATAATATCTGATAAGACAAAGTTTTTAAAAAATATTATTGTTGGTAGCCGTTTAATACCTAAAAATAAGGACTGAACAGAACCTTCCATCCATATAAGAGAACCACAATACCTAGAAATGAGGATAGCAAAGAGCCTTATTTATTTAGATTAAATAAAAATACTAATTATTAAGTATTGCAGGATTTTAAAATATCAAGTATCTTTGCAGCGTGAATTAGAAAGATGCTCGCAAGCGGCGGGCAAATGAACAAGAAATTATACAAAACATAAAGAAATGAAGAGAATTATTTTTATTATTTTAAGCAGCATCAATATCTGCCTTGCTCATGCACAGAGCTTTAACGGACAATATATTTCGGAATGGCAATGGGACATGAACAGGAACACCAATTTGATTAATCAGCTGAGATTGGAACTGAGTGTTCCGATAGGAAAAGGAAAGGATTCGTTCGAGGCGGCTACGCTGCATGTGGCAAAGACCAACGATGGCATTATTGATGACTGGCAGGGATTTTCGAACATAGATGCAGACAATAACTTCGCCATGCTTGCCGTGCTGGGCTACATGCACGAGTGGAATTCAGGTCATCTGTTTGTAGGTGTGAGGAATGTGAACGAGGATTTCTTCACCTCTGATGTTACGGCACTTTTCCAGAACAGTTCTGAGGGAATCTTTCCTACCGTTGCTTCCAGCTATCCGATAGCCAACTATCCGTATTCAGGCTTGACCCTTTACTTTGATGTAACCAAGGGAGGATGGACTTTCAGAAACAGTCTGTATAATGGTGCGGGATATAATGGCTGGAAAGCGCACGACAATCCTTTCCTGGTTCGCCCGAAGAAGGATGGAATCTTCAACATGTCGCAGTTGGAGTATGAACATAAAGGTGGAAAATATTTTGCGGGTGCTGCCGTCCATACCCGTCAATATCCAATCAACGAGGATGGCGAAATGGTTTCTGCCGATGAATCCAAGGGCAAAACAACCTGTGGCTGGTGGATTTACGGAGAGCAGAGTGTATGGAAGGCTGACGACAAGAACATTTCGTGCATGGTGCAATATTCCGAGAACACCAGTCATCAGAATGCCTGCTACCGATACGCTGAACTGGGCGGCGCCTATCAGGACGATAAGAACGAGTGCGGCCTGTCAGGTCAGTACGCCCGCTTCCAGCAGGGTTCGGAATATTCGCTGGAAGTAACATGGAAAAGACAGCTGACGGAATCCATCTCCCTTCAGCCATCGTTCCAATACATCAAAAACGACAATGGAGATTTCACGGCACTCAGTGCCCGACTCTATGTCAGTTTCTAGCAATCCATTTCGGCAAGACCAGGGTGCCCATCACCAGGAAGGGGTAATAGAAGATGGCGCGCCAGAGCATGGCGGCAAGGATGGCTACTGAGGCATCGGGCAGGAAATCGGCATAATAAAGGCGGAACATCAACTCTGCCACGCCACTTCCGCCAGGCGTAGGACTCAGAATGGAAATCATCCACATCACCCATTGGCGGCACCAAGCCACCAGCATGTTGCCCTGACAATGGAAGGCAATGAGAATAGCTACCACGATGGCGAATCTCGACAGCCACGCCAGGGAAGTATAACCCATCAGCTGCAGCCAGAATCTTCCGCCCTCCAGCTTTGCCTCCTCCGAAGCCATCGTCATCTCCTCGGAAAACTTCTCTACCTTGGGCAGGAATCTGCGAAGGAAAGGAATCTTGCAACATCCCTTCAATACCCAGCCCAGAATCTGAGGACGATGCAACAACAAGAGGTAGAGGATGGCCGTCCAGACAGCAACGATAAGGGTGCTGACGATGAAGATAACCTGCACTCCGCCCTTAATCCATTCGTTCGTAGCATCCGCAGAAATCCCCACTCCATCAGCCAAGCTGAACAAGAGATGCGATGGAACACAGAAATAGAGCAACACGCAACTGATGGCAAGAAAAGCCTCATCAGCCAGCAGGGCTGCAAACATGGTGAAGATACTTCTGCCCATAGAAACTCCCTCGCGATTGAGATAGACAAAAGCCAAACCACTTCCCCCCACCGCCGAAGGAGTGACGGCAGAAGTAAACTCGCAGAGCACATTGATGCGGAACGCCTCGGCTACGGATAACTTACGCTGGCAGAGATGACGGAAACGGAGGGTGAGCATCAGATTCTGGACCGCAAAGAGCAACACGCCCATTACTACCCCCAGAAAGAACCTGGGAGACAAATCTATCCTGCTCAGAACTTCCACATCAAACTCCCGAATCATCATTCCAACGATGACCACCAGTCCGATGGAAGCCGCCAACCATAAATGCCATTTTTTCATATTATCCCCAAATTAGACTATACCTTATTATATATAGTAATATAACGATTAAATGGCTAATCTATTTTGTTGTCCGTCAATTAAATGCTGATATCTGTCCAAAACTTTATTTGAGAATCTTATAAATCGGCGAAGCCTCCGGCTGTTGATTATCATCATTCGTAAACGGAACCTTCAGGATGCTGGCAATGGTAGGAGCCACCTGCTTGGTGTAGATGGTTCTGCCCCCTTCCATTTCTCCCAGATGCTGAATATCTTTTCCGAAAGCCACCAGCCAGGTTTGGTTGCTGCCTTTGATTTCTTTACCATGTTCTGTCCAGGAAGCTTTGGAATCTACTTCGCCACGGTTGGCGTGAACGCCCAGGCTTTCTCCCCTACCATGATCGCAGGTAATGAGAAAGGTGGTGTTGCCCTTATAAAAGGGGTCTTGCTGGCAGCATTTCCACAACTGGCGGATAAACTGGTCGTTCTGATGGGCAGCATTCAGATACTCCTGCCATTTGCCATGGTGCCCGTAATAATCGGTCTCGCAAAACTCTACGAAGAGAAGCTTGGGATGCTTCTCCATGAGGGTTTTCAAGGCACGGTTCAGAGTCACGCTGTCATTTCTTACCTGTTTGCTCACCCTGTGAGGAGAGCGGAAATCCACCGGCAATTCGCTTCTGCGATAATTCAGGATATAAGGAACCACATCCCAACTCGCCACGGCATTCACCCTGTCCTTGTACTCAGAACAAGCCTCAGCCAATTCCAGAACCGAACGATTGGGGTTATACTGCTTGCGGTTGTCGAAGATGTGCTCATCATCGGTTACACCACAGAGCATCTCGCTGTAACCGGCATAGGATTTCCAGATGCCGTTTGCCACCTCCATCTTCGATTTCCGGTTACGGTTGCCTATCATGCAGCCCTTCTTCCTGCCCATCTCCCAGAGAAACGGCATCAGACTGTCGCGCCTGGCGCCCTCAAACACCTCCTGCCATCTCAAACCATCAATGGCTATCACTACCACACGCGACTCCTCCTTCTTGCTATCCTTGCCATACACGGCGAGCAGGAACAACAAGGGAAGAAGCAGCAACAATGGAATCATTTTCTTCTTCATAAGCCTGGTTCTCCTTTCTATAATAATAAGTATCGTAAGCGTTTTCTATGGCGGCAACGATTCGGCTTTCAGCATGGTTCTCCCACATTCTGAACTCCACATCCTCCTCGTAATCACGGGCAAAAGCCTTCAGTTTATCGATGTCGAAATCCTCGCTCACCACGCCAGCCATTTCTCTTTCTGCATCCATCGCATTACATTCCTGCTCCACATGAGCCGGAATCAGCATGCAAGGCTTGCCCATGTAGAGTGCCTCGCAGACGCTCTCAAAGCCGGCGGTGGTGGTGAAAGCCTTGCAGCCAGCCATCATCTTGAGGAATTTTTCGTCGTTGATGCGATGGAAGGTGAGCGTATCATCCACCTTCAGTTCTTCGGGCGCATCAGGCTGATCCCAGAAAAAATGAAGACGGGTATGGGGATGCTTCTCGTGCCAAGCCTTCACATCCTCGGCAAAACCGGCATTCAGCATGTAGCCCATAATGTAGTCGCCATGATGGCGGATGATGGTCTTGGCTTCCTGACGGAGCAACGGCGGAACCACCTTAATGCCGTGCACAGGCTCATCCCCGTAGTCACGGATGGAGAGCGCCAACTTGGCTGTGGCTCCCATACAGGTGATACGGGTAAAGAATTTTAATAAAGATTCTGGTACGGAATACTTTCCAGGCATCTGGAAAGAAGGATGGAGGAAGAGGTACTGGTGACCGATGCAAACCTCAGGAATACCGAAACAGAAGAGAGAACAGGTAATGCCGCACAACACCTCGTAGAAATTGATGATGATGTCGGCTCCGCTCTTTTGGATATTCTTCCGTATCAAATGGATACTTGAAAGATAGTTGGGAACCAAGAGCGTATTGTAAGCCAGGGAGCGCAGGAGATTGAACTTGCGGTTGTCCTTAGACGGCAAGAAATTCGGACTGTCAAAAACCTCGATAGGAGTACCTATCTTATTCTGGAAGAACTCAGGAATCACCCTGTTCTTGCT
This sequence comes from Segatella copri, assembly GCF_019249765.2. Classification (GTDB taxonomy): domain Bacteria; phylum Bacteroidota; class Bacteroidia; order Bacteroidales; family Bacteroidaceae; genus Prevotella; species Prevotella copri_K. The sequence continues at coordinate 2,160,866 of NZ_CP152484.1, forward strand.
CTTGCCCACTAAAACCTTCACTACTTCATGGCCCTCGTGCAGAAGCATCTGCTTAAGCGCCAACGCCTGGGTGAGATGACCTCTACCCTCTCCTTGAATTACAAAAATTACCTTCATTTTTCTTTATACATCTTTAAACATCTAATATATAGCTGGTAAAGTGGCAGATGCATGTTACACGAAGCTGTTCATCGCCCCTTTCCGAGTGCAAAGGTATAAGATTCATATTTCAAAGATGTTAGAGAAAAATGAAGATAGAGTTAAAAACTCAGAATACGATTAGAGCCTTATTCCTGAATCGGGTTCAGGAATAAGGCTCTAAATAAAATACTAGAATATCGGCTGACCTACGCAACCATTTGGCGCCTGCACATGAAGCAGGGCGGCGATGGTTGGCACAATATCGGTCATGAATGTCTGCCTGGTGGTTGCACCGTGCTGGATTCCCCAACCCATGAAAACCAAAGGAATGTGGGTGTCGTATGGATTCCACTCACCATGATTGGTTCCCTTCATGCCGTGGGCATAGTAGTTCGGCTTCAATACGATGGCAACATCACCGCTTCGCTCACGGTTGTAACCATTCACGATGCGCATCTTCACATCCTCAGGAATGCTCTCGGTCATCGTCTTCTCCATATCGCAGGCATACTGCACGCAACTGTCTTCCTTCAACACGTCCACCACGCTCTGCTTAATCTTGGCGAAATCCAACTTGTTTTTCTTGATGATGTTACGGTTGAAAAACACCTGATAGTTCATCACGGTCTTCACCAGATTGCCCACGTTAGGATACTCCTGAGCCAGGGTCTGATTCAGTTTCTCAGCTACAGCATCACCATCCCAATTACCCGCTGGAATGCGGCGGTCTTGCAGGAAACGGACGTTGTTCATCGCTCCATGGTCGGCACTCAGGAAAACCAGATAATTTCCTTTGCCCACCTTCTCATCGAGAAAAGAAAGGAAATCGGCTATCGCCTTGTCCAGGCGCAGATAAGTATCCTCGGTCTCTACCGCATGAGTTCCCACCTGATGACCGATATAGTCCGTGCTGGAGCAGCTTACTGCCAGCAAGTCGGTTTCATCATCTGCACCCAACTGCTCGCCGTCTACCGCAGCCTTCGCCAAGTCTATCGTCAGCGAATTGCCGAAAGGAGTCTTGCGGATAATGCTGTAACCATATTTCTTATAAAGGGCTGGAAGATTGAGCGGCAGCGTAGCCTTCATGCCCTTGCGGATGCCATCCTCATACTCGTTCTCATCTTCCGTACTTTCAACGTAAGTATTCTCAGGATAGAGTGTATTCCATTTTTCCGAGAGATAACGCTCTGGCAGATGCTGGTTATTGAACGCGTCCACCCACTTGGGCAACTGGTTCATATAATAAGAACTGGTGATAAACTTTCCGCTCTCATCATCAAACCAGTAGGCACCGTTCGGATTATGACCTGCAGGAAGAATGGAAGCACGGTCTTTCAATGCCACTCCCACTACCTTGGCTCTGCCGTTGGATGCAATCTTCATCTCATCTCCGAGAGTCGTAACCCAGAGGTTTCTAGGCGACATCAAGCCCGCCTTGCTGTTGGAGCCCACCGGCTTCACGGTTTCATCATCCGTGCAATACACCTTCTTGCCATTTTTCACAAAATTATTTCCGGCGATTCCGTGGATAGAAGGCACACTGCCTGTATAGAGACAAGTATGACCGATGGCGGTAACCGATGGAACATACGGAATACGGGTGTTTTCGCAAGAGAAACCCTCGTTGAGCAGTCGCTTGAATCCACCTTCACCATAGCGCTTCTGATAGCGATAGAGATAATCCCATCGCATTTGGTCAACCACGATGCCCACTACCAGTTTGGGGCGCTGAACGTTAGAAACATTCACCTGTTGGGCAGCAGCAGAGCCGCATCCCAGAAATGCCAACGCAATAAAACTAAATACCTTATTCATTTCTTTCTTCAAAAATACTGTAATACTTTTTACCGCCGCAAAGGTATTTAAAGGATGTTGCCATCGTGTTACAAAGAAATGAAAGAAGAGTGAAGAAAAAAATACTGATTTCAACTTCATCTTTTCTTCACCAGATAGAAACCACGATGTAACAAAATCATTCTACTTTTGCAGTCGAAAAAAATAAATATGCAAGAAACAATAGATTATGAACAGATTTAAGATTGTATTAATGGCTTCCCTGCTCGTGCAGGGCGTAGCATGTCTGGAGGCGAAAGCCGACAATACTCCAGAAGGAAACAAAACTAATTCTAAAGCATTGGGCGTGAATGCCGTAAGCGGCAAGGTGACCAACGAACAGGGCGAGGCTTTGCCTGGCGTGGTGGTTCGCTGCGGAAACACGAATGTACAGACTGATTTGAACGGCGAGTTCCACGTCAACGTGAACGATGGCGACAAACTCACCTTTACTTATATAGGATACAACACCATCACCAAGGATGCTGACGACAACAACCTGAAGGTAGTGATGAAGGAAAATACACAAGCCCTGGGCGAAGTTATCGTCACTACCCAGAAGAAGAAGCAGAGTAGTTTGGAGATTCCTGTGGCTGTAAGTGCCGTAACAGGTAGCGTGATGGAGAAACTCAATCTCCACCAGATGGACGACGTGGCTCAGTTTACCCCAGGCGTTCAGATTCAGCTGCAGAGTCCTAACAACCCTGGCTACGTGATTCGTGGTGTAACTTCAGATGGCGGCGAGGCTTATTCCCAGCCAAGAGTTTCCGTGTTTATGGATGGCGTTTCTACATCTAGAAGCCGCTCTTCTGCCGTTGAACTATTCGACTTGGAACGATTGGAAGTAGTAAAAGGTCCTCAAGGAACTCTCTTCGGAAGAGGTGCTGAGATTGGCGGAATCAACATCATCCGCCACAAACCGGTAAATGAACAGAAGGGCGAACTTTCCCTGAACTACGGCAGCTACAACCAACGCCAGGTAACAGGTTTCATCAACACCCCAATCATCAAGGACAAACTTGCCAACCGCTTTGCCTTCGACTACGATGCACGCGATGGTTTCATCAAGAACGAGGCAGGCGGCAGACTGAACGGCAAGAATGCCCTGGCTTTCAGAAACTCTACCCAATGGTGGGCTAACGATGATACTTCCGTGGGCGTGGTACTCGATTATCAGCACGATGATTATCCAGGCACTTCCTTCCATAGCATCAACCCAGCCTTTGGCAATAGCAACCCAAACAGTCCTGCAAACCTGGAAGCCGGCAAGCAGTTGGGCATCAAGCGAAACGTGGGTGGCGCCCTGCTCAATATCGACCACAACATCAGCAACCGCTGGTCGTTTAATTCCATCACCGGATTCAGAGCCTTCAACAGCAATGAGCATTTCGATGCAGATGGTACTAATCTCCCACTCCTGCTCTGCGAGGAAAAAGAGAAGGGAACTCAGTTTAGCCAGGAATTCAGATTCAATTATGATGACAAAAAGTTCTTCTCTGGCTTCGTGGGAGCCAGCTATTTCTACGAGAATTCATCACAGGATGTCAACGCCAAGGCGAATCTCCAGTACCTCTATCCGGTGTTTATCCAGAAGAGTGTGAAGGCTTCGCTCAGCAGTCAGATAGATAATGTAAAGGGATTGCTCAGCCAGTATCTTCCTGGCGCTTACCTGCCGATGGTAGATGTTGCACTCGCCCAGCTCATGAGCAAGTGGTTCCCTGAGAATCCTGAAAAAGATGCTGATGGCAAACTGAAGGCGCTGACCACCACTCCTGATATTTATGGTGATTTGAAGACTGCTCTGGGTGCTGTAGGAATGGATTTAGACCAGGTTCTTGCTGGCTTGGGCGATAACGGCAAACAGATTCAGGCTACCTTGCAGGGCATTTCGGCCAAAGTGCTCGATACTGCCTATACCGAACAGGGCAAGAATTACGGAACCAACCAGGCTGTAGAGGTTTTCGCTGACGGAACCTTCAAACTCACAAAGAATCTGAACTTCACCCTGGGTATCCGCGGAACTTATGAGAATCAGGAAACAGGCTACTCTTCAGCGACCGTACCAAGCATGTTTGGTGCCATACTTTATCGCCCTACCGAGGGTAGCGCCAAGGTAACTGCCAAGGAGAGCTACTGGTCGTGGGTAGGTCGTGCAGCCCTCAACTACATGATTGGTCGCAACAACATCTACGCCAGCGTGGCTCGTGGCCGTCGTCCGGGAGTGCTGTATTTCAACAACAATCCTAAGGATTTCGAGACACTCGACCCTGAAATCATCTACAGCTACGAGGCAGGTGTAAAGGGAAGTCTCCTGCAAGGCAGATTGAATTACGATTTCTGCGCTTACTATTATGACTGGTATAACTATCAGACATCGGTTTTCAACGCTACCACCAGCAAGTTTGAATACGATGATGCAGGTCGTGCCCACAGTTTCGGTCTGGAGGCAAGCATCAGCTACTCTCCATGCCGCTACCTGAATCTCTTCGGCAACTGGTCGTACATAGAGGGCAAGTTCAACGACAAGGATGACAACGGAAACGCACAGCTTTATGCCGGCAACCGCTTTCGCCTTACTCCAAAGAACAGTTTTGCCATCGGCTTCGACCTGAACGTGCCAACCGGCGAGAAGGCTTCCTTCTATCTCCGCCCTACCTATTCATGGAAATCGAAGGTGTTCTTCGAAGAGAGTAACGAGCCAGAGTTTACCCAGGATGCCTACGGACTGCTCAACTTCACAGCCGGTTACCGTTTCCAGCCAGGCAAGGTTTACTACGAGATTGGAGCCTTTGGCAAGAACGTACTCGATGAGAAATATATCGTAGATGCAGGTAATTCCGGCCGACAGATTGGTTTCCCAACCTACATCGGCGGTTCCCGCTCCGTTGTCGGCGTGATGTTTAAAATGGGATTCTAAGACAATAAGTGCAGACTGGAATACGTTTCATAAGTATAACGAAATACATATTGAAGAAATATATTAAAGATAAAAACAATGAAAAGAATTTTGATTTATATGATGCTGCTGATGGGAGTGATTCTCCCATCCTCAGCCAAGGATAGAGCCCAGCAGGTGATTGCCCACAGAGGCTATTGGAAGACAGAAGGTTCTGCCCAGAACTCCATCTCTTCTCTTCAGAACTCTTATAAGATAGGGGTTTACGGCTCAGAGTTTGATGTTCATATCACACGCGACGGCGAGGTGGTAGTTTTCCACGATGATGATGTTGACGGCATCAAGATAGAGAATGCCAACTATGCCGATATCAAGGACAAGCGACTCAAGAATGGCGAGAAGATTCCTACCTTGAAGGACTATCTCAATGCTGCCAAGTCATTGGGCGATATGAAGCTCATCCTCGAAGTAAAAGAGCACATCCAGAAGAGCGATGAAGACCGCTGCATAGATGCCACCCTGAAGATGGTAAGAGAAGCCGGACTGGAAGCAAGAACAGAGTATATTTCCTTCAGCAAGCACGCCTGCGATTATCTCGTTCGCCACGCTCCAGGAGCCAAGGTTTCCTATCTCAATGGCGACCTAACCCCTCTCGATGCCAAGGATGCAGGCTATGCAGGCATCGATTATGAAGATAGCGTTTTCTACGAACATCCGTTATGGATCAAGGAAGCCCGGAAACTCGGCCTGATTACCAATGTCTGGACAGTCAACAATCTAAAAGCCATCAAATATTTCTTTAAGCAAGGCATCGATTACGTGACAACCAATGAACCGGAAAAAGCCAAGAATTTATAATACAACAATCAGAAAAAAGGGTAAGTTTCTCATCATGAGGGGCCTGCCCTTATTTTTTTTTTGCAAAAAGACTTAAAAAATAAGCATGAACAAGACAAGGTAATGATATTTTGTTTATTTTTGCAGTATCATTGCAAACAAACAGATTTAAGATATGAAAAAACTACTCTTATCCATTGCCTTTCTGCTCCCTGGTATGGGAATGATGGCGCAGACTCAGGTAACGACTGCCGAAGGTATCCTCGAAGGAAAAGACCTCTCAGGCATCACAGTATTCAAGGGTATTCCGTTCGCTGCCCCTCCGGTAGGAAATCTCCGCTGGAAGGCTCCGCAGCCTGTACAGAAATGGCAGGGCGTTCGCGAGGCCAAGGAGTTCGGACCGAACCCGATGCAGGAACCTCTCTTCGGCGATATGAACTTCGGTACGAAGACCAACAGCGAGGATTGCCTCTACCTTAATATATGGACACCGGCAAAGACCATGAAGGAGCATCTGCCGGTACTCATTTATTTCAACGGCGGAGGACTGATGGCGGGTAGCGGAAGCGAACCTCGATATGCGGGCGATGCGATGGCACGCAAGGGCATCATCTCCATCACAGCCAACTATCGCGAGGGTATCTTCGGATTCTTCGCCCATCCACAACTCTCTAAGGAAACATCCTACAAGGGTTCAGGCAACTATGGATTCATGGACCAGGTGGCTGCCATCCAGTGGGTAAAGGACAATATCGAGGCTTTCGGCGGCGACCCTAACCGCATCACCATCGTAGGCGAATCGGCAGGTTCCATGTCGGTCAGCGCCCTGATGGCTTCCCCTCTCTGCCAGGGACTCTTTGCACAGGCAATGGGTTCCAGCGGTTCGGTGATGGGATTCAAGAAGGTGGCTACACTGAAGGAGGCCGAAAAGGAAGGCGTGCAGCTTGCCCAGAAAATAGCAGAGAAGATAGGTAAGAAAAACGGCAAGAAAGTGGGAAAGAAGGTTGGAATGAAGAACCTCAACGAACTTCGTGCCCTTCCTGCCGAGGAACTGATGAAGCTGGCGGAAGTAAGAGCGGTTCCTGTCTATAATATCGACGGATATTTTATGAAAGAACAGCCTGTAGAGGTATTTGCCAAGGGCGAGCAGACCAAGGTGCCTCTGCTTATCGGCGGCAACAACCAGGAGATGACTCCATTGGCGGTATTGATGGGCAAGCAGCCAACCGTTGAGAATCTGAAAGCTGGCGCCAAGGCTACTTTCGGAGAAGAGAACACCGATGAACTCTTCCGCCTCTACGGCATCAACAGCGATAAGGATGTATTGGAACAGCCGGGCGTGAATCTGGCTTCGGATATCTTCCTGGATTATTCAACATGGAAGTGGGGCAACATGCACAAGCTGACCGGCGGACAGCCTGTTTATCGCTACCGCTATTGCCATCCTCGTCCTGCTATGGCCATCAAGGGTAAGGTGGCTGCATTGGCTGGCGGCGTGGTAGATGCCAAGGAAGATGCGGCTCCTGCGCCACAAGACAAGGGAGCCGTTCATTCTGCCGACATCGAGTATGCAATGGGTACATTGCCAACCAACCGCGTGTTCAAATGGCAGCCGGAGGATTATATGATCAGCGACATCTTCAGCCAGTATTACGTCAATTTCGTAAAGACCGGCAATCCGAATGGTCTGGGTCTGCCTGAGTGGCCATCCACCAACGGCAAGGCAGTAGCCCCTGTGCTTCAGATAGACGTGAATACCGTCGTAAAAACTGATGCCCAAATGGAGAAGCGCTATGATTTCATAGACAAACTGTTTTGGAAGAAGAAATAATTCTCTCATTACATTGAATCAATCGGAATACAGATTTCATTGAATAAACCAGAAATAGAGATGTTTCAGAAATTCATTATCAACAGAGACGGAGTACTGAAGTTCGGGCGTGTCTACCTGCACCGTGACATGCTGTCACCCGGCGAGCAATGCACCTACGGGGGCGGTTTGTGGAAGATAGATGAAGGCAGAGGCGCCATCGTGCTCTACGGCAGAAGTTTCGACTTCGGTCCTCCCGATTTCGACTTTGTGAAACAGATAGACTGGACGGGCTTGGGCGGCACCCCTCGCCCGCTCTTCTATCTGCCTCATTGGCCCAGCGAAGAAGAGATTGTGCCCATCATCATAAACTGAGAAAATAGTATAATATTCTATAAATTTCTGTGTAAAACTTGCGGATAACAGAATAAAACACTATTTTTGCGAAGAGAAATCCTTCTCGGGGAAAATGCTCTCTAAGAGAAGAGATTCCGTAAATAAGTAACAATTAAAAAGCAGTATAGTATGAAAAAGAAATTAGTTTTGACAGCAGCCGTCATCGCTGCATTGTCAGTTGTCTCCTGCAATGGCAAGAAGACAAATAGCCAGGGGGCTGACCAGGATAGCCTCAGTTATGCTGAAAATGATTCGCTCAATTCCAACGATGTCATTCTCGATTCCATCGCCGGCACCTACGAGGGAACTCTCCCTGCTGCCGACTGTCCGGGCATCAAGACCGTTTTGACGCTCAACGCCGACAGCACCTACCAGTACTCAGCCGACTATCTGGAGCGCAAGGATGGTCACGACGAAGCAAGCGGTATCTTCAAGGTATTGGCTAACAACGTGGTAGAAATCACTCGTCCATCGAGCGGCGAGACATCTTACTACAAGGTAAAGGATGCCAACAGCCTCATCATGACCGATTCACTGGGCAATGAGCCTGAAGGCGCCATGGCTAAGCACTATGTGCTGACTAAGAAAAGGTAAAAGGGTAAAAAGGTAAAAGGGTAAAAAGAGCCTTACCCCCTTCACACCCCTCGTTACGCCCCCGTTCCCAGCGATTCCATCGCTGGTCCCCCTAAAAAAAGGTAAAAAGAGCACCCTAGCTTAACATTCCGCTAGGCTCTTTTTACCTTTTTACTTTTTTACCTTTAAAAGCCCCTTTCAAGTTAAAATCAATTAAGTTTTGCACCGGAACCTTCGCTATTCCAGATATTTTTCCTAATTTTGCGCCCACGTTTCTAACAGATGAAATGATTTTAAGATTCAATGGAATATACTAAATAGATTAAGGATAAAGAAAAATGGAACATGTTTTTACTGAATCGATGTTTTTGGTGGGATTCGTGATTTTCATCGCCGCCATACTCGTATTAGACATGCTGGTCATCGACCGAAAGGCACATGTGGTGTCTATCAAGGAAGCCGGTTCATGGACGGCTGTATGGATTATTCTCGCGCTCGCCTTCGCCGTATTCATCTATTTTCATGGCGACATGGTGCACGGCATCGAGAACTTCGACGACCTGAAGCTGATAGCCTCGCGCTATGCTTCGCATCTCAAACTGGACCCGAACGACTATGAGGGGAGTCTGCAGCAATATCGCCACTACATGACCATCTCTTACATCTCGGGTTATCTGATAGAGAAGACGCTCTCGGTAGATAATCTCTTCGTGATGATGATGATCTTCACCTCGTTCGGAGTGGACAAGAAAGATTACCAGCACGTACTGAACTGGGGTATCCTGGGAGCCATCGTACTGCGCTTCGTCTTCATCTTTGCGGGTGCTGCGCTCATCAGCCGTTTCGCCTGGATATTACTCGTATTCGGAGGATTCCTGGTTTACAGCGGTGCCAAGATGTTCCTCAACAGGAACAAGAAGGAGGAAATCAATGCCCTGGAGCATCCGGTAGTGAAGTTCATGCAGAAGCGCCTGCATCTGGGTCCGCTGGTGATGACGGTGGTATTCATCGAGTTCTGCGACCTGATTTTCGCCTTCGACAGCATCCCAGCCGTATTCTCAGTATCGCTCGACCCGTTCGTGGTGTTCTTCTCGAATATCTTCGCCATCCTGGGCTTGCGTGCCCTCTTCTTCCTGCTGGCAGCGATAGCAGACAAGTTCCGCTATCTGAAGGTGGGTGTGAGTGTGCTGCTGGTGTTCATCGGTGTGAAGATGCTCATCCACGATTTCTTCGAGATTGATGCTGTCAGTTCGCTGGTATTCATCATCCTCGTACTGCTCGTCAGCATCGGGGCTTCGGTGGTGATTCCGCAGAAACAGGAAGCGTTGGAAAATACGAAATAAGCAAACCATTCGTAAAGGAGATTATCATCAGGTAATCTCCTTCCAAGAAAACATAAAAAGGGCGATTGCTATTCCCCACGCAAGGGATAAGCAATCGCCCTTATCTTTTATGAACTCAGTACAGAAAGAAGAGCAAATGAATTGGCTTACCCTTCGGCCGCCGAACTTTGTTTCTTCACTCTTCTCTCTTCACTCAATTTACTTCCAAGGATTCTCTGTTGGGTAAGGCAGGCTAGCTGGCTGGTTGTAAGCGATATCCTTGATGCCGAGATACTTGAATACCTCGAACAAGGTCTTACCTACGTGAGAGAATGCTACGGCTCCGTGGTGTGGATAACCCTTCTGAATCAATACGTGACGATAGAAGCGGCCCATCTCGTTGATGGCGAAGATACCGATACCACCGAATGAACGGGTAGGAACATCGAGAACCTCACCCTCTGCGATGTAGCTGCGGAGGTTGCCCTCTGAATCGCACTGCAGACGGTAGAATGTGATGTCAGAAGCTGCGATATCACCCTCCAAGGTACCACGGGTGAAGTCTGGTTTACCACCATTCTCCAACAAACGGTTCTGGATGAGCTGATACTTAATCTTACGGCTAGAGCACATCTTGCACTGTGGAGTGTTACCGCAGTGGAAGCCCATGAAGGTATCAGTCAACTTATAATCGTACTTGCCCTTGATGTCCTCATCATAGATATACTGAGGAACTGAGTTGTTGATATCGAGCAATGTAACGGTATCGTCAGAAGCACACATACCGATGTACTCTGAGAGCGCACCATAGACATCAACCTCGCAAGCTACAGGAATGCCGCGGCTAACGAGACGGCTGTTTACATAGCAAGGCTCGAAACCGAACTGGCTTGGGAATGCAGGCCAGCACTTGTCAGCGAATGCTACATACTGGCGAGAACCCTTGTGAACCTCTGCCCAGTCGAGCAATGTCAACTCAAACTGTGCCATTCTGCGGCTGAGGTCAGGATAGTAGCAGCCTTCACCCATCTCCTTGGCCATATCAGCGCAAACCTCGTCGATACGTGGGTCGTTCTCGTGCTCCTTGTAAGCTACGAGAAGGTCGAGCTCTGAGTTTTCCTCAATCTCAACACCGAGTTCGTACAAGCCCTTGATAGGAGCGTTGCAAGCGAAGAAGTCCTGTGGACGTGGACCGAAGGTGATAATCTTCAAGCCCTTCAAACCGATGATAACGCGAGCTACTGGTACGAAGTCCTGAATCATCTTAGCTACGTCCTCTGCTGTACCTACAGGATACTCAGGGATGTAACCCTTCAGGTGGCGCATGCCGAGGTTGTAAGAGCAGTTGAGCATACCGCAGTAAGCGTCGCCACGACCATTGATCATGTCGCCGTCACCCTCTGCAGCTGCAACAAACATACAAGGACCATCGAAGTTCTTTGCAATCAAAGTCTCAGGAGTCTCAGGACCGAAGTTACCGAGGAATACAACCAAAGCGTTGCAGCCCTGCTCTTTCACTTCGCCCAAAGCCTTGAGCATATCTTTCTCGTTCTCAACTGTAGTCTGGCAGTTGAAAATTTCACCCTTGTACTCTTTTACGATGTTCTCACGGCGCTGAGTAGAAAGCGCGATTGGAAAACAGTCACGGCTAACGGCAATAATACCGAGCTTTACTTGTGGAATGTTGTTGCTTACCATAATTTTAGTTTATTACTTAAGTTTTTGTATAAATTGCTTATATTTATTGATTCTTTTCTAATTTGTTTGGCTGACAATTATTCATTGTTCCGAGCACAAAGGTACAAATATATTTTGTATCACCAAGCGTTTTAAGGAATTTTTAATTCAAAAAAATGGCGCAAAACCGAAATTCTGCGCCAAATGTAACATATGATAAAGTTCTTGATACATTTCATACATGTCTCTATTATCATCTAATCCCCCTTTTCTGCCTTAACATCTTCTTTAATATCTTCGCAGCGGGCGGTACCGGATGGTATAAATCTGATTGAAGTACTCCTTCCAGGCGTTCGGCTCCTTGTCATCATCACGCACGATGCGGATGCCGTAGAATCGGGTACCCGTCTCCTTGTATTCCCGGAATCTCGACAACAGCTGCTGTGGCGGATCTGGAATCAGGAAGTCGGTAATCCAAAGCACATCGGCATTCACGTAATGAAGACCGTCGTTGTCGAGAAGTTCGAACATCTGGGTCATCATCTTCTTTGCCGAAGTTCCGCCGCCGATAAATGGAAGGTGGGTTGTCGTTGGCTGGCGACGGATGCCTCGCCCGGTATGCGCCTGCCCGTCTCCAACTGACGGGACTGCATCTGCTTTGGCTGATTCCATCATAGTGATTCCTATTCTCTTCAGGCGCTCAGCCTTGCGCTTCGCCATCAGGTCGATGGCACGGGTACTGACGGAGAAATCTATCAGGAAGCAGTCTCGCTCCAGATCTTCTGCCGTTTCTTCCAGCAGAGAGATGAGTGTAGAGGATATCCTTTCGGGCGTGCCATACATACTGGCTGAGGTGTCCAGACAGACGATCATCGGACCCTTGCGGGAGGCATGGGTAAAGCCGAGTTTGCGGGATGGTTTCGACATCTCGCTCTTATAACGGAAGGTCTGGAGTCTTCGCGTGCGATACTTATAGATAAAGAGGCCCTCCATATCTTCATCGCTGTACTGTGCCAGTTCGAGGGGGAGAAGGGAGTTGAGATCATCGCCCATGGTAATGCCCTCGATATCGCTACCCGCTGAATGCTCCATCTTCATCTCTACGCCCGATGCGATGGTGAGCCGGTCTTTGCCGTTGGCATCGGCTACTCGTCCCATCTTCGCCACAATTTCCTTGATTTCGGGATATTTGTCCTGAATCTTCACCTGGTTCAGACGGCATTCAAACTCCGTTTCAGTCCATCCGTTCGTCATCAGTTCCCAAGCTTGTACGGCTCGCTGCTCCGAAACGCCCTTCGTCTTCATGTTGCGGGTTATCTGGTCCATCATGCGCACCAGTCCTGTTTCGAAGTTGTTCTGACGGAGGGAGATGAAGTCCTTCAGCTTGTCCAATACCTGATGGTCGATGCAGACCTTCCAGTCTCTTACCAGCCTTTCCCAGTTTTCGGGTTTCGAAGCCCCGTCTCCAGTCATCAGCTTGAGGAAGAAAGGCTTATCGAACCCATCTTCAGCATGTTCCTGTTCCAGCTGGTCGAGAAAGGGGAGCCACACCTGTTCATCCATCCGCTTGAAGGGAGCCCAATCGAGCACATCATCAGCCCGATGACTCTCGGTCCAGGCACGCTGGCGCTGGAACCGCATGTGATGGACGCATTCCACGATGAATTTTCCCACGCTATCATAGAAAACCTTGCTCTTGATTTTGCTGTTCACCACCTGTCGCACGAATTTCTGTACCTCTTCGCCAGTTTCTTCTATGGTTACTTTCAGGGTAAAGAGATGAATGAGATAATCCTTCAGCGGGTCTTCCTTCAAATTCCAAGGCATGGCGGTGCCTGTCGGATCAGGAATCTTCACCTGTCCCGACTTGCAGAAGTCATCCAGCATCTTCAAGTAATACTGTGCCTCCGCCAAGTCCTTGTTATTCTGATATTTCATAGGAGTAAATCCTTATTTTTTCTCCATTAGATATTCTGCGAAGATTCTTGCAGCACTCTCTACTTTGGCTGCGCAAGGGCGAGACTTGTAATATTCTGCCGTTCTTGCCGAAGCCACATAGCTGGACTGCGCTTTCTCGTGGCCCTTCAAGCCGAGGATTTCGGCACAGATGATACTGCCGTTCTGCTTCTTCGATTTGGCGAGCAAATCCTGCACCACCTTATAGCATGCCGACTTGCCCTCACGGTCATCCCCCTCGGTCTGTCCGCAATCCAAGCCAACGAGCACCACGATGCCCGAAACAGCACCACACATCATTCTCATTCTGCCTACTCCACCACCGAAGCCGGCACCAATGCGCTTCGCCATCTCATCATCAAGACCATATAAATCGGCAAAGGCAGCCACTACCGACTGGCAGCAGCCATAGCCCTGCATAAAGTTATCCACCGCCTGGTGAACACGCGCCTCCAACTCTGGAGTCAATATTTTCTGTTCATTCATCATGTTTAGATTCTTCTATATATAATAATGTAATAGGAGGCGATTAAACCTCATAAAGTTTCATCGTATCCTGTCGGGTAAACGCCAACTCCTTATAGAAATCACGGAGATAGGCCGAAATTTCTGTCTTATCATCCGAAGACACGAAGAGATTCTCGCCCAACCGTCTTTCCAGCGAAGTCAAGCCATCCGAAAGGGTTTCGATTTCACCCTCGTAATCTCTGCCATCATCAGGATTTCTGCGAACACGATGATACTTAATATCTTCGGCAAGCGCATTCTTCATCTCCACGAGTTTTTCTGCGAAAGGAGAAAAGAGTGCACGGATTACGATGCTTCGGATAGCGTCACGCTCCTCAGGTTCCTGCCACAGACAATGGTAGATAGGAAGCAGATCACAAATATCCACCTCTTCTCTATCCTGCATAAAGGCAGAAGTGCGAAGCAAACGGACGATATTCTTCCATCGGCGGTCGCTCACATAGATATTTCTGCGCTCGGCAGCCTCATCCACATTCACGGCTCTCAGAGATTTACGGATGGCGGAAATTGCATCAAGAACCTCCTCCTTCACGCCAATCTTACAGATTTTCTCCGCCCATTCAGCATACTCCTCTGCAGTAATCTTCAAATCAGAAAAATCTGTGGAATCTGTGAAATCTGTGGGACTAGAGAAATCCGTGGGAGCCTCCAGCAGCATCGCCCGGAAATTCTTCTCCAGCTTAATCGGTCTACTCTCTATTCTGATGACAAATCGGTCCCAGAGCGCCTCCAGTCCTTCTCCCTTTGCAGGAAGTTCATTACTGGCAGCCACAAGAAGTTTCAAAGGAAGATGCATTTCGCGATTGCCATTTCTGAAGATTTTCTCATTAATCACCGTGAGGAGCGTGTTCTGGATAGCAGGTCCCGCCTTCCAGATTTCATCCAGGAAAACCACATCGGCAGTAGGCAGATAACCCTCCACCGCACGCTCGTAAGTATCCGAAGTCTTCAGTTTCTGAATGCTCACCGGACCGAAGATTTCATCGGGTGTAGAGAATCGCGACATCAGATACTCAAAGCTCTGAGCCTCCCTGAATGCCGTCTTCAACTGTCTGGCCACCATACTCTTTGCCACACCCGGAGGTCCCAGCAGGATGATACTCTCACCTGCCAGAGCTGCCAGGAGCGAGAGTGATATCTCCGTCTCCTTCTCATAAATTCCCCGGTTCATCTCACCGAGTAATTGTTTGAATCTTTCAAGCATATTCTTACTTTTCTATTCAGAATCGTATAAAGACGAAAAGAAGTTAAGAGATAAAATTCATTATCCCTTAACTTCCTCATATTCTTTTATATAAATAAGGTATGGCTTACTTTACGTTGCCCACCTTAATCAAGTACTCAGCAATCTGAACAGCGTTCAGGGCAGCACCCTTACGAATCTGGTCGCCAGTCAACCACAATGTGTTACCATTGTCATCAGCCAGATCCTTGCGGATACGACCTACATATACATCGTCCTTACCAGCACTCTCCAATGGCATTGGATAAACGTAGTTCTGGGCATCATCCTTTACAGTTACGCCTGGAGCAGCCTCCAAAGCCTTGCGGATGTCCTCTACTGCCAATGGCTTCTCTGTCTCGAACCAAACACTCTCTGAGTGAGAACGGAGTGAAGAAACGCGAACGCAGGTAGCACTGGTGCGAACATCAGAGTGCATAATCTTGCGGGTCTCGTTATACATCTTCATCTCCTCCTTGGTGTAATCGTTAGGAGTCATCTTGTCAATCTGTGGAATGACATTGTATGCCAACTGATGAGGGAACTTATTGATATGCTCAGTCTTACCGGTCTCGATGATATCCTTATACTGCTGCTCAAGTTCAGCCATGGCAGCAGCACCAGCACCTGAAGCACTCTGGTAAGAAGAGATATGAATCTTCTTGATATGGCTCAAGTTATCGATAGGCTTCAACACTACTACCATCATGATGGTGGTACAGTTAGGGTTGGCGATGATGTTGCGAGGGCGGTTCAGGGCATCCTCAGCATTTACCTCAGGCACAACCAGAGGCACGTCGTCGCACATACGGAATGCGCTAGAGTTATCAATCATCACGGCACCATACTTGGTGATAGTCTCGGCAAACTCTTCTGAAGTGCCGCCACCAGCAGATGTGAAAGCAATATCGACATCTTTAAAGTCATCGTTATGCTGCAAAAGTTTGACCTCATAGTCCTTTCCCTTGAAGTTGTATTTTCGTCCGGCAGAACGCTCAGAACCAAACAACACCAAATCATCCATAGGGAAATTTCTCTCAGCAAGGATACGCAGGAATTCCTGTCCTACTGCGCCACTTGCACCAACAATTGCTACTTTCATAATCGAATCTTTTAATTTATAAAGTTGTTATAAGTGTAAACTGTGGAAGAGAAAGCCAGCCTCCTTATCATCTTCATGATTCCTCATTTTCTGATAGCTTCATGATTTCTCATTTTCAGATAGCCGGAAACTGCTTATTTTCTCAAATCCGCTGCAAAGTTAAGACTTTTTCTACAATATCAAGCATAAATTCCCAAAAATTATTGCTTTTTGCTGCAAATTTATCATTTCTGCTTACTTTTCTGCAAGAATATGCAGAAAATTGGAGAAAAATAGTTGCTATTGCGTTTGGCAGTTCAAAAGAAGAATGCAAGCATCCTCATAAAAAATATCAGGAAATCTCTCCTTGGATTATATTCAAGGCACGATAGAGTGCTGGAAAATTGAATTATCTCTCTTGATGAGTCATAATCATCCTCAAAGAGTTCTTGCAATCCTTGCACAAACCATGTTTCATGTAAAAGGTATTCTTGCCATGGGCATCCTGCATCAGGCACTTCGGGTCATTCTTCTTGCAATGCGATAAGCCGCGAGAATGCAGGAATTCATGGATTGTTACTTTCCATAAGTCATCCTTTCGTTTCAATCGGAAGGTTGAAACCACACAGGCGTCACCTGGCCGGAAACTCAATCCCATGATTCCATAGTTGTATTGTCCATGAATAGAAGTAGAGATGTCTCGATGCGTCAAACCTATCGTTACGATTTCATCATTACCTCCATGCTCTTCATGCAACATTTTCAGGATTCCCCCAGCCCAATACCTGTTTCTTGGTTTGTAGAGACATGAGGCAGGTATTTCTTTCTTGTCTCCAACAAACACAGAAGCTTCTAACCAAGCCTTTGGTTTCGTATAGAGAATGATACCCAATTGCTTCACGATTTCTTCTCTCAACTGTTCTGCCTCCTGACGGGAGAAATTTCCCAAAGGCTTTAACTCTATGACATAACCCAATGGAGGATCAGCAGGGAGGCTGTCTCCCATTCCCTCATTGCCATGACTCTGATTTTCATTGGAACAACCTGCTAAAAACAGGATTAAGATTCCAGCTATAAACAGCAATAACTTCTTCATAGAATATTCTTTTTATTTGTATTTTGCATAAATCAATACCGGTCTTCTCTTGGAAGATTCCTTGTATATCTGCATCACTTTCTCCACGCAGCTCCTTGATACAGTAAAGCAGCCACGGCTCTCTGTTCCCAGCGGAATATACTCCTTCTCACCGGAGAATCTTGTCACCTTGCCAGCAGAATGGATCAGGATGCCACGGGCTTCTGCCAGATAATTGCTCTTGTCGAGCCCTCGAAGGCGAACGCAGTTCTTGAACTTCATTCCACCTTTTCCTATCATGACATATCTTCCAAGACTTGTGCATCCACTTCCAGGGTTATTGCTGAACTTTGGTTGGGCTGCTGTATTTCCCTTACCACTTCCATGCATGCAATAGCTGCTCATTACTCTTTTGCCACGCTGCAAGTCATAGATAAAGAACCTCTTCTTACCAGATGGTTTGGAGAAATCCACTAGGATATAGTAATCCGTACTGTATCCTCGTCTGTCGCAATAATCTCTTACTTGTGTCAGGTTCTCACAATCCACCTGATGATACCACTCTTTAGCATCCACCGTATTCTTAAAAAACGGTTTTGTGAACCTATTATAAATAGGTGGAACGAAAAGAACACCGATGACAAGCAGAACCAGTATTCCCAATATGATCAATAACTTCTTCATAATAGTGCAAAAGTAGAAAAAAATAAGCAAGTAATGATGCTATCCATACGTGGATTGTATCAAATACTCGCTTATGTGTATGAAATCATCAATGCCTACAACATCAAGTCCTTGATGGTTGTACCATTCATGAATCTGCTTAAATCTACCCATTCTCCAATACCATGCAAATGTCCGGTTTCTGAATACTGCCAGATATTGCACTTTCCTCTGCCGTCGATAGAGGGTTGTCGGGAGTTATAATTGGCGATGAAGAGATAATAACGATTGAACTTCGCCCCCATCTCCTTATTATAGAAGCTCTCGTTGCTATAGATGATAGGATACTTGCCATAGTGTTTCTTCACCAAGTCAGCAAACACCTGTATGCTATCCTGCAGCTGTCGTCCCTTCCATCTTCCCTGGATGCCTTTCTCCTCCACATCCAATACAGGAATCAAGTCCTGTTCACTCTTCTTCACCATCTTTTGGAAATCCCGGAACTGAACAGTTGCTGAAGAGCCGGCAGACATCAGATGATAAGATCCTACCTTCAACCCATATTTACGAGCCAGTCTGATATTTCGACGATAATGTCGATCCACATATCCCTTACCATGTGTAGCTCTGATATAAACGAACTTGATTCGCTTGTTCTTCGCTATTTCCTTCCACTTGATAACTCCATTGTGTTTCGATACATCAATACCGTCATATCCGCCACGAGTATAAGGTTGCCCTTTCAATCTATCAACGAACACATCAGAATAAGATGAAGCGATGCCCACCCATCGCTTCACCTTATATGGCGACACCACATACATGATTCCCAGACCAATACCAGCCAAAACGACCAGGCTGCCTAAGGAAACCAAAGTATATTTTAATCCTTTCTTCATTATATTTTATCTTTTAGTTGTCTTCAGGGGGCAAAGATAATGAATTTATTTGAAACAGCATAGAAAGTTGGGGGATAAATGTATGAAATGGGGGCCTGGAAGTACGAAACCATCAGGAGTTACTAATTATATTCTTCCCACTCGTTGTTGGAAGCCTCATTATATCCTTTATCATAACCATCTTTGTTTCCCTTTTCAAGGCCCTCCTCATAGCCTTTTTTGTATGCATCTTCAACGTCATCTTCGTAAGAAGAACTTCGAGTAGATTTCTCTTGCAAACATTTCTTTTGCTTATGATCCATTATAAATGTATCAAAAACATCAAGTTCCATTCCACAATAAGGACATTTCCATCTAGAATTTGCATATACACTACTTGGAACTTGCACCGAGCTATTTTCAACTTGTTTCTCTTGTTGCTTTGTCGTTTGTTCATGACAACCAACAAGCAATAGAATACTAAAAAGCAAAAACTTATTCATAATAATATACCATTTTAAAATTTCATATCAAATACATTGACAGTCTATCCTTGGCTAACTTTACCAACCACAAAAATACTTACCTCATAGAGTCCATACATCGGCAGCAGCACCATAATACAAGTAAACAAATCTGGTGGAGTTATGACAGCAGCAACAATACTTATCAAAACAAAAGCATGTCGACGATATTGCTTCATGAACTTAGCTTCTAAAATTCCCATTTTTGCCAAAAATAAAGACAATATAGGCAATTGAAACACCAACCCCATCATAAGTGTCAAGGTAACAAATGTTGAAATATACGAATCTAGATTAATTTGATTCACCACACTTGCAGCAACCTGATATGTTCCCAAGAAACGCAATGCAAATGGAAACAACACAAAGTAACTCATCAATACTCCCAAAATAAACAACAGATATATCGCTATTGCCAGCAACACAGAATATCGACGTTCATCCACGTACAATGCAGGTGCTATATAGCGATACAACTCTATCACAATATAGGGAGAAACCAATAGCAATGCCAAATACACCGATGTTGACACATGAGTCATAAACTGACTCGACAACTCTGTATTAATCAAACGTATTGAATATGGCTCGAAACGAAAATCAATTTCCAACCGTTCGAATACCTCTTCAAGCAGATGAAAAGTAACAAAATGATTGTCACACGGAGCCAACAATAAATGAAACGTAGTATCCTTTAAACAGAAAATAACGACTGTCAAACAAATTGTAATAGCAATGATGCGAAAGAGCATCCTGCGGAACACCTCAAGATGCTCTCCGAAAGTCATCAGATTATCATTCTGATTATTTGCCATTCTCTTCCGTTTGTTTATCGGTTTTATCTACTTTGGATGTAGATGTCTGCTCTGTAGAGTGCATTTGCTGACGAGAGTGAGGTTCATCACTATCTGGATCTGAAATTTCTTTCATTCCATCTTTGAAACTACGTACACCCTGCCCCAATCCTTTCATCATCTCTGGCAATTTTTTACCACCAAAGAGAAGCAACACCAAAGCTGCAATAAGCAGTAATTCCGATGTACCTATCATTAATAATAAATTCACCATAAGCCTTATGCAACCAAATAGATTTCACACGTATCAAAATTGATTTCCCAGTTGCCTCCCTCAATGCTCTCCCATTGATATTTAGCTCCCATTCTATCCCACCAAGATTGGAACTTGGTTCCTGTTTCACCAAGATCTTTCACCAATTTCTCATATAATTCAGCATTGTCTGCCGTTAAAATCTTAGCCAACTCGTTCAAGCCATTACGACGCTCAAACAACTGCTGTATCTCATTCTTTTCTTCAGGTGTAACCTGACCTATCTTTTTTCTTGTAGCCATTATTCTTTATTCTTTTAAAATTTGATTATTCCCTTTCTTTTCTCACATCAAAGGGATCAAGATAATTGATTTCTCTGATATCACGACCCGATAAGAACGTGCCATATTTGCGAATATTTTGCAATAAGTTACGGCTTGCATTCCGCTCCAAATGTCCCATCACACACTGTTCATGACTTGGTGTATTCACCTCGTATGTCATTTTACGGTTCAACCAAATACAACGTTTACATTGATAGGCATCGCATTGACGACAAAGTGGAGCATAATCAAGTTTATACAACTGAGAGTTCTTGATATTCATTCCATTCTGCAAGTCTCCTATACTATAGTTTAAACGCCCCAATGCATCTACTTCATCTGTCAAATAGAATGCTGGACAAATATAGAATTTTCCATCAGGTGCCAATGTAATCGTTGTATCACCAGCACCACAATTATTCATTTTATCAAGCACCATTCTATCCGTCAATAAATTACACTGTACTTTTTTTCCTTTTGAAAAGCTAAGCTCTGCAGCCATAGACAACTTGTTCAAACACTCTTTATACAGAGGGATATCTTTATCCTTAAAGGTTTCTACGTCAGTTATTACAACATTCAGTCGCATTACCTGTTGCAGCAACTCACATACCTTATCCACCTTTGAAAACAACGTAAGCTTATCTATCCGCAAGACATAAGATACTCCATGTCTCAACACGACAGTTTCAGTATCATCAATATCGTTTAAAACGATGACCTCACCATTTCCACCCCTACAAGCCGGCTGAATATTAGTATGATCAATTCGATCTATTACTTCAAGATACTCCTGCGGTAACTTATGACAAGGATAAACAAATTGAATGTTCAGGTTCTCCTTCATCGCAAAAACGATACCTGCCTTCAATGTTTCAATAGGCATCAAGTTACTTTCCTTTGAATCATTTGAATAATGACAGAAAGATACTGATGTATCATCCAATAATATCACGAGATATTGCATCATTTCTCACCTCCTTCCCTTTCGAGTTTACGATAGAGCTTATTCCAATAATAATTGTTAGCTCTGACTCTTGCCTTATGCATCTTACAGATAGCTATTGAACGTTGAAATACAGTTGGAGTGTCTGCAGCATCATAATTTTCTCCTTGACACCAAGCGCAACCTGACGCCACATTACAATCAATACATTCCAGTGTAGATTGAGTACATCTATCCAATGTCAAAAATGGACGAAGTTTATTTTTGTCTATGCCATCACGAACATTACCTATAACCCAAGCTTTCTTATTACGAAGAGAATACTGAGCAAATCGGGTACACGGATAGAATGTTCCTTCAGCATCTACAGCAAGCATCTGACCTGCCCCACACCAGTTTTGATTGTTAGTAATGCAATCTAATGGTTTTCCTATGTGCTCCATAAAAAAAGAGCAAGCATTGTCCTTATATAAATCTTCCTCTATGATTGCGTCAGCTAATTCTATCAGTTGATTCTCAAACAGGATATCATCTCCTTGCTTCCATACATTCTCGAACACACAGTTTATGTTTACCTCATGGATTCCCAATGAATATAGATGGAGCACACTTTCTTTTATATAAGGTATGTCTGCACTACTTATTGTCACTTTTGTACCTGCGCCAGGGAATTGCTCTAACCACAAAGGGATATTCTTGACAACATCATCGTAAGACCCTTTCTCGTCTTCTGTTTTAGGCAACATCCCTTGCTCCATCTCCTTGGCCTTCCAAATGCGATTGAGGTCATGCTTACGTTTAGTTCCGTCAATAGTGATACCAATACTCAAATGAGAATGATTCTTCTTAATGAATTTTTGTACTTTTTCTGAACTATAATTAATGCCATTCGTTGAGAAAGAAAAACGAAAAGAGTTGAACCAATGATGATTTCTGCGATACATCTCGACTTTAAGATAGTCACATATTTTGTCTATCAAGTCAATCTCCAAGAATGGTTCTCCACCAATGAAGTCCCATATCACACTTTCCTCTTTCATATCCTCCTCATGATCGAGAATATAGTCAATAGCAGCCTTTGCTATCTCCCAAGACATACGTTCTTTCGTATTTTTTCCTATAAGATAGCAATACTTACAAGCTAATTGGCAATCCTTCGTAACAATGAAAGTAATGTTCTTTGCCATTCCAGATTGCCACTCTTCTCTTCGTTCTTTAATTCCATCCATAATTAATAAGATACAAATATAGCACCACCCGAACAACCACGAGAACAGCCTAACCCACAACGACCACTACATGTTCCCGTACAATCCCCACGACAATTACCGCTACAGCCACGACTACAACCGCCAGTACAGGTTGACAAACAATTGTTTCCACAATTATAATAACACTGATTTTGGCAATCCATACCACAACTTTGCGCACAACCTATAGAACATTCTGTAACACAAGATTGAGCACATCCTTGCCCACAACCACTGCCACATGAGCTTGTACACTCTCGTGAACATCCACCAGAGCAGCCATTTTCACAACTACCCTTGCATCCCTTACATTGACCTTTACAACCATTTGTACATGTTGTTGTACAAAGACCATAGCAAGAGCCATTACAAGATTGAGGAGCCTCTTCACTCACAAACTCATGTGCCATAATACTACCAGGAAGCATCATGCATCCGAGTATGGGCAAAACACTTTTGGCTGCATTCTTAAAGAATTCACGCCTTGATTGAATTTTATTATTCATATATTATATTCATTTTAAAGAAATTGCCATTTTCCAAAATTGATACCAACTCCTACTTTATCAAAGAAAATATTATATACTTGAGGTTTCCTTTTATAAGGCTTAACTCTAATGGTAGCATTTCTTACAATTCTTTTGACAGGACGTTCTCCCATAGCTTTTTTCGTAATAAACGCTGCTCTTTTGCTTTTCTTAAAAATCTCATAGATATCAGAGTAATCATCACTAATATAAAACTCTACCTTACCAGTATATTCATACCATTCTCCTGATTTTATATGTTTTTTTTTAGACTTTTTATCAGGGCTTTTAAATTCATCCAAAGAAACCTTAAAGAAATAATCCCAAGGTCCTTCATTTTGTTGATATATAACAAAACTACTATATGAACCAGAGAATATTACATCATCACCCAGTGATAGCCATTCACTCCAATAGCCATCAAAATAAGCACAAATCTGTCTTGTGTTCATAACTTTATACATATAAGCTTGCAATGCTAGTTGCATTGCATTCTGGTTTGTATGACATCTAGCATTAATACATAAAGAACAGAACAGCAAGTTCAATATAAACAAAATTTTCTTCATAAAATTATAATATTAATATTTTACACAAAAAGAACGCCTAAAAAGGCAAAAAATAGCAAAATAGAGCATTTGGTTTGAGTTTCAAGTGGTTGTGGCAGTCGTTGGCTTTAGTTGGCAGTGACAAGGAAATGAGGAAAAAGCAGATTAGAGAAGTAGAAACGCTTTCAAATCATTACCCAATGGAAACGCCCTAATAAGCATTTTTAACGGTGGCGGTTCAATCTGTAACTACTCAGCACCCCTATAGAAAACTTCTCGTTAATAAAGCATAAACTTGATTTTGCTTATTTTCTTCATCATTACAAACTTTTTAATGATTGAGTCGATGAGGACGTAGGCTGTTTAAAACAGTTCATTTAACGAGTTCTTTTCCGATGATGCCTCCAACATGTCTCCTTTGTCTATTATCGCCTTTCAACAGATTATCTGCCAGGAGATGCGTTTTTGCATTCCCCGTAAGTCAAAAGTCTGCGTTAATGGATGTAAATCGTGATTTTGCCATGTGGAGAAAAATGCTTATCTTTGCACCAAAAAAATGGCAAGCGACTGTACTGACATAGATGTTGTTTTGCGCCAGATAAACCAGCGTCTGCGCAAACTTGAGAAGTCCGACTCCGAGAAGACTGAGGAGATCGGACGCCTCAACCGTGTCATTAACCAGAAGGACGTGGAGATACATAATCTAAAGACAGAACTTGCTTCCACAAAGGCAGAACTTGCCGTTGCTAAAGAGCGCATCAAGGAACTCGAGGGAGCTGATGACGATACATCAAGTACACCAGGAAAGCCCGAGAAAAACAGCAGTAACAGCAGTATCCCTCCATCCCAAGAAAGTATCGCTTCCCGTGAGCTGCGCAGGACAAAGTCTCTTCGCAAGCCAAGCGGAAAGCCGAGCGGTGGACAGCCTGGCCACAAGGGTCACACACTGCAGACTATAGCAGAACCAGACGTAATTGTAAAGCACGAACCAGTCTATTGTAAATGCTGTGGTCGGCTCTTGATTGATATACCATGCCAGAAGATCCGTAAGACACAAATTGTTGATATCAAGGTGGTCGTAGAGACCTGCGAGGAACAGTATTACGAGAAGGTCTGTGAATGCGGTTGCGTAAACAACTGCGAAGCTCCCAACTGTCGTATCAAGTATGGTGACAACCTCCGTGCACTGGTGACATACCTTAATGTAGTGCAGTGTATTCCGTTCAAAAGGATTGCAGAACTTATATCCGACCTGTCCGGCCAGAATATAAGTGACTAAAGTTTCGCAAGTGAAAATTCACAAGCGTGATTTAACGTAATTTTGGAATAAAAAAGGCTCTGAAGTTTGTATAACTCACAGAAAATGAGTATCTTTATAATCGCTAAACAATAAAGATAAAACTTCAAAGCCGTGAGCAAAGATACAAAAATTATTTCAGATCTGCGAAGCTTTTTCGCAAAAAATGACGATAATCGTGCAATTAAGTGCATTATGGGTGTGATGGAACATATAAATATACGCTCCAGCCAGATTGGAGTAGAGAAGAAAGAGAACTGCAAGTTCACCACTTTGCAGGTACTCAACCTCCTCATGCTCTTCCCGTTCTTCGTAGTCAAGAATGCGAGTCGATACTCCAACTCGTCCTTGAGTAAATTGTTCAATTGTGATAAAGACATGTTCTATCGTTTTATGAATGATGGCAATGTCAAGTGGCGCAAGTTACTATATGCAATGAATCTTCAGCTGATAAAGAAGATATCAAGCAGCACAACTGTTCATCATGACAAGCCGGTTTGTTTGATTATTGATGATACTGATGCACCTAAGACTGGTATGACGACCGAACTCATAGGAAGAATCTGGTCTCATGTTCATCAAAAGAGCATCCTTGGTTATAAGTGTCTGACCATGATGTTGTCCGATGGCGTTAGCCAGCTCTTTCTCGATTTCTCTCTTCATGGTGAGGAGGGAAAGGACAAGCAAAAGGTTCAGGGACTTACTGCTAAGCAACGCAAAGCTCGCTATACCGAGGACCACGAAGGGCAAGCGGTAAAAGATCGTGTGGATGAATATCTGATGAAGAAGACAGACAAGGCCATAGATATGGTCAAGTATGCCATCAAGCGAGGTGTTCGCTTTGATTACTTGCTCGTAGATAGCTGGTTTACAAACACTAAGCTTGTGCGTTTCATTTCCAGCAGACATATCAAGTGTCACCTGTTGGGCATGATTAAACTGGGCAAAACCAACTATGCAACGAAGCATGGCAAGATGAATGCCAAGCAAATCATCAAGCACCTGCAAAAGGAGAAGGCATGCAAACACAACAAAATACTTCGCTGTACCTATTGTACAATGGACGTTAAGTTGGATGGTGTGCCAGTCCGTTTGTTCTTTTGCAAGCGAGGACGCAAGGGAAACTGGAATGGGTTGTTGACCACAGACCTTTCTCTTAGCTTCCTTGAAGCGTATCGTATTTATGCCAGACGATGGGCTACCGAAGTTGCATACAAGGATTGCAAGACCTTGCTGAACTTTGGTAAATGCCAGTCTGTACATTTTGCCGCTCAAATTGCTAGCTTCACTTTGACAATGATGCAGTATAACATCTTGTGTACAGTGAAGAGATTTGAAGCGTATGAAACCATCGGTGGTCTCTTTACAGAGGTTACCAATGACACTCTCGAGTTGTCCGTAACGGACAAGATATGGGCTATCATTTTGGACTTCGTTCTGGAAGCAGCAGAGCGTTACTCTATAGATGCTACAGAGTTGCTGGCAGATTTCATCGAAAGTAATCCTGTTGCCCATACGCTGCGTAATATGTATATTTATAAACAAGCAAGTTGATATTTATTCACTTGCGAAACTTCAGTAAGTGAGGGTACAGTGCAGAACATACTCAAAGAGAATAGCGGCAAGGCAGACTGTGCATATGAGGAAATACGCAAGAGGCTGGAAACAGCGTCTGTCGTAGGAGCCGATGAAACTGGTGCTACGGTAGGAAAGCATCTGCATTGGAACTGGATATTCCAGAACGACCTGCTTACATACGTGTTCCAGTCAGAATCGCGAGGTCAGAAGGCCATAGATTCCAGGTTTCCAAAGGGACTTCCCTATTCGACACTTGTGACTGACAGACATCAGAGCTACTTCAAGATGAATGTTAAGGACCATCAGGTCTGCCTGGCTCATCTTCTTAGGAATGCAGAGTATCTGAACGAACTGGATCCAAACCAGAACTGGTCACGGAGATTCATCCATCTGATAGAACACTCTATAAATCTCAGAAGAGAGGACAACATTACCTCTAGAAAGATAAAGGTACTGAAGACAAAGATGAAGAACCTCTTGGGTGAAAGCCTCACGCATTTAGATAACGAGTTTGAGAAATTCAAGAGGGGTATCCTTAAAGTCAAAGACTACCTATTTACCTTTCTCTCCAATCCAAGTGTGCCTTACGAGAACAATGCCAGTGAGCGGGGAGTTAGGAAAATCAAGATAAAGCAGAAAGTCAGCGGTTGCTTCCGAACAGACAGCGGTGCCGATGATTTTGCCAAGTTGCACTCCATTGCTGAAACTGCTATGAAGAACGGAAATTCTAAATTCAATGCAATTCTTGCTGTAGTACAACAGTAAGACGATTACTCATGCCCATAGGGGTGCTGAGTAGTTACTTCAATCTTCTCCATTCTGCGTAAGTTTTGGTTTTGCCATGCAACTCTCATAGTTTAATTTTGCACCGAACAAAAAAGTAAGAATTATGAGATGCACTTTCAAGACAGTCTTCTATGTAAATGGAAGCAAGGAGAGAAATGGAATTGTCCCAATCATGGGGCGAGTGACAATCAACGGAACAATCGCACAGTTCAGTTGCAAGCAGAGCGTGACCAAGGCTATCTGGGATGCCAAGGGCAACAGAGCCATTGGCAAGAGCAAGGAAGCCAAGGAGGTGAACTTTGCGCTTGACAACATCAAGGCTCAAATCGCCAAGCATTACCAGCGACTTTCCGACCGTGAGGCGTTCGTTACTGCTGAAATGGTGAGAAACGCCTATCAAGGCATAGGCACCGAATACGAGACCTTGCTCAGAGCTTTCGACAAGGAGAACGCAGCCTTTGCCAAACGTGTAGGCAAGGACAGAGCCAAGAACACTTACAACAAGTATCTTGTGGTGAGAAAGTACGTTGCCGAGTTCATCAAGTATCAGTACAAGCGCAGCGATATGTCCATGAATGAGCTTACCGAGGAGTTTATCCGTGACTATTGCCTTTACTTGAAAAATGTGGTAGGGCTTGCGCAGTCCTCCATTTGGATTTACTCCATACCTCTGAAACATATCGTCACGGCGGCACACTACAACGGCAAGATACCGAGAAATCCGTTTGCCATGTACCACGTTGATCCAGACCACAAGGAACGTGAGTTCTTGACCTTGGACGAGCTTACCGCCATGACTGAGATAAAGTTGGAAGACCCCAACATGGCATTTGCGAGAGACCTTTTTATCTTTGGCAGTTGGACAGGTATAGCTTTCATCGACATCAAGAACTTGACGGAAGATAACATCAGCATGGTAAACGGTGCTCCTTGGATAGTGTCCAAGCGTCAGAAGACAGGCGTACCGTTCCAAATCAAGCTGATGGATATTCCCATGCAGATTGTTGAGAGATACAAGTCTTTCAGAAAAGACAACCACTTGTTCAATATCGGTAATCTTGACAGCATTAACAAGCGCATCAAGAAAGTTGCTGCAATGTGTGGTATAAAGAAGCATGTATCATTTCATGTCTCACGTCATAGTTGGGCTGTTTTAGCCTTGGAGTATGGTATGCCGATAGAGAGCGTGAGCAAGATTCTTGGTCACACGAATATCACCACAACACAGATATACGCCAAGGTGACAAGCACAAAACTTGACCATGACATATCTGTCTTTGAAAGTCGAATCAAGGGGCATTTGCCTGTAATGGGAGGAATGGCATGAAACGGACTGTAATCACCGTGGATGGCAATGGAAGGCTTTCAATTCCGTCCAACTTGGAGGACTTGTGGATGAGTGAGAGTGAGTTGATTGATATGCTTTATATCACTGCCCCGAAACTCAATGCTGTGATACGAGCTATATATAAAGAAGGTATGTTGTCTATGTCGGAAGTCCAACGAAGGGAAGAACTTTCCAAGGGTATTTGGCAAACGTTGTATGGATTCCCTATGGTTGTTGCCATTTGCTTCCGTCTAAACTCTAATGGTGCGGCACAACTTCGTGATGCCATCATCAAGAGATTGTACGGAGCAAAAGAGAAAACAAACATTGTCTTGCAACTATATTGAGGGACTAATTCCTTTAGTTGAGAATGGTCGCTTTTTTGACGCTTCGATGATTCGCTGTCGTATTGACTTATTGACGTACTGATTCATTGTCGTATGGAAGTGCAGTTGCAATTTGATAAAGAAGTATCCATGCAAAGAAGTGTGTAAGCATATATGCATTGATGCCATACGTTTTACATTTTTATCGTATGACATATAAAACGTATGACATGCAGGAATACATTTTTGTTCATCCCGAGGAATGGCATTCAAGGAAAACTCATTCTTCGGGATTTTTTTCGTTTTCATCCTTTAGCATAAAGAAAATGAGCCGTTCCTTGGAGGCTTTGCGCCTCCAGCCACTGGGCGAACCTCCGCAGTGTTTTCAATGGTATTAGATTTACTCTTGCCAAAACATGGTGTCCATAAAGACACAGCAAGGTATGTTTCGAGTTACTCGAAACCTTTTGGGTTACTCCCAAAGACCTTGCCATAAATGGATGTATTTCTCTCCAAAGTTGAGAAATAATAAAAACTTTATTTTATAACACCTGTTTTGTTAGGTTTACATTGTTAATTTAACTGAGCAAACACACTCTCTTCCCCTCAGTTGATAATTATACGTGAAGGTGTTGACGGAATTATAGATAGTGTATGCATATTGTCGTTGATTCAAAATGTTCCTGATGTCAAAAGAAATCTTCATGGCTTTCTTCCTATATGACAACCCCATATCGAGCAAACTCATTGTCTTTGACACATCTTTCGTCAATTCATTCTTTACAATGTCAGCAGAAGTGTCGAATGTAAAGCCATCGAATGGCATGAGTTTCAATGACACTTTGTGTTGTTGGCTCAGATAGCTGTTATTCTGACACTCCGTGGAAAGATAAGTTTTGGCAAACATTCCGTTATAAGCCAACTCCACATACTTGCAAGGCTGTGAAGTCAGATATGGGGAGAATGCCCAACTCTTCCAAGTGTATTCCTGCTGAAAATCATTCTGCAAAGTCGTTTGTCGTTTCCATTGGTAGCCACCATTCAAGGAAATCTTTGTCTTGATGGGTTCTATAAATTTAGTGACACCAACTTGCCCCATAAAACTTCTACCTGTATTTGGGACATATATCTTCGACATCGTGATGAGAGTAGAACTTGCATCTTGACTCATCAGTAAGTTGTTCTTTTCCTGATTATATAGAAAGTCTGCATTGAAGAACCACATTTTCAGTGGTATCTTATAGTCGTAATGCAATGAGGCGTTCAAACTCTTGTTGTCCGCCAAGATACCAGAGCCAACCTTCAGCGAGGTGTCATTGAATCTGACGGGTGTTTTCAAGAAATCCAAAATGTCCCCAAAGGTGCGAGCATAGAATATGTTGGTGCGAAGTACCGAGCGAGAAGTTACCTTATAGTTGCAATATACGCTAGGACAAACAGAATAATACCAAGAACCAGACGATGCGCTTTCCAAGTTGTCCTTATGGCTTATATAGTCTATGCGCATAGGTATTTCCAATCGGAAGACATATTTATATTGAGGATGTGAGTACTCATATTGTGGTACCAGAGCCATTCTGAGATTCTGCATATTCACATCATTGCTCTCGTCTGTAGGGTGCAGGCTTGTTTGCACCTTATCCATATAATAATTCAGCAATATTGGTAAATAAATACGAGAATAGAGATGCTTCTTAGACATTGAGAGAGTATTCTCTGTACGAAAACTTCTTCCATTGGCATTTTGTATCACATTATCGGTAATTTCCTTGTTAAGAGTTATCTTTCCCATAGGAGAACCTTGATACGACATGATAGACGTAACCGCCCAACACAAATCCTTGTGATGCCACAAGGTAGAGAACTTGTTGTTCACATAAAACTCTCTCATGGTCTGCTTCTGGTTAAAGAGAGAACCGTTCTCTTTAGTAGGCAATTCTGATGTCAGAAAAGAACCTGTGCTCGACAGTGTGTTGCTAAGATAAGTCTTTTCTGAGTTGTCCTTGTATTCCAACTGGATGCTTGGGCGATGTATGGTTGATAGGGAAGAATACTCTTGGGCGATAATGACATTGTTATCCGCATCCGCATAACTTCTCGTCAAGCTATAGTCGTACTGACTTTTGGCATAGCTATACCCGATATTACCTTTTAGGGTAACATCCTTTCTTATCTTTCTCAATATGTTGAATGACAATAATCTATCTGTTGGTGAGGCATATCTGTCAACTTCAATAGGAGGAGTGGAAGCGGAAATGTTCTCTAATAAATTAGACAACGTAGATAATGTCTCTTTGTTGTCAAAGTGATTCGTCCCATCAGTCAATGCAAACTGATTGATATTGCCTGCTTTTAGCGAAGCCATCATTTGAAAGTTGGATTTGAAAAGCATACCGGCACCATTGATTTCATATAAGGTGTGTTTGCCTGCCCCTAATGACACTCCATAAGAGCCTACAGGCTTAAACTTTGCCTTGTTGCTCATGTTCACATTGATAGCCACGTTGTCTGAGAATACATCTTTGTTGGCTTTTACGGCTTGGTGGTTACTCAACACTTGGACAGAGTTGACAAAAGAAGCGGGTATATTGGTAGTGGCAATGTTGTATCGTCCACCCAACAAATCCATGCCATTGATATAGAAGTTAGAAATCTCCTTGCCCAGATATTTGATAGAACCTTTGTCGCCTACTTCAATGCCAGGGAGTTTCTTCATGGCATCTTTCAGCGTATAGTCATTCTTTCCGATATACGAGGCTAAGTTGTATGACAAAGTATCCCCTCGTTGGTAGATGGCTGGAGCTTTTACAACAACCTCTTTTAGGTCTGTGGTCTTTTCCTTTAGATTGAAGTTGCACTCTTGTGAGACATTCTTGATTTCTCTTTTGGTTTTCTCGTATCCGATGGCTTCGGCAGTGATGAATAGCTGCTTGGCATCTGACTTTAGTGTTATCTTATAAGTTCCATTTTCTGATGTTCTCGCAAAGCCAAGAGTAGCCTTATCGGCATTTACTCTTACGATGACACCTTCCAAAGCCGTGCCAATGGTGTCACGCACTATTCCTGTAACTACACTTTGGGCAAAAGTGCAGTTACAGAGACAAGCTAACATCATCAAAATTAGAAATCTTCTCATATTTATCAATCTCTTTGTTTACTTCAATTCGAGAGGAACATATCCATTAGGGCGCACTCTCAGTACCACACCATTGACCAAGGCACTATGCCCACCATCCTCATATTTCTGAATAGTCATCTCGCTGATGGATTCTGCAGGAATGTTGCCCATAGGATTTTGCTCAAACTTATTCTTCGCCTTGACAAACTGTTCCCTCGAAGTCTTGATGGTATTGGTGTAAGGCTTGAAGTTCATAGGGGTGCTTGATTTACGGAAAGTTATAGCATTGAACTTATGTATGCCTTCTGAATCCTTTGCTGCCAATACCAAGCCTGGCAAACCACAAAGTTTCCATGGTCCAAAGGATGTTGGTATCTCCGTGGAATACCAAACAGTCCAAGTTCTTCCACCATATTCTCCAACAGCTTTCTGACAGGTGTAACCACAGATCGTGTCAATGCCCTCGCTCAGATTCCAATTTATGGGATTGGCACTTTCCGTATAGCTGTAGTAGTTTGGCGTGATTACGCTATAAACGGTCAGTTTGCCCTTAGGCACATTTTGAGAGACTGATTGGTCGAAAAGCAAATCATTTCTCTTTTCCCGTGTCTTGAACTTTTGAATCTCTGATTCTGGCGCTTTGCAAGCAATGGCTGAGTCTGCTTGAAACGCAGTGTAATCAGAGAACATAGCTGAGTTTCTGCCAATTTGAAGAATGGTAGAAGTGGCATCAGAAGAGCCTTTGTCATTCTTCATTTGGTACTCGTAGATGCATTCGTATTCATCTACGGAAGAGGAACTCGTTTTCTGCCCGAATGTCTCTGATGTTAGGCAGATGGCGGTTATCAATAAAACAATCTTTTTCATATCCTTTGTCTTTATTGTTGATACTAATGTTATTTCTCTTGGCTTATTGGGCAATTCATAAATGCGGAAGAGTCAACTTTGGGATTAGAATTATACTTCACGAATAAAAGTGACTCGCAGTTTCCAAATGCTCTATATCCGATTTTCTGCAAAGATGCAGGGAGATTGATGCCTTTAAGGTTAATGCATCGGGCAAAGGCAAAATCGGAGATCTCTCTCAAATTGTTCGGAAAGACTATGCGTTCCAAGTTCTTGCAACCAGAAAATGCACGGTCGTTAATTACTTCTAGTTGATTCTTGAATACAAGGGCCTTTATGCCTTCGCAACAAGTGAAAGCCAGTCTTCCTATTTTGCTCACATGTTCAGGTATCACGGATATGCAGACCTTATTACAATCCCAAAATGTCCATTCACCGATTTCTTGCAAACTGTCCGGCAAGACGCTAAGCTCTAATTGATGGTCCATATTGAATGCACTATTGCCGATATACCTCACTGTGTTTGGCATCTTTACGGTTTGAAGATTCTCACAAGTATTGAAAGCTCGTTTTTCTATAATCAGCAAATTGTCGGGAAGGATGACTTGCTTGATGTACTTATTCATTTCAAAAGCCATTTCTCCTATTACTTTTACATCCTTAAGCTCTTGGATGTTATTGAAATCCACAACAGAGTCTTTTCCTTCCCATTTCACAAGGCGAGTTCCATATTGTGAATCTTCTACCGTAAAATGGCTCTTTCCTTTTGCCAATGAAAGTGTTGGTAACCAACAAAGGCATAGCAGAAATAGTACAGCAACAGAAATCTTACTTTTTATCATAATCTTCTATTTTTAGTGTTCTTTATATTCAAAGACGAAAGAATGATAAAAGGGTAAACTACTTTTTCCAATATTTTTCAGCCATAGGCTGTAGCCTTTCTCTTATCACCTCCATTACAGTATCGAAATCAAGAGCCTCTTTCCATTGAATCTTTTTTAGGAAAGCTTTCCAACGGGTTATGCGTGCTACATCTGTCGCAAAACCTTCTGTGAACAACTGCAATTCGGGATTGTATGTAAGACCTCGATTGTCGAAAGTCGCCTTGACAGCATCATACAACGTATCATCATCCAAGTCTCTCTTTGTCAAGAGTTGGTAGCAGTCGAAGAAATCTTTCATGCGACTATTGAGCACATCACGGTCTATCATCGTATGAAATTTCTCGGCGACAACAGTCTCCAAGGAATATGCCTGTATGTTCACAGATGGAATGTCTGGCAAAAGCAATGGGAAATCAATGGTTGTGGGATATGGAGTAACAACATCACCAAAACCAATGTCAACAGACATGTTGTAAGAAATGGTATCCATGTGGGCAGTAAAGTAGAATCTGGTGCCAGGATATTTCTTTTCGACAGTGATAGGTTCTAACTGGATGCTGTCAATGTCAAACGACACTCC
This sequence comes from Segatella copri, assembly GCF_019249765.2. GTDB lineage: Bacteria > Bacteroidota > Bacteroidia > Bacteroidales > Bacteroidaceae > Prevotella > Prevotella copri_K. Next base: position 2,195,661 of record NZ_CP152484.1, read on the forward strand.
ATCCTCATCGCATACAATACCCAAGATTTCTTGGAACACATGCGCAAGGAAATCCCTGTCACGGCTGATTCTATCTGCCATAAAGTCAACATCTACCGTAGGACGTGCCTCAAGTCCATTCATGGCATAAAGCAAAGAGCCTCCCTTCAACAAGAAGTTGTCCTTGTATTGACTAACAGATACTCTGTAAAGCAACCTTTCGTTAAAGTATCTTGCCAAGAGATACATATATTTATAACCTGTTTTATTCATTAGATTGAGCAAACGTGTCTTTACAGACTTGCCGTAGTTTTTCCTTCCCATTTTATTCTATTGCTATTTCAAGATAATTTTTTAATGTATTAAACACTCTGAGGCGTTGGGCGTAATCCTGCAAACGAGTGAGATTGCGGTTTGGCTTTTTCAGATAGGAGCGTATCACTTCAGCACAAATATCTAATCCCAATTTATTCCTGTATTTTACAGCATCGCAAACACTTCGCTCCATATCGGTAATACGAACATGATACCCTGAAATTTCTGCATCCATAATGCCGAACTCCAAGTTCTCCTTCTTCCAATAATACAGCTCTATCGGAAGCATATCTGGTATCACCACCTTCCGCTTGTTGGCGATAGCAATGCAAAAGGCTGGTGGTACTGTTGTTGAAAGCTGATGGTAAGCCCAGGCGTTATATAGACATACAATGCCATTGGGTACAATCCGCTCCACATCAATCATTGTATTAAGCAAAGCATCGGGAACGGCATATATGCCATGACGCAACTTTATCAAGTCGCCACGCTCCTTAGCTCTCAACAGTCGTTTATACTCTGACAGATGAGATATATCAGTAGTGGAGATAATGCCACCAAGTGCTGCTACTTTGCAAATTATATTGTTCATTTCACCTCTTATTAAATGTTATTACAGCTGCAAAAATACAATAAATTTCAAGAATACGGTAAGATTCTACGGATAATTTCATAAAATGCCGTACATTTTTGCATATTTTCAGAGTCCTAATTATATTTGAGATGATAATAAACTCTAAAAAACATGCAACAATGCAGTATTCTAAATTTAAAATTGTATTTTTGCCACCAAGATGACAAAGAGTTGTTTGACAATCAAACGTATGCAAATTGTAGAAATTAGAACCGTTGCTAAATCATTACCTCCATTGAGGTGAAAAACTCATAAATCGCTCATTCTAAGCTATTCGGCAGATTTTAGCGTAATTTTTTCCAAAAATACATTTCACATCCCTTTACTTAGTTAAAGGAATAGTCAAAAACAAATGAACCTTTCTGATTTTTCATATCATTTCATTTAGTCATTATACTCATAACTTTTCACAATCTCCTTTACAAATTCCTTCACAAGTCTATATTCCAAATATCCTTTAGAAGAAACTTTCTGTCGATTATTCTTGTCATTGATAACCAAAAACTTATCCTCTTTAATAAGAATACCATGTACGAATGAGTTTCGTAAATGGCGACAAAAGTCTAAAACCTGTGAACGTTTCTTGGTAAAAAACAATGTAAATTTAGCATAGTCAGTGATCGTAGCTATATCTTTTTGTTTTACATATCTAACATGGCACTTCACCTTATGCTCATAAAGTTCAAAAGCTGCTTTAAAACGGCTTTTAAACTCTTCATTCTTCACGTTTGCCTTTATTTCTTTTTCAAAAATAAAGGCAAACTTTGCAAAAGATGTCATATCATTCTGTAACCCATTGTACATCATACTTATTCTTTTTAAATTCAACATTCAAGAACAAGCAAAAAAGCGTGGGACTATTGCCTATTACTGGGATAGAGGTTGTGGAAGGACCCGTCTGCAAGTAATATAGCAATAGCCCACGCCATAAGATATATCGCTACCTTTCCCTTGAGTGAAAGGTACAATAATCCATATGCGTGAGCCGAATTGCATATTATCATTGCAGACTTTGAAACTTCCACATTCCTATCTCGCAAGATAACGCTCAATACGCTCATTCTTTCGAGTCTTCATCGCAGCCGTTCTTTTCCGTCTGCTCCAACTCTGACCGCAAAAGTAAGCAATATTCTTGATACTGCCAAACTTTTAGCGATGTTTTTTATCCCGAAGGACAAAAAAGGCATTGAACACTGCCATTGCCGAGAGAAAAATACTTCCACATTTCTATTCCGTGACAACAATTCAATGCCCTATACCTATATACCATCCCTTACGAAAAGGTAAACAACCAGTTACGATTATTTTTTAGTTATCGTTCCTTTTCTCGTATTTACAGAGAAATTACCGAGTGATGACTTAACCTGATACACACCATTCTTGGCACTCACCAGCTTTGCCGACATTCCCATAAAGCTGACGCCGCCGTCCTTCTTCTCAATGGTGTACTTTCCGAAAGGAGTAGCTACGATGATGTGGCGCTTGGTGTTTTCAACTACACCATACACTGTACCGGATGGTGCCTGCTTTACCTGCTCGGCTACGCTCTTTACGGCATTTGCCACATCGGTGTTGTTACTCTTTGCAAAACTGGTTGTGGTGACAGCTACTACCATCATCAACGAAATCATAATCTTCTTCATACCTTATTATATATAAAAAGGGTTATACTTCATGTTCCTCGTTCCACGATTTTTTCTTTTCTACCGCTTCCCGATTACGAGCGCAAAAGTAAGAAGATTATTTCTATCAGCCAAATATCTAAACCTACCTTGTATGAAATGCCATTCTATATGTATCAAATGACAAAGAGGAGGCGTCATAAGTCTAAATTACAGTTGGCGCATAACAGTTGACCTACGCATGCACATCACCTGCAGGGCGGACGCATCAAAATGCGTTCGCCTCCAAAAGTTTTGACAGGTAATTTTCGTCCCAGCCAGCTTTCATTCTTTTTAAGTTGAGACTTCCCTTGATCGTTTTATCCTTTTTAAGGATGGACAAAGCAATCTTAGTAATAGTAGAGAAGTTCCTTGCTGCATTTTTCACCTTTCTACTTTCGTCTTCTCTAAAGGTAAAGTCTAATTGCCAGTGCAAATTATTCTCTATTCCCCAGTGCTTTCTTATTGCATTGGCGATTCCCTCAGGCCTTTCATTTCCTAGGGAAGTTACGTAGTACCTGTTTTCCTCGGAAGTTTCACCTGTTGAAACGATAGTTCTTCGTGACAGAATGCCAACAATAGATTTTAGCCCTTCAAATTTGTTCTTGAACATTTTTTGAGTAGTGCTGCCATAACTCACCACTATACATTTCCTTTCTTCTAATCTGCCATGCCCTCTGTCAAAGGAAGTATGCTTTGAAACTATACCCTGATAGTCACGATCAGTGTATTCGGCTATGATATCCTTTGCAAAATCATAGCTTGTCTTTTGATTTTTCTTCAATGCAATAATATAATCTCCGTTTCCCTCTCTTATTTTCTTGGTTATAGAGGTTTGGCATCCCATGGCATCAATCGTTACAATGGTGTCTTTTAAGTCTATTGCGCTAAGCAACTTTGGTACAACGGTGATTTCGTTAGTCTTGTCGCCCACCTTCTCTTGAGCCAGAGAGATATTGTTATCAGAAGACCATGCCGACACAATCCACATGCGAAAATCATCTTTGCCCAATGTGTGCTCTGAATCGCATTTGCTGGAGCCACGCATTAACTTGCCGTCAATGGCTACTATGCCTTTGACCTCACCAACAATTTCCTTGACCCAATCGCGAAAAATTTGTTCAAAGCCCTTTGGGTCAAATATAGAGAAGAAACGATTGAAGGTGTCATGGCTTGGAATGTGCTCCAAACCTACCAAACGAGATTTGAAGAACTCCTTCTTAGTTCTTCCAAACTCAGCAATATCATCCCATGTTTGACATCCAGCCAGTACTGCTGCTATGGTAATATAGATAATATGTTCCATTTTATGAACAGTTCGTCCTGTGACTCTTGGGTCTGGAATTTGTTTAGATAACTTAATTATGCTCATTTTGTAACTTTTAAGTGTTTAATTATTCTTTACAAAGATACAAAATATTTTTGGTACAAGCAAATATAAATAGTTAATATTCAATAAGATACAACATTAATATCTATATGTTAAAAGGTAAAAAGTTTGATGCGTTTACCCTGACATCACCTGTTGTGCAAGCGCATATCAGCTGCTATGCAAGCGCACAACAGCTGTTGTGCGACCGGAGATACTAACTAACTCAAAAACATATACTATCTTTTCTAACAACTTATACTATGTTTTCCAGCAACATATCAGTAACATTCCAACAAACAAAAAAGGGTGAATCATTTACTTATGACACACCCTCTTTGCTAAATCAGATACACAACTGATCTTATCTTATAATATTATACTCAAACTCATAATCACCATTCTTCAGCTATTCGGGTACATCTTCCCCATTTTCCATAAGGCCTTCTATATGAAACTCCAGACTTTCCTTTGCCTCCTTTTGCAAAGCTTCAAAGGTTGGTGCAGTAAAAACCACCGCTCCTGGAACATTACTACCAAAAGAACCGCCATAATTTCTGTCGCACCACGCAACGTCAACAATAACCTTTTCCATCATGTACTACTTTAAATTTTCCAAATCTCCCCGTTCAAGACAGCTATTTCTTACCAAGGTTTCGAGCTTTTCAACCATCTTACGCTTGGTCTCCTTAGAAGCATTCCAACGTCGCAACGCTTCTTCTCTTGTTAACTTTGTTGTATTCATTCTTTATTCATCCTTTTTTTAGTTCAAATTAAAATTGCAAAAATACCTCCCGTCAATATTTATAACCAAAATTCATATAGCTACAAGTTTTGAATCTAGCGATAAAAACAAGAGGATTGAGAGGCTGGGAATTCTTTTTTTCTGCTCTATATTAAGAACAAGACCTATAGTTGTACGACTATAAAGTTACAGTTGTACGACTATACATGCTATGGTTGTACAACTGTAGAGTTATGGTTGTACAACTATAGGGGTTATAGTCGTACAACTATAGATTTTCCTCAACGGCATCATCTTGTCAAGAAATCACAAACATCTGATTATCAGTAAGTTTCTATTCTTCTTCATATTTGCGATATTCTCAAAGGAATAATAAGCATCTGAAAATACGAGAATCTCAGGCAATCTAATGTAAAAAAGTTTCATTCTTAACAACGCCACATCACTACATCTTCGGGATATTCTTACGGAGTACTTACTTCATTTTCCACCCATCAATGGTTCCCGTCTTCGATGAGAAGTTGCAGCCTATCTGATAAATCTTTCTGCCATCTGCTGCATATTCCCTGGCATAGCCCATATCCTCTATCTGCTTCAGGGCTTCTTCAGCCGAACCATCACGTTTGAATTCGAAGATGTAGATATAGTTCTGGGTCTCAACCACACAATCTACCCTACCTTCGCTTTGCTGCTTTTCGATGAACACCGTGAAACAGCTGATCATTCTCAATACGAGATAGAAGGTGTATTGAAAATAACGTTCCTTCTCACGCTCATCGTCCTTGCGACGCTGGTTATAAGGAATGCTGGCAAAGAAGGAAGTCATCAGATTCTCCAACTGATGGCAATCGCCCACGTCCATAGCACTCACCACTTGTAAAACAAAAGCATCTGTCGATTCTTTTGGCTGCAAATAGCTAGTAGCCACCAAAGTAAGGAATCCATTTTTCACCTCATCATTCGGAAAATCCAAAAGATAGGAATCCATATTCATGTTCCAATCCTTTATCGTAAGATAGCCACTCTGATAAATCATAGGCAATGGCGCTTCTACATCTGCTCGATAATCCACGAAACTACTTGTTGGATAATACTTGCCTGTCAATTCATTCAAATTCTCCTTAAAATGGGAAAGCAAGCGAACCAAATAAGTTGGTGTACCAGTACGAAACCAAAAGTCACTTAGTCTCTTCTTGCTCAAAGAATTCAAGATACTAAACGGATTATAGATATCGAGCATGTCTGAGCTAAAATGATAACCGTCGAACTTACGTTTCAACTTGTATTTCATCCCCTCCTCTGTAGTTTTATATCTCACAGCCATCACTTTAATCTGTTCCTCGAATGTGGAATACAACTCCTCTTCCGTAATACCGCAAAGTGCCTCGTAATGCTCATCCATACTGATGTCATCAGGTTGGTTAAAACCACTGAACACACTCACCTGAGAGAACTTGGTAACGCCAGTCAACAAAACGAACTGCAAATCGGCATCGGCTGCCTTGAAAACTGAATAAAAACCTTTCAAAACTTCTCTATTCCATTCCTCCAACTTTCTCTTCTGACCATTGATTGTAATATTCAAATCTTGGTCCAAGACATCTAGCAAAGGCTTGTCGTATTCATCAATCAAGACAACAGCACGAAGACCAGTTTTCTCATGGGCAGCTTTGAGGACAGATACAAATCGGCTTCCCAATCCTTCAGCAAACTCATCCCTCCCATATATTTTTTCCTGTCGTTCAACAAAACCTAACAGGGTTTTATCCAACATTCCTGCATCAGTAAAATTAATGCCATTGAAGTCTAAATGAAACACAGGATATTGCTTCCATTCCTTCTCCAGCTTGTCGATGGCAAGCCCCTTGAACAACTCCTTTTTTCCCTCAAAATAGTATTTCAAGGTAGATACAAGCAACGACTTTCCGAATCGTCTAGGACGACACAGAAAGTATATTTTACCATTAGTCACTAAGTCATAGACCAATGCCGTCTTATCAAGATAAACATAATCACCTTCTATGATTTGTTCGAAGTCTTGTATTCCTATAGGATATTTCATATTGCTGCCTTTTTAAATTCTTTCGGCAAAGTTACAAAAAATAATGATACAAGCAAAAGAATAGCCCGAAAAAAAATAACGAGATTGCAAAATACCATATTTGTGGGATTGTTGACAAGGAAAAAAAATAATACCTTTGCCTTTTGAAAATAATAGTTTAAAATCATGGTAGAAACAATGAATAATATTGGAAATAGACAGCCGGATAGCAATGCTGGCTGCAGTAAGCAAAAAGGAGTGAAGAATAAGCAAACCCGGCAGCTGGTACTATGGATTGGCGCTTTGATAGTAGGCGCAGTCTTAGGTATATTCGGCATCAGCTGGCTGGATGGTCTGATGAACTTCATAGCCACGGTCTATACCCGCTTATTCCAGCTTCTGGCAGTACCAACCATAGCCTTGGCAGTTATCACAACCCTGGCATCCTTGGGCAACCAGGCAGATACCGGTAAGATATTCCGCCACGCCATCACCTACACCCTGCTCACGACGATAGCAGCTGCAGCAGTGGGACTGGTGCTCTACAACATCGTATCTCCAGGCAATTTACCTACAGCCTTGGTACAGAGTGGTATGGCAGATGTTCCCCAAAAGCTGGGAGAAACCAGCTATTATGACCATATTCTTGGGGTAATACCCAACAACATCATCAAGCCGTTTGCCGAAGGAAATGTACTCTCCATCCTGATTTTGGCGGCAGCAGCAGGTATTGCTTTAGCCAAGATGCCATCAAGCGATAAAAAAGAAGTCGTGATGAAGGGATTGTTTGGATTACAGGATCTGCTTTTCATGCTGATTCATGGATTAATCTGGGCTCTGCCTCTGGGTATCGTTGCCTTTGCAGCACAACTCTCAGCCCAGTTCTCTGCGGGTATCGTGATGGCTTCTCTAGGAAAGTACGTAGCTGTTATCCTGGGAGGTAATGTCATTCAATTCTTCATCATCCTTCCGCTCTTCCTCTTGGCTAGAGGCTTGAATCCAGTGCGCACTTTGGGTAAGATGATGCCGGCAGTATTAATGGCTCTGTTTACAAAGAGTTCTGCTGCTACGTTGCCGGTGACGATGCAGACAGCAGAAGACAGACTGGGAGTTTCCAATCAGGTTTCCCGCTTCGTATTGCCTATCTGTACTACCATCAACATGAATGGCTGCGCTGCGTTTATCCTCGTAACCTCCTTATTCCTGATGCAGAATGGAGGAATGCCTTTACCTTGGACTACGATGATTCTCTGGCTCTTCATTTCAGTTATCTCAGCAGTGGGTAATGCAGGAGTACCGATGGGATGTTATTTCCTTACCCTATCTCTGATGTCCGGTATCAATGCTCCTATCGGCATCATGGGCATCATCCTGCCAATCTATACCATTATCGACATGATTGAAACGGCAGAAAACGTATGGTCTGATTCCTGTGTCTGTGCCATGGTGGATAAGGACTTGAAGAAAGAGTCCACTTGAAAAAAAAGACGATGTTAAGCACATTGAGGTAAAGTAATCACTCATAACGTGCTAAGCAGCTTTCTGGATGACATTTCATTGCACCCTAGAAAATAATTAAAACGGAGGGCTAGTCCTGGTAATGGACTAGCCTTTTTTTGTACCTTTGGGGTCATTACTGCAAGAAATCATCGTTGCTTACCTTTACACCAAGTGGTCCATAGTCGCCAAGAGCTTTATGAGCAAGTCGACTCAACCCTCGGTCTAAGGTGTAGATTGTTCGGTTGGATGCATCAGAGACGTAGTTTCCATGGAAGACGTGATTGAAACTATGAACAGCGTGGAAATCGTAGTAAAAGAAGAAGGAGAACTGTTTTTTTATTTTTTTTAATCCTATTTTCCCCATGCTTTCAGCTAAAATTCATACCTTTGCATTATCTTTTCAAGAAACAACAAAATGTAATCAATATGAAACAGAAAGATGTTATAACGGGATGGCTTGTCGCATTCATTATCAGCTGTATGATGCTGACGGGATGCACAGAAAAAAACAGGAAGCTAGAGAAGAAAAACGTGAAAGTTGAGACAATCTCCGTGGGGAATACAAACCTGGGGGGAACGAAAGACTATGTGGGAACCATCGAGGAAAAGATGGGATCTACACTCAGCTTCGAGATAGCCGGAAACATCACTTCCATACGGGTGGAAGAAGGAGATAGAGTGAGCAAGGGACAGCTGCTCGCCACCATCAACCCTACCACCGTGAAGGAGGCTCACCGGGCAACACTCACCACCCTGAAACAGGCGCAGGATGCCTACAGAAGATTCCTGCCCCTGCACCAGTCGGGAACCATCTCGGATATGAAATGGGTGGAGATAGAAAGCAAACTGGAACAGGCAAAGGCGGCTGAAAGCATCGCCCGCCAGCAACTCTCCCACTCTACCCTCACAGCTCCTTTTGCAGGCGTCATCGCTGCCAAGAACGTGGACTTGGGAACCTACGTGCTCCCCGGACAGCCTGTGCTGAAACTCGCCAATGTGGCACAAGTCAACGCCAAGGTATCCGTACCCGAAGCTGAAATATCTCATCTGCACGTGGGCGACAAGGTGAAACTGACGGTAGCCGCTCTTTCGGGTGCCATTTTTTGGGGAACGATTTCAGAAAAAGGCATCGATGCCAACCCCATCTCGCATACCTACGATGTCAAGGTGGGCATCACCAATCCGCAGGGCCGTCTGCTCCCAGGCATGGTATGCAACGCCCAGGTGCAGGGTAGCGCTGCTACCCCATCCCACATCACCGTTCCGCCACAAAGCGTAGAACTGGATGTAGATAACTCCCGATTCGTATGGACCGTAGTAAACGGAAAGGCACATCAGCAACCCGTAACAACCGGCGATTTCGAAGGCGATGGCATCGTCATCCTTTCGGGACTGAAGGCTGGCGACCAGGTTATCATCAATGGCCAGCAGAAAGTTTCTGAAGGAATGAATGTAGATACAGCAAAAAGCGATAACCGATAAAAAAGTGGAGGGAAAAGATATGAATCAAGAGACAAGGCTAGAGACAAACAAACCGGGGGATTCCAAAAAGCCGGAGAGAGACTCCGCCCTTCGCGACCACATCAAGGCACGCATCACCAGGAAGCCCAACCGCATCATCAAGCGCTCGTTCATCGAGTCGGCGATGTGCAACCACAACATCGTGCTGCTTCTGATGGGCATGCTCGTATTTCTTGGCATACTCGGCATCTGCATCATGCCCAAGCAGGAGATGCCGCAATTCACCATCAGGCAGGGTGCCTGCGTAGCCGTATATCCGGGCGCTACATCCGGAGAGGTGGAAGAACGGGTGGCTAAACCGCTGGAGAACTTCATCTTCGGATACAAGGAGGTGAACAAGAAAAAGACCTATACCCAGAGTAAGGACGGCATGCTGATCGTGTTTCTGGAGCTCAACGACGACGTGGAGGACCGGGATGCCTTCTGGAGCAAGTTCAAGCATGGCCTGCAGGCCTTCAAGAGCTCCCTTCCTACGGGTGTCCTTGCCCTGCAGGCTGTGGATGACATCGCCGATACCTCTGCCCTGCTCATCACGATGGAAAGCAAGCAGAAAACCTATAGGGAACTGAATACATACATAGACCAGCTGAAGGACAGACTGCGCCGCATTGATGCCATCTCGAACCTGCGAACCTACGGACTGGAAAACGAACAAATAAGCATCTGCCTGGACCAGAACAAACTGGCCAAATACGGCATCGGCCCCTATAAGATTCTGAACGACCTTGCCCTGCAGGGCTTCACCACCGTGAGCGGAAACCTGAAGATGGGCAACCTCAACCTGCCCATCCACATCACCGACTCCTACAACAACGAGCGGGATGTGGCAGAACAAATCGTATATTCCGACCCCAAGGGCAACATCGTGCGCCTGAAGGACATCGCACAGATTAAAAGAGAATATCCGAAACTGAATAAATACATCAAGAGCAACGGCAACAAATGCGTGCTCCTATCCATTGAAATGCGACCGGGAAACGACATCGTGAAGATGGGAAGAGACGTACACAAGATGATGGATGATTTTGAACAGTCCCTGCCAGGCGATGTACACATCAATACCATTACCGACCAGAGCAAGGTGGTAAGCGAATCGGTGCTAAACTTCCTGCGCGAGCTGCTCATATCGGTCATCTCCGTCATCATCGTGGTCATCCTGCTCATGCCGCGCCGCGTGGCAGAGGTATCAGCCCTCAGCATCCCTATCACCATCTTCTCGTCGTTGGGCATATTCTATCTTTTCGGCATGGAGCTGAACACCGTTACACTGGCTGCCCTCATCGTAACACTGGGTATGGTGGTGGATGATTCCGTGGTTATCATTGACAACTACATGGAGAAGCTGGGCCATGGCATGTCGCGCTGGCATGCAGCCATCGCCGCTCCTAGAGAGTTCTTCATGTCGGTGCTTTCTGCCACGCTCAGCATCTCGCTCACCTTCTTCCCATTCCTCTTTACCATGCATGGCGACATGGGCGATTTCGTAAAATCATTTCCCTGGGCCATGTTCATCATCCTGAGCATCTCGCTCATGGTTTCGCTGCTGCTCACACCTTATTTACAGTATATGGTGATTCACCAGGGCATCAGCAGCCAGCACAAGCCCAACGCCCGCAAAAAGCCGCTCGACTATCTGCAGATGGGGTACACCTGGTTGCTGAAACGCTGTTTCGCCTTTCCACGCACCACCCTCGCCGTGGGCATCATGCTGGTGAGCACCGGAGCCATCATCTTCGTACATCTTCCGCAGAGAATGATGCCTATCGCCGAGAGAAACCAGTTTGCCGTAGAGTTCTATCTGCCTAGCGGAACCACCGCTGCAAGAACCGCACAGGTGGCAGATTCTATGGCCCACATTCTGCAGCGCGACCCGCAGGTAACAGCCGTAACCACGTTTGTTGGCCAGGGTTCACCCCGTTTCCACACCACCTATGCGCCACAGATTGGCGGTGAGAACTTTGCACAGTTTATCGTGAATACGGTAGATAACGATGCCACAGAAGAGGTACTCGACCGATATGCCGACCGATACTCCAACTATTTTCCCGACTGCTACATCCGCTTCAAGCAGATGGATTACAACAACGCCACCTACCCTATCGAAGTAAGAGTGAGCGGCGACAGCATGGGCGACCTGAAGGCTGCCGCCAGGAAGATAGAAGCCTGCATGCACAAGATAGAAGGCATCAACCTGATTCGTACCAACTACGAAGAGCCCCAGCCTGGCATCAGGGTAACTCCAGATGCCACCGAGGCCAACCGGCTGGGTGTGAACAAGACCATACTCTCTGCCGACCTTGCCATTCATTTTGGCGATGGCATCCCGATGGCCACCCTTTGGGAAGGCGACTATCCGGTGAAGATGGTTCTGAAATCGGAAAACGACAGCGACCTTGCCAATGAATACATCCCCGTGATGGGAGGAACATCGAGCGTTCCACTCCGCCAGCTGGCTAAGATTTCGCCCGACTGGCACGACGGCAGCATCATACGCAGAAACGGCGTGCGTACCATCTCTATCATAGGTGAACCTTTAAGGGGATTCAATGCCAACCGATTGGCCAACGAACTGAAGCAGGAAGTATCCAAACTCCCGCTAGATTCCAGTCTTGATTGGGAGATTGGCGGTATGGCAGAAAAGGATGCCGAAACCCTTCCTCAGGTTACATCGGGCGTGATGATAGCAGCCTTGATTATCTTCTTCATCCTGCTCTTCCATTTCAAGCGCATCAGTCTGGCACTGGTGAATCTCTCGTCCATGTCGCTCTGCATCTTCGGTGCAGCGATAGGCCTTCTGGTTACGGGTTTCGACGTGAGTCTTACCTGCATATTGGGCATTGTGAGCCTGATGGGTATCCTGGTAAGAAACGGCATCATCATGCTCGACTATGCCGAGGAACTGCGCCGCGACAAGGGGTTATCGGTAAAGGAAGCCGCCTTCCAGGCTGGCGAGCGCCGCATGCGCCCTATCTTCCTTACATCGGCAGCCGCCTCGGTAGGCGTACTGCCTATGATGGTAGAGAACAATACGCTGTGGTCGCCAATGGGAGCCGTTATCTTCTTCGGTACGCTTATCTCGATGGTACTCATCGCCACCATCCTGCCAGTGCTCTATTGGCTCGTGTTCGACAAGCACGGCAAGTATAGTTTGAGGAAGCAGTAACCACCCCTGTGTATTAAACACTTCGTTCTCATCGGTTGTGATGCCAATAGGCATCGGTGCACCCGTTTTCGGGTTCACAAATTGCAAAAATATCACCATGATTGTAGGATAAGGACAGAAAAACTTTGTGCTTTCAAGATTTATTCGTACTTTTGCAGTCAAAAACAGAAAGGGAGGGATGAATGCAGATGCAGAAATCCCTCTTTAAGTATAACAAAAAAGAAGAAAGCCTATGTTCCATATCGCTCAATACTTCCCTATCACAGACCCTACGTTGATATTCTTCGTAGTGCTCCTCATCATCCTCTTTGCCCCTATCATCATGGGTAAACTCCGTATCCCGCACATCATCGGTATGGTGCTGGCAGGTGTACTCATAGGCAAATACGGACTGAATATCCTGGAGCGCGACTCTTCGTTTGAGCTTTTCGGAAAGGTGGGACTCTATTACATCATGTTCCTCGCCGCACTGGAGATGGATATGGAAGGCATGAAAAAGAACAAGTCGCGACTGCTTATCTATGGCCTGCTCACCTGTTTTATACCGTTCTTCCTCACCTATGGCATGAGCATCTGGCTGCTCCACTACTCTGCCAAGGCTTCCTTCCTGCTGAGCTGCATCATGGCATCCAATACGCTGATTGCCTATCCTATCGTTTCGAGATACGGACTGCAACAGAAACCGAGCGTTACGCTGAGTGTGGGGTCGAGCATGATTTCGCTGCTCATAGCCCTGATAATGCTTGCCGGACTGGTAGCATCGTTCAGCAAGCATGACGGCGTACTGTTCTGGGTATTCTTCACCCTCAAGTTTGCCGCCTATTGTGGCGTGATGATCATACTGATTCCCCGACTTACAAGATGGTTCTTGCGAAGATACAGCGATGCGGTGATGCAGTTTATCTTCGTACTCTCAATGCTCTTTATGAGTGCGGCACTTTCGCAGATAGTGGGCATCGAGGGCGTTTTCGGTGCTTTCTTCGCCGGTCTGATATTAAACAGATATATTCCGCATGTTTCGCCACTGATGAACCGCCTCGAGTTTATCGGCAATGCCCTCTTCATTCCTTATTTTCTGATAGGTGTGGGCATGCTGATCAATATTAATCTGCTGTTTCAGGGCAGTCATATTCTATGGGTCGTGTTCTGCATCGCCTTCTTCGGAACCCTGGGCAAAGCCATCGCAGCCTATATCGCCTGTCTGGGTTTCCGATTGCCACTTTCTTCGGGTCACATGATGTTCGGACTCACTTCGGCTCATGCTGCCGGAAGTATCGCCATGGTGATGGTGGGTATGCATCTGCTCGTAGCACCGGGCACTTATCTCGTCAACGATGATATGCTCAATGGTGTGGTTATGATGATTCTGATTACCTGCATCATCTCATCCATCCTTACCGACCGGTCTTCGCAGAAGATTATCCTGAGAGACAAGGAACTGCCTGATGCGGAAGACGACAAGAAGGTGAGCGATGAGAAGATTCTGGTTCCGGTGAAATATCCTGAATATGCCGACAACCTGATGAGTCTGGCGTTTCTGGTGAGAAACCAGAAACTGAACAGGGGACTCATCTGCCTGAATGTGGTATATGAAGACAAGGATATGCGATACAACCAGGAACAGGGAAGACGGATTCTGGAACATTGCAGTCAGCTGGCTGCTGCCACCGATGTGATGACGCAGACCCAGGTTCGTATTGCAGCCAACATCGCCAACGGCATCAAGCATGCCTTCAACGAGTTCCAATGTTCTGAGATTATCATCGGAATGCACATGCATCCTGAGGTTTCGCCGAAGTTCTGGGGAGAATTCCACCAGAGTCTCTTCAACGGATTGAGCCGACAGATCATCATGGCACGCATCAGACAGCCGTTGAATACATTGAGAAGAATACAGGTAGCCGTACCTTCGAGAGCAGAGTTTGAGCCGGGTTTCTACCGCTGGTTGGAACGACTAGCCCGACTTGCCGGCAATCTCGACTGCCGCATCCAGTTTCATGGCAGAGAAGAGAGTCTGGCGCTCATCAATGAATATATCAAGAACCGGCATTCGGAAGTGCGTGCCGATTATACCCAGATGATTCACTGGAACGAGTTGCCACAGCTGGCTTCGCAGATATCTCCAGACCACCTGTTCGTGGTTGTAACCGCTCGTAAGGGAACCGTATCTTACAAGACAGCACTGGAGCGTCTGCCGGAGGAAATAACGAAATATTTCTCAGGTACCAACCTGATGATTATCTTCCCCGACCAGCATGGTGATTCCTACGGCGACCAGCTTACCTTCGCTGAGCCTCAGCATCAGGAAGAGATCAGTGCTTACGAATCATTCCTGCAATGGTTTAAGAAGAAGTTCAGAAAATAACAAATTTGTTTTTATCAAAAAGAGTTTTATTACATAAAATAAGGCTCTTTTTTTCTTTTTATCTCTTAAAATTAGGCATTTCCAAATATTTTGCTTAATTTTGCCTGCAAAATAATTTTGAGTAAGAAAATGATAGATATAAAAGGTATAACCAAGAGCTTCGGCTCCCTGCAGGTGCTTAAGGGCATCGACCTGCATATTGACAAGGGCGAGGTGGTAAGTATCGTCGGTCCTAGTGGTGCCGGCAAGACTACACTCCTCCAGATTATCGGTACCCTCGACAAGCCTGATAGTGGCAGCATCATGGTTGATGGCATCGATGTAAGCAGCCTCAGCACCAAGAAGCTGAGCGATTTCCGCAACCAGCATCTCGGTTTCGTCTTCCAGTTCCACCAACTTCTCCCTGAGTTCACCGCCCTGGAGAACATCATGATTCCTGCCTTCATTGCAGGCAAGAGCCGAAAAGAAGCCAAGGAACGTGCCGAGGAGTTACTGGCGTTCATGGGCTTGAGCGATAGAGCCAGTCACAAGCCTGCCGAGTTATCCGGTGGTGAGAAACAGCGTGTAGCCGTGGCGAGAGCTTTGGTCAATAATCCTGCCGTCATCCTTGCCGATGAGCCATCAGGAAGTCTCGACACCAAGAACAAGGCTGAGCTTCACCAGCTCTTCTTCGACCTCAGAGACAAGTTCGGTCAGACTTTCGTCATCGTAACTCATGATGAGGGCCTTGCTGCCATCACCGACCGCACCATCCATCTCAAGGATGGAATGATTGAGAAGACGGTGGAAGCAGGAGCTGCTGATAGCCAGGAAGAAACTGCAGAAGTTGCAGAAGCCCCAACAACAGAAGAAAAAACTGAAGATAATATTATATGAGCAAAAAGATAAAACTCGGCGATTACAATCGCCTTCGCATCGTAAAGAAAGTTGATTTCGGTCTGTATCTCGATGGTGGTGACGAGGGAGAAATCCTCCTTCCATCCCGCTACGTACCTGAAGACGCAGGCATCGGCGACGAGTTGGATGTCTTCATCTATCTCGACCAGGAAGAGCGCCTCATAGCAACCACCGAAACCCCTTTGGCAAAGGTGGGCGATTTCGCCTATCTCGAAGTGAAATGGGTCAACGAATACGGAGCCTTTCTGGGCTGGGGGCTGATGAAGGACATCTTCTGCCCATTCCGCGAACAGAAGAAGCGTATGGTGCTCGGCAACTCCTACATCGTACATATCCACATTGATGAGGAGAGCTATCGCATCGTTGCCTCTGCCAAGATTGAGCGTTATCTCAACGAAGACCATCCTCACTACAAGCATGGTGATGAGGTGGATCTCCTCATCTGGCAGAAGACCGACCTCGGCTTCAAGGTTATCATCGACAACCAGTATCCGGGTCTTCTCTATCAGGACCAAATCTTCCAGTACATCCATACGGGTGACAAGATGAAGGGCTACATCGGAAGAGTCCGTCCTGACGGAAAGATAGATGTCACCCTGCAGAAGACCGGCATCCAGCAGACAGCCGATTTCGCCGAAACCCTCTACCAGTATCTCCTGGACAACGACGGCGAGTGCAACCTTGGCGACAAGAGCGAGGCCGACGACATCTACGAGCGTTTCCACGTGAGCAAGAAGGTTTACAAGCGTGCCATTGGCGACCTCTACAAGAAGCGCCTCATCACCGTAAGCCCTATGAGCATCCGATTGGCAGAATAAAGATATTTTAGATGTATATATAATAAGGTATATATATAAAAGGTGGAGCATCGAACCCGATGTTCCACCTTCATTTTTTTGAAACAATTTATTCAAAGCATTGTATCACCATTGCATTTCTCCTGTAATCTAATACCCCTACCTTTGCAACCAGAAAAGATTATCATAGAAAAGAAGAAGAAGAATGAGAAAGAAAACATTTACAAAAGGTAGTTTGCTGATGATGACCATGCTCGTTAGCAGCAACATGATGGCTGGCACACCAGAATTGGAAAGCAATGCCACCAGCAACGCAGTAAAAGCCCATCGCGTACTCGTGATAGGCGCTCAAGACAACGTGAAATCAAACTATTTCGTTACTGATATGCTGGCAGAGGATACGCAGATCAACCCAGACAGCGTATGCTACATATATAATAAGGTGATAGAAGACAACCTCGCACAACTTGCCCAGAAATCAAAGGCAAACTTCACCTATGTAGACGGTAATGCTATTCAGGGCACCTACCACGACATTCTGGAGGATATCAAGACCACAGGCGAAGGCGAGAACCAGTCATCTGACCTTACATTCGTCAATGCCACCCAACTCCGTGGCATGCTCGACCAGGCAGGAGCCGATTATCTCCTCCTCCTCGACAATCACTATCTCAAGTATCAGGAAGAGCCTTTCAAGACCATCTTCCACTACGTGAACTATTCACTCTATGATGGCAACAAGAAGAAATTGGCACAGGGTAGCAATTACTTCACATCCATCAACCCACAGTCGGAACAGCAGATGCTCAAGGCTAGCCGCAAGAGTACTGCAAAAATGCTCAACGACGTGGAGAGTACACTCACAGCTATGAGAAAGTAAAAAACGTATTCAGGAAATAGCAGAAGAATTCTTTTAGGAAATAGGAATAGAAGAATTCTATGATATTCGGCAGAATCACGATAAACTTTTATAAACCAAAGATTGTATTTTATGAATTCAATTCGATTTGTCGCCACAGCAGCGCTGTTGGCGGCTGGTAGCACCACGTGCCTCTTAGCACAGAACACCCGTGCCACCGTTACTGGAAAGATTGTGGATAACACCAAAGAACCTGTAATCGGTGCCTTGGTAACCGTAAAGAACGAGTCTACAGGTTTCACCGTTTCCGCTGCCACTGATGCCAACGGAAACTATACCATCCGAGAAATTCCACTCGGTTCGCCTTACACCATCACCGCCAAATACATCGGTTATGGTGACCAGAAGCGCACAGGCTATTCGCTCAACCAGGGCGATATGCTGCGTGTTGACTTCACCATGAGCGACCAGAGCCAGGAATTGAAAGAGATTGAAGTGGTGGCAAACTCTCTGAAGAAGAACGTGGATAACGAGGGAGCATCAACCAGCGTTACAGCGCAGGACATCAAGAAACTGCCTGTAAACGGACGTAACTTCACTTCGCTCATCGACCTCTCTCCGCTGAGCAACGGCATGAACCTCAGCGGTCAGCTTGCCTCTTCCACCGGTTTCAACATCGATGGCATGTCATCCAAGAACCCTATCTCCGGCGGTGCTGCCAATACCAGAAAAGGCAGTCCTTACGCCATGACCATGGAGGCCGTGAGAGAGTTTAAGGTGGTAACCAATGCCTATGATGTAACCTATGGCCGTGCAGGTGGCGGACTCATTAACGCCGTAACCCAATCGGGTACCAACACCCTCAAGGGTTCGGCATTCTCCTATCTCCGCACCGACTGGCTCGCCAGCCAGTACGACATCCTCGGCAACAAGCGTACCTCTGATTTCTCCACCTATCAGTATGGTTTCTCGCTGGGTGGACCTATCATCAAAGACCGCCTGCATTTCTTCGTGGCATGGGATCATCAGCAGGACACCAAGCCATTGCGCATCGCCGACATTCATGGAGTATCGGATGAAAGCAGATACAATCTGTCGCAAGCTACACTTGATGCCTTCACCCAGATAGCAAAAGATAAATACGGGCTGCCTAACCAGCCGGAGTACGGTTCGTTTGACAAGAAATCAAACACCAACTCCGTGTTCGCACGCATCGACTGGCAGATCAACCCAACCAATCTGCTCAGTGTTCGCAACAACCTGAACATCAACAAGCAGCCATATAGCCAAGGTGACAATACCACCATCAACTTCCTGGAGTCTTACTCCGACTGCAACACCGCAGACAACAGCTTGATGGCATCTCTCCGCAGCGTATTCGGACCAAAGATTACCAACGAGGCGAAAGTGCAATGGATGTATTCGATGGAAGAGACCAAGGCAAACAGTCTCCTGCCTAACGGCACCATCCCACGTGCCATCGTGCAGAACGTAGCATCGGAAGTAGATGGAAAGACCTTGATGACCAACATCCAGATAGGCGGACAGCGATTCACCCCAGAGAATTTCCACGACAACGTATATCAGTTTGTAGATAACCTGCTCATCAATGCAGGCAAGATCAACTATACCCTGGGCTTGGACGTGATGTATTCTCACCTCTCCTCACTCTATGGCAGCGAAACCAACGGACGTTTCTACTTCAAGGGACTTGACAGTTTCAACAACATGACCCCTTACCGATATGCCCGCGACGTATATATGGTAGAAGGCGAAAAGAACCAGAAGGTAACCCAGCGCATCGTAAACGCAGGTATCTACGGTCAGTTGCACACCCAGCTCTTCGAGGGCTTCGACCTCACAGCCGGCGTACGCATCGACAACGCTTCCTATCTTGACCACGGCAACTACTACGAGCCAGCCGACCGTCTTCTCGGTGTAAGAACCGACAAGGGCATCGGTCTCTTCCTGGTACAGCCAAGATTACAGTTGCAGTGGGATATCAACAACAAGCATACCGATATTCTGAAGCTTGGTGGCGGTATCTTTGCATCAGACATCAACAACTACGCCACGGTAAACAGTCAGGTGTTCGACGGAAGCCGCATCGTAACCATCGATACCCAGGATGCGAGCCTCATCCCTACTCCTAACTTCCCAAGCTATCGTCAGAACCCAGCCACAACTCCGGGTGCTGATCTGCTGAAGAATCCAAATGTAGAGAAGCTCGTCACCATCAACTGCAACAAGGAGGGCTCCAAGGTGCCAACCATCTACAAGGCAAACCTATCGTATACCCACTACTTCAGCGACCGATTCAAGATGGGCGTAGCAGGATACATGACTCTGGCTCGCCACAACTATCTCTATATCGACAAGAACATGGTGGATGAGCCTTACTTCAGATTGGAAAACGAAGGTGGACGTGGCGTCTATGTGCCTGCCAACACCATCGATGCCAAGGGCAACACCAACTGGCTGGAAGGCAGAAAGACCAAGGAGATAGGTCGTGTACTGGAGCTTAACACCATCGGAAAGGTAAACCAGTTTGCCTTCGTCATCGACGGTAGCTGGAGATACTTCAAGGATGGATTCCTCTCATTCAGCTATACATGGAACAGCGTAAAGGACAACAACACCTATAATGGCGACGTGGCAAACACCTCAACACTGGTAAAGATGGTGAAGGATGACCCACGCGACATGAGTCAGCTGAGCTATGGTAACGGTCAGTTCCGCCACAAGCTGGTGGTTTACGGAACAGCACCAACCTTCTGGGGCATCCAGGCAGGTATCCGCTTCTCTGGCATCGGCGGCACCCGCTACTCTACCATCGTAGGTGGCAACGTGAATGGTGACTTCGTGGCAACCAACGACCTCGCCTATATCTTCGACCCTAACGACCCTAACACCGATGCATGCATCCGCAAGGGCTTCGAAACCCTGATGGCTAACCCTAAGGTGGAGAAGAAGTTCAAGGAGTATTT
This sequence comes from Segatella copri, assembly GCF_019249765.2. Taxonomy (GTDB): domain Bacteria; phylum Bacteroidota; class Bacteroidia; order Bacteroidales; family Bacteroidaceae; genus Prevotella; species Prevotella copri_K. The sequence continues at coordinate 2,216,494 of NZ_CP152484.1, forward strand.
GCAGAGCAACTATGGCAAGATGGCTGAGCGCAATGGCGGCGTAAATGGCTTCTACGGCACCTTCGACCTTCACTTGGAGAAGGCATTCAAGCTTTACAAGACCCATGCCCTGGAAGTTTCACTGGATGTATTCAATGTGGCCAACCTTCTCAACAAAGACTGGGGTGTAGGCAAGAACCTCTCTAACGTTCCTCTCTATTACATCACAGGTTTCGACCAGGAGAAGAAGCAGTATAAGTATGCCGTAAATACCAACGCCGGCGTAGCTGGTGGCAATGGTAATCCTTACCAGTGCCAGTTGGGTATAAGATACAGATTTTAAACAGATTTTTAGAAGTTATCTCAGACGTTTTCAGACGTTATTAGAAGTTTTTTAAAGAAGAATATGAAGAAGACTAGTATGATATTGTGCGGAATGATGCTTTTGGCATCTTCCGCCATGGCTCAAGTAAAGGTGATAGCCCATCGTGGCCATTGGAACAGTCAGGGTGCAGCCCAGAACTCCATCGCTGCCATGCAGAATGCCAAGAAGGCTGATGTTTGGGGAAGCGAGTTTGACGTACACATCACCACAGACGGCACCGTGGTGGTAAACCATGACGACGACATCCATGGCATAATCATCGAGAACGCCAAGTATGCCGACATCAAGAATCTGAAACTTGCCAACGGTGAGCCTATCGCCACGCTGAAGAGTTATCTGGAGGCAGGCAAGAAGCTTGCTCCCATGCAGCTGATTCTGGAAATCAAGGCCCATCAGACTCCTGAGCGTGAAGACAGATGCGTAAAGGCTTGCCTTGATTTGGTAAAGGCAACCGGCATGGAGAAGCAGGTGGATTACATCTCCTTCAGCATGCATGCCTGCGAGGAACTCGTAAAGCTGAACCCACAAGCCCGGGTTTACTATCTGGGCAGCGACGTGGCTCCCAAAGTCATCAAACAGAAAGGCTTTGCCGGCATCGACTACTATGGTGGTGCCCTCCTCAAAAATCCGAACTGGATTAAAGAGAGTCACGACCTGGGCATGAAGGTGAATGTATGGACCATCGACCAGATGAAGGAGATTCAGAAATGCGTAGATTCCGGCGTTGACTTCATAACCACCAACAAGCCAGAAGAAGCCAAGAAGATTGCCGAAGGCAAGCTCAGCTTCAAGTAAAGAATAAAAGGAAAAATAGAATATGAATTGAGAATTCAGCAAATAGCCAAGATGCTAATTTGCTGAATTCTTTTGTTTTTGTATCTATCACTCATTCTTCTACTACAGCATCCAATACGTTCCGCAAATTACCTATCAGATAAAACGGAAGATTAATCAACGTAAACTCCTTGCCATGAATGGTCTTGACCTTATCTATAGAATAAGGCTTTGACCAGATACGGATGGCTATATTAACTTCCGAACTATCCATAAATACTTGGAGAGAACGGAGATGGGCATTGGTTCCACTCTTTACCTCTATCGGATAAAGCTTGGAGTTATGAGTAAAAATGAAATCAATCTCTGCACCGTTATTCGGCTTTGCCCAAAACGAGCGATGCTGTCCCACCCTATCTTCCAAAGCCAATAACTCCTGAGCCGTTATTTGTTCTGCAATATGCCCACGCCAACTGTCCACCATATCGGTAGAGCCAATGATTTCCTTTCTGATTCCCGCCTGATAGTTCACCAATCCCGTATCAAACCAGATGAGTTTTGGCATTCGTTTGGTCTCAGGAATAATCGGCAACTGGGTAGAAGACACTGGGTAAACCAGCTCCAGAAGCATTGCCTTCTCCAGCAATCTAAATGCCTCGCCCACCTCTCTTGACTTATAGCCAGAATTGGCAAAGTTACCTAACGTAATGGTCTCACCCGAAAAAGCCCAACCATAAGAGAGGATAAATCTCACCACATCCGTCAGCTTATTGCCTCTGACGTATTTTTCAGAATCATCCTTATAGGCTTGCACCAGAGTTTCATAAACATCTTCGATACCAATGACATCTTGGGTTTCAGCATACTGCTGCACTGCTTCAGGCATCCCTCCCACAATAGTATATTGATTGAAAAGATGCATCAACTGTTCATGGAAGGCAACCGTATATTCTGCCTTCTGCGAGAGTACGGCAAGCAGATTATACTTGCCGATAGCCCCCAGGAACTCAGAAAACGAACAAGGTCGCAAAGCCAGATACTGTACTCTTCCCACAGGGAAACTGACTTTAACATCCACCAGATTCTCCAACAGACTGCCAGCTGCAATAACATACAAATCAGGTCTCTGTTCATAGAAATACCTAAGAAGTGCTATGGTTTTAGGAGAATTCTGAATCTCGTCGATGAAAACAAGGGTAGTTCCTTCTTTCTTAACCTTACCGACACTGGCATACAGCATATTCACCAGGTCGTCTAAAGGAATCTCCATCTCGAACAACTTGGCATTCTCATTTCTTTCCAGATTGAAATATAGATAATTATCAAACTGAGAGCCAAACTCATTGACCACAGTTGTCTTACCAACCTGTCGAGCTCCTCTCAGGATAAGGGGCTTATGCTTTTTGTCTTGCTTCCAAGCCTCCAGTTTACTGATGATATTTCGTCTAAACATACGCATTTGTTTCAAATCAGGGGCAAAGATACTACTTTTTTGTCGCAAATCAGCGGCAATAGCGTTAAAGTTTGTTGTAAATCAGGGGCAACTAGGCATATAATTTGTCTTATACGTGAAAAAGTTGTCACCTTTAGGATGGTTAAACTAAATTTGTTACTATCTATTTTTCTTATCACTAAATGAGTTACGCATTTTTATTTTTATCACTATATGGGTTGTCAGCGGATACCCATTATACCTAACTAGGTTACTCTTTTTAAGGAGCTATCCCTAGAAAGGTTACGGTGATGATATTCTTTCAAATGCAAAGATACACATTTTCAACTAATTAGAAGAATTTTCCCAAGGATTTTTCCACATTTTCTGCTGTGGCCCCACTTGAGTATGTGCAACTGATGGTGTTTGATTACCGATACTCATATGCGGTCTTTCGTCGTTATAAAACGCAATAATCCTGGTCAGTTCCTTCTTACATACTTTACGAGTAGGAATTGTCATCCTATAAAGCCATTCTGTTTTTAAAATGCCGTTTGCACGTTCTGCTATAGCATTCTCCAAAGGATCTCCTGTTTGAGTCATACTTATTTGTGAGCCATGACTTTTTAGGATAGATACATAATTCTGACTGCAATACTGGCTTCCTCTGTCAGAGTGATGAATGAGTCCTTTTGCAGTTTCTTCATCAATGCTTTTATATGCCATTTTAAGCGCTTCTAATGGATATACAGTTTCTAATGTTGGACCAACAGCCCATCCAACGATTTTATGGGAATACAGGTCTGTTATAAGCGAGAGATAGCACACACCTTCATTGGTTTCAACATAGGTGATGTCACTTGCCCAAATCTGGTTCGGATGGGTAGGAACTACTCCCTTAATCAGGTTTGGGTATTTGCGATAATTATGGTCGGAATCTGTTGTCTTATAGCGCCTACGGCGCTTTATACGTACCATGAGTCCATGCTTACGCAGCATCTCAATAAATGCGTCACGACCAGGGAAGCAGCCAGTATCCTCAAACATCTGTTTCAATATGGCATGCAACTTTGCAGCTCCTAAGCCAGGATTCGACTTACGATACTCACGTGCCTTTTCAATGATGATAGACTCAATGGCCTCTTCAGCAAAGCCGTCAGAGACATTGCGCTTATTATATGCTTGCCGGGTGAAACCAAACAGCCCGCATAGAGTGCCTAAACCTTGGCTCTGGCACTCTGTGCGGAGCAAGCTTACTGTTTGGTACCAGATTTTTTTCTCACAGGAATATTGAAGGTTTCTTCTGCGAGGTCAATCATGGTGGAGAATGCCTTAGAGCGAAGCTTCTCTAACTCCAAAGCCTTGCGGAGACGCTTAATCTCTGCATCTTTCTCTTTCAACTGTTCATTTGTTGTCTTTGCCATATCGTCACGGTTTTGGTCTTCTGGCGGCAAAGATAACAAATCTTTTTCATTTAAGAACTTATCCATCCAAGAAAATAGCACTGTACGACTGCTTATATAGTATTTCTTGATGATTTCTTCTGCTGGGAGCCCACTCTCCATATACTCTCGAACTATCATGATACGATCATCATCTGTAAAAGAGTAGCTATTCAACTCTACCTCACGGGTCTCAAACCAACCTGTGTCCTCATTATACACACGTTCAATTCTTGTCTTACGTTTCATTGTCACTTCTGTTTGTTCCTAAGTGACAACCTTTTTCAGGGAAGTACAATTGTAGCAGTTCCCCAAAGATGCGTCACCTTTATTTTCTTATACGGTTTACCGCCCAAACCAAGGGCAGCCATCGTATGATCCTTGATAATCAATTTACCAGCAAGAAAATCTTACCATACTTGATGGTATTCGCTTTGCCTTGAAATTGCAATAACAAGGCAATTGGTATCCAAAACAATATTCATAACTATACGTTATGAAATACTATGAAGTTCCGAAATTACACAATCTACAAATTCTGCGTATTATCCATTTTCACGTTTATCAAGCAAAAAACTGATAAACTCATCAGAGATATTAGAGATTTCTCCTTTATCATAGATTGTCAACAAATCAATGATAACGGAATCTCCTTCCTGATAAAGATTATAAGTGATGACCCTTGCACCACCACTTTTGCCTTTACCCTTACTAGCTATTGCCATTCTTACCTTTCTGACACCTTTGCCAAGACTAGTACCTTGATAAGGATCCTGTTCTAAGCCTGTAAGAAAAGCATCGTAATCATCAAGCATTGAACGATATTTCTTGGAAAGTTTTCTAAGTTGTCGCTCAAATTCTTTTTCCGTATAAATTTTAACCTTCATACTACGCCTCCTCTTCCCGAAGTCTTCTCAACAAATCACGAGCATCCATCGGTTTAGTCCCATTCTTCTTATGAGCTTCCATTTCATCAAGAGCACGGTTGAGACTTTCTGCCACATAGGCTTCCTGCTCTGCCTGGCTCATATAAGTTTCCTGGTAACTGTTTCCAGACTTGGAGATAGAACTGGCTAATTTTTCAGCATAGTCTTTGAGCTTAGCGACAAATTCGTCAAGCGTATATTGACCAGTAGAAGGTACTTGAAACTGAATATTAATCGTTTCCATCTTATTCCTTTCTTTTAAATTAACGCCACAAAATTAGCGAAAAGAATTGGAAATGCCAAAGAAAAGAACGACTTTCTTTAGTTTTAGATATGAAAAACATTCAACAACAGTTTTTGAATGTAGCAAACTACATGATGCAAATTAAATATATAATCTGCAAGATGCATCATTTTTTCCTTTTCAACCCAGCCTAATAAAACAAGGGAGCGAACTGCATCGCAACGCAGCCCGCTCCCTTATCTATACAGATGATTGAATTTAATCTACCTTTTTGATAATCTTCATTCCCTCTTCCACTGCCTGCATGTTCAGCGGAATCAAACCATGATGGCGCTCTGGCAATGACTTGTAAAGCGCTTTGTTCAAACCATCGGTGCTCACAACAGGACAAACCTTCAGCAGACCGCCCAAAACAATCATATTGAACACCTTGGAGTTTTTCATCTCGGCAGCCTTGTCCATCGCATCAATGCGATAAATGGTGATGTCCTTGCGCTGTGGAGGATTCATCACACCATAGCCATCATAAATCAGGATGCCGCCTGGCTTAATCTTCGGCTCAAACTTGTCGAGCGACGGCTGGTTGAGCACGATGGCTACATCATAATGGCTCAGGATAGGCGAAGAGATGCGACTGTCGCTCACAATGACCGTTACATTGGCTGTACCGCCACGCTGCTCTGGTCCGTAAGCAGGCATCCAGGTTACCTCCTTATCCTCCATCAGTCCTGAATAAGCCAGAATCTTTCCCATAGAGAGAACGCCCTGACCGCCAAAACCGGATATAATGATTTCTGTCTTCATTGTTCTAATCTTTTGTAAATGCCAAATTCAACATTCAACATTCAACATTCAACATTACATGTTCGTTGTATCCTTCAGGTCACCCTTAGGATACTGCTTAAACATGTTCTCTTCCATCCACTTGTTAGCCTCAACAGGTGAGAGTTTCCAACCGCTGTTGCAGGTAGAAACAATCTCTACCAGGCTGGAGCCCTTGCCCTGCATGCTTGCCTCGAACGCCTTGCGGATAGCCTTCTTTGCCTTCTTGATGCTTGCCACGGTCTCCACACTCTGGCGGGTTACATAACAAGTACCCTGCAGATGGCTTGCCAACTCGGTAATATTAAGTGGATAACCATGAAGATCAGCCTCTCTACCATAAGGACAGGTAGCAGTCTTCTGACCCAACAGGGTGGTTGGCGCCATCTGTCCGCCGGTCATACCATAGATGGCATTATTGATGAAGATGATGGCGATATGCTCACCACGGTTCAGGGCGTGGATAGTTTCGCAGGTACCGATGCACGCCAAGTCGCCATCGCCCTGATAAGTGAAGACGAGACGATCAGGCCACAAGCGCTTGATACCCGTAGCTACAGCAGGTGCACGACCATGAGCAGCCTCCTGCCAGTCAATATCCAAATAGCGATAAGCAAAGACAGCGCAGCCCACCGGACATACGCCTACCGTCTTATCCTCCATGCCCATCTCCTCGATAACCTCGGCAACGAGCTTATGAACTACGCCATGCGAACACCCCGGACAATAGTGCATCGGGGTATCGTTCATCAGCGTAGGCTTCTTATATACCAGATTCTCTGGTGAAATTATATCATTCATTTTATTAACTTCTTTAATGCTTCAACGATTTCCTCTGGCTCTGGTACGATACCGCCCAGACGACCAAAGTGCTCCACAGGAGTCTGACCATTCACAGCCAGTCGCACATCCTGAACCATCTGACCGGCATTGATTTCTACAACCAGAATACCCTTCTTGGTCTTGGCGAGTTCATGAATCTCCTTTTCAGGGAAAGGCCAGAGGGTGATAGGACGGAACAATCCTACCTTGATGCCCTGCTCACGCGCACTCTCGATGCTCTTCTCGGCAATACGTGCCGCACTACCGAAGGCTACGATAACATAGTCGGCATCATCCATCTGCTCGGTTTCATAACGAACCTCGGTTTCACGGATTTTTCTGTATTTCTCCTGAAGAGCAATATTGCGCTCCTCCATCACCTCAGGCTTGAGTTCCAGAGAGGTCATGATGTTGACTGGACGATTCTTCGGACGGCCGATGGTAGCCCAAGGACACTCCCTGGCAATCTCCTCCTCGGTACGTCGAGGCTTGACAGGAGGCAGAACCACCTTCTCCATCATCTGACCAATGACACCATCGCTCAGAATCATCGCAGGATTGCGATACTTAAAGGCAAGCGTAAAGGCGAGATCAACGAAATCAGCCATCTCCTGAACAGAAGCAGGAGCCAGCACAATCACATTATAGTCGCCGTTACCACCACCGCGGGTAGCCTGGAAATAATCACTCTGGGATGGCTGGATGGTACCCAGACCCGGACCGCCACGCTGCACATTGACGATAACGCCCGGAATCTCAGCACCTGCCATGTAAGAGATACCCTCTTGCATCAAAGCCACACCCGGACTTGAAGAAGTGGTAATGACACGCTTACCGGCACCGGCGCCACCATAAACCATGTTGATAGCCGCCACCTCACTCTCAGCCTGCAGAACCACCATACCTGATGTTTCCCATGGCTTGAGCAGAGCCAGCGTCTCTATAATCTCACTTTGAGGTGTGATAGGATAGCCGAAGAAACCATCCGCACCACATCTGATACAGGCATGGGCTATCGCCTCATTGCCTTTCATTAATGTAACTTCCTGATTTGCCATTATTTAGTCCTCCTTCTTACGATAAACAGTGATACAGCCGTCCGGACACACGATGGCGCACGAAGTGCAACCAACACACGCATCAGGTACAGCTGCCTCTACATAACGGTAACCATGCACATTGACTTTTTTCTCTGCCAATGCGATGACATGCTGAGGACAAGCCTCCACACAGAGCGAGCATCCCTTGCAACGCCCGGTGTCGACTACAATAGCCCCTTTAATCTTACTCATATTCTAATTTCTTACTAATTATCTTTACCATTGGAGTAAACAAAGCTCCTGCTGTCCACATGTCGGTTGTTATGGATTGTAGTAGTCTTTGCAATAAAAGCTCATGATATCATCCAACATCTCCTTGGCTGCTACGGCAGGGCTCTCCGGATCGAGGGCAATGGCCTCCATATAGCAGTCGAGGGCACGCTTAAAGTCACCCTGCTTGCGCCAGGCGTTACCTTGCTGATAATATTCTTCTGCTGTCATTTACTCTTCTCCTTTTTAAGTTTTGCTCTGCGAAATTACTAATTTTCGGCTAAGAAAAAGAATATAAGCCTAAGATTTAAACTATATTAATGTAGTTTTTCACAAAAATGCGCACACTAGAATTCAGTGTGCAATTTTTATGAAAGATGTACATTATTTCTACTAAAATATTCTATAAAAACACAATTCGTCATTTACCGCAGTTTTTTACGATAAATGACGAACAGTACGATTCCCCTTAACAGAAGGTAGAGAATGAAGGCCAACCACAGGGCATGATTGCCCAGGAAAGGATGCAAGCCGAAGAACAGAACGAAGAACGAAGCCGAGGCTACGGCGGTAGAACAGAGCATCGACTTAGACTGGGTGATGCCTACAAAGATGCCATCGAAGACGAATGCCGACATGCCAGACAGCGGAATCAGCACAGCCCACCAGAAATATTCGCCCGATGCAGCTATCACCTGCTTATCGCTCGTGAGCAAAGAGAGGAAATTCTCGCCACCCACTATATATAACAAGGTGAAAACTACTGCCACAACAGCTCCAAAACCCATCGTTCTTCTAACCACCTCGCGGAATGCCCCCATGTTGCGGGCTCCATAATACTTGCCGCTCAACGCCTCTGCCGCATAGGCAAAACCATCCATAAAATAAGAGAAGATGGTAAAGAGCGTCATCAGCAGCGTATTCACAGCCAGCACGATGGTACTCTCCCTGGAACCTGCTGCCGTAAAGAAGAGGTTGACCGCCACCAGACATAGGGTGCGGAGAAAGATATCCTTATTGAGCGAGAAAAACTGCTTCAGCGGTTCGGCAGCAAAGAGATGCCGGCGATAGTCATACTTGCTTAACCGGCGATAACAGATACGATAGAACAGACATGCCATCAGGAATCCCCACCATTGGGCAATAACCGTTCCGAGCGCCACGCCTTCTACCGTCATCCCGCAGACAAAGACCAGCAGCAGGGAGGCTACGATGTTCACCACATTCTGTGTCAGCGATACCATCATCGGAATGCGCGTGTTCTGCATACCGATAAACCAGCCCGTAAATCCGTAGAGTCCGAGCACTGCCGGGGCTCCCCAGATACAGACATAACAGTATCTCCGTGCCAGTTCCACGACATCCGCTTCCGGCGACATCGCCCAGAGTCCGCAGCCTATCAGCAATTTCTGGAGAACGAAGAACAGCACTCCTATCCCCACACCGATACTGAGAGAGCGCACCAGGAGCCTCAGCACCTCAGCCAAATCTCTCCTTCCCAAAGCCTGCGAAGTCATTCCGCTGGTTCCCATTCTCAGGAATCCGAAAAGCCAGTAGATGACATTGAATAGCATCGACCCCACAGCAATGGCTCCGATGTAAGCCGCATCGCCGATATGCCCGACGATAGCGACATCCACCAAACCCAAAAGCGGTACCGTGATATTGGATATTATCGACGGCACCGCTAATTGTAATATTCGTTTATTCACCTTTTTCAATTCTTAAACCTCATTTAGTTTTACCGGTATATGAACTTCAAGCAGTAACCACCTCTTTTAGAATTAAAAAATATACTCAATAAACTTACATTCATTTCGCTATTACCATCTGCTTATCAGCGAAAGCGCTACAAGCGTCAACCAAAGCCAACAGTTTGCTCCAGTTTGAGACAGGTTCCACTCTATGAGCAAAACATTTGCGCACATACACTTTTACACTTTCATTTCCAGCGGTAGCCTTAACCGTGAATTCTCCACACTCATTAGCCACCGAAGTCTCAATCTTCTTTAATGCTTCAGCAGAGACCTTATATCCTTGCGGCAACGGAATCTCTATATTCCATTCATCAACAAACGCCATCTTGCGCCAAACATCATCGATACGCTCTCGATCCTTGCCTTCTAGTTTCAACGAACTTCCTATTAACTTACCTACCGACAACAAATAGTTATTTCCAGCGCGTTTCACCATTCCATCCATCACATAATCTACATGATAAACAAAGTTAGAACTATCTCGACGGATTCCCACGCAATCTACTCCATAGCCACCGACTTGCACAGGATCAGCATCGTGATAACTACTGATTTCAGCCTTAAACGGATCTATGGCATTTTTCCGATATTCATTGAAAGCTCCTTTTAATTCAGCAGATTCCTTCTTAGTATAACAAGAGTACGGATCTTTGTCGTCGTATTTCAAATATCGCCAATAAGCTTCAAGTTGGCTTGATCCAAAAAGCGTGTTATCAGGACTCACCAAAGACTGACCGTACATTTTCTGTTCACCCGAATAAGTTACCTTCCTACTGATATCAAGTTTAGTACCATCAAGTTTAACCACCATATCTGTAACCGACTTATTGTCTTCAGCTTGACTCACAGGTATCATTATTTGTTCCTCGGAATCTTGCATATACGCCTTTCTTCCTTGATATATATAAGGTATCTCGGAAGCAACCTTAGGATAAGTCCCAGGGAAGTAATACACATCAGTTCCCTTAAGGCGGAAGAACCAAGATGTAGAATTATAATTAATCAGTTTATCAACAGGCAATGCACCAAACGGAGTGGTAATGCCCATTTCTATTTCCACGCCCAATTTACGCAAATAATTAGCCACTGTATTAAAAGCCCTCTGAGAAGATCCACTACTAACATACTCAAAAGAATAAATACGGTCAGCTTTCTCCTCGGCAGACATCCCCTCTTTTTTGGCAGACTTGAAGACGCTCTTATACGTACTAGGAAGACCAGCAGGAGAATATCCCCCCTTAGACACATAAGATTTCAGCAATTTCCAATCGTCTTGCAGGATTGGTGTTACATCAGGATTGCCTCGAACACCTTTTTTGCGCATAGCCTTCTCTACTACTGCCACTTTAGCCTTGGTCGGGGTAATATACATCTCTATAAAAGGTGACTGCTCCAAAGAATTATACCAAATGGATGATTCTGCATCTATCGGCTTATCCATAACCATATCAAGCACTGCATTTTTGTCCTTGTCTGTGGTCTGAGTAAAATCAGGGGCACCATTCATCGTCCGATAGACGGTGGCAAGACTTTGGTCTAGCACACAGTGAACCTTGGTATAAAGGACAGGTTCGTCTTGACGAAGAACAAAATAGAAAGGATCCAGCTGTTGTTCCTGTGTATCTATTTGGTCTAGAGAAAAGACATCAATACAATCTCCCACTTCCAAACCAGGCACAGCTATCTTCTGACTCAAGTCCTTGTCATTTTTGCCTTCCTTGACATCTACATAGTCATCTAAACTTACTTCCTGTACGTTACCATTCTTCTTTATAACACGAATGCCAAGCACCGTTTGCGTTTTATGATGATATCCCCAGGTCCACTTTCTACTTTTCGTCTTGAAAGTAAACTCAGAATAATCCTTCAACGCCTTTTTGTCATTGATTTGAATTAACATACGCTCCATATCCGTACAGTCTATCTGACGAGTAAGGCGAAGATTGAGCACCAGATCAGCCGTTGCCTTACGATAATAATCCGTACTCAACTCCCGATAATAAGATAGTATGACGGCCGAAGCATTCTTGTATCTGTCGGGAACCGTTCGTTTTTGAAAGTCAGCAGGCGTACTGCTCCAAACTTCTTGCCGCACCTTTTGCGCCAACTTCAAATAATCAGCTTTCTCGTCAGCATTCACTGACAACGTCAAGAGCTGTACCAACAGAATACTGAAGACAACTCGGATTACTTTAATCTTTGCCATAATTCAACTTTTTGACTATGAATAATACATTTAACTCATTTTTCCTTTAATACTACTTGCTCATTACAAGCTGCTCCCCAATCACTTACAATCTTATTCCAAGCAGGGATTTCGCTTCGCGGAACACGTCTGTGGTGTATTACACACTCCTTATGCATAACAATCTGATTGCCTGTTTGAGAATAAGTGCGACAAAAATCAACCCATGCTGTATGAATCTGATAAGGTGCGGGGAGACTACTGACCTCCATTTTCTCTGGAATCAAAATCTTTACATCACGTACTTCCTTAGACCGCAAGTCTATCATGTAATCGGAAACCCGTTTGGTTGTATCCACTGGAGTCAGAAAAAGGCTCTCATCGAGATTGGCATCTAAATAAACACTACCGTCAACCAGTTGCCCAGCTCCCTTTTTCATAAAAAAAGCAGTGATATTCAAAGACTCATCCCGAGGACGATTTCCCGTCATCACTATATCCCCAATCTTATCCAATCGTTCACCAGCCCCCATCGCTGCCACCAAGGCCTTCTCTTTTTCATCTTGTGCCGTAGCGTCATTCCCCACTAGTATCCAAGACTTCATATCGCCCTTCCATTTAGAGTACAATTTTCCCTTTATATCGTAGTTTCCATCATCCCCAGATTCTAAGGTTGCCTGATATGTTATAGAAGAAAAGCAAGAATCAGCAGCCAGCTCAGGTAACTTATTCATACGAAAGCTATCTGCGTCTTCTATCAAAGCCATCCTTCCTTGTATATTATCTGGCACATAGCCTAGAGGAACATATGGATTCGTAGCATCCAGATAATATGGCTTTCCCTGATAGAAAACCGTACATATCGCATGATCAATAGATGCAATAGAAGGATTTTTCTGCAAAGAATAAGGTACATCCCATGTCCCTATATCCGTTTGACGAGCATCAAAGCCTTGCGCCTTGAGCAAGGTTTTGAGCAAAAGAGCCATAGCCTTGCAATCACCATAACGCTTACGAATAGTTTCAGCAGGTGTTGCCGGTTGATGGGCAGAAATGCCTGCCTCAAAAGCCAAATATCTGATATTCTGCTGTACCCAGGCATAAGTATTGGCTATCTTGTCATAATCGTTTTTTGCCCCTTTCTGTATCTCTCTTAGTATTTCTTCCTGATTAGGAATAGAGCAATCCACATTAGCCAACTGATGAGACCAGACAAACATATCTTGCAGACTTTGGAATGCTCCCAACACCAAGAGATGAGGAGCACTATATCCCCAAGATGGAGAATTAGGTTCTATCAGCTGTGCAGGTAAGGAATGAATCACATAAGTAAAAACGGAATCTCCCTCTGCATTACATGTAGTACTTTTCTCTATACCAGCAGGAAGATTATATTCTTTTATCCGAAACTGCTGGAAGGCTTTTGGCTTGATTACCTCTATCTTCTTATGCTCTACATAATTAGCTTCACACAAAGGAATAGTTGTGAAATAAATAGGATTGAGATAGGTTCGAGTAAAAGAAGCCTTCAGAGTCTTGCCAACCTTTGGAATCTGATAGCTAAAGTAGCAAATCTTGGTATCATCGTAAAAGACATTACGAGGAATGGCTGACTTGTATTGCGCATACCCCTTACACTGTGCCTTGTCCAAACGAATAAACTCTCCGTAATAAGCACATGGTTGAACTAGAGCGGAATATTGGGTTACACCATACTCATAATCCGTAGTGTTAACAACAATAGTCTTACCTGCGTCATCAGTTTTGAAGACGTATCTATCATTGCATTGCAATATATGCACATTGTCATCAGCTTTTTGAGCCGAGATGGGTTGCAAAAAAGCGAAGAGCAATACCAGCATACTATCTAAATCAGCAAGTCTGTATTGGAGCATTTTTCTCATTTTCATTATACTCTGCTTCTTTTATTTATTCTGTTTGCAAAAATAAGAAAAAAAAACGAGAACAAAGGATAAGAAAAGAAATTATTTTGTTTTTTGCGTTAAAAACATATCATCATAATATAAAAAAGACAAAAGTTACCAGCTGACGATAACTTTTGCCTTTTCACTTTATATTTCTATCTTTTATATCATTATCAAACCTTAAATTTCGCAGCCTGCTCCTCAATATAGGCAGCATCGCTGAAATAGTCGATACGCATAGCCTTGCGAACCTCATCCATGGTCTGGGCTGCAAACTCGCGGGCATCCTCGCTACCCTTCTTCAGGATGTTGAATACCTCAGGAATATCCTGCTCAAACTCATGACGGCGGGCACGGATTGGGTCAAGCATCTTGTTGATGACGCTGTTCAGGAACTTCTTGCAGGTACCGTCACCGATACCACCCTTCACATACTGCTCCTTCAACTCATCCAAAGTCTTGAACTCTGGCCAGAATTCAGCGAAGTCCTCTGGTGTAGAGAATGCCTCAAGATAGGTGAACACGGCATTGCCTTCCAGATGTCCAGGCTCTTCCATGCTCATGCGTGGCTCACCGTTAGACATCTTCTTCACCTTCTTCCAAACGGTCTTCTCATCGTCGCTCATGTAGATGCAGTTGCCGAGACTCTTACTCATCTTCTCCTTACCGTCAGTTCCTGGAAGACGACGGCAGCAGGCAATCTCTGGAAGCAGAATCTCCGGCTCTACCAATACAGGTGCATAAGTCTGGTTGAAGCGGCGAACCAACTCGCGGGTTACCTCCAGCATAGGCTCCTGGTCCTCACCGGCAGGCACGGTTGTAGCCTTGAAAGCGGTGATGTCGGCAGCCTGACTCACAGGATAGCAGAAGAAACCGAGCGGAATGTTTGCCTCGAAGTTACGCATCTTGATCTCAGTCTTCACGGTTGGGTTACGCTGAACACGAGATACAGAGATGAGGTTCATCAGATAGGTAGTCAACTCAGCCAACTCTGGAATCATACTCTGGATATAGAGTGTACACTTCTGTGGGTCGAGGCCCGCAGAGAGATAGTCAAGAGCCACCTCTGTAATGTTCTGGCGAATCTTCTCAGGATTGTCGGCATTATCAGTCAAAGCCTGAACATCTGCCATGAAAACGAACATTCTGTCAAAGTCGCCAGCGTTCTGAAGTTGTACTCGGCGCTGCAGAGAGCCGATGTAATGACCCAGGTGAAGTTTACCTGTAGGACGGTCGCCCGTCAATATAATCTTTCCCATTTTCTTGCAATTTATTATTATTTTAGCTGCAAAGGTACAACAAAATAATGAGAATGAGGAAAAAAAGATGTAAAATTAACCAAAACCCAGAGTTTAAGAGACAAAATGCTTATCTTCTTTAATCAATTTCATCTATCTTCCTCAACTGATACCCCTCAAACTGCATAATTATCTTATGGAGTTTGGTACCTTGACGCAAGGCTTCCACTCTTGGAGCATCGGCATATCGGTTTATTTGTTCCACAGCTTGCTCCCATTGCTCTTCCGCCTTGGTTTGTCTGCCGTTATCAGCCATAGCTCCAAAATCTTTCTTTGACAGCATCTTCAGTTCGATAATATAGCTGTGCTTGGTATCGTAATGAGTCAAGTCTGGCAACAGGAAAAAGTCACAATATCCATGATTCAATTCCAATTCGGGCATCGTATAATAGTAACTGTTCAGATTCAAATATGCCATAAAGAAACCTTGCAGATTACGTTCACCCTCTATGCTATCTCTAACGGAAGAGACCTTGGCATAAGCCTGTGCCATAAACTCCAGCGCAGGTTTCCATTGACCATCAAAAGCCATATCGGTAAACAAAGACTTAAGACTCATTTCGTCTACCGCACAGACTTCGTCATATTGCTCCAGCAGATAGGTATAGTATTGCTTGCGAACATTATTATTTGGAATGCCAAGCACCAGCTGGTCTCCGCGTGTTCCCTTTATTGTTAACATTCCATAATAGAACAGAAGACTGATAAATATCTGTGGTCTTACCAACAATTTGGCAGGAAAACTTTCCTCAATATTACCTATTATATCTCCATTCTCGATGATAGTGCGCAGCACACCCTTACGGTCGCCATCCAGTTTATCAAGCTGCAGCAATTTCTTCATCTTGCCATAATCTGTCTTGGTATTAGGATCCACCATCAGCTTAGGAGATTCACCAGTCTCACGATAATTGCGTAAGTAATAGAATACCATATCGCTGTTGAAAACTTTACTCTGAGTTTTCAAGGCACTTTCCGAGAAACAATAGTTGTCATACCATGGTTTCATCTCTTTTATAATAGCCTCCACATCACTATCCGGTCGAATTTCCCCATTCTCCTTATAATAAGTGAAGAGTTCTCTTACATCTTCGGTAGAGAAACCAAGCATTTGATTAAAGGCAGGCTTGGTAGAGATATGCCATCCGATGTTGAATCCACTGGTCAAATCATCCAGTGTAACAGGACTTACGCCTGTCATAAAGATTTTAGAGAACATTCCCTTAAACACCTTGAAAATCTCCCGATAAAAACCACTGGCATGGGTAAGAGCCGTATACACTTCCTCCCCCTGCTCATTGAGCACAACATTGGTAAAGTTGTCATACTCATCTACTATAAGATAAAGTGGAAGATTCTTTTTCTCTGCAGCAATCCCAATGGCATTCAACTTTCTGGCAGCGGTTTTTGCCTTCAACACACTTTCCACTACTCGTTCGGGATAATACTCCTGATAAGTTTCGATAAAGCTATCAATACATTCATTGCAATAGGCATTGAAGTTTTCTTCCAATTGGTCTATCGAACCTCCTATCTTGGAGAAATCAAGAAACAAGACTTGATACTTTCCCTGATTTTCTGTAGGATGCGAACCTATCCAAAGGTTGCCAAACAACTTATCAAACTTATCTTTACGTTTGATGTCATAATAAGCCCTCAGCATACTGATAAACAAGCTCTTGCCAAAACGGCGAGGGCGAATAAAGAACAAGGCATCAGGCTCATCCTCTAACTTAGGTATATACATAGTCTTATCGACATAATATTGATTTCTCTCAATGATGTCGATGAAGTCAGACACTCCGTAAGGTATTCTTTTAGCTCGTCCCATAATCGCTTATTTTTTAATACGTTGCAAAGGTACAACAAAATATTGAGAAACTGCAAGAAATGGTGAAAAAATAACAAAATGAGCGGGAGAAGGAAAGGATATCAGAACGAAAAACGGGGCACCCCTGAGGATGCCCCGCCACCAATTAAAATAATTGATTGTCGCATTATAAACTTACCGTACTACTTAGCGATCATGATCGTTACACGGTTCTCTGCGTTTTCTGCAAAAGGCTGCACACGTGCACCCTTAGATTCTTCTGTAATGCGCTCTGAAGGTATATTATATTTCTTTGTCAGCATCCAAACCACAGCTGCTGCTCGCTTGGCAGCGATGCGGTCGTTGATGACGTCATTGCCTGTACCCTTGTCAGCATAGCCGGTTACTACAACCTTTGCCTCTGTGTTCTTGTTCAGGAAGTCAACCACCTCACGGATCTTAGCATCCTCAGCAGGAGCAATCTTGTAAGAATTGATGGTGAAGAAGATGTCACGGCGAATCTCCTCTATCTTCTTCTCTACAGGAGCTGGCTTAGGCTCTGGCTTAGGAGCTACATATTCCTGCTTAGGAGCTGGTGCCGGAGCAGGTTCCTCTACCGGCTTAGCCTTCTTGGTATAGCTCTTGCCCAGATTGATGCGTACACCTGCCAGTGCATTGAAGTACCAGTCAGGGTTATCTGCCTTCTTAGAGTTGTACTTGTCTGAAATCATGTTGGCATTGCCTTCGAGCATGATGCTCACAACCTTGCTTACCTTGAATTCCAGGTCGATACCGGCTCTGCCGTAAGGGCGAACCTTCTTTCCCTGCCAGAGATATTCCAGCAGATAGTTGCTCTGATTCTTGATGTTGGCAGCCAGGTCGTTTACCTCCTGGTTAGCTCCAGCCCAGTTGATACCACCACCTACGAAGGCTGTAGCGTTGAACATGCGGTTCGGGTTCCAGCCACAGAAGAGGTTAGAGAGGTTGAACATAAAGTCCACACCAGGCGCTACATATTTCCATTTGTAGCTGGCGGTATACGGAGTACCGTCCTTGGTAGCCTTGTATCCGTTCCATCCGCCCTTGCTCCAGATACCGTTTATCTGACCACGGAGTCCGAAAACAGGAGAGAACTGGTAGCCGATGGCACCCTGGAAGTTAGGAGAAAGCAAGTCTGAGAAGCTTGCCTCACCTACAGTATATTGCCCACCAGCCTGAACATCCAGAAACCAGTGACGTTTAAACTGATATTCGTTTCCATCCTTGTCTGTATAGGATGCTTGTGCCATAGCGGCTGTAGAGCCGATGGCTAACATGGCCGTTGCCATGAGCAGTTTAATTGATTTCATAACTTTCTACATTAAATTTTATTTCTTTACGAATTTCTTTCCATTCACAATGTAGATACCAGAACGGTTCATCTGCTTTACCTTACGTCCCTGGACATCATAGATTACATTGTTCTTCTCAGTAGAATTCACAACATGTTCGATACCAGTAGCCTTATCATTGTCTACTTCGATTGTAATCGTCATTCTTGGGTTTGTATGACAGTCACTGGCTTGGGTTGTGGTCTTGTCCTCAAGGAACTTTCCAAAGTTTGTATCTCCGAAGGTTCCCTGCAAAATTACGATAGCGTAACTATTGGCTTTCAATTCACCTTCTCTAATAGGAGTATCAAAAACTAACAGCAATGTCGGCGTTGTCGGATCTTCCGGATCTACATAGCTTTCAAAGTGTCCTGTACGAATCGTCTTGTTGTTGTCGTAAACTGCAAGTCTCACTTCTCTATCAGGATTAGCAACCAAACCATCATAGTATCCAATGTTTTTAATCATAAATCCATTCAATGCAACATCCTTGACAAAACCTGATATATCAGGCAACATCTGGTATATTGAATAATCTGATTTAAGATTTGGATCATCAGGAGAGCCGCCCTTTCCTATCGTAAAGCTTTCCTTGATAGCTTGTGTCTTTACTTCCTTATTATTCTTTTCATAATGGAAGGTTCCTTCTGGGATTACCAGCTGATAGCTAGCCTTTGCCAGGTCAGTCAACGCAACAGTAAACTGATTGTCTTTTCCTGTTACCGGAGTAAAGGTAACGTTCTTCACACGCTCACCCTTCTCATCAGTGATGTAGGCATCAGCATCACTCATTACAGTAACATGAGTCAATCCATCGAAAGAAAGAGTCAGGAGATCGGCATTGCTTCCTACTATTGCAGGTGTCAACTTGTAAGCTGTCTCTACGGTCTTGATAGCAGCAGCCGGTTTTTCAACCTCAACGAATGCGAAGGCACTGGTCAGACTGCTTTGCCAATATGGAGCAGCAACAGCTGCTTCTGTCTGATATTTCTTGTCTGCATGATTGCACAAAGCATAAGCAACGCTAGAGCTTCCCGTTACAGATGGATAAGATCCCTTGAAAGAGAAAGTACCCAATGCTTTGTCTGCATCAAAGACATCACCCGATTCGAGTTGTACAGCAGAGCCATCCAGTTTGGCAATTGTAAGCTTGCTTACTTCTGCACCTGCATCAACTGTCACTCCATTGACATTCAGCATATTGTCATCAGCATCACCCAAGGTGAACACTCCACTATGGTCTAACGCCTCAAAAGCTGAAGCTTCATCAATATTGTCTACCAATAGAACCTGCTTTTCTTTTACAGCAAGATACTTCCGTTCATTCTTCTTATTTACACTGGCTATCTTATACCACTTCTTGTTTTCAGGAAGAAGAACATCGGTTTCATTATAATAAGCATCAATAGCAGCCTTGAATTCAGCATCTGTTGATGCTTCATTCTTTACAACATTGTCCAATGCTACGTAAGCCGCGCTTGTGACCTTAGGATAACCCACCGATTTGTTTTGCAACAGTTCTTGGGCTTTCAGGTAAGCCGCAGAACCGACAACAACATATTCTACATCAAAAGCCTTATTGTAGCGTTCCCATTCGGCATCGCCCTTCTTCCTGACTTTGACTATGCGTCACCCATCTTGGATTTTTCTATTTTTCGGGGGCAGAATCGTCACTTTTGCCCCCGTCTAGTATCTTTTGAACATCAAACAAGGGCTTGATAGAGTGTTGGGCAGGAGTCAGCAGCAATGTTTCTTGCCTGACCTTCCCATTATTCGGCATGTTGATTCTGATAGTAGCTATGGTCTTAGCAATTTTCAAAACTGAATCTACACTTTTGTTTATCTTGGCAATTTTTAAGATACGCTCCAGTTCTTTATACACCTTGTATGCAATGAAGCATATGCAGATATGTGCCTCTATTCTTTTCTCTGTGAAATGAAAGATGGGGCGTGCCTCCAAGTTCCCTTTGGTTACACGAAAGGCTCGTTCCACGACCCATAGACCGTGGTATTGTTCGACAACTTCCTTTGGTGTGATGGAAGTATTGGTTATATAACCTTTCAAGCCATCCCACTGTGAATCTTCCTTGATTTTGTCTTCGCTGATAACTACATCTATGTCTTTGCTGATTTCCAAGAATTTATTATAGCCACGCTTATTTACGGAGGCTTTTGTGATTTTTCCATTTGCATATGCCTTCTTGAGCCTTGCCACTCCCTTATCACGATTATGTGCATCCTTCTTTGCTCGTTCTTCGGAATAGCCGAGGATCAATCTTGCATTGTCACCATATCTGTATTCGTGAAATTTTCCAGGCATCTTGTCTTGCTGCAAGATCCATTCTTTTATCTGCTCAGACTCTGTATGAATACGAGCACCTATTATATATTTGTATCCTGCATCCTCCAGTAACTTTACATTGCGCTTACTCATGAGCCCTGCATCAGCCACCACTACAAAATCGTCCAGAAAGAAGCGTTGTATGAAATCATCTATGATAGGTAGCATGGTGTATCCCTCGTATTGGCTTCCATTGAAAATACAATACGACAGAGGATAGCCATCACGGCTGACCAAGAGGCCTAGCACTATCTGCGACTCTGATGTCTTGCCATCCTTTGAAAAACCAGACTCTCGCAGCACATCTGTTCTACTGGTCTCAAAATACAGTGTGGTCACATCATAGAACATCAGACCTACATGTCCACCGAGTATGCGCTTGGTGTGCTCTACACTGATGCGTTGTACCTCTTCTTTTTGGGTATAGTACAACTTGTCCATGTAGCGATAAAGCTTATACAACTCGACATCTTCATCAAAGTATGACTTCAGGTAATCTACTGTTGCGTGTTTGCTCATGGGTTGAGAGATGCGAGCGATAACCAAATGGCGAAGTATGGAATCTTGAATTTGGTTGAAACCTATGCTGTCATATACTTGGTTTAGGATAATTTGGTGTCCATTTAGAAGCAGGGAGTCTATGTTAGACAGTACTCGTTCTGTCTCTTCCTCTTCGTTTTGCTTGATGTCTGGTTCTGTGAAGTTAATCTCTTGCTGTCCACCATAAGTTCTTATCCATTTGTTCGCTTCTAGGCACAGAGCATCCGCTTCGGCATCTGTCTTCGCAACACCGAAACTCTTGATTTCACGGAACTTGCCATTGCTCTTGTCCACCACAAGCACTCCGATATGCCCACTGCGGTGCTTCTTCTTACGTACAAACATGGTGCAAAGATACAAAAAATAGTCGTTGCGTCACCCATTTACAGAGATTATTTTTGCTAAATGCCTGAAAATTAGGATATGTTATTTTATAGGTACACATTTTGTCAAAGTCAGGACAACAACATATTCTACATCAAAAGCCTTATTGTAGCGTTCCCATTCGGCATCGCCCTTCTTGTCGTTGCAAACTACATTAGCAGGAACAATAAGTTTATAAGTACCCTTCTTTGAAATAGCACCTGCAGCGCCCTGTATTTCAAAATTAACTTTCGTATCAGATGCCTTGACAGCCTTTGCTGTCAGATAGTCGTTACCATCTTTCAGTAATTTCACGCTAGCAGCCTCATCTACATATCCAACCTTCTCTCCAAAGTCTACGGCAATAGTAAGAGGTAAAGTTTCAACGGTTCCCGCTGCAGGAGTAATCGAAACAGGACTAAAAGGAGCCTTGATGACAAAAGTGAATTTCATTTCCTTGTTCTCAAAGCCTTCCTTATCAACAAAACTCTTTGCAGGAACCGTAAGTGTATATGTACCATTCTTTGCTATCTGGCTAGCAGCAGATAAGGTTACCACATTGTCTTTTACAGTAGCCGAAAGCGTCTGGCTGCTCGTTCCATCAGAGAGTGTGATTTTGGATGCATCTTTTACCAGCATGTTGCGGTCGAATGTAAGATGCATGTTTTCAAAGTACTCTAAAACACTGCCATTCACCAAATCACTAGTAGCAGTCAAAATGGTAGACGGCATGGTATAGAGTACCGTAATCTTTTTTAATTGAGCATTCGAAAAACTGTTTTTATATATTAAGTCATGGATATCCTGCTTTTTATCATTAATCCATGTCTTGTATCCATCTTCCTGACTTCCTAATTCATCGTCTGTCACTCGAAGATCACCTACAGTACTACCTTCGGAGAAAGATACTCTGTCAAGACGTCCGATATCAGGTGCATGCACTTTCATCAAAGCCTGCTGACTGACTTTGAGATAATAGGAGATATCATGAGTATAGCGATTAGTAAAGTTTACGATGGCTGTACCCAATCCCTGATTACCCCACTCAAAATCAATAGTAATGTCGCCATTAGAGAAAACATTATCAGTAACGGGAACTTCATTACTATTACCTTCAGGTGGAGTTATGGAAGGAGTAAGGCTGAGTGGCTGACTGAAATCAAATACAGCAGTGCGCTGTATCTGAGCCCAACCGGGTGCAGACACACAAGCCAGTAATATGACAAACAATGATTTCTTCATAATAGGTAAGTTTAAATGTTTTATTAGCGCATGTTCATATCTATTTCGTCAGTAGCCGTCTTTACACACAGTTTCCAAGTGCCGTCTACTTTCACCGGATTGAACATATAAGCAGTCTTTGCCGGTTCAGCGGTTCCAGCCTGTTTTGCCGTTGCAAAGGTAACATCATATTTCACATCATTGCAGCCTTGCAACTGGAATGAGTAATATACGCGTGTATAATCCAATACAGGGAACATCTTAAACTTGTTAAGATATCTTTGTCTTGTTTCTTCTGTGAGAGGTTTTACTTCTTGCGTAGAATCGGTATATTCATGCAAATTGGCAAGCACTGCGTTATAATCCTTTGCCTTGAGTTGCGCCATGGCATCATCACACAGTTTCAACATAGCAGCCGTATCTTCTTCTGTCAATTCGCTTCTGAATTCATCAACCTGCTGTTCGCGACTTTTCTTTTTCTCACCGCATGAACATAATGAGAAGACCAATATAGCCAAGAGAGAATATAATATAGTTTTTTTCATACCCGTCACATTTTTAAATAAAAAGAGGGTGCGCCGCTCTTTTAGGCACACCCTCTAATTAGAGCTTAATTATTAATTTCCTTTTCAATAAATGTCTTAATCACCGATTGTACCGTTGATTGTGAACTCAACCTTAGTAGTAAACTCACCCCACTCGTAAGCGATAGTGATAGGAACTCTTACCTTGAAGGTTTCTACGTTACCACCATTGTTGTAGTACCAGATAGTACCGAACTTAGCCTTATTAGCCTCCATGAAGGTTGCCAAAGCAGCATTCTGACTTGCAGAGTTGTAAGAAGTCAAATCGTTGGTGTAAGTTACCTTACCCTTAGTCTTAGAATCTGTAGCAACACCACTTCTATTACCGCATCTGAGTTCAACGTCTCCACTAATCTTATCCATTGTAGTCCAATGACCGCCGCCAAGAGTTGTCTCAACGTTAGCAGGTGTAGTATCGATCGTAATAGACTTCACATTGTAGTAACCCCAGAACCAGAGGTGGTCACCCCACATATTACTCTGGTTAGCTACACAACCTGCCTCAGAAACAGTAGCAGTATTCCAACCACGCCAGTCGTACAACTTGAAGAGATCAAGAGCGTAGATAACGTTACCATTGGTGTTAGCATCGATACGTGGTTCTGTAGCAACATCAATCAAGTTGATTGGACGCTCCCAAGATGTCAGGAAGATACCATCCTTAACAAACTCAGCAACACCACAAGTATTCTCAGTTACAACACCTACCCAAGAGCGAAGCTCCTTCTGGATATTAGCATTCGCTGGTTCATAACCAATCGCATTCAAGACAGCCTTTGTTGTTTCATTCTTTATCAATGTAATCTCACTAGTAGCAGGATCCAATGTTGCAATTTTAACATAAGAAGTACCCTTTACTGCATAGAGATCTTCATTCATGAATGCACCATCTGCGTAGTCAATAGCACAACCCTCAAGAGTTTCCTGCAACTTAGCCTTGCTGAATACGTGAGAGTCACCAATGATATACTTGCAGAACAACTTGTTCCACTTGGTATCAGCAGCACTTCTCTGTGGAGTGATTGTATAACCACCAACTACAACAGGCTCAGGAACGAAGTAATACTTGTGAGGACCTACTAACTTAGCAACATTACCCTTCAAAGTAGAAGTAACCTTGCGGCTAATACCAAGGATATCGCCACCATTTGTAGGTTCCTTAACATCGAAGATAACTGCTTCCTTACCATTTATAGAACCATCAAGTCCCTTCCAGTACTCAGGAATCAACTCACCGAATGTCTGGTTCTTATTGATACGTGACAAGTTGTAAGTCAACTTAACATAGATGTAAGGATACTTAGCCTTTGCATTACCTACGTAACGTACATAGCGAACTACAGGAACAGGATTAGCCTGATCATGAGTCAACTTCTCAAGATCTTCAGCAGACAAATGCCACTTAAACGCATGGTTAGTTGTACCCTCTGTATTAGCGAAGTACTCAATATGACCAAGATCATCAGCAGCGTCGTATGTACCACCCTTCTCAGGAGCAGCCTTGAACATCTTCAGATCCTTAGTAGTATTACCAGCAGCATCAGAACCGAAATTACCCTTATCATCAATAGTATACTGCTCATCGAAGTCCTTCTTTGTCATATTCTCAAGACCCTCTGTCAATACAGTTGCAGAGAACTGAGCCCATGTAGTCTTCAAATCATCAATACCATTGCAGAGGTCGAACTTAGCATCCTTTGTCAACAAATCAATTGCCTTATTAGGAGCAACCTCAGGGTTCTGACGTGTAATGTGAATCAAGATGTAACCATCCAAAACCACCTGGTCACCACGCTTAACGAGTACCTGAACCAATGGCTCACGGTCGATAGCTGTAGAAGATTCTGTGGTAGTAGGGTTACCGTCTGCATCAACATTCCATGCACGGAGGACACCAGCATCCTTGTTAACCCACTTAGCATAACGGCTATCAATTGTTGCGTTACCGTCTACCTTGTATTCAACGAGGTTGAACTGATAGGTCAAGCCCCAATCCTTACCTTCTTCTAATGACATCTCCTTCAGGTTAACACCAAGTTTATTAGGAGTACCAGGAGTAAACTGCTTAACATCCTCTACCAACATATGGAGTCCGAGGTAGCTTGCAATATCAATACCCTCTGCGCTGTTATAGTAAAGTTCGAGAGCTGCACCAGCTGGATCTGCTAAAGCCTCCTGAGGTGAGTCGTAAACGTGAACCTGAGCAGTAGCATCAGCAGCAGTTGTACCGAATGTATTAGCAGTAGGAATACCCTTTTCGTCACCCATACGGGTATTAGGCAGACCTAATCCAGCATAATGAGGTTTCAATCTCCAGTACAAAGCCTCGAGGTAAGCCTTCTGTGGTTGAATCAGAGCATAATCAGAAGTAACCTTGCCTTCAGCTACTGTACTTGCAGCAGTCTTAGCCTGCAAAGCAACGGTATTAGCTGTCTCATTCTTATCTTTAACAGTTGGGAATGGTTCCAACTTTTCAGGATGCTGAATCTTCAAACCTGCTGTAACAATACCATTAGAAGTATTGAAGAGAGCCTTACCTGCATCGTTCGTCTCTGGAGAAGTAATATCGCCAAGATCTGAAGCAGTAGCACGAGTATGATAATTCAAGATTGTTGGCTCAAGAAGATTGAAACCCACAATATCCTCGTATGCCATATCAGCATTTGATGGATTCATGTGATACTTAACACCCCAAGCAGGACCATAATTAAATTCTGTTGTAACCGCAGGAACTGGACGATTAGCCAATCTATCAGGCAAATAGTTATCGAGACCTGTGACAGTCTTAGCTGGAGAACCAGGGCCAGCAGTAAGCAAGCGGCTTTCACCTCCAAGTCCTGTTTTATGTGTCAAGTAATCACCATGCAAGTAGTCATAAGTCAAAGTCTCAATACCATCCAAGTAGAGATTTGGCATGAATACCAAGCCTGTCAAATCACCAGTAAGCGAAATAACGACCTTTTCACCAGAAATACCCTTAACACCTGTGAGGATCAAGTTTTGCTTATCCAAAGTAGCGGTGATAGAGTTTGGAGTTTCTGAAACAAACTGAACGTCACTGCGTCTTACCTTCTTGCCATCCTTGTAGATATCGAAGTAACCAGATTCTGCATCAGGAACATAGTACTCATAAGATGCTGCGGATGCGCTTGTGCCTGCATCACCCTTGTCACCCTTGACGCCTTGATCGCCCTTGTCACCCTTGACGCCTTGATCGCCCTTGTCGCCCTTGACGCCTTGATCGCCCTTCTCGCCTTTCTCGCCCTGAGGACCACGAGCCAAGTTGTCTGTCTTTTTACCATTCTCATACCAGTAACCATCGGCACCGATAGTCCATGCAGTACCAGGAGCGCCATCCTTACCATTTGAAATAGTGACTGATTTTCCATCACTGAGCTTTACAGTAATACCATCACTAGTTTCTGTTACTCCGGTAACAAGACCACCACCCTTAATCAAATTCTGAATGGTCTCAATTGCTTTTGCATTAGAATCAATCTGCTGTTGCAAATTACTAATGTCATCATCGTAGTCCTTACAAGAAGTAAATGTGCTTACCGAGGCAATTGTCAATGCACCCATAAGCAGCGCGCTAAAATACTTTCTTTTCATACGGTAATAATTTATAAAGTTATACGATTTTCCTAGCCTTTCGGCAGGAAGTTATTAATTAATTCTCTATATCGAATTAAGAGTTCCGTTTGATGAAAAGAGTCTGCACTCTTAGAAAAGTTCATTTTTCAGTTTCAAAGGTCCTCTTAGAAAAGTTATTTTTTATCGTTCTTAAATATCGTGGCTTTTATCACCACTCAGTTTTTATCGTTCTTAAATATTGTGGCTTTTTATCGCCACTCAGTTCTTGTTGTCTATGAATATCTCCAGCCGGGAGATATGCTATGGAATGGAAAGGTAACCCTAAATATCTGCATGAGAAAAAGTTTTTCTCGATTTTATTGCCACATTTGCCACGCGCATACTAACTTGCTGGTATACAATGGCTTAATGGTGGCAATAGGCCCTATTTCTATTATCACCTTATTGCCACCTATTGCCACACCCTAGGTATGCTAAAACCGGCATAATTAACTGATATTCAGGTGTTTCTTGCTTACTTTTGGTTTTCCTGCTCATTGGGACGCTTGATGCATCGACTGAACAAAACAAGGGTTTTACGTTCAATATAGCCCCTTTTCTCGATTTTATTATCACCAAAAATGTAAGTGAGCCTTACTTTAGATTCAAAAAAGGCTATTTCGAACTTCAAAAAAGGCTATTTCGAACTTCAAAAGAGCCTTGCTTGATAATGGGCAGGATGCTTCTGAAACTGCGTCACGACGTAGCTGTCACTGCGTCGGGACGTAGTTGTTGTTACGTCGTGACGTAGCTACTGCTACGTCGTGACGTAATTTCTCCTGCATCGTTGGAGGAATAACTCTTCCTCCCTCTCATATACTGATAGCTTCGATAAGCATATCGTTGTATCTGTCTATCACATCGTCATTGATACTTTTCAGATAGATGCGCGTGATTTTCTCTGAGTTGTGCCCCATGCTGTCACTTATCACGCTGATGGGGATGTTCTTCTCCTTGGCGATGGTAGCCCAGGAGTGGCGGGCACAGTACATCGTTACTTTCATCGGTATGCCGATACGCCGGGTGAACTTCTGCAAAGCCTTGTTCACCCTACATTGGCGGTAGTGATACTGTTTCCTGACATCGGTAACCACGTTCTGGTTTACGATACCCAGCAGATGCTTGCCGTCGAGTGAAGGGTGGCGGTCTGCAATCTCTTGCATGCAGGGGCGCCATGCTACTCTCAGTTCTTTACCCGTTTTCTTTCTCTTGTATATGAGCTGCCCGTCCTTAAGGCTACCTTTTTCAAGAAAGGCGATGTCAACGAACGACATGCCTCGAGTATAGAAACTGAAGAGGAAGAGATCTCTCGCCAGCGCTTCCTCCTCGGTGACGGTTGTTGCAGCGACTATCTGATGGATGTTTTCCGCTGTAAGTGCTCTTTTGGCAGTCGTGGTGTTCTTGGTGAAAGAGTGGGCGAAGGGTTTGCGGTCTTCTAATCCATATTGCTCCAGAGCTTTGTTGTAGATGGCTCGTAGACGCTTCATGTAAAAAGAGATGGTGTTCAGCGTGAGACCGTTCTTTCTCAGATAACTCTCGTAATCTTCCATGATGAGGCTGTCGAGTTGGCTAATCAGCAGGTCTTTCTCTTTCCGGAATTTCATGAAACTGCGCAAGGTGCACATATATATATCGGCAGACCGGTATTTGCCATACTTGTAGAGTCGCTGGGTGAGTTCCCTGACATATTCGCCCAGCGTCGGACCGCCGTTCATGTCTTCTTTGGCTATTTGCTGCGCATCATGTTCGCTACCATTCTCTATGACATATCCCAGTGCATTGTTTCTGTTGCTTACTTTGATGACGATTTCTGCATCTTGCCGAATAAGTTCCTGTGGAATTTCTATTCTTAGTATCATTTTTATGTGAATATTATGTTGAATGAAGTGCTTTGTTGTATAACAAATTAGTAAACAGCCAACAAAGTTACGATTAATCTCTGGATTACCCAAAGCTTTTTCCGATATTCACATCTCAATGTCAGTATATATGATAAGGTGTAGGGACTCCAGCCAGTTTAAGTAAGTAGATGAAATCATGTACGTCATTTAACAAGTTTATACGCTTCATTGAGTCGATAGATATGACTGCGTTGGGTTAAAGATTCGACTTCGTTGGGCGGAAGATTCGATTTCGTTGGGTCAAAGATTCGACTGCGTTGGCTGAATAATATGACTGCATTGGCTGAACGAAGTAGCTCAGTTAGCTGAATGAAGCACTTGAGGTGTCAGAATGAGGCACTTGAGTTATCAGAATCTGAACTTTCGCATGTGGTTCAAGAACGGGCTGAAGGCCCAAAAGCTCCTAGCCCAGGGCGTGTGGGGCAAAACTTGTGAAACTCAGTCTGAATGATTTGGCTTGGTATAATTGGTATAATACGATTCGCTAGTCTGTTAGGCGATCCGCCAGAACGCCTAACAGAGGAAAGAGCATATCCGGTGCTACGGATTTTTTATTCTAAAAAATCTTTTTAACACTAAAAATTTGGTAATCTTAATTATTTGGTTTATTTTTGCACAAAAACAAGAACAGTATGGCAATAGATAAAGTTAAATATTGGAAAGAACTTGCAGACTATGACATCGAAACCGCTGAGGTTATGTACAACGGTGGAAGATGGCTATATGTTGGTTTTATGTGCCATTTGGTTATAGAAAAAACAATAAAGTCGTATTGGAGTGCTATAAAACCAGACGAGGTTCCATACATCCATAACCTCTTGAAATTGGCACAAAGCTGCGGGTTAGTATCAAAAATGACATCAGAACAGCTAAAGTTTCTTGCGGAATTAATGCCAATGAATATTGAGGCAAGATACCCATCCTACAAAGATGAGCTGGCGAAGAAATTGACTCCAGAATATTGCAGAACATTAATAAATAAAACAAAAGTTTTAAAACAATGGATAGAGAACATGCTTTAATGATAGTAAAATGCTACAAGGAAGCAATACTTCCATTGCTTGCTAATGCGAAAGTATATCTGTATGGTTCTTGTAGTAGAAATGAAGCAAGAAAAGATAGTGATATTGATGTAGCAGTAGTTATACCTAAGCTTAATGGCGACTGGCTGGACACTACATCTTCATTATGGCTTGCCACCCTTAATATAGATACATCTATAGAACCGGTGTTGATTGAAGAATGCAAACCATCACCCTTATATGATGATATAATGCGTAATGGAATAGCAGTATAAAATACAGAAATCCCCCATCCTTCTTTCTCAAGCCGGATGGGGGATTGCTTATCTTTTAGTATCTTGCTTCATATCTCCAGTATTACTTGTAATTTTGTGCAAAGATACAACTATTTGGGAATAATACCAAAGAAAAACGGATTTTTTTCGGTAATCTGCAGAAAACAACATTCCTGGTAGATACTCATACATTCGTATCTAGATGGCTCCTATATATAATAAGGTGTAGGGCCGTTAATTAAAAAGCAGTCGATAGTGAAAAGTTCACTGCCGACAGACTAACTTGTTTTTGAGTCTGTAAAGTTATCTCCATAGGGGCTCGGAAATCCAATTTTCAGGAAAACCCATAGCGGTCGGATCTACCTGTGAATAAGAAGCGAGTAAGGATTTGAGCTTGTTCTTGAAGTCCAATCCGTATCCCATGGAATCAAGCCAATATGCAATACAACAGGCTATAGCATATACTTTGTTTGCATCTACACCTTCTATGTTCACCCATGCACCACGTAAAGAAGCGCTCATTTGAGGAGCTGTAGAAAGATAACGGTTCCAGAGGCGTGAGTGGTGAGCGCAACAGTTTCTCAAGACAGTTACGCTACGCATCCAGCTTTCCAATACCTCATGCTGTGGAAGATTGAACTGACGAGCTACGCGCTTCTTCAACTTCTTGTCACAGAAATTGTAATAGAGTTTTGAAAGAGTACCGAAAGATGCCAGTTCAAGAGTTTTCCATGCTGGTGGGAAAATTGGCTTGTCATAGTTGCGCCTATGCTCCTTGATAAAGTCCTCTTTACTACGTTGAAGCTCTCTGTCTATGGAGTTCATATTCTCAATAAACTTATGTTCGTCATCAGCAAGGCTTGTATCAAAGAACCAAAATGGTCCATGTTCCAATGAGAACTCTTGTATAATTTTTGTGCGCAAAGCTATCTCTAATCGTTGGATAGCTTTGAACATCAAGTCTCTCAACTCCATATCAAAGTTGTAGAGAGCTACGGCATCTTCAAATCTACTATTAGGCTTAAATTGATGTGAAGTTTTATCTGCCTCCATTGGACGAAGGTATTGAACAAAACGAAAATAACTGACCTCTCCAAGAAATTTTGCAGTCTTGGATGAATCTGCAATATTTAAGCCTCTACTTTTTAGTAGTTCTATTTGTTCAGAAATAGAAAGAGCCTGCTTAGTGTATAATCTTAATGTACTCATAAAAAGCAAAAGACCCGCCCTGGTTCGCTGTTCTAATGGGAAGCGTGGCGGATTCTGTTGCTGCAAAGATACGAATAATCATTGACAATACAAACTTTTTAGCAAGAAAAATCATTCTAAAGTGGATTCTTTAACATATTTATATTTAATAATGCCAAATCTGATCATAGAATCACGTTTTGTCAGTGGAGAAAAGTTTCTAAAAATACCGCTTTGTTTTTTATCTCTTTCCTATTCTTTAGCACCCAACCTCCGAATTGTATGAAGCTCCTATATATAATAAGGTGTAGGACCGCCAATCTCCCCTATATATAATAAGGTGTAGGTTTTATATCGGCAAAATGGAGAAAAACAGGGAAAATGGACGGATTAGAAGCCCAATATGGGGGCTATTTTATAAAAAACATAAGAAAATTAGCCTTTTTTTGAAAAAAAATGCTCAAAAACTTGCAGGTTTCGAAAATTATGCCTATATTTGCAACATGAAAAATCTCCCGGCTGGAGATATGATAAAAACAATAAGAACTGAGTGGCGATAAAAAGCCACAATATTTAAGAACGATAAAAACTGAGTGGTGATAAAAGCCACGATATTTAAGAACGATAAAAAATAACTTTTCTAAGAGGACCTTTGAAACTGAAAAATGAACTTTTCTAAAAGTGCAGACTCTTTTCATCAAACGGAACTCTTAATTCGATATAGAGAATTAATTAATAACTTCCTGCCGAAAGGCTAGGAAAATCGTATAACTTTATAAATTATTACCGTATGAAAAGAATGTATTTAAGCGCGCTGCTTATGGGTGCATTGACAATTGCCTCGGTAAGCACATTTACTTCTTGTAAGGACTACGATGATGACATCAACATGAATACGTCGCAAATCAAGGACTTGCAGGAACAATTAAAGACTTTGCAGACTGCGTTGGATCAAGCCAAGAATGATGCAACAACAGCACATGCAAACTTCGCTACTAAACAGGATCTCAATTCTCTTCAGACCGAGGTAGCAAAGTTGGTAACTGCAGAGAAGTTACAGAAAGCCATCGATGACTTGAACGACATTATCGCAGGTAAGGCAGACAAGGCTGAACTCGAAAAGCTTGCTGGAAGAATCGATGCTATTGATGGTTCTCTCAACACAATCGGCACTACCTTGAACACTTTGCAAGGTGCTGTGGATGCAGCTACAACAAACTTGGAGACACAGGGCGAGACTCTTGACAGGTTGACAGAGAAGATTGGTTCACTCGAAAGCAAGAAAGTTGACTTGGAGACTTACACCGCTAAGATTGCTGATTTGCAAAGGGAAATCGACAATGCTAAGGCTGCTGCAGGTGACGTTACAGAAATCAACAAGCTGAAAGATGCAATGGAAGCTATCAGCAAGAAGGTTGACAAAGTTGCAGCAGATGCAAACGTCCTCACTGTCATGATAGCAAAGCAGCTTAAGTCTTTGGTTCTCAAACCAGACTTCTATTGGGAAGGTCTTGAGGGTATCGAGGCTCCTTGGGCAGAGCCAGCAACATACACCTTCGGTGATAAGACCGAGTTTAATTACAAAGTATCTACAGCTGTAGGATTCAAGACTATCAAGGCTACTGTAAACGATAAAGTTCCAGATAGACCTGGCGAGAAAGTTTACTTGCAGAACGGTGCTATTGCTAAGTATCACATGAATCCTTCAACAGCAAGCTTGGAAGGTGCACAATTCAGCTTCTTCACAAACCTTGCTGAGGTATATACACGTTCTGGTGATGAGACCATCGCTACTCCAAAAGAGGCTAAATATGTTGCCAATGGCAAGAATACAGTTGTTGATGGTATTTTGAGCGTTCCATTTACTATCAATACCCAGAAAGTCAATGCTTTGTTCACAGAATGGGCAAAGGGCAAGGATTCTAATGGCAATCCAATCACAGACCCTGTAATTCGTAACAATGGTTGGGAAGATCTTGAAGACAATCAGGCATACGGCTCTAAGTTGCCATTCATTGCTCTTCAGGCTCAGATGAAGGATACAACTATCACATCTGACTATGCTGTTGTAACTCCTGCTAAGTACATCCTCAAGGCTCTCGCAGATAACACTCCTGAGACAGTTCTTGACCAGAACACATTCGTCAACGGTGCCCCACATGCAGGTGTTATTGGTGACAACCACCTTTATACAACTTTGTATGGTACTAATTTAGAGGAATATGGTAAGATGCAGGCAGATGCCCTGACACATGGTGTTATCACAATGCCAGCTACTCACTCTGTAGTATATAATGAAACCATCGACTTGAAGCCATTCGTAGAGACTCACTTCGACTACGAGACATTCGCTAAGTATGGCAAGTCATATAAGGATCAGACTATGACCGATGCTGAGCTTGAGGCTCTCGGCTTGCACTATGAGTTCATCCCTATCGACTATTACCTCGGTGAGGAGACAACTAGTGAGACCGCTCACTTCGAGCAGATTGGTGACAAGACTTCTGGTGTATTCGCTCCTCGTTCTGTTGATGCAGACGGTAAGACCATCAAGGGCCAGACTGCAACTAAGGAAGCTGTAGAGCGTGAGCCATTGGTTCGTGTAAACTTGGTTGATGGCGAAGGCAACATCGTACTTTATGGTTACATCAAGGTTCGTATCGTTGAGAAGCCAGTTGTTGACATGAAGGTTGAGGTTAACCTCGGCGACTTGTACTTCAACTGTGGTGATGAGGGCAAGATGACTTGGTCACAGGTTGAGAACCTCATCCTCTCTAAGTTGGGTACAGACGGTATGACCAAGCAAACTTTCGAGAACGAATACTATCTTGAGAATGAGGGTGGTTTCACGGTAATGCCTACAGTTGCAAATGGTGGTACATTGTACAATGCTACAGATAAGTGGTATGCAGTACGTTACTCTGACGCAGACAAGACCAAGAAGGTTAGCGACGCTGACTCTTACGGTCGTGTATGGTACACACCTCATGACAACGCTACTGGCGGTCAGGGTTGGGATAACCAGACCAACGTATTGGTTTGGAACTTCACAACAGATGCTAATGCAGGTAAGATGAATGCAGCTTCTTACAAGAAGTTGATGGAGGAAACTGGCGTTTCTTACGCTTCTAAGGGTGAGAATACCAAGGCTCTCTATACATGGGTACGCTTCGTCCACAAGTTGAACGGTACTTCTATCTGGGTTAAGTTGAACTTCGCTCCTACGAAGCTCCACTTCGAGTATGGTAAGATTGCCAACAAGGACTTGCACCACTGGTTCCAGTTGAACTCTACATACGTTCCTGGTGGTGAGAACGACCTCGATGTTCACGCTAACGTTCCTACTCCTGCAGAGTATGGTCAAATAGCTCTCACAGCAAACAAGTTTGACAAGGACTTGTTGGAGTACTGGAGAAACAAGAAGGTACTTGTAACTCTTGAGGGTAACAAGGATAAGTTCGATAAATTCTATAATGCAGACGGCACCGCAAAGACACAGTTGGACTTCGGCTTCGTATTGCCTAAGAAGGGTGTAAACTCTACTGTAGATGCTGTAAATGGTACATGGGATGTTAAGGGTGCTTCTGGTTCTGTTTGGACTTTGACACTTGCTGACAACAACCACAAGATTGTTGCAATTAAGCAGGATGGTGCTTCATTGAATATACCTGAGATAGTCGCAGAGCTTCGTCAGAATGCTTACGACCACAAGTACTCTATCCTCCACTACTTCGGTGATGAGGGAGTTAATGACAACGCTGTTACCGACCTCCTCAACAACATGGGTCGTCGTGACGCAAAGGGCAATGACATCAAGAACGATTACTTGACAAACAACATTGATAAGACATTCACTGCTTATATTGAGGTAACTCTCTCTGATGACCCTTGCTACCAGCCATTGGTTGAGAACAACTTGTTCAACGTTCGCTTCCTCCGTCCAATCAACGTAGCTCCTAAGAATGTAACTTGGACCGATGCTTTGAATGCGGAGGAGTCAGTTAAGTTGACAGACTTGGTTAGCATCAAGGATTGGCGTGACTACAGCGTATTGGTAAATGGCAATTACGCTGATAACACCAACGCACAGGTTCCTTATGAGTTCTACAACATCACAGACTTGGCAGTAATTCGTGAGGAAATCCGTTCAGACGCTATGGAAGATATCTCTGTACGTACTGCAGCTGCTCTCACCGACGCTAAGAAAATCGCTGAGTTGCCTATCGTGGACGAAGTTCCTTCTTTGACAAGCTACAAGATGGAGCATGGTATCACTACAGCAACTTACTTGAAGGTTTACAATGGTAATAACCAGGAGATCTTCGACAGCGAGCAGCATGGTACATCACCAAACGGTATCTGGACTAAGGGTGCTGGTGATTACGTGAACTATGGTAAGATCAACTATGTAAACAATGGTGGTGGTGCACAAATCTTCCACATCTACGTACCAATCGCAGTGAAGTACGCTTGGGGTAATGTGAAGTACAGCAACACAAACTTGCGGACCTCTGGTGTTAAGACAAACCTTGACTACACTCAGAAGGTATGGGCTGTCATCACAGTTAACAAGACTGTAAACTCTGGCGCAAAGCGTCACTAAAATTTACAGATCATCTTTGAAATAAGGAGGGGGTGTCAACTCATTGACACCCCTTTTATTCTTAATAAACATTTATTATTATGAAAAAGATCGTATTATTCATTTTCGGATTGGCTGCCTTGATGTTCGCATCATGCGGTCAAAAAGAAAAGAACGTGAAACAGCTGGAGCAGCAATATCTCGTTCAACCTGTTGATTCTTTTTCGGGCAAGGACACATCCGAAGTTATGTACTTGGTAAATAGCTTCATTGACAAACTCAACCAAAAAGACATCAAATCAGCTGTTTCCATGCTTTCTTATCTAGATGGCAACAATATTGTACCATTGCCTGCTGGACTCGTCAAGCGTCAATGCAATGCCTTGGCCAATGCACAGGGAGTGAAATACACCGTTGACCGTTTGGTGTTCAATGAGGAGAAAGACAATATCGTAAAAGTTAATATCTTGTTGTTTGAAAAGAAGCCAGGCGATACAAGACCTAACAGCATTTCTCTGTATCTCAAACCTATCCGCAAAGACAACAGATGGTATTTGACAACTGTTGACAATATCACTGACTCAAACAACATGGGTGGTACCAAAATTCAAAACTAATTTTAGAGAATTATGAAATCATATAAATATTTATTGGCAACAGTCGTTCTCGCTTCTTTAGGAATGAATTCCATGGCACAGGCTACCTATACAGACAAGGATGGCAATGAGTATCAGTTTAAGAAGCACTTCTACCTCGATATTCAGGGAGGTGGACAGTATACACTGGGCGAGGCTAAGTTCAAGGACTTACTCTCTCCTAATATTCAGGGAGCTATTGGCTATCAATTCTCTCCAGTTTTCGGACTCCGTGCTCAGATGAACGGACTCTGGAGCAAGGGCGGCTGGGCAGGTTTCCGCTCCAAAGTGGGAGAAAAGCCTTACAACGCCAAATATAAGTTTAAATATATAGCTCCTGGTGTAGATTTCATGTTCAACCTCTCCAACCTTTTCTGTGGCTGGAACCCGAACCGTGTGTTTAATATAAGTGCTTTCGCTGGCGGTGGTATCAACTGGGCTGGCGGCAACCAAGAGATAAACGACATCGCTGCCACACTTGAGAACCTCAACGACTACAACCTGGAATATCTCTGGCAGGGAAAGAAGGTTCGCCCATACGGCAGAGCCGGTATCGATCTGGAATTCAAGGTAAGCAAGGCTGTGAGCATCATGCTCGAAGGCAATGCCAACATGATTTCAGACAAGTACAACTCTAAGAAGGCAGATAACCCTGACTGGTACTTCAATGCACTGGCAGGTGTACGCATCAACCTGGGCAAGAGCTATACCAAGAAGGCTAAGCCGGTAGAGGAACCTGCTCCGGCACCAGCTCCTAAGCAGGAATATGTAGCTCCTAAGCCAGAGCCTAAGCCAGCTCCTGTAGAGAAGAAGGTAGAGGAGATTCGCCGTGACATCTTCTTCACCATCAATTCTTACAAGATTGCTCCTGCTGAGGAGGCTAAGATCCGTGAGGTGGTTGACTACCTTGGAAAGAACCCAGAGGCAAAGGTTGTAGTAACCGGCTATGCTGACAAGGGTACTGGTAACGAGCGCATCAACGACCGCATCGCTGCTAAGCGTGCTGCTGCCGTTGTCTGGATGTTGGAGAAGCGCTATGGCATTCCTGCTGAGCGCATCACAGAGGAATCAAAGGGTGCTCGTGTTCAGCCATTTGCTGAGAATAACATGAACCGTGTTTCTATCATGATTGCTAAATAAAGTATGAACAAGCCTATGTATATGAAAATGTTTGGTAAATATATTTCTGCCATTCTCTTGCTAGCTATCCTTGCGCTTGCCACATGTTGCAGTCAACCTTCTAAACAAGGGGCTGCCAATGATGCAACAAGTGCTATAAATTCAATAGCCTTTCTTGAGAAAGAACATGATTTTGGAGAATATCGAGAAAAGGAAACGAAAAGATACGCTTTCAAGTACAAGAATGCAGGCAAGTCTCCACTTGTCATATACAAGGCTGAGAGCGATTGTGGTTGCACACAAGTCAAATTCAATCCACAGCCTTTGATGCCAGGCGAGTATGATTCTATCATTGTAGTATATGATGGAAATGGCTTTTTGAACGGTTCTTTTAGAAAGTTCATCAACATATACTCAAATGCTTCAGAAAAGCCAATGGAGTTGAGCATCAAGGGCTGTTATTTTGATAAGAGTGAAGAATGATTCTTCGCATGATGTTTGATTATGTAATAACAATCAAATTATAAACTTTTATAGAAACCTGCGTGTGGGCAATCGGTACCCTGAACGGTCTGACCACTCTTGCCACCGAAACCACTCTCCTCCTCGTCTATCTTCATATACTATGCTGACAAGGGTACAGGCAATGACGTCATCAACGACCGCATTGCTGGCAAGCGAGCAGCAGCTGTGGTTTGGATGCTGACAAAGAAATATAATATACCTTCTGAGCGCATTACAGAAAAATCTAAGGGTGCACGTGTGCAGCCTTTTGCAGAAAACGCAGAGAACCGTGTAACGATCATGATCGCTAAGTAGTACGGTAAGTTTATAATGCGACAATCAATTATTTTAATTGGTGGCGGGGCATCCTCAGGGGTGCCCCGTTTTTCTTTCAAATGATAATTATTCTTAATTATTGATGCTTTAGTAGCTGATTTTCAGCAGTATTTCTTATCTTTGTTCCGAAAATCTGTGCAACTGCACAAAAAATCGGAATACAATGATTATAACTCGGCAGAAATATTTGGATATGTTGGTGGCTGGTCAAGGTAATGGACTAGTAAAAATAGTAACTGGTGGAAGAAGATGTGGAAAGTCCTTTTTGCTGTTCCAAATCTTTCATCAGTACCTTTTGCAGCATGGGGTAGATGAAGGGCATCTGATAGAAGTGTCTCTTGATGATAGACGTAATCGCAAACTTTGTGATCCTGATGCTTTGCTTGATTATCTTGATTCTCGTATAAAAAGTGATGGCAAAACAAATTTTATTTTTCTTGATGAAATTCAACTTGTTGATGATTTTATAGGAGTATTGCTTAGCCTAATGCATACTCCTAATACTGAAGTTTATGTATCAGGTTCTAACTCGAAGTTCCTGTCCAAAGATGTTGTTACCGAATTCCGTGGAAGAGGACAGGAAATAAGAATTTGGCCGTTGTCGTTTTCTGAATATTATGGTGCTGTGGGCGGAGAACGCTCGCAAGCGTGGAAAGACTACTATACTTTTGGAGGACTTCCCCAGATTTTGTCTTTAGATACAGAAAGAGCCAAACGTAGCTATCTTAGGGATATTTATGAAGTGACATATATTAAGGATATTGTAGAGCGTAATAAAATTAAAGTGCCAGAGGGGTTACGTGAACTTGTGCGTATTTTAGCATCAGGAATAGGCTCTTCTACTAATCCGACCAGGATTTGTAATACCTTTCAATCTGTAAGTCAATTACAAATAACTGATAAGACAATTAATGAATACATCTCAGACATACA
This sequence comes from Segatella copri, assembly GCF_019249765.2. Lineage (GTDB taxonomy): Bacteria > Bacteroidota > Bacteroidia > Bacteroidales > Bacteroidaceae > Prevotella > Prevotella copri_K. The sequence continues at coordinate 2,256,152 of NZ_CP152484.1, forward strand.
GGATGCTTTTCTTATAGAAGAGGCTCTCAGGTATGATGTTAAAGGTAGAAAGTATATTGGTACAGAGACTAAATATTATTTTTGTGATTTGGGATTAAGAAATATAGTATTGAATCTCAGACAACAAGAAGAAACACATATTATGGAAAATGTCATTTATAATGAACTAAGAATGCGAGGTTACTTGGTTGATGTCGGTTTAGTTGAATGTTGGACAACGAACGAGAATGGAAAAAGAAAACGTAGTAAACTAGAAGTTGATTTTGTAGTAAATAATGGGGCCGAACGTGTGTATGTTCAGTCGGCTTTTAATATGCCAACTAAGGAAAAAGAGAAACAGGAGCGTCGTTCTCTTATAAATATCGCTGACAATTTTAGAAAAGTAATTGTTGTGAAAGATGATATTAAGAGAAAGATTGATGATGATGGTGTCGTCACGATTGGACTCTTCGATTTTTTGCTAGATGAGCAGAGTATAGAGAGATATTAAGCCTAAGCCCCGACTGCTGTTCTGCAGTCGGGGCTTTCACCATATATCCGTAAGCAGACGCAAGTAGCTGCGTTGACCATCGCAAGTACTTGCGAAGAGCAATGAAGCCTGTTTCGAAGGACATCGAAACAGGCTTCATTTTTTTATTCTAGAATTCTGCGTTCTTTGGTGTACGTGGGAATGGAATCACGTCGCGGATATTCTGCATACCGGTTACGAAGAGAATCAGACGCTCAAAACCGAGACCGAAACCTGCGTGTGGGCATGAACCATACTTACGGGTATCGAGATACCAGTTCATATCCTTCATAGGGATGTTGCGAGCCTCAATCTCACCCATCAGCTTGTCATAGCTCTCCTCACGGACAGAACCACCGATAATCTCACCAATCTGTGGGAACAGTACGTCGGTACCCTGAACGGTCTGACCGCTCTTGCCACCGAAACCACTCTCCTCCTCGTCTATCTTCATATAGAATGCCTTGATAGCCTTAGGATAGTTGGTCATGATAACCGGGCGCTTGAAGTGCTCCTCTACGAGGAAACGCTCATGCTCTGAAGCCAGGTCATCACCCCACTCGCATGGGAACTCAAACTTCTTGCCGTTGGCAATAGCCTCCTGAAGGATGCGGATACCCTCGGTATATGGAAGATGAACGAAGTCGGAATTCAATACGCCTTCCAGACGGGCAATCAGCCCCTTGTCTATCATCTTGTTCAAGAAAGCAAGATCGTCCTTGCAATGCTCCAGTGCCCAACGGATACAATACTTGATGAAGTCTTCCTCCAACTCCATCAAACCATCCATATCCAGGAAAGCAACCTCTGGCTCTACCATCCAGAACTCAGCCAGGTGGCGAGGAGTATTACTGTTCTCTGCACGGAAGGTTGGACCGAAGGTGTAGATGGCGCCGAGTGCTGTAGCACCGAGCTCACCCTCCAACTGACCGGAAACGGTCAATGAAGTCTGCTTGCCGAAGAAATCATCAGAATAGTCAATCTTGCCATCCTCGGTCTTCTTCAGATTGTAGAGATTCTTGGTAGTTACCTGGAACATCTGTCCAGCACCCTCACAGTCGCTGGCTGTGATGAGCGGAGTATTGAAATAGAAATATCCATGCTCATGGAAGTAGGTGTGGATAGCCATTGCCATGTTATGGCGGATACGCATCACGGCACCAAAGGTATTGGTACGGAGACGGAGGTGAGCATACTGACGCATGTATTCGAAGCTCTGTCCCTTCTTCTGCATAGGATAGTCGCTGCCGCAGAGACCGTAAATTTCGATGCTCTCGCACTGGATCTCAACACTCTGTCCGGCACCCTGGCTTTCTACCAGCGTACCTACGGCGCTGATACAAGCACCGGTAGTAATCTGACGGAGCTGATTCTCATCGACCTTTGATGGGTCGACTACTATCTGAATATTATTAATAGTAGAACCATCGTTAAGAGCGATAAAATCGACTGCTTTGCTACTACGATGGGTACGAACCCATCCCTTGACATTCACGATTGAGCCGTAGGCTGTACTCTTGAGCAAGTCTACAACTTTAGTTCTTTTTACTTTTTCCATTGTTAATTAATAGGTTAAAAAGGAGACTAAACAGATAGTCTCCTTTCTTATTATATCTTATTATCCTTATTCAAAAGCACCCATGCGGAGCATGTCTACCTCCTTCTCAGTAAGGAAGCGCCAGTCACCGCGACGGAGATTTTTCTTAGTCAAACCTGCGAACTGTACGCGGTCGAGCTTGGTAACACGATAGCCGAGGCTCTCGAAGATACGGCGCACGATACGGTTCTTGCCACTATGAATCTCGATGCCAACCTGTGCCTTGTCGCGATCATCAGCATACTCTACAGCATCTGCCTTGATCTCACCATCTTCCAAGGTGATACCCTCACGGATCTGATCCATATCGTGAGCTGTCAGGTTCTTATCGAGGTGAACGTGATAAACCTTCTTCTTCAGGAACTTAGGGTGAGTAAGCTTAGAAGCCAGGTCACCATCGTTGGTCAAGAGAAGTACACCTGTTGTATTACGGTCGAGACGACCTACAGGATAGATACGCTCAGGACAAACATCCTTTACGAGGTCCATCACAGTCTTGCGCTGCTGAGGATCATCGCTGGTTGTAACATAATCCTTTGGCTTGTTGAGCAATACGTATACCTTCTTCTCCAAAGTTACAGGAGCGTCGTGGAACTTCACCTCATCGGTACGAAGGATCTTGGTACCCAACTCGGTAACTACCTCACCATTGACAGTTACCAGACCAGCCTGGATGAACTCATCAGCCTCACGGCGAGAGCATACACCAGCATTGGCGAGGAACTTGTTCAAGCGCAATGGCTCTGTTGGGTCGATGTTCTCCTCCTTATATTCGATACGCTTCTTCATGCTATACTTAGCATTTGGATCGTAACCAGGAGTGTGCTGACGGAAACCGCCACCACGGTTGTTGCCATAGCCACCACCCTGTGGACGGCCATAACCGCCACGGTTGTTGCCATAACCACCCTGCTGAGGACGACCATAGCCGCCACCACGGTTGTTGCCATAGCCGCCACCCTGTGGACGACCATAACCACCACGGTTGTTGCCATAACCACCCTGCTGAGAACGAGACTGGTAGCCGCCCTGCTGGCGTGGCTGATAGCCACCCTGCTGACGAGGCTGATAACCACCCTGTTCATCATTATTGTTGTAACGAGGACGATAGCCACCCTGCTGAGGACGAGACTGATAGCCTCCCTGCTGACGTGGCTGGTAGCCACCACGGTTGCTGTTACCATAACCACCACGGCTCTGATAGCTGCTGCGCTGTGGACGCTCGCTGCTGCCTGTACTCTGCAAGCCAGCGCCGAAACCTTCAGGACGGAAACCGCCTTCGCTGTTACTGCTACTTCTGTCGCTGCTGTATGCGCGATGTGAATTGATACGAGGACGCTGTGTGCGACCTACTGGTCGATAACTCTTCTGATAACCACCTGCTGGGTTGTAGCCCTCACGGGTTCTCTCATTCTCAGAAGACTGATCTTGAGGTTTGTTTTCAAATTCTGAATCCATTTTCTTAAAATACTTAATAGCCTCACGGCTGGGTTAATAAATCTAATTTTTACTTATATATATATGTACTAAAACTACAAAATTCCTTTGTGTATATTAGATACCTGTATAATTGCTTGGTGTGATTGCCATCAGTTCTGCCTTAACACTATCACTCACATTCAATCCCTGGATAAACTCATGAATAGTTTCCTCAGTCATGTGCTGGTTGGTACGTGTCAACGCCTTCAATGCCTCGTAAGGATGTGGATATGCCTCACGGCGAAGGATAGTCTGGATAGCCTCAGCTACAACTGCCCATGTATTATTCAAATCTTCCTGCAGTTTCTCCTCGTGAAGAATCAGTTTACGCAAGCCCTTCAATGTACTCTGGATAGCAATGACGCTATGACCGAGAGGCACACCGATGTTACGGAGTACGGTACTGTCAGTAAGGTCGCGCTGCAAGCGGCTAACCGGAAGTTTCTGTGCCAGGAACTGAAGAATGGCATTGGCTATGCCCAGGTTACCTTCACTGTTCTCATAATCGATAGGATTCACCTTGTGAGGCATCGCACTTGAGCCTACCTCACCTGCCTTGATCTTCTGCTTGAAGTAATCCATAGAGATATACATCCAGAAGTCACGGTCTAAGTCGATGATAATGGTGTTTATACGACGGATGGCGTCAAAGATAGCGCCAAGGTAGTCATAGTTACTGATCTGTGTGGTATACTGCTCGCGTTCCAAACCGAGTTTTTCGCTGACAAACTTGTTACCGAATGCTTTCCAGTCATACTGTGGATAAGCTACATGGTGAGCATTGTAGTTACCGGTAGCACCACCGAACTTAGCTGTAATCTTGCAAGCCTTGAGCGAATTAAGCTGCTCGGTAAGACGGTAAACATAAACCATGATTTCCTTGCCCAGGCGGGTAGGTGAAGCAGGCTGTCCGTGAGTCTTAGCCAGCATAGGCACATCCTTCCACTCATCAGCATAAGTCTGGAGTTGTGCAATCAGCTCTTCTACCTGTGGATAGAAGCACTCTTCCAAAGCCTCCTTTACAGAGAGAGGCACACTTGTGTTGTTGATATCCTGAGATGTCAAACCGAAATGGATAAATTCCTTGTAAGCATCCAGGCCTCCGATCTTATCGAATTCTTCCTTGATAAAATACTCTACAGCCTTTACATCGTGATTGGTAATCTTCTCGATGTCTTTTACGCGCTGTGCTTCATTTTCGTCAAAATTACGATAAATGTCACGCAGACGTTCGAACAGCGACTTGTCGAAAGAAGCAAGCTGTGGCAAAGGTAACTCGCATAGAGTAATGAAGTATTCAATCTCTACGCGTACACGATAACGAATGAGAGCATACTCTGAGAAGTAGTTAGCGAGCTGCTCTGTTTTTCCCCTATAACGACCATCAATTGGTGATATGGCAGTCAATAAATCTAAATTCATAACAATACGTATTATATATATAGGGTGCAAAATTAATGAATTATCGTGAGAAAACAGAGAAAATAGTGATAAAATAATTTAAAAGCATAAAAAAAAGGTCTCTCAACATTTGTTGAAAGACCTTCACCATTGTGGGCGTTGACGGATTCGAACCGCCGACCCTCTGCTTGTAAGGCAGATGCTCTAAACCAGCTGAGCTAAACGCCCTCTAAAAAAAGTCCCTGCAACCACAAAAGTGAATCACAGGGAACACCCCCGTGGGCGCTGACGGATTCGAACCGCCGACCCTCTGCTTGTAAGGCAGATGCTCTAAACCAGCTGAGCTAAGCGCCCTTACTTTTCGTAAGCGGTTGCAAAGGTACGACTATTTTTTGGTTCCACCAAATTTTTCAGCAACTTTTTTCGTTTTTTCTTCAAAAAAGTGCATTTTCTGGTGTTTTTCCTCAATTTTCAGGGTAGAAACGGTCAGTTTTTGCATTTCAATTGCCAAAAACAGCCAACCAAGAGAAAGTACTTACGATGGGACAGCCAAACCTCTTTCAACCCCAAAAGGTACTTATTGAGAAAGAAAAGTTCTTTTTAAGAAATTCAAAGAAACAAAAAAGGCATTCTTCACGAGGAAGAATGCCCTATTCTATTTTTATACCTTATATTATATATACTGTATAATTACTCACCAACCTGAACAGTTGCACGACGGTTGTAAGAAGCAGGAGTCAAATCCTTAACACCACCGTTAGCCTTAACTACGATGTTCTCCTTAGCAACACCCAACTTAACGAGCTCATCAGCTACCTTCTCAGCACGAGCCTTAGAAATCTTCTGGTTAACAGCTGCAGAACCAGTAGCGCTGTCAGCATAACCGTTAACTACCAACTTAGCGTTGTTGTCCTTAGCATACTGAGCGAGAGCCTGTACGTTTACGAGATCCTTCTTAGAAGCAACCTTAGACTTGCCGATGTTGAAGAATACAGAAACTGGAGTAGCAACATACTCCTTAACTGCCTTTTCCTCTACAGACTTCTGATTGTTCAAGAGATTCTTCAAACGGTCGTTCTCTGCATTAGCATCGTTCAACTTAGCATTGAGAGCGTCGAGTTCTGACTGATGAAGAGCGTTGATAGCGTCAACATCTGGAACCTTGTTCCAAGTAGCCTTACCCAAGTTGTATGTAACACCGACCTCAACATTCAAAGAACGGTCGTGTCTTGCAATCACGTTGTCGATAGAGCGAGATGTGCTAGGCTTAGCACCTGCCAATACACCTGTGTAACCATCATAGTCGCTAGCACCTAATGCATAGTTTACATCGAGGTTGACAGCCCACTTCTTATTGATCTTGAACTCGTTCAAGATACCAACACCAACTACAGGAGCATAGCAGTTAGCGCTCATGTTACGGTTAATACCAAAACCTGCGTAAGGGATGCAATCCCAAACACGAGCCTCGTTGTAACCACACAACATATTGCTAACATTGAACAAAACCTGCTCATTCAAAGTCCAATACTTATTTGCATTTGTTGACTTATTCTCAGAAACTACTGTACGGCCCCAAGCGCCATTGAACTTGGTACGGAGACCGAGACCTGGTGTGAACCACTTACCTACAGCAACAGAGAAACCGAGATTGTTTCTGAAACCCTTGAGTGGGCTCTTAGAGAAACCATTGCCCTCTTCCTGGTTGCCCCAGAATGCAGAACCAGCAACGTTTGCCTGAACAAACCAATTGCTCCAGAAAGAATTTGTTGCAACGCTATACTTCTCAGTAGTTGCTGCATCCTGAGCCATACTGCCCATTGTTACGCTAGCCAATGCTAGCACTGCTAATAACTTTTTCATAACTTTATAATTTAAAAATCAATTTATATATATATATACCTTCTGAATGACGGAGCAAAGATAATACTATTTTTTGAAATAACCTTCATTTTCTAAAAAAAATAGCATTTTTCGTTAACTTTTTTAAGAAAAACGGGATTTTTCCTCGCTTTTAACCTAAAAGATGCTCAATTTCCTGCTGACGGAGGATACAAAGTACCGACTTTCCGTCGGGCGTATAATTGACATTCTGGCAGGCAAAAAGATCATTCACCAGCCCCTCCATCTCTTCATTACTCAATATCTGCCCCTGAGGTATTGCAGCCTGGCGAGCCAGACTCAAAGCCAAAGTCTGATTGATTTCATCAATGGCTGATACGCCCTTTTCTACTGCAGAAGAAACCATGTCCTGTACCAGTTTAAGAGGATTCAATCCTTCAAGTCCGCCAGGAACTGAATTAACGGCATAGCTTCCGCCTCCAAGATCTTCCAGTTCAAAGCCCATCGATTCCATTTCAGGCAGGATCTTTTCAAAGATTACCTTCTCTGACATCGGGAACTGCACAACCTCAGGAAAGAGGACTTTCTGTGAATGAAAGGTCCGGTCAGCCAACTGGCGCAAATACTGTTCGAACAAGACACGCACATGGGCACGATGCTGGTCGATAATCATCAATCCCGATTTTACCGCAGTCATGATATACTTACCTTTATACTGATAATGGGCTGGCGATTTCTCTGCAATGATACTGTCTGGCGTATTATCCTGACTAGAATCATCGGAAAACACCATGGTCTGCTCCATCCCCTGCACATCATCCTGATCTTTGAGTCCTTCATAAAGCTGTTCCCATTTTTCATCCACCTGAGGTTTCGACTTAGGAACAGAGAAGCCTGCTCCCATAGGGACTGCTCCCGTGGAAGAGGAAGACTTGAACGGATTATAACCAGGATTCAAACTGATCTTCGGTGCCGCAGCAGCCGTACTCATCTCAGGATTGTAAACAGGGATGTCCGGTTTATCCTCGGTATCGAAATCAATGGTAGGTACATCATTGAACATACCGATGGACTCCTTGACCGAAGCCGAGAGGATTTGCCAGATAGCCTGCTCATTCTCGAATTTGATTTCAGTCTTCGTAGGATGGATATTCACATCAATATCCTTCGGGTCTACATCAAAATACAGAAAGTAAGGCACCTGTTCACCCTGAGGAACCAGACGGTCATAAGCTGCCATCACAGCCTTATTGAAATAAGGATGTTTCATGTATCTCCCGTTGACAAAGAAGAACTGATGCACACCTTTCTTTCTGGCAGATTCCGGTTTGCCCACAAATCCAGACACCTTACACATAGTGGTTTCTACATTTACCGGCAGGAGTTCCTGATTGAAACGCTTGCCGAAGACATCGAGAATGCGCTGACGCAAATTAGCGGCACGCAAATTGAATACTTCGGTACCATTGCTATGTAAAGTAAAGGTGATTTGAGGATTTACCAATGCAATCCGCTCGAAAGCCGTCAGAATATTGTTCAACTCTGTAGAATTGGACTTCAGGAACTTTCTTCGCGCGGGTACATTATAAAAGATATTGCTGACAGAGAAGATGCTTCCCACAGCACAGGAGCATGGCTCCTGTTTCTCATATCGGGAACCAGAAATCTGTATCAGGGTTCCTATCTCGTCGGTAGCCTGTCGTGACTTCAGTTCTACCTGAGCCACAGCAGCTATTGATGCCAAAGCTTCGCCACGGAAGCCCATGGTGCGAAGAGCAAACAAATCATCAGCCTTACGGATTTTGGAAGTAGAATGACGTTCGAAAGCCAAACGAGCATCGGTTTCAGACATACCTTTTCCATCATCTATCACCTGGATGTTGGTACGGCCAGCATCGGTAACCGTGACATGGATATTCCTGGCACCCGCATCGACTGCATTTTCGACCAGCTCCTTGATAACTGAAGCCGGACGCTGTATAACCTCACCTGCTGCTATCTGATTGGCAACAGAATCGGGTAAAAGTTGAATAATATCACTCATCTCTAAATATTAATCATATAAGAAAATGATGCTTCATTATAATCAGTCAGTCAGTTTCTGAAGTGGAGCTTCATGACGCTTAATTTTCTTGAGTTCGGAGCCCTTGGATTTACCACGCCATACAAAGATATCATTCTTATCTTTAGGACGCAAGTCCTCGAACCAGGCAAAATTGTTAAGTTTATATTTTGCCGGCGGAATCTGCGTCATAGGATACATGGTAGACGTAAACTTATTGGTCCAGATTTTCTCCATCTTCCTGCCCGGTCCCATATACATGCGCATGGTATCGGTCTCCAGATAATTCAAGCCAATGAGCGAACTGTCCTTATCATCCGTCATATAATAGATGGTCTGCACATTACCGATAGACTCTCCTTGTTTAATCTCACCTTTTTCAAAGTAAGATTTCATCTCAGAAGAGCTGATCTGATTGAAATGAACACTATCCGGCATCTGCTCTACAGACAGTGCCTGTCCGATGACATGGGCAAAACGAACGGTAGAGTCGTTCATGAAGACCAGAATCTTCTCGCCCAGCAACTGACGGTTTCCATTCCAGACGATAGGATCCTTATACATGGTCATGCAAGAATCCTGAGAATTGAAAACCAAGGAATCGCAGATGGCCTGCATATCCAGACGATAGGCACGGACCTTAGGATAAGCATGCACCTTACGGTACACCGAATCGGTATTGATATGGAAGGTATTGATACGCATGGTATCAGAATGAACCCAAAGGGTATCTTTCTGCGAATAGTCGATTGCTACAGGATTGCGGGTGGCAAAGCCATTACCGGTTTTCTCGTTGTAACGCAGATAATTGCAAGTAAGGGAATTTTTATTTTTCTTGTCTACATAAACCACATTGCCATATCCGGTACTCTCCCCATCCTTTACATAATAGAGCGTATCACCCGTAAGCGTCTTGTCTTTATCCATAACCGTAGAACGGCCGTAAAGCTGTGCTCTATCGGTCTTGGTATCATAATATCCGTCTTCTGTCTTGACAACACTTGCACCGGAAACAATCTTAGAAGGTCCTACCATGTGAGCCTTTGACTTACGGACATCGTAATACAAAGTATCGGTGGTAACAACATCCTTGCCGCTGCGCAACTTGACATTATAGACAAACTTAGCCTCACGCGTTTCGGTATGATACTCACCCCAATCGGCAACCAGCTTATCCTTACCATCAATCAGCGTTCCGCCGTCAAAGAAGTTTGCCATATTATACAAGCGGTCGAAATCCAAGCTATCAGTACGCAAAGTCTGCCGACGATGATGCAAGACCACATTCTTGCGTGCTCTCATCATCTGCATCTGCCCATCATACTCTGCTCTATCACAAGTGAGTGACAAGGTGTCTCCCTGCCGGTAATGAACATGTCCGAAAGCTTTCACGGAATTAGAAGCCTGATAGAAATACGCGCTGTCACAGGTAAGATGACTGCCCTGATGCAAGAAAGAGACCTTACCTTTCAATATTTGGGCATCAGGATTATTACCGAACATATCATAGTACAATTCATCTGCATGCAAAAGATATACGCGGTCACCATGAGGGCGTTTTCTGGCATGCTTCTTTGGAGCCTGCATGGCTTGCATCAGACAAAACCCAAACAGGCATAGAACCATAACCGATATGATTCTATGCCCTCTGATATGATTATTTAATCTTTTATTTATCATTTAATCCAACCTTGATATTCAAACTTACAATCCTTATAGCGATCGTTCATACGAACATAAGTGTGCTTGATTTTATTGACTACCCAATCGTGCAAGGTCTGGGCACGCTCCTTAGCCAACACTACATCCTTCATCACCTGAAAATCTTCGGTAATAGTAGCTCTATGTCCGTCAACACGACTTACCAGTTTTACCAGAGCACAAGTGGTTTTACCCTTGGAATTCACCATCGTGAAAGGTGCAGAAACCTCACCTACCTTCATTGTATCTACCGTACGGGCAACCTCGGTAGGCAGATCCTTCATCTGGAAGCGGGAAGTTCTTGACTGGTCAGGAGTAACATTGGCCATCAAACCCTTGTTGTTGCGGGTATCCTTATCATCAGACAATGCTTCAACAGCCTGCTCAAAGGTAAACTTAGCGGCACGGATATCATTACCGATAGAATCCAGACGGCCAATAGACTTATCAATAGCATCTTGAGAAACCTGAGGCTTGAGCAGGATATGGCGACACTTAATCTTATCACCACGCTTATCAATCAACTGGATGATATGATAACCAAACTCAGACTCAACAATCTTTGAGATTTTCTTAGGATCGGTAAGATTGAATGCTACATTTGCAAACGCAGGATCCAACATACCTCTACCGATATAATCCATCTCGCCACCCATACGGGCTGAACCCGGATCCTCAGAATAAAGACGAGCCAAAGTAGCAAAAGAAGTCTCACCCTTATTCACACGGTCAGTAAACTCACGCAACTGATTTTTCACACGGTTAATCTCCTCAAGAGGAATACGTGGCTGCATGGTAAGAATCTCAACCTCTACCTCTGTAGGAACAAAAGGGATACTGTCGGCAGGTAAATCCTTAAAGTATTTACGTACCTGAGCTGGAGACACCTTGATATCCTTCACCAGTTCCTGCTTCATCTTCTGAATCAGCTGTTGGTTTTTGAAATCATCATGCATCTGCTGGCGCATCTGGGTGATACTTTGCTTGCGATACTCCTCCAGTTTTTCACGAGAACCAATCATGGAAACCCAACTGTTGATCTGTTCGTCGATACCATTCATGACTTCTGACTCAGATACTTCGATACTATCGATAGCTGCCTGATGGAGAAACAGTTTCTGAACGGCAATCTGCTCAGGAATAGAACAGTCTGGGTCACCAGTATATTTAATACCTTCAGCCTCAGCCTGCAAACGGGTTACCTCGACGTCTGACTTCAGGATAGCCTCATCGCCGACAACCCAAATTACCTCATCAACCACACTACCCTCATTGATTTTCTGAGAATCGGCAGCAGCTTGTTGCTTGATATTTGCAGAATCAGCCTCATGAGCCAAAGCACTACGGCTTGCTCTTGTTGCACTAGCACTTATTCCTACTATCATCAGCAGGGCTATAAATGCCATTGTCATTTTATATCCAGTATTCATGTATTGTTTCTATAATATATTAATGTATATTGAGAGTGGTCAACATGCTATGGAAAACCACCACCTTATATTTCTTCTTCAATTGTGCGACCCATTGTTTCTCTAACGAGTCTTGATAGTCAGCAAGTACCACATCCGGGTATTCGCCATTCCGGGGCAGATTAACCTTCATCTTCTTCAGGCGCTTCATTTCCCATTTGTATTTTTTCTTATTCTTGGCATAGAAGGCAGCCAGACCTTTTTTATCAGCAGCAGCCTTATCCCAAATATTACGCTGGCAGATTTCATTCAGCAAAAGGTTTTCTACTTCCTCCTGCTGCTGGTAGGTTCCCCGCCAATTTTCTACCTTAGCATCAGCAAAATATTTTTTCTGATTACCATCATCATGTTTATCCAGCAACTTGACGATATGATAACCAAACTCAGACATAAACGGTCTACTAATCTCACCCTTTCGCAGAGAGAAAGCTACTTTTTCAAAAGCCTGCACAGTCTGACCTTTTGTAAACCATGCCAAAGTCCCCCCATTGACCGCAGACCCGTTATCATCAGAACACTTTTTTGCCAGGTCTGCAAAATCTGCACCTTTACAAAGAGCCTGATAAATAGAATCGATTCTTCTTTCCACCACCTCCTGTTCCTGGTAAGATGCTTTCTGTCCCAATCTCAAGAGGATATGTGCAACATGAACACTGCCTTTATCGGGCATCAACTCGCATGACTCGACATCATCATATCGTTTCAACACACGCCTGATATTAGGCAAAGTATCGAGATGAGCCTCCTTAGCAGCTTGCACTTTCAGCTTATAATCAACAAAGCCATCGGTAAACACCTTGACACTTTTAGAATCAACCGTATTTCCCAAATGATTTTTCTGATAAAAGTACTCAAATTCCGACTTCTTGACAGATTGACCATCAATAATCATAACAATTGGGTCGGTATGAGCAAAAGCAATGCTCCCCGAAAGGAGCATTGCCGCTATAAGTGCATAAAACTTCATATTTCCTAATTATATTATTCAGGACGGCTATAGTTAGGAGCCTCACTAGTGATAGTGATATCATGTGGATGACTCTCCAACACACCTGCATTTGTGATACGAGCGAACTTGGCATTGTGCAAGTTCTCGATGGTAGCAGCACCGCAATATCCCATACCAGAACGCAAACCACCAATCAGCTGGTAGATGACCTCCTGGACAGTTCCCTTGTAAGGCACACGACCAGCAATACCCTCTGGAACCAATTTCTTGACATCCTTGGTATCACCCTGGAAGTAACGGTCCTTAGAACCATTCTTCTGTTCCATAGCCTCCAAAGAACCCATACCACGATAGCTCTTAAACTTACGGCCATTGAAGATAATGGTATCACCAGGACTCTCCTCAGTACCTGCAACCAAAGAACCGATCATGACGCAGCTACCACCGGCAGCCAAAGCCTTCACTACATCACCTGAGTAACGAAGACCGCCATCAGCTATCAAAGGCACACCAGTACCCTTAAGAGCAGAATATACATCATAAACAGCACTCAACTGTGGAACGCCAACACCGGCAACCACACGAGTAGTACAGATAGAACCAGGACCGATACCTACCTTAACACCATCAGCACCATTCTCTACCAAATACTTGGCAGCCTCACCAGTAGCCACATTACCTACCACAACATCTACCTGTGGGAAGGCAGCCTTAACTTGCTTGAGTTTCTCAACTACACCCTTAGAGTGACCATGAGCAGTATCGATAACGATAGCATCAGCACCAGCCTCAACCAAAGCCTTGGCACGATCCAATGTATCTACAGTAACACCCACACCGGCAGCCACACGAAGACGTCCCTTGGCATCCTTGCAAGCCATAGGTTTGTCCTTAGCCTTTGTGATGTCCTTGTAAGTAATCAAACCTACCAGGTGATTCTCGTTGTCAACTACAGGGAGTTTCTCAATCTTATTCTCCTGCAGGATGGCAGCAGCAGCAACCAAGTCGGTCTGGATGTGAGTGGTAACCAAATTCTTGCTAGTCATTACCTCATCAATCTTCTTGTCCATGTGGCGCTCAAAACGAAGATCACGGTTGGTAACAATACCTACAAGATGATTTTCATCATCTACCACAGGAATACCACCGATATGATAATCATGCATCATATCAAGAGCATCCTTCACTGTACTGCCACGACGGATGGTGACAGGGTCATAAATCATACCATTCTCAGCACGCTTCACAATAGCAACCTGACGAGCTTGCTCCTCAATGGTCATGTTCTTGTGAATTACACCGATACCACCTTCACGAGCGATAGCTATCGCCATTGAAGCCTCGGTAACGGTGTCCATCGCTGCTGTAACGAATGGAACGTTCAACTCGATGTTACGAGAGAACTTGGTTTTCAACTCTACCTGTTTTGGTAGTACCTCTGAATACGCAGGGATAAGAAGGACGTCGTCGTAAGTGAGACCGTCCATTACAATTTTATCTGCAACAAATGATGACATATTGTAACCTTTAAAAATTTATTGCGTGCAAATTTAGCAATAATTTCTCAGATAGAGTTCGCTTTTCACGAAAATCTTACCTTATTAATGCTATTTAACGTGATTAGTTGGCTTGTTCGGACAAAAACTTGATTCTGACGAGTCGAATTTCGTCTTCATTGTAGTCTTCACCCAATTCATCTTGAGCCGCATTCAAATCATCAGTATCGCTCTCCATGAAGTAATCGTAGATGTCATCTACATGGTCATCATCCACAACTTTCTCTATGAAATAATCGATATTCAGCTTGGTACCGCTGTAAACGATTGCCTCTATTTCGTCAAGCAATTCTGAGAAATCCAAACCTTTTGCTTCTGCCAAATCATCAAGATCTATCTGGCGGTCTATGCTCTGAATGATGCTTACCTTCAAGACTGATTTCTTGGCAACTGTCCTGACACGTAATTCCTCAGGACGCTCTATCAGATTCTCTTCACAATACTGATTGATCAATTTACAGAACTCCTTACCATACCTCTTTGCCTTACCGGCTCCAACTCCCTGTATGTTCTGCAATTCCTGCATATCTACAGGATACATCGTTGCCATCTGTTCCAGAGAAATATCCTGGAAAATAACATAAGGCGGCAATTTATGCTTCTTTGCTACTGTCTTACGCAAGTCTTTCAACATGGAGAAAAGTGTCTGATCCAAAGCACCTGTATTATGCTCGCTCAGAGGCGCTCCATCAAAATCATCAGAGAATTCCTTATCGGCAACGATCATGAATGATTCAGGATTCTTAATGAAACGCTTACCCGCAGCTGTCAACTTCAAAAGGCCATAGTTCTCTACATCTTTCTTGAGATAACCGGCTATCAACGCCTGACGGATAACAGGATTCCAAACTTTAGCATCCATATCTTCTCCTGCTCCAAACTCCTCCAGTTCATCATGCTTGTGAGAAACGATATCATCAGTAGCACGTCCCTTAACAAAATCGATGATATATTCCTGGCGGAAATTCTCCTTCACCGCAGCAACAGACTCCAAAACAACGAGCAGCGCATCCTTAGCCTCGAATTTTTCTGTAGGATGCAGGCAGTTGTCGCAGTTATGGCAGTTTTCTTCATGATATTCCTCACCAAAATAATGAAGCAACATTTTTCTGCGACAGACAGACGATTCTGCATAGGCAGCCGTTTCCTGCAACAACTGTCTGCCGATATCCTGTTCTGCTACAGGTTTGTTCTCCATAAACTTCTCCAGTTTTCTGAGGTCTTTACGGGCATAGAAGGCGATACAGATGCCCTCACCGCCATCACGGCCAGCTCTACCCGTTTCCTGATAATAACCTTCCAAGCTCTTGGGTATATCATAATGAATAACAAAACGGACATCAGGTTTATCGATACCCATTCCGAAGGCGATAGTAGCAACAATGACATCAATACGCTCCATCAGAAAATCATCCTGGGTTTGAGAACGGGTAGCCGAATCAAGACCGGCATGATAAGGAGCTGCTTTGATTTCATTGGCTTTCAATACCTCTGCCAATTCCTCTACTTTCTTACGGGAGAGACAATAGATAATACCACTCTTTCCTTTGTGTTGACGAATAAACATGATGATCTGACGATCGATATCCTTGTTCTTCGGGCGCACCTCATAATACAAGTTAGGGCGGTTAAAAGAACTCTTGAATTCTTTGGCATCCATGATGCCTAAGTTTTTCTTGATATCAGTACGTACCTTATCTGTTGCAGTAGCTGTAAGCGCTATCACAGGTGCAACACCTATTTCGTTAATAATAGGGCGAATACGACGATACTCTGGTCTGAAATCGTGTCCCCACTCAGAGATACAGTGAGCCTCATCAATGGCATAGAACGAAATCTTTACTGTTTTAAGGAACTCAACATTATCTTCTTTCGTCAAAGATTCAGGTGCAACATACAGGAGTTTGGTCGTACCATTGAGAATATCATTCTTCACCTTCTCAATAGCCGACTTATTCAATGATGAATTGAGATAATGAGCCACGCCATCACTTTCACTCAAACCATTAATAACATCTACCTGGTTCTTCATCAAAGCAATCAGAGGAGAAATCACAATAGCTGTGCCCTCCATAATGAGCGAAGGCAACTGGTAACACAAACTCTTACCGCCACCTGTAGGCATCAACACAAAAGTATCATTGCCACTCATCAAATTTCTGATGATTGCCTCTTGATCACCCTTAAACGAATCGAAGCCGAAATAATGCTTCAACTGTCCTGTAAGATTAACCTGTTCTGTCATATCCACCTATTATTATATTATATATGTCTATATATACGATTAAATAGCATTCAATTGGGCGAAAAGCCCAACTGATTTATGCTGTTTCCAACTGTCCGAGATGAGATTTATCCAACTGTTGCTTGGTATACTCCAGCGTAACAGTGAATGATTTAACCTTCTCTGATGGAATCTCAAACATAGCATCCATCATCACAGCTTCAACAATTGAACGAAGTCCGCGAGCACCCAATTTATACTCTACCGCCTTATCTACGATATAATCGAGTGCTTCCTCATCAAACTCCAACTTGATGCCATCCATCTCAAACAATTTCTGATACTGCTTGACAATTGAATTCTTAGGTTCAACCAAGATTTTGCGCAAAGCCTCCCTATCCAACGGATTGAGATAAGTAAGCACAGGCAAACGGCCGATAATTTCAGGTATCAAGCCAAAAGACTTCAAATCCTGTGGAAGGATATACTGCATCAAATCCTTCTTATCTATCTTAGCTACATTCTGAACCGAATTATAGCCTACTACGTGCGTATTCATACGCTGAGCTATTTTACGCTCAATACCATCAAAAGCACCACCACAGATAAACAGGATATTCTTGGTATCTACATGGATATAATCCTGATCAGGATGCTTGCGTCCACCCTTAGGCGGAACATTAACCATGGTACCTTCCAAGAGTTTCAACAATCCCTGCTGTACACCTTCGCCACTCACATCACGCGTGATAGAAGGATTATCGCTCTTGCGGGCTATCTTATCAATCTCATCAATGAACACAATGCCCCTTTCTGCTGCAGCCACATCATAATCAGCAACCTGCAACAGACGCGACAAGATGCTTTCAACGTCTTCACCCACATAACCTGCTTCAGTAAATACAGTGGCATCAACAATGGTGAAAGGAACATCCAACATCTTAGCTATTGTACGCGCCAACAAGGTTTTACCTGTACCGGTACTACCAACCATGATGATATTACTCTTTTCGATTTCTACACCATCTTCATCCTTTGGCTGCTGCAAACGCTTGTAGTGGTTATATACAGCGACAGCCAAATTGCGCTTAGCCTGATCCTGACCGATGATATATTCATCCAGGTATTTTTTGATCTCTACAGGCTTTGGCACCTCTTTGAGAACAAACTTACCCTCCCCAGCTTTAGGAGCTAAGACCCCTGTAGACTGTATAATTTCATAAGCCTGCTTAGCACAATCTTCGCAAATGAAGCCATTGATACCCGTGATGAGTAATCTGACTTCATTTTCTGATCTTCCACAGAAGCTACATACTTTCTTTGGCATATTATAATTATTATCTCTTCTTGCGCACCTTATTATATATACGCATATTTACTTAAAACAATTCGTTATTTACGAACCAACACATTATCTATCATTCCATATTCCTTGGCTTCTTCAGCTGTCATCCAATAATTACGGTCGCTATCAGCATAAACCTTATCATAAGGAGTATGAGAATGGTCAGAAATGATAGTATACAATTCCTTCTTCATCTTCAAGATTTCGCGAGCCTCAATCTCAATATCAGAAGCCTGACCCTGAACGCCACCTAATGGCTGGTGAATCATGACACGGCTATGAGGCAAAGCAGAACGCTTACCCTCCTGACCAGAAACAAGCAGCACGGCAGCCATAGAAGCAGCCATACCTGTACAGATAGTAGCTACATCGCTAGAGATAAACTGCATGGTATCATAAATACCCAAACCGGCAGTAACGCTACCACCAGGACTATTCAAATAGATAGAAATATCTTTGCCACTATCTACAGAATCCAGATACAGCAATTGCGCCTGCAATGTATTTGCGGTGTAGTCATCAATCTGTGTACCCAGGAAGATGATACGGTCCATCATTAAGCGAGAGAATACATCCATCTGAGTAACGTTCAGCTGACGCTCCTCCAAGATGTAAGGGTTCATATACTGAGCCTGTGCCTTAATAACATCATCAAGCACCATACCATTCATACCAAGATGCTTGGTTGCATATTTTCTAAAATCGTTCATATCTATATAGTATTTTACGTCTTAAACCATACGAAAAAAGAGGTTATCGACCCTTATTTCTCGTTCGGTGGAACAAAGATAATAAAAAAAGTCGATAACCTCGTATTTATTTGAAGTTTTTTTTCAAAAAAATGTTATTCCTGCATCATCTTGTTGAAATCTTCTACAGAAATCTCCTTTTCGTTGAGTTTTACAGCTGTTTTCAGAGCTGCAGCCAACTTACGATCGATAGAGCGATCTACAAGTGCATCTGTAGCGTCACCCTTCTTGAGGATTTCCTTAGCATAGTTCTCAATGTACTCCTCAGGAATGTTGTTCATACCATACTGAGCGAACTGAGCACGAGCTGCCTCCTTAGCTGTCTCCATCAGGTCATTGTCATCAACCTTGATATTCTGAGCCTTGATAAGCTGCTCCTTGATAAGATGCCATGTCAACTCCTTGATGCTCTCAGCATAGTTCTTCTCTACGAACTCCTCGCCCTTATCCTTGTTGTTAGCCAACATGATACGTTTCAAGAGTGCATCTGGGAACTGCAATTCACCTACCTTCTTCTCGCAATGCTCGCGAACGTCGAGAATGAACTTATAATCTGAGTCGTTAACGAGCTGTGCCTTCAAGCCCTCTGCAATCTTAGCACGGAAAGCAGCCTCGTCCTTCACGTCAGTATCCTCACCGAGAACCTGCTTAAAGAGCTCTTCGTTGATTTCATGCTTCTTGAAACGCTGGATTTCTGTAATCTGGAAGCTGAACTCTGACTCCAAGTTCTTAACAGCTTCACGCTCAATCTTCAGGAGTGAAGAAACCTCTGTATCGTTCTCTGGATAAGCCTTCTTAGGGTTGAATGTGATTACATCACCGAGCTTAGCATCGTTGAAGAGATTCTTCTGCTCGTCAACCTTGATGTAGCTAGGCATCAGGATAGCACCCTCTACAGTGATACCACCTTCCTTGGTATTGCCATTTTCATCAAGCTCACGCAAGTCACCCTTCAAAAGGTCATTCTCCTCGTACTTCTCAGCCTTCTCATAGCTACCTGCACGCTGAGCGTACATATCAATCTGCTGATCGAGAATCTTATCATCAACTGTGATGTTATAATAATCAACCTTGTCGCGACCATTGAGAGTTACCTTGAACTCTGGAGCAACAGCGATATCAAACATAAATGTGAAAGAAGTACCATTCTCCAAGTCAGCTGGCTCCTGCTTCTCTGATGGGAGAGGCTCACCGAGCATCTGGATATTGTTGTCCTGTACATACTTGTAAATCTGCTGACCAACGAGCTTGTTGATAGCTTCCATTTTTACAGATGGACCGAACTGACGCTTAATCATACCCATAGGAGCCTGACCAGGACGGAAACCTGGAACATTAGCCTTCTTACGATAATCTTTCAATGTCTTCTCGACATCATTCTTGTAATCTTCCTCTTCGACAACGAGGGTCAAAAGACCATTAATCTTGTCAGGATTTTCAAATGAAATTTTCATCTTGATATTTGTTATTTTATTATTGTTAATATTTTCTTTAATTCTACAGTTTTCGTGTATAACCGCAATTGGCTTGCAAAATTACACATTTTTAATGGATATACCTAATATATAAGAGAAAAAAATGATTTTTTAACCATCAGTCGCTGCTTCTTTGGCTCTTTTTTGCTCATCTATGAGCTGAAAGTCCTTCTTTCTGAGCACAAAACTGTTACTCAGATACTTTTCGCGCACAATCTTATTCTCTGCCAATTCCTCCGGTTTGCCTTGAAAAAGAATCTTACCTTCGAACAGCAGATAGGCTCTGTCTGTAATGGTCAGAGTCTCCTGTACATTATGGTCGGTAATCAAAATACCGATATTGCGATACTTCAACTGCCATACAATATGCTGAATATCTTCTACCGCAATAGGGTCAACACCAGCAAATGGCTCATCGAGCATGATAAACTTAGGGTCTATAGCCAGGCAACGGGCAATCTCTGTACGGCGGCGCTCACCTCCAGAAAGCTGGTCACCCTTATTCTTACGAACCTTATTGAGACGAAACTCGCTAATAAGACTCTCTAATTTCTGCAACTGATAACTACGTGGTTTTCCTGTCATTTCCAAAACTGAAAGTATATTGTCCTCAACACTCATCTTGCGGAAAACACTGGCCTCCTGAGGCAGGTATCCGATTCCCGCACGGGCACGTTTGTATACAGGAAAATCAGTAATTTCCTGATCTCCCAGAAAGACATGTCCCTCATTAGGCACAACAAGTCCAGTTGTCATATAGAAAGAAGTTGTCTTACCAGCACCATTAGGTCCCAGTAATCCCACAATTTCTCCTTGCTTCACATTGATAGAAACTCCATTGGCAACCGTTCGTTTACCATAGCGCTTCACCAATCCCTCTGTTCGCAAAACCAGAGAATTCTGATTTTGCTGTTCGTTATTGTTAATTTCGTCCATAATTAGCTAATTTGGCTGCAAAAATACTAAAAATAAAGGAAATATCGCTTATAAAATCAAAAACTATTCATAATATTGCAGTTTTTTAGAGGATTTTGGTTAATTTTGCAGCAAAATTCAGTTTTATAATAGCATGTTAATAGAAAAATGGCTTACCACCTTCGGTAAATATCTCATATTGATGGGACGTTCTTTTTCCCGTCCTGAGCGCATGCGCATGTTCTTGAAACAATACATCAAGGAGATGTCGCAATTGGGTATTGACTCTATTGGTATCGTTTTACTGATATCCTTCTTCATTGGAGCAGTTATCTGCATCCAGATGAAATTGAACATTCAGAGTCCATGGATGCCACGATGGGTTTCAGGTTACACCACTCGAGAAATCATGCTTTTGGAGTTCTCATCAAGTATCATGTGTCTGATTCTCGCAGGTAAAGTGGGTTCTAATATCGCTTCGGAGTTGGGAACAATGCGTGTCACCCAACAGATTGATGCCCTTGATATCATGGGAGTGAACTCTGCATGTTACCTCATTCTGCCTAAAATTCTCGGTTTGGTTACCATCATGCCATTCCTGGTTATCTTCAGTTCTGGCATGGGTATTATCGGCGCCTACGGAACAGCGTATATTGGGCATATCCTACCACCAGATGATCTGACACTTGGCTTGCAACATTCATTTAACCAATGGTTTGTATGGATGAGCATTATCAAGAGTCTTTTCTTTGCATTCATCATTTCCAGCGTATCTTCTTATTTCGGTTATACCGTAGAAGGTGGATCTGTTGAGGTTGGAAAATCGTCAACCGATGCTGTTGTCTGTTCTAGTGTTTTGATTCTGTTTTCAGATGTTTTCCTCACTCAAATTCTCTCGTAAACTATGATAGAAGTAAGAAATCTCACCAAGTCGTTTGGCGACAAGGTTGTATTAGACAATATAAACGTCACCTTTGAAACAGGAAAGACTAATTTGATAATCGGACAGAGCGGTTCCGGAAAGACCGTACTCATGAAGAATCTCGTAGGATTACTTCAGCCTACAAGTGGCAAAGTTCTCTACGATGACCGTGACTTCACCCAGATGTCGAAAAAAGAAAAAGTTCTGATGCGCCGCGAGATGGGAATGATTTTCCAAAGCGCAGCCCTGTTCGACTCTTTGAATGTACTTGAGAATGTCATGTTCCCACTTGATATGTTCTCTACTATGAATTACAGGGAACGCGTAAAACGGGCCCAGGAATGCCTTGACCGCGTCAATCTGATAGAGGCTCAGCAGAAATATCCTGGAGAAATCTCGGGTGGTATGCAGAAACGAGTAGCTATTGCACGTGCCATCGTAATGAATCCAAAATACTTGTTCTGCGATGAGCCAAACTCAGGTTTGGATCCAAAGACCTCACTTGTGATAGATGAACTGCTTTCAGGCATCACCAAAGACTATAATATGACTACCATCATCAACACCCATGACATGAATTCGGTGATGGGCATTGGTGAAAACATCTGCTTTATCTACCAAGGTCATAAAGAATGGCAAGGCAACAAAGATGAAGTGATGACCTCAACAAACGAGAAACTCAACGATTTAGTCTTTGCTTCCGATCTCTTCCGCAAAGTAAAGGAGGTGGAGCTGGAAGAAGCTAAAAACAAATAAAACAGTATCGTTCAAAAAAAGCCATCAGCCCAGAAACTGGCTGATGGCTTTTTTATTACAAAATAAATACTATCTCATTTTCCAGGCATCCTTTACCTCTACCATAGGTACCACAATCTGTTCTTTAGTACTGTCACCATACACCACTTGCAAAAAAACATCAGCAACATGATGCGCTGTATCAGCTTTTGCATTCAGAACATTCACCTTAACCATACCTTTATGTTCATCTTGCTGCTGCTCAACAAACATTTTGGCATTCATCAGCAATTGATCCTGATAGCCATTTGGCAACCGATAAGGTTGATTGTAACCATCTACAAACTCCTTATACTTGCCCTCTAAAAGCAAATCATAATATCCCTTGGCTGCAATACCTGCAAGATAGCCAGGATCAGATTTTTCCTCCCTACAGGAAGAAAAAAACAATCCCATCACGAATATCATAAAAATCAAAAGTTTCTTCATTTTTATACACTTTGATTCTGCATTCTTCGCTTCATTTATTTACTTCTGACGAATGAAGACGTTGATAGGACAGCCATGTAATGACCAGTTCTCACGAATCTTATTCTCCAGGAAACGG
Source organism: Segatella copri (assembly GCF_019249765.2). Classification (GTDB taxonomy): domain Bacteria; phylum Bacteroidota; class Bacteroidia; order Bacteroidales; family Bacteroidaceae; genus Prevotella; species Prevotella copri_K. The sequence continues at coordinate 2,279,688 of NZ_CP152484.1, forward strand.
CGATAGTTCTCCTTGACATACTGAGGCAAGTTTGCATAGAACACAAACGAAGGAATCGTTGTATTAGGCAACTGGGTGCAATACTTAATTTTGATATACTTACCCTTTATGCTCTGTGGAGGATATGCCTCGATAATAGGCAACATCACCTCATTCAACTTAGAAGTTCCAATATGAGCCTTACGGTTCTGGTAAACTTCCTTGGCTGTTTCCAATACTCGGAAAATACGCTGCTTAGTCAAGGCTGAAGCAAAGATGATAGGAAAGTCTACGAATGGAGCCATACGCTTACGGATTGCATTTTCAAAAGTATCAATTACCTTCTGATTCTTCTCCTCAACCAAATCCCATTTGTTTACTACAACCACCAGACTCTTGTTGTTCTTCTGAATCAACTGGAAGATGTTCATATCCTGGGTTTCGATACCACGGGTAGCATCAAGCATCAGGATGCAGACATCACTATTCTCGATGGCACGGATAGAACGCATCACAGAATAGAATTCCAAGTCTTCGCTTACCTTGTTCTTACGACGGATACCGGCTGTATCAACCAGGTAAAAATCGAAACCAAACTTATCGTATCTGGTATAGATACTATCACGTGTAGTACCAGCAATTTCTGTCACGATATTACGATCCTCACCAATAAAAGCATTGATAATGCTACTCTTACCAGCATTCGGACGACCAACTACCGCAAAACGAGGAATATCTTCTTCGATTACCTCCTCAGGATTGTCCTGAAGTTTGTCCAGAATCATATCAAGCAAATCACCAGTACCACCACCTGTAGCTGCACTGATACACTGGGGATCCCCCAAGCCTAACTTGTAGAACTCAGCAGCCTGATAATACTCTGCGCTGTTATCAACCTTGTTAGCAACAAGGATAACAGGCAATTTGGCACGACGCAAAATAAGCGCCACGTCCTCATCCCAATCAGTAAGGCCCGTGTTAACGTCTACCAGAAAGAGAACCAGGTCAGCCTCTTCTGTAGCAACAAGCACCTGCTTGCGGATAGCATCTTCAAAAATATCATCAGATTTTACAACCCAACCACCGGTATCAACAACAGAAAATTCCCTACCATTCCAACTGCACTTACCATACTGACGGTCACGAGTCGTACCGGCAGTATCACTAACGATAGCGCGACGTGATTGAGTCAAACGATTAAATAAAGTAGACTTACCCACATTAGGGCGTCCTACAATAGCTACTAAATTTGCCATAAACAGTCATTATCCTCCTTCCTTTTAGGAGGTATTCAAGGATGTGGTCTCTGCATCCAAGTTAATAATTTGCCGAAGCTGACCTTGCTCCGGCCCTCGCTCTTTTGGCGAGAGTCACTCCCTCGATTACATTCAGGGAGGAGTTATTTTAGTTGATAGTTTACAGTTGATAGTTTATAGTTATTAAGGGCGTCTTTAAACTATTAGCTCTTAACTATCAATTATTCCGGATTATATCCAAAGGCATCAAGTTCTCGCTGAGAGCTGCGCCAATCCTTATCAACTTTTACGAAAGTCTCCAAGAAGATTTTCTTGTCGAAGAACTTTTCCAAAGCCTTACGACTCTCGGTATTCACCTTTTTCAATGCGATACCCTGGTGCCCGATGATGATACCCTTTTGGGAATCACGTTCAACATAAATCACCGCATTAATGTGGATACGTTTTTCATCTTCCTTAAATCGCTCCACTCTTACCTCTACAGAATAAGGTATTTCCTTATCATAATAGAGCAAAATCTTTTCTCGGATAATCTCTGAAACGAAGAAACGGGCAGGCTTGTCTGTCAGCTGATCCTTATCAAAGAAAGCAGGAGATTCCGGCAAGAGTTCCTTAATGCGCTTCAAGAGCATATCCGTTCCGAATTTATTCTTCGCTGAGATAGGAAGAATCTCTGCATTAGGCAACAAAGAGTGCCATTTTTCAACAATATCACCCAACTTCTTCGGATCACTCTGATCAATCTTGTTGATGAGCAAGAGTACAGGAATCTGCATTTTCTTAACCTTTTCCAAGAATTCCATGTTCTTTTCAGGGTTTTCTATCACATCAGTCACATAAAGCAGCACATCAGCATCCGCCAATGCACTCTCAGAGAAGGCAAGCATCATCTCCTGCATCTTGTAATTAGGTTTCAAAACACCAGGAGTATCAGAAAATACAATCTGCATATCATCAGTATTCACAATACCCATGATACGATGACGGGTTGTCTGAGCCTTAAAAGTTGCAATACTAATACGTTCACCCACCAATTGATTCATCAAGGTACTTTTTCCCACATTAGGGTTACCTACTATATTAACGAAACCAGCTTTATGCATAAAAAATTGAATTTAGCAAAATTTTACTATCAAGAAGTTAAGCCTCTATTGTTTTTAAGCTAAAGAAACGCATCCTTACTTATTTATAGAGAAATAAGAAAGATGCGTTTCCTTATATAGATTATTATTCTATCCTATTTTTATAGATTACTTTCCGTAAGCAGCGCCATCATACGCCCACTTATAGAAAGAAGCGCCATGTACAAATCCTGCACCAAATGCTGTGAAGATGACGTTATCGCCCTTCTTCAATTGGCTTTCAGCATCCCAGAGTGCCAATGGAATTGTTGCTGCACTAGTATTTCCATAATGATCGATGTTTACAACCACCTTATCAAGTGGAATTCCAGCACGCTTGGTTACTGCCTCGATAATACGGAGATTAGCCTCGTGAGGAATTACCCAGTTCACATCATCAGCCTTCAGATTGTTCATTTCCATGATCTTCATCACGTCGTTGCTCATATCTGTTACTGCGTAACGGAATACAGTACGACCTTCCTGATAAAGATAGTGCAGGCGATGATCAACTGTAAAATGTGAAGGAGGGCAAACAGAACCACCAGCCTTCATGTGAAGGAAAGGCAAACCTTGTCCATCTGTACGAAGGTATGAGTTCTGAACTCCAACGTTCTCCTCTTCAGTTGCCTCCACCAAAACCGCACCTGCACCATCTCCGAAGAGAACGCAAGTAGCACGGTCAGTGTAATCTACCAGTGAAGACATCTTGTCAGCACCAATCACAATAATCTTCTTGTATCTACCACTCTGAATCATGCTTGCAGCAACATCAAGGGTATACAAGAATCCACAGCAAGCAGCAGAGAAGTCAAATGCAAAAGCATTCTTCAAACCCAGCTTGCCGAGGACGATAGATGCTGTAGAAGGGAACTTATAGTCAGGTGTCGTGGTTGTTACAATCAATGCATCGATTGTATCTGGATCCACGCCAGTCTTCTGAATCAACTGCTTGGCAGCTTTACGTGCCAGATAGCTGGTTCCAAGACCTTCCTCTGTAAGGATGCGGCGCTCTTTGATACCCACACGGGTGGTAATCCACTCATCTGTAGTATCTACCATGCGAGATAACTCCTCATTGTTGAGGATATAGTCTGGCACGTAGCCACCGACACCTGTAATTACAGCATTAATCTTACCCATTATTCAGCTGCTTCCTTAACGATTGCAACCTTACCACGATAGTAACCGCAAGTAGGGCAAACAGTGTGGTATACATAGTATGCACCACAGTTAGGGCAAACTGCCAATGTAGGAGCTACTGCCTTATCATGAGTTCTTCTCTTAAGTGTACGTGTCTTTGACTGTCTTCTTTTAGGATGTGCCATAATTTTTTAAATGTTTAAAATTTTAATTTTTATTTTTTCAATTTCAATAGAGCTTCCCAGCGTGGATCTACAGTTTCCTCTTCTTCCTCACCGCTTCGGGCGGCAGAATGCTCATTGAGCTTTTCAATCATAGCAGGGTTGCATTTTCCAGGTGCATGCACATGCTTGATGGGAATATTGAGATCTATAAATTCATAGATAAACCAAGCGACATCGAGCATTCCTTCGTTCTCGGCCACAGTCACCAGTTCATCATCCTCTGAGTACTCTTCTCCGAATTTTACGACAAGTCTGTCATCAGTCTCAATGGTTTGGTCCATATCGTCCAGACAGATGTCGCATGGTATGTGAACCACTCCCTCTGTATGAAAATTGAGTTCGAAGAAGTCGTCCGTCCTATTGATAGACAGACTACTTGACAACTCGCCTCTCTGAACATCAGGAGCATCGATTGCCTCAAAATATTCATTGGTAAGCTTAAATTCCTTTTCGGTTATCCCTTGAGGTAAAGCTTTCAAATCAATCTTAAAAGAATCTATGTTACACATATTCAATATATACTATATTATTTCGGGCTGCAAAGTTACAAATAATTTTTGAGATAAAATAATTTTTTATGTAAAAATCACTAAAATCACTCATTATTAATTGATTATTCTTTCTTTAACTCGATTCTGAAGGTGGTTCCATGCCCAATTTCTGTACTTTTTACCCATATTTTACCATGATGGTATTCTTCTACGATTCGTTTAGCTAGTGATAAACCTAAGCCCCAGCCTCGCTTTTTGGTAGTAAAACCGGGACGGAATACATTCTTCAAATCCTTTTTTCTTATACCATTTCCTGTATCTGAAACTTCTATAATAGCTTTATCATCTGTTTCTTCCACATGGAGCGTAATCTGTCCACCATTTGCTCCCATAGCATCAACAGCATTCTTCGACAGATTTTCTACCACCCATTCAAAGAGAGAAGCATTCATCTTAACGATAACATCCTGTTCAGGTATTTCCTTCACCATTTTAACTTTCTTCGATGTTCGACGATCCATGTAGTCTATAACATGATTCATCACTTCGTTCAAACTTGCAGGAACAGGTTCTGGCAGGGCACCTATCTTTGAGAAACGGTCTGCTATCAGTTGCAAACGCTGGATATCCTTGTTCATTTCAGGAATGAGTTCGTCATCCGGATAATTCATCTTCAGAATTTCAATCCAAGCCATCAGACTGGAAATTGGAGTACCCAACTGATGAGCAGTTTCTTTAGACAACCCCACCCACACCTTATTCTGTTCCGCTCTTTTAGAAGTAAGCAAAGCAAAGATGGCAATAACCACAAAGAGCATAACTACCCCCAACTGAATATAAGGATAAGCTGACAGACGTCGTATCATGAGGGATTCATCATAGCAAACCTGAATATAGTCATGCGTTGAATCATCTAGTTCAATTTTAATATTCTTGCCTTGTTTCAAGAGCCGCTGACCGATGGCAGAAGCATAAGCAAGGGAATCTGCATAATCTTTCCCTTCCACATCAACATTACGAAAAGTCTGAGCATGGTTTTCAGAATCCATTACGATAACCGGAATGGAATTATTTTCATTGATAACCTTCAATACCAAGT